>NZ_JAPDNR010000001.1:974300-3374300 GCF_025989125.1 Chitinophaga nivalis | reverse complement strand
TATTTGCTTAGTAAAAAACACTGCATAAGGCTATTACTGTTACTTTGGGGGCTGTTTCCCAACAAAGGAAATAGTCAGACGATCGCCTACTATTATGTACAGAAGGCAGATACTGTATTTTCTTTATGGCAACAACAACACCTCAATAAAGTCAGCAGTTATTTTCCTTCATACGGCGAACATCCGCTCCTACAGCATGGTGTATTGGTAACTGACAACAGTGTATTTCCTGTTACCAACAGCTATCGCACGGATACTTCCCGCAACATGGTGTTTTTCACGAGGTATAAAACGGAAAATATCAGCAGAATAAAATTCTTGCTACGCACGCACCAGGACACAGTGCTCATTAAGGAAATATCCTTACGGGGAGATGGTATACAAGCCCCACTGACACAGTCCTTTGACAAAATAAAACCAATACCTGCAGGAGATAAATGCACGATGCTCATCGACTATGAGCCGAAAGACAGTAGCAGACCCAGTCAGTTGATTGCGGGAGAAATCTGGATCAGTGATATTCAATATGAGAAAAAAAGTTCGCCGGCTACCTACTTTCAACAAAGGCCTTTTGCCAATGCCTTATTGACTGAAAAATCCGCCCGCAGCAGGTTTGACGCGTATGATGTGTATGCTCACTTTCCCGCAAATGAATACGAAGAAGACTTCAAAGGTACGCTGTTGATTGAAGATAGTATTAAATCCACGCAGCAACTGGTGAGCGAAATTATGCAGTCGTTACTACAGCATTATCCTTTCTATCAGGAAAGAAAACTAAACAAAAAAAATATCCTGCAAGATGCGACAGCGCTGTTGAAAAAATATCAATCCGCCAGCGTGTGTGAACTGGTAGATACGCTCAATAATTTTTTACTCCGCCGGATACAGGACCCACATTTCCTGATCAGATCCAAGTGTCATCCTGAAATCCGCCGGACGCCCGTATACACCTACCGTATCCATGGCAAACACTTTATTGCGGCGGTTGTGGACAACGAATTATCCGACAAAATACCGCTGGGTACAGAAATCATCAGTATCAACCATTCAATGTTAACAGCGCAGATCAGTGATAAAAAAGCAGATGAATGGCTGAGAAATAAAATCAATGATTCCGTATGGCTCCGGTTGCGCCTTCCAAATGACAGCATCTATACCATCGGATACCGGATTAAGCAAAACTATACGATTGCCAAATCCTACAAGCCATTGGATTACGACTACAAAGTCATCAATGATTCTACTATCTATTATAAAGTCAATCAGATATCAGCAGAGTTGCCGGTAAATTTTCTGAACAGAATAGACAGTATCAATCTCCGGAAAAAACTCATCCTGGATTTACGGGGCAATGGTGGGGGTGATTTTTTTGCAGCAGCACAGTTTGCCTCCTGCTTTGTAAAGAAGCCTTTCACCTATTTCAACACGATCAATAATACCAGTGGCCAGATAGATTCCGTGCGGGTTTCCATACCAGGCAATAAAGCAGCTTACCGGCAGGATGGCGCCATCATTATACTGGTAGATAACAATACCGTATGTGTGGCAGAATTGCTGGCCAAGGTTTTAAAATCAAGCTACCCACACGTAAAAATTGTAGGGAAGGAAGCTACCCGGGGAGCATTGGCCTTTACACAGGAAATAAGACTACCACGGGATCAGGTCAGCATTGTTACCAACAGTATGAATACGATCAAAATACAATTCAACAGGTCCTCTATTGAAGGAACGGGATTAACACCCGATGTGCGCGTCAGCATTGAGTCGGTACAGGACCTCCAGCCTTACAATGATAAGGTACTCCACATCGCTATTTCGAAATAGACATACCAATTTATTAACTCTAAACATCTGAAACATGAAAAAAGATCAATTAAAATCAGAACTGCAACAGAAAGAACTGCTGAAAGCAACTGTTACCGAAGCTAGATTAGCAAAAGAAGTTGAAACCTTATGTACTTATTCCCAGAGCGGTGGTGTTAACACTGCCAGAACTTCTGGTGATGTTATTGAGGAAAATGATATCCTGTTTTAATTTCCTCTTCCACAAAAAGGAATTAGGTTAGCCTGCTAACCTAATTCCTTTATCCTTCTTTTTTGTTTGTACATTTTCAATAACATAATATTCTCCTTATGTTAAAACCTAACCCTTACAACGTTTTGATGTACGTTGATGAATACGATGAATTTTTGTTGTTTAATACGTTAAGTGGAGGCATGATGGTATTAAACAAACAAGAGGGTATTATCTTATCTGAACTAATGACCCTTAATCATTTTTCTGCCACCGACTGCCAGGGCATTGAACACCTCTACGACTATCTCACAGAAAAAGAATATCTCCTGAACCGGGAAGTAGATATCATCTCCCTGCTGGACAAACATACGGCATCCAACCAGTTCAGGGATACCGGCACCATTTACCTGACGATTGGTACTACGATCACCTGTAATATGGGTTGCGCCTATTGCTTTGAATTTGTCAAACCCAATCATACCCTGAAGGATGAAAAGGTAAAAAGACAAATCGGCGTTTACATCGAACAGATCATCACCAAATCAGGCAAAGATATACACACCCTGGACATTACCTGGTACGGCGGTGAGCCGCTCATCAACGTAGCAGCCATTGTTACCCTCTCAAAAGATTTACTGCAACTATCAGCGACCTACCAACTGACCTATACGGCTAAAATTATTACCAACGGCATTTACCTGACAGAAGAGAATGTACAGATGCTGATCGACAATAAAGTCGGTACGATTCAGGTAACCATCGATGGCGCCCGGGAAGTACATGACCGGAAACGACCGTTGAAACAGAAACTGGCGGAAAACTATTTCCGGATAATCCGGAACCTCTCTAAAATACCGGAAGGCATCTTTGTCACCATCCGGCTGAATGTAGACAAGGAAGTAGCCGCCTCTATTGATACCTTACTGGATGACCTTTATGAATATGGCATCTGGCCACAGAAATACAAACAGGTAAACCTTTATCCTGCCTGGTTGAGATCTTATGAAGAATTGGAAATCGCGGAAGAAGAACAGGAAAAAAGGTTATTCGCAGATGAGTATTTTGAGTTCAAACAAAATCTCCGCCTGAATCAACTCCGGCGGTTCAATACATGGGCTGATCAAAACAATATACGCAAGGCCAAATTAAAGTGGGACCTGCCGGTTTACCAGTCTACCTGCCCCACCTGGGCCTCTCCTATCAGCCTGGTGGTAGATCCTAATGGTAATATCCACAAATGCTGGGAAACCATACATGATGAATCAGTTGCGCCCAGCTCTGTTTTCCAGGATTATAACCCTGCTCATTTTGCGCCTTATACCGCCTTCAACAGGTATACCCATAACGATGTTTGCCGGAATTGTAAGTTCCTGCCGGTATGTGATAAAATTTCCTGCTCACATGAAGCCATCAACAATGTGACGCCGCAATGTTCTGAGTGGAAATATAAACTGGAAAGTTATCTCAAGTACCAGTACGTTGTTATGCAGGAAGATCCGGCCATCATCACAGCCCCGGAAACAAAAGAAGCTGTAAATACCGGACACTCTAACAAATAAACTATGACTATAGGTGTAATTGACACGGGCGTTGACCTGAACAATGCCATCATCGGACAGGCAGATATAGATGGTATTGTGCTCTTTAAAAACGAAGATGGCAGCATTGTCAGAAAAGATGGATTTTCACAGGATGAAAGAGGCCACGGCACACCGATAATATCCACCATACTATCGCACTCCCTGCTGGCTAAACTATTTGTCGTCAAAGTTACTTCCTTCAACGGCTCCATTTCGGAAGACCTGCTGGAAGCAGCTATTGCCTATCTGATGCAACATACAGACGCTGTTATTATTAATATCAGTATGGGTATCAGAACGGAACAGGTGTCTGAAACCCTGCTGGAGATATGCCAGCAGGCATATGAACAAGGTGTGACGATTGTAGCTGCCGCGCATTCCATGATCAATCAGCCCTGCTATCCGGCGCACTCTCCCTATGTATTAGGTGTAGGTGAAGCCAACACCACGGAGAAAGAGCATTTCTACTACCTGGAAAATGCACCTACCAACCTCTTTACCAAAGGAGATTTCAAACACCTGGCATTTCCCAACCAGCAGTTCGATGACTGTAAAGGCACCAGTTTCGCCACTGCCAACCTTACCGGCCTGATAGCTGCCGCCTACCTGAATAAAGCATGGCACAACCCGCAGACACTAAAAGCGTGGCTGATCAGCCATGCCGTGAATCATAAGGCTACCCGGGCGGCAACGGACAACCTGGATGCTTTACTGCGTCAATGCAAGCAGCTGGCGCAGGATGATAGTGCCACGATTTCCAAACAATACTTCAACGAGCAATACGGATTTCCATCGATACCCGTATTATTCACCCAGGCATTTCAGGACTGGCAAACCACCTACCCCTGCACCTTACCGCACCTCGCCCATCTCCTGCCGCATCAGGAACCTGTTGGCAGCTGCGATGATGCGGTGAAAGGCATAGCGCTCACCCTGAAAAACTACCTGCAACAAGACACCGCCGGATTGCTTTATTATAAAACCAATCAGCCGCTGTCGCATATCCTGGGTGAAGGCTTTCAGACACCTGCTATATTCAATTGCTGGTATAAAAATACGGCCTCCGGTAAGCCCAGTAAAAACCTCTCCTGGATGTATGTAGGCACCCAGGGTACCTACACCGGCCTGCATACGGATATCTGGAATACGGACGCCTGGAATTATCTTTTCAGCGGCCGCAAACTCTGGCTGGTCTACCCTAAAATCTATAATGAATACATCCGCAAAAACATAGACCGGTTCAGAGCCGGCAACCTGCCGGATTTCATGCACCACATGCTGGCAGAAGATTGCAAACCATTGGTATGCATCCAGGAACCCGGGCAAATGATGTATATACCAGGGCATTATCATCATGCCGTCATCAATCTCGATCTTACTATTTCCGTCACGGAAAACTTTATAAACGAGATCAATTATGATTATGTCCGCAGCCACTTCCGCAGTGGCGCCAATAAGAAAAACATGATCGCTATTGAATCAATGATAAAAGAAGGATTCTCAAACCTGGAAAATACAAGTAAATGAAAACAACAACCGCAACTATCAGAACAGAAACCGTAGCCGGTAAAAACATCTACATCATAGATGATGTATTCACTCCGGATGAAATAGATGCATTTTATGATTTTGTTGTATCCTTGCCTGTAAGACGCGCTGAAAAAGATACCTCCTACGATGAATTTCCCATCTATACCACAGAATTTGATCCGGCTAAATTTGAAACAGATTCCTTTATCGGACAAAAAGCCCGGGAGATATTCTTTGACCTGATCAACGAACCTGAAACATATACTTTATGGAGATCCTACACCAACCTCTCTAACTATGGTGATGTAGCCTATCCTCACAGAGACTGTGCCATAGACCGCAACGACATGACGGTATTGTATTACGTCAATAAAGACTGGCATTACAAATACGGTGGTGAAACCATCTTTTATGACGAAAAGGATTCCCGTGTATCTGTATTGCCCAAACCCGGCAGGTTCGTCATATTTCCCGGTTCCATTGAACACAAGGGATCTGTTTCTTCCCGCATCTGCAAAGAAACCAGGATAACGCTGGCCTTAAAATATGTGGTATTCAACGGCTCCACATCCCCTTACGCCTGATACTACCCTGCAGCTAACCTGCCGCCGGCTATAGGCCCTGCAAAGCAGGCCATGAATACCTGAAAGCTATTTGTAAAAGTGTATGTCAGTATATGAAAGTTATGTGGGCTGTTTTTCTGTTGGTACCTGCCTGTCTCCTATGCACGCAGGGGAAAGCGCAGGAAAGCAAAATATATGGGAAAGTAAGCACCGGCCAGGGTACTGTGCCCGGCGCCGCTGTTTCGCTTCGCAGCCTGCCGGCTTCTATACTGATAAAAGGCACTGTCACCAATGACAGCGGGCTATACGCACTACCTGATATTGATACCGGAAAATATCTGTTAAGTGTCAGCAGTATGGGGTCACTTCCCTATACCCGGGAGCTATATATCCGGGCAGCTGTTCACCTGCTCCATAACGTTGTGCTGGTACAGGATACCGCCAAATACCTGCAAGGTATACAGGTAACCGCCCGGAAGCCCTTTATCGTCCGTGCAGTCGATAAAACCATCATCAATATTGAAGGCGGTATGTATCAGCATGGGGAAAATGCGCTGCGGTTGTTCAATGTGATTCCGGGTGTACGGGTGGATCCGGTAAGTGGCATCCAATTCCGGGGCGGACAAGGTGTAACCGTATATGTCGACAACAGGAAAATACACTTATCCGGATCTGCCTTGCTGGATTACCTGCGGGCGATCCCCTCAGAAGCCATCAAATCGTACGAAATACAGGCCGTTCCAGGCGCGGCCTACGATGCACAGAATGCAGGTACGGTTATCAACATTACCTTGAAAAACAACTATAAATATGGCTTATCCGGCAGTATTGGCTCCAGCTATCAATACACCCGTTATCATGAGTTCAATGAAAATGCAGCGCTGAATTACCGCGTTGGCAAGGTAACCCTGCAAGCCAGCTATGCCTGGTACAGGGCCAAACAGTTCCAGGATAACGACGAACGGCAACACTACCCGGCATCAGACCTCTACAATACACAAACCAACCGATGGACCTCCCGCGTGAAATTCAGCAGCGGAAAATTCGGCTTCGATTATAAAATCAATGACCGCCAGACACTCGGCGCCAACTATGATTTCAGTGTAGCGAACTTCCGCTCCGAGAACAACGATTTCTCCGCTTTTACAACAGGTACTGCCGGTAAAGGCATAGATTCCACCACGGCCACCGGCAACAACGGTATAAACCGGTGGAGCAATCAAATGGCCAGTATTTTCTACCGCAACAAACTGGATTCCGCCGGCAGCAAACTGGATATGGGTTATAGTTACATCGGCTATCACAACAGTGTCGGGAACAACATCATTAATAATTACTATGATGCCACCCAACATACCCGGCTTCCTTCAGATACACTCTACATCGACAATCCGCTACAGGTAGATATACACGTAGGCAACATTGACCTCGAGCAAAAATTCGGTAAAACCATTACACTCAATGCAGGTGGAAAATATACCTATTCCACCACGAATAATGCCATCCGGTACAACAGTGGCTTATCCGGTACCCTGCAAAACCTCCGGCTGAAATCCAACGAATTCCTGTATCAGGAAACCATCATTGCTCTCTATGCCAGTATCTGGAAAGACTGGGGTAAATGGTCCACTAAGCTGGGACTAAGAACGGAGAATTATCAATACAGCGGCAACTCCATCACCACGGGAGAAACAATTGGCCGAAACAAATGGGACCTCTTCCCTTCTTTATTTCTGCAACGGAAATTCACCGATGATCATGTACTGACACTTTCTGCTGCCAGGCGTATCAACCGGCCGGACTACCGGCAGCTGAACCCTTTTGTGGATGTATCCAACCCTTATTACATCGAAAAGGGAAACCCTTTTCTGCAACCTTATTTCAGCACCAGTACGGAACTCGAGTATCTGCTGAAAGGAAAATACAGCTTCACTACCGGCTATCAGCGTACCACCAGCGCCATCAATACCGTTTACCGCCATGAAGGCCCTGTAATTATTGCCACTGATGAAAACAGCAACAACAACCGCAATGTATTCCTGAGCATGAATATTCCCGTGAATATCACCAGCTGGTGGGAAATCAGCAGTTCGCTCACCCTCCGGCATACGACGATTGATATAACGGGAACGCAGGCACGCAGGGTATCTAAATTATCACAGGATCTATGGGTATCCAATAAATTCAGTTTACCCTGCAAATATTATCTGGAAGTGAACGGACTGTATGCCAGAAATAATTTCATCGGTATTTACGATTTAAATCCACAGGGCAGGATTGATATCAATATCCGGAAAAATTTCCTGCAGGATAAACTGACCGCCCTGCTGAATCTGGGCGATCCTTTTAACCTGTATAAAATCGGGTGGCAGGTGAATGAAACAGCCTTCACGCGGCTCGTCAACAGAACCATCGCGACCCGGTTTATCAACATTGGTTTAACCTATAACTTCTCCATCGGGAAAAAGCAGACGAACAGAGAAAATGTGGACGCCGGCGGCAATGATGCAAGAGGGCGATTATAAATATCTACCGGTTATGAAGAGGACAATTGTATTCATATTATCACCTTATATCAGTCATATCATTGCTGCTGTAAAAGTAGCCCGGCATCTGCAGCAAAGAGGCTTTCATATCGTGTATGTTTCCAGTCCGCTATTACAGACCGCCATCCACAGATACGGCTTCGACTGTCATCCTACGTCGGTAAAATTCATCGGGCATACCGGCCAGGATCCGGTGGTGATTAAAATATTATTGGAAGAAATAAAAGCGCAGTATGCTCCTGTTGCTTTTATGGTGGAAGTAGGGTTCTGGGAAGCAGCGCTGCTGCTGAAAGGCATGGGTATCCGATTTTTGATGCTGCAATCCTGGGCCTATGGCGACCGATGTGCGTATATGCCGCCATTTTACCGGCATAAAAAGCTACCCTCCAGGAATATTCCCGTGTTTGTATGGAATACGGTGGTATGGGAATGGTCCAACCTTTATCATCGTTTTCTGCAGCGCGGATTCTGGCAGCGTTACCGGGCTGTCGTGCAACTGAGTAATCTACCGGCATCGGTCAGGCACGTTACGTTTAAAAACAGGTCTACCATCTGCAGGGTATTGCATGTACCCGAGCTGGTGCTCTATCCGGCAGAACTGGACTTCCCCCGTAAACTGCATCCGGATACCCGGTTTGCAGGCCCTTTCATTGATGCCGACCGGACAGAAAACGCCTTCGATTTTGAACAAATCGATCTTTCCAAGCCACTCGTTGTTTGTTCATTGGGCTCCCTCACGCACTGGTATGAACAAGCTCCTCTCTTTTATCAAAAGGTGATTGATGCGTTTCGTATATGCACACAGTATACCCTTGTGATGAACGTGGGCCATTGTATAGAACAATTCAAGGATACTGTATTACCGGCAAACGTGCACCTATATCGGGCTATACCACAACTAACCCTGTTGAAAAAAGCCCGCTTCTTCATCACGCATGGCGGGGCTTCTTCCCTGAAAGAAGGCATCCACTTTGCCGTGCCCATGCTCGTTTATCCGTGGACGTTAAAAAGTGATATGTATGAAAATGCCAAAAGAATCGTCTACCACCAGCTGGGAATAGCAGGTGATATAGAACAGGATAGCCCGGCGGATATTGTCCGGCACCTGGAAGCACTTTGCCAGGATCGCATCACCACCGGTATCCGGTATATGCAAAGCATATTCGAACAATACCAGACAGCTGAATCAACTGTTATAGATTTTATTGAATCCGTCATCCATCATTAATTGCATTCACATGAGTACGCCGTTATTTATAGTAGAAGAACACCATGAAGCATTCATCGCCTGGGCCTATGCCTTTCAGCAAGGTATTATTTCCGGCCCCTGCCAGTTGCTGCATTTCGATGACCATTCCGATTTAAATACGCCCGTATTTCATACTTCCATCAACCACCTCCTGCAACAGCCTTTACAAGCTATCAGGGAGCTGGTATATGATGAAATGCGGATTGATACCTTTATACTACCGGCTGCTTACCTCGGCCTGATCAGCGATGTGGTATGGATACGCCAGGATATGCCCATGCCGTTGGATACCCTGATGTATATACGCTCCTTTAACGGAGACGGCAAAAAAATAACCGCCGGTAAAATAAATCCCGGTAATAACACCCCCGGGCTGCAATTAATGCAATATGCCAAAATAGCCACACCGGGCTTCGATACCTATGCTATCAAACCCAACACGGACATTTTGCTGGACATCGACCTGGATTATTTTTCCTGTCAGGAAGATCCTTATTCCAACAACGAAGTAATCATCGAAATTACTGCCAGCGAATACCACGATTTCATCGGCAATAAATATCATTACTTAAGATACCTGGTCAACTCCATCAAGGCCGTTCAAAAAAACGATGATTTTTTTTATATCATCAACCACTTCCCGGATAGCTACCCCAGCAACCGGGAAGTAACGGCTGTGGAAATTACCAAACGGATAGACCTTTTTGCGGAAAGTCTGCAGGCAAAAGGCATTCGACCCACGATGATTACTGTCTGCAAATCCGGCCATAGTGGCTTCACCCCGCCTCACCAGGTGGATAGTATTTTGCAACAGGTACTGGATAAACTCAACGGATTGTATGATGTACAACTGACAGATGTGATCCACACGCCTCATCCCACCTGTTAAATACAGCCAACTGATGAGCGGTGAAAGATTACTGCTGTTTGTCTTACCCACAACATTGCACCATTCCTCATTTTAATAGTTCATGATAAAGTAGCCCGCATGAAAAAAGACAGCATATGGAAGGAGTATATGGCCCTTTTCCGGAAATTCAACAAATACCTTAAACCCTATCATCGACATCAGTTATTACTGTTGCTGTTGCTGATTACTTCCAGCGCAGGTGCGCTGGTGACCCCCTATGCACTGAAAATCATCATCGACGGCGTATTCCAGAAAGGTCAGTACAGCGACCTGGTACAAATACTGTTTATGCTGGTAGGCGTATATATCCTGCGTATTGCCTGTACCATCTTTATTGAAATCATCTACACAAAAGTGAGCAGCGGTATTATTGCCAGTATCCAGCAGGATATGGTGAAATGTATCATGCATAAACCCATCGATTTCTTCCGGACCACCCAATCCGGCGATATCCTGTATACCCTGCAGAGTGATGTCAATAATATCCAGACCTCTTTTCTGTCGAACCTCGTCTCCTACCTGATAGACCTGCTGACTGTGATTGGCATCACCATCATGTTATTGGTACTGAATGTAAACCTAACCGTCATCAGCCTGTTGCTGGTTCCCCTGATTGTTTTTACCCTGCGGGCTTTCACCCCCCTATTACAGGAAAGATTTAAAAAGATACAACTGGAAAATGAGCGGCTGAGTAATTTTTTCATTGAAAAAATAAGAAACAACCGGCTCATCAAAAGTTACAATACCTATACACACGAATTAAATAAATTACGATCCATTCATAGCAGTATCGTATCTGCTAATGTGAGAAGTGCCATCATCAGTGCTTCCAACAGCAGTACGCTTACTTTTCTGGTGGCCATCGGGCCGATATTTATCCTGGCGTATGGCGGTAAGAACGTATTTTCAGGCACTATGACCATAGGCGCCTTAATCGCTTATATTCAATACCTGAATAAGCTCTATTCTCCTATGGTCAATATTACCAACGGCTACAACGGCTTTTCCAAGGCCATTGTTTCCATGAAACGGGTAGAAGCCTATATCGAAGCTATTCCCGACGCCACCACTCCTCCCCTAACAACTCAGGATCCCGCCTGCGAAAACATCTGCTTTGAACAGGTTTCCCTGCACATTAATGGTACCGCTATTTTAGATAATATTTCCCTGCAGTTTGAGAAAGGAAAAATATATGGCCTGATAGGCCCCAGCGGAAGTGGCAAATCTACCATCATCAATTTGTTATGCGGATTCATGCAACCTACCTCCGGTAAGGTTTCCATAGATAACGAAAAAAGCATTCACCAATTGCCGGGATGGCATAACCGTTTAGGATTGGTAGAACGGGAAAACCAGTTATTCCACGATAGTATTCTGGAAAATGTACGTTATGGCGGAGTAGCCAACAGTGAAGAAAAAGCAGCCATGGCCATCGCGTCTGCGCAACTTTCGGGGGTGATAGACAAATTACCGGAAGGGTGGCACACCATGGTTACCGATACCGGTGGCACCCTCTCCGACGGGCAAAAACAACGCATTGCCATTGCCCGCGCCATGGCGAGGGACAATCAACTGATCATCATGGATGAAGCTACAGCTTCCATCGAATCACTGCTGGAGAAAAAAATACTCGAAGCTTTAAGAGAACAATACAAAGACAGTATCATCATTATTGTTACCCATCGGATGGAGTCGATGCAGTTGATGGATTACATCTATGAAATTGAAGAAGGCACAGTGAAATATGCCGGCCAGCCTGCTTCTTTCAACTTTAAAAAAATGACGGTTACTACTTAACAGGCAGCAGCCCAGCCGGCTGCTTAAAACGAAACCAAAGGATATGAAAAAAATGCTCATACTGGCAGATCTGCATGATCTCATCCACTTCCAGGATGTGGACAGGATGCTCGTACAGCAATTATATGTTGCCGTGTATATATCCAGGTACTATCATAACAATATGCAGCTCCATATTAACAACGATAGTGACCTGGACTATCGCTGGCTATGGAAGGAAGACAGCCGCCTGGCAGGCTACCTGGAGTCCTCCATTATCCAACAGCAATGGGCGGATATTAACCTGACAGCGTATGATTATATCCTGTGCTTTCATCACTCCCAACACCTGCTTACATCCTTTCTGCCTGCTGTTCCGACCTCCTGTCAGGTTTTCACTTTTCTGAATCCGAAAGGCGTCCGGGAGCAATATCAGTTTGCCCGGGTAGACAGCCTTTTCAGAGCAGGCGGCGCCATGCAACTGGAGCAGGCATTCATAGAAGGCCCGCTCAGTCGCTTTAAACAGGAGATAAAAGATGACTTCATCGGATTTAACCGCTACCGGCAGGAATCACTTTATGCACCGCTCTTACAAAAGCTGACAACCGCCCATACCCTTCCGCAGAAAAAAGCTTACCGAAACATCCTGATACTCGACGATTACAAGCGTAACTTTTATATCGGTGACTCCACCTTCTGGCTCCGGTCTATCCGGGAAGCCTTACAGATCTGCCCGGGCGCCGAAAAAATTACAATTAACTGCCAGGATAAAACGAAGCGGTCCTTGTTGCAAACTTTATATGCACCCACCTTAGCGGAGCATACACATTTTTCAGATCTGCCGTGGGAGGAGCTTGCATTGGCGACCTATGACCTGGTGTTATTTGAAACGGATTTAATGGCGAAGTTCCTGCAACATGTGCAACGGTATTACCCGGATGGGCTTACCGAAACAGCCGTGTATACGATTACCCCCTTCATTGACTCCGTGGAGAACCCTTTCAAATGTCTGTTCAACATCGACTTTTTTTCCTGCCACGCTAATCAGACAAACCCTATACCTGACACCACCCATGAAATTGTGGTCACAGCAGCAGAAAGACGTGCCGCACTTGCCTGGCTGGAAGGAAAGGGCGTACAACCACATGACCGGTTAATCATTATCCTGAATGGCTCTTCTGTAGATCAGAAAGTCATTCGTTTTGAGGTATTGATTCACTTTATCAAATGGCTGCTGGCAACCGCACACACCAAAGTGCTGTTGTTCGATGAACAACAATCGGGCATCCACGGGCAACTACAGCAGGTACTGGATGCATCCGCCATGAACCATATTATCATTGCAGAAAAACTCGGTATCCGGAAAGACCTGGCGATTCTGACTTCCATACGTACCTCCGCCATTGTAGGACCCTGTACCGGTCTGTTTCACCTGGCAAACGGTGTCTACACCTATTTTCTTCACCACCGGAAAATAAAGCCGGAAAATGTGCCGCTCATGCTGGTCTATACCGGTAAACAACATTTCGATCAGGAGTATACGCCCTGGCGCTGGTGGAAAAACTCCCTGATTGATTGTGTCATTCTGGTAAAAGACGACTCGGCACAACACACCTTTATTCCCCTGGAAGCTTGTCCGGAAGACTACCGCCGGTTTCAGGAAATCAGTGTCAGTCCGCGGGAAATCACGGGAGCACTGCTGACCGCCGCATTTGAAGCAAGATATACCGGGCATGATCCGGCCATACCTGTTGATAACAACTATCCATCTGAATTTTTACAATAAAAATAATACCGCATGAAAATAGTACAGACGCTTTGGTCTAAACCCGGCCTGAATGCAAATTGGCTCGATACCAGATTTCACTACCTGAGCTGGGCCCTTAGCTGTTTGCAGCTGAGAAAGTATTACGATAACGTTGAACTATATACGGATGAACTGGGAAAATATCTGCTGATCGATTGTTTTAAACTGCCTTATACCAAAGTACATATTACCCTGGAAGAGGTACCATATCCCACCTATCTGTGGGCAGTGCCTAAAATCCTCACCTACTCTTTGCAGACTGGCCCGTTTCTGCATATAGATGGAGATGCTTTTCTATTCAAAAAAATACCCGAAGATTTTGTATACGCACATGATTTTATCTTTCAGAATGAAGAGATAGATAGCAGTCAGAAAGATGGTTTTTACTTCAAGATGTTCACCGACCTCTTCACCATCAAACCACAAGAAGCATTGCCAGAATGGATCAGGGCAATAGACATGAAAGAGATCCGCGCATTTAATGCCGGTATCCTGGGCGGTAGCAACATGGCCTTTTTCAAGGAGTATACAGCTGCCGCTTTTGCTTTTCTGGCGGAAGAAAAGACGACCATCGAGCAATTCAAACAGCCGCAATTCGCCACCCATATGTCGGAGCAGGTATTGCCGGCCTATATGAAAAAAGATCCCCGGTTTAAGAGCGCGGTATTATTCGAGCCGGATCATCTGCCTGGATTTTATATCCCGGCCGCAGAAACTATTTTTGATGAAGCGCATTTCCCACAAACGCCACTTTCCTATGATTATACCCGGCTGGACGAATTTGGCATTTCTCCCTATGGCCGCAAATACATCCACCTGACCGGTACCAAAAAAAGATCCCTGCTGGTCTGCAAACAGATTGCCAAACGGTTGCTGAATGACTATCCGGAATACTACCAACGGATTATTGACTTCTTCGATCATACGAAAACACCCGTTATACCGCACCCACCGGCATACCTCAGTAAACGGGGCGACATTAAAAACAATAGCAGCAGCTTTGCTGAAAAAAGAAGTCAACTTAAACCAGAAAACATTTTCCGTCGTACGGTTAAAGTCTGCGAGTTCTTTAACAACGAGAAAGCGCCGGCCTTCCCGGATGCTACCAGTTTACAACACTGGGTACAAGTACAAACAGCATTGGTCAGTGAACCCACCCATCAACTTAAAATAAAAGACATCTTCACCTATGAATCGCTACGTTACGAATTCTCTGCCCACCTCACCAATCAGCAGCTGGAAGAAATAGAAGAAAGATGTAAATATTCCAACGATCTTATTCATGATCCCTTACAGGTATCAGATGATCAGCTTATTTTACGGACGCACCCCTACAGTAAGGTGATCCATAGCCGCTGGAACTGGTGGGATGGCTACATCTACCTGGAGCGGGATATTGAAGAAGAAGCCATTAATATGCTGATCTATCCGGATAAAACTACCTATAGTATTGCTGAATTACGGATCAGCGACAACAATGTGAAATTATTACAATTTTTCGCCGACGGCAATACCATGTTTAAAGCATTTAAAGCCATGCTGCCTTTTATGAACCTGCATAAGAATCATGAGGAATTGCAGCTGGAATTTTTTAAAGACGTGGTATACCTGATGTCGAACGGCGTCCTGTTTGCGGACCTCCCTGATTTATCCAGGCCCATACTGCAGCCGATTATGGCGGAGGTTTCAGGTTCGCCGGAACCGGTTTAAAAGAGGCTGTTAATACGATAAAGGCTGCCACAGGTAATTTGTGGCAGCCTTTATCAATTAGGGTAATATAATTTGATTCTTGCTGATTTATTCCTCCTCCAGGATGGCCGCATAAATAGCTGCCTCCTCTTCCAGTATATTACCATGGTGCTTATCCTGCACCGGTATCACCCGGATCTGATCAGCAGCCGCCACCCGGTCGATATTGTTAAACGGCAACTGCAGAATACCCTGATATAGTGCCAGGATATCTTCCTGCTGGTAACGTTCATCCACCAACATCGCTTTTAACAATATGATCTTTGCAGCACTTAACCGTTGAGAAATGGCCTGTTCCGACAACTGATCTTCCAGCGTATTCAATTCTTCCTGTACATAGATATTTTCCATCTGTGGCTTATCACGGATAATACCGTTACTGCTTGCTGCCGCCTTTTTGAAGAGCTGTTGTAAGTCGGTATCCTCTTCTCTCAACACAGTATCCAACAGATAAACCCTGATATCAGTAACCCCTCTGCTCTCCAGCAAAGCCGCCATTTCAAGTGCTATCTGTCCTCCTAATGACCATCCCAGCAACCTGTAACCTTTGGTGGTGTCAGTGGCAGGTACCTGATCTATCAGATCCAGATAGTGAGCCGCTAATGTCTGCAGGTCGTTTATTTTTTCCTGGTGATACAAATTATACGGTTCAATACCGTAGCAGGAGAAATCATCACTTAATTTTTCTGCCAGCGATGTATACACCTCACTGCCTCCGGCTGCCGGGTGAATCATGAAAATAGGCTCCTTGTCAACAGCCGTATTGAGCTTCGTAATCAGCTGTCCTTTACTGTCGCCTTTACGAATGAGCGTAGCCAGTCCTTTTATCGACTTACTCATCAACAGTGTTGCCAGTCTCACTTCTGTATGTAACCGGTGGCTGATCTGTCTTACCACCCGGATAGCGAGGATACTATTACCTCCCAGGCGGAAGAAGTCATCATTAATACCCACCTGTTGCTGTTGCAGGCCCAATATTTCTGCATAGATATCGCGGAGCACTTCCTCCGTTTCATTCTCTGGCGCCTGATATGGTATATCGTCGGAGAAAACCGGCACCGGTAAAGCAGGATGGTTAAGTTTTCCATTTGCTGTCAGCGGTAATTTCTCCAGGTATACCAGGGTAGCCGGCACCATGTACTCCGGCAGGTAGTCTCCCAGCCAGGTGAGCAACTGCTGGTGGTTGAGCGGTTCCGCGGCCACATAATATCCTACCAGGTACTTCGCACCGGACGGTAACTGCTTCAATACGATGACCGCTCTTTTTACACCGGGGTACCGTTGCAGCTGTGCTTCTATCTCGCCGGGTTCTACGCGGTAACCACGGATTTTTAGCTGAAAGTCGTTTCTACCCAGGAATTCCAGGTTGCCGTCTGGCAGGTATCTCACTAAATCGCCCGTTTTATACAGGCGGCCATTAAATCCATTTGCTTTTTCTTCCTCGCTTTGGAAAGGGTTGGCAATAAAGCTTTTGCTGGTCAGCTCCGGCAGATTCAGGTATCCCCTTGCCACACCATCGCCACCGATGTACAATTCGCCGGCAGCGCCCACGGGAACCGGTACGAGGTATTTATCCAACACATACAAGGTGGTGTTGGCAAATGGCCGGCCTATTCCTGTCGTATAGGCATTGAGGTTAGCCGCTACGGTAACGGTAGCTTCCGTAGGACCGTATGAATTGATAATCCGATAATGTGCACTTCGTATTTTATGCAGTAATGCTGCCGTTAAATGTTCTCCACCGGAACTGATTCTCCGTAAGGTAGAAACAGCGGTTACCGGTAATATTTCCAGTAAGGAAGGGGTGGCGTCAATATAAGTCACCTGCTGACTGATCAGCGTTTGCAGGAAGGCACTTTCATTCTCCCAGCTATGATTATCCACCAGCAGCAGTTTATGCCCATGTAATAAGGCGAGCAATATCTGTTCTATAGAGGAATCGAATACATAGTTGGCCAGTTGCAACACCACTTCGTCCGCTCCAAATCCATACCGTACATGTATATCCTGTATCAGGTTTACTACGCCCTGATGTGGTACCATCACCCCTTTAGGTTTACCGGTAGTACCACTGGTGTAGATCACATAAGCCAGGTGCTGCGGTGTATTTACCTGCGGCTGATCACTGACCGTCTGCGCATCAGGTAATACCAGGCGGGCATCATCTATTACGGTTACGGCAGCCGTCTGACTCAACTGCGTTAATCTTGTTTCAGCCGCAGCATTTGTCAATATCACCTTCGCCTGTGTATCTGCCAGGATATAGGCAATACGTTCATCCGGTGCTTCCGGATCGATGGGCACGTAGGCGCCACCAGCTTTCCATACCGCCAGGATTGCCACCACCATATCTACGGAACGTCGTAAACACAAGGTGATCAATTCATCCGGCTGTACCTGATAAACGGTCTTTAAGTAGCTGGCTAATTGATTGGCCCTGGTATTCAGTTCCCGGTAAGTTAATGCGATCTCCCCATGTGCTACGGCAATATGATCCGGTGTCTTTTTCACCTGCTCTTCAAATACCTCCTGTAACGTACGATCATGCTGATAAGGTTGTGTTGTAGCATTCCATTCCGCTATCAACTGGTTGTATTGCGGCTGATCCAGATAACGGATTTCCCGGTTGGTGATATCCGGCCGGCTGATCAGCTGGTCCAGCAATGTACCAATACCTGTCAGTATCTGGCTTATTTTGTCTGCATCGAATAAATCACCGGCATATTCCAGTTTGACTACAATTTCTCCTGATTTTTCATATGCGGTTACCGCCAGCGGGTAGTCCAGTTTTTCAATACCCTCTTTAAATTCGATACCCAACGTATCACCTGCTGCACCTTTAGGGTCCGGATAATTTTCATATACGAACAAGCTATTGAATAACCGTTCTCCATGCTGTAAGCCTGCCAGACTAATATCGCTGCGGGTACTTACCTCATTGATCTGATCCTGTAGGTTCCGGATAGTCACCAGGATATCCACGTCTTCATGTTCCAGGATCACCGGCAACGTATTGATGTATAAACCTACCGATTCTTCTATATCATCGATAGCCAGGTTACGCCCGGATACGGTCATCCCTACTACCGTGGTGGTAGTGCCGCCGTAAAGGCTTAACTGCTTATGCCACAGGTATTGCAGCACGGCGTTAACGGTCAGCCCATATTGGGCACTCAGTGCTTTCAGTCCCGTGTAACGGGCACCTGTTATCAGTAAAGTATGTTCGAATGGCAACAGTACATGCCGGTATGCCGATAGTTCAACATGGCGTTTATCTGTTCGTAGTAACCCACTCAGGTCTTCCCGGTCGGTCAGCCTGCCAACATATTCCGTCCAGTAATCTCTGTGATGCTGCCTGTGCGATTGCAGATAAGTCTGGGCTGTTGCATAACTTTCATCCAGGCGTACCGCTATACTATACCCATCCTGTAAACGCAGGTAGGTACTATGTATATAATCCAGTAATACCGGCATACTCCAGCCATCCAGAATCGCATGATGATTACTCAGGATACAGCGATAATGGGTAGCAGATAAACGAAGCAGGTACACACGGAATAAATTACCGGCAGATAAATCATACGCTTTCGACCGGTCCGTTGATAAGATCTCTGCAACAGCGTAATCCTGCGCATCTGTAGTAGCTCCCGACAGATCCTCATATTGCCAGTGCAACTCGCCTGTTTTATCGATCACCTGTACCAGCGATTCTTCCCATGAAAAACGCAGGCGAAGGCTACTGTATTTCTCCTGCGCATATAACCAGGCCTGGCGCAGCAAAGGCGCCTGCAAGGCCGACTTATAGTCCCACACCAACTGTACACGATAGGCATCATCTACATCCCCCTGATTTAAGGCGTGATAAATAAATCCTTCCTGTAAACTATTAGCCAGATAAACACCGGCAATCTCCCGGGTTGCCTGCAATTCATGCAGGTAAGCAGCAGACACGATATGATCTACATCACTTACGGTCAGGTAGCTACGCTCCTGCTGCTGTAAATATTGCAGGATATCTGCCAGCGACTGACGGTATTGATTATTTACTGCTTCCAGCACATCTGCTGACAAGCGGCCGGATAAATAAACATGTAACTGGCCGTTCGTCACCATACTGTTAACCGTCAGTATATTATGATCTTCATTCGCATCGGACATTGCTGTTCCACTCCATTCTCCGCTGATATGCCAGTGATTAACGGCATCTGTACCTGTGTTATCCAGCTGTCCCAGATAGTTGAAGCTGATCTCCGGTAACACCTGCGCTACATAACCCAACAGCGCACCATAGCCGATTCCTTTATTAGGAATACTTCGCAGGCTTTCCTTCACCGCCGTGATTACTTCGCCGGTATGCTGCCCGTTGGAAGGCAGCAACACCGGATACAAGGTGGTAAACCAACCAACGGTATGGGTAATATCCAGTCCCGGGAATATCTCTTCCCGGCCGTGTCCTTCCAGCAATACATAGTGTTGTTCGTTGCCTGTCAGTGAAGAGAGCGCCAGACTCAGGCCGCTCAGTAACAGGTCATTGATTGCTGTATGATATACCTGATGGCTATCGCGCAATAAAAACGCCGTAGCTGCAGTATCCAGCGAGAAAGATATTTCTTTAACAGTATTATCTGTCAGCGTTGCCAGCTGTGCATTATAGGCGGCAATACCGGTCGTCACCTGTTCCCACCGCGCTTTCTCTGCGGCCAGGGCAGTTTCATCTGCCGATAAATAACCTTTGATGGCGGTAGTCCATTGACGATAGCTGCTACCTTTAGCACCTAAAATCTGTTCTGCCGATGCAGGCGGATTTTCCTGTGTGGATAAATACGTATAGATACGTTGCAGGTCTTCACTCAGGATACGCCAGCTGACCACATCTATCAGGAGGTGATGCCAGGCAAAATATAAACGGGAACTGCCATCTGCATAACCGGAGAGATAGCCGATCTGCCACAAACGGGTACCAAAAATATCAAAGTCTCGCTGCCACTCCGTCAATACCGATGCCAGTTCTACATGCGCAGGCAAAGACCTGATATCCAGTTCATGGATATTGAACGGCGCCACGGTAGCGGCATACTGTTGTTCGTAACCCGCTGCTGTTTGCTGATACGTGAACCTTAATGCATCGTGATAACTGATCAACAATTCTATTGCGGTATGCAGCAGATTGATATCCAATGCTGGTACTACCACCAGGAAAGATTGATTCCAGTGGTTATATTCCGGTAACAAGCCACGGGAGAGTTTATCAAAGAACCAGGATTGAACTGGTAACAAATCTGATAAGCCTGTCAATACGCCTTGCTCTGTCTGCAGTACCTGCCGGCCGGATGTGCTTTTGGCGATCACCTGGCTGTATAAGCTGGCAATGGTTCTGTGTTTGAATATATCCCGTACACTCACCTGAATGCCTAAACGTTGCCGCAGGCGGCTCACCAGCTGGATGCTCACGATACTATCGCCTCCCATCCGGAAAAAGTCGTCATGTGTACTGATCTTCGCCGGATCCAGGCCCAGCAGTTCACCATAAATATTACACAGGCTGGCTTCTGTTTCATTGACCGGCGCCTGATAGGTATCCTTGTCCAGCAGCTGGGGATCAGGCAGTGCTGCCCGATCCAGCTTACCATTGATGGTAGCCGGCAATTGTTCCAGGTGTACCAG
Organism: Chitinophaga nivalis; assembly: GCF_025989125.1. Classification (NCBI taxonomy): domain Bacteria; kingdom Pseudomonadati; phylum Bacteroidota; class Chitinophagia; order Chitinophagales; family Chitinophagaceae; genus Chitinophaga; species Chitinophaga nivalis. The sequence continues at coordinate 3,352,909 of NZ_JAPDNR010000001.1, read as the reverse complement.
TGCAGACGGTACCATATAATCCGGTAACTGTTCGTTCAGGCATTGCAGTATCTCCTGGTGATCCAGCACGCTGTCTGCCACATAATACCCTACCAGGTATTTGCCGGCGCCCTGTGTTCTGGCCAATACCACCGCTTGTTTTACGCCTGCAAAAGCGATCAGTTTACTTTCAATTTCTTCCAGCTCTATCCGGTATCCACGCACCTTCACCTGATGGTCATTTCTACCTACAAATTCAATATTACCATCCGGCAGGTATCTCACCAGATCTCCACTCTTATACAAACGGCCATTCCTGCCTGCCGCTATTTCTTCCGCTGTCCGGAAAGGATTGGGAATAAACCGGGCGGCTGTCAGTTCCGGTTGACGGAGATAACCTCTTGCCACACCGGCGCCTCCCACATACAACTCTCCGATAGCCCCCACCGGCAACAGCTGCTGCGTAGCAGATAAAACATAGGCGGTACTATTTGCTATCGGGCGACCAATAGGCAGGGTATGTAAGTCCAGATGTGCTTCTTCCAGACATTGATAAGTAGTGGAGAAGGTGGTATTTTCCGTAGGGCCGTAACAGTTATAGACATGTTTAGGACCATGCGACTGTAATGTTATTTTTTCAATCAGCCTTTTGTTCAGCACCTCTCCGCCCACCAATAGATTGCTCAATCCATCGAAAATGTGTTCATCTGCCAGATAGAAGCTATCAAAGAGTGTTTTTGTCAACCATAGGATACTCACGTGATGAGTGGTCAGCAATTGCCTGAATTTACCAGGATCTGCTGCCATATCCAGTATTTCTGCTACGAGTACCAGTTTGGCCCCATTCAGCAAGGCGCCCCATATTTCAAAGGTGGCCGCATCGAAAGATACCGGCGACAATTGTAAGAACACATCCTGCGCAGTAATAGCCTGATAGTTGGTATTGCTGACCAGCCGGTTCACACTTCGGTGTGCTACCATCACCCCTTTGGGCTGTCCGGTAGTACCGCTGGTATAGATCACATAAGCCAGGTTATCTGCCTGTGCTGCCGTATTGAGATTCAACGGCGGATAAGTAGTGGTCAACGTTTCCTGGAAGGTACTGCTATCAATAACCTCAATGGCTGCGTCACTGCATGATTGCAGCCGGCCTACATTACGATCATTGGTCAGTACTACCCGAGGCTTTACATCCGCCATTACAAAGGCAATCCTGGCAATCGGATACTCCGGATCTACCGGTACGTAGGCGGCGCCGGATTTCAATATCGCCAGCGTGGCGATGATCATGTAGGGTGATCGATCCACACAAAGTGCAATCAGATCATCGGGTACAATCTCATAGGTAGCTTTCAGATAAGCTGCCAGGCGATTTGCCTGCATGTTTAGTTCATGATACGTCAGACTTCCACCTTCGAATACAAGGGCAATATTGTCTGGCGTCAGTAACACCTGTTGTTCAAAAAGTTCCGGAATAGTTGCCTGGTCCGGATAAGCAGTGGCTGTTGCATTCCAGTCATGTACCAATTGATGATACTGTGCCTGATCCACATAGCGGAGCTCTCTGCTGGTGATGGCTGGCTGGCTGATCAGCTGATCCAGCAGTGTACCGATTCCGTTCAGCAACGCAGCTATGCTGGCAGCATCAAACAACTCACCGGCATATCTGAGCCACAACACAATCCGGCCATCTTTTTCATAAGCCGTTACCGCCAGCGGATAGTCCAGTTTTTCTATACCTTCAATCAATGCCAGGCCCAGGGCATCGCCCGCTCCTCCTTTGGATTCCGGATAGTTTTCATACACGAATAAACTGTTGAATAACCGTTCTCCCTGTTGCAAGCCAGACAAACTGATATCACTACGGCCACTCATCTCATTGATCTGATCCTGCAAATGGCGGATAGTAGCCAGGATATCCTCGTCCTTATGTTCCAGGATAACCGGCAACGTATTGATGTATAAACCTACTGATTCTTCTATGTGATCGATGGCCAGGTTACGACCGGAAACCGTCATCCCTACTACCGTAGTAGCCGTGCCACCATACACACTTAATTGCTTATGCCACAGGTACTGCAATACCGCATTCACAGTTACACCCTGTTCTCTGCTCAGTGCTTTTAATCCCGCGTAACGGGCATCTGTGATGTATAAAGTATGCTCAGCAGGTGATAATATATGGCGATACTCTGATAATTCTACCTGGCGTTTATCGATCTGTAATAATCCACTCAGATTCTCCCGGTCACCCAACCGGCTGATATATTCCGTCCAGTAAGCGCGGTGATCTTGCCGGTGTGACTGCAGATAAGCCTGGGCCGCTGCATAACTTTCATCTGGATGTACTGCTATGCTGTGCCCTTCCTGTAAACGCAGGTAGGTACTATGTATATAATCCAGCAATACCGTCATACTCCATCCATCCAGGATCGCGTGGTGATTACTCAGGATACAGCGATAATGCGTGGCAGACAACCGAAGGAGGTAAACACGGAATAAATTGCCGGCTGTCAGATCATATACCCTTGCACGATCCGTTGACAGTATTTCTGCAATGGCACCCGCCTGCGCATCTGCTGTAACTGCAGAGAGATCCACATATTGCCAGTTCAGTATGCCTGTTTTATCGATCACCTGTATCAGCGATTCTTCCCACGAAAAACGCAACCGGAGGCTACTGTATTGCTGCTGCGCATATAACCAGGCCTGGCGTAGTAGCGGTTCCTGTAAAGCCACCTGATAATCCCATATCAGCTGTACGCGATAGGCATCATCTACCTCACCCTGATTTAAGGCATGATAAATAAATCCTTCCTGTAAACTATTAGCCAGATAAACACCCGTTATTTCCCGTGTTGATTGTAACGTCTGCAGGTAAGCAGCAGATACCACCTGATCCACATCACTTACAGTCAGGTAGCTACGTTCCTGCCGCCGTAAATAATCCAGCATATCTTCCAGCGACTGCCGGTAATTACTGCTCAATACATCCAGCACAACAGACGACAACCGGCCGGACAGATACAGGTGTAACTGACCGTTGGTTACCATACCATTGATGCTAAGCACACTATGGAAATTATTCGCCTCAGACATGGCTGTACCACTGCGCTCTCCGCTGATATGCCAGTTGTGGGCAATATCCGTACCTGTATTATCCAGCTGTCCCAGGTAATTGAAGCTGATTTCCGGCAACACCTGATCTACGTAACCCAACAGGGCGCCGTAGCCGATTCCTTTGTTGGGAATACTCCGCAGGCTTTCCTTCACGGCCGTGATCACCTTACCGGTATCGTGCCGGTAGGAAGGCAGCATCACAGGATACATGGTGGTAAACCATCCAACAGTATGGGTAACATCCAGACCCGGGAATACTTCTTCCCGGCCATGTCCTTCCAGCAACACATAATGCCGGTCGCTGCCTGTCAAAGAAGACAGCGTCTGACTCAGCGCGCTCAATAACAGGTCATTGATTTCCGTATGATATACCCGATGGCTGTCGCGGAGCAAAAATGCCGTAGTAGCGGCATCCAGCGAGAACGATACTTCTTTGATCGTATCATCTGCCAGCGATGCCAGTAATGTATTATAAGCGGCAATACCAGTCGTCACCTGTTCCCAACGGGATTTTTCTGCGGCGAAGCGGGCTTCATCTGCCGATAAGTAACCTTTGATGGCAGCTGTCCATTGCCGGTAGCTGCTGCCTTTGGCACCTAAAATCTGTGCTGCTGATGCAGGCGGATTTTCCGGTGCTGATAAATGTGTATAGATACGTTGCAGGTCTTCACTCAGTATACGCCAGCTGACTGCATCTATGAGGAGATGATGCAAGGCAAAGTACAACCGGGAACTACCATCTGCATAACCGGAGATATATCCTATCTGCCACAAACGGGTACCGAAAATATCAAAGCCACGCTGCCACTCCGTCAATACGGTATCCAGTTCTTCCCTATCCAACAAAGACCGGATATCCAACTGGTGGATATGGAATGGTGGTACTGCAGCCTCATAATGTTGTTGATAACCCGCTCCTGTTTGCTGATAAGTGAAACGCAATACGTCATGATAATTAATCAGCAGCGTTACTGCAGCATGCAGCAGTTCTATGTCCAGTGCTGGTACCACCACCAGGAAAGACTGGTTCCAGTGATTATATTCCGGCAACAAGCCACGGGAGAGTTTATTAAAGAACCAGGACTGAACAGGCAGGAGATCTGCCGAACCGGTCAACACCCCTTGCTCTGTCTCCAGTACTTTCTGACTGGTCGTACCACTGGCAATCACCTGGCTGTATAAGCTGGCAATTGTCCGGTGTTTGAAAATATCCCGCACACTCACCTGAATGCCTAAACGTTGCCGCAGACGGCTTACCAGCTGAATGCTCACAATGCTATCGCCTCCCAGCCGGAAAAAGTCGTCATGGGTACTGATTTTGGCAGGATCCAGGCCTAACAGTTCACCATAAATACCACACAGGCTGGCTTCTGTTTCATTGGCCGGCGCCTGATAGGTATCATTATCCAGCAGTTCAGGATCAGGCAAAGCGGTGCGATCCAGCTTACCATTGATCGTAACCGGCAATTGTTCCAGGTATACCAGCGCAGACGGCACCATATAATCCGGTAACTGTTCTTTCAGATGCTGTAGTATCTCCTGGTGCTCAAGCGCATTGTCTGCCACATAGTATCCTACCAGGTATTTGCCGGCGCCCTGTGTTCTCGCTAATACCAAGGCTTGTTTTATACCTGCAAAAGTGATCAGTTTACTTTCAATTTCTTCCAGTTCGATCCGGTATCCGCGCACCTTCACCTGTTGATCATTTCTGCCAACAAATTCAAGATTACCGTCTGGCAGGAATCTTACCAGATCTCCACTCTTATACAAACGGCTATTGCTGCCCGTTGCTTTTTCTTCGGCTGTCTGGAAAGGATTCGGGATAAACCGCGCAGCGGTCAGTTCCGGTTGACGGAGATAACCTCTTGCTACACCGTCGCCTCCTACATACAACTCACCGATAGCACCTACCGGCAGCAGCTGGTGCGCCGCAGATAATATATAAGCAGTACTATTCGCTATCGGGCGGCCGATGGGCACAGTAGACAAGTCCAGATGCGCCTCTTCCAGACACAAATAAGTAGTGGAATACGCTGAATTTTCCGTAGGCCCGTAACAGTTAAAGACATATTTCGGACCCTCTGGCTGTGTCGTTATTTTTTCAATCAGCTTCTTGTTCAGCGCTTCCCCACCGGTCAACAGAATGTTCACGCCATCGAAAATGTGGTCATCCGCCAGATAGAAGCTATCCAGAAGTGCTTTTGTCAGAAAAAGAATACTTACTTCATGCGTCGTCAGCAATTGCCTGAATTTACCAGGATCTGCTGCGATATCCATTATTTCTGCTACGAGTACCAGTTTAGCTCCATTTAACAAAGCGCCCCATATTTCAAAAGTAGCCGCATCAAAAGACACGGTAGACAACTGCAAGAGCACATCCTGCGCAGTAATAGTCAGATAGTTGATATTTTTAACCAGCCGGTTCACCCCCTGGTGTGCTATCATTACCCCTTTGGGTTGGCCGGTAGTACCACTGGTATAGATCACATAGGCCAGGCTATCGGCCTGCGTTGCCGTAGTGAGATTTGATGGCGAACAGGTAGTGACTAACGTTTCCCGGAAGCTGCTGCTATCAAGCACCTCAATAGCTGCATCAGAACATGATTGCAGCCGCAATACGTTACGTTCATTGGTCAAAATAACCCGGGGCTTCACATCCGCCATTACAAAAGCAATCCTGGCAATCGGGTATTCCGGATCTACCGGTACATAGGCTGCACCGGATTTCAATATCGCCAATGTAGCAATGATCATGTCTGGCGAACGATCCACACAAAGTCCAATCAGATCATCCGGTACAATATCGTAAGTAGCTTTCAGATAAGCTGCCAGGCGATTTGCGGCTATGTTCAGTTCTTCGTACGTCAGGCTTCCGCCTTCATATACAAGCGCAGTATGATGCGGTGTTAATAACACCTGTTGTTCAAAAAGTTCGGGAATGGTTGCCTGATCCGGATAAGCAGATGCCGTTGCATTCCAATCATGCACCAGCTGGTTGTATTGTGCCTGATCCACGTAACGGATTTCCTGGCTGGTGATGGCAGGTTGGGCAATCAGCTGATCCAGCAACGTGATCATACCCGTCAACAACTGACTAATCTGCCCGCTACTAAATAACTCACCTGCATATTCCAGCCGGAGCGCTACTTCACCCGGAAATTCATACACCACTACTGCCAGCGAATAATCCAGTTTGCCTATCCCTTGTTTAAATTCGATATGCAACTGACCTTCTCCTATGGAAGCCGGCTCCGGATAGTTTTCATATACAAACAGACTAGAGAACAGTCTTTCTCCTCCTTTTTGCAATTTAGAAAGATCGATATTACTATGGCTGTTCACCTCATTGATCTGATCCTGTAAGCGGCTGATACTCGTCAGCACCTGCTCTTCCTCATGCTTCAGCACAACCGGCAAGGTATTGATGTACAGCCCTACCGCTTCCTCTATGCCATCTATGGCAAGGTTGCGACCAGCGACAGTCATACCAACTACCGTAGTGGCGACACCACCATACACACTTAACTGCTTATGCCACAGGTATTGCAGCACTGCATTTAAGGTAAGTCCATGCTGACTGCAGAACGCTTTTAACGCGGTATAACGTGTTGCATTAATTACCAACTCCTCGCTGGCCGGTGCTATGATGTGCCGGTAATCAGGCAATTGCACCTGTCGCTTACCCGGTTTTAATAATCCACTCAGATCCTCTCTATCCGTCAATCCCTCCAGACATCCATTCCAGTATTCCGTATGATTTACACCAGATTGCTGCAGATACAACTGTGTAGCGGCATAGTTATCGGTGGTAATTTCTTCCGGCTGTTCCCCTGCCAGCAACTGCAGATAAACGGTATGTACGTAGTTCATCAGCACCGGCATACTCCATCCATCCAGGATTGCATGGTGATTGCTGAAGATGCAGCGATATTGTTCTGCTGAGAAACGAATCAGGTAAATGCGGAACAGGTTGCCCGCAGCCAGATCGTATCCTATCGCCTGGTCTGCTGTCAGTATCTGCTCTATCGTCTGTTCCTGTTCCTCTTTAGAAAGATGATCGATATTACTATAACGCCAATCTAATGCACCTGTTTTATCTATGATCTGTACGAGGGCTTCTTCCCATGCAAACCGCAACCGTAAGGTGCTATAGCGCTGTTGCGCTTTTTGCCATGCCTGCTCCAGTAAATCTACCTGCAGTGGATTATTATAGTCCCATGTGTGTTGTACCCGATAGGCACTGTCTATATCTCCCTGATTCAGGGCATGATAGATGAAGCCCTGTTGTAAACTATTGGCCAGATAAATACCGGTAATTTCCCGGTCAGCCTGCAACGCAGTCAAGTGCTCCGCAGACACGATGTATTTCACATCGGCAGCAGTCAGGTATCCGCGTTCCTGCGTACTTAAATAGTCGGCTATAGCTTCCAGCTGTTGCCGGAATCCCGTTGCAAATTGCTGCAGGTCTGCTGCCGATAACCGGCCTGTAATATTCAGCTGCAGGATGCCATCAACAGCGATCGCGTTGATATGAATGACATGCTGGTCATTGTTAACAGGCAGTAACGACCAACCGGCGCCTTCTCCTGTTAACTGCCAGGAGGCCTCTTCCGCTGTACGGTTATTGAACTGTCCCAGGTATTGAAAACTGATATGCGGCAGCGTATCACCGGCATGGGGCAATATAGCACCGAAGCCAATACCCTGATCCGGTACTTTTCTGAGCGCCTCCTTCACAGCAACGATCACGGTGGCAAAGTCCTGTTTATCCGTGCTCAGTTCCACCGGATAAATAGTGGTGTAAAGTCCTGTTGTATGGCTGCTTTGCAGCGTTCCTGCTTCCAGCGCACGGCCATCACCTGCCAGCAATACCTGATGCTGTACACTTCCGGTTAAGGCAGATAACGACAGGTACAAACCACTTAGCAACAACTCTTCTGTAGCGGTACGATATATCTTGTTATTTTCATCCAGTAATAACTTGCTATAACGGGCATCCAGCTGTATACGGGTGTGTAACACCGTTGTTGTGGCTATTGCTTCCAGCTGTTGATTACCGGCGGTCGCTGCAGCGGTGACTGCATGCCAGTGGTCCCGCTGGCCGGACTGATATTCCTCCTTCACGAGATAACTGCCGACTGCGTTTACCCATTGCCGGTAGCTGCTTCCTTTAGCGCCCAGGATGTTATGTACATGTATATCTGTTGTATTTCCCGGTTGCGCAGACAGATAACTGTAGATGCGCTGCCAGTCTCTCACAATGATCTTCCAGCTTGGGATGTCCAGCAATAGTGGATAAGCTGCCACCTGCAGGTAGGCATCCGCAGGTGATTCAGCAGCCACATAGGTGATGTTAAACAACCTGTCAGCGGCTTCCCACACCCCGTTATTTTTCCCGGATAATTCCACGTCGTTTAATGTATGGATATGCCAGTCACCTGTGGCATCCGCCGCGGCATAATATTGTTCATAGCCGTTCTTATCCTTTTTGTAGGCCAGGCGAAGTACATCGTGGTAGGCGATCAGCTTTTGCAGGCTTTGTTCCAGCAGGGAGTGATCCAGCTCCGGTACAGCGATGTATAGCAATTGCCGGCCTTGCAGGTCATTATCTGCCAGGTACCATTGCTGTACCGGCGACCAGTTTACCGTACCGGTTAAAATATCCTGCTCCGTCTGTGCCGCCACCGCGCCAGCTGCCTGCTTTTGTACGATATGGTTGTACAACGCTGCGATAGTCCGGTATTTAAAGACATCCTTTACGGTGATCTCCACGCGCAAGTGCTGGCGGATACGGCTTACCAGGCGGATACTCACAATGCTGTCGCCACCCAGGCGAAAGAAATCACTGCCGGTACCTACCGTTCCTGCTTTTAAATCCAGCAACTCTGCATATATATTGCATAGTAATGCTTCTGTTTCATTTAAGGGCGCCTGATATCCATCTGTAGCCGTTTCCAGCTCCGGCACCGGTAATGCCTGACGATCCAGTTTCCCATTTCTGGTCAGGGGTAGTTGTTCCAGGTATACAAAAACAGCGGGTACCATATATGCCGGCAATACACTCGCGGCATAGGCCAATAAGTCGGGATGCGGTAATACCTGCTCTGCGATATAATAAGCTACCAGGAATTTTGCACCACCTTGTTCTCTTGTCAGCACCACCACCTGTTTGATAGCTGGGTGCGTCGTCAGTTTACTTTCAATCTCTCCCAGTTCGATCCGGTATCCACGGATTTTCACCTGGAAGTCGGTACGGCCTACGAACTCCATGGTGCCGTCTGGCAGGTATCGTACCAGGTCACCGGTTTTATAAAGCCGGCCGTTCAGACCAGTGGTTGTTTCTTCCGCGCTCCGGAAAGGATTGGCAATAAATTTTTCGGCGGTCAGCTCCGGCAGATGCAGGTATCCTCTGGTAACACCACTTCCACCAACATACAATTCGCCGGTGGCGCCTACCGGGAGTACCTGCAGGTCTTTACCCAACACATAACAGGTAATATTACCAATCGGACGCCCGATACTGCTTTGATGCCCTCCTGGCTCATAACAATGATAAGAAGTACATACCGTCGCTTCTGTAGGGCCATATTCATTCACCAGTTCTGCGAGCAAGGTACCCGGTACAATGTCGGGCAGTCTTTCGCCTCCGGTGATAATCGTTTTAAGTGCCGGCACCGGTTGTTCCAGGAACTGGGGCAACAGGGCAGACGGAATAACGGAAACGGCTATATTTTTCTGTTGGATATAGGCACGCAGATCGTCCACACTGGTCCGGAGCTGTTCACTATACAGATACATGGTATTCCCATTACAAAATACGGGAAACGCTTCACACACAAAGGCATCGAATACATAGCTGGAATAAATGCCGATGTGTTCATAACGATCCAGCCGGTGTACAGTAATCAGTTCGTGGATGAGGTTCACCACACTTTTATGTTCTACCAATACGCCTTTGGGTTTGCCGGTAGTACCGCTGGTATAGATCACATAAGCCAGGTTGTGGGTATGGCTGCTTTCCAACGGAATATTCGTGGCAGGATAAGTACCGACCAGCGAATTAAAATCATCTGCATCGATGGCGGCTACCGCACTTGCAGCATTCAGCGCAGTCAGTCTTGGCTGATGAATGGCATGGGTCAGTAAAACCTTCGCCTGTGTGTCTTCCCATATATAGGTGATCCGCTCGTCCGGATAAGCCGGATCAAGTGGTACATAGGCTGCTCCTGCTTTCATGACCGCCAATATGGCTATCAGCATATATTCAGAACGATCCAGGCAAAGTGCAATCAGGTCGTCGGGCTGTATATGGTATGTTGCCCGCAGATAAGCTGCCAGTTGATTGGCTTTTTCGTTGAGTGTGCGATAAGTCAATACACTTTCTCCCGATACCAGTGCGATATTATCCGGTGTGCGGTTTACCTGCTGTTCAAAAAAAGCGGGCACCGTAGCTTGCTGCGGATGATTTACCGTTGTATCATTCCATTGCCGGATCAGCTGCTGGTATTGTACGTCGTTCACGTAGTTCAATGCGTGGCTTTCCAATGAAGGATTTTCCAGCCATTGATCCAGTAAATGTACCACTCCGCCTACCATCTCGTTCATCTGTTCTTCGCTGAACAGCTCACCGGCGTAATGCAACGTCATTTTTATCTCCCCACCCCGTTCAAAAGCCATGAAGCCAAGTGGGTAGTCGAGCTTTTCCACCATCTCCCGGAACTCAATCTGCAGTTCTACTTCTGACTCCACCCGTGGCACCGGGAAGTTCTCATAATCGTATAAGCAACAGAATAACCGCTCCCCATTCTTTTGCAATTTAGACAGGTTCATTTCGCCCCGGCTATTTACTTCATTGATATACGCCTGCAGCGTGGTTATTTCCTTCCATACCAGTCCTCCTTTATGTTCCAGAATGACAGGCAGCGTGTTGATGAATAAACCGACTGCCGTTTCTGCATCATCGATGGGAATATTACGGCCGGACACAGTCATCCCTACTACGGTGGTATCTACCCCTCCGTATATGCGCAGCTGTTTATGCCAGAAGTATTGTATCACAGCATTGGGGGTGAGATCATACTTGTAGCAGAGCGCTTTGAGGATGGCATACTTTTCATCTTTCACGTACCGTACCTGTTTGGCAGGTACTGCTACATGGCGATATTCCGACAGGATGGTTTTACGTTTTTCCGGTAACAACAAACCTGTGAGGTCTTCCTTCTCTGTCAGCAACGCTACATAGTCTTTCCAGAAGATTTTATTATCTCCCCAATGATGCTGCAGATACACCTGCGCTGCTTCATAGCTGCTATCAACACTGGTATTCACGGGCCATCCTTTCCGGAGCTGTTCATAGGTATCATGTACATAATTGAACAATACGGGAATGCTCCATCCATCGAGTATCGCATGGTGATGGCTGAAGATGCAACGATAATGTGTATCACCTATTTTAATCAGGTATAGCCGGAAAAGACCTGCTTTCGCCAGATCATATTGCTCCGTGCGGTCATCTGCCTGCAGCTTATTTAAGATTGTTTCCTGTTCTTCCGGGGAAACATGCGTTAAGTCTGAATAGCGCCAATCCAGTGTACCCTGTTTATCTACTATCTGCAACAGCTCTTCCTCCCAGGCAAACCGGAGCCGCATCGTACTGAATCTGGCCTGTGCCGCTTTCCAGGCTCCTTCCAGGTTTAAGACATCCGGTAAAGCATTATATTCCCAAACGATCTGTACACAGTAGGCATCATCCACATCTCCCTGACTCAGGGCGTGATAAATAAATCCCTGATGCAGGCTATTGGCCAGATAAACACCATCCAGCTCCTGCGCGGCCTGTAAGCGGTTCAGGTAATCCTTTGACACAATGCCTCCCACATCGGCCGGCGTCAGATAGGTTCTTGACTGGTCGTGTAAATAATCGATCACCACTTTCAGGTGATGCTGAAAACCGGTAAATAACTGCGATAGTTCTCCTGTTGCCAGGTGTCCCAGCAATCTGACATGCAGCTGACCACCTATGATCAGCGCTGCTATGCTGAGTATATATTGTGCATCTTGGGATACATCCCAGGTAAGATCGTCGGCGCCACGCCAGACCGTGATGGGCGCCTCCGCTGCCGTTTCAAATTCACCCAGATAGGTAAAGCGGATATTAGGCAGTTCTTTCTCTCCTACACCTCCAACAGCCACAAAACGACTGCCATGACCAGGCACATTCCGGATGCTTTCTTTTATTTCAACGATGGTAGCTGCCGGATCATCACCACAGCTGATGGATACCGGATACCCGGGCGTCAGTGCCCCGATGGTACGGCTAAAATCCAATGCCGTTGGTAACGTTTCTCTCAGCTGATCCTGTAATAAAACATAATGCTCCTGATGACCGGTCCAGGAACGCAACAACATACTTAAAGCGCCCAGTATCAGCTCCTGGGTGCGGGTATTGTATACTTTGTTGCCGGTACCTGACAACAAACCGGTATAGTACTGATCCAGCACAAATTCCTCGTGGTGCAAACTGCTGTCTCTTACCACCCCCAGCGATGCATTGCTGGCCGGAATAGCAGTCAGTACTTTCTCCCAATAGATTTGCTCCGCCGCGGCGCCATCCTGCTCATGGGTGAGTGTAACAGATAGTTCGTTTAGCCATTGCCGGTAACTGCCTCCTTTATTGCCCAAAATAGTGGCTGCCTGCACGGTAGCGGCATCTTCCCTGTTTGCGGCCAGATACAGGTAAATACGTTCCAGGTCTTTAATGAGTATATGTCCGCTGGCGACATCCGCTATTAACGCATGCAGCAGGAAATACAGCCGGTCATTTTCCGGTGTTGCTCCTTTCAGGTATACCACCCGCGCCAAAGGAAAGGAAGAGGCAGCAGCATCCTGCAGCTGACCGGTTAACCAATGCTGTAAGGTACCTTCATCGCCTGTTATATAAGTAAGGCTGGTATGATCAGCAGTATCCTGGTAAATGAGCTGCCAGGTGTTACTATCTGAAACAGCGTGTATTCTTAAAGCATCATGCCAGGCGAAAAGTTGCTGCACGCTTAATGTCAGCAATTCCTGGTCTGCCGGCGGTACGATTCCTATGTAGGTATAACCGGACAAGTCCCCGCCTGTTGTTATTTTATTCAGTACGCTGGTATGGAAAGGTAATAATGGTAAGGTACCTGTTAATACCCCTTGCTCCGCTTGTACAGCTGCTATTGTATCATTTTGGGCAATCAGTTCACTATATAAGGCGGCAACGGTTTTATGCTTAAACACATCCATGATCGTGATTTCCACCCCTAACTGCCGGCGTACGCGGCTGACCAGCTGCGTACCCATGATGCTATTGCCTCCCAGCCGGAAGAAGCTCGAATGGATACTGATCTTTTCTGGCTCCAGCTCCAACAGCTCTGCATATATCTGACACAATTGCGTGTGAATCTCATTTTCGGGCGCATGATAATCATCTGTATTAATGAACACCGCTTCCGGCAATGCTTTCCGATCCAGCTTGCCGTTGGTTGTCAAAGGCATTTCATACAGGTGAATCAGTATAGCCGGCAACATGTATTCCGGCAAATGCAATCCCATATGATCCAATATAACCTGCTGATCCAGCGGTGCCGGCGCTACATAGTAACCAGCCAGGAATTTGTCGGCGCCCTCTCCTTTGGCTACTACTACCGCCTGTGTAACATCCGGATAATCTGCCAGCCTGTTTTCTATCTCTCCCAATTCAATCCGGAATCCCCTTATTTTCACCTGGAAATCGTTCCGGCCCAGGTAATCGATTGCTCCGTCACGCTGGTACTTCACCAGATCGCCTGTTTTATACAACCGGTCGTAGATACCCAGCTGCCGTTCCTCTTCCGTTTGAAAAGGATTAGGGATGAAACGTTCTGCGGTAAGCCCTGGCAGGTGCAGATAGCCTCTGGCCAATCCGACGCCGGCAGCATATAATTCTCCCTCAGCACCTACTGGTACCGCTGATAAATTACCATCCAGTATATACACCCGTATATTTGAAATCGGGTAACCGATGGCTACTTTATCTATATCCCTCGCATTACAATCATAGTAGAGGATATCCACCGATGCCTCCGTAGGCCCGTACAGGTTATGTATTTCCGCCGATGGGATTAACTCATGTGATTTAGTAACCTGTTTCAGCAATAAAGCTTCTCCGCTACAGAAGATGTAGCGCAGCGAAGAAAGTCCCTGCTGTAAATATTCCTCATTTTCCAGTACGCCTTCAAAAGCGCTCAACATAGAAGGCACAAAATGCAATACCGTTACGCCTGCCGTATCGATCAATTTTGCCAGGGCCACACTATCTCTATGTACATCAGGCGGCGCTATCACAATAGCCGCGCCGTACCAGTTAGCCCAGAATAATTCCCATACCGACACATCAAATACGTAAGGCGTTTTTTGCAGGATACGGTCTGATGGTACCAGGGGATATTCATTGTTCATCCACACAATACGGTTGATGATACCTTTATGTTCTACCATTACTCCTTTCGGCCGGCCGGTGGTACCACTGGTATAAATGACATATGCCAGATTTTCCGGCTGACTGGAGTCGGTCTGGTTTTCCGTTGAAAAATCTGTGATGATACCAGATAAAAGTATTGGCTTATCCACACTTTCTACCGGCACGGTACCGGATAAACCAGACAATCTTGCAGCATAGCGGCTACTGGTCAGCACTACTTTCGTCTGTGTATCCGCTATGATATAATCAATTCTATCATCCGGGTATCCGGGATCCACGGGTACATAAGCCGCCCCTGATTTGAGAATGGCTAATACTGACACCAGCATATGTTCCGAACGATCCAGGCAAAGCACAATAAGGTCATCTGGTTGTATATCATAGCTCGCTTTCAGATAGTCTGCCAATTGGTTAGCCCTGTTGTTTAATTCACGATAAGTAAATTGCAGGTCTTCATATACCAACGCAATATTTTCCGGTGTCCGGCGCACCTGTTCCTCGAACATGGAATGGATGGTCTGATCTTCCGGAAATTCTTTTTGGGTGGCATTCCATTCATCAAAAATCCGGGTATAATCAGGCGCCTGCAACAATTCATAGCTATGCACAGCATTTCCCGCACCATCATTTAACAGATCTTCCAATACTTTTGTGAAGAGATGCCGATAGACATTGATAAAGTTATTCATCCGTGCGCTGTTAAACTCACGGCTATTGTAGCTTATTCTGAAATCTATCCGTCCTTCTCTGATCTCCTGTTCAAATATCAGCCTGCCAGGTACATACCGGTTCAGTTGACTATTGATATCTACATTGGCAAGCCCCTTGTAAGACAACAACATTTCGTTCAGGTTAGCCTGTGCAAATACAACGGTCAGCAAATCCTTATTGCCTACGTATTGCAGCACTTCCCTGATGGGAATACAACCGGCATTGGCCTGTTTAAACTCCTGCTGATAGGTACTATATTGGCTGATCACCCCCCTCAGGGTAGTAGCCTCATTAAATCTATAATCCCTGATAATATAATTATTGTGCGTATGATATTGAAGGGAGTCACTTTCCAGTATATCGATGGGATTACCGATAGCAATGTCTTGCTGTTGATTGGTCTGATGTAACAATATAGCCAATATCAACTCTGCATAGGCGGCATGATCCAGCTCATATTTCACTGCTACTTTGAGTACATCGGCCAATACAGTTTCATCATAACTGAAACGAATTTCAGCTGTCTTAAATGGTTCCAGCAGCAACGGGCTTTTCACCACATGTGCATTCGTTTTCAGAAAGTCTGTATTAACAGCCGGTAAATTATTTAAATGTTTGGTCCAGAAATCAGACATTTCAGATCGTCCTTCCTGCCAGGCAGCATTCAGCTTATCCCATAGCTGATACTGCTGTAACACCTGATGCTGTACGGCTGTTTCCTTATTATACTGTATATCGCTGTAATAGCGGCTTATTTCATAGATAAACTGATTTTCCGCCATACCATCTATCAGGATATGTGGAATGGTACAGATAAAGCGATAGTTATTACTATCCTGCTTAAGCAGATATAGTCTTATTAACAGGTCTTTTTTAAGATCAAATCGTTTTAAGGTAAGCTGGAGAATATCTTCCGGACTCAAAGGATCAGCATAACATTGTAACAATTGTGCTGTATCTGGTATAGGCGCACGCTGTATCCAGAAATATTGATCTCTTTCTTCAGTGACATTGCTATTCACGAAAACATGATCATTAACAAATTTTATGAGCCGTTGATTGAACCATACAATATCTATATCTCCGGACAACAACTGGTCCCAGATAACATGGTAATCATCCCGATGGATATCCTGTAGATATTTTTGGTATAACATTGCCTGATACGGCGTGAGGGGAACTTTCTGGTCATTAAAAGTCCATGGAATATGCGTTGTGATACTCATAATAGGGTCGACATTTTTATGTTAGCTGCATGAATAATCGGCACAGAGCCTTGGTCACGGCTCTATGTGGGCGAAACAGTACGTTAATGGTCAAAAATCCTGTTACTCGGACAGGAGGTATTACATCCCGTTATTTTCTAACAGTACGTTAATGGTCAAAAATCCTGTTATTCGGACAGGAGGTATTACATCCCGTTATTTTCTAAGGGAATCAGATTCATTAGGATCATCTAAAAAAAATTCTTTGAGATTAATTAATGATATATTTAAAAAATTAGCATGGAGGATTTGGGTTCATAAAGACAAAAATACTGGTGTCGTATTTTACGGTTATCAAAGTTATTCAGCGATACCGCAAGAACACTTCATCGATAAAAAAAAGTACAATTTTACCGCATACTAATCAATATTTAGCCTGCATATTTCATTTCATACTTTTTAAAACAATGCATCGAATTTCATATAATTATCTGATGCCATTCATGACACTTAAAACCAGTAATACATACTACCCTATTAACAAGACAATAGCAAACAGGCACAAACAATTTACATAAAATACATACTGGCAGGCAATTACAGCACAACACAAGCTGGTCTCGTCCGATAAAAAACAACGCTCCTTTTTGCAGGAATATCTCTTCTTTCAATGAAAAAACTACAACACCATCCTAACGCATCACTTGTCAAACAAAAATACACTGACCCACCTATACATCTAATAAAGTATGGATGACTAACTAATACACAGCGCCAATTTATCAAATCATCCGGCACTATTTCCTCTCTCACCAACCAAACCCAACCCGTCCAGGCACATAATAAATAACAATTGATGCTCCTTCACCCAACCATATTCACATTATATTCAGACCGCAATTTAACAGCTTCTGTGATTTAACAAAACACGTACACGTTATCTCATGAAAACAGGCATTCTCACCAGCAATCATATGGCAGTGACCACTACGACGCCACTGCAAAAAAAACCGACTGCACTATTATACACAGCAATGCCCTCACATATACTGCAATTGTATGGAGTATCAAAAGCAGTTTACATTGCAGTCATATCGCAGATATTTTCAAGCTACCGGCAGGTCATGATACTTATCTGAAAAAAACCTTTACTATGGCCCATCACACAACAATTCGCCCCTTCTCATTTCGTAAAATGGATAGTAGCTATATGCTATTATTGATGGAATATTTTTGCAGCGACCGATTTTTATTTTCCAGCCAGACCATCTGCCTCCAGGTTTTTCTTCTTTCATGCACATCAAGTTTTCTAGCTGCACCAACAGCCTCATCATACTTCCTTTCATCCTTTGAACAAAAAAAGGCTGCATACAGCAACCTTTATATCCAACCTGTCATTTTCTATTGTTTACTTAGGAGACCATTCCTGATTATATTCCCTCCTCTTCGATAGGGAAATAGTACCCAGGTCAATCGTAACAGTTCCTTCCCTTTTATCTTCTCCCATATCAAAGGTTAAAGCTAATCCCGCCAGCAACAAGGGATTTACATCCCTATCCAGATCTATATACAGTGTATCATGTTGATACCAGTGAAAGATCTTTTTATTAATACCGGCGATTTGTATATCATTTTTAAAGATAGATTTCAAATGCCTCCGGTGTACATAATAATCATATATATCTTTCCCATCAGTCATTTGCCAGTGTTGTTGCCGGTAGTGCACACAGGTTAAATCAAAGGTGTGTTGCTCCTGCAACAACACCAATCTATATGGCCTGTTTCGTTTCCATTTCCACCATTTATAATCCGTTTCCTTTGCCGTCAGCAAGGGATTCCCTTGTAAATCCGTCAGCAGTAACTGTCTTCCCTGATTCCACTTCCGATACCACTCTCCCACAAAAAGCAGGTCTTCCTGATTATCTTGATAGATTTTATAATTACTACCGCGCTGATAAATAAATAATCTCATAGGTACATATCTCCACACAAAAGTATAACATTCCTGATTTCATGAATAGATGATCCGCTGATATAACGACAGGTAATTAACCGTAAGTGTATTGATTATGACAGCATATCCCAATAAAATAAGCCGGTGGGTAACACCGGCTTATTTGTATAATAGGTCTACACCAACTTCCCATATGTCGGCTGCTTCATCTACATATATAGTAGCAGGGACTCCCGGGTTATTTTGGGTAATTATGGTAACTCCACTTTAACAACATCTTTACCATTCCAGGCAGTACTGAGAATGAGTTGTCGTTTATTTGTGACCGTTATATGATATTGTTTTTTCCGCCGTTCTACCCGGATATCCATATCAGCGCCGAAAGCCCTGACATGTCTCAACCCCATATGGTTCCAGACTGCGGGCAGGCGCGGGCACATACGAAAAGCCCGCAAACCGGCAGGTACAATACCAAAGAGCCCTTCTGTCATGATACGGCAATACAACGCGCTTTCTGCTGAAAGATGCCGCTGGTTACCCTCTGGCCAGGCTTCCACCGCATATGGCACATGCTCACCCAGTAACCGTTGCCGGGTATAATAGGCCAGGTACGTGAGAGCCGTATCGGTAGCGCCGGCAAAGAAAAGTCCTTTGAAGGCATACAAGGTAGACCTGTCCCAGAAAGTGTGGTCGCCGGCCGCCGTGAGGATACCATCCTTACTCCATAGATGCGGTGATAGTAATGCCTGTATCGTTGCTGCTTTACGTTGCAACAACCCCATGGTAAGGGGCAAACAGATCCAGGAACGAAGCACGGTATTTCCTTCATAATACCGGTAAGTATCATACCCCTGTACAACATGCCCGAAATACTGTTCTATGGCTGCTGCCAGTTCCTGTGCACGGGTGCGGTATATAGCAGCGGTATCCGGTTGCCCCAGAGAGGTAGCCAATGCCGCAGCGCTTTCATACGCACCGTATGCCAAAGTATTGGTAGACAGGTTTGCTTTACCTGCCGGAAACCTTCCTTCCAGTTCATCCGCATCAGAGGTAATGATACCATTGGCCATTTTCTTTCGCTCCAGGTATTGCAAACACCACTGCACAAGCGGATACACCTGGCGGGCAGTATTGACGTCGCCGCTGGCCAGTGCAAAACGGGAGGCGCCATAGGCAATCATTGCCTGGTCGCCCCTGTCACCGGCGCCATTCCAGTATCCATCGCCCTCCGCAATCACAGAACTGGGAATAGGCCGGTAATCCGGATTCATATACTTAGCAAACAACCGGAAACTATTGGCAGCAGATTCGTTCCCATTGAGATTCCCTAAAAAAGGGAAAAACGGATTCGCATACTCCGCCTGGTCATTTGCCCAGATAGCCGCATAATAAGCCCCGCCACCAGGGCCATGCATGAGCCCTGCTTTGGTATCATAAATACTTTCTACCGCCCGTATTTTGGCAAAGGCAAAGCCACGATTAATGGTATCATTCGGCGTTTCCAGTACCAGGTCCTGCATCAGACCATCTACAAATGCATTTCTCCTCGCCCATTCATAGGACGAAGCATAATAGTAGGGTGGCACCCGAGCTTTTCCGGCGGTATATATAATGGCCCATTTCAGGCTTCCTCCCGGCGGTATATGGTATTCCCCATGTATACTCCCCGCAACCGTAATATTATAGGCGCCCGCTACGCCTTTAGCCGGATCGGTATGTATACTGGTAGTAAGACTATCAATTTTGACCTTACAGGTCTGTGTGGAACTATTAACGAATTCCCGCTCCCGGATATAAGCAGCCTTGTCAATCGTTGGGAACAGGATATCCGTTACCGTGAGTGGGGTATTCGTACGGGAATGAACCCGGATATATCCTTTCAGGTAAAAATCCTGCGGTATTTCCTGCATCTGTACCCCATTTACCGTAACAAGCGGCGTTTCACTGCCATCAAACTTTGCAGTGAGGCTTGCATGGGTATTGTTGGGAATCGTGCGCAACAGCGGAAATACCAGCTGCTGCTTTAATACCAGGTTACCCTTTTCCCCCGTTCCATAGGTGACAATGGCTGATATTTGTTTGCCGCTCATCTCGATCTGGTCGGTATGTATATCTCCTTCTTTAACGACCCAGCTGATACCTCCATCCTTAGCGAGTGTCCATCGAGGTACCTGCGCCATGACGCCCCTACAGATACATAACAGTATCAGCAAACAGATTCCTTTTCTTTTCATAATAGTGACCATTCAATTATTCAATAATAGCAGCAAATCCACCACCGGGAGCCAGGTGTACCCGCAGGCTGTCGCGGTTGGTAAGCATCTGTACTTCTTTTTTATAATCCGTAGCATTCCTGTCGGCATTGATGCCATCTTTGAAGATGGTAATGCGATGTGTCCCTGACGGCAGGAAGGATAAATCGGTGACGATATCACGGGCCGTCCAATTGGTGAGCGCCCCCAGATAATAGCGGGTTCCTTTTTTACGCGCCATCACCAGGTATTCTCCAATTTCCCCCTGTAGTGGAATGGTTTGGTCCCAGATAACCGGTATCTGTGTAATAAACGCCGTACATTCCGTTTCTTTCTCATAGGCTACCGGATTATCACACAGCATTTGTAAAGGGGCATCATACAACACATACATCGCCAGCTGCTGACAGCGGGTGCCCTGGCCAAAAGGCTTGTCATATATTATTTTAAAATCGCGTTGCTGTGCATTACGCATCGCACCGGGTGTATAGTCCATCGGACCGGCAAACATCCGTATATACGGTAACGTTACTGCCATCTGCGGGCTGGCATTCTTATCGGACCATTTATTATGTTCCATTCCCTGCACGCCTTCAAAGTTGAGCACATTAGGCCAGGTACGGTTGATACCGGCAGGTTTGTGTGCGCCATGAAAATCCACCAACAGCTGATGTTCCGCTGCTGCCGCTGCACAACGCCAGTAGAAATTTACTACAGCCTGATCATCGCGGTCCATAAAATCCACCTTGATGCCTTTCGCGCCCCAGTCCCGGAACAGTTTCATCGCCGGCATCAGCTGCTCATCGAGCGTACGCCATACGCACCACAGGATCACGCCAACGTTTCGTTGCTTCCCATAATCAATAATCGCTTTTACGTCTACCTCCGGTGATATTTTTGTGAGATCGCCCAGTTCATACCAGCCTTCGTCCATGATGATATAGGGGATGTGATTTTTAGCAGCAAAATCAATGTAATACTTATAGGTAGCCGTGTTAACGCCTGCCCGGAAATCCACTCCGGTAATATCCCAGTTATTCCACCAATCCCAGGCCACCTGCCCCGGTTTGATCCAGTCTGTATTGGCCAGCTTATTGGGAGCGCCCAGCTTATAAACAATTTCATTGTTCAGCAATTGTATGTCCGTTTGGGCGAGTGCGAGAATACGCCAGGGGAAAGTACGGCTCCCGGCAGTACGTGCGATGAATGGTTCACTTTCGATCGGAAAAAAACGCCGGTCCCAATCTTTTGTGCCCCGTTTGTTGACACGCTCTGTTTTAACTACCGGCGGATAAATTGCTTTCATCGTCCCGTCGCCGTTACCCGTAAAATACAGGCCGGGGTAGTCATACAGGTCAGACTCTGTAATCAATACTTTTCCGGCCTGTGGTGTAGTTATCAATAAAGGCAGCTGGGTGACGCGGGTAGCTGTCAGGCTATCCACTCCCAGCTGTTCGTAGGTATGCTCATAATGGTTCATCCACTTTTTCACCCATTGAAAATAGGCCTGGCTACCCGCCGGAGGATGTACATCAGCCGTTTCGTGTATCACCGTGATGCTGTCGGGAAAATCTGTTTCAAAGCGGTAGGCCACGCCATCATTATATGCCCGCATGACGAACCGGTATTGGCCACTGAAAAACAGTTTCAACTCATTATACTGATCGTCGATCACACTGTTCTTAACAGGTACCGCAGGTTTGATCTGCTGCTGTACACTTTTTGTTGCCGCCCGGACGACCTTTCCTGCAATACCAGGCTGTTTGCCTCCCGCGAGTGCCAGGTGTGCATCCATTCGCGTAATACAGATTTCCTTGTTATTGCTTACGGAGAAATGTAAACTATCCTTTACAAAGATGGCCACGGTGACTTTTCCATCAGGAGAAGAGAGCCGATAATCCTGTGCCTGCAATCCTGCCGCAAAACCCAGGCAGATAGTCAGACAATACACAAAGTATGGTTTCATATAGTCATGCTTATTTTGAAAAAAAGGGGACAATGGATGAGCTGTTTTACGCGCCTGTTCAATACAATCAGCACAGGTGAGCTGATGATACAACAGGCACGGCTATGGTTCAACGATATCGCGGGCCGTGCGAAATTAGGAGATTACGCTATTAGGCCTGTACCCGTTTTTATCCAGTAATACGCATATTTTAACGTAATTGTCCGGACCATCGGCAACGATTCAAATGCTGTTATAAACATAGCGAAAGCCGTAGTGGCCTACTATTCCCCTTTATGTTGATGGGAAACAGCAGTAGCATGATGAAACAGGTTTTGCGGCAACTTTGCGCGAATAAAATGGGGGTGTTAACGATAAGCGATACGCTGGCAGGCTAGTACTGGCATATTATTCCGGGGTTATGTGGAAATTATGCGGGATTCCCTGCGAAAATACGGATGTGGGAAAGAGAAAGTCCCGGGGGTATTTACTTTATCGGGTAAGTAATTACAACAGATCATTTGTTAAAAGATCTCCTGTAATTACTTACATCAAAGCTTTATTATATGGTTTCATAACCGGATTAAAAAGTACCGGTTAACGAATTGCCTATTCCTGATCTAAGGTCATCACGTCTCTGTCAAAGAGATACAGACCGCTTTTATCTTCACCGATCATCTCCAGCTTGTCATTACATTCCCTTGCCAGTCTTTCTTCTTCCATTTGTTCCATTACATACCATTGCAGGAAATTATGGGTAGCATAATCCTTTTCAGATAACGCTATTTCTACCAGGTTATTGATGCTTTCGCTCACTCTGATTTCATGTTTGAGCAGCTGTTCGAAGGCGCTTTTCAGTGAAACAAAGGTCATTACCGGCTGTTCCAGGGCTGGTATCATGGCAAATCCACCTCTTTCATTCACATAATGGATCAACTTCAACATATGCATACGCTCTTCATCACTATGACGGAAAAAGAATTTTGTTACCCCTTTCAAACCAGGCTGAATCTCAGACCAGCTACCCATTGCCAGGTAAGCCTGTGAGGATTGTGCTTCCATCAGTATTTGCTCATTGAGCGCATCTTTCATTTTCTGTGATAACATACTTTCTTATTTAAACGATTGACAAGACAATTGAGTAATGATAAGGAAAATACTAATTATTACACATTTTTTGGCCGAAAATTTTATTTAACAAAGACTAATAGCCGTTTTCCATGGAAAAAACCGCCTGTAAACAAGCGGGGGCCCTTATCTGGCAATAAGGATGCACGGCCCCCCAATCAAGGCTTCACATTGGATACCGGTGGCTAAAAGCGGAAAAAACGGGGGCGGTTTCCGGTGCCAATAATAGCAGCCTCCGGTACTTATCAGGAGCCGCCATCAAAAACAGGGTATATTCCCAGGTAACATCGGGCTGCTTTTTCCGATCATTCTCCTCTGCTAATGATGAAACAGCCTTGTTAAAATTTGCAAACAAACAGGTAATTTCCATCAGCTACTATTCTGATAAAAGTCGAATATTTGTGTCTGTCAAATGAACATGTCCACTTTTAAAAACCTGCCCGGCAGGAAGCGTTTATCGCGCCGGAAACCGCTATGAACAGACCAACAGCATACCCTTATATAGATGCAAACAATGATTAACCACCTGTCACACCATGATGGGATCTTCCTCCATAACACGGATGATCTCTGCTGATTATTGTATACACGCACCTCTTTGTTAAAAGTCCACGTTTTATTTCACGTCCATTATAAAAACAATTATCCATGAAGAAAAAAATGTCAAAAAAATTAAGTCTGA
This sequence comes from Chitinophaga nivalis, assembly GCF_025989125.1. Classification (NCBI taxonomy): domain Bacteria; kingdom Pseudomonadati; phylum Bacteroidota; class Chitinophagia; order Chitinophagales; family Chitinophagaceae; genus Chitinophaga; species Chitinophaga nivalis. The sequence continues at coordinate 3,328,442 of NZ_JAPDNR010000001.1, read as the reverse complement.
ACAAAATTAAAATTGCTGTACTGCAGCATACTGAAACCATCAACGGCGGGAAAGGCCCACTGACACTGCAACCCAGCATATGCCAGTGCGATAGCTATACTCCCTGCATTTCACAGAATGCGGGTATTTGTTAGTGTAAAACACAAGGGCATTAATAGCACCAGCTATTAAGTGTTTTATAAAAGGCTACTTTACTGTTTTCATTTGCGGTATTCATCCGGGCTATACTGTTAATGAATTTCCAGGGAAGTGTCTTCCTTTCTAACGATGTATTTATGAGCAAATTATTACAGCAGGTTTTAAAAGGAAGCCTGCTGTAATAGTTACCAACAGATCATCTCCATATGGTAAAGCTGTATTTAAAAACAGGCTCCTTCATTCCCTCCCTTTATTTGTTCCGGCAAACATTCAATTAATACCCGTACATTCGTAAGGTAGCGCCTCACTATTTCCATTGCTTCGAAAATGTATTGACACCCCTACTCCCGAAATAGTGCCGGCGTTCTCCGGGCCCCTGACCAAGCATCTAAAATACCCGATCCGCATCCTTGTTTTCAATAAAGCAATACGTTTATGGAAAATAGTCGTCCGTCACTCTTTAAACTGGATTACAATTCTCCGGAATTTCTGAAATCCCCTTTTCGTTATTATCGCATTATGCAGGCCAGGTATCCCCTTTACTTTCATGCGCCTACAAATGCCTACCTGCTCACCCGTTATGAAGATGTGGCACTGGCACTGAAAGACCCCCTCTTTTCAACGGCCTGCAATGATGATCTTTTTGGCCACATGTTCCGTAAAACACTGATACAACTGGAAGGACAGGAGCATATTGTATTCCGCAATATGATCAGCACTCCGCTACGGGGGAAAGACCTGATGCAGCATACCATCCCTGTCATTATCAAACAGGTACAGGCATTGATGGAGGGATTGCTGGGCAGGAAACAGTTCAATTTTGTCAGCGATTTTGCGGCCCGGTTGCCGATTGCTGTCATGACAGCCATCCTGGGTGTAGATCCCAAAGATTTGTCCTTCATTCAACAGTGTTATAAAACCATTGTCCGGAATCTCGGCAACTTCGCCGGAAATCCGGCTATTAAAGCGGAAGGCTCCCGTATGGTGATCGCATTATGCAACTATATGTATCCGCTGATAAGACAATACCGGCTACAACCTGGTCCGGGGCTGATTTCCCTGCTTAGTTCAGCTGAAATACACGGCATAAAAATGACAGACCAGGATATTATTGATGCTATTGGCAGCTTGATATCTGCCGGCATCGAAACGGTGGACAGAACGTTGAGAAGTTTATTCAGAAACCTGATTGCACACCCGGATCAATTGGCGTTGGTACGCCACAACAGACACCTGGTTAGCCATGCGATCGCCGAAACATTGCGTTTAAACGCACCGGCACAAATTATGTTAAGACAACCAATAGAAGATTATTATATAGCTGGTGGTATGATTCCCGCACATGCCAGGGTATTATGTATCATTGGTGCCGCCAACAGAGACAGCAGAAAATTCAGTCACCCTGATACTTTTGATATTAACAGACCAGACCTGGATGTGAACAAAGCATTTATTGGCAGTGCCAATCATGTTGCTTTTGGTACCGGCCGGCATTTTTGTGTTGGCGCCATGTTGGCTAAGGCCGAAATCTCCATCGCTGCCAACATCCTGTTGGATCATTTCTCCGATCTTCGGTTTTTAGATAATAAAATACCCGCAGAAACCGGCTTTTCTACACGTACCGTACTTAGAATGAATCTGGAAACGACCGAACCACCTACTACCCTGCTTCCCTACACATTTGATCCGGCATTACTGGAACCATAATCCTCCTCCATCCGGCAGCAAACATAGCGTGCAGATCATGTCTCTATCCGGACTATTTCTCCATGTGCTTCATGGCCCACCCTTGTATTTCCATCAGCACCGGCTTTAAGGTTAAGCCTTTTTCGGTTAAAGTATATTCCACCGTTGGCGGCACTGTGGCAAAAGCCTCCCGATGAATAATTTTCCTGCTCTCCAGTTGTTTCAGTTCTTTCACCAGCATTCTTGTATTAATGCCCACCACACTTCTTTCCAGCTCTTTAAACCGCATCTTTCCTCCCATCAGGGTATTAATGATGGACATCGTCCACTTTCCGGATATGAGATCCATCGCCTCCTGAAAGGGACAAATCATTTTTTTCATTTTTTCCATCTCCTGTAATGCCATATTTACCTTATTACTTTACTGGATGTTACTATCTACCAAAATGGTAACTACTTGTAAATGTAGGGTAACATGACGAAGTTTGCAATTAGCAACAACACACCTGTTATGTCATTACAAGCCATTGAACAGTACATTACGGAACAGCTGCCCAACGTCACCCGAATGGATAGTTTTGGATATATTTTCTTCTTCTATGGGGCTGATCAGGTACTACCTTTCGTCACCATTGCCACCGCCGACAATGAGTATGATCATCAATCAAACCTGAACCGGGAGGGGGTATTCCGGGTCAATATCGGGCTATCAAAAAACACTTTTCATCAGCTGTTCACAGACCTGACCACCGTATGGGATTATACGACGCTCAACAGCTTTATGCCGCATCCGGATTATGCGGCTCAGCACTTTATCTGTATCCTGAATCCTGATGAAAATAAGTTACCGGCAACAATCCGGTATATAGCGGAAGCCCACGGCGTGGCAAAGGAGCGGTTTGACAGAAAACAGGCGGCTAAAAGGAAGCAGGCGGAATAGTGGCGTTTAATAAGAGAGAAAAATAAACATGCAGCCAACAGTCCGCAGACTTCCTGCTATTTCTTTTACAAACGTGTTTTTATGTCCTGCCTCATAATACGCAGAGGGCGCCGTATTATGAGGCAGGACATAAAAACAAACAATAATAACAATAGCTTGAATCCGTCGCCCCTTGTTAATGGTTATCATAGTCGTCAGTCCCCACCCCATCTCCCCTATTTTTCACCACCTCCTCGTCATTGACAAAGACTTAACATTACTTTAATAATATTTCTCTTTCTTTGCTTTTTTAAATAATGCCACATAGGATCCTACATATCGCCTTACCTGAGGCCAACAACCTTCCTGCACATGAGTTGTTTACACACTTATTTCGCACCTATGGCGCTAAAATCTTCTTTTATTTCAAAAAATATGTAAAAAGCGATGTTGTAGCCGAAGACCTGTTACAGGAGGTATTTGCTAACTTATGGACAAAACAGGACAGCCTTTCAACAGAAAAAAACATCGAAGCCTATTTGTTTGTAAGTGCCCGGAATCAACTATACAACCATCTTAAACAGGCGGTGCTGGCTACTCCGGTAACCGCTTCCCTGGAAGATGATCTATCCGCCTCCTATAATCATGTAGAAGAATCCATGCACCTCAATGAGATGAAAACCTGTTATTATGAAGCACTGGCAACATTACCCGCACAACGTCGCAAGGCTTTCATACTGAGCAGAGAGCAAGGAATGTCTTACCAGGAAATTGCAGCACAGATGAACATTTCTCCCCGTACTGTAGAAAAACATATTTCAGCATCTTTACAATTATTAAGGCATAAATTAACTACGCCCTGCATTGTCAGTTTTTTGTTCATAATTTGGTAACATTGCCGGATACGGGTAGGGATACAAAATTTTGTACTTGTTAGTATAAAGTTTTGTCAACGTGAATATTCAACAGGCACAAGCCCTTACACAAAAAGTACTGGCCGGCGAGGCCAGCCCGGAAGAGAAAGCCATGTTGCAACAATACATGACTGACCATGCGCATTCGCCTGGCTTAGCTGATGACCTGTTGCCTTTAAGTATACTGGAGCATACACCTGGTTACACCCTGCCTGCCGGCATGGAAGAACGTATATTACGGCCTGTCATAGGGGTTACTCCTACCCAAGCAACCAACAAAAAGTCGCCCACCCTGCTATACTACCTCAAACGTGCCTGTGTAGCGGCCATACTCCTGGGTATCTGCCTGCTCATGTACCAGCGCTTTTCTCCCGCTCCTTCCCCACATCTGGCTGTAACGCTACAAATGGATAGCGTGTCAACCGCCAAGGGGACTTCCAAAGTAGTCCTGCTGCCGGATGGTACCCGTATCCGGCTAAACGGCGGAACCACCTTACGCTATCCTGCTGTATTCAGTGAAAATAAACGGGAAGTTTACCTGAATGGGGAAGCATTTTTTGAAGTGAATAAAGACCTGGATCATCCCTTCATCATTCATGCGGCTACCTTCACCACTACCGTACTGGGCACCTCTTTTAATATCCGATCCGCGGGTAAACAGGACCTGGCAGAAGTAGCAGTAGCTACGGGTAAAGTACAGGTAGCAATTACAGGTCAACCATCGCAGGATGCCATCACGTTGCTGACACCAGGCGAAAAGGCTACTTATCATAGCGGGCATTCAACCGGGTGGAAGAAAAGTCAAACGCCCATTGCATCGATCGGCGCATGGAGAAACCGCGAATTCATCTATGACCAGACCCCACTGTCAATTATCCTGAGCGACCTGGAAAACGCCTACGGGTTAAACTTCCAGGTAAAAAACAACCGTGTGCTTTCCTGTACCTACAGTGTAAAGTTCAAACAGATGACTGCCAAACAGATCATGGCAACACTGGCACTCATGAGTGAGGTCCGGTTCCTGACAAAAGATAGTCTGATAGAAGTATCGGGTAACAGCTGCAATTAAATAAAAACCGCCCTGTTGAGACCAGGGCGGGAAAGTCCACAATACACATCATGAACATTTAAATCAATTTCAAAAGTATGCATTTTATCAGAGAATTTTTCTCACTAAAACAGTTACTGCAACTACAGCGGGGCACTTCAAAGTGGTTTCCGGGAAGTATAACCGTTTGCGTGGCAACTGTCACCTTTTGTTGCTGGCTGCTTACCAGTATTCCCTGCCTGGCGCAAAATACAAAAGCACTGATCAGCCTCTCTGCCAGGAATAAAATGTTGCGGGAAGTATTCAGGGAAATAGAACAAAAAACCGGATACTCCATTAACTACCAGGATAATGTACTGAATGCCGAAAAAAGAGTTACGATCGACGTATCCCAAAAACCATGGACCGTTGTGCTGGAGCAATTGCTGAATGGCACCAATGCCACCTTTAAGCAACAAGGCAACATGATCCTGCTGCTTAAAAAGGCAGATACACCTCCGGCGAAGCCAGCAACGGGACGTATCACCGGTAAAATCATGGACGATGAAACCGGTGAACCTTTACCACTGGTAACCATACGTATCGGCAGCACCGGCGCTACCAGTAACTTTGATGGCTCTTTCAATATTACCTTACCCAATGGTAAATACAGTGCTGAAATTTCCTCTATTGGATATGGTACCAAGGTGATAACGGATATCGACGTGAATGGCGACCTGGCTTTTGTATTAAATGCCACCCTTAAAAGATCGAAAAGAACCTTGAATAGCGTAGTGGTTACTTCCTCCGCCAGGAAAGAAACCGCTAACGCACTCTATGCACGGCAGAAAAACGAAGCCGGCATCATCAATGGTATCAGCCGTGAGCAGATATCCGCCTTACCTGATAAAAATATAGGAGAAACGTTGAAACGCATATCCGGGGTGAGTACCAACGATAACCGCCGGGTAGTTGTAAGAGGCATTGCGGAACGCTACAACCTGGCTATGATGGACGGCGCCGTTCTCCCCAGTACGGATGTACAGGTGCGTGATTTCGAGTTCGACATCATCCCCAGCAACCTGATAGATAATGTTATTGTATCTAAGACAGCTACCCCGGATATGAGTTTTGGTTTCGGTGGCGGATTGATACAAATCAATACCTTCGCCATCCCCAACCAGAACTTTACCACCATCGGCATTGGCAGTAAATATACAAATGGCAGTACCGGAAAGGACTTCCTGGGATATGGCCGCGGTAAAACAGATTTCCTTGGGCTGGATGACGGCAGCAGAGATCATTTCCCTAAAGATCTTTTAATCTTTACCCAGCAAAACTATAATCCCACCAAGCCTTATGACGTTCCTTCTACGGGTGTTACTCCAATAAGACCAGACATGATTGCCGCACAAAATAAAAAAATCGGCGGTTTGGAGCGGATAGGCACAAGGATTTATAAAGCACAACCCGGCCAAAACTACCAGGTTAGCTTAGGACGTGTCTTGCGCCTCAAAAACAGCCAGTTGGGTTTTGTAAGCTCCCTGAGCTTCCGTAACGAACAATCGATCGATGATATTTCCCACACGGAGCGTGGTGACTGGGAAAAGGCAGGCAATCGTCGCTATAATGTGGAAACCGGGGAGGAATTGCAACCAACTTACGCCAATCAATACAATTACAACACCACCTGGGCAGCATTACTCAACCTGGGCTGGAGTTCAAAGCACCATAAAATTACCTCCCGCAATTTTTATTCCCGGGTGTTCAATAACCAGTTTACTCGTACCGTTGGCTATGGCGAAGCACTTGGTTATGAGGAAGGCCCGGCCATCAGTGAATTTGATCGCCCTAAATTTCTCCAGCTCCTGCAAAACCGCATCAATGGAGAACATACTTTTGGCGCATTCCGTTTCGACTGGAATATTTCGCGCAATAAACTCACCAACCACGAGAAAGATGCTGTGGAAGCCTGGCTGAAACCTACCAGCACGCTCAACGGCATTTCTTATAATATCATGCCCAGCGCCATTACCAACCCGGGAGGAGGCACCTTTAACCGTGCGCAATACAGCTATGAAGAAACCAATAAAGTAGCCGAAGCAGCATTGAGCTATCGTTTCAAACTACTCGGTCAGCAACAAACCGCCAAAGCAGGCTATCAGTATATGGAACGTCATGGCATTTATGACTGGACACTTTTACCCATCGGAGCTGTGCAAACTACCAATACCGTATACCCCTACATTCCTGTGCAGGAATGGGGTAAATACCTGGAATTCAAAAATCCACTGACCGATCTGTTATACTATCCGGCCAGCTTTTCGCAAAGCGGATATGAAGGAAAAAATACCAACCAGGCATTTTACGGTATGATGGATAACCGCTTTGCCAATTGGTTACGTTTCGTCTGGGGCATACGGGCAGAGTCTTACCAATATGAAAGATTGAAAAGCGGCGCCAATGACCTGGCCATCAGTACCCAGATAGAACAAGGGGAAAAAAACAGGTTTGTTGATCCCGAAACCGGGAAAATAGTTACACCTTTTGCCGATCCGGCCACTGAAGAAAAGAAATGGCGCTATCTGCCCTCTGCCAATCTTACCGTGACTCCCTTTAGCAATTTCAATATCCGGGCTGCCTATGCACAATCAGTAGTAAGACCAGCCCTGATTGAAAATTCCCGCATGGTTCGCTTTGACCCTGCTATTGGGGCGATCCGCCGGAATGAAGGCGTACTCTCTACCCTGATTACCCACTACGACTTCCGCCTCGAGTGGTACCCTAACCCCGGTGAGGTTATCTCTGTAGGTTACTTCCATAAGTATTTCGATAAACCGGTGGAGTTATACCGCACACAGCTGGATGCCAGCATGAGAGTATATGTAGTCACCCAAAACTCAGACTGGGCCAAGGTCAATGGCTTGGAATTCGACCTGCGCAAAAGCCTGGGCTTTATCAATCCCGGATGGAAATTCCTGGATAACATCTTCCTGAATGGAAACCTGACCCTGCAGACCTCTGATGTACAGGCCAGTCAATATATTGGCGCCAGCATGGGCACCGATAAATATGGGAAAAACTATGAGTACCGCACCAAGGTATTGCTGCAGGAAAAAAGACCCTTATTCGGACAGATACCTGTATTATACAACATAGGATTGCAATATGCTGGCAACCGTTTCGGCACCAATGTGGCGTTTAACCATATGGGTTACAAAACCTTTATCACCGGCTTAACACCGGATATCGTAGAATATGAGCGGGCCCGTAACCAATTGGATGCGCAGCTGAGTTATGATTTTCTAAAAGATAAAAAGTTAAAGGTAAAGCTCAACTTCAGTAACCTGTTAAACAGTCCTTACCGGTTCTATATCAACAGCAGCGATACCTATCAGCTACTCGACAAATGGAAAGGCATGACGATGGCGGATATATATGCTACCGGCGCCACCGAATGGAAAGACATCTTTGAATGGAAACCAGGTTTTTCGCAGAAATATGATGAAGGTGAGTACGAGACTTCCCCGGATGGGAAAAGCAAAACAAAAGTTGGAGACAAGGAAACCTTTATTCGCAAAGTCGGTACCTCTTTTAGTCTCTCCCTTTCCTATACCTTCTAAATTTACCTGATCATCAAAAAAACTAAAATGAAACGCAATAATTTCTACCTCCTATTAACAGGCGCCCTGCTGCTTACAATAGCAGCCTGCAACAAAGGTCAGGATAACTTTTTCTCCAAGGAAGATATTATTCCTGTTTCCGTGAAAGGATATAATGCCAGTGATGAACCGCTGGAAGTAAAACTGGATACCTGTTCATTCAAATATCCCTTTGCTTCCAATAGCATCATGGACCAATTAAATGCCTATACCTTCCGGGAAAATCAAGCGCAGATGAAGCTGATGATAAAGGAACAAAACTCAGGTAAAGTAGTATTGGAAAGAGATATACAAAGGAAAGCCGGCGCCATCAGACTCAACTTTCTTTATACAAAAGGTAAAGTAATCGACATACCTGAAAAACAGCCAATACAGGATAAAAAATTAACCATCAGTTATTTTTTCATGCCTACGTTAACTAACTATGCCGATCCCGTGGACATTGTACTAATAAAGTATTATTTCACACCAAAAGTATTTGAAGAAATCGTCAGAATTAAAAATGTAAAACCCTATGAATTCAGTACACCAGTAACCATCCCAACCTTCTCGACTTCCGGGCAAAAATATAATGGACAAAATACTGCCGTATTGTTCAGGGCCTATATTTACAAAGCTGGCACGAATGAATTCTATACAGCCGCCGCTGGATATAACTGGCATCCAACTGCTTCTACTGCCCCTACACCGGTGGCATCAGTCGCTTCTTCTGCTATATATATCTTCAGTGAAGACGAATCAGATCCTAATATCACCTTTACCAAAATACTGGAGCAATAATCAATAAAAAACAACTCATGAAATTAGCAATATATTTAATCATCCCTGCCATCATTGCCCTGCTCATTGCCGGCTGCAACAAGGATGACCTCCGTGTAGAAAAATCAATTCATATCGTAATCAACGGATACAACGGCAGCACCAACGAGCTGGAGGTAGCCATAGATACTACCCGGTACGGAAAAAGTTCATCCCGGGAAAAATCAACGATTCCCCCGGCGGCCGTATCTCCTTTTAATACAGTATATACTTATTATTCAGGACAAAATCCAGGTTCAGTCACCATTACAGATCCTGTTACGCAAAAAGAGCTCTTTAATAAACCGCTTCCGGCCAGTGGAACAAAGGCTTTTTATAATTTTATTTATTTAGATGGGAAAGAACTGGAGATAAAAGTGCCGGCAGCGGATGCCGCTACCAACAAACTGGTTTTTTACATCTATGATGCCACCAACGAAACACCTTTCGATGTTTTCCTCTACAGAATCGATAATAATACCGGACAGGAATTCAGACAAAACCTGGCTAAAAATGTAAAAGCTAATACCTGGTTTTATACAGACTATATTCCATCCGCAGATTTCAACAGCAAAAATATGCTGAGTAGCAGCTACATTTGCTTTACGAAAGCAGGTACGATTGATCAATGGGCATTTCAGGACAGTGAAAGTATGAGCAAACTTTCTGCTTTTGGGATGGCCTTGCCCATCGGAGGCGAGAAAGGTATCGTACAAGCGTATTTTATTGTGCCCGGTAGGTCTCAGTTAGAAAAATCCAGCTTATTTTTCCATCCGGACAGACCCTGGTAAGTATATATGGCTGGTTATCCCGGTGAATGAACCAATTAAAAAGGGGTCGCATACATGTATGTATGCGACCCCTTTTTAATGACGTATACTCAGGCATGAGTTTTCTTGAGCTTCACCTCCACTTTTTCACCGGCTTTATTCACCGTTACCACCTTTTTCACCACGGCGCCCGCGCCGGTACTGTAGTTCCGGTTAACCGTGTTCGTAGAAGTACCCTGGAACATTCCGTTAATATAGTGGTCGGTATAACCTACCACTTCTGCCTGACTGTAGGAATGGTCGTATCCGAACTCCGTATACAAGAGGTAATCACCAGGCATCAGGTTCACAAATTCGAAATGTCCCTGCTCATCGTATACCCGTGTAGTTTTGATACACTGGGCAGCATCATCTGATAAGGCAATACCTTCTCTTCCTTTTTTTCGTTGCGCTTCATTTACCTTGATCCATTCTTTGAAATAATCGTTGTAAGGAATAAGGATTACCTGGGTGCCACGGGGCGCCACCTGCTTAGCCTGCAGGTTCACTACCTGCATTTTGGCCCAGATAGTACCGTTATCAGTGAAATCGCGGGCAAACACCTGACCGGAGATAATGGCATTACCACCTTTCACCATTTTCATCGTTGCTTCTTTATCGAAAGGCGCCTTAATAGAGTTGAAATCTGTTTCTGTATCTACCATCCGGATCTGCTGTCCATTGCTCCACATATCTACCTGCCAGAGCCGGCGGGTTTTCTTATCGATGTAGGAAACAGACCTTTCTTCCGTGGAAGGTTCTACTACGGTCACTTCCCACACATCATGCTTTCCGGTGTATTTACTCACCCAGGTGTTGTTCTTCACTTCTTCTACGATCGCCTTTTTCAGGTTGGTCTTATTCTCCGGCTTGTATTCATACACGGGTAAATCAGTGTTGTAGCCGGAAGTCAGCGGCAGCAGCGACAGCAGAAACGGATAGGTATAACTATCCAGGAAATACTGGTTGCCCGCTTCCTTGATCTGGGTTTTCTTACCCGTTTTCTTATCTACGTGATAACCGGTAACGTGGTCTCCAAAGTGCAGCACCATATCTTTCAGGCTGCTGTGGGAGGCACGGTAAACGGGTTTGAAGTTGTTCAGATTAGAGATGGAAGTATCCATCCATGCTTCCATGCCGGTAAGCGCTGTGATAGTGGTTAAGGCCAGTTTATCGTTGGCAGTATTGATACCGATAGTAAAGGTGCCGATGGCCGATTCGTCGCCATTATTTACTACGTAACAGGCGAGGGTATATTTACCGCTCTTCAGTAATTTGCTATCGAATTTTTCCTGCGCCCGGGCCTTGCCACCCATAGCAGTCAGAGAAAGTGAAGCAAAAGAGAGTAAGATTAATCTACGAAATTGAGACAGCATAGTGTTATTATGGTTGTTTAACTAACAATACAAAAATAGGTAATTCAACAGAATCCGTACACGCCGGATCAGGGGGGATAAACCTACCTGTTTTCGGGTAGATACAACCATGAAGAGCGGGAACGGAAAACCGATGTCCGCTTTATTCATAACCGGATTCAATCTGTCATCAACAAAAAAAGGTTGCCTTAATGCTAAGGCAACCTTCTGTATTAATCACTGATTCTATTAATTAAAAGAGTAGGTAAAGAAAATACCTGCAGGGAAATTAGTATAGTTTTTATAGTTAGCGCTTACCTTAACCCCTTCGTTAAAGTTAAAGGCACTGATATTATTCACCAGATAATTCCAGCCATAACCTTTAATGGTGTTCAGGTAAACTTCACCGGTAAGTGGGTGCACAGCTATATTGTTATATACAATATTGGCATTTTCCACTTTGGTTTTTGCATCCACCATAAACTCCGTTGATCCCAGGCTGAAAATATGACGGTATATTTTAGTGCCTGCACCGCTAAAATAAAGGGTATCTCCTTTTGCCGTAATGCCAGGCGTAGCACCAAAACCAGCGCTTACACTACCAGCGGTGATTTCGTTGGCCTTTATTAAAGAATAATCCCTGAAATTGATCTTGGAAATTTTAGCAGGCGCACCGGTAGTAGATACCCAGATATTGCCATCATTAGCTTTGAGGACACCACTTACCGATGCTTTCATATCCAAAGCATACGTCAGGGTGTCTTTATCCGCCTCCACGACATATACTTTTGAACCAGCCGCCGCAAATAACTTATTATTTGAAACAGCCAACGTCAGCTTGGCAGCAGACCGGGATCCTTTAATAAAGGTCAGCGCTCTGGTAAGCGGATTGAATCGGTATAAACCATTGTTATCGCGGATGATGATGTTTTCTTCATTGAGTACCGCCACATGACTGGGCCAGCTAAGGGTCGCCAGCTCATCATTGTAGGCAGCTTCTTTTTTAAGTGTTTCTGCATTGGCGACGATCAGCATACCATCATTATCAAACGTATTGCCCACGGCATTCTTTTTACCATTTTGAGAAATGATGTAAAGCTTGTTACGGTGGATATATAAATCCTGTGCGACGTTGCCCAGCTGTGTACCATTCGCTTTAAAGTAGGCGCTATCGGTCACCACGCCACCAGCGCTGATAAAGGTCAGTGTCCCGTTCTCCGTTGTCATGTTGCCTTCATTCAACACAAACGTACCGTATTTGTATTTGCCATGTACCGCGATACTTGTCTGAGCAGATACTTGTTTATCCTTTCCGGAGGCGATTACCTTTACCGTATGCTCCCCTAAATCATCGGATACAAATTTAAAGATGGTATCCTGTACTCCAGCATCCTTCCCATCTACAGACCACGCAAAAGTACTGCCTTGTACGGCCTTCACTTTAAAAATCAAGGTATCTTCCTGTGCTACCGTATTCTGCGACAATACATTTACAATAGCTACGGCAGGTACTTCAACAGGCAGTAGCTCCGTGTTATCTTTTTTGGAACAGGAAACTGTTACAACGGCGATCAACGCCCCCAATGCTAAAACGCTTTTTTTCATAATGCTTGACTACTAATTGATGTTCTCTTATCTGTATTTTACTATTTCAAAAGGAGCAGGCTCCATTATCTCATTTATATCATTCATACAGCCATACAGAAGAGTTTTAAGGAGATTGGACAATCCCCATATGTCACTTCTTCTTTACTATTGATTGATGGTGGCGATGTTGGTACCTAACAGGTGCAGGTCTTCGCCGCGGCTAACTTCGGTAGATGCTTCTCCCAGCCAGCCGTTTTCCTGATCTATGCCATTGTATACTTTTATGAAGTCGATTCCCGGCAGATTTACTTTATTACCATTTTTGTCAATGGCCCAGTCGATATCAATACCGGAATTATCATGCGCATTAGGATAATTATCTACATAACCATACCGGAATGCATACAGGACAAAATAACTACCCTGACCACTTTCTTCTATACCATTGCTTGCCAGCCGGATACCTTTGTAGGTGAGCTTATTGTCTTTCATCCATGCCGGATAATAACTCTGTGAGTGATAGGTATTTTTTATTTTGTAACCTTGCCCGCCCTGATTATCTGTCCAAAGAATATAATCGCTGATACCGATGTGGCCTGCCGGTGCACTGGCTGCTTCCGTTTTCGGACGATGATAACTCATTTCATAATTACGTATGGTACGCGTATCATTTTTACGCTGCACAGCGGCGCTGTACCAGGGTTCATTTTCAGCAGTGAAATTACCGCTGCCTTTTATTTCATACCACTCGTCTTCATCTGGTTTACCGTTCTTATTTTTATCATATGCGACCATTATAATGCCGGGCTCGCAACTGCCTCCAAAGGGAGCATTCGGCCGTGGATTGGCATTGGCGCCAAATGCATTGCCGTGGATTCTGAAATCACGCCGGCCGGATACATTCACGATAGTATGGTCAAATCCCATTACTACATAACCACCCCAGCCTCCTAATGTAATGGTATTCGCATCTGCCCCTATCAGGTCTTTGCCCGCTTTGGCCACCATTGTTTCATAAGTATCTCCTTCCACATACTGAGGCAGTTCATTCACAAACTGACCGGGAGCAGGCAGGTAATCAAATACCTTTGCGATATAAGGTGATGGCGCCCGATCAGGTTGCCGCACTGTTATCAGCAGGGTATCTACCAAATCACCGGCGGAAACCTTTAGGTGGTAAGTACCCTTGTTCACCGCAGTAAACAACGCGGTAGCGGCATTGCTAACGGATAATCTGTATAATTCAGAAGACGCCGACAGCACCTCCCATTTCACATCATTCCTGTTCGTAAATTTCTGCGACGCCTCCAGTGTTAAAATCTTATTGGTGGTTGTTTGCCAGTTTAAATACCGGCCCGTGGTAATTTTTATAACTTTCTGGGCAATGTTTCCTTTATTGTAGGCCATGATGATCAGGTTATAGGTACCGGGATCGGCAGGCGCCTGAAAATTGTATTGCAGGGCATTGGCTGCCCGTTGCCCGTTCAACATCCAGACGATGGAGTCTACCCTGTTTTCGATCGTAGGCTTCAACAACAAGGATGTCTTTATCACAACATAATATTCCGATTCAAGCCCGGCAATAGCAGGTGCAGGTTCCGGGCGTTCTGCATCTTCTTTTTTACAGCTGCTGATTAAAACTAAAGCGCAGGCCAGATAAATGAGAAATTTAAACCGAGTATTCATTTTGATAAATTAATTTTTATGCTATCATTAATTGATGGCAGTATTATAGGAAAGCCGGGCACTATATTCACCCTATTATAAAGTCACTTTAACATTGTCTATGCACACATAAGCAGGTGTGTTTAATCCATAGGCGCCGGAATCGTTGCCTTCGAAATTAAACTCCACACGTGTAACCGTACCTAAATCTGACAGGTCGAAATAAGTCCAGGTAGTCAAAGGTCCTGCAACAGCTGTGTGATTATTATACCTTGCCAGGTCAATTTCAACGGGGTTACCACCATTAGTAGGCGTGTTACCATTATAGCCATATGCCAGTAATTTGAAGTATCCTTTTCCGCCAGCGATATCTTTGAGTGGGGTTGCCACACCGGTAGAGCCAAATGTATTACCGTTCTGAATTACGCCATAGGTGTAGGAAGAAAGACATACATACATGCCATCTACCACACCGCTACCGCTGGTAAAATTCATAACAGGACGTGTTGTGTAACTGGAGTTGTAGGAATCTACATAACCAAATAAAACAGCAAAGTTGTTGCTACCACCGTAGCCACCGTTTTTCGCGCCGCTGGTACCGGAATAAACGCTGCACTGATTGAGGTAAGAGTACCACCAATCACCTGTTTTTCCAGGCGTGTTTGCCTTGTAGTTCCAGTCAGAAACAACAAATCCACCATTCCAATAATCAACTTTGGTAGCGCCGCCGGCACCTTTCACCGCAAATCTTAATTTGCTGGGAGTGTGCACATACGGTGCAATCTGCGTACCGCCCCAGGTAGAGTAAGCGTTATCTCCATAGGAAGTAGTATCAGCCATATAGCTGCGCCCAATACCTTCAAAAGTGATGGTGTGGGTAGTAGTCAATAAGGATTTTTGCCCGGCTTTCACGGTGGCTTCTGAAGAAGCAGTTGCTGGTACCAAATCATTTTGTTTGGAACAGGAAGCTGCCACAAAACAAAGGACTGCCGCTATCAGGGATTTACCATAAAGGGATTTTTTCATAAGTCGTAATTTTTGGTTAGATATTAAATCGGGTTGCCCGGCTTTCTTATTTGTTTTTCAGGTGTTTGTCCAATATGGCTGCTACATGTAACATCCGTCCCTCGTCCATATTGAAGTCTATTGGCCCTCCTTCTGCATTCGTGCCGTCCTGTTGCATCGGGTAAACGACCTTCTGCACTTTCACGAAATTGATCCCAGGTAATTGTACCCGCTCACCTTTACTATTTACGGCCATATCAATATCAATATTCAGTGGCTGTGCAAAGGGTGCAGCACCAGTGAGGTTTCTGGTAATACGTTTTCCCTTACGGGAGAATGAACTTTTCCATCCGTCCATTAATGCCACCTTTTTTTCGCCGATATCAATCATGTTGTAACCCGGGAAGAAACCTTTCGTGGAGAAAGTGCCATCTGTAGTCATCGAGCTGCTAAAGGTTTTGGTATGCACCACTTCTCCTCCGGCAGATTTGTTCTGATTATCTTTCCAATCAAAGTAGCTATAGATCCGTCTGTTGTCGGTATCTGTTTTCTTATAGGTAAAAGTGATTTCATACTCCGGCATATCTTCTACACCATAATCATCGTTTTTGATTTCATACCACTCATCTGCATCCGGCTTACCATTTTTGTTACGATCATACGCTACGTATACCGCCGGCAGATCCAGTTTGGAATAGGTAGCTGTCACCTCCAGATCAGTCTTGCCGGGTACGTTGGCCACAGTATGATCAAATTGGAAGGTGGCAGATCCGCCCCAGGAACCTAAGACCAGCGCTTCGTTCGCATTTTCTTTTCTGATGGCAGTTGCTTTGGCTAAAAAGTCAGTATAAGTCAGCGGAAACTCAGCGCCATACTTCCAGAATTCTGCACTGCCTATAATAGACCAGTTGTGCCCTTTGGCAGGTGCAGGTGCATATTCCAGTACCGTAAAGGCATTTCTCACGTATTGCGCCGCCTTCACAGTGATGTTGCGGGTAGAGGTGGCCGTCTGTTTACCGGCGGTAGCACGCAGGGTAAGTGCATATGTTCCCGCTTCCGGTGATATAAAACTCAGGTTACGTTTTTTACTGATTACAGAATCACCAACAGCCCACTCATACTCATAGTCTGTGCGGTCGGGACCTGTAACTGAAGGGGTGATCTCAATAACATCACACATGGTTACAACAGGTAACTCATCTATAGTGATGGCAATCGGCTTCTCCACATATATTTTGAAAGATTGTGCATTCGTGCCGCCTTTACCATTCACCTTAAAGGTGACTTCGAAATTACCCGGTTCCGCAGCTACAAAAGTATAATTGACCTGACCGGAGGATACTTCCTTGCCATTCACCATCCAGGTATAACTGTTATCGCCAACACTGGTAATATTGGGCGCCAGAATCGTTTTCTCGCCAATGTTTAATACAATCGTATCTCCTGTCATACCGGAAATAGCGGGCGCCTCATACGAGTCTTTTTTACAGGCACCAATAAGAAAAACAACGACAATCAGCAACTTTAGAAAAAGGTTGTTACGCATATTTTATTTCTTTAGATAGTATTTTTATGGTTTAGGTAACAGTACAAAATGAGCTGGTATATCACCGGTACGTACACTCCACTTCTTTTTACCCGCTTTCGTAAAACAGTACAATAATCCGGGTGATACATAGTTACCCGCATCTGTGACATAGATATCTTTGGTGTCCGGATGTACCATAATACCATAGGGAATTTCTATTTCCTTATCGGTTCCATCTGTGATAAAGGCACGGCTGACCAACTGGTGTGTAAGGGTATTTACAATACCATAGGTAATCACATTGGAATGGGTAATATGACTCCACGCCGTACTGTATATATATAGGGAGTCTCCGTCCAGATAGTAGTTACTCACCGCAACAGGCAATACATCCGTTACCTGCTGTTTTTCTTTATCTATAAAATAAAGCCTGGAAGGAAGCTGTTTATAATCTCCCCGGGATGTTACCCACAGATCCCCGCGCTTATCGGCTTTTACGTGGTGGAGATTATAATCCACATCGATCCGTCTTTCTTCTTTAAAGGTGGCTACATCAATCACGGATACCGTTCGTTCATATTTCTCGGTATTGCCCGCCCCCATATAACCGCCGGAATTAGCTACGTAGATTTTACCATTGGTTATTTCGATACCGTCGGGCTGGTAGCCAACAATACATTTACCAACGATGGTAAGCGTGGCAGTATCGACTTTAGCTACATATCCTTTTTGCTTATAATCCGGATTAATTTCAATAGGTCCGGCATAGGAAGTGATATAGGCAAATCCCTTATCGAATTTTATATAGCGGCAATTGGGAATGCCAATCTGCCCGATTCTGCGCGCAGTACCGGCTTCCATTACCTCTACTTTATTGGAAGCATTGATGACCGCATACAACCGGTTACCATAAATAGCGATGTCGTTTCCTACATCGCCCAATTCCTTCGGTACATTGGGATTAATGACCGCATAAATATTTCTGCGAAATACACCGGTAGCAAAATCAAAATAGTCCAGTGTACTTTTATTACTGCCCATATTACCTTCATTCAGCAGATAAAAGCCGGCAAAATTGTTTTTAACGGCCGAGTCTACCTTGACGCCATCATTGATGAATACGGCTACATCCTTCCTGCAGGAGGAGATCCCAAAAATCAGCAGCAGTGCGATAAAGCATAAGGAATGCCTGCTCATAGTTCCACGGATAAAATGATTTTATAATTTCGTTTAGGCATCGGGTAATTCAATACCACTTCATAATCCTGACTGAAAACATTGTTCAGCTCTCCGGAAATCCGGAAGCGATATCGTTTAAACTGTATGTTTTTAGAAGCAGAGAGATCGTGTGTATACCAGGGCTGCTCATAGTTCTCCGGTATATTCGCTGAATTATGGTAACGTTCTCCCACGTAAATAAAGCTGTAGTTCAGTCGCCAGGATTTATACTGTACACTGGAGATGAATGAACCACTATGCCAGGGGATATAGGGAATTTGTCCGCCATAGGTGATCTCTTTCAGCGCTGTACTTTTTCTTCCCGTAAAATCCTGTGCCTGCTGATAGGTATAAGCTGTTCTTATATTCAGTAAAATACCTGCCGGAAAAGAAAAGGCCAGGTCTGATACAACATCCACACCTTTTATTTCTACATCTCCCAGATTCATCATCATCCAGCGATACATACCGCTGCCCTTGGGAACGGCGACTATTTTATTGGTAACCTGGTTGTAGTAAAAATCAGTTTGTAGCTGCCACTCCGTTAAAACGGAACCGATGCGGTTTTTACGGTAGGCAAAACCCAGGTTATATTGATGTGTATACTCCGGCTCCAGATTGATATTACCAATATCCGTGTAATACAAATCATTAAAAGTAGGCATCCGGAAAATATTCTTGTAAAAGGCCCTTATATTAAAATCCGCGCGGGAAAAGGGTTTATAGGAGAGAAAAACAGCTGGTGTCACTTCCTGTTTGGATGGGGCGGCAACGGCAGCATTGCCTACCGGCGTATTTCCTTTGACAACCCGCTCATTGACAAACGTACCCAACACGCTGGCCTGCATTTTCAACTTCCCAAATTCTCCTGCTCCGGCCAATGCTACCAGGGAAGTAAATCTCTTCGGGAATACAAAACCAGCCAGATCAGAACGCAACGTATTATACTGGAAGTCCGTCGACAAATTGATATCAATCTTTTTCGACACACTATACTTGTTGGCAATGGAACCATACCACTCCTGCTGATGAAAACTATTATCTATATGCATTAAATCCGGATCCGGATTCAGGTAGCGCATATAATCGTTGGCATACTTTGCATTCACCTGGATATCGTACCCACAGACAACATTTTTTTGAAAAGAGCCCTGCAGGAAGAAGTTCCGGTCCCATTGTCTTTGCGCACGTTTCCAGACATTATTGACGATAGCCCCTGGTATACCTCTTTCCGAATCATAGAAGTACGCTTTGGCATTCCATACCCCCCGATTGATATTACCATATAATCCACCTTCCAGCCTCCACGCATTGATATCTCCATTATGTCTGATAGCAGTGGTATCCCAGGCCACGTCCCCGGATTCAGGGAATACTCTTTTATACCGGAACGGGTAACGACCGGAAGACCTGATATATTCACTGCTGATGGAATAGTTTATATTTTTATTCAACTTCCGCTCCAGTAATACGGAGGGATTGATTAAATCAAACGAACCTGTTTTTAAAACGCCCTTGAAGTTGGTGTTTTTGGCAGAATCGAAGACCGGCTTTCTGCTCCGCAGATAGATACTACCGGAAGATCCGTAATCTCTTGCTGGTTGAAAAATTTCACTTTTCTGACCATTGTACATAGAGATGGATTCAATGTTATCCATTGAAAACTTTCCCAGATCTATCTGTCCGTTTTGTGCGTTACCTAACTGAATACCATCGTAGAATACGCCCATATGGTTAGTCCCCATACTGCGCATATCCACAGTTTTCAGTCCGCCTATTCCGCCATAATCCTTTACCTGCACACCTGCGAAATAGCGTATGGCATCTGCTACAGAAAAACTGTTTAAACTTTTTAAGTTATCGCCGGATAGTTTTTGCGAAGGAATCACTTCTTTATATACAGATGTATAAATAGTAACTCCCCGTAAAGTCTTCACCTTACCGGTATCCACTGGTGTAGTGTTGCGATAGGTTTGCTGTCCGTACAGGTTGGTGCAAATAAATGCTAAAAACGTTATTGGCAACGTTTTTAATGCGTTTGACATACAGGTTAATAGTTGGATTTGTCTGATAGCCTACCAGATGACATACGAAAACAAAAGACCCCGAAATAATTTCAGTGCAAGTTGTATTCAAAGCCTCATCCTCGAAAGCTTTAAAAAATTTAGCTGCATTGGCAGGTCTCCTGGCTTGTTCTCACTTTAGACGGCCTTCCCATTTTTATTCACTAAAAACAGTGGCGAGTAGATGTCAAAGTGTTGTAATAGAACTTACAGTAGCGGGACTGCTCAGGATTTCCACCTGATTCCCTATTAATTCTAACATTGTGAAATTTATGTTAAAAACCAATTGCGGCGTAATATTACGACAAATAATTGATAAAGAAGGAAGAAGTTAAAATATATATGAAAAGCGTAGCAGGCATATACAACCATATTTTAAGCCGCTTAACACAATATCTGTTGCATGCCAGTCTTCCATACCTATATTTATAGGTATGAAATCCTTCTATATTTTCACATTATTATTGCTATCAGGCACCTGGTGTTTTAGTCAGACAAAACAAGATAGCATCGCCATCAAACAAGCCGCACTCGATTATATCGAATCACAGCATACACCGAATCCGGCGCAGATGGAAAGGGCATTACACCCCAGGATGGTGAAGCGTACATTTTGGAAAGATAAAGCCACCAACAAAGATTATCTCCGGGAAACATCTACCGAATCTATGGTACTACTGGCAGAAAGCTACAATAGGAACAAAGATAAATTTCCACCTGTACCTAAGAAAGAAGTGAAACTGCTGGATGTTTCAGACAGAACAGCGTCCCTTAAACTGATCGCAGATGACTGGATCGACTATATGCACCTTGTTAAGTTGAATGGAACCTGGAAAATTATTAATGTGCTTTGGCAATATAATGATAGCTCGCAGCATAAGTAATCGTATACCGTAAAGGTCCGTATGCCTGATGATCCGGCATACGGACCTTTGCTTCATTTGTATTACCGGCACCTGATCAACAGGATCTACCTCCGGTTAAAGCCATCATAAACTCCCCTGCTTTTTTTATAGCCTCTTTTCCTTCCGGCAACAGCGCATGCCACAAGGGAAAGTTATGGATCATCCGGGGCCAGACTTCCAACCTTACATGTACGCCTGCCATAGCTGCATTGTGTGTAAACGTCAGGGCTTCACTCAACATCTCCTCTGCTTCTCCCACGATCACATACACCGGCGCGATACCATGAACAGCTGCATAAACAGGGGAAGCCACCGGCAGCTCCGGATGAGCGCCGCCCAAATACGCGGCAGCCTGTCTTTCAATCACGCTACGGCTTACAATCGGATCTATGCCTTCTCTGGTTCTGTAGGTGGCGCCACTTTGTCCTAAGTCTATCCATGGAGATATCAGGATACCGCCGGCTGGCATTGGTACGCCTCTGTCCCGCGCGAAAAGCAATACATTGATAGTCGCATTGCCTCCCGCAGAATCGCCGCCAATAATAATATTTTCGGCCTTATATCCTTGCTCCAGCAACCATAGATATCCCTCAAATATATCTTCCAGGGGTTGCGGAAACGGATGCTCAGGTGCTAATCGGTAATCCAGGGCGAAGGTTTTCATTTTCCCCGCTCTCCCCAGTTCACTGATTTCTCCCCGATGTGTTGCCGGGCTGCCAATCAGAAATGCACCACCATGTATATAGTACAGCACATGGGTATCGCTGGCACCGGGGGCCATCGTCCATTCACCGGTTAGATTTCCGACGGATACGGTTTCATAAATAATATCAGCAGCCACAGGTAAGGTGGCATACATTTTAGCTGCGGCAATACGTAGTTCAACGATGGGTGCATGCAGATCCAGGTGCTTCTTAAAGTAATCCCTGGCGATTTTCAAACCTTCTTTCATACTGTTATTGTTTTAGTATTTATAACAGCAAATCTCGGATGACAACCACCCTGCCTGTTAGAAAATAACCGGCCAACATTGGTACTTTTCATTCCAAAATATCAAGGTTACCTGTTCAGATATTTTTCGTGCATGCGTTTACGATATGCAGCGGGCGATACGCCTTCCTGTTTTTTAAACTGACGGGAGAAATAAGAAAAGTCCTTAAACCCCAGCTGATCGCTAATATCACCGATTGGCAGGTTACAATAAACCAACATCCGTTTTGCCTCTATCAGGCCCCGATCGCGGATCATCTCCCCTGCCGTCTTACCCGTTAACTGCCGGACAATTTTATTGAGATAATTGGCAGATATATGCAGCTTATCTGCATAAAAGGTTAACGGCGTCGCTTCCCTATAATGTTGCGCTATCAGTTTCTTAAACCTTTTAAGCAAGACCACCTGAAAAGTGTCTTTCAATGCTACGGGATCATTGTGCATGAATCGCTGAATACGATTCAGTAAAACAAACAGTAAGCCATTGATGATTAAAGGCACTTTCACTGGCCGGTCCAGCTCTGCTGTCAGCGGATCAATAATCGCACGCAACTCCTGTTGCATGCTTTCGTCTAAACATAGATATGGTTTAGTGAAGCTATCCTCCAGAAAAGTAAGTTCAAAAACAGATTCCTGTGTATGATGTGCCAGCAGGAATTGCTCGGTGAAAGCGATACTATAACCTTTTACCTTTTCCGGTGTATGCAACAGGTGAATCTGACCAGGAGCAGTGATTAGCAGTGTACCTGTTTGAATAAAGATATCGTGATAATCGATAGTATGTGTAAAGGTTCCCTCCGTGACCCAGATGATTTCATAAAAATCATGTTTGTGCGGCCATTGCAAATCTTTTGGCCACGACAGGTCCTCAAATCGTTCCAATCGAAAAAAATGCGCCAGTGTTTTATGGGAAGGAAAGTCTTCCATCTTATAAGTTGGAATCATGGCATGCATACAATTATCCAACAAACATAAATCATTGGTGGGACATCAAAACGGAACCACCTCCCCGGCTATTCGTACCATTTAATTATTTAACTTTAGCTAAAACCACTTTATGATATTGCAATACCTTACAGGCGAATTCGAACATGAAGTAAACAACACGCGTAAATTATTACAGGCGGTTCCCGAAAAAGACCTCGGTTATAAGCCTTCCGCCGTTTCCTGGACGATGGGAGAACTTGCCCAGCATATTGCCACCATTTATTACTGGTATGTGGGCACATTGACCAAAGATGTGTACGACCTGGCTACAGATCATCTGGAACGGGGAGACACCAATGACATCCAGGCTACACTGGCCCTTTTTGAAAACAATGTTGAAAAAGCAAGGGCTGCATTAGCGACGCTTACAGAGGAAAAACTGCTGGAAAACTGGACGATGAAAGCAGGAGAAAAAGTACTCCTGGGTCCTATGCCCAGAGGCATTGTATCGCGTGGATTTCTTTTTAATCATATCTATCACCACCGGGGCGAATTGATTGTTTACCTGCGTGCAACGGGCAATAAAGTGCCGGGTTTGTATGGCCCTACCTACGAACAAAGTGGCAAAATGTAAATCTCATCCAATATCTAAAGAGGGGGCCGTCTTCTCAGACGTCCCCCTCTTTAGATCAACTATTAGCGATTAGCTGTTTTTCCGGTTCGTATGTCAATTCCACAACGCCTGATTTAAATACGCGTGTGCCGGTCAATATCAGTCCCACGCGTCCTTTCAAGGCTTCAAATAACGGCTTTCCGCTACCCAATGCCACCGGGTGAACAGATATTTTATAGATATCAATAAGGCCCAGGTTGATGAACGTCTTAATCAGACCAGCACCACCGTACAACCAGATATCCTTTCCGTTTTCTTGCTTTATGGCGGTTACTTTGCTGACAATATCATCTGCAATGAAAGTCGCTTTTTCGGCTGTTCGGTCTTGCTTTGAAAAAACAAATTTGTGCTTAGCATGTATTCCCTGCCACATTGCCTTTTCTGCCGGACTGGTATTTTCATCCGGTTGAAAATTTCCCCACGCATCATAACTCACTCTCCCATAGAATATCGTATCAATGCTCTCTATGAAGGCATCAAAATGCATATCTTCTTCCATGATACACCAATCTACTTCTCCGTTGGGGCCTTCAATAAAACCATCTAAGCTAACGGCTAAATTTAAAATTACTTTTTTCATATCCTTCTCTTTTCAGCAAAATTACAGATCAGATGGTAGCCGTCTTTTGGAAAAAAGCGACAAAATTAAAGTTGAGATGGTACAAGCCCGGTGTTTCTTTTGATTTCATTCGTCAAATGTGCATGGTCGTAATAACCACATTCCAATGCAATATCGAACAGGCTTTCATTCGGGTCAGAATTTTTAATCCTGGATAAAGCATGTTGAAAGCGAATAATACAGGAATACGCTTTCGGACTAATCCCTGTTTCAGCTTTGAATGTTCGCTCCAGTTGCCGCACTGTTGTAAAATTCATGCGGGCGATTTCATCTATACTTAATTGCCCTTTCGCGTGGTCAATCGCTTCAATAATTGTTTGTAAGTGTTCGTTTCTTTTTTGTAGTCTGTTTACAAAAAATGTATTCAGATAGTCAACAGGATTTTTTATCACTTTATCCAGGTCAAACGAATACCGCTTTTCCAGTTGAATGGTTTGATCAGTTATTTCATTTTGTGTGACATAATTATAAAAATTCCGAAATACACCGGGTTTCAGACACACACCCAACAGATGCGCATCTGCATCGATGAAACTGTCTTTAAAAGAGGTCATGGCTCCTACCACATATGTTTTGCCAAAATCCATCCTGACTGACCCATTATCCGTTGCACAGGTATCTCCTATATTAACCACCAGCCCGGCGCAACCATCCGGAAAATTCCGCTCCCACTGCTTGTCATTATCTTCCCCTTTCAGCTCCCAGAAGGAATGAATATAAGGGGCTAATGCGGTACATGGTTTTATGATTTTATATTCCATTTCCTGCTGGTAATACTTTTGATGAATTATCAGTGCTGTATAAACAATACTACACTGTGATTCCCTTAATAAAAGACTACAAAAAACCTATCACGCAAGCGTTACCTGGCATATTCTTTCTCGATAGAATGCGTGGGCATATTTATGATAGTATCATAGCAGTTTACGATACACTACAAAACCTGACCGCTCGGCCAATTTATCATACAATTGAATGGCCTGATGATTTGTTTCCTGCGTTTGCCAATAGACCCTGGAACACCCATTTGTTTTAGCAAGGCTATATACCCTCTCAATGAGTTTTCGGGCCACACCATTTCCCCGGGATTCCTGTAATACAAATAAGTCCTGCAGGTAGCAACTTGGCTCCACAGTTATAGTACTGCGATGATACAGGTAATGCGAAAGGCCTATCAGCCTTCCGTTATACTCCGCAACGATGGCATGAACAGGTTCATCAACATCAAAAAAACGATTCCATGTTGTCCGGGAAATCAGCGGATCAAGCATTTTTTCTCCCGATCGTCCATAAAATTCATTGTAGCCCTCCCATAAGACAAACCATTGTTCAAAATCTTCGGGATGCGGTTTTCGGATAATCATTTCCATCATTAAATGTAAAAAAATCCGTGGTTTTATTGAAGCATGTTGTTTGGCGTTATCATTTGGTAGCAACGTCGGCTGATGCGTAGAAACAGCAAGTTGGGTTATAGAAACGCGATTTCCCCACGCATGACGTGGAGGTGTCCATCTTTACATCATTTAAGTATCTATACTACTTGAATCACAGCCATCTCAAAAGCCGTGTAAAATTGGGTTAACTTAACTCTAGCCTGATCTGTTGTCAGGGCTTGAAACTCAATATCAGTCAGATAGGGGGCCAAGTATTCTTTTCTTATGTCTATAATAGGCTCGAAATTCAAGCCCAGGCATGTTAAATCGTGTCGTACTTTTTCTTGCGTTTCGAAATCAAGATTT
Source organism: Chitinophaga nivalis (assembly GCF_025989125.1). Lineage (NCBI taxonomy): Bacteria > Pseudomonadati > Bacteroidota > Chitinophagia > Chitinophagales > Chitinophagaceae > Chitinophaga > Chitinophaga nivalis. Next base: position 3,302,215 of record NZ_JAPDNR010000001.1, on the reverse strand, counting down.
CGGTTAGGAACAAAAATATGATCGGGTATTTTATATTCAAGGTAAATATTGGGATCAAAGGATATTGCGTCAGGCTTTAATATACCATTGGGACACTTATCCCTTTTGTTTTTTACATTTACATCTGCATCAATAAGAAAGAAATTATCCCAGTCCCATCCCTTGCTATCTTTTAAGGCGGCGTTATAATGATCCAGTTGTCCGGAAAACTGGAATTGCTTAAAGATTCCATCTATCCAATGCTCAGGCGCACACTTGCGGCAGTCTTGCATCTTCCTTTCCGAGTATGCACATAACCCTTCCTGCAACCATACAAGGCTCGCTACTATATCATAATAGTATTTAAAATTAGAAGAGTTATATTTTGGATGCTTTTTCCCTTTTGCGGTTAAATCATCCAACCATTCTTTGTATTTGGTAGCTAACAATCCAGACTTATCAATTTTACGCATAATTGATTCATTCGGTTTTCCAGGCTAACTTTTGAGCCAACAATTTATAACGCGTCAATATTTCTTTTGCTTTTGGGGTTTTCAATTTGCCATCCTGCTTCAGCTGATCTAACTGGTTTTTCAACATGGTTAATTCTACCAATGCTTCCATTCGTAAATCGGTGCTGGTATCCTTCAGATCAAAAACCTTCTTTAGAATGAGATCATAATCCAAGTACCTTGGATCAACAAAGTAATTATCCACATGATTCTCCCCTTCATAATATAGATCACGATAGATATTCCAGTTCTTGTCAAATTTCAATTCCACTATCTCCCAGGGCTCAAAAGAAGAGGCGATGATAGGAGAATGTGTAGCAAAGAAAAACTGGCAATCTGTAGTAAGGCTTTGGTAGTAATCAATAATTGTTCTTTGAAGATCGGGGTATAAAGATCTCTCCGGCTCATCATATAGTATCTGGCATTTTTCAGGTTGCAATAAGTACAAGGGCAGGGCTGATAACATTACCTGCTTGGTACCTGTACTCAACAAACCGTTTGGCACCTCATTGCCCGCAAAATCTTCTATTTTCAGAAATCCTATATCATCTTTACCCTGAAAGTCCAATTTTGTTTTAACACGCAGGCCAAAATTTTTCAACAACGGATCAAGACATTTATCGGCGATATCCTGTACCGGGCTCCGGGTTTCACGACGCCACTTTTCCAGTTTCTTAACAGCATTTTGAATAGATTTTAAATCTATTGCCTTTTCTGCAATATGAGAAATCTCCTGCCGGATTTTTATCTCTTCTTCCTGATAACGCCGGATTTCATTTAATATAATTGTCCATGTATTAGCAGCAGAATAAGAAGAGAAATCTATGTTTTTTTGGTCCTGTAAGTTTAATAAATCATCGTGTTCCACCTCCAGTTTGTAATCCAAATCAGCCGGGAAATATATGGAGGTTTGTTTTATTGACTTGATATAAGTATCCCATTGTAGATTGGCACGCTCAAGTTCAATTGCTGCATCATCCTGGTAAGCAACGTTCCAGTAATAGGCTACCATCTTTTTTTCCGGATCAGCTTCATCGTCAAAAGCAATTGTCTGGGACGCAATCAAATCCTCAAATTCAAAACCAAGAGAGATCTGACTAATTTGGTCCATTGATCCTAACTCTTTGTACAAGCTCCCTCTGTATGAAAGAACAGATATCAACTTCAATAAGGTAGTCTTCCCGGTTCCACTTTGTCCTATGATACAAACCTTATCTAAAGCCTGCCCCGCCTTCGGATGTCCTGCAGGATAAGTAAGGTCCAGATGTAAATCTTTAAAATGATGTAAATCAGGAATCGTAATGCTTCTTACTTTCATTACACAATATTTATCCAGGTACACAATATGATTATGTAAGATAAATTTCTTTCATCATTTCTAACCAAACAACCGCATGAAATTTTTCATAACCACTTTAAAACAGAAAAGCCTGCACAATGTGCAGGCTTTTTTCCAGTGATCCCGCTGGGACTCGAACCCAGGACCCATACATTAAAAGTGTATTGCTCTACCAACTGAGCTACGGAATCATTCCCCGTTTGTGTAAGGGAGTGCAAAGATAGGAATTATTTTTTTTCAACCAAATATTCCAGTGATTTTTTTTATCATTTCCCTGCAAATGTCATCTTATAGCGGATCGCAGCGTCATCTTTTTCCTGACCGCTAAAAATATGCAGCAGATAATACTTACCGGCTGCCCAGTCGCCTACACTGTTATCGTAGTAAGGACTGCCCGGATTACCACTTTGACCGCCAGGATAAATACCATAGGCTTCCGTCTTATCCGACAGCTGCACCACCATTCTCCAGGAAGGACCATGGGTTTTCTGAGAGGCATTCACAATATGGCGGCCACCGCCTGTAAACAGGTGCAATGCACTGAAAGCAGGCAAGGCGCGGGAAAGGTGATTGATATCGGTACCACGAACTTTACCCAGCTCCAATGTACCGGCTTTCTCCCAGGCAGCAGCTTTTTTCGCAGTTGCAATAAAGGCGCCCTGTATCAGCTGCGATAACGTTTCCTTTTGTGGCGTATTGATATTATCCAGGAAGTGGAAAGACGTGTCGCGCAACAACAACAGTAAGGTAGTGGTAGATTGCGGATAGGTCAGGATGGTGGTATCTTTTGGACGCAGCTCATCATGCCAGATGGTATCTTCCAGGCTATTCCACATATAGTTGAAAACACTGGCTGCTTTGCTGTCTGCATTGCTGACACAGTCCCAGGAGGATAACAGCTGCCAGTAACTGCGCTGGGTAGCATCCAGGGAGGTGGTATCGAGGTGTCTGCGGAACAGCGGTATAGCCGCTGCTGCAAACAGGTTCTTGTTATCGTTCTGGAGTGCCATCATATCCTGCGGGGTGATGCCATTCATCACTGCCAGCCGCTGATTGATACGCTCGCCACGGAAGAGGTCAAATTGGCCGTATAAAGGATAAGGATACGTGTTATCAGTAGCGCGCTGGTTGGCGGAGCTCACAAAACCCCGTTCCGGGTTTTTGATATGTGGCAGCTCCTCCCGTGGGATATATCCCTGCCAGGCGTAGGTACTGTCGCTGCCGGGCATGATCCATTTACCCTGGTCGCGCCATCTTACCGGGAAGATACCATTCTGCCAGATGGCGATATCGCCGCTTTTAGCCGCAAATACGAAGTTCTGGGCCGGACAGGTATAGAATTTCAGGGCTTCCAGGTAATCCTCATAATTACGGGCTTTATTGAGCCGGCGGAAAGTCCCCAGTTCATTGGAAGGGTCCAGTGCCTTCCAGCGCATAGCCAGGAAAGATTCTTTGGTCGTTTTATCCGGGAAGGTATTATCATATATAACAGGGCCCCATACAGTATAGGCTACCGTATCTTTTACAGTCTGGCCACCTCTTACTTTGATTTCCTCTATGCGCAGATCGGCCGGGCGATAGTTGCCGTTGAACAGGTATTCCTGCTTACCGTTGCGGAATTGCATGCGGTAGTAGTCTTTCACGTCTACTTCTCCGTTGGTGACACCCCAGGCGACCTGGTCGTTGAAACCAATGATCACACCGGGAGAGCCAGGCAGGGAGGCGCCATATACATTCATATCCGGAGTATGAATCTGTACCTCATACCAGATAGAAGGCAGGCTGAGACCCAGGTGCGGGTCGCTGCAAAGAATAGGTGCGCCGGATCTGGTTTTGTTGCCGCTTACTGCCCAGTTGTTACTGCCATTTTCCGGATTGGGTTTGTCCATCTTGAATTTCAGGATGGCTTCATCTACCGCCAGCAGACTGTCTGGTGGCGCCGTAGCTTTTGCAGTAGCTGCAGCAAACGCCGTTCCTTTGGGAATGATAGGATCCAGTGTATCCTGGAAGTCGGGATACATCAGGTTAAAATCTTCCAGCGAAAACAGGCGGCGTGCATTCGTATATTCGAGGTCGTTAGCAAATCCTGCCAGGTCGTGCGCCATGTATTTCAGGAGCAGGGCTGATTTGATAATATCCCATTTTTCCGGTTTATAGTCCAGTATTTTATATTCAACAGGTAAGGTCGCCGGTGTGAGGGTGGCGATATAGGCATTGATGCCGGCGGCATATGCGGTTACCGCTGTTTTGGTATCCGGGTCACTCATCATGGTTTTCACGGCCAGTTCAGCACCATACAACATACCCAGGCGACGCTGGGAGCGGTCATAGCGGATCAGGTTTGGTCCCAGTATTTCCGACAATCGGCCGGCAGCGGCCATGGTCTGTAATTCCATCTGCCAGAGGCGATCCCGCGCGGTCACAAAACCTTGTACATAATAGGCATCGGCATCATTATCGGCAAAGATGTGTGGCACGGCACGGTCATCAAACCATACGGATGCTTTACCGGATAATCCGGGTAATACCACTTCTTCGTGCGGACGTTGGCCAATAGGTTCTGCATTACGCCAGAAGCCAGTTTGCGGACTTAACAAATTTCCCAGGGGCGGAATATTTCCTAACTTATTGCTGAACGCGTATGTAAGTGACAAGGTAACAGCAGCTGTAATAATAGCGGGGATTATTTTCATATTACTAATCGGATGTAATATGTAAAATACATCAAATTTGACTGAAAACCATCTCCCGATATAATACTTTACATGAACGGAAAATTATCGCTCACGATAATACTTTTATAAGCTGATCTACTTCTGCTGTCGTATTAAAACTATGTATCACGATGCGTAAACGTTCTGTGCCCAGCGGTACGGTAGGATGCAGGATAGGTCGTACATCCAGCCCCGCTTCCTGCAGCGTGGCCGCCACCCGGCGGGTGTTTTCATTCCCCCTTGTCATCACTACCTGTATCGGGTGCGTACCCGGTAAACTTTCCAGGTGTGCTGTGCCTGCGCGGAAACGGGTGATTAATGCCTGCAAGGTATGCCGTGCTGCCTGCATATAGGGGAAGGCGCTATAGCCGGCTGCGATGGCAGCCAGTGCTGCCGGCGGCAATGAAGTGGTATAAATAAAGGAGCGGGAAAAATTGATCAGATAGTCTCTTAATACAGCCGGGCCCAGGATGATAGCCCCATGACACCCGACGGCTTTACCAAAGGTATGTACGCGCGCCAGGCAGGCGTCCTGCAATCCCAGCGCCTGTACCAGCCCGGCTCCTTTTTCGCCGGTGATGCCGGTGGCATGGGCTTCGTCTACAATCAGGTAGGCCTGGTACCGGTGGCAAAGCGCAGCGATGTCGGCCAGTGGCGCTTCATCACCGTCCATGGAGTATACAGATTCCACAGCTACAAATACTTTCCCGGTGGCCTGCCGCAGTTTTTTTTCCAGGTCTTCCGGATCATTGTGCCGGAAAGCAAAGGACCGGGCTACAGATAACCGTATGCCGTCGCGGATGGAAGCATGTATCAGCTGATCATAAATAATGGTGTCTGTTTTTCCGGCGATACAGGAAAACAATCCCAGGTTGGCATCATATCCGGAATTGTAGAGCAGTCCGGCTTCCGCGGCATGAAAGGTCGCCAGATCTGTTTCCAGGTCATTGATCCATTCGTAGTTGCCCGCCAGCAGCCGGGATCCGGTGCTGCCATGCGATACGAAACGTTCCTGCATAAGGGTATGTATATGCGCTCTCACATCTGCATTGCGGGCCAGTCCCAGGTAATCATTGGAACAAAAATCTACTTTACCGGCCGGCAGCCGCAGCTGCCGGAAAGATTGCTGTACCCTGCGTTCATCGAGTAAACGCGCCATAAACGAAGTATCCAATTGATTCATACATGCATATTTTACCTGTGCAGGCAAGCCTGCCCGCACGTTTTGCCGGCAGCAATTGGCAATTTAAACTATTCAATCTTATCTTCGCACAAACAGACGGTATCAGGCCTGATGCCGGCCATTATTATTCAAATGAGCAAAGTATCTATACTCGGATTAAAACTACCTACTGACCCACGTTGGGTAAACCTGGCGGCCATTTCGCTGGAAGACATTCTGACGGACCACGCCTATTGTGAACAGAAAGCAGCATCTTCTGCGATTTCACTGATTCAGCGCAACCCGGAAAGAATCCGGTTGGTAGAAGAGCTGGCGCCTATTGTAACGGAAGAATGGGGACATTTCCGGCAGGTGCTGGCCGAAATGAAAAAACGCGGCCTGACCCTCGGCCGCCAACGGAAAGATGATTATGTAAATGCACTGATGGACAACCGGAGCAAAGGCGGACATGCAGATGATGCCTTCCTGGATGCCCTGCTGATATTTGCCCTGATAGAAGCCCGCAGCTGCGAACGTTTCCGCCTCCTGAGCGAAGGCCTGGAAGATGAATACATGCGGGAGTTCTACCGGAAATTCATGATCTCCGAAGCAGGCCACTACCGCCTGTTCATTGATCTCGCCAATGAATACTTCCCGGAAGAAAAAGTAAGAATCCGCTGGCAGGAGTGGTTGAAACTGGAAGCAGAGATCCTGCAAAACATGACGGTGCGCGGCGACAGAATGCACTAATATATAAAACCGTCTGGCAGCAAACAACCGGTGATACGCACCATGGTTAGCTTTCCGCCAGACGGTTCTTTTATACAGCCAGCTGTATGGATCAGAAATTGAATCCCATATTCACATAAAACTTCAACCGGCCCGACTGATCATTGTACATCAGCGTAGCCTCTACAGGTCCCAGGCGGCTGGTATATGCAGCCCCTACTCCATAGCCGCTGAGGAAAGAGGTTCTTTTAAAACCCGGCATGGAAATCATATTATCATATACGGCCACGCCTACTCTCGGCATCACAAATATATTCCGCACCACTTCCTGTTGCCATGCCATCTGCACTGCCACAATATTAGACGTCACCACTTCTCCTTCATATATACCAATGAAAGGTACCTGGTTACGGCTCAGATCCGCCATCCCGCCTACGATAAAGGCATTCGTCACAAACTGTTTATAACTGTTGTTCAATCCCGCTGTGGCATCAAACTCCAGGGCCGACTTCGTACCAAAAGGAATATAGTATTTCATTTTCAACATTAAACGCTGGTAGTTCCCGAAGTCCAGCCCCAGACTATCCAGGTTGATCGGTAAACTATCCTTGTTAAGGGAGATGCCCGAATGTTGATTATATACATAACCGGCTTCCATATTCAGGTACAATCCTTTGGTCGGATACAGTTTCCGGTTCAGGGAATTGATACCGAAAAATGCATAGGAGTTCAGCTGATTGGTACTGCCGCTCAGTTCCAGAAACGGAGAGTACTGTGGTTTAAACTTGATGTATTCCCAGCGCGTACCCGCTCCCACGGCCATATCGCGGCGGAGCGAATACAGCACATCCATATTTACATTAAAGTATTTATTCCGGTAAGGTTGGAGCTTATTAAAGCTATCATCATAAAACGTGAGGCTGTTATTTTCATAATAGGTACTCAGCCCAAAACCAAAATCACGGGTACGCCCCAGGTATTTGTAATACTCTGCTTCGAATCGCGGATTTTCACTCACCGCCATTCTGACAAAGGAGCGGGAGTTGGGCACAATGAAATTACGCTGGGTAAGGTTCAGGATGGCGCTGGCGCCGGTAAATGAATTATAGTTCAGGGCAAACTTCACATAGGTGAGCGGATTTTCTTCTGCCTGAATATCCATACGGGTTTTGCCATAACCTTCCGGTGTCAGGTTATAGGTGATGAGTTTATAAAAGCGGGTACCATACACATTTAAAATGGCATTCCGGATCTGCGCAGGCGTATAACATTCTCCTGGCTTCAGGTGCAACCGCTGGAGAAAAAACCGCTGATCAGAATGCAAGAGGCCATCTACATGAATACTGCTCAACTCTATGTCTGCGGCAAAAGGCAATCGTTCGGCCGCAAACGGTTCCTGCCGGGGATACAGCGCCTGCAGTGAATCCGCCATATGCTTGAATACCGGATACAGCTCCCGTCCTTTCCGCCGGCCTATTTCAATGATGGAGTCCACACTGTTGAAAGAAGCCGCCGAATAATCTTCCAGCTCTTTGTTGATGGGAATATATACATCACATATTTTCCGGGCTTCTTTAAAATCTTCTGCATCTTTATAAAAGCCCAACTGATACAGGATATCAAAGGGTGTCTGTAACTGCGATGCTTTCCGTAGTCCGCCACTTACATTGGATCCGATGATGATATCGGCGCCCATATCTTTGGCAGTAATGGTGGGAAAGTTACGCACCACCCCACCATCCACCAGTTTATGGTCGCCTATTTTCACGGCGGTAAAAATAGAAGGAATGGCCATACTGGCCCGGAGGCTGGTGACAATTTCACCACTGTCGAGGGTCACGATTTCCCCCGTGGCCACATCCGTAGCGATACATTTAAAAGGAATATTAAAGTCGGAGAACTTTTTCACATCTTTCACCGGCCAGCAAAGTTTCGCCAGTTCCAGCCACAGCGCTTCGCCGGAAATCACACCGGACGCCAGTTTGGGCTTCCCGTATTCAAAGGGAATCTCAATAATATATTTATTAAACTCATCTTTTTCTTCAAAAGAGATATCCGTCAATACCGGCTGATTGGTGAAAAGGCTGGTCCAATCCAGCTTACCGGCAATATCGGCAATGTGTTTGCCGGAATACCCCATGGCATATAAAGCGCCTACGATACTTCCCATACTGGTGCCTGTCAGGTAGTCGACTTTAAGCCCTGCACTGTCTATCGCTTCCAGTATACCAATATGGGCCAAACCACGCGCGCCTCCGCCACTGAGCGTTACGGCCACTTTTGGTTTATTTCCCCCGGTTTTTTGTGCTTGTGTACAGGTGATGGAGATAAAAAAACAACATAGTATCAAACCCGCAACCCTGCTGAAATTGAGTAACTGTCCTGGATTCATTGTTTAAAATTGCGCTTATAATTAAAGATAAGGCTTTATTGATTTCCGGCTTCCATCCATCCCTGATTTAATACAGTTGTTTGCAGGCATAATTTATATTCCTTATCTTTTTCCTGCTAACAACCAAAATCCACAAAACCCTTATGCAACATTTACGCACCACGCAGAATATCTGGCAGGTGATCCTGGCCTCGTCGGCAGGTACCCTGATAGAATGGTACGACTTCTATATATTCGGCAGCCTTTCCGTGATCATCTCAGAAAAGTTTTTTCCGCCCAGCAATCCGGAGCTGGCCTACATCGCCACACTGGCCACTTTTGCGGTAGGGTTCATTGTACGGCCTTTCGGCGCCATTGTTTTCGGGCGACTGGGCGACCTCACAGGCCGGAAATATACTTTCCTGTTAACGTTGCTGATCATGGGCGGGTCTACCTTTGCCATTGGGCTCATCCCCTCCTATCACACCATTGGTATACTGGCGCCCATACTGGTGTTGATACTCCGGCTGCTGCAAGGACTGGCCCTCGGTGGTGAATACGGCGGCGCTGCTACCTATGTGGCAGAACATGCCCCGGACCATCGCCGCGGCTACTATACCAGCTTTATTCAAACCACGGCCACCCTCGGATTGTTCGTTTCCCTGGCCGTCATTCTGATTACCCGTAGCCTGATGACGCCCGTGGATTTCAATAACTGGGGCTGGCGTATTCCTTTCCTGTTGTCGGTACTGCTGGTGATCATGTCGTATTACATACGGATACGCCTGCACGAATCGCCCCTGTTTACCCAAATGAAAAAAGAAGGGAAAACAGCTAAAAATCCGATCAGGGAAAGTTTCGGTAAAAAAGAAAACCTGCGGCTGGTACTGATTGCGCTATTCGGCGCTGCGATGGGTCAGGGGGTTGTTTGGTATACCGGACAGTTCTATGCCCTTTCTTTTCTGCAGAAAACCATGCAGATAGAATTTGTGCAATCCAACATTATCATTGCCGTAGCGCTGGTACTGGGAACGCCTTTCTTTATTCTTTTCGGCTCCTGGTCCGACCGGATCGGCCGGAAAAAAATTATGCTGGCAGGCATGCTGATAGCGGCTTTGGCCTATTATCCCATTTACAGTGCGATGGATCGTATAGCCGACATCAGCCAAAAACAGGAAATTACCGCGCAGTATAAAATAGAAAGTCATGCTACCCGAAATGATTCCCAGCAACTCACGTTGCAAACCACCCGGGTACATACCTATACAGATGGGAGTATCCTGCGGCAAACGAACGACAAAAAAGAATTAACCGTCAGCCGTATACAGGCTATCTGGCTGATAGGCCTTATTTTCATCCAGGTACTGTTTGTAACGATGGTGTATGGTCCGATTGCAGCGTTTCTGGTAGAACTGTTTCCTACGCATATCCGGTATACCTCCATGTCGCTCCCCTATCATATCGGGAACGGGGTATTCGGCGGGTTGTTACCGACTATTTCCACGTTGCTGGTAGCCCGGTACCATCACCACCTGGCAGGATTAATCTATCCGATTGCTGTGGCGCTCCTGTGTTTTGTGATCGGGTTGATCACGATTAAAGACAGAAAAAATGTACCGTTATAAACATTACTGCTCAAAATAAGTGAGCAGCGGCTGCATATCCAGCTGCGGATGATCGGCCATTACCTGCTTTACCTTTGCCGCATAGGTGCGCAAAAACTGCCGGTGATGGCTGCTCTCCGGGTTAAAAGGCCGGTGATGGGCCGCCCGGTTGATCTCAGCAATGGTATGTAGCAATGCCTGGCTATCCGGATGGATACAGGCTTTTACCACCTGTTCCCATACGTAGTTGATAGCGGTAGCGTTGGGATGTACCAGGTCTTCTTTATAAAAACGATAATCGCGCAGATCATCCAATACTAATTCATAAGCCGGGAAGTAATACAGCCGGTTAAATTTATTCACCAGGTGATGTACGGCCTGCAGCAGGATGGCCTTACTCAGGTTATTTTCTACCACTCCATCGCGGATATACCGCACCGGACTAACGGTGAAGAGTATATTAATCTTCCGGTTGCGGAAAAACAGCCGGTGCATCACATTATCCAGTGCCGTGATCACTTCATCTGCCGTCAGCATTCTTTTATAAAAAGCCGCCGCCGGCACTTTGTGGCAGTTACCTACCATCCGGTTGTTTTCCTTGAGTACATAGGCATGGGCGGAACCCAGGGTGAGTATCAGCCAGTCTGCCTGCTCCAGGCTGCGTGCCGCCGCTGCATGCGCCGTATTGATGGCGTCCAGCGTTGCCTCCGGTGTTACTGCCGCAAAACGACTGTGGTGATCCCAGCTGTGCCAGGTATCATTATGCTGAAAAAGATCTTCCTGCGTATATACTTTTCCATCGAGATAGTGATGGAGCGCTTTGGTAATACTTAATGGATTATACAGGATACCATTGGGATTAATAATCGTATTAAACCGGTGTTCCTGTAATTTTTCCCCGATTTCTTCTGCAAAACAGGAACCCATCAGCAATAATTCGTCGCTGTAACGGATCGCTGATTCCAGCGGTTCTACCGGGAAACTCAAATGAAACTGCATGTATAATGGTTAATCTTTAAAAACGATATCTGCCAGGCGCTGCGCTTCCCGCAGAGCGGCCTGGTTGAGCGACAACGGCTCCTGGTGCTGCTCGCAGAATGCCAGCAAATGCTCCGTAGCCAGGTTGCCCACCAGTTCATCTTCTGCCATGGGGCAGCCGCCAATCCCTTTCAGGGAGCTGTCGAACCGCTTGCATCCCTGCTCCCACGCGGCCAGTACTTTGGTTTCCCAATTCTGGGGGGAAGCATGAAAATGAGCGCCGATTTCCACCCCGGGATAAGCCGGAATGAGGTGTTTGAAGAGCGCGGTAATGGTACCAGGATCGGCCAGCCCTACGGTATCTGCCAAGGAAATGGTATTGATCTCCATCTTTACCATCTCTTCTACCCATTGCAATACAATTTCCGGACTGTAAGGATCTCCGTAAGGATTTCCAAAACCCATGGAAATATATACCACCAGCTCTTTATTGTTTTTGAGGCAAAGCTCCTGCATGGTTTGTACCTGCTCCAGCGATTCCGCAATGGTTTTATTGGTATTCCGCAACTGAAAGGTTTCTGATACGGAAAACGGGAATCCCAGGTAGTTGATTTCATCAAAGATGATGGCTTCTTCTGCTCCTCTTACATTCGCTACAATCGCCAGCAGTTTGCTCGCAGTATCATCCAGCTGCAACCGGGGTAATACGTCTTTGGTATCTGCCAGCTGCGGGATCGCTTTAGGCGAAACAAAGCTGCCAAAATCGATGGTATCAAAGCCTACCTTCAGCAGGGCATTCAGGTATTCTACTTTCTCATCTGTACTGATCATCCTGTGCCAGCCCTGCATGGCATCGCGGGGACATTCTATAAGTTTCAGCATAAAAAAACTATAAGCAATACAAATTACGAATTAAGCCGTAAGAAAATACACATTCACGGGAAGATAACAGGGTATCATCTTCCCATAAATGTGTATAGCAGTATTTAACCTGATTAAATAGTTCTTTGCTTCAACGCTTCGTACAGAATAATTCCTGCCGCCACAGCCACATTGAAAGATTCAAAGTTACCGGCCATGGGTATACGGAAAAGGGTATCGGAAGCTTTTATCAGGGAAGGATATACGCCTTTGTCTTCGGAACCCATAATCACAGCTACTGGTTCTTTCAGGTCGAGGTCGTAGAGTTTGGTTTCCGTTTCCATCTCACTCGCCATTACTTTAATCCCGTTGAGATGTAAGGTATCGATGGCTTTGTTCAGGCTATTGACCCGGCAAACGGCTATTTTTTCCAGGGCGCCGGCAGAGGACTTAACGGCTTCCTCATTGAGGGAGGCAATGCCTTTATCCGGGATGATGATAGCCTGTGCACCGCAACAAACGGCACTACGGGCAATGGCGCCAATATTACGTACATCTGTAATACCGTCCAGGATGAGGAACAACGGCGTTTCTCCCTGTTCAATCACATGAGAGATCACATCCTGCAGGTCCAGGTAGGTGACATTACCGGCAATGGCGATACACCCCTGGTGATTCGCCTGGGTAAGGCCGTTCAGTTTTTCTACCGGAACATAATTGATGGGAATATTATTGGCAAATGCTTTTTCTTTGATCTGAGGGATAATATCTCCCGTGGCAGAACGGAGTAAAAAGATCCGTTCTATGGATTTGCCGCTGTTGAGCGCTTCTACTACAGGCTGCCGGCCTATGATCATAGCAGACTGTTTAGGCCGCTGCGTTGGGTACCTTTTCGGGCCGCCTCCTTCTTTTCTTTCTCCTTTGAAAGCGTTGTATTTTCTTTCCATGTGCTGCAAAGGTAACGGGTTTATTGATTTAATACCCCTTCATACAACATCAGCTTCACTTTTTGTATGGCGGCAACAGACAGCGAATCGGTGATTTCGTAGCGTTGCACCATGCGGTAGGCTTCTTCAAAAGGTATTTTTTTCAGGTGCAGCTCCTCCGTATCTTCCGGCTCTGCCGTACGTTGCTCCAGCCCTCTTGCCAGAAACACAACGCCTGTTTCATCACTCACGGAATTAGACATATCCAGCTGCACAATCTCTTCCCACCGGCTGGCCACCAGCCCGGTTTCTTCCAGTAATTCCCTTTTGGCGGTATCCAGTGCTTCTTCTCCCAATGGACCGCCGCCTTCCGGAATCTCCCAGCTGAAACGGTTCACAGGAAAGCGAAACTGTCCTACCAGATAAATGTTCATCTCATCATCGAGCGCAATGACCCCTACTGCCAGATTCTTAAAATGCACCACGCCATAAATCCCCGGGTTCCCCGAGGGATTGAGGCCTTCATGGTGCCAGACGCTGATCCAGTTATTATCGTAGCGGATTTCCCTGGAGTGTATGGTCCAGGGATTTTTTGATGTATCCATGCTGCAAAGTAAATAAATCGCCCGGTTACAGCGACAGATAATAGTAATAGGAGTCGGTATCTTTCTTAAACCCGGTGGCTTCATACAGCGCCTGGGCGCCGGTATTGGTCATGTAGGTCTGCAACATCAGCCAGGCGGCCTGCGTATCCCGACCATGAGCCGCTGCGGCATCTATCAGGGTACGACCAGCACCTTTGCCCCGGTGGGATTCCAGTACATAGAGATCGTTGAGTAACCAGCCACGCTTCATACCCACGGAAGTAAATATCGGATACAGTTGTGTAAATCCTACAATTTCATCCCCTTCCATGGCCACAAATATCACACTGTCCTGCAATGCAATCCGTTCGCCGATAAATGCCAGGGCGCCTTTATAATCCGGAGCCTGGTCATAAAAACTGCGATAGGCGTCAAATAATACAGCTACTTCATTCAAATGTAATTCGGTTGCGCGTATAGCTTTCATAAGATAATTATTTACGTAGAGATTCAATAAGCTTTAAAAGTAGCGCTTTCCGGTATAAAATAAAAGATGCCCGATCCGGTAAAGACCGGGCTGGGCATCTGACTCTTTACTTCTACCTTAAAACGTTAGCTATTACTAAAACGTCTATTATTGTTTAGCAGCTGCCAGATAGGCCTGCTTACTTTTATTAAAGGCATTGTTGACCAGGAATACGCCTCCCACTGTTACCAGGGAACAAAGGCCCATTAACCAGGTCAGTTTTTCATGCAGCAACAACCATCCCAGCAGCACCGCTACAATAGGATTGATATAGGCATATACCGATGCCTGTGCCGGCGGCAGATTATTCAGCGCAAATACATAAGCCGAATAGGATAATACAGAACCTACCAGCACCAGGTACAGCAAGCTTTCCCACAGTTCAATGGTAAAGCTGCCGGCATCCAGGTGTTGTCCCATAAACAGGGTGGCAATGATCAGCATCACCACGCCGCTGAAAAACATCTGGAAACCGGCGCCGTATAAATAATTTACATTCAGCGCCCATTTGGCCGTCAGCACGGATCCCAAAGCCCAGAAAATACAGGCGCAGAAAGACAGGAAAATGCCAAACTGAAAATCAGGATTCACCAGGCTGGATAAATAGTTATAGAAGATACCGGCCACACCGCCGAAACCCAGTATCATCCCAATGATCAGCTGCAGACTTAACCGCGTACGCTGCACCAGGAAATAACTGAATAGCGTAATCCAGATAGGTACCGTGGCGGCAATGATAGCCCCCAGTCCACTGGGAATGTATTGCATCGCCCAGGTGAATAATCCGTTACTGCCGCACAGCATCAATAGTCCGATAACAAATAACTTCGACAACACAATTTTCTCCGGCAGCTTGTGTCCTTTCAGTAAAAAAAATCCGATAATTAAAAACCCTGCGCTTGACTGTCGCAATCCTGCCAGCATCATGCCGTGGATATACCGGACGCCTACGCTGGAAGCCAGATAAGTGGTTCCCCAGAAAATGCTTACAATCGCCAATGCGATGTAGGCATTTGTATGTGATTTACGCATATTAATATTGATTCACGATGGTTGCGGCCAGGTCTTTCATCGTATGATAGGCCAGCAATACATCTTTAGTAGTTGTTCTCCAGTTAACCAATGCCGCACGGATACCCGGTACGCCTTTATATACCGTACGCGTCATACATACCACCCCACTGCTGTTCAATGCTTCCAGGAAAGCATCTACGGCAGCCTCCCGGGAGGCAGCGGGTACATTCAGCGTAAAGCACACCACGCACATACGCACCGGCGCCAGCAAGGTGAAGGTGTTGTCCTGCTGCAATAACATGCCCAGCTCTTTAGCCAGGATAATATCATTTTCCACCAGCCACTTATATCCTTCTTTACCATAGGCCATCAATGAAAACCAGGCGGGCAGGGCACGCAGGCGACGCGAGTTCTCCGGAATGTAATTGATAAAATTAAAGTTGGCCGCCGGATCGCCCAGATAAGCGGCACCTGCATTTTGAAATACGGCTACCTGCAGATCGGGATGCCGGGAAAAAATCATCGCCGAATCGTACGGTACATTGAGCCACTTGTGGGCATCTATGGTAATACTGTCTGCGGCTTCCCAACCCTGCAGCAAATGTTTGTAAGTATCGCTGCAGGCGGCAAATCCACCGAATGCCGCATCGATGTGCAACCAGAAGCCATATTCTTTTTTCAGCGCCACCAATGCCGCGATATCGTCAAAGTCTACGGTATTCACGGTACCGGCGTTGGCCACATATATTAAAGGAACGCCTTTGTTGGCTTCCAGGTAATTTTTCAAGGCGGCAATATCCACACATTCCCGGTCATCCGGTACCGACAGGCGGATAATATTATCTCTTCCCATCCCCAGCATGGATAAGGCTTTGCCGATACTGGAGTGTGGCAGCGCCGATACTACCCGAAGGTCTTGCAGACCAGCCATACCATCACGACCAATATCAATACCACGTTGTTGCCCCAGCCACTGACGGCCAATGGCCAGTCCGGTTAAGTTAGCCATGGTAGCACCGCTAACGAATGCCCCCAGGAAATCGTCCGGTAATCCCAACAGCGATCTTAATAATGTAATGGTCTCCCGCTCTATATGAAAAGCGACAGAGCTTTTATCCGATGAATTCAGATCCATGGCCGATGTAATCCAGTCGCCCATGAGTGCCGCGGGTGTTACGCCACCGGTGACAAATCCCCAGTAACGGGGACCTGCAGGAGCTGCCAGGTCATCGCCATATTGTTGTTGGAATAATTCCAGTGTAGCAGCGCCACCCATCCCAGCTACCGGCAGTGGCAAATGCACAGGCTCCCCAGGTTGTTTATCGGCCGGTAATTGATCTATGGCTGCTAAAAATTTACTGCTAAAGTCTTTGGTCAGCTGCAACAGCTGGTCGGTCTGTTGCAGATCATCCTGTAGTTTCATCTCCATACCTGGTTGTTAATAAATAGGATATTTTGGATTGCTGAATGAACAACAAAATTGCAATAAATAAAGTGGAAAAAACAGATGCAGTTTTGTTTATTTTGACCAGATCAGATTTTCATCCAAACAGGTTTCTTTTTTTCGCAGGCAGATGATCCTATTATTATAACAATCCCGTAAACAGGTCTGTACGTTCATGTGCCAGTAACCAGCGTTTTCGCCACAAACCGCCGCCATAGCCAATCAGGGTACCATCGCTGCCAATCACCCGGTGACAGGGTATAATGATGGCCAGTCTGTTTTTACCATTGGTAGTACCTACTGCCCGGATACTCCGGGGATTATGAATACGATGGGCCAGCTGTTGATAGGAAATCGTTTGTCCATAGGGAATCGTCTGTAACTGTTGCCAGACTGTTTGCTGAAAAGCAGTACCGGGTTGGGCAATGGGGATGTCAAACACTTTGCGGTCACCCTTGAAATATTCCAGCAACTGCTGCGCACAATCCAGCAGCAAAGCCGGCGGCGGCGCCACATCTACCGGCGGGTCCTCCGTAAAGGTGACTTCCCCGATACAGGTGGCCGTACCACTGATCTGCAGCGGACCAACGGGCGTGTCTATACGAAGATGATATATTGTTTCCATGTACAATCATTATTGCGGCAACAAAGAGCGCCACAGGTAAAAGGTAGCGTAAGCGGCGTGTTCTTTCCAGGGAGCCGTATACTGTTGCAGTTCGGCCATCGTGGGTTTGGCTGGCAGCTGCAACCGGGCCTTGATGGCATTCTGTAATCCCACATCTTCCAGCAGCACAGATTGCGGGAAACGACGATACTTCATCAGGGTATAGTTGGCTGACCAGTTACCAATACCTTTCAGTGCGATTAGCCGTTCCCGTGCCTCCTCATAGTCCATGGCAGCGAGCTGCGATTCGCTGAGCCGGCCTTCTGCCAGCTCGCGGGCTGTTGCAATCAGGTATAATGCCTTACTTCTGGAAAACTGCATCGGTGTAAGCTGCTCCGGCGTAAGCGCCGCGATAACAGCCGGATGCGGATACAGATAAAAATCTGTTTCTCCGATCCGGGCATGGTATCCGAAATGCGTAATAAAACGTTGCCGTAATGTATAAGCGAAAGTCAGGTTAATCTGTTGTCCGATAATCGGCCAGCTGATGGCTTCAAACAAATCCGGCATTCCTACCAGCCGCAGGCCATGGTAGGCCTGTGCCAGCCCATTCAGCAACGGATCTGTGAGGGTATAATCATAAAAAGGTTGCAATACACCATCCAGGTGTAGCCAGTGTGTAATATAATCGATGATGGGTTGCTCCGGCACGGGATCTCCGGCAGGAGCCAGTACAGTGGCCTGCAGGTATGCGGCAGTGGTACCGGCTGTAATTTCCACCACTACCGGCTCACCTGCTACCAGTAACATCTTCAGCAATTTGTCGCCCTGTATATAATGCAGGCATTCCTTATCGGATCTGCCCAGGAAAGGTAAGCATGCTGCAAAGGAAAAGTTGGTGGCATCTTTTACCGGTATCTTTATTTTCTGCCTGATCATGCACAAAATTAATCAAACCCTTACATGCAACAAGCCCGATTATTGCTTTTATAGGCGAATGAAAATTATTGCTGCAGCATCCCCCACCAGGGCCTTTTCCGGAAGCGGGTGTCGTTTCCGGAAAAGACAGGCAGGACATTTATTCCGGTATCAGCCGGGTAGTTACCACGATGCGGTTCCAGGAGTTGATTACCACAATCGCCATAATCACTTTGGCCAGTTCTTCCTGTGAAAACACAGCGGCTGCCGCGTTATATACGTCGTCTGGTACACGGGTAACAGACAACAGGGTGACTGCTTCCGTGAGTGCCAGCGCAGCTCTTTCCTTTTCTGTATAGAAAGGTGCTTCCTGCCAGGCTGCCAGATTATAAAGGCGTTTTTCTGTTTCACCATGTTTACGGGCATCTGCCGTATGCATGTTTAAACAAAAGGCGCAGCCATTGATCTGTGATGCCCGTATTTTGATCAGTTCTGCCAGGGTGTGATCCAATCCGCAGTTATCCAGGAAAGCCTGTAGTTCTTTCATGGCTTTAAATCCTGCCGGTAATACACTGGAGATATCCATTCGCTGTTGCATAGGAAAATATTTTTTATCTGAAAAAACAGTGGTGCTGTTGATAGTAGCACGACACAAAATAACGGCAAAAAGGTACACCAAAACAGATACAGAAAAGGACAACTTCAAGCATAACAGATTATCTTTAGGGAGATGAAAAAAAACGACCGCTTTTTATACCTCCGGCTGGCCGACAAGATAGAAACCATGATCCATCAGGGCGTGTATGCTATCGGAGATAAACTGCCTTCTGTCAGATCGCTGCATAAAGAACACGGCATCAGTATCAGCACGGCGCTGCAGGTATATACCCACCTGGAAAAAAGAGGCTGGGTAACCGCCCGGGAAAAATCAGGTTACTTTGTACAATATGCACAGCCGATCCGGCCACAGTTACCACCGGTCACCAATCCGTCGCCGATGGCGGCAGAAGTGCGGATATATGATCAGGTAGAAATGTTTTTACAAAAGCAGAAAGGCAAAAAGTTCATTTCGCTGATCGGAGAATCACCGCATATTTCCCTGCTGCCTACCCTGAAGCTCAACAAAGCGCTGCAACAGATCGCCCGCTCCCATACTACGGCTTATTTGCCCTACGGAGATCTCATCGGCCACGAGCCGCTGCGGCGGCATATCGCCCGGCTATCGTTGCATTGGGGCGGCGCCCTTCATCCGGAACAGATTGTCGTCACCAACGGCGCTATAGAAGGCGCGGGACTGGCTTTGCGGGCCGTCGCCAAAGCCGGCGATACCATCGCCATTGAATCGCCTACTTTCTTCGGATTGCTGCAGGCCATAGAAAGCCTGGGCATGAAAGCCCTGGAAATCCCTACCGATCCGGCTACCGGTGTTAGTCTGGATAAACTGGAACATGCTTTCCGCAAGAAAAAAGTACAGGCTTGTCTTTTTACCACCAATTATAATAACCCACTGGGCAGCTGCATGCCCGACAGTCATAAGGCGCAGCTGGCACTGTTGCTGCAGCAATACCAGATCCCGTTGATTGAAGACGATGTATATGGCGATCTGCACTTTGCACCGGAACGGCCCAAAACCATTAAAACCTATGACCGCGACGGACTCGTATTATATTGTTCTTCCTTCTCCAAAACCATTGCACCCGGCCTGCGCATCGGCTGGATTACAGGTGGCCGCTACCACGATAAAATAGCCCGCCTCAAATTCATGACATCTGCCAGTACCGGCCTGCTGCCACAGCTACTCATCACCAACTTCCTGGAACAGCAACGGATGGACCTGCACCTGAAAACCCTGCGCCAAACCATTCATACACAAATGATGCAGGTAGCCAGAATTGTGCAACAATGTTTTCCGGCCGACACGCAGCTCACCCGCCCGGGTGGCGGTATCAGCTCCTGGGTAGTATTGCCGTCCCGCGTAGATACCCGCCTGCTGCACCGCCAGGCAATGACACATCATTTTACCTTTACACCCGGCGGCCTCTTCTCCAGCCAGGATAAATACCATCACTGCCTGCGGCTTTCCGGGAGTAATCCGGTCAATGAAGACCAAATCTGGGCTTTACAACTGCTGGGAAAACTCATTCATCAACAGTTAAAATAACGGTATAAAAAAATCAGTATAAACAGATGCCGTTTTATTAATTTTGACCAGATCAGATATTGAATGCCATGTTAAAAACTGCCGATCATCTCTACCTCCAGGTAGCCGATAATATAGAACAGCTGATTGAAAAGGAAGTCATGAAAATCGGCGAAAAACTGCCGTCGGTACGTATGCTGAGTAGACAGCAGGGTATCAGCATGACCACCGCCTTCCAGGCCTATTACCACCTGGAAGCCAAAGGCCTCATTGAATCCAGGCCTAAATCGGGCTATTACATCCGTTTCAATACGCGACGCATGCCACCCATGCCCGACACCTGCCAGCCGGTTAAAAAGGCCTCAGAAGCCACCGTGAATGATATGGTGATGGAAGTGTTCAATCATATGAACCGGGAGGATATCCTTAAATTTTCCGTGGCTACACCGCCGGTACAGATCCTGCCGGCAGCCAAGATGAGCAAAGCCGTTATCCATGCTATGCGGCAGTTACATGCCGGTGGCATCGGTTATGAACCCCTCCAGGGGAATGAATTGCTGCGCGGACAAATAGCCCGCATAGCGCTCAGCTGGGGTAGTACCTTTACCGCCGATGATGTGATTACCACCAGCGGTTGTATGGATGCCCTCACACTCTGTCTCGCAGCTACTACGCAGCCCGGCGATACCATTGCCGTGGAAAGCCCCGCCTACTACGGCGCCCTGCAACTGGCCGAAAGTTTGAACCTGAAAGTGCTGGAAGTACCCACGCATCCTGTCACCGGTGTAGACCTCGACTACCTCGACAAAGCCATTCCCCGGCATAAAATCAGGGCATGCCTGTTTTCCACCAACTTCAACAATCCAATGGGCGCCTGTGTACCCGATAAAAATAAAAAGGAACTGGTCAGCATCATTGTAAAACATGATATCGCCCTCATTGAAGACGATATCTACGGGGATCTTTACTTTGGCAAAGAACGGCCGGCTAACTGCAAAACGTTCGATAAACACGGACACGTACTGTTATGTAACTCCTTCTCCAAAACACTCGCACCCGGATACCGCGTAGGATGGACCATGCCAGGCAAATACAAGGAAAAGGTGCTGCTCCTGAAACAGAATCATTCCATCGCCTGCTCTTCCCTCCCACAGGCAGCGGTAGGGCACTTTCTGGAAATAGGCCGTTATGAACACCACCTCCGGAACCTGCGGAAAATCATGCATACCCAGTGTCTGCGGTATTCGCAGGCTATCAGCGAATACTTCCCGGACACCAGCCGCATCTCACGCCCGCAAGGTGGCTGTGTACTATGGATTGAACTGGAAGATCACGTCAATACGTTTGAACTGTTCCAGCAGGCGCTGAAACATAAAATCAGTATCTGCCCGGGCAGGATCTTCTCCCTGCAAAACCGGTACAACAACTGTTTTCGTCTCAGCTTCGGCAATCCCTGGAGTAAATCCATCGACGAAGGGTTAAAAACACTGGGAAAACTGATTCGTAAAATCAGCTGACGGACCGGCCATTATCAGTCCCCTTTACGATCATCAAAGATGGTGATGCTATCAACGTCAACGTATATACGAACATCGCCTCTTCCGGAAGATAAATGCAGAACGTATCCGCTAAAATCTTCCGGAAGAGGCGATGTGTATTGCTTCATGGTTTAACCGTTGAATCCTCGTCTATTCGTAGTGCCAGTCTAAATTAGCTTTGGGGTTTACAACAATTCCTAAACACCTGTAACTGTAAATCAAAAAAAGAAGTCTCTTTTGTCCTGTGCGGCGGACACCCTGCATTGGCTAGCATAAGTGCAGGATACCGCGCCGCTTAGGAAACTATATATTAAAGGATCAACGGATGCACTAAAGCACCTCCGTCTATAGTATATTCTCCACCGTTGATGTAGGTAGCCTCGTCAGAAGCCAGGAAGGACACCAGTCTGGCTACTTCTTCCGGTCTGCCTATTCTGCCCACCGGCACACCACTGACTACTTTAGCCTGCATGGCTTTTGCTTCTTCCTCCGGTACACCCGTTTTGGAGAAAATCGGGGTATCTACCGGCCCTGGGTTGACGATGTTCACCCGGATCTTCCGGGGCGCCAGTTCTCTGGCCAGCGTCCGGCCCAGTGAATTCAATGCGGCTTTGCTGGCGCCATATATAGCAGCTCCCGGCATGCCCAGGTAAGCATTGATGGAAGACAGCAGAATAATGGTTCCCCCTTCATTCAGTAAAGGCAACAGCGCCTGCACGGTAAAAAATGCGCCCTTGAAATTGATATCCATAATTTCATCGAACTCCGCTTCTGTTGCCGATTCCAATGGTACAAATTTGCCCACTCCTGCATTGACAAAAAGAATATCAATTTTTCCATAACGGCTATGTACATACGCTGCCAGTTTCTTCGCGTCTTCCAGGCTGGATTGGTCTGCTGTAAAACCTTCCGCCGCATTGCCCAGATCATGTACAGCCCGTTGTACTGCATCCGGTTTACGTCCTGTAATCAACACCTTTGCTCCTTTCTCCAAAAAATCTGCTGCTGTTGCATAGCCGATGCCGCTGTTGCCTCCTGTAATAACTGCCGTTTTATTTGCGAGTAATGCCATTTTGATTTATTTAAGATAATCAATATATAGTTTCAAAAAAAATAGAGAAAATTTCCTCTATAGATTCATTAATTTAAACAATTGAATATTTTTTCCCACAAAAAAAGCTGATGATAACCCGCCCGGTAGCACCTCAGCTTAACTGTAAAAAGAACATAGACAACTGTTTCATCATTTCCCTGTTCAGCGTTAATTCTACTATCCTGCCGTTCTTAGCGGAGTTTAACACACCGCTGTCTACTAATATCTTCACATGGTGAGAAACCGTTGGCTGCGACAAACATGTAAAGTCACAAACATCGCCACAAACAAGCTTTCCCTTCTTCGCCACTTCCATGATAATATTCAACCGATGCTTATCTGCGATGGCATTTGCTGCTTTTTCAATAACTGCTGCATCCATGAAACAAAATTAGTACTTTTTTTGAAATATAGAAATATATCGATGTTTTTTTTTTTACCGCACCCCTATTTCCGGATGCGCCTGCTGTTCTTTTCGTTGTTTCCGGAACATCGCCGGACTCATACCAAAGTATTTCTTAAATAAACGGCTTAAATGGCTTTCATCCGTGAATCCCAGCTCATAGGCGATCTCTCCGATGGTCAGGTCACTATAGGACACCCGTAGCTCCACCAGGTTCAGTTTATAGCAAATAATAAACTGCTGCAGACTCTCCCCCGTCTGTTTCTTGAAATATTCTCCCACATAATTGGCAGACAGGTTAAACTTCGTTGCCAGAAATTCCAGTTTCAATTCCTGCGGGTAATAAATCTGCTGCTTGATATGGGTGACCATGCGGCTGATCAGCGGCTCACTATCCGTTTTCTCATTCCGGCTACTGTCTCCCGACACATTCCGTGCAACAATATTCAATAACAACGTCACAAAATACTGCAGGTTACTTTCGTAGTAAGCAGGTTTCTGTTCGTATTCTGTCAGCATATTACTCATCAGCGAAGCAATCATCTTACAATCTCCCGGCTGTTTGATCAGTAATTCTTCCTGCTTGTTATGATTGAAAAAGAGATATTCCAGTTGTTTCAGCCATTCTCCGATACGTGCCCGCTCTGCGGTAGCCGTACACTGTCCTACAAATAAATCTGAAAATCTGACCGATATAAAACGGGTGGGAGTAGTCACTTCAAATCCGCGGCAATCCCGCGGCGTAAATAAAAAAACGCTGCCTTTCCGGTAAGGGAACCGGTTTTGATTCACCACCCGGATACCACTGCCCTCCTGGATATGGATGATCTCAAAGAAATGATAGGTCATCGGCTGGTTACTCCAGCTTTCCAGATCTGCCTGCACCATTTCAAACGGTCTGTATAAATTCCGTACGCCCATAACCTCCAAAATTACAACAGAAACCCCGGATTATACCTATTTCATCTTTAGGGCACATCCTAGTTTTGCCTTGTCAAACCTAACAAAATGAAATTACAGGAACCAATTGCCACTACACAACTGACTTTAAAAAACAGGATCGTGATGGCGCCCATGAGCAGAAGAAGAGCACCGGAGGGTATTCCGGAAGATATCGTGGCCACCTACTATGCCCAACGTGCTTCAGCAGGATTGATCATTGCTGAAAGCACCAGCGTCAGCGCCAACGGACTAGGTTACAGCATGCTTCCAGGCATTTATAATGCAGCACAAATAGCAGGATGGAAAAAAGTAACTACAGCAGTACATGATAAGGGCGGGAAAATTTTCATACAACTCGTGCACTCCGGCAGAATGGGACACCCCCTGAACCTTCCTGGCGGCGGCCCGCTGGTAGCGCCTTCCGCAGTAGGTGCCGCCGGCACTGTTGCTACGCCCAACGGTGTGCTGCCTATTCCCGTGCCCGAAGCACTGAGCACTGCCGGTGTAAAAGCCATGATAGCCACGCACCTGCAGGCCGTAGAAAATGCCCTGGAAGCAGGTTTCGACGGTATCGAATGGCATGCTGCCCATGGTTATCTCATGGAACAGTTTCTACATCCGCATACCAATCAACGTACCGACGAATATGGCGGCAGCATCGAAAACCGCAGCCGCTTTATCCTGGAGATCGTAGCCGGTACGATTGCACTGGCAGGCGCCGACCGCGTAGGGATCCGCTTCTCTCCTTTCGCCACCCTCAACGATCAACCGGATTATGCAGAAGAAACGGCTTCTCATTTTTACCTTGCAGCGAAACTAAACAGCATGGCTATACGCTATATTCATCTATCGGATCAATCATCCAACGGTTATCATCCGATACCATCCGATTATATCCGTTTGCTGCGACAACAATTTCATCAGTGGATCATCCTCTGTGGCGGATATGACCAGGCAAATGCAGAAGCAACGTTGCAACGTAATGAGGCCGATCTTATTGCTTTTGGAAGACCATTTATTTCCAATCCGGATCTCGTAGAACGCTTCAAACATGCACAAACACTGGCATTGCCGGATAAAAATACTTTTTATGAAGGCGGCCCGAAAGGACTGATCGATTATCCGGTATGGTTACCTGCGGAATAGTTGTGACCGGCATATTTCATTTTCCCCTATCTTTACGGGCTTGCATGCAAGACAGTCGTTGTCGCGCATCACACTTAAAGTATGCCAAACAAACTATTGCCCATGTCCATGAAAAAGCATTATTTATTGCCGGTATTGTGTTATGCTATGGTAGCTTGTCACGAGCCGGAAAAAGCAGTTGAAAACAGCATCGGCGCGCCGCCGCTGGCAGCAGCGGTGGGCAACATCGCTGGCAACGCCATGCAGCTCTCCGGACCATGCGCTGTTATCTATACACCGGACAGTGTACAAACAGCTGCTTTAAAACAGGAAGAAGGAGAAGAAGCATTTTACAGTATTGCAGAAGATTATGAAAGTCAGTTGGCAGATGCCACCGCTTTCCTGGAACAAAAAGGAATAAAAACCATTCACCCGCAAGGTGGCATTGTACAATTCCGTTCGCAGGAAGGGAATAACATTGCACTTGATCTCAACGATAAAAATTTCAGTTGGGAAATCTGGTTATTCGACGGTAAAGCTTTACACAATATCAACGTTGCTGACTTCGAAAACGAATACCGTAAATATTTCAAATAATACCTGCACACCCGCCCGGCGTTCTTTTTCCGGGCGGTGTTTTAATCTACCCACGCATCCCATACAGCCTTGGCCACAGCTGCAATCACGGCTTCTCTTTTTTCCTGGCTATCGCGGGAGTCTTTAATAAATACGGAAATGGCTATATGTTTTCCGCCTGGCAACGTAATAATACCCACATCATTGGTAGCCCTGGTTAAACCATTTATGGTACCTGCCGTTCCTGTTTTATGCGCCACTACTGTACCCACCGGCAGCTCTCCTTTCAAACGTTTTTTTCCCGGCCCGGATGTAATCATCAGGTGCAATAAAAATTCACGACTGGCCTGACTCAGTACCCGGCCTTCCTGCACCTGCAGCAACAATGCCGTCATCGCTGCCGGCGTTGACCGGTTCTGGTATTGAATCGTATCATTGGCTACCTGCACCTGTTCTGTAGTAGCAATTACGATTTCCCGCCTGCCTAATCCCTGTACATATGCATGCGCCGCAGCCGTACCACCCAGCAGCCGCAATAATACATCACAGGCCGACCCATCGCTTTCGCCCACATTATACCACAACAGTTCCCGTAGCGGCAGCGCTACTTTTCCTTCCGGATATTTATCCCGCACCGGGCTGATGCCGCCGGCCGGTATCATATCCGATTTATAAATCATGATAGGCTGATCCAGTGTTAGCTTGCCTTTATCTACCTGATCTAGTATTGCCATGGCAATGGGAAACTTGTAAACACTCTGCATCGGGAATGCAGTATCTCCGTTCAAAGAAATATGTTTCCCTGTTTCCGGCATTGCAGCATATATACCTATCTTGCCCGAAGCGCCGTCAGCTATTTTTTTCAGTTTATCCATCAATGTTTGTTGCCCGGATACAATCACCGGAAAACCTAAAAACAGTAAGAGACCAGTAAGCCGAAAGTCGCACCCGTATTGATTCATTCTGAACATGAAAAGAATTTTATAACATTATCCTTCAAATGTAATTAAACTATTTACCCTTTTTTAATCTCCCGGATGTGGCTATGAAAACAAGTAACATTTAGAATTTCGCATCCTTAATATTATTTTAGGCTCCAAATCCTTTCAAATTGAGTAAACCTATTCTTGTCATAAAATTTGGTACCGCTGCCATCACCCATCCAAACGGTGACCTGGATGAAACCATCATTGCCGGTATAACCCGACAGGTAGCTGCTTTACACGAAGACTATCACATCGTACTGGTATCATCCGGCGCCGTAGCCGCAGGCAAATCATTCCTGCACCACTACAACGGCACCATCAGCGAGCGCAAAGCTGCTGCAGCCATTGGCAACCCATTACTGCTGAATAAATACAGCCGTTACTTTGCGCCCTATAATATTGCAGTGGCACAAAGCCTTTGCGAGCGTCAGCACTTTTCGCACCGCGACCAGTTTCTCCAACTGAAACGCACCTACGAAGAACTGTGGGCCAGCAATATCATTCCCATTGCCAACGAAAATGATGTAGTCAGCAACCTGGAGCTGAAGTTCTCCGACAACGATGAACTGGCTACACTGATCGCCGTGGGCTTTGGCGCATCGTTGCTGTTGTTCAGCACTTCGGTACCCGGCGTACTGGATAAGAACGGGGACGTATTGCCGCAAATCGATGTGATTGATCAGGCAGCGCTCGGACTGGCCGATAAAACCAAGTCCAGCCTGGGATTGGGTGGTATGGTATCCAAACTCACCTTCGCCCGCCTGGCTACCCGCATGGGCATCAAGGTGGTGATCTTCGGTATCCGCACCAAAGATGGCATTTTGCAGGCCGTAGCCGGCGAAACAGGCACCCAGTGCCTCCCCCAGCCCAACAACATCTCTGCCCGCAAAAAATGGCTCGCCAGTGGCAGTCTGGTAACCGGCAGGATACAGGTAGATGCCGGCGCTCAGGCAGCCCTGGAAAAACGTCACAGCCTGCTCGCAGTAGGCGTATCGGCGGTACTGGAAAAATTCGAATGCGGAGAAGTCATTGAAATTGTAAACGAAGCTAATATTGTCATTGCCGTAGGCCGGTCGAAAATTTCGGCAGACCACCTGGAGTCCCGTGCAAACATCCAGAATACGGAAGTAGCACATGCAGACGATATCGTACTGCTGTAAAGTATCTCATTATGGAAACAATACTGCCCCTGCTGGAACAGGCCAAACAGGCTACCACTGCTATTCGTACGCTGCCCGACACCCAAAAACAGGCGCTCCTGTTACAGTTGTCGCAACGTATCACCGACCAGGCCGACGTCATCATCGCGGAAAATAAAAAGGACCTGGACCGGATGGCAGATAACGATCCCAAAAAAGACCGGCTGTTGCTGAATAAAGCACGTATACAAAGCCTGGCGGAAAGCCTCGCAGACATTGCCCGGCTGCCCGATCCGGCCAACACCCTCCTGCTGGAAAAGCAACTGGAAAACGGATTGCTGGTACAGAAAAAAACTGTGCCCCTGGGCGTGGTAGGCGTCATCTATGAATCGCGCCCCAATGTAACCGTAGATGTAGCCGCGCTGTGTATCCGTTCGGGTAATGTATGCCTGTTACGCGGCGGCTCTGATGCACAGCATACCAACATCATCCTGGTACAACTCATCCGGGAGGTCTTGCAGCAATCCGGTACCAACCCCGACATCGTACAACTGCTACCGCCAGACCGGCGCCTGGTAACGGAAATGCTGACGGCCGTCAAATATATTGATATCATTATTCCGCGTGGCTCCGAACAACTGATTGCCTACGTGCGGGAACAGGCAACGGTACCGGTGATTGAAACCGGTGCAGGGGTGTGTCATACCTATGTGGAAAAAACCGCCGACCTGGCGCAGGCAGCCCGTATTGTGACCAATGCCAAGGTATCCCGGCCTTCGGTGTGCAATGCGCTGGACACCGTATTGGTAGATGAAGCCGTAGCAGCCCCTTTCCTGGCATTGCTGACGCCCATGCTCACCCAACACGCCGTTAACGTATACGCGGAACCGTTAGCCTTTGCACTGCTCGAACAACACCACTATCCTTACCTGTTTCCGGCAACGGCAGCCGATTTCGGCCGCGAATTTCTGTCGTTACAATGTTCGGTGAAAGTGGTACCCGACACCGCAGCAGCGCTGGCGCATATACAAACCTACTCTTCGCGGCATTCGGAAGCCATCATCTCTACCGATCCTGCTGTCAGCGAACTGTTTTTAAATACAGTAGACGCGGCGGCGGTGTATGTCAATGCCTCCACCCGTTTTACAGACGGCGGCGTATTCGGGCTGGGTGCGGAAATAGGTATTTCCACACAGAAGCTCCATGCCCGGGGCCCGTTTGCACTGGAAAAGCTGGTCACCGAAAAATGGTTTGTATACGGTAACGGACAAACGCGATAAGACAATTATGCAACGGTAATCTGCGGATGCAGGTATACATCCTGAATGGCATTCAGCAATGCGGCCCCATCTGCCATCGGACGCTGAAAGGCTTTACGGCCGGAAATAAGTCCGGCGCCGCCGGCTCTTTTATTGATTACGGCAGAACGTACCGCATCCGCCAGATCAGCGTCCCCGCGTGAAGCGCCGCCGGAATTGATCAGCCCAATACGGCCCATATAACAATTGGCTACCTGGTAGCGGCAAAGGTCGATGGGGTTATCGGATGTCAGCTGGGTGTAGATCTTTTCATCCAGCTTGCCGTAGGAAGAGTTGCCTGTATTCAATGCTTTGTACCCACCATTTACTTCCGGCAGTTTCTGTTTGATGATATCCGCCTGTATGGTTACACCAAGGTGATTGGCTTGTCCGGTCAGATCGGCTGCCAGGTGGTAATCCACATCTTTTTTGAAGGCATCATTGCGCAGGTAACACCATAGAATAGTTCCCATACCCAGTTCATGCGCCCGTTCAAAGGCCTGCGCTACTTCCACCAGCTGTCGGTCGGCATTGTCGGAGCCAAAATAGATGGTAGCACCCACCGCTATTGCTCCCAGGTTCCAGGCCTCTTCTACCGTGCCGTACATCACCTGGTCTGACTTATTGGGATAGGTCAGCAGTTCGTTGTGATTCAATTTTACAATAAAAGGGATGCGGTGTGCATAGTTGCGCGATACAGCCGACAATACCCCAAAGGTGGAAGCCACGGCATTACATCCGCCTTCTATCGCCAGTTTCACAATATTCTCCGGATCGAAGTACGCCGGATATCGGGCGAAAGAAGCGCCGGCACTGTGTTCTACCCCCTGATCTACCGGCAGAATGGACATATAACCTGTACCTGCCAGCCGGCCACTGTTGAACAATTGCGCCAGGCTGCGTAATACCTGGGGATTACGGCTGGAGGGCTGATAGATCTTATTGATGGTGTCGGGGCCGGGGAGATGCAGCAGGTCTTTCGTGATGGTTTTACTTTCGTGCTGTAAGAGCGTATCACTTTCTGCCCCTAATAATTCACTGACTTTTTCCAGAGACAACATAAGCATGCTATTTTTGGTTAACGTAATTTAAGCATGAATTATGAATTATGTGGTAAGAATTATGCCCTTCGGGCAGATGCATACCGCTACCGGCCTGCTGCACGGGCTTCTTCTTTTTTTACCTATCTTTCCTTTCTTTTTACGGCTTCCCCTGTTTATCCTGCCACAACTTTACCGGATTAAATAATTTTTATGCAGCAGGTATTTGTTACCGGCGTTACCGGATATATTGGTGGCGCCATCGCCGCACGGCTGATCCAGGCAGGATATGCCGTCAGTGGCCTCGTCAGACAAGAGAAAGATTTTCCGGCCATACAGGCAGCTGGTATTACACCTGTTGGCGGTAGCCTGGATGATGAACAAGTGATTACCCGGCAGGTACAGGCAGCTGATGCCGTGATCCATGCAGCGGATGCAGACAATGCGTTTACCGTAGCCACCATTCTGGAAGCGCTGGCGGGCACCGGAAAAAAATTCATCCATACTTCCGGCTCCAGTATTACCGGTGATAAAGCGCGGGGCGAATACGCCGGTTTGGAACCCCTGACTTTTATACCGGAAAAACCGCGACTGGAAAAAGCAGCACGGGTAGCCATTGACCGGGCTGTACTGGCTGCTGCCGATGTACAGGTACATAGCATCGTGGTATGCCCGACGATGATTTACGGTACCGGCACCGGTATCAAAAAAGATTCTATTCAAATACCCTTACTCACCGCCGCTGCCCGGGAGGCTGGTATAGGTGTACACGTAGGCAAAGGAGAAAACCGCTGGTCCAATGTGCATATAGCAGACCTGGCAGACCTGTACTTACTGGCGCTGGAGAAAGCGCCGGCCGGCAGTTTCTTTTATGCCGAAAACGGCCTGCTTCCGCTGCAGGAAATTGCAGCAGCGATCAGCCGGGCCCTCGGGTTCAAAGGCGCTACCAAAGGATTGTCTATGGAAGAAGCCATCCGGTTGTGGACACCGGAAGGCGCACATTTTGGCCTAGGGTCGAACAGTATTGTATCTGCCTCACCAGCGAGGGAGCTGGGTTGGGCGCCACAATATGATACTTTGCTGGCCGGCATCGCCGGATAATACCTTAATAAGCCGGCCGTGGCTTACCTGGCCGCGGCTTGTCTTCTCGTTCCTCCGACACCGTTTCTGTTCCTTCAAAGGCGCCTCCTGAGCCATCGTGAATAATCGCATCTTCACTACTTGTTTTTTCCTGTTCCTCCGTTTCCGGCTTTCGTTCATTTGGATAGATACCTGTTTGCATATAACAAATGTAATTATTACGAGTTAATCATGTCCGCATCCGCGGCCGGGCTAAAAGTTTTTCTTTCTGCGGAAATAATATACCTTTGAAAGAGGTACCGTAAACCTACAACGACCATTTTTTTGCCGATACCCTGGAAGTGTAATAAATTGGGACATATCACCTCAGAAGATCATTTATACAATAACCAGATCAGCATTTAAAAATATTGTAAATTTAATTAAGGCCTGCAATAAACACACTTTACCCGCACTTCAGCTCTCCCCTGATCTGAACAGCACTAAAGTTACTATTGACTTCATTCTATGAACAGCACGATCATCCGTAAAATAAGAAATGTCATAAATAATGTTATCCGGACAGGAACTGACGGGGTGGTAGATGAAGAACTCGAAATGAGGATTAAACTGGTAAATACCCTTAGTCTGGCATTAGGTTCATTAATCGTTGTTGTTGGTATCATCTTTTACTTTCTTTCAGATCAGTTATCCATACTACTTCCTGCCAGTATTGAATTTGTACTGACCTTATCTGCCATCTGGCTTAACTCCAGAAAACATTACCTGGCAGCAGCTATCATGACCTTTGGTGTACAATGCCTGGCTTCTATTTACTTTGGCATCCTGCTGAATAACATTATTGAATTACAGGCGATGATCATCTTCCTGATCTCAATTATATACCTGTTGTTCAAAGAACGCAGACTCCGCACAGCGGCCCTGATACTCACGGTATGTATTCTGCTGGTGCTGGAAACCTACTATCATTATCAGCTGGTACATCCCGTTCAGCTGTCGCTACACGTATCCTTCGTATTCCGTTTACTGGCCATGGGTGGTGTACTGATGCTGATTATCCTCGTTAGCAAACCTTACGTACACAGTAACGATGTGAATCAGCAACTAAAACGCAGCAATCATTTCAAGAAGATTTTTGTGTACCAGGTAACCCATGAACTACGTACACCCCTCAATGCTATTTATGGTGTAGCACAACTGTTAAAGCGGGAAATCAAGCAGGACCATCATCTGCAAAGTATAGAGCCTATGATAGACCAGCTGTTGCTGGCCAGCAATCATACCCGTAACATTGTCAACAATGTGCTGGATATGGCGCAGATAGAATCCGGCAATTCCGAAGCCCTTTCCAGTGAAGCATTTGAAGTCATTCCTTTTATAGAGAAGATAATAGAGGTAAATAAAATCATCGCACAAACCAGGAATATAAAAATCAAATTGCATGAAGTAGGCATGCCCGGCATTATTTTCAGTGATGCCTTAAAACTGAACCAGATCATTACCAATTTACTGGGCAATGCCATCAAATATGCCGACAGAAATTCGGTAATTGACATTAATATCGCCGGTATCAAAAACCAATGGACCCTGCAGGTAACCAGCAAAGGCGCCCCTATTCCGGCCGCCAAACTGGCCACTATATTTGATCCGTTTATTACCGATAAAAGTAAATACACGGAAGGCACCGGGCTGGGATTATATGTGGTAAAAAACAAGGTAGATTCCATGAATGCCCATATCCAGGTGGAAAGCAGCACTTCCGGATTAACCAGTTTCACCATTACCTTCCCGCTACGGGCAGGTAAACCGGCCGACATACGCCTCGAAGACCTTGCCGATACAGATACCACTGATCTCAACAATGTGC
Organism: Chitinophaga nivalis; assembly: GCF_025989125.1. Taxonomy (NCBI): domain Bacteria; kingdom Pseudomonadati; phylum Bacteroidota; class Chitinophagia; order Chitinophagales; family Chitinophagaceae; genus Chitinophaga; species Chitinophaga nivalis. Next base: position 3,268,723 of record NZ_JAPDNR010000001.1, on the reverse strand, counting down.
AGGTGATGGTAGCAGAAGATGATGAAATGAGCGCTGCCCTGATGTCCAAATTCCTGAAAAACATCGGCTGTATTGTTACCATTACCAACAATGGAGCAGAAGCCCTGAGCGCCAGCAGAAAAGCACGGCCGGACGTCATCATTATGGACTATCATATGGAAGTAATGGATGGAGAAGAAACCTTACAGCAGTTGAAAAAAGACCCCCTGTTAAGCAATATTCCTGTAATCATCGCAACTGGTGACGCATTCAAAGAATCACGCGAACAATTACTGGCAGCAGGCGCCAATGCATTTATTGAAAAGCCCATCGATTATAAATCATTGATCAAAATACTACACCAGCAATTACATCCTATCAGCGGAGAATTACAGGAATAAGTGCCAAACAGGTTTATGATTGTTGTTATCAGATAGCCGCAGCTATTACCGGTGTCAACTGGGTTTCTTTCCAGATAGAATGATGTCTTTTATAGCGTTTTGTATATACCTGCCACATCCAGCTGGCCTGTACACATCTTTCCAATCCGCCGATATGTGCATCCAGTTTATCGACCGCTTCGGAATGTGTCGGCAGTTGCTGATAGCCCCTGGTTCTTACCTGGTTGACCAGTGTGGTAAACTCCAGCAACAAATTCCGTACGATAGTGGCAGATTGCCGGATCACGGTTTCCAGCGAAAGCGCCGGATCATTCAAGGCCAGTATCATCAACAGGTTGGAATCGGAACCATTGTCGATCACTTCTTTCTCAAAAGAAAACAGGTCATTCATCAAACAGCCGATAGCCGCCGTCACATACTGTAACCGTTTCATATCTGCCAATATACCGGCACTCTCCAGCCAATCCCAGTCGAGGAACTGTCCGTCGCTATACTCTATCAGCTGAATGGTGTGATGCATGCCGGAGATATGCCCCCGCATGTCGATGTATTCATCTATGGAGGGTACCCTTCCTAATGCGTTGGTATTACAGTCCAGGTGCGTCACTTCAATATGATAGTTATACATGTGACAGAACGCGTCGAACCATTTCTGAGGTGAAGTATTATAAATATCCTGCATCATCTCCGCATTCGATACTTCCACCGGATGGGCGGCAGCGATGGTACCGAAAGGCGCTGTAAGTTTACCCATGCGCTCCCGGATCTCGTTGGCGGCCACCTGCTCTCCCGGCGATAAATGACAGAATACCTCTCTGCCCATCGTATCATTCAGGTAGAAATCAATCGCACAATTCTTCAGGATATTATTCATCCGGTAAAGGTTAGCTGTGGGAAACAGATAAATCGCACAGGTGATGTAATGCTCTGCATTCTCCAGCCAGATCTCATATTTTTCTCCAAACTCCTGGGCCAGGCGTTTTAGCTGCCGGGCATAAGGATGGGGGCGGAACGACTGACAAAACTCGTCCAGATTGAATTGGCCATGATTAAACAATTCCAGTAGCGAGAAACTGGTTACTCCGTTAGACATTAAAGCAGCGTACTCTTTTTGAATGATTTGCATTCTGGCGTGTGATGCCAGTTGAACGTTGTGTTTCATACATTTCAGTTTTAAGTAATAAATGAATCCTTAGTGGGTGTTGTGAGCAGGTAATGGTGTAGTTGGGCATGCAGTCTCGAAGCATTCAGGATGAAAGGAGATACTAATAAAAGCTAAAATGGACAAATTTATAATACTTTTAATATAGCGAACGCTGCTGAAATGGCATTGCAATTGCATTTCCTATAATTTGCCACGCCGGATGTCTATATTTGCTCCCTGGAAGTATTTAAAAAAGACCATTACATGACCCAAATAGCGATCATCCGTCACGGAACCACAGCCTGGAACAAAGCCGGTAAACTGCAAGGCCATTCGGATATACCACTGGACGAAGAAGGGAAATTACAGGCCGCCCGACTGGGGCAACGACTGACCGCGGAAACCTGGGACCTGCTCTACTCCAGCCACCTGCTGAGAGCCCGGCAAACAGCCGCTATTATTGCCGCAGAAACAGGCATTCCGGAAGTTATTCAGGACAACCGGCTGGGAGAAGCCGGCGGCGGGCTCATTGAAGGCACCACCGAAGAAGAACGGGTAAAACAGTGGGGAGAAGCCTGGAAAACCATGGATCTGGGTATGGAGAGCAACGAAGCCATCAGAAGCCGGGGCCTCGCCTTTATCCATGAGCTGCTGGCAGAAAATGCCGGTAAAAATATCCTGCTGGTAAGCCATGGCAGCTTCATCCGGCAACTGTTGAGTGTGCTGGTGCCCGATATGCCGGTCACAGCCATGAAAAATACGTCGGTGACCCGCCTCCAATTTGACCAGGACACCTGGAACTGTGCCCTGTTCAACTGCGTTAGCCACCTGGAATAAGGATTTATAAATTAGGAATTACCTTTGACCGGTATGAAACTCTTATTAGTAGAAGACGAACCTGCTGTAGTATCTGTTATCACCCGCGGCCTCGCAGAAGCAGGCTATGAAGTGAGCGTAGCCCTGGATGGCAAAAACGGGCTGCAGATGGCCCTGGATAACCCCGGCTTTTTGCTGATCATCCTGGATGTGATGTTACCCGGTATGAATGGCATCGAAGTGTGCCGCACCCTGCGGAAAGAACAGGTAGCCACCCCCATTCTGATGCTCACCGCCCTGGGAACCACAGAAAACATCGTCATGGGGCTGGATAGCGGCGCTGATGACTATCTGGTGAAGCCATTTAAGTTACAGGAACTGGAAGCCCGTATCCGCAGCCTGCTGCGCAGAAAAGGCAATACCAGCATAGCCGTTCCCGTGAGTCCGGCAGCGCCGGGCATCATGAAACTGGCCGACCTGGAACTGGATACAGACACCAAGGCTGCCATCCGCCAGGGAAAAACCATTCAGCTCACCGCCACCGAATACCGGCTGCTCGAATATCTTTTTAAAAATCCCCGGAAAGTATTGTCCAGAATGGAAATACTGGAACAGGTATGGGGTATTGATTTTAATATGAACACCAAAGTAGTGGATGTTTATATTAATTATCTCCGTAAAAAAATCAATAAAAACAATCAGCCCGAACTGATACAAACGGTAGTAGGATTGGGTTATATGCTTAAAGAAAACCTCACGGATGAAAATACGCACTAAGATACTCGTGCTTTTTGCCGGGCTGACTATTTCTACCATTCTTGCCATGAGCATACTGGTATATTATTTTGCCAATCAGCATTCCTTCGAGGATTTCTATAAACGGCTGGAAATACGCGCTTATCTTACTGCCAAAGCTACCCTCCCCTATTATGAATCTGATTCCGTTATCTATAACGAAATACGGGAAGAACACCTGGAAAAACTACCCGCAGAAAAAGAATACTTTCTGCCGGTATCCAGCGATCACATCGTCACCAAAGATCCCGGGCTGCAATTACCTGATGAATTTTACCGACAGGTAGCCCGCGATAACAAAGCCACCTACCGCGAAGGCGACCGCTTTTATGAAGGCGTACTCTATAAAAGCAAACAAGGGCTTTATATTGTGATTGTATCCGCCATTAACCAATACAGCGTGGAATACCTGCTGTGGTTGCGCAAAATACTGATCATCTGTTCCACCATTTCCGGTATGATCCTCATTGGCGCCGGTATATTCTTCTCCCGCTATATCCTGCTACCCATCCGGCAGATGATGGCACAGGTAAAAAACATCAGCTCCCGCAACTTACACCTACGGCTACACGTAGATGAAAGCGGCGATGAAATCAATGAGCTGGCAGGTACGTTCAATAATATGCTGGACCGGTTGGAAACTGCTTTTGAAACCCAGAATAATTTTGTGAGCAATGCTTCCCATGAGCTGAGTACCCCGCTCACCGCCATCATCGGCGAAGCAGAACTGGCACTCAATAAAGACAGAACGCCGGAAAAATATGTGTATTCCCTGCAAAACATCCTGAGTGAGGCCGGCCGGCTGGAACACATCACCAAAAGCCTCCTGCACCTGGCACAAACAGGCTTCGATGGTAAAAAACAAGACTGGGGCCTGATCCGGATTGATGAACTCCTGTTTACTGTAAAACACACCATTGATAAAATGAACCCGGGGAACTTTGTATCTATTGACTATAGCCTGTTTCCGGAAGAAGAAGAAAAACTGGTGATCTCCGGCAATGCCCAGCTGCTGGAACTGGCACTCAGCAATATTGTGAGCAATGCGGTAAAATATTCCAACAACCAGCCTGTGTCGATGGCACTGGCAGCTACCGATAAAAAAAATATCATCATTGTAAAAGATCTCGGTATTGGGATTCCTGCCAATGATCTGCCTTATATCTTTTCTCCTTTCTTCCGTGCTTCTAATACCGATCGTTTTAAAGGATATGGTATTGGCTTGCCATTAGCCATGAATATTATCCGGATGCACAAGGGAAATATCATTGTAAACAGCCAGGTAAACGTGGGAACCGAGATCAGTATTGAGTTGCCACGGTAACGTCTGTTTTTCTTACCAAATTCTTACCACATTCTTACAACCTTCTAACTGGGCTCTTACTGGTTACTTACCACACAGCAATAATTTTGTTGTTATAAAAGTACCAGATATGAAAAATATACTCATTCCAACAGATTTTTCGATCCGCTCTCTGGGCTACGTACACAGCATTATTGCGCAGCATGCATATGAGCCGGTTAATATCATTTTCATGCATGCCCTGGAGATGCCGGACTCGCTGTTTGACCTGATTACGTTTACCCGTAACAGCAGACATATAGACCTGATCACGGCTGACTTTAAAGATGGCTGTGAAATCATCCGCAACAAGTATTCTTCTGCTATCAACCAGCTGAAAATAGAATTCTTCCATGGTAATACCACGGCTGCATTCCGCAATTTCCTGCTGGCACAGAATATCGATCTGATTATACAACCGATTGATCACGATTATAATCCGCCCTCCAAACGGAGCTATAACCCGGAGAAACTGATCAAAAGATGCAGGTACCCGATGGTTACCACCCAATTGCTGAAGAGTAAACCAAGTGTGGCGAAATCCACGATTTCCGCCCTTTTACTGGCAGAATAAAACAATGTTACTATGCTACTCAAGAAAAACATCCCATTAAAATATGTATTTGGTCAGATCAGGTATGAACTGCTAATGGTGATGGTCTACTGTCTGACGATTAATATACTCTATTATAAATATGATTTCACCAATATTGTCATTCCCATAGCTGTCCCTATGGTGCTAGGAACCGTGCTATCACTGCTGCTCGCGTTCCGCTCCAATCAGGCGTATGATCGCTGGTGGGAGGCGCGTAGCATCTGGGGCGCTATTGTGAATGATTCGCGTTCCCTGACGCGGCAGGTGCTTAGCCTGATGGACAGCAACTATCAGTCGGAAGAGCTGCAACATTTTCAGGAACGTTTTGTAAAGCGGCAGGCAGCCTGGACCTACAGCCTGGGCCAATCGTTACGGAAGACAGATCCACTTAAGGGGTTGGATAGATTACTGAGCAGACGGGAACTAAATTATTTGACAAGATATGATAATGTACCGGCTGCCTTGTTGCTTTTACATGGAAAAGATATACAATATGCCCTGGAACAGGGATGGCTGAATCAATACCAACAGGTAGCGATAGACAGTACCCTCTCCCGCCTGTGCGATGCCATGGGCAAATGTGAAAGGATCAAGAATACCGTATTTCCCTCAACCTATAGTCTGTACACACATTTTACCGTGATCTTTTTCATTCTCCTGCTTCCCTTTGCCTTAATAGATGTATTGGGTTTTATGGAAATTCCTTTGGTAGTGGCCATCGCGGCGTCTTTCCTGCTGATCGAAAAAATGGGTATCAGCCTGCAGGACCCGTTTGAAAACAAGCCTACCGATACACCGGTAACCACCATTGCCCGGAATATCGAAAAAGATTTGCGCCAGATGTTACATGAACAGGATATACAACAGGAAGAACTGGCCCACAAGGCTAAATACTATGTCCTGTAATGACTGATTTGTGTTTACGCGCCATGCAACTAGGCGTAATTTATAGCGTTATGATAACGACCCCGGTATTAACCGGGGTTTTTGTTTTTATATCCGGATCATTGCGTATCATTACATTTTTACTGTCATGATACGCCAACTGCTGAAAAAATCTGCCCGCATCCTGGGCATTACCCTGCTGACCTTTATACTCTTTATCGCCGGCTACCTGCTGGCAGCGTATATCCTTTCCCGTATGAGCACCACACCGGAACCGGTGAGTGACCGTACCGTGGCTGTTTATATACTCACGAATGGCGTACATACCGATCTCGTATTGCCGGTGCGGCACGGCAATACCGACTGGAGCAGCCGTATCCCGTTTCAATATACGGCCCGCCCGGATACCCTGGCCCAATACATTGCCTTTGGCTGGGGCGATAAAGGGTTTTATCTGGAAACACCCACCTGGGCAGACCTCACTTTCCGTACCGCTTACCGGGCACTTTTCGGTTTGGGCGCCGCCGCCATCCACACCACCTATTACCGCCAGCTATCCGAAAATGACGACTGCCGGCGTATCCTGATCAGCGAAACACAATACAACCGCCTCGTTGCCTATATCAGCAACCGCTTCCTGCCCGGTCCGGATGGCCAGCCCATGCTGATTGCCACTCATGCCAATTATGGTAGCCACGATGCTTTTTATGAAGCGCGCGGCCGCTACCATCTTTTTTATACCTGTAATACCTGGGCCAACAACGGCTTGAAAAGTTGCGGGCAGAAAGCCGCCCGCTGGACCATCTTCGACACCGGCATTTTCAGGCACTACCCGCATTAACTAGCCTTTAACTTATCCTGTACAACCCGCCCATATGCAGATATTCCTTATCTTGCCGCGTCATTTATTGCTGCTGTATTAAAATACCTATACTCATGATTCAACAACAGTACACGCCCCCACCGCCGAAACCGGTGCATACCCAGCCCATACTGGCCTACAAAGGAAATGGTGGTACCTTATTCCGTATTATGCTGGTGAATATGTTACTGACCATGGTTACCCTGGGCTTTTATTACCCATGGGCCAAAGCCAAAACACTACAATACCTGTACAATGCCACAGAACTGGATAATTCCCGTTTCGCCTTTCATGGCACCGGTGCTGAAATGTTCAAAGGATTTCTGAAAGCAATAGGTTGTATCGCTGTCATTATAGCTGTAGTAGTAGCTTGTGTGCTGGCTCACCTCCAGATAGTAGGTATTGTCATCTATGCCATTGCCATTTTCACACTGGCTCCTTTTGTGATTCATGGCGCGTTCCGTTACCGGATGTCCAGAACTACCTGGAGAGCCATCCGCTTCGGCTACCGCGGCAATCTGTCTGCATTCGTGAAACTGTTTATGGTGGAAATGCTGCTGACCATCTGCACCTTCGGGTTCTATGCTTCCTGGATGACCATCAAACTGCGTAACTACGTATTAAGCAATGTACGTTTCGGCAGCGGCGAATTCCAATACAAAGGAGATGGCTGGGATTATTTCGCCCTCAACATGAAGGGGATGCTCCTCTCCATGGTCACCTTCGGCATCTACAGCTTCTGGTGGCAGGCAGAACTCTTCCAGTATTATGTCGACAACCTCCGGCTGGTACAAGGTGAACGTTCCTTCACCCTGCGTTCCAAAGCCACCGGCGGCGCTTTTGCCAAAATGATCATCCTGAATACCCTGCTGGTAATATGCACCCTGGGCCTCGGTTTTGCCTGGGCGCAAACCAATACCCTGACATTCCTGATGAACAATGTACATATCGAAGGGGATATTGATCTTGCCAGTCTGGAACAGACAGAAGAAGAATATAAAAATGCACTCGGCGAAGACATGGCCGATATGTTCGACATCAGCTTCATTTAATCGTACCTATGTTCCAGGGAAGTTATTACAATCACCAGACCGCAGCGTCTGTACCTGTAAAAATACAATTGCATCCGGAAAGCCTGCAACTGACCATTCATTCCACTACACGGCCGGCACGCCAGTTAATATGGCTGTATCAGGAAATACAGCCGGAATGGGGCGAGCAGGACTTTATCCGCATCAACAGACCGGGAGAAGAACCCGGTACCCTGGAAGTAAACGATCCGGCTTTTGTAAAAGATTTCCGGCAACATTATAAACGCTATCGGGGTACCGGGCTGAATGGCCTGGTACACCACAGCGGTCTGCTGCTCACCCTCGGTGTAGGCGTGCTGATACTGGCACTGATAGCGGTCGGTTATTTAGTGATACTCCCCTGGGGGTCCCATCAGGCCGCAAAGCTGCTCCCCCGGTCCTTCGATCAGCAACTGGGACAGCTCGCACGGGAAAGCATGCACGAAGATATTGATACCGCTGCCAGCCGGCTGCTGACCGACTTTGCCGCCCAAATGAAATGGCCCACCACCGACAGCCTTACTTTCCACGTAGCCAAAAGTGATATTGAAAATGCCTATGCCCTGCCCGGCGGTTATATTGTTGTATACAGTGGCCTGCTCGAAAAGCTACCTAATGCCGCTTCCCTGTCGGCATTGTTATCGCACGAAGCGGCACATGTGAGCTGCCGGCATTCGGTACAGGCACTTTGCCAGCAACTCAGTACCCAGGTACTGCTGACCGTCATCACCGGCAACAGCGGCGGTGTAGCCAGTGTCCTGTATTCCAAAGCCAATACGCTCCACAACCTCAGCTACTCCCGTAAATTCGAAAAAGAGGCGGATCTCAAAGGACTGGAAACATTGCGCAACAATCAAATTGATCAGACAGGTATGATAACCCTGATGCAGGAACTGCAAAAGATCAGCCAGCAACAACGCGTACCTGAATTCATCAGCTCTCACCCGCTTACCACCCATCGCATTAAATATGTAACCAGGCAAATCAGAAAACATCCGGCAGCAAAAACGGGACACCCGGAACAGGAAAGGATTTTTAACGGATTGTTGCAAGTGGTTAAAAACAACCCCTGACCGACAGACAACTGCCGGCATAACCTGGTATAAACCTGTCATACCGGTTCTCACGGCACCTTTCGACCTATTTTTCAACGAACAGTGTCTTCTATCCGGCTTATAGAGCGGTTAATTTTACCTGTATTATTTTCTTTGCTACCACAAAGTGCGCACGCCTGTTCCTGCCGGCTGCTCCCATTTTATGCCACAGGATTATTCCCGGGGCTTTCGTATTTTGCCACTAAACACGTGCATCCATTTCTCATTTTTAACGATATACGTATGAAAGCAGCGGCTACGCTATTGCTCCTGTCAATGTTATACACTAACGGAAACGGACAAGGGAAAACGTCCCCCACGCCGGTAACCGGTCCTTCCCTCATTGTACTGGGCAATGTACAGGATGGCGGCTCTCCTCATATCGGCTGCACAAAAGCCTGTTGCAGGGATTTGTTCCGGCAGCCCGATCCTACCCGTATGGTGGCCGCATTGGGCGTCGTGGATCCTGACAATAACCGCAGCTGGCTGTTCGACGCTACACCGGATCTACCGCGGCAAATGAAATGGTTGCAGCAATACACGGCTCCCGGCCATCCGGAAACACCCGACGGTATTTTCCTCACCCACGCACATATCGGGCATTATGCAGGACTCATGTACCTGGGCAGGGAAGCCCTTAACACGAAAGCAGTAACGGTATATGCCATGCCGGGAATGCAATCTTTTTTAACGCAAAATGGTCCGTGGAGTCAGCTGGTAAGCCTGCATAACATCCGCCTGCAACCTATTCAGGACGGGGAAGTAAATACCCTCTCTTCCCATATTAAAGTAACCGCCTATCAGGTACCTCACCGCGATGAGTTCTCAGAAACAGTGGGCTACCGCATTGAAGGACCGCATAAAAAAGTATTATTTATTCCTGATATCGATAAATGGAGCAAATGGCGTAAAAGTATCACCGATGAAATCAAACAGGTGGATTATGCTTTTATTGACGCCACTTTTTTTGATGGAGCGGAAATCAACAATCGCCCTATTGCTGAAATTCCACATCCGTTTGTGATAGAAAGCATGGCATTATTGCAGGCATTACCTGCAGCAGAAAGAGCAAAAGTCTATTTCATTCATCTCAATCATACCAACCCTTTATTAAATCCTGCCAGTCCACAAACGAAAACAGTGCTGCAAAACGGTTTTCATATTGCCCGGTTTAATCAGGTGTTAGCCTTGTAAAGAGAAATGTATCTTTTACTATAACCGTTTTTCTACTGCCAGCAGGCTGAGAGCAGCATTATTAAGCCCATTAACGATTGTATCAATTTACTCCTATCAGCCAATACCTTCGCACCGTTTATTTTAACAGGAGTGTCTTTATTAAATTTCCGGTTTCAATTCTCCTATCGGGATTGAATACCCAGTTCGTTAAACTACCTATGTTTGACAAAACTGCATGGTCTCTTCACTAAACAATCATGCATATTTTTGTATTCACTGCACTATCTTTTCCTGGCCTGGCCTCTCCTATAGCTTAGCAGCTGTATAAAAAAAGAGACCAGGTATGATATGTCATCACAGCCTTCATCGTTACCTTTAATTAATTCCTAGTCTACAAGCTTTTGGCCCTAACAGATCATTTAATTCCTTAAATAATCAGCAAAGCATTTCCCGATAGTCTATAACATTCATTCCCATATCTGCAGACATCCGCAGATAAAACATTTCACCTTTTATTCTTTCACTTTTTAAAACAACCCTATGGATAACAAATTCTACCTGTTCAGGAAGATAATAAGCTGTGTCATCCTTTTATTATGCCTGCCTGGCATACATACTTATGCGCAGGTATACGCCAATAGCCAAAGCAATGGTGTTACGGGCATCTGCCTGCTATGCGGTGTAAGTAATCCGGATAATGCAGTCAACAATGCCAACCTTACTGATTTTTCTACGTTAAGAATTACGGCCGGATTACTGGGAGTGACGGTATACCAGACCTTAATATTTCCTTCCGGCAGCAGCATTGGTTGTGATTCACTGATAGTGAGTGTCGGTAGCAGCAGCACAGTACTTTCTGTTGGTCTATTGGCTGGTGTAACCGTACAAACCTTTAATGGTGCCACTCCCAACAATGATCTACAGGCAGTAGGCACTGGTAATCTGCGGCTGCTCAGTTACAATAGAGGGGAAATCATCCTAAAGCCTGCCAACGTTTTTGACCGGGTAAAGATTATCTTGAACAGCAATGTAATCGGGCTGCTCACGGCATTGGATCTTTATTATGCGCAACGAAAATCCGCTATTCCACCACCGGTGGCACCCGATAGTACAGCTATCTGCCAGGGATCAGGTACAACACTCACCGCTACCGGTATCAGCGGCGCTACCATACGCTGGTATAATGCCGCCAATGGAGGCACTGTATTGTTTACCGGCAACAACTATCCGGTAAACCCAGCTGTAACAACCGTTTATTATGCTGCTGCGGAAGTGGGCAATTGCCAAAGTAGCCGGAAAGCAGTAAAAGTAGTCGTTCATCCAAGGCCGGCCAATCCTGCTTATACACTTCCACAAGGAGCGTTATGCGGTACCGTGTCAGTACCGATAACCAATCATATCAATGGCCTTAATTATAACGTGTATGTGTTTTATAAATTTCCGAATAAAAGCGCTGATACAGCCTTTACGGTAATTAACAGGAATACACTTTCTATTCCTGACCCTAACGGATTTCAACATGCACAGACGGAAGTTTATGTGCAGGCTGTTAATCCGATTACAGGTTGTGTATCGGATACCGTACACAAAACATACGTGCTGGGCGGCCATTCAACCATCCCCGATGTAGATGCAGATAGTGTTGTTATTTGTAAATACGATAGTACTACGTTGCACGGGTTTACGCCTCTTTCCACCTTTTCAACCATTCGCTGGTATACGGCTCCTGTTGGCGGAACCCTGTTGCATACCGGTAATTTCTATAAAGTAAGCCCGGATACGACTACCACTTACTATGCGTCGGGCGCAATTGTATGTGAATATCCGGTACGGCGGGCAGTGAAGGTAATCGTCAGGAAATTGCCTGATCCGGATTATACCGTGCCCAGTGGTATGCTCTGTGGCTTTCCGGTTCTCCCTGTGCATAATCACCAACCGGGTTTCAATTACAATGTGAGACTCGTTTACACGCCCATATTTGGGTCAGGCACATTCGACACTTCTTTTGTAGTGATAAACAGTAACAACATTCCCACACCATATTATATCAACGAAGCACCTGCTGTTGTGGACGTGTATGTGCAGGCTACAGACCCTTTAACCGGCTGCAGATCAGATAAGGTGCAGATGGTATTTACTACTGGTGGCTACTCCAGGCAACCCAGTGCAGATGCAGATACAGTAACCATCTGCCGGGGAGACAGTGCCACGTTACATGCATTCAGTGCTGTTTCCAATACGCCTACTATCCGTTGGTATAATGCGCCCAATGGCGGCACATTACTCCATACCGGTAATTATTACAAGGTGAGTCCTCCAGCTGGCACTACCTATTATGCTTCTGCAGCATATGAATGTGAACACCCATTAAGAAAAGCGGTTCGCGTACAAGTAAACAACTGTCTGGGGCAGACAGTATCAACTGCAGCAACCATCAGCAAGACGCCAACAGTAAAACAGTTGAAGTTATTTCCGAACCCAACACAAGGTATGCTCAAACTTTATGAAGAGAAGGAACTGACAGGCAGTATCATCATTATAAAAAATATTGCCGGATTTGAAGTACAACGAGGGGTATTCAGTAATGACACTTTCTACCTATCTGCGCATCTTGCTCCTGGTATTTACTTCGTCCAGGTAATTACGAAAGCTGGTACTGTGCATATGGCAAAAATCATTTACCAACCCTAGATAAACAGACCGTAAAAAGAGGACCTGTGACAATTGTCATAGGTCCTCTTTTTTATGATATAAGATTTTATTTTCAATAGTACGTTACGGATACTATTTATTGACAGCTGATTATAAAAACCCAGCTAAAACACACTGGCTCCTATCCTCCAATAGGTGTCCTTTTGTTATTTGCCGGCTACTACTGCCTGATCTTTCAGTTCGGCAATACGTACTACTAAATCCGCTAAACGGTTGGAATAGCCAAATTCATTATCGTACCAGCCTACTACTTTTACTAAATCGCCTACAATAGACGTCAATAAAGCATCGAAAGTGCAGGAATAAGGATTATCAATGATATCAATAGATACGATAGGATCTTCGGTATATTTCAATACCCCTTTCATAGACGTACCCGCCGCTTCTTTAAACCGGGCATTGATTTCATTGACACTCTGGGGTTGTTTTTTCAGGATGCAGGTAAAATCGGTCAGGGAACCATTCAAAACCGGTACACGTATACCTGCTCCACCCATTTTACCGGTTAAATGCGGGAATATAGACGTGATGGCCTTCGCAGCACCTGTAGAAGTAGGGATGATCGAAGCCGATGCGGCACGTGCCCTGCGCAGATCTCTATGCGGCGCATCATGCAGGTTCTGGTCGCCGGTCATAGAGTGAACGGTGGTAATATAGCCGTCTACGATACCCCAGTTGTCGTCCAACACCTTTACCATAGGCGCCACATTGTTAGTAGTACAGGATGCATTGGATAATACCGGTGTAGTCAGGTCTATTAAATGATCATTCACCCCTAATACAACGGTAGGAATATCCTTATCCGATGATGGTGCAGATATGATTACCTGTCTGGCGCCCGCCTGCAAATGCAGTTCTGCTCCCGCCCGGGTAGTAAATTTACCGGTGGATTCAATCACCAGATCGATATCCAGCTCCGCCCAGGGTAATTTCAGCGGATCACGTTCTGCCAGCACCCGAATTGATTTCCCATCAATCACCAGTGCATCGGCGGTTGTTGTCACTTCTCCCTGATAGGGACCGTGCACTGAATCATAAGCATACAGGTGTGCCAGTGTTGGCGTATCAGCCAGATCATTGATGGCTACTACTTCTACGCCTGTTTTTTGTAGTAACACGCGTAAACATATCCTGCCTATGCGCCCAAAACCATTAATAGCTATCCTCATGTTGATGTCGTTATAACGTGTAAAATTATTTGATAATGCCCAAATAACAAAAGGCTATTGCGGCGACTGCAAACATAGGAGATAATCACTTCATTTAACTGCTTAAATATTAAATCGGAGGATAGTCCATGCCCCGATCCGGCAAGGGATCCGGGCTACTTTTACGGATACGTTGATACCTGAACAAAGCGCAACCTGACAGCAAAAGGGAATGATGGCAAGTATATCTACCTAAAAAAGAAAGCGTGCTACTACATTCCTGGTTGAATGTAGTAGCACGCTGTATAGAATAGACAGGCAGCTATTATAGTAGCACACCTGCTATCTGTTTTAATGTTTTTAAATGGCATGCATGATCCCTACTCATCAGCTGCCATGAATCACCACTCCAGGTAAATGCCGGCCAGACTAAACCTTAACGCCAGCCTAATCCGGGCGCAACATGTTCCAAAATGGAAGACAGGACATGTACATTGTAATCAACACCTAATGTATTGGGTATGGTCAGCAGAACGGTATCTGCTTCCTGAATAGCTTCATCCGCTGCCAGTTCTTTTATCAGCTGATCCGGTTCCGCCGCATAACCTCTTCCAAAAATGGCTCGTTTGTTCGGTTCAATCATACCGATGCTATCGGTACCATTGGCTTCCCGCCCAAAGAAACGGCGGTCCTGATCGGTTACCAAAGCGAAAATAGACCGGCTCACAGAAATTCTCGGTTCACGCTGATGGCCTGCTTTTTTCCACGCTTCTTTGTACAACCGGATCTGCTCCGCCTGTTGCACATGGAAAGGCTTACCGCTTTCATCGAACTTCAGGGTAGAACTTTGCAGGTACATGCCATTTTCGGCCGCCCAGACGGCGGTTGCATTGGAAGCGGCTCCCCACCAGATACGTTCCCGCAATCCTTCCGAATGCGGTTCCAAACGAAGCAAGCCCGGTGGATTTGGAAACATCGGCTGCGGATTAGGCCGGGCAAATCCCACACCTTTTAACTTATCCAAAAATTCCAATGCCTTACGGCGCCCCATATCTGCGTCGGTTTCTCCTTCTCCCAGCTCATATCCAAAATAGCGCCACCCATCGATTACCTGTTCGGGCGAACCTCTGCTGATGCCCAATTGTAACCTACCCTCCGAAATTAAATCCGCAGCGCCGGCATCTTCCACCATATACAGCGGATTTTCATAACGCATATCAATTACACCGGTTCCGATCTCTATTTTGCTGGTTTTGGCGCCGATTGCCGAAAGCAAAGGAAAGGGAGACCCCAGCTGTGCTGCAAAATGATGTACACGGAAATAGGCCCCGTCTACACCAATTTCTTCCGCAGCCACCGCCAGGTCAATAGACTGCAGTAATGTGTCACTTGCGCTACGGGTTGCATAAGCAGGATGGTTAGACCAATGTCCAAACGATAAAAATCCTATCTTCTTCATAATGCTTCTTTCAGATGAAAAATTACTCATTATTAAGCAATAGAAAATCACCAGCAATAAAGTTCACCAGGAACAGTCACTGGCTTCTACAGCGAAAAATTGAGCTGATAGCCCTTTTAGCAGCAAGGTACTACCATTTCATTAAACCTTCATTTACAAAAACTTAATAATGCAGTAATATCCCGGCTGTCAATCGGGTGACTGGAATATGGTGGTGGATGGATAGGAAGCGATGGCGATGTTGCCGACAGGATGACCTCCTGGCTAATGTTTCCCTATTATGTAAGGCGCAAATTCTAGTCAATGGTAATACTCTCAATTGCCTTCTCCATAGCCTGTTCCTGTACTCCCGGTACTTTTAATCCTTCTGCACGTACTACCGTCAAATCTGTCATACCTAAAAAGCCAAGGAAAGCTTTCAGATAAGGCGCAACAAAGTCGTTGGCTTGACCAGGGCCTTCTGAATAAATGCCCCCGGAAGACATAGCGACGTACACTTTTTTTCCTGTTACTTTTCCAACAGGACCGTTTTCACTATAGCCAAAGGTTATGCCCGCCCTGGTTACATGATCAATCCAGGCCTTTAGTGTTGAATGAATGGTAAGATTGTACAACGGTGCACCAATCACAAGAATGTCTGCCGCCAACAACTGTTTCACCAGCTCATCAGAAAAACGGATAGACACGCTTTCTTCTTCCGTCAGCTGGTCTACGGGAATGAAGAAGGTCCGCAGCACAGCAGGATTAAGATGCGGTATTTCGAGTTCGATCAGGTTCACTTCTTCCAGTGTACTCCCCGGATATTTTTCCTGAACTTTCCGGACAATAGCGTGCCCCAGCTGAATGCTGTGTGATTCTTTCCCCTGAATACTTGAAATTAAATGAAGAATACGTTTCATAAAAATTTTACCTGTTTAATAGTATGATCAATTTCAAATTCCGGGGTCGTCTGATTTCTTTTTTGTGTTAACGATGAAAGCATCCTCTCTCCCGGATTATCAAAGGCAAAATTATGGCTGCCGGGAGGTCCAAAGGACGTACTTACATAAAGGGAAGCGGTTACATTCAGGTAATGTAATTACATTCGTGTCTATGAAAACGATTATGAAAGACCCCTTTCCAGCCAGTGAAACATGCAATGCTTCACTCAAGAACGTGCTTGATGCACTGTCGGTTATTAATGGAAAATGGAGACTTGCCCTGATCCTTTGTCTGGTGCAATCATCCAGGCGATTTAATGAATTGCAGCAGGAACTTCCTGGCATCTCTTCCAGGATATTGGCGAAGGAGTTAAAAGACCTGGAATTGAATGGCTTTATCAAACGTATTGTATATCCGACCATGCCGGTTACCATTGTTTATGAAGCCACCGAGTATAGCCGGACTTTAAGAAAACTAACCCATGAACTAAGTGCCTGGGGCGGGCAACACCGGGAAAGAATTAAGCAAAGTATGCGGAGACAATCCTGAGTAGAGAAGGTATCGGGAACTGCGGTTAAACAACGGCGTTTCAAATGACCTACCATTATTATTTTCAATTGAAATCAACAGGATTACAATTCTACTACATTGTCGGTTATACAAAATATAAGCACATCTGGAGGAAGCTCCTCCAGATGTTAAGAATTTCATTATCACATCGAAAAAAACATCCTGCTCAATCCAAGGTCACCGCTTTAAAAATACCCGGACTTGTCTGAATATACAGTTGCTGCATGGCGCCCCATGGCATCTGTACGATACAACCAGTTCCGAATTTGCTACAACTAACTTCTGATTCATAAGGTACATAATTACCGATGACACTCCGGTAATAATAAAGCTTTGAAGTACTTTTTGCACCATAACTTGCGCCGACAGCTGCAATAACGACCAGCAATGTGACGATAATGTGTTTACTCTTTTTCATAAAATAAATTTAGAAGATACAAAATCAACAATCCTATTTATACATGGCTAATACGATAAGCGCTTGGGGTTTCGTATTATGCTATACGCCTATATTGGTTAAGATATTTACAACGCCGCCAGGGCAAGCACAGTCACACTGAACCTTAGGTTAACACGATGTCGTAGTAACTCCTCCTCTTACCTCATCGCTTTTTTTGTTTAGCCCTATGCCTATACAGGCTAATATGGTCATCCCAATGTTGAAGACCAAATGAGTGCTCCATCCCATATCCCGGAAGATTCCGCCGCATGAGCACGGGCGCTTTTCAGCAAAGCATACAACATACGCTACATATAAAGAAAACAGCGTCATTAGAACAAAACTGGCGATTAACCCTTGTTGTCTGTACCTGGGAATAAGCAGGATGATGGCTATCATCAACTCGACAGCTGGAACTGCTACAGATAAGGTGAAAGCAAAATTGCCTATTAAAGGTGAACGACCCAGATCCCGCAAATACGTAGGGTAAATAAAAAGTTTAGCAAAGCTTGCATAAACAAAAAGGAAAAAGAAGGCATAGCAAATGATTTCAATAATTACAGGGCGTCTCACTTGAAATGTTTTAATAGGTTAAACTGCATCAGTAGTGGCATACTAAAGGCATCCAAGAACATTATACTGCTCTCAGCAACAGAAGATCTGCTCTAACAAGGCCGAAAAAACTCAGCAGATACACTCAAAACGGTATCGCCTATTATGATAAAAACAAGATGGTGATATTACAGTATTGGTTCGGAGATAACTTTTATGTTACGATTTAATGATTAAGGGATAAAGGGTAATTCCGGTATTTCCAGGTTAATAGCTCGTACAATGATTACTTCTGAGAACAATATACAATCGTAAAATGAAATGTCAAACTAAAATTATTATTAAAAACGGGAAAACTGCACTCAAATTGCGTCGCCCCCCCGATTATTCTCCGGATTTAATTTGAGCCGGATACTTTTGAAAGCCGCTGTAGAAGGTGCTGCTGAATTTTCCGGGGGGGCATAGTCTAAGGTTATTGCTACTATTTTTACCAGCTCGCCTGCTGCAACAATGCGACAGCATACCTTATAGCAATACGCAACTGATAATGGCAGATGCGATACCCAACTAACACGCTTTTAAGTATATCTATATACGCGCTTAACCAATTTTAACCAATTATTATATGCACTTTATAAAAAAGGCGATCATTCTATTGCTAACCTCATTTGTTCCAACTACGCGCTGCGCACAAACAAATATTTGCTTTTCAGACATAGGTATATTTTGGGAAACATTCGATAGTATATATGCCGTTAAGGACACTGCACAGCAAATACAACTAATACAAACCATCTATCTTGATAAGGGCACCAAGGGATTAAAAGAACTAGCCCACATCAGAAACTGGACACCCGAAATATTTTAGAAAAGTATTTTTACTCATATTTATTTCTGGACATCTATCAGACCCAATACGCTGAAAGTAAAAGAGAATAAAGCAGCAATTGAAAAACTAGTAACAACCTATAAAAAGCTATATCCTCTTTAAAACACCGGAAATCTATTTTATTATTGGATATATTGGAACAGGCGGCACTACGATACAAACGGAGGTACTTGTAGGAACAGAAATTGAGGCTTCGGATAACACCACTAACTCAGTAGGCCTTCATCCTTTTTTTCAGGGCTATAATGACAATCAAGGTATTCTGCAGATTGTGTCACATGAGCTCACCCATACGCAACGCAAAGGAGGAGATATGAAGGATAAAGCCCACACCAAGCTACTCGGGCTTTGTATTGCAGAAGGTTTATGCGATTTTATAGCAGAATTGTTGTTGCAGCACCCAGTACAAATGCCATATATGCGTTACGGTAGGGAACACGAAAAGGAAATATGGCAAAAATTTAAACAGGAAATGCACGGGACGGTATCAAAAGACTGGCTATATAATGGTGTGGATCTGGGATACTTTGTGGGATACGCCATTTGTAAGTCTTATTATGAGCATGCCACGGACAAAGCTAAAGCGATTGACTATATGATAAATCTGGATAATGAACAGATAGCTGATTTGGATAAGTTTCTGGTAGATTCCAGGTATATGCAATAAGAGATGCATGAACTATTTGAACCGTAAACGGATCAAGTTGAATACCAGGGGACTGAAAAACCGGAGACCTGCTTTTCCTCATGTGTTTTTCAAAATTTTCTACACCCTGTTCGTCCACCTTTAACAACGATCTAATACCTCATGCTTTCCGCTTGAATATTCTTCAAATTGCCATGCTTTGCTATTGAATAATCTTCAATACAGCCATAAACCTCCTTTTCCTGATAATGTTATCTTTAGCTATCACCAGTATCATTTGTTATGGCAAAACAGGTCTCTATCATCACTTTCACGGGCAGGCTTGGGAACCTGATTGGTTACAGCCGCAATGGCCAACACTTTCTGCGCAGTATGCCCGCCATCGTCCGGCAGACGGCAGCTACCCGCAGGGCTGCACAACGCTTTGGCATGGCCAGCAAAAAAGCGGCGCTCATCCGCAGTGCTTTCTCCGGTAAACTGAATGTCTGTGGCGACAGTGGGCACATCAACCGATTGACCAGCGCACTCATTCCCTCCGCAGGCAAGGATATTAGCAGCATAACCGGCTTCAGGTTCAACCGGCATATGGGAACAGACAGCCTGCTAACATCGGCGCCTAAGCTTTCACGAAGTGGTATCCTACACATTCCGCCACAAGTAATACCAAACACATAACAGCATCAACATGCTGGAAATAAAAGTGATCGCTGCCCGGATCCATTTTGCAACACAACGGGTAATAGACACAGAAAGCGCTGTATTCTTCGTAAAAACCGGGGAAGTTTTTCATGGGGCGGCATGCCATGTAGATGTACCGGGGACAGGAACATTAGTAGTCTTGCTGCAGGTAAGAGGCATGCAGCAGGATCATACTCCTTCCGGCAACAGGAAATATTTTGCCGCTGATATAATAGCGGTACAGTCATCCCAAATCCTGCCACAGGTTCCGCATAGACAGATCGGCCAGAAGCGGCCACTGTTAAAATTATTATCAGAAGAAATAGCAGTCGTAATAGCTACGCAGCTCCTGCTTTCCCGCATTCAAAGGGAGTAACCTATTTCCTGTCTACAATTGTATACTGGAGACCTGACATTACTGCCATTAAGTTATATATCCAACATTCTGTCTGCAGGCTTAGTCTGTAGTCAGCCCTGGCATGGGCTTATACAGCTTTCCATTCTTTCCTGGTATGATGTACTGTAACTACGCCGCTGCATTACATCCCCCCATCAAGTCCACCTTTACTCCTATATTACTGTATAGACGAGTTACTGATCCTCGTACTTTACTGTCTGATCTACTATTGAACAATATGTTTTTACATAATCCCCCAAATTTTCAACTTGATCCCGGTAAACCGGAACAAACAAATTCAATCTCAAATAAAAAAGCCTTCGGATATCATCCAAAGGCTTTTTACTTTTTCTGCGGAGAGTCAGGGATTCGAACCCCGGGACCTGTTACAGTCAACAGTTTTCAAGACTGCCGCAATCGACCGCTCTGCCAACTCTCCAGACTGCGAAAGTATAAAAGGAAATGATTCTAAAAAAATTTGTGACACTTTTTTTTGAAAAAATTTTCCCGAAGACACCTATCAATGCTTACACCGACAGCCAAACAACGCACAAAACACAATACCAATCTACATTTCACCCATTAATCTTATTTAATATACGCAGTAACTCCCTGCTATTCTACCTTTCCCGATTATCTCCTGTAAGACCTTACTCCCCTACCTGATCTTTCTCTGCTGTATATAATTAAAACCATCAGGATGCAGCCCAAGTGCTACCTCCTAATGGTTTTAAAGACATAGTACACCATATTTGCTGCCCCTGGTACCGGTTAATGAAATCTCCTCCTTTTTCCAATCATCATTGCTCCCAAACGAGAAAGCAGCCCATCTTACCACCGGGGCGCTTCTTCTCCCGGTGGATAATGATAACGGTCGGAGTCCAGAAAAGACCATAGTAAATTACCCAACACCACTTCCTCCATTCCTTTCAATAAACGGTTTACGTCCGGTACGTGATTAAAGCGCCACACAAACTCCTTTCGGATCTTCATATATTTATCAAAAAGTGTATTATGCATGGCAATTACTTCTTTCCGGGCGTTTTCCACGGAAACTCCTTTACTCCGACACGTCAGCAAGACAATGTTCATCTCATCCTTTTCTGCGGCTTCCTTGGGATAAGAAGCCAGATCGTTAATTAATACGACCATGTCACTGCTCAAATTCCTTAATTGAATCATGACCTCATCATAATAGATATCATCCGGTACCTGGAGAGAGGAAATCATCGATGTGTAGTCAAAACAAGGCCGTACCCCCACCGAAAAAGACCGGATAGCCAGGTATTCGCTTATCCCGATTCCCTTCCCCGCTAACCGGTAGATATTCTCCCTTTCATCTGCTTCCATATACTGGGTCATGCTCAAAGCAAATCGTTTCATCCAGATAGGATCTACGCCATTTTGTACAAACTCCTTATGGGCTTGTAATAATAACATCGCTACTTCGTCGGCCTCCTCTTCGCTTACTTCGCCCAGTAATGCATTGGAATAACGGCGTATCACTTCCTTTTGTCCGGAGAAATCCTCACTGACCAACGATTCATCATCATGGATGAAAAAAAAGCCCATAATCTTAACAAAGGCAGATAATTGTTCCAATGTTGCTGTGGGATATAAATAAGCAACCGCAAAACCAAATTTCCCTTGCTTCAATTTGTTACGAAGATTTACATCCAGCGAAGAAACAGAGTCATATAAAAATTTCATCTGCCTGTCTAACTCTTCTGCATAAGGACTCACTAAATGAGGAAATCTATAAAAGGTATGCCCCAGCGATGATATATGATCCATGATGCTGATTTAAAAAATTTAACAAACCAACGATGCATAGCGGGAATCAAAATAATGGTGTTAACCATATATTTAAGGCATGACATCTACCATGATCTGATGTCAGGAAAGCAATACAGTCGCGGTTTGTCGTAAAAAGTAAAGTTAATTCCCGTTTGCATTTACGGCTACTTCATTAGTCTCGAAAGTGATCGGCAATGCAGATAAAGTATTGGTGATCGTACTTACATATATTGATAACTCCACATTTTCTTTGATGCGTATATTTTTCAGGTGCTGCAGCAATACCTCTATGGCAATTTTACCCACCAGCTTTGCCAACACGGAGCCAATACTGGTATGAATACCATGTCCGAACGTAACTATTTTGGTATTATCCCGGTTCATATTGAATGTATCGGGGTTTTCAAATACAGCAGGATCTCTGTTTGCAGCAATAAGCCAAAGGTTCAGGAGGTCATCTTTTTTTATCTCCTGCCCGTTGAGCGTAACATCACGTTTGGCTACCCGGGGAATACTGATAATAGGTGGGCAATATCTGAGTACTTCATTGATGGCCTTTGTAGTGTCCTCCGGTACTGCTTTAATATGCTCCGCTACTTCCGGGCGTTCGATCAGCACAGCCATGGTATTTATTAATAACGCCTTGATGGTTTCCAGGCCAGGTAATAACAATACACCACAAAAAGATAACAGTTCCTCCATCGTCAGCTTTCCTTCCTCAGATTCCGCACTCAGTAAACTACTGATCAGATCATGCTGAGGGGTTATCTTCCTTTCTTCCACAATACCTTCGAAGAGCGTTCTCATATCCTGCATGCTTTTAAAATAAATATCCATCCCTATAATGCGGGGATCACCGGTCAGTGATTTCCCCCATATGGAAAAATCTTCGTAGTTCACAATAGGTATACCTATTAATTTTGCCATGGTACGCATAGGCAATACAGCTGCAAAATTGGATACAAATTCCATTTCTCCCGATTCTAAAAATGGCGCTAACAGCTCATTGCATTGTTCATAAATCCAGGGAGCCATAGCAGTAACGAATGTGGGCGTAAATGCCTTCGTGATAATAGAGCGAAGCCTTCTGTGATGAGGAGGGTCTATCAAACCCAGGTTACTCTCAAAGTTCACGCCTCTTTTGGATATGTACTCGCTGGAAAAAGTTTCGTGGTCGCTCATAACAGCTCTTATATCATCATGCCGGAATAACTGCCATCCTCCCTGCGCACCAAAAAAGAAAGAAAAATCCTGATCAAAATAAATAGGTTGCTCATCCTGCATTTTATGATACCAACCAGTGCGGTTAAATAATGTGGACTGAAACATAATGTGGGTTTTTATGGTGATGAATAAATACGTGTATAAACAGTCAGCATATAACTTTCCGCAGGCTTGCTACATTTATCGTACAAGTGGAATACCTGGCATTGATACTATCACATCCTGCACCCAAGTGAGGTATTGGGTCAAACGAACATACTGCTGTACTCATAGCAAATCCTCCCTGACATCAGGAAGCAGTGACCAGTTACGCCCCTGTTATTATTTCATTGGGTAAAACCAGTATTATAATTTCTGGTGGATGCGGTATGCAATTGCGAGCGGACTTCCTGTTTGTATTCAGGTAAGACTTATTTCATTGTCTACATAATAGTAAGCCACTTCCTTCATGGCTCAAGGAGTTATTTCCATGCTCAGTCATCATTCCTTTTCGCTACTTTTTTTATTAGCCCGTTAATCAAATTTGGATCGAATGAAGCAGTAGTAATAAGTGGGCGTAAAATGTATGGTAATGCCCTTTCTTTAAAGCAGCCCCTATCCTATGGATGAGCAGGCGGATTATTGGAAGTTAATAGGTAAATGTTGTTACGGATGTTTTCCTTAATGGCATTTCCGGAAGCAAGCTATTATCCGTAAACGTATGGCTATTATGCGCGAGCTGTACTATCTGTACGCATGCGACGCTACTGTCGTGTCAGGTGACATTACAACCGGACGGTACTGGTTTTGCCATATGCCTTCGGCCACAGGCCCTTACTATTAGAGCGCTGTCAGTCTTTTCCAGCTGGTTTTACAACATAAACGTTTGGAACATCATCTCTGCCGGCTCCCCACTCAGGGTCCATTCATTCATCCTGGCATCCTTATTCATGAAAACCGGTCATCTTATTGATCATGCCATTACAGCCCTTCAGTAAGGTGCTTATTACAGTATTATTTCATCCTACTTACCATTCCCATACAATGTGATCCCTTTAAGAGGGGATTGTATTGGCTGTTATTATTGATAAGGTTGTAAGTACTATTCTTTGCATCACTTCATTTATGTACGACAGTAATGTATAATTCCTGACATCGGAGAGTTAGTCTGACGAATAAAATATTATGCTGAAAGATAGCACGAAAAAATGCAATACTTCTACAGTTGCATAAAAAATGGATAAATTTTCACGGTCACATCGCAGCTGTTTGCTTATAGGAGCTAAGAAAAAGGGGATATCAGTTTTATTGGGGTAGCATGCAACAAACGTTGTGCTGTTGCGCTGTTCATCCAATGCAGCGATATCCCCGTTGTAACAAATATTATTTCAACTGTAGCATCCATGCAGCCATAGCATTTTCTATTTCTACCGGCGAGTCTTCCTGCAGGTGATGATGACCTGCTACCGTTATTTTGGTCTGATTGGGCCGGCTATCGCAGCTACTTTTCCATGCGGCGATAAGGTGCCTGGTTCATGACTACAGATATTGTTTCAGCTGTGTTATCAGCTCCAGTTTATCGCTGGGTCTTTTGGCATCCCACACCACCACGTCCCCGTTCTTATCCAGGATAATATACCTGGGAATGCCAGTATACCTTGGTAAGTTATCATTTATATCCTGATGCAGCTCATTACTCGTACGCATATTAAGCCCCTTTAAAGGAAGATGCTTCACCATTTCCTTCCACTTTGCATCAGCCGCCTCATTATCCAATGAAAGGTAAAGCGATTGTACCCCCAGTTGATGCAGGGTATCGTGTAGCTCCAGCGAATATTGCAGCTCTGCACGACAAGGTACACACCAGGTAGCCCAAAGATCAATATAGCTAACCTTACCTTTCAGGGCGGCAAACACTTCTTTTAACTGTTTCATTTTATCATATCCTGCTAAAAATTCAGCACCGTTGTTCGGATTGGATGCCGCTTTTTCATAGGCGGTTATCTTATCAATATACCCGCTCAGTAAAGGGGTGAGTTTACTCTGCGGAAATGTTTTCCGAAACTGGTTATAATAGTTTTTCCAGGCTGATTCATAAAGGTTCATATTAATTCCGGATACGATGAAATCTGCCCAGGCATACTCCAAAGCAGGACCTTTGAGTACCTTTCTGAAATAGTCAATATCATCCATGCGGTAATTCCCCTTTTTTTGTGTAAATATCAATCTCCCGCTGTCAGCAATCTCACGGTAAGCACTATACCGGCCTAAAACAGAAAGGTAACCAGTAGCAGGTAGCAGGTTATTGAAGATAGCCTGATCTTCATACAATTTTTTCCATACAGGCAAATACTCTGTACGGAATGCCTTTACGCCTGCTACATTGTCTTCTTTACTTCGGTATTCGAAATAGAAATTGGTGGACAGTAAATCAATATAATATCGCTGAATAGCGGCATGTAATGCCTTAAAAAAGGCATCATTGATTTTACCGGAATCGTGTAATTGTGCCACGGCTTTCTGTTTTTGCCGTATCATATCCTTAACCTTACTAACCCTGCCTTCCGCAGTGGCAATGCCATTCAATAACGTCGCATCTTCACGGGTGTCTTCCGCCAATTTCAGGTCTTGTAACAGTTCCTGTCCTTCCTGCTGGTCACCTTTTAGCATCACCAGTGAACTATCTCCTGTTATGGTATAGACCTTACCCGGCGAAGCAAAAAATTGCCGGGAATTCCAGGCGTTGGTCACCGTAATAAACCCTGGCTGAGACAGTGGAAAATGCTGCCGGAAGGTCCCTGTCAGCGTGTCTATCAGGATACGGTTAGCCGCTCCTTCAAATTGCTTTCCATCTACCGGTAACGCAGCCACGATAACCGGATCGGCAGTATGTTTCCACACGCCTTCAATAGTTACCTGCTGCCCGCTTACCGTAAGTGCAGCAAGTAACAGGTTACAAATAATGATTGGTTTTTGACAATGCATAAAAAAGGATTTTATAATGGGTTTTGTGTAATGTCTGCTGTCAATGCAGTTACCGGAATCAACAGGGTATAACGGTTGCTGCCAGGCAATAAGTCGATGGTAGTACCATCCTTCAGATCATGATGTGCTGTAAATCCAAAGTCAGGATCTTCGTTTAGCCTTCTCATATCCAGCCAGCGGGCTCCTTTGAAAAGCAGTTCTTTTCTTCTTTCTGCCAGTACCATCCGGACCGCTTCTTTGGGAGAAGTGGCACTGAGTATTTTATAATAGCTGGTCTTGATTCTGTTCTTACGCAGCAAATTGATATCGTTCATAGCCGCACCGACATCCCCCTGCCTTGCGGCGCATTCTGCCCGGATCAGTAACATTTCCGGAGTAGTGATGCCAATACACACATAGAAGCCATTCTTCATCATGTAACGATAGGTACTGTCCAATTGGTGGGTAGTGGTATTGGTAGCGATATCCAGGTTTACGAACATCCGCCGCAGGTCGTTGGGCTCAAACAGTTTTTCCGTAGCGCGGCTGATGGCCTGCCAAACCAACCCCATTGTCATGGTATAATGCTGTACGTAGATATGTTCGGGTTGTTTCAACATATCAGTATAAGGCCCATTCTTTACCGGGGCAAACTGGCCGGCTGCTTCCGTATAGGCCGTGTTATAGTCTATCAGTCTGGCATTATACTGCAGGGCATTGCCGGCCATCTTACCCGCTTCCGCGTAATTACCCATCATCAGCCAGGTGCGGGCCAGGATACCGTAACCGGCAGCCCGTGTAAGCTGATAGGGGTCCGGAGCGGATACGGGCAGGTCCGGAATCGCCGCCTGCAATTCCGCAACGATCAGGTTGCAGGCAGTTTGTACATTACCTCTGCCTGGTAAGGCCGTCATAATATCATTGCTCACTACCCATGGTACACCAGGATCTGTACCGGCGGAGGCAACATGATAAGGCTTTGCATATAAGTTCACGAGGTACCAATAACACAAGGCCCTGCCCGCCCGCGCTCTGGCCAATGCTATCTTTTTTCTTTCCGGTGTACCACCACTGGCATTGCCGATACCATTGATCACCGCATTATACTGATAAATACAACCATACAATTTTGTCCATGGTGCGCTATACAACAGCTCATCAGGTGTGGAATACAATTCTGCCAGCCATTGATACGTCCTGCTTCGCGCACTCTGATCTATAGCCAGTGCCGCTTTGTCCACACCGGGAAACAGGAAATCATCTGACAGCACATCCAGGTCTGTCGACAGTATACTGATTAAGTTGTTGTTATTGAGCAACCACTCAAAATCTTCTGTCGTCTGCGGTATTACATACCCTTTGGGCGATACATCCAGGAATTTTTTGCAGGAGGTAAAACTGATCATTCCTGCCACTATAACACTTATAAAAAATAATTGCGACTTCATAACTTCGAATAAAATGATTAGAAATCAAGGTTAATTCCAAATGAATAAGAAGGCATCACGGGCATCGTTCTGACACCGTTTGCAAATGCTTCCGGGTCAATGCCTGCTTTGTTGGTGGTGATGGTTAGTATATTCCTGGCATTAGCCATCAGCTGCAACCCTCTTATAAACCGCCATCTTTTCAATGCCCGTTGCTGAAAGGTATATCGCAGCGAAACATCTCTCAACTTGATATAAGTAGCATCAAATACATTTACATCGAGATAGTTACTGTAATACACATTGGCATAGTAGTTACTGTTATTTTTTATTACATTGGGTATGATCGTACTCCGCTCATCTCCGGGCCGTTTCCAGGCATCCTTTAAACGGCTGTCATAGGCACCGGGTCCTTTGTACACCTCGGGCAACGATTGCCTGGCTACATAATCCGCATAGAAAACAAACATCAGATTCAGATCAAAACCTTTATAGGTAAAATTGTTGGAGATAGCCCCATTATTTATCGGCCGGGTAGTGCCGGTATAATACACCATATTCAGATCCCGATAATATTCATCCCTTGCTATTTTTCCATTGGGGTCTAATATTTGTATTTGTCCTTTATCCGGTGATAATCCGCCAAACCGGAAACTATACAGTGCTCCATATGGATCTCCCAATACATAAGGGTTTCCTGCTGCCAGGGCTTGCGGCGTATTAAAATTATTATTCAGCGAAATCTTTGTTATTTCACTTTTGTTGTGCGCATAAATCAGGGTGGTGCTCCATTCAAAATTTTTGCTCCGGATATTTTTAGTGGTTAACTGCAACTCCCAGCCTTTGTTGGTCATACTCGCAGTATTCACAGTAGCCGTCGTAAAACCCAGGGTAGGATTAATCTGCTGATCCCCTAACAGGTCCGAGCTCTTTCTGATGTAATAATCCACCTTACCGCTGATCCGGTTATCCAACAATGTATAATCTATCCCCAGGTTGGTCACCGCTGTTCTCTCCCATCTTAACGTATTGTTCGCAGGGGTGGTAATCGTATTTGCCGGCAGGTTATTGAGCCAGTTGGTACTGCTGGTAGCAATCATAAAAGGCCCGCTGGTTTTAGGAATATTCCCGTTCAAACCATAAGTGGCCCTTAACTGCAGCTGATCTACAAAATGCACCGGCTCCATAAAGGATTCGTTGGATAATATCCAGCTACCTCCCGCCGACCACATAGGCCGGTAAAGGTATTTGGGGTCTGTTCCAAACATATTGGTCACATCCATCCGGATGCTGCCACTCAATACATATTTTTTCCGGAAGGTATAGGCCGCATTACCAAAAGCAGAAACAAACCGGTCTTCCGTGTAATTAAACCGATCTCCTATCCCATTAAATCCATTCTGGATACTCTGCAGATTACCGGTCAGATTTTTAAGGCGCTGTACATCCACATCAACAAATTGCAGGCTGTTATCATTATATCCATATTTGGTAACTGTATTGCCGTTTGATTTACTTTGTCTTCTTTCTGCTCCCACCACTACTGCCAGGTCATGATCGTCGCCAAACTGCCGGTTAATACTTACCAAAGCACGCAGGGTATAGGCTGAAAAATTGTTCCGCTGTTCCCTGATTTTTCCTCCTTTAGGTATATTGTAAGTGGGATTGAGTAGTGTACCATCTGTATTGGTAAGTATATTTCCTCCGGCATCCCGTTCCGGTACTATAAAATCATTGATCTCTTTTACCAGGGAAGGTTCATTGCTGTGGGTATATACCTTGTTATACGTATATCCATTTTCCAGCTGGTAACTGATGTTCACATCCACACCGGGAAACAAAGCGTATTTCAGCTCTGCCTGAATCCTGTTATAAATATTGTTTGTATTATTTTCTATCAGATTGCTTTCATTCAGCGGGTAATAGGATTCATCATCCAGTCCCCAGCCCTTCCGTTGTGCGATGCTAAATGCATTCGAATTATTTTGGTTGGCATTATCTGCGTCTCTGCTGAATGGTAGCGGATTTCCTTGCGCATCCTGCAGCTGCTGATAAGGTTTCAATCGGTAAATATCTTCCGGCATCACCGCTGGTGTGGTAGCATTCGTGTAAGTCAGGTTTGCGCTTACATTAAATGATAACCGGGGAGAAATGTGGTAGTTGTCTTTGATCAGAAAACTATACCCCTGGTGACGATCCTGCAATGCATAACCACTGGCATCCGTGTAGCGCAAGGAACCATAATAACTGTTTTTCTCACTTCCTCCCATAAAAGATAAACTATGGTTTTGCGTGAAGGGCGCTTTCATTAACAGCTGCCGGATTTGCCTGCTGTTATCTATCTGCGATAAGGCGGCTATATCATGCGCATATTGGGCGGGGGTGATACGTCCTGCCACTGAATCCATATACAGCCCTTCCAGTGCTGAGAAAGCAGTACCCATATCTCTGATGTTTGATTCCATCCCTGGCGTCAGCAACTGCCGGTTGATAGCGATATCTTCCCCCGCTGTCAAACGGTTGAGATACCCCAGATCAGGTTTATTTTCAAACATAAAATTGTTGTTGTAGGTAAACTGTATCTTTCCTTTCTTCGCCGTTTTAGTGGTAATCACAATAACACCATTGGCGGCCCGCGCCCCCCAGATAGACGCCGCAGCCGCATCTTTCAGGATAGTAATACTGGCTACATCATTCGGATTAATGGATTCCATACTACCCTCAAAAGGAAAATTATCGATTACTATCAGCGGACGTTTGGTACCATACAACGTGGAAACACCCCGGATCGTGAGACCATCTCCATTGGGATCACCATTATCCCTCCCTTTCATCAGCAGTAAACCTGGCACCTGTCCTTCCAGGCGCTCCAGTACGTTGGTCTGTACCCGGTTTGATAATTGCCGGGGCCCAATCACATCAAAGGCACCGGTAGCCCGTTCTCTGGGGATTTTCTGATAGCCTGTATTGCCCATTACTTCCACTTCTCCAATCTTGCCGATGGCCATTTTCAACTGTACGCTAATGCGGGTACGGTTTCCTATCGCTACCTCCTGTTGTTCGTAGCCAATCATGGTAAACAGCAGCACCACATTCGCGGTTCCATCATCTTTCAGTATAAACTGCCCGCTTTCATCCGTCACCGCCCTGCTCTTACTTCCTTTCAGGAAAACAGAAACGCCGGCCAGTGGCTTTCCCGTTTCATCCTGCACCGTACCGGTAATACCTGTCCGCACGTCGGTAGCCTGATCTGTTTTTGCTGTTGATTTGGGGTGAATAAAAATCGTTTTATTTTCTATGGAAAAAGTGAGCGGCTGGTTTAATAGTATTTGTTCTAAAGCCGCTATCAATGGGGCGTTCTTCAATGTTACCGTAACCGGATGACTATTATCCAATAATGCTTTTCTATAAAAAAAGACATACCCTGTCTGTTTTTTAATATCCGTGAACACATCGGAAAGCGCTGCTTTGTTACCGGTATAGGAGACCATCTGCGCCATCGTGGCGATGCCCGTATGCAGATATACTGCCAATAATACTAGAGCTTTAAAATTCATCATTTTAATGATTAGGTTGATAATAGGCGCTACACACCAGGTATATAGCAAATGATACCCTGACCGCCCGTATCGGAACAGTTATAGCTGGTGGTTAAGTAGAAAGTTTTGTTGAACCGGTTACATCAAAACCGAAGGATCACAACTGATGTTGGTTGCCCTTTGAGCCGATCCAATTAAATACATCGCATCATCTGCATTGATTATTTTAATGTTGGTTGTTAAATGCCGGTATAGCTATTCCGACACGATTGTTAATATTTTCCCTTGCAGTTCGAAGCGTACATTTTTTTGCTCCAATTGTTTTAAAATAGTTGACAATGGTAGGTTGCGTTGCATTTCTCCTTCAAATCTCACATCGGGAATACTCCCTTTGTATATGACTGTTATATCATACCATCTGGCTAATTCTTCCATGATTTCCCGGATACCTGCATTTTTAAAATAGAACAAACCATTTTTCCAGGCAATGACGGCAGTGGCATCTACATTTTTTATCAGGATATCGGCCAGCGCTTCACCAGACAATGCCTGCTGTCCGGGTTTAAGGACCATCCGGTTACTACCGCTCGCTACAGCGATGCGCCCTTCGATCAGGGTGCTGCTGATGATACCAGCAGTATAGGTATTTATATTAAAACGGGTACCCAGCACCTGTATGGTTGTATTATTCACCTTGACTTCAAACGGCCTGTTTGCATCAGGTGCTATCTCAAAATAGGCTTCTCCGCTTGCCATCACCGCCCGACTTCCACCAAAGGCAACGGGATAGCGCAACCAGGATCCGGCATTTAACCAGACTTTACTGCCATCTGCCAACGTAACCTGGAACTGTGTCCCTTTCGGTACAGTCAGTGTATTGTATTGTAACAACGCAGCAGCATTGTTTTCTGGTGCATAAGTAAGGCTACCTTTTGCCTGCGTTATTATAGAGGTATTCCCCTGTTTCGTCAGCGCGCTGTTATTGGCTGCATCCAGCGGAATTGTAGTGCCATCAGCAAGTGTAAGCATCACGTTGTTGGTACCAGCTGCGTTCCGGGGAATAGCTCCCATTGGTTTTACCGGCTGTTTTATCTCCAGCAGCCACCACATAGCCGCCCCGGTTAACAGCAAAGCAATGATGGCAGCAGTAAGCCACCATTGCTTTTTTCGCTGTGTCTGGGGGGCCTCATAGGTGCCTTGTCCAATTTGCGCCTGCAATTGATGCCATATTTGTGCTCCCTCTTGCCCAACAGGCGCCGGCGCATCACTACAGGCTTCCAGCCGCTGCAGGTATACCTCCAGCAATGCTTTTTCCGCCACCGTTGCTTGCCCGGCCTCACACCGTTCTATCAGTGATATAAATGTCTTTTTGTCCATCGTACTAGTAATAAGACACAACGAAAGGGAGGGTACCCTCCCGGAAGTAAAAAAAAATTTTCAATCCCTAGACTAGGGGCGTAACATATAGAGCAGGTATATGCCTAAAAGATGGTAATGATGTCTGAAATGCTGAAGCGATTTGGAGATACGCTTCTCTACTGTTTTTTCAGCCACCTGTAATCTGACAGCTATTTCTTTGTAGGTTAGGTTTTCTATTCTGCTCAGGCGGAAAGTTTCCCGGCAATCATCCGGCAGCGTCCGGATCAGCATATCCAGGAGCTGCTCATGCTCCCGTAATAATACATGGTTCTCCTGCAGCAGCTCTACTGTAATCTGCGCCAACCGGTTATAAAATTCACCATCTGTTTTAAAGTCGCGAATGGCATTCAACACCCGGTTACGGGTAGCTTGTTGCAGATAGGCTTTCACCGAAACGATATGCAACTCATATCTCTTTTCCCATATCTTAAAAAACACCTCCTGTACAATATCCTGCGCCACATCCCGCAGATGAATCATGTTGATCGCCGTCTGGTAACAATCCTGCCAATATCGCTGGTAAAGTGCAGCAAAAGCCTGTTCATCATCTTCGCTGATCATCTTCATTAATACAATGTCACTATATTCCTTCATACACCCGTTGTAATAAATGTTGTGATAGATAACTGAGGGAAAATATCGGTTATATACTGCTGTAACCTTAATAATAATGTCTGTCGCTAATGTCTTGCCGCTTGCTGTTCGTAAAATGATGCTGCCGAAAACACCGGCGGATACCCATTTGCCGTTCCGGTTATTAGTATAGAGAACCGGAAAAATAAGCAGCTACTTAATACGTCCGTTTATCACCAGCTTTGTTAGGCTACTAACTACAGACTTACATGGTTTATATAGCATTTGGCTACAACTTTCCAGTAGGCATATCTCTCCTATTTACATTTAACTTATCAATAAAATATCAGTGGTGGTGCTGATAGAACAATCAGGGCTCAATGGCTTCAGATCTGGCTCAATACTCCGTAAACTATATCGTTGGTTTATTTCAGCGCTCCTTACATCGACAAATTGCGGCTCCTCTACAGCTGCCAATTTAAAACATTTCGTATAAATTTTAGTAAAATAAAAAATGGGAGATAAATATTTGTCATATAACTGATATCATATCTACAGCAGGTCTGAGATTCGATCTCAGATTTAGGGAAGAAAAACAGCGGCAATGTACTCCAACAAAAAAGCCTGCAGGCAATTACCTAAGGCTTCTTTTTCTGCGGGGTGGAAGGGACGAAATTCGAACCAGTTTATAGAGCGTTAGAAGTTGCAGCAAGCTCACTTTCAACGCACTTGTAATATCCCCATAAATTAATCCTGTAATACCCAATTTATTGCTCTAACTTTAGCGAGGTTACATTTGGCTTCTTCTGATTTAGTTTGGGTGTCTTTTTATTCCTAAGCCCCTACTTTTCAGCAGTATGTATATTTAATTAAAATTATATTTGTGAATATTTTTGTAGGTAATATAAGTGACAGAACAACTGAAGATGAGATATGGTCTTTATTTGACCCATTTGGAGTTGTATATAGTATTAATGTGGCTTACGACAAGTACAGTGGCCGTTCTAAAGGCTTTGCATTCGTTGAAATGCCAGACGATTCCAATGCAGTACTGGCAATTAAAGAATTGAATAATTCAGTAGTTGCCGGACATACAATAGTTGTGTATGAGGCTCGTCCAAAACCTGAAAGACCAGAAAATAATCGTTTCTCCAGATCCAGCCCAAGGCCCGGATTTAGACCCAGATACTAATAGTTGGATGTTTTAAAACGTCGATTACCTTTATCTGTTAAGGGAGCAGAAGAGCAAAGCCGCAAAATATGTTAAGTACGTTTGTAGCTTTGCTTTTACTTTCTATGCACCGGATAGCAGCAACCAAGCTGAATTTTCCACTTAATTTTCTAATTATACCCTTAATAAACCTCAGTAACAAGAACTGTTAGCAACTGAGTTCCGCCCATGAGGTGACGATGAAGATTTGTATCATCATGTTAGTTGTGTGAGTTCGGAAACTTTAGCCTTTACGAGTTCTTCGGTCTGCATGAATAGTGCATTGTTTTCAAAAAGAAACCCTAAGCGGATTCGAAATAATGTGATTTACCACACATTGAACTTGCGATTTAGTTCCTGGGAGAATCACTAACGAGGAGAGAATTAATCGGGGCTCGACTTAATACCCGACTTAAAATAAGAAACCCGCGCAAAATGCGCGGGTTTCTTATTACTTGCGGAGAGTCAGGGATTCGAACCCCGGGACCTGTTACAGTCAGAATCATTAGAGGCGAGACGGACGCAATATCCTAAAAACAAAAAAGCCTTTAGGCAATTACCTAAGGCTTCTTTTTCTGCGGAGAGTCAGGGATTCGAACCCCGGGACCTGTTACAGTCAACAGTTTTCAAGACTGCCGCAATCGACCGCTCTGCCAACTCTCCAGGGGCGCAAATGTATAAAAGAAAATGATGTGAAAGAAATCTGTGTGCTATTTTTTTCAAAAAACTTTCACGGGATGCCGCGTAATGTTCATATATCCCGATTCACTTTTTTCGTAAATTTAAGGATGAACACATTTTTTGAAGGACCGGTATTATGGTCACAGATTGATGCAAACATGCACTTGCGGCATTCTGCCTATGCAGATTTCGCTGCCCAGGCCCGGTTAAACCTTCTGGATCAGTTTGGCCTCACAGCCGCTCAGTTCCAGGCATTGAAAATAGGCCCTATCCTCTTCCGCGAAGAACTGATCTATCATCGGGAGGTTAGTGCAAACGATACAGTACGTGTCAGCTGTGAGATATCCCGTTGCAAAAAAGATGGTTCCCGCTGGTCTATACGCCATGAACTGTTCCGGAAAGACGGTATCAAAGCGGCTACCATTTATGTGGATGGCGCCTGGATAGATATGCAGAAAAGAAAGCTGACGGCACTACCTCCGGAATTAATGGAAAAGTTCCAGACCCTTCCCCGTACGGAAGACTTTACCGAAGACCCCGCATAAGTTATACCCGGGCTATTATAAAAGCTACCCGCTCCATTGCCGGCAAAGCCGGCACCGTCACCAGCTCATACCCGGCTGCGGTATACACGGATACCATTACTTCATAAGTACGTATAGCCGTGGCGAAATCCTGTTTCCGTTCCGTATCTGCACAAAAGATATCTTCCCAGGCCGGAAAGATAAATACGCGTGGGTTATAGCGATAGGGAGGTATCACCAACGCTTCCGGCGGCAGGCCAATCAGTTTCGTATAGCCTATCACGTCAGGAATACCCCTGTCCAGGAACACGGGTGCTCCGGCTGAGGGCAATGCCTCAAAATCAGCGATGGCTGCCTGCAGCATCAGATCGCGAAAGGCTTTTTCATCCGCCCACGGCAAAGCATTGCCGCCTGTACGTACCTGTTCCTGTATAATATGTCTCCCTGATTCCGGTACTGTCGCATATCCCAGCTGCGCCAGTTCCCGGATAACCGTTGTTTTGCCCGCTCCCGGTCCTCCCGTGAACACATAGGCATTTGTTTTCATCATATTTTTTTGTTGAAACAGACCGCTGTAACAGCTGGTCTAAGTGAAGCAGCACAAATATACCAAATCATGACAACAATCATGCATGCACCTGCTGCATATCATTTTCTACGCCTGCAGCCTGCAATAGCTTTGCTCATCGCCTGCAGCCCAGTTGCGGGCAAGGGGAAAACCTGATTTTGTGACCGATAAAATTATGTAAGATGTCTATTGAAACAGCCAACATCAAAGCTTATCTGGTTGGCGGCGGTATCGCCTCTTTTGCAGCAGCAGCTTTTCTGATACGTGATGGCAATATTCCCGGCAAAAATATATACATCCTGGAAGCCGACGATATTACCGGCGGCAGCCTCGACGGCGCCGGACAGGCGGATGCCGGATATGTCATCCGGGGTGGCCGCATGCTGAATTTTACCTACCGCTGTACCTACGACCTGTTAGCAGATATTCCTTCTCTGACGGATCCACGAAAGTCGGTGTATGAAGAAATCATGGCATTTAACGACCAGGTAAAAACCCATGCGCAGGCACGGCTGGTTGATAAAAATGCAGTCATTCAGGACGTATCTTCCATGGGATTCAAGGAACGGGACCGGATAGACCTGATCGAATTGTTTGCGATCCCGGAAGACGTGCTGGGTACCCGGCGTATCGACGAATGGTTTCAGCCCGCCTTCTTTCAAACGAATTTCTGGCTGATGTGGTGCACTACTTTCGCATTCCAACCATGGCACAGTGCTGTGGAATTTAAGCGATACCTGATCCGTTTTATCCATGAATTTCCACGCATCCATACCCTGGCCGGCGTAGACCGTACTCCCCTGAATCAATTCGACTCCATCATACGTCCGATGCAGACGTGGCTGAAAGAACAGGGAGTTCAGTTTATCATGGGCGCGCGCGTAACAGATATTGGCTTTATACCCGGCATCAAAGAAAAGACGGCAGAGAAGATTTTCTACCGGCATAACGGGCAGGCCCATACGATAAGTATGGCGCCGCATGACCTGGTGTTTGTTACAAACGGCTCCATGACTGCCGGCAGTACACTGGGCAGCATGACAACAGCACCGGCGCCGGCAGCAGCCGGCGACAACGGATCCTGGGCACTGTGGAAAACACTGGCAGGAAAATACAGTGATTTCGGCAGGCCTTATGTATTCAACAGCCGCATCGAAGAAGCGAAATGGGCATCTTTTACGATTACCAGCAAAGGCCATCTGTTCTTTCAGCTCATGGAACAATTCTCCGGTAACAAGCCTGGTACCGGCGCATTGGTGACCCTGAAAGATAGTTCCTGGTTATTATCTATTGTACTGGCTTATCAGCCACATTTCCTGCAGCAACCGGAAGGGGTAACTGTATGCTGGAGCTATGGCCTGTTTCCTGATAAAACCGGCGACTACGTCAAAAAGAAAATGAGTGAATGTACCGGTGAAGAGATACTGGAAGAACTGATACATCACCTGCAGTTTACGGCACACAAAGCATCCCTCCTCGCTGAGGCGAATTGTATCCCTTGTATGATGCCTTATATCACCAGTCAGTTCCTGACCCGCGCCAAAGGCGACCGGCCACTGGTGATTCCCAAAGGCGCTACCAACTTTGCCTTCCTCGGACAATTCACTGAAATACCCGATGATGTGGTATTTACCGTGGAGTATTCTGTCAGATCTGCACAAATGGCCGTATACGGCCTGCTCGACCTGGACAGAACGCCTCCCGCCATCTACA
The DNA here is from genome assembly GCF_025989125.1 of Chitinophaga nivalis. Lineage (NCBI taxonomy): Bacteria > Pseudomonadati > Bacteroidota > Chitinophagia > Chitinophagales > Chitinophagaceae > Chitinophaga > Chitinophaga nivalis. The sequence goes on along the minus strand of NZ_JAPDNR010000001.1, from coordinate 3,230,535 downwards.
AAGGGCAACATGATATAAAAGTGTTGTATCAGACCATGCGTACCATGCACAGGTAATCCGTTATCATCAGGCAACACCAGACAGGAGAAGTAATATAGGCATGACCGGTATACCTGTATTACTTCTTTTATCTGTTACATACGGTTATTTAAACAGTCCTTCCTGCTGCCGGTCTACTTCCAGCTCTCTGATAAAGGGCAATTGTTTTTGCATAAATGCCCGGGAAGATTGTTCCAGATAATTATCCAACTGGAAAAATTTAGCTGCCCTGGTTGCACCCAGCAGCCTGTTCATCCGGCGGAAATAGCGCATTTGCAACCGGCCGAATTCGAGGTCATTATTAATCATTTGTCTGGTTAAAGAATTCATTTTGGGTTCATCAAGCGAAGAAAACTCTTCATTGTACATACGTTGCAATGCGATCCTTTCGGTAAGCCAGGGCTTTTTTTCTGTTTCATATTCCAACAATACCGATTTAAAGGCTTCTGTTTCTACGGTTGAGATTCTTAAAAAATCATTGAGCAATAGCTCTTTGTTTTTTCCGAATATCCGGGTTACCAGATCTTCTTCCCGCTGTTCAGGCAGAACAGCATCTTCATTGGACAGAGCAATAAACTGCTCCTGTGCCTGAGTAAGCTGGCATGCAGCACCCATCACCAACAACAAACAAATCAAGTTTTTCATCGTGTTTTGGTTTTTTGGTTATCGGCTCCGTTGAAATATCCTGTCCCTGACCGGTCTGCAGACAGGAGGTGGTAACGATCGTCGATATGCCGGATACGCTGTTGAAGCAAGGGTTCTCTTTAGGCTGATAGCGGTAATGATACCGTATCGTCACGGTTTCTGATGCATACAATAAAACGTTGTGTTACTTACTATTGCAGGTTTACGACCTGTATCCGGACACTTAAGATCGTTGTGCTTAATAACTAAACAAATATGGATAATGGAAATAATTGGTATGGATGAGATGATGCCCTTTGATTTAAATCATTTCTACCTATCTAGCACCATATACAACAACCATAGCGTCAAAATGGTTTTAAAAATTTATGCGACCTGGCGGGCGCTTCAATAAAGACCTGGGTACCAGCCTAAAAAGTTACGCACCATACGGCAGATGATAACGGATACACGCCGTTTAAATCTGCTGTATGATGCGTATACACTTAAAAATATACGATCCTGTTAATTCATGAAAGCATGATAGGCTTCTTTTGTCCATAACTGGTAATCTTCCAGATGAATACCCAAACGTTCATCCCGAACTACCTCTCTATCATCTCTGCAATCCCAATATCCTTTAGCGAGCGACTGAATATTTCTGGTGGTTTCTCCGGGCGTGGCACCGTAATCATCCGGATAACTTCTGTAGTTGCCAATAGCCAGTGTTTGAATTTCCTGTTTTACGCCTGCGATGTTATGCTTTGCCATGGTTAAAATTTTTGGTTCATGACAGGTAAAACAAAAATGATTCCTCTTTCGTGCCAACTACCTTGTTTTTAAGTTTCCTTTAACAAAAAAAATTGTTAACATACGCCCAAACAAGCCACCACAAAGCATTTAAAAACATGCTGTTATATTATCGCATACACACGGTTATAACAATACTGCTTTAATATAGGGTTTTCCATAACTCCCCCATCCTTTCACAGCCTTTTCCATAGCGGCTTCCAGCTCTTTTTTATTTACCTTCTTTCCTTTTGCAGGTGGTTGCCATGCATTATTATTGCGATCATCCATTAATACCTTGGTAGCAAACCATGTAATATGTTCGTGTGGCATAGCAAGGCCCAGTATCATACCAGGCAGTCCTGTAAAGGATTCCGGCCCGCCAGGGGTAATAATGGCATCTGTATAAAATGCCACTACATAAATAGAATCCATGATAACGGCATTGGCTCTACGACAATCAAATCCTGCTATTTTACGTGTTTCATCTGTTATCTTCCACTTAATCCTGCGGATACTATCCGTTACCAGGTAAGTTTGTTCAAATACTTTTTTTTGTGAGATGCTCTCCTGTTTTTCCAGCAAGGAATAGATAATATTGGCTTCTCCGGGACCATCTTCCATCAATTGACGGCTATTGTCCGGATTGTCGCGACCAGGCTTAAATAGCGTCGTCTGCTGATCAAATAACAGGTCAAAATAGGTTACCTTAAAATTCGGTGTTTCCTTTTTTACCAATTCTTTGATGGACTGGTTGTCATCACCGAATGATTCATCCAGTAAGGCATGCATGTTTTTCCTTTTCTCATATTCAATACGTCCCTGCTGCAAAAAAGTAACATGCTGGGCATATCCCCTGCCAGCACAACACAGCAGGCATAAGAGTATAATGGATTTTATTGTACCTGTTTTCATGCGCGACTATTTTATTATTCGTGAGATGTGCTGCCACCTGTTTTATTGAAGTTCCAGCGGAGAGACAACAATCCATAACGGCCGATGGTGCTGTAGGTATTTTGTGTAACGCTATTGGCATTCACCGATCTGTTAAATCCAATGTTCTGTCCCAGCAGGTCATTGACTGATAATTCCAGCTCCAGGGCTTCTTTTTTTCCCAGCTTCTTACTGATATTGGCATTCCATAGTATCACATTATTATTGGAAGTAAAGACGCTTGTTTTCTGCCTGATTTCGTACACAAGATCCGAACGCAGTATTAATTTCACCGGCAGAAAGAGCTGCAGATTGTGTTCCAGTGTGCCCGTCCAGAAATTGGTTTGTATGGCCTTTTGTACCGAGGAATTGCTGCTGTTATAGGCCGCATTGACCCGCAGATAACTGTCATACACCTTTTCTTTATTGGCTATAAAACTCACACTCAAACCACCGTTATTGGACTGTGTAACATTGAGCTGATCATTGATGAAGTTAGTATTCCGGCTATAGCTACCATTCAGATCGTATCCCAACATCAGGGCAGAAGAGCCCAGCTCCCAGTTCATGCCAAGTCCCAGCCGGGCATTTTTGTTGCCGTCTACATTCACACTCTGTGTTGTTCTCCGGCCATTCTTGTCAATAATACTGCGTTCGCTGAAATCATTGGCGGTAGTGCCATAGTTGAGGCTTACCCACAGGCTGCGGCCTTCCATGACTTTATGATTATTAAAGCTCAGGCTGAAACTGCTGGCAAATGATGGTTTCAGATCGGGATTACCTACATATATATTCAGGGGATCGTCGTTGGTACGTATCGGTTGTAACTGATTGATACCGGGCTGCCGGGTATTACCATTGAAATTAAAGGATAAGCTTTTCATCTGGCTGAATGCATACCGCATACTGGCTCTCGGATACCAGTTGACAAAGCTCCGGTCCCGCGATATATCCCGGTAATTATCCTGCTGGCGGTAGCTCGTAAACTCCACATTATTGCCGAGCGTAATCCGTATTTTTTTCTTCGTATATCCGTAGCTGATACCTCCCCGATGCGACAGCATATTAAACGCAAAATCGTTGCTATAAAGGGAATCCCGGTCATCATACTTCCCTGCAGCATTCCGGTTGAAGGAATTCCGGTTGGAATGGTTGTTGGATATATTGACCCCATAATTGAAAATCAATGAAGCAGCTGCCGATAATGGTTCTGAATAGGTGAGGTTGGCATTTACGTTTACCGTTTCACTATTGCTGGTTTTATACTGATCTGTTTTTTGCAGGGAGTCCGGCACACCTCCCTTATAGAATACAGCTTCCGAATACAGGGATCCGTTGCCATTATTACGACTATAGTTTTCGGCCAGATTCAGGGAAATGGTACGCCCTTTCTTTTTCAGTTTTTTCCGCCAGAGGAGGTTACTGTTCATACTTCCGATATCTGCCGTAGAAGAAAGGTTGCGCCGGTTGCTATTCACCAGGGCGGAATCTCCTCCCAGAAAAACAGACTCATAGCTGCCATTCGTCAGTTTATGATCGAGTCCTCCATCTACCATCAGCTTGATGGAAGATGATGAATCTATTTGCACCTCATAGTTACCACTGGCCCGGTTCCGTAATATGCTGTTGTTAAACTGCCGGGAAACATTGTTATAGTACACTGTATCCGGTAATATATATTGGGTAGTGCTATTGTTACTACCGTCTACATACATTTTCAATGTTTTGTAGCTACCCGTGAAGTTATTTTTATCCTGGTTCCATTTTTTGGAGTAGAACAAGCCCCCGGTTTGTACCAATGGATATCCTTCACTGATATATTGCCCATCCCAGCCTTCCTGGTCATCTATCTGCCCGCCAATCTCGATACCGCCGTCCTCTGTAAAGCCGGAGCCACCTACATTGCCCAATCCAAACTTCTCCCGTTCGTCCCAGTTCAATCCGGTTTTACCCGTATTGGATACAATGCCATAAACAGCCATTTTCTGTTTTTTCCGGAATAGGTTCACCATCGCCTGATTGTCGTAAAACCCACCAGTACCAGCGCCTGCCTCTATTTTTCCAAAGTATCCTTTTTTCTTATCCTCCCGCAACTGCAGATTAATGGTTTTTGATTTTTCGCCATCATCAATGCCGGTAAAAGCTGCCTGGTCACTCTTTTTATCATACAGCTGTACCTTATCAATCATATCCGCCCGCAGGTTTCTGGTGGTCAGGGTGGGATCATCTCCGAAAAATTCTTCCCCATCTACCAGTATCTTTTTCACCTTCTCTCCCTGTGCCGTGATCTGTCCTTTGTTATTTACCTGTATGCCCGGAAGCTTCTTCAGGAGATCTTCCACGGTAGCATTCGGCTGTGTCTTGTAACTGGCAGCGTTGAATTCTGTCGTATCGCCCTTGATCTTTATAGCCGCTACCTTTTGCTGTATCACCACTTCCTGCAGCAATCGGGATTTCAGCGTCAGCATAATTTTATTGAAATGCAGTACGGAGGTATCGGTTAACTGTAAAGGCTCTACGTAATCGGCAAAGGCCGGATAGGTAACCATCAGCAGGTATCTGCCACCCGTCAGTCCGTTCAGCTCAAACTGTCCGTTTTCATTGGTACGGGTAAATTTATATAAGGTAGAATCTTTTGCATACAGCAATGCCACCACTGTCTGCGATAATTTAACGTGATTCAGGGTATCCAGTACACTACCCTTTATTGCAGCCTGCTGGGCATAACAACAATGGGTAATCGTTATACAAATAATGAATGCCAATACTTTTTTCATTATCACGTGCTACAGGTTAAAGATGAAATATGAATAGGGTTAAAATTCTAAAAATAAAGGTATAAAGCAATTTATGCAGCTGATAAACATCTGTTAAAACATGACATTTCTTGTCATGTAAGCACTTGACTGCATGGTAACCGCACTCATCCCTCTGCCATGAGTTCCAGTAACTGCGCGGCATTCAGCCTCGCCGACTGATCGGCGCCTTCCAGGAGCTGGTCTGCCAGATCCCGTTTATTGTTGTGTAACTGCAGTATTTTTTCTTCGATGGTATGCCGTGCCACCAACCGGTAAATCGTCACGGGTCTTGTTTGTCCGATCCGGTAGGCGCGGTCGGAAGCTTGTTCTTCAATAGCAGGATTCCACCAGGGGTCCATATGTATCACATAATCCGCCGCGGTCAGGTTCAGCCCCAGCCCACCGGCTTTCAGGCTAATGAGAAACAGTTGTCCTTTTCCTCCCTGGAAGTCTTTCACCAGTTTTTCTCTTTGTCCCAGCGGGGTACTACCGTCGAGATACAGGTAGGTAATCCCCAGCTCATCAAGGGTTTCCCGCACCAGGTCCAGGTGCCGCACAAACTGACTGAATACCAGGGCACGGTGATTGTTCTCTACCAGTTCCTGTACAATGGTGGCGAATACCTGCATTTTGGCAGCAGGAATGGTGATTTCCGGATCGATCAGCTGCGGATGACAAGCTGCCATCCGTAGCTTGCTGATTTCTGCCAGTGCCCGGATATGCTGCTGGGCCATGTTCTTGTCGTAAGACTGAATATTTTCAATGGCTTTCCGGCGCAAAGCTTCGTAGAAGGCCGCCTCTTCGCCGGATAAATCTACCAGCTTAATGATTTCTGTTTTAGGCGGCAGTTCATCCAGTACAGCGGTTTTGGTACGGCGTAACAGAAACGGCGCCAATAACTTTTTCAGGTGTTGTTTTACACTACTCTCCGGATTACGGGTAGAGGGAAACACAAACTGTTTATTAAAATGATCGAGCGACCCTAATAACCCCGGGTTGAGGAAGTTAAACAGGTTCCATATCTCGCTCATGTGATTTTGTATAGGCGTGCCCGTTAGCATCAATTTAAATCCGGCCTGCAGCGACATGGCCGCCTTAGATGTCTTCGTCTGGAAGTTTTTAATGGTGTGTGCTTCATCCAGCACCACCGTTGTCCATTTTACACCGGCCAGCAACCGTTCTTCCGACTGCAGCAGTCCGTAGGTAGTAATCACAATGTCAAACGGACCCGCCGCATCGATGACTGCTTTTCGTTTACCGTTGTGCAGGTATACCACGCGAAGTGAAGGCGCAAAACGTGCCAGCTCATTGGTCCAGTTGGGCATAACAGAAGCGGGACAGATGACCAGGGCCGCGCCTTGTTCCGCCCGATACAACAATAAGGCAATGGCCTGTATGGTTTTTCCCAGTCCCATATCATCCGCCAGACAGGCGCCGGCGCCCCATGCCGCCAGATAGGCCATCCAGCGGAACCCTTCTTCCTGGTATGGCCGTAAAGTAGTTTGCAGGGTAACAGGTACCTGCGGTGATATACGCATGGCTTCTTTCCGGACGGCCTCAAATGCCTGCCAGGCTGCATCGGTACGGGAACTGCCTGCATGCTGCAATAAGTCTTCGAGCGCCGGCCCTGCCAGCGGATGTACCCGGATATCGTCCCGGTCTATGGTGGCAAAAGCAGATAATTCGTTTAGCCGTTTCCGTAAGTCGGCCGTCAGCGCCACAAACTCCCCGTTATGCAACGCCACAAACCGTTGCTTTACGGTACGGGTAGTATCCAGCAGTTCTTTCAGGGACAATACGGTGGCTTCATCTGCCTGCAGCGTACCTTCGCAGGTAAACCAGTGATCTTTTTCCCGCAGCGTCACATGCAGCTCCGGGAAACCGGCCTGGCGGCTTACTTTATACCGTTCTCCTTCCGGCCACTCGGCCCGTATCAGCGATGCATTTTCCAGGATGATCTCCAACAGCTGCAGACAATCGAGGGGATCTTCAAAAACAAGGGTATTCCCGGCCAGCTCCTGCGGCACTACCGCCTGTACCAGATTCCATATTTCCGTCAGGTTAGCGGCTTCTTTGGCCAGGTCACGTACTGCCTGACACCGTTCCCCGTTGCTGATGCCATACACATTTTTAGCGCCGGTACCCGGTTGGCAATAAGGAGGATCGGCCGTAAAAGGCTTCACAAAAAAGGTAGCTTTCAGCCCCTCTCCCAATGGCAACAGCTGCACCACGATACGGGCATCTCCCGCTCTTTTTGGGATGGCTGTCTGGCTGCTCCCTACATCCGAATGAATGGTGAGGTGAGCGCCTACACTTTGCAATACCTGTAATAGTTTTTCCTTGCCCCCCGGCGGTACAAAGGATACCTGCTCCAGTGTCTGCAACACTTTACGTTGCGGCGCTGTCAACGGAATGACCTTCATCCGCACCGGGCTTTCCCGGATGAATACCGTCTCACTGATAAAGTCTGCTATATTGGAGCTGAATACATATCCCCGGTCTGTTTGCTGCACCTGTAATTCCGGGCGGTCTTTTACGATTTCCACGGATATACCTGGGGCATCTGCAGCAAACAGCAGCGGATGACCGGCAATCGTCTCCCACACCGTACTGTCAAAAGAAAAAGATTCGCCATCATGATTAAAGTAATGGTTTTTCTGTATCGTAGCGGCAATGCGGCTATCCTGCGTTGTCATGCCTTCCACCTTCCCTTCTTTCAGTTTTTTCAGGGCTACATTCCGGCCGGTACTCCAGCTATTCCCCTGTGCCGTTTGCTGTACGGGCAGAATGGTGTAATGATCGAAATCTATCAGGTAAATCAGCCGGTATACCGGTTGCTCTTTTTCTTTTCCTTTAGCCGGCTGGTGAGTGGTCAGCAAGGTATTCAATAGTCGTTCCCAGTCGGGCACCAGCTCCAGCAGCGCAAAAGCGGGATCGTATCCGGTTATTTTCCGGATCTGCTCCATCTCTTCTTTATATCCCAGGTAGTGTTCGTCGCGGAATAAATATAAATATTCGTAGGCCAGTAACCGGTAGTGATGTCGCAGTGTCAATGACAACAAGCGGCCAGCCTCTCCGTGAAAGGTACGCAGCAACTTACTTTTGGGATGCAGCAGCTGCAGACACAGGATAGCCAGGAAACTCAGCAGGTGGCTCTCCTGCCGCTCGAGCAGGAGCTGTAATACCTGTTCCGCCTTTTCTTTTTTACCCGCGTGTAAGTATAACAGGGCTATCGCCGGGGTTATCTCCGGCAATAGTTTCCGTTCATGGGCGCTCATAATACCTGTAATCAGGGGATTACCTTTCTCAGCCGGCAATACAGCCAGGGAGAAGGCGTAATAAAAGGCAAAAAACGGCGATTGCGGCAACTTGCTTTTCTTATCGTATACCCGCTGCCGTTTGAGGCCTTGCTGAAAAGCAGTATATGCTTTATCCTGTTCGCGGCTATACAACAGGCGGATACCATGTATAAAATGCATGGCGGCACTATCATCTGCCGGCGGTGGGGCGAAATCCCCCTGCAACAACGCCAGTTCCGGAATCACAAACTGCTGTTGCCGTTGAAAATCCAGCAGCGCTGCTACCGGCGGCAATTGCAACAGGTGATATTTACCGGCATATGCCAGGATACGCTGCATACTCTCTTCACTGAACAGCTGCAACAGGGCATGATAAACCGGGAAGTACAGCAAATAGGATAATACCGGCTGGTATTCATCTACCTCCAGTCCTATTTTCCGGATGGGTAATCCCAGCAAGGAACGGTCGCCGGTAAAATAGGCAACCAGCAACTGCTGCAGCTCCTGTAAACGGGCGTTGATACTGTAAAAGGCGTAGGCAGGGCGGCGGGCGCCTTCCAATATAGTTGTATAGTGTGGATTTTTAATGACCTCCGGAAATAATGCCAGCCCCAGTACCGGCGATAGCCCATAGCTGCCGGCCACATTTTTCACCACCAGTTTATCGGTCATCAACTCCTGTAGTATGACGGTCACCCTGGCTGTCGTAATATCCGTGAGCCGCCGCAGCGCATCTGTCAGCGTATGATGTTCCAGCGGATACAGGTATATTGTCAGTACATCCACTACCCGTCTTACTTCCGGTTCTTTTGCTGCATATTGTTCCAATAAGGGAGTCGCATTCACCATAGGAACAAAAATACCGGATTATTGCGGGAGATAACAATCAGAAAATCATCCGCATGATATAAAGATGCAGTCATTTTTTCTCCGGCTGTTGTCCTATTTCAGGCCTTACCGATAACTTAGCTGATAATTGTAGTTCACTGTCACAACTTCCGTTCTGAGTAGCATTCCCCCTGGCCACAGACTAACAGCACATTATTTAAGGAGCACACTTATTCAACCTAAATCCCATAAACAAAAACAAAACACATGAGCACACTATCCCTAAGATCCGTTATGTATGCGGCTTTTCTGGCATGCTGTATTTCCTCCTGCAGCAAAAATGCTACAGAAACCACTGCAGTCAACGTCGATGCTGCCAAGGCAGGCAGCACGCTTCGTGGTGGCGGCCAGGACCCTGACGGCAAGTCATTGGCTGAACTGTTTAGAAGTAAAGGACCCCAGTTTGAAACCTACAACATCGATGCCCGGCAAGGTGGAGAAATTGTTTCCAAAAAAGGTACCCGTTACCGTCTCCCGCCTAACTCCCTGATAGATGCCAGTGGCGCTACGGTCTATGGTCCTGTTACCGTAAGCATTAAAGAAATCAGGGATGTCAGCAACATGATTCTGGCAGACAAACCCACTGTCACCACTACCGGCGGCCAGCTGTACACCTATGGTGAATTTTTTGTTCGCGCTACCCAGGGAACACAGGACCTGCGGTTAAAAAAAGACAGCGCTATAGTGGTACAGATACAACAGGTGAAACCTGTCGGTAACTTCCGGGAAGTACCGATGTGGGGTGGCGACACAACCATACTGGTTTCCCTGAGCGGTTACAATTTCATTAATCAATACATCACCATTACACAGCAGATCAGCGCTAACAGAGGCGTGGAATGGAGACAGAATGCAGGTCCCAATAACCAGTTTGCTTTGTTCAACAGCTCCAACGGTTCATTGAGCTTTCGGCTCGATAGCCTGTTGCGTTGGGTAAACTGCGATGCACTTTACAATGGTGGCAATCCTAAAACAACGGTACTGGGGTATTTTACCAACTTCTTTAATCCGGCTACCAGCACCAGCTACGGCGGAGAAGAACCCAGCATGCTGTTTTTCAAACCGAAAAACATTCCTTCACTGATTAAATTCTATAATGTAATATTTACCCCTCCTCCTGGCAAAGCAGGACTGCTGAGCTATCAGAACAGTGTGCCGGTTGGACAGGCAGGAACCTTCCTGGCCATCACTGCCCTGAATGGGAAACTCTATGCAGAACAGAAAGACGTGGTGATTCCTGCTCCTGCAACGGGTACCAACTTCGTTCCGATCAGTTTCAATCTTGTAGAAGTAACCCAATCGGACTTGCTGTCATTAATCAACAGTATGAATTCAAAATAAAATCTACTGTATAATATATCCTGTAGCAGTTGCAGCAGATAATAACGCTGTATAATTGCTACAGGATATTTCATGCTTTAGCTGTAATGTTTAAATCTTAATTCTAAGTCGTATATTGAGTATCCGTAATTGCTACCGGATGACCAGGTTAATTTGACCCGTAATCGTCCCTCACATGAAACAATTAAACAAGGCTGTTGGGCTGATAGTAGCAATCATTGCCCTGTCTACTTTCTTCTTTGGATACTATGCTTATGATGTCCACCGCAAGGGAGCAACCATTAACCAGGCCATTACCATCTCTTATCAACGCATCCATTATCTGCTTACTGCCAATACCGCTATTTCCACTTTGGAAGCTGGTTTGGACAACTATCTGCTCACTGGCAACCGGCAATATACCGCTGGCGCTCCTACCCAAACAGCGGCCATATATACTGCCCTGACAGCGGCGGCACAACCCGTTCCCGAAGCAAACGAAACATCCGCCCTCATTCATACGATCATCCGGTTGGTTACCCAACAACAGGAAATCTATCACCAGCAATTGCAACAACCCCGGAGCAATATTATCTCCCCGCAACTATTACAGCGACAACAACTCACCGACAGCATCCATACCGCTACCAATCGTTTGCTGCTCCACACCCGACAACAGCTGGAGCAGGCCACCCGCCAACAGGCGCTATACAACCGGTACGCCCTGTGGACTACCTGGGCCGGCTTTATCACCCTCTTTTTACTGCTGTGCGGCCTGCTGCTGTATGTACGGCGTATCATGCAATTCAGGGATGCCGGAGAAAATACCCTGCGCAGCAGTGAAGCCCGGTACCGGCAGCTAGTGGAAGATATGCAGGTGGTGATGTTTATTATAGACCTGGGCGGCTATTTTATTTATGCCAATAAACGGGTATCGGAGATGAGTGGCTACAGCAATAAAGAGCTGATCGATAACCACGCCAGCATGTTGCTCGACGATGCCACCTCAGAGCAGCTACGGGTATTTTTCAGTGATCAGCACGGACAAGGCATCGCACAAACCACCCAGGAGTTTCAGATACGTACCAAATCAGGAGACCTGAAATGGATTGAAATGTATACGACCCTGGACATGAAAAATGGCCAGATACGCGGCTTTCAGGGCATTATAAAAGATATTGATGAAAACAAAAAGATGCGCCTGGAAATGGCCCGGCTGGAAATGATTCAGAAGGAAACCCAATACCGGCTCAATGCTATCATGGACCATTCCCCTTCCATTATTTTCATCAAAGACACCAACGGTAAATACCTGATGATCAACAAACAGTTTGAGCTTAGTACCGGACTTTCCAGCGACATGGTCATCGGCAAAAAAGACAGTGACCTCATACCAGGTCATATTGCCGATACCTATGCACAAAGCGACTTACAAGTCATTCAGGGCCGTCAATCCATCAATGTAGTAGAAATCCTGCCGGTAGCCGGTCACCAGCGACACCACCTGCTGACCAAATTTCCCTTGCTCAACAATGAACAGCAGTTGTTTGGTATTGGCGGCATCGGCATGGACATTACCGACCGGGTTATTTATGAAAAAGAGCTGGAAGGAGCCAAACAGATAGCAGAAGATGCCAAAAAGGTACAGGAAATATTTCTCGCCAATATGAGTCATGAGATCAGGACACCTATCAATGGTATTACCGGGATGACCTATCTGCTCGACAAAAGCCTGCTCAGTGCCGAACAACGGGAATATGTAGACACCATTAAAGACTGCTCCCAGCACCTGTTGGTACTGATCGATGATATACTGGACTTTTCCCGGATCCGGTCTGGTAAACTCAACCTGGAAGCTACGTGTATAGATCTCCGTAAAATTATGCTCCATGCGGCCTATCTCTCCCAGCAGGTAGCTGCCAGAAAAGGGATCGGATTTGGCTGCGACATAGATCCCGCCATCCCCGAAAACCTGATCGGCGATCCGGTAAGAATTGCCCAGGTGATCAGCAATTTACTGGACAATGCCGTGAAATTCACTTCCCAGGGCAGCGTATTGCTACGGGCACGCCTGCTGCAGGAAACCAATACTACAGCTACCGTATTCCTGGAGGTAAAAGATACCGGTATCGGTATTCCTCCCGACAAACTGCATGTCATCTTTGAAAGCTTTACACAATCCAGTACTGCTACCACCCGTAAGTATGGCGGTACCGGCCTCGGGCTGGCTATCTGCAAAGAGCTGATCACCCTGCATGGGGGCAAAATAGGCGTCAGCAGCGTGCTGACCGAAGGCGCCACTTTTTATGTAGAGATACCTTTTGTCTTACCAGCCGGACAAGTAGCTCCCACCCATCTGAAAATCAGCGATGCCGAAAATTCATTGCAGGGCACGTACCTGTTACTCGCAGAAGACAACAGTATCAATCAGAAAGTAGCACAGCGAATACTGGAACAGGCCGGAGCAGCCGTGGACATTGTAGCCAACGGCAAGTCTGTCTTAAAACAGGTGCTGGAGAAAAAATATGATTGCATCCTCATGGATATCCAAATGCCGGAAATGGATGGCTATCAGGCCGCCCGGCTGCTACGGGAGATGGGCGTAAAAACACCGATCATCGCCATCACGGCATCTGCTATTGCCGGAGAAAAAGAGAAATGCCTGCGGGCCGGCATGAATGATTATCTCACCAAACCATTTACCCCGAAAGACCTGTTTCACAAAATATTATTCAGTACCGGCGCCGCTACGCCCGGAGACAGTTCCCTTCCAATAGCAACAGGACAACTACCCGAAAATGTACTCGTGCATTTTTCACACATCCGCTCCCTGTTGAATAACGAAACCACCTTTATTATCGAAACCTTGTCTGCCTTTACAGAGCAGACACCCGGCAACTGCGCAGCATTGCAGCAGGCGGCTACTACAGAGCAATGGGAAGAAGTAAAATTCCTGGCACATAAAATGAAATCAGGGGTTAATCTGGTGGGTATTCCGGTCGCTGCTTCCTTATTGGCCACTCTCGAAAAAGATGCCATGGAAAAACAAAACATGCATACCGTGCAGACGCGGATACAACAACTCAGTTTGTTGCTGCAGCAAGCTACCGGCGAAATAAAAGCGGAGATCACCCGTATGGAACAATCCCTTTCGGGAATGCTGTGAATACTTATTTATTAAGAATCGATTAACGCATTGGCCAGCGCAGGCAGTGTATTTTACACTCCATTTTTTACACCTGTGAACCTAAATAACCATCATCACTTATGCGCTGTTACCTGAAATTATCCAGGAACGAACGATCCTTGCCATTTAATTATCAACAATACCTGACAGGAGCGATACACAAATGGCTGGGGAATAATGATGAACATGGGAAGTTATCGTTGTATTCCTTCTCCTGGATCAAAAACCTGCAGCAAACCACGACTGGTTTTAACCTGACGGCCACCTCTTCTTTCTTTTTCAGTGCGCATGAGGAAACCCTCGTCAGGCAACTGCTCAAAGGAGTAGCGGCAGATCCGGCGGTATGCTTTGGCAGCCAGGTAACAGCAGTGGACATTGTATCCGGCAGACAATTTTCTTCACAGGAAAAACTATGGGTAGCCAGCCCGGTATTCATTAAACGGAAAGCCATCAATGAGAAAGTAAAACACTTTACCTATGAACATCCGGAGAGTAGTCAATACCTGACAGAAACCCTGCAGAAAAAACTGCAGGTAGCGGGGTTGGATCATACGGGTGTAGCCGTACGTTTCGATGATCATTTTTCCGGCTCCAAAACCAAGATCTCTACTTACCGGGACATCCATAACAAAGTGAGTATATGTCCCGTTATTATCAACGGCAGCCCCGAACAGATAGCTTTTGCCTGGAATGTAGGCCTGGGTAATTCTACCGGCATCGGATATGGCGCGTTGAGTTAAGGTGACGATGGTTCAGCAACACCATCTAAGCGGCAGATGCCCGGGTGCTTTGACATAAACGGATATTGGTTTCCCAAAAAGGATTACCAAAGTTGCCCCATACAGCCATCAGACAGGGGATACAACATTTACCGACAGCTAGGTATAACTCAACGTCACCACCGCTTTTTTTCCTTCTCCATCATAAAACAGACTAATCTGATCTGCACCATGGAGCTGAAAATCATAACCCGGCATACAGCCGATATAGTCAAACGCTGCCCCGTTGTCTTTCAGCGGAGGTTCCACATCATCTTTATCGGGGTTTTGATCCAACAGATCAGTCAGCACGCCTCCTATCAACCGGGATCTTAATTCCAGCGCATATTCCGTTATGGCATCTTTATGCAGATCTTCCGGACGCAATAGCCTTAACCGCTCCAATCTTCTGATATCATCTACCTGCAAACCCGGGCAGTTAAAATCGCCATCGTACAACGCGCCATATTGCTCATAATATTGCTTCTTAAGCGCGTACATACTGTCATTCATGTTATATTCAATCTCGTGCTCGTCATACGTTTTTCCATAATCTTCCGGCGTGATAATGGTATCCACTGTAAAATACCGCCAGTCTGCATCAAACCGGTATTTCCCATCAATTACATCAAAACCAAAAGTATCCGGCTTTGTATAACGGGTATGCCAATCCGTAGTCATCTCTCCCACACATCCATCATAAATCTCCTTCACAGAAATAAAGTGATGCCATTCATCCTTTTCCGGCATCAGAAAGCGCAGGTTCACAGAGCATACCGGCAGAAAATATCGTTGGTGCATTTCCAGCTCATCATAAAAAACAGCTTCATACTTCGGGAAAAGACGGATACAATCCGCAGGTATATTCATCATGCCAGTACAGTTTAAGTAAGTTCATCCCCCTTCGCGGGTAATGCAATTTAGTATTTATCCGGATAAGCTGATCCGCTCAAAAGCGGATTCTATCGACAGAAACCGCACACCTACCTATAACTGATAACAGGTGACGCCTGATTATACTAATTTTAATGCAGTACCTGGATAGGTCATCACCGGCAAACCATCGCGATTAAAACAGTAATCCGCCAATATGCCTGATTACCTTTCTTCCAACAGACAAAACCTAAGTGATATATTGATTAACCGGGGTATTTTTTCCTGTTTGTTATATAACAGGATATATCCATCTATTGCCTATTAACGGAGGAAGAAACTACTTGTTTCTTCCTTTTCCGTTTTGTTTTCTCTGCCAGCTATTCAGCTATCCCCGTGTTTACGTAATTTTGCAGCATACTTTTATCTTACACAGGTATATGGGAAACCAGGTTATTGTGATCATCGATGTACAAAAAGACTTCACCGGCACGGACAGTCCCTATGCCCGGCGCCATGGCAGTATCCACGCCATCAGGCAGGCCACCACGCTTATTCAGCAGCTGCTCGACACACCAAAGGATACCCCCTTCCTGGTGACACAATCTGCTTACCGGCCGAACCAGTTCGGACCCGGTTTATCTATGTGTATTCCTGGTACACCAGGACATGACCTGGACCTGCAACTTAATACGCCACATACCATCGTTGTAAAAAACGAACACAGTTGCTTTACTGCACCGGATTTTATCCGTTACCTGCAGGATCATCAGATTGATACCTTATTGCTATGCGGGTTGCTGGCGGAATACTGTGTAAAACAAACGGCCCTCGATGCGCTGAATCAAGGCTACAAAATCATCTTGCTACAGGATTATATCAGTACCGGCGATGATGTACAGGAGCGGAAAATGCAGACCTTACAAGCGCTGCAGCAACGAGGCGCCATCATTCAATAAAAATAGTAACCCGATTGAATAATCAGGTCATTTTCCTGACAACCAAAATCTGATATTTCATGCATCAGATTATTTCTGCGCCAAAAGCATGATCGATCACGATCTTCCAGGTACCATCTTCCTGTTGTCGCATCACTTCAATACCTTTTGCTTTTATCTTCACGGTATCGCCATCGGTAATGTTCCACTCTGACCGGCCAACAGCCAGACTACCTGTTTCCAGGCAATACACGGTTTTAATTTCCATGATTCCACCAATAGATAAAATGGCTTTAATGGCTGTTTCAAATGCTTCTTTTCCCGACACAGGATTTTCCGGCTCCGGCACAATAATGCCGGTTACATCATACATACCCATCACAGTGGCCACATCACCGGTATTGAAAGCGGCAGCCAGCGCTGCATGTGCATCAGCAGCTCTTTTAGGTAAGTGCATATATTTATTTTTTTTAGGTTGATGATAAACGAATGATCAGGCAAAGAGACCGGCAAAATGTTGTTCGCTATCTATCCGGTCAGATAACGCACCCACCTGATTATACACCGCCTGATACAAGAAACCACCCATACTCACCCGTTTCACTCCTGCTGCCCGCAGCATATCAAAATCCGGGAGTCCGGGGATGCACATCACATTCAGCGGCAATGTGGTAGCGCCTACTGCAGCTACAATATCTGCCTGCTCCCGGATGCAGGGCAGGAAAATGCCATCTGCACCGGTTGTTTCGTATAGTTTTATCCGGCGGAGTGATTCCGGTAATGCATCTGCCACGCCCAGCAAAAAGGTATCACAACGGACATTGATGAAGAGTGATTGGTTTTCAGCGGTCAGCCGTTCTTTAAGATAGGTAATGGTACGAGCGAAAGTAACGGCATCCTGTAGGGTGCGGCCCGCGCTACCGATGGCGGAATCTTCTATATTGATACCGGCCACACCGAGGTTCACCAGTGTCAGTACCCGTTCATAAATCTCTTCCGGTGTACGGCCATAGCCTGTCTCCAGGTCTACCGACAATGGGATCTGAATAGCGGCCAATATCCGCCTGATCACAAACAGATATTCTTCAAAAGACATTTCCTCTCCATCTCCGTATCCCAGGCTATTGGCTACTGCCATACTGGAAGTGGCGATAGCCGGAAATTGTTTCTCCTGTAACAGCAGTGCGCTGCCGGCATCCCAGATATTGGGTAATGTCAATAAACCACCCGCCTGATGCAGGTCTTTGAATGTTTGAAAAGCTGTAGACATCTTATATTATTTTATACTTACAATAATCCGCCCGTTGAAAAGTGGCATAACAATCCCGTACCATGGATACATTTTCTGTAACCAACAGCAACAGGGGTGTTATCAGCCCTTGTGTGACGGGGATATACTACAAATATAAAATGAACGATCCGCCGCAAATTGTACAAAACGGAACTACTTACTTACCCGCGATAGCCTGAGAAACCGGCAACTGTTCCGGCGCGTATTCAGAAGGGGTAATACCTGCGAAATGTTTGAAATCACGGATAAAATGCGACTGATCAAAATAGCCGCAATCGTAGGTAATCGCTGTCAGCGAAGTGGCATTTTTATTCATCAGCTGCAGGCTGAGCTGAAAGCGGTTTATTTTGTGGTATAGTTTGGGAGAGACACCTGTGTACTGCATGAACAGCTTACGGAGATACCGGGAAGAGATATTATGTTTCACCGCTACGGCTTCTATCCGGTCTGTATCGGTACTGACCTGCATCTCTTTGATGACCTGCCCGATCAGGGTAATATTGTCTGCTTTACGGGCATTTAAAGCCAGCCGGCCTATTAAAAATTGTTCTATCAGTTCTATACGACGATGCAATTGTGGTTGTTCCAGCAGGCGTGCGTGTAATGTTTTCACCGGTTCACCCAGCAGATCGCGCAAATCCGCTATCTGATCATTGAAGCGCCAGAGTTCTTCCCGCAAAAAGTAAGCGGCAGAATGGGCATGAAAACGAATGCCCAGCATAGTATGTTTCCCCAGTGACCGAACGGCCAGCGGCTGGGTGATCTTCCCCCATAACTCCACCGGTGGCGTGGTATGAAACCCTTCACCAGCCGCCGATTGCCAGATACCATTGCCCAGGTTGAAAATGATTTCCATATGGCCACCCGGAAATACCATATCTTCTATCGCCGCCTCCTGCGCAGACTCAAAAAGGTAATAACATTTCACATACGGCCTTAATTTTTCCCCTGGTATAATTTCCTGGTACTTCATATACTTTGTGGTAAACGGATGTTATCACTAAGTTACTTAAATCCGGTTGGGTCTGCACAGTTTTTTCCTATCAATAACTGCTATCTTTTCCGGGGCCACTTTGCCCCATGATACTGTTACCTGGCAGCATCAGTATAAGTAGCTATTACGGCCTGTAACTGAGCCGCGATGTTAGTGGTCATTTCACCACCATGATAACAGATCAAACGTTGTATATCCAGCTGGCTGATCTTTTGCAACGATGCTACTGCAGCCGGCATATCCAATGTAAATGCCGGATTGGCAATGTTCAGCTGTCCGTTTTCTATCACTACTACATCACAGGCAATCAACGTTTTCAGAGAGGGCAGATAAAAAGACAGATGGCCACTGGTATGGCCAGGGGTATGTATCACCACGATCTCTGCTGCTATCTGATCCTGATCTTTTAACAACACATCTATGGAAACTCTTTCTATTTGCTTTAACTGCTGCTGAAAATTCAGCGCCCACGCATGATATGCTTCGGGCAACTGCGGAAATAAATCTTCCGCCTGTTGTAACCGTGCCGACTTCCGCGCTCCCGTCAGCGTTGGGGTCTCTATCTCCGAAGCATAATATACAAGGTCCGGATGCGCTTTCCTGAAAAGGGCTAACCCGCCTACATGATCCAGGTCGTCATGTGAAATCAATATACCCTGCAAATCAGCAATAGCTATGCCCTGCGCGGCCAATTGTGTCTTAAATATTTCAAATGTTTCCACATAGCCCGCATCCACCAACCAATTTTTTGAACCAATACTGATCAGTGCCGGATATAACAAAATATCCTCGTTTCTTATGTTGGTCTTTATTTCCAATACTTTTACCGTTATTCTTTGCGCCATATCCTTCTACATTTAAAACGGGAAAATAATCATTAATCCGTTTTTTCACGCAGTAACAGGCTTCATTTTCTCAAATCTGATTACTTTCGTATCCTGTTCTATTATACACAACTATTTCTGACTTATCATACCCATCCTGCCATGAGAGTAGCTTTAGCCTCCCCTCCGTTTCCCACTTCCATCAACGATGGCTTATATTGGGCGGACCAATTAATACAATCCGCCATTCAAGATAAGGCGGATATTATCTGCTTTCCGGAATCCTACCTGCCTGGTTATCCCGGTATGGGCGCCGGCGCCGCGGAACGCACACCGGAACAACTACAGGCGGCATTGGATAAGGTATGTGAACTGGCCGCTACCTACGCCATCGCTGTGATCATGCCCATGGACTGGCATCACCCGGACGGTCTGGTCAATGTAGCACATGTCATCTCCTCCACTGGTGAAGTATTAGGGTATCAGACCAAAAACCAGCTGGACCCCACAGAAGATAATATCTGGATACCCGGTACCCAGCGTCATCTTTTTGAAATAAAGGGCGTTAAATTCGGTATCACCATCTGCCACGAAGGGTTCCGGTACCCTGAATCAGTACGGTGGGCTGCCCGGCAGGATGCTGCCATTGTATTTCATCCGCATTTCGTGGGTAGCAACACACAGGGCGTTCCTCTTACTACCTGGGGACATCAGGACAATCCCTATTACGAAAAAGCCATGATGATGCGGGCTATGGAAAATACCATCTACTTTGCCAGCGTCAACTATGCCTCCCTTTATCCGGAAGCTGCCAGCTCTATCGTAGGACCGGATGGTAGCTGCGTGGCACATGTACCTTATGGGCAACCTGGTGTAGTGGTGGCAGAGATTGATCCGGCGCGGGCTACCGGTTTGCTGGCAAAGCGGTTCAAAAGTGAGTTGTATAGGTAGGTGTTACCTGCAAGTATCAACCTATCATGCCTATGTGGGTACTTCCCGATACAACCTTATCGCTGCAGTACCCACACAGGCAATACCAATGTAAGATGAAAAGTTTTAAAAAACGAGATTTTTCAAATGGAGTAAACTATTCATTTTTTTGAAATTTTCCCTAAATAGCTATCTATATAAACCTGTGGCAATTTTTCTTGTTCTAACCTGTTATTTTTGTGGAGTGTTTTTAAATGCTGATACATTTCATTTTCCTCTTCAGTGAGTGAGCCTAATCGTTCAGATTTATTCCGGAATCCCTCTACTGCATACTCATTATACAGATCAAATGTTATTCTATCCATCATAATACTGGTAGCTAGTGGATAATAACTCCTCAGTTGATGCAGTATTTGGAAACCATGTTCATCTATATCACCCCAGTAGAAGATTTTTTTATGCTGCAACCACATTACCCTTTTTAGGTAGCTGATGTTAAAACCACCCCCACTCCAGATTGCTATTGTAGAAGGAATCGGGGGTAATGCCAGAAAGTTCATTTGATTTTCTGTAATCAACACATACTCTGCAGTGAATTCAGCTTTTTCAAAATCCGAAAGTGGAATGCTAATATCGGAAAATCTTCCATCTAAAAGTTTGTGGTCGTCTAAAATCCGTATTCTTACCAGAGTTTCGTTATATTTCAGAAAGAATCGTTCCGCGAATCGTTTTTGGGTTAAGTCCCGAATATCGCCAGGAATGAGAAAATCCAATAACGACTTTATCAGAACAGTATTATCTTCAATAAACTTTGTATGAATTGCGATGGGTAACTGCCGTAAGTAAAGGTTGGGACGCGGTGTTTGGATGAAGTAATGACATACCTTCAATACATCCACCCATTTAACATTATGATCTGTCAGCCATAAACAATGTTCCCAAGTCCAATCTTTAAGCGCAGGTATCTCACTCATAATACTTTCGTAGCTTGCTAAGAAAACATTCCACTCTTTTTTCTTACCAGTAAAGAACAAGTAATCCTCCATGGTTTCAAATACAATAGCATCAGGTAATTCATGACTTCCGGTACGCCTGAAGTTATGTCCAGCCGTTTTCACCAGATATCCGATTCCCGTTTGGTTTTTGGAATGATGATAAAGTATTGTTATTTCCTGTTGTAATAATTCGAATCGTTGCGTGATATGATCCGACTTTACTTTTCCTATACGGTCAATTACCTTGGGAAAAAATACCGCTCCGGATATTTTACTTTGCAGCAAAGGTTTCCACCATTTTGATGCCTGTACTTTTATTTCTTCCGGACTTATCATAAGTTTCCTTCATTTTTAAAAAGACCATTATGTCTATTTTTTTCAGTTTCATAGGCTTCTTTCGAAAAATTGTTTACCTGTGAATAGTTACCTTCCCGATTACTGACAAAATGAAAGGAATTTACATGATTTTCTATCACATGTATCTTTTGCAGCGGCGTAACAATAAGCAGTTGAAGATTCAGTTTTCTGAACAACTCTAGTCCATACCTGGTACTTTCATCACTTCCTCTTCCAAAAGCCTCATCAATTACAACAAAACGAAAACTCCGGCTTTTGCTTTCCCCAAACTGCAGACCGAATTGATAAGCGAGTGCACTTGCCAGAATAGTATATGCAAGTTTTTCTTTTTGTCCACCACTTTTCCCACCGGAGCCTTCATAAAACTCCTTTTCGCTTTCGTCAGCTCTATAACGTTCACTGGCGTTAAACTCAAACCATTTCCTTACATCAGTAACCGTATTTGTCCAATCTTTATCTACGCTTTCCATGCTTGCAAAGCGATCCAGGATACGTTTAACCTGCTCATATTTTTCTTCCGTATAAAGTTCATTATTGCTGCTAAAAGAATGGGTATAGCACTTCTTTAACTCTTCCCTAAACAAACGTACTTCTTTACTTGTGGTAATATCCATCAGAATAGTGATATAAGTGTCCTGTGCAGCATTATACACGATTTCTGAAAGATGCTGATTGATGGTCCGTATTTTTTGTTTTATATCCAATTCGTGCTTTTGTAACTGGCTATCAAAAACGGCTATACTATTAATTACATTTTTATTGAGTTCTTCTTTAAAACGTTCTTCATGGCGTTTTAAATCTTCCGAAGCCAGTTTTTCAAATTTGTTTATATATTCTGCACGGGCCTCTATACTTTCAGCGATTTCACTGTATTCAGCTCTTGAATGCTCCTTAATTTCTCTCATTTTTCTCTCTACAGTGGACCTGTGATCCATTTGTTTCCTTCTAAGCCGTTTCAACTCTCCATTCTCTCCTTGAAATTGTTTCCGAAATTCCTCCTGTTTGTTATCGATATTCTTTAGTGAAAACTCCTTTCTTTCCAGCTTTTCTTCAACCAAAGGATACCATTTATCCTTAAGATATTGTTGCAGCTGTTCTATTTGCTGACCAGCATTTCTTTCCTGGTCTTCAAAGTTTCGAATGGTAATTTTTAACGCACCGATTTCCTCAGTGATCTGATTATCCTTTGTTCTCATATCACTAATCTGTCCATCTACTTCTGTCTTATTTCGTTGCAACTGGGCAAGCACATCATTGTTGTTCAGCAGATTGCTTCGTTCCTGTTCCAACACGTAGATTTTCTCCATATGGTAATGCCAGTTGATACGAGAAAAATCTTTCACATAAAGCAAAAAGTCTAAAATTTGTTTTTTCCGATTATTTTGTTTTTCGTCTTCCTCTATTTTATCCACCTCCATCTTCAGCTGATCTATTTTTTCTTCCAGCTTATGGATAGCATCTTCCAATACTTTTATTTTCTCTGTATTACTCCAACCCAACAGATAGTTACGCCTGTCATCTATTCGTTTCCGGTCATCTTTGGTATGGCGTATACGCCCACTTCTAATCAGACCTTTTTGTGTAATACCGAAGGACACATGCTGCAAACCTTCTACATCTGTACAGATATAATCTCCAAAACTTCGCTGTATGTATACTTCGAGCCAATCATAAAAGGGCGTATCGGGCTTGATGTCAACTTTACAAACAATACTATCTTCATCTAATTCCTTTATAACACGGCTATTGGTTCTTAAATCAGCTTCTAAGTAGGTCAATTTAATACCACGGCCATCTGCACTCTTTAAGGGGTTATCATTAACGTACGTACTTACACTTTTATAGTGATGCTGAGGAACCAACAGGCTCATACCGACATCATGAAAAAGTTTCTCAATTGCACCTTCCCATACTATTTCTGCTTCATTGACTTTCAACAACTCACCAGCAAAAGGCAATTCTTCTTCATTAATACGCAGATCTCTACATAATTGAGTACGAAAGCCTATGAGCCAACCAGGTATTTGAGTTTTACGTTCTTTTAGTGATTGTAGTTCTGTATACTCAAACTTATACTCTGTTTCCTGTTTACGTAATTCACTTACAAGGTTATCTCTTTTTTCACGTAGCGTCGTTTCAAGTTGAACACATCGCTCTTGCAGTGTATTGGCGCTTTTAATATTGTCCAGAAAGTCATTTTCATCCTGAATACTCTTAAGTCCTGCTTGGGAAGCGAGGCGTTCATACTCCTCAAATTCCTTTCTTTTAGTACTTTTTTCCTGTTCGTGGCGTTTAATTTCTACAGCGATTTGTTCTATTCTATTGCCGCCATTATTGGCTATATCCTGTATAATACTCTGTCTTCGGAGATCAAGCTCACTCAGCTCTGTTGAAATATCTAATTGTTGTTGTGTTATCTTTCTCAGTATTTCCGTTTCATTTTCAATTGCCTCTTCCAGCAATCTCCTTTTTTTTTCAGAAAACCAGATAGGCATTACCTCCATCATCGCTTCAATATCTTCCATCTCCCGGGTCACGTCTCCATAGGCTATACAAGCCTCTGTCAGCGGTTTTAATATCTGGTATTGTTCTCTTGCATGTACTACTGCAGCATGTGCTTTGTTCAGGTCATCGAATCGTTTCAACAACGTTGCAATCTGGTCTTTTACATCTGTTCGTTCCAACATTTGTTCCCGGACAAAATCGGTGAGACTGCTGACTGACTTCATAGAAACAGTCTGATAAAACAGGTCAATAGCTTTATCGCTATTCATACCAAAAAGCCGTCTAAAATGCTCATTGTATTGAGAAAAATTATCATTAAACAACTGTACTCCCTCAGTATTGCGAAGTTTTTTTCTTAGCTCAGTAATATCCGTAAAATTACCAAAGTGATCTTTGATGGTTAAAGGTACCGTTCCTATAACAAGTAATTTTTCAACTTTTCCTTCCTTACCTATCCAAAAAAATTGAGCCAAACATATATCCTCCCCATACCCTTGATTATGAAAATTTCCGATAACTACCGTATATGTATTGTCATCAGGACGCAAGTACACTTTCTTTGCAACCTTGGTAATTTCTTCCTTTTCTTTTTTATACTCCCCCCTTACATAACTTAGTAAATTACGTTCCTTACCCTCCGCACCAGCTGCTTTATTGAAGATTATTTTGTTATGGGGGACTAAAAGACAAGTCAGTGCATCCACCAACGTAGATTTACCTGAACCTATATCTCCGGTCAGCAAAGCATTATGCCCATTAGGTTGTATCTGCCAGCGTACCTTATTAAAGGTCCCCCAATTTAACACTTCAAGATATTGAAGGCGAAAACCAGCCAACAATATGCCATCCATTGAATCAGGTATAAGTTCTTCCATACAATATAGTTTAGTCTGTTACCTTCTTTTCTTCCGCGTAACGCTGGAATTTGCGTAATGTTTCATCAACGATATCCGCATTGACGAACCCTTTTATAATACGGTGGATTTCATAATTTTTCTCCTGATCTTCCATTTTTCGCAAGAAACCAATTTCCAATACCTTATTAATGGTTGTTATAATTTTCTCTTGCTGTTTCGCTTCATCATGGGTTGTTGGCAGATATACCATTGTACGACTAACAATCTCCTGCTCGCTAATAATAGACCTTACAGATCCACACTGTGCATCATGCTCCAGTAAAAATTTCCTTAATACTACACACAGTAATGACGTTAAAAAATTTAATTGTCTTTTCTCTGTTAGTCGGGGCAATAACTCTTCGTCCTCACTCGATTCTTTTTGCCTTAGGAAAGCGTATCCTTCGCTTTTATCCAGAAATAACTCAAGCCTTACCGGGAGAAAATATTTTTTCACATCGGGCTCATAGCGCAACAGATTGTCCCATACTTCTTTCTGATGATTATACACAATGCCCTTTAATAAGGCAATAAGACTTAAAGCATATTCGTGTTCCATAAGTTATCTGTTAAAAATGATGATAGGCGCCTGTAAACGATATATCTTCCTACTGTCCTTATTTTCTACTATCAATTCTTCTTGTTGATCCCGATTGACATAATGTTTACCTTCACCGGTAGCTATTTGGATATAGGCCAATATCTCAGCCACCCCTTTAGTAGATGGGTAGTGATGCAATAACTCAGATAATGTTACCTGCGATTTATTTCTCAGACAGTATTTAATATTGTTTCTTAAAGCTGTTATATCAACATAAAATTGTTCAAATAAAATATTAGTATCTGCTTCTGATAATCCATCTTCCACCGCTGTCTTCTCAAAAGCGACCTTCATCGGTACTGTAAAAATCGGCCTTTCCATTATAAGCGAAGGCTTAAATAATCCATCAATTTCCATCCAGATAGCCTGAGCGTCTATCGTTTCTTTATGCTCCATTAACAGACTTTCGATTTGCTCAATACTATGCAGAATATGCCTGCTTTCAGAAAGATTCTTCTGTTCAACAAATTTTCTGAGCTGTTCTATTAAGCCGTCATTACTTCGGTTTACTTTATCTCCCGCGTCCACCAGGTTGGTTTTGATCCGGTCCACAGTTTGTTCTTTTTTCACTTCCAGAATCGCCGGTATATTATTAATCTTTTCTAATAACACTTCCAGTTCTTCCTGCATCTGCTCACTCATCAAAAACTCCCAAAAAGCACTAAAACTCTTTCCCTGATCGGTACTCCATAGATAATCCTGTTGCTGAAATACCTTATCAAGCAGGTCAGCCTTGGCAAGGTTACTTTTAATAATCGTTTGCCTTGTTTGTGTATCCAGTTCTCTAAAATTTTCTTCCACCTGCCGGAAATCGGAGAGTAACCTCCGGGCTGTTTCTTCCGCTAAAAAATAATCTTCCTTTACCTGTGTTCCAGAAGGTTTTAGAAAATTACCTTGCTGAATTTGTTCAATCTGCTTATCGATTCTGTTTCGTTCTGCTTGTAATTGCTGTATACGTTCGTAGGGCCCAGATGTAGTATTGACAATTTGTTGTAATAAATGGAAGAATTGAATCAACCGGCTATGGGTTCCGACAAACTGCTGTTTATTGAGATCTTCCAGCCATTTCAGTGCATTTTCCGTGGCAGGTGAGAGTTCATATACGGGCTCATCTGCCGTTTCATAGTACCTGCGCATATATCCCAATTGCGACCATTTCAGCAGATACTCCAGGGAAGGTTTGTTGTAATCAGTAATCCCCTGCCTTTCAAGTGAATAAATATAATCGCCTAAAAGACTCTGTAACTCATTTTGAAAATACGAAATCTTATCTTGTTGCTTAAATGCCAGGTAAAAAAAACCAACTAATAAAGGAAAATGTTCTGCCCTCAGCAGCTGTAATGTTTTGTCATTTCGATACAGGGATAAAGCTTTCTCGTAGTTCATGACCTGGTTATTTTTTTTAAGTTATCACATTTTCTCTAAATAGCTGCGCCCTGGATGCAGATTATTCTTTAATAATTTTAATAATATTATCAGAACTAACCTCTGGAGGGAATTTTATACGCCAGGGAGATAAACAAAAGTACAGGACGGTGCTATGAACAATCAGGGAGTCAAATGCTTGATTAGTTTAGTCAAAACTGGTTCCATCACTACATTTCCAGTCAGGGGCCTTCCATTCACAATAATTCTACCAAGGTTACCAGAATCTCTTAAAACGGTATAAAAAACGAAAAGTAAACTTATGAGACAATTTCTTCTTTTACACCTCCATTAAGTAAGTAATCAAGGGAAGCGTGATATTACCTCCATACCGGGATGTAATATCACGCTTGTCAGCAGGGAGTTGTCCATTGTTCTATGTCGCGCTACATGATCAAAGCCGCGCCGTTCCAACTTATTACAGCTATCATCTGCTGCAAAAAAGGCTGTAATGCCTACCGTTTCAACGGCATCACTTTACCATAGGTCAGCGTTCTCCACATCCACTCAACCGGGCCATTACTGAACCTCGCCATCCACCAGTTACTGAATCCTATCTGCATCATGTATATGGCCATGGTTATGCCCAGACCGGTAACGGGTGATATATGACCATACCGTCCTAAACCGAAACTATAAAAGATAAACACGCAGACAACAGATTGCATGATATAATTGGTAGCAGCCATTTGCCCTACTGCCGCCAGGGGCGTCAGTATTTTACGGCCCCGGGCCAGCTGCAGTATAAGTGCTACTGCACAGATGTAAAAGATACCAAACGCAGGACCTCCCACATAATTACCGATTAACTGAGAGAGTGTATAAGCAAGGCTATCCTGTGGAGTAGCTACATAGGCAAATTCAGCAACAGTGGCAATGACACCCACCAGCAACGCCCATATAGCCAGCCGCTTTATCCATCCAAGATGCGGCTGTATATCCTGAAAAAGCTGTCGCTTACCGGCATAGGTCCCCAGCAGAAACATCGCAAAGATCTGCGGGATGATCAGCGTATAGCCTATCCTGGTAACCCATACGTCATGTCTATTCTGCATAAAAATTTCATAAAAGGTACCGGAACTGTAAGTTACCTGCGCCAGCTTTCCGATAGCTGTATCCGAAGCGATATCAGGTGCAGATCCTGCCAGCAATGCCGGACCACTCAGCCAGTAACCAATCAGGAGTAATATAATGGGCACCAGTAGCAGCGATAAAGCCCATATCAGTACGGTTTGCGGACGACTATTGCGAAAGAAAAGCAGCATAATGCCGGCGATACTATATATACACAATACATCTCCATACCAGATAAAGTGAGCATGGATCAGGCCAATACCCAACAATATCAACAACCGGCGGGCAAACAACCGGGCCGGGTGATTGGTTTTTGCGGCGGCTCTTTGTATAAAAATAGTGAAGCCTAATCCGAAGAGAAAAGAAAACATAGAGATGAATTTCCCTTCCCCGAAAAACCGGATCAGCTGTAACACCAACTGGTCCGACCATGCCGGCCAGCTGGTTACCGGATCAAGATATAATGCCGGGAAGGAAAAAAGTCCCATATTCACGATGAGTATGCCCAGCAGGGCTACGCCACGGATGATGTCGAGTGCTGTTATTCTGTTAGCGGTTTGCATGGCACAAAAGTAGCTTCGGCCTGCAGCCCCGATTTTGACATTTATCAAATATTTATAACTGCGCCCTGATCCGGCTCAGGGTTTCCAGCGTAATACCCAGATAAGAGGCAATGTAACGTAGCTGTACCCGCTGAATCATATAAGGATATTTTTGGAGCAATGACTGATACCGCTCTTTAGCTGTATTAAACTGCAGGCTATGTAAACGTTCTTCCAGCCAGATCGCATAAGCTTCCACCCCTAATAACCATAGTCGCTCGATGGCAGGAAATTGTTGCCGGAGCACCAGCAGGTCATTAAAACTAACGGCTTCAATTACGGTATCTTCCAACGCTTCAAAGCTCTCCGGACAAGGAGTTTGGCGGGTAACACTTTCCAATGAAAACACGGGATCTTCTTCAAAACAAAAAGAAGTGGTAATCTCCTTATCATCTTTTGCGTAATAACTGCGTACCGCTCCTTTAATGATGAAGTAACAAAAACGGCAAACACGCCCCTGCTCTATCAGGAGCTCCCCTTTTTTGAATACCTTTTCTTCCGCTACTTTTACATAAGCGTCGTACAAAGCCTCATCCTGGAAAGCATCTAAGACTAATTGTTTTATTTCTTCTTCCTGATCCATATAAATGTAATATTTGCTGGTTAGAAAGGCACATGTTCCTAATTATAATATCATATTGCCATTCGCTGCAATACAGGTATCCTCATCGATAACACATTAACCTCGCTTATTAATTTCATGCAGCACCAGGAATTTTGAGATAGACATGGCTACGATCATCTCTCTAAAGTTGCTGTAATGAACGCTGTCTTCCGCAAACTTTACTTGTGCTTTTTCACATTTACTGATAATGGAAGCTATAGGTGGCGACGCTTGCTGCAACTCTTCAGCTGTATATTTTCGGGTATGCTCCTCCGTTATCAATGCTATTGAAATGTACATCGCTTTTATTCTGTTCCTAAGGAGGGTATGCTGAGAAGTGCCTTCCGCAAATTTGGGTTGTATTTTTTCACATTTGCTGATAGTGGAAGACACTACCCGTAACGCAGCTAACAATTCTTCTTTTGTATATTTCATCATAGCTCCGCAATAATAATGCAGGTCTAAAATAAAAACTAATCGTTAAGCCAGGAAAACAAATATAGCCGCTTCAAAAAATAACTTACCGAACGTTTGGTAAAATAAAAAATTCGCTTACCTTTGATCCATGAGACCACAAAAAATAGATGATACCCAGCTGATCGAAGGACTGATGTCAGTACTACAATCCAAGGGGTTTGAAGGCGCCAGCCTCAACGACTTTGCCCAAGCAACCGGTTTGCAAAAGGCTAGTCTGTATCATCGGTTTCCGGGCGGAAAAAATGAGATGGCCATCATGATATTGCAATTTGTTAATACCTGGATAAAGGATCATATATACCTGGTACTGACAGAAAAAGGGGCAACGACCGCCACTAAATTGCAACGAGTAGTACAGCACATCAAACAATTATACCAAAATGGAGAGAAAAGTTGCATACTAAATGCGCTGTCGCTGGATTCGGGATTAGTGATATTGGGTGATGAGATCAGCAAAGCAATGCGACTGTGGATGGAGGCCTTTACCGCACTGGGTGTAGAGTTGGGCTATACGACTACGCAGGCAGAAACAAAAGCCAGACAATCGCTTACTTTCGTACAGGGCGGCCTTGTATTGGCCAAAGGATTAGGAGATCCTATCTATTTTCATAAAGCACTCTCCGATCTGAAATCACTTTTTGTCAGGGAGTAAAAATTTTTTCATTTTATATTTTACCGAATGTTCGGTAAATAAATATTAATCTTAAAACAAAATATATGAGCTTAGTAAAACATCACACCACGTCCATAAACGGAATCGACATCTTCTACCGGGAAGCTGGCCAAAAAGGCAAACCTACCCTGGTGTTACTACATGGTTATCCTACGTCATCGCACATGTATCGTAACCTGATGCAGCAACTGGCTAACGATTATTACCTGATCGCTCCCGATTATCCTGGCTTCGGCAGAAGCGCCCAGCCACATATGGCCGACTTCGAATACTCCTTCAGCAATTTTGCCAACATCGTACAAGGCTTACTGAACCAGCTTGAATTGACTCGCTACAGCCTTTATCTGATGGACTACGGCGCGCCTGTTGGCTTCCGTATAGCTGCAGCAAATCCCGAAAAGATCGATTCACTGATCGTTCAAAACGGCTGCGCCTACGACGAAGGACTGGAACAATTCTGGGACCCTATTAAAGCATATTGGAAAGACAGGCACAACAAAGTGGCAGAGCGTACATTGGAAGGTTTTCACAGTATCGAAGGTTTGCAATGGCAATACACCCATGGCGTATCCAATAATGAACTCATTAGCCCGGATAACTGGGAACATGACCTACGGCACTTATTACGCCCTGGCAACGACCGTATACAACTCCAGTTATTCTACGACTATCAAAGTAATGTTGCCTTGTATCCTGAATGGCAGGCATACTTCCGCACACACAACCCCGAAATGCTGATTGTCTATGGTAAAAACGATTACATATTTCCGGTAGCCGGAGCCGAAGCTTACAAAAAAGATGTAAAACACCTGCAATACCATTTGTATGATACCGGCCACTTCGCTCTGGAAACACATGGGGAAGAAATAGCAGCTACGATCCGCACATTTCTTGAAACGAAAGTAGTCCGTAAATCTCCGGTTACAGTCTGATAATAAATTCGCCTTCCCGGAACATGCTTTCATCGTCACTCCGGGAAGGCTATCATTTCCTCCTACTCCATACAATTTACCATGAAGCCACCATTATTTTCCACTATCTTTTTAATCTGTATACTTATGATAAGTACACTAAACACGACTGCAAGTGAGCAATCATACCCGGTTTACCACAAAACTATCGAAGTTGACGGCGTCCATATCTTTTACCGGGAAGCTGGTGATACGACCAAACCTACGTTATTACTACTGCATGGGTTTCCTTCTTCTTCGCACAATTTCAGGACGCTCATCCCCCTGTTGAAAGATGATTTTCATATACTCGCCCCGGATTATCCTGGCTTTGGGTTCAGTGATATGCCGGCGATGTCTGCATTTGATTACACCTTTGAAAACTATGCGCTTTACATTGAAAAATTCCTTTTCCTGAAAGGCGTGCATAAGTGTAGCATGTATTTGTTTGATTATGGCGCGCCGGTAGGCATGCGAATAATACAGCGTAATCCGGGGATACTGGAAAACCTGATAGTCCAGAATGGCAATATATATGCAGAAGGGCTAAGCGACATTCTCAAAATGTACCGGAAAAACATCGATGAAAATACGGCAGCTTCCCGCGCCGAAGTCTATAAAGCGTTTGAACTGGAATACACCATGTTTGAATATCTCCATGGCGTAAGTGACCCCACGAAAGTAGCTCCGGAAAGTTACCAGCTCGATCAGTTCCTGATGAACAGACCTGGCAATAAAGAAATACAGTACAAACTGAAATACGATTATCGTTTCAATATAGCGGCGTATCCGCAATGGCAACAAACCTTGCGTAAAATTGCGCCCAGGGTACTAATCGTATGGGGCGAAAATGATCCAGTATTCCTGAAAGCAGGCGCCCTTGCTTTTAAGAAAGATATCGCCGAACCTGAAATACATTTTTATCCTACCGGACACTTTGCATTGGAAGAATATGTGGTGGAAATAGCGGCAAGGATCAAAACCTTCTTAAAGCCTAAACATTGATGGGTATTGCCGGGTCTGCGCCCTATCAGTAGTACCCGGTTATGTGACTTCCCTTACATGAAAATGATGAAGACACATCCGAAAAGAAAACATCGCCATGAATTTTCCTTTGCCGAAAAACCGGATCAACTGTATCATAGTCTGATCCGGTTTTTCAATGCTATAGCTAAATACAGACAATTCAACAGGGCTATTTATCTTATCTACCTATACCTCTTCTATAATTTTTTCTTTCAACAGTGTGATATCGCTCATATTACGGAATGCCCGTATCAGATAAGTACTTTTGCTTAACTTATCTGCATTTCTGCCATGAATATTACTGACATCGATCAGCGTAGTATATTCCTTCAATCCTTCATCCGTCCAGTCATTTTCAGCCGTATTAAAGTTGGATTTTATGATAATCGAATCCGCATACAAGCCGGAGTACTTGTAGTAATTACCAAAATAGCTGCTTTCATGTGGCTCAAATAGAAGATCCAGTTTATCCTGCAGTAAGTCAACGATGATTTGCAAGTCTGTGGCAGTACTGCCGAAAGTATAATAATAGTTCTTTCTCATTTCTCCGGTTTCATTATGCTATTGTATAAGTTCCTGCCAATCACTCATGGCATCAGCTCTGCCGGCAAAGGCAAAGAATGATAGTAAATTACTGAAATTATTCCCAGGATGATGAACCCTGCTCCCGCAATCAGCAAAAACCATTGTGCTTTTTTCTTCTTCAAAAAAAATGCTGCTACTATATAAGTACATCCGAAAAAGCATAGGGTCTCACCAAACCAATGCGGGTAGATGGTCATTTCATCCAAAAAGGAATAGGAGAACAATAATGCTATAAAAAAGGGGATTCCAAGCAATAAGACCTTCCAGTATATATTTCTGATTCGCGGAACTAACATAGGTATCGTTATTTTTTTCCCATATGCCGGCTATACAGATTGACGGATCATTTTTCTACATCATCTTCCATCTCTCCACTAAATCCATTTTAATTCAACCTATATCAACACCTGCTTGAAAATGAAAAAGCGATACAAAATCCGTCCACGAATTTTGTATCAATTCTTGCAGAGAGGCAGGGTCATTCGTGATGAGACGGACGCAATATCCTAAAAACAAAAAAGCCTTTAGGCAATTACCTAAGGCTTCTTCTTCTGCGGAGAGTCAGGGATTCGAACCCCGGGACCTGTTACAGTCAACAGTTTTCAAGACTGCCGCAATCGACCGCTCTGCCAACTCTCCAGGGACGCAAAAGTATAAAACGAAACTGAATTAACAAAAAAAATTAGCACAAAAACAAAAAATCCGCCATAGTGGCGGATTTACGTTTAAAACAAATAACAAATGGCGGACCTAAGCGAGGTAATCCGGTGCTGTTGATTCCTGGTTTCATCTGGCTAACTATCGCTTTGATCCGCCATTCGCCATTCATTTCAGGAGACGGTTATTTCCAGCCGCCGCCTAAAGAACGGTACAGATCTACCATGGCGCTTAAACGCTGCCGGTCTATATCTGCCTGCCCCAGTTCCGCTTTCAGGGAATTAGCCTGTGCGGTAATTACTTCCAGGTAATTGGCCATACCACTGCGGAACAGCATCTGTGCCTGCTGTACTGCCAGCTGGGAGGTATTCACCTGTTTGGAAGCTATCGCTTGCTGGGTTTTCAGTTTATCTAATTTTATCAGCGCATCGCTCACCTCTCCGATGGCATTCAGCGCAGATTGTTTGAAGGTGATCACGGCTTGCTCGCGCTCATTCTTCGCTACTTCCAGTTGTGTTTTTAAGGCACGGCGCTGGAAGATAGGCTGGGTAATGCTACCGGCTACTGTCCCGAATAAGGATGCCGGCAGATTAAACCAGGTGCTGGCTTTAAAGGAGTTCACACCACCATTGGCAGTGATGTTGAGCGTAGGGTACATATTTCCCTGTGCTACACCTACTTTGGCGTTAGCGGCTACCAGGCCCATTTCGTTGGCACGTACATCCGGACGACGGCTGATCATGGCTGCTGGTACGCCAGCAGGTAATGTTTCGCCTACCTGGAAGTCGGAGAGTTTGCTGCTGCGGGCAATAGTGCTCGGCAGTTCACCAGTCAGGATGCGGATCGCATTTTCCTGGATGGCGATACCCTGTTCCAGCTGCGGCAGCAACAATTCTGCTGTCTGCTGTTGGGAAATAGCCTGTTGTACCGCCAGTTCTGTTACTTCCCCGGCAGTTTTCTGCAGACGGATCATTTGTACGATGGTATCGCTGAGGGTTACATTTTTACGGGCAATGCTCAGCTGATTATCCAGCATCAGCAGGTTGAAGTAGCTGCTGGCAACAGCTGCTACCAGGCTGGTTTGTACGGCATGCTGTCCTTCATAGGTCTGCAGGTAAGTAGCCATCGCTGCTTCTTTCTGGCGACGGATTTTACCCCATACATCTACTTCCCAGGACATCCCTACACCTAAGTTAAAGTCTTCGATATGATCACCAAAGTTGAACTGTTGCATGTTCATACCAGTGAAACTATTCTTGGACGGAAAATTGGTATTACCTGTGGCGGTGGCAGTGAAAGCCGGCAGCCAGGCCAGTTTGGCTTGTTTCAGGTAAGATTGTGCCGACTCTACCCTTTTAACGGCCAGCTGCAGATCATAGTTGCCGGTGAGGGCTTTGTCGATGAGCTGTTGTAAGGTAGCATCTGCAAAAAAACGTTTCCATTCTATCTCTGCTATACTGCTGCTATCGGAAGGGGCAACAGTCGTGTTACCAAACTGCTGGGGCAGCGCCACCGGGGGCCGCTCGTAATTACGACCAACCCGGCATGCTGCTAACCCTACAACTAAGGACAACAACAAAAAATAAAATGTGCTATATCTTGTTTTCATTTGTCGTATTTCTGATTCTGATAATTCTTGTTTTATACAGGTACTAGTGTACCATTTCACCTTCTTCTGCAGCAGCTACCACCGGTTTACGGCTGATTTTCTCCTGCAGGTACTGGAACATCACATACAACACCGGTATCACAAACACACCCAGTATTACCCCGGTTAACATACCGCCGGCAGCACCGGTACTGATGGATCGGTTACCCTGTGCAGAGGAACCGGTAGCACGCATCAGCGGCAACAGGCCTGCAATAAAGGCAAAGGAAGTCATCAGGATCGGACGTAAACGCAGGCTGGCTGCACGGATAGCCGAAGCTACCAGGCCCATACCACTACGCCGCCGCTGTACCGCATATTCCACGATCAGGATCGCATTCTTCGCCAGCAAACCTATCAGCATGATCAAACCTACCTGTACATAAATGTTGTTGTCGATACCAAACAGGTTGATGAATACAAACACCCCGAAGATACCCAGCGGTATAGATAAGATTACCGCCAGTGGCAGGATGTAGCTTTCATACTGTGCTGCCAGCAGGAAGTATACAAAGATGAGACACAGGGTAAAGATGATAGCCGCCTGGTTACCTGCGCTGATTTCTTCTTTGGTCATACCTACCCATTCATAGGAAAAACCTCTTGGCAGGTACTGCGCTGCTACTTCTTCTACCGCTTTAATAGCATCACCACTACTGTATCCTGGTTTCGCCTGACCATTGATGGTAACAGCGTTGAACAGGTTGTTACGGGTAACGGTTTCAGGTCCGTATACTCGTTTCAGTGATACGACGGTGTTGATAGGTACCATTTCACCGTGTACATTTTTTACGTATACGCCATCCAGTGAGGATACTTCCTTACGCAGTTCGGCATCTGCCTGAACAATTACACGGTAGTATTTACCAAACCTGTTAAAGTCAGACGCAAACATACTACCATAGTACACCTGCATGGTTTGCAGGATATCGCCTACCGGTATACCCAGCTGTTTGGCTTTGCGGTCGTCTATTTCTATTTCGTATTGCGGGTGGTTGTTGTTAAAGGTGGTGAAGGCAAACGCAATTTCTTTACGTTTCATCAGCTCACCGATAAAACCATAGGCGGTGTTACCCAGTTTATCCAGCGGCCCACCGGTACGATCCTGGAGGATCACCTCAAAACCGGCTACGTTACTGAAACCTGGTACGGTAGGCATATTGAATACGAAGATGCTGGCTTCCGGAATAGCGGCAAATTTCTGTTGCAGCATTCCCATGATGGCATCCATATTTTTGATGGCGCCCCTTTGCGCGTGTGGTTTCAGTTTGATGAAACCTACACCAGAAGTCGCACTGCTGGAGTTAGACAGGAAGTTAAAACCGGATACACTCAGGTAGTTGTGGGTACCTTCCAGGTCTTTTACGATGTGTTCTACTTTATTTACCACTTCGCGGGTACGTTCCAGGGAAGATCCGGGAGGCATGGTTACGGCATATACCGCAAAGCCCTGATCTTCTGTAGGAATAAAGCCGGATGGTGTTTTACGCATCAGCCAGAAAGTCACCGCACCAATGATCAGCAGTCCGGTAACGGTTACCCATTTATTTTTAATGAGGAACTGTAAGCTACGTACATACTTATTGGTCATGGCAGTGAAACCTGTGTTGAAAGCAGCGAAGAAACGCTTGCCAAAACCTTTGGTCTGCAACTGTACTTTACCTTTCTGTGTATGATGTTGATCGTGATCTGTGCTATGGTTATTTTTCAGCAACAGGGCACACAACGCAGGACTCAGCGTTAATGCGTTCAGCGCCGAAATCAGGATCGCGATAGCGAGGGTAAAGGCAAACTGCCGGTAAAATACCCCTGCCGGACCTTCCATGAAACCTACCGGGATAAACACGGCAGACATCACGAGGGTAATGGAGATAATCGCACCGGAAATTTCCTGCATGGAAGATAACGTCGCATGTCGCGGGTTGGCTCCTTTCTCCATTTTGGAGTGGACCGCTTCCACCACCACAATCGCATCATCCACCACAATACCAATCGCCAGAATCAATGCGAACAATGTCAGCAGGTTGATTGAGAAACCAAAGAGCTTCATGAAGAAGAAGGTACCGATAATCGCTACTGGCACGGCAATGGCCGGGATCAGGGTAGAACGGAAATCCTGCAGGAAGATGAACACCACGATAAATACCAGGATAAATGCTTCTATCAGGGTATGTTTCACCTGGTCAATCGATTCGTCCAGGTATTCTTTCGTACTATAGATATTAAAGTATTCTACGCCGGCAGGAAAAGCAGCAGAGGCTTTTTTCATCAATGCGTTGATGGTTTCCTGTATTTCGTTGGCGTTGGAACCGGAAGTCTGATTGATAGCGATACCGATACCATATTTACCGTTTACACGGGTATCACTACCATAGCTGAAAGAGCCAAACTCTACGCGGGCAACGTCTTTCAGACGTACCACAGAACCATTGGCATCTGCGCGGAGGATGATATCTTCATACTGTTGGTTTTTATTCAGCTTCCCTTTGTATTTGATGATATACTCAAAAGATTCTTTACTGCCTTCTCCGAAACGGCCGGGAGCCGCTTCCAGATTCTGATCGCGGATAGCGCCCAGTACTTCCTGCGGAGACATATTATAAGCAGTAAGTCTTTCCGGTTTCAGCCAGATACGCATGGAGTAATCTTTCGCACCAAATACCATCGCCTGACCAACACCGTTTACACGTTGTATTTCCGGGATGATATTGATTTTTGCGTAGTTCTGCAGGAACGTTTCATTGTACTCCTCTTTATCACTCATCAGGTTCACCACCATGATCATACTGTTCTGCTGTTTCTGCGTGCTGATACCGGCTTGCACTACTTCCGCAGGCAACAGGCTCGTAGCCTTAGCTACACGGTTTTGCACGTTTACAGCAGCCAGGTCAGGATTGGTTCCCAGCTTGAAATAAATATTGAGGGTCATGGAACCGTCGTTATTGGAAGTAGACGTCATGTAAGTCATGTTCTCTACCCCGTTCACGGCTTCTTCAATAGGTGTTGCTACCGAACGGGCTACCACTTCAGCGTTGGCACCCGGATAGGAAGCGGTTACCGCCACACTCGGTGGGGCAATCTCCGGAAACTGGCTCATGGGAAGCGTTACAAGCGCCAGTATTCCCAATAATACCAGAATGATGGATATAACTGTAGCCAGTACCGGCCGTTCTATAAATTTTCTAAACATACGAGCAATAGAATTTAAGCGTCATCAAAATGATGGCGTAAAGAGAATGCTATCACAAAGGCGGCAACGGTGTGTGTACCGCCTTTGCGAAATATTAAAGTGGTCTTACTTTCAGCAAGCTATCCAGTGATACATGCTGCGGGGCCACTACGGTACCATCGTGCAAACGGTCAAGACCTGCATACACGATACTCTGGCCAGCTTTTACCCCTTTATCAACGAAGTAGTAGTTACCGCTTTTTCCGGCGATGGTGATAGGAGTGCCAACTACTTTATTGCTGTCGGATACCAGGAACACCATTACTTTATCCTGCATTTCGTAAGTAGCTTCTGCAGGGATGACTACCGCCTGTGAAAACTGTTCCGGAATACGGATTTTACCGGTATTACCGGAGCGCAGCAAACCGGCTGCATTCGGGAAAGAGGCGCGGAAACTAACCGCTCCCATGGTTTTATCAAACTGACCTTCCATGGTTTCGATCTTACCTTTTTCGGTATATATGCTATTGTCAGCGAGTTTCAATTCTACTGCCGGCAATTGTTTTACTTTTTCTGCGATGCTGTTACCCGCAGTTTCATTTTTGAATTTCAGGAAGTCCGGCTCACTCATGGAGAAGTAAGCATATACCTGGCTTACATCAGACAACAGCGTTAATGGCTGTGGTTCTGCTCTTCCTACCAAAGCACCTGCTTTGTAAGGAATTCTGCCGATATAACCACTTACCGGAGCAGTGATAATCGTGTAGCCTACATTAATACTGGCATTACCCAACTGTGCCTGTGCCTGGGATACGGCTGCTTTGGCGGCCTGATAAGCTGCCTGGGCAGTTTTTAACTGTACTTCAGAAACTACGTTGTTGCTTACCAGTGGTGTCAGGCGGTCTACTTCCAGCTGTGCTTTTTCGAGATTCGCTTTAGCAGCCTGTAAAGATCCATTGGCATTGCTTTGCAGCTCTTTATATACCCGGTCATTGATGCGGAATAAAGGTTCGCCGGCTTTCACATAAGCGCCTTCATCTACATAAATTTTTTCCAGGATACCTTCTACCTGTGCGCGGATTTCCACGTTGGTACGACCTTCCAGCGTAGCGCTGTATTCCCGGTAAGTAGTGGCAGGAATGGTACTTACTTTCAGTACCGGCAGCTGAGCTGCCTGTGGCGCCTCTTCTTTGGCCTGAGAAGTACCGCAACCAGACATTACGGTAAGAACAATAAAACTATAAAGTAAGCCTGCCGGCAAATTTGCAATAATTGGTTTCAATGGTTTCATGTTACTTTTTTTAAAAATCACTAAATAGATACACCCCCTCCTGCTGACGTACACAATAGCAAAATATTGTTGCACGACGCAAGTACAGTTGTAATGATAACAGTCCGGGTGTGGGTATACAGGTAGACAACATCGCGTTACTCACAGGCACACAACTTTACAGCACGTCATGTGTTAGTGGGTAGCAATTAATTACCTCTGTAAAAGGAAAAGAAAGGTTCGCGGCGTTCCGCTAATTAATTCTCATCGGCTTTCAAATTAAGAATGATGCACGGGCGACATCATTAAATTATTACGTTGCAAAAATAGAAATTTAAAATTACCGGAAGTTTAAATTTTTACGGGTTTAATTGTACTTTTCACGGATAGTACGTTGAAATGATACGGGCGTGTAGCCGGTATGCTTCTTAAAAAACCGGTTAAAGTAAGCATCGTCCTCAAAATTCAACATGGCGGCAATCTGTTTTATGGAGTGTTCTTCCCAATACAATAAACGCTTTGCTTCCATTATCCGCTTCTCGTCGATAATGTTTTTTGCG
Organism: Chitinophaga nivalis; assembly: GCF_025989125.1. NCBI lineage: Bacteria > Pseudomonadati > Bacteroidota > Chitinophagia > Chitinophagales > Chitinophagaceae > Chitinophaga > Chitinophaga nivalis. Next base: position 3,189,976 of record NZ_JAPDNR010000001.1, on the reverse strand, counting down.
TTTCTGCCCAGGAGTGCTTTTACCGTATCATTCAGGTGACCTGGTGATACAAATAACATTTCAGCATAATCCGATACCTGCGGTTTAACATGGAAATGCTGGTCTACCAGCATTTTAAACTGCCTGGCCATATTATACTGCGAACTCTCCGCATTCATCCAGTTACCACTGGGTTCTGAAATACGTCCACATGCAATCACTAAAGCATTCAGCAAATTCCGGATCACGGCTTCCTTGCGAAGTTTGTTGCTGTTATATTCCTTGGTAATCAGATCGGCATAAGACATGACTTCTGCTATCTGTTCTTCATTCAGGGGGATCAGTCCCGAACTAAAGATACAACGCCAGCAACTTACAATTCCTTGCATTTCCGGCACCAGAAATTCACTGGTAAAATAAATATTGATGATTTCCGCATCGGTGGCCATTTCATGCTGATGGACCTGTTGCGGTTCCATCAGCATGATAGCTGGCGCCTGTACTTCGTATTGTCTGAAATCAATGGCATGCTTCACGCTGCCTTTGACTAATATATCGATACTATATCCATTATGACGATGGGGTACTCCCAGATCATAACCGGCATCCTCACAACTTTTCCATTTCCCGATAAAGAAAGAGGCACCATCCGTATAATCACAGTTATAAACAGGTATACTGGGTTTCTTTGCTACTGTTTCCATCTGCTTTCCGTGTTTAATGAATAATAGAATGCTGCTATCGGAAATAAAGGTAGACGTTTATTCTTGCACCTCAAACTATACCCCGGCATAGATATTAACTATATCTCTGACGTCCGGCGCCACCAATACCCCTACGGCCGACCTTCTGTTTCTGCTTCTTTTGGTTTCTCCTGCACCAGTACCAGATCGCTGAGCTTCACATTAATCGGAATATTTCCGATCTGCACAATCGCCCGTTTGTCGCGGATCTCGATCACCTTGCCGACCTGCCGGTTGGTAACAATTTTTACCTGATCACCTACCTGACATTGTCCGCTGATCTCCTCGAACTTCTCTTGTACCTTACGATCGATCTTCTCATTGATCTGCTTTTCACGACGACGGAACAATAATATCTCCGCCTGCTTCATCACCTTTTCTTTATCGTCAGATCGCTTCCACTCTCCTACAATCTGCTTCAGCTTGCGCTCCATATCTTTCAGGTATTGCAGGTCTGTTTCCTTGATCTGGTTCTGCAACTTCATGAAAGTGATCTGCTGACTCTTCTTCTCTTTATCCGACAGGATCTCATACTCTCTTTTCAGCCGTTCATTTTCTTTCAGTAGTTTCTGCAGTTCTTTTTCTTTTGATTCTACTTTCTGCAGATCCTGTTCTGCTTTATTCAGCAACTTATCCAGCTGGAAATGGCCTTCATCCACGAGTTTCTTGGCCCGTGCAATCAGCGCAGGATTTAATCCGATCCTTTCCGCAATAGAAAAAGTATAGGAACTTCCCGGCTTACCCACCATCAGTTTATACATCGGTAAAAGGGTTTGTTCATCAAAGCCCATCGCGCCGTTGATGATTCCTTTTACTTTATTGGCCATCACTTTCAGGTTAAGATAGTGCGTGGTAACAATACCAAATGCATGCTTCTTGGCCAGTTCCTCCATGATCACTTCCGCAAAAGCACCACCCAGATTGGGATCGGAACCACTACCCAGTTCATCAATGAAGAACAACGTTTTCCCGTTGGCGTTCTCCATGAAATACTTCATGTTTTTCAGATGAGAACTATAGGTACTCAGTTCAAACTCCAGCGATTGGGTATCCCCGATATGAATCATCAGTTGTTTGAAGATACCCAGTTGGGAAGATGGATGCACGGGTACCAGCAAACCGGATTGTAACATCAGCTGAATGAGACCAATGGTTTTCAGGGTTACCGTTTTACCACCGGCGTTAGGTCCGCTGATCACCAGTATATGTGCGTCTTTATCCAGATTAATATTTACCGGGATGGTAGGCTTTTTATTCTTTCTGTTATATAATAATAACAAAGGATGGTAAGCCTGTATCAGGTGTAACTGCGCCTGCGGTAACAATGTGGGATAATGTGCATCCATATCCAGGGCCAGTTTGGCCTTTCCCCGGATAAAATCGTAGGTACCCAGGATATCATGATAACCATTGAGCAAGTGTCCGTAACTGCTGAGGGAAGCCGTCATTGCTTTCAGAATGCGGTATACCTCGCGGCCTTCTTCTCTTTCCAGCGCCTGCACATCATTATTGAGTTCGATTGTTTCTTCCGGCTCGAGGAAAGCCGTCTTGCGGGTGTCTGACTCTCCGAGTATCAAGCCTTTCACCATCCGTTTGTTTTCCGCATAGATGGCTACCACCCGGCGGCCGTTCAGGAAGGCTTCTTCCTGATCAGCGAGATAGTTGAGCTTTTGTAATTTCTGCAGGATACGGTCAAATACCCGGCGCAGCTCATTGCGTTTCCGGAACAGCGACATTCTGATCTTAGCCAGTTCCGGAGAGGCATTGTCGCGTACCTGCCCCAATTCATCGAGTACTTCATCGATGGTGGCCGTGATTTTTTTCTCGTAGTGGGTGTCTTTGATCACTTCAAACAGGCCACCATATTGGGTACGGCGGTCATGATCAAAAAACCGGACGATGCTATGCATGCTTTCTGCCAGTTTACGCAGTAGCATGGCCTGTTCTCCTGTTAGTACGGCGCCTTCAATCGCCAGCAACCGTAACTCTTTTTTCAGGTTCAGGATATAATCATTCGGGAAATTCTCTTGTAACAGCGTCAGCTGTTTATATTCATGGGCTTGTTGCAGCGCTGTTTTAACATAATCTATATGTGTATGCAAACGAAGGTTAGCGGCCATTTCTTTGCCGAGGTCCGTTTTACAATGCTCTTGCAGCAATGCCTGAACTTTATCGAATTCCAACTGCATTAACGCAGACTCAGGAAAATATTTCAAGTGATATTGTATTTAAGGTAATAAGACGGCACAAACATGTTGCCAGCTGTTTGCTGCCAGTTAAAATGAATTAGCATCGCGCGCTTCCTGGCGCGGCCTGTATGGGCGGAGAGGTGCTTATCTGGGAAAAATAATTATATCTTTTTCATCGGCTTTGTCATTATGCTATCAACGTATCCGGTTACCCGGCTTTTCATATATGTTCCTGCTGCTGCTGCTACTGTTGACGTGTACTTTTTGGCCAGGATCGAGGGTCTTCACAGACGCCTGTTAACTGCAAAAGAATGTTAAAGTTACTTAACTTGTTGTTCTCTTGTATCACTTATTACGTAAATTATCGTGGATACAGGGGCTATAAAGATGGCTGATTACACTGCAACACCGCTACAGTACTGCATTTGCCAACGACAAAAAACACCTGCATCTTCAAAAAAATTTTATTTTTATGATAAAATATTCAATATTCATCTTACTGATTACACTGGGTTTAGTCGCCTGTGCCCAACATAAAAAAGGTAAAGTCCCCGATGATATGGAGGTAAATAATAACACAAAAACAGCAACAGCCACTTTCGGAGGCGGATGCTTCTGGTGTACGGAAGCGCAGTTCCAGTATCTGGATGGCGTACTCAAAGTAGAATCCGGCTATGCCGGCGGATCTATCCCCAATCCTACCTACGAACAGGTATGTGAAGGCAATACCGGCCATGCGGAAGTGATACAGGTAACGTATGACCCGGCGAAAATTACCTATGCAGACCTCCTGCAGGCTTTCTGGACAAGCCACGACCCTACACAACTCAACCGCCAGGGCAACGATGTAGGTACGCAATACCGCTCTGTCATCTTCTACCACGACGAAGCACAACACAAAGAAGCTGAATTCTATAAAAAGAAACTGCAGGAGTCCGGCGCCTACGACAAACCTGTTGTTACGGAAATATCTCCACTCCCGACCTTCTACAAGGCAGAGAACTATCATCAGAACTACTATAACCAGAATGGCTCACAGCCATACTGCACCTTCGTGATCCAGCCCAAACTGGAAAAATTCAAGAAAGTATTCAAGGAACGCCTGAAAAAACAATAAGACACCTCCGCATAGCACAGAACATCCGGATTTTATACCCGGTGGCAGTGGGAATACCCTCCCTGATCGCCGCCTGGCATAAAATCCGGAAATTATTTATTAACTTAATGCGTTTTAATTAAAACTATTCCACTATTAATGAATCCTGAACAAGCATGCCCCTGGTGTGGCAGTACAGACCTGGTCCGTACCATACCGGAAAAAGCCCCGTTTGACACAATAGTGATCTGTAATCAATGTCAACGTGCACTTACCGGCCATGAAACGCCCACTACCACCCGTACCTCCTTACTGAAACGCAAGATTGAAGACACCACCACTCAACTGTGCCTGAACCAGGGCCTGGTGGTCGGGATCAAATATTACCTGACAGAATACAACAAAATTCCCGGCAATAACCTTAGCCTCCTGCAGGCCAAACAAGCGGTAGAAGCCCTCCTGGAAGCCCGCGGCCTCACCCGTGCTGTCAAAAAGCCCAATAAAAACGGTTGCGTCATTGTCCTGATCCTGATCCTGCTGGCGATTGCCTCCATCATTTACTTCTACAGTAACCGATAAAATTTTTGCGGTACCCCTAATTAATGGTATTTTTGTACTGTAATAAACTCGATTACAGAATGAACAATGGCCGGTTTCCCATCTCCTTACATATTCTCACACTGCTGGCCAGTGCGAATGGGGAATTATTGTCGTCTGACTACATTGCCGGCAGCATCAATATCAATCCGGTGCTGGTACGCAAAGAAATCAGCAATCTCCGGAACCGGGGCCTGGTGGAAAGCAAGGAAGGTAAAAACGGGGGTAGCACGCTGGCCCGGCCTGCCGGCGACATTCTCCTGTCGGAGATATACCACGCTGTACAACAGGTATCGCTGCTGGGCAACAGTAAAAACACGCCCAACCCGGCCTGTCTCGTAGGCAAACAGATTAACCAGCACCTGGATCATCTATACCAGGAAATAGAAAGTGCCCTGGTACACAAACTGGAGAAAATCACCCTGGCCGACTTCTTACTGCAGTTCGGATAATACTTATTATATCATTAACGGCATTGGTGCCACAGGAGGTAAAACCATGCAACTCAGCGATCTCAGAAACATTACCGGCGACTACGCCCAAACCGGCTCCATGCCCGCTATGTTCATCGGACATGGCAATCCCATGAACGGTATCAGCGACAACGCCTTTACCCGTGCCCTCGGTCAGATGGGCGCTTCACTCCCCCACTTACCCAACGCCATACTGGTCATTTCCGCGCATTGGCTCACCAAAGGCACCCATGTGCTGGTAGCTAGCCATCCGCCTACCATACACGATTTCGGCGGATTTCCGGAAGCCCTCTATGCGGTACAATATCCAGCACCCGGTGCCCCGGAACTAGCCCGGGAAACCAAACAGCTGATCACCTCCACCCAGGTACAGGAAGATGACCGCTGGGGACTGGACCACGGCGCCTGGACGATCTTAAAACATATGTATCCACAGGCGAATATTCCGGTATTCCAGCTGAGTATTGATTATCATCAGCCACCGGAATATCACTACAAACTGGCCGCAGAACTCAAAGTGCTGCGTAATAAAGGCGTATTGATCATCGGCAGCGGCAACATCGTACACAACCTCCGACAGATCAGCTTTTCAGACAATGCCGCTCCTTACGACTGGGCGTTGTCCTTTGATGCTACCGTCAAACAAAAACTGGAACAAAAAGCCTTCACAGACCTGGTCAATTATCATACCCTGGGCAGAGACGCACAATTGTCGATCCCTACCAATGACCATTATCTGCCCATGTTATATACATTGGGGCTGGTGAATAAAGCAGAAGAAATTCAGTTCACCTATGAAGAAATACAGAATGGCAGTATCAGCATGCGCTGTTTTCAAACCGCGTCCTGATACGCCTAAAAGCTGCTGCGATGCGGCTATACACCAAGTAAAAGCCGTATCGCAGGGGTAATAACGGAAACGCCTATACTTTAAGCAGCTCCCCTTCCTGTTGTACTATTTTATTACTTACATTGATATCAATGGCTTTCAGGATTTCTTCGCGGATATCCTCAGTGACCCGGCTATAGCCAAACATCTTCGCAATGAAAGGCACCGCATCTTCCCGCTGGATGGCTACCGCATCTTTCACTACTTTTCCTAACGCTACGCCCATTTCCTCCACAGAGATATAAGTGATTTTACGGGCGTTGGCCGGTAACTGGCTCCGGTTCCGTACTACCGGCTCCGGTAAATTGATGTCCCACAAAAACTGTCCTTTAATCCGGATACGTTTACTGGCATCAGAATGTCGCACAGCATGGCGCAACACTTCCCGGATACGGGGGCCCACCCGGGTAATACCCGCTGCTTCCACCATCCGCCGCGCCACTTCATCGAAATGTACCGGGCTCTCTACCGTCACTACCTGTTCGATCCAGTTGCACAACTGTCCTATCGGAGACAGATGAAATTCCTGGTCCCGGATTTCTTCCGGCAGCACCGCTGTTTCATACACGGGTGTATCCTGACTCACCGGCACCACCGCCTCCCGGGTAAGCACCGGTGGGGCATCGTGCAACGCGGCAGCTTCCACTTCATCTTCTATCCGGGTATCAGCACCTGCCTTTTCAATGGCATCGATCAACCGTTGCAGTTCCCGCTCCGGATAACGGAACCAATCTGTACTCCAGATGCGGTGTATTTTCCAGCCTACTGCTTCCAGCACCTGCTGCCGTAACCGGTCACGGTCGCGGGCAGAACGGGCAGAATGATAGGCGGCGCCATCACACTCAATCCCCAGCAGGTAACGGCCGGGATGTGTGGCGTCTACTACCGCAAGATCAATGTAAAAGCCTTTGGAACCTACCTGTTTCCGGACGATATATCCTTTCGCTTCCAGCTTCGCGGCCACATTTTCTTCAAACGGGCTGTCGGCCGGCAAGCCGGTTTCGGCGGTCATATAGAGTTTACCATGCTGCGCGAAATACAGGAAATTTTTCAGCGCCCGTATCCCTTCACTTTTCGCACGGTTCATATCAATATCATCGGCAGTGATATTGGTAAATACTTCACAGCTGGATTTCGCCCGGGTAATGAGTACATTCAGGCGTCTTTCCCCACCTTCATTATTCAACGGCCCGAATGACATGGCCACATATCCTTCCTCCGTACGTCCGTAACCGATAGAAATAAAAATTACCTCCCGTTCATCTCCCTGCACATTCTCCAGATTTTTTACAAAAAACGGCTCATCTGCATGACTATTAAAGAACGATTCCAGCTCCGGATGTTTACGGCGGCGTAACTCCAGGGCATCGCTGATGGCCTGTCGCTGGGAAGTACTGAAGGCCACTACGCCCAGACTTAACCCCGGTGTTTTACGGGCATGCTCCATCACGGCATCTGCCACTGCCTCCGCTTCCTTCGGATTGGTACGGGTTTTTCCGCGGTCATAGGCGGTATCCTGCAGGTAATTGAATTTCAGCCCTCTTCGTTCTTTAGAACCGGGGCTGGGGAATATCACGAGTTTATTTTCATAGAATTCATGATTGGACAAGGTGATCAACGATTCGTGCCGGCTGCGGTAGTGCCAGCGCAGCATGCGTTGCGGCGCTCCCTGGGCATCACATAACCCCAGTATGCTTTGCATATCTGCCGTTACATTATCCTCATCATCGGTTTCTTTTGTCAGAGAATCAAAGAAGCTTGTAGGCGGCAATTGTTTGGTATCGCCCACCACAACCAGTTGCTTTCCGCGCAGAATAGCTCCCAGCGCGTCCACCGGACGTACCTGACTGGCCTCATCAAATATCACCAGGTCAAACTCCAGGGCTCCTGGTGGCAGGAAATTGGCGATCGACAAAGGACTCATCATAAATACCGGCTTAATAGCCTGAATGGCCAGTCCGGCTTCCTGCATCAGCTTACGTACCGGCATGTGCCGGGCTTTTTTATTGAATTCTGTCCGGAGAATGTTCACCTGGCCGCCGGCATCCATACGGGGCATCTGCTCCCAGTGCTGCAATGCCGCCCGTACCCGGTTGTATTGCAGGTGCAGTACATCTACCCGGCGAAACTGTTGTACCAGCTCTTCGTGGGCCGCACGGTCGAAACGACGCAGCGATGGCCGCGATTTCACGGCTGTTTCCACCAGGTACTCGTACCAGGTTTTCTGCAGGGCAGTTCTCAACAGGCGATGTGCTTCCGGCCATTCACGGGCCGGTGTAATCAAACACTCCATTCCTTCCCGGATGGCTGTTTCCTGCATATTATTCCAGGAAATAGCATGGTGAATTTCCGGCAGCTGTTGTTGCCATTTCTCCAGCAATGGCGTCTGTGCGGCAAAAGATACCGGATAAGCCCTGGTATCCATTTCCAGCTTCTGCATCAGCTGCGCCACACATTGCTGCCATACAGGCAAAAGCCGCAACAACGTATCCCGGTCGGCAGCAGCTACACCAGGATCTTCACCTTTAGCCAGATAAGCCGGCAGCGATGCCGGGCAGGTGCCCGCCGCAATACGTTGGTGCATATCCGTTAGATAGGCCGTAGCTGCTTCCAGTGCCGCCCAATCGGTCTGTGACCGCTGGTAGCGGCTGCCGAACAGTTCTTTCATCAATCCCGCGTGTTCTTTCAGGATGGCATCCTGCCGGCGGAATTCCATGATACTGTCGACATATTGTAGCTTAATATCGTTTTCGGTAGGTAATGGTCCTTTACACAACGCAGCCAGTTGTTTATTGCTGCGTTTATAGGCGCCTATCAGGAATTTATACCATTTATTGCCGTGTGCCAGCAGGTCCTGACGGATTTCCATCACCTGCTGTTCCCAGGCTTCGGGAATCAGGATATCCTGGTATTGCTGTTGTACAGCGGTAGCGCGGCTACCTGCTGTCAGCCATTCGGCAATATCCTGCCGGTTATTCAGCCAGGCGGTATGTGTTACCATCAGCCCTTTCAGATCTGGTTGCCGGGCGGTCAGATCACAGGCTGCTGCCAGGTTCACAATAGCGATACTATCCTGTGGTTGTGCAATACCGGTTTTAGCGGCAATCCCTGCGGCAGTTTGTTCCAATGCTGTCAGGGCGGCTGCTGTTTCTTTCAGCAGTTTTGCCAGCGACTCCTGTTCATGTGGCAATAATACGGTCAGGCGGCTGTCTTTGAAAGTCAGGCTGGCGGGCAGTCCCGTGTCACGCAAACAGGCTTGTATACGTTGTGCCATATCCAGCGCTTTATTAATGGCAGCAGCATCCCAGGTATCGATTTGCGGCAGGTGAATAGCAGGTAATGTTATGCCGGCGATGGTTTCATTCAGGCGTAACAGGTAGCCTGTTACCTGCTGCGCCGTCAATCCACTGCGCTGTACTTCCTCATTCACAGACAAGCAGTATTCATTCAGTTCCTGCTTATAGGCGACGAGTTGTCCTACTTCTTCCTGCAGTTTCCGGATAGCGGGGCGTCCCAGCTCGAGTACGCGCCGCAGCTCCTGGTGCAGTTCTTTTTTATTGGCTTTATGACTATGTAATTCCAGACAGGCTTCTCCCAGCTGGATATTATCGAGCCTACGTTTTACTACTTCCAGGGCCGCCATCTTTTCTGCCACAAACAATACTTTTTTTCCTCTGCCGATGGCATCTGCAATGATGTTGGTAATGGTCTGCGACTTACCGGTACCGGGAGGGCCCTGTATCACCAGGTGACGGCCTTCCTGTACGGCCAGCATGGCTTGTATCTGGGAGCTGTCTGCATCTACTACCTGAAACAGGTCGTGTGCAGTGGTATCCCGGTCAATAAAAGCATCGTCCGGGATGGCGGGTTGCGGATCGGTAAATCCGCCGCCAAAAAGACTTTGTATCACCGGATGCTCCAGTACAGCGCCTTCCTGCTGCCACTTGGATACATCCAGGTCATTATAAAGCATAAATTTTCCGAAAGAGAAAAATCCCAGTTCCACAGTATCCGGCGACACCTTCCAGCCAGGCATCCGGCTGATCGCTTCCGATACCGCGGCAAAATAGGCGTTCACTTCAAAGTCATCTGCTTCCGGTAAATCGGGAATATGGATATTGAAGTCCGATTTCATTTTTGCCTGGAGGGAAATATTGCCTCCTACTTCCTCCAGTGAATAACGGAGCCGGAAACGTTCCCGGGCACTGGACCTGTCCAGCAACACCGGCACCATAATCAGGGGCGCGAGCCGGACTTCCTCACTATTGTCAGCTTCATACCAATGCAACATACCCAGCGAAATATACAGGATGTTTACCCCCTGTTCTTCCATACTCATACGGGCAGCGTAATAGGTATTCAGCAAGCGGGTATGCAGGACGGTTTCATTTTCTGCGGTTTGCAGCCGGGTATCATTCACAGCTTCTTTAGCGGCCGTTTCACTATACACGATTTCCTCTGCTCCTGCTTTTTGATCAGGCTTTCCTAAAAAGGTCATCGACTTATTCTCCCGCACCAGCAATTCATATATGGCGGCAGATTGTTCCGATACAATATGTAATCCTTTGCTGGCGGGCAGCCGGTAATGCAATAAGGGATTTCTGAGGCCCAGATCAAGCAATTCCTTACGGGAAGATTCGAGCCTGGTTAATATGGATGCGATCATAATAGCTAAAGAAGAAATCAAAAAATCCCTACAAATATATCTTATAAACGCTGAAGGTCATGAAGAAGTATATAAAAAGCAGGTGTTGCTGACAGCCTGCACGTATACCGGATAAAAGGCATGATCCCCCCAACGAGGATTTAGGCCTGCTTTCTGCAGTGGTTTTATATATTTGATAAAATTTTCAGTTGCATGAACACAAAATTTTCAATTTTTGGCCTGCTCAGGGTATCGAACAACAGCTTTCCACATATTCCCGGAGAACATTTTTCTCTTTTCAGAATCGGAAACAGTGATTACAGCAGCCGCGAGGAAGCATTGGCAGATCTTAACCTGATTCTCAGCGGAGAACATCCTTCCGGAGATCATTTCAACAGATTTGATAACTACACCATACAGGAAGTCTTTTCCGTTAACAAATAATCATCCTGTTACACATAAAAGACAGGAGGCCTTGCTGTATACAACAGTAAAGCCCAAACAACAAAAGCCGCTGACTGCGGCTTTTGTTGTTTGGGCATGTTCCGGCGCCATGACTCACTATGATGCAATACCATGAAGGCACGGCCTTTTCTATCTACAAGGCACAGCTATTACCGGACGAAGATGCATAAGGATAAATAACATTACCCAACACACTTATGCCATCACCCTGCTCAGCAACAATGCCGCCAGATACAAACCAATTCCATAAATGGTATGCGTTTTCAAACTCCTGAATCTTGCTATAGCGGGATGGGGTGTTTTTGCCGCGGCAATACCAAAACCAAATGCCGGCTGCATCAGGAAGAAAGGAGCTACAGTCGTTAAAATGCCAATAGCCAGAGCAGGCAAAAGCGTGGGATGATATGCCCAGCCGGTTCCCCAGATCAGTAACAGTAAACATGCAAAAGAGATACCGATGGAATAATGCGCTATCCATCCGATAGTACGTTCGTACCGGATCTTCTCTGCCTGTATAATGGTTTTATGGAAAAATATCCCATTTTTAAAATGTCCGATCCAACGCCCTAACAACGCATAATCCAGGGAAGGAATATTAAATAAGCGTTTGAGCACGATGGCATAAATATCCATGATCACGGTAGCACCAATACCAATGATCAATGAAAAAGCTATGAGTTCAAAATATATATTCATCTCTATTTTTTAAGATTAAAATCTGCTGTTGATAAAGCCAGATTGATAGCTGCACCAGCGCCGGTACCTGTCGCAACAGCAGTAGCCACCGCACGCATCGCCGAATTATCGCCACACGCATATACCCCGGGAATGGTCGTCTGCTGAAAATTATCCAGCTTCAACAGTCCCTGTTCCGTCAGTGCGCATCCCATTTCCAGTGGAATTTTGCAATGCTGTTCAAAAGCAGGTCGGGCATAAAGTGCCCGTATCGGATACACCGCTCCATCCTGTAAATGGATACCCGACAATTGACCATTATCATGTATCAGGGCTTTTACCTGTTGTTCCACAATATGGATATTATTTTTACGGATCAATTGCGCCTGGTCTTCACTGAATGTAGCTGCGCCATCGGTAAAAATGAATACCTGTTTGGTCAGGTTAGCTACCAGCGGGGCATAGTGAACAGCCATATCGCCATTTGCCCATATACCGGTTGCCAGTCCTTTTACTTCGTACCCATGACAATAGGGACAATGCAAAATGGATATGCCCCAGCATTCCGCAAATCCCGGGATAGGCGGCATCAGGTCTTTCAACCCGGTGGCGAACAATAATTTTCTGGCGGAGAATACCCGTCCTGATTGTGTGGTCAGCTCAAATATTTCTCCTTTCTTTTTTGCCTGTACCGCTACCGATTCGTAGAACGACACGGTATCGTAATGCTGCACCTGTTCCCGGCCTTTTGCCGCAATCTCCTTTGGCGGTACCCCATCCTGCGTAAGAAAATTATGCGAGTGAGGCGTTTGTCTGTTACAAGGCAATCCACTGTCAATGATCAGTACCTTTCTCAAAGAACGGCCTAATGCCATCGCCGCAGCAAGCCCGGCATAACTCCCTCCTACTATAATCACATCAAAAGTATGATCTGCATTTTCTTCCGGTTTCGCGAAAGACATCAACACACCAGGTACTGCCAGCGCAGCCGATAACAGGCTATTTCGTACTAAAAAATTTCTTCGCGTAATCATTGATAAATTATTTAAACACACATCAACCTGGTTATAGACTGATGCCGGCAGTTATTAATTGTTCATAACAGCATACTCCGTTATACAACTCATGCCGTTCCTGGTAATAATAGTTGAGATACCTACATTCGGTTCCACACAGAAAATACCATTTTTACTGACGCGGGAAGAGAGATAACGTTCCGCATCTATAGCCGCCATACATCCGGAGCCTGCAGCCGTAACCGCCTGCCGGTATTCACTATCCTGTACATCACCACAGGCAAATACGCCCGGAATACTGGTTTTTGTAGTACCTGGTATTGTGCTGATATATCCATTGGCGTCCAGTAAAAGATCGGAAGCAAAGATTTTTGTATTCGGCGTATGCCCGATGGCAATAAATATCCCCTGCACCGCTAAAACATCTTCCTGATTCCGGCTGCTATTGTAGATACGGGCGTCGGTTACCAGTTGATTATCGCCTAGTACATCGGTCAAGGTAGTGTTGTATAACACAGTGATGTTGTCTATATTTTCCAGCCGGTCCTGCATGATCTGCGAAGCCCTGAAAGTATCCTTTCTCACCAGTAAATATACTTTGCTGGCCAGATGCGATAAAAAGGTAGCCTCTTCAATCGCTGTATCTCCACCGCCTACCACTACCACCTCTTTATTCCGGTAAAAATAACCATCGCAGGTAGCGCAGGCAGAAACGCCCGCCCCAAAATATTTCGTTTCACCGGGTAGCCCTAACCATTTTGCTGTGGCGCCGGTAGCAATAATAATCGTATCGGATAACAGCTGTTCTCCGGCGCTGGTAGTCACTTTAAAGGGGCGATCATTAAAATCGATGTGTACGATTTCATCGTTTCTTAGAACAGTACCAAATCTTTCCGCCTGACCTTTAAGATCTTCCATCAGCTGTACTCCTCCCACACCGGCAGGATATCCCGGGAAATTATCTACCTCATTTGTAGTCGTTAGCTGCCCGCCTATCTGCAATCCGGTATATTGTACCGGATGTAATGCAGCCCTGGCAGCATAGATAGCAGCCGTATAACCCGCCGGGCCTGAGCCTATGATTAAACATTTTATTCTTTCCATTGGTAGTATGTTTTCTCCAGCTATGTTTGTTAAAAGTATCCCCCCTCATGGCAGCCCCGCTATTTGCCGTAAGATTTCCTTTTCTGACAGCAATCCGGTATGTCGCCAGTAGATGTCACCGTTCTTATCCAGCAGCACCAGCGTTGGCACACCTCTGATTAAAAAATCACTGGCCAGTTGCTGCTCCTGGTCTATATCTATTCTTCTTACATCCACCACTTCATTTGCGGCCTGCGCTACCTTATCAATAATAGGCGATAATATGCGGCAAGGTCCGCACCAGGTAGCCGTAAATTGCAGTAGTACCGGTCTTTCCAGCTCCTTTAAAGTATTTGAATCATTCATCCGGAAGGTGATTAAGTTAAAAATTCACGATACAACTACTATCTCAACGTGGACAATGCCGTTACCAAAGCTTGTTCCGATAGCAGCGCTGATTTCCGCCATACCTCCTGGTTGTTTTTCAACGCTACAAAGGTTGGTATAGATCGGACATGGTATTTGTCGGCCATATCTTCTTCTCTGTCAATATCTATCTGTTGTATATCTAACCATTGATATTGTTTCTGCCTGATAGATTCCACTATTGGCATCATCATCCTGCAGGGCTGGCACCAGTCCGCATAAAATTGCAATAGTGTTAACGATTCCGTTCCCTGCGCTGTATTTTTTTCGTTTGTCATACTTTTAAATTTGATACCACAAAATTATTCTCCCCCTGGAAATTGTGTTAACACTTATAGGAGGCAAAATGGCACAAATCACATGTATTCGTGTAAGATGTAATGATGGGAGGCCGGCCATCGGGAGCAGTCACTAAAATCGCGATGTCTTTACCAGTAAAGGTTTGACGGTTAAATACCGCGTATAAATAGCGGTATCTAAAAAGCAGCTGGCACTTTTGCCATGTCCGGGCAAGGCAGCGTGAGGCAGGGGTAAGGTACACGGATACCGGTAGCAATCAGGAAGAAAAGTTGGGATGAAGGTAAGCTCTCCCTTATTGATGCTTATGTTGTTTTCTATATTGTACAGGTGTTAAACCCGTAATTTTCTTAAAGAAACGACCGAAGTAAGAATCGTCTATAAAATTAAGCGCTGCAGCAATCATTGATACGGTATCATTCGTTTGTATCAGGCGTGATTTGGCTTCCTGTATTAATTGCTGTTGTATAAAATAACTTGCCGGAAAACCGGAAACTTCTTTTACCACATCATTCAGATAATGTGGATGTACATGCAACATACCGGCATATTCATTCACCTGTTTTTTGTCCAGAAAATGCTGGTTCACCAGCAGCTGAAACTGCGCTACCAGCTGTTCTTTCCGCGACAGGTTATAGGGTTGTTCTGCCGCTTTATGATTATAAATACGCTCTGCTTCCAGCAAGATGATATTCAGAAACATTCTGACGAGCAGGTCGTCATTAAAAGTGGTTTTCTGACATTTTTCACTATTGAGTTTCCAGAACAGGTGTTGCATCATCTGTGTTTCCCGGTCTGATAAGTCTATATAAGGGACTTTATCCAGCTGAAAAAACGGGAACTGATTCAGTTTGATCTGATGTTTGATACAGAGTAAAAAATAATCAGCATCAAACATACACAGGATACCTTGCAGGTCTTCACTCCAGGTTTCAATGGAGTGCAACTGGTTTTCAGGAATAAAATACATGCTTTGCGGGCCGAAATGATATTTCTGATGTCCGATAACTTCTGTTACAGTACCAGCAGTCAACAGAATAATACTGTAAAATTTCCGGCGGGTCTGCAGTCCGATATGATGGGTATGCAATTGCTGCAAATCCTCCAGGGTTACAATTTCCAGGAAACCGTTGCCATGAGAATAGGCTATATGACCACACTCCGGGCAAGAGGAATAGTGGGAATCCTGTAAATAAAATTCCTTGAATTCCTGTGCATTATTAATCTCTTTTATTTTAGCAGAAAGTGGCATTGTTTATGAAATGATTTTTTATACTATGTATACATTACGCGCATCCAGATAATATTTTCCCTGTTAAATTTAATGCGCTTTTCTCATTTCATCATGATCACTGTCCTATATTCAGCTCTTACCAGTCTCTTCCCAGATCTTCTTTCCAATCGTATGGTAAGATCTCAGCCAAGGTAACGATTACACCATCTTTGACCTCAATCGTAGCCTGCAGGTTCTCTTTCGAGAGTTGACTAATCAGCTCCCGGCATCTGCCGCAAGGCGGCACGGCATGTCCATTGGCATCTACCGCTACCAATGCTTTTATCCGGTTTTCTCCATTTTTCAGCATTTCTGCTACCGCACTGTGTTCTGCACAGAATCCCATCGAACAGGCCGTATCAATACTGATACCCGTATAAATGTTTCCACCGACGGTTTCTATCGCAGCCGCCACTCCGCCATATTCAATGAAATCATTTAGCCGTTTACTGCCGGCAAATTTTTGTGCGATTTGTTTTAGGTTACTGTTCTCCATAAGCTTGCTGATTTACAATGATGACTGTCTGGTAGTTCCTATTATTAATACCGGTGGCCGCTCCAGGTGCGGGGCCAGATCAGGCCTGCTTACCAACACTTCCGGCGTGGGTACCGGCTCTGCGATATGATCTATCTGAAAACCTGCCCGTATTAAATCATTAATGATGGTGCTCAGTTTTCTGTGATATTTTATAACGTCTGCTACAAACCAGTGTTGATATCTTATTCCTTCACGGGCATATTCGGCTACCGGCCAGATCTTAGTACCCTCTGCTTCTATCCACCCTTTCAGCCATGCAGTACAAACCGGGTGCTCCATAGAAAATATAAATTGTCCGCCCGGTTTAAGTCCCTTACTGATGTGGCGAAACAATTCCGGTAAGTCCTGTACATAATGCAAGGTCATTGAACTGACGATCAGGTCGAAATGATTTTCGCGGATAGGATAATCTTCTATGGCAGAACAGATCAGTTCAACGGTAGGATGTTGTATCCTGCGGGCCACTTCTGCCAGCATTTTTTCAGCAATATCTACTCCAATGATACTGGCTGGTGACTGTTGCAACAAATAGCTGATCTGATGTCCTAAACCACAACCGATATCCAGGACATGCGCTCCTGCCGGTATTTTCATCAGTTGCCTCATCACTGGTTGCTCTATCCATTCATTGATTCCTTTATCGTTATCCCGGAGGTCTTTGTATTTTTCAAAGAAAACAGGATCATCGTAGATATTTTGTTTCATCGCTGCAATTGATTATTCCACCTGATAATGTTTGGTTCCGCATCCGGCAGGAAGGCATATTTTGTTGCATGATATGCATTGCCAACTTTCCATTTCAGTGTACTTATTTTTCTTTCCCCCGTTGAATGCCTGCTGTCGCTGCCGGATGCATACGAAGATACTCACGAAAAGCGATATCGCATTTCCAGTACCCTACAATGCCACGCGAAAACCGTGGCGATGTAATGCTTCAGGAATGATAAACTTTGTGATGCGTGTTTAGCTTTACGGCAAAAGTTTGCCGCCTCACCCGCGCTGTTTTTCTACTATTTTAAGCATTCTGCTCACCTGGGTCATACCAATACGACGGGCAGCGTGTGCGCTTAACGTTTGTACCCCTGCTTCCCGGAAACCTGTCTTCTCATAAGCTTTCACGGCAACAGTATTAGCCACATCCACGTCCAGCTGTAAATTGGTTACACCGTATTCAACAGCTATTTGCTCCAGTTCTGCCAGCAATATCCGGCTGATTCCCTGTCCCCGGTAAGTGGCTTTTACTGTTACAGCGTCTATGTATATATAAGACATCGGGAATTCATTGGGAAAATAAATGCCCAGCTGTATGATTTTACCAATTCCCTTCACAATCCCGTATTGCTGTATCATGGCTTTCATACCGATAGACAGCATATGCTTTTTTTTATAACTGAATCCGGCAATACCCATTAGCTCATTCGTATCTGAGACAACGGCTATCACCTGAGATGGATTGATTAAAGACGAGATGATTTTTTGTATGGCAGATCTGTCTCCCAGGAAGTAGCTGAATTTGGTTTCAAAAGCCGTTGCGAATAGTGCACCTGCCTCCTTCACAAATTCCGCAGGCAGGTTTCTGTAAATCTTCATGTGTCTGTTAATTGTTTTTCGTTATCAATTTACTTCGTATAGGCGCGTGGTTATTCATTTACTGCCTCAAACGGAGAAAATCAGACCTGAACTATTTAAATGCCTGCTTAAGGGATGGGGTAGCAGGTCATCAGTCAGCTATTATTTTGGTCACTTTGATATGCGCACACGGGTAACATGTAAGCATGGCTTAAATAGCGGTTATAAACGCCTGATTCACTTCAAACAACTCAATCCATAGGTTCACCCGTTAAAAGGCTATACAGCTCCTTTAAACGCAGCAAATGAAAAAAAATTGAAAGTGACCATGCATTGGGAGCAGATATCCTGTTTTATTTTTCGGGAAAGGAGGCTGTTACCTGCGGATTAACGGCAATCAGGGGGGAGATCTGGTCTAATTTAAAAGTATTAACGTATTGATTACCTTTTAAATCGTCGCTTATCGATGCCGATTTCGTAAATTTAAAAAAGCCGCGAATATCGCGGCTTTCTTTTAGTGTGTCCCGGATTGGATTCGAACCAATGACCTACTGCTTAGAAGGCAGTTGCTCTATCCAGCTGAGCTACCGAGACTTACGTCCTTATTTTCCCGTTAATGTGAAATAAATTGCTATATTTATCTCGCGTTTTGGGAGTGCAAATTTATGTAAAAATCTTTCAATAAATCAAATTTAATTTATTTTTTCTTAAATATTGATGTGAATACTATGGATGTACAAATTGAATCTAGCTGGAAAACGGTACTGAAAGATGAATTTCATAAGTCTTATTTCGAGCAGATAGCCATGTTCCTCAAACATGAAAAAGCTTTGGGAAAAACCATCTACCCTCCTGGTAACCTTATTTTCAATGCCTTCGAACAAACCCCCTTCGATAAAGTAAAGGTAGTTATACTGGGGCAGGACCCTTATCATGGTGCCGGACAGGCGCATGGTTTAAGTTTTTCTGTACCCGATGGCGTTAAGCCGCCTCCTTCCCTGGTAAACATCTATAAGGAAATGCATACCGACCTTGGCCTGGAAATACCCACCAGCGGCAACCTCACTAAATGGGCTTCCCATGGCGTACTGCTGCTGAACGCATTCCTGTCTGTACGGGCCAGTGAACCGGCATCGCACAGTAAAATAGGCTGGGGCGATTTCACGGACGCCGTAATCCGCAATATTTCTGATCATAAAAGGGATGTTGTATTCCTGCTGTGGGGCCGCTTTGCCCAGGATAAACAATACCTGATTGATGCCACCAAACATCATATTCTGCAGGCAGCACACCCCTCTCCTTTCAGTGCTGATAAAGGATTTTTTGGTTGCCGGCATTTTTCAAGAACCAATGAAATACTGGCAAAGGCAGGCATTGAACCTGTTGACTGGCGATTATAATTACAGACAGGCAGCTTACGGCTGGCGGCTATTTATGTTGAATTCATCCTATATTAGCGCGGCTAAAAGCTAACTGCTCATCGCTAAAAGCATCACTGCTATGTTAAAAAATATATTAGGCAGAATATTCGCACTGTATGCCCTGCTGCTGTTTGCAGGCACCATGCTGGTTGTATTCCTTCCTATCTGGCTGCTGTACCTGTGGCAGGAACCTATCCGTACTAAAGGCTTCCTGGCCATCGGACGCGTTTGGATGAAAGTGTATATGCCCCTCATTGGCTGCCCTGTCAGCAGAAAAGGCCTGGAACATTTCAAAAAAGACCAGACCTATGTGATTGTCTGCAACCACAATTCCCTCATTGATGTACCGGTAACCACTTCCGGTATTCCCGGCGCCAATAAAACACTGGCAAAGGCATCTATGGGAAAGATCCCGCTATTTAATGTATTATATAAAATAGGCGGCATACTGGTAGACCGCAGCAGTGAAGCCAGCAGGAAACAAAGCGTGGAAGACATGAAACACGCATTAAGCCTGCACCTGCACATCCTGTTGTATCCGGAAGGTACCCGGAACCGGACACCGGAACCGCTGAAACCTTTCTACGACGGCGCCTTTGCGCTGGCCATAGATACACAGCTGCCCCTGATGCCGTCTTTATTGTTTCATACCAGAAAAATACTGCCTGCACATAAAAAGTTCTTTGCCTGGCCGCATCCGATCGAATACCACTTGCTACCGCCCATACCTACAGCGGGGCTCACGAGGGATGATCTGCCGGCTTTAAAGGAAAAAGTTTTTCAGCTGATGTGGCACTATTACACCCATTACGATAAAAAGTGGGATCAGGTAACGGCATAAACCACCGGTATAGCTCATAAAAAAAGACGCATGGTAAGTACCATGCGTCTTTTTTATATAAGAAGGTATTGCTAAAGGTCGTAGAACTGTCTCGATCGGTTTATCCGCAAATCCCGCAGGATACCTGCTTTCGGGTTGATGGTAATACTGAACTGCCGGAAGGTACCAAACGGAATCAGGTTAATCGACATCTGCCAGCAGTGCAGATCCCGCGATATATACATATTCGTATAGGCCACCTGCATATTAGTAAAGTCAAAACCGCTGTTCAAACCAATCTTCCATTTGGGCGTGAGACTAAAGTCACCGTTGAAGCTAACGTACTGGGTTATACGATTTACGACCCCGCCGGAATCCGGCATAATGGTATTCGTATAAGACAAACTGTACGACAGATCTACCCGCCATGGAATATCAAAGTCTACATACTCACCCGGATTATTACGTACCATCTGTAACTGCCGCTGTTGCGCAGCAAAGGCAGCATCTCCGTTCTGTATGTTTTCGATGGAATCTATTTTCTTTTCTTTTCCTTTTTTATCCTTCGACTGGAAGGAGGTACTCATGGAAATGCTGGCATTCGTTAACCGGCCCAGACTGATCTTTCCCTGCTGCCAAACGAATTTGTCCAGGCGCTTTCCGCGTGCATCCACCTGGTAAGGATCGATACTACCGCTCATAGAGATGTTCAGTTTATCGAACAGGTTGGTACGTGCATAGATATTGAAAGGCGACAATTTGAAAGAGTCGGCTACCAGGTTATAACTACCGGTGATACCAAAACCATCCAGCAGTTTTATTTTCTTTTCATGATTGCCGGAAGTATCCTTGCGGGAGAATACCTTCATCTCCAGGTTATTGTCCAAACCGAAGTTAATACCGCCGAAAGCTCCTTCTGCCGGCACACCGAAACCACTCACCCCTTCGTAGTAGGAAACACGTTGTCTGTCTCCGGCCTTATTGTATTGCAGGTCATAATAGTTTTTCGAGTTCAGGTCGGGACGGTAGGTAGCACTCAGTGTAGGACGGGCTACGTGCCGGATGGCTTTCACCTTGGAATGTTTGCTGAAAGCATACATGCCATAGATCGCAGTAGACAGGGAAGCACTGAAACTCACATCACGGGTGGCACTGAAACCTGGTATATAGGAGGTATCAATGGCCCCGAGCTGGTTTAATCCCGGATTCCATTTATTAGGATCCCACTTCCGCACAAATTTTTTGGTATACCAATATTCGGTGTAGTTGATACTGGGTGAAAAGGTCAGCGTTTTTAACACCGGGATGGAAAATGAAATCGGAACGGTATGTTGCATACCCGATTGCATCGCATCCAGCATGGCTTTGGAACCAAACAGGGAATCTTTGAAATTGGCCTGGTTACGCAAAGAGGTCGTATAGGAAACACCCAGTTTATGATACCATTTCGGTTTGCCGATCAGTTCTTTCGGCTGGAAAGGGTAGATGGTATTCACCGTAAAGGTAGCATCCGGGAAGGTGATATTCACATCACGGGTGCTCAGGTTCTGGCCATGGGTAAGCCCCACGGTCAGGTTATACGGCTTCCCCTGCCAGTTCTTGGAAAAACTGATGGAAGATCCGATGGTATTGTTTACACGGGCATTGTAGTCAAAAACATTATAACGGTTATACGTAGAGGTACCAAAGTTTACGTTGGCGCCAAAGTTCACCCCGGGACGTGCCTTGCTATCCATACTGTGGTTCCAGGTAACCCGGAAGTCGCGGGAAGAGCTGAACTCCGATTTTACAGAAGGGTCACCGAAGCGGGTATTGGCGATACTGAGATTCAGTCCCCCGTTGTATTTGTAACGCTTTCGGTAGGTTGGGCTGGCCGTAAGGCTCCAGCTACCGTAGGAGTAAACATCTCCACGCAGGGTGAGGTCCATATGCTCCCCCATTCCGAAATAGTAACCACCGTTTTCCAGTCCCATCCCCTTTTGCTGGTTCACCACATACTGCGGTGGCAGTATACCTGAACGCTGTCCCTGTGTAATGGGGAAGATGGCAAAAGGAATGAAGAGCGGCGTAGGTATCCCTTCAATTTCCAGGTTAGCCGGACCAGAAATAACTAATTTGTCAGGTATAACCTTTATTTTACGGGAACGAAAACTAAAGTGCGGAGTGTCCAGGTTACAGGTAGTATAGCCATTTCTGAACCCGAAGATGCTGTTATCAGCACCTTTCTTGGTTTGTTCACTATGGATATAACCTTCTCCGTACTGGGAACGGGTATTATAGATCTTTGCCTTCTGAGAGCTGAAATTGTAACGCAGTGTATCTGATTCAAAACTTTGTCCGCCGTCATTCATCACGGGGCGGCCATAAACTTTGCCAGCTGTATCTTTGGCATTGGTAGCCTCCAGTACACCAGTTTCCTGGTCAAAGTTCATCTTCTCTGCAGACAGATCGATGCTCTTGTATTTGGTAGTGGCGGTGCCGTACAGATAAAAGCGTTTATCAGGTACCATCAGGATGATGGAATCCTTGGCTTTATAGGTTACCGGTGCATCCAGGGTATCTTTGGATACCTTTGGTACAAACAGGGTATCCACCTTTACCAGACCGGCTGTATCTGCCCCGGGCAACAGCACGGTGCTGTCGGCCCCTTTGGCGGGCAGGCCTTTGGGAGCTATCCGTTTGCTGCTGTCTTTTGGAACCAGCGGCACAGTATCTGCCAAAGTTTTGTTAAAAACCAGCGATGCATGTGGCGTATTGCCTGCAAATGCATCTATAATAAAGGGAACGGCAATCACCACACCTGCAAACGTCAGGTATGTATGCCGAAAAAACTTTTTATAATTATTTTTGTAGCTAGAGCTCATGTGTTAAGGCGGGCACAAACCTACAGGATTTTATACAATTTATTACTATAAATCCGTCGTAAAGTTTGCCTGATAGCACATAAAAAGATTGTGGAAACATCCATGGATCAAGTAAATTATTAATTTATAAGATAAAGTTATTTTTTTATTTTTTGCGATAAAACAGCACCTATTAAAATGAGAAGCATGCGCCGGAACCGATTTTGGATTTTAGGACTGGGAACATTACTGACCTGTACCCTTTTTATTCGGGCAAAAAACAATCCAGTTTTTCCTGAACAAGATAAGCCCATTAAAACTATTGTAATTGATGCGGGCCATGGAGGAGAAGATCCCGGCGCCAAAGGAAGTTACTCCACAGAAAAGCAGGTTACCCTGGAAGTAGCCCTGAAGCTGGGAAAAATACTGGAAGAAAATATGCCGGATGTAAAGGTAGTGTATACACGAAAAAGCGACCGCTACGATGATCCCCGCAAAAAAGCCCAGATTGCCAATGACAATAAAGGCGAGCTGTTTGTTTCCATCCACTGTAATTCTACCGGTAAAATCCGTAAAGTAACCGGCTACAAAACAGTCTATCACAAAAAAGGCCGGAAGAAGGTACCTGTGCAACAGGCCATCTACGCCTATTTCCCCAGCAATGCCAAAGGTACGGAAACCTATATCTGGGCTACCAGTAAGAACAATGCTAAAATGGAATCCCTCAAACAGAATTCCGTTATCGTACTGGATGCCAACTCCGACGAAACCAAACAACTGATGGACGATACCGACCCGGAAACGTTCATCCTGCTCAATACCCTGCGAAACGCCTACTTCGATCAAAGTCTCCGGTTGTCGACCCTCATTGAAGATGAGTTTACCCGGGTAGGACGTATCAGCCGCGGCGCCAGACAAAGAAATGAAAAAGGCATCTGGGTACTATCGGCAACGGCTATGCCAAGCGTGCTGGTGGAACTGGGCTTTATCAGCAACCCGGAAGAAGAGGACTACCTCAACTCCAACAACGGACAACAGGAACTGGCCACCTGTATCTATAAAGCCATCAAGCGTTACCGCGATGAGCTGAACCGCTTTACCGGCCATGGCAAACAACCTTCCAGCAGCGAAGCTGCCGGCTCCAGCCCACAGGCTTACCTGAAACCGGCGAAATCCGGCAAAGGTATCCCTGCAGCCCCGTTACAGGGAGATAATTATTGTGTGCAATTACTCGTAACAGATAAATTTTATACACCAGGAGCTTCCATTTTCAGGAAGCTCCACGGTGATGTAAGCAGGCAACAGATTGTGATGAATAAAAAAAAAATGAATAAATACATCTGGGGGCATTTCAAAACAGACCGCCAGGCTTCTACCGCCCTCCGTAAAGCCCGCAAACTCGGATTTAAAGATGCCTTTGTAACTGCCTGCTAACTTCCCCCAACTTTTCTACCCCTCTCCCGCATTTACCCCGTTTTCTCTTTTTTATTACGAACATTTTTCCACGGCCACTGCCCGTGCATGCTTTTTGATTATTTTTGCGTGAACGTATACGAATCTCATGCTCAAATTATCTAATGAAACTAAAGTAGGCATATTGACGGTGCTGGGAATTACCTTACTGGTACTGGGTTTTAATTTATTGAAAGGAAAAAGCCTGTTTTCAAGTAACCAGACTATTTATGCCGTATATAAGCAGGTAAATGGATTACAGCCATCCAACGCTGTACAGGTAAACGGTTTAATTATAGGTAATGTGACCAAGCTGGATATCATGAATAATGACCCTTCCAGGATATTGGTAACGCTGACCCTCAAAAAGAAAGTTCCGATTCCCCGCAACTCTGTAGCCCGTATCAGCAGCGATCTGCTGGGTACCAAAACCGTACAGATGGACCTGGGTAACGCCAGCGAATATCTGAAAAACGGAGATACCATCTATGCTTCTGTTGATGGTTCCATGACCGACGCACTGAAAGAACAACTGAACCCGCTCGTAAAAAAACTGGAGGGTACCCTGAGTAATATTGATTCTGTACTGATCACGGTAAATAATATCCTGGATACAACTGCCAAAGGAAACCTGCAGGATGCCATCCGGAACCTGAATGTTACCATGCGTAACTTCACCCACACGTCTGCTTCTCTCAATGGCATGCTGGATCCTAAAAGCGGTAATATCCAGCAGACTTTCAATAACCTGGCGTCTATCACAGGCAACCTGAAAGACAACAATGCAAAAATTACCGGCATCCTGGATAATGCCCAGAAAGCAACAGACGCACTGGCAAAAGGGAATATCGACAAAACCTTATCACAACTGCAGCAGACTGTCACCAATCTGAATCAGACCATTGCGAAACTCAATACCACCGATGGTACGGCCGGCCTGTTGCTGAACGATAAAAAAGTGTACAACAACCTGCAATACTCGTTGGGTAACCTGAATAAACTACTGGAAGATCTCCGCGTCAATCCTAAACGTTACGTACATTTCTCCCTGTTTGGCAAAAAAGATAAAACGAAACCATTACCAAGCGACTCCGTAACGGTTCAATAACAAACATCAATGCATCGATACATAAAAACAGGACTTTTCCTGGCTATTATATACCTGGCGGCAATATTGCCCGCCAGGGCCCAGTTTCCGGCAAGACCTGCCCCGAAACCAGGTACCGTAATTGAAATTATCCAGGCCGATACATTGATCACGATCGAACACGACTCTGTGAATGTAACCAAGTTCATTGGCCATGCCATCTTCAAACAAGGTACCACCATCTTTCATTGCGATAGCGCAATAAAAAACAATAAAACCAATATTATCGACGCCTACGGGCACATTCATATTAACCAGGCCGACAGCGTACACATCTACGGTAAATACCTGAATTATGATGCCGGCACGCGCATGGCTACACTAAAAGAAGATGCCCGCCTGACAGATGGTAAAGTAACCATCTCCGGCCCGGAACTGCAGTATGATATGAATGCCAAGATAGGCACCTACCTGCATGGCGGTAAACTGGTAAACGGCAATAGTGTATTGACCAGTGAAGAAGGTTTTTATTATACGGAAACAAAAGAAATGCACTTCCAGCGGAATGTATTACTGGTAAATCCGGAATATACCCTTACCACCAATGCCCTGCTCTATAATACAGATACCAAAATAGCTACCATCATTGAGCCGACTACCATTAACAACAATGGTAGTATCATGTATGCTACCCAGGGATACTATAACACCGATAAAGGTTATGGTAACTTCGGTAACCGGCCCACCATTGAAGATAGTACCGGTACCATTACGGCCGATAATATAGAAATGGATAAACAAACCGGCATGGCGTATGCCACCGGTAATATGGTGTACAGAGACACGATCCGTAAAATGTCACTGCTCGCCAACCACGGTATTGTGAATCAACGCGAAAAAACGATCCTCGCTACACAAAAGCCGCTGCTGATCATGGAAAAAAACAAGGATACCCTGTATCTGGCGGCAGACACCTTATTTTCAGGGGTGATCAAACCGGATGACAGCCTGTCTATTCCTTCCGTAGCCGGCCTGAAAAGAATTCCGGCCTCGCCTACCAAGGATATCCGGCCCGTGAAAACGATCCGGCCACCGGAAAAGTTCACGGCCACCATTCCTTTTATTGCCCGGGGCGACTCTGCTGCACTACGCCAGCAGGCCCATGTACCGGAAAATGTGATGAAGTTTATTGCCGACAGCACGCTGGCCAGCACCAAAAACAGAATAGATTCCGGCATACTCAAAACCGTAAAGACAGCTCCGTTGTCGAATATAGCGGCGCGTGACTCCTTACCGGGCGTACGGCATTTTACCGACAGTATTGCCTTAAAGAAACCAAAAGATACCACCGAACAACGCTATATCCTGGCCTACCACCATGTAAGAATCTTTTCTGATTCCCTGCAAGGCGTGGCCGACAGCGTATTCTATTCCTCCCGCGACTCCATCTTCCGCTTCTTTGGAAGCCCGGTGCTGTGGTCTAACAATACCACCCAACTCAGCGGCGATACCATCCTGATGTATACGAAAAACCAGACAGCCGATAAAATGCTGCTCAATAAAAATGGTTTTATCATCAATGAAGCCGGCCCGGGTATGTATAACCAGATCAAGGGGAATAATATCACCGGCTATGTGCTGGGTGAATCCCTCGACTGGATGCACGTAGAGGGTAATGCCGAAACGATCAATTATATCAAGGATCAGGGAGGAGCCTATATGAGCGTCAACAAAGCCATGTGCGCCATCATCAATATCTATTTCAAAGCAGGTGAAGTGAATAAAGTAGTGATGGTAAAAGATCCGGAAGGTACTGTGTATCCTTTTACACAACGCCCAATGGAACAACTACAGCTGGAGAATTTCAAATGGGACATCCAGCGAAAGCCCAAGACCAAATATGAGCTGATGAAATAATAGCAGCCTTATAGCATAAACAGAAGCCTTATACATTCGTCCGGCAACCGTGTGGAAATTCACCACACTACAAGCCGGAAAATGTATAAGGCTTCTTTCTTAATCCGTAATCCTTATTTTTGCCCCATTGCTCACCTAAATGTTATGCTGTGATTCAGGATGCTGTTAAGAAATTTCGCAAGACATTATTATCTCCTATTTATACCTTTCTTAAAGATAGCCGGGCGGTAGGTATTGTGCTGATCATCTGCACCATTGCCTCTATGATACTGGCTAACTCCGGTGTACAGGAGTCCTACGTGTCTTTCTGGAATGCACTCTTTGATCCGGCAGGCGGACATCATTACCAATACCGTTCCCTGCATTTACCCAACTCCTATCTGTTATGGATAAACGATGGGATGATGGTATTATTCTTTTTCCTGGTAGGGATGGAAATCAAACGTGAGCTGACGGTAGGCGAGCTTTCTTCCGTGCGTAAATCCATACTGCCTGTACTGGCAGCGATTGGTGGTATGTTGTTTCCTGCCCTGATCTTTGCGTTGTTCAATAAAAACACCGCGCATGCACATGGCTGGGGGATTCCGATGGCCACTGATATTGCCTTTTCACTAGGTATACTTTCCCTGTTGGGCAAAAGAGTACCTGTGAGTTTAAAAATCTTCCTGATGGCGTTGGCTATTATTGACGACCTGGGCGCCATCCTGACCATTGCTATTTTCTACACACCACACCTGGATGTACAATACCTGCTGATTGGCGGTGGTGTATTGCTGATTCCTATATTACTGAATTTCCTGAAAGTAGAGCGGCTTATACTCTATTACATTCCTGGTATTGTATTATGGTATTGCCTGTTCAACTCCGGCGTACATGCTACTATTGCCGGTGTGTTGCTGGCCTTTTGTATTCCGCAGCATAAAATTGCGGACCTGGTACATAACCTGCATGATCCGGTGAATTTTATTATTATGCCGGTATTTGCACTAGCCAATACTGCTATCCAGTTACCCGCCGATATCTGGGGCGCCCTTCACAACAACATCAGTTATGGCGTGATTGCCGGCCTGGTATTGGGTAAACCCCTGGGAATTTTCTTTTTTTCTTTTACCGCAGTAAAACTCAAACTAGCATCACTCCCATCAAAAGCAGGCTGGTTGCAGCTCATAGGCATTGGCCTCATCGCAGGGATTGGTTTTACCATGTCTATTTTCATCGCCTCGCTGGCCTATAAAGAAAGGGATTTACAGATTATTGCCATTATATCTGTTATTGTAGCCTCTTTGGTAGCCGGGTTAGCAGGTTTTGTATTTCTGCGGTTGTTGAAACAACCACCACTGATCAAAAAAATGTAGTAAAGCGTGCTCTTGGCATTGTTATTGTTAAGCTATGCTGATCTTTTAAAATCGTCGTCAATCATACTTTAGAGGAACTTATTAACGTTAGTAGACGCATACATTTTTACGTATCTCTTAAATACAAACAACACATCTATGAAAAAAGTCGTGTTACTTTTTGGCCTTATTGCCATGTTCGCAATACAGGTTAACGCGCAGAAAAAGAAAACCTATCGCAACTCCGGAGAAGGCAATTACAACACCGCCCTGGGTATCCGCCTGAATCCATGGGTAGTTGGTTTCACCATTAAACACTTTATTGAAGGACCACATGCTATCGAAGGTTTGGTAACAACCAACCATACGCACAGATCAAACGTTACAATTACCGGTTTATATGAATATAACTGGAATGTGGGTATTCCTGAACTGAATATGTACGCCGGTGGTGGTGCACATATCGGTTTCTACGACCGCAGTGATTACGATTGGGACCGTTACATCAACAAAGGTAAAGGTACCTATGTATCTCCGGGCCTGGATGGTATCATTGGCGTAGAGTATACCTTCAAGAAATTTCCATTGAACATCAGTGCTGATCTCAAACCTTACATTCAGTT
The DNA here is from genome assembly GCF_025989125.1 of Chitinophaga nivalis. Lineage (NCBI taxonomy): Bacteria > Pseudomonadati > Bacteroidota > Chitinophagia > Chitinophagales > Chitinophagaceae > Chitinophaga > Chitinophaga nivalis. The sequence goes on along the minus strand of NZ_JAPDNR010000001.1, from coordinate 3,160,526 downwards.
TGTTGGTCCGACCAGCTACCTGGGAGAAGAGATCGGCGGAGTGTCTGCCAGATTTACTTTCTAAACCGCAGTCACTTTTATTTTAAACGGATCATGAGGCAAGCATGGTCCGTTTTTTTATGTTCCTTATTTTGAAGTATTTTTATTGTTTAACTATCAGACATGAAAATCTTCACGGCTGCACAAATCAGAGAGGCTGATGCCTTTACCATCCGGGAGGAACCTGTGAGCAGCACCGGCCTCATGGAGCGTGCCGCCGGTAAATGTGCCGCATGGCTGGAAGTACAGTTCGCCCCTACTACCCCTGTTTATATTTTTTGCGGGAAAGGCAATAACGGTGGCGATGGCCTGGTAATAGCCCGGTTGCTGCTGCAAAAGGGGTATCCCGTTCGGGCCTGCATCCTGCAACATAGCGCCAAAGCCAGTGCAGATCATACTTTTCACCTGCAGTTACTGCAACAGCAATACCCGGCATGCCTGTACGAAATTGGCGCCCAGGGAGATTTTCCTGTGCTGCCTGCCGGTGCGGTTATTATAGATGCGATCTTCGGTACCGGTCTGAACAAACCTGTAGAAGGCTGGATGGCAGGCATCATTCACCAGATCAATGACCAAAGAGCCATCCATCCGGTAGTGGCCATTGACATTCCCTCCGGGCTGCTGGCCGACAGCAGCTCCCTGCATACGCCTGTAATACAGGCTCACCATACCCTTAGTTTCGAATGTTACAAGCTGGCTTTCCTGCTACCTGAAAATGCCGGTTTCACCGGGCACGTACATATTTTACCCATCGGCCTACATCCGGACTATATCACCCAAACGCCTACACGCTATCACCTGACAGACCGGGAGATGATACGTACCATTTACCACCCGCGCGACCCGTTTGCGCATAAGGGTACCTATGGTCATGCCCTCCTCATTGCTGGTAGTTATGGCAAAATGGGAGCCGCGGTGCTGAGTGCCAAAGCCTGTTTGCGGGCCGGCGTAGGACTGTTGTCCTGCCACGTACCCCAATGCGGTTACGACATTATGCAGATCAGTGAGCCGTGCGCCATGTGTGTCACCGATGAAGGCAGTACTCACAGTGCTCATTTCCACACCCTGCCCGACGGCGCTACCTATAAAACCATCGGTATAGGCCCCGGACTGGGTACCCAAACGGCTACGGCCCGTTCGCTGGAACGCCTGCTGGAGCATTACCAGCGCCCCATGGTAATAGATGCGGATGCACTCAACCTGTTGTCCGTATATCCTTACCTGTTATCCAGACTGCCCCAGGGCAGTATTCTTACCCCACACCCCAAAGAGTTTGAACGGTTATTTGGCACAGCCGCCAATGATTTTGACCGGCTGACATTATTATCCCAACAGGCCGTTCACCTCCATCTCTATATTTTACTGAAAGGCAGGTATACCGCTATTGCCTGTCCTGATGGTTCCCTTTATTTCAACAGCACCGGCAACCCCGGCATGGCTACCGGAGGTAGCGGCGACGTATTAACGGGCATTCTCACGGCTTTACTGGCGCAGGATTATACCCCCAAAGCAGCAGTTATACTGGGTGCATGGCTACACGGATATGCCGGCGACCTGGCTGCTGAGCAGTTATCGCAGGAAGCGATGACCGCTACTGATATAATAACGCACCTGGGAGCCGCCTTCCGACACGTTATATAAAGCAGTACCCCCGGAAATAACAGATAAGCATAGATTCTGTAATATTCTTAATTTATTACGCCTACAATTAATTATTTATGTTTTATATTTATTTCCGCCACTTTTTGAAAACACTATTTTTTACTTATTAAACGCTTTTATCAACCTTGGAAATTTCGCTACTATGAGTATAGTTTATCTCGTTCCATGTTTTGGAGTAATAGCCTTGTTATTTACCGCTATCCGTAGCTCCTGGGTAACCCGACAGGACGCCGGCAATGAAAGGATGAAAGAAATAGCCCAGCATATCGCAGAAGGGGCCATGGCCTTTCTGAAAGCAGAGTACAAAGTGCTGATCTATTTTGTTATTATCGCTGCCCTCCTGCTGGGATATATGGGCGCTACCCATGAAAACTCACACTGGTCAATAGCCGTTGCTTTTGTGCTGGGTGCTGTATTTTCCGCTACCGCTGGTTTTATAGGCATGAAAATAGCCACCAAAGCCAATGTGCGTACGGCGCAGGCAGCACGTACCAGTCTGGCCCAGGCATTGAAAGTATCCTTTGCAGGTGGCTCTGTAATGGGTATGGGCGTTGCTGGTCTGGCGGTACTGGGACTTGGTGGATTGTTCATCATACTCCAATCATATTTTGGCGCTACCGCCAATACCACTGAAATGATCAAAACCATTGAAGTGCTGACCGGCTTCTCTCTCGGAGCGGAAAGCATTGCCTTGTTTGCCCGTGTAGGCGGTGGTATCTATACCAAGGCTGCCGACGTAGGTGCAGACCTGGTAGGTAAAGTAGAAGCAGGTATTCCGGAAGATGATCCCCGTAACCCTGCTACCATTGCCGATAACGTAGGCGATAACGTAGGTGATGTGGCCGGTATGGGTGCCGATTTGTTCGGTTCCTATGTGGCAACCGTACTTGCTACCATGGTATTGGGTTCGGAAACCACCTCGCAGGACAGTTTTGGCGGAGTGGCCCCCATACTGCTACCGATGCTGATTGCCGGTGCCGGTATTATCTTTTCTATCATTGCCACCTTCTTTGTACGTATCAGTGATTCCGCCGGTTTAAATACCAGTGTGGTACAAAAAGCACTGAATATGGGCAACTGGGGCTCCATTATATTAACAGCCATAGTATCCTGGTTCCTGGTCGATAGCATCTTACCGGATACAGACATGATCCTCCGGAATCACCTGTTTACCAAATCCCAGGTATTTGGCGCCATCATGGTAGGACTGGTAGTAGGTACGCTCATGAGTATCATTACCGAGTATTATACGGCCATGGGTAAACGTCCGGTAAAATCCATTATCCGCCAGTCGGCTACCGGTGCGGCCACCAATATCATTGGCGGGCTGTCCGTAGGGATGGAATCTACAGCTATTCCCATCCTGGTGCTGGCAGGAGGTATTTATGGTTCTTACGCTTTTGCAGGCCTCTACGGTGTAGCTATCGCTGCTGCCGGTATGATGGCCACCACTGCCATGCAGCTGGCAATCGATGCTTTTGGCCCTATTGCCGATAATGCCGGCGGTATTGCAGAAATGAGTGAATTACCAAAAGATGTACGGGAAAAAACCGATATCCTGGATGCCGTAGGTAATACCACCGCTGCTACCGGTAAAGGATTTGCCATTGCTTCTGCCGCACTGACCGCACTGGCCCTGTTTGCGGCCTTTGTGGGGGTAGCTGGCATCAAAGGTATTGATATCTATAAAGCCGATGTACTGGCAGGTCTGTTCATCGGTGGTATGATTCCGTTTATCTTCTCCTCTCTCGCCATTGCTGCGGTAGGCCGTGCTGCCATGGCCATGGTAGAAGAAGTACGCCGCCAGTTCCGCGAAATTCCTGGTATTATGGAAGGTACCGGCAAACCGGAATACGATAAATGCGTGGCTATTTCCACCCAGGCTTCTATCCGGGAAATGTTGCTGCCGGGTGCTATTGCCCTGATTTCGCCGTTGCTGATCGGTTTCCTCGCCGGTCCTGAAGTATTGGGAGGTTTCCTCGCTGGTGCAACCGTGAGTGGTGTATTGATGGGTATTTTCCAGAATAACGCCGGTGGCGCCTGGGATAACGCTAAAAAATCCTTCGAAAAAGGCGTGGAAATCAATGGCGAGACTTACTACAAAAAATCTGAGCCACATAAAGCTTCTGTTACCGGAGACACCGTAGGGGATCCTTTTAAAGATACTTCCGGTCCTTCTATGAACATCCTGATCAAGCTGATGTCTATTGTATCACTGGTAATTGCGCCTACCCTGGCAGAACGGTTTCATACCCGGGATGCGGTACCGGTAACAAAAACCGAAATACATGCACCAGCAACAAAAGCCAGCAGCAGCAAGCCTGTTGCCATGCTGGTGATGAAGCCTTAATATAATGGTATAAAAAGATAGTACCCCGTCCGGCCTGGCTGCGACGGGGTATTTTTTTATTTGGTATACCTCGTTGTCCGGAAACGTCTGCCCTTTCCCCTTCCTCGTAATAAATATTTATTTGGAGATTAAAATATCTTCCCTACATTTGTACTGTAATAATAATAATTACAGTAAAGTCTCTTTTTTTAAGACAAACTGTAATATTTTTCATAACAATTAAAACAATCAGTTAACACGGGCTGTAATTATATCACTATAAAAAACTAAACTAATACACATGAAAGTAGCTATTATCGGTGCATCCGGATTTATAGGCGCAGCCATCCTGAATGAAGCTTTAAGCAGAGGACATCAGGTAACCGCCATTGTACGTAACCCGGAAAAAATTGACCTCGTCAACCCGCAACTGACCATAAAGCAAGGGGATGTTACCAATGAGGCAAGCGTAGCAGAGCTGGTAGCTGGTAATGATGCGGTGATCAGTGCTTACAATTCACACGAGTCTGCCACCTATGTAAAAGCCATCCAGGCCATCCTGAATGGTGTCCGCAAAGCCGGCATCAAAAGGTTCCTGGCCGTAAGCGGCGCTGGTAGCCTGGAAGTAGCTCCCGGATTACAGCTCCTGGATACACCGGAATTCCCGGCAGCCTGGAAAGGAGGTGCTACCGCCACCCGCGATGCCTTCCAGGTAATCAAACAGGCAGGCGACCTCGAATGGACCGTATTAAGTCCCGCAGCCATGATTGCACCGGGCGAACGCACCGGCACCTTCCGCCTGGGCAAAGACCAGTTATTAACAGATGATAAAGGAGAAAGCAAAATCTCTACAGCGGATTACGCCGTTGCCCTGGTTGATGAACTGGAAAAACCACAACACATTCAGCAACGGTTTACCGTAGCTTACTAAGCTATGCCGGCATTATCTACATAAAAAAAGAAACATTTTCAGCAGTTACTGCTGAAAATGTTTCCTATAGCCCAAGAGATTACATCCGCATTTTACCGGGACTTACCCCAAACTTCTTCCGGAAGGCATTACTGAAATGCTGGGGCGAAGAAAATCCGGCCTGTTCTGCAATTTCAGACAGGGGTTTATTGGTATCGAGGAGCAATTTCCGGGATAACTCCAGTCTTTGTTCACTTAAATATCCAAACACTGTATTATCGAAAACATGCTTAAACCCGGATTTGAGCTTAAATTCATTTAACCCTGTTACACGGGCCAGTTGCGCAAGACTAAGCGGTTCCTGCAAATGCTGCAGCAACAGTTCCCGGGCGTGGTGTAGCTTTTCCAGGTCACTGGTGGCTACTTTTTGTGCCGCTACATTTTCTTTATTCCGGGTGCCGTTTTCTATCTGTTCGCACTGCAAGGCCAGCAATTCAATAGCTTTGGACTGCAGGAACAGTTTTTTAAGCCCACCTTTAAACTGGCACTGACGCACTTCCGCAAAAATACTCAGCATCCGGGGCGTGAGCTGCAGGTTAATCTTATCTGCCAGTAAAACAGATTTATTACCCGCTACATTATTGGCAAGTGTGTGGAGTACGCGCCCGCTGTGGTCTGCCAGCTCCAGGAAACGTTCGGGCGTATAACTCAGTCCGAACACCTGGATATCCCGCTGTTTACTGACAGCAGCGGTTTCACACAGATACGGTGTATATAACAGGTTGTGTTCTTTGGAAGAAAAGGCCAGGCTTTTTCTCATCCCTTCCACGCTGGTAACCATATTTCCCTGTTCCACAAACAGCATCATTACCCGTGGTAATATTTCTTCAGAGGCAATCAGTATGTTTTCATACAGGTCGGCGGTACAATCTATAATATGTACGCCATCGAAATGAAATTCCCGCACCTTAGCTGATCCAAAGTGACGGTTTAGCTCCTGCGTTTCCTCTACGATCTCCCGCGACGTCCATTTTTCACTATCAAAGGGTGCTTCTTCCGATAACAACACAACGTTGGCGTCATTCATAATTTTTACACCCATAAAAAATCCGTTTCGTGTAAGTTATAATCCGTTTCGTGTAACAGCTATATGGCGGAACAGTAGCAAATTTGCACAAAAATATTCCGTTTTACCTAAACAATATACGCCATGATGGGAATATTCCGGACAAATATAAACACTGTTCAAGAAAAGAATAACGTGATCAATGCCATCGCCGCCAACTTTACTGTTAATGCCTGTAGTGTAGATATAGAAGATTGTGACAAAGTACTGCGTGTTGTCAGCCCGCAACAACTGGCAGAACAAAGCATTATAGAATTTGTAACTGAACTGGGCTTTAGCTGCGACATCCTCGATTGATCATTATTATAGAATCTGCACATTACTCCCTTTTTGAAAGAATTGCCACCCCGGCAACTCTCGGAAAGGGAGTTTTATCTTCCTATTCCTTTCTTGCGCAAATCTCCTATCTTGCCTGCATGTAATCATATCTACTGTTACTAAAGTGACAACAAAAAATAATATATGCTGATAGGGGTAAGCAGTGCCTGCCACGTCATAATAGCATGTCACAGAATTAGAATTGCAAATTCATCTATCTTAAACTGCATAAACCTTTTATGAAAACAAAGGCACTTACGTTGCTGACCATGCTTTTCTTGTTATTAGCAGGAAACTCAACGATCGCACAACAACAACGATATACTGTTAGTGGCTATGTCAAAGACAAACAAAATGGAGAAAGCCTGGTAGGTATTTCCATTGGCAAACCCGGCACCAGCCTGGGTACCATCACTAACGAATATGGTTTTTATTCCCTCACCTTGCCAGCAGGAGAACATGATCTCCAATTTACCTATGTAGGCTACGCGACATTCAAAACAACCGTAAAACTACAACGTAATATCAATCTCGATGTTAAGCTGGAAGGTACCAGCAGTCAGCTGAATGAAATCACCGTTACCGGCGCCAAACAAGAGAAAAGTGTCAATACCCTGAATACCAGTATCAACAGATTGGATATTCAGCAAATGAAAAAAATGCCCACTTTCATGGGAGAAGTAGATGTACTGCGCGCCATTCAGACACTTCCCGGTGTAAACACCGTAGGGGAAGGTGCTTCCGGCTTCAATGTACGTGGTGGAAACAGCGATGAAAACCTCATTTTGCTCGACGAAGCACCCGTTTACAACTCTACACACATGATGGGCTTCTTCTCTGTATTCAATCCGGATGCAGTAAAAAGCCTGAACCTGATCAAAGGAGGCTTCCCTGCTGAATATGGCGGCCGTACTTCCTCTGTACTGGACATCCGTATGAAAGATGGTAACAACCAGCATTTCAATGTAAACGGCGGTATTGGTAATATATTCAGTCGTTTATCCGTGGAAGGTCCGCTGGTAAAAGATAAATCTTCCTTTATCGTGGCTGCCAGAAGATCTTACATCGACCTGTTGATGAAACCCTTCCTGAAAGGTGATATGAAAAACACCAAACTCAGTTTCTATGATATCACTGCCAAAGCCAACTACAAATTCAATAAAAACAATACCCTCTTTGTAAGCGGATATTTCGGGCGGGATGTTTTTGGTTTCGGAAAAGATGTAAACATGAACTGGGGGAATACCACAGCTACCATCCGCTGGAACCACGTATTCACCAACCGGTTGTTCCTCAACCTCACTACCTATTACAGCAAATACGACTACAGTCTGCAGTTCACCAATGATTCCAAAAAGTCCAATGAGGAATCATTACAGAGCTACGACTGGACTTCCAACATCATTAACTACGGGTTAAAACCTTCCTTCACCTACTACCTGAATACCAATAACAGCCTGCATTTCGGCGTACAGGGTATTTATTATACCTTCAAACCAGGTACCGGTACCAGCACCGAAGGCAGTAGCGTATCACAGAAACAACTGGTAGACAAGCACGCGCTGGAATCTGCGATTTATATCGATCATGAATATAAACCATCCAAAAAATTCGGCATCCAGTATGGTGCACGCTTGTCTTCCTATCAGCTGTTAGGTAAAGGACTGGTCTATACCTTCAATGACACCACACCTGGTATCAGAAAAACACTCAACAGCGTTAAATCATATGGTTCCGGTGAAAACATTAAAAGCTATGTTTATTTCGAGCCACGCATCAGCGCCAAATACGCTTTGTCTGACGAGCATGCTGTAAAAGTTGCCTACAGCAGAACTTCTCAGTTCATGCATCAGTTGTCCAACACCGCCTCTCCTACGCCATTAGATATCTGGACACCGAGCACCAACAACATTAAACCCATGGTATCTGATCAGTATACGGTGGGCTACTTCTACAATGCACCGAATGATGCCTACGAGTTCTCTGCGGAAGCTTTCTACAAAACAACAGACAACCAGCTGGATTATATTGACAATGCCAACCTGCAGCTGAATCCTTTGATTGAAGCAGACCTGCTGCCATCACAGGGACGCGCCTACGGTATTGAGCTGTATGCCAAAAAAGATATCGGCAAAACTACCGGCTGGATAAGCTATACTTTGTCCCGCACCGAAAGAAAAACACCTGGTATCAGCATGGATGAGTGGTTCCTGAACCGCTACGACCGTACGCATAACGTAAACCTGGTATTAACACATACCCTGAACAAACGGACTTCCTTCTCTGCCAACTGGGTATTTGCTTCCGGTACACCGGCTACCTTCGCGGATAACCGCCTGCAGTTCCAGGACTGGGATATTCCTTACAATAGCACCGAGAAACGTAACAACTACCGGCTGAAACCTTTTCACAGACTGGATCTGTCCATGACATTAAAAGGTAAAAATCAAAACAAACGCTGGAAAGGTGAATGGGTATTCTCCCTGTATAACGTATATGGCCGTAAAAACGCCTACACGGTTTATTTCAAACCGAATGAAGACGATGCCACCAAAAGAGAAGCTGTGAGATTATCTATCATTGGTTCTATCATTCCGGGTATCACTTATAACTTTAAGTTCTAACTGTCCAAAATGCACGACATCATGAAAAAATCATTATTCCTCCTCATATTCGCTGCCTTTGCCGGATTAACTGCCTGCGAAGATAAAATAGACCTGGATATCCCTAAAGGGATCTCCTATCCGGTACTGGATGCCTGGATCACCACTGAAACCGGCATACAGAAAATAAAATTCACCATGTCTGTTCCTTATACAGATAACAACCCGGCGCCGGTGATCAATGATGCCACGATTACCTTACACGACCTGACGGCCGGCGTATCTTATCCTTTTCCATTCAAGGATAATGTATATAGCTATGATGCCAGCAATAAAGCCATCGGCGTGATAGGACATGCGTATAAACTGCAGGTCACTTACAAAGGAGAGTCCTTTGTTGCTTACGATAGCATCCTGAGAGTGCCAAAGATTGATTCTATCAGTGTGAAGTTTAAAACAAAAGAAGAATCAGTGACTGGCAAAGAAGGTTATTACGCTACCCTGCACGCACGCGACCTCGCTGGCGGCACTGACTTTTACTGGATTCGCTCTTACCGGAACGATACCCTCAGACGCCTGCAGGATGCCGTTGCTATAGACGGTTCCTACGAAGAGGGCCTGTTTGATGGCAACGCGTTTTCGCTGGGGATAGCGGATAGAATCACGGATTACCAGAAGCCTTTCCTGAAAGGGGAAACCATCATTGTACGGCTGTCTTCCGTGACACGCCGTAGCTACGAGTTCCTGGACCAGCTGCAAAGCCAGCTCAATCAGGGCGGTTTGTTTGCTAAAATTCTGGAAAACGTAAAAACCAACATCGTCAATACCACTCCTAATAGTAAAACCAAAATACTCGGCTGGTTTGGCACCTCAGCGGTGAGCAGGTCAGAGAAAAGTCTCAAGTAGTAATGGTTAATTTGTAAACGGGTTGTTTTACCACAGTGGTAGGACAACCCGTTTTTTTTTGCCCTGAAATGCTTAACTTCAGTACAAAGCCAACGATCTATGCCGCGGGATCTGATTACCTATGCCATCCCAGCATTTGTCTTATTGATATTGCTGGAGATTATACTTACATCTATCGACCAGAAACACCTTTATCGGCCCAAAGATGCCCTTAGCAGCATTGCCATGGGATTGGGCAACGTATTTATCGGATTGTTTACCAAAGCCATTGTTTTGGGTGTTTATGCCTTTGTTTACCAGTTCCGTTTCTTTACCCTCGATTTTGTATGGTGGGTGTGGCTGCTGGCCTTCTTTGCAGATGATTTCAGCTACTACTGGTTTCACCGCACCAGTCATACCGTACGCTTTTTCTGGGCATCGCACGTCATTCACCATTCCTCCGAAAGTTATAACCTGGCCACGGCCCTCCGTCAGACCTGGACAGGAAATATCAGTGGTGCCTTCCTTTTCTGGGTATGGATGCCGCTGGCCGGCTTCCATCCAATGATGGTGATGACCATGCAGGCCGTTAGCCTGATCTATCAATTCTGGATACATACAGAACTGATTCAGCGATTACCGGCCCCGATAGAATATATTTTTAATACGCCTTCGCACCACCGCGTACACCACGGCTCCGATATCGCTTACCTGGACAGCAACCATGCCGGCGTGCTGATTATCTGGGACCGGTTGTTCGGCACCTTTACACCGGAAGTGCAGCGGCCGGCCTATGGCCTTACGTCCAACATCAATACCCACAACCCGCTCCGCATAGCTACCCATGAATGGCGCAGCATCTGGCAGGACATACGCCGGGCAAAGAACCTGCGGGAAGCCCTGCACTATGCTTTTGATGCTCCCGGCTGGAGTGCAGACGGCAGCCGTAAGACAACCAAGCAACTAAGGGCTGCACAGCGATCCGCTTAAATGACCTTTCATCCTATTTGCTGAAAATATATTTCGCATTTACGAAAACTGTCGTACATTCGTTTACGAAGATATTCGTACAACAATAATCATCCTTTAAATCATTGCTTTGAAACATATACGTCCTACAGAAAGTGAATTGGAAATATTGAGCATTCTTTGGGAAAGAGGGGCCAGCACCGTGCGGGAAGTACATGACATTTTATCGCAGACAAAAGATGCCGGCTATACGACCACGCTCAAATTAATGCAGATCATGCATGAAAAAAAGTTACTGGACCGGGATGCCAGCAGCAAAACCCACGTATTTACGACAGCGGTTTCGCAGCAAACCACCCGGCAACAGTTACTGAATAAGATGATAGATACTGTATTTGGTGGCTCTGCCTCCCAGCTGGTCATGCAGGCACTGGGACATCACCAGTCTTCGGATGCAGAACTGGACAAAATCCGCCAATATTTATCTGATATAGAAAAACAGCAAAAGGATAACGGGTAAAATTTATACCATGAACGTATTACCTATTACCGGCGACCTGGTACGCGCCCTGGGATGGACCATCCTTCATTCTCTCTGGCAGGCCTTTTTCATATATGCCTGTCTCAGAATAGTACTGAAACTGTGGCCACAGGCCAGTGCCAGAATCAAGTACAATCTCGCCCTGCTGTCGTTATCCGGTATTTTTGTCTGGTTCCTGATCACCTTATATGAACACCTGGACGCCCTAAGCACCGTTAAAACCATGACGATGCAGCTGGCAGCGGCTCCCATGCCTGTTCAACCCGTGAACATGCCGGCCGTATATCCCAGCCAGGAACCGTTAATGTGGCTGTTTCCCAATCTGGAAATGTGTTTTCCCATCGTCGTAATGCTGTATGCCGCCGGCATGATTGTGATGACCATCAAACTGGTATCCGACCTTTTTGAGTTGCAGCACATCCGGCATCATAATGTAGTACAGATGGACGAAGTATGGGAGAAACACCTGGAAACACTGGCTGCCCGGCTACAGATTCCCCGCAAGGTGAGACTGTTCATATCACCACATGTGATGGTACCGGTGATGCTGGGATTTCTGAAACCCGTAATCCTGCTGCCGGTTGCCATGGTCAACAACCTGAGTGAACAGCAGCTGGAGGCCATTTTACTCCATGAACTGGCCCATATCAAACGCAATGATTATCTGTTGAATATCTTCCAATCAATTGTTGAAATCATGCTCTTTTTTAATCCTTTTGTATGGCTGATTGCTAAAACGATCCGCCTGGAAAGGGAACACTGTTGCGACGATCTGGTTATTGCCAGTACCGTACAACCCCTGCACTATGCCCGGGCATTGGTTGCGCTGGAAGAATACCGGTTAACCGCCAACCCACTGTCCATGGCCGCTGCAGATAATAGACAACATCTGTTTTACCGCATTAAACGTATCATGGAAATGAAAACAACACATCTCAATTATAGTCAACGTTTTTTAGCAGGTCTGATTATCGCTGCCGGCCTGATCTCCATTGCATGGCTGAACCCAGCCAAAGGAGCCAATGAAAAAGCCCGGCCGGAAACACAACTGCAAGCAGTAGATACCCACCCTGCTGATGCAGCCATCATACCTGCGGTGGCAACTGTCAATAAGCCTCATACGCCTGTTTATGTAGCAGCAGTGATGGCAGATACCATTACACCGGCACCCGTAGAACCATCTACTCCGCCTACGCCTCCTACTCCACCAACACCCGCAACACCGACGGCACCGATAACACCTGACACCCCGGAAACACCTAATGATCCGGAGGACGTAATACAGTCACCTGCCAACAAACAGCAAGCGGCTTCCGACGAAAAGATAGATCGTAAAATGATCAAACAACATATCCGCGAAACCCGGGAACAGGTGCGGCAGGCGATGAAACAAATGCGGGACGTGGATTTAAAAAATATACAATCTGAAGTAGACCTGGCACTTGCCAGCGTAGACTGGAAACAGCTTTCTGCAGATATGAAAATAGCGCGCGATTCCGCGTTGAGTAAGGTCAACTGGCATCAAATTAACCAGGATATTAAAATAGCCTATAATAAAGCAGATTGGGACAAGATTAACGAGAACGTCAACCGCACCATCCGCGAAAGTAAATCAATAGCGGATAAAGCCAGAGCCAGTGCTATGGCACAAATAAGCAGGGCACAGCGGGAGCAGGACAGGTCGCAGACAGATGCCCGCAGACAAAAAGCAGATATAGCCCGGGCAAAAGCAGATGCAGCGCGTGAAAGAGCGGATGCGAGCCGGGAAGCGGCAGAAATACAGAGAGAAAAAAACAACGGTGCCCCCACCAAAGAAATGGTGCGGAAAATGACCGCCGAAAAATTAATCAATCCCAGCCAGGGTTTTACGATAGAAAAAAGTGATGCCGGCTTATTTATCAACGGTACCAAACAACCTGCTGCCGTAGTAGAAAAATACAAGCAATACCTGCAACATAAAAAGATCAGCATTCGTGGTTCCAGCAATCAATCGTCCAACGATAGCAACGACGAGCTGCATGTTAGCATAGAAAACTGATTTTCCCATATTTCCGCTTATCGTTACGCATTTTCCGACAGTTCAACGCGAGATATTCCCGCTGTTACCTGCCGGAAAATGCGTAACACGTTATACCTCTCCTGTAATTCTTCCCTTCCGGTGTCCGAGGTTTTAGGTAAAGCACTTATCTTTAGGCTAATCAATCAACCGTATAGTTTATGAAAGTATTTAGTATTGCCTTGTCAATCTTTACTGTAACCACCGCGTTTGCACAGGATAAACAATTGTTACCCGGCAAAATCAATGCAGCCACTCCCGTAAAAAGTCAGGGCCAGACAGGCACCTGCTGGGCTTTCTCTACTACATCCCTGCTGGAATCAGAAACACTGCGAAAAGGCGTCTCTCAAATAGACCTTTCCGAAATCTTTACTGTCCGCAATATCTATCTGGAAAAAGCTAAAAACTATGTACGCCGCCAGGGTAGTGCACAGTTTGGTGAAGGAGGACTGGGGCATGATGTGATCCGTGCTGCAGGTCAGTATGGACTGGTACCGGAGCAGGCCTACAGCGGATTAAAAAACAGTGCTACCAAACATGATCATGCTGCCATGCAAACGACCATGAAACATTACCTGGATAGCATTATCAAAATAAAAGCACCGATCCCGGATAACTGGGTAGAAGGATTCACTGCTATTATGGATAGCTACATCGGTCAGCCACCGGCTTCTTTTACCTATGATGGCAAAAACTATACGCCACAGACCTTTGCCAAAGAAGTGGTAAAATTCAATCCGGAAGATTATGTATTCCTCACTTCCTTTACCCATCATCCGTTTCATCAGTCATTCATTGTAGAAGTACCTGATAACTTCTCCAATGGCGCCTATTATAATGTGCCCTTACAGGAGCTCATCAACATCACCAAATCCACCCTGCAGAAAGGCTACACCATCATGTGGGATGCAGATGTCAGCAACAAGGGATGGTCTACCAATAAAGGTTACGCCGTATTTCCACCTCAGGATGGCAGCTTCCAACGCGACAGCATTACGCCGGATATGAAAGAAGCACCTTATTCTCAGGAGTTACGTCAAAAGTTATACGAAGAACTGTTAACCCAGGATGACCACCTGATGCACATTACAGGCATTGAACAAACCAAACAGGGCAAACCCTATTTTGTGGTAAAAAATTCCTGGGGTACTCAATCAGGACCGTTCAATGGTTATTTCAATGTATCTGAAGCTTACTTTGCAATCAATACCATCACGATCATTGTGCCTAAAGCAGCGCTGGACAAAGACTTACAAAAGAAAATTGCTGCTGCCAGATAATATATCCCAACATGTGGTCATCTGCTGATTACCTGTTGGTACTATTTATAAAAAACGCAAAACAATCGCGCTGGTTGTATAAAGTACGTTACCAGATCGTGTTGTTTTGCGTTTTTATTGCCTGCAGCAAAGTTTACATCAACTGCTGCTGAGGGGGCTTATACATAGAGGATAGTAAATCCTGTCAGATGTTGTACGGTTCCTTCCGTAATTTCCAATGCTGTTACCTCCGCGTTGGGAGATCCGGCTTTACACCACGCCAGAAAATCTTCCATTACCAGTGGCGTTGCTTCCGCACTGATCCACACACTGCCATCGGATAAGTTTTTGATGACGCCTGCTACTCCCATCATGTCTGCAATATTTTTTGCATTAGCCCGGAATCCGACTCGTTGTACGCGCCCTCTTACTATAATCTCTTTATGCACAATAGACCTGGCTACCATAAGTGAAAACAATTAATATTTATAACAAAAGTTTTGCTGCAGGCTACCATATGTGAATGGTCCGCCTTTCCTCCTGCCTGCTCATCATTCGAAAGCAATCATCAGCTGTTTTAAGCTATCATCCAGCGTAGTAAGCTATCTTAAACAGATCAGGTTAACAGGATCCTGCTCCTGCTTCCCCAGCAATCCTGCGCGATTTAAAATATCCTTTAGCACCATACAGGATGGCCACTGCTGCCAGTCTGATCACAGACTGCCAAACAAATCAATCAATAAACAGATAAACAATAGAAACGGGAAGCCTGCAATCAACCGATATCCCTATCCGGTTATTGCGCTGATGTGCTGCTGACCAGCCATGTAATACCTCCTGTTGCTGCAACGACAGCTACCTGCTGCCATAGCTGGAAAACCTGTAACAGTGCCAGTTATCATCCGGCCATAAAGCCATTCCATCATCAATAAAGAAGCAAAAGTGTGTACAGCTTAGCCATTCAACAGTTATACCGGATCTTATGTTCAATAGCACGCTGAAACCATCCTGTTGTGATTCATAAAATGAAGGCCGCTTTTTATCTACTCAGCAAAAGGTAGCTGCTGCACTCATTACCTCATGATGTCGTCTGACACCAGACTTTACGGATCCTGTCTACTATTGCCATCGCTTCAAAACACAGTACACAACCATGATCGTCGCTATTTCAGGTAGTCTTCTTTTTACGAATCATACCCTTGTCATTTAGTCTTCTGCAAAGCAGTATGGTGAAAAGCAGGCCTGCAGGAGCGGATCATTTTGTTCCTGATCAGCAACGCTACTTTCCATGAATATTGCTTCCGCTACCATATGACAGCGATCTTCATGGGTCCGGCCGGACCGTACAATATCTTTTTAAAAGCGCCGAAGCGATTGCCACATGTAAGCTGCTTTATGTTGCCTTGCTTTTCTCTATTTTTCTTTATCCTTCTTTATACGTCGATAGTTTCCTGATCATCATTGACCGCCTGGCCGCTGTAATCCTGCGATCGTCTTTAAAAACAAGGATACTACCATAAAAAAATCCCGATCTGTTCCATATAAGGCGAAGTAATTTAGTGATTTTTAAAAGCCACTGTTCAATATTTCATACCTGTAAAGACGTTACCGTATATCAACCAGGTATTGATACGATCACGATCCATGAAATATCTCCGATGATTTTAAAAATCAACAAAACCATTATCCATAAAGGGATTTCATCGAAAGCCGCTTATTACAAATGTGTGAATACATAGCACCCATAAATGATTGTTACCATAGTAACGGCGCCTACTGACAGATGAATAGCTGTAAATATTTATCTATCGTGTATATGGCGACCGTTCCTACATCCCGGACGTAGTAACACCACTTATCATGTTCCTATTTTCACAGGAGTTTTTCCTTATATTATAACTCAGGAATGCAACATAGCTGTACATCACATGAACTTCCTAAAACATCTCCTACCTGCTCTCTATTTACAATCATTGATCATTGATCACGCATTCATCATAACATCTTTCGGATGGCCATTTGCAGCTATTATTTTTCTGCTGTGCTATTGCCGGGTTACGGTATCCCGGTTGGTAACGCCATCTGCTTACCTATACCTCTTTGTGAAATCAAACCTGTAATACAACCCTTACTAATATCCACATGATATAGTTACTACATAAAACAGGTTATTTGCTTTTATAGGTAATACCAATAGCATAATATAATTGCCCGAACCTGGAGATACCGGCGTAGCGGATCTGCAACATCTCATAAAGACTATAGCAAAACAGCGCCGATAATGATATCATTACATACGATCAGTTGACCGATGCACGACATACATGGCAATGGAAATGAAAGGAGGGTTATCTGGGGGTACATTGATGAAAGGGATATAGGGGCTACACCAAATTTATCGAATCCGGTTTACTATAACATCAATGCTGCGTATCTACCCATCCGGTATTTCCTGGCTCAGGCAAGTATATCACTCTTAAGCGGCATAATTAAAAAGAGATCCTGCCATATGTTCAATATCACCAAACACAAAATCTCTCACACGCTCATACTTTCCGCCGGCAGCGGGCCTTCTGAGCAAACTAAAACAATGGCAATTAAAGCTGCGTACAAACAATTTTTCTGCTAGTAACGGGCCTATTTTATTTACATCCGCTTCCTGCATTCCTCTTGCCAGCATAATATGCGGCCGGAATGACTGCGGTTTTAATTCAAATGTTTCCATAATGCTCCTGTGCAAATCCATTAATGGTTTTGGATTAGCCACATTCACAAAAATACTGTGTCTGCCATCGGCATGTCTGGCAGCATCCATTTTAGCAGTATAAATAGCGAAACCCGCCTGCTTCCTGGCTACTTCCTCCAGCATTGTAATGAAATCGTTCTCATAACGAACGGGAAATGCAGACCTAAACAAGGCTACATGTACCGGACCAGATGTGTGGCCAGGATCGTTCAGTTCATTGGCAATAAACTGTCGCATCCGGGTTACATCTTTCGCTACCAGCACATCCGGATTTACCACCAGCAAATAATCAAATAACTCTTCCGAAATTTCATAATTCGTATTCATAACCTGATATTTTAATTCTTCCTGTTAGAATGACGATACAAATATACAACCTTTTCGCAGAATTACTAATTTTTTTAGCATTTTTTACTAAAAAAATACGCAGACGCTGCCGTTTGCGTATTTTTTTAGTATCAGGAAAGTTTTGTTACAATAGACACAAAGTCGGCCGCCACCAGCGATGCGCCGCCAATCAGGCCTCCGTCTACATCGGGAGAAGCAAACAATTCGGCTGCATTACCTGGCTTAGCACTACCACCGTATAATATGGTTGTATGCAAAGCGGCTTCTCTGCCAAATTTATTGGCAATCTGCGAGCGGATAAAAGCATGCATATCCTGCGCCTGTGCAGCACTGGCGGTTAAACCGGTACCAATAGCCCAGATAGGCTCATAGGCAATCACCACCTGGCTGAATTGTTCTGCAGTGAGGTGATACAGGCTTTCTGCCAGCTGTGCAGCTACATAATCATTCTGGCTTTCTGCCTGTCTGATAGCCAGCGGCTCTCCGCAGCAGAAAATAGGCTTAATACCATTCGCCAGCGCCTGATCTATCTTCCGGGCCAGCATTTCATTGCTCTCCTGGAAGTACTCCCTTCTTTCGGAGTGACCTAAAATAACATAATCCACGCCGATGGATTGCAACATTTCTGCCGCTACTTCCCCTGTGAAAGCACCGGATTTCTCGCTATGGCAGTTCTGTGCCGCTACATAAAAACCAGGATAGTTTTTCAGCAACGCCTTTGCCTTCAACAGGTAAGGAAAAGGAGTAGCGATCACCACTTCCTGGCCTTCTTCCAGTTTCAGGCCTGCCTGTAAAATGTCATTAATCAGCTGCTCACCCTGCGCCAGCGTAAGGTTCATCTTCCAGTTGCCTGCAACAATTTTTTTTCTCATAAATACTGCGATATTAAGTTTTAAGGTCTTTTTCTCTTGTCTGTGTGTATACAGCGGTCAGTATACGGTTATCTGCCGCTGTTAAAGGACTACCTTTCAACGCCATCCAGGCAGCGGCATCCCGCAGGGCTTCCGGTAACCGGTAAACACCCTCCTCCGCGGTACTCCCCCAACTGAAAGAAGGCAGGAACTTGTCCGGGAAACTGCCTCCAAATACATTACAGGATACGCCCACCACAGTACCGGTATTCAGCATGGTATTAATCCCGCAACGACTGTAATCTCCCATCAGCACCCCGCATTTTAAACCTGCAACAGCGGTTGTTCCTTTAGCCTCCAGCCATACCCTTACCGGAGCAACGTTGTTTTTCAGGTTGGAGCAGCTGGTATTGGCGCCCAGGTTACACCATTCGCCTATTACCGCATCTCCCAGGTAGCCATCATGTCCTTTATTGGAATAACCAAACAGCACGCTGTTTTTGATTTCACCACCACCCGTGCTATAAGGTCCCAGTGTAACAGCGCCATAGCTCCGGGTACCCATTTTCAGCACGGCTCCTTCTCCCATTGCCAATGGCCCGCGGATCAGGCAACCTTCCATTACCTGCGCATTTTTCCCGATATAGATAGGCCCCGTGGAGGCATTCAGCACACTGCAGGTAACAGTGGCCCCTGGCTCCAGGAAAATATCTGCCGCGTTGAAAAGTTGATTGGTGGATGATATAGGTGCAGATGTCCGGCCTGCAGTAAGCAGTTGAAAATCTGCCCGGATAGCCCGGTCATTGTATGCAAAGATATCCCAGGGCATAAAAATTCCCAGTATTTCGCCCGGATAATTTTTTCGTTTGCCCGGCGCCAGCAGCTGTACCTCTTTCCCCTTGATTACTTTGGCGATGAGGTGCTGATTGCTATATAGCTCCTCTTCCGGCTCCAGTGCGGCAATAGCAGCCACCAAAGCGGCATCCGGCAGGATATGCCCGCTGATCAGCACATTCACGGTATCTTCGGTCCCTTGTTGTAAAGGAAACTTCTCCTGCAGATGTGGTACGGTAAAGTAACTCACGCCGGTGTGCAGCCAATGTTCCCATTTTTCCCGGATAGTAAGTATACCTACTCTGCAGGCAGCAATGGGTCTTGTATGTGTAAAGGGGTATAACAATTCACGTACGGGCGTGTCGAACAGTATATAATTACGCTCCATAGCGTGTAAAATAAAAAATCCCATCGATAAGCCGATGGGATTCTTAAAAAATATTTGTCCGAAAAACTATGCTTTCTTAGCGTAGCGTTTTTTGAATTTGTCAATACGTCCTGCAGTATCCACCAATACGTTCTTACCAGTATAGAAAGGATGAGAAGTATTGGAAATTTCCAACTTGATCAACGGATACTCGTTACCATCTTCCCACTTTGCAGTTTCTTTGGAAGGAGCGGTAGAACGGCTTAAAAAGCTTTCTCCGTTTGACATATCTTTAAATATCACAAATCTGTAACTTTCTGGATGGATTCCCTGTTTCATATCAAAATTATTGTAAATACAGGGTGCAAAGTTAACTAAATTTCTTTAACACCCAAAGATTATTCTTAAAAAAATTAGGATTTCATGTTTATATACTGCAAAGGTATCCCTAAATTGGCTTCCCTGCACTTTTGTATCACTTCCTGCAGATCATCAATTTTTTTGGCTGTTACCCGTACAATATCATCCATAATGGCAGGCTGTACCTTCAAACCGGAATCCTTGATCAGTTTCACGATCTTTTTAGCATCTTCCTGTTTAATACCATTCCGGATAGGTACTTCCTTCTTATATACCTTACCACTCTGGTAAGCTTCCTTACTCTGGTCATAAATGCTGGCATCCAGTCCCTGTCTCATGGTACGTGTTACCAGTACATCCAATACCTGCGCCAGCTTCATATCACTTTCCACTTCGAGGTTTAAGACCAGCTCTTTCTTATTCAATTCAATTTCCACATGTGAGCCCTTAAAATCAAACCGGTTGGTGATCTCCTTTTTCACTGTGTTAATGGCATTATCCAATGTCTGTAAATCTACTTTGCTAACAATATCAAAGGACGGCATAACTATAAAAATTTAATATTCGAACAACAAATATAGAAAAGAAAAAGCAGGTAGGGAACTACCTGCCGCATATATAATCTAAATCTAAATTGTTCTAATCCTATATTTTGCTGATCTTTCCCATTCCGCTGATCTCTTGCCGAACGGTAGGCTCTCCTTTATATTTTACTTTTCCTAAACCGGAAATATTCACTTCCAGCTTTTTCTGGGCAAATACCTGCGCTTTGCCGGTACCGGAAATACTAACAGCTACGTCCTGTGATTCCAGATCCAGGGCAGCTATATCAGCTGTACCGGAAATATGATATTCTGCATCACTGCTGCTACCTTTCAGTTTTATATTGCTGGCACCGGATAAACCTACTTCCAGGTTAGCCGCTTCAATATCCAGTGTAGCGTCAGCTGCACCACTGAAAGCCAGTTTCAGCCGGTCTGTTTTCAGGATACCGGTGCTGGTAAAACCACTGGCCCCACTGGCAGATAATTTATTGACCTTAGCCATGGTAACATACACGGTTACACTTTTGGTAGGATTGATATTATGTCCTCTTTTGGTATGGATACTTAATTCATTACCGGAAACACTGGTTTCAATATATGGCAACAGATTCTCTTCGGCTTCTATTTTAATACTGTGCGTACTTCCCTGCTGAATCACCACTTTGAATACACCAGAAGTACTGATCTCTTTAAAGCTGCCGGCAGTTCTGTCTTCCTGGCTCACTTTACCATTTCCTCTGATCGTTTCAGTCCAACTAATTGTAAAGGCGGATAAGATACCAGCTACCAGTAAAAATGGTATTGCTACCAGGATGTAACGGGATAGTTTTTTCATGTAGTAGATTTTTTAGATGATAATAATGGTATTAGAATGGTGAGATGGATATTTTATAACACAAGGAATTTAATGTCGCAGTTGGAACCTTTTATTTTTATCGGGGCAGGATCACTACCGGTGCCTGACTGGGCGGAGTAACTAAAGATGTTTCCTTTTTTATTAGAGACGACATTCCGGAATTCCAGTCCCCCGGTGCTCAGATCGCCGTATACCAGGTATATATCCAGCGACAGTGATTGTTTGCGTAAGACGCCGAATTTCAAATCTGAGTAATTCAGCGTCAGGTCGGCTCCTTTTAATCCGTTGCCGGTACGCCGGATCAGCACATCTCCGTACAACATTTTCAGGCTGATATCCTGTTGCAGTTCTCCTGCTTTAATATCAGTATAGGTACAGGTGCCGGTTATTTTACCTACCAGCTCTGTTTTGATATCATCGTAGGCACAATGCAACCGCAGCTGATCAACTTTGGTAAAATTATATTCACTATAGCTGGAATGTAATTCCACCACTCCGACCTGTTCTACACGTACGGTGGAGTAACTGCTTTTCAGATCAAGGTTGTTGGCCCGGCCAACTCTTCCTCTGTCACAATAAGCTATTTTCAGTACCAGGTCATCTGCCTCCCGGATATCAAAATTGCCGTAACTGATACGCAGTTCTACCGGGAAAGAAAACTTATCCGATAATACATCCCCGAATTTGTTTTCAACAATCAGGCGCTCCATACTTTGTGGCACAAATACGTCATAGTCAATATTCACATAATCTTTCGACTCTTTTTTATTTCCCCAGGAAAACCAGCCGGAGCTTTGCGAACCCGGATTATATACCGTGCGTAATATAACGGATGAATTACCTACCTTCTCCTCTGCAATATCAACCATATCGGCTACCTCTTTGGCTTCGGAATCTTTCTTCCCCCACCCTGTAATGGTCACCACTGCTTTAATCTCATTTTTTTCCCACGTATGTAAAACTACTTTTCCATACTTATTGGAAATGTTTAACACAGCTTTGTTACCAACAGCGAATTCTTTTGTGACAACTTTTTTGTACGTGGATTCTCTGTTTTCAGCCTGCACCAGCAAAGGGCACAGCAGAAACAACAAGTATTTAAATTTCAGCTTCATATCGTTTTTTTAATTGCGCAGGAGCGGGTTGTTTTGCCTGCAGTTCTTCCAGTATTTTGTCAAGTAAGTCCAGTTTTAACTGATAATAGCGTATCATGGCGGCACGTATTCTTTCGTTGCCCGGGTTATTTTTAAGCTCTCTTTCGAGCGCCTTGTAAGTATCATTTTTTAACTCCAGTTCCTGCCGGGCAATACTGTCCATTCCCAGGGCTGTTGCCGGATAAGCGTTGATCATTTCCAGCTTCTGATCAATACGGGCAGAATAATACACCTTGGCCTCTGCCACATCGGGAGCCAATGCGGCCAATTCCTCCTGACGCTGCTGTTGTTGCCGGTGACCGGTAAAATAAACCAATGCAGCAGCGTTGACCAGCAATACTGCAATGACTGCAGCTTTGAACCAGTTTTTACGCAATAGCTGAACAACTCTTCCTTTACGGTTACTTTCCAGTTCCTGCTCCAATGCTTCCCAGATACGGGGGGACGGAAGGGCACTATCAAATTCGCTCCTGTTTTGTTGTACAAACCTTTCGAAATGATCCGACATTAACGAGTTACATTTTGCTGTTTTACAATTTGTCTTACTTTTTCCTTTGCCCGCATGTACTGCGTTTTAACAGTAGATTCAGAGATACCCAGCATGGTAGCGATCTCCCGGTGCGAATACTCTTCAAACAGATAGAGATTCAATACGGTCCGGTAACCATGTGGCAGCCCATGAATCGCCGATTTAATGGCGGTAACGGTCCAGGCAAAATCTGCTTCATCAATACCTGAAGTTTCTTCTACTTCTACTTCTTCCACATCTTCAAAATACACTTTCTTCTTACGCAGGTTATTCAGGCAATGATTCACCACTACTCTTTTGATCCAGGCACTCACACTACTGTCGCGTTCCAGTTTATGGATGTTTTTGTGTACCTGGATAAAAGCTTCCTGTAAGGTATCTTCCGCATCAGTAGTATTCCCCGTCATGCGTACACAAATATTGTACATGGCGGCCGCATATGCATTGTACAATTCACGGAATGCGCGTACATCCCCTTTCTTGCAGCGGTCTACTACATGTTGTTCTATCTGCGATTGATTCAAGTTACTGTCTGATGCTTTCATTATAAAGACAATGATTGTAAAAAAGGTTGCATGCTGTTGATTCAGTTTTTTCGGCTCAGGTGCTACTTTGGCTGGTTATCTAACGGGACATTACTCTCTAACTTATTCACTATGAACTAAATATACAGACGAATGAAGGATATCTCTGCCGAAAAAATTTCTTCAAAAATAGTTGAAACATTTACTGCCGGCCTTCCAATTATACCAAACCCCGCTTTTATGTGACGAAACCTGTTCCTTTTTATTTCAATGACTAAAAGAGGGGCAAAACCTGGATTCGGTAAAGGAAACGCAGCCCGCTAAACAGGCCGCGTTTTTCCATCCTTATATTACCTAAAAAACCATCTTAAGTCAGGAATTAATTGCCACCTTGTTTCACACGGTTCTGTTCTGCTTCGAGGCCAGTCTGGCGGTTACGGGCTGCTTTTACCTGGGTATTACCAAAGCGGTAGGTAAAGGCCAGGCGAACCTGCTGCGCATCCCATTTACTGTATACGGAATTGTATCTGCCGGCATTATCAAATGTGCCGCGGAAATAATTGGTCCGGAGTACGTCTGTTATATTCAGTTTCAGGGTACCCTTACCTTTCAGTACTTTTTTCTGCAATCCCAGATCCAGCGAGCACATTGACTTCATACGAAACAATCCTTCTTCAGACACCTGTGGCGAAACATAAAAGAAAGTAGCCTCGGCAGAGATGTCTTTACTTAACGTAAAGGTTTGTTGTGTACGACCAAAGAAACCAGCAGCAGACAGCTTCACGGGATTATTATTCACCACGGTTTCAAACATATTGTAAGCAACAGATACAGTGGTAAAGCTGGTCCACCATTTGGTAATCGGCAGCGGTACAGATATGTTCAGGTTGAAATTATCGGACTTGGCTACGTTCTGGTATTTATACCGAAGTACAGAAGTATCACCGGTTGCTTTATCCACATCGGCTTCCAGTATTCTCGTCATCATATCTTTTGTATGGGAATAGCCAATTGAGGTGATGATGAATTCCTTGAAGGTATGTGTGATTTCAAAATTGTTGGAATACTGTGGTCTCAGGTTGGGATTACCGGCTTCCTTGGTATATCTGTCCAGATAGAACTCAAACGGATTGAGATCTTCATAGCTCGGACGCTGGATACGGCGGCTGTAGGTGAATCCCAGGGTATTGCTTTTGTTCAGGTTGTAGGAAACGGCTACACTCGGGAACAGGTTGAAGTAAGTAGAGTCATTTTTGATCACGGAACTTGTACCGTTTTTTGCTGACTCAGAAGTACCGGTGATATGTGTCTGCTCTCCTCTCAGGCCCAACTGTATGCCTACTTTCTTGAACTGTTTGTTGAAGTTAATATAGGCTGCATTGATATTTTCTTTATAGACAAAGTGATTGGAACGGTTTTCATCCAGTATCCAGATATTACGTTTTAAAGAGTCGAAACGGGCATTGTTATCTGTTTTCACAAAACTTACTTTCACACCTGCTTCCAGCTTAGCCTGATTTTTCAACGGATGTACATAATCAATCTTTGCTGTTTGAATCTCAATATTGGAAGGCTGGTTGTTACGGGAAGTATCACTACCAAACAGTCCTTTACCAGCGGCGTCACGGGTCATCGCAAAGATATCTGCGTTATCCTTATTGGAGTTGCGGGCGTAGTCCAGGTCGATGTTCAGTTCTTTACCGGTAGAATCCAGGATACCGCGGTAGTTCAGGTTATAAGCACCTCTTTTCCAGTTGGAATTGTTGGTGGTATTGGTATACAGAATTGAATCGATACGGCTGCCATTACCAATATTGGTAGTTGCCAATCCCGGGTTATTACGATCCCGGATAGCCAGATCCACCATTACACCAATTGTATGACCTTTCGCCACGAAATAATCTGCGCCGATTTTTCCGCCATGGTAGTTGGATTGCTGGTGCATTCTGGTGAGCTGATCATATTCCCGGTATTGGTTTTTATCAGTCATGGAACGAAACAGGCCTATATCCTGTTGTTGCTCCCGGTGGCTGTAGTTGTAGGAACCAAACAGGTTGAATTTTGCATTCCGGTGGTTCAGGTTTAACCCGCCGTTCCAGCGTGGCCATATACCATAGGAACCTCCCAGCGTAATATTGCCGTTGGTACCGTAGTTCTGATTTTTCTTTAGTTTCAGGTTGATGATACCCGCATTACCTGCCGCATCGTATTTGGCAGATGGATTGGCAATCAGTTCTACCTGATCCAGGTTGGAAGCCGGCATACTTTTCAGCAATTCCGCAATTTCCTGGCTGCTCATATTGGTTTGTTTACCATCAATCATGATAACCACGCCTGCTTTACCTTTCATGGAGATGTTACCATCTTTGTCGACGTTGATAGTAGGTGATTTTTCCAGTACTTCCATGGCGTTACCACCAGCGGCAGTAATACTGCTTTCCACATTTACCACCATTTTATCAGCTCTTTGCTCAATGAATGGTTTGCGGGCGGTTACATCAATTGCTTTGAGGCTTTTGGATGCTGTTTCCAGCGATACTGCAGGCACCATTACGGGTGTAGTGCCTACTTCAAATGCTTTGCTGTATGCTTTATTCATACCCATCGCTACGGCGGCTACGAGGTATCTTCCTTGTTTTACCTGTTCAAATTCATATTTACCATTGATATCCGCAACCGCACCTTTTACCAGCGAAGAGTCCTTTGCTTTTAATAAGGTAACGGTGGCAAATTCAGCCGGCTTATTACCTGTTTGGGTAATCTGGCCTGCTACACGGGGTCCGTTTTGTGCCTGTGAGGTAAATGCAGCGCTAAACACACCTATTGTTAATGTTAACGCTTTGGCAATTGAGTTCATATAAGGGCGGATTTAGATTATTAGTTTTTTAGATTTGGATGCATTCTGTTTTTAAAGAACCTTGGTTACTATACTACAGTAGTTCATCTACTACATTATATTAACTACTACGATGCTAAGGTAGGTATTATGCATTACATAGTACATAATTATACACAAGCGGTTTGTAGATGGTGATGATTGGTAAAAAATATTAAAGTGCTATAAAGACGATCCGCGCGACAATAAGTTGCAGCGGCAGGTGGAGTATATTAGAAAGCGGTATAATTACAGGATAACCGGTACTAAACAAGGATAAACAAAATCGTACAATTATAATATGTATGAGGAAGAGATACCAGCCTTAGTTTAAACGTTCATCTACCTGTATCATTTTACGGTAGGTAGGCTTACGGCGGTGATAATATTGCATGACATAAACGAACAGTACCATTAAGCAGGAAACCAGTACCAGTAACCAGCTGTTACATAACAAAACGAACAGATTGGCTGCGGAGAACATATTACCAGCCATCAAGGCATCGGGGCCCAGGCTGTCAAAAGGATCCGTCAGTGGGTTAAAATCGGCATATCGGTCGCCGTTATCAAAATAAGCCCGTTTCACCAGCCGCCTCATTTCCCTTTTTATCAGCGGCAACTGATCGGCGCTGCCAATGGCAGTAAAGCAAAAGGCACCATGGCGGCCCAGCAGGCGTACTTCATAATTTATGATAGTATGCTGATTATGGCTAAAATGTAGTAATCTCGCCCAGTGCAGGGTATGGTCGTTGGTATCGAAATAAGGGGGAAAAGCCCAATCCATAGCAGTTACCACGCCATATCCATATGCGCGGCGTACCTGGTTCTCTGTTTTTATGTCGTCCTGCATTTCCTTTAGTAACCGCTGGTAATCGATGGCCACTGCATCCTGTGCACTCAGGTATCCGGTAGGTTCAAAGGAAACCTCGATCCCCCATACCTGCCGGTCCAATACCCCAACCGTATCTGGCAGCAAAAAGCCCAATGCATTCGGATTAACCGGATTCCGCCACACTTTTTCCATCAGCAGCCGGTTCTGCCCGGCATCCAGAAAACGATAGCCATTGGGTAGCTCCAGGGTAATACCATGCCCGGGACGTTGTATCCCTTTTTTATAGCAAAAAGGAAAAGAGGGATTGTTCTGTGCTCGACTACATTGCTTATCAAACCTACTCAAGCTGTCTCCCTGGCTTTTGGCAGGCAGACTCCGGGGATTTAACAGGCATATTATCAATAAGCATTGATAAAAGGTACGCATAACTTTAATTAAATAGCCATAGGTTATTACCGACTCAACTACAATGGAATATGTCTAAAGTGTAAAAGTTAATCTATATGGAAAGTACAAAAGCTTAGTGCTACAAATTTTCCGAAAAATAGGATAAATATCCAGTTGCAGCAATAACACGTTTCGCCCATTTATCTTTCTTTCCGGCTGAGGGTGAGGGGGCCTTACTTGTTCCGTTCACTGTAAACTTGTTCACTCCTTGATGGTATCAGGGTTGCCACTGCAGGCTGGCCAATATGTCTGGCAAATGCTCCTGCAACAGCATAAAAAATACACGCTCTTCTTTTCGGATATGTGTTTCCAGGTGCCTGGCCAGTTTATCCATATCTGCATCCAGCTCTTTGCTGCCTGCCAGCACACCATACATGCCTGAAATGATCCGGTGCTCTTCTTCCAGCTCCTGGATCAGGGCATCTATTTGCGGATGTTTACCCGCACATTTCTCAAAAAGATACGTTTCTTTCTGAATATGCGGGACCATTACTTCCTGGAATATTTTTACAACATATGCCAGTTTTGCCTGGGTTTCCAGGGGGAAGCCTTCATAAGGAGCCGCATCTCTTTTCAGATAGCGGCACACAAATAAAAGACGTTTATGCTCATGTGAGAGCGGGATCAATGATAAATGACGTTCCATATGCTACTATCAGGAAAGCGTAGACTCCACTTTATACTTCTTCCGGCAATACCCGATTAATACAATACCTCCTATCACCATTAAGGTAGCAATAATTTCTGCCTGGGTAGGACGGAAACCAAAAATATCATACTTGGTATTCACCCTGATCTTCTCGATGAAAAACCTTTCCGTACCATTTAAAATCAGGTATACACCAAATAATACACCAGGTACAGTTATTTTTTTACGGATAGCCCATAGTACCAGGAACAGTCCGATACAGGCAATGATTTCATATAACGCTGTCGGATAAACGGAAACAGGCAATACCTTACAATATTGACCTTCGCAACCCACCATCTTTACGCCTTCATTAATCACATTATGCGGATAGCCATATGCGAAAAACCAATCCGGCAAAAAGCCCATGGAAGCTGGTTTTTCAAAAGGTGCATGTGGAATATGCGCGATATCGCCATATTGTTGCTGGAAAAAACCGGCATGTTGCTGCACCAGGTCATTAAATGCCGCTGGCGCAACTTTTACCGTATGACCGGTACTGTCAATACCATAGGCACTGTTATAAATACCCCAGTCGCCATCGCCGGAAAAATGACATCCCATTCTGCCGATTCCATAGGCCAGCATGAGGGCGGGTGCGGCACTGTCTATCAACGCGCGCACATTTACTTTCTTTTTACGCGCATAGGTAATGATCACGATGGCGGCCACGATCAGTCCACCGTAAAAGGTAAGTCCGCTGAAGGAAAGCAACGCACCGATCGGGTCCTGTATAAAATCATTCCAGTTTTCGAGGTTGTGAAATACCTTCGCTCCCAGCAGGCCGGCTACTGCCGCCATCACGATGATATCCGGCACCCGGTTATGGGGCATCACCATGATTTCTTTTTCCTGGGGTTTGGGTAACGCCTGTTTTTTCTTCGTGTAATATTTGTTCCAGCCCATGAAAGCTGCCAGGGCAATACCTGCCCACCAGCTACCCTGACTGGAAAAAACAAATCCCTGCAGATCCTGAGAAGCTACACTCCACTGCAGGAAGAGTCCCAGTATTTTATAGCCGAGCAGGAAACCTACAACGGCATTACCAATAATTTCTCCTTGAGAAGCAGGCAGTCCGATCGTGAATTTTTCGGGGATACCTTTCAGCAAACCATTTTTTTCATGGCGTTTCAACTCCAGGGTAAGTACATAGGCAGCAGCCAGAAAAGCAATCGCCACAAAAAAACCAAACGTTTGAAATACTTTCAGCAGCGGAAACTCTATGCCGAGCAAATCTCTGACCGCGTAATATAAATTAGGATACATAGCCGTAAAAAAAATTGGTGATCTGAATCTTCCTATGAACAAAGCCGAATTTAATCAAAAGGAATATCAAACCACCAAAGTACGATGCAATTTCGAAATTCGAATTGCGAATTTTTTAATATTTAGCAATATTGTTCGAATGCATCAGCCAGGTTTGCAGCAATCATCTGCGCGGAGCGGCCTTCAATCATGTGACGCTCGATAAAATGAACCAGCTCACCATCCTTAAATAATGCGATAGACGGGGAAGACGGAGGATAAGGCAACAGGTGTGTACGGATCTGTTGTACTGCTGCGCCGTCGAAGCCTGCGAAGCTGGTGGTCAGTCTGTCTGGTTTTTTCTCACTGTGGGCTACTGCCATCAGCACACCCGGACGGGCAGTACCAGCCGAACATCCACAAACAGAATTGATGACTACCAGGGTAGTGCCTTCTTTTTTCAGGGCAGCATCTACATTATCCGGAGTAAGCAGTTCTTCAAAGCCGTTATCTGTTAACTCTGCCTTCATGGGCAGTACTAATTCTGCTGGATACATATAATTATAATTTTTTTTCAGTTTAGATTTTAGGCAAAGTTAAATATATGGAAGCAGAAAGTAAAAAAATGAACGGCGAAATAGACTTTTTGACACAATAAATACAATCACAACGACAAAATGTCATAATCTGTAACCTTTTTACTAACAAAATAGCAGTTTTTACGGCATGGTATCCCATTTGATCTGTACCCAGTATCAAAACAAAAATTGATTTCACACAAAAAAATTATAGAAACTATGACACACGTAAAATTCAACCACAGCCCACTGACCAAATCTTTTAACGGTATTGTTGACGACATCCTCCATGGTGGATTAAGGTATGTAAAAGACGATTTTCTAACCAATGACTTCTTTACCACGCATCCACCGGTAAATATCACCGAAACCAAAGATGCCTTCCTGTTAGAGGTAGTAGCACCAGGTTTCGCTAAAGAAGACTTCAAAATCAGTGTCAACGAGAAAGTAATTACCATCAGCGCAGAAAGAAAAGCAGAAACCAGAAATGAAGGCGACAAACAGGTACGCCGGGAATTCAACTTCAAATCTTTCAAACGCTCTTTCACTATTACAGAAGTAGTAGCCGCTGACCAGATTAACGCAAAATATGACAATGGCATCCTGAAAGTAACCTTGCCTAAAAAGGAAAACAAACAGGACGCACCTAAAGAAATAGTAGTGGAATAAGGGAAACGCCGGTTCCCGATCCGGAAACCGGTAGTGAAATGGGGTTTTATGGAGAGGTACCTTTTCAGGTACCTCTTTTTTTGCGTATAATTCACACGAACGTTTAATCTCCCGTAGCAGATTAATGCAATAATTTGCCCTCTCTAAGTACGTGGCAATGGCAAAGATCTTCAGGGGAGCCTGGTTATTCACTAAAAACATCTATCTCAGCACAGAAAAGGCTGTGATAGGCAAAGTGTTGCTCCATACCAGCAACACCTACGAACAGGCTAAAATCAAACTGATCTTTGATTACATTTTCTTCTATATAGCCTTACTGATGGCGATTATGCTGCTGGCAATGATCAGTCAGAATGAAATCAACATGATGGTGATTCCTGTACTGATTGCCACCCTGCTGAGTTGCCTGCTGCTGCTGAAGAAAGGCGTATCTGCCGCATTCGTAGGCCTGCTCACTTCCCTGAGCACCCTGAGCCTACCCATGTTATCTTCCTTTTTCAACAACCAGGACCTATCCCCCAAGTATGCCATGATCTGGATGATGAGCATCCTGTTATGCTATATTACCGTAAACCTGCGCACGACCCTGCTCTGGTGCCTGATATTATGCGGATACTTATCTGCCGTCGCTTACATTAAGCTCAATCACCTGCAGGTGTATGTTAGTCCGGGCTATTCACCTACTTTCCAATACCTGTCCAATCCTGTTATTATTGGCCTGTACCTGTTATTCCTGATCCGTGCACTGGGACAGTACTACCGTAATATTATTTCTATGGAGCAGCAACGGACAGCAGAAAAACAAAAACAACATCTCTCTCTCATCAATCAGAATCTGACCAAACAATTTCTGCTGGTGAAAGGATTTTCCAGGTCCGGTAAATCGGCATTTGCCAAAGGAGAACTAGACATTCTGGATGCCTGTTTCAGTGAAATAGAAAAACAATGTGGCACCGCCATCGATTATCTCAATGAATCACAAGAAGAATAGGCCTACACATCCGTGTGATACATCGGCAGATAGCGATCACCATCTGCGGGGTAATGTCACTGCAATATCAGATCATTATCGTATCATTTAAGACCGGCGTGATAATAAATTAATGGTGGGGTATCCTCAAATGCTAAAATAAGGTTAAAAAAAATTACAACTTTCGGGTATTACAGATCCCTTAAGGGAAAAATATCTTTACAGTATCCAATCTTATCTCCTATTTTCCTTATGCAGATGAATGTTATCTGACCTATGCCATCGTAAAAGGGCTTTCATCGTATTGAAAGCCTTTTTTTATGACAAAAAAATAAGCCTCCCGAAAAATCGGGAGGCTTTCAGTAGGATTACTAACCCATTTTTTTAATAACCCAAGATCTTTAACATACTTTGTGCGGTCTGCTCTTTGGCATACAGCCAGTCTTTCAGCTGCCCGTTTTTGTCGTATCCCACAATAACGTGTTTAGGAGAAGGTATCAGGCAATGTTTGATACCACCATAACCACTCAGCTGATCCTGGTAAGCACCGGTATGGAAGAATCCAATATACAGTGGCTCGCCGGAAGTTTGCTGCTTAGGCAGGAATACGGCATTTATATGTTCTTCTGAAGTATAGAAATCATATCCATCGCAGGTAAGACCACCCAGGTGTACTTCCTGGTATTCCTGGTCCCATTTGTTGATGGGCAGCATCAGGAATTTCTCCCCGATACCCCAGGTGTCTGGCAAGGTGGTAATGAAAGAGCTGTCAATCATATACCAGGACTCCCTGTCATTCTGCATTTTCTCCCCTACTACGCTATAAATTACAGCGCCGCTTTCTCCCACAGTGAAAGAACCAAACTCGGTATAAATATGCGGTACCGGCACTTTGTTCTTTTTACACATGCTCTTGATATTCGCTACGATTTCGTTTACAATGTAATTGTAGTCGTAGTCGAAGCCCAGCGAGTGTTTAATCGGAAAACCGCCGCCGATATTAATGCTATCCAGTTCAGGACATATTTTCTTTAACTGGCAGTACAGGTTGAGTACCCGGTTGAACTGGCTCCAGTAGTAAATATCATCCTTGATCCCCTTGTTCATGAAGAAGTGGAGCATTCTCAGCTCGAACTTATCATTTCCCTTGATTTTATCTACATAATATTCAAGGATATCACGTGGAGGAATGCCTAAACGGGAAGTATAAAAATCAAAACTTGGCTCTTCTTCTGCTGCTACGCGCAGTCCCAGCTTCACTTTGTCTTTTACACGTATATTACGTTTGTAATCTTCCAGTTCTTCCTTATTGTCCAACACCGGGATCACATTCTTAAAGCCGCTGTTGATCAGGCGGGCAATCGCACGGGTATAAGCTTTCGTTTTAAAACCATTACAAAGCACAAACGTTTCTTTGTTGATTTTCTTGCGCTCATACAGCTTATTGACGATATCAATATCGTAGGCAAACGAAGTTTCTATATGTACGCCGTGCTTCAGTGTTTCCTCCATAATAAAGGAGAAATGCGAACTCTTCGTGCAATAGCAATAATAATAATCCCCGTCGTACCTGTTTTTCTTAATGGCGTCCTGGAACATTTTTTTTGCCTTATTGATCTGCATCCCTATTTTGGGAAGGTAGGTCAACTTAAAAGGCGTTCCATACTTGTCGATCAATGCCTTTATGTCCAAACCGTTAAACTCCAGGTAGTTGTCTTTCACTTCAAAGCCCTCCTGGGGAAATTCAAAGGTCTGTTTAACGAGGTCTGTGTAGGTGTTGTTCATTTAATACTGCAAATGAATTTTAGGAATTAGTAATATAAAAACCACAGGAAAGTGCTCCTCTTCCCTCACTGGGAAACTCCTGGTTTACACACCTACGTCAGTTCGAACACCCAGCAAAATTGGTTGCAAATCTAAATATTTTGTCGATTGCCGCAGTAATTTTTTTACAGAGGTAACGATTAAAAAAGCACTAACAACTTTACAAATATACAAACAATTATAAGTCAGTTAGTTGAATAATATTATTTAATATTTCAAAGCACCTTTTTAATCACCTCCAGGCTTTGTTTTCCTTCGCAGAAAAGCAGGTCCAGGACACTCAGTCCCGGAATGAATCCGGTACGATCCTGAAACACCTGGGTATATTCCGGCGCATCCGCTGCTACCGTACCCGGCAGTACCTGTTCCCGGAAATCCGTTACGCCGGTTACCTCCTGCTGATAGCTTTCGGTAAAGGTCACCGGGATCTGCAGGCCGAGTTTGCTATGTACCCATTCCAGACATGCCAGGTTCCAGTCCAGCAGAAAATTGAATTCCCGCTGAAACAGCAATTCAAGCTCTGCCTCATAATATTCAAACCAGGGAGAACGCCTGTAAGCAGACACCAGCGTTTTCCAGTGCAGCGCCTGCCATTGTTCTTCATTACTGATTCTTACATCCTTCATCACGGTCCGCTGATTTTTACCCCGGGACAGTGGTACGCTTAAAATCATCCGGCCATTTGGTCCGGCAACATAACAACGGTTCCGGTAACTGAGCTTTTGGTAGTGCTCATATTTCTCTATTTGTAATGTGTCGTACTTAATTAAAGTTTTATACACATCAATTGGTGGAAAATATTGGGATTCAATTAGTAATGTCCCATTACCTGCATTCTCCGTCATATTGTCAAAATTTTAAGTTATTGCACCCCAAAACAGGAGCTCCGATTGTCATTCACTTATAATTAATTACTTAACAATTAATGTTAAATAACTGATTCACAATTCATAGAAAACTAATAAATATGCTA
Organism: Chitinophaga nivalis; assembly: GCF_025989125.1. Lineage (NCBI taxonomy): Bacteria > Pseudomonadati > Bacteroidota > Chitinophagia > Chitinophagales > Chitinophagaceae > Chitinophaga > Chitinophaga nivalis. The sequence continues at coordinate 3,125,614 of NZ_JAPDNR010000001.1, read as the reverse complement.
AATGAATTAGTAATGCCCTGCTTTATCTTAAGCAGCCGGCAAATGCAAAAATACTAAAGAATTTAGTGGAAAAAGTGTTCATTTTCAGCGAACACAGGAAGGAATATGAAGATAGCAATTATTTCTAAAGGAAATGTTTTTTTATATGTATTTTATTAACTATTTAAATAAAGGTTTCCTCCCCTTTTGCCACCGTTGCGTTAAAAGTTTCCTAATTCAAACCTCGCTTTTTGATAACTAAAACCTTTATACTAGGTTTGATAAAAATTCAATTAACCTGTTCAGCTGATGAAAGCAATCCGATTATTGCTGGTAATTTTTGCCACCTGGGGACTTACCAGCTCCTGCGAAAAAATGAAGGATATCCAGTTTGTGAGAGTAGCCGGTATCAGTATGGACGAGCTGGGTATGTCCAAAAGTATCGTACGGATGACTCTGGCATATTACAATCCCAATAATTACAAATTACAATTAAAAGACGCCGATTTCGACCTCTTCCTTGATGAAACTCCGGTAGGACATTCCATACAGGACACCATGATTTACATTCCGGCAAGAGATACTTTTTATTTTCCGGTACGCCTCGAAGTAAATATGGCCAATGTATTTCAAAATGCCCTGAGCGCATTTTCCAATAAAGAAGTGACGATTAAAGCTACCGGCAAATGTAAAGTTGGAAAAGGCGGCATTTACCTGCCATTTCCGATAAAATGCGAAACCAGACAAGCCCTAAATTTCTTCTGATAAACGCACACCCACTATTACCATTACCCGGCGCAAATGTTCACTTTCTGCCAGCGACCGCAAAGGAGAAAGTGCCAGTTGTTGCCGTATTTCGTTGATTTGTTCCCGTAAACTACCTACGGGCAACTGCTGCCATTGCTGCTTCATCCGGTAAGCCAGGACCGTTTTTAATGCCGTCGCTTTTATCCGCGTTGTATGCCTGCTATATCTCCCCGGATGCAGATGAATATAGGCAGACTGGTTTGCTGCCAGCCGTAATATCCAGGTGGCTCCATCAGACAAGATCATGTCTGCATAACCACCCTTACCGGCTAACCAGGCCTCAAAATCTGCCTGAGAGGCGATACCTGCCCCATGTAAGCCGGTCATGATTTCCTGGAAAATAGTAGCTACGGACAATGGTCCATGGTACATATCCATCTGGGAATTACCCAATACCAATAATTGTGTGGGAAAAGCCTCCGGCGCAGCCTGCAATAGTATGTCCTGTAATGCAGCCAGGTGGTGCTTCAGCGGATTAAAGAGAATAGGATATGTGGACGAGGAATGAATGGGAAACAAATAAGGGGGGCCATATATAATTCCGGTCATCCCGCGTTACTGCGGGATGACCGGAATCCGAAAAATTAGTTTTTCTTTTTATCCATGCCGCCACCGTCTTCCGGTTTCTTGCAGCAGGTAGGCAGTTTTGCGTATGACTCCGGATTGGCAGTAATGTTATCTGCATCATATCCTGCATTGGCAATACCTGTTTTAATGTTTTCGATATTGGTACGGTCACTCCAGTATTTCACGGTAGTGAGGTGTTTCTTATAATCTACTTTTACGGACTGTACCCCTTCTTCCTGACTGATGTATCTTTCAATACGATTCTTGCAGGATTCACATTGAACGGTAGGTGTACTGATTTTTGCAGTTAAAATAGACTTCTGTTTCTGTTGCGCTACGGCCATGCCAACGCTGGTGACCAACAGCAACATTACTAATTTCAGGATACGCATAGTATAGTTGATTTAACGTCCGAATATACAAAAAAACCTATTTACCCCACTGATCCGGCGCGCTTCTCCAGGATTGCAACGTAGCGATATCATCTGCAGAAACAATACCTTTTTCTGCTGCCAGGGTAATCAATGCATCATAATTACTCAGGGAATGATAAGGTACGCCTGCAGCGGCAAAAGCCTGTACTGCCACATCAAAGCCATAGTTAAAGATAGATACCATACCGATTACTTCACCACCGGCAGCACGGATCGCCTGTACAGCTTCCAGACTGCTTTTACCGGTAGAGATCAGGTCTTCCACTACTACCACCTGCTGGCCGGGCTGCAATACACCTTCGATCTGGTTACCCATTCCATGCTCTTTCGGCTTGGAACGCACGTAGATAAAAGGCAGCTTCAGCTGGTCTGCCACGAGGGCGCCATGCGGAATACCTGCAGTGGCCACACCCGCGATAACAGCTGCATCGGGGAATGTTTCGAACACCACATTGCACAACTCAGATTTAACATAATCGCGCACGTACGGATAAGATAAAATCTTCCTGTTATCGCAATATATCGGCGATTTCCAGCCGGAAGCCCATGTAAAAGGCTGTGCAGGACTTAACTTTACGGCCTGCACCTGCAGTAATCTTTCTGCAACTTGTTTTTCGCTTACTGTACTCATACAAGCATCAAAAATACTATGATTTACCGGAATGCAAACACCTGATGATATAAATGCAGATAATTGAGACGCTAATAACCAGCTTCTTGCAATAATACCACTGAAACAGCCCTTTCCATTTTCACTTAATCTACCTGAATTCAGTCGTTCCTCCCTACATTTGCAGGCATGCAAACAAACCTTACCATCTATCTCAACGAGCGCCCATTGCTGTTAAGCGCTGATACCGCATCCGTACCGGCGCCATTTGCAACAGCCACCGTTTATAATAATCCGGACACCGAAAAAATAGGCAGTGTATTACAGCAACTGGAAGACGGCCGGGCAGCAGCAGCCGTGTTTATTACGGAAGATGTAAAACAGCTTTTCAAAAAAGTATCACTCCATTTTACCACCCTGGTGGCAGCTGGTGGATTGGTCACCAATCCGGCTGGAGAAGTACTGCTGATCTTCCGGAGAGGCAAATGGGACCTGCCTAAAGGCAAACAGGACCCGGGAGAAGATCTGGAAACCTGCGCGCTGCGGGAAGTAGCAGAAGAAACGGGCTTAAGTAAAGTATCCCTCGAACATAAAATCAATGAAACCTTCCATTATTACCCGATGAAGAACAAGAAGGTTTTAAAACATACCTACTGGTACCGGATGCAGTTTACCGGTACAGAGCTGACCGTTCCACAGATAGAAGAAGATATTGTAGACATCCAGTGGATAAAACCGGAAAATATAGAGAAGTACCTGAAGTTCTCCTATGAAAATATCAGGGAGGTATTCCGGGCGGCCGGTATTATATAAAATATAACAGGTATCCCGTGATCCGGTTGTTTTTTACCATTCGGATCACGGGATATGATGTCATCAGCGTTTAGCCAATACCGCTACTGTGAGCCGGCTTACGCATACCAGTTTATGCTGGTCGTCTGTCAGGCGGATATCCCATACATGACTGGATGCGCCGATATGCAAAGGGCGTGCGCAGGCATGTACATACCCGCTCTTAACCCCACGTACATGATTGGCATTAATCTCCATTCCTACACAAATCTGTTTCTCCGGATCAATGATCAGTGCGGAAGCCATACTGCCCACCGTTTCTGCCAGTGCTACAGAAGCGCCACCATGCAGTAACCCATAAGGCTGATGCGTTCTTTTGTCTACCGGCATCATCATTTTCAGATAATCGGGGCCTATTTCCGTAAATTCCATTTCCAGGTGTTCTGCCATGGTACTGCTGTTCATTTCATTCAGCTGGTCCAGTGACACCTGTAGTGAATGCCAGATCGTTTTCATATCGTCAGCGTTTAAAGTATTACGGCTTTAATTTCAGGATGCCTTCCCGCACAGCTGCCGGCAGAAATGGCGCCACATCCCCGCCATACCGGTGAATATCCCTCACCAACGTAGAAGCCACACTGGCATATTGCGGAGAAGTAGTCAGAAATATTGTTTCTACCTGTGGAGCAATGGTGCGATTCACATCTGCAATGGCCTTTTCGTATTCAAAATCAGCTACTCCCCTGATACCACGGAGAATAAAACGGGCGTCTATCTCCTTACAGTAATCAATGGTGAGGCCTTTATAGGCAGCTACGGCTACCCGCGGGTCGTTCCGGTAAATCTCCTGCATCCAGGCGATCCGGTCTTCCAGCGTGAACATAGGTGTTTTATTGCTATTGACACCAATCCCGATGACCAGGCGGTCAAACAGGTCCAATGCCCGGTTAATGACATCCGTATGCCCGAGTGTAATAGGATCGAATGTACCCGGGAATAAACAAATTCTCATAAGGGTTTATCGGTTTTTAAGGTGACTCTTTCCGTCAGCGTTTTAATTCCGGCCGGTTAATAAAAACAGAGAAAACGGTAGATCCGTAGTTCCTTTCGGTACGGTAATAATCATATTCACTGAATTTACCGTGTTGGGTATGCTCTACGACCAGCCATCCTTCCGGCTGCAGCAGCTCTCTTTCAAAAATGATCAGGGGGAGCTGGTCCAGCGTTTCCATCATATATGGCGGATCTGCAAAAATGAGATCAAATTTTTCCGTGCATTGCTGCAGGTATTTGAACACATCCATTTTCACCGTTTTCAGGGTATCGATCTGCAAGGCCTGGGCTGTTTTAATAATAAAAGCAGCCATCGCCGGATCTTTTTCCACGACAGTCATGTCTGTTGCTCCCCGGGAAGCCAGCTCGTAGCTGATACTTCCGGTACCTCCAAAAATATCCAGTGTTTTTAAAGATGAGATATCCAGGTTGTTCTCTATAATATTAAACAATCCACCTTTGGCGATATCTGTAGTGGGCCTGGTATTAGGCATTTTTGCCGGTGGTTGTATTTTTCTGCCGCCACTCGCTCCTCCGATTATACGCATAATGCTAACGCATACAAGTTATGAAAATAATAGCCCGGGATTTCCTGCATTTTCGTAATGTAGTGGAAACCCGGGAGTCTTTGTACCCATTCCAGGCGTGTTATAAATTTATACATCTCCTGATATACCTCGTCGTCTGCCGACACTACACCGGCCACCTTTACCTTTACCTGCTGTTCCTGCAGGCCCAGTTGCCGGAGGGTATTCACCAGAAAATAGACAACATCCAATCCGTGTTGATATTCGCTTTCCTGCTGTATCTGCAGTTCTCCGCCGGTATATACCGTGACAGTAAAAGTGCGCTGCCGCACTTCCACAAATGCGATACCGCCGGGTGCCTGAAAATCCAGGTCCAGCGGATAAGACTGCAGCAGGGCAGTATTGGCATGCAAGACCAGATCTGTAGAAAATTCTTTCCGTAAAAAGCCCAGCAGGTCTTTATCTATACCGTATACATTCACAATCGGTTTCCCCGGCAGCAAATCAGACAGGATTGCTTCCTGCATTTTTTCCGGCTGCGCCAGATGCAGGTAGTCTTTTTTTACGGCAGACATATAATAAATGTCCGGTACCAATACCCCATTGCCGGTATTAAAAGAAAGCAATACTGATTTAAAAGCAGTGAACAACAGTTTATCGGTATCAAATACTTCCTCTATCATTTCCAGATCAGCCAAAGCCTGTTTCTGTGGCTGAAAATGATAGGATTTTAATGCGAGGAACTTTTTAGGCACCGGATCATATACCACATAACTGAATGTACCGCTTCCGATCAGTACCAGCAGGTGACAGGCCGTCAGATCTGTTTCCAGCAGGCTTTCATCGTCTACTGTAAATGCGGGATGGATATTATAAGCCACGGGCATGTTTTACATTTCAAATGAAATACAATAATAACCTTTTTAGTTTATTGGCGATGGGGTTTTGTTGTTTTATAATATCGGGTGCAGGATAAACATATAACTCTATATTTGCTTTCAGACGATAACAGTTTAACCTATGCTTCTGCAGATAACCAACAGACAAATCATTAAAATAGCGGCTCCTATATGTCTGGCACTGATCATCCCTCAGATAAACCACATTACCAATACCGCTTTTCTCGGACGACTGGGTGAATTTGAACTGGCTGCCAATGGCATTGCCGGCATTTATTACCTGGTGATGTATATGATTGCCTATGGCCTGAACAACGGGATGCAGGTACTGATCGCCCGCCGCGCCGGACAACGGCAACTGGCAGGTATCGGCCAGTTATTTTCCAACGGCCTGCTGACCGGCCTCGTTTTTTCTCTGCTGTCTATTCTGCTGACATTGCTGGTAGCTCCTTACTTTTTCTCTAAAAGCCTGCATGATCCGCATATATATGAAGCGGCCGTTTCGTTTATCCGCATCCGTATCTGGGGATTACCTTTCCTGATGGTACTCAGCATGACCAACGCCTTTTATATAGGTAGCGGACATGCCAAAGTACTGGCCATTACTTCCCTGTGCCAGGAAATGATGAACATTTTCTTTGACTATACCCTCATCTTCGGGAAACTGGGACTGCCTGCGTTGGGCCTGAACGGTGCTGCGGTTGCTTCTATTATAGCCGAAATAACCGGCTGCAGTGTAGCTGTCAGCATCCTGTTCATCAACCGGTATCACCTGGAGTACAGCTTATTCCGCTATCTGCGGCCCGACTGGCGTACCATCAAAAGTATCCTGAATGTTTCCGCTCCGCTGATTGTGCAGTTTCTGTTCAGTATTGGCAGCTGGTTTGTGTTTTTCATCTTCATAGAACACCTGGGCGAAAGACCGCTGGCTATTTCCAATATGCTCCGTAGCATATTCGGCCTGTTTGGCATTTTCACCTGGGCGCTGGCAGCTACCTGCAATACGATGGTCAGTAATATTATTGGTCAGGGCCGGCCGGATCTGGTATTTACCATTATTAAAAAGATAGTGCTGATCAGCCTCGGATGCTCCACCTTTATGTGTATTGTGGTCAACCTGTTTCCTTATACCCTGCTGCAGATCTATACCAGTAACAGTGAGTTGATTGCAGCCAGTATTCCTTCCATCCGCATCATTACCCTCAGTACCTTACTGATGGCCATTGCCGGTATTACGCTGAATGCCGTTACCGGTACCGGTAACACCAGAATGAACCTGTTTATAGAATTCACTGCCGTAGTGGGTTATATGGCCTACTGCGATATCGTGATAGAAAAGATGCGTAGTCCCCTGCACCTGGCCTGGGGAGCAGATTTCATTTACTGGATCATTATTCTGATCATCTGTGTGATATACCTGCGGAGTGGTAAATGGAAAGGTAAAGAGATTTAATCCGGTGATTATTGCAGATCATCCAGCATTTTTTTACAATCAACCTTGATGCTGGCATCGTCCTGAGAGATGTTCCGCAGGGTTAAGGCTTTTTTGAGTACTTCGATGGCCTTGTCCTGCTGATCATTTTGTTTATAGGCCCTTGCCAGCTCATAATAGTTGAGGATAAAACCCGGATCAAGCTGGCGGCACTTTTCGTAGTTGTTGATGGCTACCTGCAGGGTACCTTCCGGCAGGCCACCGAATAACATTTTAGCAGCGCCCCGTTCGAACACATTGAGGTTAGCTACTTCAAAATTCCACTTACCCAGTACATGATAAGCCTGCGCCAGGGAAGGATTTAATTTGATGGCTATTTCCGCATATTTTTTAACATCCTTGGAAGCTGCTACTTTATCTTTTGCGCCGGAGATAAGCGCCATACGGCCCATGGCTACAGCCATCGCATTGTTGGCATCCGCATTATCGGGGGCTATCTTCAAAGCTTGCTGGGCATAGCTTTTCGCCTGATTAAAGTAAGTGACTTTATCTGATTTGCTTTTCTGCCGGTTGCCGACACGGGAACACAGCTGGCTCGCCTGGGTGAGTGCCGTGATTTCGTTGGGTTGTATTTTCAGGATTTCTTTATCTTTTTCCAGTGCTTCTGCCTCTTTCATTTGCTTTTCCAGCTGTTTGGCCTCTTCCACCATATCACTTACACTTTGTGCTTTCACAAAATGGGAGGTCATTATCAGCAACGCAATTGCCATGATCCGTTTAAACATAGAACAGATTTTTAAAGCGTACGAATTATTGATTAACTTATAGATATGAATCTACGAAAATTATCAATTAAAACCGCGGGCAGGATCACAAAAATTATTATCAATAATCTTTTTGCAGCGAGACAAGAGAATTACGGATACTGGCGCCCATAGGTGGATTCATCTTACGCAGGGTGACGGTACTGTGCTGAATAGCAGGATAACGTTGTTTCAATGCATCCGTGAGTTCATACACTACTTCTTCCAGCAATGGACGGGGGGTAGCCATTACATCCCGGGCTATTTCATAGATTCCCTGATAGTTGACAGTTTCAGACAAATCATCTACCGGCACGGTACCGGGTATACGTACCGATACGTCCAATATAAATTCATTGCCAATGATGGTTTCTTCCGGATAATAACCATGAAAAGCGTGAAAAGAAGCCTGTTCCAGGGCAATCGTTAACATAGCAAATATTTTGAGTAATGAGGGCGTCTGAAAAACAAAGCATTACGCAGGCTGCAGCAGTTACTGGAAAAGCACAGCGACCTGCTCTTTCCCGATGTACTGCACAACGTGCGTAATGCTTAATATGTAATATTGATTATTGATGTTCTTTAGCAGATAAATATCTTTCTGCGTCCAGTGCTGCCATACAACCACTACCTGCAGCCGTTACTGCCTGGCGATAGATTTTATCCTGTACGTCGCCGCAGGCAAATACGCCTTCGATGCTGGTACGGGTAGAACCGGGTACGGTAACGATGTAATCCTGCTCATCCAGCTCCAGGTAATCCTTGAAGATACCGGAGTTTGGCTGGTGCCCGATTGCTACGAAGAAAGCGCTCACCGGAACATCTTTGATTTCCTGGGTTTTATTGTTGCGGATTCTCACGGCTTCCACTTTCTTATCGCCCAGTACTTCTTCTGTTTCTGAATTCCAGTAAACAATGATATTGGATGTTTTCAACACACGGTCCTGCATTACTTTGGAAGCGCGCATCTCATGACGGCGTACCAGCATATGCACGGTACTGCACATTTTAGAGAGGTACAGCGCTTCTTCCGCAGCGGTATCACCGGCGCCTACAATCGCTACTTCTTTCCCACGGAAGAAGAAACCATCGCATACTGCACAGGCAGATACACCACTACCATTCAGGCGTTGCTCGGAAGGAATGCCCAGCCATTTGGCAGAGGCACCGGTGGCGATAATGATCGCATCGGCAGTAATTTCCTTCTCTTCGTCAATGATTACTTTATAGGGTTGTTGGCTGAAATCCACCGAGGTAGCCATACCATAGCGAATATCAGCGCCCATACGGGTAGCCTGTTTTTCAAAGTCTACCATCATTTCCGGTCCCTGAATACCTTCGGGGTAACCAGGATAGTTTTCAACTTCGGTGGTGATGGTCAGTTGTCCGCCAGGTTGAATTCCCTGGTACAATACGGGTTTAAGGTTGGCCCTTGCGGCATAAATAGCTGCAGTGTAACCGGCAGGGCCGGAACCTACAATCAATAAATGCACATGCTCTTGTTGCTTGTTTTCCATACTTTTTTGCTGTATAAAATTACTTCCTGATAATGATCCATTTAACATGGTCGCTGCCTGGCCGCTGGTTGCCGGCTATCCTTTTTATCGGATGACGGGACGGTTGGTTGGGCAGTTGCTGCCGGATCTGCCGGTGTTTTATTCCGGGCCGGCTGCTACAGGAATTTCAAATGTTGTGCCGTTCGCCGGTTGATATGCTGCTGCCGGATTACATCCGGCCGGGAGCAGGCGGTGCTGCTGTTTACCGGCGTACCCGTTGAAAGAATTATCATGATCAGATCCTTTCTCCTGGCTGGTTACCGCGGTTGATCGGTTATTGCCTGTCCTGCTACCTGATCACCGGACAATATCCGGGAGGAATGACAAGGCAGGATCGTGGTGGCTGGTTTATATGACTTATTGTCAGCGTTTATGCGTAGCCGGTTGTTTTTCTTTTAAAAACAAGTCTGCTGGCGTGGCAGACGTTACAGACTGTATTACAGGTGTACCGGTTATCCTGCTTTCGTAGCCAGCGGTGGCAGTATGTTCCGGTATTTCATTACAAACATCAACGTTGCGTTGCAGGTATACAAAGTGTTTCCTGCGTAGCATGCAAAAATAAGGGCTGTTTCCTATATAAAAACACCGGCCATGTATTTACAAGGCCGGTGTTCTTATAGAATAAAGAGGATTACTAGATTTATAAATTTATTGAAATGCTTCTACTGAGCATAATATCTCTACTTCAGCTATCAAAAAATTCGCGATCAACGATTATCCCAGGTAAGATTTCAGTGCGCCGCTATAACGGGCTTTTTGCAGCCTTTTGATAGCACGTTCTTTGATTTGCCTGATTCTTTCTTTGGTCAGATCGTATTTCTGGCCGATTTGTTCGATTGTTGCTCCGTTTTCTCCATCCAGACCAAAATAAGCATTCACTATTTCTGCTTCGCGGGGACTCAGGGATTTTAACACCCGACGGATCTCTTCACGAAGTGAATCTCTCATAACATCGTCATCGGTAATATCTCCACCTTCCAGTAAGTCGCCCATAGCTACGTCTTCTGCTTCGTGCACAGGTGCATCCAGTGACATGTGACGGGTGTTGCTCTGGAAGATATTGTTAATTTCCGACTCAGACATTTCCAGGATTTCTGCGAGTTCCTCGGTAGACGGTTCCCGTTCGTTTTCCTGTTCAAACGCCATGTAAGCTTTGTTCGCTTTATTATAGGTGCCAATTTTATTCTGCGGCAGACGAACAAGACGACCCTGTTCGGCCAACGCCTGTAAAATGGATTGGCGAATCCACCATACAGCATAAGAGATGAATTTGAAACCTTTCGTTTCATCGAAACGTTGCGCGGCTTTAATCAGGCCGAGATTACCTTCATTGATTAAGTCACTGAGGCTAAGCCCCTGGTGCTGGTATTGTTTCGCAACAGAAACAACAAAACGTAAGTTTCCTGTAGTCAATCTTTCAAGAGCCTTTTGATCGCCCATTTTAATGCGTTGCGCCAAAACGGTCTCTTCCTCAGGTGTTAACAAAGGGATCTTCGAGATTTCCTGCAGGTACTTTTCTACCGCCTGCGAATCACGATTGGTGATCTGGGTGGCAATTTTAAGTTGCCTCATATGAAAAATTGTATTGGTTTATAAATAAAATAACAGAGAAAGAATTATTTTGTTTGCAATTTGAAAATTATTTAACTTACAAAATTTCCCGCTCGTTATTCTTGTTCCAAAATAAGTCTGCAAAGATCGTGCTAACCAACCACTCTACCAAATCCTTTCTTTATTTGCCAGCCATATAACAAAGTACAGTTTTATAACGAATTTTTATAGCCCTTTAGTTCTCGTTTTTTGATGCTTTATACAAATTTTAACAATTGATAAAGAATCATTATTAAATTACCATCTTAACTAATTTATCCGTTCAGCTATTGCAAATTTTTTAATAAGATGATTGACTTTAGAAGCGACACTTTCACACGTCCCGGCCCTGGCATGTTACAAGCCATGTTGCAGGCAGAAACCGGTGATGATGTTTTCGGAGAAGATCCCAGCGTGAACCAACTGGAAGCCATGATGGCAGCTTATTTTGGCAAAGCGGCAGCCTTATACTGCCCTTCCGGCACAATGAGTAATCAGATTGCGATCAAAGTACACACAGTACCCGGCGATGAAGTGATTTGCAGTCACCTTGCGCATGTGTATATTTACGAAGGTGGTGGCATTGCCTTCAACGCCGGTGCGCAGGTACATCCTATTATTGGCAGCCGGGGTATGATCACTGCGGCAGAAGTGCTGGCAGCCATCAATCCGGATGACGTACATAAAGCCCGCACCAGCCTTGTATGCCTGGAAAATACCGCGAACCGCGGTGGTGGCTGTTGCTATGACTGGGAAGAAATGGTAAAGATTAAAGCCGTCTGCCAGGAACATGGCCTCGCCCTCCACCTGGATGGCGCCCGCCTGTTCAACGCCCTGGTGGCTACAGGGCAGTCTCCCGTCGCTTACGGACAATTATTCGACAGCATCTCCGTATGCCTGAATAAAGGTATGGGATGCCCGATGGGCTCTGTATTGCTGGGCAGTCATGAATTTATCAAGGCAGCGCGGCGGATTCGCAAGAAATTTGGGGGCGGATTACGGCAGGCCGGCTTCATGGCAGCTACCGGCATCTATGCCATGGAACATAACCTCGCCCGGCTCGAAGCAGATCACCAGCATGCCAAACAAATTGCACATGCCCTGCTCGAACAAAGTTTTACCGGTCATATGTTACCGGTAGAAACCAATATCCTTATTTTTGAAATAACGGGCGACTGGACGCCTGCTGCATTTGCCCAGCATCTCAAAAAAGCAGATATACTGGTAATGCCGATTTCTGCGACGCAGGTACGGATGGTCACTCACCTGGACATCACTCCTGAAATGGTTAACAAAACCTGCGAAGTAATTGCAGGGATGGCGTAAACACTTAGCATGACAGCTGCCCCGGAAGGCCGGCCAACGCGCCCCTCCTTTCGGGAAACAAAATAGCAAAATATCAAAATTCACCTATTTTTGCAGCCTTATTATACAATATATAGCATATAGCATGGAACTTTCGAAAAATTACCTGCCTGCAACGGTTGAAGAAAAATGGTACCAACACTGGATGGACAAAGGTTATTTCCGCTCTACGCCGGATCACCGCCAGCCTTTTACTGTAGTCATCCCCCCTCCTAACGTCACCGGGGTCTTACATCTTGGCCATACTCTCAACGAAACCGTACAGGATATCCTGGTGCGCCGTGCCCGTATGAGCGGGTTCAACGCCTGCTGGGTACCGGGTTCCGACCATGCCTCCATTGCTACAGAAGCCAAAGTGGTAGACATGCTCAAACGGGAAAAAGGCATTGAAAAATCACAGCTTTCCCGTCAGGAGTTTCTCAAATATGCTTTCGAATGGAAAGAAAAATACGGAGATATCATCTACCACCAGATCAAAAAGCTGGGCTGCTCCTGCGACTGGGACCGGGTTACCTTCACCATGGATGATCACTACTACAAAGCCGTGATCCGTGTTTTCATTGACCTGTATCGTAAAGGAGTTATCTACCGCGGTGCGCGTATGATCAACTGGGATCCTAAAGCCAAAACGGCCCTGAGTGATGAAGAAGTGGAATACAAAGACCTGCAGGGTAAACTCTATCACGTAAAATATGCCATCACCAATGCCGATGGCCAACCTACCGGCGAATACATCACCATTGCTACGCAACGTCCGGAAACCATCATGGGCGATAGCGCTATCTGTGTGAATCCGGAAGATGAAAGATATGCCCACCTGAAAGGTCACTTTGCCGTTGTACCGCTGGTAAACCGCCCGGTACCGGTAATCTTCGACACTTATGTGGACAAGGAATTCGGTACAGGTGCACTGAAAGTGACGCCTGCACACGATATCAATGACTATAACCTGGGTCTGAAACACAACCTGGAAATAATAGATACCTTAAACGATGACGGTACCCTCAGTGCTGCCGCCGTTGTATTTGTAGGCGAAGACCGCTTCGTTGCCCGGAAAAAAGTGATTGCTGCCCTCGATGAGGCCGGCCTGCTGGAAAAAGAACAGGAATACACGACTCGCCTTGGTTACAGCCAACGTAATCCGGATACCGTAGTAGAACCCCGTATCTCTACACAGTGGTTTGTGAAGATGGCAGAAATGGCTAAACCCGCACTGGACGCCGTTGTAAACGGAGACGTAAAAATCCACCCGGGTGATCGCTTCCTCGCTACCTACAAATACTGGATGGAAAACGTAAAAGACTGGTGTATCTCCCGCCAACTGTGGTGGGGACAACAAATCCCAGCCTGGTACGCACCGGATGGTACTTTTGAAGTAGCCGCTACTGCCGAAGAAGCCGTACAGCAATTTGCTGCCCGGAACATTACCCTCACCGCCGCAGACATGTACCAGGACGAGGATTGCCTGGATACCTGGTTCAGTTCCTGGTTGTGGCCAATGGAAGTGTTCAACGGTATTTCCAATCCTGGTAACGAGGATATCAACTACTACTACCCTACTTCCGTACTGGTAACCGGACAGGATATTATCTTCTTCTGGGTAGCCCGTATGATCATGTCTGGTCTGGAATACAAACAGGAAAGACCTTTCCAGGATGTATACTTTACCGGTATGGTACGCGATAAGCAAGGCCGTAAAATGAGTAAGCAGCTGGGGAATTCTCCGGACCTGCTGGAACTGATCCGCGACTTCGGCGCCGATGCCGTTCGTTTTGGTATCATGATTTCCTCTCCTGCCGGTAACGACCTGCTGTACGATAATGCCAGCTGTGAACAAGGCCGTAACTTCTGTAATAAAATATGGAATGCCCTGAAACTGGTGAAAATGTGGGAACAACGTCAGGAAGACGATAGTGCCCAACCTGCTGCTGCCAGCCACTTTGCGGTGAACTGGTTCCAGAGCCGGTTAAGTCAGGTACAACAGGATGTAGCCGCGTTGCACAAAAACTTCCGTTTGAGCGAAGGCCTGAAAGCCATCTACAGCCTCGTTTGGGACGATTTCTGCGGCTGGTACCTGGAATGGGTGAAACCGGGTTTTGAACAACCGATCCCCGCCAGTGTATATCAGCAGACCGTTGGCTTCTTTGAACAACTGATGCAGATACTCCATCCGTATATGCCTTTCATTACCGAGGAAATATACCAGCAGCTTACTTCCCGTGCGGAAGCAGACGTGCTGATGATGAAACAGTTTACCACTCCTGCTGCACCCGTACAGGCCCTCCTGGTAGAAGGTACGCTGGCACAGGAAGTGATCAGCAGCATCCGGGATGCCCGCAATAAACATCAGATCAAACCAAAAGATCCGATTGTATTACATATTGAAACCAAACACCAGCATGCCTTCCAGCGTATTGAAGACATCCTGTCCAAACAGGTGAATACCAAAGCAATTCATTATGTACAGGAGCCGGTGCCGGGTTGTATAACCCTGGTAATACAGAAAGATAAGTTCTACCTGGGTACAGAAACAGAACTGGACACTGCTGCGCAGAAAGATAGTCTGTTGAAAGACCTGGAATACTTGCAGGGATTTTTGGTATCTGTAGAAAAGAAACTGTCTAACGAACGTTTTGTGCAGAATGCCAAACCGGAAGTAGTGGAAGCAGAACGGCAGAAGAAAGCGGATGCAGAAGCTAAAATTCTGGTGATCACCGAAAGTTTAAAGTCCTTATAATTTTTATAATCGCCCGGTCGTTTCTATACCGGGCGATTTATTTTCCCCGGTACTATCATGCAAAAACACCTGTCACTTCTTTTCGCATTCGCTATAGCAGCCAGTGCGCCGGTTTGGGCGCAATCCACTAAAAAGCCTGCTGCAGCTGCGCCGGCGGCCAGTAACAAACGGCCTTTAAAACTCCGCAGCAGCTGGAGTATTTTCCTCAGTGATACGTTGCCTAAAAATGAAGTCATCAAACTGCTGGATTCTGCCGTTATTGTCCGGGACGAAAAAAACATCACCTATCCGGTGCTGTCATTTGCTTTTACCTTCGAACACCATGAGCCCTACCTCAATGATACTACCGGGCAGCTGGCTATCTACAAGGATTTCACCGGCGATGTGTTTAAAACATCCTCCCTTTCTCCGTTATGGAGCAACCGGCTGAAAGAAACCATACAGTCTGGTGATGTATTGTACTTTGATAATATCCTGATCAAATATCCCGGAGAAAAATACTACATCTCCACCTCGCTTAAATTTATCGTGAAGTAATACCTTTTAGTATTTGAACAGCTGTTGGATCGGCAGCATAAACTCCACCCTGTTCTGTGCGTTATCCACCGGGTCTTTATCCAGCAGGTGGCTGAAACGTACGCCCCAGGTGAATGGGATGGTATTGCCTATTCTGGTGTCGAAATACAGTTCTGCACCAGCAGAAGTGAAGCGGGTGTTGGCATCTACCCGGAAGTCATATGCCTGGCTGTAATCATAAAACAGATTCGTTCTGATCCGGCTGAAATAGAGGATCTGTGCAAATCCCCAATCCGGATAAAACAGCGGCAGGTGATAGTTCGCTCCCAGTTTATAGATACGGTTATAGAACGGAGTATTATACCCTCTCGCATATACGAAGTTATCAGAGAAACTATAGTTGAAGACTTTATCCCTTTCCTGGTAGGCTCCTTGCAACACAAGGCTATGGTTGGGCCATAATCCCGGCAGGTATTGATCCAGTCTCGCATACAGCTGCTCAGCATACAGGTCGCCCAGGGAGTGATTGTACTGCAGCACCAGGTATTGTCCGAAATGGGTATTAATATGTTGTTTCGCTCTAGCGCGCTGGTTGTTAAAGATCAACCGGTTGCTGAGGTATTGGAAGCGGTTGTCTCTATACCGGGGATCCTGGAAATAGTCCTGCAGCAGGTTAAATTTGCTACCCAGTGTAATGCTTCTGCTATAGAGACCGGAGGAAAGATTCAGCGGTACACTGAATCCGGCATACCAGGTAGCCTCATTCCAATACACCCTGGCGCCGCTGCGGGTAAGGGCATTTCTATTTATCGTATAGTCTACACCGGTAGTCAGATACGGGAACCAGCCGCCGAACGTGAAATCGCCGCCCAGTCTGGAGTATCCCTCATTCCGGTTATACGTATAGCCGATACTGGTAGACGTGGTATTTAACACGTTTTCTCCCCGCAGGGAAATGCTGTAGTTAGGATCTGCAAAAGAAGGTACCCAGCTGTGGAAGTTGAAAGGCCGGGTAAATAAAGGATATTTCTTTACCGGTAGGGAGTCATGGGTGACCTTATCCAGTATGCTACCCCCTTCGGCAAATTCCGGTTGTATCCAGGCGCTTTGTACCTGTTTATCCAGGGTTACCTGTTTCCAGGCGGTTGCCTGTACCGGTGCGTGATACAGCTTGTATCCCTTAGCGGTAAACTCGCTGAATACCAGACTGTCTTTGTCTGCATCCAGGGCCATATGCAGGGCGCTGTTGCCGCGGTCTGTTATGGCATATGTTTTTTTATCTGATAACGTTAAAGCATATACGTTATTGACATCTTTTCCGCCGGCGGTGAAATAGATGGTGTCGCCGCTGACAGCAGGAATACCAATCACCGTATAGCTAAAGGGCGTAAGCAGGGTTGCTGTGCCATCTGACAGCGATTGCTGTACCAGCGCCATTTCTCCTTTTACATTGCGTACAGCACTGATTACCGCTTCATCTCCGGCTGTAAAACGGGGATAGGTATAATACCAGTTTTCCGGATTCGGTAGTTTTTTAGTGACTGTACCTGTGGCTGTATTAATGAGCTGCAGGCTGTATTGCATATCCGGTGTAATGGCTGCAGCAATCACCTGCTGGCCATTGGCACTGATGTCGGGAGAAAAATATTTGCCGCGCGCCGCTACTGTTTTCGTACGTCCGGTAGCGTTATCCCAGACGCGGATGACGGAGAAGTCTTTCCAGCCCCAGCGTACATCAAAGCGGGCTGCTGCCCATACGATGCGGCCATTTTTATAGCTGAAAAAATCATCGTATACCAGTCCGGGTCTTACCAGTAATTTTTCTTTGCCGGCGGCGTCCAGTAAAAATATACCCGGTATTTTATTGTAGGCGTCTTTCAGCACCACCCATTCGTTGTTACCGGCAGCGTATACATATTTGTAATTGGTAACCGGTTTGGCTACCGACAGTAAGGGTACGGCTGCTGTGGTATCCTTACGGGCGGCGTAATCTTTCCAGGCGGAAGCATATTCTTCCAGGGTAGCAGTATAAAAGGCTGTGATGTTTTTACCGGTTCTTTTTTTCAGGCTGCGGGAAAACGGATAAAAGAGGCCCTTGTAACGTACGGCATCGCTGGTAACGTCTTTCCAGAAGGTTTGTCCGTAATGATTTCTGCCATAGGTATTCAGGAGATAGCCCAGCGGGTAATGATTGGGCACAAAATCACGGTAAGAGCCATTCCGGATCTTCATAAAGCTGTAATCCTTTCCTGCCAGTGTGAGTCCGCGGAAGCCATCAAAAAAGGCCGGCAGCCGACCCCGGCCCTGCGGGCTGAGTGCTGTTTCCATTACTACGGCGTCTCCTTCCCAAAACCAGTTGGGTACGGCAATATTGGTAACGGCCGCCTGTCCCAGTTCACCAAAGACATAGCTGGCTACTTTGGAAATGCCCTGACGGAAATTATTATTCTGCAGTACATGGCGGTATTCGTGCAGGGAAAGCTGTTCTACCCAGTTGAGCGATCCCAGGTCCTGTGAGGCGGGAGCCGGCGCCAAGTAAAATTCTGAGCGGAAGGGGCCCAGCTGTACATACCCATTGGATTCCATGGTCTGGTTTTGCAGTACTATACTGACTTTCCGTTGCTGGTTACCAATAGAAGCACGGGTATAACGGTTGAGATAATCTACAATGTTGGCTACACGCTCCCCTTGCTGCGACATCCCCCGGGGAAATATCACCCGAACGGAATCGGTGTTGATCTGCTGCCATTTGAGCGACGGAGGATTGCCGCCAAACTGTTGCGCTAATAAAAAGGAGAAAGGAAAAAAAAGTAAAAGGGCAGTGGCAAGGATAAAACGCATAAAATAATTACAAATTAGTAATAATGAATGGAGGTGTTAAGCGTATAAAACGAAAATATGTTTCTTTCTTTATATTCCCGACATTAATCTTTGCCTGGCCCACCATTCATTATTACTCCTTTGCTATCTGATTAGCATTCCGGCAAACTGATTGGGATATTCACTGCCAGTCCGCCATCTGAGGTTTCCTTGTATTTGGAATTCATATCCAGTGCGGTTTCCCACATCGTTTTCACCACGGCGTCGAGCGATACTTTCGCCAGTTCCGGGTTGCTTTGCAAGGCCAGCTGGGAAGCTGTAATGGCCTTGATGGCTCCCATGGTATTCCTTTCTATGCAGGGGATCTGTACCAATCCGCCGATAGGATCACAGGTAAGGCCGAGGTGGTGCTCCATGGCAATTTCCGCTGCCATCAGCACCTGGCGCTGGGAACCTCCCAGGCACTCTGTCAGGGCTGCTGCAGCCATTGCGGAAGATACGCCGATTTCCGCCTGGCAGCCACCCATGGCAGCAGAAATAGTAGATCGTTTTTTGAAGATGCTACCTATTTCAGAAGCGGTGAGCAGGAACTGTAAAATCTTATCATCATGCAGCCCATCGCAGAAAGCGATGAAGTATTGGAGCACCGCTGGTATTACACCGGCAGCTCCGTTGGTAGGTGCTGTCACCACGCGGCCAAAGGAAGCATTTTCTTCATTTACCGCCAATGCAAAACAACTTACCCAGTCGAGTGTATAGGTAAAATGGGCGCCACCGGCACGGATAGCCTCAATCCAGGAGTTATAATCCGTGTAGGTTCTGCCTTTCAGTAACTTTTTATTCAATGCAGCCGCGCGCCGGGCTACTCTCAGTCCACCGGGCAATTCGCCACCGGCATGACAGCCGCGGAATGTACATTCCTGCATTACCTGCCAGATTTTCAGTAACCCTTCTCTGGTAGCTGCTTCCGGACGCCAGGCCATTTCATTTTCCATGACCAGTTCAGAGATGCTGTAGCCGGTTTTGATACACCACTGCAGTAACTGACGGGCGGTATCAATCGGAAATGGCAGGTCTACCTGGGTAGTGCCACCGTTGGCTTCTCCTTCCTGCACCACAAAACCACCGCCTATGGAATAATAGGTAGCTGCGATCTGTTCTCCGTCGGTAAATGTGACGAGAAAGGTTAAGGCATTCGGGTGGAAAGGGAGTGATTCTTCGAACAGGAAGTCTATATCTTCTACCGGATCAAAATCGATTTCGTATTTCCCCGCTACCACCATTTTACGGTTGCGGCGGATGCCATCTATTTTCGGGTTAATCTGGTTGACGTCAAAGGTAACGGGATCATCGCCACAAAGGCCAAGCTGCACTGCAATATCAGTTCCGTGACCATGGCCTGTTTTTGCCAGTGAGCCATACAACAATACCTGTAAACCGGCAATATCGGCTAAACGGCCTGCGTCCTCTATTTTACGGAGAAAGCTCAAAGCCGCGCGCCAGGGGCCTAAGGTATGAGAACTGGAAGGACCAACGCCTATCTTAAAAATATCGAATACTGAAATACATTCGTGTGCCACTGCTTTTCTTTATTTGTTTGTAAAATTAATGGAAAAAAGAATTAAGCCTGCATATAATACAGATGACCTGTACAAAGATGTTATACAATCATCTTCGCACAGGTCATCTGTACCATATAATCTTTATTGCTTGCTACAACGGTGGCGGTTATATCCCGTTTACCCTTTATTTCGCAGGGGTAAAATCATGGAGTTTGATTTCAAACACCAGCGGTGAGTTTGCAGGAATGCTACCGGTTGCCCTGGTGCCATAACCATAAAAAGACGGTACATAGATGTGTATTTCTCCACCTTTACCGATTCTGGGTAAAGCGATCTGCCAGGCAGGAATCAGGCGCGGTAATTCAAAGCTGGCGGTATCTTTTCCATCAAACTGGGTTTTATTCAGCAGATAGCCTTTATACCCTACTGTGACGTTACTGGTACGTCTTACGGTATCTTTTATCTCTCCTCTCTTCACAATTTTGTAGAAGATGCCGAAAGAGTCCTGCAATGCCGTGATGTTGTTGGCTTTCAGGTAGGCCTGAATGTTGGTGGAATCCTGTTGATACTGCGGATACGGGTCGTACGGAGGTTCCGGATTATCTTTTTTATTACATGCTACAAATACCAGGGCTAACAGGCAGCCCAATAAAAAAACTTTCCTCATACTTTTTGCGATCGCTATTTAGTGATAAATGAAAACAACATGACCATCAGTGCTATTGACTGTTTATTTAAGATCCACCAGTTCCAGCTCACAAAGCAGGACGGCATTCGGCGGGATCAGGTTATCGATACCTACCGGTCCGAAAGCCAGGTGGGGCGGTATATACAGCTTAATTCTCCCGCCTTTGGTTATCTTCTGTAAGCCTATTTGCCAGCCGGGAATATGATTCATCAGCTGCCGGCCATCAAAATCCGTGGCATCAAAAGAGCTGCCGATTACTTCACCAGACAGCAGCTGGGTATTATAAATCAGCGACGGTACAGAAGTAGCTCTTGCATAATTAGTACTGTCGCCGTATTCCAATACTTTATAATAAAGCCCGGAGGGGTCTTTTTCTGCGCTGAGGTTATTGGCCCTCAGGTAAGTGATAATCTCATCATCATATATGGAAGCATCCCGTCCCTGTATAGCGGGAATACTGCTTTTTTTGGTGCAGGCAGCCAGCAACACCAACAGGCCCGTCATTAAAATCCGTAAAGCTCTATTCATTGCAACGGTTTACTTGTTGTCGTTCTTTTAACGGGTCTGTTGCAGATAAAGTTACAGTATCCTTCATTTTTCTGTATAAAAAAACTCCTGACAGGCAATATGCCTGCAGGAGTTTTTTTATGGTAATAATATCGATTAATAATCCATACCCATACCGTGACCACCTGGCATAGCAGGAGCAGCGGATTTAGGTTCTGGTTTATCAGCAATTACACATTCAGTAGTCAGGAGCATACCGGCAATAGAAGCAGCATTTTCCAGTGCAATGCGGCTTACTTTAGTTGGGTCGATAACACCCGCAGCCAGCATTTTTTCATACACTTCAGTACGGGCGTTGAAACCGAAATCGCCTTTACCTTCTTTTACTTTCTGAACAACGATAGAACCTTCGATACCAGCGTTAGCAGTGATCTGACGCAGTGGCTCTTCTACCGCACGTTTAACGATAGCGATACCGGTTTGTTCGTCTTCGTTTTCACCTTTTAATTTTTCCAGCGCTTCGATCGCACGGATGTAAGCAACACCACCACCTGGAACGATACCTTCTTCAACGGCAGCGCGGGTAGCGTGTAAAGCGTCATCAACGCGGTCTTTTTTCTCTTTCATTTCTACTTCAGTAGCAGCACCTACGTACAGTACAGCCACACCACCGCTTAATTTAGCCAGGCGTTCCTGTAATTTTTCGCGATCGTAGTCAGAAGTAGTTACTTCGATCTGTGCTTTAATCTGACCGATACGGGCAGTGATATCTTTTTTCTGGCCTTTACCACCAACGATAGTCGTGTTGTCTTTATCGATAGTGATAGACTCTGCTCTACCGAGGTAAGTCAGGTCAGCATTTTCCAGTTTGTAACCTTGTTCTTCGCTGATTACGATACCACCTGTGAGGGTAGCGATGTCCTGCAGCATATCCTTTCTTCTGTCGCCGAAGCCTGGAGCTTTAACAGCAGCAACTTTCAGGGTACCACGCAGTTTGTTTACCACCAGGGTAGCCAGTGCTTCACCTTCCAGATCTTCGGAGATGATTACCAGCGGAGCGCCTTGTTGAGCTACTTTTTCCAGGATGTGCAGGATATCCTTCATGGTGCTGATTTTTTTATCGTACACCAGGATATAAGGATTCTGCAGTTCAGCCTGCATTTTTTCGCTGTTGGTGATGAAGTATGGAGATAAGTAACCACGATCGAACTGCATACCTTCTACTACTTCTACAGTAGTATCGGTACCTTTCGCTTCTTCAACAGTGATAACGCCATCTTTGGTTACTTTTTTCATCGCTTCTGCGATCAGTTTACCAATTTCAGCGTCGTTGTTAGCAGAGATAGAAGCTACCTGTTCGATTTTTTTGTTGTCGTTACCAACTTTTTCAGACTGTTTTTTCAGGTTTTCAACGATTGCTTTCACCGCTTTGTCGATACCACGTTTCAGATCCATTGGGTTAGCGCCGGCAGCTACGTTTTTCAGGCCTTCACCGATGATCGCCTGAGCCAGAACGGTAGCAGTGGTAGTACCATCACCAGCCAGGTCAGCTGTTTTGGAAGCTACTTCTTTCACCATCTGAGCGCCCATGTTTTCCACGGCATCTTCCAGTTCGATTTCTTTTGCTACGGTAACACCATCTTTGGTTACACCAGGCGCACCGAATTTTTTCTCAATAACAACGTTACGGCCTTTAGGTCCCAGGGTTACTTTAACAGCATCAGCCAGGGTGTCAACGCCTTTCTTCATTTTGTTGCGGGCGTCTATATCGAAGAATATTTGTTTTGCCATAATAATTACAGATTTTTCTTTTAGAGTTTTGTTGGAATTACGTTGGTCAGTTGTTGATAACCTTGCGACCGGTTGGGCAGCAGGTAATGGTTATCATCTTCCTTAAACGATCGCCAGGATGTCAGATTCACGCATGATTAAGTAGTCGTCACCTTCGATGCTGATCTCGGTACCGGAGTATTTACCATACAGTACAGTATCTCCTACCTTTACAGTAACCGGTTCATCTTTTTTGCCAGGACCGGCAGCTACCACAGTGCCTTTCTGAGGTTTTTCTTTTGCAGTATCCGGGATGATGATACCGCCAGCTGTTTTCTCTTCTGCTGCTGCAGGTTTCACGATTACCCTGTCAGCTAAAGGTTTAATACTTAATTTTTTAGCCATAGTAGTTTTTATTTAAAAAAGTAGTTCATTTTGTGATTGCCATTTCCGCCCACGAGAATTATGCCAACGCACTTTTCGGGTCAAATTTGCAGGTCGCAAATGTAATCCGGTAGCCGGTACTGACAAATCATGACAGGCATCAGGAAAAAATGACAGAAATTCCGGTAAAATTCCGTAATGATTGATTTTCAGGTCCTGCTTTTCGGGCCACCGGGCATTAAAGCTAACATAAAATACCGGGATCTGATATCTTTCCATGGGACTGGCTGCACTAAAATCCCTAAATCTCGATTTTTTTCTCTAGTTTTGCGCCCTTATACCAGTTCTTTTTTATACGATGATCAGTAGAAGAAACATCCGGGTGAAGGTAATGCAGACACTTTATGCCCTGGAAACGATGGAGCAAAGCAGTATTAAGCCGGGCACGGCGACCAGACTTTTAAACGAAAAGCTGGATCAAACCTGCCAGATCTTTACTTACTTACTTTATTCAGTAGTACAGGTGGCACAATATGCTGAAATTGACTCGCAATCCCGCGCATCCAAACATTTACCCTCCGCCGAGGACCTGCAGGTGAATACCAAGATTGCAAACAATGAATTCATTTACCAGATAATTAATGACAAGGGCTTCCAGGTAAACCTGGAACAGTGGAAAATGAAACTGCTGAACGACAGTGATCTGATCAGAAAGCTTTATAACCAGTTGGTCGCTACCGACACCTATAAAGCCTATATCGCTACTGAAGGCCGTAGTAAAGCAGGAGAAAAAGAAATACTGGAGTACATCTATAAAGAGATACTGGCTAAAAGTGAGCTGTTTGTACAGCATATGGAAGACTCTTTCCTCCACTGGGGCGATGATGAAGAAATGATGGCAATCCTTATCAACAATTACTTTAACAAGCCGCATCTCTTCAATTTCCTGCAATTAATCAGTAAAGAAAAACTGGACTATGGCAGAGAACTGTTACTGACAGTAATCGACAAAAAAGATTACTGCCTGGAGCTGATCAAACCTAAATTACAAAACTGGGACCCGGAGCGTATTGCAGCCGTAGATATGTTACTGATGGAGATGGGTGTATGTGAATTCCTGTACTTCCCTACTATTCCTACCAAAGTAACCATCAATGAATACATAGACCTGGCAAAAGCCTACAGCACGCCACAAAGCGGTCAGTTCATCAATGGTATCCTGGACAACATCCTGAAAGACCTGGAAAAAGAATCCCTGGTACAAAAGCAGGACCGTCCCAAAAAATAGACAGATAGCTTATTTTTACGAAAAATAGCGCATACTTAATGAAAAAACTGTTTTGTATCCTGACCTGCAGCAGTTTGTTTTTTGCAGCCTGTAATAATAACCACGCCACAAAAAACAATCCGGCAGGACTCCAGCCCGGTGATACCGTAACTACTGCTAAAAGTGGCCAGGGTGCTGCTTTAGCCTTTGAAGAAACGGTGCATAATTTCGGAGATATTACCCAAGGTGAAAAAGTGGAATATTCTTTCAAATTTACCAATACCGGCACCACTCCCCTGGTCATTGAAGATGCAGTTGCCAGCTGTGGCTGTACTGTGCCGGAATGGCCTAAATCGCCCATCAAACCCGGAGAATCCGGCTTTATGAAGGTGATCTTTGACAGTAATGGTAAATCCGGTTACACCGAAAAGGAAATATCCATCAAAACCAACGGTGCAGATGGATATGTGGTAGGGCCTAAAATACAATGCAACATCATTACAAAATAGCACGCAACTTTAAACAAACTATTAAATCAATTTATAGATGAACATCCTGAACATTTTATTAATGGCGCCTCAGGCAGGAGGACAAGGTGGTGGTAACTCTTACATCTCTTTTCTGTTCTTTGGTGGTATGATCCTGGTAATGTGGCTCTTCATGATCCGTCCTCAAACCAAAAAAGCTAAACTGCAGAAACAGTTTATTGACAACCTGAAAGAAGGCGATAAAATTGTGACCATTGCCGGTATCCACGGTAAAGTGAAAAAAATGAACGACAACAACACCGTAGTAGTAGAAGTTAGCCCAGGCACCAACTTCACTATCGAGCGTTCTGCTATCAGCATGGAATATACCCAGACGCAGCAGAAAGCAGCGGAAACCAAATAAGGGAAAGCATTCGCAATTGCATATTTATTACGCATTTTCCGGAAGATGATCAGGTATGATCTTCGGGGAAATGCGTAATTGTTTATACGTAATTCGTAATTTTATCCAAACTGGTTCTATGTTAAAGATTGGCATTACAGGAGGTATCGGCTCCGGCAAAAGTACCGTCAGCAAAATATTTGAATTACTGGGCGTACCTGTTTATTACGCTGACGACCGGGCCAAGGATATTCTGGTACGGGATGCCGTCCTCGCCGCACAGGTAAAGGAACACTTTGGCGCAGCCGTATATGACGAACAAGGCGCCTTAAACCGTAAATACCTCGGCAATATTGTCTTCAACGACAAAGCAAAACTGGATCTGCTGAATTCTCTGGTACATCCTGCCACCATCCGCGACTCTGAACAGTGGGCACAGCAACAGCAGGCACCCTATGTACTCAAGGAAGCTGCCCTTCTTTTTGAAACGGAATCCTTTCATTACCTCGATAAAATCATTGGCGTATCCGCCCCCCAGCCTCTTCGTATACACCGGGTCATGAAACGGGACAACGTATCCCGTAATGATGTACTGGCCCGCATGTACAAGCAGCTGGATGAAGTGATCAAAATGCGGCTATGCGATTATGTCATCCATAACGACGAGCAGCAAATGGTAATTCCCCAGGTATTGGCGCTGCATAACACCTTATTGCAGCTGGCCACCCAATCCTGACGGTTACCTCTGGTATAGCACCCCTCCCGCCTGACAGGCGTTTTCCCTAACTTTGCGAAAATTTATGTATTATGGAAACAGCCATCAAACCTCCCATCCAACTAACACCTGCCGCTGTAGCAGAGCTGACAAAGCTGTTACAGGGCGCCGTTGAAGCGCCTTTTCTGCGCCTTGGTGTCAAAGGCGGCGGCTGTTCGAGCGGTACGTCCTATATGCTGGGATTTGATGCCCGCATGGCAGATGATGATCTTTTCGATGTTGCCGGTATTCCGGTGATCATCAAAAAAGCCCATGGCATGTATCTGATGGGAATGGAAGTAGATTTCCAAGATACACCGGATGCCCGTGGATTTATATTCCGCGCACCAGCTGTGTAATACAACAGTACCTGCAGGCTGCGCTGCTCCCATACTTAACTGATACAAAAAACCTCCCGGATAATCCGGGAGGTTTTTATTTTATCAAACATCTTTCAGTTTATCTTACTTACTTAGTTGTTGCTTTCTGCGGAGTAGCTGCTACTGCATCTGTTTCCACACCCAGCTGGTTCTTTTTGTCAAAGTCAACCAGTACCGGTGCAGCCACGAAGATGGAAGAGTAGGTACCGGTGATCACACCTACGAGCATAGCGAAGGCGAAACCACGGGTTACTTCACCACCGAAGATGAACAGGATCAGGATGGTCAGGAATACCGTGAGCGACGTCATAATGGTACGGCTCAGGGTATCATTGATCGCTTTATTAATAACGGTATCTCTGTCGCGACCCTGTGAACCGGTTTTGAAGTACTCACGAATACGGTCAAACACGATCACGGTATCGTTCATGGAGAACCCGATCACGGTCAGAATAGCCGCAATGAAGTGCTGGTCAATTTCCAGTGTAAACGGCAGGAAGTGTCTGAACCAGCTGAATACAGCCAGTGTTACGAGCACGTCGTGCAGCAGGGAGAAGATCGTACCGATAGAGTACTGCCATTTGTTGAAGCGCAGCAGGATGTACAGGAAGATCACGACGATCGACAGTACCGTTGCTTTTACCGCACCTGCTCTCAGGTCATCAGAGATCGTTGGAGATACTGTCTGAGAACCGATTACAAAGCGGGAAGTAAAGGCTTCCTGGGTTACGCCTGAATCGTAGAATTTCTTCAGTCCTGCATACAATTTATCCATTACTTCCTTATCCACTTCCAGGCTTTGCTGTTCGATCTTATAAGCAGTGGTAATGTTCAGCTGATTGGTAGAACCGATGGTTTTTACGAATACTTCTGAATCAAATTCTTTGTTCAGTACTTCTCTTACTTCTTCGCGGTTAATTGGCTTTTCGAAACGAACGGTAAAGTTACGGCCTCCGGAGAAGTCGATACCGTGGTCGAAACCATGGAAGAAAGAAGAGATACCGGCAACCATTACGATAGCAGAAACGATATAGGCATATTTACGTTTACCTACGAAATCGAAAGCAGCGTGTTTAAATACTTTACGGGAAATCGGTGTAAAGTATTCGAAGTGCCTTTTCTTTTTCATCCAGAAGTCGGTTACCATACGGGATACCAGGATACCGCAGAACAGGGACAGGATCAAACCGATGATCTGTGTGGTAGCGAAGCCCAGTACCGGACCTAAACCGAAGTAGAACAGGATGAAAGCCGTGAGCAGGGAGGTTACGTGACCATCCAGTACAGGTGCGTAGGAACGCTTGTAACCTTGTGATACCGCATCCGCATAGGATTTACCATGTTCCAGCTCATCTTTGATTCTTTCGAAGATAATTACGTTGGTATCTACCGCCATACCGATAGTGAGTACCAGACCTGCGATACCAGCCATGGTGAGCGTAGCGCCCAGAGAGGCCAGGATACCGAAGGTAAACAGCAGGTTCAATACCAGTGCGATATTAGCTACCCAGCCGGCAGTGTTGTAGTACACCAGCATGAGTACGAAGATGATAGCGAAGGAGATCATGAAGGATTTAGCACCGGCTGCGATGGATTCCGCACCCAGGGTTGGTCCTACGATCTGTTCCTGTACGATTTGTGCAGGAGCCGGCATTTTACCGGATTTCAGGATGTTTGCCAGGTCATTGGCTTCTTCAATGGTAAAGCTACCGCTGATAGAAGAACGGCCACCGGCAATTTCGCCCTGGATAGATGGTGCAGAATACACGATGTTATCCAGCACTACTGCTACGTAGTTAAAAGTAGACGGATCTTTCGGATTGGCAGGCGCCAGTTCACCAGTCAGTTTTTTCCACTCATGGGCACCGATGTTATCCATGGCCATGCTGATTTCCGGCTGGTTGTTCTGATCCATATCCTGACGGGCGTCAACGATTCTTTCGCCGCCTACACGTGGTGTAGGGTTTGCAGGATTTACTTTCAGTACATAAACCGGGATCGGACCATATTTGTCTTCTTTATTTTCCGGACCGAAAGCAAATACGGCATCTTTAGGCAGGATGTTGCGTACAGCAGGTAACTCGAGGTAATTATTAAAGGTAGCAGTATCTTTTGGTAAGATGCGACCGATAGAAGGGCTTGGGTACAGGGTACCTGATTGCGGATCTATGTTCGGGAATAATACCATGAACAACGGATTTTGTTTCTGTTGTTCTTTGATCTGCAGTTCTTTGGCATTTTTGCTGGTATCAGCTTTAGCGCTTTTACCACTGTCTTTTGCGAGGTAGTCGGTCAGGCTGCCGCTTTTGCTGCTGTCGGCAGCGGCGTTAGCTGCTAAGGCAGGTTGAGTGGAGTCTGCAGCCGGTGTAGCTACAGGCGCTTCATGACCGCCCAGGGAGTTCCTGATAGCCTCATTCATTGGATTCAGTACATTCTGGAAGAAGTCGGGGCTGTTTTTGTATACTTCCCGGAATTCCAGGTTGGCAGTTGCCTGCAGGTACTTACGTACACGGGCAGCATTGTCTACGCCAGCCAGTTCCACGGAAATCAGACCTTTGTTCTCATCCAGGTTGATGTTGGGTTGTGCCACACCGAATTTATCAATACGTTTTTGCAGTACGATATAGGTATTCTTAATGGCAGCACGGGATTCTTTACGAATCATGTCCAGCACCTGCTGATTGGAAGAGTTGAAAGTGATCTCTTTCTGGTAGGCATTGGCGAAAATAGTTGCCAGACGGCCCTGCGGTGCTACTTCCGCATATGTTTGCCCGAACAAAGTAACAAAATCTGCCTGGTTTGTTTTTTTACGTTGATCTGCCAGTTCCAGCGCCTTGTTAAACGCAGGGTCCTTGGATTGACCGGATAAAGCGCGGATTACATCTTCCACGTTTACTTCCAGTACAACGTTCATACCACCCACGAGGTCCAGACCAAGATTCAACTCTTTTTCCTTTGCCTTGTTGTAGGTAACATACCACGGAAAACCTGCAATTTGTTTGTTGCTGGTACTATCCACGATCGCTTGTCTCCTTTGTTTAATAAACCCTTTCAGTGTATCTGAGTAGAAGCCTTGCAGCTCCTGGCTGCCCGGATATTTCTTTTCAGGTGTAGGGTACTGTTTGGCCACATCGTTTTCGGCCTGCTGCTCTATCTTCTTCTCATAGTTCCGCACCAAAAACGTGAAGGACAATTGGTACAAAGAGATAAGGATCAGTGCGATGGCAAAAAATCTTACCAGTCCTTTAAGTTGCATGTTGTTTGTTTCGGGTTTATAATAAAAAAATTTTTAGAGTTGCAAAGATAGAATTTAAATTGATATATTAAAGCCCTTGTTAAAAGAGGTGCAAAATCAATATCATACTGGATTTGCGGGCTTTCCGGTGTCCATTTTTCCAAATCTGCGATTCTGGTTTTTTCGTCTTTTTAAGAATATTTCTTTGCTTTACACTCATTAATAACGACAAATATATGCAAACCCAACATTATCCGGTAACAGATAATTTCCTGGACGCTTTGCTGAAAGGTCACCAAACCCGCCTGGGTGCAGTATATCAGCATGCAGCTGCCTACCGTTTACAGATTATTTACACGCAGATCGACCGGGATGCCCGTCAGCGGCCCCGCTTCACGGATTATTACTATGGCACCTCCCCCGCTCCCTACTTCTATCCGGCATCTACGGTAAAACTGCCTGCGGCCCTGCTGGCACTGGAAAAGCTCCGCGATCTTCGTATCCCCGGCGTTACCCGTCATACGCCTATATTCACGGAACCCTTACCCGGGATCAGTACCGGTGTTACCCGTGACCCTTCGGCAGCGGGCAATCTACCATCTATCTCTCATTATATCAAAAAAATATTCCTTATTAGTGATAATGATGCCTATAACCGGCTGTATGAATTTATCGGACAGGAACATTTTAACCGGCGGCTGTGGGAAATGGGTTATGACGCCATACAGATCCGGCACCGGGTAGGCCTGCCATTATATGAAGCCGCCAACAGGCATACCAATGCCATTCGTTTCCAGCAGAATAACCAGGTGTTGTATACACAACCCGCTGCCTGCAGCACCTTGGATTTTTCTCCGAGAGAAGATCTCATCGGACATGCCTACTATGACCACAAAGGGAAGCTGGAACAAGGTCCTATGATTTTCTCTCACCGTAATAAATTACCGCTCCGGGATCTTCATCAGCTGCTCCGCAGTATAATTTTTCCGGAAGCTGTAACAAAACAACAACGTTTCCGTTTAACTGAGAACGATTTAAGTTTTCTTTATCGGTGTATGTCGCAATATCCAGGCGAATCAACAGATCCGACTTATGATCCGGAGCATTATTGTCAGGCTTATACAAAGTTTTTACTTTTCGGAGGCGCCCAACAACAAAGCATTCCAGGTTATATCAGGATCTTCAACAAACCTGGCTGGGCTTATGGCTTCTTAACCGATACCGCCTATATAGTAGATTTTATTCATCAGGTAGAGTTCTTATTATCAGCCAGCATATTTGTAAACAGAGAAGGCATATTGGGAGATGATCAACCGGCATTTGAAACTGTAGGCAAACCTTTTCTCAGGGCACTGGGAGAAATAATTTATCAAATGGAACTGGAGCGGAGCAAAGCACACTTACCGGATCTTTCCCGTTTTATACTTCAGTACAAATAACACCAAGCATAAACGTAGTAACACTTATTAAAAACTGAGTACAGATGCATACAAAGAACAGTCGCATTTGGGTATTAGCAGCCCTTTTTGGTGGAGTAATCGGACTTTCTGCCTGTTTGAAAAACAAAGAGTATGAGCCACAGCGCCAACCTTATTTTGCAGTAGTGATCAATGGAGCCACTGCTCCTGCTACAGTAGATGTATTTAACAATGGTGTAAAACTGAACAGTGACGGCCCTTATAAAAGCGGTTCATCCAGCTTTTATTTTGAAAGGCAGGCAGGTATGCACAATTTTTCTTTCCGCGACAGCAAAGGTGTGGGACTTGACTCTACCCTGAGACAATACGACTCCCTTCAATACTATACCATCCTTACCTATAACACAGGTACCACTTTCAAAACCACTTCCACCCGTGAGAACTTCAGTGAGCTGAGCAACTCCCAGGTTAATTACCGTTTCATAAACCTCAGTAACCTGAGCGACAGCGAACCAGTGGATCTTTATTTCAACAATAAAAAAGTGGATAGCAACAGAACCTTTAGTCCATATGCACCCTGGGTAACTATTCCCACACCCACTTCGTATGTGGAGTACAAAGTTAAACTGAAAGGCACGGATTCCGTGCTGGCCGTAGGTTACGCCCGTGGTTCAGACAGCAACAAACAGATTCAGTTATACCGTGGCAACGTGTATACGTTCTATCTCAGCGGAGATAAAAACGCCACTACCGCGCCTACCAAACTGAAAGTATCTTATATCCCACACACGATCGAACAATAAACCTGTTCATGATAAAAATAGAGAACGGTCGCGGCTTAGCCGGGACCGTTCTCCTTTTACACCTGACCTGCCCCCGGCGACTGCCTGCTGCTTTCGCTTTTTTTCAGTAGGTTTGTTCCGGTCAATAACCATGTTAAGATATGAATCAACTAGCAGAAAGGCTATCACGGATTTCCGAGCCTCAAACAATTAAAATGGCGAAACTCAGCCGCGAGTTGAAAGCCCAGGGAATAGATATTGTTGACCTTAGTATCGGGGAACCGGATTTTGATACCCCCGTACATATCCGGGAAGCAGCCAAAAAGGCCATAGACGAAGGTTTCACCCATTATACACCTGTAGCGGGTTATGCGGATGTAAGACAAGCCGTGATTCACAAACTGAAAAGAGATAACGATCTCGACTACACGCCTGAACAGATTGTGGTATCTACCGGCGCCAAACAAAGTCTCGCCAATGCCGTACTGAGCATCATCAATCCGGGTGATGAAGTGATTATACCTACCCCTTACTGGGTTACCTACTCCGAGCAGGTAAAGCTTTGCCAGGGTGAAGTCGTATTTGTAACCTGCAGCATCGAAAATAATTACAAGATTACACCGGAACAGCTGGAAGCCGCCATTACGCCTAAATCCCGGCTTTTCATGTTCTCTTCTCCCTGTAATCCTACCGGTTCTGTTTATTCCAAAGCTGAACTGGAAGGCCTCGCTGCCGTATTTGCCAGACATCCGCAGATTTTCATCATTTCAGATGAAATCTATGAATATATCAACTATGAAGGGAAACATGAGAGCATCGCACAATTCGGTGATCTTATCAACCGTACCATCCTCATCAACGGCCTGAGTAAAGGTTTTGCCATGACAGGCTGGCGACTGGGTTACCTCGCCGCTCCTCTGGCCATTGCCAAAGCCTGCGATAAAATACAAAGCCAGTTTACTTCTGCTACCTGCTCCATTACACAGCGGGCTGCCATCACTGCATTAACCGGCGAACTGACCACCGCACATGAAATGGTGGCTGAATTCAAAAAACGTCGCGCCTATATACACACTGCACTTAAAACAATCCCCGGATTAGTTGTAAATGATCCGGAAGGCGCATTCTATATGTTCCCGGACATCAGTGCATTTTTCAATAAATCTTTTGAAGACAGCCAGATCAACAATGCAGACGACCTTTGCATGTACCTGTTGCATAAGGCCAATGTATCGGTAGTTACCGGTGTGGCCTTCGGCCAGCCTAACTGTATCCGCCTCTCCTATGCCACAGGAATGGACAAGCTGGAAAAAGGCGTGGAGCGGATGAAAACATGGCTGGGAAAATTAGCATAATAAAGCAATACACATAAAACAGCACACCTGTTCCGGGAGATGTTTCTGCAGCGATGCACGGGTATACGCGCTGATCCCCGCTTTTATCTTCCTGTTAAACATCTCCCGCAGGGTGTATAATGTGCCATGCTCCGGTAATTTATTACCTATAGCATTTATTTATACATTATAATATTATATATTTGTGGGCTTAAAACCTTGGTAAAAGATGAATTCCCAGCAGCTCATGTTCATTGCTATTACGATTGGTGCAGTGGCACTCGTATATATGACCATCAAAGACCTGTTAAAGAAGAATAAACCGGAAACTCCGGCAGAAGACGAAAAAACAGCTCCTTCCCATAACGCCGTTATACTTCCCTTACAGCTGCAGGCCTATGAAAGGCTCGCCCTGTACGTAGACCGTATTACACCACAAAGCCTGATCAGCCGCCTGTATCAGCCCGGCCTGACTTCTGTAGACATGCAAATATCCATGGTACAGAGTATTAAAGCAGAGTATGAACATAATGTAACACAACAGATCTATGTATCCGCCATGACCTGGGAAGCCGTTAAAACATTAAAGGAACAAACTATTTCCGTCATCAACCAGGTAGCCGTACAATTACCGGCAGATGCCCCGGCGATGGATCTGAATAAAAATATTCTGGAAGTATTTATACAAGCCGGCGAATCTCCCGCAGAACTCACGGCCCAGATTATTAACTCGGAAGCCAAAAGGCTGATGAAGTAATTATCTGGCGTTGATCACCTCATTCAACAAATAACCTTTCCCGTTAAACAGCATATACAGCGGCTTTCCCTTATACCAGGGGATACCCGCTTCTTTGCTGTGGGCCTGCATATGCAGGTGCGGTTCGGTACTGAATCCGGAGTTGCCTACACAACCCAGGGCCTGTCCCTGTTTTACATACTGGCCTTCCTGCACCACTACACTGCCCATTTTGAGATGTGCCACAAACACATAACAATGCGTGGTTTCCAGCAATACCTGGTTGGTATTTTTAGGACCACGGTCCATTGCCGGTGGAATATTATCAGGGTTATTACTATAAGCCCGCTGTACCAGCCCATCACAGGGAGCATATACCGTATCATTGAAAATTACGTAATCGTCCAGCTTACGGGAAAATATCTGATTCGCCCTGCCGCCCCACTGGTTTAACTTCACAATATCCATGGCATAGATAGCCCCCCGCAGGCTGTAATGAAATACATTGGTAGGTAGCCCTTTGCCGCCCTGCAACACAAAATACTGTCCCGACCGGAGGGGGAAAGTAAGCGCCACAGTTTGTGGCTTACCGGTAGTACCCGTAAAATACAAGACTACTGCTGTGGTAAATAAGCCCGTCAGCACCAGATTACTGACCCGCCTGTAAAGGGCTGTGGGCACCGCCGGATGCCCATGTCTGTGAAATATCCACCGGTTGCTGCACAACAGCAGCAAAAATCCGAAAATATACTTGGTATAGATAGAAAGGTACACCCAGGTACCGTATAAATAAAGAAAAGCGCCCAATGAAAGCCCCAGCAGCAGATAAGTATAAGTAGCTGCCAATGGTTTGTTTCCGGCTTTCCATACAAGATATAAACTATAGGCAGCCAACGCCAGTGTAATGCCCAACAAAGAATAAATGATCATAACAGCGTACCAGACTTTCCTGCAAATATCAATATTTTTCGCAGCGGTGAAGTACCATAATAATTATGTAACATTGCAACGCTAGTTTCAGAACTATGGAAAAAATCATTCAAACAGATTCAGGTATCACCATTGCTCCGCTGTATACAGAACCCGTAAACATGCAGGAAGAACCCGGTACCTTTCCTTACACCCGAGGCATACATGCTTCCATGTACCGTGATAAGCTATGGACCATGCGGCAGTATGCCGGTTTCAGCACCGCGGAAGAATCCAATAAACGGTACCACTACCTGCTCAGTCAGGGGGTAATGGGCCTCAGTGTGGCATTTGACCTGCCTACCCAGATCGGCTACGACTCGGATCACGCCATGTCGGAAGGCGAAGTGGGGAAAGTTGGTGTTGCCATCGACTCCCTCGAAGACATGGAAATACTCTTCAAGGATATTTCCCTGGAACAGATCTCTACTTCCATGACCATCAATGCCACCGGGTTTATCCTGCTGGCACTCTATATTGCCCTGGCCAAAAGACAAGGCGCCGACCTGCAAAAAATATCCGGTACCATTCAGAATGATATCCTGAAAGAATACGCGGCCAGGGGTACTTTCATCTATCCTCCCCAGCCTTCCATGCGCATTATCACGGATATCTTCGCCTATTGCAGCAAAGAAGTACCCAAATGGAATACCATCTCCATTTCCGGTTACCATATCCGCGAAGCCGGCGCCAATGCCGTACAGGAACTGGCTTTCACCCTTTCCAATGGTAAATCCTATCTGCAGGCCGCCATTGAAAAAGGGCTGGACATCAACGTATTTGCCAAAAGGTTATCCTTCTTCTTCAATGCACATAACCACCTTTTTGAAGAAGTAGCGAAGTTCCGCGCAGCCAGACGTATGTGGGCGCACATCACCACAGAGCTGGGGGCTACAGATCCCAAAGCCCAGATGTTGCGGTTCCATACCCAAACCGGTGGCAGTACGCTTACTGCCCAGCAGCCACACAATAACATTGTACGGGTAGCCATACAAACCATGGCCGCTACGCTGGGTGGCACACAGTCACTGCACACCAACGGCTACGATGAGGCGTTATCGTTACCTACAGAAGAAGCAGCCCGTATTGCCCTGCGTACCCAACAGATTGTAGGCTACGAAAGCGGCATTGCCGATACGGTAGATCCGCTGGCCGGCTCCTATTATGTAGAAGCGCTGACCAACGAAGTAGAAGCCAAAGCATGGGAACTGATTCATAAAATTGATGCCATGGGTGGCGCCGTGAGCGCTATTGAACAAGGCTTTGTACAAGATGAGATTGCCCGCAGTGCCTACCAGTATCAGCGGGAAATCGAAAGCAAGGAGAAAGTCATTATCGGTGTGAATAAATTCACGAGTACCGACAACCAGCCACCGGAAGTATTCCGTATTGATGATAGTATCCGTAAAATACAATCAGAACGATTAAAATCATTACGCGAACGCCGCGACAATGACGCTGTAAATGCTTGTCTGCAGCGCATTACCGAAGCCGCCAGCACCACCGAAAACCTGATGCCGCTGGTGGTGAATGCCGTAGAACAGTTATGTACCCTCGGCGAAATAGCAGATGCCTTAAGAGCGGTATGGGGCGAATACAAATAGACAATTAAGCGTTGCGAAACAATAGAGAAGACGCAATACCCTACAGCAGATGGGTTACTTTTATCTGCCTGGCCGGTAGCGCAGCTTAATTTATAATTCGTAATTCTTTAATTTAGCACTTCAAAATGTAGCATGGGCTCAATTTATTATAGCAGCTGCCCGCTTTGCGGGTCGTCGCAGATTCAGGAAACACTGACAGCAAAGGATTACACTGTATCGAAAGAAACATTCAGCATCTGGCATTGTAACGGCTGCAGCGGCCGTTTCACACAAAATATTCCCGACAACGCGGCTATTGGCCGGTATTATCAGTCGCAGGAATATATTTCCCATTCTGAAACCAAACAGGGACTCATTAATCGTTTATACCACAGCGTCAGGAAGATCACCTTACGTTCCAAACAAAACTGGGTACGTAATGCTGCCGGTATCAAGCAGGGTAATCTGCTGGATATTGGCTGTGGCACCGGCGCCTTCCTGCATTATATGCAAACCGGCGGCTGGACGGTAACCGGGCTGGAGCCGGATGAAAATGCCCGCCGCAACGCGCAGGATATTTATCAGCTGACGCCATTACCTATTGAGGCGCTGTCTACTCTACCACCGCAACAATATGATGCCATCACCATGTGGCATGTACTGGAACATGTACATGACCTGCATCAATACCTGGATCATATCCGTACCTTACTAAAACCGGGAGGCGCCCTGCTGATTGCCGTGCCTAACTATACCTCCCTGGATGCCGCTCATTACGGACAATACTGGGCCGCTTACGATGTACCACGTCACCTCTATCATTTTTCACCGAAAGCCATGGAACAGTTGCTGAACCAGCATCAGATCCAGGTAGTGAAAAAACATCCGATGGTATTTGACGGGTTTTATGTAAGTCTGCTCAGTGAAAAATATAAAACCGGTAAAAGCCGGCTCCTGGCAGGATTTATTCATGGCCTGAACTCCTACCGTAAAGGATTGAAAACAGTAGACCGGTGCAGTTCTATTGTATACGAATGTAAAATTTAATCTTCCGGAATACCTGTTTCCAAAGCAGCTATGTCATCAGATAAAATACTAAAAAGGCGCTGCAGATCCAATGATCTGCAGCGCCTTTTTTAATGACGTTGTATGATGACTTACTGATTATTTTTTCACCAGGTTCATTTCATCTATCAGCCTGGTACAACCGGCAAACTTATCCACGATAAACAATACATACCGGATATCTACCATGATATTACGGCAGATAGAAGGATCGTAGTTGATATCGCTCATGGTGCCTTCCCAGGTACGATCGAAATTCAATCCTATCAGGTGCCCGTTGGCATTCAGTGCCGGGCTGCCGGAATTACCGCCGGTGGTATGGTTGGATGCAATAAAACATACCGGCATTTTACCATTTACACCATATTGACCATAGTCTTTTTTCTTATACAGTTCTATCAGGCGGGCCGGTACATCAAACTCATAATCTCCCGGAATATATTTCTCCATCACTCCATCGAGGTAGGTGTAGAAGTCGTAGCGCACACCATCGCGCGGCGTGTAGCCATCTGCTTTACCATAGGTTACCCGCAGGGTGCTGTTGGCATCCGGATAAAAACGTTTTTTGCTACCCATGACATCTATCTGTGCCTGCATGTAGGTACGTTGCAGCTTATTGATGCCCAGTTGCAACTCATTCAGCGGTTTGCTCACATTCTCTACAAATCCGTTGCGCAGGGCGATTGCCATACCTGCAGCCGGATCTTTCCATACCTGGGCTACTACGGCATTCAGTGGTTGCTGCAGCAACGCTTTCAGTTTATCCATCGACGTTAGTGCGGAAGCAGCGTAGAGCTGATTAGCCAGTGCGCGGCTGTCTTTGTTGCTTACCTGCCAGATCTGGTTGTATTCATTGCCGCTGAAACGGGCCGGTACACCTTGCGCATACAAGGCCAGCAGACTTACACAGATGTCTTTATCTACTGTGGCATTGTAGTTCTGATAAAACGGCGCCATAGATTCCAGGAACTGGCTGCGCAGGGTTTCGTACTGTCCTTCTCCTTTCTGACGGGCGTCGCTGAGGAAGTTGAGCAGCTTATCACTCACAGTAAACAGTTCCACATTACCTACCAGTTCACTATAATAATCGCGGGTTTGTGCATAGGGCTGAATCTGACGGTACAAGCTGTTCAGGCTATCCAGCACACCACCATATTGTTGCTGCCAGGTAGGATTGCCTGCCAGCAGCTGCCGGTAGGTAGCTTCATACTGTTGTTTTCTGGCGATGCCATTGGTTTGTTTTACACCTTGCATCTCTCCCATCCACTTTTTCCAGTAGTTGGCAGTAGAAGCATATTTAGCAGCATATTGAATTTTGATCTGCGGATCTTTACGCATGTAGCTGTCCATGATTTTGAGGGCAGCATCCCGCATCTCTACTTTGGCTGCATCTGTCACCTCTACGGTTTGTTTTACCGCCTCAGAAGGCAGGTATTCATTCGTACGGCCCGGGAAGCCCAGTACCATGGTAAAATCGTTCTGTTTCACGCCTTTCATGGAGATAGGCAGGGCGTGTTTAGGCTTTAAAGGCACATTATCTTTGGAATAAGGCGCAGGGCGGCCATCTTTACCGGCATAGATGCGGAACATGGAGAAATCGCCGGTATGACGTGGCCATACCCAGTTATCGGTATCGGAACCAAACTTTCCGATGGAAGAAGGCGGTGCTCCAACCAGTCGTACGTCGCGGTAGGTTTCCGTTACAAACAGGAAATACTGATTGCCTTCAAACATAGGTTTGATCATGGTTTCCTGCCAGGATTCCTTGCGGGCATTTTGTCTGATTTCGTGCAGTCGCTTATCGATGGCCGATTGGCGTTCCTTCTCCGTCATGCCGGGTTGTACATCCTGCAGGGCGGCTTTGGTAACATCATCAATACGTACGATAAAAGTGGCGAACAGCCCTGGATTAGGCAGTTCTTCTACCGCTGTTTTGGCCCAGAAACCATTTTCCAGAAAGTTGTTCTGTAAGGAGGAGTGTTTCTGAATAACGCCATAACCACAGTGGTGGTTCGTTAACAGCAATCCCTGGGTGGAGATGACTTCGGCTGTGCAGAAACCACCGAAACTCACAATGGCGTCTTTCAGACTGCCTTTGTTGATGTTATAAATATCGGCGGCACTTATTTTCATGCCCATTCCTTTCATCTCTTTCTCATTGAGACCGGAAAGCAGCTGAGGGAGCCACATACCTTCCGTAGCATAGGAGTACTGTGTTAACGCCAACAATGCCAGTACCAGCAGCGGCTTCACGATTCGTTGCAACATATCTGATATTCTTTTTATAAAAATGGCAATTTACTACAATTAACGGAGGCGGGAAAGGATAAAGGGGTGTTTCTCATCATTCATCGATACAAAGCGCGGATTTACAGAGGTGATCTATTTTTTACGGACAGATTACGTCAATTTCATGCCTATATCTGTCCCCCATGTTCCGGTTAAAATATTCCGTGCTCATCACACACATAACGGGATGGCTATTATGTCTGAGTTTACCGTTGTTTTTCATCAGCGGACAAACCAGTAAACAGGATGCTATCACCCTTTTATCTTCTGCAGATTACTATATATTTCTGCTGATCTACATTTCCTTTTTTTATTTCCATGGTGATTTTTTATTGCCCCGGATATATTTCAGGAAACAATACCTGCTATATACCTTAGTGGTACTTTTCTTATTGCTGATCATCAATTTCATGCAGCCATTCACACATTTATTCCCATCATCACCGGCACAAAACAACACTTCCGACAATAAGGTATCCTTACTATCAGATATTAGTCTGCTGAAAACAATACCGGTAGATATTGCAGGATTATTATTACTGCTGTTATTACTGGCGCTCAGCACGGCCATTGGCATTACCAGGCGCTGGCAACAGCAGGAGAAGCAAGCGTTGTACGCGATCAACTGGAAAGTACAGGCAGAATTAACCGTATTGAAAGCCCAGATACAACCGCACTTTCTTTTTAATACCCTGAATAATATTTATTCCCTGGCGATTACGCGGCATGAGCATACCGCAACGGCTATACTGAAACTATCCAATATCCTGCGTTACATTACAGCGGGTAACCGGGATGATTATGTGTTATTACAGCATGAAATTGATTGCCTGAATGATTATATAGATCTGCAAAAGTTACGGTTAACCAGCCATACCAAAGTGAACCTGACGATTACCGGTAGTCCGGATATTAAATGTATAGCGCCCTTACTGTTATTACCCTTTCTGGAGAACGCCTTTAAACACGGCGTCAGTAATCAGGAAAACTCCGTGATTGATATCCGGCTGGATATATCAGCGGCGCACATACTTTTTTGCTGTCGTAACAGACTGTTTTCGCTTGCTCCGGACATCCGGCAAACGGGCAATGGTATTATTACTACCCGGCAGCGGCTGGAACATTTATATCCGGACAAATACGAACTCAGTATATGTACTAACGATGGCGACTATACGATTACGCTACAACTGCGGGCATAGATTACAACTACCTGCAAAGAAGATAGGATGAACCAGAATGCAGCGATGAGATATTCCGGACAGATTTGCTGATCATGTTGTTGGAAAATCGCTGCATTCAGTTCATCCTGCAATGTTTTTACGTGCTCTTATTGATACAGGTATTTCAACGCAATGATGTCATTGGCATTGAAAGTACGGTTGCCGCCATTAGAGCAGGCGAGCATCCAGGAGTTAGGATCAGCCTGAGTAGGCGTACCTGGGATAGGTACGGCACCTACGCCGCCATCACCTTCGTTTACAGCACTACCGCCACAGCTGTAGGCGCGGTTCATGTAGTCGGTATGACGCATACCGATACAGTGACCGATTTCATGCTGAATAACGGAACCCACATACAGTACGTTTGGATTGCTGCCATACGCTGCTGCATTGGTGTTCATTTTAATAGTAGTGAAAGGATTACCACCGCTTGGGAAACCGGCAGAACCTAAAGTAATGTAACCACCGCTTGGGCCTTCGTTAAAGCCTTGGATGGTAATGTTAGCCGTACCGGAAGTGATACGGGAGAATGTGATCCGCAGTCCCAGTCTGTTGTAACGGGCAATAGCGGTGTCGGCACCAGCCACAAAAGCAGCACCCAGGCCAGAAACTTTCACTTTGATAACGCGTGGCAATGCTGATACCAGGTTG
This sequence comes from Chitinophaga nivalis, assembly GCF_025989125.1. Lineage (NCBI taxonomy): Bacteria > Pseudomonadati > Bacteroidota > Chitinophagia > Chitinophagales > Chitinophagaceae > Chitinophaga > Chitinophaga nivalis. Next base: position 3,083,660 of record NZ_JAPDNR010000001.1, on the reverse strand, counting down.
TTCGTGCGGTACTGTTCTACTTCAGCAATGCGGAGAACAGGCGAAGTTGGTTTTTCATTCAATTGCGCTGCGGTCAGCAGGATGTCGTTTTCTACCAGGTAACCGTCGTCGGTTTTACGTACATTGTCAGTGCTGAAGCCATTTGCTTTGATTTGGGCTAATACTTCTGCAGATACCGGATCAGGTTTGTTTTCCTGTTGTTTGTCGTTTTTCTGACAGGAAGTGATCATGAAGGCAGCGAGCAGACAGCCGCACACACTGAGGGTTTGTTTGTTCATAGATTCAGATTTTGGGTTTATAAAAAAAGGTATCCCGGTGCCTGTTCCCGCGAACAGACAAATGTTGCAAACAATTCATTTACACGCTGCTGTAATGTGACCGCACTACAAGCTTTCCCGACACAGCGTTATTATTTTACGGCCCAAAAAAATACAGGAAACCTGTGCTCTCTTTTTTGAGACATGATTCGGACTGCATACCTGCTCTGGTATACCGCCTATAGTTCTAATGGATTGGTGATGACATGTAAACCGGTGTTCTCCGGTATCTCAGACTTGCTCTATTCAGATTAACTAACTGTCAGATTAACTTTCTTGTGAAACAGCTCTTCAGATCGTTGTTTAGATTTTGTTGATATTTACAATTCAAATATAACGTTTCAATATTACAACTTTCGGTTTACTTAAAAAAAATATTTTGTTTTTTCTCTCATAAAAAATTGCGACGGAGCATTAATTAGAGTAGATTTAATAACGAACTTAATCCGAAATCCTGATATTTTGCTAAACCCTGACATGAAGCACATAACCTCCAAAGTCTTTTCCCTATTACTTTTGCTGCTTATTTGCTGCAACTTCGTTGCTGCCCGGGAAAAAATGACTACCGATTCTATTTTGTTTCGTTATGCAGCAGATACCGTTGGCCGACTATCTAATCCTGCCGCTTTTCTTGTAAAATTCAGCGAAGCGCCGATAGAAAAAATACTGGACAAATACGGGCTGATAAAAGCGCTTACCCGCCATCATTATATCCTGAAACGATTACCTGCTGATAGTGCTACGCTGAAAAAAACAGTCTATAGTTATATCGCCAACAACAACTGGAAAGCGACCAACACATTACTACAGACACTTGAAAACATGGCGGTCACAGATAGTCTTACTGTGCAGATAGGTTACCAACATGCCGCCATACTGTTGGAACATGCCCGCCTGCAATACGACAGTAAACAATATGCAATTGCCATATTGCAGGTAAGCAAACGGGATTGGCCCGCTTTTATTGCGCAACCGGATGTAATCACCGCCGACATCATACGACGCCCTGTGACAGAAATGATTGTCAACATCAGCAATAGCATCATCAACCGGATCAGTATTGCGCAACAGCAATATCCGGGTATACAGGGAAAAAGTATAACCGTTTCCGTTAAAGAAGACTTATTCGATACCACAGACATCGATTTACAAGGCAGATATATTGCCTCGGCCAAAGCTTCCAATACCCTTAATAGTCATGCCACTGCGATGGCTACCCTTATTGCCGGCGCGGGCAGCAGCGGCAGCAAAGGCTTAGGTGTGATTCCCGCAGCATCTCTCCTGTCAAGCGGCTATAATATAGGGCTCATTCCAGATGATGACCGTTATTTTCAGCAATACCGTATCACGGTGCAGAACCATTCCTATGGTTCAACAGTTGAAAACAAATACGATGGCCTGTCAGCGGCCTTTGATCAGCTGATCGTGACAACCGATACCCTCGTGCAAGTCACCTCTTCCGGCAATGTTGGTACTGAAACCTCCGCCAGCGGCCGGTACCAGGGCATTCCGGCAGTCGCTAACCTATCCAGCAGCTTCAAACAGGCTAAAAATTTACTGATAGTAGGAGGCACCAGCAGCAGCTTTGTAGTAGAAAGACTCAGTTCCCGGGGCCCCACCTATGATGGCCGTATCAAACCAGATGTGACGGCCTATGGAGAAGATGGTACTTCCGGTGCATCGGCCATGACATCTGGTGTTGTTGGCTTGCTGCAGGATGCATGGCGGCAACGTTTTGGCAACGTTCCTTCTTCCGCCCTGATCAAAGCTATTATCATCAACAGTGCCTGGCTACCTAAAGGTTTGCTGCCAGCCTATACCCATGGCTATGGTAACCTGCATGCCCTGGGCGCCATGCAAACCATACAGGAAAACCGATATCGCCAGGGCACCGCCACACCACGCCAGACCAGCACCTTCGACATCAATGTACCTGCCGGTACCCAACAGGTAAAGGTGACCCTGTGCTGGAATGATCCGGCAGCAACAAAAGATGCGCCCAAAGCGTTGATCAACGACCTGGATATGACCATTACCGACGCCGGCGGCCACACATACCTGCCCTGGATACTCAGTTCCTACCCCTCTGCCGATTCGCTGAAAAAAACGGCCTGGCGGGGCCAGGATCACGTAAATAATACAGAACAGATCAGCATTACCCAACCACCGGCAGGACCGCTCAGGATCAGCGTAAAAGCCGATGCCCTCTCATCGGCGTCACAGGCCTTTTATCTGGCCTATGCCTTCACACCGGAAAACACCTTCCAATGGCAAAATCCGGTAGCTGCCCGTGTGCTGCCAGCCGGACAACTCACCCAGCTGCAATGGGAAACGACGTTTAGCGGCACTGGTGATCTTTCGTATAGCCTTGACAGTGGTGCCACCTGGATCACGCTGGCGCAACAGATACCGATACAAAATGGTACCTGGAACTGGAGTGCACCGGATGTATTGAAAAAGGCCTTCCTGAAATTTTCGTTGCCGGATACTGCTTTTATCAGCCCGGCCTTTTATATTTCCCCGACAGCGGATATCAAAGTGGGCTTTAACTGCAGCGACTCTGTTATGCTGTACTGGTCGCCCGTTCCCGGCGCGGCCGCCTACCAGGCATATGCCATGGGAGCCACTACCCTCGTTCCCTACAAACAAACGGTGGACACCTTTGTGTTTATTGCCAAACAACAAACTGCTACCCCCTACTTCGCCGTTGCACCAGTAGCACCTGCCGGCTGGGCCGGTGAAAAAGGCTACACCATCAACTATACCCGGCAGGGTGTAGACTGTTATGTAAAAAGCCTGCTGGCCGACAAAACCACCGATAACAAGGTAGCCCTGTCGTTAAGCCTGGGCAGTACCTATATGCTTAAAAATGTACATTGGGAAAAGCTGTCGCATGGCGTGTGGCAGCCGCTGGGTACGGAGCCTGTCAATCAGGCTACCACATTCAATCACCTGGATGGCGATCTGTGGGAAGGCATTATTAATTACCGCGTGCGCCTGGAAACCGTGGACGGACGTAATTATTACTCCGATTCTGTGTCCATACAGATACTGATGGAAAGTGATATTATCCTCTTCCCGAATCCTGCCAGCACCCATCTCTATATACTGGATAAGGAACCACATGTCCGGCAGGTAGTGATTACCGATATGGCCGGACGTACGGTACTGCTACGTACCATTACCGATATGCAATCCGCTATCCCCCTGCAACAGCTGGCCAATGGCCTGTATTATTGCACGGTTTATCTTGACGGGAAAAAGATCCTGGCTAAAAAATTCGTGAAACAACAGTAGTATACTGCCTGACTTTCCAACATAAAGAAAGCCGTTCAGATCTGGTCTGAACGGCTTTCTTTTGTATTTACAATTACTTGATTACAGGTGAATCGCTTCTCCGTAAGCTACTTCGATCGCGTCTTTTACAGACTCGCTCATGGTTGGGTGCGGGTGGATAGAATCCAGCACTTCCTGGTAAGTAGTTTCCAGTTTGCGGGCTACTACCGTTTCAGCGATGATCTCTGTAACGTTGGCACCGATCATGTGGGTACCTAACCATTCGCCGTATTTGGCATCAAAGATCACTTTTACGAAGCCTTCAGTTGCACCGGCAGCAGAAGCTTTACCGGAAGCAGAGAATGGGAATTTACCCACTTTAACTTCGTATCCGGCTTCTTTCGCTGCTTTCTCTGTATAACCAACAGAAGCAATTTCAGGTGCACAGTAAGTACAGCCCGGAATGTTCATATAATCGATGGTAGCAGGTTTGTGTGCGTATTTTTTCTCGTTGTAAGCGATAGCTTCCACGCAAACGATCGCTTCTTTGGAAGCTACGTGTGCCAGGGCCTGACCAGGAACCATATCACCGATAGCATAAACGCCCGGGATATTGGTCTGATAGTATTTATCTACCAGTACACGGCCTTTATCGGTTTTGATACCCAGCCCTTCCAGACCGATGTTTTCGATATTGGCAGCGATACCTACTGCGCTCAGTACTACATCTGCCTCCAGGGTAATTTCGCCTGTCTGGGTTTTTACTTTCGCTTTCACACCGTTACCAGTAGCTTCCACAGCTTCTACAGAAGCGTTGGTCATGATATCGATGCCTTTCTTTTTGTATATTTTTTCCAGTTCTTTGGAGATGTCTTCATCTTCTACCGGTACAATACGCGGGAGGAATTCAACGATGGTTACTTTCGTGCCGATAGTAGCATAGAAGTATGCAAACTCAACACCGATTGCACCAGAACCAACCACAATCATGGATTTAGGTTGTTTAGGCAGTACCATCGCTTCACGGTAACCGATTACGTTTTTGCCATCAATTTTCAGGTTAGGCAGTTCCCGTGCACGGGCGCCTGTAGCCAGGATGATGTGTTTCGCATCGTATACGGTAGCTTTACCGTCTTTATCAGTTACTTCTACCTGACCTTTGGTTTTTACTTTACCATGGCCCAGGAGCACATCAATCTTATTTTTTTTCATCAGGAACTGTACGCCCCTGCTCATTTTATCAGCAACACCGCGACTACGTTTGATAACAGCATCAAATTCTACTTTCGCATCACCTACGGTAATACCGTAATCTTTGGAATGCTGCGTATATTCAAATACCTGTGCAGTTTTTAATAAAGCTTTGGTTGGAATACAGCCCCAGTTTAAACAAATCCCACCCAGGTTTTCTTTTTCCACGACTGCGGTTTTAAATCCCAGCTGAGAAGCACGGATAGCAGCCACATATCCGCCGGGCCCACTACCAATTACGATTACGTCGTATGCCATATTATTTAATTTTAATTGAAACTTGCCAAAGGTAGAAAATTAATTACGAATTCGGAATTAAGAATTACGCATTGACTGGAAGCGCTTTCGCGATCATCTTCCGGCCAATGCGTAATTTTTAATCTATAATATGTTATAAAATTATCTGAGATCCACTACTTCCACGCCCGGGAATTTTTTAGCGTCGAAAGTAAACGTAGCATCACTCAGGTTGGAATTAGGCGTAAAGCTGGTGATCTCGTAGGTATAATGATTACCATTTTTTTCGAACACTTTCATTCTGGCAATGTTCTGGTTCTTTTTATCTACGGATACAATCACCTTAAAGATGTTTTTTGACTTGTCAGTAGGCGTTAACTCAATGTTTTGCAATACCTTACCTTTTTCGTTGCTTTCTGCCTCGAGGCGATACAGAAAATCCTTATCGTAGAAATTGGTAAAGAGTTTCGCCGGTGTCATGGCGCCGCCGCTCTGGTCTACGTTGTTGATGGTTACTTCATTCACATCCTTGGCATAAGTCCAGGAGGTTTTGTTATCGCTGATGATCTCCTGGCCTGGCAGGGTCACTTTATACTTGGCGCCTTTCAGGTATACGGTTCCTTTTTTGGAATCATTTACACTGTTATTAGCCCCTTCTACTTTTAATATAAAATTCGCTACGACTGTTTTTAATGATTTAAATTTACTACTAACCCCATCCAGAACAATTTTGGCTTTCGGGTCGTTGGTTCCTTTTGACTGCGCCGTGCTGCCGAAAACAATACCGCCCAACAACAATCCCGTTAATACAAATTTCTTCATCATAGTTTTTTTGGTTTCTTACCCGGCATCAGACAAATGCCATGCCGGTATGATCAGGTTTTTTTTACAACACGCGAAATTCGTTTATTTCCAGCGAAATGGATGGCAAATTCTCCGAATACCGACATATTAAAACAAATTATAACAAATTATTAAGGATTTCCTGCAGCTCTGCATCTGTTTTAACCAGTACATCCCGCGCCTTACTACCCATATTAGGCCCTACAATGCTGGCTGCTTCCAGCTGATCCATGAGGCGGCCCGCCCGGTTATACCCCAGCTTCATCCGCCGCTGCAGCAAGGAAGTAGACCCCTGCTGGGTTTGTACAATCACCTGTGCTGCTTCCTCAAATAACGGATCCCTGTCTGCCAGCGTCAGTTCCTTACCATCGGAATCCTTGTCATCTACATATTCCGGCAGCAGGAAAGCATCCGGATACCCTTTCTGGTTGCCGATGAACTCTGCCACATTCTCCACTTCCGGCGTATCCACGAAAGCACACTGTAAACGTACCAGTTCTCCGTTGAAGGACACCAGCATATCCCCCTGTCCGATCAGCTGCTCTGCGCCGCCAATATCCAGGATGGTACGGGAATCTATTTTGGAAGATACCTTAAAGGCTACCCGCGCCGGGAAGTTGGCTTTAATGGTACCGGTAATGATATTCACGGAAGGACGCTGGGTAGCAATAATCAGGTGAATACCTACCGCACGGGCCAGCTGGGCCAAACGGGCAATCGGCATCTCCACCTCTTTACCGGCGGTCATAATCAGATCCGCAAACTCATCCACGACCAGCACAATGAAAGGCAGGTAACGATGACCTTTCAGCGGATTCAGTCGGCGTTGGGTAAACTTATTATTGTACTCCCGGATATTACGTGTACCGGCTTCCTTCAACAGGTCGTACCGGAGATCCATTTCAATACACAAGGCATTGAGGGTATGAATCACCTTCTTGGTATCGGTAATGATAGCATCATCTTCTCCCGGCAGCTTTGCCAGGAAGTGTTTTTCAATCAGCTTATACAACGACAGCTCCACCTTCTTGGGATCTACCAGTACAAACTTCAGCTGCGACGGATGTTTTTTATACAACAACGATACCAGCAAGGTATTGATACCAACGGATTTACCCTGACCGGTAGCCCCTGCCATCAGCAGGTGCGGCATTTTGGCCAGGTCCGCAATGAAGTTTTCATTATCGATCTTCTTCCCGATGGCAATCGGCAGGTCCATGGTACTGGACTGGAATTTTTCCGATGCCAGCATATTTTTGAGCGATACAATCGTCTTTTTCACATTGGGCACCTCAATACCAATGGTACCCTTACCCGGAATAGGCGCGATAATACGGATACCCAGGGCCGACAGACTCAACGCAATATCATCTTCCAGATTTTTGATCCGGGAAATACGTACACCCGCTGCCGGTACAATCTCGTACAGTGTTACCGTAGGTCCTACGGTTGCACTGATTTTCTGGATAGAGATATCATAGTTTTTGAGGGTATCGATGATCTGGTTTTTATTTTTCTCCAGCTCTGAGGTGTCCTGTACAATAACTTTATCGGCATTATGATTTTCCAGGAGGTCCAGGGTAGGATATTGATAGTCCCGCAGATCCAGGGAAGGATCATAAGGATCAGCCGGTACCACCGGCCTTACTGCGGCCACTTCTTCTACCTCTTCTTCCTCATCCTGGAAAGTAGGCTTGATTTCGAATGCTACTTCCTGCGGTGCATTTTTCTTTTTAGGTGTCGGCGCCACTTCTTCCGCAGGCGTTTCTTCTATATACAGCAACGGCCCCGGATCTTCATCCTCCCCTTCTTCCATTTCCGGCAACTCTTTCAACTCCAGCATCAGCTCTTCTCCTTCTTCTTCCTCTTCTTCGGGCTCGTTCAGGATAGGCGCCGGCGGCACTACCGGTGGCACATGCGGTACATGCGAAGGAATCACAGTAATTTCTTCCCGCTCTACCAACTCCATGGGTGAAAACTCATCCAGGTCTTCTTCCGCAGCAGGCGGAATTACCATCACGCCACTATCTTCCCTTAATCCGTTTTTACGGTCGGCCTCTTTTACCGGGGGCGGCGTGGCAGCAGCTGGCGTAACTGCAGCAGCTGCGGCGGCCAACGGCGTTACCGGCGGTGCTACCGGAGCAGGTTTAGGTGGTTTCACCTTTTTTTCCGGCCACTTGAAATCGAAATTGAATTTCCAGATGAGCCAGGAGAAACCGGCTACCAGCAGTAATAACGCCGTACCGGTTTTACCCACAAAACCAGAGGTCCATTTATTCAGTGCATTGCCGAGGGCACCACCCCAGGGGAAATCAAAACCACCGGCCAGAAATGCCAGCGTCATACTGACAAACAGCAATCCGAAAAGAATATATTTCACATTGCGCCAAACCCGGAATACCCGGCGGCCCACTATAAAATTCACACCGATGATAAAAAAGAAATAACAAAACAGGTAAGCTGCTACGCCTACCCCGTTAAAGAAAAAATTATGGGATACATAGGCCCCCAGACGGCCCAGCAGGTTATCTACCTTTACATCGCCAATCAGCAGTTCCTGCGTAGAATAGCGGAATACTTTATCCTGATCATCTTCCCAGGTAAACAGGTATGAAGTGAATGCAATAAAACAATACACGGACAGCAAAAGAAAAAACACGCCCATTACTTTATGGGTACGTTCATCTTTTACCAGCTCCTTTACTTTTACCTCAGGCTCCTTGTCTTTCTTCAACACATCGGGGTTCGGGGCGGCGCCTTTTGGTTTTTTGTTCTCCGGTTTTTCGGTTTTCAATTTATTCTTCGACATAATATAGCTTCAAAATTGGGATTACTTTGCAGTTGGCGGCAACTGCAGTATCCAGTGTGACATGAATTCCGGGACCATCGGATCAATGGTTTGTTCCAGTTCACCGTATTCTTCTACTGTACAGGTTTTACAACGCTGGAACAAGTGGTTTAAACCTTCAAACTTACGGATTGTTACGAGCATATTGCCATTTTCGCGCAATGCCCGTTCTATCGCATTCAGATTGGCATCTGCCTCCACCTGTATATCCCGCGACCCGTTAATAGCCATGACCGGGCATTTAATCTGCCTGAGATATACGAGTGGTTTATATAATAACAAAGAAGACATTTCCGGGGTGAAGTTAATATCTCCCGCAAATACTTCTTCAGATACCTGCTGTTTAATACTATCCGGAGCATGACGGTACATATCCCGCAGTACCTCCGTTGCACGGGCTTTTGCCACTGCGATATTCGTATCACCCGCCAATGCATCCCAGTATGGTTTCAGTCGCAACAACCGGGATTGTGTCAGGCTATCCGGTTCTCCGGCCAGCCTTCCGTTGATGATGATTTGCTGATCTACCAGTTCGCGGCCGGGCAGTCCCGGACCCGCCATGGCTATCACAAATGCTACGGCCGGATTATCTGCTGCCGCTATCTGCGCAATGGCGGCACCTTCGCTGTGGCCCGCCAGTCCGATACTCCGGACATCCACATCCCGCCTTGTTTTCAGATAGGCCATCGCCGATTTTACATCTGCTGCCAAATCGTAAATCGTGGCTTTTGTATGATCGCCGCCGGATGCGCCGGTTCCTCTGTCGTCGCATCGCAGCGAAGCAATGCCGTTACGGGCCAGATAATCTGCCAGTACGAGGAAGGTTTTGTGTCCGGCCATTTCACCATTGCGGTCCTGCGCACCGGAACCGCTGATCAGGACCACTACCGGATATTTACCCAGGGTGGCCGGCCGGGTAAACGTGCCGGCCAGGGTAATACTATCTTTTGTATGATCGAATGTAACGTTTTCTGTATAATATGGATAAGGAGCTACCGGTTCCTGTGGCCGTCTGCTCACGTCTTCCCGGTTGATGACCGTGCGGCTGAGATCCAGCCGGCTCTGTTGTCCGTTCCAGGAAAACAATCCCTTGAACCGTGCCGAGGCCACATCCCACACGCCCGTATAGGCAAACCGGATGTCGTCTATACGCAACAATAAGGTATCCCTGCGGTATACAATCTGATCAAAAGGTAATGCTACCGCTGTCTGGTCAGGACTTTCCAGCTGCCCCGCATACCCTGTACCTTGTTTGGCAAGGGTTACGATCAACCGTTGTTTCTCGCCATAATAGGAAGTAGCTACGCCATACCACTTACCGGTAATAACAGTAGGATCCTGTGCCCGCACCACCGCGCACAGACAAACACACAACAATAGCGCCCAACCGCATTTGTACATAGAAAAACTGCTTTATGCCTTTATCCTGAGCACGCCCAACAACAAGCTAATCCAACCGGCGATAAAAAATACGCCGCCAATAGGCGTAATGATACCGATACCTTTTAATCCTACATTGCCGGTCATCTTCATCAAAGTAAGCAGATACAGTGATCCGGAAAAAAGAATAATACCTGTAATAAAAAACCTGCCTGCCCATTGTAACTGGCTGCCCGGGAGATGAGCAAAGAGAATGCCGGTAATTAACAATGCAAAGACATGATAGAACTGATACGTAACGCCTGTCTGAAAAGTAGATACGGTTTCAACCGGCACCAGCTCCTTCAGTTTATGTGCACCAAATGCACCCAGGATTACTGCCAATGCGCCTAAAACCGCTGCCCAAACTAAAAAACTTTTATGCATACTAGAAATTTTCCGTAAAGGTATCCAATGAAATATTATCAGATGAAATTATATGCCTGGACTGTTGATAAAAAGGTAACCTTTCGGCCAGCTTTTTCTCCACAAACCCACTCAGGTCATCATCATCAAGATCCTGGATTAACGGACGCTTTGACTTTTTCCGCTGCAGCCGTTCTACCATCGCAGCGATAGAAGGGTTGATCCAGATGGTAGTGCCATGGTCATTCATAAAGTCCATGTTGTCCTGGAAACAGGGCGTACCACCGCCACAGGAAATCAGGAATCTGTCCTGGCGCGATAATTCCCGCAGCAACATACTTTCCCGTTCCCGGAAATAGTCTTCCCCTTTTATAGCGAAGATATCACTGATGGCCATCTCTTCTGCCCCTACAATTACTTCATCCAGATCATAAAAAGGCAGCTGCCAATGATCCGCCAATTGTTTTCCCCAATAGGATTTTCCGGCACCCATAAAACCGAGCAGGTATATTTTCATAAAGTAATTCAGGTAATTAATGGTTATCCAGACCTCGTGCAGGAAGCGTCCAGGCGAGGCAAAGGTTGTTCTCTATGATGTATTGCAAATATAACCGGGTATTGTTATCCGGCTTCAAAAATTCGGCACTGATAAAACCGGTATGTTGAAACACAAAGGGATACAGGCGCATATCCGCTTTAAAATCAACCCCTCCCTTGCCATACCATTTATACATGGCTTCTTTGGCGCTCCAGCAAATACTTTTATGCGCCAGGGTTTCGCGCAGGTCCATAAAGCCTTGTTCTTCCGGCGACAGGAACTTATGCGACACCCATTCTATCTTTTCTTTTATTTCTTCAATGTCGATGCCCACCGCGCCTGTTTTGCTGACAATAGCAGCTGCATAATCGCCACAGTGTGAGATAGAGAAATGGTAACTATCGCAGGCCAGTACCGGCTTACGGGAATCAGTTACCGTAATCTGCTGAATAGGGAAATCAGGGAAAAGGGTCAGCAGCAGGTATCTGCCGGCAAAATGCTGCAATCGTTTATGTAAATGATGTATATCCCGGCTGATATTCACCTTTGTCCGGAAAAAGCTTTCGTCCTCTGTTATCTTCCACACCCCCAGCTTCGTATCCGCATCAATTTGTATGGTACGTATTAATGGCATATCTTGCCAAATTAAAGCAAAAAAGCAGAAAAAACCGCTATTTGCTACCAGCTTTTAGCAATTAGTGTTCGCATTCACACTAAAAACAGCAGCTGCTATCAAAAAACCGACAAAAGCTCACTAAAACTAAATAACCTGATCATGATTCTGTCAGACAAACGGATATTGGAGGAAATTGAAAAAGGCACTATCGTGATTGCGCCTTACGACCGGAAATATCTGGGTACCAACTCCTATGATGTACACCTGGGTAAACACCTGGCCACCTACAAAGACCGGATACTGGATGCGCGCAAACACAATGAAATCGATCATTTTGAAATCCCGGCAGAAGGCTACGTATTACAACCGGGTACCCTTTACCTGGGTGTTACGGAAGAATACACCGAAACACATGCCCACGTGCCTTTTCTGGAAGGTAAATCCAGCACCGGCCGCCTGGGGATCGACATTCATGCAACTGCCGGTAAAGGAGATGTTGGTTTCTGCAATACCTGGACCCTGGAAATTTCCTGCGCCCAACCGGTACGTATATACGCCGGCATGCCCATCGGGCAGCTGATCTACTTCGTCGTAGAAGGAGAAGTGGAAACACTCTATAACAAGAAAGGCAACGCCAAATATAACAGCCACACCATCAGACCAGTGGAAAGTATGATGTGGAAGAATGAATTCTAAAGCTCTCAATAAAGATTTTCCGGAAGATGTAAAACAGCTGTTGGCTGTTCCTGCATCTTCCCGGAAATCCTTCCACCCGTCACCCGCTCCCCTACTCAGGTACCACATATACCACTTCATGCGCCTCTGTACTGACCGGTACTTCCAGTTTACTGATCAGCCGTTCCATTGCCAGCGCCGGTACCACTGCTTCCCGCTGCCTGTTTTGCTGCAGTAAAAGCGAAGCCGGTACTTCCACATATACAATAGTGACCGCTGCTTCATAAATGAGCAATAAACTGATCAGCTGTTCCCGCATCTGCCGGGTTATATTAGTGGCATTCCACACAAAAGCACGCTTATCCCGTAAGTATACCCGTGCCTTTTCCTTGGCTGCCTGTATCACGGTGCCATTCCCGCTTTTATCGGTCGGACTTATTTTCATTTCCCGGCGGATATCGTCCAGGGAGATGACCGGCAGTTGCGGATAATGCCGCCGCACATAGGTGTCTTTACCCGCACCCGGCAGGCCGCTCATGATGATAACGCGGAATGCAGGTTGCTCAAACGGTACATAATCCGGGGCACTGTCGCTTCTAAGCAGGTAATGCATGCGGGCATGCGCCGAGGCAAAAGCCCGGGGCTGGCCCCAGCATTGCATGTCCCGGCACAGCTCTTCAAAACAATCCAGGCGGTACAGCAGGTCGGCCTGGTCGCTGCAGATACGGCCCAGGGCATCCGCACGGGCCAGCAATGCCAGCAGCCGCGTATCTACTTCGAGGCTGGCGGCAATCGCTGCTTTCTGCGGGTCGGGCTTATCAAATACCCACAGGGGTAAACCGTGGTAGCGTACCAATGCTACAATCTGCTCCCGGATGTGGAAAGGCGTGACGATATCCCGGTAAAGGATCTGCCGGGCTTTCATAGCGCCTTTCCGGGCATGTCCGGCAGAAGTAATCGTGCCATCCGGTTCGATGACTGTAGTACTGTATTTCTCTACATCATGCAACAACGCGGCAGCCCACAGAATTTCCTGTTCCTGCGCCGGCAGCTCCTGGTATGCCGGCAGCTGTTCCAGCTGCTGCAGTACCAGCTGCGTATGTACGGCCACGTTACCTTCTGCATGATGCCGGGCATCCTGCGGTACGTCCTGCATTACCTGTACCCAATCGAAGGTACGTTCCAGGTATGCCCATGTTTTATTTTCACTGATCTGCCACATGATAGCCTCCTTCATAATTTAGTGCAGCACGTTGCCAGTGACGGGTCCAATGCTGATCGGTTTTTACATGTCCTTTGCGGACATACTTGAATACATTTTCCGCAAATGCCGCTACCGGATAACCGGCCGCATTGCGGGATACAATACCTTCCATCACCGTAGGCTGGCCGGTATGCACATCGTACGGATCAAAAGCACCGCGGCCATTTACCAGGGCCAGGGTATCTTTTTCAAACTCCTGGCGTGTAGCCGGCGGCGTTATCCGTTTGATTTCCGGTACTACCGGTAAATCGAGCATAGCGGCATAAAAGCGGGTTTCCTCCCAGCTCAGCCAGCGGTCGCCTTCCCGGATACCCAATACATAAAAATGATGGTCCAGGTTTTTATAGGTAATAGAGTGTATGGCATATACATTTTCCAGGAAGATCTCGAGTTGCCCCAGGTCATTCCGGATACTTTGCCAGTAACGGCGGATACTTTCCGTCCAGGCGGAAGTAGTGGGGGCCGCATGCGAACGTGCAAACACCCCGTAACGTGAGAGACAATTATTCTCTCCGTCGAGTTTTTCCGTATGTACCAGTTCCGGGATTTTTGTCAGCAACTCCCAGTAGTCGTGCTGAATACGATCATCGCTGGTGGTTCCCGGCGAAAAAGGGTAATGGTACGTACGGCCATATTTTTGTGAAATGGCCATGTTATTTCGTTTTAATCAGACAATATTATCACAGGCCGGCTCCCGGGCGGGAACGGCTGAAAGGAATTATTAATATACCTGTGATATTACATGGCGCAAGTGTTTGCAGTTTTTAATAATGAAGGGCAAAAGTAAATAAAAGATCCGGAAAATCCTGCTCCTATCTTCTTCACCAGGGGATATCCGGGGAGGTACACTCCTGCCAGCCGGACTTTTCCGTCCATCCATGTCTTATCTCTTATTGAAGTATTTAATAGTATATTACGCATGCTTTTGAAATCAACAACAATCAAGTCTAATGAGAAAATTCCTACTATGTGCAACTGCAGCTGCTACGCTGGCCGCCTGTAACAACACCGGTACCGGTAGTAAGGGAGGAGCGTCAGACAGCACGCTCAACGCAGCTTTCAGCAACTACGAGCAACGTTTTATTGATGCCCTCTGGAAAGAGAATCCTGACTGGGCCACCGGTGTGGGTTATCACAATTATGATTCCGTGCTGATTGTACCCGACGAAGCAGCTTCCAAAGCAGCATTGGCTTTTGCCCAACAACAGCTGGACTCTTTAAAATCATTCGACAAATCCAAACTGACGGATGCCAACCAGACCGATTATCAGCTGATTGAAAATTTCCTGCAATCGGCTCAGTGGGGTATTAAGGAGTTGAAAAGCAACGAGTGGGATCCCTCCTCTTTTAATGTGAGCAATACGTTTGCTTTCATCCTGAATGAGAACTATGCCCCGCTGGAATCCCGTCTGCGCAGCATCGCCATTCGCCTGCAAAACATTCCGGCTTACTATGAGGCCGCGAAAAAACAGATCAAAGATCCCGTGCCGGAACTGACCGCACTGGCCATCGACCAGAATAACGGCGGTGTATCTGTGTTTGAAAAAGACCTTTTGGATTCTCTCAACAAAACCAGCATTCCTGCAGCAGAAAAAGCTACGATAGTAGCCCGTGCCAAAGCAGCGGCAACCGCCATCAAAGGCTATGCAACCTGGTTAAAAGACCTGAAACCGGCTAATCCCCGGAGCTTCCGGCTGGGACAGGCTTTATACGAGCAGAAATTTAACTACAGCATACAATCTTCTTTCAGCGCCTCCCAGATTTATGACTCAGCGGTAGCCCGCAAACGTTTTGTACATGGCGAGATGATGAAAATCAGCCGCCAGCTGTGGCCTAAATACTTTGGCAACACACCGGTTCCTACTGATTCACTGGAACTGGTTGGCCGTATGATTGACACGCTTTCTGTACGTCACGTAAAACCGGAAGAGTTCCAATCTGCCATCGAAAAACAACTGCCTTCCCTGATTGCCTTTATCAAGGAAAAAGACCTGTTGTATATCGATCCGAGCAAACCACTGGTCGTACGTAAAGAGCCAGCCTATATGGCGGGTGTTGCCGGTGCTTCCATCAGCGCGCCTGGCCCCTACGATAAAGGTGGTAATACCTACTACAACGTAGGCTCCCTGGAAGGATGGCCGAAAGAAAGAGCAGAAAGCTACCTGCGCGAATACAACCAATACATCCTGCAGATCCTCGATATTCACGAAGCCATTCCAGGTCACTATACCCAGCTGGTATATGCCAATCAATCTCCCAGCCTGATCAAATCACTGATGGGCAATGGCGCCATGATTGAAGGATGGGCTGTATACACCGAACAGATGATGCTGGAAAACGGCTATGGTAATGATGAGCCGGAAATGTGGCTGATGTGGTACAAATGGAACCTGCGTGCCGTATGTAATACCATCCTGGATTACAGCGTACACGTAAAAAATATGAGTAAGGAAGAAGCCATCCACCTGCTGACCAAAGAAGCGTTCCAGCAACAGGCCGAAGCAGAAGGTAAATGGAAGAGAGTAAGTGTAACCAGTGTACAGCTCACCAGCTATTTCACCGGCTACAAAGAAATCATTGACCTGCGCGAAGCTTACAAACAACAGGAAGGCAGTAACTACAAACTGAAAACCTTCAATGAGAAATTCCTGAGCTATGGCAGTGCACCGGTAAAATATATCCGGCAGCTGATGCTGAAAAAATAGTCACGATTATCTGCTTATATATTTACGCCTTGCATAACAGCTGTTATGCAAGGCGTTATGTTTTATAGCCGTTTCATGATAGGATGACACCCATCAGGTATCGCAGGTAACGTCGTCCCATGGCTGGTTACGGTAGTTGATCAACCAGTTGAGGGCATAATGTCTTTCATATACGATGCCCGGGTGTACCGGTTCCTGTTCTCCTTTCAATCGCGCATCCACGCAAGCCCAGTGGGCCCGGTAATACAGGTCGTTGGCATCCAGGATTTCCGTAGCGGAGCGCAGGGAAACAGCATCGTTGAGAAATGCAGCCGGATCTGATGCCGGTCCTTTAAAAGGGAAAGCGGTTTCCGGTACCATATCCAGGTTGCACAGGTCGTTGATATAACCCAAAGAAGGAATTTTATGCAGCGCCCATAACAATACCCAGACATCTTCACACTTCCAGGTTTCCCGGGTTTTATCGTCCGGAGTGGGGTTGTCCAGGAAAGTTTTTTCCGCATCTGTTGTTTTATCCCACAGCTGATTTTGCTGCAGATATTGTACGACTTCGCTCCCATCCAGGTACCCAAAAGCCACCGCATTTACAGCCGCCAGTATGGCTGTTCTTTCCGCCACTTCTCTGGCGGTACGGAGTACTACCGCATTTTCGTCTACAATAACCGGCAGGTTGACACTGGATTTCACCTGCATACCGGTGAGTTGCTCCAGGCTACGATCCTTTCTGGCAGCGGCTTCCGGAGAAGGCCCTTCTGCAGCATCAAAATATTTGGCGTGAATATTTACGGCGAGGTGTGTAGCTGTGGCATGTCCGTTTACATCCAGCAGCAAAGCGCCGGATTTATCCCAGAAGCCCTGCACAGGGGTATTGAAGATAAAATTCTTTTCACTGAAAAAGATACCATCCAGTTCCTGTGCCATTTCCATCACCACTGCCCGGAGTTCGCCGTTGAATGCGGGTTCCGCCTGCATCGCTATTTCCGTATTGATGGTCGTAATTTTAGCCAGCAGCAGTTCTTTCAGCGCCGGGTTATCGGCCGGCAGTTGTTGCACAAAACCATGCATGCCCATCAGATTCGCGGTCACCGGATCATCGCTGTACAAGAGTTCATAGCCGGGCACCGCACGCTGACGATAAGTTATCGAGAGGGTATTTCCTTTACGTAATAATTTTTTCCCTGATCTGATACTGATACTTTCCCAGTTATGGTCCGGTCCTTTTACTGTTACTGCAGATGCGCCAAAATGCGCCCGTACACAGGCCAGTACTTTTTCCATTTCTACTTCATGCGTATAGAGCGTACAATTTTCCATGGCAATTTTTTCGAGTGGCCAAAGTTAGCCCAACCAGCCGAAAAAAGGGCTGGTTTTCTTTTTTTCAGTAATTTAGGTAACCAGGAAAATCCGATTTGTTCACCTTTAAATCAGTTGTATGATGAAGCGGCATTCCTTATCAGCCATCGTACTTTGTATCCTTTTCCTTGCCACTGCCTGCCTGCCACCCAGGCCCCCCAGACCTCCCCGGCCCAGGCATCATATACAGCTTTCCCTATTGCTCCACCTTCCCTCTTTGTTGCAACCGTTTTAATACCTGTTGCAGTTTTACCGGATCGTGCATATAGGGAGAGAGATCAAACAAGGCTACTTTCCGGAAAGCTACCGGATGGCTTTCGCTTTGCAGGCTGATAGAGCCTTCTGTTAACAGTTTTCCATCCTGCTTTACAGCCGGATTGGCATGCAATACGTTGCCACCGCCTATTTGCGGCTTATTATATACCAGTACCGTATCTCCTTCCACGATGTGTTTGATCACGGAATCGCGCAGTACCAGGGCTTCTGCACGTACCCATCCGTCGCCGGGATAGGTTTTGGAAGTAGAACTGATACAATGATCGGTGATCAGTTTTCCATTCATGACTACGTTTGTTCCTGGTGTACACAGATTAGCGGTGCTACGTTCGTCTTTGCCGTTGCCTCCCAGCAGCTGTTCTTCCAGCGATATGGGAAAGTCCTGGTCTTTGGTCATGCTGGCAGCGGTTTGTCCGTGCAGCATCACACCGCTGTTGCGATATGCCCATCCCGGGCCACCTTTCACCTGGTCGCCGGTAAAACGGTATTCCACGACCAACAGGTAGGCGGAGAAATTTTTCTTGTAGAAGATATGTCCGTATTGTTCATTGAAGGCATCGTAATGGTCATAGCTGACTGTCAGCAATCCGTTTTCCACCCGGAAAGTGTTGCCAACATTATCATTGAGATCGTGGCCTGAAATTTTGATATCCCAGTCTTTGAGATCTTTACCATTAAAGAGCTGGAGCCATTGATGGGGTGCTGTTTTTTTCTGTGCGGAGGTATAGAGCCCGGCCAGCAGCAATAACGTGGTCAATAATTTTTTCATGTGTTCCTTTGTTTGACTGATCAAGATAATTGATAGCAAAGAAAAATGCAAGCCATGGTTAGTTTTTGGCTTTCCAGGCCTCCTCACGCGCTTTCATTTCCGCTTCGGTAAGCACTTCCTGGAAAGTACTGATATACCAGGTATTGCCGAAGGGATCTTTTACGCCGCAGGAACGTTCCCCGTAATACATATCCTGTGGTTCCATGGTGCTGCTACCGCCGGCATGTAGCGCCTTCCGGTATACTTCGTCTACGGATTTCACATAAAAGTGGAAATTGACCGTGGTAGGCGGATAAGCCGTACTGGCTTCACTGAGTTCCAGCATGGAGTCGTCCAGCTGTAGCTGTGCATGGCGTACCTGATTGTTTTCATCGGTGGCCACATATACCAGCTTTGCCCCAAATGCAGCCTGCAGAAAGGCGATCAGCTGATGAGCGCCGGTTACACTCAGGTAGGTGTTCAGTGCGTGGAAGCCCGCAGGTCTGTAATCTGTTGCCATGATGGGTGTATTTTTGAGGGGGAACGTATTATACTAAAGTTAAATTATTCTTAACGGGATCGGGATTTAATTTTTCCCGGGAAATAGTGTGTAATAAATTACGCACCGTCCCCATTCCTCCACATGTCAAAATAAAATATCCAATATCTATCCCTATAAAAATCAATCATTTACTATTCCCAATAAAAAAGCAGGGTTTTCGCTGATGCTCTGCAAACCATATGTATGAATACCTACACATCCACATCAGCCGGTTACCAACCGGCAAAGCCAGCAGCAGGGCGTTTTTACGATCGCTCCAATCTTATCAATGTAACAACGGAAGGTCGTCTTGTATCTATTTTTACCGGTTCGTGGCTGGTAGGGGCTGCCATTAGTCAGGTAGACAAAAGGCCACTGGGCAGTTTACTGAAAATACTGACTGCCGGTTATTTGCTTTACCGGGGCGTATCGGGCAACTGTTTACTGAACGGCTTTATGGGCAAAAGGAATACGGACCGGCACACGACTGCTATAAATATCCGCACGACCTTAACCATCGACAATCCCAAGGAAGAAGTGTATTACTTCTGGCGGCAGTTAAATAACCTGCCACTGTTTATGAAGCACCTGATATCAGTAGAGGAAAAAGATCCTTTTCATTCTCATTGGGTAGTAAAAGGTCCTGGTGGCATTGGTACCCTGGATTGGGATGCGGAGATTGTAAAAGAGATTCCCGGTGAAATGATCGGATGGCGTTCATTGCCTGGTTCATCGATTGCTACGGCGGGCAGGGTCGCTTTTTCACATGCGATGAATGGTGGTACCACGATTGATGTGATGATCACCTACCGCCCACCGGCCGGCTATGTAGGCACCGGTCTGGCGTGGTTGCTCAATCCGGCCTTTGAAAATATGATCATTAAAGATATCAGGGGATTTAAGCATTACATGGAAACCGGAGAGCCTATTGTATAACCGGCATGCCGGCAACAAAAAATACGCATGGTGTAAGAGCGCTTATTGCTATACACCATGCGTATTTTTTTATACAGCTGTTCACTGTTTTATGAAAGTACTTCCTGTTTAAACCGATCGTACGTACCCTGACTTTTATTAATCAGCTTGAGTACTCTTTCCCGCACATCATCTTCCAAACCTGATATTTCGTGTTCAAATACATCTCTCAGATCAGACAATTCATCTGTACCTTTCCCCAATAACCCATTCACTTTTTTGCGCCAGCCATCTGCTTTGTTCTTAATTTTTTTACGGGTTGCATTGCCACTATCCGGTGCTACTAAAACTCCGATCACCAGACCTGTAGTTATTCCTGCAAGGGCACCAGCTAAAAATTTGGTAGTAGACATAATCACTAGATTTTTTATGGTTAAACAAATGAAAAGCAGGCGTTGTTCACCTGTACATCTGTTAGCCGATTTTTCAAATATCAGGCCAGGAATGGCCCCGATAGTGATACATAGGCTGAGTTATTCTCTTAAAGACTTTAATAGCATTGATAAAATAGCTGTCTGGGGATCAACCGGAGTTACTGCTCCAAAAATTGAAATACCAATGCCTGTTACTTATAGGGTCGTTTTAGTGAAGTAAGTATATGGGAGGTGTTACGTCATCATAAGTGGGAGAGAAACTGTCCGGAACAACATTAGGCACAACATTGTTCCGGCAGGTGGATAAGGTAAGCGTGTTAGATAATGGAATTCATAAAGTCAAACGGAGCAGTAAAATAGTTAAGTTCTCCAGTTTTTCAAAACTTTTTGAAAGAGATGAAAAAATAAATTTATTTAAAAAGTCAGGCCCTCACTGAAGAATCGCTTCCAGTAAGGGCCTGCGGAAAATTTATTGCTTTTTTAAATATTAAAACAATTCCTATGTGTACGAATTTGCGGTGATCGTTACCATTGATGATGACACTTATTTTTCTTCCAGCAACGTTGTAATCAACCGGTTAAAATCAGATTGGAACTGTGCATAATGTTCACCGGTTCCTGGTCCGGAAAAGCCGGTATGTACTTCTTTCACTTTGCCTTTTTTATCAATGAAGATGGTAGTGGGGAAACCCTTGATACCCGTCAGCTGTGGCAATGTTTTTTCACCTTTCTGCGGATCGCCGGGCGTTACACCGGTAATCAGCACAGGATACTGTACATTAAAACGGCGCAGAAATCCCTGCAGGCTCTGTCTGGATTTTTCGAAATCAGGCGTACGTTCGTAAGCCAGCCCGATAACTTCCACACCCCGGTTTTTATTCTTTTTGTACCAATCGCTCAGGAAGCCTGTTTCATCCATACAGTTGGGGCACCAGGAACCCATGAGCGTAATGACTACTACTTTGTTTTTGAAGCGGGCATCTTTGATGCTCACCTTTTTTCCGTTCATATCCGGGAAAGTGAAGTCGAGTTGTTCTTGTCCGGGCTTCACCGTAGCCAGGGTTCTTTCATCCGGTAATTTTGCGGCATTGTTTTTTGCGGCTACCCAATCTTCCACATGATCTCCGATACCGGCATAAAAACGACCGGCAGTGATGCTATCGCCTTTTACCAGCGCGGTGAACAAATAGGCGTGAGAACCGTCGAAGGTGGAGAGTTTTAAGGTATCTCCGTCTACTACCCCATCCAGGAAACGGTAATCGCCGGTAGGGCTGAGAAAGGTACCGTGTACAGTATGACCGGTTTGTTTGAATTCGCCGATCAGGTTATCGGAACTTTTACCGGTAGCATCTGAAAACCGGCTCTCCCAGCGGCCGGTTACATTGCCGGAGGGCTGTGCTTTCACCGGAAATCTTTCCGGTGTATTGGCCCGCGCAGAAAAAGGAATGCTGACATCTTTATCTGCCAGGTGCCGGATCCATTCACCGGTTACCTCGCCTGCGGATACAAAAGCGGCCTTGAATTCGGAATCAAAAAAAGGCATCTTAATAAAAAGAGAATCACCCGCTATCCGTACCTCATCTACCAGTAACTTGTCTGTTGCATTTAATACATACAACACTTTTTTACCGGCTTTATCTTTCACTTCAAAATTAAAAACAATGTCTGCCCCGTCTTTACGATGCAGTTTTGCCTGCCATACCCCATTGGACAGGTCATGTGCGCTGCCTGTCTGCCAGGCAGTCATCAGGCCGATACCGGCCAGGCAAGAGATCCAGAATTTTTTCATTCGTCTAGTTTTGTGAATAGTTCCTTTCTCCAAACAGCAGGCTGCCAATACGTACCATGGTGCTGCCTTCCTGCAGCGCAATGGTGTAGTCGGCACTCATGCCGATGGACAATTCATGAAAGTACGGTTCGTTGTTAAAAAATTGGTTTTTAACAGACCCGAATAATTGCCGGAGCTGGTGGAACTCTTTGCGGATCTGGGTTTCGTCGGTTGTATTGGTGGCCATTCCCATCATGCCGGTGATACGTATACCGGAAAAGGCAGCAGGGGTAGTTTGCCAGGTTTGCAGCAGTTGCTGTACTTCCTGCTCATCCATGCCAAACTTGGTTTCTTCTGCCGCCACATGTACCTGTAGCAGACAGTTGATAACACGCTGGTTTTTCACAGCCTGTTTATTTATTTCCTGCAGTAATTTCAGGCTGTCCACTGCATGAATGGTATGAACAAAAGGTGCGATGTATTTTACTTTATTGGATTGCAGGTGGCCGATAAAATGCCATTCAATATCTGCCGGTAAAACGGCTTGTTTCTCTGTAAGTTCCTGCACATAGTTTTCGCCGAAGATGCGTTGGCCGGCGGCATAAAAAGCCTCCAGATCGGCTACCGGTTTCGTTTTGGAGACGGCTACCAGCTTTGCCTGGTAAGGTAACAACTGCGCCAGGACTTCCTGGTATGCGGTAAGATTTATAGACATGCAGCAAAGATAGAGAATTGGTATTACGAATGAAGCATTACTGATCCGCCTTCCCGCAGGAGCCGGCTCAGTAATGCTTCATGGGTGATTCTCCTGTTACGACAATATAGACCTGCTGATCACGATCCGTTGTACTTCGGAAGTACCTTCATAGATCTGCGTGATTTTGGCATCGCGCATCAGGCGTTCCACATGATATTCTTTTACAAAGCCATAGCCACCGTGTACCTGCACAGCTTCTGTAGTTACCCACATGGCTGTTTCAGACGCAAATACCTTGGCCATGGAACCACTCAGCGTATAATCGAGGTGTTGATCCTTTTCCCAGGCGGCTTTCAGGCACAACAGGCGGGAAGCCTCAATGCGGGTAGCCATATCTGCCAATTTAAACTGGATCGCCTGGTGCTGGCATATTTCTTTTCCGAATGCTTTTCTTTCCTTGGAGTATTTCAGGGCCAGTTCGTAAGCGCCACTAGCAATACCCAGTGCCTGAGAAGCGATACCAATACGGCCGCCGGCGAGGGTTTTCATGGCAAATTTAAACCCGAAGCCATCTTCTCCGATCCGGTTTTCCTTTGGCACTTTTACATCCTGGAACATAATACTGTGGGTGTCACTACCACGGATACCCAGTTTATTTTCTTTCGCCCCCACGGTAATACCAGGGGTATTTTTTTCTATGATGAGGGCATTGATACCTTTACTGCCTTTTTCCGGGTGGGTTTGGGTAATCACCAGGTATACACTGGCGGTGTTACCATTGGTAATCCAGTTTTTGGTACCGTTTACCAGGTAGTGATCTCCTTTATCTTCGGAGAGGGTACGCTGCGAAGTAGCATCAGATCCGGCTTCCGGCTCACTCAACAGGAAAGCGCCGATGATTTGTCCGGATGCCAGCGGCACCAGGTATTTTTGTTTCTGCTCTTCTGTACCAAATGTTTCCAGGCCCCAGCAAACCAGGGAGTTGTTTACACTCATTACCACGGAAGCAGAAGCATCAATTTTTGAGATTTCTTCCATAGCCAACACATAAGAGATCGTATCCAGGCCTGCCCCACCGTATTTCGGGCTTACCATCATCCCCAGGAATCCCAGTTCTCCCAGCTTCTTAATCTGTTCTGCCGGAAATTTCTGGTGTTCGTCCCTTTCTATTACACCTGGTAATAATTCGTTAACAGCAAAATCACGGGCTGCCTTTTGTATCATCAGATGCTCTTCTGTAAGTTGATAATCCATGGTTATATTTTTAATATAGTGATAGCCCAAATTATTTATAAATCAGCAGGTAAAAAAATGACCTGCTTAAAATTCAACATTCTCAAGCAGAATTAACTATTTTTTGAATGAAATGCTACAATAACGCTACTGTATTGGATTTGGTTCATATATTCCCCCCGCCTCTTTTACCATTATAAGATTTACTGCTTTGGGCGTTCGCATAAATTCCTGTAGCTTGCCTATAATGATGTATTTATGAAGAATATCAAAATAATAGAAGTTAAATCGGAAATAGGTGCGGGTACCCGGGGTGCCAGTTTAGGTGTGGATGCGATAAAAATTGCCGCGCTGGACTTCATGAGCAACTTTTTTGTACATTTTCCTACAGAATCCATTGAAACAGAAAACAAGCTCCTGTTTGAACCCATTGAATCCCCTTATGCCAAAAGAATTAAAGGGACCTACAGCATGTATGAGCGCATCAGCAAGAGTGTATGCGAAACCGTTAAGGCAAACTGGTTCCCGGTATTGCTTTCCGGCGACCATAGCACTGCCGGCGCCACTATTGCCGGGCTGAAAATGGCACATCCCAAGTCCAGGCTGGGTGTTATCTGGATAGATGCCCATGCGGACCTGCATACCCCTTACACCACGCCTTCCGGCAATATGCATGGTATGCCGCTGGCTACCGCTATTGCAGAAGATAACCTGGATTGTAAGGTACATGAAGTAGATGAAAACACAGCTAAAACGTGGAATGCCCTGAAACAGATCGGTAAAATAGCCCCCAAGGTATTACCGGAGGACATTGTATTCATCTCCCTGCGGGATTATGAGAAAGAAGAAGATTACCTGATCAAACAATATGGGATGAAGGTAATTACCACCAGCGAAGTACGCCGGAAAGGACCTGAAAACATCTCCCGTTCTGTATTCCGCTATCTCAGCGAGTGTGAGTATATCTATGTGTCTTTCGACGTGGACAGCCTGGATGCCTCCATTTCAAGAGGTACCGGTACCCCGGTAAGCAATGGTCTGCGGGAGCGGGAAGCAGAAGATCTGGTGGCCAAATTCATGCAACACCGGAAAATCTGCTGTTTTGAGATCACGGAAGTAAATCCTACCCTCGACCGCGAAAACCTGATGGCCGAAATTGCGTTTAACATCCTGCAGCGTAGCGTCAATGTACTGATGATGAACTAGCCGCCGATTCCTTACGGTTTGATCTTAAAATATGCTACCAGCCAACCGGTTACTTCACTGTAGCTGCGAATTCCCTTTTCCTGTT
This sequence comes from Chitinophaga nivalis, assembly GCF_025989125.1. NCBI lineage: Bacteria > Pseudomonadati > Bacteroidota > Chitinophagia > Chitinophagales > Chitinophagaceae > Chitinophaga > Chitinophaga nivalis. Next base: position 3,058,049 of record NZ_JAPDNR010000001.1, on the reverse strand, counting down.
TATTGGCTTTCAGGTAGCTGTCATAGAACAGGGTAAAATACTTATCTGCCTTGCTGGTATATCGTTCATAGAAGTCGATCATGGCTTTGTGATCCGCTTTTACGCCCGGTAAGGTCCTCTTCCACAATGTTTTGGCGAGGGTACTGTCCTGATAGCCGAGCTGCCGCACACTATAGAGGAACATGTCAAAATGGGCGGAATAACGGAAACGGCTATCCGCAATGCTGGTAGCAGCCAGGTAACCAATGAAATTGGCATCTTCCTCCGGGGCATACCCCAGCTGATGGGCTATTTCATGACAGGTGATAAAGGGCTGCAGTACTGCCGGCACCGTTGTATTTACCTGTGCTTCGTTGGTAAAAGGGTTGAGATAACCGGTAGTACCTGCATAGTTCATCCATTCTCCGAAAAGGGAGGGTTTCACGCAGGGGGCTTTGTACCGGAGTGCCGGCCATTTCTCTGCGGCGGCCGCATAAGCAGCTATGGCCTGCTTAAAAAGCGGGGTACCGGTTGTATCCGGCGTCATAATGCCCACGGTATCACCGGTATTATACTTTTCCTTGTTGACCAGCTGCAGCAGGGTATCCGTCAGCTGATACAGCTGGCGGGTATTATAGTCGCCACTTACCACGCCGGTTTCATAAGGAATGGAGTAGCGGTCGTAGTTAAATCCCCATAGTACCAGGAAGGCCAGGTAACAGGCCGACAGGAAACTGATACCGCTCAGTATCAGCAGTAATATGCGCTCCCATGCCAACCGGATCAGGTTATAACATAGTTTTAACAAATAAACTATTCCTGCAATAACCCAAGCGGTATATATTACATCGCCAACACTAAATGGTACTATACCTGTTACTTGTCTAAGTGTCCAACTGCTCCATGCGTACCACCTGTGAAAGTAGAAATCGCAGCACTGATTGCTCCAGGCAAATAATCCTTTTAACAATAGTATAGCCGTAAGTGTTAGTACAATACGGATAATTTTCTTTTTAATTTTGGCTTTTGTTTCCATATTAAGTGGCGGAACATGATGGATGAAAATTTACAAATACAACTGAGTGCGGCGCTTTCCGAACAACTAAAGGTGAAAATACATATTAATGAGGCAAAAAGTGTACATGGGGGTGATATAAATGAAACTTTTCGTATAGCCACCAACGAAGGTTATTATTTCGTAAAACTCAACGATGCCAAGCGTTATCCGGAAATGTTTACCCAGGAATATGCGGGTCTGAATATGCTCCGATCCGTGAAAGCGCTGACACTGCCACAGCCCCTGGCTTTAGGCCAGGCAGGCTCCTATTCCTTTCTGGTGATGCAATTTATGACCAAAGGGGCCACCATTCCTGACTTCTGGGAAGATTTCGGGATTTCGCTGAGCCGGCAACACCGGGTCACCCAAAAAAACTTCGGCTATCCCGGTCCAAATTATCTGGGTACCTTAAAACAATATAATACTCCCTATAACAGCTGGCCTGTATTCTATGCCTTTAACCGGCTCTTACCGCTGATCAGGATGGCGTATGACCAGCAGCTGGCAGACAAGCAGCTGGTACAGCAGGTAGAAAGGCTTTGCCGGCAGCTGCCGCAGTTGTTTCCGGCGGAGCCGCCGGCACTGTTGCATGGCGATCTGTGGTCAGGTAATTTTATGGTAGGGCCGAATGGGAAGGCCTGTGTTTTTGATCCGGCAGTATATTACGGTCACCGGGAGATGGACCTGGCGATGACCCGGCTTTTTGGGGGCTTTGACAATCGTTTTTACCAGGCGTATCAGCAGGCATGGCCACTGGCGACGGGTTGGCAGCAGCGGATCGGCATTTGCCAGTTGTATCCCCTGCTGGTGCATATGCTGTTATTTGGCGGACATTACTACAATGATATCCGGGACGTGTTGCAGGCTTTTTAATCTCCTCCTGCCTCATTTACAAACGCTCTCATCTTGCCATATTCAGCTTCCACCACAGGATAGAACTTCGTGACTTCTACCGTGATTTCATTAAAGAGGCTGGCTATTTCATTGTTATGATATTCCTGATGGGTACGCAGGTAGTTTTCCAGGATCTGCATTTTGGCGCTGATCCAGGTAAGTCCGACCATGGCGAAATTGGGCTTTAATTTGTGTACCTGGAATTTCATTTGTTCCCAGTCATGCCGTTCTACCAGTACTTTCAGCTTGGCGACTTCTTCCCGTATGGTTCTGATAAAAATTTCAAACAGGTCTGCAGCATAGGAAATATTATTTTCATAGAGCGCCGTCAGATAGCGCACGTCCAGATCATTGTTGAATTCATAACCACTTAGGTTCTGCACTTCTTCCATTATTAATTCAGTTTCGTCTTCGTTGAGATATTTATTAAATACTTGTAACAGTTGATCCGGTGTGTAGGGTTTGGTAAGCATATCCGTAATACCGGCCGCTCTTGCCATGCTGGCGGTACTTTCCATGGCTACTGCCGTGGTGGCAATCACCGGGGTGGCTACATTGGGCTGGGCTTCATTTGCTCTGATCTTTTGGGCCAGTTCCAGGCCGTTCATGCCAGGAATGCGGATATCCATCAGGATGAGGTCATATTGCCGGGATTCCAGGAAGTAAACTGCATCGGGGCCGTTGGTAGCCAGCTGATAGTCGATCCTGTATTTTTCCAGTAAGCTCATGATGTAACGGAGGTTCATCGGATTGTCTTCCACCACCAGTACCCTGGCGCCTTCGAAAGAGTGTTGCCTGAATTTCCGGCTTTGTTTTCCGCCGGTGGCAGACAACGGTTTCCGGCTATCCATAAATGGCAGGTTAAAAGAGAGGCAGGTATTAAATCCGGCAGCTTCCTCCACACCGATCGTACCACCCTGCAATTCCACCAGCTGTTTGGCGATAGCCAGTCCCAATCCGGTGCCGCCGTATTTTTCCCGGATATCTCCTTCGGCTTGTTTGTAGTTCCGGAAGATCAGTTCCAGTTTATCTTTTTTGATGCCGATACCAGTATCACATACCCGGAACCGTATCCAGATTTTATCCTCGCGCCAGCTCTCCAGAGAGGCTTTCACCGCTATCTCTCCTTCTCCCGTAAACTTCTCTGCATTTCCTAACAAATTGAGTAGTATTTGGTTCAATAGCATATCATCGCCAATCAGCCAGGTATTCAGGCTGGCTTCCAGTTCCGCGGTGATTTTGATAGGGCGGCGACCCAGTTTCAGCTCAAAGGTATGTCGCAGGGATTGTATTAATTCGCGGAGATTAAATTCGCGCTGATTTACCTGGAATTCGCCCGCTTCTATTCTGGAAATATCCAGAATATCGCTGACGATGCCCAGCAGTATACCAGAGGAATGTTTCAGGATGCTGACATATTCTTTTTGCTGTGCATCCAGGTTGGTTTCATCCAGGAGATGTGCCATGCCAATAATGGCATTTAGCGGCGTGCGGATTTCATGACTCATGCTGGCCAGGAAATCCTTTTGGGCATGCCGGGCTTCTTCTGCCTGGCGGCGGGCCTCTTCCAGTTCCTGTTGCAGTTTTTTCTGGTGGGTGATATCCATGTGGATACCGGCCCCCCCGATGATATTACCGCTATGATCGAAAATATTCGCGGAACTGGCCATCACCCAGCGGCGGGTACCGTCTTTCAGTACCACTTCCATATCGTATACCAGGGGCACGTTATCGTTGATCCGGTGTTTGCGCAGGTTACTGGCGAAGTCGCGGTTCTCTTCCGGCACAAATACCTCCGTGATATTTTTTCCGATCAGTTCTTTTTCCTCATAGCCGGAGAGGCGGCAAAAACTTTCGTATACGCGGGTGATATTGCCCGCTACGTCTGTTTCGCACATGGCGGCGTTGAGGTTGTTGAGTATGACCCTGAATTTCTCCTCATTTCTCCTGATGGCAGCCTGTACATTATGTTTACGGGTGATATCAATAATCTGCCAGATACTACCTTTAAACTGCGGGCCGTCAAAAACGGGCAGGTAGGAGATTTCCCATATCTGACCATTGGTAAAAGGAAGCTGCCAGCCGAAATAAGGTTTTTTATCGCGGGTAAGCGTCTTCATTTTCTTTTCGAAGGCCTGCGGTTCGGAGATCAGGGGTATAAAATACCTGATCAGGGCGGCCAGGGAGAGGCCAACCGGCGAGGGAGTCGTTATTTTTTTTTCAAACACCCCGTTGATCCAGCTACACTGATGCGTTTCACTGGTAACCAGGATGCCGGCGCTGGTATTATTGAGGCAGGCCGTTAATGGCAGGGTAAAGATCGCTGGTACTGGTGTTGGCAGACCAGCAGCAACAGGAGTGCTCTTTTTCCTACTGTTTTGTCCTATGGGCTTCATTTTCGTTTGACAGAATGGGGAAATACAGGTTATTTTCAATTTTTTCCCTGCGTTGCGAAAAACAGGCATGAGATAAAAGTTGAATTGATTACCTTTGCATCTCACTTCTGGTGCCACAAGACAGTAGTATGGCTGACATTTTATTATATAAATATAAGTATATATATAATAGAATATCGATAGTGAACAAATTTATGAAATTTTTGCAATTGCAAATATTTAATTACCTTTGCATCCCTCTAAAAGTGAGGATATTAATATGAAACCACTCCGCGAATTTGAGATTGCCTTTGTAGGACTAAAACCAGGGGTGCATTCATTTCAGTATGAGATAGGAGATAGTTTCTTTGATAACTTTGAAGGTCCGAAAGAATTCAATGATTGTAAAGCCAGTATTAATCTGAGCTTAGACAAGAAGAGTAATTTTTTTCTGCTGAAATTTGAAATAGGCGGCACGGTAACAGTAACATGTGATCGTTGCGGTGAACCCTTCCAACTGCGGTTATGGGACGATTTCAATCAGATAGTAAAACTGGTTGACAATCCGGAAGAAATGGCCAGTGAAGAAGAAGATCCGGATGTATCGTATATTTTAAAAACAGAAAGTCACTTAAATGTGGCTCCCTGGATATACGAATTCATCCATCTGAGTATTCCCATGCAGCGTATACACCCCGACAATGCCGATGGCAAAAGCGGTTGTAATCCTAAGGTGATTGAAATGCTGGAACGAATGAACCAGCAGGCTAAAGAAAATGATAATCCAATCTGGAAAGGATTGGATAAATTTAAGGACAATTAAAAATTAAATAAAATGCCAAATCCTAAACGCAGACATTCTCAGCAAAGATCAGCAAAGAGAAGAACGCATTATAAGGCGGTAGCGGATACATTAAGCACAGACAGCGCAACCGGTGAAGTGCACCTGAGACATCGTGCTCATTGGGTGGAAAACAAACTGTACTACAAAGGAAAAGTAGTATTGGAAAAACAGAGCAGCGCTAAATAATTAATTTTACTAATTTTACCCGAGCTAACAAGAACAAACTTGAGTTACATGAGAATCGGGCTTGATATGATGGGCGGCGACTTTGCCCCCACAGAGGCAGTAAAAGGAGTAAAAGCATTTTTAGACACCGTTGCAGCTGACGTGCATCTGGTGCTGATCGGAGATGAGCAACAGCTCCTCCCATTAGTAGCGGAAGCACAGTTGGACCAATCAAAATATTCAGTTGTTCATTCATCCCAGACCGTTGGGATGAATGAACATCCTACCAAGGCACTGAAAGAGAAGCCACAATCTTCTATCTCTATCGGTTTTCATTTGTTAAAAAATGAAAAAATAGATGCCTTCATCAGTGCTGGTAATACCGGCGCCATGATGGTAGGCACCTACTATTCCATTAAGGCGATAGAAGGCGTGCAACGGCCAACAATCTCTACTTTAGTACCCCGTGAAAACGGAACGTACGGCCTTTTACTTGACGTGGGTATCAACGCCGACTGCAAACCAGAAAACCTAGTGCAATTTGCCATTCTTGGTTCCCTCTATTCACAGCATATCCTGAAGATTGATAATCCGAAAATAGGCTTGCTGAATATCGGCGAAGAAGAAGGTAAAGGCAATTTGCTCGCCCTGGCCACCTATCCCCTGCTAAAAGAAAACAAACAAATTAATTTCATCGGTAATATTGAAGGTAGAGACGTGCTGAGTGAAAAAGCCGATGTAATTGTATGCGAAGGTTTTACTGGCAACGTGATACTGAAAATGGCCGAATCATTCCATGAATTAGCGTTAAGACGCAATATCGAGGATGATTACATGAAAAAATTTGATTTTGAAGCATATGGCGGTACTCCCGTTCTAGGCGTCTCCAAACCAGTGATCATCGGTCACGGTATTTCAAAGGGTCTCGCCTTTAAAAACATGATACTGCTCGCACAACAAATGATAGAAAGTAAACTGCTCGAAAAGATCAAAGAAAGCTTTGTATCTAACGAGAAACAGTAATACCTGCTTTCAAAAAAGACATTAAAAAAGGCGTTCCAATACAATTGGAACGCCTTTTTTGCGTAGTGTCTTATCTTCTTATCCGTGTTGATGCAGTCATATTCCCCTGTTTCTTTGCTCCTTGTACCTCCCGCATCCGGTTTTTCCGGAAGCAGGGAGTATCCTGTCTTCCGGAAAATAACCTATCCCTGATGCCGGTCCTGGAACAACGGTAACTTCACATAAAAAGTAGTGCCTTCATTCAGCTTCGTTTCAAACCAGATCTCTCCACGGGCCTGCTCTGCAATGTTTTTACACATCGCCAGCCCCAATCCCGTACCGGAAGACTTGGTCGTAAAATTCGGCACAAAAATCTTCGACTGCACTTCCGGGGAAATGCCTTCTCCATTATCGGCCACACTCACCATCACCGATTGCTCTACAGCTTTTAACTGCACCACAATATGTCCTTTTTTATTCTCCGGAATAGCCTGAATTGCATTTTGCAACAGGTTGGTGAATAAACGGTTCATCTGGGTTTTATCTGCAAAAACATAAAACTCCTGTGCCGGTGCGATATATTCAATCAGGCACTCTTCATGGCTTTGATATAATCCGGTTAAAGAATGCAATACATCATTCACCAATACCACTTCATTCGCCGGTTCACCGATACGTGCAAAAGCCGAAAAATCGGAGGCGATATTCGACAAGTGTTCTATCTGCTCTACCAGCGTACCCGCCACATTCCGCGACAACTCTTTTACATTGGGCGAATCGCCCGCAATAGCCCGCTGCAGGTACTGGATACTCAGCTTCATTGGTGTAAGCGGATTCTTGATTTCATGGGCTACCTGCCTTGCCATTTCCCGCCACGCTCCTTCCCTCTCGCTCTTCGCCAAACGCGCCGCACTCACTTCCAGCTTACGCACCATTTTATTATACTCCTTCACCAGCGCACCGATTTCATCGTCTTTATCCCACTCTATCTCATCATTGCGCTGCCCCAGGTTTACATGGCGCAGCTTTTCTGTCACCAACGAAAATGAACGGGTAATAGAGTTGGTGATCAGCAATGCTACCATACCGGCGATCAGGAAAATAAAGGCATTAAACGTAATCAGGGCTACCAGGAAGCTGGAAATCTGCTGATTCAGTTCCGTTTGTGTAGCAAAGTAAGGTACATTCAGATAGGCAAATACTTCCCCGTTGCGGTCCCGCAGGGGCGTGTACCCCGACAGGAAAGACATCGTCCCTATTTTCTCTGTCTGGATAGCCTGCACCTTTTCCAGGCGGAACAGCTTGTAGTAGGCCATCGGCTCCATTTTGTTGGAGATCAGCCCCTTGTCTGTCATCATGGGCTGCGTGGTCAGCTGCAGGTTACCGTCATTGTCGTATACATTGATATCCAGGGCACGGTCGTCCGCAATATCGGATAAGGCGCCAGACAGGCGGCTCAGGAAAAAAGAATCATAGAGATCATCTATCTGGTCAGTATCCTGCTGCCGTTCAAAGACCTTTTCTACATCATGTGCCACCTCTCCCATGGTCCGGCTCAGTCTTTCGCGGTTCTGGGATTCGGACCGGTAAATGAAAAATTTAATGGTGGTAATCCCCAGAATAATAAAAGAGAAAATAACGATAAAAATGATGGTGCCGTGTACTTTCTTGCGGATACTAATGCTAATCAGGTTACGCACATTACTCAACCGCATACGGGCCTTGATCAGCAGATCAAATGCCTTGTATATCACAATAATCAACAGAAACAAACAGAACATGCAGGAAAACAACGTAATGAATTCCACGAAGGTGCGGCTCTGTTTTACCACAATCACCACTTTTTCCGACGAAGCCCTGTAAATCAGTTCTGAATGCCCTTCTACGGTTTTCACCGCCATATCGGTGGCTGGTAGTTCATGCGCATACAGCCGGATCGGGAATGGGAAGTCGTTGTTATTACTAACCAGTATGCCTTTATCGTATACCGCATAGGAATAGTTGGCGGCATATTCCCGGCTGAGATCCGTCAGCTCCCCTTCTACCAGCAGCTCCGGATACAATCGTTCACTACTGATTACTTTGGGAGACAACACATACACCAGCCATCCCGTGACGCCGTAATCTGATTTGTTGTGGAATTCCTTTTTGCCAATATAACTGTAATCATTAAAGCTGCGTTCATAATAATACAGGTCGTTGCCGCTTACCTGCAACGGAGAGGCTTCTGACTCAAACAACATTTTCCGGTTGAATGACATCAGGCTCACGGTATCCGACGCATAGACCGGTGCTCCGTTTTCATCATACGGATAAAACGTTACATTGAAGCGACTCAGGTATCCCTGAAAATATTTCTGCGACAACATCTCTTCCAGCTCTCCCTTTCGCTCCCGGTTATTTTTATTCTGGAAGAAATACTGCATGTATTCATCGTGCTCTATCTTCTTCCCTACTTCATTCAGCAACATCTCCAGGTAGGGATCTTTTTGTTTCGACAGGTCTTCTGCCAACCGTTCCCGCGTATATAACTCTTTCTGATTGTTATAATGTACCAGTACCCCGGAGGTAGTGATCGTGAGCAGGAACAACCAAAAGAGGAAGGGCACCGTGGCAGTGCTACTCTCAAAACGATCGGCCAGGAAGTCGAGGATCACGATGTATGCCAGCAACCAGATGACCATCGAAACAGAGAACATCAGCTCCGGATTATGAATACGGAACAACACCCAGATAATACCGACTGCCGCCAGCCAGATGTACTTGGTCCGATACTGGAAGTTGGTCAGTTCATTTAACAGGTAGTTAATGATCTGAGAGAAGAACAGGAAACTGAATGAGATAAAACCCAGTACCATCACGCCAATGACGCTGTATTCATTGAGACTGAAAAAGTTCGTCACATCAAAAGAGATGTGGGAATCGATCACGAGACTCTGTATCAAATCTGCCAGGAACTGCTCTACAATATAGAGAATCAGACTGGCGAAGATGATGATCACACTTTGCAGCCAGCGCTTTTTAATGACCGGCGGATTGATCGTTTTTACGTGTTCGCGGAAGAAGAGAATCATCCAGAAACTCAGCAGCACGTTCACCATGAGATCGCCCAGGGAGAAGAAGATATCATCTTTTGCATAGATCCTCGGGTCAAAGATATTCAGGGCCCGTAGGTTGAACGGGAAAGGATATACGTAGCTGAATACCCGCAAGCTGAATACGATGATGAACAGGAACAGAAAACCGTATAACGGGTTCGTGTTTTTGGCCAGCAGCGTGGCAAACAGGTTCAGGAAAATCAGTACGCAGATACAGCCCAGTATCCGCAGCGCCACACTCAGGTTGTTGGGCGGATGTACGTGCATCCCGGCGTTGTAATCCAGGTAAAACAACGTATCCCCGCGACCATTGAGTACCGGCAGGATAATATGTTCCGGCAGGATCAGCGCCGGTTGTTCGCGGAAGATATTGTATTCCGCACCTAGCTCGGCTTTATCATAAAAATGGCTGACGAGGTAATTATTGCGGATGGCATATTCCATCCGGATGGGGATCACGCCTACCAGAAAACGCTGGTGCCCCGGTACAGACCTGAGTTTGCGGGTAATCACTTCATAATAGCCATTTTTCAGCTTCATGAACTGGTCGCCTTCTTTCAGGGGTGCGCCTTGCAGCTCTTCCGGCTGCACCTGGCTGGTGCTCCAGAAAGTAAGCCAGTTGCCGCCATCACTGGCATCGTAGGCAAAAACGTAGTAATCGCGGTTATTGAGCCGCGCCAGTGTTTCTTCTGTATAGTTGCGCTGGAAAAGGCTGGAGGCTGTGGTGGTATCTTTTACCAGTTTGTCAAATGCCTTTTCCCGTTGGTGGATGCTTTTTTCCAGGCTGCGTTTCACTCCCTGCGGAGAAGAATAGTACGACCAGTAGTTACTGAACAGGAATGCGAAAGTAAAAAGCCATGCTGCAATGATCAGCAGATATCCATGACGCAGGAAAAAAAGTCTTATTTCTTTAGTATCGATCAACTTTGCTGTTTATATGATATACCCGGATAATCGGCTGGTGGCGGTTTTACAACCGGTCTTCAGCAGCCGGCCGTTGCCGGGCAAAAATTATACCTGTTCTGCCGCTTTCACCTGATTCCAAAGTGTATCCATTTCCGTTAGTGTCATATCATTGAGCGTACGCCCCTGTTGCAATGCCATTGCCTCCATTTCCTGAAACCGGCGCTGGAATTTTTTATTGGTACGTTCCAGTGCATTCTCTGCATCTATTTGCAGGAAGCGGGAGTAATTCACGAGAGAGAACATAACATCCCCGAATTCGGCTTCCTTCTCTTCCTGTGACTTGGTCTGTACGGCTTCTTCCAGTTCATGGACTTCTTCCTTCACCTTTTCCCATACCTGATCAGCCGTTTCCCATTCGAAACCGGTTTGTTTGGCTTTTTCCTGCAGTCGCATGGCTTTCACCAGTGCAGGCAGGGAAACCGGTACCCCGCTGAGTACAGATTTTTTACCTTCTTTCAGTTTCAGCTTCTCCCAGTTTTGTTTGACTTCTTCTTCATCCGCTACGGTCACATCTCCATAAATATGCGGGTGGCGGTGAATGAGTTTCTCACATACCCCGTTGATGACATCGTTGATATCAAATTTTTGCTGCTCTGCTCCTATTTTGGCGTAGAATACAATATGCAGCAGGATGTCACCCAGTTCTTCCTTAATGGATTTCCAGTCCTCGTCCGTAATGGCATCTGCCAGCTCATAGGTTTCTTCAATAGTCAGCTGCCGGAGGGTCTGGATAGTTTGTTTACGGTCCCATGGGCATTTTTCCCTTAAATCGTCCATGATTTGCAAGAGGCGATCGAATGTTGGTTTCTTTTCCATATAGTGTAAAAATAGGGAGAGATTTCGGGATTTCTTGATTTTGGGAAGGTCGGATTTTGTTTCTGTACAGGGGCCAAAATGACCAAATCTGAAAATAAAAAAATATACAAATGTTTGAAAGGCATTTTAATTACATTTGCGGGCTGTAAAAATCTAGTGATTTACTGATAGGGATCTTTACATATTTTGCTTTCGTGGTATATCTTCCGGGGCAATAATATCTAAAGATCTGCTCTCAAAAAGATCCCAAAATTTATTGATATGAATCCGAAACACATTGCGCTTATTTCATCGGAACTGGGTATTGCGGCGAAACAGGCTGAAAATACCATGAACCTCTTAGCTGAAGGTTCTACTGTACCCTTCATCAGCCGTTACCGTAAAGAGGTGACCGGCAGCCTGGATGAGGTACAAATCGGCCGTATTGAGGATCTCCAGAAACGCTACAAGGAAGTAGATGAACGCCGTGAGTTTATTATCAAAACCATTACCGAACAGGAGAAAATGACGCCGGAGTTACTGGAGAAGATCGAAGCAACCTGGGTACTGGCGGAGCTGGAAGATATTTATCTTCCCTATAAACCTAAACGCAAAACACGTGCGACCGTGGCCATTGAAAAAGGCCTGGAACCTTTGGCCAAACTGCTGTTTGAGTCGCAGGACGGTGATATTTCCGCAGCTGAAACCTTCCTCAACGAGCAGGTAGCTACTTCGGAAGAAGCCCTGAAAGGCGCCCGTGATATTATTGCGGAATGGATCAATGAAAACGCGGAATGCCGTGATAAACTGCGTAAATTATTTACCCATACCGGTAAACTGACCTCCAAAGTAGTGGAAGGTAAAGAGCAGGAAGGGGACAAATACAAAGACTACTTTGAATTCTCCGAAGATCTCCGTGAGATGCCTTCCCACCGGGTACTGGCCATTTTGCGTGCAGAATCTGAAGGTATATTGTTCAGCTCCATCGCACCTGTTGAAGAAGAGGCCGTGGAACTGATCAACAAACAATTTGTTACCGGTAAAGGCAAAGCAGCCGAACAGGTAGGCAAAGCGGCTGGTGATGCGTACAAACGTTTACTGCGCCCCTCCCTGGAAAACGAATTCCGGGCGGTAGCCAAAGAAAAAGCGGATACGGATGCCATCGAAGTATTTGCGGAGAACCTGCGCCAGCTGTTACTCGCAGCACCGCTGGGTCCTAAGGCAGTTATTGCCATCGACCCCGGTTACAGAACAGGCTGTAAAGTTGTAGCACTCGACAGCCAGGGCAACATGCTGGATAACAACGTTATCTTCCCGCTGGAAAAGAACTATAAAAGAGATGATGCCGAGGCACTGCTGAAAAAGTGGGCCGACCGCTATGATACCGCTGCCATTGCCGTAGGTAATGGTACTGCCGGCCGTGAAACAGAAGAATTTGTGAAGAAGATTGATTTCGGTAAGAAAATCAATGTGTTCATGGTGAATGAAAGCGGTGCTTCTGTATATTCTGCTTCTGAAGTAGCCCGTGAAGAATTCCCGGATCACGATGTAACCGTACGTGGTGCCGTATCCATTGGCCGCAGGCTGATAGATCCACTGGCGGAACTGGTAAAGATCGATCCTAAATCCATCGGTGTAGGACAGTACCAGCATGACGTAGGGCAATCTGCCTTAAAACAAAGCCTGGACCGCGTGGTCGTTAGTTGCGTGAACAATGTAGGCGTCAACCTCAACACAGCCTCCAAACACCTGCTGGCCTATATTTCCGGTCTGGGGCCTTCCCTGGCGGAAAACATTATCAAATACCGGAAAGAAAACGGCGCATTCAGCAACCGGATGCAACTGAAAAAAGTACACCGCCTGGGCGAAAAAGCATTTGAACAGTGCGCGGGCTTTTTACGTATCGAAAACGGAGACAATCCGCTGGATAATTCCGCCGTACACCCGGAACGCTATAGCCTCATCACGGAAATGGCTGCCAAACAGCATTGCACCGTAGGAGACCTGATCAACCAGGAAGACCTGCGCAAAAAGATCAATCCGAAGGATTATGTCAATGAAGAAGTAGGTATACTGACACTGGAAGACATCCTGAAGGAGCTGGCCAAACCAAGCCGTGACCCCCGCGATGAGATTGCAATCTTTGAATATGCGGAAGGTATCCACAAAATAGAAGACCTGAAAACAGGCATGGTATTACCGGGCGTAGTAACCAATATCACCGCCTTTGGCGCCTTTGTAGACATCGGCGTTAAACAGGATGGTCTGGTACACATCTCTCACCTGTCCAATAAGTTCATCAGCAATCCCAATGAAGCGGTAAAACTGAACCAGAAAGTACAGGTGACCGTGTTGGAAATTGATGTGGCCCGCAAACGTATTTCCTTGTCGATGAAAGATCAGGAAAAAGGTGGCGGACAACCTGCGCATAACAACGGTCCGCGTAAGGAACAACGCAAGGAAAAAGCACCGGCAAAAGAGGCGCCGCTGAATGATTTCCAGGCGAAACTGGCCGCGTTGAAAAACAAGTTTAACTAAGATCATCTATATAAAAACGCCGGCATTTTCAGACGCTTATGTCTTTGAAAATGCCGGCGTTTTTTATGTTTGTTACCGTCATCCGCTTTATTCAAATTGCTGCATCCATTGCAGGAATTTCTCCGGATAATCCGTATCTCCTTTTTCACTGAACAGCATCAGGCTTCTGTTGACGGTAAAGCCGAGGTAAATAATATCCCGCTCCATATCCACAGCAATGGCTGCTTCATCATAACCAGACTTCCCTGGCATGTATCCTTCGTTGAATAAGATCCTGTTTTCCACTTCTACCGGCGGCGTTACCTGTAACCGATCGAAAAAAGGCCGTTTAGCCTTATTCAGCAAGATATTTAACCGGGTTTTCAGTGGTTCTGCTTCAAATAGATTTGTTTCCATGGCGTATTTGCCATTGTAATCCCCAAAGGCATTCCAGGATGCCAGCAGGTCCGTATGAATAGTATCGCCCACCGTAATCATCGTATCTGTAGGCGGTAGCCTGGGTTCTTCTGCCAGGACAGTACTTCCAGCTTTCTGCGCAGCACCGTTACAGGCGATCACATAAAAGGAGGTAGATAACAGTAACACTACAGGTATCCGTCTCGCACTCATGGTTAAATTTTTTATTGTTTCATAGTAACGGGGCTCAAAAACCGACAGGGACTCTCTCCTGCTGACCAGCTGCAAGCCTGGTTTCCAGGCTGCCAATGGTTAGGTTAACAACGCAAATAATGGAATGTTTAATGGTTTTTCAATCTGAAGCCATCCTATTTTCCGGTAAAAACGGGCGCTCTTTTTTCAATAAATGCCTGCATTCCTTCCTTCTGATCCTCTCCTGCAAAAAGGAGATAAAAGTTTTTACGTTCGAAATGCAATCCTTCTTCCAGGGTGGTGTCAAAGGCTTTCAATACGGCTTCTTTTGCCATTTTAAGGGCAAGAGGACTCATCGCCGCTGCTTCTTTCGCCAATTTCACCGCCTCCTGCAGGTATAGTTCTACCGGTACTACCCGATTGATCAGCCCTGCCTGTAAAGCTTCCTGCGCAGTAATAAAGCGGCCGGTGAGCACCATTTCCATCGCCAGCGCTTTGCCTACCGCACGGGTAAGCCGTTGTGTACCACCGGCGCCAGGCATCACGCCGAGTTTTATTTCCGGCTGGCCGAAACGGGCCGTTTCGCTGGCCACAATCATATCACATAACATCATCAGCTCACAACCGCCACCCAGTGCAAAACCACTAACTGCCGCGATAATGGGCTTCTTTGTTTTCTTAATGGTATCCCACGTACTGAACTGGTCTGTGGTATACATGTCGATCGCAGATTTTCCTGCCATCTGCTTAATATCGGCGCCGGCAGCAAATGCTTTCTCATTGCCGCTTAATACGATTACACGTACGCTGTCATCCGCATCCAATGCTTTCAGGGCATCTCTTAGTTCGCCCATCAACTGCAAATTCAGTGCGTTCAGCTCTTTTGGCCGGTTTAACTGTATGTGGGCCACATAGGGCGCCACCTCGGGGTGTATGATAATGTGTTCTGGCTGCATATTTTAAAGTTAAAGAAATAAGCCAAAAATGAGTACAATGAATAACATAAAAACAACCATGGTAGTTAGTCCATATAATGTTACCAGCAAGGCGCCTTTGAAAAAGGAAGCCCGTAACGACTGCTGGTAGGTATTTTTCAGACCTGCCACTATATACGCAAAGATGAGCAGACAAGCCATCTGCGTATAAAATTCGCTATGCAGGTAATGCGTCAGACCATTGCCGATCAATAGCAGTATAAATGCAAAGGCATGGGTATGCAGTGCAAAAATGGCATGATCTCCATACACCCAGCGTTTCCTGCTATAAACCAATTTCATAAACCAGGCTGCCAGCGGCAGGATCAGGAACATCATTTTAGGGATGTTGTGCAGGAAGGATTCCACCAATACCTGCTGAAATGCGTCTCCATGCTCCTCCCGCAGCTCCACCATTCTCCGGGAAATACGTTGCTGCAGGAAGCCATCCTGTTTGGCTACCGGCAACGATTCCTGGTAATGATCATATTCCTCTACGTTTTTAAATCCTTTCCAGGTACGGGAGTCATCTTTTTTGGGCGCTACTGCAGCAGTATCCCCGACATTGATGGTTAGCAAAGCATTGTCATGGTGCTCCTTCTTTTTACCATGTGGACTATTTAATGCAAAGAACCCCAGGAAAAAGACAAAAGACACAAATACATACAGCTTAATCGGATTTACATATCGCACCCTTTTGCCAGCCAGGTATTCTTTGGTCAGAAATCCCGGACGGAGCAACAGGTATTTGAATGTTATCAGGAACTGGGAATCATAATGGAAGATATCTGCTACAAAATGTTTGCATAAGTGTCCGAATGATTCGTGTTGCACAGTGTTTTCCTGGCCGCAGTGTGTACAAAATCGTTCCGGTACAGTGGTACCACAGTTAAGACAGTTTTGGTCGATACGAAGCGCCTGTGTTTTCAAAAGTATAAGGTTCTAGTGGTTTAAAGATAGAAAAAAAATCTCCGTAATATTCTATTCCACAAAAACATACATTTAAGAAATTTTAAAATGGTTTTTACGTTTTACCTTTACAGCAATTAAAAATCAGCGATTTTTATTTTCATGAAGCATACGATCCTACTGTCACTGAGCCTGTTGGCATTTACCGGAAAAGCATCTTGTCAATATTTTTTCCAGGATATCTATAATACCCGGCAAACCATCGCCAATATGGCCCTGCTGAAAAACAACAAAGTGAAAACCCAGGTCGTACAAAGCCTGGACGCCAGCATGAACACGGAGAATGACTTCCGTTGCGAAAGAGCCATGAGTCCCACCTACCACCAGATGCGGGCTAAAACCCAGTCAAGGGCTACCGGCTATTCCGTAATGACGTCGTCTTTTTCTTCCAAAGGCTGGCTCACCAAAACCACTGACAGCACGGAAGCCAGCGTCACCACCACCCTTTACCGGTACGACGCCGAAGGCCACCTGCTGTATGTAAGCAGCACCTCCCAGGCCCGTGACAGCAAAATGCGCTTCGATGAAAGCCGCAGCTACAGCTACGACAACGCCGGCAAAGTCACCCAAATGGTACAAAAGAAAGGGAATGACAACGACTCCGTACTGGTACGCTTTAAAACCGACAGTATAGGTCACGTCACTGAAGAACTGGAAACCCGGAAAGGCGTGCGCAGCAAACGTACCTTTTATAACTACGACGCACAGGGCCATCTCACCGATATCTTCCGCTACCACCCTACCAAAAAGAGGATGCTGCCGGACTATATCTTTGAATATGATGCGCAGCAACGCCTGAGCAAGATGACCACCGTTAATGCAGAAACTTCTACCTATAGCATCTGGAGCTATAACTATCTGCCGAGTGGATTACCACAGAAAGAGGAATGTTATGGTAAGGGTAACGAGCTCTTGGGGACGGTAAAATATAGTTATACCTTCAACCCTTAGAGCATGTTAAAATAATGAGATGCATAAAATATTTTCATTCAACGTAAAAAAAATTTTGCAGCTCCAAAAAGATTCCTATCTTTGCAATCCCAACGAAAAAGCGAACAGCTAAAAAACGTTGAAAGTTCTTAGAATAAAAGCGGAAGTAGCTCATTTGGTAGAGCACGACCTTGCCAAGGTCGGGGTGGCCGGTTCGAGCCCGGTCTTCCGCTCCACTGCTGTTGCAAGACACAGTATGTATGATACCCTGGTGGTGGAATTGGTAGACACGCGGGACTTAAAATCCCGTTCGCAGCAATGCGAGTGTGGGTTCAACTCCCATCTGGGGTACTTTAAACCGTCGTAACTATTTGAAAGACAATAGATTTACGACGGTTTTTTTATGCCTGAATTTTCGAGTTTTCTCTCCTACTTTTTACACATTGTTTTCATTTTAGCCACTTACGTGTTCAACTCCCATCTGGCTCAAATCCTCTGCTAAGTGAGATAAGCTAAGGAAGAATAAATCCTGTCCTGCAAAAGAGTAGCAATACTTTTTTCTGTCTTCTTCTTTAATTTGCGAGAAGTCCGTCCAATCAGCTTTTACGGTGGTTTCAATTTTTTTATCACTGAAATGACATTCGTGACTAATGATTAATTCATCGTTTAGCCCTTCCAGTGATACTGTCATATCGAAGCGACAATCCGAGCACTTTTGTGCAGGCATATCATAGCGTCTTCCATCAGCATCCACTATCACTCTGGGCAAATGATCCCTTAAACATTCAAAAACAAATAAGATCGGCTACTCTTCCATATCAAAGAAATAGGTGCAGGAACGCATTCGTAAACCACAAACATCACAGGTGACATGCTTAGGTTTCGGCAACCGATCAATAAGCAAATCCTTCATTTCATCGCTATCCATCATTTCCTGTACTACTAGGTGCTTAATATTACCCCTTTGAATTGAAATCGTTTTGTACAGGTCGAATTCAAGATCGCTGATATTAGGCTCACCTGATACTCCTTGCAACAAGGTGATCGTGTGGTGATCGTGTGGTTATCATAACAGTCAAGATAGCTGCAATCTGCCTTCCGAAGTTTCGCCTTTGTTTTCATCTTTAGGCTGTTTTAAAGTGAGAAGATCATAAAACAAACCCTTTCTGTAGTTGAAAGCCAAAGCTGGATAAATGGCCGAGGTAAGAAATAGTTTACCGTCAAACTCAAGTGCCTCCGGAAAAATCAATTTCATTAGTTTAAATTTTTCCGTCTCTCTGTATGTAGTAAACAACTCATTCAAATGCATTAACATCTCTCCTGCCCTATTGAGCATGTCCAGTACTGGCATTTGTTCTTTTCGCTACTGCCTCCCAATGTGCCTTATGCAGGCTGCAATCGGCATATACGCGATTGTACATACTGGTCGAAATCATGTCATTTATAAGAGCAATTTATAGATAGCTAATTTTTTGATTTGTTGCCTTTATCTGATCAACGCAGTTTTTTATCTCTGCGCTTTGGTGCTTCCCGTATTCCTGTAACCAGGTTACAGCTTTATCCTAACCAGGTCAAAATCCGTTGGTGTGAAAGAAAGCTGCTTCATAATTTTATCAAACCTCAGATGTAATGTTTCCCCTGGGAAATTATAGGAGTGCTCCTTTCCACAGAAATAATAAAGGTATTTTCGTCTGCTACGACCACCAGAATAACTCCCTGAGATCGCAGCTCCACATGGACATCTTAAAATACCACGCAAAGGAATAATCTGCTTATGTTTTGAAGCAATTGGCTTATGCCTTCTATTCAATAGACCCTGAGCGGTATTAAACAGAGATAACGATATAATTGGTTGATGTAGCCCTTTCACAAGTCTTTCCGGTTGACTGGCACTCCTTGCAATCCTAATAAAGCCTGCATACAAAGAATTACCCAGGACATGCTGAATACAATTATTACCTGTTCGATTGAATCCCAGACTCCTAGCCTCTTCGAAAATCAGGGAGAACGGCACACCAGCTATATACTGCTGAAAATAAACCTGATTATTTCGGCTTCCTTAGGCACAATTTCCAGTACTGGTAACCCCTCCCTATCTTTTTTACTCCTATAGCCAAACGGAGCGTGATGCGTAAACCGGCCCTAATTCCTTAGCCTACAACATAGCTTGGGCTGTACGGCTTCGAATAAGGTTTAGCTCATGACTCGCAATAAGTAGTTTTATCCCACGCATCAGAAAACTGCTAGGCGAAGAACTATCTTGCGATATTGGCACGCTCACCGTCACCACTCGGATTCTATACTTTTGATATAATTCGTCAATCTTCTGTAATGCCTTGATTAGCTCTCTGCAGAAGCGGTCTAACTCTACAACAACCAGATATTGGACTAGATCTTTATGTTTTTGGAGAAATTCCTATAAAGCCTTCCAGTTGAGGCGGTCGAAAGTATCACTACTCTCACCGTCGTCACAGAAGAAAGCAATAAGGGTTAGATCGTTTTGTTCACAGTAGCGCTTTATGGCTTGCTCATGATACGTGAGGGAGTAGCTGGATTGATCTTTGATACTGATGCGGGCGTAGCCAATGGCGAAAACGTTGATATTTGTTTTCATGGCTAATCTAGTTTTATCAATAATGAGAAAAGATAACCATAAAACCCCATTTCCATTTCATTTACCGAACTGTATTTCAAAATCACTTACCGACTGCGTATCACTGTTACTGTGGTAAAAGGACGATGATTGGAATATCTATCAAAATATAAAAAAGTAAAAGATCCAAGTCTAGCGCAGTGAAGTAGTGAGCAGTAATATTTCGACCTATTATCTTTTACTTTTGTTGGGTTGCCATACAACACTAAGAACTGAGTCAAACTTTGGGGTTATGATACAAAACTCTTTCATTCTCAGATCCTCATCCTCATCTCTTAATTCAAACCAAGTCGATTTAAAAATATCCTGATCCACCCACTCCTTCGAATAAATCTTGCCTTTCTCATAATATTCGCTTGCAACTGAGCCTGACGGAACTGCTAAATGCCTATTATCAGGAATTCTGGACCAAAAATCGTTAGATTTTTTCCAATACTGAACTATGCCACCCTTACAATAAAATAGGCAAATAGGAAAATTTCCATAGTCAACATACCTAAAAGCGGTAGCAGACAGGGTCGTATCAAAGCTTTCGGCAAGCTTTGATAATACTGAAAATGAAAAATTTTGCCCGATACATGCAGATTTGAATTTTTGCGCTGGCATTAAAAGTTCAGCAGCAAAATCATTGGCTTCCTTCTCCTGGCTTCCCTTTCGATAATCTTCTAAAGTATCGTGGTTATCAGTAAAGCTAGCTTCCCTATCAGGATGGAGTATAATATGCCCCAATTCATGGGCAAGTACAAATCTTCTTTTTTTGGGATATTCGATTTTTGAATTAACCGACACTATCGCTTTCCCATTTTTCATGACCATTCGTCCATCACATCCAGACAAGGGAACCTCCTTTATAATACCATTTTTATAAATAATCAAATCTTCAATATCCACGTCTCTGGGGTCATTTACACTACATTCAAATAATAAATCTTGCGCCGCTTTAGATGCTATCATTGACTATTTTCATTTTCTAGCTGAGACATCAGGTCTAATACTTCCGTATCATTTAATATCTCCTGTAAATTTTCCACCGTAAGATTCTCCAGTTTGTTGAATTGTAGTCGTGGGCTTTTTGCTTGCAGTTGCAGAAGAATTGCCTCTTTGGTTTGAACTGTAGAAACGGCAATCTCTCTTAACATTTTGACAGCTTTTTCATATAAGCCCGAATTATTAATTTTATTCTTCGCTACGACTACTTTAAACATTTGACTCTTAATAAATGAAAGACCTTCTTTCCCGATCTTTTCAGGATCAAATCCTTCGCACCTTAGCATTTCATCCAACCTCTGCTGGTTCTCGCAAGCCATCTCCATTTGAATGTCGATGAGCCGGCCAATATTTAGCTTTTGGGATTCCATGTTATAATATTTTGTTCTTTATAGAAATACAATATCTCTTGCCTTTTTTTATTATATTATATATATCAGATATATCTTTTGAATATTCAACTGAAAGATCTCTTGGCTTTTTACACTCTAAAAATTCAATAAAAATAAGATACTCCTCATCATTTCCAAACGCAGTCTCTAATTCAGCCCAAACTTCGTTGGTGACTTCAATCTCCTCATCCGGCAAATCGTTATCTGGAAGGTTGGTTAAATAATCCATATCGCGGCCAGACACCACGATTTGGTTTCTTCTTTGTGAATTCACCTCAATCCTTCCTGTTTGCTTGAAGTGGTTGCCAATCAGACTCTTAACAACGTGTTTTAAAAAAATGCGGATATCGGGTTTGTCATGAAAATTCCAGCGCCGTCTACCTTCAAAAACCCTCTTGATAGCCTCCTGTACAAAGTCTACAGCGCTTGCTTCAGAATCGGCCTCAAACCGAGTTGATAATCCGGCCTTTTTGAGTTTAAGTTCAGCATATAACACCTGCTCCTTGAAAATAGCCTCCCATTCGGAGTTACTAATATCCTGTAATCGGATAAGGGTTTCGGAGTCAATCATTACAACAATTTTGTCTATTTCATAAATATATATACTCCTTAAAAAAAACTTTTAGCCATTTGGCTAAAAAAAGGAAGTCGGGAGTATATCTAATATAAGGAGTTTTTTCAACTTTCTTGCAATTCGAAAAACAACTCCATCGAGAAGCATAATAAAAAAATTAATACAAAATCCAATGTTAACAACAGAACAACGGGATCAGTTTAGTGAGATATTCGAT
Organism: Chitinophaga nivalis; assembly: GCF_025989125.1. NCBI lineage: Bacteria > Pseudomonadati > Bacteroidota > Chitinophagia > Chitinophagales > Chitinophagaceae > Chitinophaga > Chitinophaga nivalis. The sequence goes on along the minus strand of NZ_JAPDNR010000001.1, from coordinate 3,036,052 downwards.
GAATTGGGAAAATCCTTAGACATTAGCAAAACAGATTATGACAAAGCAGTTACCAGTTATAGGTACGTCGGAGGGTGGCTGGCTGAAAAAGACTCCCCTTTGGCGCCGTACAGCCCTGTCATAAGTCCTCAGGGTTCATTCTTGCTGGGGACTATGATTCAGCCAGTAACGGAGGGAGATCATTTAGATATAGATTTGGTTTGTAAACTGGTAGGTAAGCGATCATACTGGACACAATATGATCTGAAACACGCCATTGGCGACCGATTGAAGGCACACGGCACCTTCAATCGCATGCTTCGTAGAAAAGAAGGCCGTCGATGCTGGACTCTCGAATATGCCGAAGAGGCTAATTTCCACATGGATATCCTCCCGTCCATCGTTGGCCACGGTTTCCAAATCCTCCTGGAAAAAGCAGCCAATCGAAAAATGGAAGATATGACACCTCTTGCCATTCGCATCACCGATAAGGAACTGCAAAACTATAAGACTGCTACAGATCCTTTAGAATGGCTGGTTAGCAATATGTTTGGTTATGCTGTATGGTTTGAAGAACGCTGCAGACTAGCCATAATAAAAGCTGTAAATTTCTCAGAATCTATTAAACCTGTACCGACTTACCAGGTTCGTAAAACACCTTTACAACGCATAGTTCAAATCTTAAAACGTCATCGTGACATTATGTTTAATGGCGACGAAGACAAACCAATTTCCATCATTATTACGACTCTGGCGGCACATGCTTACAAAAAACAAACAAATATTTTGGTGGGCCTACAGGAGGTAATGGCAGAAATGGAACAGTATATAGAAGATCGCTATGACCCAGTCACCGGGCAGTATTATAAGTGGATTGGAAACCCAGTAAATAAGCAGGAGAATTTTGCGGATAAATGGCTCACCTTCCCTCAGCGTAAAGACAATTTTTATAAATGGCTACAGGCTGTTAAACGTGATATTGCATATGTAACTGAACAACGAAGTTTACCCACTATTCAGGAAACATTAAATCGCTCCTTTGGTAAAAAAATAATAACGCAAACATTTTCCAACCTAGCCTCTATGCAACGTGAACGCCGAGAAGCAGGGGTACTAAAAATGGCCGCTTCAACTGGTATATTAGGAGCAACCGGTCGGACGTCATTAGGTAATCACACATTTTTTGGCAGTGAAGAGTAGAATTTCATTAATACATCAGGCAGGTAGTTTACGATCGTATTTTCCGGAAAGTACTATTACCAGAAGTGGAGAAACCAGTCTCACATGGATTGGTAATCTGCGTCCGACAGCGCTCAGTAATATCTACCAGGTAAAACTAAAATATACTGTTTGGGAACCACCCAAAGTGTATGTACTGGCTCCCAAACTACAATTAGCACCGAACTGCATAAGACTCCCCCATGTATACAGTACCACCGAGCAGCAACTCTGTTTATATTATCCTGAATATAGGGAATGGCATCAGGGGATGTATTATGTAAAAACTTTAATTCCATGGGCATCTGACTGGCTATACTACTATGAATTGTGGTTACCCAATGGTGAATGGTTTGGTGGAGGTATTAACCATCATGGTGACATCCCACCAATCCAGTATGAATAAGTCACATTACAATTATTACTAACTATTAAAACTAATAAAAAATGAAAAATTATCATTTAACGAAAAATGCCCACAGCGACTGGCAATTAAAACGTGAAAACGCTGAACGAGCTTCTATTAATTTTGAAGGGTTGAATAAATCGGAAGCTGTACGGCAAAGTGCAGCATACCTTTCAGATTCAGGAAGCTCCCTGAAGATCCACAAAGGAAACGGGCAATTTCAAGAAGAGCGAACCTATCCAAGATCAGCAGACCCTACTAAATCAAAAGGCTAAATGGATACAAAACCTTTCAGAATACTGAGCATTGACGGCGGGGGAATACGTGGTATTTTCCCTGCTAAACTGCTCGCAGAAACGGAAGCGGAGTTAGCCACACGTAACTGCCCGAAGACGCAAATATGGCAATACTTCGACCTAATATCTGGCACATCGACCGGAGGAATTCTCTCCCTCGCATTGTCTTTGGGTATCCCTGCTATAGATATTTATAATCTATACAGAGAACATGCAAAAGGTATATTTGGAAATAAACGGTGGCTATTCCCAACTCAGCTTTTTAAATCAGCCCATAATAGGGAATATTTAGAAAACCTTTTGAGAAGCGAGTTTTCAAAACAATTTGCTGGTAGAGATCCAATACTGAAAGACTGCAAAACAGCGACTTGTATACCTATTTATGATCTCTTCCAGGGAAAACCATCAGTACTTAAAAGCAAATACCATCCAGCATTTGTTCGAGACTTCCATATTCCAGCATATCAAGCTGCTCTCGCCACTTCTGCTGCACCAACATTCTTTAATCCTTACTCCTCCGATTACATCGATACGAATGGCAACAAACAACTTTTTCATAATAAAGTAGATGGTGGTGTTTTTGCAAATAATCCTACTTTATTAGCGATCATTGAGGCACAAAAAGCATTTAATCAACCCCTTTCTAATATCGAAGTACTTTCAATCGGCACTGGACATCAGCGGTTTGTGGATGGCTGTTCCAGATCACGATGGGGGCTACTTTACTGGGCCATAAGCAAGAAAAGAATCATTGATCTATTCATGCAGGGTCAATCCCAGCAAGTACAAAATCTAATTAGCCTAATGAAAAATGGGATTGACAGGTCTGAACCAGACAACTTCAGGTACATGCGTATCGATACAGAATTAGACGATACTTGTAAGGTCGAGTTAGACGATACGAATCCTGTTAAGTTAAATAAATTAGCAGAAAAAGCACAGATAGAGTTTCAGAATCATGGAAATCGTATCTTGAATTTTTTAGAAATATCAAAACATTAAAAATATAAAATGGGAAAATTTATTGCATATTTTGATTATTTAGGGTACAAAAGTTTTATTGAAAACTGTGAGCCGGATAGATTAGATACTAGAATTAGCCATATACTAAGAGACATAGAAATGTCAATGGGAAATGGAAAGTACATTGAATCATCAAGGGGACATTTAGTAGCTGATATCTCATCTTCTATAGTACACTGTTTGAATATCTCCGATACTGTAATTTTTTCTACTAAAGATGACAGTAAGGAAAGCCTGATCGAGCTATTAGAAGTCGCTAAGAAATTCAACTTTCAAAGCAATTTTTATAATATGCCCGTCAGAGGAGCAATTCTGTATGACGAATATGAGATGCTTAGTAGTCAAAGTAAAAATGAGGCAGGATCTACATATAGCGTAAATATGATTTATGGTAAAGGGCTTGTCAAAGTCCATACAAAAGCAGAATGTTTAAACTGGGCTGGAGCTGTTATTGATGATAGTGTCATTTCCAAAATAGCCGAAACTGAGAATGTAGATACATTCCTCACTCCATACGCCAAAAAATACCCGGTACCTTATAAACATGAACCATATATCTTGGAAGAATATGCGCTTAAGTTACTAGCTGATGGCCAAAATGAGACGTCCATCGAAAATATGTGCAGGAACATCAAAGATTCGTTTGCAAGAGACAATAAACCGACAGAATCTGAACGTGTTCAAACTATTATTGCCAATACGGTAGCCTTTGTCAAATCCCATAATTAGAATTGCCTTTGGGGGAAAACACCAAGCCAATATGTTTGGTATCATGTTGGGACATACAAAACAATATGCATATTAGGTAAGGGTAATCGGGTTTCCAGCGATAAAAACACCATGTATTTCAGATAAAAAAGGTAATATTTTCCAAAAATTTACCATCTGGGGTACAGGTAGAACGAAAGTTCTGAAGTTTTGAAAAAAGGCACCGACTATCGTCGATGCCTTTTTTGTTTGTTATACAATACCCTAAGAAGTTTTGGGGCATCCATAATCGATGTAACTTTCTCAAACAAAATAAGTACACTACTCCCATCTAGCTTATGAAAACCAATAATTCAATTGTCTTCTTTGAATATATAAAGACCCGAACTGAAGCTAAGTGGGAAATTATTGACCCCAACGATATTTTTGGCCCATCTATACAACCCGGTAGTAAGTGGAAACCTGGTCTTACTGAAAAAATGTTGCACGCATTCGAACAGGAGATAGGATACACTTTTCCAGAACCACTCTGCAATTTTTATCGCACGATGAATGGACTGGACAGGCCATATCCTCACCTAGATGAGGATAATAACATTATTACCTGCAATGCATTCTATTCCTATCCGGAGGACTTAAATAAAATTCGTAGCCAGATCGAATGGATTTATGCAGCAACAGGTATCACCTCCGCGATATCAAAAGCAAGAAATATTTCTCGCATCTTTCCTATATGGGGGCATCGTTTTATAATGATTGATGAACCAGAACACCCGATATTATCAATGTTCGGAAATGATATTATCTTCTATGGATTCACCCTGGGGGATACTTTTTTAAAAGACTTTCTCGGCACCCACGGTAAGCGACAATACAACGAACCGGTAGTGCCATTCTGGTATCCGGGATGGCGCAAAAATCCTAAAATGCCTAAGTACAAACGCAATAAAGGTGTTATGACTAAATGGATACAAAAGATGAAAAAGCAAGTTATTCTACGAAAGCGAGCATTGGGATGAGGCTTTCATCTATAAAAGGTCATTTCAAATAGATGTTATCTTTTACATCTTCTATTTGAAATGACCTGAACCTTGATATCTAAAGATTAATTATCCTTTGCTGGCATTTAAACTCGCAATGATAGCCCTAAAACTTTCCAACCCGGTCTCCAGGTTTTCAACAATATCTTCTGCTAATTCATCGGGATCAGGTAAGTTATCCAAATCTGCCAGGGACTTATCTTTCAACCAGGTGATATCCAAACTGGTTTTATCCCGGGCTATAATTTCCTCGTAAGTAAACTTACGCCATCTACCTTCCGGATTAGCTTCACTGAAAGTTTCGTTTCTCTTGTGTCGGTTCTGCGGATTGTAGGCAGTGATAAAATCCCTCAGATCCTCCAACTTTAATGGATTCTTTTTTAAGGTATGATGCACATTGGTTCTGTAATCGTACACCCATATTTCTTTCGTCCAGGGATCTTTACTGGCCGGCTTACCATCGAAGAATAAAACGTTTGCTTTTACACCATTGGCGTAAAAAATACCCGTTGGCAGACGCAGTATTGTATGCAAATCTGTTGTTTCCAATAACTTCTTTCTGATGGTTTCTCCGGCTCCACCTTCAAACAACACGTTATCCGGTAATACAACAGCTGCTTGTCCGGTTGTTTTCAGCATGGATTTAATATGCTGTACAAAGTTTAACTGTTTGTTACTGGTAGTAACCCAGAAGTCCTGACGGTTATAGGTAAGATCCTCTTTCTCCTGTTCTCCATCTTCATTGGTAAACGTCATACTGCTTTTCTTCCCAAAAGGCGGGTTCGCCAGGATATAGTCATAGCGGGTTTCGGAAGCGGAAATCAATGAATCATTCGGAGAGATCAGCACCTGTTCACTATCGATGTCACCAATATTATGCAGAAACAGGTTCATTAATGCCAAACGCCGGGTGCTTGCCACAATTTCATTACCAAAGAAAGTATTGAACTTCAAGAATTGCTTCTGTCCTTTGTCTAATGACAGGTTCTTTTCATCCGTCATCCAATCATAAGCGGCCAGAAAGAAACCACCCGTACCACAGGCTGGATCAGCAATGGTTTTCATCGGTTGTGGCCGCAGACATTCCACCATCGCCTTAATCAATGGCCTTGGCGTAAAGTATTGCCCTGCCCCGCTTTTCGTATCTTCTGCGTTCTTCTCCAGCAATCCTTCGTAAATATCCCCCTTATCTTTCACTCCCATTAGTACCCACTGCTCTGCATTGATCAAGGCGATCAGCTTGTAGAGTTTAGCCGGATCTGTTATCTTATTCTGACTTTTAGTAAAAATCTGTCCCAGAATACCTTTCTCTTTTGCCAGCTCCCGTAGTAAATGATTGTAATGAACTTCCAGTTCATCACCTGTTTTGTTCGTCAAAGTTTGCCAGTTATATGCTACCGGAATAGGCATTTTCCTGTTGTGTGGCGGATGGGTATATTCATCTGCCATTTTCAGGAACAAAAGATACGTTAACTGTTCCAGGTAATCACCGTAACCTACGCCATCATCGCGAAGGGTATTACAGAATGCCCATACCTTGCTGACAATACTGGAAGTATTGACAACCTTATTTTCCACTATTATTTTATCTTCGTTTATTGTTGTTGTTTTTTTTGCCATGACTTCCCGCTGTTAGATTAATTTTCCTTCGAATGCTTTTTTGAGAATGGATTGTTTGAGTGATTCTGCTTGCTGCAAGCTTTGGGTAATAGTTTCTTCCAGTTTATCTGCGACGCTGAGACGGGATTCGATGGCTTGGACGATACGGTACTGCTCTTCGATTGAGCAAAATGGCACTTGGAAATTTCTTATTGAATTCAATGATACTGTTTTTTGTGCAGTCCCAGTCGCAGTAGCTTTAGCTTGATCCCAAATTTCCGGGGATTGAAGTACATAGTAAAGCCACTTTTGATTAGCTGAATCTTTTGGTCTTATTAACCCTATATGCCTTTGAAAACAAAATTCTTTATCATAATCTATCAATATAGGAATACCAAAAGAGCCTGTTACTGTATAGAGTATATCTCCTTTGGCTGGCTTTCTATGTTCTTTAAGAGTTTCATAATACTCATTTGACACAAAAAATGTTTCAGAAAAATTAATCTTATTAGAATGCTTATCAACATTTGAAATAGTAATAAAGGGAATTCCACTTTTAGATTTAGGTGGTGGTTGGTGATCCCCATCACTAATTACTATAGTTAATTCTTTCAAAGATAATTTTCTCCAGCCATTCGGCACCGACCCTTCTTCTACCCTATCGTTAGTTAGCTTCCCTTCAAATGCCCATTTCAATATACTTTGCCGATATACTTTCAATTGCTGCTGAGCCGCACGCAGACTTTCAATACCTTTATCTAACTCGCTAAAGAGTTCTTCAATTTTGGAAACGACGGCTTGTTGGATAGAAAGAGATGGTAAAGGAATATGCGTACCTTCAAACTTACCTTTAGTCACATGAACCATCCCTGATCCATGTGCCTGTGTATATAGTACATGAACTATTTCCTCCAGCAAATAGTATAAATAAAGTTTGTCAACACCCTCATTGGGAACAACTTTAAAAATATGTTGATTCAACCATGCATCTTCACCCTTCCAAATATATGCTCCTAGAGATGCAGACCATGCAAACAGTAGATCACCTTTTTTTACTTCATATTTTTTTTCAAATTCATTTCTTGTATAATTATACTTAGCGTCTGGATTATTTAAATTTTGAATTCTAATTATTGGTTTTCCAATTAGCTCCCATTCAGTAGGCTTAAATGCTCTACCATTTAAATAGTTAGCAATATCTCCAAGCCTCTCCCACTTCCAATCTGCAGGCAATTGATTTTTACGTTGCTCTTTGTCCATCTATTTATTTAATTACAAATGAAAGTATCAGATATTATTCTCTAATGACTGATACCCTACGCTGCCAACACCTCATTCAACTCCTCAATAATCTCATCTGTCTTCTCTCCAAACAGCTGCCACATTTTCCCCAGCCCTCCATTTCGGTTAAACGGATCCAGCTCAAAATCCTCTTTATCCAGGTGGAAACTGGCCGCTACGTAATCTTTGATCATGCGTAGCCATTGCATTTGTTCTTCGGTGAATTTGGTGGTCGTACCGGCCTGCTTTTTAAATACCCAGGTCTGGAAGTTTTTATCCACCACTTTATCGTAACCCGTCAGCGTGGTATCGATACCGATTACTTTACGAATCAGGCTTACCAATGCCATCAACTCATTTTTCGGTTCCCCGTTGGCTTGCTTTAGTTGTTCAAAAGCACGCCATACATTTAACGGAGCCAATAACGGTTGTTCCATCGTCAGCTTCTCATAAAGGCTTCTGATCATTGTATAGGTCAGTTCCCGACGGCGATATGGCTGATCATAAAAGATTTCCAGGGCTGTTATTTCGTCTTTGTTAGCCGCTATCCAGGACGTAAAATTACTGATGGTTAGTTCGGCAGCGGTATCCTGGTCTTTCACCCAGCCCATGTTGCGGATCTTATCCATGTTAATATGGTCGATAATCTGATCATATTTTTTACGTACATCAACAATATATTTCCGCAGATCCGGGTTATCGAAGATGCGGATAGCGTCTTCAATGAGTTGTTTTTTTGCCTCCTCAATAGCAGCATTAATTTTCACCGGCGCCTCCCCTATTAACTGTTCCTTCTTATCTTCCTCTATACTATAGATTACATCCGGATCATAGGCGTTCAATAACTTCCTGACAACCTGGTTAATTGTCTGCCCGTTTGCATGTGCCGCGAAGGTAGCTTTTTCTTTATCATTAATCTGTTTTTCGAGTTTTAACAGCCGATTGGCCAATGTAGTAAGGATATCTTCGCTGGTCTTGTTCATGGCCACTTCCTGTAATATGTCTTTCAAACTTATACCAGGTTTTCTCTCCAGCGGGCGACTATCCGTTTTCTGGGAATGCTCTACACCTATGGCATCAATGATAACGAAATGATCCTTGGTGAATTTCGCAGATGGGGTACCGGTAGCTCTCAATTGCTCCAGAGAACAGGTGCGGGTACCACGACCTTTCATCTGCTCATAATAACTACGGCTTTTCACATCCCGCATAAATACCAACACTTCTAACGGACGAATATCCGTACCGGTCGCAATCATATCTACAGTAACGGCAATACGTGGATAGTAATCATTACGGAATAGAGAAAGTACCTCTTTCGGGTCCTCCTCACTACGGTAGGTAATTTTCTTGCAAAATTTATTACCCTCCCCAAATTCTTCCCGTACCATCTCTATGATATCTTCGGCATGGGAATCTGTTTTAGCGAATATCAGGGTCTTGGGTACTTCAAAGTTACCCGTCTGATCTGTCCTGTCCGGAAAGATCGCAGGCAGTGTATCCTTTATCGCCCGGATAATGGTTCTGATTGTGCTGGGATTTACAATATCCTTATCCAACTGTTTCCCGCTATACTCAATGTCTTCATCCACCGCTTCCCAGAATTTTTTCCGGGTCAGTCGTTCGCGCTTATCTACCTTTTCACCTAGTTTGATGGTGCTTCCTTGTCTGGTAATTTCCGTTTCGATGGTAAAAACATTGTACGGCACCAATACGCCATCAATCACCGCTTTTTCATAGCCATAATCACTGACCAGGTTTTGTTTGAAGTAGCCAAACGTTCTATTGTCAGGGGTAGCTGTCAGCCCCACCTGGAATACATCAAAGTAGTCCAATACCTGCTTCCAGAGGTTATAAATGCTCCGGTGACACTCATCTATGATAATGAAGTCAAAGAATTCCAACGGCACCTTTTCATTATACACAACAGGTGGTGGCTCCTTGCTTGGCGATCTTTCATTCGGATTTTGTTCTTCTGTATTTTCGTCCAGCTCTTCTCCCTTTAAAATGGCATACATCCTTTGAATGGTACTGATGTACACCTGATTATCGTCCGGAATAAAACTGCTTTTCAGCCTTGTTACACCATATAGCTCCGTAAACTTCCGGTTATCATCGTTAGGCACATAGGCCATAAATTCCTGCTCTGCCTGTTCTCCCAGGTTCTTGGTATCTACAAGAAACAGTATGCGTTTAGCTTTCGCGTACTTCAACAGCCGGTAAACCGCAGTGATAGCCGTGAAGGTCTTCCCTGACCCCGTAGCCATTTGTATCAAAGCCTTTGGACGGGCCTCTTTAAAAGATTTTTCCAGGTTGACAATAGCGGTAACCTGACAATCCCGCAACCCATCCGGTGATAATGCAGGCAAATCATGAAGCCGTGTTCTTAAAGATTTATCCTGTCGTAGCCATTCTACAAAGGTTTCCGGGCGATGAAAGCTGAAGATCTGCCTGGATCGGGGTTTTATATCCCGGCAATCTGTAAATCGGGTTATCTCGCCGGTACTTTCATAGATAAAAGGAAGCGGGTCATGTTCACAATACTTTAAATGTGCCTGGGCATATCCGCCGCTTTGCTCTTCATGTGTGGACATATGCACTCCTTCTTCTGCCCGTTTGGCTTCAATAACACCCACCGGTTTTCTGTTTACAAACAGTACATAGTCTGCAGGGCCTACATCCGTCGGATATTCACGAATGGCAATACCCATGCCTGCACTCAGGTTAATACTGGATTTATCCTGAATGATCCATCCGCATCTTATCAATTCAGCATCAATTAGTTTTCGGGCTTTTTGTTCAGGGCTCAAGGTGAAAAGGATTAATCTACAAAATAAATAAAATTCCTCACAACGACAGTAAAGTTGTCTTGTTGAGTTATCTGATAGCGCCAGCAAAATTCAAATTATTATTCTTATTCCTCAGATATCAAAGCCCATTCTTCCGGATCAAGTGAGATAGCAACATAGGAAATTAACCCCGCTAATTCCCCCATCGCGACACCCCACACCTTTCCCCCCTTTCCCCTACGCCGCCCAAAAATTTTCCCGAATACATAAACCCTCCCATACAATCCTTCCTACCTTCGCGCCGCTTATTTAAATACAACGGTATCATGAATGGATTTTTTACCCGGAAGGGATTATGGCTGTTAGCCTTGCTGGTATTACCTTTTGCCCTGGCAAAAGCAGCAGTCAGCGAGGAAAACGGCACGATTACAGGCAGTGTCACCAACACGGGCCAGCCATTAGCAGGAGTAACCATATCCATCGCCGGACATAACAAGGCGGTACGTACCAATGATAAAGGGAGCTACCAGCTATCGGTAAAACCCGGCCAGTATAAGGTGGTAGCCAGTTATATCGGATTTATTACCCAACAAAAAGAAATAACCGTCACCAGCGGACAAGCCACCAATGTGGATTTTGCCCTGGAAATAAACACCAGCCAGCTGCGGGATGTGGTCGTGGTATCTTCCCGTACCCCGCAACAGATCAGCAATATACCCGGTACCGTTTGGGTGATTGACAGCACCAGGCTGCAATCCCAGATCAAAGCCGGCGTTACCTTCAAGGAGGCTTTAGGCATCCTCATACCCGGTATAGACCTGGGCGGACAAGGACGTACCAACACCGGCCAGAACCTGCGTGGCAGAGAAGTACTGGTGATGATCGACGGGGTATCGCTGAACAGCACCCGTGGGGTAAGCAGACAATTTGATGCGATCGATCCGTTCAACATTGAAAAGATAGAAGTATTATCCGGCGCCAGCGCCATTTATGGTGGTGGTGCATCCGGTGGTATTGTGAATATCATTACTAAAAAAGGAACCCGCCATGGCGTAGCCTTTGAAACAGAGATAGGTGGCAGAAGCGGATTAGGACATAGTGATGACCACGATCTGCGTATCGCGCAGTCGGTATCTGCCGGCAATGAAAAGATCAATGGCCGTATTGGCACCGCTTTCCAGAAGAATGGAGCAGCCTATGATGCCAACAGCCAGCAGATAAAAACAGATATCACCCAAACCGACCTGCAATACAACCGGTCTATCGACCTCTTTGCCAACGGTAACTGGCGCATTAATGCCAAACAATCACTGCGTGTGGCAGCACAGTACTACGACTCCCGTTTCGATGGCAACAAAGGCCTCTATTTAGGTCCGGACCTCAGTGGTGCTTTCAAAAATAAACCGGAACTGATTGCAGTAAAAGAAGGCTGGGAATCGGATGTAAACCCGGCCTCCAAAAGAGCGATGGGTAACCTGAACTATCACATTTCAGACGTATTGGGCCACCAGGATATCTACGTACAGGCATTCGGCAGATCTGAGCGGTTCAATTTCTATCCGTTTCCGGGCACCCTCTCCTATGTAGATGCTGCCGGCGCTAAAAAAGGCATTCCCAATATGGGCGCTTCCAGTCAGAATACAGACCTGTATGGTTTTAAGCTGGTACTGGCAAAGAAATGGCGCACGGTGCATGTGAACTACGGTATTGATGGCGACCATGAAAATTTTGAGTCCAGACAAACCTACTTCGATCCGGCTACGTCTTATGCTTCCGGCGGACTGGTAAATAAAACCCTGGTGGTAGCCGGCCGTTATCCGCATATCGGTATCAACAGCATCGCCGGATTTGCACAGGCAGGCTGGGATATCCTGCCACGACTCTCCCTCTCCGCAGGTATCCGGCAACAGCGGATTCAGGTGAAAGTAGATGACTTTGTGGACTACCGCCAGCAGGCCCTGATGGCCATGGGCGTAGGTACCACTGCTGATGCAGTACCTGGTGGCGAAAAAAGCTACAACGTGACCTCTTTCAATGGCGGTCTGGTGTTCAAAGCCACTGACCATATGCAAACCTGGTTAAACTTCTCAGAAGGCTTCTCCCTGGCCGATCCTGCCAAATACTATGGTACCGGCTCGTATAAACTGCAGGGACAACACTGGGCATTACAAAATGGCGCCAGCGTAGGTACGTCTCCGTTAAGCGGTATTAAAACCCACCAGTTTGAAGCTGGCTGGAGATGGAAACAACATGGCTGGAATGCACAGACAGCCCTGTTCTACACGCGTTCCAACAAAAACATCCAATACGTGCCAGCTACCCTCACCCTGTTGCTGATAGATCAACCCCGCAGGAATTATGGTATAGAAGGCGCCGTATCCTACGATTTCAATAACGGTATTGAAGCAGGTACCAATTTCCTGTTTATCAAATCCGAAAATAAAAATAACGGCAGCTGGCAAAAACAAACAGTAACAGATGCCAGTCCGTCTAAAGTAGTTTCCTTTGCCGGCTGGCATAACAACCGGTTCAATGTTCGCCTGCAGGATGTACAAAGCTTCCGTCTGACAGATGATGCGGGCAACCAGTTATCTGATTACAATACCCTGGACCTGATCGCTGCTGTTAAACTTCCTTTCGGCAAACTGACTGCCGGCGTACAGAACCTGCTGAACAGAGACTACCAGAGTATCTGGAGCCAACGTGCACAGGTATACTATAAAGCACTGAGTTCCGCTGCCACCTATGAATTCATGGGTCGTGGCAGAACCTACTCCCTGACTTATACCATCAGCTATTAATATATTATCCGGGTGCTGCTTCCCGTAGCACCCGGATATCTCTTTCCGCTACTCTTTTACCCCTCCTCTCCTCACAGCAAGTCACATAGCCCAACGGCGGTAATTCAGAAAGAATTCAGAATTCAGGGCTATTTTTGCCCCATGAAAGTACTCATCATAGAAGACGAGCTACAACTGGCACAAAGCATTATCAGCTACCTGTCCGGGCAAAGCTATAGCTGTGAGCACGCCGGTAACTACGATCATGCCTTAGATAAAATACACCTGCATGAGTATGACTGCATATTGCTGGACCTCATGCTACCCGGAGGAGACGGCTTGCAACTGCTGGAGGCATTAAAAAAAAGGAATCAACATGAAGGAGTCATCATTATTTCCGCGAAAGACTCCATGGATGATAAAATCAAAGGACTACAAACCGGTGCGGATGATTATTTGTCTAAACCATTCCATCTGCCGGAATTGGCAGCCCGCATTTATTCTGTTATCAGAAGAAGAAAATTTCAGAACAACAATATCATTCAGCAAGGTACTTTACAGATAGACCTGCTGGCGAAAACCGTACATGTTGGCGATGTACCCGTATTACTGACCAAAAAGGAATTTGATCTCCTGGTTTATTTTCTGGGCAACAAAAACAGGGTGATCTCTAAAAATGCACTTGCAGAACATCTGTCAGGAGACATGGCTGGGATGCTGGACAGTCACAGCTTTGTATATGCACATATAAAAAACCTGAAACGAAAACTGACAGAAGCAGGCGCCGGCAACTATCTGAAAACAATTTATGCAACAGGCTATAAATGGGAAATATGAGCAAGCTGCTGAACAGATCGATGAAAGCATTTGTGTTATATGCAGGTATTGTTTTCGCCTGCAGTATTCCTGTTTATTATGCGATTGTAGACCTGATCTGGCAACACGAATTAAAAGAACATAACCATATCGTCAGTGAAACGATTAAACAAAACCTGCAGGCGCTTTCTCTTTCTGATACTGCATTGACAGAAAGTGTACTGCTATGGAATAAATTAAGGCCCGAGAACCAGCTACAACTGGCCACCGCGCTTCAACCTGATTCTACCTATAATCTTTACAGAAAAAACAAATACATTCCCAGCAAAGGATATGACCGGTTTCAGGGCCTGGTCACCTACTTTCTGCTTAACAACCAACCATACCGGCTTACATTGGAAACAAACATGGAAGAAACCCATGAAACCATTGTTGCCATTGCCGTTGTTACGTTTACTTTTTTCCTGATTCTGTTAGTCGGTTTTATTTTCATCAACAGAAAAATTTCAGAAAAGCTGTGGCGCCCCTTTTATCAAAGCCTGCGGCAGATACAAACCTTTGATCTGCACAAACCAAATGATATCCGCTTTGCACCTACCGACATTGAAGAATTTACCCTATTGAACCATCAGCTGGATAAATTAATCACCGGTAACATTGCGATCTACAAACAACAAAAGGAGTTTACACAAAATGCCTCTCATGAGTTGCAAACTCCTTTATCCATTGTAAAATTCAAACTGGATCTGCTATACCAGAGTAAAACAATTTCTGATGAACAATCCGAGCTGATAGACCAGGCCCATCAGGCACTGGCAAAGGTGACACGGATTAATAAAAACCTGTTACTGCTGGCAAGAATTGAGAACAGCCAGTTTCCGGAAACAGCTATCATTGATTTACCGGACCTGATAGCCGATCAATTGTTGCAGCTGGAAGATTTTCTACAGGAAAAATCATTACAGGTGGTACAGCAGTTAACACCTGGTGTAAAGATAACAGGCAACCAGCTGTTAGTTGAAATATTATTGACAAATCTGCTCATCAACGCCATCCGTCACAGTGCGGCACACCAGACGATTACCGTAAAACTGACGCCCCACAGTCTGGAAATTTCGAATCCTGGTGCAACAGCATTACAGGAAAGTATTTTATTCCGGCGCTTTGGTACTTTTTCATCTAACGCCTCCGGTACCGGCCTGGGGCTGGCTATTGTGCACCAGATATGCAGTGTATACGGATGGCAGGAGTGCTACCATTTTGAAAATGATTTACACATTTTCAGCATCCGCTGGGCATAATCCCAAATTCCTTCTAAATCATGTTTCAACTTTGCTGATATTATAAAGTATACAGCAGATGAAACATTTTTTTTGCCTGCTACTGGGATTCCTCTCCTGGCAGTTTGCACATGCACAGCAAAATTCCGTCACTGTTTCCGGCACATTGAAAGATGCCCGGCAAAAAACAGCACTTCCCTTTGTGAACGTAACGCTATGTAAAGTACAGGACAGCGCCTTTCTTACCGGCACTATTACCAATGAAACCGGTCATTTCACAATATCCGCCATCAGCAGCGGGCAGTATCTCGTAAAATGTTCCTATATGGGCTACAACGTTCGCTGGATAGCCCTGACAGTAGGACAATTAAGCAACTTCCTGGATATAGGACAGATAGAACTCACGCCTGCTACCGTTCATATCCAAGAGGTAACCGTTACCGGCAAACAGGATGCAGTGACAGATAAAATGGATAAAAAAACATTTTCGTTAACCGCCAATATCAGTCAGGCAGGCGGCTCTGTCATGGACGCCATGAGAAACCTCCCCGGCATCACCAGTCAGGATGGAAAAGTGCTCCTGCGAGGCAGCGATAAAGTCATGATATTAATGGATGGCAAACAAACAGCACTCACCGGCATGGGCGGACAGTCCAGCCTGGAAAACATTCCGGCATCGGCTATCGAAAAAATTGAAATCATCCATAATCCTTCCGCCAGGTATGATGCCAATGGCAATGCCGGCATTATTAATATCATCTATAAAAAAGAAAAGAAAGATGGCTTTAATGGTAAAATAGGACTGATCACCGGTCTGGGCGCACTATGGGAAAGAAAGGCAAACCTGCCGGACATACGGCCACAATACTCCGCTACTCCTAAAATCAATCCTTCCCTATTGCTGAATTACCGGAAAAATAAAGTCAATTTATTTTTCCAGGGAGATAATCTCTATACCCGTACGCTCAACAAAAATGAATATACGGAACGCCTATACGATAATGGTGAACCGATACAGCAACAGTTAAAAAGAAACAGAACCACCAACATCATAACCGGCAAAGCAGGTATGGACTGGAAACCGGATGAACAAAATACGATTACTGTATCCGGTTTATTCAGCAGTGAAAAAATACTCGATCGGGGAGATGAACCATTTTTCACCTCAGATCTTAAAGAAAGAAAACAATTATGGCAGTTTCTGGAAGATGAGTTAAAAACCACGGCCACCGTTTCCGCCGGATGGCAGCACCAGTTCCGGCATCCGGGCCGCACGCTGCAATTGCAGTTTAATTACACTTTTCACCGGGAAGATGAAAAATATTTCTTCACCAACATTATGCCCACGTATACCGGCCTGGATTCTTTTAAACTGCTTTCCGATGAACACGTCATGGATCTCAATGCCGACTATATTCACCCATTAAAATACGGCCGGTTTGAAGGAGGTATCAAATTGCGCAGACGGGATATCCCGACCAACATGCAATTCAAGCCGGGTCTGCATTCCCCGCTGGACACATCAGCCGGCGGCTGGGCCAATTACCGGGAATTTATACCGGCTGCATACGGCGTCTATGTATTTGAAAGCAACCACCTGGAAATAGAAGCCGGCTTAAGAATAGAATATGTAGATCTCCGGTATGACGTCAATCCGGGGCATAATACCTATAAGAGTAACGGCTATAACTATATGCAGCCATTCCCCAATCTGCGGCTATCTTACCGTATCAATGATCAGCATAAACTATCGTTCTTTTACAACCGGCGGGTAGACCGTCCCAATGAAGTGGACATCCGTATTTTCCCTAAATACGACGATGCGGCCATCATTAAGGTGGGTAATCCGGAGTTGCGGCCACAATTTACCAACACTTTTGAACTGGGTTATAAAAGCAGCTGGCGCAATGGTTTCTTTAATCCGTCTGTATACCACAAACGCATGGATGCCACTATTACACGTATCGGCAGTATTGTCAATGGCAGTAACCTGATCTATAATGTATTCCAGAATGCAGGTAAAAGCTATAATACCGGGATAGAAATCAACCTCACCCAAAAGGTAGGCCGCCGGGCTACCTTTAACCTGAACCTGAATGGTTATCAAAACACCATCGCTGCGTTTACTGTGGTCAATAAGTATCCGCAGACCAGTGTATACAGCGCCGACCGGCAGGAGCTATTTTCGGGGAATATCAAATTTAACGGGCTGTTTCAACTACCACGGCAAGTAACCATACAGCTAACGGGTATTTACCTGGCGCCGGATATTATTCCGCAAGGGAAAATAGCCGCCCGTTTTTCTGTTGACCTGGGTATCAAAAAGACAATCGGGAATCATGAATTTTTCTTCAATGCTACGGATATTGCCAATACCCTGCGTATCAAAAGAGAAATTACAGGTAATGGATTCAGCTATACCAGTACTGACTATGCAGAAACGCAGGTAATACGACTGGGATATGGCTATAAATTCTGATCAATAAAAAAGGATCGTGCAGTAATAGCACGATCCTTTTTTGTTTTTTAGTTGTATACTACCAATTGATCACTGCTCCTATATTCGCTACAGCACCACTTCCTTTCACGTAATACCGTCCTTCGTTGGTGGCACCACGCACTTCGGAATGTATCGGATAATAATTTGTATTCAACAGGTTATTGATGGAAAAGTTCAATGTTACCCGTTTGAATTTGTAAGCAGTAAATACATCCAGCAAAGTATATCCTGATATCGGGTATTTCCCGTAATTATATACTTCTTTCGGAAAAACATCCCGGGCACCAATCTTCACCACCTGCAACATCAGGTCCCAATGGCGGGTAATACTAACATTCGCATTGCCACTTATTTTTAAGGGTGAAATAACGGCATTATCCGGTTTCGCGTCATAGTGGCCATTGTTCTTTGCATCTTCTCTCCCATTCATGTATCCTACTGTACTTCCCAGATTAAGCCAGTCTGTTGCCTTAAAGCCCATGACAGCTTCCACACCGTAAATGCGCTGCGGCATCTGTATTAATTCATAATTGCCGGGGGTACTTGTTTCCGCATAGGTAGTACTCTTTCGGGTGGTGCTGTAATAACCGGTTAACTCATAGGTAAATTGGTGGATAGTACCACTTATACCCGCTTCTACATTATTGACCTTTACAGGAGTAGCATCAATGGCATTCAGTGAAATACCATTGCGGAGCACCAGTCCCACGTCTCCTATAGAAAACCCCTGGGAGAAGCTGGCAAAAGGTTGCAGATAAGACAGTTTATTATATCTGGCTCCTGCGTTAAATACCAATGCATGATAGTTGTTGGCAACACCGGGAATCAGTTTCCCTGCTTTCACCAGATCACCTACACGGAAACCCAGTTGTTCAAACCTTACACCGGCTTTCAGTATCCACGAGGAAGCCAGTACAAATTTAGACTGCAGGTATGGCGCTATACTATTCATGTACATTTCCGGGGTGATCAGCTTATTTACAATATCTTTCTGTACAGTATGGTCCTTCAGGAAGTCCATACCATAAATAAGCTGCACATTGCTTTTAGCAGACAAGGTAAACGGTGTATTAAAATTCAGCCGCGCACCCCAGTGGTCTGCGTATATTTGATTGTACGCTTCGAACACTGTATTCATATCGTCGTAATAAGCTGTAATACTGGCGGTTGTTTTACCATAGGTACCCGTATACTTTATATTCAGTGTTTTATTATAGGGCGTACCGCCAGCGATACTTGTGTCGCCCGGTATACCGATAGCCGGAGATATACCCAGCTTTCCGGTAGTACCGATATATTTGCTATCCTGTATACTGTTGTAATAGTTCCCCATTACTTCTATCCGGTGTTTATCCGAGATATCATACCCAATTTTCACCAGGGCATTATAGGTGTTGGTTTCTCCCAGTCCGTAAAAAGGGCTGATCACTTCCCCGTCCGCGGATCTGCTTACACCGGTACGGGCTATTTTTCCCTGTATAACATAATCCAGACGGTGTATTTGCCCGCTGAATACCTGTGACAGGTTATAGGTATAAGTGCCATCTGTTTTGGCCAGATTCAGGCTATTGTTGAAAAAAGTAGTGGCTGTAAACGGTACGTGCCTGACCGGTTTCTTAGTGATATAGTTGATAATACCACCGGCGCCGCCATTCCCATACATCGCAGACGCGCCATTGATTACTTCAATATGATCAATGGCACTGACATCTATTGAACGCAGGTCGCGGCCACCGTTTCTTAAAGGAGTGGATTGCGGTACGCCATCAATCAATACCAGGAAGTTTCGGCCCCGGATTTTTCCGATAAAATTATTCTGACTTTCTTCGCTGGGCGAAATACCCGGCACTTTCTGCATTAAGATGTAAGGCAGATTATTGTTGATCTGCGCCAGCTTTTCTACTTCCTTCCTTGAAATAACCGTTACAGAAGAAGGTACCTCATTAATGCTTTCAGCCACCCTGCTCGCCGTAACAATTACTTCTCCCAGCTGGCTGGTAGTATCTGCCTGGCTTCGGTGTTTTGCAACAGGAGCCGGATGTGTTGTATGGCTGCTATCTTGTGCGGCAACACTTCCTGCGGCCATCATTACAGCTGAAAAGCCCGAAAAAATCAATCGTTTCAAAGTAGTTGGTTTTGTGTGGTGAATCAGTGGTGAATACGGTAGGACAGGCCGGCATTAACAGTAGTGGGCGCCCCGGGAAATATACCTCCCCAAAAATCATAGCGATGGGTAAAGTATTTTTCATTCAGCAGATTATTGACCGTAAGACTAACACCCCAGTTGTTCCAGTTATAGTTTAAAGAGAGATTCAGCAGATTATAGGCAGGTATAGCGCCGTTGCTACCATCTGCTGTTGGTTGTTCGGTATTTAAACCGTCGTTGTATTGTTTACCGGTAAAAGTATGGTATGCATTGACGATTAATTCTCCGGTACCAACCAGGGCCTGATATTTGGCACCTGCAGTCAGGATCTGTTGGGGTGCATACGGCAACAGGTTACCTTTATTGGTTCCTTCTCCGAAAGTTGCCCGTTGTAAAGCACCTATGGCATATAAGCGCATTCCTTTAAAAGGTAAAATATTCAATTCAAACTCAATGCCTTTATGCATGGCTTTACCTGTATTGGAGAATACACCTCCTTCTTCAGTAAGTTTATGATTAAAATCCAGTATATAGCCACTCATACTGAGATCCAGCCAGTTCACCGGATTAGTACGGATACCAATTTCATAGTTATTGGACGTCTCCGCATCCAGGCTGTTACCGTTTTTAACGGTACCCGGGTCCAGGGCTGCGTATAGCACAGGGGGATTATATCCTTTGGAAACAGTGGCATATGTTCTGAATCTTTCTACCGGCTTATATAATAACCCAAACGAATACACGAGTACATTGCTTTGCGTAGCTAACTCCTGACCTGCCATATAATCCTGCTGACCATAGTTAATGGCAGTATAGCGTAATCCGGGAGTAAAGCTGAATTGATCAGAAAAATGGATCTCATTCTGGATATATCCTTCCATCACATTGGTCGGAATGGTAGTAGAGAAAGTAGTTTTCCCCACATGACGCAGCGGGTCTGCTCCCATCACTTTTGTACTGTTGGTTTGGTCTCCCAGGTATTTCAAGCCAACAATCAGTGAATTATCAAAACCCAGTAGTTTATTGGTGCGGTTATACTCCAGCACAGCACCGCCGGTAAAGATGTCTCTTAAATCGCCTAAGATGGATTTTCGATCCCGTTTCGTATCATACCACCAGTTCCGCTTAAAGTAATTGGCAAACACCGATAAGGAAATACTGTTGGTGGTATTGATATTTTTTTTGTAGGTGATGGCAGTAGCATAACGTTGCGCATAAAACTGATCAAACGGGTTCACACTTTGCCGGTAATCATCTCTGTACTGTTGCTCAGAAAGTCCGCCTGGAGTTTCCGCATCTTCTGTATAAATATTACCGGAAACAGATAACTCATCAGTCGAATCCAACTTAGCGCCTATACGAAAAGTAACATCGTTGGTATGAAAGGCAGATCTGTCGGAACGAAAGCCATTTCCCTGCCGGCGGTTATAATTAACATAGTAATTCAGTTTGCCATTATCTCCATAAGCAGATGCATTTGCGTTGAGATAATTATAACTACCAGCTTCAATACTGGCGGCAGCATTGGGTTTTCCCTGTCCTTTTTTAGTAATCAGATTAATGACACCGCCAATGGAACCGGCGCCATATAATACCGGAGAAGCTCCTTTGATTACTTCAATGCGTTCCAGGGAGGCAACCGGCAGCATATAGTATGCACCAAGTTGTCCATAGCTTTGGCCCAGCGGTATTTTCCCATCTACCAGTACTACTACATATCCGTTCCTGCCCGGATCCAGCCCCCGTAATCCAATACCAGGTTTCAGGCCACGACCATCTTCATCCTGGTAGTTAGCTCCCGGAATAAGCCGGATAGCATCTCCTACAGACTGAATCCCCAGTTCTTTGATTTGTTTACTATTGACAATATTGACAGTACTCGCCAGATTTTTTATTTTATTGTTTAAGCCGTTGGAAGTAACGGTAACATCCTGCAAAGATATATTCCAAAGACTATCCTGGTCAATTTTCCTCTTATCCGGAGGAACACTTTGTGCATATCCTTTGATCAGTAAGCTAAAAATTAAAAACAGACAGGCTATATTAAATCGCTTCATAAATAAGTTAGGTCATTAAAAATCGGGGACAAAGATATCCTGCAATCAAAAGGCGGGTTACTCCAATGCGGAAAAAAGGTATACGATTAATAATCAATAAATTATATACGAAAAAGGAGACAGCATTTAAAATTCTAAATTAATTCAAAATTGATTTTCCGGAAACAGGATGCTGTAATACAGGTAGCTGTCACGGGATTAATGACTGGCTGTTGCAATATGCCCGCCCTGATTTCCCTCCTTTTCAAAGCAAGCTGTCTGGCCAACAAACTCAGACAACGGGATAACAACAACAGCGGTCAACCTACAAGCATCACACAAGATAAAACCACTATTTTCCGGTCATCTACCTACAATAATTATTTATTCTTTAATCCCTGAAATAAACATATGTTTACATTTTACCGAATTTAATCCATCTTGCAACCAGATCTAGCTTAATAACATTGGAATCAACTAACAAACAACCTGCTGCGCAGGAACTTAAAAGAGGGTTACAAAACAGGCACATTCAGTTAATCGCCCTCGGGGGCGCCATTGGAACCGGCTTATTCCTGGGAATAGGTCCTGCCGCTGTACTGGCAGGTCCATCTGTCATTCTGGGTTATGCCCTCGCCGGTATTATCGCTTTTTTTATTATGCGCCAACTGGGAGAAATGGTAGTGGAAGAACCGGTATCCGGAAGTTTCAGCCATTTTGCCTATCAATACTGGGGCTCCTTCGCCGGCTTTGCTTCCGGCTGGAACTACTGGGTACTGTATATTCTCGTTAGTATGTCGGAACTGACTGCCATCGGGGTGTATATACATTTCTGGTGGCCGGAGATTCCCCTCTGGGCTTCCAGTCTGTTTTTCTTTGTAGCCATCAATGCCCTGAACCTCAGCTCCGTGAAAGTATACGGAGAAGCGGAGTTCTGGTTTTCTATCATAAAAGTAGTGGCTATCATTGCCATGATTATATTCGGCGTTTACCTGTTGCTGAGTGGCAGTGGCGGCGCCCAGGCCAGTATCGAAAACCTTTGGAACGACGGTGGCTTTTTCCCGAAAGGATTATTAACACCAGATGGGAAAGGCGGCTATCAGGGTTTATTTTCGGCCATCGCGCTGATTATGTTTTCTTTCGGCGGACTGGAACTGATCGGTATTACTGCTGCAGAAGCAGATAAACCGGAAAAAACCATTCCCAAGGCTACCAATCAGGTTATTTACCGTATCCTTATTTTTTATGTGGGTGCTTTGATTATCCTGTTTGCCTTGTCTCCCTGGAAAAGTATTACCACAGATAGTAGTCCCTTTGTGATGGTATTCCAGACCTTAAAAGGTTTTCAGTTTCAGCTGTTTGGCAAAACCATTTATTTCACCAGCCTTATTGCCAATGTGCTGAACGTGATTGTATTAACGGCGGCCCTCTCTGTATATAACAGTTGTGTATTCAGCAACAGCAGAATGTTGTATGGCCTGGCGGTACAAGGTAATGCCCCTCGTTTTTTATCGGGGTTAAATAAAAACCATGTACCGGTAAAAGCTATTCTCGCCTCTGCCGCATTTGCTGCTATTTGCATTGTTGTAAATAAACTGATGCCGGAGAAAGCGCTGGAAGTATTGATGTCGCTGGTGGTGTCTTCTTTGATTATCAACTGGCTGATGATTAGTGTGGTGCACCTGAAATTCCGGGGCAGTAAAAAAGTGGCTGCTATCCGTACTAAATTTCCGTCTTTCCTCTATCCGTTATCCAATTACATCTGCCTGGTATTTCTTATCGGTATTCTGCTGCTGATGTGGATCACGGGGATGAAACTGCCGGTAGCACTGATTCCGGGGTGGGTGGTATTTCTCTACCTTTGTTATCTGCCTATCCAAAGAAAAAAACAACAGGGGTAAAAATCTCCTCAACGATATAAAAAGAAAGCAGCAGGATCATTTCCTGCTGCTTTCTTTTTTATAACTGATATGGAGACACGATTACTATTTGGCGCCTTTTTTAAGAGACCTCCCATCTGCTCTTTACATTAAAATATTAATACTTATTTACGCAGCACATAACCACAATTAAAACTACCCCAGCCCTCTCCATTTCTATAAATCGTTATCTTTAATGAGGGAGTCGTACCACCGGTGACCAAAACACCAACCGACTTTCTGACCAGTATTACCGACATATTAACCTTTGATCGCTGCAGATATCGGCAGACCTTCGCATCGTCACCATACAAACGGCACCCGGTATCTACGACGCAATGATGAAATGACATGGCACAAAAAAAAGAGCACGGCGATATTTACAAACAGGCAGAATTCATGCATAGCAGCGGATTCCGGGAGACGGCGTCAGAACTGGGACTTTTTGTAGTGACGGATATCAATCTGGCCGATTATGATAAGGTAAAAACCTATTTCAGATCCGACTTCACCAGCATTCTGCTGATACAGCAAGGACTGGTAAAAGGTACGCTGGATCGTAAAGTATACCACCTGTCAGACAATGACCTGTTGCTCATTTCACCCAACGCACTGAAAAAAATTAATTATGTAGATAAATCATCTGTTGTTTCCGGCTTAAACTTCACCCTGGACTTTCTGGTGGAAATAGGTATGCCAGCCAACAAAATGGAACTATATGATTATTTCACCACCAAGTATTCACCTCACTGGCGGCTGACCGCTGCTGATGCACAAATACTGGCAGGACATTTCAAACAGCTCACCTTTCGCCTGAGCAATGTAACCAATGGCGTACCGTTTGCCAAAGAATGCCTGCAGCATACCTTTTTTCTGCTCATGTATGAATTGGCATCTATGTCAACCCGGTATACGGAAATAAAAAATCCGAATATCTCCAGAAAAGAAAGCCTGGTGATTAGTTTCACCAACCTGGTACAACTGCATTTCAGACATCAACGGAATGTACAGCAATATGCAGAACTGCTATTCGTTACCGCCAAATACCTGACAGAAACCGTGAAGGAAATTACCGGCAAAAATGCCGGTGAAATCATCGATGACTATGTAATACTGGAAGCGAAAATACTGCTGGAAAATCCCAGACTCAGTATTGCCGAAATAGCAGAAACCCTGCATTTCAGCGACCAGTCATTCTTTGGCAAGTTTTTCAAACGACATACCGGCGTGTCGCCACGCACCTTCCGCGCTACGCATCACTAACGTTTGTTCCTCCCCTGATAATTCTTGTTACTAACAGTGTAACAGTTGTAGGTTTAAAAACAAAGCCGGGGCAGTCTTACCCCGGCTATTTTCGTATATCCATTTCCGTATAACATCAAAACAAACCGACTTTCAGACCAGAATACCCGATTTATCAACCTTTTCCGGCTGCAACACCGCAGCTAATTTTGCTATACGAATTCTCGTATTCCATAATTGTAATAATTCTCTTTATGTCAATGACGTTCAAACCAGTGCCTGTTTTAATGATGGCGGCACTGCTTGCAGGCTGTAGCAGCAAGGAAATCAAAAAAAGTCAGCAGGCACCCGTGAAAGTAAGCATCTTCAAAGCCGGTAATAATGATATGCCCCAGCAACTGTCCTACTCCGGCACCATCGAGCCGGATAATACCGCAGATATTGGTTTTGCAGTGCATGGTGTGGTCAGCAACATAGCTGTAGAAGAAGGACAAATGGTAAAACAGGGACAACTCCTGGCTTCCATCGATGCCACGGAATACAGCAACGCACTCGCGATTGCCAACGCCAGCCTGGATCAGGCAGAAGATATGTATAAACGGCTGCACGAACTGTATCAAAAAGGAAGTTTACCGGAAAAAGACTATATCGATATCCGGACAAAACTTGCACAGGCCAAAGCCAATAAACAAATCAATGCCAAACGCATTGCCGACAGCCACCTCTATGCACCGATGTCGGGCATTATCACAGCCCGCAAAATAGAACGGGGCAGCGCTGCCGCGCCAGGTGTACCGGCCTTCACCATTGTAAAAACAGATATGGTCTATGCCAAAGCTGCCATCCCGGAAAGTGAAGTAGGCGCGATTAAACATGGCAGCAACGCCACGGTATATATCCCTACCCTGCAGGAAAATATCGATGGTAAAATCACCATCATCAACCCACAGGCAGATATCACTTCCCGTACTTATAATATCAAAATAAAATTGGCCAACAACAATGGACAACTGTTACCAGGTATGCTGACCAACATCCGCATCAACACCGGTAAAAATATATCCGCCATCACTGTTCCGGCTACCGCCGTCGTGAGAGATGCAGACGATATCACCTATGTATTTGTTGCCAATGAACAACAGAAAGCTGTCCGCAAACGCATTACCGTAGGCGCACTTACAGGCACCAATGAAGTAGTGGTAACAACCGGATTAAACGGTGGTGAAAAAGTAATTACCACGGGTCTTTCCAATATAAAAGAGGGCACAGCGATAAGCCTGTAGCTATTATCCGGGAAGGTGCGTTAAAAAAATTATTAAGTCTGACAACCTTGGAAGAATGAAAAAAAGAAAGATAAGCTTCATAGAAGCAGCCATGCAATATAAACAGGTGACCATTGTAGTGGTAGCTTTGTTATTATTGCTGGGCGTTTATTCCCTACTGAACATGCCCCGATCGGAGAATCCGAAAATAGATATGCCGATCGCCATGGTATATGCCTTCTATCCCGGTGCGGATGAAGTGCAGATGGAAAAACAGGTGACCAATAAAATAGAACAATACCTGTTTTCCTTTGAAGAAGTAGATAAGAAAAAAACCAGGTCACAGACCAAAGACGGACAGGTATTCATCACGGTAGAACTACACACCCGCATCAAAGACCGCAAAAAATTCTGGAGCACCCTCCAGCACGGATTAAATGTGATGGGGCGGCAAAGCCTGCCGGCAGGGGTGATAGGCCCTGTTGTAAACAGTAATTTCGGCGATGTAACGGCACAGATTATTACCGTATCCTCTCCGCAACGCAGTTATGCTGAAATTGAAAAATACCTGGATAAAATAGAAGACGGACTCAAAACCATACCGGAACTATCCAAAATAAACAGGTCCGGCGGACAGAAACAACAGTTGTATGTTACCATAGATGATCAAAAGATGCAGCAGTATGGTTTTGACCTGTCTACCATTGTGCGTATCCTGCAAACACAGAACATCACAGGCTACTCCGGGGAAATGAAAATCAGTTCCAACATCTTCCCGGTATTTACCAACAGCCAATATAAAACCGCGGCAGATCTGGGCGCGCAGATCATTTATACCACCCCGCAGGGAACGGTCGTCCGACTGCAGGATATTGCCACCATAGAACGACGCTATGAAGAACCTGCTTCGTTTATCCGTTTGGGTGATGATAAGGTAATGATGCTCGCCATAGAGATGCAACCCGGTAATAACATTGTACAGTTTGGTCATATTGTGGAAGATAAGCTGGAAAAACTCCGGCAGGAACTGCCCGACGACGTCAAGATTACGACCATCGTTAATCAGCCGGAAGTAGTAGACGAAAGTATCCGTCACTTTATGAAAGAATTCGGACTGGCCATTGCATCCGTGATTGTAGTGGTGATGCTGCTGCTCCCCTTCCGCGTAGCTGCGGTGTCGTCACTGGCTGCACCGGTATCTATCCTGATTACCTTCGGCCTCATTAACATCATCGGGCTGGAACTTCACCAGGTAACACTGGCCGCACTGATTATCGTATTGGGCATGGTGGTAGACAATGCCATTGTGGTAGTGGATAACTACATAGAAAAACTGGATGAAGACATCACTCCCTGGACAGCAGCCTGGCAGGCCGCCCAGCAGTTATCACTCCCTATTTTTACAGCTACCCTGGCGATCATCTTTGCCTTTGCACCACTCGCCATTTTCATGAGTGGTATCTCCAAAGACTTCATTGCCTCCCTGCCGGTTACCATCGCTGTGGCACTCATTACCTCCATGGCCGTGGCATTGCTGCTCACGCCCTATACCTGTTATGTATTCATCAAAAAAGGATTGAAACATAAAGTAAGTACCACCAAAAAACGTAAAAGTCTGCTGGACTACCTCCAGCATGCCTTTAACAAAGGAGTGGAACTGGCCTTTGCTTTTCCTAAAACCACAGTAGGCATTGCTGTTGCTGCGGTAGTCATCGCCATCTTACTGGCAGGACAGGTAAAGCAGGAATTTTTCCCACTGAGTGAAAGCAAACAGTTTAATGCAGAGATATGGATGGCCAACGGCACTTCCCTGGAAGAAACAGAAAGAGTGGTAAAACTGGTAGAGAAAGAACTGTATAAAGATAAACGGGTATTAGGTATTGCCAGCTTTATCGGCACCAGCTCACCCCGTTTTAACGTGACTTATTCACCAGAGATGCCCAGACGAAATTTCGCCCAGGTATTTATTACCACAGGCGGTAGTGATGATACGAATGAATTGGTAAAAGACTACCTGAAAAAGTTTGAAGGATTTATCCCCAATGGATACATCCGCCTGCGGCAATTGAGTATGCAGGAAGGTTCTCCGCTTGCGGTAAGAATCATCGGAGAAAACCTCCGGGATCAGAAACTGGTGGCAGAACAGGTGAAAGCGATCCTGGAACGCACACCCGGCGCCAACTGGGTACGTTCTGATTATGAAGACGATTACCTGGGTATCAGCCTTAAAATAAAAGAAGACGCCGCCACGCGGCTGGGCGTACCCAATCAGCTCATTACACAAACTATTGGCGCAGGCCTGAAAGGCTATGCCGTATCGCAGTTGTGGGAAGGCGATAAGCCCGTAGACATCCTGCTGCGGCTGGACACCAGCAACCGGAAGGATTTCAGTGACCTGGGCAACATCCGGCTGAATAACCTGTATGGTACTAAGGTACCCTTGAAAGCCGTAGCGGAACTGGCTCCTTCCTGGCATACCGGGGTCATTGCACACCGCAATGGTATCCGCACGCTCACCGTACTGTCGGAAGCACAGATGGGTATCATTGCTTCGGATGTATTGAAAAAAGCACAGCCTGAAATTGAAAAGCTGCAGTTACCGGCAGGCATCAGTATACAATATGGCGGCGATGCAGAATCTTCCGCCGAAAACCAACCCGGTATGAACAAGGCTTTAAGTACCAGCCTGGTGCTGATTCTGCTGACCTTATTATTCCAGTTTAAAACATTCGGTAAAACGCTGATTATCCTGGCCACTTTCCCCCTCAGTTTACTGGGCGCTTTCCTGGGCCTGTATATCACGGGCAATCCGATGGGGATGACGGCCTTCATGGGTATCATCAGTCTGATTGGTATTGTGGTACGTAACGGGATTATATTGGTGGATTATGCCGATGAGCTGGTGCGGGATCATCATTACACCATCAAAGCCGCGGCATTGGGTGCGGCCAAACGACGGATGCGGCCCATTTTCCTGACGTCTGCCGCGGCAGCCATCGGGGTAGTACCCATGATCCTCGGCAAATCACCTTTATGGGCGCCATTGGGCAGTGTACTGGCTTCCGGGTTGATTGTATCCATGATACTTACCCTGTTTGTGATACCGGTACTTTACTACCTGTTTGTACGCCCTGCTCCGGAACCTGCCGTAGCACCGGATGCAGACGTAGACATTATGTATAAACCGGCGCATTAATTCATCAGCGCAGCAGGTGGCACAGCCAGGCCACCTGCTATCTAAAAAAACAACCATGAACTTCAGATTAATATTTTCGCTGGCAACTGTGCTGTCGGGCAACTATGTTGCGGCGCAAACACAGGTATTGTCGGTAACAACCTGCCAGCAGCTGGCATTGGAACAGAATAAAAAAATCAAAGCAGCCCGGTACCAGATTGATGCGGCCGGCGCGGCCCTGCAATCAGCAGTCACCAATGCCTACCCTGCTATTGATGGAAGTGTAATGGGCGCATACCTGGGCAAACCTGTGGGCGGCGCCTTCAACGGTATGATTCCCGAGTATGTGGTGAGTGGCAGCATATCTGCTACCCAGGCCATCTATGCCGGTGGAAAAATCCGTAACGGAAAAAAAATCGCCGAAAAATTTATCAGCATACAGGAAGAACAAAAAGTGCTCACCACAGCAGAAGTTATCCTGAACGTACACAAAGCCTACTGGCAGGTGGTACAGGTAAAAGAAAAAATGGTGCTGGCAGATAAATACCAGACCCTGTTACAAGGCTTGCAACGGGAACTGAAAAACGCGTATGATGCCGGTATCATCTACAAAAATGATTTGCTGCGCGTGGAAGTAAATCTGAATGAAGCCGCCCTGCAGGTATCGCAGGCTGCAGATGGCCTGGTGATGGCCAAACTGCAGCTGGCACAGCTAACCGGTATGCCGGGGCAGGTAAACTTTGCCGTAGCCGATTCTGTAACAGGTGACTTTAATGAACTTACCGGCGACGACTTACTGGCCGCAGCGGACAACAGACCAGAGATACGTTTATTGAAAAATGTCCTGGATGCAGAAGAACTCCAAAAGAAACTACTGAAAGGCGATCTGCTGCCCACCATCGGGGTGAGTGCCAGCGGGGTGGCTGCTGCCGGGAAATCAGTAAATATCAGCAATGGAAAAGATTTTATGAGCACCTATTATGGTCTGGCCAGTATCAGTATGCCGATTTTCGACTGGGGTAAAAGAGCGCATAAAATAAAAGAACAGTCCTTTAAAATCGCGGCCCGGCAACAATTGCTGGAAGATACCAAAGAGCAGATCAATATAGAAGTGCAGCATACTTATCTCGCACTGAACCAATCCGTGAAAAAAATTCACAGGTCACATTTATCGCTCACACAGGCAGAAGAAAACCTCCGGCTAGCCAACGACCGGTTCAAAGCAGGTACTATCACCGGTAAAGATGTACTGGAAGCACAGGCCATCTGGCAACAGGCCTATAGCAGTATTATAGATAGTAAGGTGGAATATAAAATCAATGAAGCGGCTTATCAGAAGGCGATTGGTGCAGCGAGGTAATTTCTTTTATTCAGACACATCACCTGAAAATGATCTTACATGAAAGTAGAATGGAATCAGTTACTTTATACAGGCATGGCACTGTTTACCCGAAAGGGTATCAGAGCTGTGAGTATAGCCGCTATTACACGTAGCTGCGGTCTGACAGAACACGATTTTTATGAACACTTTGAAAGCAAGGAGAAGCTGGTGAATATGATCATAGCCGACTGGATCGATAAATCAGGCAGATACCTGCTGTTAAATCAGCACATCTCTTCTCATGCGATCATAGAAATGAAGCATTTTTTGAAGGGTATCGAAAAGATGGTGCAAACGGTACAACCCATATTTCTGGCAGATCTCAGCAATCATTATACCGACAGCTGGAAAAAGCTGGCCACATTCAAGGAAGAAGCCGTGGAATCTTTCTTGTTGCTCAATCTGCGGCGAGGTATTGCGGAAGAAGTATACCGGCCTGATATAGATACCTGGCTGATTGCAAAAATATATATCACTCAGCTACAGATTATACTGGAAGAAATATGGCTGCAGGGCATTGATGTAGACCGGGTCTGTCGGGAGATGAACCGGATTTTTCTGCAGGGGCTGGTGAGTGTAAAAGGTATGAAGTTGTTATATGGGAAGCAAGGATAGCAGATAGGAATGGCAATCAAAGAGCGGGAGATTTCCCGGACAGGTGGCGAAGACACCGGCATAAGCCGGTGTCTTTTTATGTTTGATGTCTGTTATAAACTCACATCGCTACCGCGGTCATCTTCGCCAGCAGCGAAGGTGCAACTGAAGGCGATACCGTACCACCTACCGTTACACTACATTCTATGCGAATAATAAAAGAGGCTTCCACACCACCGATAGTAGTATGTCCCTGGCCGGACTTAATAAATTTGTCGCCTACCCACTCTACTGGTCCTACGTCCAGAATACCCAAACCGCCATAAGCGAAATTAGGCTGCCCTCTTTTGGTAACCGTGATTTCACTACGCCAGGCACCTGTCAGTTGTTTATAGTATACGACCGTAAAATCCCAGATAAAGTCGGCATCCAGCTGCGACACCCGGAAAGTATTTTTAACCTGTGCAGTGGCCTTGGTTTGCGCTCTCCAATATACGGTTTGTGTATCTTCATAGGGGTCATCACCTGGAAACAAGCCACCGGTAGCTGATACAGGTACTTTTGCTGTTGTGTTTACAGCAGGTCCTTTTGTTTGTCTGAATTCGGTTGTAACTACAAATTTGCCACCGTCTTCCAGAAAACTAAATGCTTCATACGCTTCTTTATACGTTTTGAATGCGCTGCTGCTGCCAGCTTTCCGGGCCGCAGCAGATTTACCGGAAGTCGTTTCCGGTGTCAGGTGAATTAACTTTTCCAGTTTTGCTTTGTACGCTTCCTCTGTAAGTGGCTTTGTTTGATCCAGGGTTTCCTCTTTTTTACAGGAACTGAAGGTGATGGCTGCCAGTGCAACCATCAGGAGATAAATTTTTTTCATGTAGTGATGTTTTAAATAGATTTTTCCGGACCGGCATCTCCGGAACAGATCAATAGGTATAGCGTTGCCGATATTGCTCATTTATATACCAGACACGGAGATACTGCTATCAGCTTTCAACAGGTGAATGATACCTGCCGGCGAATAACTCTTCCTATTATTTCAGGAACACCTGATAAGGTATCGGTTTTTATACGGGTATTGTATTGAAAAAGAAATTGGTTCTGACAGAGATGATTGTATTTACTGTTGCATGCAGTATGGTAATAAAGATGCAGTATATTTTTGAATTAATATCTGTTAACCGGGATATAAATTTTTAGCTGGAAAAGATGTTATAGCATATTTACCCACAACACCTATCGCGTTTATAAAGTTTCACGCCATATCCGCCAATACCTATACACCGGCCCTTCCCAGTCTGCCTAAAGTTAAATGCCTATCTTCGCGCAAATTATTTCGATATGATGAACAATATGACACAACGCCTGTATGCTTTTTTTATCACAGGGTCTTTGGTCCTTTTTTTATCTGTGCTGAGCGCCTGTAACAGTGTTACACCAGATCGTTTTTTTCAGACAGCAGTATTAAACTCCAACATCCTGTCTGGTTTTAATCCGGAGCAATTCGGGCAAGAGCTGGAGCAAAATACCGTTGAATTTCCGGATATTCCTGCCAGCAAAAAGAAGGGAGATGAGGCACAGAATATTGTAAAAAACAAAATCGCCTACATCGAAAAAGTGATTAAAGATGTGAAGGATTTACCGGCTGGTGATGAAGACACCAAAGCCATTAAAGCGGCTTCCCTGCAACTTTTCGAAGCAGCTTTACCTGCCTATCAGCAGGAATATACTGCTTATGCCAAGCTGTGCGATACCCACGGACCTGCCGCAGAAAAGGAAGCTTTACTGCAAAAAATCAATGAGAAATATACCGCTAACGTAGAAAAAGCATATGACGCATTACTCAGCAAAGGGAAAGTATTTGCGGATAAAAATAACCTGCCTGTCAACTGGGGCAAATAAATTCTTTACCGGAACGCCGAAGGCGTTCCGGTAATCTTATCTATACCTGATCTTTTTTGTAGTAATACTACTACAGACAAATCGTATCAAAAGGCCTTAATAGTCCCACTAACCCTCCTTTCCTCCTCCTGCAGCAAGAAAAAATTATATTTTTTACCTTTACAGATAATTTGGCACACAATTATCTATGACCTGTCCCATGATGAATTTTCTAATTGCAGATGATCATGCTATTGTTCGCTTTGGCGTGAAGCAGGTGATATTGGACATGTTTCCCCTGGCAATGGTAACAGAAGCAGCCACTTTTGACGAAACCCTCCAGGCAACCGAAAAACAGGTATACGATTTATTAATACTGGATACCAACCTTCCCGGCGGCAATAACCTGGTCATGCTGGATACCATCAAACTCCGGCAACCTGCTATCTGCATACTGGTTTTTTCTGCCTTTGACGAAAAAGTATATGCCCTCAAATATTTACAGGCGGGCGCAGATGGCTATCTGGATAAAGCCGCGCCGGATACCGAGATCAAAAATGCCATTCAGACGGTATTAAGAAACGAGAAATACATGAGCGCCAATACCCGGGAACAACTGCTTTTCAGCGCCAACAAAAAAACAATACACAATCCCCTTACCGATCTTTCTTCACGGGAAGCAGCCGTCTTGCAACTACTTGTACAGGGGCTACCGGTACAAAAGATTGCGGCCACACTGGAACTGCATATCAGTACGGTCAGTACCTATAAAAACCGGATTTTCACCAAACTGGAAGTCAGCAACCTGGTAGAACTATTGCAAAAGATAGAATTGTACAACACTGACTGATCCATATCCCGGCAGCAGGCTTTACCGCAGAATAACCTGCTGCCAGGACCTTTTTCGTATAGGGGTCTACGTCATCCCGGCATCTCTCCCTATTATCTATGTCTCCTTGCCTGCCGGCATCACCTGCCCGTTATAAAACCACCTCATTTAATACAATTATTTTTTACTTTTAGTACGGAACCCATCATCCGGCACACAACGTTGTACCTCATCATACAAACAACTACCGACAGGAAAAACTATGAAAAAGCATATATTGAATGATCGTACGAAAGGGCTGATCAGTATTATTTTTGTGATGCTGATCTGGGGTAGTTCCTTTACGGTAACCAAAGTGGTCTTGAAAGAAGTGCCGCCTTTCCTGTGTGCTGCCTTACGGCATATAACCGCCTCCCTTATTCTCTTACCTTTTTACTGGCACCGCCGCAGGCAGGTACAACAGCAACTGCCATATAAACAGCTATTCCTCATGGGACTGGCCGGTGTTGCCGTGTATTATACCTTTTTCAACTTCGGGATGTCCTATATCCATGCATCCACCGGTGCATTGATAGAAGGACTGATACCGGTGGCGATTGCCATACCGGCAGCGATCTTCCTCCGCGAGCCGCTGCGGCGCAAAAGTGTGTATGGCATCCTGTTATCTGTTACCGGCGTAATACTGGTAGGATTTGTAGGCGCCGACCATAAAACAGATCATGCGCTGTTGGGCAGCCTGTTGCTGGTAGGTGCTGTCTGCTGCTGGAGTGCCTATACACTTTTATCCCGGCAACTTAAAAACACAGATACCCTGCTCATGACCACCATGGGTATCTTCCTGGGAACCCTTGTATTAATTCCCGTTAGCGGCATAGAAATGTATTACAAAGGCATACCGCATATTTCTCCCAAGGCCTGGGCTGGTATTGCCTACCTGGGCGTATTCGCTTCTGCTGTGGCTTATTTCCTCTATAACAGGGCATTGGAGAGTTTACCGGCTGCGCAGGTTGGTAATTTCCTCAACCTGAATCCGGTAATAGGGGCGTTGATTGCCTATATCTTTTTAAGAGAACAATTTACCACCCTCCAGCTGGTGGGTAGCGTGCTGGTACTGGCAGGCATTTTATTAAGTACCAGCAAAGTAAAAACACCCACCAGTCAACCGGTGTAATCAGTTGAGGAGAATGGCATATCATGGGGGTTAACCGGATTTATTTTTATTAAATAATAAGGCAGATATCCTGTAGAGTTTTCTTTTAAACAACTCTTTGTGCCAGGCGGCTTTCATTTCTTTGAGGCAGTTGGCACACAGACAATCGGTGTACTGTTCCTGGATATAATTACGTTCCTCTGTGCTCAGGGTTACCGCACTACACTGGCAGATCAGTATGGAACCAACCTTACATTCAAAACCGCTGTTACATCGCGGACAATGTTTCCTTTCGTGTTCACACATAATCGTGGAAATAAACCCGGCTACCGGTGGGTACCGGTTGCCGGGCGGGAAATAATACATTACAAAGATGCAGACTACTGCCGCAACTCTTTCGCTGCCGCTACCATTTCTACCAGTGCTTTGCGGGTTTCTTCCCACTGACGGGTTTTAAGTCCGCAGTCCGGATTTACCCACAGCTGTTCTGCCGGGATAACTGCCTGGGCCTTTTTCATCAAGGCTACCATTTCCGTTTTGGATGGTACACGGGGAGAATGGATATCATATACACCAGGGCCGATTTCATTCGGATATTTAAAATCGGCGAAAGCATCCAGCAGTTCCATCTGGGAACGGGAACACTCGATCGTGATCACGTCTGCATCCATATCAGCAATGTGCTGAATGATATCATTGAACTCAGAATAACACATGTGTGTGTGGATCTGGGTTTCATCTTTCACACCACTGGCGGCAATACGGAAAGCGCGCACGGCCCATTCCAGGTATTCCTGCCAGTTTTCCCGACGTAGTGGCAAACCTTCCCGGATAGCTGGTTCATCGATCTGAATCACGCGGATACCGGCTTTTTCCAGATCCACCACTTCGTTACGGATGGCCAGGGCTATCTGTGTACAGGTTTCGCTTCTGGGCTGGTCATTTCTGACGAAGCTCCATTGCAGAATCGTCACCGGACCGGTCAGCATACCTTTCACCAGTTGCGGGGTGAGCGACTGCGCGTACTGCGTCCACTTCACGGTCATAGGCGCCGGACGGGATACATCACCGTAAATAACCGGTGGTTTCACACAGCGGCTGCCATAGCTTTGTACCCAGCCATTGCGAGTGAAGGCAAAGCCATCGAGCTGCTCGCCAAAATATTCCACCATGTCGTTGCGCTCAAATTCACCATGT
This sequence comes from Chitinophaga nivalis, assembly GCF_025989125.1. Lineage (NCBI taxonomy): Bacteria > Pseudomonadati > Bacteroidota > Chitinophagia > Chitinophagales > Chitinophagaceae > Chitinophaga > Chitinophaga nivalis. The sequence goes on along the minus strand of NZ_JAPDNR010000001.1, from coordinate 2,999,528 downwards.
ACCAGTACGTCGATGCCCACTTCTTCCTGCCAACGGATGGTATCGGCAGTTTCTTTCGCGATCAGCTCATCGTATTGCTGCTGGCTCAGTTCCTGCTTTTTCAGCTTCGCACGCCAGCTTCTTACTTCTTTCGTTTGCGGGAAAGAGCCGATGGTCGTAGTCGGGAACTTCGGCAACTGTAAAGCTTCCTGCTGTTTGATTTTACGGGTAGCAAAAATAGCATGACGACGACTATCATTGTCTGTAATGCCCGCTACCTGTGCTTTTACCGCAGGGTTATGGATAATGGCCGATGTTTTACGGTTGGCATTAGCCCGGATGTTCTCCTGCAGCTTGCGTTCCATATGTTCAATATCTTTTCCGGTGGCGAGGTTTGCCAGCGTTACCACTTCCGTAATTTTTTGTTTGGCGTAGGCCATCCACTGTTTGATTCCCGGTTGCAGGGTTTCCTCATCTGTTTCCAGATCCAGGTCGCACGGTACGTGTAACAGGGAGCAGGAAGGCGCCATCCAGAGTCTGTCTTTGCCAATCGCATCTGCTGCTTTGGTGATCAGGGCCAGCGACTGCCGGAAGTCATTCTTCCAGATGTTGCGGCCATCCACTACGCCCAGGGAGAGCTGCAGGGTGGCTGGCAGTGCAGCTGCCAGGATATCATCCAGCTGGGAAGGGCAACGAACCAGGTCGAGGTGCAGGGTTTGTACCGGCAGCTGTAATACGGTAGCCAGGTTTTCACCGTAGCATTCAAAATAGCTGGCCAGGATAATATGCAGTTGCGGGAATCGTTGGTGCAGCTGCTGGTAGGCCTGGGTGAATGCCGCCCTTTCTTTTTCACCAAGATTCAATGACAGGCAAGGTTCATCCAGTTGTACGTGGGTGGCGCCGGCCTGTTGCAGTAAGCCTAATACTTCTTCGTATACGGGCAACAGTTTTTCCAGCAGGGATATTCTATGAAATCCGGCAGCTTTTTCTTTACCTAACAAGAGGAAGGATACGGGTCCGATGATCACCGGTTTGGCCGCAATACCATTTTCTTTCGCTTCGGTAAATTCACGGATCACCTTATCGGAGTATAAGGTGAACTGCTGATCTGCTTTAAATTCGGGTACAATATAGTGGTAGTTGGTATCAAACCATTTGGTCATTTCCATGGCCGTTACATCGTAGCCTTCGCGTTGATAGCCTCTAGCCATCGCAAACAGCAAATCGATGTTGTTCAGTTGTTTCCGTTCAATCAGTGGTTGGTATCTTTCCGGGATCGCGCCTGTCATCAAAGCGGTATCCAATACCTGATCGTAGAACGAGAAGTCATTGCAGGGAATGAGGTCGATGCCTGCTTCCTGTTGCAATTGCCAGTTATGCAGCCGGATGTTTTTACCTTCCTGCAATAATGCCGCCAATGGCAGTTTGTCGGCCCAGTAAAGTTCTGAGGCTTTTTTGAGTTCACGCTGGCTGCCAATCCGCGGGTAGCCTAAGTTGTGCGTTTGCATTGCTTTGGGTGCTTTTAAAATGAGGAAACAATTAAAAGCTCTTTAGCACTTCGCAATGCGCCGTAAAGTGAAGAAAGAAGAAGTGAGAACGGGATGTACACAGTAAAGCCCGGGAAATACCATGGGTATACTGCGTTTGTACATCAGCCTGACTATCTGCTTCAATCCACGAAAGCATTGTCAAATACGGACCAGGCAGGTCTCCTGACTTGTAACATTTTTACCGTCCTTCCCGCTATGATGCAGTGGACAACGAGGGTAAAAACTTGTAGCGTTACTTACAGTTGCGGGACAGTTTGTGATTTTCACACAATTCCCTATTAACCCTGGTTTACCCAGGGACCTTTTCCGCTTGATGAAGAAGTAAATAAAGAACCTTGCGGTGAATGTACAATAATTTGATATCAAACAAACTTTTATTACCTGCCAGCTGTTTATGTTGCTTAATAGCCCGAAAAATAAAAGGTTGTTTTATCCGTAAAATGTACACCTTACTACTGATCTTGTCATGCACAGTTATACGCACTGCGATGACGGCGCATGCAATTGACAACAGTAAGTTATAAAACAGATAATACGCGGCTTCGGGTTATATAATACACCTGTTTTTTTTATGTGTGAGAACATCTATCATTATTTTTCCTGATTAGGTAAATCATTTTCCCATATCCATAAATTATCCACCAACGGGTCGTTTAGTTTTGATGCCTAAAAAACCGATGAAGCTTTGTTTTAATTGTGGGATAGCCACTATCAAAAAAGTCTTCTTAACTACCTTAATACTGATAACAATTGTGGGTAATGCAAATGCGGGAGAGATTTTGTCGGCTATTAAAGGAAAAGTTTCGACTTCCGACGGCAGTCCTGCCGCCTTTGTAACTGTGCGTATTAAAAACTCCAATCATGGCGCCTTAACAGATCAACAGGGTGAATTTGTTATTAAAAGAATTAAGCCAGGCCGCTACACCCTGGAGATATCCTTCCTGGGTTATGAAAACATGACACAGGAAGTAGTGGTGGAAACAGATAAAATCACCCAGCTATCACTGCAGCTGCACACCTCCGAACAGCAGATGAAAGAAATTATCATCACCGGTAATAAGCATAATAAATACAACATCAACGAAGTATCCAATTCCCTGCGCTTACAATCTCCCCTCGTAGAGATTCCCCAAAACATCCAGGTAGTCACCAATGAAGTGCTGGCCGATCAACAGATATTTGACATACAGGAAGGGGTAACCCGCAACGTAAGCGGTGCACAACGTATTGGCCACTGGGACCTCTACGCCAACATCCAGGTACGTGGCTCCCAGATCACCCCCTTCCGCAATGGCATGAACGTACAAATCAGTCCCTGGAGCCCGCTCGCGGAAGATATGAGCATGGTAGACCGGGTAGAATTTGTGAAAGGCCCGGCAGGGTTTATGTTATCCAACGGAGAACCCGGCGGCCTCTATAACATCGTTACTAAAAAACCTTCCGGTATAGAAAAGGGAGAAGTAACCCTTACCCTCGGCAGCTTCGAAACTTACAGAGCCACCGCTGATGTAGACGGCAAGCTATCCAAAAACGGTAAGCTGCTGTACCGCATCAATGTAATGGGACAACTGAAAGGTTCTCACCGCGACTTTGAATTCAACAACCGCTATTCCGTTGTACCGGTACTCAAATATCTGATAGACGAACAAACCAGCGTGACCCTCGAATACAGTCATCAGTTCCTGCAACTGAATGCCATTGGCAGTAACTACGCCTTTTCCAAACGGAAATACGCCGACCTGCCCCGCAATTTTACAACAGCAGAACCCAACTTCGCACCTACGAACATCCAGGATAAAAGCCTCCTCGCCATATTTGAACACCAGTTCAATCACCGCTGGAAACTGACTGCCCAGGCAGCCTATTTCCATTATCAACAGGAAGGACAAAGTATGTGGCCTACTGCTTTTGCTGCCAACAACGACAGCTTACTGCAGCGGAATATCAATATCTGGGATGCCCTCGGTACCAATAGAACCGGACAGGTATTCATCACAGGTAAAATGAACACCGGAACAGTAGTCCACAACATCCTGGCAGGAGTAGATCTGAAAAACAGCAGCTACTTTGCAGACTGGGGTCAGGCTGCACCGCTGGGCGATGCCTCCTTTAATATCTATCAGCCCCAATATGGCCATGTAAAATTGCCTACCTGGGATCGTTCCCGCAACATCCGGGAGAGAGGCGTACAATACAATTATGGCTACAACGGATTTTACCTGCAGGATGAACTGGGCTTCTTCGACAACCAGCTCCGTATTACCCTCGCCGGCCGGTATACCATCAATACCTATAAGAATCCCTACAGCGGGAATAACAAAGACGAAATGTTTACGCCACGTGCCGGCGTCAGTTATTCTTTCGATAAAAATACCGCCGTCTATTTTATATATGATAAGTACTTCCTGCAAAATCCCGGCATGGACTGGCAGAAAAAGAGTTTCAAACCACTTACCGGCTACAACGTAGAAGCAGGGTTCAAAAGAGATTGGTTAGGCGGTAAATGGAATTCTACCCTGGCTGTTTACAGGATCATCAAAAACAATATGCTGGTTACCGATTTTGAACATCCGGATCCCCGGACGAATCAGTTTATCTACAGCCGCCAAACCGGCAAGCAGACTATTCGTGGCGTGGAACTGGATGTAAAAGGAGAGATTATACCGCACCTGCATGCGATGGTTAACTATGCCTATACAGATGCAGCGATATCGGCAGACAGCGATCCTAAATTAGTCGGCAACAAAGTACCTGGTACTGCCACGCATATACAAAATACCTGGCTCAGTTACCAACTGGATAACGGCGTATGTAAAGGCCTGCGGGCAGCCATCGGCTATCAATATGTAGCCGGCCGGGTAGCGGGGCTGATCTCCGACAAGAGTGAAAACTCACTGCCGGATTACTTCCGCCTGGATGGTAGTCTGGGCTATGCTTTCAACAAATTCGACGTAAACCTACTGGTGAATAATCTGTTAGATGCGTACCTGTATTCAGGTGCTCCTTCCGGAGGCCTCTTCTACTGGCAAGCGGAACCCGGCCGTAATGTAAGGTTCAGCGTAGGTTATAAATTCTGACACTTAAAACAACAATCATGATAAAACCCGTTAAACAATTCTTCTTATCTGTTGGCCTGTTATTATGCTGCCACAGCCTGTTTGCCCATGCCCTTTGGATGGAAACTACTACTACCGGTAAAGTAGGTCAGCCACAACAGGTAAACATCTATCTCGGTGAATATGCCGAGAACCAACGAGACTCCATACAACACTGGTTCAGTAATATGGCTTCCTTTGATCTGTGGCTGGTAAAGCCAGATGGTCAAAAGGAAAAGCTGACCTGTGTTCCCAACGGTAATCACTTTACAGCCACCTTTACACCTGCCGCGGAAGGCGCTCACCTGCTCACCATTGATCATACCGTAAAGCAGGTATATGGCGAAAATAAAATTCATTATTACGCACTGGGACTGGTAAAAGTAAATGGTTCCCTGAAAGGAGCGGAACGCCTGAAAGAGCATATCGACTTTGCGCTGCTTACAGACAACGCGCGGTCCGGTAAGCTGAACCAGGATGCCAAAGTACAGCTGCGTTATAAAAATACGCCTCCCACTGGCGGAGACGTTACCGTACAGGCCCCCACCGGTTGGGCCAAAAAATTCAAAACCAATCCTGCCGGCGACATGTCATTTTCTCCGGCATGGGCTGGCAGATATATGCTGGAAGGTACTTTCCTGCAAAATGAAGCAGGAAAACATGAAGGAAAAGATTTTAAAAACATATGGCATTGTGTTACCTATTGTGTGAATATAGATAAGTAATGCACTGCTTGCCATGACCATCAAACAATCATTGAAAAACTTACATCGCTGGCTCGGATTCGCATCCGGGCTGGTAGTGTTTATAGTGGGTATCACCGGCTGTCTGTATGCGTTCATGGATGAACTTAAACCCTGGTTATACCAACAGCGGATGTATATATCCGTACCTTCCGAATCACAACGTTTACCCCTTGCCGTTATACAGGAAAAGGCACAGCAGGCCATCGGCACAGCTTATCCGCTGCAACTGGCGGAAGTGCCGGTACAGGCCAATCGTACGGTTGTTTTCCGTACGTTAAAAATCAACCGGGATCAGTGGTGGTATGGCAACTATATGGCCTACTACTATCGGATATATATGAACCCCTACACCGGGTCAGTCGTTAAAAAAGAATGTACCAAATGGGAATTTTTCACGGTAGTGGTGAACCTCCATATTCATCTGCTGCTGAGTCCTGCACTGGGCGGCAAAATAGTTAACTGGGGAGTAGTGGCATTTGTACTGTTGCTGATATCCGGACTGGTATTATGGTGGCCCAAAAACAAAGCTGCCGCCAAACAACGGTTCTGGTTCAACTGGAAAAAAGGTACCCGGTGGAAACGCAAAAACTATGACCTGCACAACATTTTAGGATGCTATGCCATTTCCGTATTACTGGTCATTGCCATCACGGGGCTGGTATGGTCCTTTGAGGCCGTCCGCGATACTGTGCAATGGGTAGCCAATAGCAGCCACACCTACGCAAAGCCCGCTCCCGTGTTTTCTGATTCCACGAACAGGCGCTCCTTTTCACCGGACAATATCCTGCAGCAAGCCATCCATCATCACCCCGGGGCCACCACTTTTTTAATCAGCCTCCCCACTGATCACAAAAGTGCGGTTTCCGTATATGCGCGCCACGATAAACATCCGCAATACCGGAACGTGATCAGTTTATATGATCAGCATACTGCCACTTTAATTCGCCGAAACACTTTCTCCGGGATGAATAACGGAGAGAAAATATACGCTTTGAACTATGATTTACATGTCGGTAGCATCATAGGACTGCCAGGTAAAATCCTGGCTTTTTTCGCCTCATTAATAGCCGCCTCCTTACCGGTGACCGGCTTGTACATCTGGTTGGGAAGGAAACAAAAACAATCCGGCAAAGTACTTATGCCACTTAAGCGGGCTGCCTGACAGCTTGCTTAAATCATCTACCTGATCTGTCCTTTCCCACCACAGCGTACCTGTGCCCAGTTAAATAGTTAATTAACCTTATTGTCAAACAGGTCATTATTCCATAATAATGAACAGAACAATCATAACCCGTATTATGCTGGCGGATGCTCAACCTGTTTTCAGAGAAGGTATAAAGCGTGTTTTATCCGATCACGAAAATACATTTGTGATTGAAGAAGCAGGCAATATCCGGGAGCTCGGCCCTGCATTAGCCACCTTTCACCCCGACATCCTTATCCTCGATTATAATCCCGTTTATTTTGATTCAGATGAATTGAATCACGCACTGGCTGTTATCCCTGATTGCCGGATCATCATCATCTCCAGTCAGCAGAAAAAAATGGATATACTCAAGTCGCTGGAGTTTAATGTATACTGTTATCTTACAAAAGAATGCAGAACTGCAGACATCCATCATGCCATTCATGCTGCTTTACATGGAGAAAAATACTTCTGCACTTTCGTCGTGGATATACTACTGGATGACCGGAAAAACCCCGCCGCTGCCGGCATTACGGCCGCGCATCTCACGGGCAGGGAAATAGAGATCATCCGCCTGATTGCATCCGGGAAAGGTAACAAGGAAATGGCCACGTTGCTGAACCTGAGTGGTCATACCATTCACACCCATCGCAGAAATATCATGAAAAAACTGCAGCTGCATTCTGTAGCTGCGTTGTGCAATTTCGCGATGGAGAAAGGGATTATATAAACAGGCCGCCAGCCCTGTCTGTACCCCGTCAACTCCCGTTGCTGCCAGACAGGTGCAGCGCTTAAAAACAAGGTAATCCGGGTACAACCGGTACCAGCCGGGATCCCATCGCGGCGGCTACCTCTCCACGCAAACCTGCATGCACTACCGTGGCAGTAAGCTACCATAAAAAGGGTATTCTCTTCTACTCTCCCATCTACCTTCATTATACCCACATCAGGCGATAGTTTACCGTGCCGTTCTCCCGTAATTTTAGACCAGGAGATGTAGCCAGACAAGCGGGTTGATAAGCACCGCACCACATCAGGTTAACCGCCTTACACCACCTGTTGACATACCCTGCCCATTACCGAATCAGACAGCTGTATAATACCGGATATATAAAACAATCTCATGATTATGGATAACAAAATTTACGATTTTGCTGCCGTTGGCGCAGGCCCGTTTAATATTGGGCTCGCCTGTCTTACCGCTCCCATCGAAGGTTTAGAAGGTATCTTCCTGGACAAAAGATCCGGATTCAACTGGCACCCCGGCATGTTACTGCAGGATACCACTTTACAGGTACCCTTCCTCGCAGACCTGGTCACCCTCGCCGACCCCACCAGCCCTTTCAGCTTTCTTAACTACCTGAAAGAACAAGGACGTATTTATTCCTTTTACATCCGCGAAAATTTCAAGCTGCTGAGAAATGAATACAACTACTACTGTCAGTGGGCGATTCAAAAACTACCTAACATCCACTTCAATACCCGGGTAGATGATATCCGGTATGATGAAGCTGCCGGATACTTTTCAGTGCATAGTACGGATACGATAACAGGAACGACTACACGCATAAAAGCCCGTAAAATTGTATTAGGAACCGGCACGGTTCCCAATATGCCCGCATGTTGTAAAGACTACCTCGGCAAAGCCATTCATTCCTCCGCGTATCTCCACAACAAAAAGGAACTGCAGGCCAAAGACGCCATCACCATCGTAGGCAGCGGACAAAGTGCTGCGGAGATCTACTATGACCTGTTACAGGACATAGATACCCACGGCTATGCCCTGCACTGGATCACCCGTTCGCCCCGGTTTTACCCGCTGGAATACAGTAAGCTCACCCTGGAAATGACCTCTCCGGAATATGTGGATTATTTCTACAGCCTTCCACAGGCCAAACGGGACCACCTGATTCACCAGCAGAAACACCTGTATAAAGGCATCAACAATGAGCTGATCAGTGCCATATTCGATCTCCTGTATGCCAAACGGCTACAACACGATATCCGGGTATCCCTGCGTACCAATGCGGCGTTGCAAGAGGTCAGCTATCAGGCAGCAACCGACCGGTTTCGCCTCGTGTTTTTCCAGGAAGAACAGGAGCAACATTATGAGCATACTACCAACGGGCTGGTACTGGCCACAGGTTATACCTATCGTATCCCCGAATTTCTGCAGGGAATCAGGGAATACATTGACCTGGATGAACAAGGCCGCTTTAAGGTGAGCCGCTACTATACCATCGATAAAACTGCCGATAAAATATTTGTACAGAATGCAGAACTGCATACTCATGGTTTTGTAACACCCGATCTGGGCATGGGTTGTTACCGCAATGCCTGGATCATCAAAGCCCTCACCGGCAAAGAGATCTACCCGATTGAACAGCGGATTGCCTTCCAGCAGTTTGCTACCTCCGGCGAAGAACTGATTGTATCACCCGCACCAGCACAGTTGTAATATGCATCTACGGTTTTTTCTCATTTCCATGACCTTGCTCGCGGTAGTCAGTGATTATCTGCTGCACCCTTTTTATCCGCACTTCTTCGCATCCCGGTTTGGTGTTACAGATCCGCGCGAAGTAGGTATTTATTTCAGCGCTATCTGTGGCACTGTGATGCTGGCATTTCCGTTGTGGGCGATGGTATCCAAGCGGTTGCCGGAACTGGATATTCTCGTGTATACACAAACCATCGCCGGTATCCTGGCGGTGAGTTGTTATTTCATTACAGACTACCCCTTATTCTGGGTAGTATCTTTACTCATCATTGTTTTTAAAGGGAGCTACCTGCTGGTATATCCTTTTATCCTGCGCATTACACCCAAGCCACAGCACACAGGTATCATCGGGTTGTTATCCGTGATCATTCATTTCGGCAGTGTGCTGGGTGCCATACTGGGAGGCGTTATCATGGAGTTTATGCCGGCTGCCGGTATCTATCTCGCTATGGCCGCCGGAGATTTTATACAGGCGGGCATGAGTTATTACCTGCTGAAAAAAAATCCACCGGAGCTGCTGACATCACCAACACCGGCTACGCAGGCATCGGTGTCCCTGATTCCTTCCGGTCTCATTTTAAAACTGGGCATCATCACGGGTATATTATATCTCGCGGATTTTATTATCCGCCCCTTTTTTGTGCGCTATTGGGAATATGTAGCCGGTACCCACAGCAAGATACTTTCCGGCGCCGTATATGCCATCCCGGCGGCAGTGGCGCTCACCGCGCTGTGGATCAATAGCCGCCGGAAGGCGCCGGCTACACCCTGGCATGGTATACTGCCGGCATTACTCACCGGACTTATCGGCCTTTCGCTGCAACAGGCGCCCCACCCTGTTACGGTATTACTGGGACGCTGTATCTATGGCTGGGCCTTTTTCCAGGTGGCCGTACGATTCGATGTACTGCTCTTTCATGTAAGCGATCCGGCTTTCTATGCCATCGAATACAGCAAGATTCACTTTTTCCAGAACCTGGGTGTATTGACGGCATCCACCGCGGCGGGCATACTGGTAGAAAACTACCAGCTCAACACGCCATTCCTGGCAGCTTTCAGCGGATATACCCTCGTCACCATCCTGTTCTACCTGGTATTCAGGTACCAGACTGCCGGAAAAACAGCTGTCCCGCAAATGAAATCATCCTAAAAAAAATCACCATCAACGATATACATCTGTTTTTAAATCAGCAAAATCATCTTCTCATGCCAAACGGACAACAGGACTTTATCACTGCTCCCATGCAGGTAATAGCACACTTACAACCCGATATCTGGGCCAAAGCCAATCAGCTGCATGTGTGCAAGATCATCAGTGAATTTGCACATGAGCTGTTATTATTTCCACAGCTGCTGCAGGAAGAAAATGAATGGGGTACCTACCAGCTATCGCCACCACAACATCCGGATATCCTGTATATATTCAGGGCCCGCCTGCTCCCGCTGCAACACTGGTACATAGACAAAGCATCTCTCCGCAAACAGGTGGCCGGCAAGTCCGCGCCACTGGATAGTATCCTGTTCATCACGGAATTTACATCCGAACTGGGTATCAGCGAAGAACAGCTGCCCGGCTATCTGGAAGAAATTACCAGCACCCTTAACGGCAGCGCCTATACGTTATCAAAACCAGGTCTTACCGCCCGGGAACTGGCGCAGGCAGACTATCAGACATTTGAGCATGCCATGAGCAGCGGCCACCCTTGTTTTGTTGCCAACAACGGCCGTATTGGTTTCGACAGCCATGACTATTTTCAATATGCGCCGGAAACAGATCAGGTCATTCAACTGATATGGCTGGCCGGCCACAAAAGCAGAACTGCCTATAGTGCCGTAGCCGAACTGCCTTATGAAACGCTGCTGGCACAGGAGCTGGGACCAGATACCCTGGCTGCTTTCAAGCAGGTACTGATCGGCAAAGGGCTGCAACCCGATGATTACTTTTTCATTCCCGTACATCCGTGGCAATGGTTTAATAAACTCGCGCTGATCTGTGCACCGGATATTGCCACGCACCTGCTGGTATGCCTGGGCTACACCCCGGACGAGTATAAAGTGCAACAGTCTATCCGCACTTTCTATAACATCAGTCATCCTGAAAAACACTATACCAAAACCGCGCTGTCGATTTTAAACATGGGCTTTATCCGCGGGCTCACTCCCTACTACATGGACAGTACCCCACCCATCACTACCTGGATCAGGCAAGCCGTTGGCGGCGACCCTTATATTCAGCAACTGGGTTTTACGTTGCTGTGTGAAGTAGCGACGGTAGGCTATCACAATTTCTACTACGAACCATTCGGCAAACAATGCGCCTATAATAAAATGCTGGCCGGCCTGTGGCGGGAAAGTCCTGCCCGTGTGCTGCAACCCGGACAACAACTGATGACGATGGCCGCGCTGTTGCATACCGACAATCAGGGCAACGCGCTGTTACCGGCATTGATAGCCGCATCCGGACTGGATACCACTACCTGGCTGCAACGGTATCTGCATTGTTATCTCACGCCCCTGTTACATTGTTTCTATGTGCATGACCTGGTGTTTATGCCGCATGGCGAAAACCTCATTCTCGTCATGGAAAAACAGGTACCTGTAAAAGCAATCATGAAAGATATCACGGAAGAAATCGGCGTGTTCCGTTATAATACCGACATCCCGGAGAAAGGACGGCGTATATGCGTAGAGGTGCCGGAAGAATTAAAAATCCTCTCTTTACTGACCGATGTATTTGATTGTTTCTTCCGCTTCCTGGTGCAGGTACTGGAAGAACATGCCGCCTATCCGGCTGAACAGTTCTGGCAACTGGTAGCAGATTGCATCTATGCTTATCAGGCAGATCATCCGCAGTTGTCGGAAAAATTTGAGCGGTATGATCTTTTTGCACCAACGTTTATTCTGTCTTGTCTCAACCGCCTGCAGCTGCGCAATAATAAACAAATGGTGGATCTCGCAGATCCGGCCGGCAGCCTGCAACTGGCAGGCACTTTGCAAAATCCCATTACTGCTTTTAAAAGAACCACCCAACCCGAACAGCTGCTGAAATCAGTATAGCGGGTTTGTTTTTACTGACGATTAATCTGAATCATATGCTGAGCAATACACTGCCGTTATTATTAGGAAAGATACAGAGCGTGTTTGGATATATTGTACTGTCGATGGTGGTGGTAGAATGGGTGGTGCTGGTCATCTCCAAAAAAATGGAAAGTAACCGGGAAGGCTGGGTGAATGTGTTGTCGTATGTACTGGACACCATCCCCTATTTCCTACTGGGTAAAATAGTGATTTTCGGCACCATGGTGTGGATGTATGATATGCGTTTCTTCACGCTGGGATATGCCTGGTACATCTGGATAATAGCCTATCTGGTCTATGACTTTATGTTCTGGCTCGTACACCTTCTCGGACATCAGGTGCGGTTTTTCTGGTGTATACATGGTGTGCATCATACCGCAGAGGAGATGAAACTGAGTGTAGCCGTACGGGGTTCCTTTGTGGGCTTCCTGCATATTCCGCTGACGATCATCTGGCTGCCGATACTGGGATTTGATCCGTTCATGCTTTTTATTGTAGAAGCGATTGCCAAACTATACGGCTTGTATGAACATGTAAACGATCATGCCGATCGTTTCACGGGCAAATTAAAGTGGCTGGAAACCTTCTTCGTGACTCCTTCTGTGCATCGCGTACATCATGCCCGCAACGGCGTGTACCTGGACAGAAATTACGGAGAAACCTTTTCCTGCTGGGACCGGGTATTCGGCACCTTCCAGTCGGAGCTACCGGATGTCTATCCCAAATATGGGTTGCTCCACAGTACCATCAACGGGAAAAACATCTTCCAGGTGCAACTGTATCTGTGGAAAGATCTGTGGCTGGATATAGCCCGTGCCCCCAAATGGAAAGACAAACTGAAATACCTCATTATGCCACCTGGCTGGAATCATATCGACGGTGGAAAAATAGCAGCAGAATATAGATCTGAAGCCTGGAAAGCCTATCATGCAGCACCCAAAAAAACACATCCCGAAAAGCAAATCTATACACCAGATACAGTACCAGAAATCTGACACCACTTCTACTGCATCCCCCTAAAACAAGTATATATGAAAAATCAAACCGCTACTTTACCGCACCCCGACACGCCATCCGGCTTGTCTGTTCCCGAAGATCAGCCCCCATTGGCACCGCTGATTGTTGACGTTACCGCCCGGGAGAGCGCTGCCATACAACATATGAGCGAACGGCTGCTCAAAGAATTCAGCAGCTATGAACATCCTGATTTCATCGCAGAACTGCACCTTTATGCCAGTCAGTTACTGCCCGAACGGATTGCCCGTATACTCAGCCACTTTGGTACCGACTTTTCCGCCAGCCAGTACGGCGCTATTGTTTTCCGTGGTCTTATATCCGTAGACCAGGATGCGCTGGGGCCTACGCCCCCCTCCTGGAAGGAGATGGACTACAGCAAAGTAAATCTGTATGGCTTCATATGCAGTCTGCTGCATGGCGCTGTACCTTCCAAACCGGTACAATATTATGCGCAGCGTAAAGGCGGAGGCCTGCTGCATGCCGTTATCCCGGATGAACAAATGAGTTATTCACAGACCGGCTCGGGTTCCCGCAGCGATCTGTTTGTACATACAGAAGATGCCTTCCTCTTCAATCAGGCAGACTTCCTTAGTTTTCTCTATTTACGCAATGAAGAAAGAGTAGCTTCCACCCTCTATTCCATCCGTTCGCACGGCACTACCAATGACATCATGCAGCCGTTGTTCCGCCCGCTCTACAAATGCCCTAAAGATGCCAATTATGATACTACCGCGGCACAGGGAGAAGAAATTGCAACCGCCATTCTCTACGGCAATGAACAACTCCCCTTCATCCGTTTTGATGCTGCAGAACAGCTTTACAATGAAGATGCCCATCAATCGCCGGAAGCCATGGAATACCTCCGGCAGTTCTGGCAATCGGCCCGGGAGCTGATCTACAATGATTATATCCCTTCCTCCGGCGACCTCGTATTTGTGAACAATCACCTATGTGCACATGGTAGAAACGCCTTTCTGGCCGGCATGCGGGAAGAAAACGGGCAACTCGTAGCCTGCCCCAGAAGAATGATGCTGCGTATGATGAGCAAAACCAGTCTTATTCAGATCCGCGCCGTAACACATCCGGATGATCCCTACCTGGTGATGGAAGAACATTACGGGAGTCTTTTTAAAGAGAAATAATACGCCACATGGCTGATTTACTGATCAACATTGATATTTCACATGAACCCACAAACCTTACGTAACACGCTACCAGTAACTGCTTCGGACACTGATGAATCGCTGTTCCGGGATATTTTCTATGAAGGTACCCTGGAAGAATACCTGACTGCACTGGGTGCTGCCGGAGAAAGAGTAGCCGGCTTTCTGCGCAATAATGTACATCCTTTCAGCGGCATCCGGCCAGCCACTTTGCTGGCCAGTTTCAAGGAAGTAGATTTCGATACGCCGCTACCGGACTACGATGCCCTCCTCGATGAAGTGCAACAGCTATATATACAACATGCAACGGCTTTTCATCTGCCTCAATATATTGCCCACCTGAACTGTCCCGTACTGATTCCCGCACTGGCAGCAGAGGTGATTATCAGCGCCATCAATTCTTCTCAGGACACCTACGACCAGAGCGCCGGTGGCACCTTCATGGAACGTCGCCTGATAGACTGGACTGGAGAACAGATCGGTTACAGCCAGCAATGCGATGGGGTATTCACCGCAGGCGGTTCTCAAAGTAACCTGATGGGGCTACTACTGGCACGGGATTATTATGCCGTACATCATCTCCATCATAATATTAAGCTATATGGCTGCCCGCCAGAGGCTGGCCGGTTCCGGATTTTTGTTTCCGAAAAAGCACATTTCAGCAATCATAAAAATGCCGGCATACTGGGGCTGGGAGAAAAATCAATTGTGAGTATTCCTACAGATACACGTTTCCGGATGGATGCCGTACAGCTGGAAACCGCCATCCGGCAGGAACTGGCGCAAGGTAATATTCCTATTGCCATTGTTGCTACCGCCGGTACTACCGACTTCGGTAACATAGATCCATTACAGGAAATCGCCCGTATTGCCCGGGAATATAGCATCTGGTATCATATAGATGCCGCCTATGGTTGCGGGTTATTGCTCACAGACAAATACCGGCACCTCCTCCATGGCGCCGAACAGGCAGACTCTATTACCATCGACTATCATAAGTCTTTCTTTCAGCCTATCAGCAGCAGTGCTTTTATCGTGAAAGATAAACTACACCTGAACCTGATTAAACACCATGCCGACTATCTGAATCCGCCCGAACAGGATTACGATGCCTTACCGGCACAAATCAACAAATCCATTATCCAGAGTACCCGCCGGTTCGATGCCCTGAAACTATGGTGTACGCTGCGTTTGATGGGTAGGGAAAAATTAGGAAAGTATACGGAAATCATCATCGAAACCACGCAGCAGGCCGCCGTACTCATTGCGGCAGATCCTGAATTCGATCTGCTCAGCGACTCGGATCTCGGCATACTCGTATTCCGCTATCATCCGGCACAGACAGCGATTGACCTTTGCGCCCTGAATCAATATATCAAACAAAGTTTATTTTTCAACGGAGAGATTATTGTAGCCAGCACCAAAGTAAAAGGAGCATTCTACCTCAAGTTTACGATCCTGAATCCGCTCACCACGCTGACGCATATACGCGAGATACTGGCAGCGATTAAAGTACAGGGCGACAACTGGCTGCAACAGCCGGGTAATATTGCGGTCTGACTATATATTCCTTCATCCGGTTTCAAAAAAAATGACCAGGTATGTTATATACCTGGTCATTTTTTTGAAAAGATATTACTAGTAATCCAATTTCGTAATAGACGTTACATCTGCAATACCCTGGAAGTATAATCCTTTGGAGCCTTTTCCGGTAGCCACATCAATCACATACAGATACAGTTTACCATCATCTTCTTTCATCACATAGTACGCTGTTTTCTTATCTGCCTCTACATATACTTTCATATTGTAGCTCATCTGATTGTGTTCCGGTACACCGCTAACATAGTTAACGGTTTTATTCAGTACATCCACAATAGCCAGTTTAACACGGCCACCGGATACACCGCCAATTTCATTGGTAGCATATAAGGTCATCAGGAATTTACCGTTGGCGATATATTCACCACGGGCCAGTTTGGTACCGGTGGCTTTTTCGATATCAAAGAAATAGCTTTGATCAAAAGTTTCGGTGCCTTTTTTAATACGCACGATGGCAGAAGGTTTGGTAGAACGCAATTTACCGGAACCACCTGCAGTAGACCACGCATATACGTCGCCGTCTTCTGTATGTTGTACACCCTGCATACCAAACCAGTTACCGATGGAACCAGTGCGGCCATCCCGGATTACTTTCTGGAATACCATCTGCGGATAAGAGAACACCGCGATCCAGGTGCTGTCTACATATTTGGTCGTTTCGCCATCAGCGCCGGTAGTGCAATAGAAAGGCACAAACAGTTTATTATCTACCTGGCTCAGTCCTGTCCATACGGCCATTTCACCGTTGGCCGTTATTTTCATCAGGTCTACCGCACTGCGGTCTGCTACCTGGTTGCTTATCGCATCAAAACGGTACAGGGTAGCTACCGGATTATCTTTGGAACGGGCTACAGAACCTCCTACATAGGCATCTTTATTTACCGTACCATAGATACCGGTAAATTCAGTATTGATGGCATTACCAGCCTGCTCCAGTTTACCATCCTTATTCAGGCGATAAGGCGTAGTAGGTCCCTGCGCAGCATATACAATACCAAACAGTTTATTATTCTGGCGGATAAAAGAATAGGCTTCTGTTTCTACGCCCACTCCTTTAGTACTTAAAGTACCTTTAGTCACATCTCCGATGGGCACAATATAACGGCCGGCTTCTCCACCGGATCCATCTGTATATACCACAAATACAAAGCTCGATTTGGTACCGTCACCATTGCCGTTACCACCACCATTGTCAGGCGCAGGGCTTTTATCTTTACTGCATCCCATGTTAAAACCGGCCACACCGAGTATACATAAGGACATGAACAATTGACTGAATTGTTTTTTCCTGGTCATCATATTGATTTTGTTATGTTAGCTAAATAGTTGATTACGGAATTAGTGCGCCTGATTTTTAATAAAGAAATAGCGGAATTTCACATGGAAGGCGCGGCCTGGTTTTTGCAGACTGAAATTATCATACAGGGTTCTGTCGGTCAGATTGGAGCCTTCCACGGCAATATTGTATTTACCATTGGCCAGTGCATATACAATACTCATGTCATGCGCCAGCTGTTCGGGGATGATATTTTTGGTATCCTTATCTCCCTTGCTTGGCCATCTTAAATAAAACTCCCGTACATACAACAGGTTGTAACCTACTGTCAGCAAGGTATTTTTCCAGCCTACATTTTTGAAACTGATAGAAGCATTCGCATTACCGAAGAAATATGGCATGTTGGGAATACGATCTCTGTACACATCGCTTTCTTCTGTTTTACCGGGTTCTATACGGGTATTATTACGGAGATTCTGATAGGTAGCATTCACCCCTGCCGTAAAGATATTCCGGTAAGAATAACGGATCTCACCATCTACGCCGCGGTTGGTTACATCCCGGGTATTCACCGGCATCATGGCAGCAAAACCATCAAACCTCACCGGCTGCAACTGATTACGGATATAGTCTTTGGCATTACGGAAAATGAAGTTACCATCTACAGAAAAATGGTGATCGGTATGTACGGCAAAGCTGTAGTTGACACCGATGTTGATATTATCACTACTTTCCGGTTTCAGATCAGGATTGCCCGTCAGGTTCACCACATCTCCAAACAGTTCATCATTATCCGGTAAGCGGTAGGCTTTTTCATAGGAAGCCTTTACTTGCAGCGCAGGTAACAGGAAGTAGGTAGAAGCCAGTCCGTATCCGAATTTGGAAACAGTACCCCTGCTATGGTAATACACCCCATCCATATAGTCGGAGGATTCACTGAGCTGATAATAATGTTTCATAAATACGCTGGTATTCCATCTCTCATTCAGATCCAGGCGATAGCCCAGGCCTAATATATTTTTCAGGGTTTTCTTGGGTTGTTTGTTGGCAATGTTATCCGGATCAAATTTATTTTGTCCTTTGCGGTTGAAGGTAGTGATCACATCATTGAGGGTAACCGCGTGTTTGTTGTTGATTTTATACGACAGGTTTACATTACCGATACCGTTGTTATTGCGGTATGTATAATCCATTCTGCTCAACTCTCCGCCGATGGCATCCGGGTTATTCCGATCTTTATATTGCCAGTCGCCCAGCCAGTTATACTGACGGAACAGGGTATCTATTGCGCGTTCTTCTCCTAGGTTATATTTACCGTGGATACGCAGGTCCAGCCCTTTTACAAACAGGTTGGTTTTGGTGTATTTAACAGATGGCTGAATGATATTGCCTTTTCTTTCTCTGCCACCAAACACTTCATACATCCGGTTGCCGGTTTGTATGTCTGCTTTGTTCTGACCGAGTGTAATGCCAAACAATAACTGGTCTGCCCATTTCTTATTCCCCACACCTACGTTGGCGACTACTGTTTCATTGCGGTACCGGTCATGAAAGCGCCGTACCCGCATCGGTGTATTCACACCTGATTTCAGGTTGGCTACATCCACATCTACCCAATAATTATTATCGGAATAGTTCTGGAAAGCATTCAGCTGCAGGGTGAAACCAGAGTTGGCAGTATAGCCCGCATTGATAGCCGATTTATGGGTATTAAAAGAACCATAGGAATAAGATACATCCAGATAAGTACGCGGGGTAGTATTGGTAACGATATTCACCGCACCACCCAGTGCATCGCCACCCAGCCATACTGGTACTACACCTTTATAAATCTCCACCCGTTCTGCAAAATTTACGGGTATATTATTCAACTGGAAAGAAGAGCCGAAATTATCCATTGGCATCCCATCCACAAAAAACTTCACCTGTTTACCGGTAAACCCATTGAGGGAGAAACTCACGTCAGACCCTACACCGCCTGTTTCCCGTACTCTGGCGCCGGATACCCGGTTCATTACCTGTCCGATATCCAGAGTGGTGTTATATAGTTTTTTGGCATCAATGGCCACTACATTATAGGATTGTTTATTCACCGCTTCGGTGGCACTTCTGCCCCATACCGTTACGGCAGACAACTGGCTCTCTTTTTTCCGGAGCTGAAAAGTAAGGGGTGTAGCAGTGGTAAGAGGGAGATCTATTTGTTGTATCAATGATTTATAACCAACAGCCCGTATTTCGAGGGTATAATGTCCGGGAGGCAAGGCTTTATAACTGAAGACACCAGTGGAAGAAGCAACGGTACCTTTTCCATTTTCCCGGATATATATAACGGCTTCTATAGCCGCGCCTTTTTCATCTTTTATAATTCCTTCAAAGTCTGCGACAGGTTTTGATTGAGCGATTCCGAAATTACCTAGCAGGCATAGGCATGCCATTAACAAAATTCCTTTATTTTGCATTGCTTTTAATGTTTACCACGTTTTAAGCCCCTTTCACAAGGAGGGTGGCCGTGCAGGTGCGAACTGCGCGGCCTTTTTTATGCGTTGTAGTTGTTAAGTGATTATTTTTAGATTGATCAAATAAGGAAATTCTTTCTGTCACAGTGAAACAAAACAGACCCGATATGGCTGCGGCACCTCTGCTATACGATACCTTGTCTGCTACGTATCAGACATCATACAGGCATTGCCAGTACCTTTGGCAATACTACTTTCCACACAAACCCTACGCTGTTTTCAGGATACAAATATCGGAGGTTCTCCCATCAATGGTTTTCGAATATGGGAATTTCTTGAAGTTCCCCTACGCAAAAAGGATTATTTTTTGTGCGGGTATATTATTACGCACAAAAAATAATCCTTTATATCCTATATCCCGCTGAACGCTGCTATGAAGCAGTAACCGGTCGTTTGAGCGGTTTTCGTTTTTTAAATAACCGGGAGCTCATCCCATACAATATGAATCCGGACACCACAGTTACCAGTCCAAAAATGGAAAATAACCGCAACAAGAGATTGCCAAAGTTATCTCTCCCCTGGTAGTCCATGGTGTGCAACATCCACAGGAAATCGAACATCCGCCATTTATTATTCCGGAATTTCTGCACGGTTCCCAACGCTGCCGATACATATACCGTCGTACCGGAACGATGCCCGAAGGTAACCGCATAGGCAGGCAAAGCGCCTTCGCGGTATTCATGATGCCCGTTGGTGCTGGTCAGGTATTCCACAGCCGTAATCGCCGGTGCACCGTTAAAATGTTGTGTGGCCACCTCCACCGCCTCCGTTTGTGTAAGTGCAGGCCGGAGGTTACCGGTAATCGCATCTGCCAGGTAGGATTTCCCTTTTCCCTTGATCTGATAATAGGGTTTATCCAGTATCCGGATCAGTTGTATGGCCATGATGGTATCTGCAGTACCCTGTTCCCGTATATGCGTCAGCGGTACCGAAGGAGAAACAAGTGCAGCAGATACCGGTAAGGGTGCTGCCGGCCGTTTTTGAAAATCACCATGTATTTCATCCATATTGCTCCAGCTGAAATACAGGCCGCCAATGGTCCACAGCAGAAACTGGATGCCCAGCAGCAGGCCCAGATAACGGTGTGATTGACGGATATAATAATGTTTGCTCTTAGCCATGATAAAAATTATTGCCATTGAGGCAGGTCGTCTGCATCTTCCGGTAAAGATAGGTAGAATGCAATTGGAGATTAGGTTGATCGTTATTTTACGGCCAGCAGGCTATCGATCCAGTGGATCATCCGGCTACGCTGCGCCGTTGTAAGGGTGGCCGCCGGATGCAGCCAGGTGTAGGATGACAACGGCATCTGCCCGGTGGTAAGCTGCGTCTTCATACTTTTCAGTTTACTCCGTTGTTTCTTCATGGTGTATTGCCGGAAAGTATCAAAGTTGAGTGCTGCTTTTCCGTCCCGGATATGATGTGCCAGGAACCATCCTGCCGGCTGAATGTGCGCATACCAGGGATATACCGTCTGGTTGCTATGACAGTCATAACAGGCATTTTTCAATAATGTGGCTACCGCCGGTGGTATGCTATCCAACCGATCAGGCGTAGGTTCCTGTTGATTTTTTTCCGGCCGGATCAGCTGTATCAACAAAAAAAGTATGCCCGCAACTGACAAGGCAATTTTTAAGGTCCGCATAACCACTGTGTTTTATAGGCATACAAACCGGCCCGGTGAAGATACCGGGCCGGCGCCAGACAAATACATCTATGCTTCTTATCTGATCATCTCTTTCACGATACCGCAGCCAGACATTTTACTACCCTGGTAAGGATTTTTCACGTCCTTTGCTTCACTCAGCCAGTAAGCGCCTTTATTATCATTATACATCGGGCAGAAGTCCTGGTACAAAGGCTGGCCGCCACCAAAGGCTTTTACCAGCACATATACCTCTTCACTCATGGTTTCAAAATGTTCCCGTTGATGTGCAATGTTACCGGCATTTTGTCCGATATGTGAAGCATGTTCCAACAGGTCTTCTTCATTTTCCTGATATACTTTTGCCTGCTCCGGTGTCAGCAATTGTTTATCCAGTTTTGCCAGTGCCGCAGCCATTTCTTTCCCTGCCTTTGCAGCAGCAGCATCGTCATCTGCTGCCAGACCGTTTTTAAGTTGCAGATAGCTATCCACGACTGTTTTCCAGGAAGCGGCCACCTTGGCATCCAGGTTGGTAAATTGCGGGGCTACCGTGTTCACCGTTTCGGCAGGTGTTTCAGCTGGCGCTGCCGCCGCTGTTGAATCATGCCCATGCCCGGCATGGCTGGTAGCGTTGTTGTTGCTGTTGCAGGCAACAAAAGTGAAAGTGGCGAGGGTGATAACACCTGTGATAATAGTTCTCATTTTGTATTTTTTTGACAGATAAAAATGCAATCGTAACAATCGTCTTTTACAGACCATTCACTTACTGAATCGTTGTTTTCACTTCTCCACAGGTCAGCATCTCCGCTCCGAAATAAGGATTGCTGATGACTTTATTGGCACTCAGCCAGTAAGCGCCTTTATCATTCATCGCCATCGGGCAAAAATCCACATAGAGGGTGCCCCGTTGCAAACCCGACTTTTTCACCAGCGCAATAAAATCTTCACTCAATGCAGCAAAAGCGGTTCGTTGTGTTTCAATATCCCCTGCCGCCATAATACCGGCGGCTGTACGGGCCAGCCCGGCGCCACCGGGTATATTGGCAGCACCGGCTTCGATGGCACTGCCGGCAATTCTGGCTGCGGCTACTTCACCAGCTGTCAGGGCATCTGTCAGCCGCATATAATGTATATAAATGGCATTCAGTGCATCTTCTTTCAACACCACCCCTGCTACCGGTGTAACTGACACCGTATCTTGCTGTGGGGCAGCTGCAGCGCTGTCGGTCGTTGCCTTATTATTCGTACTATCGTTACCGTTACCACATGCCATCCAGAAAAAGGTAACCAGCAGTAACCCTATTCCCGTCATCCATTTTTTTATCATTGTTATCATTTTTTTGCCTGCAAATTGTTTACTTATCCGTGTTGATGACCACCTGTTGCTGCCATCGGATTAACACCTTTCTTCAGGATATACTCACTGTACAACAAATAGGCGCCGGTAATCACTACTTTATCCCCGGCTTCCAGTCCGGACGTAATTTCTACCGCATCCGCGTTTTCCATACCGGTGGTCACCTTACGGGGCTCAAACTTACCCTTGGATTTTTCCACCCACACATGCGTGCCTTTGCCATCCCGGATCACGGCATCTACCGGCAGGCTCAGTGCTTCCCCGCTGCTTTTCAGCGGTAACAGTATATTTGCCTGCATACCTGGCTGCCAGCGGCTGTCCGCATTCGCAACGGTTCCCCGCAACTGCATCAGCTGACTGCCGCTTTGCAAAGCCGGGTTAATAAACTGTATGGTCATCTGCTGCGGTTCATTTTCCCATCCGGCCACCACTACCTTCACCACTTGTCCGGTATGTACGGCTGCGGCTTCCGCCGGATACACATCTGCTTCCACCCATAATTGCTGGTAGCCTTCCAGCCGCATCACAGCGCCACCTTCTGCCACATATTGCCCTTCTGCGGCAGACAGCTCCGATACCACACCACTCACTGTTGCCGGATAGGTCACATAAGGATTCACTTTTTGTGACTGCAACAGCTGATCTATCTGTGCAGGTGATTGATCATACAGGGCCAGCTTCTGACGGGCCGCCGCCGCAATTTGTTTAAAGCGGGCATCCTCCGGAAACTGTTTCACCTGTGCCGCCGCCAGCAGGTACTCCTGCTGCAGTGCTGCCAGCTGCTCCGAATAAATTTTATATAATGGTTGGCCTTTGCTGACTTTTACACCTGTTTCTTTGATATACATCACTTCCATACGGCCGGCCACCCGGCTGGAAATAACCGCTGTATTGGCCGGATCAACAGCCAGGCGTCCATTCAGTTGTTTAAAATTGGAGAGCACCCCTGCCCCGATAGTCGTAGTAGTAATATTCGCCAGTGCCAGCTGACTTTCTCCTAAAGTGAGTGCCAGCTCTTTATTATTCTTATCGAAAGGCACCAGGTCCATGCCGCAGATAGGGCAGGTACCCGGTTTATGCTGTACGATCTGTGGGTGCATAGGACAGGTGAAAGTAGCTGCCGGTGCGACTTCCGTTGCCGGTTTTTTATCTGTATCCTGGCAGGCAGCCAGTAACAATGCCGGCACCAATGCCATCCACCCTGCAGCTTTGATAAATTGTTTTCTTTCCATATCGCTGATTATTGCACTTGATGAGTTGTTTTGATAAAGCTTTCACTGTCTACCAGATAAGCCGCATTGGCCGCCACTTTCCAGTCGCCGGAAACGGTATCCGTGAGTTGTATCCAGTCCTCTGCTTCCACGCCGGACGTTACTTCCACCGGAATAAATACATCCTGTTCCTGTTTAAATACAATGGTTTTGTTGCCTAAGCGCCACACGGCTTTTTTAGGCAGCCACCAGCCGGTAGTATACACTACCGGTACGCTGGCATTGATCAGGGTACCGGGCCGTAAGGTGTGCTGTCCCAGGTATACCCTGCCCAGCATAAAGTTTTGTCCGTTGCGGAAAACCGGTTCAATCAAACCAATATTCCCGGCCTGCATCTGACTATTGTCTGTTGCCGGATAAAAGAGGAGTTTTTGTCCGCGCCGGATATGCGCCGCCAGTTGCGACGGAAAAGCAAATTCTGCAACCAGGTTGGTAGCGCCATACACGGTAAACAATGATTGCCCCGCGCTCACATATTGCCCTTCGCGCAACAGTACAGGCGTAGTTGCCGGTGCCGCTGCAGCACTACCCGATGCAGCGGCCGGTGCACTGCCACCACTCATACCCGACATGCCATCTCCGCCGCCAGCAGCAGCCGGAGCAGCCGCAGGACTCGCCACAGGTGAAGCAGCGGCACTCTTCTCCAGGATATAGCCGTCACTGTTACTATATACCGGTATGCGGTATACAATCTGTCGGGTTTTCAATACCTGGTCGATACCACTGCCCGACATTCCCAGTAACGACAAGCGTTGCCGGGCACGTGCCAGCATATCGGATTGATTGCCATTGGCAGCTACGTATAGGAGTTCCCGTTGTGCCGCCGCCAGGTCGGGCGAATAGATTTCCATAATCAGCTGGCCCTTGCGTACCGGCTGATAATTATACTTGATCAGCAACCTTTCAATACGCCCGCCTACCCGGCTGGCAATACTGGTCTGGTTGCGGGTATCGTAGGTAATGACCCCGTTTACTACCGAAGAAAAAATACGGCTGCCTCCTTCCGGTGAAATAACCGGCATCCTTGCGATGACCCGGGCATTCACCGGCTGTGTCAACCGGGTAATACTGCTATCCGGTAGCTGCTCTTTATGGGCGCCCCGCACGACGGTATCGGCACCTTTACCTGCCGGCTCCGATGCAGGGGTATGTTTATTACTGCCGGCTTTGCAGGCTGCCAGGCCGGTTATACCGCCCAACAGTATCAGCAGGATGTTAACGATATAACTGTTTCTCATAATCCACTATCATTTCGTAGAGTTTCAATTTTTCATCCAGAATACCAGACTGCATCATAGTGAGCGCTTCCCAGGCATCTATTACATTGGTGATGGCCAGCTTATTTTCCTGATAGTTCAGGAAACCGGCATCCAGTGTATGTTGCAGCGCCGGAATAATTTTACTTTCCATGGCTGTAATACGTTGCTGCATAGATTGTATTTCATACTGCATACCGTACAACATTCCCTGTGTTTCCTGCAGCATCGCCGCCCGCTCTTTCTCCATTGCCTGTACATTGTATTCCATGGATTTAATACCGGAGCGGTACATCTTCGATGCCCAGGGCACAATGGGTATACTCACCATTCCCATGGCGCTGAAAGCCTTTGGCATCATGCCACCCAGCGGCGACATATGATCAAAACGCACTTTAAAATCCGGCTTCTTATCCTGCTTCATACTCACTACATTCAGCTGCATGGAACGAATGCTTTCGTTCATCTTCCACACATCTTGCCGTACCGCCGCCAGCGCAGCCGTATCATAGGAAGGCGCCGCTTCAAATACCGGCCGGTAAGTGGTGTCAATATCAAAAGCCTGGTTGCCGGGTACATTCATCAGGCTGTTGAGCCACGACCGTGCTTTGGCAATGGTGCCTTCCTGCATCCGGATCATGTTCCGGTTCTCTTCTATTTTGGCCGTGGCCTTGTATACACCGCTCAGCTGCGACTGGTTATAGGGATACCGTACTTCTTCGATCTGCTTCATCATCACCATGATTTTTTCATTCTCCTGCAGTACGTGTATCCGTTGCCGTGCCACCAGCCAGTTGAAATACAGGCGCTTTGCCTGTGCTTTCAGTTCATTGCCGGTGATGCCGCGGGTAGCCAGTTCTACATTCCCCTGCGAGGCAATGAATTGCTTTTTAGCCCGTAGTTTGGCAGGATTGGGAATGTCCTGTTCCAGCTGCAGCATGATGCTGCCTTTATCTTTTTCATCCATGATGGTTTGGCCGGGATAAGGCGTCATAAAAGTTCCCGCCCCTACCATCGGCGCCATCCAGGCGGTGGCAGCATCTGCACTGTATTTGTAGCTTTCGGCCTTTAGTCCGTAAGACTGCAGCAGGATGTTGTTGCGGTCTATCCGTTGCAGGATGCTGTCCAGCGGTATTACCGGCGCCTGTTGCGCCCATAGTTGTACCGGCACACAAAACAGCAATCCCATGATATATTTAGTGATGTACTTCATGGATCTCTAATTTTCCGTACTTGCGTAATTCATATTCTTTCGTCATCAAGAAGATCAGTGGTGTTACCAGCAGAATATGTGTGGAGGAGGTCAATACCCCGCCAATCATCGGCAACACAATGGGCTTCATCACATCGGTACCTACTCCGCTGGCCCATAACACCGGTACCAGTCCGAACAACGATACACACACCGTCATCAGTTTAGGACGCAGTCGGCGCGCGGCGCCGTAAATCACCTGCACCCGCAGGTCTTCCCGGGTAATGGTAGCGGCGCTGTTGCCTTTTTGTTTCACCAGCTGCTGCATCGCATCATTGAGGTATATCACCATCACAATCCCCGTTTCCACGGCGATACCAAAGAGGGCAATAAAACCTACTGCCACGGCTACTGAGAGGTTCACCCCCCAGAAGTATATCATGTAGGCGCCGCCAATCAGGGCAAAAGGCACTGTGATCAGACTCAGGAATGCTTCGCGGATAGAATGGAAAGCGAAATACAGCGAGAAGAAAATGATGGTGAGTACTACCGGCGCAATCCACAACAGGGTTTGCTGACCGCGGATCAGGTTTTCGTATTGCCCGCTCCACTCCAGGTAATAACCTTGTGGCAGGATGCCTTGCGCCGCATTCATTTTATCGATCGCATCTTTTACGGTACTACCCAGGTCGCGACCGCGTACATTGAATAATACAGCGCCCCGCAGCATGGCATTTTCAGACGTAATCATCGGCGGGCCATCCACAAACTTTACATCTGCTACGGCTGATAAAGGCACCTCTCCCATCGCGGCAGACATCACCGGCATGCGCTTGATCTGCTCTACGCTGTTGCGGTAATCCTGTGCCAGTCGTACGCTGATGGAGAAACGCTGGCGGCCTTCGATGGTATTTCCTACCGGCGCACCACCCAGGGCGGTTTCTACGGTCTGATTGATATCGTCTACACTCAATCCGTAGCGGGCCAGTTCTCCCCGGCGCACGGATATATCCAGGTATTTACCGCCGGTAACCGGTTCCACGTACAGGTCCATCACGCCGGCGGTACCTTCCAGGGCCTTACGTACCCGTTCTGATACCGCTGCAATAGTATCCAGGTTCTGACCATATACCTTCACGCCCACGTCTGTACGAATACCCGTTGCCAGCATATTGATCCGGTTGATGATGGGTTGCGTCCATCCGTTTACCACACCCGGAATCTGTAATTTGGCGTCCAGTTCATCGATAATATCTTTCTTGGTTTTACCTTCTCTCCATTGTGATGTAGGCTTCAGCATAATGATGGTTTCAATCATGCTGATGGGCGAGTTATCGGTAGCGGTATTAGCGCGACCGGCTTTCCCCAGTACCTTCTCTACCTCCGGTACTGATTTAATGATTTTATCCTGTACCTGTAAAATCCGTTTGGCTTCTGCATTGGAGATATCCGGTAACGTTACCGGCATAAATAATACGCTTTGTTCATCCAGCGGCGGCATAAACTCACTGCCCAGGCTTTTCAGCAAAGGGATTGTCACCACCAGTGCAATCACATTGATGGCGATGGTGGTTTTGCGCCATTTCAGTACCCCTTTGATCACAGGTTCATATATCCTTTCCAGGAAACGGTTGACCGGGTTCGCATGATCCGGCCGGAATTTACCTTTCATAAAAAAGGAAATCAGTACCGGCGCCAGGGTAATCACCAGCAGCGCATCCACGATCATGATAAATGTTTTCGTATAGGCGAGCGGGTGAAACAGTTTCCCTTCCTGTCCGGTGAGCATAAATACCGGTAAAAAGGAAGTGATGATGATCACGGTGGCAAAAAATACACCACGGGATACCTGTTTGCTGGAGTCGCCGATCACCCGTAGCCGTTCTTCCTCACTGATCCACTGCGGTGATTTTTTGAATATATTTTTCAGCCAGTTCATAGTTGCTTATTTTTTTGTTGCTCCTCCCATCCGGCATATCGTTCGGCCAGATGTTTATAGGCATTTTCACTCATGATGATACCATTGTCCACAATCACACCGATCGCCAGCGCGATACCTGTCAGTGACATAATGTTGGAAGAAATTCCGAACGCATTCAGCAGAATAAAGCTGGCTGCCAGGGTAATCGGAATCTGTATGATAATACTCAGGGCGCTGCGCCAGTGGAAAAGGAAAATAATCACCACTACCGACACTACTATCATTTCCTCTATCAGCGTACCTTTGATGGATTCTACCGATTCACGGATCAGGTCTCCCCGGTCGTATACGATATCAAACTTTACTTTCTCCGGCATGCCTTTCGCCACTTCTTTCATTCTGGCTTTTACTTTTTCAATCACTTCCGCCGCATTTTCTCCATAGCGCATCACCACGATACCGCCTACACGCTCTCCTTCTCCATCCTGGTCAAATATGCCGAGGCGGGTTTCGCCGGTCATCTGCACGGCTGCCACATCCGCCACCCGGATAGGAATACTGTTCTGTGTTTTTACCGGAATATTTTCTATCTCACTGATGGATTTTAAATAACCGGAAGTTTTGATGATATATCCAATGTCACTCAGCTCAAATTTTCTACCGCCGGATTCGTTGTTATTGGTGCGTACAGCGTTGATCACGTCTGCTACCGACAGGCGATAGTAAAGCAGTTTGTTGGGATCTACCGTAATCTGGTATTGTTTCTGAAAGCCGCCGAAGGAAGCTATTTCACTTACGCCGGCTACATTCTGCAGGGCAAATTTGATATACCAGTCCTGCAATGCCCGTTGCTCACCGAGGTCCATACCCGGTGCATCCAGGGTGTACCATAAGATGTGGCCTACGCCAGTACCATCCGGTCCCAGTTGCGGCGTTACGCCGGCAGGCAGGGTACGCGACACAGTACTTAATCTTTCCAATACCCGTTCCCGTGCCCAGTAAACATCCACATCATCCTGAAAGATGACATAGATAAAACTCATACCGAACATGGAATTACCGCGTACATATTTGATTTTGGGCAGGCCCTGTAAATTGGTTACCAGCGGATAGGTAACCTGGTCTTCTATCAACTGCGGGCCACGGCCCATCCATTCTGTAAATACGATGACCTGATTTTCCGATAAGTCGGGAATGGCATCTATCGGATTTTTCTTTACCGCAAAAATCCCCCACGCAAACAATACTGCTGACAACACCAGTACAATAAACCGGTTGCGTAGTGACCATTCAATAATACGATGTACCATATCTGTGCTTTTCAAATACCGGTGCAGTAGTGGTACTGCACCGGCTATAGATCCTATGCATACGGTGGCTGTCTGCCACCTGTTGATTCCTTAGTGGTGTGGGTGCGCAGCAGGTGTGTCGCCACCATTGCGGTCATACCGGCAGCAACCGGGTAACTGGCTGTATACAGCATCCGCTGCTTTGGCTTTTTCGGTATCGTGCCCCGCAGCAGCCACTTGTTTCTGTACGGCAGCCGGTGCTGTTTTTGCAGCATCATAGGTAACCGTCATCATTTTAGTATTTACATCCCATACGGCTTGTTTCACGCCTGGTATGGCTGTTGCAGCTTTCTCGATCCGTTTTTTACACATATTACAGTTGCCTGCAACTTTGAAGCTATCTGTCTGCGGCGTTTGAGCCAATACACGGGATACACTGAAGAGAGAAAGGGCAGCGATAAAAAAAGAAAATATTTTTTTCATGATATGATATTTTAAAAGTGGAATAATGATCGTTTATCTCCGGCAATACAAGCCCGCCACACATGCACGGTTATAACTAACAGTCATGCACATACGTCATTGGCCATACAATAGCCGGAGCGGATTACACGGTTCACCTGTCTGGCGCCGGTAACTGATGAATAAATAAAAAAGTATTAAATACAGCGGAATGCTGTGAAGTAAAGCATACTGGCAGTGCAGTAGCTATAGGCGCATTTGCGCAAGGGGAGTAAGGATCAGATACGGAAGGTACAATGCCATATATGCGGCGGCACTTTGCCACTGTGAGGCGGCGCATGGGATACGGGATGAGATACAGCCTGTGACAGCAGCTGTATCTGTGGCAGTTCGGGATATGCTATCACCACCGGAATAGCCGGCAGTGAGGTAAAATGTACGGTGCGTTCAGCAGCCTGCTGGTCTTTTTCCAGCTTTACTGTTTTGTGTACATCCCGGCAGCATTTTTTGCGGCATACATTATCATTACGGGAAGCATTATACCCACACCTGGCGCATTGTTTACCGGCATCAGGCCCCCACAGTTTTACATGCACCAGCTTTCCCATGCAGTAATGCATATCGAAAGTGGCACCTGTGGAAGATACCGCGTAAAAGATGGCTAATATCAGGGTGAGTATTTTTTTCATCGCTAACAAATGTAATGGTCGTTTGCAGATCAGCTGTTATATAATTTTGTGTTTCTTTTATATTTTAAGGAGATGACTACCTTTTTACCAGTAGGAATTACCTATAGTACGGCTCTTTTTCGTCAACACTCACCACACGGCGGTACTATATGTAATTCCTGTTTTTTTCATCACAGCTTTTATCCTAACACATCTGCCTTATAGCCTACCTTTTCCAAAGCTTGTCTGATGACATCTTTGTCTGTCTTATCTGTTGAAACGGTTAATACCTTGTCCGGGCTTTGCAGGTCTACTTCCCAGTTTTCCTGGCCTGCCAGTTCGTTTAATACCGGCGTTACTGTAGCGATGCATCCTGCACATTTAATGTTTGTTTTAAACTGAACGGTTTCCATTTCTATCTCTTTTAAAAGTTATTTACATGTATCATTGATACTGTAAAATTACGACGCCTGTAAACCTTCTCCGTTATACAATTGCCACATACTTTTATATAATTACTATTCAATTTCCACCGTTACATCACTGCTAACCGGATAGCTCTGACACAGCAATACCCATCCTTCCGCCAGTTCATTTTCGCCCAGGGCATAATTACGTTCCATCGTCACTACGCCGGAAGTAACCTTGGCGGCACAACGGCCGCAGGTACCGTTTCTACAGGAATAAGGCAGCGGTATCCGGTCTTCCAGGGCAGCCGCCAAAATGGTTTGTCCACCCTGTACTTCAATCAGGTTGGATTGTTCATATAAATGCAGCAACACTTCCTGCATGGCCGTTGGCAATTCCTTTGTTGTGGGCGTTTCATCCGGTGCAAACCATTCCAGGTGCAAATGCTGCGCCGGTACGTCCCAGGTAGTCAGCATATCCTGGTGTTGTTGCATCAGGGCGGCAGGGCCGCAGATAAAGTAACGGGTATCTGTTGCCGGGATACGTGTTATCCATCGTTTAGCAATCAGCTTATTAATCCGGCCGTTGCTGAAAGTAACATTGCTGTTATTAGCGGTAGCGGATGCACGGGACAACGCATGATGAATATGTACCTGATCCGGATGTTGTGCCGCCCAATCTTCCAGTCGCTGTTTAAAAATAATCGCATCGGCATTCCGGCTGGAATAAATCAGTGTGATGGCTGCCGCCGGGAAACGATGTACAAAAGCACGGGCCAGTACATACAAAGGCGTAATGCCACTGCCGCCGGCCAGTAAAACCAGGTGCTGTATTGTATGGGCATCAGGCGGCAACACAAAAGCCCCGTAGGGCCCATCTACCTCCCAGGTATGCACAGCAGCAGCTTTATCTACGATAAAGCTGCTCATTAATCCACCATCTACTTTCTTTACGGTAATCGCAGGAGATTCTCCTGCATCCGGTAAGGAACTGATCGTATACGACCGGGTCACCGGCACCCCGTTTACCGGAATGGTTACATTGATAAACTGTCCGGGGTCGTAATGAAAAGGAATGCCCTGTGTATCAAAAACAATGGTGACGGTATCATTGGTTTCCCGTATTATATCGGCTGTACGCCAGTTATATGTTTGTGTCATGTATCGTATATCATCTGTTTAAATCCCTTCTTATAATCTGGCGGCTTTCAATCGCAGACTGTTGGCCACTACGCTGACAGAACTTAACGCCATGGCTGCACCGGCAATCATGGGGTCCAGCAGGAAGCCATTCACCGGATACAACACACCGGCAGCCAGCGGAATACCAATCACATTGTAGATGAATGCCCAGAAAAGATTCTGTTTGATGGCACTCACGGTTTTACGGGACAGCTTCAAGGCTTTCGGGATGCTGTTCAGGTCGGCGGTAATCAGCGTCATTTTAGCCACATCCATGGCAATGTCGGAGCCTTTACCCATCGCAATGCTCACATCTGCCTGTGCCAGCGCCAGCGAATCGTTGATGCCATCTCCGACCATGGCCACTACTTTTCCGGATTGCTGTAATTTTTTCACAAAGGCAGCTTTATCTGCCGGCAATACTTCTCCTTTAAAGGAAGTGATACCTGTCATGGCGGCTACAGCGGCAGCGGTGTGGGTATTATCTCCCGTCAGCATATGAACTGCTATGCCATCCCTTTGTAAGGCTGCAATCGCCTCTTTGGAGGTTTCCTTGATCTGATCGGCAATGGCTACGATGGCCAGTAATTGCTGCCCGCCGGCGAAATAAATCACGGTTTTGGCTTCTTCCTGCCATTGTGCGGCCCGTGCAGCAAAGTATTCCGTGATCACGATGCCTGTCTGCGTCATTAATTGTTTATTACCCACCAGGTAACTGCTATTGGCATAAGTGCCTTCAATTCCTTTACCAGTAATGCTATTGAACTGTGTAAGCGCTACCGGTTGCACAGCCTGCTGTGATAAATGTTGTACAACAGCTGCTGCCAGCGGGTGTTCAGACTGTTGTTCCAAAGAGTACAATACAGCCTGTTGTATGCTGTGATCTGCTCCCTCTTCCTGCCACAATACATTGGTCACTACCGGCTTTCCGGCTGTAATAGTACCGGTTTTATCAAGAATAACCGCATTAACTTTATGGGCCAGCTCCAGGCTTTCCGCATCTTTTATGAGGATGTTATTTTCAGCGCCTTTACCTACACCCACCATAATGGCAGTAGGTGTAGCCAGGCCCAGCGCACACGGACAGGCAATCACCAGTACCGTTACAGAAGTAAGCAAGGCATGTGTAAAGGCATGCTCGCCACCCAATACCATCCAGGCCACAAAGGTAAGGATCGCAATCCCAATCACCACAGGTACAAAGATACCGGCAATTTTATCTACCAGCTTTTGCACCGGCGCTTTACTACCCTGGGCTTCCTGTACCATCTTTATAATCTGTGCCAGCAAAGTGTCTGTGCCTACTTTTTCTGCCTCAAACTGAAAACTGCTTTTCTGATTAATGGTACCCGCAAAAACGGCCATACCTTTTTCTTTGGCCACCGGTACGGGTTCTCCGGTGATCATACTTTCATCTACATAAGAAGTACCACTCACGACTTTACCATCTACGGGAATCTTCTCACCGGGCTTCACCAGCAGCAGGTCATTGACTTTTACACTGGCGATCGGCACTTCCTGTATGTTACCGGTTGTATCTACCTTCCAGACTGTTTTAGGTTGCAATCCGATTAATTTTTTTATGGCAGAAGAAGTATTCGATTTGGCTTTTTCTTCCAGCAATTTACCCAATGAGATAAAAGCAATGACTACCGCGGCAGCTTCAAAATACACGTGGGCATGTAAACCGCGCTGGTGCCAGAATTCCGGATAGATGGTGTTAAAAGTACTGAACAACCACGCAATACCCGTACTGAGCGCAACCAGGGTGTCCATGTTGGCTTTACCGTGGCGCGCCTGTTTCCAGGCATTTACAAAGAAGTTGCGGCCGAAGAAAAATACAACGGGGGTAGCCAGCGCCATCATAATCCAGTTGCCATAAGGCATATTCATGAAGAACATACCGATGATCACTACCGGCAATGATAACAGCGAAGACCAGATCGTGCGTTGTTTGATTTCCTGGTAATGCTTGCGCTGAGCGGCTTCTTTTATTTCTTCCTGATTTTCTTTCGTGATAACGAGATCGTAACCAATCGCACGTACAGCTTGCTGTAAGGCTTCCGGGGTTACTTCCGGGGCATGTTGTACCCAGGCAGACTGATTGGCAAAATTCACTCCGGCATCTGTTACGCCGGGCACTGTTTTCAGCATGGATTCCACGCTGACAGCACAGGCAGCACAGGTCATTTCCAATACGGGAAACGTTTCTTTAATAATACCTGCCTGTTGTTGCTTTTTAGGAGTTACTTCCTGTTGTACGGATATAGCTGATGACATATTTGCTGATTTTATACAAAATTACGCCCGGTACAACGCGGGAATGTTATACTATTCAGTATAAAATGTATAAAATTTTAAGTCCCGGAGGAGGACCGGGCACGCAGCAACGCCTTGTCATGGCGGATCTTCCTGAAATAAGCGGTATTTAAACCCGTGTATGCCTTTAACTGTGCAGACAGCTGTACGGCATGCTTAAATCCCAGGCGGGCAGCGATGGCTGCTACAGAATCGTCGGTATATACCAGCCATTCCTTTATTTTTTCTATCCGATAGTGCAGGATATAGTTTTCCGGGGTCATACCGGTTGTGGCAGCAAACAACCGGGCTGCATGCGGATAGTCTTCCCCGAGCTGTTCCTGGGCCCAGGGGCCAAAGAGGAAGCCGGCAGTAAAGGGGAAAGTGCCACCATAAACCGTGGCTACCAACGCCTTCACTGCCAGCACCATTTGTGCGGTTTTATCCGGCTCCGGATGATACCCCTGCGCTGCCAGCCGCGCAGTCAAATTCTGCATTTCCTGTGCGGTTAAAGCAGACCGGAGGATGACCAGCCCCGGGTATAGCTGTTTCACCGGGATCTGTAACACCGCCAATAGCTGCTTTACTGCCTGCAGACAGCTTTCATCCACCATTTCCTTTATAACGATTTTATCATTGTGCCACATAGGATCTATGTTTAAATCATTACAAAACTGCGGAAAGCCGGCAGACTACCTGTTACACAATTGTTGAAAAGTGTTATACATTCAGGAGCGGCATACCCTATGCCTTGTTTTCTGCAATCGCTTTTAAAGTGTCGAGCGCCTTCGGCCAGGTAGTCATAAAATACTCCTTATAATCTGCTGCTACATCTATATCTATTGTTACTTCCGTCTGGCCGTTAACAGTCTTGAGGGTATAATTCTCCATGGCGCCGGCCCATTCCTTCACCCGGTCGCTGGTCACGTCTTCTACGCCATCCTTTATTTCTCCGATATGCCGGAAAGACATAAATTCAGCGGGTACACTGGCCGCAATGATGGCCACCATACCATCATTTGTGTCGCCGAGGAAGAGCGCCTTACTGCCCTCTTTCCAGTCTGTTTCTGCCCTGGAACCGGCACAAAAAGCGGCTGTCCAGGCCGGATAGGTGGTATCTCCCCACAGTACTTCCCACACTCTTTCCCGGGTGGCATCAATGGTAACATGAAACTGTTGCTTTTCCATAACGAAACAATTTTAAGGTGATGAATACAGGTTATAATAACTACAGTATATGTGCTGTTTTTGTTGTTATAAAATTACCCATGTAAAATCAATTTCAGCGGGTGCAGGTGTGACAATCTTAAGGGCAGGACACGACAAAATAAAGCCGGAACAATCGTCCTGACGACGCCTGTTCCGGCCTGATATATCGTAGTGATGGTGAGTTGCGCTATTAAAAATTCCAGAGAAACAACAAATAGGCATCATACTGATTACCATATTGCTGTTTGGCAATCTGTTGCCGCGTCCAGGTGGTATAAGCCCCTATGGTAGCGCGTGACCGGACGTTCTTCTGGAAGCCTGCCGTAAGGGAGGTGGAGGTAAAACCTACCACGTTACCAAACTGGAAGTTACGGCTGCGGTCATCCGGTGAAGCCCCGATATTACCGATGAGGGCAATGAAGTCCTGCCGGTCATTCAGGTAAAACCGGTTGGTAAGTGTATACGCCTGGTACCACTGTTGTTCATCATGCGTATAAAAGGCCCGCAGGTTGGCCCAGTAATTACCGAAATATTTCCCGACAGAAAATACGGCGGAATAATTATTACTGGTATCGCTCCGGATATAGCGGGCGCCCACCTCTCCTTCCCAACCTTTGTTGAAGTTGCGGAATAAGGAATAACCGGCCCTGAACAGGGGAAATACTTTCGCATCCGACCAGCCAATCAGTCCGTAGGAATAATAGCGCGGGTTGTGCGTGTAATACGTTTCCGCTTCCAGCTGTATACCGCTGCCGGCTTCTCTCGTAGCATAGTTTACCCTGCCCAGTACGGTACCCCGCTGGTGCCGCCGCATATACTGCAAAGAAACAATACTGGCCGGCTGCTGGTTTTTATCATATACCGATTGCATATAAATAACGCCCGCCTGATTTTTATACGTATAGCCGTTGAGGTGATCCGCATATTCGCGCCACTTTTTTTCGCCGGGCTGTATGGCATACAGCTGCCGGGCTACGCCTGCGGCATCCGCATACCGGTGCAGCTGTTCCAGTGCATGGGCTTTCTGCGCCAGCAGCACCGGCTGTGCAGGCCATAAGGCCAGGCCTTTATCGGCATACATCAGGGTGGTATCATATTGTTTTCGAGCGGTAGCCGTTGTGGTCAGGTAAGTCAATACCGTCGTATCTGCCGGCGCCACCGCATAAGCGGTCTGATAATACTGCCAGGCACTGTCCCACTGTTGTTTTTCCCGGCATTGTTTGCCTTGCGCCAGCAACTGCTCCAGGTATAATTGCCGGAGAGCCGTATCTGCCGGATAACGTTGGTACAGCTGTGCAGCTATCACGCCGGCATCCGTATATCGGCCCAGTTGCTGCAGCAAAGCCGCTTTTTTCTGCAATAACAGCGAGTCGGCTGCCAGCGTATGCAATGCATCCGTGGTATAGGTCAATGCCTGTTGCGGTTGTCCCTGCTGATTTTCGAGGTTAATAAGATATACCCAGGCAGCTTTTTCTGCCGGCATG
The DNA here is from genome assembly GCF_025989125.1 of Chitinophaga nivalis. Classification (NCBI taxonomy): domain Bacteria; kingdom Pseudomonadati; phylum Bacteroidota; class Chitinophagia; order Chitinophagales; family Chitinophagaceae; genus Chitinophaga; species Chitinophaga nivalis. Next base: position 2,962,182 of record NZ_JAPDNR010000001.1, on the reverse strand, counting down.
AATTGTAATATTTCTTGTAAGGCAGCTTTCGCAGCCGGATACTGTTGTTGCTGTATATCCTGTCTGGCTGCGCCCAACAACTGGTCTGCCAGGGTACGGCGGTAGCGCAGATCAGCCGGATAAGCCGTGTGCAACTGCCGGGTAACGCCGGCGGCTGTACGATAATCCTGCATGGACTCCAACAAACCGGATTTCTTATATAACAACGCCGTATCTGCCGGTTGTTTTGCCAGCAGCTGATCCAGCAATGCCACGGCTTCCCGGGGATGACCCTGTAAAGCGTGCATATTGGATAACAGCAAGGTGAGCGACGGTTCACCTGGTACTTGTTGCAAAGCTGATTGTAACACGGCAACCGCCTGTGTAACCTGTTGTTCCCGTATCAGCTTATTGGCATATGCCAGCTGTAATCCGCTGTAACGTTGTGTTTCCACGGAGCCGGGATAACGTTGCAACAACTGCAGGGCGGTACGGGTAGCCGCCGGATAATCGGGCATGGCTTCCTGTATACCCACTTGTTTTTTCAATAGTTCCGCATCGCCTGGGAATACCTGCAGCGCTTTATTACACCAGCTATTCGCCGTAGTATAATCTCCTTTACCATAAGCATGATTGATCAGCTGCTCATAGGCTCCTTTATTGCGGGGCTGCAGTGCAAGCAGTTGCTCCGCATAAGCCGGCGCGCCACCGGGCTGTTGTACCATGGCCATGTACACATCTGTCAGGTGTTGCTTAAACTGTGGCTGCTCTTTATGGTGGCGATACAACCATTGGGCATCTTCCAGTGCAGCTGTGTAGTTGCGTGCTGTCAGCTGCATAGCAGAACGTTTCAGGCGATAGGTGGTATTGTCCGGGAACAGGTGGAGCAGGCGGTCGTAATAAGTGATCGCTTCCTGTGCACGGCCCTGGCTTTCCAATGCAGCTGCCAGGCCTTCCAGCGCATCGCGGTTATCAGGTTCGCGCAGTAATACCTGCTCATACATCCGCTGTGCCCCATCGGTATTACCGGCGCTACGACCCTGACGGGCAGCCTGCAGCTGGTAATCTTTCAGCAGTGCCGCTACCTGCGGATCGCTGGCATAGTGCAGGCGTAACAATGCCATGAGCCGGGCCTGTGTGACCACATCTCCACCCGCAGTGACCATGCCGTATTTTTTCAGCAACAGGTTTTTATCGAGCGGCGATTTTTCCAGCAGCATATCCACGTAACAGATGGCTTCTGCAGGATTACCCTGACTATCATACAGGTTTACCAATGCCTGCAATACCTCTGTATTGCCCGGCTCTTTTCTCAACACTACATTCCATTCGAAAGCAGCTGCCACAGGCTGTCCCGTTTCCTGATACAACCTGCCCAGCAATATGCGGACATCCGTATAGTCCGGACTTTGTGACAACGCTTTTTTACACAGCCGGATGGCTTTTACGTAATCTTTGTTTTCCTTGCGGGCATCGAGTGCCAGCTTATATAACACATCGGAAGATACGAGTCCGCTCCGTTGCGCATAGGTGGCTGTTCCTGCCAGCAGGAAGGCCAATGCTATAAAAATATTTTTCACACTACACTTGAACATGACGCTTGATTATTTTTTTTCAGGAGATGTGGCAGCCTGCACAAAACCTTGCCGCTGCATATTTCCCCAGCTATGTTTTTTTCCGATCAACTGGTTGAAGTAACCCCGGATAGCACAGAAAAGCACCACCGGATGATATACAAACGGTTCCGCCAGTGAAAGCAGACATAACTGAAATACTTCTTTCCAGCTGCTGTAGTAACGGAATATCAGCTGATCCCACAGAATAGAAAGAGAAGTAATGAGTATAGAAAAAGTATAGATGAATACCAGCAGGATGATCGCATAATCCCAGTTGATCAGGTGATTCACCACGATATAGATATAATACAGGATACCTGCAAACTCTATCAGTGGCGCCAGCAACTCAAAGAAGAAGTTGTAGGGAAACATGATCAGCCCCAGTTTCCTGTAGGTAGGGTTGAATAATGCTTTCCTATGTTTAAAGAATATCTGGAACAAGCCCCTCGCCCACCGGATACGCTGCCGGGAAAATACTTTCAGGGTAGCCGGTACTTCTGTCCAGCAAAGGGTTTCAGGAATATAGTGGATACGATAGGGTAACTTTTGTTCGCACATATACATACACATGCGCACCACCATATCCATATCTTCTCCGAAAGAAGCCGGGTCATAGCCACCGGAGCGGATCACAATATCTTTGTCAAATAATCCCAGCCCACCGGATACGTTGGGTACTGCGTTCATAAAAGTCCAGCCCATTTTCCCCAGCAGATAGGAACGGATGTATTCCATTTCCTGGAAGCGGGGCAACAGTGATTTAGGTACGCGTACTTTGGTAATCACACCCGCTTCCACCTCGCAGGAGTTGGCAGCACGTAAAGGCGCACCAGTAGCAATTACCCGCACCGGATCATCCATAAAGGGTTTCACCAGGCGTAACAACGTATCGCGGTTCAGGATACAATCCACATCTGTATTCAGGAAGAAATCAAAAGAAGCAGCATTGATACCGGCATTCACCGCATCTGCTTTACTTTTTCCGTTTACCTTATCCAGTACCAGCAACCGCGAATAAGCCGGGTTGGTGGATTTGAAGAAGCGTTTCACTTCCTGCGAAGGCACCTGCTGCCGGTAGAAGAAATCCACTTCTGTCAGTTCAAATTCATGGATCAGTTGCTCCAGGGTATCATCTTTACTGCCATCATTGACAATCACCACTTCAAAGCGGGGATAGTTGAGGGCGAGCAGGGAACGTACATTCGGAATAATGGTAACGCCTTCATTGTAGGCCGGCGCTATCACGGAAATGCCGGGTGTAAGCGGCGAGGCCACCAGCATCTGTTGCGCCCGTACTTTGTTTTTCCACATGCTGCGGCGGATGGCGATCAATGATAACACGGCCAGCAGAATGTAAAACAGAAAAAGTCCGACGCAATAAATAAATATGGCGCTTTCGTAAAAGTCTGTGATATGTTTAAAAACAGAAGAAAACATGATTAATATTTAATCAGGGGATTAAGACTGTGTTGTAATACCAGTTGTCTTGATCCTGTGAGTGAATGCTGTAAGCGGTTAATCAGCCCACCCGCCAGCGCGTGGTGTGCAACAATGGAATGGGCAGCGTGTTTCATCAGCAACGGTTCATCCGTATGTTCCAGCTCCTGCTGCAGGAAATCGAGGTACTGTCCGGAACCGATACGTCCCAGCGCTTTCAGTATTTCCAGCTTACCCGCAACCGGTTCCTGCGGATACCTGTCGATGAGCAGGGGTTCTGCTTCGATGGCCATCAGCTTACCGAGGCTGTTGATGGCAGCTGCTCTTAAAGATTCGTCGGGGGTATCCAGCAACCGGATAATCGCCGGGATAGCGGCGGGCTGCTGGTAGTAGGTCGCCAGCTTCAGGCAAAGACTTACTACAGAAGGATGAAAGGCCGGATCAATCCATCTGGCAAAGTCAGGTACGGGAATATCTTTCCGCAGCGAGATAATCCGGAACAGTTCAAACTGTTCCCATGGCAACAGGGGTTCCTGTACCTGTTCCAGGAATTCAAACGGCGCATCAGGCGAACATTGTACCATGTAGCAGCGCGCCATTTCCCGTATGTATTTATCCTTGCTGCGGGTGAGGGTAAGTATATAGTCCTTCTCCAGCAATACGCCCATGCCGGCCAGTTCTACCAACGCGGCAATAACGGCTTTGCGGCGGCCGGATTTCAGCGCTGCGGCCATCTGCTGATGTAATCCCAGCTCCAGGTACAACTGCCGGAGCAGATCAGGAATATCTCCGGTGAAATTCATCCGGTATTCCAGCAGCTGGTTCACAAAAATATCCCGGCCCCAGGCGGTTGACAGGGGCAGCTCCTGAAATGCAGCCAGTGGCAGTGCCACCGGCTCACCAGGCGTATTGACAGACTTATAAACGATATGTTCCAGCAACAGGGCATCTCCCAGCTCCCGAACCGGCTGCTCTTTTTGGGAGCGTCTTTCCTTTCGCCACCGGTATAGCATCATATATATGTAGGCTATCAGCGTACCAGCTACGGCAAATACGCTCACCAGAATCGCAATCTGAATAACCAGCGGGAAATAAGCAAAATAGTAGATCAGGTCCGCCAGCCACTGGCGGAACGACGACATGACATTCATTATATTACGGCTATGATTTAGTTCAGAGGGTATGCTTTTCTTTTTGCTCAATCAGGCGGTTTACCCGGGATGTTAACTCAGCAGGGTTAAACGGCTTTTTCAGATAATCATCTACACCGATATCAAAACCTTCCGTTACTGTTTTTTCGTGGGTAACAGCAGACAATACCAGGATAGGCATGCCCAGGTGCAGTTCATGGCGGATTTTACTCACCAGTTCCAGTCCATTCGCATAAGGCAGCATGAGGTCTGTGATGACCAGGTCAAAAGTGGATTGCTTCAAAAACTGTAATGCATCCTGACCGTTTTTGGCAATGGTAACCGTATAAGCCTGTTTCCTTAAAATGATCTCAATGGTTCTGCATACAAACTCATCATCTTCTACCAAAAGAATATTACGCATAGGTGTCTCGTTTTTTCTTAATAATTAATCATACCAATAGCCGTTACAACTGCGGCTTACATGAGTAGTGGTATTTTTCCTACATGCCAGGGTCCTTTACATGCATAAACATGATTCATATATAACAATGTCAACAGATAAAACAGGAACATTCACTCCCGGGATTACTTCTAGCAAACTATGGCAATACTCATAGTCATAACAACAGGACGATCCAATAAAAGATGGTATATTTTTTAAATGACTCCGGACTAACGACCACCCTAAAACACATTTCGTGCCAAGATAACTTCAATCGTTTTTAAAAACAGCCGAAAGCTGCGAGGATGAAGCCTTTGAAAATTTCATCAACAAAACGCATATTAATTTTACAGATATGATAATAATTTAATACCAATAATAAACGTAACGGGAAGACTTTTCCCCATATGTAGTGGTCCAGCCTGCAGAGAGAATTTCCCATAAATACCTCCCGTTTTTTGCCCGGCACTATAACAGATTAATTTTTGATTTATATTTATGCTTCTTTTCCAAGTCATGTTAAAATTCACAAAGTGGAAACCTCTCAACAAACAAAATTATTCGATTACGATCATTGGAATGCACAACTTGCCGGCATAAGTAACGAATACCAGACAGCCAGTCCTTATCCTCATATCGTGTTGGAGGATTTCATGAATCCGGATGTATTGGATAAATGCAACCAGGAGTTTGACAGGTTAAATGAAACCGAAGGATGGATCAACTATGTTCATTACAATGAAAATAAAGCGGGGCTGAATAAACTGGACCTGCTGCCTACTACCATCAAACAAACCATCAATGAGCTGAACTCGCCGGAATTCCTGCAGTTTCTCAGTACACTGACTGGCATCCCCAACCTGAAAAAGGATGATATGCTGGAAGGTGGTGGTATTCACCAGTCTAAAAGAGGCGGATTCCTGAATATCCATGCCGACTTCACCGTACACCCGCATCACCGTCACTGGCAACGCCGGGTAAACGTACTGGTGTACCTGAATAAAGACTGGGAAGAAGCCTGGGGTGGTAAACTGGAATTATGGGATACCGAAATGAAAGCCTGTGAGAAGAAAGTATTGCCCATTTTCAACCGCTGTGTAATTTTCAATACTGATGCAGACTCCTATCACGGTCATCCGGAACCTACTACCTGTCCGGAAGACAGAAACAGAAGATCCATCGCCCTGTATTATTACACCGAAGAAGCGCAGCCTTATCGTCGTGCCACCCATTACATGGTACGCCCGGGTGAAGACAACAAAAAACTCATGGTGAAGCTGGACAATGCGATGGTGGCGGTTTACACCGAAATCAAAGGATGGCTTGGCTCCAATGATAAAGTGGTGAGTAAATTCCTCCGCTTCCTCTCCCGCAAGAAAAAGAAGTAAGAACAACCGCTTTTATAAAGCAAACGCCGTGATCAGCAGCAAAGCTACTGATCACGGCGTTTCCCGTTTTACGGGCGACGATGCAGTCCCCTCCTTTCAGGCGGGATACTTAATAGCTGTATAAAAGTGACGCCCCGGTCAACAACAACGTTGCTGACCGGGGCGTCGTATCATTTTACAGACAGCAACTTAATGCTGTACCGGTTCTCTTTTCAGGAATACGAATCCGTTTTTACGGTATAATTCCTTGAGAGAGGTATACTGTGCGTAATCATTCACCCGGTCTACCTTGGTCACAAAATAAACAGGCTTATCGATGTTGCCGGTCAGCAGCCACTCTTCATTATAGGAATTTTCATTGGTGGGCTTCTCTTTATGAGTATAGAAGAAAGGCGCATAGCTCCAGTAGCCCAATACCTTTACATAACAATCTTCGCCTTGTCTGGCTTCAAAGAAATCGATCGCCGCCCCCTGGGAATATCTTTCTACTTTAGGCACAATGATCGCTGCCGCCAGGAAAATCACCAGCGCAGTACCGCCAAAGTACGTCCAGGCAGCACCGGCATAATTACGTTTTCTCAGCATCCGGATACCAACAATGAGGGTCAATACCATGATAATACCCACCAGTCCTTCGGAACCATTCCAGGTCACTTCCGCCGCCATATTGGCCTGCGCAAAAGTATCCTTTACATAAGGAATCAGTCTTTTGATATTCAGTCCGATCAGCGGTACCGCCAGCAACACAATGGCAATGATACTACCCAGGATCGTCGTGAGTACGCCTACATACTTTTTATAATTCAGCTCCTTCCGTTCCCATTTGTAGAAAGTATAGGCAGCCAGGAAAGTGAGCGGGAACCAGGCCATAGAAGAATAGTGAATGATACGGGACTGTACAATGGTAAACAATAAAGTAACCACCCAGAACAGGATCAGCATCCATACCTTAAAGTCCTTGTCAAAACGGCTGCTGTACTGCGACCGGAAAAAGGAGGGCAACGCAAAAAGCGACGCCGGAAAACAACCGATCAGCAACACCACATAGTGATAGCCCCAGAAACCTTCCTGGCCGGCATCATGCGTGGTAAACAAACGGTATTGATATTTCATGAACTCCGCAATAAACCAGGTACCATTTTTTGCCGTCTCATAACCATACCACGTGGCAGTTACCAGCGAGGCTACTACCAGGAACAATAAAGCATGCCCCCAGCCAAAATAAAAACGGAACCGGTTATAGATAAAATACACACCCAGTACCATCAGGAAGATCATCAGCGCTACCTGTCCCTTGGTCAGGATAGCCAGCCCCATATATATACCGGACCAGATCGCATAGGTCACCGCTGTTTTTTTCAAACCTTCTTTATCCACCCCGTTTCTCTTCCAGGTATATAAAATGAAATAGTAGAGCGACAGGAAAATGAACAGGTTAAACCACGGATCAATGATACCGGATTTAAAGTACATATTAGGAAACAAAGATCCGCCATAGGCCAGCGCCCACAACAAACCAAACTTCCGGTCGTACACCCGGGAACCACACAGATAGATGACCACCAGCGTTACGATACCACAGATGGCATTCGGAAAACGGGCAGCAAATTCATTGACGCCAAAACATTGCATCGCCAGGCTTTGCATCCAGAAAAACATCGGCGGCTTTTCCCAGAACGGCTTAAAGTCTACATACACCCGCGTGTAATCGCCCAGTTTCAACATCTCCCTGGAACATTCCGCAAAATTTATTTCATCCCAGTCGAACAGATGTACCCTGCCCAAAAAGGGTATAAAAAAAAGCGCGGCAATCACCGAAAGCAATATGACATTTAAGGTTTTATTTGAATGCATATTATATTTAGTTAGTTGTAGCTAACAAATATATGAGCATATAATATCTTTTACAAATCCGTTCCGCCGCTCCCCTGTTTTTCTCCCCCGGTATCCACCTGCCAACCTGCGATGCATACGCAGCAGCAGCCGGCATAAATGCCAGCCTGTCTTCCGGATAACAATTATTTAATAACCCTCACGGCTATAGTCAAATCAGGTTCCCTCGTTTTTATGGCCGGCGACATAACCCATTGATACCTTGTATTTAAAATTATGTCTATCTTCAACCGGGATTTAATGCACCGGCAGGCAGCGCGTAAACACAGCATACATCGCTTCCTCCCATTTGTGAACAGAGAGGCACCCATAAATTTATTTCTTCGTTTTAAACACGCATGATACCGATATAGCACTCAAGGCACTACCGGCGATGTTGCCCTCATTGGCAGCACCTGATGTATCCGCAATCATTGATACGATCATCAGGCAGCAGGCAATCAGTACAACACCCCACCCTGCCCTTTTATTCGCCGGACTACACCGGCCACCATCTTACGACTCAAACGGCTCCCATCATAATTATTAATCGAACTGACAGGTATGTTAAAAAACAACATTTTATGCTGCTGGTTTTTCCTGTGCTGGTATACCAGCCTGCAGGCGCAATCCGGCCTTACTTTAAAACAAGCCTTGCACACCGCACAGCAAAACAATCCTTTCCTGCAACCCGCTACCCTGAATACCGGCATCGCACAAAGCGATGTCATTACCGCCGGCCTGCGGCCCAATCCGGTGCTGAATAATCAGACATTGCAACTCATGGACGCCCGAAATTTTGCGGCCAACACCAACTTCGCCAATGCACACAACCGGCAGGTATGGTGGCAGCTCACCAAACCATTCCAGCTGGCCGGGCAACGGAAATACAAACAGGAAGTAGCCTACAAAAATGTGACCCTGGCGGAGAAAAACTACCTGGGCACCGAACAGGGGGTACTGGCCGAAACCGGCAACAAATGGCTGGACGTATGGTACAGTAAAGTAAATCTCGACCTCCTGAACCAGGCGCAAACCAACATCGACAGCCTCCTCAGCACACAGGAAGTCCGGTTGAAGAACCAGGTGATCAGCCAGAGTGACCTGGCCAGAACCCAGCTCTTGTCGGAGCAATACCACCTGCAGCTGCAACAGGCTACCCAGCAATACAACAACGAAGTACAAAACCTGCAGCTCCTCACCGGCAGCAACAACACCCTTACCATCGATACCGATGATCCGGTGATTACCCTGGAAGTAGTGCAGCAGCTGGATAGCCTTACCCGCCTGTCGTACGCACAGCGGCCGGATATGCAGGTGGCACAAACCAGTATTGATGCCGCCAAAAGCAACATCCGCCTGCAACGGTCCCTTGCTCATCCCGTTCCGGAGCTGGGGCTGATTTATAATCCGCAGAACACAGTACCCTATTTCGGTTTCTTCGGTACCATTGACCTGCCGTTTTTTAGCCGCAACCAGGGAGAAATTAAAAAATCAAAACTGTTGCTCCAGCAATCAGAACAATCCCTGGCAGCGACCCGGCAACAGGCGCAAACAGAAGTACGTAACGCCTACAATACTTACCAGGTCAACAAAACAACCATGGAAAAGTATAAAAATATCCTCGACAAATCATCCTGGGTATTACAGTCCGTGAAATACGCCTACGCCCGCGGAGGTACTACCATCATCGATTTCCTGGAAGCGCAACGTACCTGGTTCGATACCGAAAAGATGTACTACACTGCTTTATACGACTACCGTAAAAGCTACCTGCAACTATTATATGTAACCGGATTAATTAATCAACTCTAATGATTCAGATGAAACGCATTATACCCGGCTTAATGATAGCCAGCATCTCCCTGGCAATATTATCATGCGGCTCCCATGAACCGGAGAAAAAAAACACTCCTGCCTCCAATAAACCCATCGTACAGGACAGTGGCCGCGTCATTCAGTTCCCGGCCGACAGCCTTACCCTGAGTTACTTCCATACGGCCGTAGTCACCAAAAGTGACCTCAACACGGCCCTCACAGCTCCTGCCCGGGTAGTAGCCACCATCGTGCCTTCCCGGGAAGACCTCGGACAAAACATCGTCTTATTCGACAATGCCGACCTCACCGCCAACTACACAGAGATGCTGCAACATACCATCAACATCCGGGAAAAAGCCAGCATCATCCAACAGAAGAAAGCGATCGTCAGCCAGAAACAAATTGAGCTGAGTCGTTTTCAGGACCTCGTAGAACACGGCGCCGGTACCGGTAAAGATGTATCTACTGCCAAAACGGATCTGATCTCCGCACAAACGGATGTAGCCGTAGCACAGACAGAACTGGCCAACGAAAAAACAGCGATCATAGAACATGAGTCCAAACTGAAACTGGCCGGTTTCGACCCGCAGGCAGTGCTGCATGCACAACCCGGTAAAGTATGGATCATCTGTGATATGCCCGAAAACCAGGTTAATAAAGTAAAAGAAGGCAGTACCTGCACCCTGCAGTTTACCTCTTATCCGAATGAAACCTTTACCGGCACCATCGAAGATATTGGTGAAGTGGTAGATAACATTACCCGCATGGTGAAGCTACGTATAGGCGTACGGGATGGTAAAAAACAACTGCGGGCCGGCATGTTTGCTTCCGTAAAATTTGATGTCAGCGAAGGCAATACCTTGTCTGTTCCCAGAAGTGTACTCATTACCGTACAAGGCAAAAACTATGTATTCGTAAAAGGAAAAGCGGCCCACTCCTTTGAACGGAGAGAGGTGCTCACCGGCGCCCAGGTGGCAGACCGCGTAGTGATCTACACCGGCCTGCAGGAAGGTGATATCGTAGTCACCGACGGCGCCATGGAATTAAAAGGAATTTCTTTCGGATACTAAACCCCTGCTTTATGTTACAGGCTCAGATTTTTATAGACAAAGACGATCTCTATGGTACCCGTCCTCTGTATGAGTTTATCATGCAGCAGCTGTTGCTGAACAAGGTAAAGGGTGCTACCGTATATAAAGGCATCATGGGATTTGGTGCCAACCAGCAAATGAAACGACCGGATCAGATGTTCTCTTTTGATGATCCCCCTATCGTGATCACCTTTATTGATGAAGATGCCAAAGTGCGGGATGTACTGACCCGCCTGCGGCAGGAATACAAAGGTGGATTCATTATTACTCACCATGTAGACCCATTCGAGGCATGATTCGCAACATTCTTATATTCTCCTTACGTAACCGTTGGGCAGTGATCATTGCTGCCGTAGTGCTTTCCGTCATTGGTTACTGGTGTTTTACCCAGTTAAAAATTGAAGCATACCCGGATATTGCCGATACCAACGTCATCATTGTAGCGCCCTACGAAGGGCGTGCCGCCGAAGAAGTAGAACAACAGGTAACCGTACCCATTGAGCGGGCGCTGAATAATGTGCCCCGGGTATTGGACCGCAGAAGCCGTACTATCTTCGGTCTGTCTGTTGTACAGCTCACCTTCCAGGATGGTACCGATGATTATTTCGCCCGGCAGCAGGTGATAGAACGCCTGTCGTCTGTTTCGCTGCCACCCGGCGTTACCACGGAGCTGGCGCCCCTTACCACAGCAGTCGGTGAAATATACCGCTATGTGGTAGAAGCGCCACCCAACTACACGCCCATGCAGCTGAGAGACCTGCAGGACTGGGTGATACGCCCCGCGATCCTCCAGGTACCCGGCATTGCGGATGTAACCACCTTCGGCGGCCCATTGAAACAATTTCACATTCTAACGGCGCCGGATAAACTCCGTAAATACAACCTCACGCTGCAAGCCGTTATTGATGCGGTACAAAAGAATAACCAGAATACCGGTGGAAACGTCATCGAACGGGGCGGACAAGGCTTTGCCGTACGTGGCCTCGGTAGCGTGAAATCGGAAAAGGATATCCAGAACATTGTACTCACCGCCGTAAACGGTACGCCTATCTATATCCGCGATGTAGCCACGGTGGAAGTAACGCCACCGCCACCCAGCGGGGTAATGGGCTACGCCGTACCGGATGAAGGCATCGATAAGGTAGGTGCTCCGGAAGGCATCATTCTGCTGCGCAGGGGAGAAAACCCCAGCGAAGTGCTGAAAGCCTTAAAAGCTAAAATGGCAGATATCACCGAAACAGAATTGCCGGATGGCATTCACCTGCGTGTACTGTATGACCGGAGTTTCCTCATCAACCACTCCCTGGAAACCGTATCCCATACGCTTTTCATGGGAGTAAGTATCGTGGTGATCATCCTCGTTTTCTTCCTGGGCAGTATCCGTTCTGCACTGGTGGTAACGGCCACTATTCCCTTTGCCTTGCTGTTTGCGTTTATACTGATGCGGCTCACCGGTATTCCGGCCAACCTGCTGTCTTTAGGTGCCATCGACTTCGGGATCATTGTAGATGGGGCCTGCGTGATGGCGGAACACCTGATCCGGCGTTACCGCAATGCCACCGAAGCGGAGAAAAAAGGCGGTATCACCGGCATCACCATGCTGGCGGCACAGGAAGTAGGACGGGAAATCTTTTTCTCCGTTACCATCATCATCCTGGCCTATACGCCCATCCTGCTGATGACAAGAGTAGAAGGTAAACTCTTCTCTCCCATGGCGCTCACCCTGGCTTTTGCGGTAATCGGTTCTATGATCTGTGCCTTGTCACTCATCCCGGTACTGATCTCCTTTGCCTATAAAAAAGCCTTGTCGGCAGATAAACCGATGAAGCCACACCATAATGTGGTGCTGGACTTTTTAGAGCGTACCTATAAAAAATCGCTCAACTTCTTTTTACGTTTCCACAAACAAACCGTCATCGCTGCAGGTATCATGATCCTGTTGCTGATTGGGCTGGGTGGCAAACTGGGAACAGAGTTTCTGCCAGAGCTGGATGAAGGTTCTATCTTCATGCGTGCCTTTTTACCTGCCGGTGTAACCATCCAGGAAAATGCGAAGATTGCCCCGAAAATACGGGAGATCGCCGCCCGCTATCCGCCGGTAAGATACATCATCACACAAACAGGCCGCAACGACGATGGTACCGATCCGTTCCCGACGAACCGTACGGAAATCCTCATCGGACTCAAAAACTATAAGCTGTGGAGTGATACCATTTCCAAAAAAGAACTGGTGAAAAGAATACAGGCCGATCTGGAAAGAAATATTCCGGGCGCCTCTTTCAACTCCGGTCAGCCCATCATTGACCAGGTGATGGAAATTGTAACCGGTAGTGCCGCCGACCTCGCCGTTTCGGTAGTGGGCGACGACCTGGCCATGATGCGCACAAAAGCAGACAGTATTGCCAATATCGTAAAAGCCACACCCGGTGCGGCTTCTGTAAACATAGAACAGGAAGGTACCCAGGCACAGCTGGCCATTAATATCAACCGTGAAAATGCCGCGCGTTTCGGTATCAACGTGAGTGATATCCAGGGAATGATAGAAGCTGCCATTGGCGGGATGCCGGTAGGCACGCTCTATGACGGTACCAAACGTTATGATATCGTGATCCGCTACCTGCCGGAAAACCGCAATTCGGTAGAAGCCATCAAAGCACTGCAGATTCCTTCCGCAACCGGTGCGCTCATTCCCATGGAACAACTGGCAGACATCCGCTTTATCGACGGCCAGACAAACATCTACCGGATAGATGGTAAACGCATGATCACAGTACGTACCAATGTACGGGGCCGTGACCAGGGTTCTTTTGTATCGGAGCTGCAGGAAAAAATAGCGAAGCAGATAAAGGTGCCGAAAGGCTATGATATCATTTATGGCGGCCAGTACGAAAACCTGGAACGCGCCGGCAAACAGCTGTCACTCACCATTCCGCTCACCATTGTTATCGTATTCGTATTTCTGTTTATGCTCTTCAAAAGCATGAAACATACGTTCGTGACCATGAGTTGTATGCTGGTAGCACTGGCAGGCGGTATTGTGGCGCTCTTTATACGGGGTTATCACTTCAACGTATCCGCCGGTGTAGGCTTTGTATCCATCTTTGGTATCTCTGTCATGGCAGGGGTATTATTGGTATCGGCCCTCAACCGCGAAATGTATCGTTCCCCCCTTACCGTTAGAGCCTCGGTACAAAAAGTAGCAGTAGACCAGTTCAAAGCAATTATGATGATGCTGGTAGTGGCCATCATCGGTTTAATACCGGCAGCCATCAGCTCCGGCATTGGCTCCGATGTACAACGGCCGCTGGCTACCGTTATCATCGGCGGACTCACGTTTACCTTACTGTTCACCCCCGTTGTGATTCCACCACTTTATTACTGGCTGGAACGTAAACCACAGGGAGAATAACTGTAATAACAGCAATGCCCTGTGTTATATACGCGAAGAGCATCTTCCTATATATAACACAGGGCATTCTTTTTATATCCGCTCTTATCCTTTCCCCTGCACTTTCACATCATCATTGCTGATTTTTTTCACGCGCCGTTGGTCGAACATCCGGCCAAATTCCCAGTTAACCGTCAGCTTGATGGCGCGGTTATAATACTGGTTCTGCATGCGGGAAGTAAAGGTAGCGGCCTGCAATACTTCTGTTTGTGTAATCGTATTGGAGAACGGATTCACCAGCGATAACGTCATCACTATTTTCTGTGCCGGCAATTCTTTTTTGGCAGAGAAGCTATAGTAATAGCGGGAGGTTTTATGTCCCTGTAAAGTTACCAGGCGGCTGTTGTATTCTCCGAAAGCCTGGAGGGCATAGTTAGCCGGCAGCTTATAGGTAGTATTGATATTCACATCTCCGGCCCAGCCATTGTTGATAATCAGCAATGCGCCGCTTTTATAATCCAGGTGATTGACATTCACATTACCATTCAGGCTCCACTGCGGCAGAATATCTTTGGTAGCACTCACATTCAATCCAAACTGACGGTTGGTAGCCAGGTTTTGTTTGCTGGTGGTAGAGATACCATTCCCGTCGGTAGTGGTATAATCCTCGATGGAATTTTCTGTTTGTTTCCCGTAAAGTGCCGCATTCAAAAACAGACCACCATTCGTATTCAGGCTGTACGTAAACTCTGCCTGGTGGGCAATTTCAGGTTGTAATTGCGGGTTACCAGTAACGATGTTTTTAGCATCGCTGGCGTTGGCATTCGGATTCAGGTCCCAGATATAAGGCCTGGTCAGTCTTTTGGTATAGCTGAGTGACAGCGCCTGTTGTTCATTCAGCTTTTTAGTAACCGTAGCCGTAGGAACGAAGTTGAAGAAGTTGTTATTGAAGGTAGCACCGGATGAGCGGAACTTACCATCAATAAAAGTACCTTCTACTCTGGCGCCGGCTTCTGCATACCAGTCATGACTGAAATTTACTTTCAGCAAAGCATAGGCAGCCAGCACACGCTGCTGATAAGAAAAGTAATCGGTACGGTCAGGCTGCAGCACCAGGTCTTCCGGACGGCCCATGGTACTGGCATCTACCCGGTAATCGTTGTTGACATTCCGGGAGATGGTTTTGATACCGCCCTGTAATATCTGTTTACCGGCAGCAGACAACGGCTGCGTGTAATCTGCCTGCAACGTCCATTCCTTACCTAATGTTTCACTGTTGTTCAACTCACGGTAACGGGTAAAAATATCTTTTTCCGTCTGGCGGGAATTATACCGGGAACGATCCCGTGATGGAGAGAACTGTGCCAGCAACGTCAGTTCCTGTCCGGGTTTGCTGAACTTGCGGTTGTATCCCAGACTGAAATCCGCGCCGAGGTAGTTGGCTTTGGTTTTTACAGACTGGCCGTATTGCTCTGCGAAAGAGCCATCAGGCCGGATGATAGCCGTTGTCTGCTGATTATCTTCCGGCCAGTTACCCAGCCAGGTGTTGATACCCAGACTAAATTCGCTGAGGGAGTCTGCCATATAATCGACACTGATTTCTGCAGATCCATGTGGCATCACATTATCTTTTTCGGTATGCTGACGCAAAGAACCGGCGGGTTTATTATTCGTGAGCGTAATACGTTCCAGGTCGGAAACGGTTTTGGACTGCAGCCTGTGCAGGTGTCCGGCAATATTTACATTCCACTTGTTCTGCGAAAAGGAAATACGTGGATTGAGCGCCTGTTCCCAGTTACTGGCCATTACCTCCAGCGCTCCGCTGAATTGTTTTCTGCCTTTTTTGGTAATGATGTTGATCACCCCCGCTGCCCCTTCTGCATCATATTTGGCAGAGGGCGTGGTAATTACCTCCACGGATTTGATCATATCTGCCGGCATCATATTGAGGGCATCCGCAGCACTGCGGGCCATCTGACCAGAGTATTTACCATTCACCAGTATTTTCAGGTTGGTACTTCCCCGCATGGATACGTTACCCTGTGCATCCACATTCAGCACCGGTGCTTTACGCAATACATCCGCGGCAGTACCTCCTTTATTACTCAGATCATTTTCTGCATTGTATACCAGCATACCAGGCTGCTGCGACACCAGCTGACGTGTAGCCGCCACCGTGATCTCTTTCAGTTGCTGGGTACCTGGCGCCAGGAACAACGTATCCAGACTCACTGTTTTTTTGGCAGCAGGAACGATTAATGGCATTCTATACATCCGGTATCCGATAGAAGTCACTACCACGGTATATTCACCGGCAGCGGGCAGGGTATATTTAAAGCTGCCGTCGGTTTCACTGTAGGCAGCAGCAACCGGCTGTCCTTCTTTATTGAGTACGCCTACGGTTACATAAGCGACCGGTTTTACAGAAAGGGAATCCACAATAGTACCTTTTACGGTATACTGCTTTTCCTGCGCCTGTGCAGCCATTATGGTAAATGGCAGGCTTACCAGCCCAAGCAAGGCTATCTTCCAATTCATCATGTCTGTCTTTTTTTGAACAATGCGCTCCCGTGCGGGCCGGGTCATACAGCCTGCCATTTCAGAGATGGTGTACAGCCGCATACGATACGCCTGTTACCGGGATAACATTAATAAATCAGTGTATTTATTTTCATAGTATCAGCTATCCGTATAGAAATTTTGCTTGCTACAGGTGATTGTTCTATACTTTTTTCAACGGATAGCCTGTTTTCAGGCAGCTGGCATTACACCTGTGGTACAGGGCGTGCAACAGCAGCTTTTGTTTTTACAGCTACAGGTTTCTTCTTCTTTTTCCGTTTGCCCCACCATACCAGGAAACCGGTTATCGGCAGGGTAGCACCGATAAGGCTGGCAAAGAAGGCGGCAAATTTTCCGGGTAATCCCAGTATGCTACCCACATGGATATCGTAGTTCATGCGTCGCAGTTTGTCTCCAAAGCCGGCTTGCGCATAAGGCACTTCATCTCCTTTCAGTTCCGCAAGGGTATACTGATCAAACGCATAACGCTCATGATTGTAATATTGTCCTTTACTGGGATATACTATTACCGTAATCACGCTGGCAGCATCCGCCGAATCCGGGAAACTCATATAAAAGCCGCTGGAAGCCGGATGCTTCTCTGCTACCTTGTCCCACGCCAGGTCCATAGACTGTGCCGGGGTGTATTTTTTATGAGGGGCCTGCAGCGTATCGGAAACCGGCCGACTATCTTTAGATATTGATTTACCACCGGTAGTGGTCCAATACACTCCTTTACTCCACCAGTCCAATCCCCACACCATACCTGTCATACCAATGGCCAGCAATACCAGCAATCCGTAGAAACCCAGTACATTGTGCAGGTCGTAGTTCACCCGTTTGAAACTGGCGCCCCACTTGATTTTAAAGCTTTGTTCGCGGGTATTTTTATTCCATTTTTTAGGCCACCATAATACCAGACCGCTGATCAGGGTAATAACACATATCAGGGTACTGTAATTGATGATAGGACGGCCTATTTTATATGGCAGCCACAGGAAGCGGTGTCCGTTGAGTATCCAGCGGAAAAAGTCCGCTTCACCCGGCTTACGGGTTTCTTTGCTGATTACTTCGCCGGTATAGGGATTTATTTTCAGGGAAGATCCACCTCTTCTGCTACCGACATTGGTTTCAATCGCCCGGCCTTCGCGGTAAAGCATATAGCCCGGCTTTTTACCAGGGTACTCCTTATCCACAATTTCCATAATACGGGAGGGAGATATCACAGCTTTACCTGGCTGTGTAGCCACCACGGTACGTGGTTCGAGGATACCGGTAATTTCTTCATTAAATACCCAAATGCAGCCGGTGATACAGATG
The DNA here is from genome assembly GCF_025989125.1 of Chitinophaga nivalis. Taxonomy (NCBI): domain Bacteria; kingdom Pseudomonadati; phylum Bacteroidota; class Chitinophagia; order Chitinophagales; family Chitinophagaceae; genus Chitinophaga; species Chitinophaga nivalis. The sequence continues at coordinate 2,944,139 of NZ_JAPDNR010000001.1, read as the reverse complement.
ATCACAACGATGATACCTGATATCAGTCCCAGCCAAAGGTGCAGCCAGGCAGAAATACGATAGAATAAGGACCGGGAACCGGGTTTATGTGCTGGTTTTGGTTTTTTCATCAGTATTTCATTTTAGCAGTAAAAACGTAGGAAACAGTTATCTCACAGATGCCGGCTATCTTATTAGCACTACCTGGCAACAGGGCAAGGGTGTAATAATTGTTTATCAGTCGTTTTTTCTTCGTATGCATTTTTTTGAATGATATTATAATAATACTTTACGGATAACGCGATTGGCTATACTCAGGGAACAGGCAGGAATATCCGGTATCGTTTATTTCCTGATTTCACGTTGCAGTAATACTTCCCGCAGATGAAGCACCGGTTTTCATCCGGTGATCAGTGCACAAAAGTATTTGAATATTCACGGAATCATTTTCGATATCGGGAAATTTTTAGCGTGCGGAATGGGATATATTTTCCGCATTGATGTAGGGGTGGTGCTGGTTACAGGCGCTTCAACTTATCGTGAAAGGGATCTATCAGGGGGTTTTAACGGATTCAATTCCGGGCCGGATTCCGCTGCTGCTGGTCAGCAGGGCGGAAAACCGGCCTGATAGGGAATTGCAAATAAAAGGGATGCGCTATTAAACGCAGCCCCGGGTTATAGGACTTTCACAGGTTTTTTCTGGTCATCAATGGCCACAAAGGTGAACGTTCCGGAGATCGCCAGCTCTCTCACATCCGAATACATCTCTTCAATAAAAATCTCTACCGATACTTTCAGACTGGTATTGCCTACCTTGGTTACTCTGCCAATCAGCTCAATGATGGTACCGGCAGGAATTGGCTTGGTAAAATCAATCCGGTCAGATGAAACGGTGACTACTTTTTTACGGGTAAAGCGGGTAGCGGTAATAAAGGCTACTTCATCCATCAGGTACATCGCAGTACCACCAAACATGGTATCATAATGGTTGGTGCTTTCCGGGAAGATCGCTTTGAAAATGCGTGTTTCTGATGCCTGGATACGTTCTTCTATTGTCATGTTTCCGATGGTTTGATAAACGAATAAATAATATTTTATCCTGCTATACAGCAGGTATTAACGGAAAAGCCTATACGCTTTTCCGCAATAGTTTTGCTGAATGATATACAAACCGTCAGGGCAACTGCCAATCGTCACCGGCAGGCCATGTGGCTACCCGATTATCATTCAGTCAGGGACAGTGTTTCATGTGGAAGTATCAATGAAGGAAGGCATACCAACAGATAGGTATCATCTGTCAGCATTTACGTGACGGCTGTAGTATACAACCAGGCGTCACTATTATCCTGTGCATTGACACCGCTTCAGTCCACGAAAGCATTGTCAAAAAACAAATAAGGCAGGTATCCTGGCTCGCAGCATTTTATTCGTTCTTCTCATCCTCTCGGACAATGAACATGGAGGAATAAAATCGGGTAGCTGCTTACAGTTGCGGGACAGCCCATGATTTACACATGGTTCCCTTTTAATGCTTTTGCGCGGCAAAAGCAACCTTTATCTGTAAAGAGTGGCACAAATATACACATTAAAACATTACGCAACGGCCCGAAGTGCATACAGTGAATTACTATATGCACTTCGGGCCGTTGCGTACTATATAAAAAATCGTGGTTATTGCTGTTTGCCGGTGAAGGTAATTACGCTGCGCGGAGGCGCTACCACATCGATGGTACCATCTGCGTTGGCAGCCTGCGGTGTACCCTGTGCCCAGCGGGCAGCTCCTTCTGCCGTCAGATAGGAAGTTAAGGAACCTGCACGGAAACCTTTCAGCTGCAGGTGGCAATTCACAGCATCTCCGGTGGTATTGGTCATCACCACGGTGAAGTTACCGGTCTGCGGCTCTTTGTAAGCCGACATCTGCACATTGGCGTTGCTGTTGCTAACACCGATACGTACATAACCCGGATGGATAAAGCGGGAGTATTGTCCCATTACATCGTATGTTTTAGGATATTCCAGTTTACCATCAGCCGTTGTACCAATGAGTGATTCATTGTTACGGATAGCCAGCATTCCCAGCCAGTAAACAAAAGCATTCACATTACACTCTGCCAGGAATTTATGCATGCTGGTCGCAAAGGCCAGTCCTTCCGTCATGCTGTTATCATAGATACCATTATCGTCGCTGATTTCTGTGAGCCAGATAGACTTACCCTGTGTGTTGAAAGTCCAGGGTGCAGGACGTTGGTTGTAGCGGGGCTTTTTAGAGATCATCAGTCCCGGCAGATCTACGATTTCCGGATAACCATGTCCGGCAAAGATATCTACCTGACTGGCATCTATACCGGATAAAAAGCCCTGTGCAGTACCCCACGCTGCATTTTCAGAAGCGATGATTTTTGTTTGGAGTCCATTCGCCTGTAAGGCAGGCCGCAGGTTGTTGGTAATAAATTCACCCAGGTGTTTGCTGTCCCAGTAAGAAGCATCCCAGTCAGATACAACGTTCTCCGGTTCGTTGGTAGGAGAGATCGCGTAGAAGTCGATACCCTGTTGCTGATACGCTTTTACAAAACCCGCCAGGTATTTGGCGAAGTTGGAAGAGCAGCAGTTGAAGTTAAGCCCATTGAACCATTTCGCATTGATCACCGCATTGGTTTTCATATACAACGGCGGTGTCCAGGCACTGGCAATAGCTACCGGTACATTATATCTTTCTTTTACTTTCTTCAATATCCACAATTGCCCTACCTGTTCGCGTGCATCTTCGCTGAGATTTTTGTAGGCAGCGCTGTTGGGATCCATGTTGATATCCGCGCCGGCTGGCAGAATGGTGACCTTACCTGTTTGTGCATCAAAAGGGAAAGTATGCAATACCTTGCTGCGTATAATAGACAGCTGCAACCCGCTGTTGCCGAAGAGCCGCTCCATCACTGTGTCGCGGTTGGCCGATTCAAAAAATGGCATGATACGTCCACCGAAAGTACCAAAACCTTCCATCCGCTGATAGGTTTTATCCCAGTCGAGGGTAACACCCGCTGCTTGCTGCGCCAGTGCGGTACCGGCATGTACGGCCCGGTTATCGTCTTTGTTTACAGTATCCTGTACTGGTTTGGAACAGGCGCTAACAGCCAATAGCATAGCTATAGCAATGCCGGATTGCTTCCATTGATGCTTCATTGTTTACTGATGTGTTTATAGATTAAAGGATAGTATAAACGGGTTTGTGTTTACAGGATATCTTGTTCACCGTACTTGTTCACTGATTGATATATACTTATCGGGATCCAATTTCCGGATTTTTCCCGGAGTATAGCTGGGTTAATAATAAGTTTAAAATTTATTAATACAATAGTACCCGAAATACCCGTCCGGGTTTCTCTCGTCTCTCACAGGCAGCCAGCACTTTAATTTACAAAATGTTATTTGTAATACATATCACCACGCAAAAAAAATCACCCCTTTTCTAAAAAGCCACCTTTTCCATTTATCCTTTTTATGTTTTTCTTAAGAAGAAAAAAAATACACCGGCACTTGTTATCCTGTATTCGGGTATGGATAGAACAACCGTTTATGCCTGCATAAAACGGGTGGTTACCACTCATAACAATTACCATATTTTTTGCAATAGCTACCCAATGAATTAGCGGGTATAACGTTGACGATGAACGCCTGAGCATAGAAATTATTGTTATCAGAAAAGATAGGGGTCAGCCATCTGCTTCGTGTCATTATCCTTGAAACGCGATAGTCAAATATCTGCATAACCTACACGATGAGTTTCGTTAAAACCACATGACATGACAAGCTTCTTATTCTTAAACACGCGTACAGAAAAGCCCGCCGGAAGCCCGCTTACTGCCTCTCCCATCCGCACCGGCATGGCCGGTACCTTACTGAAAAGATATGCGTTACCGTTATGCCTGTCTTTTTTATCTGCCATTCACTATGCCCAGGCACAAACTACTTTTCCGGTCAATGGTGTCGCCTCACCACGGGAAGGATGTTATGCCTTCACCCATGCGACCATTGTAAAAGATGCGCAGAACACCCTCCCGGATGCCACCCTCGTGATCCGCGAAGGAAAAATCACGCAGGTAGCCGCAGCGGCTACGATTCCCGCAGATGCGGTAGTGGTAGACTGCCAGGGGAAATACATCTACCCTTCCCTCATAGACATCTACAGCAACTATGGCCAGGATGCAGCACCACCGGCACGCAGGGTCACCAATGTATTCGCCCAGCTGCCTCAGTTCCTGTCCAACAAAAAAGGCGCCTACAACTGGAACCAGGCGATCCAGAGTGAAGTCAATGCAGCCGCTTTATTCCAGGTCAACAACAGCCAGGCTGCCACTTTAAGAAGTGCCGGTTTTGGCACCGTACTCACCCAACGACCCGATGGTATTGCCCGCGGCAGTGCGGCTCTCGTTACCCTCGCCAATGACCGCGAGCATAAAGTCATGCTCCGCGAAAAAGCCGCCGCCGCCTATTCCCTGGATAAAGGCAGTTCTTTGCAGAACTATCCCTATTCCTTCATGGGCAGCGTAGCCTTGTTACGACAAACCTACCTGGATGCTAAATGGTATGCTTCCCGGCCGCCGGGAGAAGGCGTTAACCTGAGCCTGCAAGCCTGGAATCAGTTGCAGCAGCTGCCGCAGATATTTGCCACTGATGATAAATGGAATGTACTCCGCGCAGATAAAATCGGCGACGAATTTGGCGTACAATACATTATCAAAGGGGGCGGTAATGAATACCAGCGCATACCTGAAATGGCGGCTACGAAAGCTACTTTCATTCTGCCGCTCAACTTCCCCGCCGCCTTTGATCTCAACAGCGTTGCGGATGCGCGCCTGCTCACCCTTACCGACCTTAAACACTGGGAGCTGGCACCCACACAACCCGGTGCCTTCGAGAAAGCACGCATACCTTTCTGCCTCACGGCAGATGGCAGCAGCAACCTCCCTCAGTTTCAGGCCAATCTGCGCAAAGCCATCGCCTATGGACTCAGTGAACAAAAGGCCCTGGAAGCACTTACCAAAACACCCGCTACCCTGCTCCAGGCATATGACCAGGTAGGTAGTCTGGAGCCTGGCAAACTGGCGAACTTCCTCATTACTTCCGGTCCGCTGTTTCAGGAAAATACACGCCTGTTGCAGAACTGGATACAGGGCAACCGCTATATTATTCAACCGGACAACGGACAACCGGCTACGCCCACTACGCCTACACCTCCACTGCCGGTATTGGGTAAATTATATTATCCCTTCACAGGCTATGGCTGGGAAACCGTACCCACGCCACAGGATATACTCATTGCCCATGCCACCGTATGGACCAGTGAAGCCGCCGGTAAACTGGAAGACACTGATGTATTGGTACGTAATGGCAAAATTGTACAGGTAGGGAAAAATATTCCTGCTGGCAACGCCATCGTTATAGATGGTACCGGCAAACACCTGACACCGGGTATAATAGATGAACACTCGCATATTGCCATTCCGGGCGATGGTATGTACGACGTCAATGAACCGGGAAAATCAGTTACCGCAGAAGTACGTGTAGGCGATGTCGTTAATCCGGAAGACATCAGTATTTACCGGCAGCTGGCCGGCGGCGTCACCACGGCGCAGTTGCTGCATGGCAGCGCCAATGCCATCGGCGGACAAAGTCAGCTGATTAAACTCCGCTGGGGCGCCAATGCAGAAGGACTGAAATTTGCCAACCAGGCACCTTTTCTCAAAATGGCATTGGGAGAAGGCACCAAACAAAGCTCCTGGGGTGAGCTACACAGGAACCGCTTTCCACAATCCCGTATGGGTGGAGAACAGGTATATGCAGATGCATTTACCCGTGCCCGTGCCTATATGCAGCAAGGCCCCGACAAACGCCGTGACCTTCAGCTGGAAGCACTGGCAGAAGTGTTGCAACACAAACGTTTTATCACCTGTCATTCCTTTTCACAGAATGAGATGCTGATGCTGATGAAAGTAGCAGACCGGTTCGGATTTACCCTCAACACCTTTACACACGTACTGGAAGGTTATAAGATCGCCGGCAAAATGAAACAACATGGCGTGGGCGCCTCTACCTTCTCCGACTGGTGGACATTCTCCTATGAAACACAGGATGCCATCCCCTACAATGCCCGCCTGATGCAACAAAATGGGATAACTGTTGCCATCAACTCCGATGATCCGGAGCAAGGCAGAAGACTGAACCAGGAAGCTGCCAAGAGTATTAAGTATGGTAATATGCCGGAAGAAGAAGCGCTGAAAATGGTCACCCTGTATCCGGCGAAACTGTTGCACATTGACCAGCTGGTGGGCAGCATCCGGACCGGGAAAGATGCGGACCTGGTATTGTGGAGTGATCACCCGCTCAGCATCTATGCAAAGGTAGAAAAAACCATCGTAGACGGTACCCTCCTGTTTGACCGCAACAACGACCTGCTGGTACAGCAACGTATCGCTGCAGAACGTAACCGGCTGATACAAAAAATGATCGCGGAAAAACGTACCGGCGCCCCCGTGAGAGCGGTCGTGTATAACCCTCCTACGCCACACCAATGCGAATTTCAGCCCGAACAGCACGCGCATGAAACATTAAGCCACTAATCTTCCTAAACTACAACAACCATGAAAAAGCACGTTTTCATATATACGATCGCGTTAGTACTGAACAGCCTCGCAACAATGGCGCAGGAAGCCACGCTCCCCGCCCCGCCACAGGATAAACCCATCTATCTCACCAATGCCACCATACATGTTGGTAATGGCCAGGTGATTCCCAACGGCAGCATTGCCTTCCAGCAGGGAAAAATAACGGCTATCGGCACTGGTATCGCGGCTCCTCCCGGCGCTACCATCCGTGATCTGGGCGGACAGCATCTTTATCCGGGTCTGATTGCACCAGCCACGCAGGTAGGCCTGGTGGAAGTAGACCGCGAACGCCCCACCATGGATTACCGCGAAACAGGCCCCTATAATCCGTCGGTACGTGCCGTCGTCGCCTATAACACGGATTCCAGGATCATCAACACGCTTCGATCTAATGGTGTACTGCTGGCGCACATTGTGCCGCAGGGTGAACTGTTTGCAGGTACTTCCGCCGTCATGCAACTGGATGCGTGGGACTGGCAGGATGCAGCCTACAAAGCCGAAGCCGGACAACATTTCTATATTCCCCGGCCATATCCCGGCATGCCGGCAGCAGCGGTATTGGAGCAACTGGAAGAAGCCAGAACATTCCTGCGGGAAGCAAAAGCGTATCTGTCCAGCCAGCAGCATAGTGTTGTCAACCTCAAATTTGAAGCATTGCAGTCTTTGTTTAAAAAAGAGCAGCCACTCTTTGTGCATGCCACCCTGGTACAGGAAATGATGCTGGCAGTCGGGCTGGCAAAGGAGTTTGATATATCCGTTGTGATAGTAGGCGGCGCCGATGCGTGGATGATTGCCGACCTGCTGAAACAACAGCAGATAGCCGTGATCCTGCAACCGGCCCACTCCCTGCCACTAACGGCAGACGATCCGATTGACCAGCCGTATAAAACAGCCGGTCAGCTGCAACGTGCAGGGGTGTTGTTCGCTATCAGCGACAATGGTTACTGGCGGCAGCGCAACCTGATGTTTCAGGCCGGCACGGCCAGCGCCTATGGATTGAGTAAAGAGGAAGCCCTCAGCGCTATCACGCTCAACGCGGCGAAGATATTGGGGATCGCCCACCAGACAGGTTCTCTGGAAACCGGCAAGGATGCCAATATTGTGGTGAGCAAAGGCGATTTACTGGATATGCGCAGCAACCAGGTGACGCTTGCGTTTATACAAGGCCGTGAGATTGATCTTAACGACAAACACAAAATGCTGTACGAAAAATATAAAACGAAATACGGAATTACCCGATAACGCGTGTATAACACCCTTATAGCAGTACGCCTGGTAACAGTCTGGTATCCGCCATACATCCACTGCGGTTATCAGACTATACCAGGCATATTGTTGAATGCTTTATCAGTAATGCTTACGAGAAAGATTTGGCTGCTTCGTCAATCAGGGCTATGATTTCATCCGGGCGCGACGCCAGGGAGGCATGACTGGCATCCAGGGTGATGGTTTTCTGTGTCTGCATTCTTTCTGCCAGCCAGGCTTCTGTTTCCGGTGGAATCATGTGATCCTGGGAAGACACCTGGTACCAGCTGGGTTTTACTCTCCAGGCAGGTTCTCCGGATTCGTCTGCAAAACAACGACCGGCAATAGGCTTCTGCGATAACGCCATGACCAGTGACTCTTCTTTGTCCAGGTCCTGACAAAAACTTTCATGAAATCCTTCGCGGGCAATCCATAAAAAACCATCGGCATCCGGACGGATAAAGGCGCCACCGGAGGTAGGTGCCGTACGCCCCAGGATACTGCCCAGCGATTCTCCCTTATCCGGTGCAAAGGCCGCTACATATACCAGCCCCACCACATTGGATTCATGACCGGCGCCGGTAATAACGGCCCCGCCATAGGAATGCCCGACCAGCAGTACCGGCCCATCCTGCGCTTTCGCCAGCCGGCGCGTTCTGTCTACATCATCGGCCAGGGAAGTCAGCGGATTCTGTACCGCAGTCACATTGTACCCTTTGGCATCCAGTTGCGGAATCACATGCCGCCAGTGGGATCCATCGCCCCAGGCGCCATGAACAAGAATGATATTCAGTTTAGCTCCCATTACGTATCATATTTAAAGGTGGGTAAATCAGGTTGTCTTTTTAGTATGGCACCCTTATTAACCCATTAGGCTTTCATATTGTTCGCAGGTACGTATACATTAATGGTCATTTTCCCCTAAAAACAGAGGGGGGAAATACCGACATCCGGCTGTCGCATTTTCCTCCTAGTTTGTCGGGGGTCCACCCCTTTTAAGCGATGCAAACGTCCTAATTTTACAGCTATCAGGATATATCATCTGATCAGAAAAAGGTCCTCCATAAACCTCCAACCTAACCGGAAATTCAAGCCGATGGCTGATGTTGCACCCTTCCGGGAACGTTGATCCGGTAACCGGCGCCCTAACGTGCCCGTTCCGGCAGGTACTATTATCACCAGATTTATTTGTCGCATGCAGGGTGGGTGTTGTCGCATGACAATACCTGGTGAAAAATCTGTGTAAACCGGACGCGGTACCCTGCCCAGGTCCGGTAAGGGAAAACTTTGTCTATCACTTTCATCATCAGATAACCATGAATAACCAATACAGCTGCTACCATGCATCTGCGGCAGCGGCATGGCATTACCACCGTATGGCACCACATCAGATTCCCTCTGATAACTATTATTCATCCCCAAAAAAAGTACAGCACATGTATGCAAGCAATGAGGCTAACGGGAATACTTCCGACCGGGAGCTACATCTCACACGTCTTTTTAATGCACCCCGCGAACTCGTTTATCAGGCCTGGACCGACCCCCTTCACCTGGAACACTGGTGGGTACCCGAAGGATTTTCCATTAACAGTGAATACATCAGCGTAAGACCCGGCGGCAGCTGGCGGTTCGTGATACTGGGTCCGGACGGGGGCTATTACCACCATGAAGTCATCTTTTTAGAAACCGTATCTCCGGATCACCTGGTATACATGCACCACAATCATAATGAAACAGACCAATGTACCATCACCCTTCTTTTTACAGCGCAGGATAAACAAACACGGCTCAACATGCAGCTGCTTTTTCCGACCCGGGCCGCCCGTGACAAAGTACTCCGCGAACATGCCACCATGGAAAGCATGAACCAGACCCTGGATCGCCTGGAAAGTTTACTGACTAAAATCATCCACCTGCATTACAAGCTTAAATGAGTTTGTCCGCTGCGCTTTTTTAACCGATACACCTATCTCATCCACCATCTCATCACCCTTTGTAAATCATCGTAAATTTTTTATTCCATGAAAAAAATCAATACTGCTTACTGGATCTTTACCTTGTTGTTATCATTACTCATGATTGCATCTGCCATACCGGATATATTAGCTGTACCGGAGGCAGAAGCCTACTTCAAACAACTGGGCTATCCGGCCTACCTGCTGCCATTCCTGGGTATCGCCAAACTGCTGGGCATTACCGCCCTGCTCTTTCCCGGTTTTCCCCGGCTGAAAGAATGGGCATATGCCGGCCTCGCATACGACCTGACCGGCGCCCTCTATTCCGGCATCGCTACGGGCACCCCCATGAGTGGGTGGACGCCCATACTGATTGGTTATGTGTTAATAGCCGGCTCTTATATTTTTCATCATAAAAGACTGGCAGCAAGAATGCCCGTCAGTATTATATGACCGCAGGAAGCGGTCATCATCTGTCTATTTTTTAATACCGATTTATCTGCTGAAAATGAGAAAAGTGATTCTTTCAATTAACCTGACCCTGGACGGCTTTATGGCCGGACCCAACGGCGAACTGGACTGGCATTTCCCGCACTGGAATCATGAAATGGCAACCTATGCCTACGACCAATTAAGTGCGGCGGATACTATCCTGGCCGGACGTGTCACCTATCAGAAAATGGCCGACCACTGGCCTGTTGCAGCAAGAGATCCTTACAGCAACAGGCAGGATCTGGCCTTTGCCCGGCTGATGAACAGCCTGCCCAAAATTGTTTTTTCCAGAACATTATCCAAAGTCACGTGGCAGCATTCACGGCTGATGAAAGAAAATATCCGGGAAGCCATCATGCAGTTAAAACAACAACCCGGGAAAGATATGATTATGTATGGTGGCGTCACCATTGCTGCTGCTTTTATTCAAATGGAACTGATTGATGAATACAGGATATGGGTAAACCCTGTTGCTATAGGCAGTGGTACCCCCCTGTTCGAAAATGTGGAGCAACACTTAGCCCTGCAACTCATCGATACCACGCCCTTCAGCAACGGTGTGGTGCTATTGCGCTACCGCCCGGTGCTACCAGACATTTCTGCACCACGGTTCAACTGGGATCAGTCCAACCTGTTTCAATAATGATGGCATGGTAGCAGGTAGGATTATTTCAGCTGTTTTTTTTAGCAGATTGCCGGTGACGGGTTTCTGACTTGTGCTTCCCAACTGCAGCAGGAGGTATCGCGGGTAGGTGGGTTTTGTCTATCTTTAACGGGTTACATAAATACATAACCCACTACTGATGGCATACACTATTTACCTGCTTGAAGATCCCCGCCAGCTGACTGCTGTAGTTGATTTTTTTATAGCCCATAAAACAAACACGTATATCTCGCACGGAGAAATCACCGGGGGCCGGGCAGATGATCCCAACAACTGGAACAAAGACCTGGCAGCTATTTTAACGGCCCAGTACAGCAAGGCTTTTGAACAACAGGCCCATGAAGCGCTCCGGATACTCATCGCTGCAGATGATACCGGTACCATCCTGGGCATCGCCGCATTTAATATCATCTATACCCCGCGTAAAAATTATGCGATACTGGAAGATATGATCATTGCACAGGCAGCCAGAGGACAATCCCTGGGCAGCAAGATACTGGCATTTGCACAACAGGCAGACTTCCTGCAGGACGCAGCTTTTATACTGCTGGAAAGTGGTATACACAACGAACAGGCACATCACTTCTTTGAAAAAAATGGTTTTGAAAAAGTGTCCGTGAATTATCTGAAAAAATTAAAATAATAAAAGAAGTGATGGTGAAAAAATGTCCTTGCCGGCCCGCCTGAATGTCTTGTCTGCCCCCGGGCAAAACCGTTGATTCTGCCTAATTTTGTGTTAACAACATAGTAATGGACGGGCTGCCTTTATCCGGCAGCCATTTGCAACAACGATCGTTATTCCCATCACTTCATCTTTAAATTATTTTCAGATGTCAGCCACTATTTCCAACGTTATTGAAGATACTTCCGCTGCATTATTGCAAGCCCTTGCCCGGTTCGATGAGGAACAGTTTAATACGGTTCCTTTTGCCGGCAGCTGGACCGCCGGTCAGGTGGCAGATCATTTACAGAAATCCGTGTTCCCGGGTGTGCTGTATGGTCCTGTTAGCGTTGCCGACAGAGATCCGGAAGAAAAAAATGCTATCCTGGCGAAAATATTTCTGGACTTCGATTTAAAAATGACTGCACCGGATTTTGTACAGCCATCCGCGGCTCCTCATGAGCAGGCAGCTTTATTAAACAGTTTGGAACAAGCCTGGCAGCAGGTAGGTGAAGCGGCAACTACTCTCGATCTCCAGTTGCTTTGTACGGACAGTGCATTACCACAAATAGGTACGCTCACCCGGTCGGAATGGATTCACTTTATGTTATACCATACCCAAAGACATACCCGGCAATTACAAAACATTTATCAGCAGGTAAATGGTGCTGCGGCGTAAGTCACTCACTACTACGCAAGACCTTGCTACAGACAGATAACGTCTTGTTTTTTGTGTTGACTGTTTTTGTATTTTAGCAATATGAAAAAGATATTCCCCGCTGTTTTTTTCGTATTGGCAGGTATGTTGTTCCTGTCTGCCGGATGCAGTAAATCCGGTGCTGTTACCAACTCCGTTCCTCCGGCACCGCCGCCGCATACAGAGATTCCCGCATACAAGGCATTGAATGTGGTATACGGCAGTCATGCACGCAACACCATGGATGTGTACCTGCCGGCCAACCGAACGGACACCACACCATTTGTGATTCTGCTGAATGGTGGCGGATGGACCGGTGGCAGCAAGGAAGACCTGAAAACAACGCAGGAACTTTTACTGAATCGTGGTGCGGGCAGTGCCGCCGTCAATTACCGGTATGTAAATACCCATAACAGTTACAAGGAACTAATGCAAGATGTGTTGCTGGCTGTGAAGTTTTGCCAGTCGCAAGCTGCCGTGTGGAAAATCCGGCAGCAAAAGTATATTATCAGTGGGCCCAGCGCCGGTGGGCATCTCTCCCTGTTATTCGGGTATCACTATGCTCCTCCCGGTAGTATCAGTGGCATCATTTCCTTTAGTGGTCCTACCGATTTTACCACTACCTCCTATCTGGATTTTGCTTCCCTCTATGGGATGATTGACGTACTGAATGAACTGGCAGGCGAACACTATGTTTCAGGGAAACCCATTCCTGCCGGCTTTAATGCGGCCAGCCCGATTAAACATATCAACAACATTCCTACCTTACTGATTCACGGTGATAAAGACCTGGTAGTGCCCTATGAGCAGGCGGAGAGATTAACCGTATGGTTAAAGGCGATGGGGATACGCTATAAACTGATTACCGTTCCCGGATCGGGGCACCAGATTGATCTGGACAATCCGGCCAATGCCGAACTGGTGATTGGCGGCTTCCTGGATTGGGTATTTACGTATAGCCGTTAACGATACAAGCTGGCTGTCAGCAGGTGGATATAGGGTTGAAAGCAGGACTGCAAGGCAGCTTTATTATATTTATCCGCGCCTCTCCACCCGGCCGCCAGTTGCACCTGGTTTTTATCTTTATGGTTATACGCCGGTTGCAACACACCCATACAGGCCAGTACTTCTATCAGCAATTGCCGTTCTGTTTTCGTAACCGGGAATACCGCTTTTAATTTTTTTTCCAGGACCGCAGGTGTATCTCCCGGAAAACTGGCTGCAATCACTTCCAGCAGCGCCGAAAACATTGTCAGGTCTTCCAGGGTAGGCATTGGTACCAGCAACTGCCGGAACTGCTGCAGATCAAATAGAATATAGATAAGATCACGGTGTCGTGTGCCGCCCCATTTCAGTCGCTCAAAGTTCAGCATATTCAGATCTATGTGATGGTACAGGGCTTCGCCTGTAATGCCTCCCTGTTGCCGGCAGATCGCGCATACATTGGGATGATCTGCCGCCTTATCCTCATAAAAAGGATGCGGTTGCAGCTGCTGCGCCATAAAAGCAGAAATGATAGCAGACCGTAATTCCGGCCGTGCTGCGGTAAGGCTGCCTAAAAAAGCACGGGCCGTTATTTCTGGCGTCAGCTCTTCCCGGAGGCTCATAATCTGTGCAATGCAGGCATCGTGCGTGATGCTGTAAGGTGTAAACATCACACCCATGGAAATGGCATAAGCCAGATCTGCCGGATGCGTATAACGCGCAACAGCAGGCAGCCAGCCTTTTTTCCAATATGTATTGAACAATATATTTCGGGCCTTTCTATCCATGTCAGTACAAATAGGGGTAACGAAGGAGGGTATTTCTATTGCAACAAACCGGGTTTCTGTAATAGAATAAATGTAAGCATAATTACAGGAATTCCGGCAGAAAAAACATAGCGAAGACCACCCTATAAAAAAAAGATATGCTCATAAAGAGCATATCTTTTCTGTTCAGATGAACCGTATAATAGCTGGTTTTTTATCGCTGTAATAAAAACTGTTTAGCATTATTTTTACCGGTGGAGATAATATAGGTACCACTCTTCCAGGCAGAAGGCAATCCTACTTCCAAACGGTTGTATCCATTCAATACACTGTGTTGCTGATTGTACAGGACTTTGCCACTGATATCGCTAATGGTAACGCGTTGCAGCTCATTTTTATTGCTGTTGAATTCCACATATACCCGATCGGTAGCAGGTACCGGATATACCGTGATACCAGCCCTTCCTGCTTTTTCATCTTTACTGTTCTTAGAAGCCGGAGGCGCCTGTTTAGGGGTGCTGCTGGTAGCTGCCAGTAATTTATAGCATTTGGTGGTGCTATTGGCGCCGCTATAACCGAATACCTGAATGTAGTAGTTACCTACTGCACCATTGTTGTATACAATTCTTTCATCACTGGTGCTGGCATTCGCAGAACGTCCCAGTTCAGTACCTGCATTGTTGTAGAGAATAACATCGTAGTCACCTGGCAGATTGGTGAGGGTGATTTCAATGTGTTTCTGGCTGCTGGTATTGGAGAATTTATACCAGTCCTTATCCGTAGCAGTAGAAATCTGGGAAGTAACAGTCGTATTGGCACTGATAGCTGCGGCGGCAGTACGGGTTTCATTTGGTTCATAGGATTCCGTACAATTGTTCACCACAGTAGCAGTCGCATTTAACCGGTAGCAGATAGAGTCAGAAAAGGCACCGCCTACACCGATTACCTGCAGGTAATACGTACCAGGGCCTGCATTGTAGTTAATCGCTTCTGCAGTATTACCACTGTTTTGGGAAACGGCCAGCTGTGTACCGTTGGCAGACAACAGACGCAGGTTGTAGTTAGCCGGCAGGTTGTCTAATGCCACAGCAATACGGCTGGTATCTGTCAGTTGGATTTTGAAATAATCGGTATCGGTAGCCGGGCTGATTTTAGCACGTATATCCGTACCCGAAGCAATGGTGCTGGCAGCGGCCAGGGAGTTATTAGGCTCGTATGGATCCGGGCAGGTTTGCGGGTTAGTGGTATCATTACAAGGGTAGTTACTGCCATTCAGTTGCAATACGCCGGTATTATCCGGATCCAGCCATGGTTTCAGCTGATGCAGGGCATCAGTACCGTTGCTGATCCAGCTACGGGCCACTTTACCATAGAGGTCATTTTTATTCGCAGGAGTAGCACCACAACTGGATGGTCCGCCGGATAATTGCCCTACGATCTGCCCCAGGTTATTGAATAAAGGAGAGCCGGAAGAACCACCTTCCGTAATACTCCAGTTGGTTTGTGTTTGTACCCATACCGCTTTCCAGTGGCTATAAGGTGCGGAACCGGTACCACTGTAATTGGATTCTGTTAAAGCAGCTGTATAGGTAGATATTTTTTTGATATCTCCTGCAGGGTGGTGGATGCTTACACCACTTGGGCTGGCTGCGGTGTTGGCATTCCAGCCGGCATAATATACATTGTAGGAAGCAGGAACTGCCTGATTAAATTCCAGCAGCTGGAAGTCTGATCCTTCTACCCCACCGGCGTTACCAGAACGGGCACGTTGTACGCAACCCGTAATGGTATTGGCAGAGGGAGCGCTGGCAGGATTGCTGCAGGAAGGTGCTTCAAAGTTGAAATAAAATATCCACTGGTTAAAATCTGCATCAGAAGCATTTGAACCACAGTGGTTGGCAGTGAGGAAATAAGGCTTACAATTGTTGCGGGCATTATTTACCAGGGAACCGGAGCACAGATAGCTGCTGCCTCCGTTTTTAAATAATATTCTGGCCACGGCTCTTTTCTGGTTTTGCCAGTTGGCGCCTTCCGGGCAGTTAACATTTACATTACAGGAGCCGGCATCGCCGAGATCTTTATCAATGTTACCACTACGGCTTCTGGATTCAGGAAGACGGTTGCTGTAAATATTATTTACGCCGGAGATGGTAAAACGTCCTTGTCCTTTTACGGCATTTGGTTCATAATATTCCAGGATACAGGTATTACCATTGAGAATTTCAGTGGCGAATAATCCGGTTTCCTGATTATTGTCGCTGGTGTAACCACCTATCAGTTGAGAGTGGTCTTCATTATATACAAATAAGGTAGCGCCGGCAGGCAGGTGAAAATTCTGATAGTAGAGAGAGGTAGCCAGCGCACCATCTACTTGAATTTTCAGTCGCCAAACCCTATCGCCATTGGGAAAGCTGGTCCAGGTACCAGTGGTAGCAGGAGAATAGGTAACAGGAACGATCACGCCTACACGCAGCGGTAATCCTTGTTTAAGATTTTTTTCATCTTCCTTCCGTAGCTTGTCTACAGGAGAGGCTGCAATACTTCGGGTATCTATTTTTTCAACAAAGCCGGCTCCGAAACTATATGGCTTTCCGCCCTTGCTCACCTGGGCATGTAAGACAGGAGCTGCGAGCAGTAGCCCCATTAAAATGGATAGTGTTCTTTTCATACAGTTCAATTTTGGTTTTTGAAAATGTTGGGTAAAAAATATCGGGTAAAAGTTCCCTGTCAGCAAACGTCGCGATGAACGTATTGCGGCAGTATGCAGATTGCTCAGAAAAGCCGGGAGTGTCGGGTCTCCGGTAATAGAAAAGAAATGATAAAGGGGAGTTGCGGCAGGCAGTTACCTTACAGAAGCTTGAATCACGGCAATTCCCAGGTTAACGGATATTAAAATTGAGATTGCGAGTAAAAGAATTTTACATAAGATATGATTTAGCTCATTAAAATTAGGTGATCTGACTGCGGTTTAACTGCTATCAGCCCGAAAATCAAAAGCCGGTAAAAATCACGCTATAATGCAGCAGTGATAAGGATTTTATATGTGTATCTACTTGATAATTACATTCTTCTTAATATTAATTTAACCCAAAATAGAACTTATGTTCTAATTTATTGGCGTAACTATCAGGCGGGAAATAAAAAAATTCCCTATCCTATATGTATTATCCAAAGAAGGCCATCGCCCTGATGATGGTAGTAGTCTCTTTAAGCGCTTGCAGTAAAAATGAGCAAGTTGTATCTCCTGTTACACTGGAAAGTCCTGTACATGCTGGCGTCTCTACAGCATCTTATTTTGATTTCACCCGTTTGGAAGCTGCTGGCGTATTACAGTTAAGCGCTCCAAAATCTGCCATGGCACTGGCGTCCTGTGGCAACAAAGTATTTTTCGCCGGCGGATCTGATGAGTATTCTTCCAAAGGTCCCGACAGTACAACATTGGTTTACACTGGTAGTGCAAAATCTACGGTGGAAATCTATGACACCCTCACACACAGCTGGTCTATTCAACAGCTGAGCCAGGCGCGTGATTTTATCACCGCTGTTACCGTAGGTACCAAAGTATTGTTTGCAGGTGGTAGAATGGGCCGTGTTAATCAGTACAAAGCTACCACCGTGGTAGATGTGTATGATGTTACTACACAGCAATGGTCTGTTACTTACCTCAGCGAAGCACGCGCGATGATGGGCGGTGTTGCGCATGGTTCCAAAGCGTACTTCTTTGGCGGTACCGACAATAACGGTAAACAAAGCCGGAAAATTGATGTGTACGATGTAATTACCAACACCTGGAGCGCTTTACAATTGCGCGATGCCAGACGTGAAGCTGGTGCAGTCGTTCGCGGCAATGAAATCATCTTTGCCGGTGGTAGCAACAGCGGCAGTGTTACTTCTATTGAAGTATACAACACCCTCACACAAAGCTGGAGCTTTGGGTACCTGCTGATCCCAAGAAACCGTCCGGTAATGAGCGTGATTGCCAACAAAGTATACATCGCTGGTGGTCTTGCTTCCGGTAATGCACCCAATGCTAAAAAAAGCATCGAAGTATTCAGCCAGACCAATCTGCTCGACAGCATCATTACGCTGCCTACAGATCGTCTGATGCCAGGTGCAGCTATCATAGGTCGTAAGGTGATCGTAGCCGGTGGTATCGCAACGGTTAATGATGCCACTGCTGACATCTACGATGTAGTGACCGGTGCAACGACTACTGTTCCTGTATCTACTGTAGGTATTGGTATCATGCAATCTACGATCACAGTAGGTAAGTATGTATTCATCGCTGGTGGTATTAATGCAAAATTACCAGCTCCAAGCCACCGTACCAACGAAGTAGGCGTATTTGAATTAAGACCTTAATAGCTTCATCCGCTATAGGTCCGCTATAAAAGCAGGAAGCAGCATGGAATCATCCATGCTGCTTCTCTTATTTTGTAACGACGCGCTTATTTTACCGCTTTCGTAATGGTGGTTTGTCCGCCATGTACCAGCTTAAAAATATAGACCCCGGATGGGATCGTGCCCCCATCAAATAAGATTTGCTGTGCACCAGCCGGTAATTTTCCATTGACCAGCACCTGTACTGGTTTACCGTTTATATTATAAACCGTCAGGTTGGTGGCACCTGCCGCTTTCAGGTTAAATGTGATCGTTGTTTTCTCTGCTAACGGATTCGGATATACGTTAACCTTCACCGCTGTCTGTTCATGCAAAGAAAGTTTATTGTTCCACGTAGCTGCCGCTGCCAGGCTGCTGCTGTTTACCTTTACTTCGGTATAGCTGTTCCAGGCATTGAGGTTGTTGCCATGGCCAATGATTTTAACATACTTCGCAGTTACCGGCGTAATGTTAAAGGTTTCCAGCGCCGTGCTGGTACCGCTGGATTGCTTGCCGGTAGCGGCATTCGTCCAGGTAGTACCATTCTGACTCACCTGTATGTCGAAAGAAGAGCGACGGGTATCTCCTTTAAAGAAGGCGATACTTACACTATTCACGGTTACCGGATTGGCCAGGCAAAGCTGTATCCATTCGTTGGTGCCGGTAGCTGACCAACGGGTATTCAGGTCGTTGTCCAGTACATTAGCGGCCACATTACCATCATCGCTGCTGGCAGTAGCCGGTACACACGCAGTGCCACCTGTTACGGTTACATTCACCACAGCAGACACCGTAGTGGCGTTACCGTTATCGGTAGCTTTAGCGGTGATCGCATAACTGCCGCCGCTTACATTATTCCAGGCAATACTATAAGGACTGTTAGCACTCTCTCCTATCTTATTGCTGCCATTAAAAAATTCCACTTTGCTGATCGTGCCATCGCTATCGGTAGCAGCAGCTGTCAGCGTAATATTGGCAGGAGCCGTAAACGATGCGTTATTGGCGGGTGCGGTGATGTTCACCTGCGGCGGTATGTTGGTAGAAGTACCTGCTTCCGGTTTCCACCAGTTACCGGAGATAAACAGCTGGCACAGCAAACCATAGGAGTCACTGTAGTAATCTTCCTTGGCTGATTTCAGATAATTCCAGCCGCTGTTGAGGAATGCCTGATTGTTGCTGCTGATAACGGAAGCGGCTACAAAAGGTCCTACAAATACAGCTTCTGCACTGCTTCCTCTGTTACCACCATTCAGTTTGTACCCATTGACAATGGCAGTAGGATTATTATTGGTTTTCTGTTTGATCCAGGTCACCAGTTTGTTGGAAACATTATAAGCTTCTGTGGAACCATACATGGCATAGTCCATCACAATGCGCAGGGGTACCCGGCAGGCATTATAGTTATATTCATTGGTTTCTTTAAATTCTCCCAGGTAATCTTCCGGTGCCGGTTCTGGCGGATTTTTCACCACGAAGTCGGAGATCAGCCCGGTGCTGGCAGAATATTTATTGGTAAACTGCCAATACACACCATACAGGGTATTGATCACATTCAACCAGGTATTGTCGTTGGTTTCCTGGTAGAAGGCCCGCATGTGGCTCATCATCCAATCGGATGGGCGGGTATTAAGAGCAGACTTGGAGTCTCCGTCACCGATATTCAACCGGTTACTGTTGCTCACATTACTCACCTTGATACCATTGGTGATCATCTTTTTGGCCTCTGCCAGGTAATTAATGGTACCGCCGGACCCCCACTGGTAGTGGGCCAGTATCAGGGCATAGGCAATATCCATATCACCATCGGTAGCAGAGTCATAATGTCCCTGCGCCTTGATGTCGTCTGCCACAATCCAGCCCATCAGGTTATTGTTTTCCGAACTGCGATAGGCACGGGCAGTTTTAAACAAACCGTCGAAGATGACTTTGGCATTGGGATCGTGACCGGCCATCAATGCTGTGATGACCATACCGTAACCTTGTCCTTCCGAAGAGCCTAATGCATTAAAACCTTCCTGTTCCCCCGTCACATTCCCCAATACATAATAACCACCGGGCAACGACGCCAGGTTGTGTTTCAGGTACTTCCCTTTCCAATAGTCGTAGTAGCTGGCCACACTGGTATTCATGGCTGCCTGCGTAACATTGTTGGGTTTAATACAGTTCGGATAATTAACTGCCTGCGGATACGGCTTATTCTGCGCACATAACCGCATGCTGCCGGCACATAGTAATGCGGCAATCATGAATGCATAGCATTTGATCATAAGGGGTAAAATTTAAATGTATAGAACTGATTTTTAGGTTACAAAATCGGGTACTTTGTCAATGCCGGGATAGCGGGTCTTTCAATCGATTGCCAAAAATGGCGCCATGCGGGAATTAAGGTAGAAATTAATTTGCTGAATAAAAAATATTCGGTCAATTTGATAATAGGACATCATCTTACGATAATTTAACATCAAAAAAAGGCACTAACCGGGGCGTGTATACGACTTTCCCTATCCCGGCTCCCGACATAGACTATCGGGCAATATTTATCAGCAAAAAACCTGATAAAATAACATTTTATTAATACAGTTATTTTCCTGCCTTTTTCATCTTTTATTATATTAAACAGTATATAACGGAAACGCACATACGTAATATATTCATTAGCTCTCTGAGGAAACAATCACATCCATTTTCCTACACAGGTCAGTTATTCCCATATGCTCTTTTTTTATTAAATTGATGATACAGCCGGTTGGGAATGCCCGGCAGTAAACAAACAGCCCGCACGCAGGCTGGTTACATTACGGAAGTATAAACACGGAAACATATGAAAGAAATCATGGCGGCCATCAGCTTTTTTCTGAAAGACCGTTTTAATCTGCATGAAGACAAGGCAGATGAAAGCGTCATCATTGAATCCATCAACAAAGGCGTAGAGTTCAAGGGTATCAATGTATGGACGTTGATATTCGCCATCCTGATTGCCTCTATCGGATTGAATGTAAATTCAACGGCTGTCATTATCGGCGCCATGCTCATCTCCCCTTTAATGGGGCCGATTATGGGCGTAGGACTGGGTATTGGCATCAACGATATTGAACTGATTAAAAAAGGCTTGAAGAATCTCCTCATTGCCACTGTGATCAGTATCGTTACCTCTGCGATCTATTTTTATCTGACCCCGCTGCACGAAGCGCAATCTGAGTTACTGGCCCGTACGCAGCCATCGGTATGGGATGTGTTTATTGCCTTTGTGGGCGGCCTCGCCGGTATTATTGCCGGCACCCGTAAGGAAAAAGGTACGGTTATCCCTGGTGTAGCGATTGCTACGGCCTTAATGCCGCCACTGTGTACTGCAGGATTTGGTATTGCCAGTGGAAATATTCTTTATTTCCTGGGCGCGCTATATCTGTTTTTTATCAACAGCCTGTTTATCTGTATCTCTACGGTATTGATTGTACGCTTCCTGAAATTCCGCAAAAAACTTTTCCAGGATGCAGAGAAAGAAAAAAAAGTAAACCGGTACATTCTCATACTGGTGCTGCTCACGGTATGCCCCAGTATTTACCTCGCCTATAAAATAGTAGATAGAAGTCTGTTTGAATCAAATGCCCGGAAATTTGTGGACACAGAATTTCATTTCAGTAATACGCAGGTCATCAACAAAAACTTTTATGTAAAAGGTAAGCACAAAGAAATCGACCTGTTGTTACTCGGACAGGAATTATCGCCTGCTACGATTGACTCTATCCGCAATCGCCTGAAAATATATCACCTGGGCAATACCACGCTTACCTTACACCAGGGGCTGAATGCCAAACAACAGATTGATCTTTCCCAGATAAAAGCCAGTATCATGGAAGATGTATTTAAAAATACCCTCCGATCGGATTCTACGGCACCTGTGCCGGAAAAAATCAATACGCCGTTGCCGGATATCCGGACAGAACTCAACACCCTGTTTCCGGAACTGACATACTACACCCTCGCCTATACGGTAGCTCATCAAACCAGCACCACCCGCAAGGATACATTGGTATTATTTACCGGCAGGGTATCCAAAAAAATGACGCCACAAAACCGGAACCGGTTTTCCACCTGGCTCAAAGAGCGGCTGCAAACAGATTCCCTGCAAGTAATCCTGGAATAATAACGATAGCCGGCAGTAGCAACTACTGCCGGCTATTGCCCTCAGGACGCATGTTCCAGCAATCCATGAATGGTCGCATATTGTAACAACAGGATGGTTTTACCATCTTTGATCTCACCGGTTTTTATCATCTCCAGTGCCTGCGTAAATGGTAGCTCCAGTACTTCTATATTTTCTTCTTCCTCTTCCACCCCGCCACCGGCATGTATTTTCATCTCTTTGGAATAGGCCGCCACAAAAAAGTACAGGATCTCTGTCACCGATCCCGGCGACATATAGGCTTCGAATACTTTCTGTACATCACTGATCTGATAACCCGTTTCTTCCGCTGTTTCTCTTTTGATACAGGCTTCCGGATTATCCTTATCCAACAGGCCCGCACAGCATTCGATTAAAAATCCGGTTTCGTTACCGTTGATATAAGTCGGCAAACGGAATTGCCGGGTCAGGATCACAGTTTGCTGCGCGATATTATACAACAGGATGGCCGCACCATTACCCCGGTCGTACGCTTCCCGCTCCTGCCGCACCACGGAACCATCTGCCCGGATCTGCTCAAAGGTTACTTTCTTCAATGTATACCAGTTGTCGGAAAGAATGTCTGTCTTCAGGATATTTATTTGTTCCATATAAATGATCACTTTTGATCAGTTTTGATTATTTTTGAACAAGTTAATTATTCCGGATGAATTATCAAATTAGAATACAAAAGATCCTCGCACAACTGGAAGCTACCGGTGAAGTCACCATTAAAGGGCTGGCACAAACACTGGGAACCGCTGAAATCACCATCAGAAGAGACCTGAACCAACTGGCAGCAGACGGTATGCTCAGCCGCACACATGGCGGCGCCATCAAAGTAAACCAACCGGAATTGCCGCACCGGTTCCAGAACAAGGCCGCGGTAAACCAGGTAGCCAAAGACCACATCTGCCGCCGGGCCGCCGCCGATATTCAGGATGGCGACATCATTTTCCTCGACTGTGGCAGCACCGTCTTCCGCCTCTGTCCTTTCATCCGCAACAAAAAAATCAAAGTGATCACCAACTCCATCCCGGTTATCTATGCCCTGCAGGACAGCCACGTATCGCTCAATATTATTGGTGGTGAATTTGATGCCACCCGGCAGGCTATACACGGAAAAATGGCCACGCAGCACATTGCCAGCTACCACGCCACCAAAGCCTTTGTGGGGGTGGATGGTATCACGCCCAAAGGTCTCTTTGCCAACAGTGAAAAAGAAGCCACCATTACATTGGCTATGGCTGCACAAAGCCGGCATACCTATTTGCTGTGCGACGACAGCAAGATAGGAAAGGCCACCTACTATCAGTTTGCAGACCTTCGCCTGGTACATACCCTCATCACCAACGCCACATCGGATATACTTAAACCATTTAAAAAGAGTGGTATACAACTGATCAGCACTCCCTGATATCCTATTCTTGCTTACTTTTGCCTGCAAACAACAGACATGGAAATAAGACAAGTAGCAGACCGGCTCAATGATTTATGCAACACCATTCCTGCCCTCATCCGGCAGGAAGATGCCACCGCCTTTGCCCAACGTCCGGCTCCCAGCAAATGGTCTAAAAAAGAAATCCTCGGACACCTGATTGATTCGGCCACCAACAATCATCGCCGCTTTGTAAGCGCCGTTATCGAAAACGAACCAGTCATCGCCTATGATGGCGACCAATGGGTAGCCGCTCAGCAGTACCAGCAACTGGACCTGGAACAGCTGCTACAGTTTTGGGAAAGCTACAACCGGCACCTGGCAGCCATTATTGTACACATTCCGGCAACAGCGCTGCAACGCCCCTGTAAGGTCAACGCACATACCAGCCTGACGATACATTTTCTGATCACAGATTACCTCGTTCACCTGGAACACCACCTCCGGCAACTGGTTGCCTACTAAGCTGCCTGCAGGAAAAGGGTTACATTTGTAGCATCCACATCACCGCCGTAAACATAACATCCGTGAAAATATTGGTAATAGAAGATGAACAACGGGTAGCCGATCTGATTAAAAGAGGATTGGAAGAACAACAGTTTTTTGTAGAACTGGCCTTTGATGGTGCGATGGGTAAAAAGCTGGCCTTGCAATACGATTACGATGCCGTTATCATGGATATCATCCTGCCGCAGATCAATGGCCTGGAACTGTGCAAACAGATCCGGGAACTTAAACCTGCCTTGCCGATTATCATGCTAACGGCATTGGGTACTACCGACGACAAAGTAGAAGGATTTGATGCCGGGGCAGATGACTACCTCGTAAAACCCTTTGAAATGCGGGAGCTGCTGGTACGCATCCGGGCATTATTAAAACGTAACGGCACCCACGTCAGCGCCACTACGATTTTGAAATATGCCGATCTCGAAATGAACCTCCAGACTAAAACGGTGAAACGCGGCCAGACCGACATAGCCCTTACTCCCAAAGAACTCAAGCTCCTGGAATATATGATGCAAAATCCCGAACGGATACTCTCCCGCACGGAAATAGCAGAAAAAGTATGGAACACCCATTTTGATACCGGCACCAATTTCATTGATGTATACATCAATTACCTGCGGAAGAAGATCGACAAAGCATTTAATACGAAACTGATACATACCCGGAGTGGCATGGGTTTCATCTTTAAAGAAGGTACCAGCATATGACCATCCGTAGTAAACTCACCTTGCTGTTTACCCTGCTGTTTGCAGCGTTGTTGCTGGCATTTGCCATCTTCATTTACGTGTCCAGCGCTGCTACCCGGGAAGATGAATACTACAAACGCCTGCAGCAGCAAGCTATCACCAAGGCCAACTTATTGCTGGGCGCAGAAGTAGCACCGGAAGTATTGCAGGTGATCTACAAAAACTCTCCTAACGCCCTTTTTCAGGAAGAAGTAGCTATTTATGATACTACCTTCCACCTGTTATACCACGATGCCGTACACGTGGATAAAATCAAGGAAACCGGGCAAATGATTCAGGACATCATCCGCGAAAAAGAAATCCAGTTTACCCAGGGCGAATTACAGGCGGTAGGTATTCTCTACCATTTCAAAGGCCGCAATTATGTGATCACGGCAGCAGCGCGGGATGAATATGGCTTTACCAAACTACAGAACCTCCGGTACACCCTGATCATTTCTTTCTGCCTCGCCATTATCCTGACGATTATCATCGGTTACTTCTTTGCCCGCAAAGCCTTGCAACCGGTGGCCGACATTGTGGATAAAGTGGAAGACATTACCGCCACCAACCTGGATTCCAGGTTGCCGGTAAACAATGAAAAAGATGAAATAGGGGAACTGGCTGTTACCTTCAACCATATGCTGAACCGCCTGGAAAGTTCCTTTGATGCACAAAAACAATTTGTGAGCAATGTATCGCATGAACTCCGCACACCGCTGGCCATCATCATTACAGAACTGGAACTGGCACTCACCAAAGAGCGCAGCCAGGAAGCCTACAAACAGGCTATCAGCAGCGCCCTGCAGGATGCGCAGCGCCTGGCCCGGCTCAGCAACGGCCTGCTCAATCTGGCCAAAGCCAGTTATGATCAGCGGGAAATCAGCATGAAAACTACCCGGCTGGATGAGCTGCTGCTGGATGCCCGGGAGATGGTGATCAAAGCCAATGAAGATTATAAAGTCAATATTCTCTTTGAACAGGAGATCGAAAATGATGATTACATTTCTGTCACCGGTAATGCCTATCTGCTGAAAGTGGCTTTTGTAAACCTGATGGAAAACGGTTGTAAATTCTCTGCCAACCGGCAAAGCCAGGTCGCCATTTCCTGGTTCGGTAAAAATGTCATCCTCCGTTTTGCAGACACGGGTATTGGTATTCCGGATGAAGAGCTGCCGCATATTTTCCAGCCCTTTTACCGGGGTGGCAACAAGCAGTTTGCAGAAGGACACGGGATTGGCCTTTCGCTTACCCAAAAAATTGTACTCCTGCATAAAGGTACCATCCAGGTTGCTTCCCAACCAGGTGCCGGCACCACCTTTACGGTGGAGATGCCCCACGTATAAGGCTTTCCCCCGCTCTAATAATTTTCTAATTATTTTCTATATGGTCTCTAACAGCTTCCTCCGGGGAGCTGTTTTACTTTTGCACTGCATTTAACACATGCAGCATTCATCAAAAAGTTAAACAAACATGGACAGTTACCATAGTTGTCGCAAACACATTTACTCACCTACCTGCCTGTTGTAAGGACGCCTCCGGCTATTCCCGCAACAGCGGGAATAAAACCGGATGTTATGTTCAAATTTCTTTTCAAACGCCCAGCACCGCAAGACATCAGCCACTATCCTTTAGGGGCAGACTGTATGCCAGGCATTACTATACCCGTACGTATATGGACGATCAGTAATCCTTATACGGCCACTCATCTGCAAATCAAATTCAAATACCGCCAACTGAAAAAAAAGAGGAACCTCCGTCATGCTTACCATCTTTGAATTTACCACCCGGCTGGCGGTTGCCTTGCTGCTGGGCGCCATCATCGGTGTAGAACGGCAATGGCGGCAGAAAAGCGCCGGCCTGCGTACCAACACCCTGGTCTCGCTCGGTGCTGCCGCCTACATCCTGTTATCGATCCGGATAGGCGGGGAAGCTACCGGCCGGGTAGCTTCCTATATCATCAGCGGCATTGGTTTCCTGGGCGCCGGTGTGATCATGAAAGACGGCCTTTCCGTACAAGGATTAAACACGGCCGCCACCATCTGGTGTTCTGCCGCAGTAGGGTCGTTGAGCGGCATGGGATTACTCCCGGAAGCCGGTATTGTAGCAGCTGCCATCATACTGGCGCACCTGCTGCTGCGGCCACTGGGATCTACCCTCAGCAAACCGGCTTTCCGCAAATCGGCCAATACAGTGACGGCCTATCTCTTTACCATCCGTTGTAAAGAAAAAGCGGAGAATCATATCCGGGTATTGCTGATGCAACACCTGGGCGGCGATGATAAACTATTGCTGCGATCTATTACCAGCAGCGAAAACGGCGACCCGGCCTATGCTATCATCACAGCCGAGATAACCGCTGCTACGCCACAGGATCAGCTGATGGAAAAAGCAGCCAGCCGTTTAACCGTAGAACAGGATGTAACGAAAGTAAAGTGGGAAGTCGTCGGGCAACAAACCGATCTGTAATATTTCATCAGATGCAGCATTTTAACCGCTGGCTGAATATTATTTCCGTGGTATTCCTGCTCACCGTAATCATTGACTTAAATGTTTACTGGTGGCGGCATCCCGCCAACAATATTGTTCCGCTGAAAACAGTGATCATCCTCTTATCGCTCTTGCTGACAGGCATCGTGCTAAAAGGATGCTACTATTCCAACAAGAAAAAATAATGTAATGCTATGATCAGCATCACCACCCGTAAAACCGGCAAACGTATGCCATTTCCCATGGAACGTGTGACCCATGAAGGAGATACCCCTGCGATGGCCCGGCTGAAAGCCGCTGCTGCCGCCGACCTGTCCCTCTGCTTTTTGCAGCTGCACAGCAAAGAAGCCGGCCTTACACCTACGCAGGTACAGGAACGTCTCAAAATAACCGGCGCCAATGAAGTCATTCACGAACGCACGCCGGCCTGGTATATACAGCTGTGGCATGCCTTTATCAATCCGTTTATTGCGGTGTTGTTTGTTATTGCCCTTATTTCGCTGCTCACCGATGTATTGCTGGCCGGTGCAGGCGATCGTGACTACAAAACCGTCACCGTAGTTACGGTGATGGTGCTGATCAGCTCCTTATTGCGTTTCTGGCAGGAATTCAGAAGTAATAAGGCTGCTGAACAGCTAAAGAAAATGGTGACAACTACCGCCCTGGTATTACGGCAGGTAACCGGTAAAAAAGAAATCGATATCAAAGGCATCGTACCGGGTGATATTATCTATCTCTCCGCCGGCGATATGGTACCGGCAGACTGCCGGATCATTCACGCCAAAGATCTGTTCATCAGTCAGGCAGTACTCACCGGGGAAGCCCTGCCCGTGGAAAAAAGAGACACTGCGATCACTGTGTCTCCCGGGCAATCGTTGTTTGATCTGGAGAACACCTGTTTTATGGGCACCAATGTGGTGAGTGGCAGCGCTACGGCCATTGTGGTGAATACCGGCCGGGAAACGTGTTTCGGTAACATTAGTCAGTCGGTCACCGGCAAACGGGCGGAAACCAGTTTTGATAAAGGCGTCAACAGTGTCAGCTGGCTGCTCATCCGCTTTATGCTGGTCATGGTGCCACTCATCTTCGTGATCAATGGCCTCATCAAAGGCAACTGGCTGGAAGCCTTGCTCTTTGCCATCGCCGTAGCAGTAGGCCTCACGCCGGAAATGCTGCCCATGATTGTGACGGCCAACCTGGCCAAAGGCGCCGTGAACATGAGCAAACGCAAAGTGATTGTAAAACGGCTGAATGCCATCCAGAATATCGGCGCCATGAATGTGTTATGTACTGATAAAACCGGTACACTCACCATGGATAAAATCATCCTGGAAAGACACCTGAATGTATTTGGGGTGGAAGATGATGAAGTATTGAAATGGGCCTATCTCAACAGCTTTCACCAAACCGGCCTGAAAAACCTGCTGGACGTGGCGATCCTGGAACATGCCGACCTGCACGACTACCTGAAAGTGGAAGAACTGTTTCAGAAAGCCGATGAAATTCCGTTCGACTTCCAGCGCCGTCGCATGTCTGTGATCCTGCGCCAGCAGAACGGCCGGCACCTGCTCATCTGCAAAGGGGCCGTAGAAGAAATGCTCGACCTGTGTACCCATAGTTTTGATCCCGGCAACAACCGGCAACTGCATATAGAAAATGACCACATCATTCCCATGGATGATACCATGCGGCGCATTGTACGCGATACCTCCCGCCGGCTGAACGAAGAAGGCCTGCGGGTGATACTGGTGGCCATCCGCGAGTTCGACTCCCGCGCCCTGACCTACAGCGTGGCCGATGAAAGTGAGCTGGTACTCACCGGCTTCATTGGATTCCTGGACCCGCCCAAACCATCTGCCAAACCGGCGATTACCGCGCTGCGGCAGCTGGGCGTGGATGTAAAAGTACTAACCGGCGACAATGAAATTGTGACGGCCAAGATATGCCGCGAAGTAGGGATTCCCGTGCAGAAAATTATCCTCGGACAGGAACTGGAGCAATACAGTGATGAGGTATTACGGGAACGACTACACGATACCAGCATATTTGCCAAACTGAGTCCGGCACAAAAAAGCCGGGTGGTAAAACTCCTGCAGGCAGCCGGTCATACCGTTGGCTTCATGGGCGACGGCATCAATGACGCCCCTGCCCTGAAAGATGCGGATGTAGGCATCTCTGTAGATACCGCTACCGACATTGCCAAAGAAAGCGCGGATATCATCCTGCTGGAAAAAGACCTGATGGTATTACGCAAAGGCGTGATATACGGCCGCCGTACTTTCGGCAATATCATCAAGTACATCAAGATGACCGCCAGCAGCAATTTCGGCAATATGTTCAGCATGCTGGGAGCCAGTATCATCCTGCCTTTCCTCCCTATGCTGCCCATACAGCTGCTGGTGCAGAACCTGTTGTACGATATCTCTCAGATCACCATTCCCTGGGACCGGATGGATGCTGACTACCTGGAGCAGCCCCGTAAATGGGATGCCTCCGGCATCCGGCGGTTCATGCTGTGTATAGGTCCGGTCAGCTCTTTATTTGACTATGCCACTTTTGCCCTGTTGTTCTTTGTATTCAAAGCCGCTACACCGGCGCAGCAAAGCCTGTTTCAATCCGGCTGGTTCGTGGAAGGACTGTTATCGCAAACACTGATCGTACATATGATCCGTACCCGGAAAATACCATTCCTGCAAAGCAGTGCCGCTTTACCGGTAACTGTATTAACGCTGCTCATCATCGCCATCGGCGTCTTCATCCCGTTCTCCCCTTTTGCCGCCACGCTTAAGATGCAACCGCTGCCACTCAGCTATTTCCCCTGGCTGGCCGCTATCCTGCTGGCGTATTGTCTGCTCACGCAAACTGTCAAAGTCTGGTTTATTAAAAAATTCAATCAATGGCTATAACACCACCTGTTCATCTCCTGCACATGAAACAAATTGTACGCTATACCGGTATCGCCGCCATGATGGCCGCCTGCCACAGTAAACAACCGGCTACAGACAGCCAGGAATATACCATACAGGGAGACACGATCACCGTGCAACAGCAGGCTGCCCTGCAGCATAAGCTCAAACTGGTGACCATTACCGCCCGGCCTTACCAGCTGCAGTTGCAAACAGCGGGTACTGTGAAAGCGATTCCTACCCAGTACGCGGAAATTGCGCCGCCCTTTCCGGGCAGGATACTGCGTTCCTTTACGCGTTTAGGCATGACCGTTACACCGGCCACGCCTTTGTTTGAAATCAGTTCGCCGGATTTCATCGAGGCACAGAAACAATACTTTCAGGCCAGATCCCAGTACCAGCTGGCACAACAAACCTTCAACCGGCAACAAGACCTGATGAAGCATGGCGTGACCAGTCAGAAAGACCTGGAAGAAGCCGGCACCGCTTTCGACATCGCGAAAAAGGAACTGGAAAATGCAACAGCCGGCATCCGCATCTTTAAAGCAGTGCCGGAAAAACTGTCACTCGGACAACCCTTAACCGTATACGCCCCGATCCGTGGCGAAATCATTGACAATAAAATTGTGGTCGGACAATTCATTAAGGACGATGCCGCCAGTGTAGCCACCGTTGCGGAGTTATCGGACGTATGGGTAGCCGGTCAGGTAAAGGAAAAAGACCTGCGCCTGATCAAAACCCTGGATGCCTGTGAAATAGCCATAGCGGCACTGCCGGAAAAACATATCAAAGGCAATATCTACCACATCAATGAAATCGTGGATGAAGAAACCCGCAGCGTACAGGTATTGATTGCCTGCTCCAATGCAGACCATACGCTGAAACCCGGTATGTACGTCACCGTTGACTTTACCGCCACGCCAACAAAAGCCGTGATGGTGCCGGCGAAAGCACTCCTGCAGCTCAATGAGCAAAGCTTTGTATTTGTATGCACCGCACCTGGTAAGTACATCCGCCGCTCCGTCACCACCGGCAGTACCAGCGGCAACGAAGTAGTGATCACGGCCGGCCTGCAGGGCGGTGAACAGATTGTAGCCGAAGGTGGCTTCTATCTCCTGGAAGCAAAATAATACGGATCTATTCAAAACAGCATTCATGAAGAAAATCATATTTACGGCCGTACAAAAGCGCTGGCTTTTTATGGCGCTCTTTATCCTATTGGCATTTTTCGGCTATTATTCCTGGAAACAACTCGCCATTGAAGCGTATCCGGATATTGCCGATGTTACTTCGCAGGTGGTGACGCAGGTACCAGGCCTCGCTGCCGAAGAAGTAGAACAACAGATTACTATCCCTATTGAAAAAGCGCTCAACGGCATGCCGGGCATGCATGTGATGCGCAGCAAAAGTACTTTCGGCCTGTCGATGGTGACGATTGTGTTTGAAGACGGCACGGAAGACTACTGGAGCAGGCAGCGGGTACAGGAACGGCTCAACGAAGTAACGCTTCCCTATGGCGCTACGCCCGGACTGGACCCGCTCACCTCTCCTACCGGTGAAATTTTCCGCTACATCATTGAAAGCAATCAGCATGATCTGCGGGAACTGACCGACCTGCAAAACTGGGTCATCATCCCCCGGATCAAACAGGTGCCCGGCGTAGCAGATGTGACCAACTTCGGCGGTATTACCACGCAGTACCAGGTAGAACTGGATCCCCGTAAACTCGAGCAGTATCATCTCTCTCTGGGAGATGTTACCGCCACCATAGAAAAAAACAACGCCAACACCGGCGGCAGTGTACTCACCCGCGGCGATCTGGGTTATGTTGTACGCGGTATTGGCCTCGTGACCTCCCTGGAAGGACTGGGCGATGTAGTCGTGAAAAGTGTCAATGGCGTTCCCGTATACCTCCGCGATATAGGCCGGCTGAAATACGGCCACCTGGAACGGAAAGGGATGCTGGGTTATACCGACCGCAAAAGAAACTATCCGGAGAGCATAGAAGGCATTGTATTGCTCCTGAAACACCAACCTCCCTCTGATGTATTAAAGGGCATTAATGAGGCCGTAGATGCCCTTAACAACGGCGGGCTGCCGGCCGGTGTGAAGATCCACCCCTTTCTGGACCGTACCAGCCTGGTAGACAGTACCCTCAACACCGTATCCCATACCTTGCTGGAAGGCATGGCGCTGGTGATTGTTGTACTCATTATATTCCTGGGCAGCTGGCGCGGCGCTTTGCTGGTAGCCATTACCATTCCCATCGCGCTGCTCATTGCCTTTATTCTCATGCACTTTACCCACATCCCGGCCAACCTGTTATCGCTGGGCGCCATTGACTTCGGTATCATTGTCGACGGGGCTATTGTGATGATGGAAACCATTCTTAAAAAGCGGGAAGAAGATGAAACGGCGACACTGCAGGAACACACGGTAGGAGAACTGGTGATGGCAGTAGCCCGGCCCATTTTCTTTGCCACCATCATCATCATTACTGCTTACCTGCCACTCTTTGCCTTTGAAAGAGTGGAGAAGAAATTATTTACGCCAATGGCCTTCACAGTGGGTTATGCGCTCCTCGGCGCCTTACTGGTAGCCCTCTTGCTCATCCCGGGCCTGGCGTATGTCATTTACCGTAAACCACAGAAAATATATCATAACCGGTGGCTGGAAAAACTCACGGCTGCCTATAACAGCCGTATCCGAAAAATCATGGCGGCGCCTAAAAGGGTTTTTCTGCCACTGGGTATGATACTGGCAGCAGCAGCTGTACTGACCCTCACAGTAGGCAAAGACTTTCTACCCTCGCTGGATGAAGGCTCCATCTGGCTGCAGGTATCCCTGCCGCCCGGTATCTCCCTGGAAAAATCCAAAGAGATGAGTGAGCAGCTGCGTCGTAAAACCATGACACATCCGGAAGTCACCTACATGATGGTACAAGCGGGCCGTAATGACGACGGCACCGACGCATGGACACCTTCTCACTTTGAATGCAGCATCGGTCTTAAACCCTATCGGGAATGGCCGGCCGGTCAGACCAAAGAAAAACTGATTGAAGCCCTGTCCGCCGAATACGCTGCCATGCCAGGTTATACGGTAGGTTTCAGTCAACCGATGATGGATGGTGTGATGGATAAAATAGCCGGCGCCCACAGTGAACTGGTCGTAAAAATTTATGGCGACGATTTCAAAAACACCCGGCGGCTGGCAGAAGAAGTACTGAACACCCTGAAAAAAGTACCCGGTGCAGCAGACCTGGCCATTGACCAGGAACCGCCACTGCCGCAGCTGCAGGTACAGGTAGACCGTGCCGCCGTAGCCCGTTACGGCTTAAACGTAGCCGATGTGAGTGAGTTGATTGAAGTGGCGATCGGCGGCAAGGGCATCTCTCAGGTATTCATCGGTAACAAAGTGTATGATGTGATCTGCCGCTACACGGAAGAAAGCAGGAATACGCCGGAAAAAATCGCCAACCTGATGCTCACTTCCGCTACCGGCGCCAGTATTCCCCTATCGCAGATTGCTACCGTTAAAACAGCAACGGGCGAAAGTACCATCACCCGGGAAATGAATAAACGGCACCTGACGGTACGCCTGAATCTCCGTGGGAAAGACCTCACTTCTTTCCTGCAGGAAGCACAGACAAAAATTGAAAAAGAAGTGACGTACGATCACGCACATTTCTCCATCAAATGGGGCGGGCAGTTTGAAAACCAGCACCGCGCCTATTCCCGGCTGGCCGTGATCGTGCCGCTGGCACTGGCGGTGATGTTTATCCTGCTGTATGGCGCCTTCGGTCAGTTCCGGCAGGCAGGCCTTATCCTCTGCATTGTACCCCTGGCGCTGTTCGGCGGTATGCTGGCATTGAATGTACGGGGTATGACCCTCAACGTCTCCTCTGCAGTAGGTTTCATCGCCTTGTTTGGCGTAGCCATACAAAACGGGGTGCTCATGATTGCCCGCATCAATGAACTGCGGCAACAGGGAATAGTCCTCCTGGATGCGGTACTGCGGGGTGCGGCCGATCGTTTCCGGCCGGTACTGATGACGGCTACGGTAGCCGTACTGGGATTACTCCCGGCCTCTCTCGCCACCGGCATCGGTTCCGATGTGCAAAGACCACTCGCTACCGTCATTGTATACGGACTATTCACCGCCACCGCGCTGACGCTCTTTGTATTACCGGCGCTGTATTACCTGATGGAAAATAAATGGGGGCGTACCACCGACAAAACCACTACTGCATGAAAAAGAAAATGACTCCCCTGTTCCTGATCGGCTGCCTGGCAGCCGGTTTACAGACTTCCGCACAAACAGCGACTTCGTTTATCCGTATACCACTGACTTACGACAGCTTTCTGCAAGGCGTTGGCCAGCATAACCTGGGCTATGCCGCAGAACAATACAATGTAGCTATGGCAACGGCGAATACAACCGCCGCTAAAATCTTCCCGGACCCACAGTTATCCATGGGGGCTGTAGATAATGGTCAGCGCCGCATGAAAATGGGTTACGGCTTCACCGCCGAATTAGGCTGGACGCTGGAACTGGGCGGTAAACGCCGGGCGCGCATACACCTCGCCACCAGCCAGGAAGAAATGGCCCAAGCCCTGCTGACAGATTATTTCCGGCAACTCCGGGCCAATGCTACCCTGGATTATCTCAACGCCCTGAAACAACAGGCTATCTATGAAGTACGGTATAATTCCTACCAAAGTATGCAGGGCATTGCCGATGCAGACAGCATCCGTTTTAAGCTGGGCGCCATCACGGCGATAGATGCCCGGCAAAGCCGGCTGGAAGCGGCTGCCATGCGTAATGAGGTGTACGAAGGCGACGCCGGCCGCCAAACGGCTTTATTGCAACTCAGCACGCTGCTGGGCAAAGCGCCTGCTGATACGCTATACCAGCCCACTGGCGATTTCAGCGGATTTGAACGGCACTTCGACCTGGCAGCATTGCTCACCGCTGCCCTGAACAACCGGGCAGACTTGCTGGCAGCACGTAAAAGCCGGCAGACCGCCAAAGATGCGCTGCAACTGGCGAAAGCCAACAGGGTGCTGGATCTGGGCCTGACCGCCGGCGTAGGTAATAATGCCGTGGTACGTAACGTGGTAGCCCCTACGCCGTCTACTACTGCCGTAACTGCGGGCATCTCCATTCCCCTGAAATTTTCCAACCGCAATCCCGGAGAGCTGAAAGCCGCCACCTATGGCGTACTACAGGCAGATGTGGTATATGAACAAACGGTGGTACAAATACAACAGGAAGTCAGACAGGCCAGCATCAACTATTACGCCGCCGGGCAACAGGTACGTCAGTTTAAAACAGGACTGCTGGCAGATGCCCAACAGGTATTGGAAGGAAAAAAATACAGCTACAGCCGCGGAGAAACCACGCTGCTCGAAGTGTTAAACGCACAGCGTACCTACAATGAAACGCAGCAAAGCTACTATGAAACGTTGTATAACTATGCAGCGGCGCTGGTGGAGCTGGAAAGGGCCGCAGGCATCTGGGATATTAACTTTTAACCATAACGTCAGTAAGTATGAAATATATCATTACGTGCAGCCTGTGCCTGTTGTTACACATCACCGTGCGGGCACAGCAAAGCAACCTTTCCTTTGGCATCAAAGCCGGCATCAATCAGGCCGGCCTGACCGGAGGAATGATCGATAGCCTGTCTACCGGCGGCGCTACCAGCAAACAAACCGGTATACAAATCGGCGTCTCCCTCAACCATCAATTCAGTAAATATTGCTGGCTGAAACAGGAGCTCTTCTACAGCCTGCGACGGGTACAATTGCAACTGGCGGATGACACCCATCCGGCCTACAACAGTCCCTTCCGCCGCCAGTCTATAGACCTGTTTCCTGCCAGCCCTACCTTTCATTACAAAGGATTCCAGGTATTTGCAGGACCTTTTATCAGCATGCTGCTGACGGCTTCGCTGCAACGCAGGGATGATAACGGGAACACCTATACGGATAAATCACTTTATGGCACCGCTACCGCGGATAATAAGTACAGCCATAAATTTGATGCAGGACTGGCAGCCGGACTGGAATATGAATTCCCTTTGGGTATTAACATCGGCGTGCGTTATATGCGTGGATTTGTGCCTATTATAGAAAACGCGGCTGCCCAGCAACAATGGCAGATTTTTAACCAGACAGCCGCTTTCACAGTTGGATATAGTTTCTAACCCCAACGTATACCCTGTGGGTGGTATCAGGGTAAGGCGCGGAATGTGCCGCTGGTACCATCCCAGGTATATTGTTTACTGCTTTTTTTAATCGTCATGATGGCGTTGCCAGCCTTATCTCTTTTATCATCTTCATTCGTTCCTTCTTCGATCGTCAGCAAAATCTGATCGGGTTGTCCGCCTTTTTCAGCCGGGAACAGAAACTTCTCTGAATGATAGTATACATCTGCATCTCCGACATCTGATCTATCCGGCAATGCTACCAACCGGTTGTCGTTCATCCAGGCATAATAAAAATAATTGGTGGGCACCCCGCAGGCTTCTCCGCTCAGTGTCAGTACCACAATGTTTTTTACGTTGGTCAGACCCAGGCCGCTCATCACCTTGCTCTCTGCATAGCTGAAACTCCCGTCGCCACCACCGCGGCGTTGCATCGCGGAGAGCAATTGTCCGGCTACCACAGCTTTCAGCTTGATCAGGTATTCACTTTCCTCGTATGTTTCTCCGCCTTCTTTGACGGTTTTCACAAAACGCCTGTCTACACCAAACACAAAACGGGTATCTCCCCGGCGCATCTGGGTAAAGGAAATTAATCCCTGCCACAGGAACCCGGTTTTCTCCACGCTGTCTTTTTTATAGGTGATTTGTAACCACGGCGCCGTAAAACCTTTTAAGGTCAGGGGTTTATCCGTTATTTCCCGGATGGTGATTTCATCGCCGGCAAACAACGTATCCGCAATCGCCTGCCGGGTATCGGCGCCGGTGCGCACATAAGCCGTATCGGTAAAAACATACCGGCTATCGCCTGCCTGTATTTGCCACATATAACTGATCTCCTGTGCCTGTGTAGCTGCTCCCCAGCCTAATCCAAGACACAGGAAGAAAAAAAACTGTTTCATATACATCATTATCGGTCACCATGACTGTACTTTTTTGCGGCAGTGCTGATGATGGTTAAATAAAAACTATGCTTTCAAAGGTACCTGCCCCTATGGCAGCGGCCCAAAAGTACCGTTGCCCCCGTTCCAGCCAAATCGTTGCTGGCTCTTTTTGATGATATAGATGGGATTGCCGGTCTTATCTACTTTCTCGTCTTCATTAGAGGCATCTTCTATATTGAGAATAATCTGGTCTGGCTGCCCGCCTTTTTCGGCCGGAAATACAAACCGTTCTTCATGATAATACACGCCTGCATCTGACTCATCTGTCCGCCCGGGCAGTCTTACCAGCCGGTTGTCCTGCAGCCAGGCAAAGTAATAATGATTCGTGGGAATGCCGCAGGCAGCTCCGCTGAAAGTGAGTACAATAATGTTTCTGACATTGGTAAGTCCTAAACCACTCATGATACGCCCGTCGGTATAATTCAGGGTTTCCTCATCAGTGATGCGAAACTCCGCACTGTGAATGGAAGTACCACCCGTCACGGCTTTCAGCCTGATCAGGATTTCGCTGGCTTCATAAGGCACGCCGTTATCCTGATAGGTTTTAGTAAAACGTCGGTCGATACCAAATATAAAACGGATATCTCCCCGCCGCAGGGGTGTGAGGGAAACAAGTCCCTGCCAGAGAAAACCATTTTTTTCTACACTGTCTTTTTTGTAGCTGATCTGTAGCCAGGGGGCGGTAAAACCTTTCAGGGCCAGGGGTTTCTCCAGTATCTCCCGGACAATGATTTCATCGCCGGCAAACAGCGTGTCCGCAATCGTTTGACGAGTGTCAGGGCCGGTACGCACATAAGCCGTATCGGTAAAAATGTACCGGCTTTCGCCTGGTTGCAGATTCCAGGTAGAAGCACGTGTTTGTGCGTAGCTGGTAGCAGCCCCACTTAATACCAGGTATAGGAAAAAAGAAAATCGCTTCATTACAGACAATTACGCAGGATATTGATTCATTTAAAAACAATAGGCATATCCGGATACATCCGGCTGCATTCGCCCTGTAAAATTGCATAAAATCGGGTTAACATCCATACCATCCCCCGGAATATACCTGATTACCGGGAGAAAATACGGTTATAGGGCGGTATCCTACGCCCTTGCTATTGATTAACGGGCTGTGTATGCAGGATATCCGTGACCGTCTGCCCCGGTAAAATGCGGTGTACCGGAATATTGATGGCATATTTATCACAAAGCTGCCGGATATGCCGGTCTATCTGCTCCGGAGTATAGCGGGAAGAAAAATGTCCAAGGATGAGTGTTTGGAGGTGGATGCCACTCACCATTTCCATAACTTCCTCCAAGGTACTGTGTTTATTGCCATGTGCGTGTATACCGGCATCTTCCCGGCCACCCAGGAAAGTAGCTTCATGAATCAGGATTTCTGTATGATCCCATCGTTCCGGAGATTCCACCGGCGTATCGCCGGAATACCCCAGCAGTTTCGTTTCCACGATGGTACTCAGACTTTCTTTTCCCTGTTCTTCGCCTATTCTTCGGATTTCTTCCCCGCTTAAATGCAGGTATGCTGGTTTCAGTTTTTTCTTTGTCTGAATAACCTGATAACTCAGGCTTTTAGTAACCGTATCCGGCACTACTACATGCCCGTTCCGGAAGGTTCTGACCAGCAGATCATCGCGCAGCCGGATGTCGGTGGCCGCAGCTACCGGTTGCCAGACAGTGCCGCCGGTATGCGGATCAAAACGGGCCACAAATTCAGCCATTGCCGGAAAGGATTGGCTGTCTTTCGGGTAGTAGATAACGGGAAAGCCTGTACGTGCATTCAACTGATTCAATTGCAACAATCCCGTCAGGTGATCCCGGTCGGCATGCGAAATAAATACCTGGTTGATTTTCCTGCTTTTCTGCAGCAATGCGGCGGATAATCCATCGCCGGCATCGAACAGCAGCCCCAGTTCTTCCACAAAATACCAGGTGGCAAACAAAGCAGTAGAATAGCCGGTAATCGTTAATGACATCGGTAGCAACAGTTTTTAAAATGATCAGATCAATGAGTGGGTAACAGCTGCGTAGGTCAGCATAGACATCAACCCGTCTGTAGCAACGCAACCAGTCCCCGCACAAGATGCGGTATATCTCCCGGAATATCAAATATGATGCGGTGGTGGTAAGTGGAGGCAGGTACTTTATTATCTCCCGTAAAGCGGTTTTTCAGGGGTATCACCAGCTGCACAGCTAAATAGGATTTGCTAAACAAATCAGTTAAAATAATGTAGTGCATTTTTAGAAAACAAAAAAAATAAAATATAGAGAATGGATTTTATTTTGGTTGACGTTTAACCTGAATTCGATTCCACGTTTCTTTTAAAAAAACTTGTATGACCCATATCCACTATTTGTGAAAACGGTACCATCCGGACCTGGCAGAATTATTTGCCGGAGCATGCCGCTACTCGGTAAATGATTACTGCCACCGGCAAAATCACTTGTTTGTCATCATTCATTTGAACGATACCCGTAACCCGGATTTTAACAGCTGTCTATTGTAGCTGACCGGAAACCCATTGCCAACGGCAGCCGTCCCCATGGCGTCCGTAAAATTCCACTTCCACATTTATGAACACTCAAAAAATCAGTACGCATGTCCAGCAACGTTCAATTCACAAAAGGAAAAGGTATCCGCCTTTACACACCACAGGAGGAAGAGTACATTGATGCCGTATCCGGCACCTTTAACATTGCCCTGGGTTATAGTCACCCGGAACTAACGGAACATCTTAAAACCCAGCTGGAAAACCTGGTGCATGTTTCCTCCTCTTTCAACGGCGACCTGGTGCAGCAGGTACTGACCAGCATCCTGGAACACGCCCCCGATCACATTACCGACGGCTGGCTGCGCGATATCATTGGTTCTACCGCCAATGAAGGCGCTGTAAAAATTGCCAACAAATACAACGGCAAAAATGAAGTCATCAGCCTTTCGATGTCGCACCACGGTCAAACACTTTATGCTACCAGCATTTCCGGCAATGCATTCCGCCGTAAATCTCTTTCCAGTACCCTTTTCATTCAGCATGGTACCGTACCGGCGCCGTACTGTTACCGCTGTCCCTATTCGGCCAAAGGCGCCCCTGCCTGCGGCTTTCTATGCACAGAAGCGATCTACGATTACATCCAGTACAGCAGTTCCGATAACGTTTCCTGTATCATCCTGGAACCCATACTGGGCAATGGCGGCAATATTGTGCCACCCGAAGGTTATTTCCAACGGATCAAAAAAATCTGCGACGAATTGGAGATTGTATTAATCGCTGATGAAGTACAAACCGGCATTGGCAGAACCGGACATATGTTTGCCAGCGGCTACTATGACATACAACCGGATATTATCACACTGGCCAAAGGACTCGGCGGCACGGGCATACCGGCAGCTGCCATCCTCTATCGCAGTGAACTGGCCGTGCTGGAAAAATTCGAGCATTCCTACACTTCCGGTGGTAACCTGTTATCGCTGGCGGCAGCACAGAAAACCATGGAAATTGTTTCCCGCGAAGGTTTCCTGGAAAACGTGCGCACTAATGGCGTACTGTTGGGTCAATTGCTGCAACAGCTGCAGGAAGCCTATCCGCAGGTCATTGGCGACGTACGGGGCATTGGGTATATGTGGGGACTGGAAATCGTCGACAAAGACGGGGCACCCGATGTAGCGCTTACCAACCGGCTCATAGAAATGGCCTTCACCGATCATCAGCTCATCCTGCGGGGATCGAGATATGGGTTCGGCAATGTGCTGAAAGTAAGACCCGCGCTTACTGCTACGGCAGATGATATTGTACTCATCTGCGATCGTCTCCGCCAGTTATTCCGTCAACTATAAATTTATTTTCCATGCAAGCCATTGTATATAACCGTCCCTGGGATGTTCAACTCACAGAAAAAGCAGAACCGGTACTCTCCCTGCCGGATGAAGTCATTGTAGAAATACGCGCCACAGGCATCTGCGGTACCGACCTCAGTATCATCTCCGGCGAATACGACGCCCGCCCGCAGGTGATTATCGGACATGAATCTGCCGGCGTGGTAGTAGCCACCGGCAGCAGTGTGGACAATTGTCGTATAGGCGACCGCGTTATTATTGATCCTACCTATTACTGTGGTTACTGCGAACATTGCAGAAAAGGACTGCGGAATCATTGTCTGCTGAAAGCCGGTACCGAAGCCGGCGTATCAGTAGATGGCACCTTTACCCGGTATTTCAAAACCACGCAGCGGTTTATTTATCCGCTGGCAGATCATATTCCGTTTGAACAGGGCGCCATGTCGGAGCCATTGAGCTGTGTACTCACCGCCGTGAAGAAACTGGCCGTCACGCCGTATATGCGTACGGCCATACTGGGCGGCGGCCCTATCGGATTGCTGTTCTATCAGGCACTATCGCGGCATGGGATCAGAGATGGTGTTATCTGCGAAACATCCCCGCAACGCATCAAACTGATCGAAGGCAATAATTTCCTCGCCAATGGCTGGCAAACAGCACCGGCATTTGTACCGAAGAAAAACCAATATGACCTCATCATCGACACCACCGGCAGCCTGCTGGAAAAGTCGATGCTGGCCATTGCCGACGGCGGCAAAATATCGCTGATGGGATTGCGCAACAATCAGCAAACCATCAACCCCAGAGAAATTGCAGACCGCAGCATTTCCATTATCGGTTCCATCGATTCCGCCGACACCTTTAAACACGCTGTGGACCTGATCAACAGCGGTACCCTGGGGCTGGAAAAACTCATCACCCATGCCTATCCACTGCAGGATTTCCAGGCCGCTCTGCAGGACCTGGGTTGCGATCCGGTAAAACAACAACGGACCAACCAGATTGCCAGTCTGAAATCTGTGATCATGATCTAAGTACGATGTAATAGCTTATTACTGACATTATTTGCTGACACCAAAAATTATCTCCGCATGAAATACATCATCTTCGATATAGATGGTACCCTC
Organism: Chitinophaga nivalis; assembly: GCF_025989125.1. Lineage (NCBI taxonomy): Bacteria > Pseudomonadati > Bacteroidota > Chitinophagia > Chitinophagales > Chitinophagaceae > Chitinophaga > Chitinophaga nivalis. The sequence goes on along the minus strand of NZ_JAPDNR010000001.1, from coordinate 2,901,317 downwards.
ACAGATACGACCGAAATAGATGATCATTGTTTTACCCGGGCGCTCTCTGATACGTTCGGTTTTCAACAGTTTGAAACGAATTACGGACATTATGAAAACACCACCGATTCCGGTATCATCGACCAGCTATTCCGTGAACGTAACGGGCGCACCTATACGCTGGCAGAACGGGAAGCATTTATCACCCACTTCTGCGTGCTGCTGGAACAGTCATATGCCCAGGATCCTCACCACTTCCGGGAGATCCGCAAAGCCGGTAAAATCCTGACAACGCTTTGCCGGCAGGAAACCGTGAGTATAGGCTTGGCCACGGGTGGCTGGCGACAGTCTGCCTTATTCAAACTGCAATGCGCCGGTATTGATATCACCGGATGCGCTGCCGCATCTTTCGCACAGGACGCCATTGCGCGCCGCGATATCATCGGGCATACCATCCGGCAGCTCAATGAAAAAAACCGGTATGAAGCGCCTTTATCGGACATCATATATGTTGGCGACGGCAAATGGGACTACCAGGCTACCTGTCAGCTGGGTATCGGTTTCATTGGTATCGACAATAAAAAAATTGCACACCTGGAAGATATTATCCGGCTGACAGATTATGATGAACTATTCCGGCACATTGATGTAGCGGCTTTGTCCTGACATCGCCTGCGGATGAATGATTAAATTATTGATAGCATATGTTGTTAACGATCGAAACAAAACGGACTTACCGTATAGCAGCCGGTATTTATTTTTTCATTGCCGGATTAACTTACTCCAGCTGGGCCTGCCGGATTCATGACCTGAAAGCCTTCTTCGGATTGAATAATGCTTCCTTAGGCAGTGTGTTGTTTGCCCTGCCGGTGGGTCTGCTCCTCAGCCTTCCGGTATCGGGATGGCTGGTTACCCGCGCCGGCAGCCGCAAAGTATTGATAGCAGCGGGCCTGCTCTTTCCTTTTTTCCTTTGTATGATCGGGCTGGCAACACAGTTATGGCAGCTGGTTGGTATCCTGTTTTGTTTCGGTTTTTTAAACAACGTACTGGAGATCGCCATGAACACACAGGCCGTTGGTATAGAAACATTGTACCAGCGGTCTGTGATGGCCTCTTTTCATGGTTTATGGAGCCTGGCAGGATTTGCCGGCGTAGCAGCAGGCACCCTTGCCATTGGGCTGAAATGGCCGATATGGCAGCATTTCGGGCTGATTGCCCTGTTGTGCTGGTTGCTCGTTTTCAGCTCCTGGAAATATTTATTGCCGGCAGATGAAGTACAGGAATCGCCACCACTCTTTGCCAAACCGGATGGTTACCTGCTCAGACTGGGCCTGATTGCTTTTGCCAGCCTGGTAACAGAAGGTACAATGTTCGACTGGAGCGGCGTTTATTTTCAGAAAGTAGTAGCGGTACCGGAAATTTTTACCACGGTTGGTTATATTGCCTTTATGGCCACCATGGCCGGCGGGCGTTTTACGGCCGACAAACTGGTAACACGCCTCGGTACCCGGCGGGTGCTGCAATACAGCGGAATGACCAGTACTACCGGCTTATTGCTGGCAGTATGTTTTCCCGGCATGTATACGGCGACCCTGGGGTTTCTGCTGGTCGGCATCGGCGTATCGGCGGTAGTACCGCTGGTACTGGCCCTGGCAGGCAAGTCGGCTACACTCCCGCCGGGAGTAGCTATTGCGGCCGTATCTACGGTGGGTTTCCTGGGCTTTCTGATAGGGCCGCCGTTGATTGGATTCATTGCGGAAACCACCAATCTCCGCTGGTCTTTTGCACTAATAGCCTTGTTGAGTTTTGGCACCACACTCCTGGCAGGAGGTGTTGACAAAGCCACAAAACGACATTAAAATAAACTGTTTTTTATGCAGATGGAATGGTATAATGAACCCCGGCGCTGGGCTGGCGATCACCGGCAATTACAGGTAACCGTAGAACCGGATACCGATTATTGGCGCGTTACGCATTACAACTTTATCCGCGACTCCGGACCTTTTTGTTTTACGACCGTCAGTGGTGATTTTGAAGCCAATGTAAAAATCAGCGGCGCCTGGCAGGAGCTGTATCACCAGGCAGGCCTGATGATCCGGACAGACGCCGCCAATTGGATCAAAACCGGTATCGAATATGTAGATGGCGTACAACAGGTAAGTGCCGTTGTCACCCGGGAAGTGTCTGACTGGTCGGTAGTACCCCGGCAGGATAATCCGGCCGCCATCTGGATTAAGCTATTGCGGAAAGGTGATTATGTACAGATCTCCTATTCATTTGACCAGGCACACTTTGCATTATTACGGCTGGCTTATTTTACGCCGCAGGTAAGTGTACAGATAGGCCTGGTGGCCGCAGCTCCCGGCAGTCTGCCTTTTGAGGCTTTATTTGAAGATTTCACCGTAGTCCCGGTATCCTGATGCTTTGTCTGACGCAGCGATCATTACAGGAACATACCGCCGGATGCTTCAATGCGCTGGGCCGTGATCCAGCGGGCCTCTTCGGAGCACAGGAAAGTTACGATGCCACCAATATCTTCCGGTACACCCGTTCTGCCCAATGCGGTGTTGCTGGTGATATGTTGAATGACTTCGGGCGCATGTTCGAACGTATCCCTGGTTAAGTCTGTACGGATAATCCCCGGTGCGACTACATTGGCGGTAATTCCTCTCACGCCCACTTCTTTGGCGAGGTAGCGGGTAAATACTTCCACCGCGCCTTTCATGGCGCCATAAGCGGCATATCCGGGTATGACAAACCGTGCCAGCCCGCTGGAGAGATTAATGATACGACCATTGTCTGCCAGGTAGGGTAATGCCTGCTGGGTGAGAAAAAACACCCCTTTGAAATGAATGTTCATCAGTCCATCGAAAGCCTCCATGCTGGTTTCCGCAATACTTCCTCTCGCGTCTGTACCGGCGTTGTTGATGAGAAAGTCAAACCGGGCCACGCCTCTTTCGGCGGTCAGCCAGGCCGCCACTTCTTTAAAAAAGGCCGCATGCGCGTGGCTGTCTGCTACATCCAGCCGGAAGGCTGCCCCCTGTTGTCCGCGCTCCCGGATGGCTGCCAGCACTTCGTCTGCAGCTGCTTTATTACTATTATAGGTGATAATCACATCATGCCCTTTTTCTGCCAGGTGCAATGCCATGTTCTTGCCTAATCCACGGCTACCGCCGGTTATCAATGCTATTTTACTGTTTGTTTCCATCGGAATGTTTTTATACAGCAAAGGTCTGTGGATCGGGCAGTATGATCATGGTGATAGTTTAAGTATTTTGGGGAAATACCAGCTGGTCAAAAACCATCAAATTATTATTAATTCTGCCGGCTACCTATGTAGCAGCAGGGAGATCACTTATCTTTAGTATTATAACCGAAATAACCGAATTGAGGGATCAGGAGATCCCTGCCTGTATATGAAAAACCTGCAACAGCCTATGCTACTCAACTTTCCGGGTCAGGTAATCGGCGCCTTTTATATCCCCGCCTTCACGTTGTCGGCAGGAGAAATTGTGATGGTAAAGCTGCCATCAGGGCCATTCTTCCGCAGCACGATCCGTTCCTTTGTAGATACCTATCAGTCTCCGGGCTACGAACATATACACAGCAGCGTACCGTTCCGGCATGTAACGTATAGGACTAAACGAAAATTCCCGCATTACTTTCCATTAACCGTAGGCGGTTATTGTCAGCAGCATGGCAAACCAGAACACACGTTATTACAGGAGATGTATACCCGTACACACCTGCAGCCACGTACCCGGCTGAGTACCCTCACCAGCAATGACGAGAAATTATTGTCGCTGTTTACCACGCTGATGGAAACGAATAAATTGTTTTTTGATCTGGATGGGGTCAATGCCATGCAGGGAGCGGAAATTTTTCATACCATGCGGCATCATGTAGGACAAACCGGGGCCGCCGTATTCTTTGATTTCTGTGATGAATTTTTGCAACAATGTACCCGTAGTGTATTGGCAGGATATACGGGCAAACTGCCGGTAGAAGAGGCCGCACAGTTGTCGGCAGCGGCGTTTATTCCTGCGGTTGAATAAGATAGGCACAGCGCCGGCTGCCGGATAAAATATGTTCCGCGCGTGTAACCGTTACCGCTGCCCCCAATACTGCCTGGAAGATGGCGAGTTCCGACCCGCATAAACCATTACAATCTTTTGCAGCAACATATATGGGGCAATGATTTTCTACCAGTAGAAAACCTTCGGGTGTTTTCGTGTATTCGGCCATATAGCCTTCCCGGTTACGGATATCTGTTAAAGCCCGGACTTTACTTTCCAGGTCTGCAGCATCGCTCATTTCCTGGCTATACTGCCGGACACCCGCTTTTTCATTGGCCTCCAGGACGGTACGAAAGCCTTCCGCCCCCAGGATCTCCCGCATACTTTGCAGCAATTTCAGGGACAGTTCCTGGTGCCGGTCCGGGAAACGTGCGTTGCCGGCGGCTGTCAGTGACCAGATCTGCTGCGGGCGCCCCCTTCCTTTGGCTACCGTGGTAGCCTGCACCAATCCCTCATTCGCCAGTTTCAGCAACTGAAAACGCGCCCCCTCTGTCGTAATTTTCAGATCGGCCGCAATCTCCTGCAAGGGTAAAGGTCCCCTTGTTTTGAGTATCCGGATGGCTTTTTCATTTTCAGCTACTTCATTAATCATAATAAACAAAGTGTTTATTTGGTTATATGGCAAAGATAAGATTTTCCGGGAGAAGTGAGACCGGGGACTGTAGGGAATGCCAGCGTCGCCCTCCGGATAAGCAGGAGCGACTGCCAGTAAAATGCAGCCACATTTCCGAATTTGCCGCCGTGTTGATTCAGTTAAAAATACGGCCTTCCCACCGTATTTATTTTATCACAATTTTTATGGCAGGGAAATCTAAATCACTTAAATTCACATATCCTAAAAAAGTAGTAGAAGATATGCAAGACATTCAAATACAATAAACCTATGTTGTAGAATATCAGCAACGTAACCCATTCAGCTTATAACATATCGGCCCTTATAAATGTAACAGGTAACCCACCTCCGTGCGTGTTAATGCTACATGTGTAAAAACCGGACACCTGCAATATTATTGATAAGAAGGACTTAACCCCAACCTTTTATCTCATCAAATAGTCGTTGGTACCGCAGGATGGTTCTATATATTGCCATGCCAAAAGCAAACCGGCTGCAATAGTGAATGTGTGGCTGGCCGACTGTCATATAAATAACAGATAGATTTTCCTTCCGGGCTATTCCGGTTCACCATTTAATGTTAGCAATGAAACAACAAACAGGAAACCCTTCTCCTCCGCCGGCTAAACCGCCAGGCATGTTAAGCCTGCTCCGTCCATACCTTGGTTTGGTAACCTTACTGATCGTATTTACCCTGATCAGTAACGGATTAAACCTATGGATACCCAAACTGATCGGAGAAGCCATCGACAGCTTCAATCGCGGGCAATTTGCCTACCGACCGGTTATCATCGCTTTTACTGCCGCTATTTTTGTCATCCTGCTCTTTACTTATCTCCAGAATATTATCCAAACTTATGTATCTGAGCTGGTAGCCAAAAATATCCGTAGTAAAATATCGGAGAAAATAGCTTCGCAAAGCCATGCCTGGGTGGAACAGGCAAACCCTTCCCGGTTACTGAGCAATCTGACCGGTGATGTGGAAGCCATCAAAATGTTTGTATCCCAGGCCATCGTGCTGATTATATCTTCCATCTTCACGGTGATTGGCGCCTGCGTATTATTATTGGTCCTCAACTGGAAACTGGCCCTCGCCATCCTGATCATCCTGCCAATTATCGGCGTCACCTTTTCCATTGTATTGGGCAAGGTGCAGGTGCTCTTTTTGAAAAGCAGGGAAGTCGTTGATCGCCTGAACCGCGTCATCAATGAAAGTATTCTGGGATCTGCCCTGATACGGGTACTGCACTCCCAGCACCTGGAATACCACAAATTCCTGGAAGCCAATACAGAAGCCCGGAACATCGGGGTCGCCATCGTACGGCTGTTTGCCGCGCTGGTACCGGCTATTACCTTCCTGGCATCCGTGGCGGCGCTCACCATCCTGGTCCTGGGAGGCCACCTGGTGATCGATGGCCAGATGACCCTGGGCGACTATGCTGCCTTCGACAATTACATGGCCCTCCTGATATACCCTATTGTGGTGATCGGGTTTATGAGTAACCTCATTGCCCAGGCCAACGCCTCTTATCAGCGTATCCGGGAAGTGCTCAACATGCCGGATCTGCCGGATACCGGCGACCTGATTGCCCCGCTGCGCGGAGATATCACCTTTGAAGATATCAGTGTAAAGTATACCGAACGCGCGGTGTTGAACAACCTTTCCTTTTCACTCAAAGCCGGTACTAAAACAGCCGTGATAGGCCCTACGGCTGCCGGTAAAACGCAACTGCTGTACCTCCTCACCGGCCTGGCCAAACCTACTACCGGCACCGTAAGCATCGACGGTCATCCTGCAGATGCCTACAACCGGGAAAACTTCTACAAACAGGTAGGATTTGTATTCCAGGATAGCATCATCTTCAATATCAGTATCCGGGAAAACATTGCTTTCCGGGAAGCTGTTTCGGAAGAAGATCTTCAAAAAGCCATTGACACGGCAGAACTGACGGAATACATCGCCGGGTTGCCGGATAAGCTGGAAACCCTCGTATCTGAAAGAGGGATCAATCTTTCCGGCGGCCAGAAACAACGTATCATGCTGGCCCGGGCACTGGCCATCAATCCGAAAATCCTGTTGCTGGACGACTTTACGGCCAGGGTGGATACCAAAACCGAAAGGAAGATTCTCGCCAACATACAGGCGAATTATCCCGACATCACCCTCCTCTCTGTCACCCAGAAAATTTCCTCGGTGACGCACTACGATCAGATTATTCTGCTCATAGAAGGAGAAATGCTCGCCTACGGTACCCACCAGGAGCTGATCAATTCCAGTCCTGAGTACATCCAGATATTTAACTCGCAACAAAGCACCAGCAACTATGAACTACAATCTTAATAAACTGACGGAACAGGATGAAGTAGCCACCACGTCGACCTATACGGCGTTGAAGAATCTGATGCAGCTGGTCTCGAATGAAAAGACCAATATGATCGTAGCCCTGGTGGCCATCCTGCTGAACTCTGTTTTCAACCTCGTAGCGCCTTTACTGATAGGCTATACCATTGATACTTACATTGTACATAAACAATATCAGGGCGTACTGCTGTTTTCCGGCATCCTGGCGGTTATATACCTCCTTGCGCTGGGCACCAGCTACCTGCACACCAAACTAATGGGTGAAGTAGGTCAGCGTACATTGTTTAATGTACGGAATACCGTGTTTAACAAGATACAACAGCTGCCCATTGCGTTCTTTAACCAGAACCAGGCCGGCGACCTCATTTCCCGGGTCAACAACGATACCGAGAAACTGAATATGTTTTTCTCCCAGGCGCTGATGCAATTCGTTGGCAGCGTCTTCATGATAGCCGGCGCCGGTGTCTTCCTCCTGATCATCAATCCCCGCCTGGGATTGGCCGGTCTGATACCCGCCCTGCTGATCCTCTTCTTCACTAAAGTATTCTCCCCCTGGGTAAAAAAGAAGAATGCGGAAAGCATGAAAGTGATGGGCGGACTAAGTGCAGAAATCCAGGAGAGCCTGCACAACTTTAAGGTGATCATTGCTTTCAACCGGCGCGATTACTTCCGGAAACGTTTCGAGGAAGTAAACGAAAAGACCTATCGTGCGGCCATCTGGGCAGATCTGGCCAATACCCTGTTCGTACCCTTTTATACCTGGTGCGGCAGTGTGGCGCAACTCATCGTGCTCGGCTATGGTATCTACCTCATTTCCACTACGGCGTTCAGCATCGGCTTACTGGTGAGTTACCTCTCCTACATTGTACTGTTCTATAACCCGCTGCGGCATGTAGCTGCCTTATGGGCCAACTTCCAGATGTCGATGGCAGGCTGGGAAAGGATCTCGGAAATCCTGGCACTGGAAAGCAACCTGGTACAGATACCTGCTGCCACCGCTGCTACCGGCGAGGCTGTGGTGGAGTTCCGCGACGTACACTTTGGTTATCCCGGCGGCACCGAAATCCTGCATAATATCAGCTTTGAACTGGAGAAAGGAAAAACCTACGCCCTTGTAGGCCCTACCGGTGGCGGTAAAACCACCACGGCCTCCCTCATTGCCCGGCTATACGATCCGACCAGCGGTACGGTACTGCTCAATGGTAAAGACATCCGTACCTACAGCGATGCAGCACGCACCGCACAGATCGGATTTATTCTCCAGGAGCCGTTCCTCTTTTCCGGTACCGTGAAAGACAACATTCTTTATGGCAATGAACAGTATGTCAACCACACCGATGAAGAGCTGATTGCTGTTATCCAAAGCGCCAACCTGGAAAAACTGGTGAACGTGTTTGAAAATGGCCTGGAAACACCGGTATCGGGCAACGACAGCATGAGCCTCGGGCAGAAACAGCTGATTGCCTTTATACGGGCCGTATTGCGCCAACCCGCGCTCCTCATCCTGGATGAAGCTACCGCCAATATCGATACCGTTACCGAACAAGTGCTGGAAGACATCCTGGCACACTTACCCGCTACCACTACCCGGGTGATTATTGCGCACAGGCTGAATACCATTGAAAATGCAGATGAGATCTATTTTGTGAACTCCGGTGAAATTACCCGCGCCGGCTCGTTCCAGAATGCGATTGATAAGTTGCTGCATGGTATCAGAACCAGCTAACGACAACATATTACGATCACGCCCACTACTTACAATTGATCAGTAGTGGGCGTTTTTCTGTCGGCAAACACCCGCTCTCCCCGAGAAATACCACAACTGCCATCATATGTGCTGATTATAGTGTATATTCATGCCATGTCAAAACCCAAAGATGTTATCGTAACCCTGTCCAAAAAACATCCGCAGACCGGCGACGCGGCGCAGGCAGGCCACACTTTTGTAATTGGTGTGCTGGGCAGCAAAAAAGGCTGGTATGAAATAGATACAGAGCAACTGAACAAGTTGCAGAACGAAGATCTGCAGCAGGCCCTTTTCAAAATCATACATATCCGGCCGGCACATTGATATACCGGTAAGCCAGCTTTCCACTGTCTGCATAGGTTTTGTACCACGCGGTAAAGAATTTATCTTTGCCGGATAAAAACACAGCTTATGTCAGGCAGGCCTAAAATATTTGATGAAGCAGCAGTGATCGACAAAGCCATCGCGCTATTCTGGACACAAGGGTATGAAGGCACCAGTACCGATGCATTACTCGAAGCCATGGGCATCGGGAAGGGGAGCTTTTATCTTGCATTCAAAGGCGGTAAAAAGGAATTGTTTGAAAAAGCGCTGCTTCAATTCAGCCGCCGGGAGCTGACGATGTTACGGGAAATACTGACTGCCAGTAAAGACCCCATAGCAACTCTCCGGAATTTCTTCCTGGATATTGCGGCCTCTCCTAAAAAAACACATTTGAAAGGCTGCTTCATGGGCAATACCATCGCTGAATTATCCAGCCTTGATCCATCGCTCACCAAACAGGCTGCTCAACTGCTCAAAGACCTGGAAGCCCTTTTCCTGGAAGTCATCCGGAAAGCTGTGGAGAACAAACAACTGAAAACCCAGCAAGACCCGGTAGTGCTGGCCCGCTACCTGCTCAACCTGTGGAATGGCCTGGGCATCACCCGTCGTATGTATCCCGATCAGAAAACACTGACCGACCTCATAGCACTGCAACTGACCCTGTTGCATTAAAAGCCTGCCACCTGCAACGGGAGACAGCGCATCCGCAGGTTTCTCATCATGGGCCATATGCTATACCATACAATTTCGTATAACCATCACCGATATAATTACGCATCCGGTGATGCCGGTAACTGATGGCTGTTATATCAGTAGCCATGGTATTGCTTCGCTATGCCTGCCACACAGACAATACGCTACACCGGCTCCCGCACTATTATCCGGTAGATGCGGGTATCTTGCTAAATTAATTGCTTTACTTCAAAACGCTGCTACATATACCCAGTGCACACCGGTCATCTGGCTCATCATAGGGTATATCAGTCCATCAAAACAAATGAATACCTATCACCGATGGATATGCAGGTAGCAATCAGCTTACCTGCTGTTCTTCCACAGTATACCAACCATTTACCAGGGTGCCCGTCAACCTAACCAGCTTTATTGACCGGCACTGTTCTTATCAGGATCCTGGCAGCCAGGATCCCCTCCGGCTACCTGGTACAAAAAACAATATCTTTGCCATCACGTGCACCAATCGCATCACAACAACATGGACTTACAACAAATCGACATCTATCAGGTAGATGCCTTTACAATGAATATATTCGGCGGCAATCCCGCAGCGGTATGTGTATTGCAGCAGTGGCTGCCCACACCTGTGCTGCAACAGATTGCAGCAGAAAACTTTCTCCCGGAAACGGCCTTTTTTATACCCGGCAAAACAGCTACTGATTTTGAGCTGCGGTGGTTCACACCCGAAATAGAAATGGACCTGTGCGGCCATGCTACCCTGGCCACCGCACATGTACTCTTTCATCATATAGGCGTTCCCGGTAACAATATTACCTTCTCCAGCAACAGCGGCGTGTTGCCCGTCAGTAAAAAGGGCGCTATCCTCACACTGGACTTTCCCTCCCGGCCACCCGAGCCGGCGACCCTGCCGTCCGTTTTCCTGGAAGGCCTGGGGGTTACGCCCACGGCCGTATTTAAATCGCGGGATTACGTGGTGTTATATGAGCACGAAAGCATTATCCGGCAACTGCAGCCCAACCCGGCCCTTATTCATCAGCTGAATATAGATCCCGGCGGCATTGTCGTAACCGCTCCGGGTGAAAGCGTGGATTTTGTATCCCGGTTCTTTACCCCGCAGGCCAGTATTTTTGAAGATCCGGTAACCGGTTCAGCCCATTGCTCCCTCATTCCATTCTGGAGCAAACGCCTTAATAAAACGACGCTGACCGCCCAACAGTTGTCTGCCAGAATCGGGGAATTGTATTGCACCGATCAGGGAGACAGAGTGCTGATTGGCGGCGCCTGTAAAACCTATCTGGTTGGTAAAATTTTCGTACCCACGCATCACTTTGCAGGATAAACTTTTATGATGACCTATCCCTTCCTGCTGCTGTGGAGCTGTTTGAGCAACAGCCCCACAGCAGATAGTACCTTGACGATTCCCCAGGTAGACCGGACCGTACACGCCTATATGCAGCGGTATCAGGTGCCTGGTATGGCGGTTGCCATTACCCTGCATGGCAAACTGGTATATGCTAAAGGTTATGGCCAGGCAGATACCACCCAACATACACCGGTAACACCCGCCAGCCTGTTCCGCATTGCCAGTGTATCCAAGTCCATCACGGCAGTGGCTATACTAAAACTGGTTTCCGATAAAAAACTATCGCTGAACGATTTGGTATTCGGGCCTAAGGGGCGACTGGGTATCCGCTATGGGCATCGGCCCTACTCCCCCTACCTCCGGCAGGTAACTATCCGGCATCTGCTACAGCATACCGCAGGTGGCTGGACCAATAACGCCCGGGACCCGATGTTTCTTTATCCCCAACTTACTGCCGACTCCCTGATTTCCCGCATCCTGGATACCGCTCCCCTGCAACACCGGCCGGGTGCTGTTTATGCCTATTCCAATTTCGGCTACTGTATACTTGCCCGGATCATTGAAAAGGTAACCGGCATGTCTTACGAACAGTATGTACAAACCGCATTGCTGGCGCCGGCAGGAATTTCTACCATGCAGATAGGCGGCAACACCGTCGCCGACCGCAAGCCCGGCGAAGTAACCTACTATGGCCAGCAACAGGAGCAACCCTATATCTACAACATCACCCGGATGGATGGCCATGGTGGCTGGATTGCTTCGGCAACCGACCTTGCCCGTTTCCTGGTACGGGTAGATGGTTTTGCTACGCCGCCGGATTTACTGGACAGGACAACGCTCCGTCTCATGACCACTCCGTCCGCTGCCAATCCCAGCTATGCAGCCGGCTGGCTGGTGAATGCGTGGCAAAGCTGGTGGCATGCCGGCGCCTTGCCCGGTACGGCCAGCGAGATTGTGCGCACCGCCCGCGGATTTAACTGGGTGGTACTTTGCAATACCCGTTCCGACAAAGGATTTTTTAATGACCTGGATGGCCTGATCTGGGAAGCGGTCAATGATCCTGCTACCCGGTGGCCGGAAGCAGATTTATTCTGATCCCGACAGCATAATCAGATAAATATCGTATAGTCATCTACGTTACCTACCACAAAAATACAGGCTCTCTTGCGCAGGATAAGCGGAGGAGCCGCATCTACTATTTCATGGTGCAACATCCTTCGCAGATTCCCCCTTTCAGGAGGCTATATTTGTTTTTATTTCTCCGAATTCCTTATCTTTAACAACTTTATAAATAGCGTATCGCGCATGATCCTGATAAAACAACTATCCGGTTTCAGCCCTGCAGCATTTGCCTCATTTGGGCATAATGGTTACACCTCAGATCAGGCCTTCGAAGTCACCAAAAAAGTTGCTGCAGATGAAATGACCCTTTGTTTAAAACTGATTGACCTACGGATTCCATATGTAAAGGACTGGGAAGAAGATGAAGCCTCTTTTGCTACATATGAACAGCTGATTGCGGAAGGACATTCGTTTGGCGCTTATGATGCAGACCAGCTGGTAGGTGTAGTCATCTGTGAAGCCCGCACCTGGAACAACACCCTGTGGATAGACCTGATGATGATTGCACAATCGCACAGACGGAAAGGCATCGGCGCCCTCTTATTGCAACAGGTATCCAGGCATGCCGTTGGCAAAGGATTCCGCCTCGTAGGCCTCGAAACACAGCATACCAATGCACCCGCAATAAAATTTTACCAGCAGCAGGGATTTGAAATAACAGGTCTTGACTTACGCCTGTATGAACAAGAAAACGAAGTCGCATTTTTCATGAGTAAAAAGCTGAGGGAAAACTAATGGTACACAGTATCGATATTGAAACCGCCCATTACATTATCAACTACTACGCGCACCTGATGACCGATCAGGAACAGACAGCCCTGAAACATGCTTCTACCTCTTCCATGCTGCAGTTGAACCAAAGTATCTTTCAGGACACCAATCCAGCCTACAAACAAAAGTATGACTGGATCTCCGATGACCCGGCCATACTCAGTCTGCTGGCCAATGGCAGCGATGCTTTCCGGATCAGTGCAGCCACCCGGATCCTGCAGGAACATCATCACCGCATTTTTATCAACAGTTGTCCCCGCTGTTCGCAGCTGGCCAGAACCATTGCCGCGCGGCAATGCCGCCATTGCGGTCATAGCTGGCACGACAATACACTGGCGCGGTTTAAGCTGCGGAACTATTTCCGCCCCGATAACAAACCTTTATTTTTGCTGGGAGAAGTCATGAAAGGAGATTTCCAGAAAGGGCATTACATAGACCTCACCATGTTACATATCAATGCACAGCCCAGAATAGAACAGGTAGAGTTTTCGCTGCACCGGCAGCAGGATAACACCTGGGAAAATATCGCGCTGGGTATCAGTGATATCAGTGAAGAAGATCTGGTGCTGCTGAAAAAAGTGGCCCACCAGGATCGCATGATTGATATTATCCGGCAACGGCGGGCATAGGTACCGCCTCCATCCTATCATTTTTATGGCAAGACATACTACCAGCAGGTCATCTTCCCGGAGATGACCTCTTCGCTCGTTATTGTTACAGCTATTTCCTGTTACATACAACAGCTCCTGTCAAGGAAAAATCCCTTTTTTACCGGTAAAAATAGTAACCACAGTTTACCAGCTCTTGCTGATAATGAGCAGAGATGATCTTATCGCCTATAAAAAGCAGTATCCCCTGCCGTCACTTACTCGTGAACGTAAAGGGATACTGCGCCAAAACAGCCATATCCAACCGGTTGTATACGACCAGTGGTTCATCATTGACAGCGGGGTATAATAATACGCCTTTCCCATCCGTGAGAAACAAAGGCGCCCATAACTGGTTGTAGGTCTCCCACGGACTTTCTTCTTTCATCAGGCGGCCGTATGCCAGCCATAATAACAAGAGGGTGCCGATACACATCAGCAGCGTACCTGTTTTACGCCAAAACGCATACCTCCTGGTGCGTTTACGCAGGATGTATTGTTCTACCTGTATCCAGGCTACTGTAGGATCGGCACGGGGGTCCAGTACAGGTAATTTACCTGTACGCAACCACTGACGCAGCGTCACTGCTACCTGCCGGGCATTGGGTATCCGATCCATGAGACAGGTGAGTTCACTGGTCAGCTCGTCTGATGCCTGCTGTTGTTTAGACAGCAAGCCCCGCTTGCCGGAATATATCAGTTTCATACAATTGCATTCAGTGGCATGCCCGACATGACAAAACGGACTGCGTGCAGGTGCATATACGTCAGGCATGACAATCTTCTTCCCGCCGTCTGGCGATGCCTGGCATGATACCTGCAAATCTCTTACTTCTGATACAGTTGGGTTAGTGAGGGAGTAAAATGGATAATGGATTAACCGATGATTAACAATTGAAAATGATTAACATTTCATCCAAAAAAAATGGGTATAACAACCGGGTTAACCAATTACCGGTTTTTTACCTTTTGATACATAGGCTTTATGCAGCCCGCCTGGATCAACACTTGTTGCCATCATCATCGTAAAACCATAGATAGAAGAAAGACCTAATAATAAACATAGGACAAGACCCGCAGCCACTTTCCAATTGTTCATGACAGCCTGTTTACGGCGGCGGATAATGTAGGCCTCCATTTCCAGCCAATCGGCAGCCGGGTCGGCAGAAAATTTACACCGGGGCATCCGGCCTTCTTTGATTAATTGCTGAAACTCTCTGGCAATCAGCTGCGCATTGGGAATGCGGTTCATCAGCGCCGTCAGCTCAGCTGTCTCATCCGGCCCAACGGTTTGCTTCCCCTGTTCCTGTCCTTTTTCCGGAGATTCGTTGAATGTTTTCATACTCGGATGTAATGGTAGTAACTACAGGCAGCGTGCCGCACTGCAGGTACCCAGTTTAAAGTTAAAATGACGGAACGTACCCTGTTAATACCGTGTTCACGGCATACTGAAGGATAGGATTCCCAACTTGCGTGCAGGGTTGACAGCAATGGGTCCCTCATACATTTTTCCATGTGCGAACAGTTTTATAGTGGAATATACGTTAGCGAACAGCAAAAAAGTTTTCCGGCAGCCATAAAAGTTCTTCAAATGTTATTAACATTTCGTTGTAGAAAATTTGGCAAAATGAGCCTAACTTTATCAGACCTGTTATTCAGTTAGTTACACCGCGATTCACCACCGTATCTTTAAAAGCATTTATTACCATGTCGTTTATTTCCGGCTGCCTCAGTGCTTTAGCCACGTTTTTTTATCCAGACGCAGATTCTGTGCCACGTCCGGCGCTCTGTCTGAAAGTGGATACCATCACCGTTGCTGATAACACCCGGCCATTGGCCTATCCTTATCAGCAAGTGATCCGGCAACCAGCGGCCGATTCCCTGGCTACGACCAGTCTCGAAATCCGCAACGTACCCGCCACTTTGATCAGAGACAACAAAATACCAGTTCCCATCTATGACCTGCGCCATGTTATCCTGATCAACATTTACGATCCCGCTAAACCGGAACAAATGATTCAGGCCAGCGACTTTCCACCCAGACAACTACCGGATGCTTTAAAATGGTTGTCATCCCGGGCCATACCCTCACGCATAAACGATCCGGAAGATGATTTGTTGTAGGTAAATAATTGTCATGGCACTGATAAAGTATCGCTCCTGTTACAAGAGCATACCATTATTGCTCATCTATCTGCTAAATAAACGGCGTAGGTGGCAAAATGTATGCATCTCCCTATATCCCTTATTCCAACTCCTTTAACCAGCCTTTCTTTTCTGCATAAGGTATTACGATCTCTGCCACCAACAGCAAAAAGATCATCCCCAACAAAAAAGGAAATACCTGGTACCGGAAAACAGGTGGAGAAGCCACAATACTAAAGCCGGTATTCAACACAAACAAACTACCCGTCAACCACAACAACTGTAACCGGATACCACTGATCAACAACCCTTTGCGGTGCCACCACCATATCAGCAGCGATAAATAAAACAATACATTGATCAGCAAAAACACGATCCGGTAACTCCCCATCAGGAGTCCCTGTACGGCGTTGCTGCCACCCCGCACCTGATCGTCTTTATAACGAAACCATTCCCGGCCGGTGGTTTCCACCGAATCACGGCCCTGGTTATACGTTTGCAATTGTTCCAGCGGCGGCAATAAATATACGCCGCTGTTGGGCCACAGGAAATAACGCACATACGCCAGCGGATGCGCCGCAATCAGTTGCCGCCCGTATGTACCGATCGGCACACTGGAACGGTTGTACGGATATACCATCGGCTTATCCGGAAACAGGTTCCACAGGTTAAACATATAGGCTTTCAAAGGCCCGCGCTGATCCAGCATAAACCAGGCCCCGTCCTGCGGGCCAATGGTCATCGATGGCGGCAGCTCTTCAAAAAAATCCCGCACCATGGTATTGATCCGCTGCAAGGTGGTATCCTTGAAGGAACCCGGATCCACATATATATACGGATACATGTATAACGCATTATTGGTGGTTTGCCAGGAAGAGAAACAGGAGAACGCTTTCACACCGGTTACCGCTTCATTCTTCATCCGGGTATGTTGTACATACCCGCCGATCAGCAATACCGTCAGTAAGATACCGGCTAGTCGCAGCCCCCATGAAACACGGCTGCGCCACAACAGCGGAATAGCCAGCAACGGATAATACAAGGCATTGTACCGCAACGTAAAGGCCGCCGCCAACACCACTGCCTGCAACACGATCTGGTACCATGCCGGCCGGAAGGCCACCCACAGCAACAACGTAAACCACAGGATGCTCAAGGCCGTAAAGATGGCATCACTCGCCACGATATTCGATAAATACAGGTACAACGGATTACAACTGCACCAAGCCAACAGGATATATTTCACGGTAGTGCCGGGCCGGAAAAGATACAACACCGTGCATACCAGGTACCACGTAGCCGCTGTCAGCGACAGATACTGTATACTGATCAACAGCTGATCTCCATGATGCAGCGCATGTACCCAGCTGATAAACCGGGCATATCCGATGGGCCACATATCCACCTCCGCATGCGTGACCGCTGCCTGCATATAAAAATAGGAATCTGCAAAAAAAGACGGAAAGGGATAGACCATTTTAAACAGCACAAATACCATCACTGACAACAAAACACCTGCAGGCAATAACCACCGGTGATGCGGGTCGTGCAACAGGTAATGGCCAAAAGAGGGCGTAGTATGATCTGGCATACGTATCGGATAAGGACTATGAAAATACCCTTTCCTACTGCAACCGGAAAGGAGATGAAACGCCACTGCTTTCCGGCCACAGCATCGGTTGGTAAATTCAGGTATCCACCGATCCCTCACCCAAAAAATATAGGCATGGCCACCACTTTCCGGACATTCGTGCTGGGCAACCCGCTTTACAGAACTTATCTCCTGTATGGAACAGGTATCATGATCATTGGTTTAATCCTTTTTAAACTGCTGTATCCTTTCCCGGACTTTTTCACCGACTCCTTTTATTATGTATGGGTAGCGGGGCATCAATGGGAATACTTTGTGCGCCCATTAGGTTATTCCGGGTTCCTGCAGCTGGTACATCTTTTCACGCACTCCGCTACGGCGCTGGTGATCTTGCAATACCTGTTGCTGCAGGCCTGCAGCTGGTACCTGTTGTTTACCGTCTTATATATTTTCCGGTTGCCGGACAATGTGGCGAAAATTCTCCTGACCTGTGTGATTGCCTGTCCCCTGCCTTATTACCTCGCTAACCTGGTAGCCAGCGATGGGTTATTTATTATACTCAGCATGTACTGGTTTACGCTGTTGCTCTGGATCGTTTATCAACCGCGGCTTTGGCAATTACTGCTGCAGGCGGTGGTACTCGGAGCTGTTTTCTGCGTACGTTACAACGCGTTGTATTATCCATTAGTCTTGTTGGCGGCCTTGCTGCTCAGTCATACTTCGCTGCGGCAGAAAGCCGCCACCCTGGGTTTCAGCCTGTTGCTGCTCGGCGGGGTAATATGGCAACTGCAACGCGTGTATGATACCCACACGGGTATCCGTACGATTTCCAACTATAGCGGCTGGCAGATGGCGAACAACGCCTTGTATATGTATCCGCATATTCAAGTAGTGCCTACCGACTTCTCCGATCCCGTTTCGCAGCAGCTGGACCACATGGTAAAAACCTACTTCGATACCACGGGGCTCGCACAACACAATCATACCCCCCGGGATGGTGCGCAGTTTATGATCGACATCTTTGGCCCTTTAAAAGCCTATTACCGGCAGCTGGCCAGTGAGCCCCCCCGTACCTCCATCCAGGCATTTGGACAGGCAGATCAGGCGCATGGGCGTTATGGCCGCACCCTCATTATGCAACATCCGGTTCCCTTTATCCGTTATTTTGTGTTACCCAATGCCACCGTATATTTATTTCCACCTGAAGAACAGTTTGGTTTGTATGCCGAAGGCCGCACCACCGTACCCGATGAAGTAGCCGCGTGGTTCGGGTGGCCGGATAGTAATATTAGTTGCCGGTTTCCGCAGCTGCAGCATATGCTCTTTATTTTCTTTCCGATCCTGTTTTTATTGCTGCATCTTTTTGTGTTACCAGCCACGTTTATATTTTACCGGTCGGGCATCTACAGAAAATTATCCCTGGCACAACATCGTACCCTTATCCTACTCGCGCTGATGCTGCTCTTCAATGCAGGATTCAGCATACTGGCATCGCCCGTGGTACTGCGTTATCAGCTGTTACCGCTGCTGCTATTGTTCTACGTGGCAGCCGTTATCGCCACCACTACACCGGTGATTACGCAGTTCCTGATCCGGATCAGTAAAAGCGGCGAATGATAATGAAATGTAAATTGTTATTCATCATTCCGGATGAGCAAGGCGACTGCAGTTTTATGTAACTTCGAATCTTGGCATACCCCAAAGGAATGCTGCCCCTGTAGTACACACAACATCATTACTCATCCTTAACAATCTATTATTTCACATGAAATTATTCCATCCAGCGAGCTTAATTGTCACTGGCCTCCTGTTACTATCCGTTCATTTGCAGGCACAGAATGGCGCCTGGCATCCGAAACCTATCAACATTCCCACGCGCTGGGCAGCGCAGGTAAGTCCTAAAAATGCACTGCCCGAATATCCGCGGCCACAGATGGTACGTCAGCAATGGCAAAACCTGAATGGATTATGGGACTACGCGATCACGGAGCGAACAGCAGACAGACCTGCCGCCTTCGACGGGCAGATACTGGTACCCTACCCCATTGAATCTGCGCTCTCCGGTGTGCAACAAGCATTACTACCGGAACAGCGCCTATGGTACAAACGCAACTTTACCGCACCTACACTGAAAGACAACAAACGCCTCATCCTGCACTTCGGTGCGGTAGACTGGCATGCCACTGTTTATGTCAACGGAAAATCTATTGGCGAACATACCGGCGCCTACGACTCCTTTGAATTTGATATTACCGATGCCATCAAACCAGGTAACAATGAACTGGTAGTCAGCGTATGGGATCCTACCGATACCGGTCCGAACATGCACGGTAAACAAACCCTCAAACCGCGTTGGATACGCTACACGGCCGTCAGTGGTATCTGGCAGACGGTATGGCTCGAAACCGTACCCGGCGCCTCCATCGCCTCTCTTTACCTCACGCCGGATATCCGCAGTGAAAACTTATCACTGGTGGTAGAGATCAGAGGAGAAGTAGATAACAACTACACCATCAAAGCCATCGCCCGCAACAATGGCCTGGTAACCGGCAGCATCAAAGGACAGGCCGGCACAACCACCACACTGCAGCTACGCATCCCCAATGCACATCTCTGGAGCCCGGACGATCCGTTCCTCTACGATCTCAACATCCAACTATTGTATAAAGGCAAAATGATCGACAGCGTCAACAGCTACTTCGCCATGCGGAAAGTGGACATCAAAAAAGACAGTGCCGGCGTAAACCGCATCTATCTCAACGACCACTTCACCTACAACCTCGGCGTATTAGACCAGGGCTACTGGCCGGACGGGTTATACACCGCCCCCACCGACGAAGCGCTGCGCTTCGACGTGGCCACCATCAAAGACATGGGCTTCAACACCATCCGCAAACATATTAAAATAGAACCCGCCAGGTGGTACTACCACTGCGATAAACTGGGCATGCTCGTATGGCAGGACATGCCCAGCTGGCGCCAACCCCGCGCACTCCCCGAAGAAGCCAAACAAAACTTCATCAAGGAAATGCAACGGCACCTTAAACAACTACACAACTTTCCCTCGATCATTAGCTGGGTACTCTTCAACGAGAACTGGGGTTCTTTCGACCAGGAGAACCTCACCCTCCAGATGAAGAAACTGGATCCCACGCGTATCATCAACGGGCATAGCGGTCCGTTTACAGACCAGACCTGGGACAACGGCGACGTCACCGACATCCACCTCTATCCCTACCCCGCTATGCCGCCCTACGAGGAGGATAAAGCCATGGTATGCGGGGAATTCGGCGGCATCTTTGTGCCGGTACCCGGACATGAATGGATACCCGGTAAAGGCTGGGGCCACCGCACCGCGCCTGGCCTCTCCTATGCAGACAGCTACCGGCACATGATTGAGCACCTGCAACTATATAAGGCAGAAGGACTTTCCGGCTCCATCTTCACGGAACCCTTCGACGTGGAAATTGAAGAAAATGGTTTGATGACCTACGACAGAGCTATCTTTAAGATCCCGGTAGATACCCTACGCCGCCTTAACGCGACGCTTAAATAATATGCCAGCCAAGAGAAATCCTTACTATCAACATCAGTAAGGATTTCCACCTCCCTCCTCTCTTTATTGCCCTCCCCGAAAAACTTCATCAAAAAATTACAAAAAAATAATCTTTTTTTCATAGTAATCCCTGACTGCTGTTGACTTTCAGTGAAGACATTTAATTTTATATTGTACTTGAAATAGCCATTGATTCAATTACCCTGTTATTTAAACAATGTGTATTATGCCAACAACGTCGTCGCATGTGTAGCTCATTGCTCAAATAAAAGGCATTCAAGCAAGAAAGATCCTGAATAATGAATGAAACGTAATTCCCTGAAAAACTTTTCTGAATGATCCCTTTCTAGTTGCGAGTACTGCCCTGTTCATCAACACTTAAGGCTGATGGAGCAACCGCTGTTGTCTCCTTGAATATACACAATTGGCAATACCGGCTGATTACACAGTCATGCATGGTTCAATACCGTTTTCTATCATATACGACACCACTGATGTCCTGACATCAGTTCCTTATAGACTGTCAACATTTAACTGCAATCCTCTCATTTAACCATATTTGATATGCTAAAATTTAGTGTAAAAAATAAGTCGCTGACGGCAACGAAACAAATACCTGATCATCACAAAGAAAAGATGATCAGATCTGCCCAGGCTGAATACTTTACTTACGACAACGGCCAACTATTATTACAATCATTTAAAAAGAACAACTTTAACCTCTACCTGATCGATCATATGTGCACGGAAGAACAACACCTGCACATCAACAGCAGCGAACCTTTCGGCTTCATGTTATGCGGCCTGAAATCCTGCACGGACTTTAACAACAACCTGATTGGCAACTTCACCATCCAGAAAGGATGCTACAATATCTATTGCCTGCCGGAACTGCAGCTCACCGCTCACTTCCAACCGGTAGAACAACGGATCATCATGATCCAGCTCTCTAAAAAATACATCCTCTCCATCAAATCCATCTTACAACATGCCAAGGGCTTCTTCACCAAAATTACCCGGTTTGAAGCCACGCAGCTCCATAACACCCCCGAGAAAATTGAAGGAGAGATCGGTAACATCCTGCAGCAAATGCTTTATTTCAGTAACATCTTCCAGGGTCAGCAACTGGATCAATACCTGAACATCAAGCTCACCGAACTAATGCTGCAGATATTCCACCTCAGCAACCCGGAGCTCCCCGTGGCGCCCCTGCGTAAAAAAGACCTGGTCCGGATGCAGGATATGGAAGCCTACATGCGCGACAACCTGCATGAAAATCTTACCATCGATAAACTCGTCCGGAAATTTAATCTCAACCACCAGAAAATATACACCGACTTCAAACAGGTATACAAACAAAACCCGATGTCTTACCTCCGCATCCTGCGCCTGGAAAAAGCCTGCGAACTCGTCGTCAACACGACCGATTCGATTGAAGCTATCGCGGAGCAGTTGGGATATACCCGGTCGTCGGCATTTATTTATGCGTTCAGAGAACGGTATGGCGTAGCACCGGCGTGTTATAGGAAGAAAAATAATAGTTGTTGTTTGGAATGAGGATTGAGCAGCAGGGGATGCCGAAAACCTGGAAGAGAGTAGGCGTGGTTTTTTAAGGAGTTTTTGCTGCTTTTTGAGGGATAAAAGTAGCAGTACCTATGAATAAAGTAAAGTTGTTGTTGGCGGTAGTGGCGGCGTTGATGGGAGTTGGGTTGATATCGGAAAAGAGTGAGGCGAGGTGGTCTGGCTTAACATTCAGAGACCCCGGAGGTAGGTATATCACTTCATTAGGTATGAATCCAAGTACCGCAGAAATAGCGATGTTCAGGCAGACCAGTTGCCTTGAATACTCTCCATCAATTTGTGCTTTCGCATACAAAGATGGACTACCGGTTCCATTCCTAGACATCTATGGAAAATATAAAGGGAAGTCCTAAATATAAAACACACGAATAAAGTCTAAATATCTTCTACAAAGAGATACTATAAGTAAATTATCAATAGTGATATAATACTTTAACAGATTATATCTGATGTATTACCAGAAGAAGAAGAATAGTTGCTATTGGAAATGAGAATTGATGCGCAGGGGCTGCCGAAAACCTGGAAGAGAGTAGGCATAAATATTTGAAGAGTTTTGCTGCTTTTTTAGGGATAAAAGCGGAGATACATATGAATAAAGTAAAGTTGTACTTATCAGTAGTGGCGGCGTTGATGGGGGTTGGTGTGATACCGGAAAAAAGTGACGCGAGATGGTCTAATTTAACTTTTAGAACAGCTGGGGGGCAGTTTATTTCTGAATTAGGAGTAAGTCCCTCACCACTTAATATAGCTCTATTTAAAGCAACAAGATGTCATCAAGCGGTGATCATAGTTTGTGCTATTGCATATAAAGATGGGAATAGATTACCAACTCTAAATATTAATGGTATTTATCTCTCCCAATAGCAATTGATAAAACTGAATATTCATGAACTCCTTTCTCATGATCATCTATTAAAAAGTAAAACAGTATCAAGACATTACAGAACAACTACAAAACACTTCCATATCAGTATTTATACATACTTACAGGAATTATAATGGTGAAATCTAGCATGTATTGCTATAATAAGCAGAATAATTATTCATTGAAATTAGAGTTACAGGGGATACCGAAAACCTGCAAAGAGAGTAAGTATAAATTTCAGACAAAGTTTTTTCCGTCTTTTGAGAGATAAAAGCGGAGATACCTATGAATAAAGTAAAGTTATTATTAGCCATATTCGCTGCGTTGATAGGAGTCTCGTTAGTAGCGGAAAAAAGTGAGGCAAGATGGTCTAACTTGACATTTAGGACTTTAAAAGGTCAATTTATCGTGACACTAGGGGTAAATTCTTCATTTGCCCAAATAGCATCTTTCAAAGTATTCAAATGTGCAGGTGGATACCCCTTTATATGTGCTTTTGCTTACAAGGATGGTGAAAGAATACCTAACTCAGATATATATGGTATGCATATATAATTATAGTTTATTAATAGAATTTGAACAATGAATAATAAAATCCAACAAAAGATAGTCTATCGGTAAACCAGAATTAGATAAACTAGAATTAAAACATAGACGTTCATCCAAAAATCAAACATTAGCTACTTCAAACCGCTACAATTTGACATACAAATACCGAATATCTAAAGCAAAGCATTATAACCGTTTTTAGCATAAAAACTGGAGTAACTAGTTTATTATTGAATTGGCTATCTATCAATACACTGGTATTTCACTTAGTCTATTCATATCAAATCTCTATCAATACAGTGATACCAATTGCTACAACGAAATATCTTCAGGAAAATCGCCATTCAGACTTTTAAAAATCAAATAGTATGGAGGTATTACAAATAATAGGAATAATAAAAGCCAAATGGGAATTTGATAAACAACAGGGTATGCCGAAAACCCGTAAGAGAGTAGGCCCATTTTACTTCAAATTTTTCTCGATTTTAAGTGAGAAAATCGGAGACATTTATGAATAAACTAAAATTATTGTTTGCAATACTTCCTGCGTTGCCAGGATTTATACCAGTGATAGAAAGGAGTAATGCCAAATGGTCAAATTTAACATTTAGGGCAGGCGGTAAATTCATTACTGAATTAGGTGTAAATCCTAATCAATCACAAATAAACATATATAAACAAGAACATTGTCCGTCTGGAGAAACAATCTGTGTTTTAGCCTACAAAGATGGAAGCTACTCTCCTATTCACAATCTTAGAGGATCAAGAATTCCTAAATAAAAATATTACAAACCATAAATCAACAAAAACATTAGTAATATATAATATCTGTTACTATTAGCTTTACAAATATTACACATATATTCAAAAATGAATGAGCTAGTATAAGATATGGAACTACTGAAGAAATTACCATACTTCAACTCTATTATCTGTTAATTCAGCCAACAGCATATAAAGTAAAATACCGCTTTGATAAAGACGCATATTTTATGCACAACAAGATATACAGAAGTCCTGCCCTGACTAAACCTTATTTTAAAAGGAAAAATCCATTGATATAACCAAGATTTAAACATTTCTATTAGTCCCCTCGCAGCACAAGTGTCTTTATAAAAATAGATCCCCCAATTATCTTTCTATTTTGGGATTGTTGCTAATAACGTATAAACACCTCTAATGCTGACGACTATCGACATCGCAAATAAATATCATTTTATGAAATACATCAAAAAAATAGACGTAATAAAACACAATAGTATTATTAATGTGGGCGTCAACAAGTATAAATATCAGAACTGCCTACAATCATAATAGTATGTTTTTTCACAAACAAAAAAAACTGATTTATAATACTACCCCACATTAAATAATCAAAAATGTTCAATAAAAGGATAAAAACACAATACTATAAAGGATTTAAAACAACTAACGCTTTCGATACTTCAAATGAAGTTTAAAATAAAATCTTCATTAATTTTGAATTGTCACCTCAAAAAATTTTCTCTATCAATTATTTGATGATTCGTTTGAATAAAAGACCACTACAATATGAAAAAGTCTAATTTAATAATAGAGATCATTTCAGCATTGCTTATATTTTTGTTTGTATATACAGCTACGGCTAAATTAGCTGATTACTCCACCTTTAGATTTCAACTAGGAAAATCACCTTTCATTCAACCTATAGCAGGTTTAGTTTCTTGGGGACTACCGATGCTTGAACTTTTGGTATCAGGACTCTTAATTTTTAGAAAAACAAAAATTTGGGGATTTTATGGCAGTATTTTTTTGATGTCCAGTTTCACTATATACATATACATGATGCTTAACTACGCATATTATGTCCCATGTAGTTGTGGAGGAGTATTGTCTGATCTTAGCTGGGAAGATCATTTAATATTCAATATTTCGTTTTTATTGCTTGCTTTATTTGGTACACTATTAGAATCAAATCAAAATGCAAAATCCATAGTTTTTTCAAAACCATAAAACATCACACAAATAATAAAAACTCATTTATCTAATATACAATTTAAACAAGCAACCCAATTATAAATGGCCTAAGTATGCATTATCAATTATAGAGGTTTTATTTTGGAGAGGAGAGTATATCGTTCCTAAAATCAAAGTTTCCCATTTAACAAAATAATAAATGGAACGCTACTCGAAATTTTTATAATCCTAAATTCAAATATACCACTATTTTAAATCGAAATAATTAGACATTTCTCCATTATTGGCCAATTAGGATTTGTTATATAAAATAATATTTAAACGCTCCTATCATTCATAAAAATACTGGCATTATTAATTCAATTCACATAAAATCTCAGTTTACTAAATAAACAACAAAACAATTATTATCAAGTATTCCGTAAAACCAATAAAGAATATAAAACAGCCTGCATGTCTCATCATTAACTATATAAATGAATAATCAACAGTACCTATTGTATTGTAACACATATAGCATATAGAAATATGAAACGTTATCAATTTATAAAATTACCTAACAAGCAAATTTCTCTATCATTGAATTAATTACTGATGAAATGAAAAAAATTAAGATAGCAATATTTGCCATTTCTACTTTAATTGGAATTTCGTCAATCACAAAAGTAGATGGCTCCAGTAAAGTCAATATTACCTTTCGAACGATAGGGGGAGGACCATCGGGTTTACCAGTCAATCCAACTCTATCTCAAATTGCCACTTTTAAACAAGTTCACTGTTATGATGCAGTACAAGTCTGCGCATATGCCTTCACAGATGGAAATGCCACACCAAGTGCAGACTTAAAAGGAATATTCTTGTAACATTACTATATATAAAATACATTACTCAAGACAATACTATTAATCTACCAACAGTATCACAATCTAACAATACTAATATGAACGCCATAAAATACTTCATATTTGCAGCAGCTACTTTACTTGGCCTTTCTTTGCCAACACAAGGTAGTATTTTTTCAAATGTAACCTATAGAACTCTTGGAGGAAAGTTTATCGCTACCTTAGGTACCAATCCAACAATAAGTGAAATAGCGCAATATGTACTTAATCAATGCGCTCCAGGGCAATCAATTTGTATGCTGGAATATAAAGACGGACAACAACGATCACTAGTAAAAGGAACAAGAATAAGATAACACATTCATAAGAATACTTTATTATCCGGAATAATAAGCCAGGGGAACCCGAAAACCTGTATAAAAGAGTAGGTATTCTCTCATCAAAAGTTTTATTGCTTTTTGATTTAAAAGGCATTAATTACCATGAAACAAGTAAAATTTGCAATCGCTGCAATAGCTGCTGTTATCGGATTTGCATCTCTCACACAAGCTGCTGGATCTAGATTCTCTAACCTGACATTTAGAACTGTTAAAGGTGCTCTCATTGCTACTTTAGGAGTAAATCCAACAACTGCTCAAATCGCACAATATAAGCTTGACAATTGTACTAATGCTCCAACTCAAGTTTGTGCATACGCATTTAAAGATGGTTCATTAAGTGCAGTTGATCATATCAAAGGACAACGTATTCAGCGCTAAACTAAATTTAAAGGCAATCACCAATACTTGGTGATTGCCTTTTTTATTTTAATATATAGATTATGGTCACATTAAAAAAAACATTCTTTATTATCCTATCAATCATTTCATCCTCAGCACTAATTATCTACACTTTATACTCTTTAACCGACATACCTAATACCAACAATAATTTTAAGAGAGATATAATACAACCTCCTGCAACATTACTTCATTCCGCGCCTAAAAACAAGAACATACAAAGTATATGTGGCATAACCGACCAGTATTTATACTTCCAAAATACAGATTTAAAAACACTCACCATTACTCAAAAAAACATTGAAAATCAATACACTAAAGAACTAAAAGTAAATCCCAAAGAAATACTTGACAGAACATTTGAGGTAAAAATAGACTCCCCTTATATATATATATATGTCGACTCCAAACCCATTATATTTTCATATTCTCTAATAAATGATTCTTTATTATCTAGCTTTCATCCACCGGCATTATTTACAAGAGGGGTAGGCATCAATGGCAACAAATTTTTCATACGAGGATTTGATACCTTATTAAAAAGCAGAGATCAAATATTCATGGCAAGTGATTCCATTAATTCCTTTTCAAAAAAAGAAAAAAATATATCAGAAAGGATGGATGATGGAGGTATTGCTACAGACGGAGAGTTGTTATATGATACAAAAAACGGCTTACTTATATATACTAGTTTCTATAGTAATCGGATCTTATGCATGGATACTTCTATAAATATAAAGTACAAAGGGAAAACGATTGACCAAACAAATACATTTCAAGCTCAGAGTGGTGAATTAAAATACAAGACAGGCAAAACAACTATACAGACAAATTCTTCTCCCTCTCGACTAATTAACCTCGCGAGTGTTTTGAATAATGGTAAACTTTATATACTATCATTATTGAAAGCTGACAATCAAACTGAAAAAGAATTCAATCGAAACGATATTTTAGATGTATACGAAACTATAACAGGAAAGTATAAGTATAGCATAAAAATTCCATTTTATAAGCGCCAAAAAATTCTATATTTCGATATAAAGGACAATTTCCTAGTTGCCGTCTACAGAGAATACATAGTAACGTATAGATTACCAATACCCAATCATTAAAATACCGCATAGACAACATGATATTTAACTCCTTACTTGAAGACTATTCACAGTTACTCAAGGAATATGAAATTACATTCATAAATGACTACCCATACCTGCTAATAGGAAGTATTAACTCTGAGCAAGGATGGATTTTTCATATATCTGTAATTAGCTCTCAAATTATAAAATTGTTGGAGGATCTTATACCAATTCTAATATCCAATTCTATCCCATTCAAAATACCTCAGAACAAATTAATAAACGAACAATTACTCGATGGAACACTAGGATACACCAGACAAGGAAAATCCATTTGTATATACCCTAACCACAACGAACAAGCAGTAAAGCTAGCACAGGAGTTAATTATATTAACACATAACATAAAAGGCCCCGAAATACCTACTGACAGACACTTAGGAAACAGCTTATACACACGATATGGAGGATTTAATCCAATCTACATAAAAAGTAATAACGGAATAAATGAAAAACATATTTACGACAACAAAGGACGCCTAGTAAAAGATGAATATAAAATACCATTTAAAATTCCCAAAGGTGTAAAATGGCCATTCGACACGATTAGTTCATTAAAGTCTAATTCATTAAAAAAAATCATTTCCAAACATTATATTCCAATAGAAGTAATTTCCTCTAACAATAAAGGGAGAGTATTAAAAGCATTAAGTATTAAAAGAATATTTGGAATACACCTTTGTATAATTAAGGAAGGAAAAAAAAATATGTGGATTGATGAACATGAACGAGATATGAAAGACAGATTAAAATGGCAATTAAGTCTTCATACTATCTTTGCGAATAAGATAAGAGTTCCTAAAATATTCGAATATACTGAAGAGAATGGAAATGGTTATTTAATAATGGAATATATTGAAGGAGTATCCTTACATAAAAAGATCGACGAACAATTATTAAATAAACCATGGAGTCATGTCACAAAGGAAAAAAAAATAAAAATATTAAACTATTTACATCAAATATTAATCATAATAAAAGAAATACATGCTCTTGGTTTTATACACCGAGATATAGCACCGGAAAACTTTCTTATCAACAAGGATGATCTTATTGTACTAATAGATCTTGAGTTAATGTATAACATTAACTCACCTCAAGAGAACTTTTATTCAGGAGGAACATTAGGATTTATGTCACCCGAGCAAGCAGCGATGTCTATTCCAACAGAAAAAGAAGACATTTATGCAATTGGAGCATTAATGCTTATATCTTTTACCGGACTCAATCCTTCCAGGCTCATTCATACATCAACAATATCATTAAAACAAAAGTTACTCTTTTATCTTCAAGATGAAAGTACGACAGATATTATAACTCAATGTTTAAATCATAACCCACATGAAAGACCTACACTATTAGAGGTAATAAACATAATAGAATTATATATTCAAAATACCACGAAACAAAGTACTCCCAAAGTAATAGCATTTGAATCATATCCCGCAATTACAATAGAAAACATAATTCAAAAATCAATCAATTCTTTATCAACTCCTCTATTACTCCCTCCAGATGGCATATGGGTATCTAATATCCAAGAAATAGCAACAAACTCCTTGATAAGAAACAATCAAGTAGAGCTTATAATAAGCGGGGGATTATTTTGGGGAATCGCCGGTATAATATTAATGTTAAACAATGCTAAAAAAAATGGCTATACCATAGAATTATGCATGTACTCCTACCAAAAAAGTTTAGATTTTGTATATAATGATTACATAAACAACAAGGCAAACAATTTAGGGTTATATCACGGAATATCGAGCTTAGCAACAATCATCACACAGGCCATAAAAATCGAAATACTTGAAAACACGGAATCCATAAAATTATTCATAATGCAGTGCTTTGAACAAAAAAGCTCAAGTATTGACATTGAATTTGGTATATCTGGACAAGCTTTATCCTTATTGGGATGTAATGATGTATTAAACGACAAAGAAACTCATATTTTATTAGAAGAATATAAAAATGCTATTCTAAGCAAACAAAAAAAAGATGGAAGCTGGAATACATCAAAGATCCAAAGATCCAAACTAAAAAAATTCCATATGATAGGAATATCTAATGGCAATGCCGGTATCTGTCTATTTCTCTTAAAATATAATTCAAAAATAACTAAAGACAGACATTCCATTACAAAAGCGCTAAAATGGCTAAGTGTAAAAACAGAAAAACAATTAAATGTCTATAAAAACATTACTGGGATTGATGATTTAATGTCCGCTAGTTCGCTTAGCCATGGGATGACAGGAACTGCTCTTATATTTTGTTATGCATTTGAAATATTAAATGATGTAGGATACAAAGATATAGCTATAAAAATATTGAGCCTCCTGCCTCCTCATATAATGCATGACAACCTATGCCTTGCTAATGGGATAAGTGGCTGGGGGATTGCTTATATAGAAGCATATCGAATATTTAAAGACGCCAGTTGGTTAGAGAGAGCAACGTGGATTACCTCAGTTATCCTAAATGCAATACAGGAACAGGGAGATGGTAATACTTATTGGTTGGCTAATAAAAGTAATACTCCAGCAGTAGATTTAGGAACCGGTCAGTCTGGCATCATATATTATCTTATGAAATACGCTCAGTCTATTTAAAAAAACTTTCAAACGCATTCCTGGATACTTACTTCGCTAAAGAAAAAAATGGGTTATTTTAGCTATTATTTAACTATACAAAAATCTGATTAGCATCATAAATATTAGTTATTACAAATAACCAGCCATAGTAATCCGAAAACCCGTATAAAAATAGAGATTCTCCTCTCATTATTTTTTTTATTTAAAAAGCATTATCAGCATGAAAAAAATAAAATCTGCAATAGCTTTAATAGCCACATTCACTGGATTTACCTCTCTCACTGAAGCTGCTGGATCCAGATTCCTCAATTTGACATTTAGAACCATAAAGGGTACTTACATTGCCGAACTGGGAGCAAATCCTACAACTGCTCAGATAGCACATTTTCATCTTAATAATTGTACTAATGCTCCAACTCAAATTTGTGCATATGGAGTCAAAGATGGTTCTTTTATGCCAGTTGACTTTATCAAAGGAAAATTTCTTTCTCGCTGAATTAAATGTAAGCCTCCATAAAACTAATCTTCCAAAGTGTATTTTTTCTGCCGGTTTCATACAATTCCTTTAGTCTGTAAAAACTATCTACTCTATATTCTATTCCATTACAAATCTAATCCACATTTCCTAAATTTTTAAATGACTAGGGAATATTAATTTTATTTCGATCAATTTTTCATTGCTTTCTATTTCTGATAATTTTAAAGGAATTAAATAATAAATGAGGCAATTTAAAGTACTCCTTTACTGTTGGTGTAAGTCGTGAACTAGTTCAATTCACAAACTTATTGATACAGAATTTAAACATCATTTTACTATGATTATTATATTATTAAATAGAGTCAATACTTATAATCTTTTTTAATCGAATTGTCATTCTTTTTAAATAATTGATACTAAAATGATCTTTATAAAATGGTAAAGATTTTTGTATATCCAATAATAATAATTCCAACTCTTCAGTCACCACCAACCTTTCAGATAAGCTCAATTCTTTATCAAGTAATAAACGCTCGTTATAGTCAATAAAAGCAGTTTGCAAATTCATTCTATATACATCAAACAATCTGTGGGAATAAATTTCTTTCCAAATACTCAATCGCAAATCTGTATATAGATTACTCACAGAATAAGTGTCCTTTCCATTGCTCTTTTCATTTTTAGTCAAATTACTAATTGTCTGAGCAGATAATATCATATACAATACTCCAACTTGTGCCATTTTTATAATAGATATTTTATCATCTCCTGTTATTTTGAGCACCGAATCATTTAACAACCAAGTAGGAGATGTAAAAACCTGATCATCAAAAAACTTTAACATTTTCTGGTGAAAAGACTTCGATTTAAATTTTTCATCAATTATACGATCAGGTACGATCTTCTCATCATAAATGCCACCGACATAATTTGCGACATGTGATGTATAATAACCAAATTGTTTATTTATCCAATCATATATATCCTTTATTTCAAAATATTCACACCTATTTTTCCCAGCCCATTCTAGCAAGTTCGTCAACACAAATTGAAGATTTTTTATTCCTAGTAGACTCGCCTTTATTGGGTCATCACTCAAGTCTTCATTCTGCGCTCTAGAATCTTTAGTATCTTCAGATATACCCCAATATTTTTTTTCCTTCCACTTCGTTAATGTCAATTGCTTTAATACAAGCTCCTCGTCCTCTTTAACATCCACTATTCTATATCCCCATTCAATTGCCCACTTATCATAATAATTAACTCGTGGAAATAAATCATCAGATTGAATGCAGTCCTCCGGTTGCGCTACGTAATTAAATCTGGCGTAATCCATTATAGAAGAACAGAATCCATTCTTATGCACCCAATCAGCACTTCTTAGGCTATCGGTAGGAAACATACTACTTGCTAACATATTGTGCTGCAACCCTAATGTATGCCCAACTTCATGCGCACATAAATACCTTAATAGTTGTCCCATTAAATCATCATCAAAAAAAATAGCTCTAGCTCTAGAATCAGATGGCGAAGATTGTGTAAAATACCAGTTTCTTAATTGTCGACCTATACTGGGCCCCAATCTAATATGACTTTCAATAATTTCTCCAGATCTAGGATCAACAACCGTAGTGTAGGTTCCACCAGTATTTTCCGATGCTTGCCAAACAATTGCCGACCTCCTCGAACTAAAAATCGACCATACTGAATCTTCAAATTGACTGGGAGCAATTTTGCCCAAAATTGCATTTTTAAACCCCGCGCTTTCAAATGCTGCCTGCCAATCATTAACTCCTTTAATCAAGTAGGGAACCCACTTTGAAGGAGTCGCAGGGTCAATATAGAAAATTATGGGATGTTTAGGTTCGACCAAAATTCCTCTTTTATATTTTCCAGAATCTAAGGGATTAATTTCAAGTTTCCATCTTGTGATCATTTTCAGATTACTTGCACCTAACTTTCCATCTAAATCAACAACATCATGAGTAAAAAAACCAATTCTATTATCTGCAAGCCTTGGTTTCATAGGTATATCCGGCAGCAGCATTATTGTTGTATGCAATTCATATGTCAGAAATCCCCCTTCATTTTTCGAGAACGTTTGTGTAAAATTAATATCAACACAATCATCTAAAGAATGTATATAATTAATATAAGACTTATCCTTTTGAAAAGCACCAATCTTTAATGCAGATCTAGTTTCTCTACTCATGAATAGGAAATCATTATCACTACTAATGAATTCATTAACATCTAAAACTAATGATTCTTTATCTCCAGTCGATTTATTATTACTCAATATCTTAAAAACTGCAATAATAGGATATGAACTAGAATTATTAAGCGACTTATTCATACCTTCATCACTACTATTGCTAGCAATAACATTAAATGATAAGCTCTTTAACTCAACCGTATTATTAGGACCTTTATCCAATCTAAATACGCCTTCATTTACTTTATCCCCACCATAGCATTTCATGGAAGCATTAGAATCATTGTACGCAGAATTAGATATTCGACATACTATTATCAAATCTCTTCCAAGTACATCATTCGATATTTCTAAACAATATCCATTTTCCTTTTTAATGAGATTTATTTGGCGTAAACTATGGCAGGATGCATAAATAATATTACAATAAAAAACACTACAAATAAGGGAAGCAATAAGTACTTTCATAATTTAGAATAAAATCATAACAATTTAAAACCGTCTAGTGTATTTACATTGCAGCCATCTTACAGATCAAAACAAAAACATGTCAATTAATTACCAAACTCTTATTTTTATTGAGCTCCGAAATTACTATTACTTCGACTAAAGACTCTTTTTTTACGAACTTTAAATCATATTTTCCTAATTCTTCATTAATAGAATTGATGTTAGACAAATCGCAGTTCAAGACAATATCAATATTTCCACTATAATTAGTATTATCTATAATGGGAATTGGAGACTCTTGTAGATAAGAAATTTGCAAATAGGTCATAAAATACTGAAGGCTTCTATTTTTTAATTCGAAAGTAAAGGCATTTCTATTATCAAGACTACGCCCTCCTTTTGTTTGTATTTTATCTATATTTGAAGTCCTTTCCAGAACCCAACAAAGCATTTTTTTCCTTTCTAAATGCCCTTCAATTCCTAATTTTATTCCGAAATAATTATTCACATCTTTTCTCATCACATCATATCTATTCTTCCTAATCAGTGTATCTAATATTGTCAATTCGTAATTATATAAATTATCTTTATACCATTCATTAATA
Organism: Chitinophaga nivalis; assembly: GCF_025989125.1. Taxonomy (NCBI): domain Bacteria; kingdom Pseudomonadati; phylum Bacteroidota; class Chitinophagia; order Chitinophagales; family Chitinophagaceae; genus Chitinophaga; species Chitinophaga nivalis. The sequence goes on along the minus strand of NZ_JAPDNR010000001.1, from coordinate 2,866,275 downwards.
TTCTTATTTCGATTACTAAAACACTCGTCAACCACTGAACTGGAATCTTTAATATCTAAAACAATTCTATTCATCACCAAAAAAGGAGGTCTATTATCTCCAAACGCTACCTGAAAAAGCCCTAATGCAGTACTATTTGTACAGGTCAAAAACTCATCCCTAGTTACATTCATCGAAAGTAATGAGCTATCATACTTTTTAAAAACAGAATAATATTCTAATCCTTCTTTTGGATTAAATCCCGTTTGTACTCCCATATAAATAGGTTTATCACGATCATAATCTTTGTACTTTATATCAACTTTGACAGGTAAATTCAATTTTTTATTATCTAATATTCTACTAACATTTTCGTATGTTACATCAGTGTATCCAGTAATAGCCTTTACAACACGATTCCTATCAATCCAAACCTCATGAGGGAGTGAGTTAAACCAAAACATATTTCGTAAAATAGAATCTTTTACTACAGACGATAAAACTACTTTCTTTTCTTGTTGTATCCTTTTTAAAAAGGGTCCAACAACAGTTTCTTTTTCAGCAGTAACTGGTAAAATTTCTATTCTGTCTTTAAATCTCTTTTTTAGCTCATCAGCCTTAAACATAAAATAAACACAAGGAGCACACCAAGTAGCCCAAAAATCTAGTATAAGTAATTCATATTTTAGATCAGACAACTTAGTAGAAGTGGTTTTATAATTAATAATATTATTTAAGTAAATATCAGGCAAGGTATCACCTACTTGGAAATACTTTCCTGATTTACTCGAATTATACTGACCTTTACAAACATGTATATTCAATACACCTAAGAAAGTTATTACTAATAAAAAATAGTATTTCATTTGATATCAATATTTTTTTAAATAAAATTTTATTTTCAGGGAGATATATCTTCAAAATCTGAGATTAAAATTCATTCTCTTGAATTTTGAGGCATGTTATTTAGCAATATTTCATTCGTAGGAATTGGGTATACATATTTTTTATCATTAGGCAACAAATGATACATTACACCATTTGAAAATCTACTTAACACAATTTTTTCAATTCTTGGATCTTTATTCAATCTTCTCAAATCGCTCCACCTAATTCCTCTCATTAATAATTCTTTTCGTCTTTCTCGTAAAACTATAGACAGGGCTTCACTAGCATCATTAACTTTAATTTCTTTATACGTTCCTTCTTTCCACCTTTTTCTTAACAGAGTATTTAATGATTCGACTCCTTTCTTAACATCCCCTAATCTAATTTCACATTCAGACTTATTTAGATACACCTCATCTAACGCTAATCCTCCAAAACCAACATATGACTGAGTGTAGCTACCTGTAAATCTTAATCTACCATTTCTGATCTTAAAGAAAAAATTTCTGCGCAGATCATTTTGTTGATAACTTTTGTACAAAGTGGTATCAATATCCGAAAGATGAGTTAATCCCAACATAGACATTAGAGTACGATGATAAATTACTTCATCATTATATACATTAAAAGGAAAAATAGGTGTAGTATCAAGTTTATTGTAATCCAACAACTCTCCAAAAATATGGATACATGAATCTGCATACAATAACGATTTATCGAATTGCTGCATAGCTAAATATACCCTCGACAACATTCCGTAACACGCAGATTTAGATGGTCTTATTTTTCTCACTGGTAATAAAGGGAGCATCGCAGTGGCTGTTTTCAAATCATCAATAATATATTGATACGTCTTTTCTAGCGTACCTCTACCAACTCTATCATTTAAATTGACTGTCGTCCGAATAGGAATACCTAAATCTTCATTGGAACTCGTATGATCATATACTTTAGCAAAAATCTGTGATAGATTGAAGTTTGCATATGCCCTATTAAACAACGCACTACCTTTTACATTATCCCACTCTACAATATTACTTGGGATACGATCAATTTTCCCTACTCCATCTAGTGCAGTATTTGCATATAATATTTTCGTATACTGGATATTCCAATCATCAACTGGCTGATTTTCAAATACATCTACTTTCCACAAATAAGCATTTTTCTCGACCAAACCTACTGTAGGAATTACTTTATCCTTTAAAATATAATTATCTGATCCCATCTCTCCTAAAGAAGGATCGTCTAAATTGTTTACAAGTAAGTTATCCAATAGCCCTTGACAATCAGACAAAGTAGTAGGCACCACAATATTACTAATTGGTTTAGCATCCAACCAATCTTTTTGACAGGCACTTATTACTATACTAAGTAAAAACAAGAGCATACCATTAGCTTTCATATTAATTCTTTTAACTGATGAAAATGTATATTCACCGAATCCATACCTTACCTTAAAAAGAAGCTTTTACTCCTAATGAATAAGAGCGAGGAGATGGCATCGATGAACCATAATCAGGATCTATTCCTTGTTTATTCATTCTCCATAAAACGCCTAAATTATTAGCGGTCAGATAAAGTAACATATTATTAAATGGCAATTCCTTAATAATCTTGCGATTTAAGTTAAGTGTTAAATTTATATTCTGAAGTCTAATATGGTCCCCTCTTTCGATGAGTATATTTGATGCATTGTAGAAAAAATCTCTCGCAAAATTAGATTCGAAAAGTTCAGAGGGAACTTGTGTATTCATTTCATCTCCTGGTTGTTTCCATCTCTTAAGATAATCCTTATGTAATCCAGGGCCTACTCCACTCGCAAAATCGCTGTAATTAACAGATTCTCTTCTAAAGTAATACCCGCCTTTATAGATAATATTAATATACAATGAAATATTCTTCCAAATAATTGTATTTTGTAACGAACCTGAATAAACAGGTTGTGCTGGTCCAATATAGTCCCATTGTTCAATTGGCAAATATTGAAAAGCACTATAATTCTCCGTCAGCGTGTCGCCAAGATAGCCCTGTGGATTACCATTTTTCGGGTTTAACCCTCCCCATTTAAAACTATAAATACTATTCACTGGTCTTCCTTCTACAACAGGAATATATGTTCCATTTAGGTAAGGCTGATCATGTGACCCAGAATACTTAGTTACGATGTCTGTAGCATGACTTATCATTAAAGTAGTTCTACAAAAAAAATTTTTACGACCGACATTACTATTAATAGTTAAATCAATCCCTTTTCCTTTCATATTAGAAAAATTCCCCTTAGCCGTAATAAAACCAGTTGAAGGAGGTAGAGGGGTATCACCTATAATATCTTTACCAGATTTTGTAAAATATTCAATTGATCCGGTTATAACATTATTTTTCAACGAAAAATCAATTCCTAAATTCAAAATCCCTATTTTTTCCCATCTCAAATCCGGATTAGCCGCAGAATTAATAGTGCCATATACATACGAACCCAAAGGATCTGTATCAACAGAAAACTCTGCTGTTGTATATGCAGAAACTGCCCTATTTAAATTACCATTATAACCATATGTTGATCTAAGCTGCAACAATGGCAACCAAGCAATTTGACAAAATGACTCTTGGCTAATATTCCATTTCACACCGGTTGACCATAAAGGCACTGATTTTTGATTAGAATTAACTCCAAACAAATTCGATTGGTCAATACGTCCACTAACAGTTAAAATATACTTCGCATTGAAAGTATAGGCTGCATTAGCAAAAAAAGAACGTACCCGATCAATATTTCCATTTATAGTAGGATTATATGGAATGGTCCCCGCATCACCTCTTGGATAACGTGGATATATTTGCCAAGGGTTAATAATAGCTGAGGTGGCATTATTTTCATTGTAGCCATAATATACCCCTGTACGACTATCATTTTTTGATTCTCTAGCTTCAGTTCCCAATAAAGCAATTATGGTATGCTTTTTTTCATTGTAATTGAAGTTCAATTGTGCACGGATACCTTTAGATAACAATTCACTATTCTTGTAATCCATGATATCTCCCAATGGGATATTAAACTTAGTTACTTTATCATTTATTAGAGTTGCATATTGATTAATAAAATTTCTTGTATAATAACTACCCTGCTTATGTAAACTCTGATTATTATTTACTCCTCTTTCATATTGTCCCTTAATATCAATACTAAATCTCTTAAAAAAAGAGTATTTAATACCTGCCGTGATACGAGTATCAAAATTCTTTATTGTATTAACATTCAATTTCTGCTTTAATTCATCCATTGGATAAAATTGCCAGTTGAGAAACCCTTTGGATGGAGCAGAAGCTGTAAAATCAGGTTGATAATCTAAATCAATCGGTAGCTCATTTCCATTTGAGTCAGTAAAACGATTATAAGGATATAAGCTCCTAGCCAATCTTGACACGGTATTATCTGTAGAGCTTTCCGATTGTATATAGTTAACTCCAAAAGTAAACTCTAGCTTTCTAATCGGACTAAAAGTAGTCAGATAATTAAGTGTGAACCGGTTATTTCCCTGCCCTTTCTGACTGCTAGCTACCCTATCATATCCCACTGACAAAAAGTTACTCATCACATTATTTCCCTGACGCAAATTGAGAGCATATTGTTGACTTAACCCATTCCGGTAAAATTGATCCCGCAACTCTTTCCTTGAATCTACATTTCTTAATTCGTTTATCCGTTGTTCACCAATACTTTTAGAGAGACTACCATTCTTTATTTTTTCAAGCATGTTAATAACAGGGGATATAACCGGAAAACTTGGATCTGTAAACTTAGCATCATATACACCTTTATTAAATAAACTCCTTTCTAAATCAATAAAATCACTCGCAGACACAAATCTCGGATTATAATACAAATCCGGCTTCTCTGTCAACGTAAAATTCGTCACCAATTCCATTTGCATGGGCTGATTAAACCGTCCTTTTTTTGTCGTAATCACGATCACCCCATTCCCCGCCCGCACCCCCCAAATAGACGCCGCTGCAGCATCCTTCAACACTGTGATACTCGCGATATCATTCGGATTGATATTCTCAATCATTCCATCATAGGGAAAATTGTCTACCACAATCAATGGCGTAGCACTACCGAAGATGGTACTCCGCCCCCGAATCGCAATCTCCTTCTCTCCCCCGCCCAGCTTACTATTAAAGACCACCCCACTGGCAATCCCGTTTAACTTGCTAAGAATGTCTGTTGCGACGACTTTATCCAACTGCTCCTCACTCACATAATCATACGACCCCGTCGCCCGTTCCTTCGATATATTCTGGTATCCCGAAGAATACACGGACACCGTGGCCATTTCCAGGATAGATTTGTTAAGCTTTATATCCACATGTGACCGGCCATTCAATTTTACTGACTGCATGTCAAACCCCGTATAACTAACAATCAGTGTGGCGGAATTGGCAACATTGGCGAGTTCGAACTTACCGCTGTTGTTGGTGGTAGCGCCTTTCTCCGTGCCAAATACCAGGACCGTGGCTCCTGGTAATGGCTCGCCTTTGTCAGTGGTCACTTTACCACTGATGTCGATGGGAGGTGCCATGTCATTGAAGTTCATGATACCTGCGTTTTCCATTTTAGGCCGGATGGTGATATAATTGTGATTATACACCCATTGCAGCTTTTTTCCTTTCAGCACCGTCTGGAGTACTTCGTCGATGGTGCTGTTCTTGAGTTTTACCGTAACTACTTCCTGGTCATCGATATAACTGTTCGCGTAGGTAACCTGTCTGCCTGTCTGTTCACGGATGATCTCAAATACCCTGCGTAAAGTATAGGAACCCGAAATAGTGACCCTATCATTATTTTTATTATCCTTTGCCTGGCCGAAAGCCATCAGCTGGGTGATCGTAAAAATGATTAATAATAGAGATTGTTTCATACTTAGCATATTATAATGGGAGGTTATTGAATGCTTTTGTCCGAGTTTCAGTTGTTAGTTAATGTGTATATGAGTGCGATTACGACAAAAGAGATGACAACGCTTAATTAAGCTTTTTGTTAATAGCTTGTTATGCAACATAAAATCCGGAATCGGAAAGAGATATCGTTAAACAACCTACTAAATTGCCCCTCAGGAACTTTTGTTAATCCGCAATTAACAGGGTTCATTTCAAAAAAATTGCGGGCAAAAAAACCAAACTTCGTTTACTGACGTTAGTACCTGACAGTACCCTAACGTTTTTAACCTTAAATCTTCAACCAAGCCGATTATGTCTTGTGAAACCGATCCCCTGCTGCAAAGACTGATAGATGAATGCCCCGATGCATTTCAGCAACTCTATATGAAATACTACCGGCTACTGTTCTTCAAGGCCTATAGCATGGTAACAGATGAATCGGTCGCAAAAGACATTGTACAGGAATGCTTTATACAGTTCTGGGAGAAAAAACAATTCCTCCAGGTACATACCAAACTGGAATCATTCCTCTTCGTCATCGTACACCGCAGGTGCCTCCTTTACCTCAATTCCAAAAAATCACAGAAAAAGAAAGAAGATGGCTATATCTCCCTGATCATTTCCGACCAGGACCCGAACGCCGCAGACCATTATATATTACAGAAACAACAAAACGAATCCTTCCTGAAAAACTTTTCCAACCTGAAACAAAAAATTGCCGGACTGTCGCTACCCCAAAGAACCGCTATCAGTCTGGTATACTATGACCAGAAAAGCCACCAGGAAGCCGCTATCGCCACCGGTGTTACCATCAACACCTTCCGCACACACCTCGCCAGGGCTATTAAAAAACTACGCACCATAATTAACCATGATTCACTGTCATCACTTTAGAGAATTTCCAAATCATATAGCTTATAAATTGCCAGGATTATGTATGATCTTGAAAAAGCCAATATTGACCAGTTGCTGATAAAAAAGCACCTGAATCAGCTTAGCCGGGAAGAAGCTGCGGAGTTACAAACATATCTGCGGCAAAATGACGACGCCATCGACATGCACGCCGTATATGAAGCCAGCGCCACGGAAGGACAACTTTCCCCTTCCGCCGCTGCCCAGGACCCCGAAGCGACCTGGCTGGAACTCACGTATAAACGAAAACAACACTCCCGCGGTAAGTACACCCGCTACCTGGCTGCCGCCAGTATCTTCGCCGCCGTGGCCATCGCCGGCATATGGGTATATCAGGTCCGGAAACACATCCTCTCCTCCCAGTATGCTAATGTCATTCGTAAACAAAATGTTATTCAGTTTAAGTTGGGAGATGGAGCCGTTATTAACCTTAAAGACAGTGTGATGCAAACCATCACCAGCGCCCACACCATCCTGAATGCCAACAATAAAGAAATGAATCTCCGTCAGCTCACCCCCACCGGTATGGCCGACAGTATCATCAGCGAATTGAAAATCCCCGCCCAGCGCGACTATACCATTACCTTATCCGACGGCAGTACGGTACGCCTCAATGCCGCCACCATCCTGAAATTCCCGCTGGCCTTCCATGGCAAAGAGCGGACAGTATTTGTACACGGCGAAGCCTTCTTCAATGTAGTCAGCGACCCCAATCACCCGTTTATTGTCAATACCCCCAACGGCACCATCAAAGTGTTAGGTACTTCCTTTAATGTAAATACCTACCGCCCCGGTCAGCTCATCACCTCCCTGACCAGCGGCGCCGTCGCCATCTACCATGGTAACAACAATATCGTCATCCAGCCGGGTACAGAAGCCGTCGTGAAAAAAGCTTCCGCCGCCAGCAACACCGGATTCGCTGTCAGAAAATTCAATAAAACAGTGATCCTCTCCTGGATGAATGGCATCTATAACTTCCACCGCGCCCCGTTACAGGATATCATAGAAATGATTCCCCGCTGGTTCGATGTACAAGTCGTATTCGACGATCCTACGCTCGCCACGGAGTATTTCACAGGCGCCATGGATAAAAACAAAGACCTGCAGATCTTCATGACATCCCTCAAAAACACGAACGCCATTCAATATTATTACCAAGGCAATACCCTGCACATTGCCCGTCGTCAGTAGAAAAACTCCTGTTTACGTACCCCGGAAAATCCACAAAAACACGTACTTCCCGCAAGCTTCTTTTTATTAACTTTAAGTAGATCCCAAAAAGTTAGTAAATGAATAATGCATATCCCGAAAAGCCGGTGCTTCCATATGAGAAGACCAGCGTGCCTATGGAGTCTGTCATTGCATTCCTCCAGGCCAGCGATGCCTCCGTTGCCGTTAAACGTGCTGCTTACTGCTTCTTCCGGCTCGAATCCGGTAATGGAAAAAAAGGCGTAAATAACAACTACGCCGGTATCCAGGCAGATGGCGCCCGATGGCCCGCTCTCTACGACGATCTGATTGCCGGCACCGTCGTCCAGAAAGAAAATGGTACCCGCCGTACCCGGATTTTTGTCGCCTTCCACACCTGGGCAGACAGCGTCAATTTCACCATCGGCAACACCCGGCGCCGGGGCCTCTATGTAGGCGGCCGCACCAGCCACATCACGGAGATGGATGTACGTACACCCACCGACCTTTGCATCGCCTATAAAAGAGAATGGGTCACCGGCAAAGCCAGTTACCGACCCAACAACATCACGGAAGTAAAACCGTTTCTCTCTATCTATGCAAAAGCGGTAACCCTGTTTCCCAATCCATAAGGAAACCCGAAAAGACTTCCGGGTTTCATACCGATTCACACCCGACTTCCGTCATCAACAGGATGACGGAAGCCAATACCACACGGCCTTACAACACCACACTACACACCAGCAAAAGTCCACTTTTCGCCACGCCATCCGTTCATCTTTTTTACTACCCCGCCACCAGAACGTCGTAATTTTGCCCCCTAATTTTTTTGTGCGCATGAGATTTGTCAAAAACCGATACGCCGTACTGGTCGGCTTCATCACGCTATTCCTTATACTGTCGTTTTTCGTTAGAACCGCTCTTTTGATATGGGCCTTTCCACAGGCAGGATTAACCTTCCCCGCCATACTCACCCTCTACGGCAAGGGATTCATTTATGATACCGGGGTCGCTTTATTTTTAACCATCGCCTACGGCCTATACCTGTTGCTGCTGCCCCAACGGCTCAACAACACGGTATTCAACCGGGTATTTACCTATACCGGGTTTTTCCTGGCCACGATGGTCCTTATCTTTTCCTTCTTTGCTGAATTCACGTTCTGGGGAGAATATGCCGGCAGATTTGATTTTATTGCGGTAGATTATCTCATCTATACCTATGAGGTCATCAGCAATATTCATCAGTCCTACCCGCTGCCACTACTGATCGGCGGCGTACTGCTGCTCACCGCTTTCCTCACCTGGCTATTACATCGCCGCGGGGTGTTCCGCCACAGCTTCCACGCCCGTACCGGCTTCCTGCACCGGCTGGGCATCTTTGCCGGCTTGCTGGCCCTCACCATCGGGCATGTACTGTGGGTGAATAATGCATGGGCAGATAAAAGCAAAAACCGCTACGGCCAGGAGCTGGCCAAAGCAGGTATTTACTCCTTCGTATCGGCTTACCTGAATAATGAACTGGCCTACGACAAATACTACCTGCTGGCCACCGAAGGCGCCGTGTTTGCAGATATCCGGAACTTATTATCCGGTCCCGATGCACACTACCTGGAAAACGGCAACAGCGTCTATCGCCATATCGCTGATACCCATCCCGTGTCGACACCCAATGTGATCATGGTCACGATCGAAAGCTTCAGCGCCGATTTCATGACCCGTTTCGGCAACCAGCAATACATCACACCGGTACTGGATAGCATCGCCAAAAACGGGATCCTGTTTACCAATATGTATGCTACCGGTACCCGCACAGTCAGGGGCATGGAAGCCCTCTCCCTGGCGGTGCCACCCACACCCGGGCAAAGTATCGTACGCCGTAAACAAAATGATAACCTGACATCTGTAGGCGGCATCTTTGAAGCCGCCGGCTATGAAAGCACTTTCTTTTATGGAGGTGATGGTTACTTCGATAACATGAACCGGTTCTTCGGCAACAACGGCTATGATATTACGGACCGTCTGCGGCATAAGCTGGTAGATGATCCCATCACCACCCGCCGGACCAACATCCCCGATGAAGCGGTACATTTCGAAAATGCCTGGGGCGTATGTGATGAAGATATCTACGATGCGGCAATCCGCAGCGCAGATGAAAAATATGCTGCCGGCAAACCGTTCTACGATTTCATCATGACCACTTCCAACCACCGGCCTTTCACCTATCCGGCAGGAAAAATCAATATCCCTTCCGGTACCTGCCGCGAAGGCGCCGTGAAATATACCGATTACGCCATCGGACAGTTTTTACAGAAGATCCGGCAGAAGCCCTGGTTTAGCAATACCGTGATTGTTTTTGTAGCAGATCATTGTGCCAGCAGCGCCGGTAAAAATGATATCGAAATCAGCAAATACCATATCCCCTGTATCTTTTATAATGTGCCGGGATATGCGCCACAGGAGATCAACACGATGTGTTCCCAGATAGATATCTATCCTACCTTATTAGGCATGCTGCACTGGTCGTATAACAGCAACCTGTATGGTAAAAACATCCTGGACAACAGCTACCAGCCCCGCGCCATGGTCAGCACGTACCAAAAGCTGGGTTACCTGGAACCAGGCAAGCTGCTGGTGCTAAGTCCGCAGCAGAAAGTAGCCTGTTACAACTGGGATTCCCATAAGGATGAACAACGTCCGGCGCAGCTGGACAGTACCCTGCTAAAACACGCCATTGCTAATTATCAGTCGGCCTACACCCTCTTTAAAACAGGCGGTATGAAACAACGGAGCTAAATCGTAAAAGACAAGATAATGAACAGATAAAAAGCCATACCACTTCGTGGATATCTGTTCATTATTTCGTAATTTTTACTCCTTAATTTTCATTCCCATGCTGGTTACACCCCCTGGCATTATTCCCGCTGATGAAACAACGACGCCCGAAAAGCCCGGCACGTCTGAGGAATGGCGCCTGTTATCCGGGCAGGTCGACTTCCAGCAAAAAATACTGGCCATCCTTTGCCGGATGCACCAGGACTTTGATGCCTGTCAACATATACAGGCCGCTTTTGAACATTGCCTGGCAGATATACTGGCACTTACCAATAGTAGTATTGGTATCTTCGGTGAAGTAGTCCGGGAGCATCATCTCCTGCCCTATCTCCGTACCCTGGCCATTACGCCGGCTACCGGGCAGGCAACCACTCCACCTTACACGCTACTGCAAACACCGGTGCTGCAACTAACGGAATTGCATCCCCTGTTCGGACAAGTCATCCTCAGTGGCGAAGCCCAGATCAATAATGAACCCGTGACCGATACCCGCCATGGCGGACTACCACCTGATCATCCGCCGATACAAACATTGCTGGGGTTACCCATTACCTATCAGCAGCAACTCACCGGTATGATTGGCATCGCCAACAGACCCGGTGGTTATCCGCCGGAGATGATCGCTGGCTTACAACCGCTGTTACAAACCTGGGGCATCTTCCTGCATACCCGCCAGAAAGAGCAGGAACAACGGAAGATGGAACGGTTAAATACGCAGCTCACCCAGGAACTGGATGCCCTGATCAGTACCCTCGATGATATTGTGTTTGAGATGGATGAAAATAAATGTTTCACCAAAGTATGGTGTAACCAGGAAAGCCTCCTGTTCCGGCCCAAAGAACAGGTAATCGGTCAACCTATTTCCGCCGTCATGGGAGAACATGCACAGGCCTTCAACCGCCTGGCCGATGCGGTATTGTTGTCCGGCGCCCCGCAGGAATATGAATACCCCGACATCCGGCAGAACATCGCGCAATGGTATGGCCTGAAAATGAGCCTGATCAAAGGGAAGCCTTCCTCCCCCAAACGCCTGCTGCTCCTCATCCGGAACATTACGGAAAGAAAACGCAAAGACAATAAACTCCTGCAAACACAATCCGAATACCTGCGCGCCAATAACCTGCTCAACATCAGTCAGCAGATGGGTAAAATGGGCGGCTGGGAATTTAATATCAATACCGGCGAACTATACTGGACAGACGAAGTGTATGCTTTACGGGAAGTGCCCCGCCACTTTCCTATCACCTTCGATTCCTCCGCCAGCTTCTATCATCCGGATGACCGGCCCCGTTTTATTTTGGCCCGCAAAAAGCTACTGGAAGAAGAGATGGAGTATGACCTGGAACTCCGGCAAATTTCTGCCAAAGGCAAAAGATCCTGGGTGCGCACCTTAGGGCAACCGGTGTACAACAGCCTGGGCAAGCTGACGCATTTCCGGGGCATCATCATGGACATCAGTTTCAAAAAACTCACGGAGCTGGAACTACTCGATGCCAAAGACTCCGCCGAAAAAGCCGCGCGGGCACGCAGTGAATTTTTATCTGTGATGAGCCACGAAATACGTACGCCGCTCAATGCCATCGTAGGCATCTCCGGCTTACTGGCAGAAAGCCGGCAGCCGGAACATGCGGAAGCCATTCACAGCCTGCAGTTCTCCGCCCATCACCTGCTGGGCCTTATCAACGATATACTGGATTTCAGCAAGATCGAAACCGGCAAAGTGGAACTGGAAAACATTCCTTTTAATCCGCATGCCCTGCTGGATGATATTGCCCGCAACTACCAGCCACTGGCTAAGGCGAAAAATATCAAACTGTATACGGCTATCGACCGCGAACTGCCGGAACAACTGCTGGGCGATCCGGTACGGCTGGCTCAAATGGTGAGTAACCTGGTGAACAACGCCATTAAATTCACGTATGAAGGCTCCGTTAGTCTGGAAGCGCACCTGGAGGGTTATCTGGGCGGCAAATGCCGGATCTGTTTCCTCATCAAGGATACCGGTATTGGCATCGCACCGCATATGCACGAAAAGATATTCGACACCTTTGTACAGGAAGATGCGGCTACTACCCGTCACCATGGCGGCACCGGGCTGGGACTCGCCATCACCCGCAAACTGGTGGAGCTGCACAAGGGACATATTTTCCTCGAGAGTCAGAAAGGCGCCGGCGCTACTTTCCGTTTCACCATCGGCTTCTCCATGCCGGAGCAGCAACATGTATTATATGATCCTACCAACGACCTGGAGCCCGATTTCCTGGAAGGCATGCAGTTACTGATTGTGGAAGATAATGCCATCAACATCAAAGTACTGCAGCTACAGCTCAAGAAATCCGGTGCTACCCTCACCATCGCTACCAACGGCAAACAGGCCTTGCAAAAAATGCTGGAGCAATCTTTTGATGGGATCATCCTGGACCTGCATATGCCGGAAATGAATGGCTATGAAACCATCCCCCACATCAAAATCATGCAGCCGCATGCTTTTATCATTGTACTTACCGCCGACATTATGCCCGAGGTGAGCGAACGCCTTGCGGCACTACAGGTAAAGGATATGCTGCCTAAACCCTATGCAGCGGAAGACCTGTATAAGGTCCTGCTCAAATACAGCCGGTAAATGATTCCGTTGTACCTTCGCCGCGGCTAAATGATTCTAACTATGCAAACATCTTCCCTGTCGGCCCGCGACCAGGAGGTCATCTGGCATCCGTACACACAGATGCAGACGGCTCCCGCTCCAATTGGTATTGTTCGTGGTGAAGGCGCCCTTCTTTTTGATGAAGATAATAACAGCTATATAGATGCTACCTCCAGCTGGTGGGTAAATATTCACGGGCATGCGCATCCGCATATTGCGCAGCAGCTGGCCGCTCAGGCACTGCAGCTGCAACATTGCATTTTTGCCGGCTATACCCATCCACCGGCCGTGAACCTGGCGGAAAGACTCTTACAAATTTTACCGGCCGGCCAGCGCCGCGTGTTTTATTCCGACAATGGTTCTACCGCCGTGGAAGTAGCCCTGAAAATGGCGCTTCAATACTGGGATAACAAAGGCCTGCGCAAACAGAAAATACTGGCCTTTAAAAATGCCTATCACGGCGATACTTTCGGCGCCATGAGCGTTAGCCAGCGCAGTGTGTTCACCCGGGTGTTCGATGACTTCCTCTTCGAAGTACATTTCCTGGATGTACCAACTCCCGATAACGTAACGGATATCATGGCACATATTGAAGCCCTGCAAACAGAGCAGATAGCGGCCTTTATTTTTGAACCGCTGCTGCAGGGCGCCGGCGGTATGATCATGTACGATCGTGCCGGCTTCGAACAGCTGCTGCAATACTGTAGGGCCAAAGATATTTTACTGATTGCCGATGAAGTGATGACCGGCTTCGGCAGAACCGGAACCAACTTTGCGATGGAGCAGGTATCCGTACAACCGGATATGATATGCCTCTCCAAAGGGCTTACGGGCGGATCTATGGCGCTGGGTATCACTACCTGCACTGCTGCCATCTACGATGCTTTTTTGTCCAACGACAAGCTAAAAACGCTATTTCACGGGCATTCCTTTACGGCCAATCCGCTGGCTTGCAGCGTGGCGTTGGCCAGTCTGGACCTGTTCACAGATCCGGCCTGTAAAACCAATCGTACCCGGATCAATGGCCTACATACCCGTTTCCTGGAAACATTACAGGCATCTCCCCTCATTAAAAATGCCCGCCTGCTGGGTACCATTTTAGCGTTTGAAATCACAACACCTAACGCAGATGGTTATACGAATAACCTGGCAGATGAATTACACCGCTTCTTTAAAGCCCGGCGTATTATGCTGCGTCCGTTGGGTAATACCTTATACATCCTGCCACCCTACTGTATCACAGACGAACAGCTGGAACAGGTATACGACAGTATCCGTACCTTACTCGTACAGCTACAGACATCATAAAAAAGAGAAAGGGAGCAGCACCCGCTACTCCCTTTCTCTTTTATACCAGGCTGTGATTATTTCACAGGCACTGTGAATTTCGTATCGTCCCACTCAAATACTACCGCATTCGCTGGTAGGGTGAAAGTCAGTTTTTCTACCGGTTTGCTCAGCGCTTCGCGCGGTACCTGGATGTTCACCACATCTTTATCTTTTACTTTATCGTAGTCATAAGCACCCCATAAACCATGGGAAGTGTTCAGGATAACGGTCCAGGTTTTAGGATCCGGAATCGTGAATAAGGTGTAGGTACCTGCTTTTACGGGTTTACCACCAAATACCACGTCTTTGTTGAAGGTGATTTCAGTAGCCTCGTTGGCGCCGGTACGCCATACTTTACC
The DNA here is from genome assembly GCF_025989125.1 of Chitinophaga nivalis. Taxonomy (NCBI): domain Bacteria; kingdom Pseudomonadati; phylum Bacteroidota; class Chitinophagia; order Chitinophagales; family Chitinophagaceae; genus Chitinophaga; species Chitinophaga nivalis. The sequence continues at coordinate 2,851,203 of NZ_JAPDNR010000001.1, read as the reverse complement.
AAAAGATTCCAGGGTACCAAAAATGACACGGCCTCTTTTGGAAGGCTGGCCATAGGAGATTTTAACAGCTTTGTTTTCTACAGTTACGCGTGGGCTTTTAGGCGCTTTTTCCTGCGCAAATCCCAGGCCTGCGAATGCCAGGAATAACATAGCCAATAAGAAACGTTTCATTTGATAGATTTAAGTGGTTGCTGAAATAGAAGATATATCAGATTTGTCAAACAAATTAAATCTAAAAAAATATGGAAGCCGTTGGAAAAGGACCAGTGGTAAAATAATTACATGATAGCTGTTAACGTTTTTCACAAATCCGGCTCAGCTCCGTCAGGCCCTGATCCATGGAAGGTCCGTAGATCCGGTCCGACAAAAATCCCCGCAATTTCCACCACGGGGCGAGGCCCAGTTTTATTTCCATATGCCAGAAGATAGCAGTGGCTTTGCCGTCGACCGTCGCTTTTACTTCAATGCCGCCTTTTACCGGCCGCATATGTTGTATATCCATGGTATAGTGTACGCCTTTATCCCGGTCGCTGCCGGTAATCGTTACTTTTCCTTTATTCAGTTGCCCTTCCCAACTGTACCAGGCGCCTACGCCCACCGGATTAGCGGCATACACCAGCGTAGCCGTAGTATCCGGCCGGGTCCAGGGATTCCAGCTTTCCCACTCCCGCAGGTTGTTGATATGCTTATATACCGAATCTACCGGCGCCTGTATCACACCGGTACGTTCCACCACGGCAGTGGAAGGAAAAATCAGGGATAATAAAAAAATCAGGCCACCAAAAATGAAGGCACTGATCGACAATAACTTAACAAATCGCATATTGAATAATTACAAGTTTTTTTTTGGCAGATAAGGGGATCATCTTCCTATATCCCTGATCTGATCAGGCTTTACCGGGCCACGATCCTTTTCAGATTGCCCAGTCCTTTTTCAAAATCATCCCCCACCCATTTATCCATCATCAGTCCCATGACTTTCCGCAGGGGGTGTTGTCCCATATCGCAGGTCATACCCCAGGTGACCAGGGTACCACCGGCTACCGTATCCAGGCGGAAGTAGCCTTTTGCTACACCCATTTGCATAAAGTCAGTGGTAGTGGCAATATATTGGTCGGGCCGCGATTCGGTGATCGACAGGTTACCTTTACCAAGGTTACGGTGGTTACTTTCCCAGCTGTAACCGGCGCCAGCGCCACTCTCTTTTTCGCCGTAGGTAATCTTCACGGCAGGATCCAGCGCTTGCCACGGCGACCACTGTTCCCAGTTGTGCACCACATTGATCAAAGGAAATATGGTGGTTGCCGGAGCAGGTATAACCAGGGATCGTTCTACCTTAACCACCGGGGAGAGGAATAAACTGAATATGAAAAGTCCCAGCACCAGTACAATCAACGCCCCCAGAATAATAAAAAAGGCTTGCATCTGTCAGGATTTTAGGTAGCACAAAGCTACTAAAACCCGGCTACTCCCAGCGGAATACTTTCACGGCTACCGCATACACGACTATGCCCCAGATAGTTAGTATCGCCAGATCCCAGCCTACATGCCACAGGTGCAGCCCTTCAAAGGCCACTTTACGCAGGGCATCAATCAGATAGGTCAGCGGCATGATCTTACAAATGGGTTGTAACCAGTTAGGGAAAGAGTCGATCGGGAAAAAGGTACCCGCCAGCAGAAACTGCGGCAGGGTAACAATATTGGCTAAAGGCGGAATGGTACTCTCATTTTTGGCCAGGCTGCTCACCACAAACCCGAAGCCCATAAATACCAGCAAGCCGAAAACAGACAATACCAGCATCTCCAGGAAAGTCACCCAGCCATGCACCAGGGTAAAGCCAAAGGCAAAATGCCCCAGGCCAATGATCACCACAGAGCTGATCAGCTGAAAGATCATCCGGCTGCAAGCTTCTGCCAGTACAATATAGAGGCGCTTGATAGGCGTGGCAAAGAAACGTTTCAGGACTAATGTCTGCCGCAGGCTGTAGAACAGGAAGGCGGTACCAAATACGGCCGCACTCATGAGCGCAAACCCCAGCTGACCGGGTAATATAAAGTCGATGGTTTTAAACATCCGGCCCGGCACTTCTTCGGGAATCAGGGTGGCTACCGATGGCCGTGGATAGGCTTTGGTATCCAGCATACCCGTGACATTCTTTAATACGGAAAACAGGATGCCTTTTTTGCTGACATCCGTAGCCGTGGATGTTTTAATATGTACATCGAAAGCCGGCACCAGTTCGGTACCCTGCCGGGGCACGATATTCAGGATAGCGGTAATACGGCCTTTTCGCAGATCATCTTCCATGGCTTCGGCCGACTGGTCGGTGACCAGTTTAATGGTACCTGCCTGCGCCAGCTCCTTATAAAAAGTACTGTTGATATCTGTATGCCGGTCTACGCCCACTTTCACAGATACGCTGCCTCCTCCTATAAATCCAAACACCAGGATAAATACCAGCGGAAAACCCAGGCTGAACACCACGGCGGAAGGACTCCGGAATATACCTCTCAGACTTCCTTTCGTAATTGCCAGCATCGCTCTCCACTGACTGTACTTAACTCCGTTCATTGATCTCCAATTTTTTAAAAAACCGGGTAAAACTACTATAAAAAAATTACGAATTAAGCATTACCCATGGGAGAGAAGATAATTGCGGATCATCTTCCGTCCGGATGTGTACTACTTAATTCGTAATTCGGTATCTGTAGTGCAGGCTAGAATTTATAGATAAACGGCAGTTTAGCCTGTATCTGGCCATGCATGGACTGTACTTCTTTCAGCTGTTGGAACAGGTCATAATTGATGCCCAGTTCTTTTTTCACGATGCGGGTGCTCACATTATCACCCAGATTTTTCATCAGTCTGCTGAGGTTTTCCTTTACTTCCGGGTATTCTGCCAGGCGGTAGGTAGATAATTTAGCCAGGCGTGCAGCGCAGTCGAGGGCATCATCGATACCACCGATCCGGTCTACCAGGCCAATTTTCTTTGCTTCGGTACCACTCCATACGTGGCCCTGGGCAATGCTGTCTACCACGGCAGGATCCAGTTTTCTGCCAGCTACCACACGGGATTTAAACGCCGCATAGGTGCTGTCGATACCATTCTGGACAAAACGCTTCTCTGCCGGATTTAGGGGCCGGTTGATACCACCCAGGTCGGCATATTCTGCTGTTTTCACGCCATCGAAGGTCACCCCCAGCTTATTGTTGAAGAAGCCTTTCAGGTTAAACATCATACCAAATACCCCGATAGAACCGGTTAAGGTATTAGGTTGGGCAAAGATGCTATCGGCCATGCAGGCGATGTAATAACCGCCGGAAGCCGCATAGTCGCCCATGGACACCACTACCGGTTTAATTTTTTTAGCCAGGGCCAGCTCCCGCCAGATCTGTTCGGAGGCGAGGGCGCTGCCACCACCGGAATTCACGCGGAGCAGGATGGCTTTTACATTTTTATCTTCCCGGGCCTTGCGGATTTCGGCAATATAGTTGTCGCTGGCAATGGTATTTTTCCGGTCAGATTCGCCGGAGATGATATCGCCGGAGGCATAGATCAGCGCGATTTTATTCGCATTGGTGCCATTGCTGATATCGGTGCCGCTGTTGTATTTACCTAAACTTACCAGGTTCAGTTTATCTTCTGCTTTGATGCCGGTTTTGCTTTTCAGTTCGGCCACCACTTCATCATCATACTTCAAACCATCTACCAGCTTGTATTTCAGGGCATCTGCCGACTCCTGGATCAGGTTTTCGTTGGCATAACCATGTAAAGTAGCCGTATCAATGTGGCGGGCGTTGCTGATACCTGTGAGGAAATTACCATACAGTTCACCCAGGAACTGGGTAGTTTGCTGGCGGTTGGCATCCGTCATTTTGGTTTCCCGCAATGGTTCGGTGGCACTTTTGAATCTGCCGGCATAGAATATTTCCGGTTCTATTTCCAGTTTATCCAGCGCCCCTTTCAGGAAGGTGAGCTGCATGGAGAAACCGGTGAAATCCAATCCGCCTTTGGGATTGAGGTATACCTTGTCTGCCACGCTGGCCAGGTAATACGCCTGCTGTGTCATGACTTCGCCATAGGCATAGATGAATTTCCCACCTTTTTTGAAGCGGATCAGGGCATTCCGGATTTCTTCATTGCTGGCAAAACCGTTGGCATTATTGTCTGTTTTCAGGTAAATGCCTTTAATATTATCATCGTAGGCTGCATAGTCAATCAACCTTACGGTTTGGTATAAGCCAGGTACTTCACCTTCTTCATCCGGTAAAAAATTAGCTAAGGGGTTTACCAGTTTCTGTTCCTGGTAGGGTTGACTGGTTTCCAGTACTAATACGCCATTGGGGGATAACGTCACCTTTTCGGAGGTAACTGCCTTTCCGATAAGTATGATGAGGAAGAAGATGCAAAGCCCCGTAAAAACGATAAATGCCAGTAACGCGGCAAAGAAAACTTTAAAGAAACGCATACTTTTTTGTTAAGATAAACTGAGGTGGAAAGATACATTTTTTCAAAAATAAGGAATATGGCTACTTTTGGGCCCTGAATTATACATGAATACAGCAATATTACTTATAGGTGGCAATTTGGGTGACCGCACTGCAAACCTGCAGCAAGCCGTAGCAGCGCTCGCGGAAACCGCCGGAGAAATTATAAAAGTCTCCGCCTTATACCAGACCGCTCCGTGGGGCGTAGTGGATCAACCGGATTACCTGAATCAGGGCGTGGTACTCCATACACAGATGGATGCCCTAACGCTGCTGCATACACTGTTGGAAACAGAACGTAAAATAGGACGCACGCGCCAGGAGAAATGGGGTTCCCGTATTATTGATATCGATATGATATTTTTTAATGACGAGGTGATCTCCCTCCCTGCTTTAAAGATTCCACATCCGCGGATGCATCTCCGGCAGTTTGTACTGGTACCGCTCGCGGAAATCATACCGGATTATATGCACCCCGTGTTGCATAAAACCGTCAGCGAACTGCAACGCAGCTGTCAGGATCTGTTACCGGCAGAACGATTATAGCAAATAACGATACATGAAAGACACCCTGGTGCAGTGACAACAGGATAGCTGGTATATTTTTTAAAAAGATAGCCTGTCAATCCTGTACCCAATGCGGCAACAGCGGATGCTAAAATAAAATAGATGAATTATAAATTTATTACGGTAGAAGGGAATATAGGCGCCGGCAAAACCACGCTGGCGAATATGCTGGCCAAACATTTTTCAGGAAAACTTATTTTGGAAGAGTTTGCTGACAACCCTTTTTTACCGCTTTTCTATGATAAACCACAACAATATGCTTTTCCGCTGGAGTTGTTTTTTATGGCGGAAAGATATAAACAGCTAAAAGAGATGCTGCAGTCCCAGGACCTGTTCCGGGAAACAATCATCTCCGATTACCTGTTTACCAAAAGTCTGCTGTTTGCAAAAATCAACCTGCCGGAAGAAGAATATTCCCTTTATCAGAAACTGTTTGACATCATCAATCCGCAGCTGGTGCAGCCGGAACTGTTGATTTTCCTGCATGCACCAGTACCCAAACTCCAGGAAAATATCCGCCACCGCAACCGCTCCTATGAACAACAGATCCAGGACGAATACCTGCAAAGCGTACAGGATATGTACATGCAATATATCAAACAACACCCCGTACGTACCCTCATGGTGGATATGACCAAAGTGGATTTTATCCGGCAACCCAAAGACTTCGACAACCTGCTGCTGGCACTGGAAAAAGACTATGAACCCGGCGTACACTACCTGAAACTGTAACCACTACATCAAAATAACTGACCGGCCCGGATCTACAGAAAGCATACTGCTGGCTGTTATCCGGGTCGGTGTATCTATCTGCCCTTCTTTTTTATCCGCTACCAACCAAATAGAATACGTCTATATCTAAATAAAAAGAATAATTTTCCTCTATAGATCAACTCCCCTACTTTTGTTATATTCGGTAGCACAAAAAAGCCCCTGGTCAAATGGCGGCAATAAGGACTTCCGAATAAGTACAACACCTGACTATTCTTATTTCATTACGACAAAAATTTAACCTTATGGCTGAAGAAAAGAAGAAGCTCACCACCGCCTCCGGCATCCCCTACGTTGAACATGAAAACTCCATGACAGCTGGTCCACGTGGCCCCATCCTGTTACAGGACTTTATCCTGCACGAAAAAATGGCCCACTTCAACCGGGAAAGGATTCCTGAAAGAGTGGTGCATGCAAAAGGTACAGGTGCCTACGGTACTTTTACGGTTACCCACGACATCACAGCCTACACCAAAGCAAAGATCTTTAACAAAATAGGCAAGCAAACACGCATGATGGCACGCTTCTCCACCGTAGGCGGCGAAAAAGGGTCTGCAGATGCAGAACGTGACCCACGTGGCTTTGCCCTGAAATTCTATACAGAAGATGGTAACTGGGACCTGGTAGGTAACAACACACCAGTATTCTTCATCAAGGATCCGAAAAAATTCAGTGATTTCATTCACACCCAGAAACGTGATCCGCGCACCAACTGTAAAAGTCCGACCATGATGTGGGATTTCTGGAGCCTCAATCCGGAAAGCCTCCACCAGGTGATGACGTTGATGAGTAACCGTGGTACGCCCCGCAGCTACCGCCACATGCACGGATTCGGCAGCCATACCTTCTCTTTCCTCAATGCCGCCAATGAACGCTTCTATGTGAAATTCCATTTCATCACCCAGCAAGGCATCGAAAACTTCACCGATGCGGAAGCCGTGGAAATGAAAGGAAAAGATCCGGACCACGCACAGCGCGACCTCGTGGAAGCCATTGACCGCAAAGACTTCCCCCGCTGGACGTTGAAAATACAGGTCATGCCCGAAGCCGAAGCTAAAACCTATCGCTGGAATCCCTTCGACCTCACCAAAGTATGGCCGCATGCCGATTATCCGCTGATCGAAGTAGGTGTGATGGAACTGAATGAAATTCCGCGTAACTATTTTGCAGATGTGGAACAAGCCGCCTTTGCACCGGCACATGTGGTAGATGGTATCGGTTATTCACCGGATAAAATGTTGCAGGGCCGTTTGCTCTCCTATCCGGATGCACACCGCTACCGCCTGGGTGTCAACTACGAACAGCTGCCGGTCAACCGTTGTCCGTTTGCAGTCAACAACTACGAGCGGGATGGCGCCATGCGCCTGGACGGCAACCAGGGCAGCGCACCCAACTACTTCCCCAACAGCTTCGATAACATTGTACCCGATCCGGCCTACAAGGCGCCCGGCCAGGAACTGGACGGTCTTTTCGCCGACTGGTACGATCGCAATGCACCAGGAGAAGATGATCACTATACACAACCCGGCAACCTTTTCCGCCTGCTGACACCAGAAGAAAAACGGGATGCCATCCACAATATCGTGGGCGCGATGTCTGGTATCAGTGGTCCTAAAAAAGACGAGATTATCAACCGGCAGCTATGCCATTTCTTCCGGGCAGATATCCAGCTGGGCATGAGTATTGCCAGTGGGCTTGGGGTGAAGGTAGATATGCCAGCACACGCGAAATAAAAATAACGACGCATCATAACAGATCCGGTTACGCCCCGCTGCTAAAGCGGGGTAACCGGATCACTTTTTATACTATACTTTGGCGGCAATACTTTGCGCCGCTACAAAGCCACTCGTCCAGGCATGCTGGAAATTGAAACCACCGGTAATACCATCTACATCCATCACTTCACCGGCGAAATACAGGTCCGGTACCAGCCGGCTCTCCATCGTTTCCGGAGCAATTTCACTCAGCGCCACACCGCCACAGGTAACAAATTCTTCTTTGAAAGTAGTCTTGCCCTTTACCGGAAACTCCATGCTCACCAACAGTTTCAGCAGGCGGTTCTGGTCTTTGGCCGGCAGGTCTGCCCAGCGCATTTCTTCCGGTACACCCGCCTGCTGCAGGAGAAACTGCCACAGTCGCTGTACCAGGTTAAACGGATTTTTATTATGTAATTTCTGCTTGCCCAGATCGAAGCGTAGTTGCTGCCACTCGTCGCGCAGGGTATTTTCATTATAGCCAGGCAGCCAGTTCACAATCGCCGTAAAGGTATATTGCAGCTGCTGCAGCTCCCGGGCGCCCCAGGCCGACAGGCGCAATACTGCCGGACCGCTCATCCCCCAATGGGTAATCAGCAGCGGGCCTTGCTCCTGTAATTTGGTACCGGCTATTTTCACATGTGCTTCGGTAGCCACGCCCATCAGCGAGGTAATAGGATTCCCCGGCATGTTAAAGGTAAACAGCGACGGCGCAGGCGGTATAATCTGGTGGCCCGATTGGGCTAACCACGCAAATTTATCCGGTTGTGCAAATCCACCGGCGGCAATACACAGGTAATCTGCCTGTAAGGTCTTACCGTCCTGCAATTCCAGCTGCCAACGGCCGTTGCCAGATTTTTTAAAGGTCTTTACTTCTTTACCTGTTTCTACGGCCACCCGGTATTTATCGGCTTCCCGCAACAGGCAATCGATGATGGTCTGTGAGTTGTCTGTTACCGGAAACATCCGCCCATCGGGTTCTGCTTTCAGTTTCACCCCTCTCTCTGCAAACCATTCAATCGTATCCGGCACAAAAAACCGGGAAAAGCTTTTCTTCACAAAATGTTGTCCCCGGGGATAACGCTTAGACATATACGCAATATCCGGTGCGTGGTGGGTCACATTACAACGCCCGCCACCACTCACTTTTACCTTCGACAACAGCTTGGTAGTTTTTTCCAGCAGGATCACCTCCAGCTCCGGACACAAACGCGCTGCATTGACAGCACAGAAGAATCCGGCAGCACCACCGCCGGCCACCACTAATCGTTTATTGACTGCACTCATTAAAATCTTGTTAAAACCATTGCTTGAACACGCAATAATAACAAACCTGCCGTAATCTTATCGTTTTAATCTTTTGAAGTTTATAAATTTGACAATTATTATATTGGCTCAAATCATATTTCATGCACCCGCACCTGAAGAAAAAGAGACATCACCTGAAATGGATGATTCCTGCTGCGCTGCTGACCGGAGCAATGAGTACGCTGGCTGTTTTGCAACCACCCGGCCATTGGTCTGACCGCATTGTAAAAGCAATACAACAATTCAATAACCGGTTTCCCGTAGAAAAAGTTTACCTCCACCTGGATAAAGACTACTACGCAGCCGGGGAAACCATCTGGTTCAAGGGATACATTACCCTCCAGGGCGGACCAGCCATCCAGGCCACCAATCTATATGTGGAATTACTGGATAAGAATAACAACGTGGTACAGAAGAAGATCCTGGCCATCAGCAATGCCGGCGCTCCTGGTAACATAGAGCTGCCGGAAACGCAGAAACCAGGCGTATACCAGCTCCGTGCCTACACCGCCTGGATGCTCAACTTCGACCCCGCCTTCAGTTACTCCCGCTCCATCGAAATCTTTGACCCGGCTAAAAAGGCAGCCCCGGTAGCCGATACCACGGCCCCCGACTTCGCCATACAGTTTTTCCCGGAAGGAGGTAACCTTATTGCCGGACAAGCCAACCAGGTGGCCTTCAAAGCCATCGACAACAATGGCTACCCCATTGAAGTCACCGGTGTGGTGAAAAACGGAAAAGGCGCCAATAGCGGCACCATCAAAAGTATACACGATGGGATGGGCGTATTTGAAATTACCCCTGCCAACGCCCAGGACAGCTACCAGGCTGTGGTAAAAAGCAGTAAAGGCCAGACCAAAACAGTGGCCCTGCCTGCCGCCCAGCTCACCGGCGCGTCCCTGAAAATATTCAATAAAGGCAGCCGCATCTTTTATCAGGCCGTACCGGCCAACGCCAGCGACACTGCCCTGAATGAACTGGTGGTAGTAGCCCAGATGGGACAGCAACTGGTATACAAAGCCCTGCTGGACATCAGCGAAGGCCGTATCAGTGGCTTCATTCCGGCAGACAAGCTCCCTTCCGGCATTCTGCAGGTAACCCTGTTTGCCAAAAACGGACTGCCGCTGTCTGAACGACTCACCTTTGTACACCGCAACGACCTGATGCAGATTGACGTATTGGAGTCGGATACCCATAAGGAACCCCGCAAAAAGAATACGTTTGTACTGCGGCTGCCGGATACCCTGCAAACCAGTATATCCGTTGCCGTTACCGATGCGGATGCGGTGCCGGTGGATAAAAATGTCAACAGCATCGTATCTACCTTCCTGCTCACCTCCGATATCAAAGGATATGTATACAACCCGGCCTGGTATTTCCGGAACGATTCTGCAGCTACCCTGCAGGCATTGGACCTGGTGATGATGACCAACGGCTGGCGGCGTTTCAGCTGGGAGAAAATCGTCAACGACGAATTTCCTACTGTCAAATTCCCGTACGAACAGGGCCTGCTGATGAAAGGTACTGCCACCATGCCCAACGGCCGGCTGATGCAGGGCGGTAAGCTGGATATGATCATCAAACTGCCCGCCGACAGCTCTTCCATGTTTGCCTCTGCCCCTATCAATGAAAAAGGAGAGTTCAGCCTGGCGAACATGGTATTCCCCGACACCGCCTATATCTATTACCAGGGCAATGACCTCGTGAGAAAAGGTATCGATGTCAATGTGCGGATAGATAACCACTTCTTTGAAAGGCCGACGCAGGTTAAATTGCCTTATCCGCTGCGCATACCGCCGGCGGTAGACAACAACGCCCTGAAACTGTTCCTGGCGAATGCAGCAGAAGGCAACAAGGTAAACCGCGCCGTAAACAATAAAACCGTTTACCTGAAAGAGGTGAATGTAAACGCGAAAAAAGCAGCGCCGGAAGAAACGACCGAAAAACGATACACCTCCGGTATGTTTGCCGGTGGCGATGGGTATACTTTCGACCTCACCAAAGAAGTACCTACTGCCTTTAACATCTTCCAGTACCTGCAATCCAAAGTAGCCGGACTGCAGATTACCGGCGATATGAACAATCCATCGCTCTCCTGGCGGGGTGGCAAACCCGGTTTGTATCTCAACGAGATGCAGTCTGATGTGAGCATGCTCAGCAACCTCTCCATCCAGGATATCGCGCTGATTAAAGTATTCCGTCCGCCGTTTCTGGGTGGCTTCGGCGGCGCCAATGGCGCCATTGCCGTATACACCAAAAAAGGCGGCGACAATGCACAGACGCCGGATCCCAGCATCCGGGGCTTCAAACTGTATAAGAAAGCCGGTTATAGCGTTGTTAAACAGTTCTATTCACCGGACTACTCCGTTAAGAAAGAAGTGCATGCATTACCTGATAAACGCCTGACGCTTTACTGGAGTCCGAATGTAGCCGTGGATACCCTCACCCATACCGCCACAGTAGAATTCTACAACAATGACTTCACGAAACGTTTTCGTTTAGTCGTGGAAGGTATAGGAGATGATGGTAGTGTAGGCAGATTTGAACAGGAATATTAGTCTTACTACATAAACGAAGAAAGCCCGGGCGTCGATGACACCCGGGCTTTTTTATAACAGCAATACTTGTTTTTTTTGTGCAGATAATACCGCTTACATTTTTTTTCGGGAGATGTATACGCAGGTGATACCAGTGATATACTTTCAACCGGCTGCCCCGATCTGTTGAACAACATCGTTGCTACAACACACCGGCCAGGAAAAAGCCCGCCGCTACGGCTACGCCTATACTAACCAGACCAGGCACCATAAAGCTGTGATTCACGAGATACTTCCCGATATAGGTACTGCCCGTACGGTCAAAGTTGATCGCCGCCAGTAAGGTAGGATAACCCGGTAATACGAAGTCACCGTTTACCGCCGGAAACATGGCCACCATATGTGCAGGCAGAATACCCAGCGTCACACCCAACGGCATCAATGCCTTGGTAGTAGCCGCCTGGCTAAAGAGCAACGCACTCAGGATAAACAAGGCGATAGAAAACGTCCAGGGCGCCATACGCACCATCTCTCCCAACGCATGTTCAATAACACCGGTATTCGTTTGCATAAAAGTGGCGCTCATCCACACCACGCCAAAGATAGATACCACCGCCTGTGCACCGGCATTAAACAAACTGGCACTGGCTACCTGCGCTGGCGTGGTTTTACACAACAACATAATAATCGCTGCTGCAGCCAGCATCACCAGCTCTATCACCGAAGCCATTTTAATATGTCCTTTGGCATCCACCGATAAATTGCTGCTGCCTTCTCCAAAAGCCGGCAGCAACTGCGGGAAAGAGCCAATCAATACAATCAGGATGACCGCTACAGTAAAAATCACCACCGATGTTTTGGCCCCACGGGGCAGCGGCGCACGGGCCGCACGGGTATCGGTATCAATACTGGCGGCAAATGCCGGATCTTTCATCTTCTCCAGAAATACCGGATCTTCATTCAGCTCCTTGCCTTTTTTCCAGCATACGGCCACACCGGCCAGGATACCAATCAGGGTGGCAGGAATACATATTTTTAAGAGTCCGGGTAAAGTAATAGTACCATGAAGAATACTGATCAACGCTGCCGTAGCAGCAGAAATCGGACTGGCGGTAATGCCCAGGTGAGAAGCAATCACCGAAACACTGAGGGCCCGTTCCGGGCGGATACGTTTTTTGGTGGCTACTTCTGCGATAATGGGTAACAGGGAATACGTAATGTGGGCGGTGCCGGCAAATACGGTAAATACATAGGTCACGAGCGGACCCAGTAATACAATCAGGGAGGGTTTGCTGCGCAGTACTTTTTCTGCTAACCGTACCAGGTACTCCATGCCACCGGCAGCCTGCAACGTAGCAGCGGTGGTGACCACCGCCAGAATAATCAGCATCACATCTATCGGCGGATCCGCCGGGCGCATACGAAACAGCAAAATGTATACGGTCAATACCACCATGCCCATCACCCCCAGCCCGATACCTTTCATGCGGGCCCCGATTACGATGGCCGCCAATAGCATTAGAAACTGTATCCAGATCATATGAAAAGATGTCTATTCCGGAAGATAACGACTAATATCGGAAAAACATATCCTGTATGATGGCAGTGTTGTTTGTTTTTAATAAAGCGAGTTGCAGTAATACCCGTGCTTTGGATGGGTCCAGGTCGTCGGATACCACGGTGCCCAGCTGCCGGTCGTCAGTTTCGCCCTGCAGGGTAACGCGGCCACTGGCAGTGCGGGAGGCTCTTACCACCGGAATACCCTTACTGGTAGCTTCTCTCACCTTCACGGCCACAGTCGGATACAGGTTGCCATTGCCTACGCCGGCAATCACAATACCTTTGGTGCCTGCACTCAGGAGGCAGTCTACCAGGGAAGCATCCATATTGGCATAGCCATAGAGAATATCTACCTTAGGTAAAGCCGTAACCTGGGAAATATCGAATTCCGTATCAATGGTATGTTTCCGGAGAATACTATGGTACCACGATACTTTGCCATCGTATACAACGCCCAGCGGCCCTGCGTTGGGGCTTTGAAAAGTAGCTGTGCTGGTGGTATTGGTTTTGGTGGCTTCCCGGGCAGAAAAAATCTGCTCGTTCATGGCAATCAATACCCCCCGGTTAGCCGAACTTCTGGTGGCAGCTACGGCAATGGCGTCATAGAGATTTTTAGGTCCGTCAGCAGAAATAGCGGTAGCCGAACGCATGGCCCCTACCACCACCACCGGCTTGATACTCTTCACCGTGAGCTGTAGGAAATAAGCGGTTTCACTTTCGGTATCGGTACCGTGTGTAATCACAATACCATCCACCTCTTCGCGGGCGCATAGCTGATTTACCCGTTTGGCCAGTTTCAGCCAGATGCTGTCTGCCATCGCCTGACTCCCTACCGAAGCAATCTGTTCGCCGCTGAGGTTAGCCAGCTTTTTAGCTTCGGGTACGGCATTCAGCAGCTGATTAACGGGCACCTTACCGGAAGTATAGCCGGCGCTGACACTCGAAGTGCCTGCGCCGGCAATAGTACCACCGGTTGCTAGTACAACAATATTTGGCAAGTTATTGTCCCGTGTCTGAGCGATATTACCCTTTTTCCTTTTGTGCTGTGCAACTGTTTCCAAAGAACACAGCTGTAAAACAGCGGTACTGATACAGCATAACAGTAAGCTATATACGAAAACACGCATCTGGGGCATATACCGGTGAATTATCATTACTGAATAAACTGAGGTCTGATTAAGTTATCAAATGTAAAAATTTCATCCCATTTTTCCTGGGTAATCAGTTGTTGTTCCTTTACCACGATGTCGTGTACCGACTTGCCGGTTTCCAGGGCTTCGCGGGCAATGGCAGAACATTTTTCATAACCGATCACCGGGTTGAGCTGCGTCACAATACCAATACTGTTCATCACCATATCGCGGGTACGTTCGGCATTGGCGGTAATGCCCAATACACATTTCTCCCGCAGGGTACGACAGGCATTGGTCATATAGGTAATGGCGGTAAACAGCGCAAAAGAGATCACCGGCTCCATCACATTCAGCTGTAGCTGTCCGGCTTCTGCAGCCATGGTAACGGTGAGGTCTGCGCCAATCACGTAGAACGCAGTTTGGTTCACCACTTCCGGAATCACGGGATTCACTTTACCTGGCATGATAGAAGATCCTGGCTGCATAGGCGGCAGGTTAATTTCGTTCAGCCCTGTCCGTGGTCCGGAGGATAACAGGCGCAGGTCATTACAGATCTTGGATACCTTTACCGCAGTACGTTTCAGCACACCAGACAATTGCACATACGCACCGGTATCGTAGGTAGCTTCTATCAGATCGCCTGCCAGCACCAGTTCCAGGCCCGTTACTTCTCTTAAATATTGCGTCACCAGGTCTGCATATCCTTTAGGCGCATTTACGCTGGTACCGATGGCGGTAGCGCCCATATTGATTTCAGAGATGAGGCGTTTGCTGTCTTCGATGCGGGAGAGTTCTTCATTCAGGTTGGTGGCAAATGCCTTAAACTCGTCGCCCAGGCTCATCGGCACGGCATCCTGCAACTGGGTACGGCCCATCTTCAGGACATTCCGGAACTCTATTCCTTTTTCTCCGAAGGCATTGGCCAGGTCGCCCAATGTGTTGCTGTAACCAGTCAGTTTATTGATCAGCGCAATGCGGAAAGCCGTTGGATACGCATCGTTGGTAGACTGGGAGCAGTTCACATGGTTATTGGGATGACAGAAATCATACTGTCCTTTTTCCTTGCCCATCATTTCCAGGGCCACATTGGCAATCACTTCATTGGCGTTCATGTTTACCGAAGTACCGGCGCCGCCCTGAATCAGGTCGCTGAGAAACTGGTTATTGAATTCACCGGCGATCACCCGATCACAGGCTTTGATAATGTAAGCAGCAATATCTTTGTCGAGCACGCCTAAGTCACGGTTAGCCATCGCAGCAGCTTTCTTCACATATCCCAGGCTTTGCACAAAAATCGGTTCTACCATCAGGGGAATCCCTGTAATATGAAAGTTTTCCAGGGCACGCAGTGTCTGAATGCCATAGTATACATCATGTGGTATTTCTTTCTCACCCAGGAAGTCATGCTCAATTCTCTTTGACATATCTTTTAATTTAGGCTTGAAAGTTAAACGCTTTTACAACAATATATGCGGTAGGAATGTTGCAGTTTCTCTTAAAAAATTCATCATTCATTATCATTTCATTCGTAATTTGTTATCTGTAATTCGTTATTATCTATGGGTAGCCGTATTTCACTGATTTGTTTTCTATTTTTAGTATCTCTTGCAAAAAATTCTTTTGCACAACATTTAACGCCGCATTTTGATCCGGTTGAATATGGAGAATTGCTGAAACTGGCCGACCGGTTTGGAGATACCCCGTGGACGAAGGTCAAGTCGGAGCCGCCGCGCGATGCCAGGCTGGTTTATCGTTCACCGGAGGTAGGTCTCGTGAATCGCTGGGACTTGTGGTTACGTAACAAAGAGGTAGCCATTATTGTGATACGGGGTACCAATGGTACCGCTACATCCTGGATGGAGAATTTCTATGCCGGCATGATACCGGCGCAGGGTATGCTGCAACTGAACGACAGCACCCGGTTTAATTACAAGCTATCGGCAGACGACCGGGCCTATGTACATGCGGGCTGGATGGTAGGACTGGCGGCTCTCGCCCCGGATATCCTGCGTCAGGTGCATGATTGCTACCGGCAAGGCATACACGAATTTATTATTTTCGGCCATAGCCAGGGTGGTGCGATTGCTTTTTTACTACGCTCCTATCTGCAATACCTCGATCAGCTGCCCAAAGACATTGTGTGGAAAACCTATTGCAGTGCGGCGCCTAAACCGGGCAATCTGTACTACGCCTACGATTTCGATTACATTACCCGGGATGGATGGGGCCTGCGTGTGATTAATCCACGGGACTGGGTGCCGGAAACACCTTTCTCTATACAAACCACCCGCGATTTTAATACTGTGAATCCATTTACCGATATATCCGGTGCACTGAAAAAACAGCAATGGTTCCTGCGGCAGGCGCTCCGCTACACCTATGGCAGATTAGACCGGCCGGCCAAAAGAGCGAGCCGGCGTATGCAGCGGATACTGGGAAAGATGGTGTACACACGGGTACGCAAAGTACTACCGGAGTACCAGCGGCCTGATTTTGTGAACAGTCACAATTACACACCAGCCGGTACGCCGGTTATTTTATATCCTGTTAAAGGCTACGATGAAAAATTTCCGTTTGATGGAAAAAATATCTTCATCCACCATATGCTGGAACCTTACCGCTGGTCGATGGAACAAATCTATCCGGCAGCAAAAGATCATTAATCGTTGCCGGTTTTCTCACCGGTAAACCAATGTTCCTTATCGCGGAATAATACATTAAAGGTGGTTAAAGAACCATAGATGCGGGTAATATATTGTTGCATGTTTATCTTCTCTTCATCGGTCAGTACTTTATGACTGTTGATGTTTTGTTCCAGTACGCGGAGGCGGTCGCGCAGCATCACTATTTTATGGAAGAAGGTTTCTATAGGCACTTCTTTGGCTTTCAGACCGGCATCGGAGGGCTGCAGTAACAGGGTACCGCCTTTCCAGCGATCGCCAAGGGGAACTACTTCTGTAATGCCGCCCCACAGGCGCAGAATTTTCAGCAAAGAGGTTTCCACATCAGAAGCGGTTTCTACTTCGGGGGTTACATTTTCTGCCACCAGTACTTCAAACAAAGGATCTGTTTTATCGATCATCTTGATGCCGTGATCCATAAAAGTAACGCGGTACTGTGCGTATTTCACCGCTATAATTACGCCCTGGCCATAGTGTGCATGTTGTACCCTGGAACCGGTACCGAGTGTTAATTCTTCCATTGCTTTTTTGTTCAAACTTAAGCAATTACCAAAGAATTATAACGCATGAAGGAGAAGATATACGGATCATTTCCGCATACCTTCTCCTTCATCCGAAATACTTAATATGTAATGTTGGTGGTGTGTTATTCCTTTACTTTATTCAGGAAGAACGATAGTTTAAACAACAGTTCATCCTGCAGGCCGGCGCGCAGTTTGGCTTCTTCATCTGTGATGCCTAACCGGCGTAAACGCTGGTAATAAACATAGGAGCCGCCAATCAGTTCCAGACATTCCTGTATTTTACGTTTCACCTCTTCTTCTTTGGTACGTTTTTCAAATTCTTTTTTAGAAAGAATTTTATCCACGAAGTAGAAGTTGTCTTTATCTTCTACCCACTTATTCCCTTCTCGGTGTTGTGGTTTATATACTTCCAGGTAACAGTTGTCGAGTTTCAATACGTTGCCGAATTCAGCGCGTATATCTATGACCGTAGGTTTTTCTGCGGTGGGATTACTCAGACGTTTTTTAATATGGTTGCTGATTTCCACCCCCAGTTCATCGCTGCTCATCAGAATCTGGTTCAGTTCTGAGAACTCCAGGCTGATGGTAATACGGGTATAGCTTCTGCCATTTTTTACTTTACCAAAGAGGCTGGGGGTTGTTTGTTCATCAAAGATGATATCTTCTACCTGCACTTTGGTAATGGTTTTATAATTAGGCTTGTAGCCTTCTTCTGTGGGAGAAGGACGCTTGTTCACCAGCCGGGTAGTTTCCTGGCGGCGGAGGTGCTGAATGAAATCATCCACAAAACGTAATTCCTGTTTTTTGAGCAGGGCATACAGTTCATGCGTGGTATGATTATGTATTTTGCTGAGCAGCATCAGGTCATTCCAACTGTTGTAATGCTGCATTTTTTTCAGTTCCTCCAGAATATCTCCCGCTGTCATATTCCGGCGATAGTATAATTCCCCGACCAGGAACAAGGCATATTCCTGCGAGGGGTAGCCCAGTTCCGGCAGTACGTCATAAGGGCTGCGTTTCTGTTCGCGGGCGCCTTCTAAAAGATCAATATCTGACATAACAGGTGCCAGCAGATATTTACGTGCGGCTGACCGTAGTTTTTTACTTACATAATCCAGCAGCTGATCGCTTACATGTCCGTGATGTACAAAGTCGTGCAGGATTTGTACAAATCGCCGGGAGGTCGGTAATCCAAACTGCGAAAGAATGTCATTTTCCATGTCCAGCACGTCCTCAAAACCAGGCTCCTCTTTTCCAGGTTTCACCCGTTGGTCCATTTGCTGGTAACGCTGATAGTATTCCTGTAACTTCAGTTTTAGCTGATCCATAATGTATATACAATTAAATATTAAGTACTTATAATAAAAAACACTCCTACTAGGGAATTGTCATTTTTTCTGATACCGGGCAAACATTTTCATCGCTGGGATGCCAAAACACCTGAAAACAAGATTTCGTCCATGCGATAGCACAGCATTTAGTTGATAATCAACTACTTATAAAAATGGGAATGAAATGGGAAAGTGCGCAAAGATACGGGATTTCGGGAATCACACCAAACGCATCCACCAAAGGAAAATATATACTGGGCAACAGTTTTACGGGAGATGCCGGCCTGTTGTTTTAAAAGAAAACAGATCGGTTATAAGATGATCCATGTCAATCGTTTTTATAAAGCAGCAAAAAACAATATCTCCGGAAATGTTTTTTGTGGGAAAAATGAAATGGGAAAAACAAGATGCAAACATCTTTTTAAGACCCATATATAACCCGCTGAAAAAAATTTTTAAAAAGTATTTGGAATTTAAAAATACTTTGCGTTATCTTTGCACTCCCAACAACGGAATAACACACACAAACGAAGATAAAACGGTGGTCGTAGCTCAGTTGGTTAGAGCATCAGATTGTGGTTCTGAGGGTCGGGGGTTCGAAACCCCTCGATCACCCTAAAAGCCCGGAAGTTAAAGACTTTCGGGCTTTTTCTTTTTAAATCATCTCTCTCTTTTTTTTGCTGCTTCAAATTTTCCACGGAACAAAAACAGGAACAAAAAACGGAACAAAAAAATGCTGACCGTTAAAATGCACTTCCAACAAAATCAATCGTTCTTTTCCGGCCACACCATTTTTTTCTTTAGTTAAATTTGCCGATGTTTTTAAGCCTTTTTTCCGCCATTAAAAATACTCCCTGAAAAATTTATGGCGCTTTACATGCCCTTATCAAGGTCCATACATCGGCAAAGACCTCCAAATCCCCCCTGAAAGTAGTTTACTATCCGCTCAGCACGCCGGGTTTATCAGGAATAACAGCTGGTATCCCACCATCTGCTATCTGGCTGGTTTATAAAGCTGGCTTTCAAACCAACCTACAGGATATTGAAAAAGGGAATACATAGTCCATATAAAGGGATAAGTAGCGCATGATTGATACTATATTACCAGAAATGCTTACTACTACCTTAGTAAAACGAATGATCCACCTTAACACAATGAATGCCTTTGGATTTTTCGGGTAAAATAATATCAATAGCCGGGAATCAGGAGGAAAAGTTAGTGCGTTGAGATGGCATACGAAAATAAGCATTTTCTACCGCAAAGCAGCAAACAAGAATGGTTTCACAAAAGATATCCATCTGGCGCCGCCTGGCAGGAAACGCTCACCATATTTGTTCTGTAAAACTTCTTACAATCAGGGAGGTAAAACATGGCTGCTTATAAAAGAGCTATTTCGCTTCGCTCATTAATTGAAGATCGTACAACCATTGCAGGGTGCGCGCTTCAATGAATTTTTCCAGCATCTTATTTTCATGTAATAGGCAAGGGCCAAACAATTGGGGTACGTTATAAAGCTTCATCATGCTATACTTTAAAGTAAACTTTGGAACGGTAAGCATAAAATACACCTCAGTACAAACCTACCCATCCCCCTGACGATCTTCCTCAGCCACCTGCCCATTTTTGAGGGGCCGTGTAAAATAACCGGCAACAGATAACCTTGTAAGAGGCAATACCAGGTATTTCTTTTACAATAGCCCACCGGGTTTATTATGAATATTAATCCACACCTGTTAAATTTGTGGGCGCGTAGTATACCATCGCACTATAAATCTGTATCAACTGCATGAGCTATATCATTCCCATTATTGCCGCTATCATCGGCTGGCTGATCAACAGCCTGGCGATTAAATTACTGTTTCATCCCCGGCGGCCGGTTAACCTGGGCCTTTTCACCCTGCAGGGATTATTTCCCAAAAGACAACAGGCACTGGCAGCCCGCATCGGGGCACTGGTAGGCCAGCAACTATTTTCCTTCCAGGAAGTGAAAACCAAACTGACTGACCCCGATAAAATAAAGAATATCATCCCTGTCGTAGAAACCCACCTGGACAGCTTCCTGCGGGAACGCCTGCCGAAAGCCATGCCAGTGTTGTCCATGTTCATCGGCGACAGCATTGTACAACAGATCAAAACACACCTGGTAGCGGAAATGGATACCCTGTTTCCGGTAATGATCGGTCAATACCTGGATAACGTAGAACAGGACCTCGATCTGGAAAAAATAGTAACACAGAAAATAGCGGGTATCTCTGCTGAAAAAATGGAATCCCTCACGCAGGAACTGCTGTCGGCTACCCTCCAACACTTTAAGTGGCTGGGCGCTGTCACCGGCTTCCTGATTGGCCTGATTACACTGCTGCTGCATCACCTGCTATAAGCTACAACCGGCGCCTAACCGGGATCTGCCGGTGCCGGAAAACATCCTTTGTTAACTACTGTTAAGACCTTTTAGCGCTCGTTTTTTTGTGCTGGGATATATAAAAACTCCACTCATCACAATATTAAACCATTCATCTCTTTACCCTGATATTTTTGTCTCCTGTTCTGAGAATAAAGTCCGGACAAAAAATAAGCAGGATGAAAAAAAGCTACGCAGTGCTGGCTGGCATCTTTCTATGGCAGCTACACACTTATGCACAGGCGCCCGAAACAGGAAAAACGCGGACACCACAACCCACCCAAGACCGACCAAACCGACCTGTCATGCCCATGCCAGGACGCTTATATGGGAAATTACTGGATGCACAAACCGGGAAACCTGTTCCCTATGCATCCGTTACATTATTGAAACAGCGCGACTCTTCCCTGGTTACCGGCATGCTCACAAAAGCCAACGGTGATTTCAGCCTGGAAGGACTGGCCTTTGGCACGTATATCATGCGTATCAACTTCATGGGCTATAACAGCGTACAGAAGAAAGTCACCATCACAGGTCAAAGCATAGAGCAGGACCTGGGCAACATCAAATTGCAGCAAAATGTAAAACTGTTGCAAGGCGTGGAAGTAACCGGGCAAAAAAGTGCGTTCACCATGGGTATCGATAAAAAGATATTCAATGTAGACAGAAACCTCACCAGTGCAGGTGGTACCGCTACCGATGTACTGAAAAGTGTACCTTCTGTCAACGTAGACCTGGATGGCAATGTGACTGTACGCAACGCCGCGCCTACCATTTTTGTAGATGGTAAACCCTCTACCCTCACCCTGGATCAGATTCCGGCCGATGCTATTGAAAGCGTGGAGCTGGTCACCAATCCCTCTGCGAAATACGATGCAGAAGGGATGTCTGGTATTCTGAACATTGTGTTGAAGAAAAACAGGAAGGCCGGTTTCAACGGCGTTGTACAGGCAGGTATTGGTAACAACAACAAATACAATGGCGGCGGTAATATCAGCATTCGTCAGGGTAAGTTCAATGTATTTGCCAACTATAACATCAATGCCAACCAAAGCTGGGGCGAAGGTACTACCAACCGCAGCAACTTCGGTGGTAAAGGAGCAGATACCAGCTACCTGCTGCAGCAAAGCAACAGCGAAAGCAAGCCCCTGTTCCAGTTTGGCCGCTTTGGTGTAGACTATACCATCGATAACCGCAATACGATCTCCTTATCACAGAACATTGTGGCGGGCGACTTCAAAAATACCGAAGACCTGCTCAGCACTTTTTCCAACAAGGCTCATCGTATCACCAGACTAAGTGACCGTGCCACAACGAATGATTTCAACTTCCGTAACTATACCACCCAGCTGGGTTTCCGGCATACTTTCGCCAAACCGGAGCGGGAATGGACGGCAGATATCAACTACAACACCACCAACAGCGGTCGTGACGGATCTTACGTTACACAGGCGAAAAATGCCGCCGGACAAGCACTCGGGCAATCCCTGCTGCAGCAGAACACTTCCGCCGGCAGCACCACTTTTGTGACTGTGCAAACAGATTACACCACGCCCATCGGTAAAAAAGGGAAGCTCGAAACCGGTGTCAAAACCACGTTACGCCGCTTCAGCAGCTCGTATGATGTGTATGATAAAGACACCCTGAGCAACCATTTTATCTACAACAACCAGCTTTCCAACAACTATAAATACAACGAGGAAATCTATGCCGGTTATGCCAACTTCGCCAATACCATGGGGAACTTCGGGTACCAGGCAGGATTACGTATAGAGCAATATGTGTATGCCGGCGAAATTCCGGGCAAAGCTACCTATAAGCCTACAAAGGCTACCCCGGGCTTCTTTCCCAGCTTGTTTTTATCACAAAAGCTGAAAAAAGACCAGGAACTGCAATTGAACTATTCCCGTCGGGTAAACCGGCCCAACTTCTTTCAGCTGATTCCTTACCGCGACTACAGCGATCCGCAAAACCAACGCGAAGGGAATCCCAACCTGAAACCGGAATATACCAACAGCCTGGAGTTTTCCTATGTAAAAAACTGGAAGACCAGCAATCTCCTCGCCAGCGTTTATTTCCGCAATACCAATAACATGATCTCCACCATCAGTACACCGATTGGTGCAGACACATTGCTCACCCAGTTCATCAATGCCAACAGGAGCAACTCCTATGGCGCCGAACTGACGATGAAAAACCAGGTACTGAAAGGCTGGGATCTCACCACCAATGTGAACCTCTATCAGACAGATATGAAGGTAAACGCAAACGGAGAAACCTTCGACAACAATGGTTTCAGCTGGATGGCCAAAATCATTTCCGAAACCAAACTGCCCGCCGGCTTTACCTTACAGGTGAATGCCACTTACCAGGCGCCTACTATCGCCCTGCCGGCTTCCGGTGGCGGACGTGGTCCGGGCGGCGGTGGATTTATGATGATCCCTACTTCTGCGCAGGGCACCATCAAAGGATTCAGCACGGTGGATATGGCTGTCAGAAAAGATTTCGGGAAGAAAAAAGCCACCTCGCTCACCCTCAGCCTCTCCGATGTATTCAATACCCGGGAGTATGAGCTGAACCAGGCTACCCCGGCTTTCGCCCAGGACTATGTGCGTAAGCGGGAGTCCAGGATTGTAAAACTGAATTTCAGTTACCGCTTTGGTAAATTTGATACCGCCCTTTTCAAAAAGAAAAAAGCATCAGGCGGCAACGACCAGCCCATGGGCGATCCCATGCAAAGCTTTTAAGTGATGATAAAGAAGGTGAATGCAATACCACACAGGCCGGCAGATGGTGCGTACGCACGCTGCCGGCTTT
This sequence comes from Chitinophaga nivalis, assembly GCF_025989125.1. NCBI lineage: Bacteria > Pseudomonadati > Bacteroidota > Chitinophagia > Chitinophagales > Chitinophagaceae > Chitinophaga > Chitinophaga nivalis. The sequence continues at coordinate 2,827,329 of NZ_JAPDNR010000001.1, read as the reverse complement.
GTTTTTCCGGCCCTATCGCGGCCTTTTACGGCCTTATCGGGCATCACACTGCCACCCGGCTGCCGTCGGATTTTATCAGCAAAAAATGACTATAACGTAAACGTATGAACGCCTGCCGGCAGGGAGACCCGTTGCTGCCTCCGTACAACGATTTGCTTATTTCTTACCGGCCAGCATGGGCACAAAGGAGAAGTTATCAAAAAGTTCCTGTTCATTTTCGGTATCGCTGATTTTGGTAATCCGCAGCATCCGCTGCACATCATTACCACCCACAGGGATGACCATTTTACCACCCGGCTTCAGTTGTTGCAGTAATTTCTCCGGGATATAGGGCGCCGCTGCAGTAACCAGCACCTTGTCGAAGGGCGCATAGGAAGGCAGCCCTTCATAACCATCTCCATAAAAAAAACGGAGATTCGGGTATTTGGATTTAAACCGGAACAGTTTTACCTGTTCAAACAGTTTCTTTTGCCGTTCAATGGTCAGTACATTCGCTTTCAGTTCCGCCAGCACACAGGCCTGATAAGCACTACCCGTACCTATTTCCAGGACTTTATCGTATGGCTTCACTTCAAGCAGCTGGGTCTGATAGGCAACCGTATAGGGTTGGGAAATGGTTTGTCCTTCACCGATAGGAAAAGCCCGGTCATCATATGCTATACTTTCAAACGCTGTATCGAGGAAAAAATGCCGGGGTATATTGTTAATAGCCGCCAGTACGTTTTCATCTGTAATGCCTTTCTGACGGATACTATCAACTAGCTGTCTGCGTAATCCTTTTTGTTTATAAGTATCTTCATACCGCCTCATACCCACAAAATTAACCAATACGGGCGATTTTCAATGAATTTTAAGATTTGGAATTTCCCACATTCGTTTTTTTATTTTTACTTTACAATCCATTTGAGCAGGATGGCTCATTAAAAAGAAGACCATGGATATTAATATTCAAAACAAAGTAGCGCAGTGGCTCAACGGCAATTATGACGCGGAGACAGTTGCCACACTGAAACAAATGCAGGCAGGCAACCCCGATGAACTCAATGATGCCTTTTACCGCAACCTCGAATTCGGTACCGGCGGGCTCAGGGGCATCATGGGAGTAGGTACGAACCGCATGAATAAATATACCGTTGGTATGGCTACCCAGGGCTTTTCCAACTACCTGAAAAAAGCATTTCCCGGCGAAGTAAAAGTAGCCATTGCACACGATAGTCGTAATAACGCCCGCTATTTTGCAGAAACCGTAGCCAATGTGTTTGCAGCCAACGGGATTAAAGTATTTCTCTTTGAAAGCCTGCGTCCTACACCGGAGCTGTCTTTCACCATCCGCCACCTGCAGTGCCACGGAGGTGTGGTATTAACCGCCTCCCACAACCCGAAAGAATACAGCGGCTACAAAGCCTACTGGAACGACGGAGCACAGCTGGTACCACCGCATGACGCCAATGTGATCCGGGAAGTGGAAAACATTACTTCTCCGGATGAAGTGAAATGGAGCGGCGGCGAAGCCAATATTACCCTCATCGGTAAAGAAATAGATCTCGCTTATCAGCAGGAACTCCTCAGCTTATCCATCAACCCGGATATCAACAAACAACAACACGACCTGAAAATCGTATATACCCCGATTCATGGTACCGGTATTACCCAGGTACCCGAGGTATTACTGGCATACGGCTTCACCAATGTAAACATTGTAACGGAGCAGGCTACCCCGGATGGCAATTTCCCAACCGTGGTGTATCCTAACCCCGAAGAAGCAGAAGCCATGAGCCTGGGCCTGAAAAAAGCCAGGGAACTGGATGCGGATATACTGCTGGGAACCGACCCCGACGCTGACCGTGTAGGCATTGCCGTTAAAGACCTGAAAGGCGAATGGATACTGCTGAATGGTAACCAGACCGGTGCGCTCCTGTTCAACTACATCATTGAAGGCCGCAAACGCAAAGGCCTCGCCAAACCGCAGGACTTTGTTGCCAAAACCGTGGTAACATCTGACCTCATTGATGTATTTGCAGCCAAAAACAATGTCAACTGCTATAATGTACTCACCGGTTTCAAGTGGATCGCTGACCTGATCCGCCGGAAAGAGCCACAGGAAAACTTTATCTGCGGTGGTGAAGAATCATACGGTTACATGATCGGCAACAATGTACGGGATAAAGATGCCGTATCTTCTGTAGCTATGATCTGTGAAATGGCCGCCTATGCCCGTAGTCAGGGCAAATCCCTGTTCGAGCAGCTGATCGATATCTATATCCAGTACGGTTATTATAAAGAGCACCTCATTTCCATCACTAAAAAAGGAATGAAAGGCGCCGACGAAATTGCAGAGATGATGCGTGGCTACCGCGAAAATCCGCCCGCAACCATCAATGGCTCGCCGGTAGTAACCCTCTTCGATTACCAGCTGCAACAGGTAAAGGATATCCGCACCGGTGAAATCAAACCACTGGAACTGCCGAAATCCAATGTACTGCAGTTTCTCCTGGAAGATGGCAGCAAAATATCTGCCCGTCCATCCGGTACTGAACCGAAGATTAAATTCTATTTCAGCGTGAATGCACCACTGTCCGACGTTGCCGCATTTGACGACGTAACGGCGATATTGGATCGTAAAATAGAAGGTATCATTCAGGATATGCACCTGAAATAATTACTGTAACAGTTCATATGGAACCGGGAATGCAGGTGTGTACCTATTAACAACCGCATTCCCGGTCCTGTTTTATACACCTGCATGAAGTATCCGCTGATTATCCTGGCTTTCCTGTTGTATGGTGTGCATCACAGCTCCGCCCAGGAGCGCGTTACTTTCACCACCCTGCCGGATACCACCCTGCCTTCCCGGGTGTGGATGCTCAGCGGCACCACGGCCGTACTGTATACCTCCGGCCTGATGGCCCTTAACAAAGCCTGGTATAAAGACTATCCCAAAACGTCTTTCCACTTTTTTAATGACATGGGTGAATGGAACCAGATGGATAAAGCCGGCCATGTTTTCAGTGCTTATTTTATCGGAAAATATAACCGGGAAATGTGGCGCTGGTCGGGCTTACCACGCCGGCAACAGATCTGGATCGGAGGATTGAGCGGCCTCGCCTATCAGTCGGTGATTGAAATACTCGATGGCTACTCCGGTAAATGGGGGTTTTCCTGGGGCGATATGGGCGCCAATGCCATAGGAGCCGCTCTGCTCATCGGTCAGGAGCTGGCATGGGATGAACAACGGATACAACTGAAATTTTCCTTCCATCCGGTACAATATGAGGAGCCCGCGTTAAAACGCAAGACAAACGAGCTTTTCGGCACTACCTACCTGGAAAGAATGCTGAAAGACTACAATGGACAAACCTACTGGCTTTCCGTCAATCTCCATTCCTTCAACAAAAACAGCTGGCTGCCCAAATGGCTGAATATTGCAGCAGGCATGGGCGCCGCCGATATGTATGGCGGCCGGGATAATACCTGGACCGATCAGAAAGGCGTACACCATGACTACAGCGGCAACCCGCGTATCCGGCAATTTTACCTGTCACCGGATGTGGACTTCACTAAAATCCCCACCCGCCGCAAAGGCGTCAGGGTATTGTTTCAGGTACTGAATATGTTGAAATTTCCTGCACCGGCACTGGAGATCAACTCCCGCGGTCAGGTAAAAGTACATGCGGTCTATTTCTGATTATTCAAAATAAGCGGAAATGATTTCTTCTCCGTTCATCTCCACCAACACCATATCCTGCAAGGTGGTAGCCAGGGAATAACCTACAAAATCCACGGATAAAGGAAATGATTTGTGCCGGCGGTCTACCAGTACAGCCGTTTGTATTTTTTTAGGAAGAAATTGCAACAGGGGTTTCAGGGCATATAACATGGTACGGCCGGAGTTGGCAACATCATCTACCACCACCACTACTTTATCATTGAAGTCAATATCCTCGGAAACCGTTACTTCACCAGGCTGTTGTTTATTCAGCCGCAGCTCAATAATCTGAATCTTCAACGGAGAGATCTGCTGCAGGATGGCAGCAATTTTATGGGCGATGATCACGCCCCGATCCCAGATACCGGCCAGGATGATATCGGTACCATCGCTGTTCAGTTCATAGATTTCGTAAGCGATACGTTCTATTTTTTTCTGAATAATATCCTTCGTAAGAATGATGTTCCTGCTTTCCATGCCCGCAAAAATAAGTAATTCGGCTTTAGCTGTTCGCTTTTGCGCTAAAAATACTGTGGCTAAATGTGGATACCTAAAAAAAACATAAATTAGGGTGTCAAATCTGAAATAATGCGAATAGTACAAGAGTTGTTATTTGTAATTCTCTTTGCGGCAGCCGTTTATCTTTTCTCGAAAAAGGTGCGCCAGATAAGGAGAAATATCCTGCTGGGCCGAGATAAAGACCTGAATGATCACCCCGATCTCAGGTGGAAAAATGTATTCCTGCTGGCTTTCGGTCAGAAAAAAATGTTCCGCAACCCGCTCGTTGCCATCCTGCACTTCTTCGTGTATGCCGGCTTCCTGATTGTGAATATCGAAATCCTGGAAATTATCCTGGACGGTATTCTGGGACAACATCGTTTATTCGTTCCCGTATTGGGAAGTTTATATCCGGTATTAGTCGGTGCATTTGAAGTATTGGCGGCACTGGTATTAGCCGGTTGTGCCATCTTCTTCGTGCGCAGAAATATCCTTAAGCTGAAACGCTTTATCAGTAAAGACCTGGATGGGTGGCCCCGTTCCGACGCCAACTACATCCTGATCACGGAAATCGTGCTGATGGTGTTGTTCCTGACCATGAATGCGGCCGACCAGGCACTGCAGGCAAGAGGTGTGGAACATTACGCCGTTACCGGCAACCTGCTGGTATCCGGCCTGTTTACCCCGCTGTTCAGCGGCTTCTCCGACGGTACGCTGGTACTGATAGAACGGGGTTGCTGGTGGCTGCACATTGTGGGTATCCTGTGTTTCCTGAACTATCTCCCCTACTCCAAGCACCTGCATATTATACTCGCCTTTCCGAATGCTTATTATGCCAGCCTGGAACCGAAAGGAGAAATGGAGAATATGCCGGCCGTACAACAGGAAGTACAGCTGATGTTACAGCCGGAACTGGCCGCCAATGCGCCTGCCAGCGATACCATGCCGAAGTTTGGCGCCAAAGATGTATTTGACCTCACCTGGAAAAATCTGCTCGACGCCTACAGCTGCACCGAATGTGGCCGCTGCAGCGCCGCCTGCCCCGCCAATATCACCGGCAAATTATTATCACCCCGTAAAATCATGATGGATACCCGCGACCGCCTGGAAGAAGTAGGCCGCAACATCACGGCCAACGGCACTTTCACCGACGACAGCAAAACCCTGCTCCGCGATTATATCAAAGAAGAAGAACTGCGCGCCTGCACTACCTGCAACGCCTGTGTACAGGAATGCCCGGTGAGTATCAGCCCGCTGGATATCATCCTGCAGCTGCGCCGTCACCTGGTGATGGAAGAATCCAACGCTCCGGCAGAATGGACCGGGATGTTCAGCAATATCGAAAACAATATGGCTCCCTGGAAATTCAGTATGGACGACCGCGATAAATGGGCCATGGAAATAAACGGATAATCGGCTACCGCCCTTTTCCCTTGTATTCATCTATCGATAAAAACAGCACATGTATATAAAGACAATGGCAGAATATGCCGCAAATGGAGAAACACCGGAAGTACTGTTCTGGGTAGGCTGCGCCGGCAGCTTCGATCAGCGTGCACAAAAAATTACCAAAGCATTTGCTACCATATTAGATAAAGTAGGCGTACAATTCGCCATCCTGGGCAAGGAAGAAAGCTGCACCGGTGATCCGGCCAGAAGAGCCGGTAATGAATTCATCTTTCAGATGATGGCCCAGAACAACATACAATTACTGAATATGTACGGCGTAAAGAAAATAGTAACGGCCTGCCCGCACTGTTTCAATACGCTCAAAAATGAATATCCCGACCTCGGCGGCAACTATGAAGTGATTCACCACACTACTTTCCTGCAGTCGCTCATCGATGAAGGAAAAATCAAACTGCAGGGTGGCGGCACTTTCAAAGGCAAAAAAATCACCTACCACGACTCCTGCTACCTCGGACGGGCCAACGATATTTATGAAGCACCCCGAAAAGTACTGGAAATACTGGATGCAGAGCTGATAGAGATGAAGCGTTGCCGCAGTAAAGGTTTGTGCTGTGGTGCCGGTGGCGCCCAGATGTTCAAGGAAGAAGAAAAAGGAACCATCCGGATCAATGCCGACCGGGGTAAAGAAGCCGTAGATACCGGCGCCACCGTGATTGCCTCCAACTGTCCTTTTTGTATGACCATGCTCACAGACGGCGTGAAGGAATCCGGTAAAGAAGACGATGTGAAAGTATTGGATATCGCAGAAATGATTGCGCAAAGCATGGCATAATAATGCCATATAGGTAGATGCCCGCCAACGAGGCGATACACCAGCAACAAGAGACGAATCAGGGAAGTAAGGGGGCAAATGCGTCCTCCTTCCAGCGTAAATGCCTAAATTTGTATTTATGAACAAGCATACATTTTTTCCTGCAGGCTTTTCTCCGGCCTCCAGGGTTTGGATATACCAGAGTAACAGGCCATTCAATGAGCGGGAAATAGCGGAGATCAACGAACAACTCGAACAGTTTACCGGCCAGTGGAATGCCCACGGTGCGCCGGTGAAAGGATGGGGCCAGGTGATCATGAACCAGGTGATTGTATTACTGGCAGACGAAAGCCAGACCACCGTCAGCGGTTGCAGTACCGACAGCTCGGTACGCATCATCAAAAGCATCGAAAGGCAATATGAAGTAAATATGTTTGACCGGCTGCTGCTGGGTTTTGTGGTAAAGGATAAGATAGAACTGTTACCCATGGCGCAATTGTCTTACGCCCTGGAAAAAGGTTATATCGACGAAAACACCCTTTATCTCAACAACACGGTGCTTACCAAAGCAGAACTGGATAGCAACTGGCTGATTCCTGTAAAGGACAGCTGGCTCGCATCCAAGCTCGCCGCCAGACAGGCATAATATAAAAGAAATTACTTCCTGCGCCTCTTCGGAAAGATAAAAGCGGCTCTACGCTGCCCTTCTTTTTCTGAAGAGGCGTTTTACTTTTGGGAAAGGGTAATTCTATTTCTTTTATCTGCCATTCTGGCATTTTCCCGTTTTTATTGCTTATTTTTGCCCACCAAAATTTTTGTCAGGAAATGCTGTATCAGGATACCAAAGCACATGATGAAAGCCGCCAGGGGGAAGCTTTTGCCCCTGAAACGACTAGTACTCAGGTATTTAATAAGAAGTTTTATATAGAAAGCTATGGTTGTGCAATGAATTTCAATGATAGTGAAATTGTTGCCTCCATACTGAGTGGAGAAGGATATGGTCCTACCCGGAATGTGGAAGAAGCCAGTCTTATTCTCCTGAATACCTGTTCCATCCGGGAAAAAGCAGAACAAACCGTACGCAAGCGGCTCACCGAGTTCAAACAGATAAAACGCGCTACTCCCAACCTGCTCGTAGGTGTATTAGGCTGCATGGCCGAACGCCTGAAAGGCAAATTGCTGGAAGAAGAGAAGCTGGTGGACCTGGTAGTAGGTCCGGATGCCTACCGCAGTTTACCCGCCCTCATCGCAGAGGCGGAAACCGGCCAGAAATCCGTGAACGTATTGCTGAGCAGGGAAGAAACCTATGGCGACATCAGCCCGATCCGACTGGACAACAACGGCGTAACGTCGTTTGTATCCATTATGCGGGGATGTAACAATATGTGTACTTTCTGCGTGGTACCCTTCACCCGGGGCCGGGAACGCAGCCGCGACGCCTATTCTATCGTCAGGGAAGCCAGAGAGCTGTTTGAAAACGGCTACCGGGAAGTAACCCTCCTGGGCCAGAACGTAGACTCCTACTACTGGACCAACGATGCCGGCGATGAAACCGTTACGTTCTCCATGCTGCTCGAACGCGTAGCCCAGATCGATCCGTTGCTGCGGGTACGTTTCAGCACCTCTCACCCGAAAGATATTACCGACGAAGTGTTGTATGTGATGCAACGGTATGAAAACATCTGCAACTATATCCACCTGCCGGTGCAAAGCGGCAGCAGCCGGGTATTACAGCTGATGAACCGTACCTATACGAGAGAATGGTATATCAGTAAGGTAAAGCGTATCCGGGAGTTGCTGCCCGACTGCGGCCTGTCTACCGACATCATCACCGGTTTCTGTACCGAAACGGAAGAAGACCACCAGGATACGATGAGCATGATGAAATACGTGCAGTATGACCTGGCATATATGTACTTCTACTCCGAACGGCCGGGCACCCTCGCAGCGCGCCGCTACCAGGATGATATTCCGGAAGAGGTAAAGAAAAGAAGGCTCGCCGAAGTAGTAGCCATTCACCGCGAAAACTCCCTGCGCAATATGCAGCAGGACCTGGGTAAAACCTTCAAGGTACTGGTAGAAGGCACTTCCAAAAAATCTGCCGAAGAACTCTATGGCCGCAATGATCAGAATAAAGTAATCGTATTCCCGAAAGAAAACTTTAAAAAGGGAGATTATGTTATGGTGAAGGTAGAAAGCTGTACTTCCGGTACACTGATCGGTAAAGCAATCAGCTGATTGTTTTAGCGCCCCTTTGGCATAACACATTTTTAACCATCAAACAGGAGATAAACCGCTTATGGACATACAGGCTATAAAAAACAGGTTTGGCATTATCGGTAATAGTCCCGCGCTGAATTACGCGCTCCAGGTAGCCGTGCAGGTAGCCAATACGGACCTCACCGTGCTTATCAACGGCGAAAGCGGCGTAGGGAAGGAAGTATTTTCACAGATCATTCATGCACTCAGTGCCCGTAAACATAATCCGTTTATCGCCGTTAACTGCGGCGCTATCCCGGAAGGCACCATCGATTCGGAGCTTTTCGGCCATGAAAAAGGCTCTTTCACCGGCGCTGTGGATAGCCGTAAAGGTTATTTTGAAACCGTTAACGGCGGTACCATTTTCCTGGATGAAATCGGGGAAATGCCGCTGGGAACACAGGCACGTTTATTACGTGTACTCGAAACCGGTGAATACATCCGCGTAGGTTCCTCCAAAGTACAGAAAACAGATGTACGCGTGATCGCCGCCACCAACCGCGATTTGCTGGAACGTACACAACACGGTAAATTCAGGGAAGACCTGTATTACCGGCTCAATACGGTCCCCATCCGCGTACCTGCCCTGCGCGACCGCAAAGAAGATATTCCGTTGCTCTTCCGTAAATTCTCGGTAGACTTCTCTGAAAAATATAAAACACCTTCTATCCAGCTGGATGAAGAAGCACGTACCCTGCTGGTAAATTATCCGTGGCGGGGAAATGTGCGGGAACTGAAAAACATTGCAGAACAGATTTCTGTATTGTCTTCCGATAAACTGGTGACCGGCAGTGACCTGAAACGTTTCCTGCCGGAAATACCGGAAGTAAACCGCCTGCCTATGCTCGCCGCGCCGCAGCAACAAAGCGGCAACGACTTTGCCAGCGAAAGAGACATTCTCTACAAGCTGTTCTTCGACATGAAAAAAGATGTAACAGAAGTAAAGAAAATGTTCTTCGATATCCTGCAGAATCCCAGTATGGCGCATCCTACAGAATATCATCATCCCGACAATCATGTACTGCACACCTACCCTTCCACTGCAGAAGTAAATACGCCTGCTGCCACCAATATCGGTAACGCACAGCCGATCATCCTGCAGGATAATAAAATAGACCTGCATGAAGAAGTAGAAGAAACCCTGTCTATTGCCGACAAGGAGAAAGAACTGATTGTAAAGGCGCTGAAAAAACACAAAGGAAAACGTAAAGACGCAGCACTCGATCTGGGTATCTCTGAAAGAACGCTGTACCGCAAACTGAAAGAGTATAACATTGCCGAATAAACGAATTTTAATATCAATACCACAATGATCAAAACTATTTATGTATGCATCGCTTTAGCGGTGCTCGCCGTATGGAGCGGCTGCAGCGTTAATTACTCTATGACCGGCGCCAGCATTGATCAGGGGGCCAGCACTGTGAACGTACGTTTTATTGAAAACAGAGCGCCGATTACCAACCCGACGTTCAGTCAGAAACTGACGCAGAAGCTGCGGGATAAAATCCAGTCGCAGACCAGGCTCACACAGGTAAATGAAAATGAATCAAAGGCAGATTATGAATTCAGAGGTACCATCACCGGTTACTCTTTCTCCAACGCTGCTGTAACCAACGTAGATCAGGCAGCTACTTCCCGTCTGAATGTTACTGTGAATATTACGTTTATCAAAAGAATAGGCGATAAAAAAGGATTCACCCAATCCTTTACCCGTTCTGCTGATTTCAGTGCCAACCAATTACCCAGCTCCGTAGAAAACGGGTTGCTCGACAACAATATCATACCCGGTATTGTTGATGATATTTTCAACCGGGCATATGCAAACTGGTAATTATTGAAATTTCTCAGCTTACACTTATCATAAGTATCATGTATTGGGCAGATGATTACCGCGAATGATTTTCGCGAATATCTTCTGCCCAATGCATGATCCGTTATTCGTAATTTAAATTTTCCTACATTAGCAACATATGACAGCAAACAGGCTCCTTGCACATATCTTTCTTAAGCCGGCACTGCAGCAGGTAGATGAAGCCACGATGGAACAGCTGGTAGCGAACCATCCATATTTTGCTGCTGCCCGGATGTTACTGGCCCGGAAAGTATATGACCGTACAGGTGACCTGCAGGATCCGGTTGTGACAACAGCGTTGTTATACAGCGGCCAGCCTCACCATTTTTATCAGTTCCTTACCGGCAACACTACCTGGCAGGATGCGGATCATCTCCCGACCGCTGCAATACCGGCAGCTGCGGGTAATTCCGAACCTGCTACCGCTGCGACACCGGAGCCACCGGCGATCATCAGCGACGATATAACTATGAACAACGATACAACACTGGCCATTGCTGACTTTGAAACAAACCAACAGACAGCAGCCTCTTCCCTTCCGGAAACAGCCGTGCCGGTACCACCGGTACCTGCTTTGGCCGAACCGGCAGCCACCCATAATGACTGGGTAACTGCCAACGATGATGAAACGATGCCGGCCGAGCCGATTAAAATATTTCCTTTGAAATTTACAGAAGAACCAGTAGCGACAGAACTTACCTTTCAACCTTTATATACGGATGATTATTTTGCTTACAAAAGGCTTAAAAACCCGGATGAAGCAGATGAATTAAACGATCAGGGCATGGCAGAAATGAAAAGTTTTACGTCGTGGTTGCGGGAAATTAAAGACAGCTTTGCCGGAAAAACCAGCAAAGACTGGTATCACCAGCAACTACACCGCATCTACGAAGAAGATGAAGAGCCGGAAGTATCTGAAACAGTGGAAAAGATGGCTATGGGCAGTATCACCTTCAACAATGATATTGTGTCGGAAACACTCGCTGATATCTGGGTGCGGCAGCACCAGTACGAGAATGCCATTAAGATATATCAAAAATTAAGTTTGCTTAATCCCGACAAAAACGCTTATTTTGCGCAAAAGATTTCTGAACTTAAGTCAAAAACAGACAAAAATAAACGGTAATATTTATGTTGTTAATTTTCGGTATCCTGATCATATTAGCCTGTGTGTTGTTAGGCTTTTTTGTGCTGATCCAAAACCCTAAAGGTGGCGGCTTGTCCGGTGCATTAGGTGGTGTTGGTAATCAGGTGATTGGGGTGCGTCAGACCACTGACGTATTGGAAAAAGGAACCTGGATACTGGCTGCTGTGATCGCAGTATTATGCCTGACCGCTCCGTTCTTCATTGGTAAAAGCAGCAAAGGCGGCCCTGTTAGCGCTCCTACTGCCGTAGAAAGAGCTTCTTCAGGCCAGGCAGCTCCGGCACCACAACAGGCGCCAGCTACCTTACCAGGTACAGGTACCCAACCTGCTCCCGCTCCACAGCCTAAATAAACTTATCTGAATAATAATTCCAGAAACCTCGCCGTTAAAGCGAGGTTTTTTTCATAGTGAATGAACGTAGTGTAGCCTTTGCAGTCATTGCTGACTTTTCCGGATAAACTTCATTCGCCGCCCATCATCATCCGTAACCTGTTGTTACATACTATCTATGGCAAAACGAATCAAACAGCCCAGCAAACGGTCCGTTTGGATAAAACGCGCACTGGTTATCACCGGGTGTCTCGCCGCAGGCGCACTCGTATACACCTCCTACCGGGTGTTTGGTCCCAATACCCGATCTTTTGGCGACAACAAATACTTTTATGTACGTACCGGCAGCACATATGCCAATGTACTGGAAGGACTGGAAGAACAAGGTATTGTGCGCAACCGCAGCAGCTTCAACTGGGTGGCGAAAGAACTGGACTATCCTGCCCGGGTAAAAGCCGGCCGGTATAAAATTACGCCCGGCATGAGCAACTTTGATATTGTAAAACTGCTCCGCTCCGGCAAACAGTCGCCCGTACAGCTGGTGATCAATAAATTACGTACCCGCGATGATTTTGTGAGAAAAATATGTAATAACCTGGAAGCCGATTCTGTTGCCCTCCGGGCGCTGATGCAGGACCCCATATACCTCCGCCAGTTTAAACTCGACACCAATACTGTGATGTGCGCAGTATTGCCCAATACCTACGAATTTTACTGGAATACCGGTGCGGAAAGCGTTTTCAAAAAACTGGAAAAGGAACGGGAAGAATTCTGGACGGCAGACCGGCTGGAAAAAGCCCGCCACCTGGGACTTACCCCCAATGAAGTCACCATACTGGGTTCTATTGTAGAGGAAGAAACCAATAAAAACGACGAAAAGCCATTGGTAGCCAGCGTATACCTGAACCGCTACCGCAAGAATATGCGGCTGCAGGCCGATCCTACCGTGAAGTTTGCCCTGCAGGATTTCGGGCTGAAACGCATCCGGGAAAATCACACGCTGTACGATTCTCCGTATAACACTTACCGTTATTCGGGTTTACCTCCCGGTCCGATCTGTACCCCTTCTGTTAAAACATTAAATGCCGTACTCAATACACCGGAAACGGATTACCTGTATTTTTGCGCCAGATCTGACTTCTCCGGTTACCATGCTTTTGCAGCCACCTATGCAGAACACCTGGTAAACGCCAGAAAATACCAGGCAGAATTAAACAAAAGAGGTTATTAGCTAACTAACAGTCACTCAAAAAATTCAGGATAACAATTGGCGTTTAAACCCGAAAACATCATCTTCCGTTCACGTCCTTACCGATGGCTGGTAAACAGGAGTAAAACCCTGATATTACCCGGCTTCGAAGGGCTGCCCCTGTATGATGTACTGAAATATTTCGGGCAGGAAACCAAAAACAGGGGCCTGGGCGACCGGGCACGGGCCATCTCTTTTAACTTCCTCCTCGCCATTCCGCCTTTTTTCATCTTCTTGTTTACATTGGTACCCTACGTACCGGTACGGAATATTGAAGCCACCCTGTACGACCTGGCGCAGGATCTCACGCCCAACTACAACACCTACATGATTGTACGGGGCATGATCCACGACTTCCTGTACACCCACCGCAACGGGTTATTGTCTGTGGCTTTTCTCATGGGCTTTTTCTATTCCTCCAACGGTGTAATGGGCATCCTGCGTTCCTTCAATAAAATTGAAGGCGCCGGCTTCCGCAAAAGGAAATGGTGGCAGAACAGGCTGATAGCCCTGCAGCTGACGGCTATACTGGTGGTATTGCTGCTGGTAACGGTGGCACTCATTATCGCGCAGGGGGCTACCTTGCGTTGGGTATTCAACCTGATTGGCATCAAAAGTACGCTGCTGCGCAATGTGATTGATATTGCCCGCTGGGTACTGATCATCATGTTATTCTATTCTGTCAACTCCGTCCTGTATCGCATTGGCGCCGCCACTACCAAAAAATGGAAATTCATTACCGCCGGTTCTGCCGTGGCCACCATCTTTATGATCGTGGTCACCATCGGGTTTTCCTGGTTTGTCAACCACTTTGGTAACTACAACAAGATTTATGGCTCTATCGGTACCATCCTGGTACTGATGTTATGGGTTTTCTTCAACTCCTTTATTCTCCTGGTTGGCTTTGAGCTGAATGCCAGTATCCGTGCCCTCAGCGATGCTGCCCGGGAAGAAAAAAAGCACCTGGCCAGGTTGTAACAAATATTTTTATTTTTTAATATTTTACTTTATCTTTCTTTATAATTGCTGTTGCCTGTTCAGCAGCATACTGTCGCATTATTTTAATTTTAGCAAGGACCTGAAAACTGTCTACTATGATGAAGTCCGCTCTTTATTTATCCTGTTGTACTGTTTTATTATCCTCTTTTCTGCCCATACGGGAGTTATCACTGGAATTGGGCGCACCTGTACCCCAGGCTAATGTAGCCTGCATGGATGTATCGGGAAAAGAGATTTCCCTGCAAACGGCCAAAGGGCCAAACGGACTGCTGGTGGTATTTGCCGGCAACCGCTGTCCGTATATGATACGAAACCAGGAAAGATTACGCCGGGCCTGCGCTTTTGCCCAACAAAACAATATCGGGGTGGCACTGGTAAACTCCAATGAGGCTACCCGCAATGATGGAGAGTCGTTGAGCATGATGAAAGCCTACGCTTCCCAGCAACAACTGCCGGGTTATTATCTCCTCGATAAAAATGCACTGCTGGCGGATGCCTTTGATGCCAACCACACACCGGAATGTTTCCTGTTTGATAAACACAACAAGCTGGTATATAAAGGAGGGATTGATGATAATCCGGGAAATGCCGATGCGGTAAAAGTACCGTTGCTGCAGAATGCCCTGAATGAAATGCTGGCCGGCAAATCCGTTACCACTGCTGCTTCGGGCAGCCTGGGCTGTAACATTAAACGAAAACTATAATAAACAAACAGGGAACATCATCCGGCATTACCGGCTGATGTTCCCTGTATATCTTTTTAATAGCTGTATTTATTGTCCTACCAGGAATACGGCGTTGCTGAACAACAGCTTACCATTTTCCCAGAAGCTTCTGAACAAAGGATTATCTGCCATAATAACGATCTCGCCATGGCCCATATCCTTTACACCGAAAATAAGTCCGTCTTTCAATTGCTTGCGGGTTTCAGTACCTACAAAACCACTGAGATAACTGTCCTTTTTAAGTACGCCTACATTCCAGCCATCATTGTCGATGAAATCGTACAGGCGGCTGTCCTGTTTCAGCGTATAATAAAAGGCCGGGTAACCGAAGGCCAGCGGATGCGTTTCATCCAGCTGCACTTTATAGATAGCACCAGGAATAAACTGTTTTACGCTTTCCCGCTCGCGGTTAGCATACGGTTTCAGGGCTTCATAAGGAGATTCCTGCGCGGCTTTATCTTTGGCAGCTTTGTTATCTTCTTCTTTTTTCAGCTTAATGCCCCACTCTCCTTCTGTCAGCTGTGCAGCGGCGCCTTCCAGCGCAATCAGCTTACCACCGTTGTTCACCCAGGATTTTAAACGATCCGCTGACGCTTTTTCAGACAGCGAACGATAGTAGCCATCCGGTAAAATCACTACATCTGTTTCTTCCAGATTTACCTCATCCAGATTTCGTTCATTCACCACCGTTAGCGGGAAGTCCAGCTGCTGTTCAAAGAAATGCCAGATTTCGCCGGTACCCAGCGAAGATACTTCATCTCCCATCAGTAAAACCACGCGTGGTGCTTTGATGTAACGGATTTTATCGGACCCGAAGTCCATGCCCTTATCAACAAAACCGCTGGAAACAGCATCCAGGGATATTTTGAAGCGATTGGCCTGTGAGGTAATGAATTGATCGAAAGCAGCGCCTTTAGCAGTATTCCCCGCCCGGGTAATCACCAGCGTACCAGCCGGAAAATCTTTGCTGCCTACTGTGAAAGGTACTTCTGTGAACCTTACTTTGATATCCTGTTGCAGCAATGCCGCCAGGAATTTTACATCCCGCAGGCTATTCCATTTAGCCAGGTAAGCATAAGGATGCTGCGCTACCAGCGGCGTGTTGTTACGTACAGCTGGTGCATCTGCCGCAGGTGTCAGCGGTTGCTTCACGGCATAGGCAGGTAAGCCATACGCGTAAGGCAATGCCCAGGCAGTAATATCGTAGGTAACAGAATCTGTCAGATGAGAAACCGGCTCAAATAATACCCGCAGCATATTGGAATGCGGCTGATAGGCGTTGATGACCAGGTCTTCTTTATCGATGGTAAAGTTTTCTGTTTTGCCGGTGAAGTAGTTGAACCCACTGGAACTGCCGGTGCTGGTACCAAAGCCAAAGGCGATGTTGTTTTTACGCAGCAGTTCAGCCAGGGTATTCAGTTTTTCTGTATTACCCGCCGCTTTGATCACATAGGATTTATAACCACCCTGCGGATCTTTTTTAGCGCGATCAAAGTACTGTACATATTCACTGATAATTTTTCCGGCGTTCTGTGCCGCTACTTCAATGGTAGACATTCCCGTGGTAAAGTGGTGAGCTATACGGTCTGTGAGGGTCAGCGTGTCACCATCCCTTTTCTTCACCGCCACGCCGGCACGGCCACTACCGCCCTGTTCAAAGGTCATACCGATAGCGCCATTGTACATGGGATAGGTATCGCCATAGCTGGGATAAAACAGGTCGAACCGTTCTTTGGTAAAGTACAGCCATCCCTGCTCATCAAAATACTTTGCATTATTTTTTCCGATCATCACCTGTAACTGGCGCTGCCAGGGGGTAATTGCATCGTGGAAAGGTTCTGCTGCCGGCGCAAAATAATACGGCGCTTCTATTTCCTGTTCGTGGAAGTCCACATGAATCTGTGGCATCCACTGGTTATATTTTGCCACCCGTTGCTGGGATTCCTGCTGCGTTTGCCAGGCCCAGTCGCGGTTCAGGTCAAAGTAATAGTGATTGGGTCTGCCGCCAGGCCACGGTTCATGGTGTTCGCGGGAATAGCGGTATACATTGGGTTGTTTGCCCCGGGTTGCATTGTAAAAATTGACATACCGGTCATGCCCGTCCGGGTTCAGACACGGATCGAGGATCACCACCGCATGCTGCAGCCATTGCTGCGTTTGTGCATTACCGTTATTTACCAGTTCATACAGCGTCTTCATAGACGCTTCCGTGGAAACGGCCTCATTGCCATGTACGTTGTAACTCAGCCATACCACTACCGGCTGGCTGCCGTTGCCGTTATCTTTGGCATTGGACATAGCGAGACTGCGTTGTCTGATGTCGTCCAGGCGGGAGAAATTTTCCGGAGAAGCTACCACCGCCATCATCAGCGGGCGGCCTTCATAAGTGGAACCATATTGTTCTAGCTTCACATTTTTAACGCTGGCGGCTACTGTTTTAAAATAATCCACCACTTTGTAATGCGGCGTGAACTGTGAACCCAGGGGATACCCTAGAAATTGGTCGGGAGTCGGCACCTGCGCATGCATACGGGAAAAGCCAAGCGACAGGAAAGCCAATAAAATAAGTCTGCGCATAGAAGCGATCGGTTTGGTTACGTAAGATAGGGATTGTTTTCTTAATTTAGATGCAAACAACTGATCATGCGTTTTCTGATTTTGCTGGGAATAGCCGTGTGCAGTACCTATGCAGCCTGTGCCCAGGAGCCGGTTGCCGCACTACGGCCTTATAACTATAGTATTGATAAAGATATCAAGGTACTGCATGGCGCAGTTGTATCTGCACATCCGCTGGCCAGTCAGGCCGGTAGTATCATCCTGCAACAGGGTGGTAATGCGGTAGATGCTGCCATCGCCACACAACTGGCGCTGGCAGTGGTATATCCGGGCGCCGGCAATATTGGGGGCGGCGGATTCCTCGTAGCCCACCTGAAAGATGGCCGTAACATTGCCATTGATTATCGCGAAACAGCACCAGCAGCAGCCAGCAAGGATATGTATCTCGACTCGCTCGGCAACGCAGTAACTACTTTGAGTCAGGATGGCCACCTGGCCGCCGGTATTCCCGGTACGGTAGCAGGTCTTTTTGCCGCCATGAAATATGCCCGGCTTCCTTTTGCGAAACTGATTGCCCCGGCAATTCTTCTCGCAGAAAAAGGTTTTGCCATTACCACCGCAGAAGCCAATCTGCTCAATTCCTACAAAGCAGATTTTGAAAGACTCAATACCGGACCCACCGCTTTTGTAAAAGCACAGCCCTGGCAAGCCGGAGATACTCTTATCCAGAAAGATCTGGCTCATACGTTAACGCTTATACGTAACAAAGGCGCGGCAGGATTTTACCAGGGAGAAACCGCCCGGAACATCGTCGCTGAAATGCGGCGGGGCAAAGGGATCATCACCCTTAAAGACCTGCAGCAATATAAAGCCAAAGAACGTACACCGGTTACCTTTAACTATAAAGGCTATACGATATTGACCATGCCCCTTCCTTCCAGCGGCGGCATCTGCCTGCAACAAATGATGGGCATGGTAGAAAAATATCCGATCGCGCAATGGGGCTTTCACTCGCCGCAGGCGGTGCAGCTGATGGTGGAAGCAGAACGGCGTGCTTATGCCGACCGGGCGCAATACCTCGGCGATCCAGGTTTTGTAAAGGTACCGGTAGCACAGCTCACCAATAAAAAATACCTCGCTGCCCGCATGCAGGATTTTGTATCCATGCAGCCCGGCTCCAGCGATCACACCAAAGCCGGCGTATTTCCCCAGTCAGAAGAAACCACCCACCTCAGTGTGATGGATGCAGATGGTAATGCGGTAGCCGTGACCACTACTCTCAACGGGCATTACGGCAGCAGAACCGTGGCCGGCAAAGCAGGTTTCCTGCTCAACAATGAAATGGATGATTTCAGTGTAAAACCCGGCGTACCCAATATGTATGGCCTGGTAGGCAATGCCAGCAACGCCATTGCACCGGGCAAACGGATGCTCAGCTCCATGACGCCCACTATTGTATTGCAGCAAAATCAGCCGGTATATGCCCTCGGCACACCCGGTGGATCTACCATCATTACATCTGTTTTTCAAACACTCCTGAATGTGCTGGAATTCGGCCTCTCGCCTGCAGATGCGGTCAACAAACCTAAATTTCATCACCAGTGGATGCCGGATCTGATCTATGTGGAAGCCAGCTTCCCGGACAGCACCGTACAGGCCCTGCAACAAATCGGGTATAAAATAGAAAAACGTGCCCCTATCGGCCGGACGGAAATCATCAAAAGAGCACCGGCCTCCCGCTACCTGGAAGCTTCCGGCGATAAACGTGGAGACGACAGCGCGGCCGGCTACTAAATAACAGCCTTGCTTTACATTATTTAAAACATATTTTATGTCAATCGGTACGACTTATCTCCAGAGTGTAATACTCCGCCTGGAAACCAACAAAAAACTGGGTACTACCACCATCACCCGGCTGGACGCAGCACAGCTGCACTGGCAACCAGATGGAACTTCCAACAGCATTGCCCACATCATCAAACACCTGCACGGTAATATGTTGTCGCGCTGGACCGACTTTCTCACCACCGACGGCGAAAAATCAGGCCGGCACCGGGACCTGGAATTTGAAAACGATCAGCTGACCAAAGAACAACTCCTGGAATTATGGGAAACCGGCTGGCAATGCATGCTCTCTGCTATCGGCAGCCTGGAGGAAGCCGATCTGGAGAAAACGGTATATGTCCGTAGTGAAGCACACAGTGTGATCGATGCCATCAACCGGCAGCTGGCACATGTACCTTACCATATTGGCCAGATCGTATATGTAGGCAAAATGATCCTGCAGGGTAACTGGGAAAGCCTCTCCATTCCCAAAGGACAATCCGAAGCCTTCAACAAAGCAAAAACCGGCCGCTAAATACATGAAGAAACTACGTATCATCTGCACCGTTATCATCCTGGGTAGTATCCTGGGTAGTTGTAACACCGGCAAAACCAATCAGCTGCTGCAAGGCGGCAAATGGCGGGTATATGATGTGAAAGTACCCGCCGGCGACCCTTACAACAATACCCAGCAGATACAGGCCAAAGACCTGAAAAACGGCTACTACGAGGATGTGTACTACCAGTTCCTGCAGGATAGTATTTTTATTGCCACCATCGCCGGCAAACCGGATTCGGGTAAATACTTTATCCTCAGTAATGGTAAGGTCATATCCGTGACCGCGTCCAATGGTTCCCGCAAAACAGAGAACCTGGTATCAGTAGAACAACTGGATGCCACTCATTTCGATATGAAGGTGTTATCCGGAGATTTTCACTTCATCCTGCGTACTAAAAAAGAATAACCCATGTCTATGCATACCGATATAACACCCGGCAGAAGAGTACTTACCGCCGATGGCGACAGCCTGTTTTTCTCCGGATTTTCCTATCTCGGTCTGCATCAGCACCCCGCATTTAAAGCGGTGCTGACCACAGGCATTGAAAAGTATGGTACCTTGTTTCCTTCTTCCCGGGCAGGCAACTTACGGCTAACCCTATACGAAGAAACAGAACATGCCCTGGCCGTGTTGTTACAACAACAATCTGCCGTGGTATTTTCTTCCGGCTACCTGGCCTCGCAGGCAGCGGTACATTACGGCGCCAGCTGCGGCCAGCTGCTGTATGCACCGGAAGCCCATCCTTCGTTATGGCATCACCTGCCGGCATTGCCGCTACCCGACCGGGAAAAATGGCAGCACGACACCATTGTGCGCATCAACAGCCAGCCGGATAATACCTATGTGATTGCGGCAGATGCGGTGAATCCGCTTACCGCCACCATACATGCTTTCGACTGGCTGCAGGCCATTAACCGTAATGTACTGGTCATTATAGACGATTCGCATGGCATCGGTATACTGGGTAGAAACGGCGCTGGCAGTCAGGATTC
This sequence comes from Chitinophaga nivalis, assembly GCF_025989125.1. Lineage (NCBI taxonomy): Bacteria > Pseudomonadati > Bacteroidota > Chitinophagia > Chitinophagales > Chitinophagaceae > Chitinophaga > Chitinophaga nivalis. The sequence goes on along the minus strand of NZ_JAPDNR010000001.1, from coordinate 2,806,412 downwards.
ACTGCCGGAAAATCCGGCCGTACGTTACCTGATTACCGCTTCACTGGCCAAGGCTTACAGTCTGGAAGGCGGTGTGGTAGCGGGTCATGCAGCAGATATCGCCGCTTTAAAACGGATGCCTTTTTTTACGGCCAGTACGCCGCTGATGCCTGCCAACGCCTATGCCTGGCTGCAATCTGCCGCACTGATACAAACGCAAAGACACCTGCTGCAACAAAACATTACGCACCTGCGTCACCTTACGGCAGATACCACCATCGTCAATCCACATGCTTTACCCATGTTCCTGTTGCCAGCTGACGAAAGCAAGCCTCCATTGGCCGATTTCCTGGCAGCACGACAAGTGGTGATCTCCAGTTTTGCCTATCCGCATCCGCATAGTACCCCGGTGAACCGGGCGGTTGTTACTGCCTTACACCTACCCGACGACCTGGTGACACTACATCGCCACCTGCAGGAATATGGTATATAAAAAACATAACGCCTTGCCGGGAAATCATCCTGGCAAGGCGTTATCAATGCAACGATACTCAAGGCTGGTGCATCAACCCGGCACCCGCGTAATTTTATCAATTCTGATTTCCACTACATAAGTACCTGCTTTCATCAGCCGGAACTGGAACAGCGGATTAATCGTACCTACCTTAGCAGATAAGCTGGGATCTATCTTCACAAACTTCATCGGTATCCGGTAATACATCAGGTAATTCCAGTTGGTGCCATTAGCCGAATACTTACTTAAAGGAAACGGCGCAATTTCGAAATTGCAGATCATGGACGTATCGGTATATTCGATTGGATGAAATCTCGCGTAGTTCTCAAAAATAGGACGGTCGCCGCGTTTGATAATCTCTCCGTTTTTCGGATTAAAAGGATTACCCAGTTTATCGGTGATTTTCAGAATCACCATAGCGCCGCTTTCCTTGATTTTAGTAACCGTTAATGTCGGAACAGGCATCGGTACAGTGGGGCTGCCATCGTCCGGGAACATATTACAGCCGGCAGAAGTTTCTTTCACCAGCTGCGGATCCGCGGTAGTAAGGGTACCAATATTTTTGTAGGTTTTGGACCCCGCCACATTGGATACTTCCACATCGTATTCATACGTTATCCCCAATGGCAGACTATCGGTTGCCCCGTTAAATACAAACTGACCACTGGGCAGGAATATAAAAGGCTGCAGACTTTTAAGCGCTCTTTTTTTATTCACCTGTTCAATGGTCGTATCTTTTGCCGGATCTACCGATGCCGTATATACGTAAACCGGGTAGGTTTTAAAAAATTCATCTGCATGCTTTTTATTATCGGCCCGGCGGATGTCCAGCAACTTTACTACCATTGGCTGAGTAGTACCATCCGGCAGAATGGCGGCTGTTTTCTGAAAAGGATTTCCCCGCTCTACGGTAATAGGTGCATCCGGCACATACAAACCCTCGCTCAGAAAACCTTCATCAATTTTTTTACAGGCAGTACCCAGCAATCCAATCATTACGGCAGTACTCAGCAGTTTTCTTATGTTATATTTCCCTGACATGTTTTAATAATTTGTGGATGACGGATTATCTCCAATAAAAAACGTGTGTGTTCTCAATGACATGCAGCACACCGGTTCGGGTGATAATACCCGAAGTCTGTAACATGGATTCCTTGTCTTTGTCTTTATCCGGATAGTCCTCAGGACGTGGCTCCGGATCCAGGCCATTGATCAGTTTTGTAATGGAGAGATAACGTACCGGTTTGGAAAAAACCTTACTATAATCCGTTGATTGTCTCAGGCGGATACCAAAGTCTTCCCCCTTTTGATTTTTATATACCTGTGCATCCAGCGACAGGTCATCCCGCACGATAGCACCTTTAAAGGTATAGGCCAGCAGGGAGTCCCGCAGTTCATTTACCGGAAAACTGTCCAATGTGTAGTAGATATTTTCATCCTTCTTTTCTTTCTGTAATTCGGTGGTCCTGCGTTTCACCAATTCACGGATCGCAAAATCTGTAGGTGCAAAAAAAGTGATGTTGCTGTTGATCTGGTCCTTCAGCCCTGCTTTGTTGATCAGCAGTATCAGGGTATCAAACAGCGGGTTTGTTTTCAGGTAATCGTAGGTGGTCAGGTCAGTACGCTCGTTGGTAATACTGCCGCCCATGAAATGATCATCTTTTTTGCAGGCAGTAGCCAATATAGCCAGCAACAACGCTGCCCATCCATATTTCAAGATTGATATTGTAAGTTTGTTCATACCTGTACTTTTAAGGATTGATGAGGAGGTATCCGGTGTTATTTCACTTTACCCAACCAGAATTTGTTTTGTGTGATGACTGTGTTATTCAGGAATAATTTCCTGGATACCGGCCACTTCCAGCCTTCGGCATTATAACGGCTTTGTCCGAACTTGTTGTTCTCTTCCGTAGCCAGATAACCCGTACGTACCAGGTCATACCAGCGTTGTCCTTCTGCATATAATTCGCGGGTACGTTCTGCAAATACTTCATACCGGATATCTCCGTTCCCATCAGATGGCGAAGCGCCTGCGCGGATTCTTACCGCATTCACATCTTTCAATGCCGCACCAATGTTGCCCTGATCGGCATAGGCTTCTGCACGCAGCAGCAGCAGATCCGCATAACGCATCAGTATCAGGTTGGCATCTACCGCCGCATCAGAAAAATTACCCGGATTTTTATAGTAAATATTTTCACGGTTAGGACCGGAAAATTTACAGATCACTATTTTTTCCGGTTCGGCTGCTTTCAGGCCGGAGAAATAGTATTGCAGCCGCAGGTCGTCTTCTTCATACAAACGGTCTACCAGTGCTTTGTTGAGCACATCCGGTTTGCTGGTTTTATTCTGGATGAAAGGCGTTTTCATGATAGAATAGTAGAAGCCTTTTTGTACCTGTTGCTCTCCGTCAGCTACCTGCATATTCAGTTCAAAAATGCCTTCCGCCGTTTTACCGCGGAATATTTTAGGGTAGGATGCCGCCGGCAACAACTGATACTGGCCACTTTTCTCAAGGGAGTCTACCGCTGCAATGGCATTGGTCCGATCCGTTGCTACCGTGCCTTTGTTCAGGAAGTTTTTCCACATATACACATGCGCCAGTAAGCCGAAGGCTGCACCTCTGTTGGCTCTTACCGCCCGTTCCATCCCATTTTTATATTCCCATGGCAACAGGGAAATAGCTTTTTTCAGGTCTTCCACACAGTTATCCAGCACTACTTTTTCGTTGGTACGCGGTACATTCTGTGCTTGCGCCGGATCACCGTCAAACTTCGTCACCAGGGGTACATCGCCCCATAAACGTACCATATAGAAGTAGCTGTAGGCGCGCAGGAAATAAGCCTCTCCCAGCAAACGGTTACGGGTACGGGCGGGCGACTCCGTGAACTGTTCGTTCGGAATACCCGGCAGATAGTGCAGGATGAGATTCGCCTGGGTCACTACCTTAAAATAAGGCGACCAGTCGTGATAAGCATCCAGGTAACTGCCGATAAAATTTGCCGTAGACAGCTCTCCGTTGCTTTTCACCAGGAAGCCCAAATCATATTGACGATAATCATCAAACTCAAACGCCGGTAAAGTACCATAGGCGAAATGAGACAGGTTCATATCATATTCATTATTCGTAGTCAGCGCCCGGCGTAACAAGGCGTAACCACCGGCTACTCCCTGCTCTGCATCCCGCTGGTTTTTCCAGAAAACATTATTGTAGGGAGAGTTGATCGGCTCCTGGTCCAGTAATTTCTTACAGGCTACAAACGGTGACAACAGCAATCCGGCCGCTACTACTGTGAAAATATTTTTAAGACGATTCATATCAGACTTCTTTTAAGATTAAAAACCAACATTCACACCCAGGGTAAATTTCTTAGGTATCGGATAACCACCACCGGTATACGTACCTCTTTCATCTACGGCTTCCGCATCTGGTACACTGGTCTGCTGGAACATGGCTACGTTATCCATTACACCATATATCTGCAGGTTGCGCAGTTTGATTTTGTCGAGGAATTTGCGATTGAAGGTGTAAGACAGGTTCAGGTATTTGATACGGGCATAGTTGCCGCTTTCTACAAACGCTGTAGAGAAGGGCAGGAACTGGTAGTAGTAACCCGGTGCATAAGGAATCAGTTCGGAATACTTGTTCTGATCGCCCGGTTTACGCCAGGTATCTACTTTCGAAGGATCTATACCTGCAATGGAGCCAAAGTCGTTTCTTAATCCTTTTAACCGGTCTGACATGTATTTATTGTAGATATCGCGGCCCAGCAGGAACGTAACGAATACTTCCAGGCTGACACCCTTATAGGAGAAAGTATTGGTGAAACCACCGGTAACACTGGGGTTGGGATTACCGCCCCGTACTTTATCATTCCAATCCCACACATCAAAATCACCATTCTGATCTACCCAGATAAAATCGCCTGGTTGTACCGTATGGTTGCCGTTCCAATAAGTTAGCTTCTCACCGGTGTAAGGGTTGAAAGGAATATCCTGATCACTGCCATATACGCCATTGCTCTTGATCATGTAGAACTCATTGATCGGGCGGCCTTTGGTCAGGATATAGGTAATGCCCAGATTATCGTTGGACACTACCAGGTCGCGGTTACCATTGGGCAACTCGGTAATCTGGTTTCTGTTGAATGAAAGGATCAGGCGGGAATTCCACTGGAATGGTTTGTTGGGCGCAAAGATGCGGCCCTGGATCGTAAACTCGATACCGGTATTACGCAGCCCCACCGCATTGGTATTTACTTTATCATAACCACTGGTAGCTGGTAACAACAGGTCGAACAGGGTTTTGGATTTACCACGGTTATAGGCATCTACGGTAGCGTTTAAGCGGCCGTTGAAGAAGCTCGCATCAAAACCGATATTGGATTGAATGGATTGTTCCCAGGTTAATCCATCCTGCGCCACCCCATCTGCGAAGTTAGGCGTCACCGCATTCACCCCATTGTAGGTACCGCCGGTAGAACCACCATAGGTACCCTGGTTGATGCTGTAGGTATTGTAAGGCAGATAAAAACCACCGGGCAGGCTACCTGTAACACCATAGCTACCACGGAATTTCAGCATGTCCATCCATTTTTTCACGGGTTCCATAAATGGTTCATCGCTCACGTTCCAACCCACGGATACAGAGGGGAAGTAGCCCCAGCGGCTGTTACGGCCAAAACGGGAAGAGGCATCTGCACGATAGGCAAATGACAACAGGTATCTTTCTTTATAATCGTAGTTAATACGGCTGAAGAAAGACAACATACCTGCGGAAGAATAATTGGAACCGGAAACCAGGTTACCATAAACATCTTCGCGCAACAGGTAATTCACATTATATCCCTGTACTACTTTCACGTTGTCGTTGCCGAGTGCGCCGCTGCCAATACCGGTGTATTCATTTTTCACGTTGTTGATGGTGTTACCCAGCAACACGTTCAGGTGGTGTTCCTTGTTAAAGATGTTAGTGGTATAGTTCAGGGTGTTATCCAGGTTCAGGTTTTCGTAACGGGATTTATTGCTCTGTGCATACGACAGTCCCGCAATGTTCAAGGCGCCCGGCCGGAAGATATCACGGGAATTGACGCTCGACTGAATGGAACCTACCGACGAAAAACGCAGCTTACTGTTGATATCATAGTTAACTGTGAGGCTGGCCGTGATATCATCGTTGATGTTTTTATCGCGGCCACTGCTCAGGTCACCGGTAAAATTCTTCCGGTCAATATCTGTGATGTTCAGGAGAGAAGAAAGGTATTGTCCGTTTTGCAACGGAATCGCATCTTCACCGGGAAACTGGCCACGGCCACGGGATCTGTCGCCACGGCTCAAACGGAAGAGGGCATCCACGCTTAACCGGGATGACATCTTTACCCCCATGGCAGCAGAAATGGTATAACGTTTAAAACCGGTGCCTTTAATGCTACCATCTTCGTTATAATAGTTACCGCTGATCCGGTAGTTCATGAGGTCACTGGCGCCGGAAACAGACAGGTCATAGTTTTGCAGCGTACCGTTTCTGTAGAAGAGGTCCTGCCAGTCTACCGCCCCGTTGAATGCCGGATTCAGGCTGTCTGTCAGGATCATGGGCAGCACTTTACCCAGCAGTTCCGGGTGCAGGTGTTGCTGCAGGTAATCCATTTTGAATCTTCTTTCTTCTGCGCCACCAAATACTTTTTCAAACTTGGGTTTCTTTACCATCCCGGCATAGGTGGAGAAGTTCACCTGCGGCTTACCGGGCTTACCTCTTCTGGTTTTGATGATCACTACGCCGTTTGCGCCGCGGGAACCATAGATGGCTGCTGCCGAAGCATCTTTCAGGATGTCGATGGATTCAATATCGTTGGGATTCAGACCGGCGATGTAGTTGGTTCCGGTATTATCAAATGCCGCTGCATCATCCATGGAAACAGGAATACCATCTATCACAAACAGCGGAGAGCTGAGGGCGCGGGCATTGTCTGCCGACCGGCTGATGGAAGTATTTCCCCTGATCACAAAAGACCCGCGTACACCCGGTTCGCCGGTGAAGTTCTGTACGTTCAATCCGGCTGCACGTCCTTGCAGCAACTGATCGAAGCTAGGGGAAGGCAGGTTTTCAATTTCTTTACCCTTTACGCTGGCAACGGCCGCCGTAACGGTTTTGCGCTTTACTTCCTGATAACCGATAACGACCACATCTTTCAGGCTTTTGGCATCTGCCTTCATCGATATCTGGTAATTATCTCTATCGGTAATTGCAATGGTCTGCGTTTCATAGCCGATGAAAGAAACAGACAGTTTATAGGAAGTTCCTTTTAAGGTAAGGGTAAATTTTCCGTCAGGAGTGGTTGCTGCACCGTTATTGGTACCTGCTTCCTTCACAGATACGCCCGGTAATGCGCCTCCTTTTTCGTCTTTAACGGTACCGGAAATTTTTCGCTCCTGAGCCCATACCTGCAGGCATAGGAATCCCATGAGTGCTAATAATAGCCACTTTTTACACATAGATACTTGTTTAGAGATTACGCTGGAATAATCAGACTGGTTGATGAATGCTAATTGTTGTTCACTGATTTCACTGCCTATTTTTGTTTACACAAGGTGTTCCATTGTTCATGCGAGTTATTGCTATTCACTGATTTGGTTACCTGATTTGACAGATGTGTGCATACCCTGCCCGTCTGTTCATTGGTTTGCATTGTTCACACCGTGTTGTTACTGTTGAATGGTTTGCTACATACGTTCTTCGGTTGCCTGATGCGCCGCTTGTCAATACTGCTCACTGATTTTTTTTGTTACTTTGGTTGTCATCTGCACATCTCCCCGAAATTGCTCACTGATTTTTCCAATACGCCGATGTTCTCTGATGGTTGAATTACTTTGGTTGTTATTAACAGGTAGGTTGCTTGCTCACTGATTGCTTACCTGCTTTTTTATTCGATGCTCACTGGTTGTTCACTACTCCCGATATTCACTTTTTAAAGTGTCCGGGACGAAATTTATAAATGTTAATGTTTTCTTAAAAGCATTGACCCAACTTCTGACCATATCATGACAATTTTATTTTGATTATCGACCACAACCTTATCATGATACAAAAGATTTATTATTAATATTTTAGGGAGATAAATACCTCATTTTTAAAAATAAACAGATCAAAATACTATTATTAAATAGCAATATAACACCATTAAAATAGTCATATCAGGACAATTATATGATATTTCTTTTCTAATTATTGGACATAAAACATCCCCTGCCGATTGTTTACCCGTTGTTCTTCCTGTTATTTTTCTTACTCACCCTACCCCCTACACGAAATCAGGCACACCGTTCTTCCCGGCTTTATACCGCACATGCGATCTTATTTAGTATTTACCGTCCGCTAATTGACATTGACTGCCAACTATTATTTATTTTTGCCGGATAAACTTTGCTGCCTGAAAAAAGTACGGAAAATATTATCGATCGTGTTCCTGTGTTTGTTCGGCCTCCTCATTCTGATAGGGATACTGGTCAACATTCCTGCTGTGCAGAATTTACTGGTACATGAAGTAACCACCCGCCTGTCGGACCGGTTAAAAACAAAAGTCGCCATTGATCATGTGACCTTCCGGTTATTCAACAGCATGCTGCTGGAAGGAACCCTGATAGAAGATAAACATCAGGATACCCTCCTGTATGCAGGAAAACTGCAGCTCCGTATTACAGACTGGTTCTTCTTCCAGGACAAACCGGAAATAAAATATATCGGCCTGGAAAATGCGCGGATCAATCTCCTTCGCCCCCGGAATGATTCTGTCTGGAACTACCATTTTCTGGAAGAAGCCTTCGGCTCTTCCGAACCGGCATCTCCCAACAAATCCTCCAAAGGCATCTCCCTGGATCTGAAAAAAATCGATCTCCGGAACATAGCGTTTAACCAGATTGATGCCTGGGTAGGTGAAGACATGCGGGCCTCTGCCAAACGGATTCTCCTGGACGCCAAAAACCTGGACCTCCAGAAACATAATATAGACATCCAGGAACTGTTGCTGGACCAGCCTTATTTTGTGATCAGCAGTTATGCCGCCTCACCACTCCGCAAAAGACGCCCGCCTGCCGCCAGCGCACCTGCAGCAGATACCGCCAAAGTGCCGGAACTGCGCTGGAACAACGCCAACTGGAAACTGCTGGTAAAAGAAATCAGCATCAAAAACGGCTTATTTGGCGTAGATAACCCCGACGATACTACGAAAATAGAACCCGGTTATTTTGCACCGCATCATATCCGCTTTCAACAGATCAACCTGTCGCTGACCAATACCAGCCTGGTAAAAGACAGTATCATCGGCGACCTGACACTCAGTACCAAAGAGCGTTCGGGCTTTGAAGTAAAAAAACTCACCAGCCGCTTTAAAATGTCGCCGGTAGAAATGGAGTTTTCGATGCTGGACCTGGAAACCAACCGCAGTCACATCGGCGATTACTATACCATGCAATACAGTGATATCAGCGACATGAGTGATTACATCAACAATGTATTCATGCAGGCCCGCTTCAAAAACTGTAAATTGTCTTCCGACGATATCGCCTTTTTTGCACCGCCACTGTCTACCTGGAAAAAAGAAATTACCCTGACAGGCAGGGCCCGCGGACCTGTCAGCAACCTGAAAGCAGCAGATATTGACCTCCAGGCCGGCAACACCACCCGCCTGAAAGGCAGTCTCGAAATGCGTGGCCTGCCGGATATCTACGAAACCTTCATCGACTTCCATACCGACGAACTGGTGACCACCGGTAATGATGTAATGCAGATTATGCCGATCGTAAAAGATGTAAAAGCCATCCGCATGGACCGGCTCACGGCCATCCGCTTTCAGGGTAGTTATACGGGTTTCATCAATGACTTTGTGGCCTATGGCCAGTTCCGGACCAACCTGGGCAATGTCAGCTCCGATCTGAACTTCAAAACCAGCCGGGATGTACCGGTATACTCCGGTAGCCTCACCACCAACAACTTCGACATTGGTGCGCTCCTGGCCAATACCAACGTATCTACCGTTACGCTCGACGCCAAAGTAGACGGGGCCGGCTTCAACTTCCAGACACTCAAAGCCAGCGTAGATGCGGATGTTAAAAACATCAACCTCTATGGCTACTCCTATCGCAATATAAAAACCAAAGGAGAGATGAGCCGTAAGTTCTTCAACGGCTCCCTCACGGCCAACGATCCGAATCTGGATATGGACTTTGCCGGTACCATCGACTTCAATGAAGCCCTGCCGGTATTCCGTTTCAATTCCGAAATCCGGAAAGCAGACCTGAAAGCATTACGCATCACCGGCGACTCCATTACCCTGCAGGCCAAGCTAAACCTGAACTTTGCCGGTAGTAACATCGATAACTTCGACGGGAGCGCCCGCATGTTCGACGTATCCGTACATAAAGATGGCCGGCGGCTGGAATTCGATTCCCTGAATGTATCCACTCATCTGCAGGACAACATCAAAGTATTGGAAATGGCCGGCAGTGAAATGAGTGGCTATGTAAAAGGAGACTACAGTTTCCTGCAACTGCCCGATGCGTTTCATTTGTTGCTGTATAAATATTATCCCAGCTTTTTCAGCGCACCGGAAAACACCAACATCCGCCAGAATTTCAGCTTCGCCTTTCAATTCGGCGAAGTAGATAAACTGCTGAAAGGCTATACCAAACTGTTGTCCGGGTTCAACGGCTCCCGCGTGGAAGGCGCATTGAACACCAATAACGGCGGTGATCTGGCCCTGAATGTAAATATACCGGAAGCGGCTTACCTGCATTACCATGTACAGGACCTGCAGCTGAAAGGCACCGGTAATTTCAATAAAGTCAATATCAGCACCAGCATCGGCAAAGTGTTGTCCGGTAAAAATGTAATCCTGGAAAATCCGCTGATCCTGGCCAGTTCCGGTCATGATACCTCTTTTGTAAAAGTGGATATCCAGGCGCAGGATACCTCCTCCCTGGATGGTTTTTATGCCCGTATCATTACCGTACCGGAAGGCATAAAAGTCAACTTCCTGAACAGTGCTTTCACTGTAAATGAGCGCCAGTGGAATGTTACACCAGGCAATGAAATTTACTGGAGCAAACATTTCCTCACGGTGAAGAACCTGCGGGTTACCCGGAACGATCAGAGTATTACCGTAGAAACCAATGAATTTAATCCGGACGAATCCAAATTCATTGTGACGCTTAAAAATATTAACCTGGCGGATGTCATCCCTGCACAGCTGATCGCTACCCGCATTGAAGGAATTACTGATGGTACCATCAACATCGCAGATCCCACCCAGAACCTGGATATCAATACGGCACTCAGAACCCGGGAACTGCGTATCGACAACGATTCCATCGGGGTATTGAATATAGACGGGACCTATCATCATCGCACCTCCACGGCTACTTTTGCCGTGAAATCCGATAATGAAGGCAAGAGCTTCCTGGCCGAGGGCCGGGTAGGTTTATCTGCCACCAACAACGAACTGGCCGCCAATGTATCGCTCAATGGCATGTCGGTAAGCCTGCTGAATAAATACCTCACCGGGTATGTCTCCAACCTTACCGGCGCTGTCAGCGGGAAAGTAAATGTCAGCGGTACCACCAGCCTGCCTTCCGTAAAAGGGGCCTTACAACTGGATACCGTGGGCGTGACGGTCGATTACCTGGGTACCCGGTATCGTATTCCCAAACTGAACGTCAACATTGATGATAACCTGATCGAATTCGGCAATTTCAGCCTGATCGATAAATACAATACCAAAGGCACCGCCAATGGTTATATCAGTCATGATCATTTCGATAAGCTGAACTTTGACTTTGATGTTACCGGTAGAAAATTCCTCTTCCTGAATACTGCTGCTACCGATAATGAGTTGTTTTATGGAGATGTCATCGCAGATGGTAAGGTATATTTTTCCGGACCGCTCAATGATCTGCAGATGCACATCCTGGCCCGGCCGATCAAAGGCACCCATTTTTATCTGCCGATGTCGGACAGCAAGGATATCGGTAAATATGATTACATCACGTTCAAAACCTACGGTACCGAAATAAAGGAATCGAAGAAAAAGAAAGACAATACCAAACTGACCGTAAAGCTGGATATCGCCGCCAATCCGGATGCACAGATTGATGTTATCCTGGATGCCACTACCGGCGACATCATTTCGGCCAACGGTACCGGTAACCTGCAGATCGTGGTAAACACCGAAGGCGATTTCAGTATGTTTGGTAACTACGAAATCAATAATGGTTCCTACAACTTCACTTTCCAACGGCTCACCAGCTGGAAATTTGATATAGAAAAGAACAGTAGTATCACCTGGAATGGCGATCCGTCGGAAGCCAAAGTAAATATCAATGCCAAATACTCGCTGCCTAAAGTGAGTTTGTACAACCTGGTAGGACAGGCCGCAGCCGTAGCTTCTTCTGCGACCGACAAGCTGGCTACCCGTACAGAAAAAGTGGATGTAGTCATCAATTTACGCGGCGCCCTGCTGAAACCGGATATCGCCTATAATATATTATTACCGGATGTAGGTAGTCTTTCCTATGAGAGTGGGGTGGCTGCTAAACTGAAGGAAATCAACAACGATCAGAACAAGGCTTTGCTGCAGATGTACGGCCTACTGCTCTTCAACCAGTTCCTCCCGGACGATGCCACTACCAACGTCGGCAACGTGGGTATTACGGGTAAGAACAGTGTGGGCCAGGCATTGTCTGCCCAGGCTTCTGCGATCCTCAACAATATCACCAGCGCCCTGCTGAAAGGCAGCGGTATTGGGGTGAATGTAAACTATCGTGCCTATAACGTAGGTAGTCAGGATAATGCTTCCGTAGACCGTAACCAGGTAAGTGCCGGTATTACCAGCACGTTGTTCAACAACCGTTTCCGGCTGTATGCAGGGGGCGACTATGACTGGGGGAAAACGGCTACTTCTGCCAGCTCCAACCGGTTTGCGGGTGACTTCCGTATCGAATACCTGCTGACGCCTGATGGTCGTTTCCGTATCAATGCATTCAGCAAATCAGATTATGATATCTACAACCTGAATAACCGGACCAAATCCGGTGTGGGTATTTCCTATATCCGGGAATACAATCGTTTCAGTGAACTCTTCAACAACCGTAAACGGACGCCACTCCAGGATTCCCTGCGGAAAGCCCTGCCTAAGGAAGAGAAAGACACTGTGCCTGTGAAAAAAGATACCACAGGTACCCGTTAAGCAGCTCCTTATATAATAATATATACAGCCGGCAAGCGCGAAAAAGCACGCACTTACCGGCTGTTGTGTTTACGGCTTCACCGGCAATACTTTCGTATAGCTGTTGTCGTTATGTGTCACTTTTATGGCATAGTTCCCCGCAGGCAGGTTACCGGTATCCAGCGAAATCTGGTGGGTACCCGCTTCCAGATTGGCATCCAGCAGCCGGGCTACTTCCTGTCCGTTTTTATCCTGTACGGTAAGCCGGGTAGCGCCCTGCGTAGCCAGTACCAGGCTGATAGCCGTGATTTGCGGCGATGCCGGGGTTACTTCGATCTGTACAGCCGGCGCGGAGGCTGTAGCATCCGCGGTGGTAGCTGCGGCCGGAGCCGGACTGCTGCCACAGGTAGCATTCCCTTCTGCAATACAGAAATCAGCGAAACGTACCTGCTCATCCCGCATGCCGCTCACCAGTTTGCGATAGATTCCCCATTTGGGGCGGCAGAAGGTAGTACCATCCCGCCACATATCTATGTTATTATTGGTGTAGGTCAGCAGCGTGGTACCATCGCTTACCTTTTTAACGGTAATCTGGTAGGTGCCCGTAGTGGTGTACTTGATTTTCTCTGTTACTTCCACCCAGGTGCCTTTAAAAGCCGACAGCGGAGCCTGTGCCTTTTCGCCGCCACCGGGTTTGCCGGTACCGGGTGTATAGATGACCTGCATTTTCTGCGGGTTGCCGGCGCGGGGGGTGAGCGTCATCAGCGGAGAACCATCGTCGCCATCTCCGGCTTTGATCTGGTGCAGGTGACAGAAGCCGGAAGTCGGAATAAATCCTGCATCTATTTTAAATTTCCAGCGATAGGTAACCGTTTCACCGTAGGTTGCCTTTACATTATCCGGCGATGGATTGAATGTTTTGATTTCATTCCGCTGCCGGTCTGTGTTGGAACCGCAACGGTCATCATCCGGCGTCGTGTGGATATGAAAGACAAAGACATTTTTGTTCAGGTCTGTGTCAAATACTTCGGTGATGTGCCGGCCGAAGGCCTGGTGGCCACAATCCGGTACTTCGCTGGCAGTGCCTTTTCCCAGCACACTCTCTATCCGTTCGTAGGTGCTGCCCGGACCATCGGCGGTGAGGGTCACCTGCGCCTTACCGGAAAAAACGGATAACAGACAACAGCATACACCGGCTGCTGTTTTAGCATAAAGTTGCCATTGCCTTACAGGCGAAGGCAGGCTGACGGGAGATTTCATCAGGTAAATTTTTTGAGGTTTTCGATTCAGATAACGGGCATATGCAATCGATTGCTTATTATCATGAATTTAAGTAATATTATTGATAACACAAAATCAGGAGCTGCAGGAAAGGGTTAATAACAAACGGCTATCACGCCACTGATCAGTGGTGTGATAGCCGTTAAAAAATATCGGGAGATACGATGTACCTGATTATCCTTTCAGGATTTCGTGTCCTAATTTATCCCGTTTGGTCCGCAGGTAATTTTCATTGTGCGGGTTGGGATGAATTTCGATGGGCACGTTTTCTATTACTTCCAGGCCATAGCCACTCAGACCGGCTCTTTTGCGGGGATTATTGGTAATCAGGCGCAACTTGCAGATGTTGAGATGACGAAGGATCTGGGCGCCTACGCCGTAATCACGTTCATCCATTTTAAAGCCCAGTTCCAGATTCGCTTCCACGGTATCGAGGCCTTCTTCCTGGAGTTTGTAGGCTTTTAATTTATTCATCAAGCCGATGCCGCGGCCTTCCTGGTTCATATATAATATAAGGCCTTTCCCTTCTTTCTCCACCATTTGCATGGAAGCGTGCAGTTGTTCACCGCAATCGCAACGGAGTGAATGGAGGATATCGCCGGTTACACAGGAGGAGTGTACCCGTACCAGTACTGGTTCATCCGGTGTCCAGTCGCCTTTTTTCAGGGCCATATGGATTTCGCCGGAGTTGATTTGTTTGAAGGCGATGAGTTCAAAGTTGCCGTATTTAGTAGGCATTTGCACGCGTACTCCTTCTTCAATCAATGTTTCAGTACTGAGCATGTAGGTGATCAGGTCCTGGATGGAAATGAGTTTCAGATCGAACTTAGTGGCAATTTCCCGTAACTGCGGGAGGCGTGCCATGGAGCCATCTTCATTCATGATTTCCACCAGTACACCGGCTGGCTCGAAACCGGCCAGTCTGGCCAGGTCAATGGTAGCTTCTGTATGGCCTGCCCGGCGTAATACGCCGGCCGATTTGGCTTTTAATGGAAAGATATGCCCTGGTTTTCCAAGATCTTCCGGCCGGGTGGCAGGATCAATCAGGGCTTGTACTGTTTTGGCTCTGTCGTGGGCAGATATACCGGTAGTACAACCGTGTCCCAGCAGATCAATAGATACAGTGAATGGTGTTTGGTGTAGTGCCGTGTTATCACGAACCATCAGCTCCAGCCCCAGCTCTTCGCAGCGCTCCTCCGCCAATGGCGCGCAGATCAGGCCACGGCCATGCGTACTCATAAAGTTGATGATCTCGGGTGTGACGTTACGTGCGGCGGTGATAAAGTCTCCTTCATTCTCGCGGTCTTCATCATCTACTACGATTACCAGTTTACCGTTCTTTATATCTTCTATTGCTGCTTCTATTTTATCTAACATATTATATTCCCTCCTGGTCAAATATTGAATTGCGCAAAGTTACGACTTATACCTGTTAAAATGCAGGTTCCGATACACGTGCGGATTTTGTTAAAGAAATGTGGACATTGTGTTAATTATTATATAAACGTTAACACTTAACATATATTTAAAATAAAATATCAATTATACAATTAAACCCCTGTTAAGTTCACTGCCTGCGCCGGTTTCATTAATTAGCAAAATGAGCAATTTGACGAATGCTAAATTTTCTTCTTTTTCTTGAAAATTACTCCTGTTATCAGCCATTACAGTGAATTCCATCCAATTTTTATTGCGTTGTGCGAGTTATTCACAGGGGGCTTAACAATTTGTTAATGTGGAGTTAAATTTATGACAGGAAAATTAAGCAACTTTGCGCCATGAAACAAACTTCTCAAATCATGGGATTTAGAAAATTACTCTTTACCTTCTCATTGTTATTGTCAACTTTCCTTACCTATGCTCAGGTTACCACATCGGGTCTGAACGGTAAGGTAACCGGTACAGACAACGTAGGTCTGCCCGGCGCAACAGTTGTTGCGATTCATCTTCCATCAGGTACCAAATACGGTACAACCACTGATCCGGAAGGCTTTTATCGTTTGCCCAACATGAACGTAGGCGGACCATACAAAGTAAGTATTTCCTATATCGGATTCAACGAATTTACCCAGGAGAATGTCACCCTCGCACTGGGTCAGGCACTCAGACTGAATGCAAAATTGTCTGACAAAAGCCGGGAGATCAAACAGGTAGAAGTAGTTGGACAACGCAACAGTGCGTTCAACGCTAACCGCAAAGGCGCACAAACTGTTGTAAGCCGTTCCCAGATTGAGTCATTGCCAACTGTAGGCCGTAACTACACCGACTTTGCACGTCTGACCCCTCAGGCCAGACTGACCAAAGATGGTAGTGGTAACAACGGTATCTCCATTGCCGGTACCAACAGCCGTTACAACGCTATCTTCGTAGATGGTGCGGTGCAAAACGACGTGTTTGGTTTGTCCGACAACGGCGCTAACGGTGGCCAGATCGGTATCTCTCCTTTCAGCGTGGATATCATCGATCAGATCAACATCAACGTTTCTCCTTTCGACGTTAAACAAGGCGGTTTCGCCGGTGGTTCCATCAACGCGGTAACCCGTAGTGGTACCAACAACGTAGAAGGTTCTGCATACTATTTCTTCCGTAACCAGGACCTGGCCGGTAAAACACCAACCAACCTGAAAGATGTAACCCGTACCAAACTGGCGAACTTCACTTCCCAGACTTACGGTTTACGCGTAGGTGGTCCCATCATCAAGAATAAACTGTTCTACTTCTTCAACGCAGAATTCCAGAATGATGAAACCCCTCAGAACTTCAAATTTGATACCTACTCCAGAAATACAGACGGTACGCCAAAAGCAACTGCTGCTTCTGAAGCACTGCTGGGTCAACTCTCCGATAAACTCATGAAAATGGGTTACGATCCGGGCGGTTACCTCGATAACGTACGTAAAGTAAACGGTACCAAACTGTTTCTGCGTTTAGACTGGAACATCAACAGCGTACATAAATTCACCATCCGTCACCAATACACCAGAGGTGTAAGTACCAGCCCTGCCAACTCCAGCGCAACTACTATTCAGTTTGCCAACAGAGGTGTGTACTTCCCTTCTACTACCAACGCTACGACTGCCGAGCTGAAAAGCCTGTTTGGTAACAAGGCTTCCAACTCCCTCCTCGTTGGTGTGAACATTGTTCGTGACGACCGTAGCGTAATGGGCAACCCATTCCCGAACGTATTCTTCACCAAGGAATCCGTAGGATTTGGTTCTGAAGCCTTCTCCGCTGCCAACCTCCTGGCACAGAATGTTTATACTTTAACCGATAACTTCGAACTGTATAAAGGTAAACACACCATCACCATCGGTACCAACAACGAGTTCTATAACCTGAACAACGTGTTTATCCGTAACAACTTTGGTGCTTATACCTATGCAAACATCCAGGACTTCCTGGACGGTAAATCACCTACCCGTTTACAGCGTACTTTCTCTGCTGTTGATAATGGCGTAGGCGATAAAACAGATGCTGCTGCCAAACTGAAAGCTATGCAGCTGAGCGTTTATGCACAGGATGACTACCAGATCACCGACAACTTCAAATTATCATATGGTATCCGTGCAGATCTCCCGATCTTCCTGGACAAACCACGTGAAAATACCGGTTTCAACGAAAATGTACTGCCTAAACTGGAAGCTGCAGGATGGGATGTAAAAGGTGCACGTACCGGTGGAAAACCAGACAGCAAAATCCTGCTCTCTCCACGTATCGCCTTTAACTGGGACGTAACCGGAGATCAGCGTACACAGATCCGTGGTGGTGCCGGTATCTTTACCAGCCGTATTCCATTCGTATGGGTAGGTGGTATCTACAACAACAACGGTGTTACCCTGGGTGAACTGGATTACAGATACGATGCATCCAAACCAACGTCACCTACCAACCAGCCGATCAGCTTTATTCCGGAATACGATCGCCAGCCTTCTATCACGGCTGTTCCTTCCGGTCAGATCGACCTGTTTGCCAAAAACTTCAAATTCCCGCAGGTTTTCAGAACCAGCCTCGCTATTGACAGAAAACTCCCATGGGGTTTACTGGGTACCTTAGAAGGTATCTATACCAAAACACTGAACAACGTTAACTACTATAACCTCGCTTACGTAAAAAGCGGCGAAACGTTAACCGGTAGCGGCGATGATCACCGTCCTTTATACAAAAAACTGGGTACAGACGTACTGGGTGCATATCCTAACGTTTACTACGCAGAAAATACCAACAAAGGTTTCTCCTATAACCTGACTGCTCAGTTACAGAAATCATTCAACTATGGCCTGAGCGCAAGCCTCGCCTATACCTTCAGCCGTGCTAAAGGTCTGAATGATGGTCAGTCTTCTCAGAACTCTTCCCAATGGCGTATGCCAAACGTAAGAGGTAAAAACGACCTGGATCTTGCTTACTCTATCTATGACGCAGGTTCCAGAATCGTTGCCAACGTTTCCTATAAGAAAGAATATGCTGGTTTCATGGGTACTACCGTGAGCCTGTTCTACACCGGCCAGGCTGGTGACCGCTTCTCTTACGGTTACAGAGACAATGCCGGTAACCAGAACATCAACAAAGATTTACCAGGTAGTGGTGATGCTGGTCTGAGCATCATGTACATTCCAAGAAGTGCAGCTGAAATCAACCTCGTTGATTACAAAGCGAAAGATGGTAGCACTGTTACCAAAGAAGACCAGTGGAACAGACTGAATAGCTTTATCGAAAACGATAAATACCTGAGCAGCCGCAGAGGTGAATACGTTGAAAGAAACGGTGTAAGAACTCCGTTCACCCACATCTTCGACTTACACGTTGCACAGGATTTCTACATCAAACAAAGAAACGGCAGCAAACATATCCTGCAGCTGACCTTTGATGTATTCAACCTCGGTAACCTCCTGAACAAAGAATGGGGTAGAATGTACACCGCACGTCAGGGTATGAGCTACAACAACTATGGCCTGATCGACTTCGTAGGTTTCGAAGCAAACGGTACTACACCTAAATTCAACTACACCGGCCCTGCTGAGAAAAACAAAACGGTTGCACAGATCGATGATATCGGTTTACAGACCGCTCGTTGGCAAAGCCAGGTTGGTATCAGATACATCTTCAAATAATAGTTTACCAACTACATAAGAAAGGCCTCCGTGATATCACGGAGGCCTTTTTGTTTTATCCCCTATGCCCATCCGGAAAATTTTCCGGATGGCGTAAACCATCCATCCCGCTTTTACCTAATTTCGCTCCGCTAAAAAAACCGTCATCACTGAAAACAACAGCAGGCTTGCATATACCCGCTGTATCACCGAAATCATTACAAATAATAGCTGTCGCATCTTCATCATGAGCAACACCATCCACAAAGGCATTTGCCTGTGTCTCTTATCCGGACTGGGTATCACCACTCCCCTGCTGGCACAGCAACCTCCCGCACCAGGAAAAAAAAACAGTGACACCACCCGGCTGCAAACAGCCGCCACCCGCGCCCTGGGCGAAGTAGTGGTGACTGCCAGCCGCAAACCGGTAACCCTGGACAATGTACCGTCTTCCGTGACCATCATCAACCGGAAAACACTGGAAAATGATATGGCCATCAACACCGACTTTACCGACATCCTGACCCGCGAAGTGCCTGGCATGGCGCCCGGCGCACAAACCAACAGCAATGTAGGCCAGGGACTACGGGGTCGCGCGGTATTGGTGATGATAGACGGGATCCCGCAATCTACCCCGCTCCGCAATGCGGAAGTAGACCTGCGCGCCATCGATCCTGCCGTAGTAGGCAGCGTAGAAGTCGTAAAAGGCGCCACCGCCATCTACGGCAACGGCGCCACCGGCGGATTGATCAACTTTATCACCGCTTCCCCTGCTACCGACAAGATCCTCTCCGGTAAAACATCCTTGAATATGACCGGCTCCCTCACCAGCCTGAAAAACAGTGTGGGCGGCCGTATCAGCCAGCAGCTGCAGGGACGGTATAAAAAATGGGACTATCTCGTCAGTGGCGTATACGAACAAACCGGCGAATACAAAGACGCCAAAGGCCAGCTGCTGGGCCCCAATTACAGTCTTGGTGAAACAGACAGCTATAACCTCTTTGCCAAAGCCGGCTACCAGCTAAATTCCCGGCAACGGATACAGCTGATGTACAACTATTACCGCAGCCAGCAAAACTCCAACTATACCCTGGTAAACGGCAACTATGCACAAGGTATTCCTGCTACCGGTATCCCTGGTAAATCAACGGATGCCCCTACCGGTGCACAGGGTAACCATAACGTGCACCTCGTATACCAGGCCGATAGCCTGATCGGGCAAACCTCCCTGACCGCGGATGCCTATTATGCTTCCCGGAATGATATCTTTTATGTATCCCTGGGACGCTTCGATGGCGGCGACGGGCAATCCCATACCCTCGACCGGAAAGCAGGCGTACGCCTGCTTTTCAACACGCCGTTGCTACAGCACCACGGCTTTTCCGGCGCCCTCTCCTACGGGGCAGATGTGCTGCATAACGTCACCTCGCAGCCACTCATAGATGGGCGCGTATGGGTACCGGAAATGAATATGTTGAACTATGCCCCTTTTGCAGAAACTCAATGGAGCCTATGGCAGGACCTCATCGTAAAAGCAGGTATCCGGGTAGAGAAAGTGAACGTAAGTGTGGATGACTACACCACCCTGCGTATCACAGACAGCAAGGGCAAAACCATTACACCCAGTTTCCGCGTACAGGGCGGCGATCTCCGTTATACTGCTACGCTCTTTAATGCCGGCATCCGGTACAACCGGTTTCCTCTGCTGATGCCCTATGCCAGCTTCTCTCAGGGATTTTCGGTAGCAGATCTGGGCCTGGCATTAAGAGATGCCAAAGTGAATGACATTCGTAAAATCAATACCGAAGCGGTACTCGTCAACAATTATGAACTGGGTTTTGTCAGCGAATACCAGCAGCTCCGTTTTGAATGGAGCGGCTTTATCAGCACCTCTAAGCTGGGCGCCGAAATGGTATACGACAGCAAAACCGATCTGTTTAATGTAAGCCGCACACCGGAACGCATATACGGTTTTGAAGCCGCGCTGCAATACCGGGTGCTCCGTAACCTGGACCTCAGCGCCAGCTACAGCTACCTGGAAGGGAAATCAGACACTGGCCGCAGCGGGCACTATGATATGTACCTGAACGGCAGAAGAATTGCAGCCCCTAAAGTAACTGCCGGTATTGGTTACCGCCCCGTTGATGAACTGGAAGTAAGGCTGCAGTATACAGGCGTCAATGCCCGCAACCGTTTTGCCAGAAATGCCGCCGGCACCTACAATGGCAATGAAGGACCTGTGAAAGCGTATAACCTGGTTAACCTGCAGGCCAGTTACAAAGCCAGCAAACGCACCCTGGTCACATTAGGTATCGAAAATCTCTTCAATGAAGACTATTTCCCGGCACGTTCCCAGTGGTTTATGATTCCCGGCTTTTACTCAAAAGGCAGGGGAACCGCTTTTAATATAGGCATTGCTGTTAGCTACTAGCTTTTATATCTGCAGCTGTCTTTCCGCTAAAGAAAGGCAGCTGCAATAATACTTCCATCGCTGTTTTCCAGGTAGGTATATCATGTCTGCCGCCGGGTATTTCCAGGTAGTGCAAGGCAGTTGCCTCATATCCTTTCCTCTCCAGTTCTGCCAGCAGATCCCGGGTATCATCAATACTATCGATAATGCCGTTGTGGTTACGGTCTGCCGTTTCATCCGCAGTACCGCATTCAAAAAAAAATTGTAATCCAGGTTGGTAGCTACCTTCCCGGATCAGCCGGTGCATAATCCGGTCACGGTCATTCCGGTAGCCGGCATCCAGTGCCCGGCTCCGCCACCACAATGCACCGGAGAATACGGCGGCCAGCTGAAATATCTCCGGGTGCCGCCATACGATGTCCAGGGCCGACAAGCCGCCCAGCGAACAGCCGGCAAAAGCCCGCCGCTTAAATACTGCATCCGGATACTGCGCCGTCAGAAAAGGTAACAGTTCCCCGATGACAAAACGGGTGTATTGCCCTGCCAGCCGGCCTTGTCCCTGATAATCCAATATACCTGCCGTACCATATTCCTGCCGTCGTTGCAGACCGGCGTGAATACCCAGTACCCACACGGAATCAGGAATGGCAGATAATAATAAAGGCAGGTCCTGCCCGTCATTCATCAATAACAATACTTCCGGGTCGCCTGCCGTACAATACAGTTCCAGCACTACTTCCCGCTGCAGGAACAAAGATTTAACAAGATGTTGATGTCGTTGCACTGCAACAATTTACCGATAAACCAATAATCTTTTTTAAATTTAGCTAAATACTTTCCCGTGACCGAAAACTATTATAAATGGCATTCTCCCAATCTGGGAAAGGAATTCGAGATGTTGGTATTTGGCGACAGCGGATTTCCCCTGCTTCTTTTTCCTACCTCTATGGGCCGGTATTATGAAAGCAAAGACCGCGGTCTGATTGATGCCATCCGCTGGTTTATTGAAGAAGGCCGTATCAAAGTATATTGCCCGGATAGTGTGGATGCCGACAGCTGGTACAATAAAAATATTGCGCCGCAACACAGGGCGTATAACCATACCTGTTATGATAAAATGCTGGCGGAAGAAATATTGCCCCGCATGCAGGAAGAAACAGGCATTTCGCGTATTGCCGCCGCCGGCTGCAGCTTTGGTGGCTTTCATGCCGCTAACTTTGCCTTTCGATATCCCGACAAAGTATCTTATTTATTTAGCCTCAGCGGCATTTTTGATATCAAATTCCGCCTGGATGGCTATTATGATGATAATATTTATTTCAATAATCCGGCAGACTTTGTGCCGGACAATCAGCACGCAGACCTGTGGCGCATGGGCATTATACTGGGCGTAGCAGACAATGATGTCACCCGGCCGCAAAATGAACAGCTGTCTGGTATCCTGGCTGCCAAAAACATTTCCCACTGGCTCGACATCCGCCCGGATACCATGCACGACTGGCCCGTGTGGCGGGAAATGCTGCCGCACTATCTTTCACTCATCAAGTAACTGTTACATGAAAAAAATAGGCATTCTTTACGGACAGGAGAACACTTTTCCCCAGGCATTTATAGACCGGGTGAATCAGATTAATCCGCCTGGTATTTTTGCCGAACCGGTTACCATCGACAAAGTGATGCAGGGTACAGATAGTGGTTATGCTGTTATTGTAGACCGTATTTCCCAGGACGTACCCTTTTACCGGGCCTTCCTGAAAAATGCCGCAGCAGCCGGCGCAGCCGTCCTTAATAACCCTTTCTGGTGGAGTGCCGATGATAAATTTTTCAACAATGCCCTGGCAGCAAAAATCGGCGTACAGGTGCCCCGTACCGTACTGCTCCCCTCCTACGCACTGCCAGACGATACCACCAACGACTCTTTCCGGAACCTCATCTATCCGTTCGACTGGAATACCATCTTTGAATACGTGGGCTTTCCGGCATATATGAAGCCCTATGCCGGTGGCGGCTGGAAAAATGTATACCAGGTAGCGGATAAGGAAGACTTTTTCCAGAAACATGCCACCACCGGACAACTGGTGATGATGTTGCAGGAAGAAATAGAATTTACCCGGTATTACCGGTGTTATTGCATTGGCGGCAAGGAAGTACGCATTATGCCGTACAACCCCAAAAATGCCCCCCATTTGCGTTACCAGGCCCATTACAACGATACTCCCGCCCTGCTGGAGCTGATCACCCAACAGGTGATCGCCCTGAACCAGCACCTGGGCTACGACTTTAATACTGTGGAAATGGCGGTACGGGGAGAAACACCCTATGCCATTGATTTCTGCAACCCCGCACCGGATGCAGACATTCACTCCATCGGCGCAGATCATTTTGAATGGGTAGTGGAAACCAGCGCCCGATACGCCATTCAACGGGCTATCGCACAAAAACCAGGAAAAGATAATCTTACCTGGGGCAGGTTTATGAAATACCAGCCGGCCCGCTCCTCCAAAGCCGCTGATGCCGGTAGTCATAAAAAGAAGAAAGCCGCGCCAGCAAAAGAAAAAACAGAGACCACCCGGTCAAAAAAAGCAGCCGTGAAAAAAACCACCGTGAAAAAACAACAAAAAGAAAAATGAAATCGTTTTACTGGACTACATTTGCTATTGGCAACGCGTACTTACGCAGCGCCGGAAGCCATACACCTAACAGTATCATTCACGACGAAAGCTGACAGTGACATCACTGACTGCCGATAAAAAAAACCACATGTTTAAGGCGTTTACGCTGGGCATAGAAGAAGAATACATGGTAATGGACCCCTCCACCCGGGAGCTGCGGTCACATGAGCAAAAAATAGTAGAACAGGCACATAAGGTGATCACCGACCAGGTGAAAGCCGAATTTCACCAGGCAGTAGTGGAAGTGGGCACAAAAGTATGTGCCGATATAACAGAAGCCAGAGCAGATGTAGCACTGTTGCGCCGTACCATTGCCCAGATCGCCGGCGACCTGGGATTCAGTATAGGCGCCTCCGGTACCCATCCTTTCAGCAAATGGGAAAAACAACTTATTACGGATCATCCCCGCTATTTCGAAATCGTCAATGAAATGCAGGATGCTGCCCGCTCCAACCTGATCTTTGGCTTACACGTGCACGTAGGCATGGAAAACCGGGAAATGGCCCTGCATATCGCCAATTCAGTCAGGTATTTCCTGCCGCATATCTTTGCCCTCAGTACCAACTCCCCTTTCTGGGAAGGTAGGAACACAGGGTTCAAATCCTTCCGTACCAAGGTTTTTGATAAATTTCCCCGTACCGGTATCCCCGATTATTTTGCCAGCATAGAAGAATATGATAATTACATCAAACTGCTGGTAAAAACCAATTGTATCGACAATGCCAAAAAAGTATGGTGGGATCTGCGCGTACATCCTTTCTTTAATACGGTAGAATTCCGTGTCTGTGATGTACCCCTGACAGTAGATGATACGATCATGCTGGCCGGCCTCTTCCAGGCTGTTTGCGCCAAGATCTATAAACTGCGGATGCAGAACCTGAACTTCATCATCTATAACCGCGCCCTCATCAACGAAAATAAATGGCGGGCTTCCCGCTATGGTATTGATGGAAATCTTATTGATTTTGGTAAAGAGATCGAAGTAAACACACGGGCACTCATATACGAATTACTGGATTTCATCGACGATGTGGTAGACGAACTGGGTAGCCGGGAAGTCATCAACGCCACCGTTCGGCTGCTGGAAACCGGTACAGGCGCGGACAAACAACTCCGTGTGCTCGAAGATACCAACGATTTTGTGGCCGTAACAGACTTCATCCAGCAACAGTTTTTATACAACTGTTAAACCAGAAAGCTTTTACACTTTATGCTTTTACGCATTATGCGTAATTTTGCCGTATGCATCCAATTAAAAACAGCTGGAAGGTAGCGGTGCTGGATATGTATGAAGGTGTGCCGAATGAAGGTATGCGCTGTATCCGGGAGATATTGCTGCAATATGCCACCATGCACGCACTCGACCTGCAATTTGATGAATTTGAAGTACGGCAGCAACAACAGGTGCCCGACACTTCCTACGATATCTATATCTCTACCGGCGGCCCTGGCAGCCCGGTAGACAGCGAAGGAAGTGATTGGGAAAAAGCCTATTTCTCCCTCGTGGAAGCACTGCTCGAATGGAATCATACCCAGGCACAAAAGAAACCCATGTTCTTTATCTGCCATTCCTACCAGATTATGTGCCGTTATTATAAACTGGGGAATGTGTGCAAACGTAAATCCCCCGCATTCGGGGTTTTCCCGGTACATAAAACAGAAGCTGGCCTGCAGGAAAAAGTATTCGGTGCACTCCCCGATCCTTTTTACATTGTAGACAGCCGTAACTGGCAGGTGATAGAACTGAACTACGACAACCTGGCCGCCATGGGCGCTCGCGTATTGGCGCTGGAAAAAGAAAGGCCACACGTGCCGCTGGAACGTGCTACCATGGCCATTCGCTTCAACGACCACTTCATAGGTACCCAATTTCATCCCGAAGCCGATGCTGCCGGTATGCACATGTATCTGCTGCAGGAAGAAAAGAAAAAACAGGTCACCGATCATCACGGAGAGGAAAAGTACAACAGTATGATTCAACAACTCACCGATCCCGATAAGATCATGCTCACCCATGACCGCTTCATTACCGCTTTCCTGGATTATGCCATCTATGGCTGCCTCTCCGACAGACTGGCGGCTATTGAACGACTGGAACAGGTAGCATCGCATACCGACAACGAGCACTCGTTCTTTTAATTTGTACCTATTATGATCACTGCTATCAGAACCTCCTATAATCAACAGTTTACCCCGGAAAAATATCAGCAATTCCTGGCAGGCATTGCGCAGGATGCAGGCATCAGTCCGGCTTTCCGCGTAGCGGAAACCCCTGTCTTTATACCGGCTGATCTCACCGGTAAACTGATACAGGTATGTGAGGAAATCGTCAATGTGTTATTGCGCCCCGACTTTAAAACCATTACCCGCGATGCTATACCCGCTGCTCTAAAAGTGCCGCGGGAAAATGATCATCCGCATTTTATCGTCATCGACTTTGCGGTATGCCACGCGGAAGATGGCTCGCTGGTGCCCCAGCTGATAGAACTACAGGGTTTTCCCACCATGTACGCTTTTCAGGAAGTGATGGCCCGGCAGTTCAAAACACACTTTGATATCCCGGCATCTCTCTCCAACTTTTTCAATGGTCTGGATGAAACAACCTATTACCAGCTGCTTCGCGACGTAATTGTGGGCGATACAGCACCGGAAGAAGTGATTCTGCTGGAAGTAAAACCGGAAGAACAAAAAACACGCATCGATTTTCATTGTACGGAAAAAGCGTTGGGTATTAAAACTGTCTGTCTGACAGCATTGATACAGGAAGGAAAACAATTATTTTATCTGAGAGATGGCGTCAAAACGCCCATCCGCAAAATATATAACCGGATTATTTTTGACGACCTGCAAAGACAGGCAGACAGTCTCGGTGAATATGTCAACCTGTTTCAGGATCTTGATGTGGAATGGATCACCCATCCCAACTGGTTTTACCGCATCAGCAAATACATCATGCCTTTTATACACAGCGAATATGTGCCTAAAAGCTGGTTCCTGCATGAACTGCCGGTGATTCCCACAGACCTGGAAAATTATGTATTAAAACCTTTGTTCTCTTTTGCCGGACAAGGCGTACTGATAGATGTTACGCAGGCTGATCTGGATAATATAAAAGATCCGGAAAACTGGATACTGCAACATAAAGTAAAATATGCGCCTGCTATCGCTACTCCTGACGGCCCTGCCATCTGTGAACTGCGGATGATGTATGTATGGCCGGATGGCGCTGCCCGGCCGATGCTGGTACATAACCTGGCCAGAATCAGTAAAGGGAAGATGATTGGCGTAGGATTTAACAGCCAGGATACCTGGGTAGGTGGCAGCTGTTGTTTTTTTGAGCAACCATAAAATCTTATCTGCATAAAAATAAAGCCCGCTGGTAACAAGATCATTGTTATCTGCGGGCTTTATCATTTATCAGATGGGTTGAATATACCAACGCTGATTGGCCACTCCGGCATACGTCCACTGCACTACTTTACCACCATTATCCTGCGAAGCGCCATATACGTCCAACGCTTTATTGCTGTGACGACTCAGCAACCTGAATGAACCATCCCCGTTGGCTTCCACTTTCCATTGCTGGTTACCAACACCCGCGAAGGCCCACTGTACCACCTCTCCGCCATTATCCGTAGCAGCGCCGTACACATCCAATACTTTACCACTGTGCACACTGGCAATTTTATAGAAACCATTTCCCAGGTACGTAAACACCCATTGCTGGTTTCTCACGCCGGCATACGTCCACTGTACAACAATACCTCCATCAGCTACAGAAGCGTTATATACATCCAATGCCTTGCCGCTATGAACACTGATTATCTTATAGGTCCCGTCGGGAACAGGGTTGGTACCACCGCCATTGTACAGATAATTCAGGGCAATGATATCATTGTTGTTAAAAGGCCGGTTGCTACCAGACCCTATACAGGCCAGCATCCAACTGTTGGGATCTTCTGCGGCAGGCGTACCCGGAATATTGATTGCCCCTACGCCGGCATCGCCTTCATTGGGATAGGGCGACCAGCCGCAGCTATACGTGCGATTAAAATAATCCGTATGACGGAAACCAATCGTATGCCCTATTTCATGGGCTATCACGGTTGCCAGATAGTTTACATCCGGACTACTGCCCAATCCATTGGCATCGGCATTCAGCTGAATAGGGCTGGGCGGATTACCGCTGCTGTTGGGAAATCCGGCAGAGCGACCTAACACACCAGATCCCAGACTGGCGTACTCAATATTTACCTGACCACCACCGGCCACCCGTTGAAAGGTAAGCTGCAGTCCCAATGCGTTGTAACGTGAGATAGCTATATCGGTAGCTGTTGCATAAATAGCCGGTAGATTCGTTACCGAAATAGTAATCACCCGGGGTAAACCGGTGATCAGATTGTTCGTCCGGTATTGTTCACTTTTGGCTATACGTAAAAGCGGAGATGGGGTAATACTGGTTTTAACCAATGCTTCATCCGACAAAAAAATATCTCCTTCCGCAATATATCCACCGGGTGTTTTTTTCACATCAAAAGTACTATAACCCAGTTCTTTGATCTTTAACAAAGTGCGCTCCGGAATACCCATGTCACCCGGTACTGCCGGCCGTGACTCCTTTTTACAGGATTGAAAAACCAAGCTACCGGCTATCATCACCAGACATGCGATGATTGTATGTGTATATTTCATAAATGAAAAATGATTAGGGGATCAATAACAAGGGACTAAAGCACAGGAGGAATCCTCTGATTCCTCCTGCTGTTATAAAAGATAAACTTATTTTACATAGCACCACACCATCAGATAGGCTGAATATACCAACGCTGGTTATTACCTCCATGAGCAGTCCACTGCACTACATTACCACCATCATCCTGCGAAGCGCCATATACATCCAGCGCTTTATTGCTATGACGACTCAACAGGGTAAATGAACCATCCCCGTTAGCTACCACTTTCCATTCCTGGTTAGGGCCGCCATGGGAAGTCCATTGTACCACATTCGCACCATCATCCACAGAAGCGCCATACACATCCAATGCCTTACCGCTATTGATATTGGTGATCTTATAATAACCATTTCCCAGGTACGTAAATGTCCATTGCTGATTCGCCCCGTCATGGTAAGTCCACTGTACCGCATCGCCGCCATCATCCTGAGAAGCGCCATAAATATCCAGTGCTTTACCGCTGTTAACACTGATCACTTTATAGTTGCCATTCGCAACAGGATTGGTACCACCGCCACCATACAGGAAGTTCAGGGCCACCACATCATTGTTGTTGAAAGGCCGGTTGACGCCGGAGCCTATACAAGCCAGCATCCAGCTGTTGGGATCTTCGGCGGTAGGCGTGCCGGGAATGTTGATCGCACCAACACCAGCCTGGCCTTCGTTCGGACTGGGTGACCAGCCGCAGCTGTAATTGCGGTTAAAATAATCGGTATGACGGAAACCTATAGTATGGCCGATTTCGTGAGCAATAACCGTAGCCAGATAATCCACATTCGGATTACTACCCAGGGCATTCGCATCTGAATTCAGCTGAATAGGACTGGGTGGATTACCACCGCTGGTAGGAAAGCCGGCAGAACGTCCTAATACACCCGCACCCAGGCTGGCGTATTCAATATTTACCTGTCCGCCGCTGGCCACCCGTTGAAAAGTGAGCTGGAGGCCCAATGCGTTGTAGCGTGCAATAGCAATATCAGTAGCGGTTGTATAGGTACCCGGCAGGTTGGTCACGGAAATCGTGATCACCCTGGGCAAACCTGTGATCAGATTCGTAGTCCGGTATTGTTCACTTTTGGCAATACGTAAAAGCGGAGATGGGGTAATACTTGTATTAGCCAATGTTTCGTCTGACAAAAATATATCCCCTTCGGCAATATATCCGCCAGGTGTTTTTTTCACGTCATAAGTACTATATCCCAGTTCTTTAATCTTTAACAAGGTGTTCACCGGGATACTACTATCTTCCGGTAACACTGGCTGGGATTCCTTTTTACAGGATTGAAAGATAAGACTGCCTGCCACAACAGCCAGGCATAAAATAAATTTACATTTCATAAGTAAACATTTTGGTTGAAGAATGGTAAAGAGCAAATGACCAGCGCACATCAGGCATTTGTAACGCGCGCCGGTTTTTATAATAAGCAACGTCTGGCTGCATACTGCCATCACGATCAGGCAGGTTGTATATACCAACGTTGATGGGTGCCACCATTAGGTGTCCACTGTACAATTATTCCGCCGTCATCCACAGATCCGCCGTACACCTCTACCGCTTTATTTGAATTACGGCTTAGTATCGTGAAAGTTCCGTCTCCGTTTGCCACTATTTTCCATTGCTGATTCAGCGCATATCCATAGGTATACTGAATAAGATCAGCCCCATCATGCAGATAAGCGCCGGCTACATCCGTAGACTTTCCACTATTCACATTGATCATCTTATAGTAACTCCCTCCCAGGTAAGTAAATACCCATCGCTGACTGGCACTGCCCGAACTGGTTTGCTGAATGATACGGGGACCGTCTGTAGTAGCCGAACCCGCTACATCCAGCGCTTTCCCGCTTTTGACATTAATTACTTTATAAGTACCGTTCGCAATAGGTGCAATATTGGGGCTACCATACAGATACTTCAATGCAGCCACGTCATTGCTGTTAAAGGGACGGTTAACACCCGTGCCAATACAGGCCAGCATCCAGCTGTTGGGGTCTTCTGAAGCAGCAGTACCGGGAATATAAATAGCACCCACTCCTGCATCTCCTTCATTGGGGCTGGGTGACCAACCGCAACTGTAATTGCGGTTAAAATAATCCGTATGCCGGAAACCAATCGTGTGGCCAATTTCATGGGCGATGACCGTCATCAGGTAATCCCGGTTGGGATTACTGCCCAGTGCATCGGCATTCGAATTCAATAAAATAGGGCTGGGTGGATTGCCGCTGCTGGTAGGGAAACCGGCGGAACGCCCCAATACACCGGCACCCAGATTGGCATACTCAATATTAATATCTCCCCCACTCGCTACCAACCGGAAGTTGATTTGTAGCGCGAGGTCATTAAAACGCCCCAATGCCGCATTGGTAGCATCCGCATAAATAGCGGGGAGATTAGTCACAGATACGGTAAATGTCCGGGGTAAACCTGTAATCAGGTTATTGGTACGGTATTGCTCACTTTTAGCAACCCGTAAAATGGGAGAAGGCGAGGCAGCTGTTTTGGCCAATTCCGCATCTGATAGAAAAATATCTCCTTCCACGATGTAGCCGCCGGACGTTTTCTTTACATCATAGGTACTGTATCCCTGGGCTTTGATTTTTAACAGGGTAAGCTCCGGAATAGCCACGTCTGTGTCAGCAGCTGGCTGTGATTCTTTTTTACAGGCAGGCAACACCAGGCCACTTGCCAACAGGAACAGGTAAAGCACTGTTTTTAAACAGGATTTCATGCAGATAGTTTTGGATGAATAATAACTAGAAGGAAATCACCACCAACATCCTGGCATAACATATATTCGTACGATTGTACCAGGGCGGGTACTTCAACAGATTTTACCTTATCCGGGAAAACACCGGCATAACGATGCCGGTGTTTTCTGTAAAGCAATTACACACCTATATACTGTCAGTTTTTTTCACAGGCATTTACCAACAGTTTTTAAGTGCTTAATATAAATAATTCAGGGCGGTGATGTCGTTTGCATTAAACGGCCGGTCTACGCCATTGCCTATACAAGCCAGCATCCAGCTATTAGGATCTTCTTTGGTAGGCGTACCGGGAATGTTGATCGCGCCTACACCCGCATCTCCTTCATTTGGAAACCAGGACCAACCACAGCTATAGTTACGGTTAAAGTAGTCGGTATGACGGAATCCAATAGTGTGGCCAATTTCATGTGCAATTACAGTAGCCAGATAATTTTGGCTGGGGTTACTGCCTAATGCATTGGCATCAGAATTCAGCTTGATAGGGCTGGGAGGATTCCCGGCGCTGGAAGGGAATCCGGCAGATTGTCCGAGGATACCGGAACCCAGGCTGGCATACTGGATATCCACTTCTCCGTTGCTGGATACCCGTTGGAGGGTAAGTTGCAGCCCCAGTGCATTATAACGTTGGATAGCAATATCGGTAGCAGTACCATACGCAGCTGGTAAACCGGTTACAGATATTGTAATCACACGTGGCAAACCACCAATGACGTTGGTTGTCCGGTATTGTTCACCTTTGGGAACACGCAGGATAGGCGTGTTCAGCGCAACTTTGTCCAATGCTGCGGCAGAAAGGAAAATATCTCCTTCTACCAGATAACCATCTGTGGTTTTCTTCACATCGTGTGTACTATACCCCTGTGACTGAATTTTGGCTAGTACGGTTTCAGATATGGCATCTGGTTGGGCTGCTGATGATGTAGCATCTTTTTTACAGGATTGGAAAATACAACTGCCGGTAACTACGACCAGGCACACCAGTGATTTAATAGGGAGCTTCATAATGCTAGATTTTGGGTTTTATAAATGGTTAACTAAATCCTAAGGGTAAAATATGTTTTGATTTTGGTATGATTAAGCCTGTTTCCATAACAGTGCAATAACGGGATGACAGCGCGCAAGAGAATAATTAAGACCACATAAAGTTAATCCGGCTGACCGAAATTGTTTAGCAGTCGCAGGAGCTTCTATAACATGATAACATAAAAAAAGGCGCCGGGACATATGTATCCCGGCGCCTTTCCGCTAATAATTGTCTACTATAGCTATTACTTTATTTTTCTGGCAACATATTCTTCATATTGTTTTTCCGTCCAGAAACCAGACAGTAACGGGCCGCTCTGATATTCATTTTTGGTACCTACGCCAATGGCCACTTCTCCATTGAAGTTGCTGTTGGCAATAATGTAAGGCAATCCGTACTTCTGTTTTGCCGTGAATAATACGGAGATCTCCGCACAGGAAAATACTTCTGTTTCATCGAGTACGATTTCTCTGTTATTATCCAGTACATTTTCTGTTTTGGCATTAAAGGGTTCCCCCTGTGGCAGGTAAAGTTTTTGCCCTACATACGTTTTTTTCAGCCATTCGTAATACCCGTTGAGTACTACTGGTGCATTGCTCAGGTTATTGGCATATACCTGGTAATACAGCGATTTGTAAGCATCGTCCAGCAAGGTAAATACCCACAGGGTTTTCCCGGATTCTTCTTTTTTGTCGCAACCAATAATCTTAAACGATTTATTTTCCAGGGCACGGTAAGGGGTATATAAGCGTCCGCCTTTTAATACGCTTTTGTAGGGAATCAGTACCCCGCCTTTTTTATACACGTTTTCCAGCAGGGAATCTTCTGAGTTTCTCACCTGTCTGTTCGGATTCAGTTTCAGAAAGGTAATCGTTTGCCCCACGAGGGTCATAGGGGCAATGTCATCAGATAAGCGCTGAAAAGCCATGCTGCTGTCGTAAGCTTTCTGCACCGACTTTTTTTCCGTTTCACGGTAACTGATCTGGGCTGTAGCGCTAAAGGCCATAGCTAACAGCAAATACAAGGATAGGTATTTACGTATCATAAGAATAAAATGTTTACAAATATAAAACGGCTTAGGTAATTGCAAATTACAAATACATTGCGTCCTGCTACACTATCTTCGTAAGAATATTTAAATTTATGCCTGTACGCCAACTTAATACCTATCCTTATGTTTAATAACCTGGCCATAGATGTTGCATTGGGCCTGATCTTCATCTACCTGTTATATAGTTTACTGGCATCTATCCTGCAGGAACTACTGGCCCGTATTTTCAACACCCGCGCACGTTTACTTACCAAGGGATTAAGACGGATGCTGGAAGATGATGACCATAGTACCGAACTGGGTGTTTTTGGAAGATTTACTTTTTTCAACTGGATCTATGAACTCGGGTGGAGTGTTGTTTATTTCTTCAGTCCTTTTTATCGCAGTCCGTTCCTGAAAAAATTTTATGCCGCTCCTGCTATCACTTTTCTGGGTGAGAACAGTGCCCGGGCCCGGCCGGCTTATCTGAGTCCGAAAACCTTTTCACAAACCATCGTGCATTTGTTGCGCAGCAGCAACAACGACACTTATGATACCGATTCCGCTGCCCTCAAAGCAGCGCTACTACATAACCAGCTCCTGTTACCACCGGCTACCAGGGCACATATGGAACAGCTTTTTGAAGATGCCGGCCAGGATGTAAAACAATTCCGCATCCTGCTGGAAGACTGGTTCAATGAAACCATGACCCGCACCAGTGGCTGGTACCGCAAACAAACACAAACCTGGCTGCTGGTGATCGGATTAGGTATCGCCGGATCTTTTAACGTGGATTCCATCGCCATCGCCCGTATCCTCATGAAAGATAAAACCGTACGGGAGCAGATGGTACAGCTGGCAGCCAGCCGGAACCCGGGTTATACCCCTATAACCGATACGCTTATACGTAAAAATATGCTGCACCGGGATAGTGCTTACTATCGTCAGGATACGGCTATCCGTATATTCGTTACCGATACTACGCTGATAGGCGTATATGCACAGCTGCGCAACGATGCCGGCGAAGCCCGGAATGTACTGGGTATCAGCCGTCAATGTGTGCAGGATACCAGCAGCGGACGCCTGATCATCCGTTGTGGCTACACCCATCCCTATCAGCAAAACGGCTGGCTGATACTGGCCGGCTGGTTTATTACCGCACTGGCCATTTCGCTGGGAGCGCCTTTCTGGTTTGATTTACTGGGCAGGGTGGTAAAATTCCGTACCACCGTACCACCCAACAGTACTACTACCAATAACGGACAACCGCAACAATTAGTGTAATTTTGTTTATCCTCCTTTACATTTTAAAAGATCTCGCATGAAACGTACGAATTACTCCTCCGGCGCTGTCTGGGAAAATAAAGTCGGCTATTCACGGGCAGTAAGAGTGGGCAATGTGATTGAAGTATCCGGTACAGTAGCTACCGATAACGATAAAGTAGTGGCGCCTGGCGATGCGTATGAACAAACCCGGTTTGTACTGGCTAAAATTGAGG
This sequence comes from Chitinophaga nivalis, assembly GCF_025989125.1. NCBI lineage: Bacteria > Pseudomonadati > Bacteroidota > Chitinophagia > Chitinophagales > Chitinophagaceae > Chitinophaga > Chitinophaga nivalis. The sequence continues at coordinate 2,771,199 of NZ_JAPDNR010000001.1, read as the reverse complement.
TAGCCCTTATCAATGCCGGCGCAACTTTACATGATGTGGTACGTACCCGTATGTTTGTAACAGATATATCCCGATGGGAAGAGTATGGACGGGCACACGGAGAATTTTTTCAGGCCATCCGGCCGGCCACTTCCATGGTGGAAGTGAGTAAGCTGATAGATCCGCAATATCTGGTAGAAATAGAAGTAACGGCGATTTGCCGGGATGGAGAAACGGGCAAATAAATGTGGAGAACGCCCTGTCAGAGACAATGTTAAACAATTTCCGGAGTAGCAATCTGCTATTGCTACTCCGGGAAAAGATTTATTTGCTGTAGAGGTTCTGCCAGTTCAGCATACCTCCTACCAGGTTCTTTGTATTGGTAAAGCCTAAAGTATCCAGGATCATACAAGCCTGTCCGCTGCGGTTACCGCTACGGCAGTATACAATCAGTTCTTTTTCCTTCAACGCTTCCAGTTCATCTACCTGCATTAATTGTATCTGGCCCAATGGTACAAGTACGCCACCGATGTTGAAGTCTGCATGTTCATGTGGTTCCCTTACATCTACAATGTGAAGTGCTTCCCCATTATCAATGCGCTGTTTCAGCTCTTCTGCTGTTATGTTCTGCATGTTATAAAGAATTTAATATCAATTTACGTCATTTTCTGCTATTCTTCCGCAGCCGGAGGCGGAGCAATGCTGTCTGTTACCGGTTTGGTGGCGGATAACCAGAAATCCACACTCTCACCCGCTCTTACCATATTGAAGTCGCCGATCTCGTTTTTACGGGTAGGCACCTGCTTGATGATAAAGGCATTGGCAGTGTCTTTTACATTCGGATCGATGATCACCGTACCCGGATTCAGGTTGCTGGCATTCAGCATCTCTCTGGCTTCTGCATAGGTAAGTCCCACGAAATTAGGTACGGGGTTCTCAATGCTGCCGGTACCACTACTCAGGATGAGGGTAATGTTGCTGCCTTCCGCTACCGGGGTACCGGGTTTTATTTTCCGGCCGTTCAACAGTTGCTGTAAAACGGTATTGGTGGCAAAGTCCGGTTTATAAATAGTATCTCCTACATTCAGCCGCATGCTTTTCAGCATCATTTCGGCGCTGCGGAAAGTGAGGCCTTCGAGGTCCGGCATTTTGACCATCGGCGCCACCATTTTGTTAACGGTCAGGTAGATGGTTCTGTTTACCTTCACCTGTGCGCCCTTATCCGGCGTTTGTGCGTATACTGCCAGCGGGGGCAGGGAATCCACATAAATAGAGTCTCTCACATCTGCTTCAAAACCCAGCCGCTCCAGGGTGGCAATAGCTTCTTTCACATTTTTGCCCCTTACATCCGGTACCGTCAATTGTTGTCCATGTTTGGTAATAACACCCAACATAGAGAAGAAAAGCAGTGCCAGTGCAAAAAAGAGGGCAATAACTACTAACAGGTTAAATCCAAATGAGCGCTTGGTAATAAAGTCAAACACGATAATTTTATTAAGTGTGATGGTTTATAATCATGATGCAGGAAAACCAGATCGCCCACCCATATACAAGAGCGGCGATTGTTTTATTCCGGCATTACTTGCGTAAACATTCTTCCAGCAATGCACCGTAAAATGCCTCCAGGGTATTGCCTGCGGCTCTTACCTGCTGCGGTACCAGGCTGTTTTCAGATTGCCCCGGCATGGTGTTGGCTTCCAGGAAGAACAACTTACCGGTGGCTTCTTCATAAATAAAGTCGATCCGCACAATTCCCTTACAATTTAGTTTATTATACAATGCGGTGGCAGTTTCCTGTACCAGCCGGGTCACCTCGTCAGCAACGGGGGCCGGGGTAATTTCGTTGGAAACACCGGGTACATATTTCGCTTCGTAGTCAAAAAACTCCTTGCTGCTTACCACTTCGGTAATAGGCAATACCGTCAGGGTGTTATTGGTACGATAAAGTCCGATCGTTAATTCACGGCCTTTGATAAATTCTTCTATTAGTACCTGGTTATCTTCCTGAAAAGCTTTTTCAATAGCTGCAGGTAATTCCTCCGCGGTTTTCACCTTGGACATACCGATGCTGCTGCCCCCTTCTGCCGGTTTAACAAAAACGGGTAAACGCAGTTGCTGTAAAATGCCGGCAGTATCAAAAGCCTGATCCCGGAAGATGTGTGCAGATTTGGAAACATTTACCACATCCAGTGCGGCTACTATTTTATTACAATAGCTTTTGTTGAAAGTAATGGCAGAAGTAACCATACCGCAGCTGGTAAACGGAATACCCAGCATTTCAAAATACCCTTGTAAACGGCCATCCTCTCCCGGCGTGCCGTGGATACCAATGAATACCGCATCAAATTGCACCTTGGTACCCGCTATCAATAAAGAAAAATCATTTTTATCTATTTCATATACCTGACCATCTGCTGCAGTATAGCTCCAGCTATCCCTGGTGATAATGATCTTGTAAACTGCATATTTGCTGCTATCCAGGTTTTTTTCTATGGTAACGGCGCTCTGTACAGATATTACATATTCACCGGAATACCCTCCGGCTACCAAAGCTATGTTCTTCTTCATAAGATGTTTTACAATAAGCGGGTAAAGTTAAAGGTTATTTGTTAATTGTCAACTGCCCCCACAGGTGCGCCTTTATGTTTACAGGGAGGTGGGGCAACGGGCCGGTATAATACAAAAGAACCGTTCTGCCAACGGCCGGAACGGTTCCTGATTAAGCTTCCTTGTAGCAATGAGATATGATCAGATATGCAGTTTTTCCTTCTTACCCATCAGCTCTTCAACTGTTTCCTGGTACATTTCATCGGGTACGCAACAATCTACCGGACATACTGCCGCACATTGTGGTTCTTCATGAAATCCCTGGCATTCTGTACATTTGTTCGGCACAATGTAGTACGAATCAACGCTGATCGGTGCATTACGCTGATCGGCATCCATTTCCGTACCGTCCATCAATGTATAAGGCCCTTTAACAGTGGTTCCATCAGCCATGGCCCACTCTACACCGCCTTCGTATATCGCATTGTTGGGGCATTCCGGTTCGCAGGCGCCACAGTTAATACATTCGTCTGTTATCTTAATTGCCATAGTGTAAAATTTTTGTTTAAGTAGTAAGCCATTAATTTTGTGGACAAAAATAAAATTTCCCTAATTAATTAAGTCAAATATTTATACAGTTTCATGAACATAGCAGAAAAAGAGGCCGCACTGGTGCGCCTGGGCCAGTATCTGGCGGGCAATAGCCCTGAATTGGAGGCAGTAAAGGAACGTGCCTATATCGCTAATGGATGGTTTACCCCGGACTTTATTAACCAGGCGCTGGATAATATTTCCCGGTATTTCCTGGCACCTGCTGCCCTGCAGCAGTGGCTGGCACAATATCCGGCCGCTGCCCGTGAAACTGCTCCCAAAACAGTAGGCATTGTGGCGGCAGGCAACATTCCGCTGGTTGTTTTTCACGACTGGCTCTGCGGCTTTATCAGTGGCCACCACATCAAATTAAAGCTTTCCGGCAAAGATGAAGTGCTGATGAAACATATACTGGCGAAAATGGAGGAATGGTATCCGGAGGTGGCTCAACAAACCGTGGTACAGGACATGCTGAAAGACTGCGACGCCTATATTGCCACCGGTAGCAACAACTCTTCCCGGTATTTTCACTACTATTTTGCCAAATACCCGCATATCATCCGGCATAACCGTACTTCTGCCGCCCTGCTTACCGGTACCGAAACACCGGCACAACTGGAAGCCCTGGCAGATGACATCATGCAATATTTCGGACTGGGTTGCCGGAACGTAACCCGGATAGGGGTACCCGAAGGATATGACTTCACCGCCCTGCTGACGGCGCTGGATAAGTACAAACACCTGGCAGACCACCACAAATACAAAAACAACTACGACTATAACCTGGCGCTGTTGCTGTTGAACAGCAGTCCTTACCTGACCAATGGCACCCTCCTGCTGCGGGAATCGGCAGAACTGTTTTCGCCGCTTAGTGTGCTGTACTACAGCTACTATCAGGATATGGCCAAAGCCCAACAGGAGCTGCAACAAAACGAGGTGCTGCAATGCCTGGTAGGTTCGGCCTTTACGCCTTTCGGGCAGGCACAACAGCCTTCTTTAAGCGATTATGCCGATGGTGTGGATACCCTCGCATTTCTGTTGTCGTTATAATCCCGCACGCATCTGCCGAAAGAACCGCCGGGTTACCATCCGGCCCCCTCTTCCGGCAGATGCATATGTAATTTTGTCAGCCTTTCAATAAAAATCTGTTAAAGTGATTTGCCCCTATTGCCTTTGATTCTTCTCCGTGATTAAATTTGTAGTAAAGGCATATAAATTGATCGTATCCCAATATTATTAGCCTCATACATAATTGACCATTTAGTATTCGTTAAAGCTAAACACACTATAATATGAAATTCAAGCAAATTGTTGCAACTGTCGTTATCAGCACTGTGACTGCCGCTGCCTCCATATTTGTGTACAGCAAATATTTTCAGCCAAGGCAGGCAGGTAATTTTCAGAACGGCTCCGATGCCATCCCTGTAAACTATGCGCGTTTCATGCCCGGTGCAGACAAAGGCGCCAACGTTACTCCCCCTACCGATTTCACTACAGCCGCTAAAACAGCCGTTCCGGGTGTGGTACACATCAAAACAAAAATCAATCCCCGGCAGGTAACCAATGGTAATAACCTGCAAAGAAGACGTAGCATCCTCCAGGATCTTTTTGGAGATGAATTTTTCGGAGATGAATTTAATGGTGGCGGAGATGGCCGCCGGTATTATGTTCCGGGCCAGATGGCTTCCGGTTCCGGCGTACTGATTTCCGACGACGGCTACATCGTTACCAATAACCACGTAATTGCCGATGCAGACGAGATCACCGTTTCCCTGAGCAACGAAAACAAAACCTATAAGGCTACCCTCGTTGGTACGGATCCCAGCACCGACCTGGCTGTTATTAAAATAACCGCCAAAGGCCTGCCCTACCTGTTGTACGGCAACTCCGACAATGTGGAAATCGGTCAGTGGGTACTGGCAGTAGGTTATCCGTTAAACCTGGATGCTACCGTAACAGCGGGGATTGTAAGTGCCAAGTCCCGGTCTATCGGTATCAACAAAAGCGGCGGCAAAATCAATAGTGCCATCGAATCCTTTATCCAGACAGATGCTGCTGTTAACCAGGGTAACTCCGGTGGTGCACTGGTGAATACCGCCGGTGAACTGGTGGGGGTCAACTCTGCGATCGCCTCCCCGACCGGCTCCTATGCTGGTTATTCCTATGCTATTCCGGTGAACCTGATCAAAAAAGTGGTGAATGACATCCTGAAATACGGCAATGTACAACGGGCTTACCTGGGTGTACGTTACGCTTCCCCATCTGCAGTAGCCGCCATGAGCGATGAACAACTGAAAGAGATAGGCATCAGCCGCGATGTAAACGGCGTGCAGATCACCGATGTAATGGCCAACAGCTCCGCTGCCGTTGCCGGACTGCGTAGCGGGGATGTAATCACCCGGATTAATGGCGTGAATATTCCCGGTCCTTCCCAGATGAGTGAGCAGGTAGCCCGCTACAAACCGGGAGACAAGATCAGTATTACCTACCTCCGTGGCAGTAAAGAGATTACCGCAGAAAACGTGGTACTCCGCAACCTGAAAGGCAATACAGACCTGGTAAAAATCACAATCCTGGACCGCCTGGGTGCCGACTTCACCGACCTGGATAAAGAGGAAGCGGCCCAAATGGGCATACGCGGTGGCGTGAAAGTAGGCGATATCGGTACCGGTATCATCAAAAAACAAACCACCATGCTGCCCGGCTTTGTGATCCTGAAAGCAGGCAATACGACCATTACGTCCACAGATATGCTCAGCAGCATACTGGACAAACAAAAAGCTATTCAGCTGATCGGCTTCTATCCGCAAAGAGGCAGCAATATCTATTACTATAACATCAATACCGGCGGCGGCACAGAAAACCTGTAACCGGTACTTATATAAGACTAAAAGAAAAGTCCCGTTCCTGTTACAGGAGACGGGACTTTTACTAAGTCAATACTGGTAGTGTATGAAAAGACGGAACCAGCAATCATCTTTTATCTATGAAAACCCATAATCAAAATAATGTAAGTATATCAGATTCTGTTACACGATCTCGCAAAATGATAAATTCATACAGGGAACGCGCAAAAAAGCCGGTTAAGCGCAAGGCCACCGGCTGAAATATGGTATAAAAAAAATTGATTAAAGGTTAATCACCCCTTTTAACTGGGTAAAGAATTCATCCTTTTTACGGGAAGAGATGGGAATATTTTTCTGATCACTCATCACCACAGCAGTACCCAATCCTTTAATGATCTTGACAATATGGTGAATATTAATGAGGAAAGATTTGTGTACCCGGTAAAAACCTTTATCGGATAACATCTCTTCATATTCCTTCAGTGATTTGGAAATCAGGTGCGATACATTGCTGATCAGCTGTATTTTGGTATAGCTGTCGAATGCTTCACAATAGACAATGTCTTTCAGATCAATCACATTATAGCCGTCGTTTACCGGAATAACGATCTTAGAGAAGGCGTTGTCATTGTTCTTTACATAATCCTTCAGGATAGAAGCCAGTTCGTTGAGACGGCCTTTTTTACTTTTTTTCACCTTTTCCAGCGCATCTTCTACCTCGCTCACCTTAATAGGTTTCAGCAGGTAATCCAGGGCCGCAAACTTAATAGCTTGCAGGGCATACTCCTGGAATGCGGTGATAAAAATGACTTCGAAATTAAGAACCGGAAACATTTCCAATAACTGAAAACCATTGTGAGGTGGCATCTCAATATCCAGAAACAATACGTCAATGGGGTTGTTCTTAATCATTTCTGCCGCCTCATTGATATTCTGCGCCTCTCCAACTACTGTTACATCTTTACAATAGTTCTCCAGTATATTGCGTAAAATATGAATGTTGCGGACTTCATCGTCTACAATGGCAGCTTTTATATTACTCATAACATCTTAACAATGGGAATCAGTATTTCAACTAAGGTACCTTCCTTATTGCCGAAACCAGATTTAAATTTATCAATAATTTCTAACTTTCCAACACTTCCATTAAAAGATTTTATAATCTGCAAGCGTTCTTTAATCACGCTCAATGCAGTGGATTCGTGTTTTATCAGTCGTGCGCTTTTTATACTATTGGACTTATCCCAGCCTATTCCGTCATCATCCACAGAACAATATAACAGGTCGTCAACCATTTCCAGCCTTATTTCCAGATAACCGCTAATGTTTTTGGGGGCTAATCCATGTTTGATGGCATTCTCTACTATCGGTTGTATGATCATGGGCGGAATATAGACGGTATAATCTTTCAAAGCCTCCTCCATGATAAAGTGATAAGTAAACGAATGCGCAAACCTGATTTTCTCCAATTCCAGGTAGCGGGTCAGAAAAGCTATCTCTTCTTCCAGTGAAATATACGATTTCCTGGAATTATTGAGCATTTGCCGCATCAAGGTAGCAAAATCCGCCAAAAAGTTAAGCGCCTGTTTTTCTTCTTTTTCCAAAATCAGGTGCTGTACGGAGTTCAGCGAGTTAAAAATAAAATGCGGATTCATCTGATTGGTCAATGCTTTGGCCTCCAGTTCCGCGATACGCCGGTTATATTCGGTCTTTCGCTTCTCTGCCTGTTTGATACGCTTGATAATAAAGCGCAATACTGCCAGAATCACCAGCAACCCTACCAATAGCAAAATCCCCCTGGCCCACCACTCCTGGTACCATCTGGGCAGGATATGTACATTCACTGCCAGCGGCGGCGACCAGCTGCTTTTATATTTCCGGGCCCTCACCATCAGTTTATAGGTACCGGGCTGCAGGTCCGGAAACGGAATGATATTAGACATGGTGGTGACCCAGCCACTGGTACTATCTCCGGAAAAATTATACTGATACTCTACCAGTTCAGGTAAATCAAAGACAATCGTACCGAATTCGGCTTCAAAAGAAGCTTTCCGTTTAAAAAGATGTTCAAAGGAAGTAGCCGGCAGGAAGGTGCTGTCGCCATACCGGATATAACTCAGGTAGATGACCGGCGGCACAGTATCCTGTGGGATATGATCACCATCAAAATAACAAAGGCCATTGGAGGTAGCAATATACAGTTTGCCTTTATCGGCAAACACACCCCGTATATCGTCCGACATCAGGCCATCATTGGAAGTGATGTTGCGGGTAATAGACTGCTGCGTTACATTAATCACCGATACGCCTTTATTGGTAGCTACATACAGCCGACCCACTCCATCGTAGTACAGTTGCTGACAGATGTCGCTGGCCAGGTTGTTGGCGGTAGACAAGTGTTTGACTACAGAGTCGCCATGCATCACATAAATGCCCTGGTCACTTGTACCAATCCACAGATAACCATTGATCCATTTCAGGTCTTTGATGCTCAGTTTAAATAACTTGCCGGCGCGTATACGTTCCAGCCGTTGCAGGCTGTCGCTGCTGTAAAACAGGCCACTGTTGGTGCCTACGTAATAGGCGGAATCATTAATACACGCAATGGAAGTAACCAGCAGATCGAGATCGCCGATGGTATAATCATCCAGGGCAATAACCTGATTCTGCGCAGCCATTCTGATTTTCCCGGAAGAAGATACATCTACATCCTTCAGCATCTTTACCGCTTTCAGGGGTGAAGAGCGTTGGGTAACGGTATTAAAGTTAAAGAGTCCATTATCGGTGCCGATAATGACATTATTATCTTTATAAGGCAGAATAGACAATACACTGTTACGGCCGGAAGTGGTATCCAGGCTGAAAGTGCGGATCGTGCCATTGTTATCCAGGGTATTGAGGATACCTGCATTCTGTCCGATCAGCAACAAGTTGGTGGATTGATCCTTGAAGATGCTGAAAATAGAATGGGAATACAGACCGTTGGTATTATCCAGATAACCGAAATAAAAATTTTTATAGGGGATATTATATACGCCGTCGCCGAAAGTAGTGATCCAGATGTTACCATCCCGGTCTTTCAGGATGGAGGTGATATAGTGGTTGTCCAGCAGTTTCACCAGTTTCCTTTCTCCCCTGAAATATCCTTTCAGGTAATAAAGGGCCCGTTGGGTACCTACCCAAAGGTTATCATTATCTACACATACATGGCTGATCTCATCGCGGATACCCCAGTCGGATCCGTTGAAAAAGCAGATGGCTTCCGCAGCCGTATAGGAATACAATGCGTTGCGGAGAATAACAATGGCGTTGTTGCGGATACGGGTGTTAAACGCCGGATCATCGAGCGGATAAGGAGATACCGGAAAAATGCGTTGCCCGTTGTTATCCGGGTCTTTGAGACTGTTGACGTGAAAAGAACGTTGCAGCGGATGATAGATATCACTATTCTTTATCAGGAAAAAAAGACCTGCGCCGGAAGCGTCCAGCCGGTCATAAACCGTTTTTTTACCGGTATACTGTATAATGCGGTTATTGGTATTCAGGAACCAGACCACGCCTGCCTTACCTTCAAAAGCATACTGCATATAGTGGCTGCGGCTGTCGAATACCAGGGTGGGATCATTGTCTTCCGTATGGATAACGGACTTGTAGTAATAGGAAGGTTTACCGTTCAGGGTGGTGAACCAGATGCGTCCTTCAGAATCTGCGGACAGTTTAATCACATCATTATCTGTGAGACCGTCTTTTTTGGAGTAATTACGGAAGCGTTTTCCGTCGAATTTACTGGCGCCGGTGGGAGTAGCAAACCAGATAAATCCGTCTTTATCCTGCACAGCAGCGTACACTGTTGCATTTGCCAGTCCATCTTTCACATTATAGTTACGGATCATCAGGCCCTGGGCGTGGATAGCCCCGGCCGTAGAAAAGATAACCAGCATCCATAACACTATGTAACGGATAAAGGGCATTGAATTGTATTAATGATTTACTTCCAGGTATCGGATCAGATGTAGTAACAAATTCCGTCAGGCATTTCGTATAACGAACGGATAAAAAGGTGAAGATTTCCCGTAAGATCTTCCCGTTATACAAAATGCCTAACCGGTCATTGCGTTATTTAATTAATAAGCCCTTGCAAACAACACTCTTTCCTTAGACGGTTTACCGGTAAGGATACAAGTACCTGCTTCCTGCGGATTATTGAGCGGTATGCAGCGTATGGTCGCTTTGGTACGGTCTTTAATCTGCTCTTCTGTTTCCGGTGTACCGTCCCAGTGAGCAGCTATAAAACCACCTTTTTCATCCAGTACCTTTTCGAATTCCTCAAAGGTATCTACGCGGGTAATGTGGCTGTCGCGGTAAGTTTTGGCCCTGTTAAAGAGATTGAGCTGGATTTCTTCCAGTAATTCCAGGATGCGTGTTGGCAAACCATCCAGGGAAAGGCTCATTTTTTCTTTTGTATCGCGGCGGGCAACTTCCGCTACGTTGTTTTCCAGGTCTCTCGCACCGATGGCAATACGTACCGGTACGCCTTTCTGTTCGTATTCAGCGAATTTCCAGCCTGGACGGTTATTATCGGAATTATCGTATTTCACGCTGATACCGGCCTTTTTCAGTTCTGCCACGATTCCATTTACTCTTTCATCGAGGGCAGCTTTCTGATCAGGTCCTTTATAGATCGGTACAATAACTACCTGTACAGGTGCAATTCTTGGTGGCAGTACCAATCCTTCATCATCACTGTGCACCATGATCAGCGCACCGATCAGGCGGGTAGAAACACCCCAGGAGGTAGCCCACACGTACTCCAGTTTATTCTCTTTATTGGAGAACTGTACATCAAAAGCTTTGGCAAAGTTCTGGCCCAGGAAGTGGGAAGTACCTGCCTGTAAAGCTTTACCATCCTGCATCAGCGCTTCCACGCAATAGGTATCTACGGCGCCGGCAAATCTTTCGCTGGCGGATTTTACACCACGGATTACCGGAACAGCCATGAAGGTTTCTGCGAAATCGGCGTAGATGTCCAGCATCTGTTCAGTTTCAGCAATGGCTTCTTCTGCAGTAGCGTGTGCGGTATGTCCTTCCTGCCACAGGAATTCTGCGGTACGCAGGAATAAGCGGGTACGCATTTCCCAACGAACTACGTTGGCCCATTGGTTAATGAGCAACGGTAAGTCGCGGTAAGACTGTATCCAGTCTTTATATGTATTCCAGATGATGGTTTCAGAAGTAGGGCGAACGATGAGTTCTTCTTCCAGTTTTGCTTCCGGGTCTACTACTACGCCACCGCCATTCGGGTCGTTTTTCAGGCGATAATGGGTCACTACAGCACACTCTTTTGCAAACCCTTCCACGTGTGCGGCTTCTTTGCTGAGGAAGCTTTTAGGGATGAACAGCGGGAAATACGCATTCTGGTGACCGGTTTCCTTGAATTTGCGATCCAAAACATCGCGCATGGCTTCCCACAGGGCATAGCCATATGGTTTTATCACCATACATCCGCGCACGGCAGAGTAGTCTGCCAGGCCGCCTTTCAATACCAGGTCGTTATACCATTTTGAATAGTCTTCCGAACGGGCTGTGATCTCTTTACTCATAAAAAATATACCTAATTTATATGTATTTGTTTTTCAACAATTCTGTACTAAACTTCCCTTGAAAAAATTAAGCCTGCTATCCGGCCGCCGGGGGTTGGATTGGCTTAATTTTTGTTCTGATATTTAAAAAGAAAATGTTACAAACATAGATGAAAATCATAAAGGTGCAAACAGTTATCCTAAAATAATATCCCGTTCCACTGTTATAGTAACTTTCGCACTGCCAATTCCGTTTAAAAGAAGTAAATTTACTACACGAATCACACTTAAAACATATTTCAAATGAGGCCTATATTATATATTGCATTGGCCGGATCACTCGCACTCGGGGCCTGCTCCAGCACGTACAAGTCTATGCAGACGCCGGATGACGTTTATTATTCTCCTCGCCAACAGCAGCGTACTTATGCATCCAGCAATGGATCCAATGGCAATTCAGATGATGCCAACTATGTTGAGGATGCCGACGGTGAAGGCAACTACGTAACTTATCAGGATGATGATCAGGGCGATTACCAACGCAGACTGAACCGTTTCGGTAACAGCGGCAACAACTATTCTGGTAGCTACTGGGATGGTTACAATGCAGGCGCCAACGTATATACCAACAACTACTTCGGTTCCGGATTCTATAATGGCTTTGGTATGGGCTACAACTCTTTCTATGGCCCTTCAATGAGTATGGGACTGGGCTGGGGCTTCGGTGGCGGAATGGGTTATTATAATCCGTGGTTTTACGGTGGCTATGGTGGCTGGGGCGCTCCTTACATAGGCAGCTATTATCCTTACTACGGCCATTTCAACCCTTATTATGGTGGCTACTATGGTTATGGTGGTTATCCTTATTATGGCGGCCATTATGGTGGTGGTTATTTTGGTGGCGGTTATTACAGCCGTCCGCGTCCTTCCAACTCCTATGGTCCGGTAAGATCCGGCAACGAAAGAGATCCACGCAGACCAACCTACACCAACAGTGGTGGTAACGGCGGTAGTGGTATCAATAATGGTGGCGGTGGTTATACCCGTCCGGTGAGAGGTTCCTACCAGCCTGTTAATGGCGGTAATACCGGTGGCGTCGTGAATCCTAACAACGGTGGTAATTTTGACAGACCCCGTCGTGTATTCCAGCCTTCCAGCGGCGAAAGACCAGTAGTAAGACCTAACAACAATTACGGTAACGATGGCGGTGGCGGATATTCCAGACCACAGCGCGTAGAATATTCCAGACCTGCACCATCAGCACCTAGCTATACTCCGGCTCCGAGCTCCGGTGGCGGCGGTGGTGGTAACAGTGGCGGTGGTGGTTACACCCGTCCTGTAAGAGGAGGCCGTTAAAATAATTACCAGAAAAGATAAGCGTAGCATTAACAACTACGCTTATCTTTTTTATTACACAAGTTTTTGTCACAGCTGAACGTTATACTACCGCAGTCGTCAGCTGACTTGCCTCAACAAGACAAGACACCTACACAGCAGCTCTCAATTTCTAAGAATACAGCACTATGATTAAAAGAATTTATCCTCTTTTAGGCGGCTTGCTTTTATCCGCAACTGCCATGGCACAAAGCTCTTCAGATGCATTGCTTTACTCCAACTTTCAGCCTTTTGGTACGGCCAGAACCCAGGCACTGGGAGGCGGAGGTGTTGGCCTTGGAGGAGATTACACATCTGCACATCTCAACCCGGCAGGTATCGGCGTATTTAAAACGGGAGAATTCCTGTTTTCTGCCGGCGTGGGCATTACCGGTAACAATTCAACTTATCAGGGCAACAATATCCTGGACAATAAAGGAAACCGCACCAACTTCCAGCTGCCTAACATCGGCGTTATCTTTGCCGCCAACAGAAACAGCGGCAGCAGCTCCTGGAATAACGTCACCTTTTCCCTGGGTATGAACCGCCTGGCCAACTACAATAACAAAGTAGCCATTGCCGGTTTCAACGATGTATCCTCCTACTCCGACTCCTGGGTAGATGACCTGGTAGGTCAGAACACTGACGTTTATAAAAAAGGTTACCCATTGGGAGCCAGTCTGGCTTATCAATCCGGCCTGATCGATCAGTTCAAGAATGCCGCAGGTAATATAGAGCCGCTGAGCAATGCCTCTCCTACCCGTCAGGAAGGAGGCCCGATTGCCTTACAGCAACGCGGTATCCTGGAAACACAGGGTGGCTTGAATGAATTTGCGTTTGCCGTTGCCGGCAACTATGGCGACCGTTTCTATATCGGCGCCAGCGTGGTAGTACCCAGCATTAATTATAAAGAAACGCTCACCTTCATGGAAGATGATGCCAGTGGTAAACCCAACAACGGATTTGCCTTCTTCGATTATAATAAATACCTGAAACGTACCGGACTGGGTATCGGTGGTAAACTGGGGGTGTTATTCAAAGCAACCGACCGGCTCCGGCTGGGCGCCGCTTTCCATACACCTGTATTCTACAGTATGCATGACAGCTATAGCGCTAACATGACGTCCAACACAGAAAATATCAACAGTACCTTAAGCGCCTATTCAGAAGATTTGACCAACGGGTATCCGGTAGAAAATGATTATAACTACACCGCTCCGCTCCGCCTGATGGGAGGCGCGTCCTTCTTCATCGGTGATCTCAGCGATCCATCGAAACCACAGGGCTTCATCAGTGCAGACTACGAGTATGTAAATCAGTCTTCCGGCAAATTCCGGATGAGCAATGACCGGAGTTTTGAAAATGATCTCAACACCAACATTGGTGCATTATACAAAGCAGCTTCCAATGTAAAAGTGGGTGCTGAGCTGAAATTCCTGTCGATCTATGCGGTAAGAGCCGGTTTTGCCGCCTATGGCAATCCGTATAGCAATGACAGTTATAATGCCGGCATCGATGCTTCCCGTAAAGTATACAGCGGTGGTCTGGGCTTCCGTACCAAAGGTATCTACGGCGATCTGACCTACAGCTATGCGCAGGGTAAAGACCGCTGGCTGCCTTACCGCGTAGCAGACGCCGGATATACGCCTAAAGCAGCTACGATAGATTATAACAGAAGTAATATCGTGATGACGATCGGTCTGAAATTCTAATCAGTCGCGTTAATCATCTACCTAAAAAAGTAAAGCGCAAAACGGATATACCGTTTTGCGCTTTACTTTTTTAATACGCTTATATCGCCGCCTGCACCGCAGCCAGTATCGTGGCTTCCTCCCGGGGATCGTACCAGGTAAAGGCCGTATCCTTTCTGAACCAGGTAAGCTGCCTTTTGGCATACTGGCGGGTATGGGTTTTAATATCTGCTGCTGCCTGCTCCAGCGACAACTGGCCATCGAGGTAATCGAAAATCTCCTGATAACCCACTGTACGTAAGGCATTGTGCTGGCGGTAAGGCAATACCGCTTTCACTTCTTCCACCAAACCAGCCGCCATCATTAAGTCTACCCGATGATGGATACGTTCGTGCAGTAATTCTTTGGGTAATGTAATCCCTATTTTAATGACCCGGAAATCTCTTTGCTGCGGCGCTGCTTTACGGAAAGCCGTCACCGACTGTCCTGTAGCGTCCAGTACTTCCAGTGCCCGGATGAGGCGCTGCGGGTTCTGCGTTTCTGCCGTGGCATAAAACGCGGGATCACGCTCCTGTAGCTGTTGCTGCAGCCAGGTAATACCATTTGCGACATATTGTGCATTCAGGTGCTCCCTTATGCCTGGCGGGATGGCCGGCATATCGTCGATACCTTCCGTAAAAGCTTTAATATATAATCCGGTACCACCACACATCACGGCTATGTTGTTGCGGCTGAAAATTTCGCCGGCATATTGTAAGGCCAGCTTTTCGTAGATGCCGGCATTGACTTCTTCCCGGATGCTATGTGAGTCGATAAAATAATGTGGTACTGCTGCCAGTTCATCCGGTGTAGGTTTGGCGGTACCAATGCTGATTTCCCGGTAACATTGCCGGGAATCCGCAGAAATAACAGCGGTATTAAACAGCTGCGCTATTCGTATAGCCAATGCCGTTTTCCCTGACGCCGTAGGCCCCGCGATGATAATAACCGTTTTTTGCATGCCTGGCTGAAATAAAAAAATTACGAATGAAACATGCTGCATTTTCCGGAAGATAAAAACGGGTCATCTTTAGGAAAGCAGCTCATGCCTCATTCGTAATGCCTATAAAAAAATATTGCTGTTAGAAACTGTTCTCTTCTTCTCCGCCGAATTCTTCTCCGCCTTCATTCCCCATTACATCTTCTTCCCCTTCTTCTCCGAAGCCGTCCTGGTCCATACCTTCTTTATTGAGGTCATATTTCTCCTCCATTTCCACCAGCTTATCGCCTACCAGTCCTTTGGTACCATACTGACTAGGTGCCAGTCCTTCTTTACGTACACATACCGGATAGGTGACTTTACTGTTTTCATCTTTGGAAACACCAATGAGTTCTACCAGGAAAGACCAGTTTTTAGCAAAATCGTAGAGGTAAATGAATTTCTGGTTAGGATCCTTTACAGCGGCTGCAATGGCAGTATCGGCCATCAGCAGGGGCGCTACCTTGCGTGGCTCCTGATCCAGTTCCAGGATGATTTCCCGGCCACGTTGCCAGTTATCGTTACTACGGAAAAAAGTAGCTTTATGTTTAGCATCGAATTCAAATGCCTGCAGAATTGCCTGATGAAATAATAAAAACGTCTGATTCGGCTTAATGACAATGTCTCTGTAGACACTTTCATCTTCTTCCCAGTATACTCTGAATTTCAAGACCGGCATGACAAAAAGGTTATAAGTTATAAGTTAGATAAATTATTGAACACCCGGTTAATAAGTGTTCGGTTACTGTTTGTAATGAGTACAATGATCGGTAATTCTCCTGACCCTGTAAAATTACCAATTTTATTTAACCGGGGTAAGATTCAATGCACTTGCTTTTTCCAGTAAAAATGCATACGCTGCATCATAGGTATTGGGGATTTCACCATCCAGGATGGCTTCTCTGATCGCATTTTTCAGTTCTCCTACAATTCTTCCCGGCTGCAGGGCGAATGTTTCCATAATCATTTCACCGGTTACCGGAGGCTGCCAGTTACGAATACGGTCACTTTCCTCTACTTCCTTCAATCTATTGCGTACCAGTTCAAAATTCTCCAGGTACCTTTTAACTTTGGCTTTATTCTTTGAGGTAATATCTGCTTCACAGAGCATCATCAGCCCATCTATATCATCGCCGGCATCAAACAGTAATCTGCGGATAGCCGAGTCCGTTATATTTTCCTTGGTAAGGCTGATAGGCCGGAGGTGTAGTTCCACCAGCTTCTTCACCAGTTTCATTTTGTCATGCAATGGCAGTTTGAAACGGGTAAAGATACGGGTAACCATTTTTGCGCCTACCGCGTCGTGGCCGTGAAAAGTCCAGCCATGGCCTGGTTCAAATTTTTTCGTGGCGGGCTTACCGATATCGTGTAATAAGGCAGCCCAGCGCAGCCACAGATCACGGGTGTTTTCCGCGATATTATCCACGACCTGCAAGGTATGATAAAAATTATCTTTATGCCCTTTCCCCTCATACATCTCCACTCCCACCATATCCACCATCTGGGGGAAAATGATTTTCAGGAGTCCTGCTTTATATAAGAGATCCAATCCGGTTGAAGGTTTGGTGGACAGCATGATTTTATTAAATTCATCCGAAATCCGCTCCTGGGAGATGATACGGATACGTTCTGCATTTTCCTGAATGGCTTTAAAAGCAGCCGGTTCAATGGTAAACTGCAGCTGTGAGGCGAACCGGATGGCCCGCATCATCCGCAGCGGATCATCGCTGAACGTTTGGGCAGGTGCCAGCGGGGTACGGATAACTTTCCGGTCGAGATCTGCCAGCCCGTCGAAAGGGTCGAGCAGGGTACCGTAGTCTGCTTCCCGCAGGCTGATAGCCAATGCATTGATGGTAAAGTCGCGGCGGTTCTGGTCGTCCTGCAGGGTGCCGGCTACCACTTCGGGGTTACGGCTTTCCTGGCGGTAGCTTTCCTTACGGGCACCTACAAACTCTATTTCCAGTTCCTGCCATTTTACCTGGGCGGTACCATAGGTTTTGAAGAAATTCACCGGTATCTTATCCCCCAGACTTTCTGCTACCTTGTGTGCAAGGGCAATACCATCGCCTACACACACCACATCCATGTCTTTTGTTCTTCTTCCCAATAACTTGTCCCGCACAAAGCCTCCTATCAGGTAGGCAGGCACGCCCAAATCCCGGGCAGCCAACGCTATCTTCTCTAACACTTTTCTTTCCTGCAGAGAGCAAGGAATGTCCAATGGCCTGGTGCTGATCATATAAAAATATTCCTGTTAAATTTTAATCCTTCGCTGAAATCAGGGCGCAAATGTAATAAATAAACGATTTTAATCCCGGATTATCGCTACAGAACCATCTTTTCCTATCCTGATAATACGGGAAGCCGTAGCTCCGGCGGCTTCTTCCTGCCGGTGTTTCACCACATAATCCACGCCCTGTATAATTTCAGGGGCGATATCGGTGAACCTGGCCGGAGAAGGGGTACCACTCAGATTAGCGGAAGTAGAAACCAGTGGTTTCCGCCATCTTTTAATCAAATGCCGGCAAAAGGGGTCTTTCACAATCCGGATGGCAATACTGCCATCTTCGTTAATGACATTCGGCGCCAGCCCCAGTGCACCTTCATAGATGACCGTCGTAGGACGGGTAAATTCATCAATCAGGGTGGCGATATCCGGGCGCGGGTTGGCTACATAATGCAGCAAATCCCGTACATCGGCCAGCAATACTACCAGACTTTTACTTTCACTGCGCTGTTTCAGCGCATATACCCGCTTCACGGCCGCTTCATCCGTAGCATCACAGCCAATTCCCCAGATAGTATCCGTAGGGTACAGAATAAGGCCACCGGTACGTAGTACCTGCAAAGCCCCCCTGATATCCTCTTCAAAAATCTCCATACTTCTTTATATTATTTAAGGGCTTCGTACACTTTCATCATCGCCGCTGCACACTTTTCCGGTGTGAACAGGGCGGCATGTACGCGTCCTTTTTCTTTCATTTCTTTTACCAGCTCCGGTTCTGTTACCACCCGCTTCATGGCCGCCGCAATGGCTGCCGGCTGCAGCGGATCTACATACAAGGCCGCATCGCCACCGGTTTCCCCGAAACAGGAACCCGAAGAGGTAATCACCGGCGTACGGCTCCACAATGCCTCCAGGATGGGGATCCCAAACCCTTCAAATACCGAAGGATATAATAACGCAGCAGCTCCCTGGTACAATAACGGCAGCTCCCTGTTGGGCAGGCGCGCCTGTTCATTGAGCCATATCACCTGTTGTTCCAGGCCATGGGCCGCCAGGTATGCTTTTACTTTTTTCTTATAACTACTGCCGCTACCCAGCACCACCAACGGCAAACTGACATCGCCTTTCAGTGTATGCATAGCCGTTACAATCCCCAGCAGGTTCTTACGTTCTATGATAGAACCTACGTACAGGAAGTATTGCGCCGGCAGTCCGTACTTCGTACGTAATGCCGCGATCTCTTCCGGTGTATGGGTGACGGCAAAGGCGGGGTCGCAGCTTTGGTATACAACGTCGATCTTATCTGCCGGGGTCTGATAGTAAGTAATCAGGTCCTGACGGGTCTGCTCACTGATAGCCACGACCCTGTCTGCATAACGGCAGGCATAGCGGGCCTTCCGGCGATAGGTAATCACATCAATCGGATTATATTGCTCCGGATACCGTTCAAAAATCAGGTCATGCATGGTTACGACAGACCGGATCCCGCTTTTGTGGATACCGAAAGGCAACTCATGACTGAGGCCATGATACAGTCCGATCCCATAGCGTTGCAGGTCTTTTACCACATACCGGCTACGCCAGGCGGACTTAAACCAGCGATGCAGGGTCTTTTCCGGCCCCACCACCTCCAGGTTGGTATGGTCGCCAGGTGTAAACATATCCGTTTGTTTTGGTGCAAACAGGTAATAATGGTGCTCCGGGAAGCCTGTTACCAGTGAAGAAATCAATGTACGGCTATAATTTCCCAAGCCCGTATTGTTCTGGTAAGCACGTTTGGCATCAAATCCGATCTTCATATAACAGCAAAACTACAATTAAGAATTAAGAATTACAGCGCAACGGGCGGATCACCGGTAATTATTCATTTCAAATTTGTAATTCCCTTCTATGGGTATTAAGTTTGCAAACAAAAAATAAAACAATGGATTTACAACAACAAATACTGGCAGCCTGGGCCGACCGCGCGCTTTTACAGGAAAACCAGTACACAGATGCCGTTAAAGCAGTTATCGAAGCAGTAGACAAAGGACATCTGAGAGTTGCAGAGCCAACAGAGAATGGCTGGAAAGTGAATGAATGGGTAAAACAGGCGATCCTGCTGTATTTCTCCATTCAGCCCATGGAAACAATGGAACTGGCTCCATTTGAGTTTTATGATAAAATGAAGCTGAAATCCAACTATAAAGACCTGGGCGTACGGGTAGTACCACATGCCATTGCCCGCTATGGCGCCTATATCGCGAAAGGTTGTATCCTGATGCCTTCCTACGTTAACATCGGTGCATTCGTAGACGAAGGTACCATGGTAGACACCTGGGCAACAGTAGGTTCCTGCGCACAGATCGGTAAACATGTACACCTGAGCGGTGGCGTAGGTATCGGCGGCGTACTGGAACCATTACAGGCCAGCCCGGTGATTATCGAAGATGGTTGCTTCATTGGCTCCCGTTGTATTGTAGTAGAAGGCGTTATTGTGGAGAAAGAAGCCGTACTGGGCGCCAATGTGGTGTTGACCCAGTCTACCAAAATCATTGACGTTAGCGGCAGCGAGCCGATTGAATACAAAGGCCGCGTACCAGCCCGCAGTGTAGTTATTCCAGGTACCTATACCAAGAAATTCCCTGCCGGCGAATACCAGGTTTCCTGCGCCCTGATCATTGGACAGCGTAAAGCATCCACTGACCTGAAAACCAGTCTGAATGATACTTTACGTGAATTTAACGTAGCGGTATAAACCATACTTTTTGCAAAGGTGAGCAGTTATTTTTCGTTTTCCGATAAAAAAATTTGGTTAATTTAAAAAAGCGCTTACCTTTGCAATCCCTTTTACGGGAAGCAGAAATGCCCAGATGGCGAAATTGGTAGACGCACTGTGTTCAGGTCGCAGCGTTCGCAAGGATGTGCTGGTTCGAATCCAGTTCTGGGCACAAAAGAGGTTGTAAGTTTAGGCTTACAACCTTTTTTTGTTTTAGGGAAAATCGAACCAATAACCATTAGCCCAATAACCACGACAACACCGTCACCCAATCGAACTCGAACTGTATTCTTTATTCCCGTCTGATAGTGTAACTTACCCGTCGAGTAGGTTATATTACTTTCTCGTCAATAAGCCATCATTATCCTTAACAGTTTTATAACCGTATGATTCGGAAATTTGAAATCATAAAATTGTTTGACCATCACAATCGGGGACAATTTATTGTTACCCGACAAATTGATTTCAAGGAAGCAATTGAGATCAAGGAAGGAGCCTTGTTAAACGGTATCCCCGTATATCATTACCTGGAAATGTATCCGATTTCAAATGAACAGGGAAAATCACAGTTCGATATTTATGTTTTTAGACCAGCATTAGAACGCTTTCCCAAAGGATATTTCCAAGTAGGGCAAATCACAGAACTTGTCACTCAGGAAATCAGCCAGGCTATAGTTTCAACGCCACTTGAGGAGCATATTCGAGAAGCTATTCCGAAATTACTGGAGATGGCAAGGGAGTTGACATGGAATAATATCTCAGACAATTGCAAATTCATTGTAACAGCAATTAAAGACAGCCAGGATAGTTTTCATGAACAACGAAAGTTGAATAAAAAGACGAATGATAATAAAGTTCCTGTGACGCTTACCGAGCTTATACCTACCCTGGAAAGTCTTTACAATTTTTTTTATGAGATCAACCTGCATATTTATAAGGCGACAAAAAGCATGACCATCATCGACTTTCGTTATTATGCAAAGTCATTTCCTGACGGAAACTACCAGGAAAAATTACATAAGCCGCCTATGTTCCATTGCAAAGTTGCAATACCACCGTGGTTATCCGAAAAAAAAGAAAAGTTCGACATTAATTGGGAACATTACAAATGGTTGAATAGATTACAACTAATCCGGATGAAGTTAAAATTGAAACCTTGGAAACGAACAATATGAGGCATTCACCGAGATAATGAGTACTATGAGCATGATGCATATTTTGTTCTGCCAGACATTCACTGTACATCCGTAAAAAACAAATAAAACCTAATGGTAAGCCTATTAATCTGCATAGCTTAATTCATAGGCCACTACCTGATCCTTCAACAAAACATATAAATACATTCCATTCACATAATAAGACAATACCTTCCGCTTATCCAGCGGGAGATAGAAACTGCCGGCATAACTGCCATTTTCAATTTGATAGGTATCCAGCACGGGATGCAAATTGAAGGTATCTGTTTTCTCGTTGTCAGCCAGTAAATCAGATTCTACAAACAACCGTTGATTATTGGCGAAAGCCCGTTTATTCACTTTCGCACGCGGAGCGGCAGCATATAATTTCTGGGTTGCTCCTTTATCTCTCACGGCTACCTGAATACCACTGTTAAAAATCGTATCAATCGTTCGTTGCTGATAGCGTAATTGCAGCTTACTATCCATACAATAAATACCATTCTCAAAATAAGGAATGTAAAACAAGCGATCCCTATCTCCATTACTACATAAAATTCCATCTGTAGATACACCTGCATCTGATTTTTCTGAGAGAAGATCAGCTGTATACTCCTCCTGGCTGCGGATATTGATGCGCTTAAAAACAGGTTGAAAAGATCCTTCTTTAAATCCTCTTATCACCACGATAGAATCTGATAATTGTATAGACTTCAAAAATGGTCCCTGCGATAATTTTACGGTACCGATGGCAGGAGAAAATAACTGCCCGCTGTTATATTCATGCATATAAACATTATTCCCTACCGCAAAGAAAGTCACCGGAGGTTTTAACTGTCTGTTGATATGCAGCGCTATCGTGTCCTGGATATGTAGGTGATCATCGAGGCGGTATACCGACTGGTGTGCAGGCTCGGATAAATACAGGCGATCACCTGTCCCAAATAACCGCTCTGCCGCAAAGGGCAACGGTTGCGCGCGTAGCAGGCGAACTTGCATAGGTAGCCAGTTCCTGTTAAATCCATTCTTTTTATCATTTGGTATACCCGTTACCGTTACCAGTACAAACAGGCATATCAATGCCGATATGATCGTGCAAACAATCTGTATTATGGTGCGTTTCATGCTATAAAAGGGGAACAACCTGAACTACGGTAGCGTAGCCGTAGCTCAGGTTGGGGTGAAATCTTACAAATCGGTCAGGAATACATCCAGTACATAGGTTTTACCTGCTGACTGGAAGGTAGTCGCGCAACAGAAGTATGCGTCGCCTTTACAATTGGCCGAAGAATTTGGATTGGCAAGCGCTTTCACTTCATTACCAAATCCCAGTACGAGATAACCGCCATAAGTGGCCGTACGGTCGACCGGAAGGCTAGGAACCGTTACTGCCCGGTAGCAGACATCCTCTCCTTTTTTGATAATTGTACCGGCATTTACAGATACAGTAAGTACAATAGCAGCAACAGCTACCAGGGCGGCGAAACTGAATTTCATCTTTTTCATTTGTTTGGGTTTAGCGTTGTGAACAATATCGCAAATGCGGTGAGCAAGGTGATAAGAAAATTTACGACCAGATGTTGTTCCCAGGTTAACAGCTCAATAATACCGCCACAGCTACAAGGAAGATCATACGCATAATGCAGCATAATATAAACGTATCCTGTAAACAGGGTCATCAAAAATAAAGAGACATAAAGTCCGACAACTCTGGTACGTTTATAAATAAGTAATGCTGCTATTATCAGCTCGCCAGCAGGCAATGTTACAGCGATGAATGGCGCCAGCTGATGCAAAAAAGGAGAACGGGCTGTTTCAAAGCTGAACTTGTCGTAATGTATTATTTTACTAAGGCCAGTATATATCCATAGGATAAGTAAGAGCGCTATAATCGCTTCAATGGCTAGATTGAGTACCTTGGTTTTCATAACATAGCATAATATTTCCGGGCAACGAGATGAAGATAATAAATAAGGGGAATAATTAAAACATTATTGTATTAATTTTAGTGATGTCATTTCGCATTTTCGCGGAAAACTGATGCTTCTTTATGTCCGTTCAGGCTTACCATCTTTTATACGCATGGCCATCAGATAGTATAATGGTCAATATATGCCCGGAGCACATATCCGGACTTTAAGGTTAAATCAGCTCCATAATAATGAATCAGACACCATCCGTTGGTGTATACTCCTTGCAGATAAACATGGGTGCCATAATTGAGCTTATCAATGATTGTATATTTTTCCCCGGGGCCGGTTCTGACATGCAGGTACTTTCTATTGACATAGTATTGTTCCTGTTGTTGTTTTTTCATCCGCTTTTTTGGCGCGCTCCCGGGACTGTAAAAACTATTGTTTGTACTACCATACTCCAGACCTCTCCCACTATTCCGCTCACTGCTACCATTACTACCACTACTACTGGAACTGCTGCTGTTACTGCTGCTACCACTCATACTACTGCTACGACATACGCCACAGCTGCCACCACTGTTGCAATGTTTACAATAATTGCAGGAGGTGCAGGCGGTACAATAACCTGAACCGACACATTTACCACAACATGCTTCCCATGCATTTACTACATTATCCCTTACGGGCATAAAAGAGAACAACGTTAATAAGATGATCTTAGCATTCATAGGGGTATTCAGCAGGTAATTTATTGGTTATTACAACAGCAAAGTAGTATCCGGATTTCGAAATAAAATACGGCTTCCCGTAATTTACAGCTATTCTTATAATTAAAGCGATGCGATGGACATCAACATCAATATGGGTTGAGACAGGATGTTTTCAATTCAGCGACATAAAGTGTCCGTATCAGCTGCTATAAAATATCAATGCTATAAAAAACCGGCAATTATCGGTCTTTTATAGCATTGACATTTCAGGGATTAGCTGCTTTCAGCCAAAGCGATACGGCTACGTTTTGATGAGATGAATTTCGTTTCCCGATGGCTCAATAGATTCTGTTAAAATTGCCATTTTTGTTTTGTATGATTTGTGCGATACCTGTTCCTGGTCTGTAGATAAATAAATGATTGTCGGTTATCGGCTTACCCGATGAAGTATGAATAGCAGATGAGCGATATGCATGACAAGTATAAACTTATCTACCTGACAAAGAAAAAAGGGGATATTTCCTGCAACAACGGCTATTGTGTATCATACGACGTTACGACAAACGCTCCTGCACTTTTATTCGTCGCCACCGGGTGTATGCCTTGTAAAAAAATACAGCACCCAGCCCTAACAAAAAAGCGAATATGCCCCATTTGCCAACGAGTTTATACAGTAACTGCTGGAAGTCGTTCATTTTGATGCTACCACCCGTTGCTTCCCATTTTTGTATGCGGATCAGCTGATAAACACCGGCGCCGGAAAAAAATAATCCGATCAGGCCCTGACTGATCATCCGGAAATAAGGCGCTTTTTTACGGCCTTCATATAAGTGATCTTCGGCAAAATAGTCGTCGTTTTTGTTTGTTTCCGTTTCCATCTTCACCAAAGTTTATTTCCTGTAAATCATTTGTATATTCCCTACACGCTGTTTGTCAGGTGCGGTAAATCTCCTGCTTCTATAGTCTGTCATAGAAAATGAGGTTTCATTTCCTGGTTTAAAATCTGCATCAGT
This sequence comes from Chitinophaga nivalis, assembly GCF_025989125.1. NCBI lineage: Bacteria > Pseudomonadati > Bacteroidota > Chitinophagia > Chitinophagales > Chitinophagaceae > Chitinophaga > Chitinophaga nivalis. The sequence continues at coordinate 2,745,775 of NZ_JAPDNR010000001.1, read as the reverse complement.
CGCGGGTACTTCACTGGCATCAGCAGGAACGTCGATGCTTTTATCGGAAGCTATCGCCTTTATCACATCACTGGCAGCATCTACGGCTGTTATTTTGAATAATGTCTGTTTATGGCCATCGAAAAGATATACCAGTACTAAGTCTCCGGGCCGGGGACTGGTGGCCAATTGCGCGGACTGCCGTACCTGCCCCTCCCTGTTTATAGCATTTTGCTTAGGGGCGATACGGTGGTAAATAAATATGCCTGCCAACAACAGGAAAATGGCGCCAAAGAACACGATATTCAGCCAGATCAGGAATTTCCCTATTTTCCCTGCTTTAAAGGAAGTCTTTACCGTTATCTGTTTCTTTTCAGCTTTATAGCAGGTATCCAGCTCCTTATCCCAACGCACCACCGGTACATCCCGGTGGCAATTTTTACAACAGACCGAAGCACTTATTTTTTTTGTATTGCGCACCCAACCAGCCTCCAGCTGGAGTTGATAAAAGCTCATCTCCATTTGCCCCCGGGTGTTACACAACGGACAGCGGACATCAGGCACCCGAATTGTTTTAAGGAAGAGATGATTTTTGTTGACGCGTACAATTACTATCATGGTATTAAAATTTCAGGGGCTTTTCAGGAAAAGATGTAATGGTTTGTCGGGCAATATTGCCAGGTACAAATTTGTACCTGCCAGCGTGTTTTTCCAAGCCATACTATGCTACAAAGCGTCTACTGCTGCTAGTTTGAGCGTCTACAATACGACTACGATTTAAAATAACAATTGAATATCACCCGCTTATGCAGATGATAAATATTCTACCCTTCTAACTGCAGTCTTGTTTTTACCTGCTCGTATTTTATACTTACGTTGATCCGCTTTTATATTCCTGAGATAAATGAGATGGGGTTCGAAACATTCCTCATTACACTAATCCTCCGACCGTGCATGGGCCATCCATGCATCGAAATCATCTTCCAGCCGCTTTGATGCTCCGGAGTCGTGCATATACACCCATACCGAAAAGTTATCCGCTGCATCCAAATAAAGTATATCGCCATTATCTTCCGCAATGGCCACCAGGAAATTTACATGCGCAGACATGGGGTCTGGGGTGATCTTTCCGGTATCTCTCCTGATCTCTTCATATGATTTTAATATTTCCCATGCGCTTCGATTTTCCGTTGCCCCTTCTATTACAGTCAATTCTGCCAATCTTTTCTCTCCCCAAAAGAACCAGGCAACGCCGCTATCGTCCGGGAAATCGTCTCTGTATTCATTGCAAGAAAGATAGACATAGTCCGCTATAAGGTGCAGTAAATGCCTGTAACTATCCGGCAATTGTTTTCCTATTTTTTGTTCAATGTGCGCTATCATCATTGGTCGGGATGGCTGATTTTAAATGATGGAGTTAGTCTCTTTCAACATCAATAAAAGATAAAACAAATTATCAGTTAATCCATATATGGATAGCCATGTTTGATCAGCATTAAGGGTACCGCAAACAGATTGTGCCGACAGCGTCGACACAATTAAAGCGTCAATATGGTAAAACATAAGGTCATGCTTGCAGCAATATACGCGTCAGCACCGCTGCATCCGGCATTTGAAACTTACCTTTGAACATCAGCTTAAAACCTGCCAATCCTTGCGTGGCAGCAATAAAGGTGACCGCCAGTTCAAATGGATCACCTGTCACACATTCACCGGTTTGTTGTCCTTCGCTGACAATCGTAGCCAGGTTATGGATCGATTGCAGCTTTCTGGTCCGTAGCTTTCGGTCTTCCGTTTTATTACCGGTTTCGAATAACTGCGATATCAGGATGAAATAATAAATGCCTGCTTCTTTCTGCACCCCGTACATAAAAGCCGCCAGGAACTGCGTGATCTTCTCTTTTACGGAAATATCCTGCGATTGCAGCTGATCAAATAACGCCTGTGACTTGTCCATTGCCTCATTTGCCAACAGCAGGTACAGCTCCTCTTTGGAGGAATAGTAATGATACATTAATCCCAGGCTGATACCTGTATGTGCAGCAATTTCCTTGATATTAGTGGCAGCCAGACCTTTCCGGGCAAAAAGCTCCAGCCCCGATTTTTTTAACCGGGCAATGGTCTGCTGTCTCATTTCCTCAAATTGCTCCTTTTGCTTTGGCATCTGTATATCTATTATTGAAAATTTTTTCAATAATAATTTTTTTTATCCGGAAAATAAAATCACATTTGTTTTATGATTGAAAAATAATTCAATCATAAATACAATCAAAAATGAACACGACTATCTTTACCTATTCCAGCACCCCGTCTGCAGACGGTACTACTATTGGCTTTCAACAGGGCGGCACCGGTCCGGGACTGATTATTGTACCCGGCACACTCAGTACTTCAGCCGACTATACCCGGCTGGCCCACCTGTTATCCCCCTCTTTTACGGTGTATATTATAGATCGCCGCGGACGTGGTGGTAGCGGTGCGCAAGGGCTTTCCTATGGCATACGTCAGGAATGTGAAGATGTACAAGCGGTGCAGGCAGCCACCGGAGCCACCTATATCTTTGGCCATAGCTTCGGCGGATTGGTAACGCTGGAAACGGCCACCCGCTACCCTTCCTTCAAAGGAATCGTACTTTACGAACCAGGCGTGGCAACGGAAGATAATCCAGCAGCCTGGAAATGGATCTCCACTTATGAACAAGCCTTGCAAAACAAACAGCCAAGACGGGCCTTTACCAGCTTTGTACAGGGCGCCGGACATACCCCACTAAGTAAAATGCCGCGATGGTTTGCCAGCTTCGTACTGCGTATGATGGTACGCGGCACACACTGGCAGGAAACAGCAGCCCTGCTGGAAACAAATCTGAACGAACATAAGGAAACCCAAAAATTACGTGGCACCTATCAGCATTACCAGGGCATTACCAGTAAAGTATTATTGCTTTCCGGAGATAAGAGCCCCGAATTTGTACATCGTACCAACCAGATTTTAGCCGATACCATTGCTGGTAGCCAATCGCAAACACTTCCTGGCTTAAGCCATCTTTCTCCGGAAAATAAAGAAGCACCGGAAGCCATCGCAAAGGAAATACTACGCATTCTAGCCTGATGGCTCAACATGTTGCTGGCGGCGATGCCGGATCTTTAAACGCACGCCCAATTTATCAACTGCTATCGCAATACAGAACCGGATAGTACTTTTGAACAACGCATTTAAATAGTTATTATGCTATTTACCATTACTACCTATATTGATAGCAAGTAATAGACCTCAGCACAGGAAGCAGCATGCTATACAGCCAGCCACCTTCCTAGCAGCTGGTGTATCAGTAATATATTAGCCAAAGCACAGATCAGGCCTGTAGTTATTTATCCATCGGATACCTTTTCCATTTTCCTGCAACCATCCTATAGGTATTGAATACGCAATCGTACCTATTCTTTATTCACCCAAACTACTCCCATGAATATGAACGTTAAACAGGTAGATATCATTATTGTCGGCGCCGGATTTGCCGGATTATATGCACTTTACAAATTACGGCTGCTGAGCCAGCACATATTGGTGATAGAGTCTGGCGCCAACCTCGGCGGATCCTGGTATTGGAACTGTTATCCGGGCGCCAGGTGCGACATTGAAAGCATTGACTACTCTTATTCCTTTTCTAAAGAGATAGAACAGGAATGGAGCTGGACAGAACGATTTGCCTCTCAAACGGAGATACTTGATTACCTCAACTTTGTAGCTGAAAAACTGGACTTGCGCAAAAACATCATTTTCAATACTAAAGTGGTATCAGCAGCTTACAATGAGGAAACTAAGCGATGGGAAGTAGGATTAGATAATGATCAATTCCTTACTGCCGGTTTTTGCGTTATGGCAACAGGCTGCCTGTCCAGCAGTCATATCCCGGAACTACCTGGCAGCACCTTATTCAAAGGGGATATTTATCATACTGCCACCTGGCCTCATGAAACAATAAGTTTTGCGGAGAAACGGGTGGGGGTTATCGGTACGGGGTCTTCCGGCGTTCAGATCATTCCCGAGATCGCACAGGATGCAGCGCAGCTGTATGTATTTCAACGAACCCCCGCCTATACCATACCCGTGAATAACGAAACGCTTTCTTCCGATTATATCAGCTGGGTTAAAAAAAATTACCCGGAGATCAGACAAAAAGCAAAACAACACTTTTTTGCCTGTGGGCTTGACAATGATGATTTGTCCATGGAAGATTTTCTGCCAGCAGATCGTATCTCCGAATTAGAAAGACGTTGGCAAACGGGAGGTGTAGTAGCTTTCTTTTCAGCGTTCAATGATATACTTATCAATAATGAGACAAATAAATTTGTGTCAGATTTCCTTGCCCAAAAATTAAAAGAGATCGTTCATGATCCCGATATAGTGGAAAAACTAACTCCCCGCAGCTATCCTTTCGGGACTAAACGCGCCTGTAATGCGATAGATTACTGGACTACTTTTAACAAAAAAAATGTTTCTCTGGTAGACATCAGGAAAGCACCGATCAAAGCAATAACGGAGACAGGGCTGCTCACAGCAGATGGAAAAACATATGAACTGGATACGATCGTTTTTGCAACAGGGTTTGATGCATTCACGGGAGCCTTGCGCCAAATAAAAATTAAAGGCAGGAACAACACCCTGCTGGAAAATAAATGGAAGGCAGGTCCCCGGACTTATCTGGGCCTGATGACAAGTGAAATGCCTAATATGTTTATTATAACCGGTCCGGGTAGTCCATCCGTATTAAGTATGATGATAGCCGCCATTGAGCAACACGTAGACCTGATATATGACTTCATTCATTACATGCAATTAAATGGTATTACCACCGTTGAACCAAAGGAAGACGCTGAAAAAGCCTGGATGGAACATACCAATGCGATAGCTGAAGGCACCTTATTTATGCAGGCCGAATCCTCCTGGTATCTGGGCAGCAACATAGCAGGTAAAGCCAGGACTTTTTACCCTTATGCAGGCGGTATGCCTGCCTATAGAAAAATCTGTGATGATGTTGTCAGGGATAATTTTAATGGTTTCCTGTTTAGTAAAGCAATTCAGGTATAAGTACTTTTAATAAGTACATCAACTTATAAAGCGGGTCATTAAATTAATGTAAGCCATTTATACATACCAAGCCCCCCAGCCAGTATTTTGACTGAGGGGCTGTAGTAAATCCTACCCTGCTGTTAGCAGTAACGGCAGGGCAGCGATGAACAGATTTACAATTTATCAATCCACGATTTCACGTCTTCTTTAGCCTGACCTGTTTTCTTCTGAATACGTCCCAACAACTCATCTTCCTTACCTTCTTCATATAATAAGTCGTCATCAGTGAGGTCTGCATACTTTTGTTTAATCTTACCTTTTAATTCGTTCCAGTTGCCTTTTAACTTCAAACTAAAACTGTTGTTTTGATTTTCCATAGTAACCTGGTTTATGATGAACAAATATTTAATAGCTTATCTGGCAAATACCAATCCATTCCTGAAAACCTTGATTTCAGGCCGTCCATACAATCAGTAATGACATAAAAATGAGGAAAAATGTTCCCAGCCGTGGTTATATATCGACAATATTGGAAAAGCTGATCGCATTCGTTCCTGCGTATAAGCAATAGCAACTAAACATGTCTCCGATTCATTCACCATTGATTATCGTACTGAGCAGCCAGAGATGCCTGTGCCTGCAATAGATACACCATCCTGCCAGAGTAAATGTTAAACTTCAATCCGGAAAATCAATTATCCCGTACATTAAACCTGGTCTTAAATACTATCCACATGAAACAGCATCATATAGAAATGAAAATCCTGGAATGGAAAGCCCGGCATGGGCTGAATATTCTCCGGGTATCTTTAGGTTTTATTTTTATCTGGTTTGGTATATTGAAATTTTTTCCGGGGTTAAGTGCCGCAGAAATCATTGCAGGAAGAACTATTGAAAAACTAACTTTCGGCTTGCTAAAACCACATGTAGCCCTCCCAATACTTGCTATATGGGAGTGTATTATCGGATTGGGCCTGATTACAAAGTCATGGTTGGACCTAACATTACTATTGCTGTACCTTCAAATGACAGGTACCTTTTTGCCATTGATTTTCTTTCCGCATGAAACATTTACATATTTCATCATTGTACCTACTTTACTTGGACAGTACATTATAAAAAATATTGTTTTACTTTCAGGCGGTATTGTCATTGGCGCAACTGTGCGTGGCGGCAGGTTAACGGCTCGTCCTACAACAGGATTTAAAAACATACGATTCCGTACATTATATACCCATCCCAAAAGAAAACCAAAGTTATTACCACCACACCAGACTTCATAGATGGTATATATTCCGGTACCACTATCTGTACTATAAAAAACCGTGATCCGCATTGCTGATTCTGTCTGCTAATTGCTGTCCCGGATAATCCTTTAACGCCGGAAACTGCCGGTGCCGGTAATATTCATGCCAATAGCTGACAACTCTGCTTTGTGTTTGCTGCCAGTACCGGGGATTCTCTTTGATGAACCGGCAGTAGCTTTCTATATTATCTGCCGTTATCAGTTTATCCAGGATGACTATAATCGGGCAAACATATTCGCCCAGTAGTTGCAACGTATATGGTATGGTCCAGTATTCATGGCTTTCGCCCAGTTGCTCCAATCTTCTCTGTCGGACAAAACCGTTATGATGCCTGAGATAAATACAATGCAATATCTTTTGCTGAATAACCGTTAGTTGGTTGATAGCTGTTGCTGCCGGCTCTTCAAAATAAACACGGTAAGGTATCGTCAACATCTCTCCCTCCAATCTCACCGTTAACAGGGTTGACAGAAAAAAATCCCGCTCCGGTGCTGCATGTAATGGCAATATCTGTATCACCGCCAATACCTCTTTTGTTAAAGATGCCGGAAAGGCATGTAGTAGTATGTTCTTACTTATTTGCTCCATTAAAAAATTCTGATTAATAGACCCCTCCCAACAGTTCTATGCTTCCTGTTGTTTATGTTGCTGGTGAAAATTACGTCACAAAAGTGATGGTTGTTCCAAAAACCTTTCTTAAATTTAAGATGGTTTCAATAAGAGCCATAACCATGTCTTATCCTATTGTTCACCATCTTTTGCCGGGTAGAATTATGTGTGAGCACCGTTTTACGATACACCCCTGCAGACAGGAATTTCCTGATACCTGCTACTATTCACCATAACCGTATATTTTAAACCACATCCAAATGGGAAACAACAACATCGAACAAACAGTCATCTCCGTTATCAGTAACGAAGCGAAGAGACCGCCCGACACCATCACCCGTGATTCACACCTGGGGAATGATTTAGGTATGACTTCCATACTGGCAGCAGCTGTTTTCTTCAAGGTATCAGATCAACTTGGTGTTACCCTGGAGCCGGAAAGTCTGACAGGATTTAACACCGTTGGAGAAGTAATAGATTACTTTGAGAAAAAGGCGCCCCAATAAGTGTTTATCAGCTGGTGATGGTTACCTGGCCGCCATCACCAGTTAACATATTCCGCACAATATTCCTTGTAGTACTACCGGTATGCCCTTACCTGTCTTTCCGTTATCTTTACATCACTATCAACAACGATCGGTATACATGTCTACCCACACACAACAAACAGCCCTGGATCATCTCCGGGCATTTATAGAAAACTTGTCTCCCATTTCAGCGGAGAGCTGGCAGCAGCTCACACCTGCCCTCACCACACTCACTTTCCGTAAAAAGGAAGAGCTCCTGCAAACGGGGCAGGTATGTCAGGCTTTATTTTTTATCAGCAGCGGCTATTGCCGGGCTTTTTATGATAAAGACGGACAGGATATTAATACCGCTTTCTTTTTTGAAGGAGAAATTGCCACCAATATCAACAGCTTTGGAACCGGCGAACCATCTGTATTTACGATCCAGGCATGTGAAACTGTAACTGTCGTAAAATTTGATAAAGCGGCTTTGTATACTGCAGCGAAATAATATGCAGATATTGAAACACTCGGCAGAAAATGCCTGCAGCGGATTGCCGCCAAACAGGAAAGCCACATGGCCCTCTATAAACTAATGAGCGCACAGGAACGATATGCCTACCTGGAACAGCATCACCCGGAGATACTGCAACGGGTATCACTGTCACAACTGTCCACTTACCTGGGCATTGCCCGGGAAACCCTCAGCCGTATCCGCGGCAGAAGATAACCTGATATTTTGTGACGATCGTCACAGGTTTACCCGAATAGTTCGCCCGATCTTTGTAACGTAATCAGGATGACGCCTGTTTCCATTATTAACCGGATAAAATTCAAAGCTATGCTACAAGATCAAAGCACCAGTGCGCGGGCAGTTGTCCTGGCCTTCATTAACGCCTTAAATACAGAAGATTTCGACGCCGCCCGGCAAACTATTCATGACGACCTGCATTTTGCAGGTGTATTGGGGAGTCGCGACGGCGCAGATACCTATCTCGCAGAAATGAAAAAAATGCGGCTCAAATATGATATCAAAAAGGTATTTGCAGATGACGAGGAAGTATCTCTCTTCTATGATATACAAATGGGCGATAAAACTATTTTCAGCAGTGGCTGGTATCAGGTAGAAAACGGAAAGATCAAATCTTTCCGGGTCATTTTTGATCCGCGGCCACTGCTCGAAAATGCCGCGTAGTAAAAGTTTGCAACAGGAGAAAGTCAGCGATGGCGCTACAACTTGGGCCCATCGCTGACTTTTTTCCCCGCTTTGTACACGGCTACAATCTTACGGGTATGCCGGATATCTTTTTCGGGATTGGCAGCCAGGATAATGAAGTCTGCTACCTTACCACGTGTAAGCGTTCCCGTAGTCTGGTCGATCTTCAATACCCGCGCCGCATTTTTGGTTGCTACGCCAATGGCTTCCAGCGGTGTCAGGCCAGCTTTCACCAGCAATTCCAGCTCCAGGTGTTCCGAAAAACCCTGTGCCCGTTCCGGGAAAGCGCCGGAATCTGTTCCCAGGGCAACCAGGATGCCTGCTTTGTATACCTTTTTCACATTACGCAATCCCATGCGGGAGGCAGCTATTTTCTTAGGCAGATCCGGGTCTTTGCGGATCTTCTCTTTATAGGCAGCGGAGGTTATCATACCATATACACCCGGTTCCAGCGATGCTTTGAAGAAATCGTCTTTCAGCCAGTAGGGGTCCTGTGCGTAGCTATAATTGTATACATCCAGCGATAGAGTAGGAATGTATACCACGCCTTTACGTTTCATTTCCTGCAACAACAGTACATCTATTTCTTTGCTGCGCACGCTGTGTGCAAAAACATCAAGGCCGGCAGCAGTCAGCCTGCGAGCATCTTCGGGTGTATACAAATGAGCGGCTACCCGGATCCCCCGCTGATGCGCCCGGGTAATGATAGCCTGGTAAATGGTGCTATCCATTTTAGGGAAACGGCCACCGGCATCATCTACCCACATCTTTATTACGGCAGGATGTACCCCGGCCACACTATCTATCAATGGTGTTACCGCTGCTGCATCTGCCGGACGGAACAACAGATCCATACCTGCGGCCGCAGGTGGAATACCTTTGGGAATTGTAAAGCCATATCCTGCCGAATGCAACCGGGCGCCGGGCAATAAGCCTGCCTGCGAAGAATCTCTTAAGCCGGAAGCAAACAACATGGGCCTGTCTGTTCCCATGGCTAATACATGACTGATGCCATAGTCTTCATATCTTTTCAGTTGCCGTAAAATATTTTCGCGGGTATAGTTCACACCGGCCGTCAGCGTATCTTTCAGGATACCGATGTGTACATGCGTGCTGATCAGGGCGGGCATGATGGTTTTACCGCGGAGATCTATTGCGGTAGCCTTTCGGTGCTGTAGTCCTTTTCCGATGGCAGCAATAGTATCGCCGTTGATCAGTATATCCGTATGGTATTGCGGACGTTTACCGTTACCATCAATGAGTGTTACATTTTTCAATAGTATACTTTGGGCAGCAGCGGGGGTGGTAGCGGCGAGTAAAATAATCAACAGGGTTATCAAAGCAGATCTGGTCATTTTGTTGCTTTTAAAATGAACAATAGGGTTAACCATTTCTGACAACATGGTCAGGTACTAAAATTAAGCATTTATAAAAAGATGTACACCGATTTCGTATGGCAGTGTGGGGTCGGGGTATTTACTTTTCCAGTAGTAAAACTGTCGTTTTTAACATGCTAAAGCCTACTGTAGCAGCAGGCTTTAGCATGTTACTATTCTTATTACATTATCCTTGGGGATTCGCAATATTCACCGGATGGCCATTCACATAACTCAGCACATTTTCAAAGGCTTTGCCGAAATACAATTCATAGCTATCTTTTTCCACATAACCCAGATGGGGAGTACACACCACATTTGGCATATGCAATAATGCATTCGCGGTATCATACACCGGTTCTTCTTCGTATACATCCAGCCCGGCAAATCCGGGTCTGCCATTTTGCAGGCATTGCAGCAAGGCTCCTTTTTCAACCAGTTCTGCCCGGGATGTATTAATCAATACGGCTGTCGGTTTCATCAAACTTAAATCGGCCGCTTTCACGATACCGGTTGTTTGTTCATTCAGGCGCAAGTGTAAGGAAACCACATCTGCCTGACGGAAGAAATCTTCCCGGGTAGCCGCTTTTTCATAGCCATCCTTTACCGCATTTTCACGGGAGGCTTCACTCCCCCACACCAATACTTTTGCACCGAATGCTTTGGCGTAACCGGCAATCATTTTACCGATCTTTCCGTATCCCCAGATACCAATAGTCTTACCTTGTACGGTTACGCCCATATTAATCTGCCATTGTCCTTGCTTCATGCCTTCAATAGCGGCCGGCACTTGCCGGAGGGTATTCATGATCAGTATCCAGGTAAGCTCCGCTGGGGCTACCGGCGAACCTATGCCTTCCGCCACCAGCACCTGGTGCCGGGTACATGCCGCCAGATCCAGGTGGGGCGCTATCTTGCCGGTTTGACTGATTAATTTCAAGGCGGGTAACTGTGATAACAAGGCCTCATTTATTTTCGTGCGTTCTCTTGTCAGTACCAGCACTTCCCGGTCTTTCAGTTTTGCTGCCAGTACTGCCGGATCTTTCTCTGTATCATGCAGGATTAAAACATCTTGTCCTGCCAGCAGCTGAAAACAATCCAGGCGTTCTACGACATGCTGATAATCATCCAGTATAGCTATTTTCATTTCACACTACGATTATATAAACAATGTAAGTTAACTCCGGGTAAAAATAGCCATTCCCGTTGGTTCTGTAAACGACTAAATAAATAAGCCACTGTTTTGTTAAGCCGCTATGATATTTTTCCCGGGAGCTATTCCGGCTGGTTTTAAATACATTATATTCATCAATATGTGTTATACTTGTCTGCTATTTCACCTTTCAGCTTCTTGTACCGTATGCCTGTGAATGAATTTACTACCGAATTATCTGCCCTTGTTAAAGCGCGCTTCCCTATTATTTATATCATTACCTGGGAAGAAAAACGTTTCATTGATACCGTAAAAAGTATGATCCGGGATACCACCCTGTTCAGCAAACCCCGGGCAGTATGGGAATGGACAGTTGTAGATGGTTTTGTCAAAAATGACAAACCGGAAAAAGGCGATATCAAAACCGCTATCCGGGCGCTGGAATACGTGGATCAATCCAATGAAGACGGCATCTTTATCTTAAAAGACCTGTATGCAGATCTGGCCGCTCCTCATTGTGACCAGGCGATTATCCGGAAACTGAAAGACCTGGTGTGGAAAATCAAGGGAGGTGATTATTTGAAAACGGTCATTATCACCGGACATGACAAATTTATTCCGGATGCACTGCAAAAGGAAATCCTGATCAAGGAATTTACCCTGCCCTCCAAAGAAGAGATCCAGCAGGTACTCTTTAGTCTGATTGAACAGAATAAACAAAACCAACGTCTGCGCTTCGATGTTGACGCAGATAATACTGTATCCAAACTATGTGAAGCTGCCTGCGGCCTCACCCTGAATGAAGCAGAAAATGCCTTTGCGCTTTCTATCGTACAGGATGGTATACTGGATGCCAATGATATCACCACGATTGCAGAAGAGAAAAAACAGATCATCCACAGGAATGGTCTGCTGGAATTCAGTATGCCTAAACTAAAGATGGCAGATATCGGCGGATTGGAAAACCTGAAAAAGTGGCTGGAGAAGCGCGCCGCATCCTGGTCGGAACGGGCCAGGCAATACAATATACCAGCGCCCCGGGGCGTACTCATCACCGGTCTGCCGGGATGTGGTAAAAGTCTGACCGCCAAAACAGTGAGTACTTCCTGGAATGTACCTTTATTACGGCTGGACATGGGCGCTGTATTCAGCGGTCTGGTAGGCAGCAGTGAACGGAATATGCGCAACGTGATTCAAACAGCAGAAGCCATGGCCCCCTGCGTATTGTGGATCGATGAAATTGAAAAAGCATTTTCCGGGGTTGGTTCTTCCGGCGACAGTGGTACGGCGACCCGGTTGTTTGGTACTTTTCTTACCTGGATGCAGGAAAAAGAAAAGTTTGTGTTTGTAGTCGCTACTGCCAACAACATTGATTTCCTGCCACCGGAGTTAATGCGGAAAGGACGTTTTGATGAAATATTTTTTGTAGATCTTCCCACCAGTGCTGAAAGAACGATCATCCTGCAGATTCACCTGAAGAAAAGGCTGAACAATGCCACCGTACTGGGCAATACCGTAGTGGATGATACTTTCCTGCAGGCACTGGTAGAAAAAACAGAAGGCTTTACCGGTGCGGAACTGGAACAGGTAGTGGTAGCTGGTTTGTTTGAAGCGTTTTCGGAAAACAGGGCCATCACCCTCGATGATTTCCTGACGGCTATCGACAATACAGTACCATTGGTAGTAACACAGGCAGAGAAAATAAAAGCGATCCGCGAGTGGGCGAACCTGAGAGCGGTTTCCGCTACCTCTATGAATCATAAAGTCGCCTACGAACGGGAACCCGCCACCGGAGCGGCAGCGCCTAAAATGCCAGCACCGGCTTTATCTCCCCGGGGTGGACGTAGTATAGAATTCTAAAAATGTAACGATGAGTGTAATTATATCCGTAGTACCCTTTGTGATTGCGGCCGTTGTTTCCAGCACCTCCGCTTCCATGGCACTGGGTGAAGTACTGCAGGAAGAGGCACCACACCTTACCTTGCCTACCATTATCCGGCAGGAAGCGTTGTTGAAAAAAACGCTCCTCAACCTGGGCGCCAGTAACATCCGGGAGGCTAGCAATCAGGTACAAAGTCATATTGACCAGTTCCATATTGTTTTTGAGAAAGACAACACCGGTCTTTTCCACATAAAATTCATCGGCGACATCGGCCAACAGGAAGCGGCTGATTTTGTGCAGGAACTCCAGGAAGAATACGGCCGCGTCGTTCAGGAATATGTGTATACCCAGCTGAAACAAAAAGCGGAAGAAAAAGGTCTCACGCTGGAACAGGAAGCAGTGCAACGGGATCAGTCTATTGTATTAACCTTCAATCTGAACAGCTGATGGCAAATAGTAAAAAAATAATCATCTCCATTGATAAAGCAGGGTATGTAAAAGCAGAAATTTCCGGCGCCAAAGGTGCTGCCTGCAAGGAATACATCGCCCTGGTGGAAGAACTGGTGAATGGTAAAGCCGTAGATGAGACGCTCACTGCGGAGTATTATCAGCAGGAAACCGGTCAGTCAAACGAATCTCCTATATCGAATCAGCAATAGTATGAATTTTAGAAAAATATCAGGCATATTAGTAGGTATCCTGCTGGGGCTTGTGCCTTTCATCGGGCCACTCGCCTGTTGCATTTATGCATTCAAAAAGAAAAAATTCAGGGCCGTATTATTACTGGTGGTGACCCTCCTTTCGCAGATGGCTGTGGCGTATATCAACAGCCGCGATATCGACAAGCGGGATATGGCCGTGACGCTGTTTTCCGCCAGTGTACACCAACGTATCCTGACGATCAAAATACCTGCCGACGGTACTATTAGTATAGCACAACTGGAAGATTCCATCACGCAACGTATGGAAATGACGGCCGCTGAGTATTCCCGGAAACAGGATGATGTTGCCAAGGGATTTGTTCCGCTTGCCCGGAGTGTACTCAGCGACGAAGAAAATCAGCATTTTCAATATTACCTGATGCGCCTGCATAAGCTGTATGTCAATGACCTGGATAGCCTGCGTAAAGCCGGGCATCCTGCGATGTCATTGGCCGACCTGCCAGGTAGTTCCCAACGCAACACCGTCTCCCATACAAGGGCATTTGTCAGTTTCTACCTGACCAAGGAACTGACGGCTGGAGGCGGCTGGATAGCCATGCTGCTGCTGGCATCTTATACGATGTCCATCGCGTTATGTATTGTCTTCTTTAAAAATGCCTTTACCGGTAATCAGGACAGCCACACTAACAATAACGGTTACACGCCTGTTAGTACGGCACCCGCGAATAACCGTTATCCACCTGCCACGGATCAGGAAATTGCCGCTATCCTGGCGACCGATATACCTGCCACACCGGCTGCCGCCGACATGCCTCCTCCCCTGCCTACCGTCGATGCGGTTAAAATCAATATGGCCAGGGAAGAAGAGATTGCCCCCCTGCCGGGTATTGGCACGGTACAGGCCATGCGCATCATCCAGGAAAGACAGCAACACGGCTTCTTTATCAGCATGGATGATTTTAAAAACCGGATGTCTCTGGCGGAAAGAGTTTATCGTAACCTGGCTGATAAAATTGATTTTACGGTGCCGCAAAACGGCAGCAACGGCCCTAAAGGACGTGTCATTGAATTTTAGTTATGCCGGTACTCTACATCCATGATTTTATTCCTTCCACTGCTGCAGAAGGTCCCGGACAAAGAGCCTGCCTGTGGGTACAGGGTTGCTCCGTCAGATGTCCCGGTTGTATGGTCCCACATACCTGGGATCAACGGAAAGGAAAAGCAACGGATACGCATACACTGGCACAAACCATACTGGCAGTTCCCGGCATTGAAGGGCTTACGGTATTGGGCGGCGAACCTTTGGACCAGGCAGCCGCCCTGTTGCCTTTATTACAAACCGTCAAGGCGGTGGGTCTCTCCCTGATGTTGTTTAGTGGGTATACCAAAGCGCAGCTGCAGGCGGAAGGCTGCCCGGACAAACAAGCCATCATGGACTTATGCGACATTTTCGTGGATGGCCCTTATGTGCAGGCGCTCACCGATTTTTCGCGCCCCTGGGTGGGTTCTTCCAACCAACAGATCTACTTCCAGACGCCCACCTATCAGCACCTGGAAAATAAGCTGTCGGATATCCAAAATAAAGTAGAGATCCGGATCGATGAAAATGGGGGTGTGAAAATCAATGGGATGTTGCCCGCAGAAAAATTCAGGCTGTTGCGGCAACTCGCTGCCGATCTGGGTAAACAGGAGATATAATATTTGATCCGCCCCAACAGGCATATCCGCTATCGCAAACCTGTGCTGAAATAGTTATCTTTGGATCATCACCTTTCTCATCCGGAAAACCATGAAAAAATACCTGATCCTTGTATGTTTACTGAGCCTCGGCATCACCGCCCGCTCGCAGCATCAACCTGCTGCTACCACCGATTCCCTGTCTTATTACCGGCAACAGATTGATGCCCTGGACAGTACCCTCATTGTATTGCTGGGACAACGCATGAAAGTAGCGGAAAATATTGGTCGCTATAAAATCGTGCACCAGCTGGCAGTTGTGCAAAACAACCGGTTCAATGAAGTACTGGAAAAAGCCGTGCAGACCGGCGCCGGGCAAGGACTGTCAGAGGCCTTCATCAAAGCGTTGTATCACAACATTCATGAAGAAAGCCTGCGTAAACAACGGGAGCTGAAAAAGTAAAGCAGTCCCCCTCACAACCATACAGGCTTATTAACAACGATATGGCGCCATCATCCGCGATGATGCAGGCTATACCCTTTTAAAATGCCTGGTATCCTTATCGGCCGGAAAAATTTGGCCATGTAAATGATCATTTTTATATTTACGTAACCAGTTACGTAATCAATTTCAATATGGACTTCTATAATCAACTCGGACAAGTAGCTATAGGCAGCCGGCTCCGCATGCTCACCGACAAAATCACAGCAGATGCTGCCGGTATTTATCAGCTGTATGGGATAGACATGCAACCCAAATGGTTCCCGGTATTTTATGCCTTATCACAGGGAGAAGAGAAAACCATTACCGGTATTGCCAAAGAGATCCGGCATTCCCATCCATCTGTCAGTAAAATTATCCGGGAGATGATTAAAAAGGGATATGTCAGCGAGAAAAAAGATACGGCAGATGGCAGGAAGAATGTGGTGCGGTTGTCGCCCAAAGGACGGGCTATCACGGAAAAAATCAAGGATTCCTATACAGATGTGGGCGCAGCCATCGCTGCGATATCTGCCCAAAGCCGGCACGACCTGTGGCAGGCCATAGAAGAATGGGAGTTTCTGCTGGAGCAGGAGACCTTACTCAAAAGAGTGAAGACCCAAAAACTAGAACGGGAAAATGAAAAAGTCCAGCTCATTGATTACACGCCCGCCTATCATGCTGCTTTTAAAGCATTGAATGAAGAATGGATTTCCACCTATTTCAAAATGGAAGCCGCCGATTATAAAGCGCTGGACAATCCGGATAAATATATCCTTGATAAAGGTGGGTTTATCATCGTGGCGCTGTATGAAGGTCAGCCGGTGGGCGTGTGTGCCCTCATCAAAATGAAGGACCCGGACTATGATTATGAGCTGGCCAAAATGGCGGTGTCACCTACGGTACAAGGTAAAGGTATTGGCTGGCTGCTGGGACAGGCAGTATTGGAGAAAGCACGTGCACAGGGTGCTGCCAAAGTATATCTGGAAAGCAACACCCGCCTGAAACCTGCGATTACACTCTATCATAAACTCGGTTTTCAGAAAGTAGTAGGGCGTATCACCCCTTATGAGCGCTGTAATATTCAGATGGAATGTATCCTGTGATCAGGTAACCAACTACCTGCAGCAGCCCGCGACAGTTGCCCGTCCGCTGCAGGTAATAACGGTCATGTACATACGTAAATATTACATTACGGCATCGGCAACCATTTATACCTGTTGATGCCGCAGAATTTTTTTGTCGATATAGAAAGTACCGAAAGGAATAAAGCACGCCACCAGCACTTTCCATGTAGTAGTGCCGAATCGCCATTGCTGTGCTACGCCTACACTCAGTGTATTGAACACAAACAACAGGAACAGCATACCATGAACAGGCCCCATCACTTTGGTCAGCACAGGATCATGCAGGTAATACTTCAACGGTACCGCAATGAATACTAAGATCAGTAGTGAAACGCCTTCCAGGAAAGCGATGATGCGCAGGCGGCCGACACTGGTTTTTAAAAGCTGTATCATCATTAAAAATTTCTGAATAGCGGTCTGTGTACCCAGGAAAACCAGGGCCAGGGAATCGCCAGTAAAATGAGTAGCAGAGCGATGCCAAACCAAATCAATATGGTCCGGAATTTCTCCGGATCTGTTGGCCGGCGTTTGGCCAATGCAGACCCAATGGTGATCAGGATAATGGCAGTGAACATACACAGGGGATGCAGGATCCCAAAAAAGGTGGCTTCCCGGTACGCCATCGCCTGTTTTCCCTGGCTAAAGAAAAAACGAATGAGCGGGCTGATAAAATATAAGGTAGCTCCCACCATCAGCTGCAGGTGCGCGATCGTAGCAGTGATATGCCGCACTCTATCATCTGTTGCCGTAAAGGAATAACGGAAACGCCATCCCCATAATGCCCTGCCCACGGTGTATACCAGGCTGCATAACACCAGCCAGCGTAACCCTGTATGTAACCATAAACCTATCTGGTACATGCTATTTGTTTTATCTGTAAAAGCCCCTCATAAATCCCACACATGCAAACCCCTGCCCCGTTATAATGATTGCCTATAGCGGATTAGCAGGTTATGATCCTTGCTTATTTTTTTGTGATGCGGAACAAAGGTATTCAAAACATACTAATTAGTATGTTTTTACAGCAAAAAAATTTACCGGAGGTTTTTGAGGTAGGTTTTTAATTCTTTCAGGTATTTATGATAACAGGTCTGTCCGTATAATTTACCCAGGTTCCTTACGCCACTATAACCCGACATCACAAAGAAGGCCACCTGCGCAGTATTCACCTCTTTGCGGATCTGCTGCGCCGCTTTTCCTTTCTTCAGTGTTTTCTCTATCGCCTCCTGCCATTGCAATACCAGCGTAGCAAGTGCCGTATGAAAATCAGCATTCAGGGGGGCCATCTCTTCAATCAGGTTAATAGCCGGACAGCCATACTTTACCTGAAAAAAAGGATTTTCGAGTAACAGTCCGTGCATCATGGTATAAATTTCTGTTACCGGATCTTCCCCTTCCAGCAAAGGCTGTATCAGACCGGTTTGCATACCTGGATACATCACCTCCCGGATCATGGCCAATCCCATCTCCTCCTTATTCTTAAAGTGATAGAAGAACGCTCCTTTGGTCACCTTGGTTTGGGTGAGAATCAGGTCGATACTGGTTCCCTGGTAACCGTTCTGGTATACCAGCTCAAATGCTTTTTGCAGAATATTCAGCCGGGTGGCAGCAGCTTTTGACATAAGTACAACTTAATAAAAATACGAATTACGCACCGGGTGGCAGCGCTACGCAAAGATAATCACGTAAACGTTGCGGCCCAATGCGTAATTCGCCAATAAGGCAACTGATTTCAGTCAGCCATTTATTATTCTACCGGTTGCAGGTATTGCGCATAGGCATACCCTTCTGCACCGCCGTCTGTACGGATCAGCCACCACTGGTCGCTTTGTTTGCTGATCAGGGACACGATTTCACCGTGTGCCGCTTTACCAACAATAGGCTGGTCGGTACCAGGTCCTTTCCGTACGTTCAGGTTAGAAGATTCCGTTACTACTTTCAGCTTAGCGCCGGCCACTGCTGTGGCTACATTGATATTCATCACCACATCACCGGTCAGGTAATTGGGATCTATTTTTCCGTAGATATCCCACAGCTGGTCTTTCACTGCACCAGTAGGTGCTTCTCCATCTATGTGCAATACGCCATCCTGTTCACGTACCTGTAAATTACCGGTACCAGCAGATTTGGCAGCATCAATCAGCTCTTTGTATTTATCCTGTAATGCCATGATTGTATGATTTGGGGGTGAGTAATTATTTTACTTTCAGACCAGAAGCGTCTACTTTTTTAGGCTTCAGTGCATCCAGCGCTATTTTCAGCGTTTTCCAACGGGCTGCATTCAGCTCACCGGCAACAGACACTACTCCGTCTTTCACGGTAGCACTTACACCCGGGAAGTCTTTTACCACACCAGCAACGGCAGTTGTCAGCGCATCATCCGGCGTAGTAGCTACGGGCGCAGTGGTAACGGGTGCTACCGCTACCGTAATGTTATTGGCTACGGTTTTCACATCTTTTACTGATTTCGCAGCTGCTTCTACAGATGCTTTTTCTGCTTCGCTGGATACTTCACCAGACAAGGTAACCACGCCTTCCTTCACATCAACAGCTACCTGTGGTGTAGCCTGCAGGGAAGTCGTAACAGCTGCCTGAATATCCGAATCCTTTGGTTTTCCTTTACAGGCCACCATGAATGCAAGTCCTGCAATAAGGACAGCAGCAGTCAGTTTTTTCATTTTCATAAGAAGATTGTTTTAATTGGTAAAGAAAATTTATTGTAATGAAAGATATGTTTTACAGCGTTATTACTTCATTGCGTTACGGATATCATCTTCCGAAAAAAGATACATTTACAGCACCTCCAACAACAAGACTATCGCGCTTCGCAGCGTGCAGCGAAACAATTTTTTAAGACCCTTAAAACGACAACAGTGAACACATGAACGGGTGTTTCATACAATCTGTCAGGTGGTCATAGCCCCGGCAACAGCCTGTTAAATACGGTTGCATTACCTATCCATAAACAATCACCTGCAACGGGGTACACTTGCTTCTCAGAACAGCTAACATGACATTAATTAGGTTTAATCAACCGGATCAGCCAGATCAACACAACAGCACCAATAAAGGCTACGATCAACGATCCGAGGATTCCGTTCCCCAGATGCAATCCCAGCACCCCAAACAACCAGCCGCCCAGCCATCCGCCAATTAACCCTACTATAATATCCACTATGATACCGAATCCGTTCCCACGCATAACTCTACCGGCCAGCCAACCAGCTATGCCGCCAATGATGATGGTCCATATCCATGACATAAGGAAATATTTTAGTGCTATTGAAAATACGACAATTTTTATCAATCCCCAAAGATTCAAAATTTGTACCAAACAGTATTTCAATACCTGATATATTCAATTCTTTACGTTTTCTTTATTTTAAATCTTCATTACCTCCATCTCCTTCTCTATAAAACATATTATATTAGTAAGCAGCAATTAACCCGTAAAAAATCCTGCATGAAAAAGACCGTAAACCTCATCGTCATTGGTGTTGGCCCGCATTCAAAACGTATTTACCTGCCCGCTTTAATGCAACTCCGTACCACCTGTCCGCTTAACATTTCTCTCGTCATTGATCTTAAACAGGAAGCTGCCGGCGTACAACAATACCTGACAGCAAAAGATTACCGCCTGCCGGCTTTATTTGTAGATCCCTTTAAAGAAGTATTACCGGCCGACTTACGTCTTACGCTGGATACTTTCGTACAGGAAAATGATATCGATGGCGTTATCATTGCCACCGAGCCTTCGGTACACCGGGCTTACGCTTTATGGGCACTGGAAGCCGGATTACATATCCTCATGGATAAACCGATTACCACCCGGCAAAATGTGATCTCTGATGCTGTACAGGCACATGGTATCCTCACCGACTATCAGGAGTTATTACATGCCTACCAGGCATTACAAACCGAACGCTCCACTATTTTTTCCGTGAATGTACAGCGGCGTTATCATCCCGGATTTCAACAGGTATTATCTCTCATCCGGGAAGTAGCCGGTATGACTAACTGTCCGGTAACAGCGATACAGTCTACCCATTGCGATGGACAATGGCGGCTGCCTTCCGAAATGGTATCACAGGATTATCATCCCTACAACCAGGGCTATGGCAAACTATCGCACAGCGGCTATCACATTTTTGATATGGTGAGTCAGTTCTGCCAGGCCCCGCAACTGCCTGCCAAAGCACCCGACGCGATGCAGGTAATCAGTTCAATGGTACAGCCAAGAGGTTTTATCAAACAGTTACCGGAACAGGATTATACCCATTACTTCCGGGACGATTATGAGACGGTAAAAGTATACAACGACGAAACGCTCTTTGGCCTGTTTGAAAATTATGGAGAAATAGATGCCGCTATTCTGGTACGGCTATTAAAAGAAGAAGAAAACATTGCCAACATCACCATTAATTTGCTGCACAACAGTTTTGCCCGCCGTAACTGGATACGACCAGGTATTGATTTATATAAAGGTAATGGTCGCGTCAAACATGAATATCATAACATTCAGCAGGGCCCCTTTCAGAACATTCAGATACATTCCTATCAGGCGAAAGACAAACATACCGACAACAATGAAACCGATTATCTGCCTGGCGGCAATAATCATTTCGATATTTATGTTTTCAGAAATATTGGGATACTGGGCGGCACCCAACCCCTGGAAATTATTACCATGAAAGACCTGGCCAACAGACATGGTATCGATAATTCCAAGCTGCTGACAGAACAGGCCAAGGGAACAGTTGTAAAAGAGTTTCTTGATTTTATCACCGGCGCCATAGGGTTAAAAGACCTGCGGTCCAATATCGACAGCCACCTGCAGGGCGTACAACTGATGAGCGCCGCTTACCTGTCGCATATTCATCAGCAGCAGGCATTGCATCCGATCATAGATATCCGGCACGACAGGCCGCAACAAACATGTACAGCAGCACTCCAGGCAGATTACAACGGGTAATCTGTCCGGCGTGCTGCTGTGTCATACCTGTATATCAGCAGTAATTATTTTCTATGTAATGATGATTAGTGTTGTTGCCAGCTGTATTTTTCCCAGTCGCCGATCACTTCCCGGTTAGCAATCAAAGAAGCAGCGCCTGCATTTTCTGCCGCTACATAACTGTTGCTCACAAATGCCTGGAGACTAACGGAACCATCGCTATTGGTGATCCAACGGAATCTTTCCCACAGACCGATAGCAGAGCGATTGGCAATCAACGGAGAAGCACCGGCTGCTTCTGCGCATACATAACTGTTGTTGGCCAATGACTGCAAAGCAATCAAACCATTACCGGCATCTATTACCCGGAATTGTTCCCATGGGCCTACCGCATCACGGTTGGCGATCAGGGCATTGGCGCCTCCATTTTCAGCACATACGTATTTATTATTGATACGGGCTTTCAGGGAAATGATTTTACCAAGTGGCGCTGTATTACCCGGATAGGTACCAGGATAGGTAGTTACCAGCGCAATTCTGTCGTAGAAAGTGAAAGGCCGGTCGGTGTTGCTGGAGCAAGCCAGCATCCAGGAACCGGCAGAAGGTGCGGTAGGTGTACCCAATACAGGATTGGCGCCTACACCGGCATCTCCCTCACTACCACCGGAACCACAGCTGAACGCCCGGTTCATGTAGTCTGTGTGGCGGTAACCAATAGCATGTCCGATTTCATGCGCGATAACGGTAAGCGCATCGGCACGGTGAGAGCTGTTATTATAGTAGTAAGTATTCAGGCGGATAGGGCTGGCCGGGTTACCACCTACGGGGAATCCTGCGCTATAACCCAGTACATTACTTACTTCATAAAAAGAGAAGATGCTGATATCAGCGGCGCCACTGCTGGCAGCACGCTGAAAAGACAGTCCCAGGTGTTGGGCATTATAACGGCCCAGTGCCTGATCAAATGAACTTTGCATGTAGGCATCAAAACCAGCGTCCATGTATATACGTAAAGTTCTCGGTGAACTTACCAGGTTGTTGGTGGTGTAATGTTCTACCTGTGGTTTTTTATCTGTTTTTTCAGCAGCCAGTGTGTTGATCTGGTCAGCAGTCAGGAAGATATCATATTCTACCAGGTAGCCGTCTTTATATTTTGACAAACCTTCGCTGATGTCAAAACCGGCTGTTTTCAGCTTAGCGCTAATTTCTTCAGGTACGGGGCTGGCAGCTGTTTGTTTGTCTTCTTTTTTACAGGCAAAGAGAAACGCCAGCAGGAGCAGGCAGAGATAAGGTACTATTTTCCGCATTGTATATAATTTTTAGGTAGATTAAAAAAAATTATACTGCTGATAGGATTACAGGCAAGAAAGCCGGAGAATATCTCCGGCTTTCCTTTTTATCTATGATCAAATAGATTATTGATACAGATATCTTAAAGCTGTTACGTCATTACCGTTGAAGCTGCTGCCATTGGCGCCGGTGCAAGCCAGCATCCAGGAACCAGCGTCAGCACCTGATGGAGTACCAGGAATCTGTACTGCTCCTTCCGGATTCTGTGGTTCAGCACCACCGCTACCGCAGCTATAACCACGGTTGAACCAATCGGTGTGACGGAAACCGATACAGTGACCAACTTCATGCTGGATTACTTTTCTCATGAAAGCCACGTTGGTACCGAAGATACCACCTGTGTTCATTACTACCTGTGGGTAAGGATTACCACCGGAAGGGAATCCGCTGTAACCCAGTACGCCGCCACCCAGGTTAGAACCATAGATAACGATATCAGCACCGGAGGTACCTACATACTGAAAACGCAGACGCAGACCCAATGCATTGTAGGCATTCACCATCTGCTGGGTAGCGCTCTGGAAGTTAGCATTTAAGCCACTAACACCAATGGTGATGGTACGTGGAAGGCCGGTAACCAGGTTGTAAGTGCGGTATTGTTCTACTTTAGCAATACTCAGTACAGTAGAGATAGGGCTGGTTTTGAGTTGTTGTTCACCCAGGAAGATATCGTTTTCTACCAGGTAACCACCATCTATTTTCTGTACATTAAAATCACTGAATCCCAGCGATTTGATTTGTGCCAGTGTTTCTTTACTAACGGCAGGTGTAGATTCTTTAGCTGCTTCCTCTTTCTTACAGGAAACAAACAATGCGGATGCACAAAGGCATACTACTAATGAATGTTTGAACATTTTCATAAGTAAATCTTGATTTTGGATTTATGAATAAATGGTAACGCTACAAAGGGCAGACAACAACACACACGGGTAATCACAGTATTACTGAGATGATAGATATTGGTTATATGCAGATATTCTACATGCTCATTTACAGAATAAGAAAATTATGGAGTCAGGAATTACAGTCAATAAAAAGTGCTACTAAAACAGTTAAAATAAGATTGTTTTATTTTGGTTTAAAGCTTTGGCTGAAGGGTCCAGGATGATCGATTCGCTAACAAACTATCGTTATGGCATCAATATTAGGGACTTTTATCAAAACAAAAAAATCAAATTTAAAAATAATTCCGAACGGGCAGCAAACTGACAGCAGTGTGTTTTTTTATAAGACGTATACCCATTAACGTTAGGAATCCTATTACTTTGCGCCTGTCTTACACGTTATCAAAAACCACCCTGCCACGAAATATAACAGCAGGCATATTCTCCTGTCCTGTATACATATTGTACGATACACACAGCTGTCTTTTGTTGCACGGTTATTTTTTTTGCAACATTTATAAAGAGATATTTTTTTTCTGATTAAAAAAGTAATAACTTAATATTCGGATTAGTGATATTCCATTCTTCAACCCAAATAGTACTTTTCCATATTACAGGCGAGCAAATGTTATTGAGCAAACAACAATCAGAGAACCCTTTCTGAATTCACACGAGACCCGACAGCCCTTCGAAAAGTACCGAACAATATGCGCAACTATATTATCCGTGGTATTATCTGTATAAGCCATCGGGGAAACGTATGACTTCCCGCGACATGCTTACCGGATCATCCACCTGTTAACTGCCATATCAACTGATGGCAGGTACTGCATTCGCTATCAGGGTAACCTGTGTGCGCTGGCGTAGTACCCGGCTATCCATATAAAAAGAGCATTAGTACTACAGACGAGCAGCAAAAAATAGCAACAAGATGTAACCATATCAAGCAACACCTGTAACAATGTAACCCATACAACAAACACCATTAGCAGATAAGCAGCCTGGCATATAATCGCAACGATTGTTGGAAAACCTGTATCCATTTTGTAATCCAAAACACCCATCATCATCACATCCGTTCACAAAACCAAAAAGTCTTTCTATGAAAAAAAATCGGTCCATCCTGCTGGCGTTAGCCCTGCTCGCCGGCATGTATTCCTGCCAGAAAAGCGGCACTGTAGCTCCTGACGCTACCCCTGACAACCAAAACAACACCGGCAGTATTCAAAAGCATGGCCTGGGTGCGAAGCTGAACCCCACCGCCTTCAAGAACATGCGCCATATCAACTTTGATGAAGTGAGAGCCCGTATGATTAAACTGGGATTCCAGGATAAATTACCCAATGCAAAACTGGGCGGCCCTGCCGGATTACCGACCAGACTGATTCTGAACCACCCTTCTATTGGTGATCAGGGTCAAACCGGCACCTGTGTTTCCTGGTCTGCCGGATGGGCGCTGAGTGGCACCTTAAACAATGAATTTCCGGCAGCGGGTGTATCCAATCCCCGCAGCCCCTGGTATGTATATCAAAAAGATCACTCTGCCGCCGGCAACTGTGACCCCAACGATGGTATGTACCTCGATGCAGGTCTGAATATTCTCCGGGATTATGGCGTACCTACCTACGCTGCTGATTCCTATCTTGGCTCACCTTGTACTTCGCCTACCGCTGCACAGGATCTGAGTGCCTCATCAGATAAGATTGTGAATTACGCCGCCGTTACCACCGTCAATGAAATCAAAACAGCTATTAGCATGCGGCTACCGGTAATACTGGGTTTCAACGTTTACACCAGCTTTGAAACAGCCTTCTCTTATGGTACTACTTTCAAAAGAATATCTGGTCAATACCTGGGAGGCCATGCTGTTTGTATCGTCGGTTATGATGATGCAAAAAATGCCGTATTAATTCAAAACAGCTGGGGAACCGGCGGTGGCGATCCTTCCAATCGTGGTTGTGTGTGGATTGACTATAGCACCATCACCAATCCTAACCTGGGAGCAGAAATGTATTCCGTTTGGAAATAAAATAAGCTGACAGATTACAAAATGGATACTTTGTTATTGGTCATCAACAGCTATTTCCATAGAAGAAAAGTCAGATAAAAATGCCGGCCGCCAACCCTGATGGATTAGCGGCCGGCAATCATTCGTCACGAATCAGATACCCTGCTTCCTATTTTATGGAAATAGCTTGCTTTCGCACAGGCCCGATAAAGCCTACCGATACCGCGTATCCTATCATCAGGTGAATCTTGGCTTCATCCTGTTGCATCCATTTGAATTTTAATTTTCTGAGCACGGCATTCGTTGCTTCATAACACAACTCATACATATGGCCTGCCTCTTGTTTTTCTTCATTGAACAGGTTGGCCTGCAGGAATAACCGATCAATCAGGTCTTTCTTTGTTTCATATTGTTCCAGCATTTTTTCCAGGTATGTCTGCGTACTGGTGACCGCCATATCAAAACCATAACTGTTGAGATAAGTCGTAAACGCTTCCGCATTCAGCATATGCGGATTCCGGATATGATAGTTTCTGTTCAGCAGTTCCTTTTTGTCAAAAATCTGCAGGATCGCTGCCGATACCTGATCAATGTTTGATAACTCCAGTGCTGAAAATGCATCCGGCATCATGTTAAAGGCTATACAACCTTTGATCTGATTATAGAAAGCATTGTTATCAATATTCTCCTGGAACTTACCGGTAGCTGAGTGGAAAGAGAGGTGGCCGACGCGGTAAATATTTACCTGTATTCCGGCTTTTCTGGCTTCATCCAGCAATATTTCCGCCTCCAGTTTACTCTTCGCATAAAAGTTAGGTACCTCCTGTCCTTTATACACATCCATTTCTGTATACAGGAAATCATCGCTGTCTTTTGCTGCTGCACCAGCTACGCTGGTGGTGGAAATGTGGTGTATCACTTTTACCCTGCCTTCTTTGCAATGATCCAGTATCACCTGTACCGGGCGGGTATTCACTTCCTCAAATTCGCGATAGTTACCATAGTGTTTTACGTTGGCAGCTGTATTCAGGATACAATCGGTTTCGTCCATCAGTGTTTTGAAAACATCAGCCGGCAAACCAAAATGCTGCTGCGACATATCTCCCGGCAACACCTGCAGGCGGTATTGGTCTTTCGCTAACGGCACCCCGAAATAGAAAGCATACTTTTCCGACAGGCGTTTAAAGGCTTCTTCTGCCGAAGCAGCTCTTATCAGCACACAGATGTCGGTATCATTGCGTTGCAGCAAATCATACAACAGGTGTATACCCAGGTAGCCGGTAGCTCCCAGCAACAGTATTTTGTTATACACTACAGTAGCCGTCACATCTGCTTCCTGCAGCGCTTTGGTACGATTGAAATAATCCTGTTGCTGTATCGCGATGGCAGCGTCTCTTTTTGCTGCGGCGGCAGCCATGGCCAGCTGATCATCTGCACTTACGTCAAATTTGGCCATCAATGCAGCCAGCTTATTCTTGAAGTGGTTTTTCTCATAGATCGCATATTTGGAAATTTCTGCCACGGTCGGATGCTGGAAGAGATCATTGATCGACACCTGGAAATCGGCCTTCATCCGGGAAATCAGGCGAATGGCTGTAATGGAGTTACCACCTGCCGTAAAGAAATTATCGTGTACGCTTAACTGGGGTTGGTTCAATACCTCTTTCCAGATCTGCA
Organism: Chitinophaga nivalis; assembly: GCF_025989125.1. Taxonomy (NCBI): domain Bacteria; kingdom Pseudomonadati; phylum Bacteroidota; class Chitinophagia; order Chitinophagales; family Chitinophagaceae; genus Chitinophaga; species Chitinophaga nivalis. The sequence continues at coordinate 2,717,860 of NZ_JAPDNR010000001.1, read as the reverse complement.
GCAACTGTTCTTCCATTTCATTGGCCGGGCCATCCGATGCATGTTTGCCTAATAGCTGCACACTTTCCGGCGCCGGCAGGATCTTCCGGTCAATTTTTCCACTGGGTGTCAGCGGGAAAGCTGTCATTGGAATCAGTACAGCGGGTATCATAAAGTCCGGCAGCTTATGTTTCAGGTATGCCATCAGCGCATCCCGGTCAAACTCTTGTTCCGGTACAATATACGCCACCAGCAACCGGTTGTCCTGCGTTCCTTTTACCATTACCACGGCTTCATTCACCAGACTGCAGCCATGCAGTACATTTTCAATTTCACCCAGTTCGATCCGGTAACCCCGTATCTTCACCTGTTCATCAATCCGGCCCATGTATTCGATATTGCCATCGGATAACCAGCGTCCCAGGTCTCCGGTACGGTACATCTTCGTTTCCGGATCGGCAGCGAATGGATTACGAACAAATTTTTCTGCCGTTAATTCCGGCCGGTTCAGGTAACCACGGGCCAGTCCGGGTCCGCTCACACAGATTTCACCGGGCACCCCTATCGGACATAATCCGCCATGGGCATCCTGTATATATATCTGCATATTGGACACCGGTTTACCGATTACCACCACACCATCTTCCCGTACGGGTGCGGTACTATAGGTCGTACAAATACTATTCTCCGTAGGTCCGTAACCGTTAATCATCCGTACGCCTCTCGCCTGCAGGTACTTTACATCTTCTCTGATCAGGGCCTCTCCGCAGGACATGATGGTTTTTACCTTACCCAGCATATCTTTCATCGTATGCAGATAAGAAGGCGGTAAAAACAGGATATCTATTTTACGTTTGCTGATCAGGTTGGCAAAACCGGCAGATGACATCAGTTCTTCTTTCCGGGCCAATACCAAGGTACCACCGGCACAAAGGGTATTGAAAATTTCCGCGCAGGAAGCATCGAAACCAATAGAAGCAAACTGCAGCAGGCGGCTGCCCGGTTTCATCTGTAAAACATCCTGATGTTCCACTACGAAGTTTACCACTCCTTTGTGAGGCACCAGTACACCTTTGGGTTTACCGGTAGATCCGGAAGTAAAGATGACATAGGCCAGGTCCTGTGGAGCCGGCAACGTCTCCGGAGTGGTTACCGGGTATTCGTTTTCGGATATCGCAGTAATAACGGTGATACCATTTGTGATGCCCGCCAGTTTCTCCTGTATGGCAGGGCTGCTGATCATCATACCGGCAGCGGTATCTTCCAGGATATAACCGATTCTTTCCAATGGATATTCCGGGTCCACCGGTACATAGGCACCACCTGCTTTCAGGACGCCCCAGATACTGACAATCATTTCAATGGAACGTTCCATACACAACGGCACCAGCGTATCGGTAGTCACACCTTTAGTCCGCAGGAAATGTGCCAGGCGGTTTGACCGCTCATGCAATTCCCGATAGGTAACCACCTGATCATCCAGCTGCAGTGCCGGTGCATCCGGCATTATCTGTGCCTGCTGTATAAACAGGTCTACCAGCGACAGGTGTTCCGGTACCGGATATACGATGTCATTAAAGCTTACCAACAGCTGCTGCTCTTCTTCCTTATTCAATAACGGCAACGCACATATGTGTGTGGATGGTTGTCCTGCAATACCCCGCAACAACTGTTCAAAATGCCGCCCCATACGCACAATGGTAGCTGTATAAAACAAATCGGTATTATACTGCATTATCAGAGATATCCCTTCCGGCGTTTCTTTCATACTGAAATTGAGATCCACCAGAGAAGTAATGTGTTCCAATGGTTCTTCCGACAACACGACTTCTCCCAGGTTCAGGGCAGGAATCTCCGGTGTATTCTGCAATACCATCATCACCTGGAACAGCGGACTGCGGCTCAGGTCACGGGTAGTTACCACGGCGTCCACTATTTTTTCAAACGGTACTTCCTGGTATTCGTAAGCACTCAGTGTTGTTTGTTTTACCTGTTGCAGCAGGGAACGGAAAGATGGATTATTGCCCATATTACTGCGTAACGCCAGGGTATTGATAAAGAACCCTACCAGGGCTTCCACTTCCTGCCTTGTACGGCCGGAAACCGGCGTACCCACGCAGATATCTTCTTGTCCGCAATAGCGATACAGCAATACATTCAATGCTGCCAGCAAAGTCATAAACAAGGTAGTTCCTTCCTGATGGGACAGCGCCAGCAGCTGATCTGTCAGTTCCCGATCGATATGCAGGAACTCCAGCGCACCATTGCTGGTTCTGATAGCCGGCCGTGTTTTATCGGTCGGCAGCTGTAAGGCCGGCACCTCTGTCAACTGTGTTTTCCAGTATTGTAACTGGTTGTCCAGTATGTCATCAGACATATATTTCCGTTGCCAGATGGCGTAGTCCGTATACTGGATTTCCAGCGCCGGCAGTTTCACCGGTGTAGCCGCGATGTAGCCTTCATACAAGGCAATCAGTTCTTTGAACAATACACTGATAGACCAGCCATCCGACGCGATATGGTGCATATTGAACACCAGTATGTGCGTCATCTCGTCTACCGCCAGCAGGTGTACCCGCAGCATGTGGTCCTCCATGAGGTTAAACGGTGTCCGGATCAAATCGTTGAGCAGCGCATTGAAAGCCGGCGTACCTGGCAAACCAGGCAGCTGGTTGATTTCCTGCAGCTCCCACCGGCCTTCCGGCATTACCCGCTGACCGGAGTGACCATCTTGTTGTACAATGACGGTTCTTAGTATTTCGTGGCGACTCACCAATGCTTTGCAGGCATTGGCCAGGGCCGATTTATCCAATGCACCGTGCATCCGCAATACTACCGGCATGTGGTATTGCACGCTGCCCTCCATCTGATCAATAAACCACAAACGTTCCTGGCTATACGAAAGTGGAATGAGTGCCGGATGTTCCTGTTTTTCCACCGCAGGTAATACGCCGCCTTTTCCATTATCGCGGATGTATGCTGCCAATCTGGCTACGGTAGGATGGGCAAAAATGGTTTTGATCGCAACCTCCACTTCCAGCTGTTTCCGCAAAGCAGATTGCAGGCGCATCGCCAATAGGGAATGTCCGCCCAGCTCAAAGAAATGATCATGTACCCCTATCCGGTCTGCCTGCAACAACGTTTCCCAGATGGCAATCAATTGCTGTTCGGTCATATTGCGTGCAGCCACATACGTTACCGTGCCCAGTGCAGCCATATCGGCTTCCGGCAATGCCCGTTTGTTGATCTTACCATTGTTGGTGAGTGGTAATTCCGGCAGGGAAATAAACAGGGAAGGGATCATGTAATCCGGCAGTTTAGCCTGCAGCCACTGACGGATTTCATCTTTATTAAAATGATTTTGTGGTACAATGTAAGCTACCAGACGTTTGTTCTGATACTGGTCTGCTTTTACCAGCACCACACATTGTGCTACCAGCGGGCATTGCCCCAGCACCGCTTCTACTTCACCGATTTCCACGCGGTTACCCCGGATCTTCACCTGATCATCCTTACGGGTCAGGTAAACGATATTTCCATCGGGCAGCCAGCTACAGATATCTCCGGTTTTATACAACCGGCCGGTACCCTGCGGGTCAAACGGATCGGCGATAAAACGATCGGCGGTAAGTTCCGGCAGGTGCAGGTATCCTTTGGCTACCTGTACGCCGCCAATGTATAATTCTCCGGGTACACCTACCGGGCAAAGGTTGCCATGGGTATCCAGGATATACAGGCGGGTATTGGCAATGGGCGCACCTATCGGCGGTAATACCCTGTTGGTATAGTCACTAGGTTGTACTGTGTAGGCACTGACTACGTGTGCTTCCGTAGGGCCGTACTGGTTATGCAATTGTGCACGGGTGCTGGCCAGGAAGTGTTCCAGGTCGCCACTCAGCTTCAATTGCTCACCGGCCGTAAATACTTCCTGCAGCTGCAATGGATAGGTATTGCTTTCCTGGGCATATTCCACCAGGTTCTTCAATACCACATACGGCAGGAATAACGTCGTAATACCTTGCCTGTTGATCTGTTCCATCAGCACCGACATATCTTTCCGGCGCTGTTCATCTATCAGGTACAGACTTCCCCCATAACTCAGGGTAAAGAATATTTCCTGGAAGCTGACATCGAAATTGATACTGGCAAACTGCAGTACTTTTCTTTTCAGCTGCGGATCTACCTGTTCCCGCTGCCAGCACAACAGGTTGAATAAAGCACTGTCTGGCATTTCCACGCCTTTAGGCTGGCCTGTGGAACCGGAAGTATAAATCAGGTAGGTCAGTTTACCCGGTTGTGTATTTCTGGTGATCGCTGTAGCAGGTTGCTCCCATACATCTCCACCCACCGCTGATAAAACCAGGATACGATCTGTCGTGATATCTTCCGGTAACAGCGTGCGGCTGCGCTCATCTGTGAGCATCAGCAGGAAGCCGGTATCTGCCAGTATATAACGGATACGCACCTCCGGATAGGCCGGATCTACCGGCACGTAGGTACCACCGGCTTTCAGGATGGCCAGCACCGCTGTGATCATCTCCAGGGAACGGGCCATACAAACCGGCACCAGGGCGTTTTCCACTACTCCTTTGCTCCGGAGATAGTTCGCCAGCTGATTGGTTTTTTCATCCAGCTGCCGGTAGGTATACTGCGCTGCTTCAAACACGACTGCCACCGCATCCGGTGTGGCTTTCGCCTGTGCTTCAAACAAATCTATCACAGATTGGTTGGTCGGATAACTGCGGGCAGTATCATTGAATGTTTGCAGCAATGTTTGTTCTTCTGCTGCTGTGAGCAAAGGTAACCGGCTGATTTGCTGATCCGGATCAGCAACTACTGCGTGCAGTAACACGGCGTAATGATCCATCATCCGGGCAATGGTAGCTGCCTCATAGAGATCACTGCAATATTCTACCCGGAAACGTAAACCGGTGGCGGTAATGGTGACATCTACCGTCAGGTCAAATTTGGCCGTAATGTTAGGAATAGGTTCTACGCTCACCTGTACATCTTCCAGTGCCAGGTCTGGTATTTCCGGGATGTTCTGTAAAATAAACATCACCTGGAACAACGGACTACGGCTCATATCACGATCGTGCACCACTGCTTCCACCACTTTTTCAAAGGGGGCATCCTGGTATTGATAAGCTTCCAGCAAGGTATTTTTCACCTGTGTCAGCAACGAACGGAAGGCCGGATCGCCACCCAGGTTACTACGCAAGGCAATGGTATTGACGAAGAAACCAATCAATGGCTCAATAGCCTGCTGCGTGCGGTTGGCGATAGGACTTCCCACACAGATATCTTCCTGACCGCTGTACCGGTATAACAACACTTTGAATGCGGCGAGCATCGTCATAAACAAAGTAGTGCCTTGTTGCCGCGAAAGCAACTGCAGGCCTTCGGTAAGCGTACTGTCTATATCGTAGTAGATGGTATTACCACGGGTACTTTGTTCCGCTGGTCTGGGGAAATCGGTTGGTAACTGTAAGGTTTCCGGATCGCCCAGTTTCGTTTTCCAATAGTGTAATTGTTGTTCCAGGATATCATTGCGGAGATGTTCGCGCTGCCATAAAGCATAGTCTGCATATTGCACTTGTAATGCTTCCAGGCTATGCGGTTTATTGTGATAGGCCGCCGAATAAAGCGCCAGCAGCTCTTTCACGAGCACGGAGGCCGACCAGCCATCTGAGGCAATATGATGTTGTACCAGGATGAGGAAATACGCCGCTTCTCCCAGCTGCATCAGGTGTACCCGCAGCATATAATCTGCTGCCAGGTCAAATGGTGTATTATAAATCACGGCCGCTTCTTCCAGTAAAGCAGCCGTATCGGTTACGTCGCTTCTGTCCAGTTCATGCAGGCGCCAGCCGGCTGCCGGTATTACTTCCTGGTGCACGTCTCCGTCTTCTTCCTTAAATACGGTACGTAATACTTCATGCCTGTCTACAATGGTCTGTAAAGCCTGTTCCAGTGCTTTTTTATGCAGGTTGCCCTGCAGTTTTAACACTACCGGCATGTGATAGGCCACACTGCCTTCCATCCGGTCTATAAACCACAACCTTTCCTGTGCAGACGACAACGGTAGTTTACCCATACGCGGCAATGCCGTTACGGCTGGTAATACGCTGCCTTTATGCTGTTGCCGGATATGTGCTGCCAGCGCAGCGATGGTAGGATAGGTAAATAAATCCCGGATAGGTATTTCCGCTTCCAGCTCGCGCCGAATCGCAGACACCACTCTGGTTACCAGCAGGGAATGCCCACCCAGCTCAAAGAAGTTATCATAGATGCCTATCTGTGTTACTTTCAGCAATTGCTGCCAGATACCAGTCAGCACCAGTTCTGTTTCATTACGGGGAGGAATATACGTAGTACCGGACGTTAGCAGTTCTTCCGGTTCCGGTAAGGCTCTTTTATTCACCTTACCATTACCCGTTAACGGCAGTTTATCCATGGCTACCAGCACCGCTGGTACCATGTAATCCGGCAACCTGCTTTTCAGGAAATCCAGGATAGCGGCTTTATCAAAATTGCCTTGCGGCACCACATAACCAGCCAGGTACTTATTGCCCTGTGTATTGGTACGTGCCATTACCACAGCCTGTTCTACCAGCGTACATTGCTGTAATATCCGCTCGGTTTCACCCGGTTCTATCCGGTAACCGCGGATTTTCACCTGATCATCTGTACGCCCCAGACACACGATATTGCCATCTGGTAGCCAGCAGCCCAGATCGCCGGTTTTGTACAACCGGTCGCCGGTATGTTCGCTGAAAGGATCCGGCATAAAACGAGCGGCAGTTAATGCCGGCAGGTGCAGGTAACCATTCGATAATCCCGCGCCGCTCACATGTATTTCTCCTACTACGCCAACCGGTACCAGCTGACCGCGTTTGTCCAGGATATATGCCTTACGGTTGGCCAGCGGACGCCCGATCGGCAATGGTACTCGCAGCGGTCCTGCTCCCACCCTGTACGTGAGGGAGAACGTGGTATTTTCCGTAGGGCCGTAACCGTTAATAATGGTCAGTGCCGGATATTGCTGCCGCAGTTTGCCCACGTGTATTTCCGACAATGGCTCACCACCTGCCAGTACTACCGACAAGCTGTTGAAAATAGTAATATCCAGATCTATCAGCTGATTAAACCAGCTGGCAGTAAACCACATGATATTCACCCCATGCCGGATGATTTCCGCTTTCAACACCTCCTGATCCAGCAACTGCCGTTCCGGACACAGGATCAGCCGGCCGCCGTTGAGCAGCATGCCCCAATATTCGAAAGTAGCTGCATCAAAAGAAGGCGCTCCGGTAGACAACAAACAATCCGTTGGCTGGAACGTGACATAGTCTGCTTCTTTTACCAGGCTCACCACATTTTGGTGGGTCACCATTACTCCTTTCGGATTACCGGTAGAACCGGATGTATAAATGACATACGCCAAGTGTTCCGGTGTGAGTACTACCTCCGGATTATTTACCGGCAACATATCCAGCCATGCGCTGATATCTTCCATACACACCATTTGCAGGCGGGTAGTAATGTCTTTTATAGCCTCCCGGCCGGTTGCAGATGTCAGCAACAAAGTACTGTTGCTTTCACTCAGCATAAAGCTGATACGTTCTGCAGGATATTGCGGATCCACTGGTACATAAGCGCCGCCGGCTTTTAAGATCCCCAGCAGGGCGATGATCAGTGTGTGGGAACGTTCCATACACACCGGTACCCGCATGCCGGCTACCAGCCCTTGCTCCTGCAGGTAGTGCGCCAGCTGCGCGGCTCTTTCCTGCAAGGCGCGATAGGTCAGGGTATGATCGCCAAAGACTACTGCCACCGCATCCGGTGTCAGGGCTGCCTGTGCATCAAACAGCTCCGTAATACTTTTATCGGCCGGATAAGCAGTAGCGGTCTGATTAAATGTTTCCAGCAACTGTGTGATTTCCGTTGAACGCAACATGGGCAGGGCGCCGATTTCCATCGCAGGCGCTGCAACGATCGCCTGTAGTAACTGCTCATAATGTCCGATCATCCGTTGAATGGTATCGGCATGGAACAGGTCTGTGCAATATTCCACACTGCCGGTTAATCCGGCTGGTGTTTCTTCCAGCGTAAAGTTCAGGTCTACCTGTGCCGTGGTAAAATCTACCGGCTCGCGGGACAGTTCCACTTCTCCGAGGCGCAGTGCCGGAATAGCCGGAATGTTTTGCAAGGTAAAGATGACCTGGAACAACGGGCTATAGCTGAGATCCCGCTCTTTCACGACTGCTTCCACTACTTTTTCAAATGGTACATCCTGGTACTCGTAGGCATTGAGTGTGGTGTCTTTCACCTGTTGCAGCAGCGACCGGAAAGCAGGGTTGTCCTGCAGGTTGCTCCGCAATGCCAGGGTATTCACAAAGCAGCCGATCAGTCCTTCTGTTTCCTGCCGGGTGCGGCCGGATACCGGGCTACCCACCGTAATATCTTCCTGTCCGCTATAGCGGTATAACAATACTTTGAATGCCGCCAGCAGGGTCATAAACAAGGTAGTACCTTCCTGCTGCGACAGTTGCTGCAATTGCTGCAACAGCGCCTGATCCAGGCGGAAGTCCGTGATGGCACCGCGGGCAGTGAATACTGCCGGCCGCACTTCATCCAGCGGCAACTGTAAAGGTGTTACATCTGCCAGACGTTCCTGCCAGTACGTGAGTTGTTTGTCCAATACGGTAGCAGACATATATTCCCGTTGCCATAAGGTATAATCTGTGTATTGGATTTCCGGTGCCGGTAACTGTAATGGTTGCTGTGTATGGAAAGCAGTATACAACGCGATCAACTCTTTCATAAAAATGCTCACAGACCAGCCATCTGACGCGATATGGTGCATAGTCAGCACCAGGATATGTTCCGTTGCCCCACTTGTTAACAGGTGTGCCCGCAATAGGTGATCTGCAGATAAATCAAACGGGGTATCTATCAGCGCTTTGATACGTGTATGCAATACCGTTATATCCGCTCCGTTATCGGCGGTATCCACCACTTGTAACGTCCATTGATCTTTCGTTTGTAAATACTGACAGGGAACATCATCTGCCGTGACAACAACGGTACGCAATACCGCATGCCGGTTGACAATTTCCCGCATAGCCGCTTCCAGGGCTGATATATCCAATGCGCCTTTTAATCGGAACACCACCGGAATATGATACTGTACACTACCTGTCAGGCGGTCTATAAACCACAGGCGCTCCTGCGCAAATGATAAGGGTACATTTACCGGGTTGCCATAGGCACGGATCCCAGACAAGGCATTACCGGCCTGTTCACCGATGTATTCTGCCAGCTGCGCAATGGTTGGATGGGTGAAGATCGCCTTTACCGGCACTTCCACACCTCGTTGTTTCCGCAAGGCAGACTGCAGGCGCATGGCCAGCAGGGAATGCCCACCCAGTTCAAAGAAACTATCGGCTACGCCTATACGTTCTTTATGCAGCAACAGCTCCCATATCTGTACCAGCAATTGTTCCGTAGCATTACGGGGCGCCGTATAGGCAGTGGTAATTTGTACACCTTCCGGCGCCGGCAGGGCTTTTTTATCTACCTTGCCATTAACCGTTAATGGCAAGGACGCCATGGCTATCAGGAAAGACGGCACCATGTAATCCGGTAACGCCGCATGCAGGTAAGCCAGGATGGCTGCTTTATCGAAAGTGTCTTCCGGTACAACATATCCTACCAGGTATTGATTATCATTATTATCGGCCCATGCAGTGACTACCGCCTGTTTTACGCCCGCCATCATTTCCAGCACCCGCGCTGTTTCGCCGGGCTCAATCCGGAAACCACGAATTTTCACCTGATCGTCGGCACGGCCGAGGTAGGCTACATTTCCATCTGGTTGCCAGCAGGCCAGGTCACCGGTTTTATAAAGCCGCTCTCCTGGTTGTGTAGCAAATGGATGTGCGATAAAACGTTCTGCTGTCAGCTCCGGCAAATGCAGGTATCCCTGCGCAACGCCTTCACCTCCTACATACAGTTCTCCGCTTACCCCCACTGGTACCGGCCGGCCGGCTGTATCCAGAATAAAGGCACTGCGGTTGTTCAACGGACGACCAATTGGCAGTTCACCGGCAACCGGTGCATCACCAATCAGATAACTCAGGGAGAAGGTGGTATTTTCCGTAGGGCCATAGATATTACGCAAGGCAATGTGCGGGTGCGCCAGTTTGAATTTATTCACATGTTTTTCCGATATCTTCTCTCCACCGGTTAATATCTCCCGGAGGTGAGCAAAAACAGTGATATCGGTATCTACCAGCTGATTAAACCAACTGGTGGTGAAAAACATTTTAGTCACCTGTCTGCTGTACAATTCCTGTTTCAGCAGTTCAATGTCGAGCAAACTTTTTTCTGCACTCAATACCACACTGCCACCATTCAGCAAAGCGCCCCAATATTCAAAAGTAGTGGCATCAAAAGAGAGGGAACCGGCAGATAATATCACATCTGTTGCCGTAAGGGTAATATAATCTGCTCCTTTCACCAGACTCACCACATTGCGGTGGGTAACCGCTACGCCCTTGGGTTTACCGGTAGATCCGGAAGTATACATGATGTAAGCCAGGTGCTGCGGGGTAATCGGTAAAACCAGCGATGTTGCCGGCTGGGTGGCTGTCAGATCAGCCATATCAGCGGTATACCACAATTCCCGGTCGCCTTTCACTGCGGCCAGCATCGCTGCCTGACTGGTTTCCGTCAGGATAACCGGGCTGTTACAGTCGGCCAGCATCTGCGCCATACGTGTTGCAGGATATGCCGGATCGATAGGCACGTAGGCATTACCGGATTTCAGGATGGCCAGTACGGCTACCATCAGGTGCGGCGAACGCCCCATACACAAAGGCACCAGCATATCCGTTACGCCTTTGCTATACAGGTAATGTGCGAGGCGATTGGCCGATTCATCCAGCATCCGGTAGGTGAGTGTCACCGATTCGAATGTTACTGCTGCTGCATCCGGCGTTAGGAGTGCCTGTGCTTCAAACAGCGTTACCATATTTTCAGCAGCCGGATAGGCAACAGCAGTATCATTAAACCCGATGAGTAATTGCTGCCGCTCTGCAGGCGTCAGCAGTTCAATATCGCCGATACAACGTACCGGCTGAGTGGCGATCTGCAGCAGTACCTGCTCCAGATGACCCGCTATCATTTTTACGTAGGATGGTTGCAGTAAAGAAGCATTGTACACCAGGCCGATACTGATATCGGCTGTTGTCATCACCCGAATGCTTAACGGATAGTTAGCCTGCTCTTCTACCTGCAGGCCTTCTATTTTCAAGCGCCAGTTACGACCGTTTACCGCTTTGTTGGCCGGATAGTTTTCAAATACCAGCAAACTGTCGAACAGGTCATCTTTGATGTTGATCCATTGTTGTATATCCGTCAGTGCGGCATACTGGTGCTCACGGCTTTGCAATTGTGCCGTCTGGATATTTTGCAGCCAGTCTGTAATCAATAGTTCTTCTGTGATCACGGTGTGCAGCGGCAGCGTATTGATGTACATCCCGATGCGGTTGTCGGCGCCGGGCAGGTCATCCGGGCGGCCAGCCACGGTAACACCGTATACAACTTCCGGCCGATGGGTGTACCGGTATAACAGGTACGCCCACACGCCTTGCAGGAGCGTATTGAGGGTAATGCGCTGCTGCTGGGTATATTGCTCCAGTTGCTGACGGGTAGTCACATTCAGTCGTAACAGTTCTTCCTGGTATACGCCGGCGCCTTTTGTGCGGGACAAATGTGTATTTACAAATGGCAGCAATACCGCTTCCTGTACCGGTTGCAGGTACTGTCGCCAGTAAGCTTCTTCTGCGGGTTTGTTGCGCTGTTCCAGGTACCGGATGTAATCCCCGAAATTATCTTCCGGTATGACCGGCAGGGCGTGGCCTGCTGTGAGGGCCTCGTAGGTTTCCAGCAGTTCACCCATCAATACCGGCAATGACCAGCCATCCATCAGCAGGTGATGGTAACTCCATTGCAGGCGGTAACGGTGCTCTTCCAGTCTGATCAGGCAGATGCGCATCAGTGGGGGTGTTTCAAAATCGAATCCTTTGCGGCGGTCGGCCTCCAGGAAATCGTGCAGGGCGGCCTGACGGGCATCTGCGCTCAGGTTGCGGTAGTCCAGCATCGTCACCGGAATGTTCACGCCGTGGTATACGCATTGTACCGGCACGCTGAAGGTGCTGCCATAAAAGGCACTGCGGAAAATACTGTGTTGCTGCAACAGCTGCTCCCAGCTTTGCAGGAATGCTGTTACCTGCAGGTCCGGCAATTCGCAGCCGAATTGCTCTACGTAAGCGCCGCCGGTTTCATCGTACAGTCCATGAAACAGCATGCCTTCCTGCAGACCCGTGAGGCGGTATAAACCAGTAATGGCTCCCCGTTGCGGTGCGGCTGCCAGGAAGTGATCCAGTTCTGCCACCGTCATCGCATCTCCCAAACCAAAGTCTGAGGGCGTGTATACAGGCACGTTAGTGGGTATAGTCGCCTCGGTGGTGATAGTCACCAGCCGGGCCACATAGGCCGCCGCCAGGTCATTGACAGTAGCTTCATCAAAGTGCAGCCGGCTGAATGTCCATTCCACCACCAGTTCGCCTTTGCGCACCATACTGTTCACGGCTAGTTTCTCCGGTACGTGCCGGCCGGCATCGCCACCGGCCTGCAGGGAAGCCAGCGATAGCTTTACTGCACTGTTGCCGCCGGTAATATGATCGCCCTGCCCCAGGTAGTTGAAAGCTACTTCCCAGGGTATTGCTCCTTGTAAAGCGGGCGTTTTGCCGATATATTTCAGTACGCCATATCCGATGCCTTTATCCGGCACCTGGCGTAATTGTTCTTTTATCTCCCTTAATTGCCGCACCGCATCATTTCCGGCACCGACCTCCAGCCACACAGGATATTGGCTCGTAAACCAGCCGATTGTGCGGTTTATAGCGATTCCCGGCACCAGCTCCTCCCGGCCGTGTCCTTCCAGGCCAATGAGGATACCATGGGCACCGTTCCATTCCTGCAGGGCAGCGGTCAATGCGCATAACAGTACGTCATTGATTTCTGTATGACAGGCAGCGGGTACTTCCTGCAGCAAACGCCGGGTATCCGCCGCCGTTAGCCTTACGGTTACCGTGCCGGTATCTGCCACGGTAATGGGTTGTGTGGTTTGCCGGTTGGTACGCAAAGGCGTTTGCCGGATAGCCTGCTGTTCCCAATACCGCACCTGTTGCCGCATCGGTGTTTCCTGTACACAGGTGGCGAGGGCATCGTACCACTGGCGGTAAGAACTGCCTTTAGCCGCTGGCCAGTCAGTAGCACCTGCCAGCAGACCTCCCAGGTCTTCCAGCAGAATACGCCAGGACACGCCATCGATGGCCAGGTGATGTACCACGATGAGCAGTCTGTTGGCCGCTGTGGCAGCAGGTGTTAAGAGCAGGGCAGCTTTGATGAGCACACCATTCTCTATTTGCAGCGCCTGTCCGCAACGCTGCAGACAGGTAGTTATGTGTGGTTCCCATGCTGTTGCGGCAACGTGTTGCAGGTCTACAACTTCCAGCTCCGGAGTATAGGTACCATAGGTTTGTATCCATCCGTTTGCAGTATGCTGATATACAAAACGAAGGGCATCGTGGTATTGTACCAGCCGGCGGATAGCGGCCGCCAATGTATCTGGTGATAGTTGTTTATCTGTTTCCAGCACTACCTGCTGGGTAAACAGGGGCGGTGTGGTATTGCCGGCTTCAAAGTACCACTGCTGAATCGGCAATAGTCCACTATGGCCGGTCAGCATGCCCTGTTCGCTGGTGGTGTTGTCTTCCTGTAACTTTAAGCGTTGCGCCAGCAGCGCGATGGTCTGGTGTTTAAACAGATCGCCTGCTTTCAGCTGGTAGCCTTGTTTTCTCACCCGGCTCACCACCTGCATGGCTACAATAGAGTCGCCACCTAATTCAATAAAGTTATCGTATATCCCTATCCGTTCTATTCCCAGTAAATCCTGCCATACCTGGGCGAGCAGTTGCTCTGCCGCATCGCGGGGAGCCGTATATGCCTGCAGTTGCATATCTGCTGCATCCGGCGCCGGTAAGGCTTTTTTATCTACTTTCCCATTCACGGACAAAGGCATCTGTTCCAATATCATCAACAGGGCAGGTACCATATAATCCGGCAGTTGCGCTTTCAGCGTTGCCATTACCTGATCTCTGTTAAAGGTGTTGGTGACCGTTACATATCCTATCAGTCTTTTCGTATGTCTGTCGTCGGCACGGGCTACTACCACTGCTTGTTTCACGCCTTCGCATGCCTGCAGTGCATGGGTGATTTCCCCCAGCTCGATCCGGTATCCCCGGATCTTTACCTGGTCATCGATACGGCCCAGGTATTCGATGTTGCCATCCGGCAGCCACCGGCCAATATCGCCGGTTCTGTACCAGCGGGTATCTCCTTCCGCGTGGGAAGGTTCGATAATAAATTTTTCTGCCGTTAATGCCGGCAGGTTCAGGTAGCCCCGTGCCACCTGTGGCCCTGTGATATAAAGTTCACCGCTTACGCCTATTGGCAGTACGCGTAAATCCGCATCCAGTATATTGACCGTCAGATTGGTCACCGGCTTGCCGATGGTGATCAGCGTATCTTCCGGCCGGATCGCCGCCACGGAAGACCATACCGTACATTCCGTAGGGCCATATTCGTTATAGAGGGCCGCTCCGCTCACTTCTTTGAAGTGTTGTTGTGCCAGGGCAGTATCTAAAGGTTCACCCGCCAGTATTACATGGGAAAGACGGGCGTTTTGTATCAGTTGTTCTTCCAGCAGGAAACGATAATAGGAAGGAACACAAAGAATGGTATTGGTATCGGTGAGCAGTTTTTTCACGACATCTGCATCTTTCAGCGCTTCTTCCCGGCACAATATCAGCTTACCGCCACTGCACAGGGTACCGAATATCATGGCTACAGAAGAGTCGAAAGAGAAGGAAGGTATTAAAAGGGCTGCACCGGTATGCTGGTAATAGTTTTTCCTGGCGAGGGTAGAAGCGATCAGCTGCCGATGTGGGATCATGACCCCTTTGGGATTGCCGGTAGAACCGGAGGTATAAATCACATACGCCAGGTGTGCAGGTTCCAGGGCGGTTGGTACGGCGGTCACAGGATAGCTCGTCCACACCGGTTCTTCCTGCTGTATATCAATCACGATGGCCGCTGTTTGCTGGCGCATCGCCGGGTTATCGGGTACATTTGTTAATACGACGGCTGCCTGTGTATCCTGCAGCATAAAATCAATCCGATGCTGCGGGTAGGCCGGATCTACCGGCACATAAGCGCCACCGGCTTTTAATACGGCCAGTATACTGATCATCGTGGCTGCCGACCGTTCCGTACACACGGGTACCAGCATATCTTCCTTTACTCCTTTGCTTCTCAGGTAATGCGCCAGCTGATTGGCGCGCTCATTGAGCATCCTGTAGGTAAGGCAGGTATCTTCAAACACGAGTGACGGTGCATCTGGTGTAAGCGCGGCCTGCTCCTCAATGATGGCATGTATGGAAGCATAGGTATCAAATGTTACTTCCTGCCTGCCATAGCTATCGAGCAACCCGCGTTCGGCGGGTGGAATAATGTTGATAGCGCCTACTTCCTGCTGCAGGTTATCGTTAAACTGTTGCAGTACAAACAGGATGCGCTGTATCAATAAGCGTATATCCGTTTCCGTGAAGTAGGCCAGCTGGTAATCTACTTTCAGTTGTAAGGGGTGTTTGGTACCATAATCACACCAGAGTAATTCCAACGGGTACCGGGTTGTTTCACTCACCAATACTGTGGTACCTGTTTGTAAACCAGGTCCGAAGTCGGCATCAAAGTCGAGGCGGGCGTGGTTCACAATTATATCTGTCAGCTGTTCATCTACACCGTTTAATTTCAGGGAACGGTGCAATTCACTGCTTTGGTAATGTTGATGTGCGTAGTCCCGGCGCCGGGTGGCCATCACCTCCTGTATCAGTTCTGCCAGGATAGTATGGCGGGAGCAATTGCCGGCAGATGGCATGACACCGGAAAACATACCAGCAATATCCATGTTGGCTTTATCTTTCCGCCGGTGTACCGGTGTACCGAATACAAAAGAAGTCTGGTCGGTCACGTTGGAAAAATAAGTCATGAGGGCTGCCAGCGTGAGCGGTTGCAGACCGGCTTTGGTTTGTTGCTGCAATGTTTGCAGGGCCGCGATTTCAGCTGCCGTAAAATCCAGCACCAATGTCTGGCTGTTTTTATGTGGCAACTGACTGCCGGCGTATCTTCTTTCCAGCAGTGGCTGTGGTTTTGCCGGCACTTGTTGCTGCCAGTAGGTGGCGGCGGCAGCATGTGCAGGAGAATGATACCAAGTCAGGGCTTCTTCCACAGCTGATGCATAGGAAGCATAGGTTGCAGGCACTGTTTTCCCTTCCAGCAGGGAAAGGTATTGTTGTGCCACGTAGCGGGATATAGCCGCCATCCCCACACCATCATTAATCAGGTGATGGTATTTGCTAAAATACCAATGTTCATCTGCTTTTACTTTTATGAGATAATGCTCGCAGAGGGGCGTATCTTTCTGAATACGAAACGGTATTTCGATACAGTTACGAATCCATTGCATCGTTTCGCTTTCCGGGGTGGCTACTGCATCTATGCAGGTAACTTCCAGTATATCAAAGGTATCATCTATATAGGCTTGCGGCTGTGCATCTTCCAGATCGAACCGCATTTTACAGGCATCAAAAACAGTGGGCAGGGTGCGGGCTGCTGCAATAAACGTGACGGTATCCAGCGAACCGGTTAACCGGGTTATTGTTCCAATATTATAGGTTGAACTTTCACTCTTGATCAATTGATCCAGGAAGATATCCCTTTGTGCGGGATGCAATGGTGATACACGTAATGGCATGGCTTAACGGGCATTAAAAGATAATAAAATAGACTGACGTCATTTCTTTCGCAACAAACAACAACAATCCCTTCCGGCTGGCAAATGCAGCTGGCAATAGGTTTAAGGCATTCAGGTAAATACGACGTTTTCAGCAATAGCAGGGCCGTATCAATCAGGGGCATTGATACAGGACAAACTTTTCTGAAATTTCCCGGTAAATATTAACGGGTATACGATAGATCCATCGATAGTGTTTTCAAATTCATGTTTGCAGGTTATTTTAATTTAATCAATCGGATAGTATTTTTTCATTGGCATTCCTTCCTTCATGGCGGTAAGGAAAAGATGCTATTTTCGCTGTGTCTGGTGTTATATCGCAACATCATGCCCATTCCCATAAGCATATCGTTACCTCACATGTGCACTGTTCATCTATCTACGGCTAACTGTAATATAGACAGCACACCTGGTTGGTTATATTATTCTCATAAGCATATAATAGCTTCGCATGCATACTGTTAATAGCAATCATGACCAACGTTAATATAATGTCGTACACAATGCTGATTGTATCCGGCAATATTATTTCCATTTTTATAAGAAAATAATTGCGTCGCACATGCATTGTCAATGGCGACTACGGCTAACTTTAAATATATGATAGAACACAAGTTTTAAACTAACGTGCAATCCTATTCCCATTCCCATAAGAATATAACTGCCTCTCATCCGCATTGTTAATGGCGATTACGGCTAACTTTAAATATGATAGAACACATGACTTATTGAATACTAAATAAGGCTAAAGTAAAATCAAGAAGTATATGTAATGTTTTTCATAAACCCAGGGTCTCTATAAACAGGATTCCGTTATTTTATTTGTTCATTGAATGGGTTTCTAAATTGGCAACAACAAGATTTAATCAACAACTAAAATCGCGGCATGAAGGTAAATAAAAAACGTATTAGAACAAAAAAACTTTATCGTGTGACACGTTAATTTTATGCCAACAATCCGGCATTTCAGACATTTTATTCTTCCCGCATTGGCTTATCCGGTGGGCTTTCTACCGAAAAAAAGACAGCTGCAGGACGATAATACTTTCTGAACCGTCTGCAACCGCTTACCTTTGCGTTATGAATTATTTCAAAGACCTGCTTGCGTTGTTAAAAACAGAACGCGAAGAGGACCGGCAATCTTATCTGAAATTAACTGAAACAGCTACGGTATCCGAACGGAGAGCCAATGGACTCACCTGGTATCCGATCGCTATCAAAGGTTCAGAAATGAGCCGCGGCGATTATCTGACCGTAGAGGTAGAACGAACAACTCACCAGGATGTTACACATCAGTTACGTTTCGGGGCAGATGCCGCCCTGTTCTCTCACCACGATCCTAAAAACGACCGGGTGGAAGGCACCATTACCTATCAGGGAGGCAACCGGCTGAAAATCACCTTACGTACCGATGAACTACCGGAGTGGTCGCGGGATGGTAAATTAGGGATTGATCTGCTGTTTGATGATAACAGTTATGATGAGATGCAGAATGCCCTTAAACAGGCCGATGCCCTCAGCGAAAAAAATGGAGAAAACCGCCTCATTAAGGTATTAACCGGCGTACAGGCGCCCGATTTCCGGACCGACCTTGCACCCGTCGTTATTCCTGCATTGAATGCCTCGCAGCAAACCGCTGTACATAAAATCTTATCAGCTACCGATATCGCCATTGTACATGGCCCGCCAGGTACCGGTAAAACCACGACGCTGGTGCAGGCCATCAAAGCCCTATACCGCGAAGAACACCGCCAGATACTGGTGGTAGCCCCCAGCAATGCCGCGGTAGATCTATTGAGTGAAAAGCTGTCTGATGAAGGCCTGAATGTATTGCGGGTAGGAAATCCGGCCAGGGTATCGAACCGGCTGACCGCATTAACGCTCGACAGTAAAATGGCGGAACACAGTAGCATGAAAGAAATTAAACGCTTGAAAAAACAGGCCAATGAGTTCAAAGACATGGCCCATAAATACAAGCGGAATTTCGGCAAGGCGGAGCGCGACCAACGTAAAGCCCTCTTTACGGAAGCCCACAACATCATGAAGGAGGTGGAGAAAACCGAGCAATACATCATCGACGACCTGGTAGCCAAAGCACAGGTGATTACGGCCACCCTCGTAGGCGCTCATCACTATACTGTAAGAAATCTGAAATACCATACCGTGGTAATCGATGAAGCCGGACAGGCCCTGGAACCGGCCTGCTGGATCCCCATCCTGAAAGCACAGAAAGTGGTACTGGCCGGAGATCACTGCCAGTTACCACCGACGATTAAATCCACCGAAGCGGCCCGCCAGGGACTTAGCACCACCCTGCTGGAAAAATGTACCGCCCTGCACCCGGAAGCAGTAGTATTACTGGAAGAACAATACCGCATGCATGCCACGATTATGGGTTATTCCTCCCGGATCTTTTATGAAGACCGGTTAAAAGCCCATGCCTCTGTTGCACAACACCTGCTGTTTTCCGACGACGCGCCCCTTTCTTTTGTAGATACTGCCGGATGTGGTTTCGATGAAAAACAGGAAGGTACCAGCACCACCAACCCGGAAGAAGCGGTATTTTTATTCAAACACCTGTCTCAGCTGGTGACTGCACTGGGCGCACATTATCCGGTTGCCGCCGACTTTCCTTCCATTGCCGTTATTTCTCCCTATAAACAACAGATTTACCTGTTACAGGAACAATTGCAACACTCCCCTGCCCTGCAGGCATATGGGGATAAAATTGCCGTGAATACCATCGATAGTTTCCAGGGGCAGGAACGGGATATTGTGTACATCAGCATGACCCGCAGCAATACCGACAACAACATCGGCTTTCTCTCCGACATCCGCCGGATGAACGTGGCCATGACGCGGGCGCGGAAAAAACTGGTGATTATCGGCGACAGTGCCACCCTTTCCCAATTACCTTTTTATGCAGACTTTATCACCTATGCGGAGAAAAGTGAGGCCTACCAAAGCGCCTGGGAATTTATGGACCTCTGATAAACGACCCTCATCAAGACATGATAAAGATAGCCGGTAAGATTTTACCGGCTATCTTTTCTGTTTAACCCTTCTATAACGTTTATGCCTATATCTATCCTGCCAGTGCGTTCAGGCGCCGGTATATATTCCTTACATTTATTGCATCCAAAATCTTATACCTTGAAATACTTGTTGTTGTTCCTGTTGTTGCCTGCGCTGGCGACCGCCCAGGAACAGAAAGAGGTGGAACCTGTTGTGTCAGATGATTACCTGCGATTGTTACCAAAGCATGCGGCAGATAGCCTGTTGTACCCGCGCCCCCGGCCGGTTATATATGAGCACTATTGGGGCAACCAGATACGTAGTGTTACAGTAGGTGCGCGTATGGTGCTTGTTTCTCCTTTCCTGCCCCGGCAATTGAGTCTGGGAGGTACCTATCGTACGGAGATGAGTTTACAGACCATTAACCAGCTACCCGCTTTGCAGCAGGCGTTTGTACAGGGGCGTTCCCTCGATGGACGGCTTACCTGGCAGGGACCGGAAACCGGCGAATTATTCAGCTACGGCCCCGCACTGTCTTCCCTGGAATTCGATGGTACCCGTTATCGCTATGACCAGCAGGGAAAGCTGGTACCGGCAGGAACCGGCAATGGCCAACCGGCTATCGCCTATAACAATAACATCTTCCGGACCGCAGTCCGGTTTAATCAATCCCTGCGCCTGCACAGCACTGTAAGACGTTATGATCAAGAGCAGTGGTATTTCCTGCTGGACCTGAGCCATACTGCTAATCAAATCGTCATCCAGGACAATAGCAACCTTTCCAAATCACTATCGGCCTCGGCTAAACGTTCGTTCTCCTGGGGATCCCTTACCGGCGCCTATCAATATCTGGGAGAAAAATACGCCAATCCCAACCGCAATGGTTTCCTGAACCGGGTATACCAACAGTCGCTCCTGACGCCTGTCAGCTTCGACAATAGTCAGGGGAACTATACTTTTACCGGCACCCTTCGCAGCTACAGCGACAAAGCAGACAATCCACACTTCCTGCTGGAAGAGAATAACAATCGTTTTAACCGCACCCAACAAAATGCCAGCCTGACCCTGGATAAATTCAAAAACCCGCTGAAATTTAAACTGATCCCCTCCTTTGAAAAAATACAGGAACGCAGTATAGAATACTATCCGCCTGGTGCAGCCGGATTTCCAACCGGCAGGAGTACCAGACGGGATAAAGATGATATCAACTATTCCCTGCGCAGCCAGCTGCTATATAACTTTAAAGGTAACAACCAATGGGTGGCTCCCGCTGCAGAAGTGAATTATAACTATACATCAGCCCTCACCACGATTCACTATACCCATCCGGATCTTACTTACCAATATCAACGATCAGCACATGATCTGTCTGCCGGCTTTTCGATCATTCACAGGGAGAACAGGCATATCGATGAAAGACTGGACATTGGCAACCGGTTTTATTTCTCCAATACCAGCCATCAGCAGCAATACTTTCTACCGTATATACAAACTGGTGTCACCTTTAAAGACCTATTTCACTATCCGCATGATCTCACAATAAAGATAGATGCAGGTCTTCATCATTTCAACAGTGAATTACCTGTTCATCAGTCCTTCTCCTACGCACAGCTTTTCCGCCACCACCCGGTGCAGTTCAACCGCTACTTTCCGGTACAGGAGGCAAAAGAATTTGATGGGCTGGCCCCCGTACAACACCAGGAATGGACCGGTAAAATTGCCGTGGACTATCATCAGTTACTTATCCTCCGTGCGTCCTTCGTGCTCCGTAACACCCAACGGGATATCTTTCCGGTGTATGAACGAGATCAGCTCCTGCTAAAAAACATCGCACAACATCAACACCGGGGCCTGGATCTGCAACTGGGTATTACCAAAAACATGGTGGGAGATCTCTGGATGTCGCATAACCTCTCCCTGTATACTTACCGCGACCAGGTACAACAGGTAGAAAACGGCTACGCCTATACGCCATTGGCAGGTTTCAGCAATGTATACAAGGCGCTGGTTCCGGGTCAGCCCATGGGCGTCATTATCGGTAACACCTATGCCCGCGATGCGCAAAACAATATCCTCATCGACGAAACCGGGTTTCCAATGGTCAATGACGCCCCTGCTATCATCGGTAATCCGACGCCCGATTTTATCCTGAAACTGGATAACACGATCTATTTTGAAAATTGGTCACTACATGCTACATGGGAATGGAAAAAAGGCGGCGATATCTGGAATGGTACGCAGGCAGCGCTGGACTACTATGGCAGATCAGCCGTTACAGCTGCCGAAAGAAATACCACCGGATATATTTTTCCTGGTGTACTGGAAGACGGACAGCCCAACAATATACCTGTCAGCTTTTATAATCCGGCGCGTCCTGTTACACAAAACAGGTGGACCCGGTACGGTATCAGCGGCGTAGCAGCGGATTATATACAACGTGCAGATCATCTCCGGCTGAACGATATCAGCTTAAGCCACCGATTCAATTGGCAGCGTACAGGCAGGCAGCTTACTATTTCAGCCTTCCTGCGCAACGTGATGCTATGGACCGCCTATGAAGGCGTAGATCCCAACCAGTTATTATTCGATCAGCCCAACAGCACCGGGCTGGATTTTTTCAACCTGCCCGCTGCCAAAACCTATGGGCTTTCTTTCTCTTTTCAATTTTAAACCGATGAAAAATAATCGCTTCCTATATCATGGCTGTTGGTGGTTGTTATGTTGCCTGCTGTGGGCCAGTGCTGGTATAGCACAAGTAAAAGACTACGCTGCCGGCAAGGAAAAAATCTATATCCATACCAACCATGTTTTTTTCACACCGGGCGAAACCCTGTATTTTAAAGTCTATGTAGTCAATGGCCGGGATCAGCTACCCAGCAGCCAAAGTACCATGGTACATACAGACATTATACTTCCTTCCGGTAACATATTAAAAACACTGCACCTGAAAGTAAAAAATGGTTACGCTACCGGCTCCTTTGACTTCGAGGGTAAGGTGGCGGGCGGCATCTATAAAATAAGGGCCTATACCTCCCGGATGAAACTGGAAAAAACGGATACCTGGTTCACCAAAGAAATTACCTTGCAACAGCTGATCGCGCCACGCATACTGATGCAGCTGGACTTCCCGAAAAAAGGATACGGCCCCGGCGATACCGTCCTGGCTGATTACACTGTGCGGAACCTTAGCGACCAACCGATCGCTTATCATCCCGCCAGCTTTACCGTGTCCATTGGCGGGCAAATCATTCAAACCCAAACTTTCCAGACCAGTCAGGCAGGTAAATCACAGCTCTCTTTCCGGCTGCCAGACAGCCTGTGTACCAGTGATGGCTTACTCAATGTAACAATTAACTATGACGGCTATACGGAGGCGATCTCCCGAAGTATTCCCATTACCCTGCAAAACATTGATCTGCAGTTTATGCCGGAAGGTGGTACACTGGTGCAGGATATGACCAGCAACCTGGCTTTTAAAGCGGTGAATGAATACGGGAAACCAGCTGATGTAAAAGGCATCATACAGGATCAGACAGGCAAACAGGTAGCCACTTTCGACAGCTACCATGCGGGGATGGGACAATGTATGTTTACCCCACAGAAAGGAAGTGTCTACACCGCCCGGATTATCAGCCCGGCAGGTATCTCCCAACAATATCCGTTACCCGCAGCCAGCGAATCAGGCGTAGTCATGCAGCTAGCGAAAAAAGATAAACAACTGCTGATTCACCTCAACGCAACTACTGCACAGACAGTAACGCTCATTGGCTCCGCCAGAAATGTGCCCTACTATACCCAATCCCTATCGCTGGTAAAAGGTGTACAAACCATCACCATTCCAACAGATAGCTTTCCCATTGGCATCGCCCGGTTTACACTCAGCACGGCCGCTCAGGTACCATTGGCAGAAAGAATTGTATTCCTGCATGCAGAAAAAAATCTGCGGCTGACCATCACACCGGATAAAAAACAATACCTGCCCCGGGAAAAGGTATCGCTCCAACTAACCACCACAGATGAAAAAGGCTTGCCAGTTCCCTCGAATCTTTCTCTTGCTGTAGTAGACGATAAACTATGGACATTGGCGGATGACAAACAGGATCACCTCCTGTCCTGGCTGTTGATGAGCAGTGAGCTATCCGGTAAAATAGCAGCACCGCAATATTATTTCGATACCACCAAACCTAAAGCCAGCAACGCGCTGGACCTGATGATGCTCACCCATGGTTATCGTTACTTTGCCTATACCGATACCAACCGCCTCACCGATTCCCTTTTATTACAGGCTGGCCGCCCGAATGTATTAAAGGGGATATTACTCAACACGATGAGCGGTCGGCCGGAACCGGGTATCGTATATCTGATTAACGAAACTTCCCATACTTTCCTTGCGCAGGTAACGACCAATAACACCGGGGAATTTGCTTTTCCTGATCTTACCGGCGGAGAAAAATATGCGTTGATAGGCCGTTCCCGGCACGCCCGTACAAAAGTCCGTATCCACATCCTCCAGAACGGCACTGATTTGTATAACTACCCACCAACAGCTACTACGCCCACAACAGCTGCTACCCCCCTTGTAATAGATGGGAAACAGCTGGTATCGCCCTTGTATACGGAGGAAATTATATCATCCTCCGGTTCCCACATTGTACCACCACCGATAGAACCACCCGGGGGTACTTCCCACCTGAGTGAAGTAGTGGTAATCTCCTATGGTACTGGCCATCGCCAAATGGTCTCCAGCAGTATGAGTACGATTCGTGCAGAAGACGTATTATACGTCGATAACCTTGCCAGCGCGCTGCAAGGCCGGGTAAGCGGCATTCAGGTGGTCAATGATGCCAACCAGCTATCCACCCAGATTTCCCTGCGGGGAGCTACCTCCTATACCGGTAGCAGTGAACCCCTCTTTATTGTGGACGGTGTGCCGATGCAGCCATCCTGGATGCGTTTTCATCCAAGTAACATTGCCACCATCACCATATTGAAAGACGCCAATGCTGTTGCCCTATATGGTTCCAAAGCAGTAAATGGGGTTATCATTATTACTACCCTGCAGGATAGAACAGAAAATATACTGCTGCCAGATAATGATAAATATCTCTTCACCAGCCACATCGTACCTTTCAAATATCCCGCCTACTCCGCTACCAGAAAATTCTATATGCCGGTATACACTTCTACCGTTACAACAGAACGGGATGATTTCCGCGAAACGATTTACTGGAACCCGGTGATACAAACCAACCGGCAGGGCACTGCCACCGTGGAATTCTATAATTCAGATGCCACCACCACCTTCCGCGCCATTGCCGAAGGCATTGGCTACAACGGAAAGGCCGGCTATAGTACGGCTACCTATGCCGCACAAAATGCATTGGATATAGACGCTAAATTACCTCCCTACCTTACCGCCGGCGATAAGCCCCAACTGCCGCTCGTGTTAAAGAACAACGGGATCACGGCGTTACCGGTACGGCTGACCGTCACCCTACCGGCCAACATGCATACCGGCCACTTTACAGATAGTTTGCTGCTGGCGCCAGGTACTTCCAGACAAGTACTTATACCCGTAACGGCTACCGCCGCCCTGCAAGACACCATCCGGTTCACCGTTGCCAGCGCTGTACAAACCACTACCCTCACCTTACCGGTGAATGTAGCCGGGAAAGGATTTCCGGCGCACCTCACCCTTACCGGCAATGCCTCCGGGCAACACACTTTTACAGTAAGTAACATGGTACCCGGTAGTATGCATAGTCAACTCAGGATTTTCCATCAGCCGGAAGGACAACTGCTGGATGGCATCGCCGCCATGCTGCGGGAACCACACGGCTGCTTTGAACAGGTATCTTCCACTACCTATCCCAATTTATTTATCCTGAAATACCTGCAGGAATCCGGTAAAGCTGATACGGCCATTACTGCTAGGGCCCTCCGCTACCTGAAAAACGGGTATGACAAACTGATTGCCTATGAAACCGCAGCAAAAGGATTTGAATGGTTTGGCAATACGCCACCACACGAAGCCCTTACCGCCTATGGTCTGATGCAGTTTACCGCGATGCAGGAATTTATGCCGGTAGATACCGCCC
Organism: Chitinophaga nivalis; assembly: GCF_025989125.1. Lineage (NCBI taxonomy): Bacteria > Pseudomonadati > Bacteroidota > Chitinophagia > Chitinophagales > Chitinophagaceae > Chitinophaga > Chitinophaga nivalis. Next base: position 2,691,781 of record NZ_JAPDNR010000001.1, on the reverse strand, counting down.
TGCTGGCACGCACCAAAAATTTTCTATTGAGTCGCCGTGATGGAAAAGGCGCCTTTCGTTTAGCAGAGGGGAAATACGGATTTGCCGTTACTCCTGCTGATGCAGCGCATCTCTACATCGTATATGCTTTATCACAGGCCGGTATGGGAAAAGACATCCTCCCGGAATATGAAAGTGCCGTTAAAAAAGCAAAAGCCAGTAACGATATGTATCTCTTATCCCTCGCGGCACTGGCAGCCAGTAACCTGCACCGCCAGGAAGATTACCGGCAACTCATGCAACAGCTCCAGACCGGTTATCAGGATAAAACATTGCAGCTAAAAGCCAGTCTGGTCAATGCCAGCGGCAGGTCGCTGGAGATTGCCGCCAAAGCTTTATATGCACTGGCACTCACTAAATCCCCTACCCCTACCCTTCCTGTCATACAAACACTTATTACGGATATCCTGGCCCAGAAATCCCATTATGGTTATGGGTCTACCCAATCCACCGTACTGGCACTGGAAGCTTTGTCTGCCTATTCCAAACTGGCTACCAGCGCCAATCAGGACCTGCGGATTCAGTTTGCCCTGAACGGAGATACATTGTCTGCCGGTGATACGTTACCGAAAACAATTGCCAACGGGCAGCATGTCTTTACCGTACAATACAGCCAGCCGGCTGCTACTATTCCGTATAGCCTGGATCTCAGCTACCAGACCTTTCAGCCGCCGAACAGCGAACAGGCCCTCCTGCAGTTGTCGACCTCCCTGCAGGCTTCTCCGGTAAAAATGGGGAGCACCGTACGTATGCAGGTAGCCGTTACAAATACGGCGCTTGCACGACTGGGCATGGCGGTAGCCAAGATCGGCATCCCTGCAGGCTTATCCCTGCAGCCATGGCAACTGAAAACACTCACGGAAGAACATAAAGTGGCCCACTACGAAATCTTTGATAACTACCTGGTATGCTACTGGCTTGGCTTTAGACCCGAGGAAACTAAAACCATCCACCTGGATCTCAAAGCAGATATTCCGGGTACCTATCGGGCCAAAGCCAGCAATACTTATCTCTATTATATGCCTGAACACAAACACTGGAATGAAGGGGTAAACGTGACGGTACTCCCATAATCTTCCGGCTTTATATTTTACTACGGGTCGCCCCTCTTCGGGCGGCCCGTTTTTTATGTTGCCATCTATCTAAATAATTCCTTTTTTATCCCCACTTTTTTTATATTTAAAGTGTTCTAAAACGGTTCATCCGTTATTTATTTTTCCACGTTTCCACGATAACCCACATCGTATGGCAATACTACACACGTTATACCAGGAGTTACTTTCTTTCCTGGGCATCCGGCCACTTATTACCCTGTTTCAGACAGGCAACTATCAGGTATTACTGACCTGGGATGGCATCAGTAGTGCGATCGGTCCCCTGATTCCATTTTTGCTACTGCTGGAAGCCGGGCGGGCACTGGTGTACAAACGGTTCCGCATCGAAGACTACAAAATGCCTTTCTTCACTTTTGTATTCAACCGTTTTCTTTCCCGGTTTATTTCCATTGCAGCTGTTGCCTTCTGTATCGGGCTACTGGAGCCACTCGCCTTATTTCATACTACCCTCACCTGGTACTGGTTGATATATGGCTATATCATATGGGAGTTCGCCCATTTCATCTATCATTACCTGGGACATAAAGTAAGAATCTTCTGGTGTCTGCATGCCACCCATCATGTGCCGCAAAGCATGAATCTCTCTGTTACATATACGCATTTTTTTCTGGAGGCGCCTTATGCAGATGTGATCCGCACCTCCATCTGTATCCTCGCCGGTATTCATCCGGCCCTGCTGTTTTTAATTATGTTTATTGACGGCACCTGGGGCGCGTTTATTCATGTAGGAGAAAATCTGTTGAAAGATGGCAGACTGGGCTTTTTAAACCGGATCATCCTCACCCCTTCGCATCACCGGGTACATCATGCCCGCAATCCGCTTTACATGGATACCAATTTCTGTAACCTGCTCAACATCTGGGATAAAGTGTTTGGTACTTTTCAATACGAAGAAAAAGAGATAGACATCGAATATGGGGTTTCCCGGGAGATGAACACCAATAATTTTGCGGATGTTTATTTCGGAGAATTATATTATCTGTTTAAAGATGTGATACATGCACCGGGTCTTAAAAACAAATGCCTGTACTTTATTATGCCGCCGGGATGGAGCCACACCGGCGATCACAAAACAGCCCGCGTCGTGAAGCAAGCCTATCTCGATGCACAAATGCAGGCGTTAACCGAAACCCCTGTTGTTGCCACCAAAACAGCTTAGCCATTGGCAGACAGCCATGCATCCGGCTTCACAACGCCGGTGTTGACAGCTGTCGTAAAATCCTTTACGGAAGCATGTAAGTATACCGGCTGGGCGTGAGGTGCAATACCGAATACCTGGCCGGCATTATCAATAGCAATGCTATTTCCGGCACCCAGGTCTTTGATGACATAAAAATATTTTCCGCCCGCCTGGATTTCATGCAGCTGAGAGAAATCCAGCCATGCAGATTTCAGCCCTGCCACCAGCGCTTCTGCGGGGTTGGTAGCACCCATCTTGAAATCCGTTTTTTCCAGGGCGGATACGTCGAAACGATAGTCCTGAAAATCAGTAATGGGTCTGGTAGTGGTAAAAGCAGTCCAGATACCCTGGAAAACCGCCAGTGATAAGGTATCGGTGCCGTCTTTCGTGATGACGGTAATTGGATGCAGGTTAAAATGCAGTCCATTTACCAGGAAACGATCTGTTTGGGCCGGATCCGTCAATACAATATAGTGGTGGCCACCCTGCACCGCATTGACCATATACCCGGTATAGAGGCCACTGTCCAACCCTTCCTGCAAAGCGCGACAGGAGGCAGGCAATAACCGGAACAGCTGCGTAAAAAAGGAGTGTGCAGGTCCCTGCATCGGCCAGTTAGTTGGAGAAGATAAGTCCGGCATTGTCATCGATTTTTAAAATGTAGGGGTTATCAGGGCTGTAATATTTTCCGGTAAACCCGTGCTTATCCGGTAAACGCAGGCTTCCCACGGGCGTCTCTGTACCAGTTGGTAGTTATCTTGTATAAACTGCCATACTACAACCGGCCGTGCAAAATAAGTTTTTTCTATATTTGCGGTCAATTTAATACATATACACATGAATAATATGTCCGGAACCATGAATAGTGGCCCACTGATCAGTGTGGTGATCGCCACTTTCAATTCCGAAAGAGATATACGGGGTTGTATCCGGTCCATCGCCAGCCAGGAATACAAGAATATTGAAATCGTGGTGGCCGATGGGGCCAGCACGGACAATACCGTAGCTATCTTAAAAGAACTATCGGAAACCCACCGTATCACCTTCACCAGCCAACCAGACAAAGGTATCTATGATGCCCTGAACCGCGGCGCCCAAATGGCCAAAGGCGACTGGCTGCATTTCCTGGGCTCCGACGACCGGTTACTGCCCGGTTTCAGTGAACTGGCGCAGAAACTGGAAGATCCTAATGCCGTTTATTATGGCAACACAACGGAATTTGTCAGAAAAGGGATTAAACCTGTATATACGCTGCTCACCGGTAAATTTACTACCTACCGTTTAGCAAAAGAGTGTATGAACCACCAGGCGATCCTCTATCCAGCAAGGGTTTTCAAGCTGTATAGCTATAACCTGCGTTATAAAGTATATGCGGATTATGTAGTGAACCTGCATGTATGGGGTAACAGCAGCTTTAAGAAACTGCACTTCCCGATCACCATTGCCAGCTACAATATGAGCGGCTTCTCTACCATGAACGTGGATCCTGTTTTCATCAAGGAAAAACCCACCATCATCAGAAAGAGCATGGGATGGGTGATGTACTTCAGGTGGTTATATAAACGCTACCGCAAAAGAAGAAAAGACGGTATTGTAGATTACTATTGATCGCAAGACTATCAACATATTGACCGCATTTCCCGGACCATCCGGAAAATGCGGTTTTTTTATGCCTAAAACGGCTCGCTCATGCTTCTGTCGAAAGTTGTCAGCGGTACACCCCGGCGTATCCGCTCGGGCCAATCGGGGTTGGCCAGTGCGGCTTTTCCCAGGGAGATAAAGTCTGCATGTCCTTCCTGTAACACCCGGTCTACCACGGCAGCATCACCCAGGTTACCATTGGCGATTACCGGTTGTTGCACCAATTGTTTGGCCAGCCCGGTGAGCGATTCTCCTGTTTCATAAAATCCGGTCGTTTCCCAGCTGCCGCCTTCCCCGGAAATATGTACATAGGAAGGCTGTACCCGCCGTACTTCTTCCAATATCGCGCGAGCCGTGTCTGCACCGCCTTTCCAGCGATAGCTGTAGTCATTGACCTTACCTTCCGACAACCGCAGGCCCACGATAAAGTCTGCCGGCACCACCTGTTTTACTGCTGCCATAATTTCCGCGATGATCCGGAACCGGTTGGCTACCGTGCCGCCATAGGCGTCTTCCCGGAGGTTGGTGTATTCTGTCAGGAACTGATCCGGCATATAGCCGTTGGCTGCATGGATTTCTACGCCGTCGAAACCCGCGCGGGCAGCCTGTTGCGCCGCGTGTGCGTAGCCAGCAATTGCCTGTTGGATGTCTATGGTGGTCATAGCAGCCGGTATCGGGAAAGGTCCGTCGCCACCGCCATAGGAGCGCAGCTTGCGGCCCAGCGGCGTTACCACGGAGGGTGCCAGGGTATTGGGCAGGTGCTGCGATAAAGCGCCGGCATGCATCAATTGTGCAATGAAAACGGTGTCCTGTGCTTTTACGGTATGTACCAGCTGCTGCCAGGCGGCTACCTGTGCTGGTGTAACAATGCCTGGTTGTTGGGGATACGCGGCACTCGCGATCTGATCTGTATAGAGTCCTTCTGATATAATCATCCCGAATCCGCCGGTCGCAAACTTTTCATAATAAGCTTCCATCGCGGCGGTAGGTACACCTGCCGTAGTAGCGCTGGCGCGGCTCATTGGCGCCACAGCCATCCTGTTTTTAATAAGCTGTTGTCCTATATGATAAGGCGCTAACGCCGGATGTGTGGAGATATGTTGTGCTTCCATGTATAAAAATTTTATACAAAGTTGCAGGCAGACAGCTCCCCATTCCAATGACAAATGATAAGAAATTACAGGGGTGCTTTCAGGAAGATGCCCGTGTTATTTTGTGCCGGATACGGCTCAGGGATTCGGGTGTAATGCCCAGATACGCCGCTATCTGGTGTTGCGGCAGCCGGGTTTCGAAATACGGATAGCTGGCTACAAATGCCTCATATCTTTCCCGGGCAGGCTGCTGCAGGAAAAAGATCCGGCGCTGCAGGGCGATAAACGCCCGCTGGGAAATGATCCGATAATACCGCTCTACCGCTGGTATATCATCAAACAACCGGGTCAGCTGCGCTTTGCTGATCTGCAATATTTCTCCGCCTTCCAGTACATCGATATTAAACAGCGACGGGCGGCCTGTCACCACGCTGTCGAGATCCGTAATCCACCAGCCTTCAATGCTGAACTGCAGCACATTTTCCTTTCCTTCACGGTTAATGGCATATTGGCGGCAGCATCCTTTCAATACAAAATATTCATGGTCGCATAACTCACCTTCCCGCAACAAGTGTTGCCGGCGCCGCGTTTTCCGCCATTCAAAATAGCCGGGAATCCGCTGCTGTTCTGACTCGCTGAGGGAAACATGTTTCAGTATATTCGCTATTAACAAGGTATGCATCTGCCTGAAATATTTAAAATTCGCGGTACAAGTTATTGATAAAACTCCGCGAAACATCCTACATTCACCACCGAATTCAATTATAATTACCGCAATGATTCCGATACATCAACTACTGATATTTTGCCTGGCGTCGCTCATCATGGTATTAACACCTGGTCCCAACATGATTTACCTGGTTACCCGATCTGTTACCCAGGGCAGAAAAGCCGGCTTTATTTCCCTGTTTGGCGTAGCCTGTGGCTTCCTGTTCCATATCACCTTCGTCTCCTTCGGATTAACGGCCGTATTGATGGCCATTCCGTTTGCCTATACGCTGCTGAAAACCACGGGGGTGCTCTACCTCCTGTTCCTGGCCTGGCAGGCCGTTAAACCCGGTGGTAAAGGCATATTCGACAATGCCCGCACCCTGCAGCATGATACCCCGGCCAAATTATTTACGATGGGATTGCTCACCAGCATCCTCAATCCGAAGATTGCCGTGTTTTACCTGTCGTTTTTCCCGCAGTTTATTAATCCGGCCTACGGATCGGTACTCACCCAAAGCTTTACCCTGGGCATCATACAGATGATGATGAGCTTCACCACCAACGGGCTGATTATCCTTTCCGCCAGTCATGTGACCCGGTGGTTTGCCGGTAATCCGAAATGGGTACGTACCCAGAAATGGGTGATGGCGGGCGTATTTAGTAGCCTGGCCATCAAAATGGCGCTGGATAAGGGAAAATAGCCTTTTCGTTCCCATCCGTAGCATTTATTTAACCTAATTTTTACTTGCCGACCCGTGAAATTGACGTAGCTTCACCGATTTTTCGGGGAAACTGTTAACCTCGCCTGTCAATTATGAGTAAAATAGTAAATTATAGAAAGCTGCTCGGTGTTACCAAAACCACTGAACTCAAGGATTTAAAGTCCATCTACCGCAACCTGATGAAGGAATGGCACCCTGATAAGTTTGCCAGCGAAGATGATGAGAAAAAACTGGAGGCAGAAACAAAAAGTAAGGAACTGATCGAAGCGTATCATTTCCTGGTGAGCGTAGCCCCGGAAACCATTGAACAAGCCTTGCCACAGTATACAGAAACGATTTCCGCCTCTATGATCCGGGATTATTCCTATACGAAGCAGGTATTACAACTGAACTTCCAGGATGGCAGCAGTTACGAATATTTCGATGTACCGAGAACACTCTACACTAAACTGATTAATTCCGACACACCCGGCCGCTTCTGCCGTCGCCATATCTACCATGAATTTGTTTATCGCAAGGTAAGCAGAGCCCAGGAAGTATAAGGTTTTGTTGCGGATCATACAACCGGCTGCCCGGAAGGTAAAAGCATATTTACCTTCCGGGCATTTGCATTATATAGTATTTTAAATCATAAGTATTTATGTATTTTTGATTTTGATCTTCTATTAAAAGCATAAGATCCGGTCAATAATTTTTGATATGAACACATTTAAGATTCCGATATACCAACCATCACTGGGAGAACAGGAGAAAAAAAATGTGATGGAATGCCTGGACTCTACCTGGATTTCATCAAAAGGAAAATTCATTGCTGAATTTGAACGTGAATTTGCACATTACCTGCAAGTAGGCCATGCGGCCTCCGTATGCAATGGTACGGTAGCCATCCACCTGGCCCTCGTGGCATTGGGTATTGGCAAAGGAGATGAAGTGATTGTGCCCAGCCTGACCTATATCGCTTCTGTAAATGCCATTACCTACACCGGCGCGACGCCTGTTTTTGTGGATTCTCTCAACGATTGCTGGCAGATAGATCCCGCTGATGTGGAAAAGAAAATCACAGCCAACACCAAAGCTGTGATGGCAGTACACCTGTATGGTCATCCCTGCGATATGGATGCCATGACCGCCATCTGCCGCAAGCATAACATCTTCCTGATAGAAGACTGCGCAGAAGCCCTGGGCACCCAATACAAAGGAAAACATGTAGGAACTTTCGGTGATGTATCTACCTTCAGCTTCTTCGGTAATAAAACCATTACTACCGGCGAAGGCGGCATGGTAGTCACCAACGATCAGACCCTGCACGACCGCCTGGTACGTTTCAAAGGTCAGGGCCTGGCCAAACACCGCGAATACTGGCACGACATCATCGGCTATAACTACCGCATGACCAATATCTGCGCCGCCATCGGGCTGGCACAGCTGCAACGCGTGGAAGATATCCTTGCCCGCAAAAGAAAAGTAGCCAAAACATACGAAGCTGCCTTTGAAGGCACCGGCATCGTTTTTCATAAAGAACAAGGCGATGTGGTACACTCTTACTGGATGTGTTCTATTCTCGTTACCGACGAAACCGAAAGAGACGACCTCCGGGAAGTACTGAAAGCAAAAGGCGTAGAAACCAGACCGCTCTTTTATCCGGTACATACCATGCCTATGTATGCCGCCAGATATGAACGTCATGCCATCGCTGAAAATCTGGGCCGCAGAGGCATTAACCTGCCCAGCTATCCGGAGCTGACGCAGGAACAACTGGACTATATTACCAACATCATACTGACTTATTACCGGGAGAGACATGCATCGTGAGCGGATGATTGATGTAGTGCGGATCGGCAAAGAAAACCGGTCGCTGGTCAGTGATTTTATTGCTGCCAGCGCACCGGTACAGGATACCTTTCGATATTTCAACAACAGAACCATAGCCGTGCTGGATCAGCACCTGTGCACATTGATACTGCTGTCTGACGGCGCAGTGGCCGGTTATGGCCATCTCGACAAAGAAGCAGACACCGTATGGCTGGGCATTGCCCTCCTCCCTGCCTTTCAGGGACAGGGCCTCGGTAAAACGCTGTTACAGGCGCTTATCGCTGCTGCAACGGATTTACAGCTGTCTGTTATTCACCTGTCTGTAGACAAGGAGAATACGCCAGCCATCCGGCTGTATGAACACCATGGCTTTCAACGGGAACGTCAAACGGATCATATCTCTTTTTATAAATTAACCATTTCATGAACAAAGCAGGCAGTAAGCCAACAATAGGCATTATCACCAATGGATTCATCTCCTGGGGTGGCGGCGTTGATTTTATAAAAATGGTCATCCGTGGCTTAGCAGCCACCGGCAAATTCAACCTTGCCATACTGGTGCCTGACCACTCCACCCTTCCGGAGCGGAAAGAAAACCGCAAACAAAACAAACGCAACAAACTATTATATCGCCTCGGCTTACGCCGGGATTACATCGACACCAATGCCGGTGTAAATGAATTCAGGGAATTCCGCGCCACCATGCCGGTACTCGACTACCACGTGTATGACGGCGGCCTGGAAAGTGTGATTGAAAAAAACGGGATCCAGCTGCTGATTCCCAGCATACAACCGTTGAAGCCTACAGTAACCATCCCCTGGATCGGCTACCTGTACGACTTTCAGCATAAATACCTCGCTCATTTTTTCAGCGAGGAAGAACGCGCCAACCGCGATATCCACTTCCGGGATATGCTGGCTACCGCCAAAACCGTGATCGTGAATTCCCACGCAGTAAAGAATGATGCCAACACGTTCTTTCCGCAGGATCATGCCCGCATCGTTAACCTGCCCTTTACGCCCATGTTCCATCAAGGATTACTGGCCGGCAACTTCGCGGAACTCAAACAAAAATATAACCTGCCGGAAAAATACTTTATTATCTCCAATCAGTTCTGGCAGCACAAATCACATATCACCGCTTTCCGTGCGCTGAAAGAAGTACTCGACAGCATTCCGGAAAAAGTATCCATCGTATGTACCGGCGCTACCAGCGACAACCGCCACGCGGCCTACTTTGAAGAGCTGCAGGCCGAAATCCACGCGATGGGTATCACGCAGCAGGTACAGTTCCTGGGCTACATCTCCAAAGAAGACCAGGTACAGATTCTGCAACATGCCATTGCCCTGATTCAGCCAACACTGTTTGAAGGCGGTCCTGGCGGCGGCGCCACCTACGATGCTATCGCCATTGGCCAGCAGGCCATCATTTCCGATATTCCCATCAATCAGGAAATTACAGATCCCCTGGTGACTTTCTTCAAAGTGTCTGATCATCATGACCTGGCAGCAAAGATGAAAGCAGTCATTGCAGCGGCTCCTGCCACCCGGCAACAACCGGATGTGGTGCAACTGCAAAAGGAATCTGATCAGCGTTTGCAACTGCTCGGCGAGGTATTGGCGCGCATCGTGGAAGAAGAGCTGGCGTAGGTTCGTATAGCCGTGATGGTGATTTAAAGCTTTATTAAGCGGCTGTCTTTCATTGCTGGCATCAACACCTCGTACAATGGCTGCCCTGCCTTGTTATGGCTATAATTGTCATTGATACGTTTTTGTGTATAGAGGTGATTTTATGTGAGATTTTTTTTGAGAAAAATTTGGTAAAATCATTTTGCTGCATATCTTTGCACCCCTGACACAATATCAGATGCCCAGATGGCGAAATTGGTAGACGCACTGTGTTCAGGTCGCAGCGCCTGCAAGGGTGTGCTGGTTCGAATCCAGTTCTGGGCACTAGATTTAAAGGTTGTAAGTTTTGGCTTACAACCTTTTTTTATTTGTGGTAGTGGTGTTTATGTTTTTACCCGCTTTATCGGATCAAGCAGAAAGTGGTAGCCTTTACGAGGCTTTATTAAGAGCATGGCTGTCTTTACAAGTTTAGGCGTTCATATTTGCTCACCCCTACCTATATTGTGAAATAAATTTACAAACAAAAAGATGATGATCCCCAACTACCTGATTATACGTAAGGTATTTCTTGCTATAGTACTTCTATTACTGATAGCTTCTTGTAACAATGATACCCTCCCGGTGTCTCATCATGCAGATACAACTAAAGAGAAGAGCGCCGATACAGTATATATGCGAACCGGATTTTATTTTTTGGCAGATACGTTAACAGGAATAAAGATGCAAGAAAAAAATTCCGATAAGATTTATTCTATAGAAAAGTTGCCATTTGCCTCCGTTGATAATATTATTGAGTGCAAGATACAGGATACGAAAATTGACAGCACAACATATAAGAACATATGCATAAAGTTCGATGCTAAAGGTACTAAGGACTTACAAGATGGAACAGAAAGTCCTTTCCATCCAAAGATAGCATTGATTATCGCGAATAGACTTTTGTATGTTGTTGATAATCGTACCAGTGTTAAAGATGGTGCTGTTTGCGCTTATTTGATTGACTTTTCCCAACAGGAGATTAATGCTATGAAGGAAGCTATTGAACAGAAACGTTAGGCAGCTAAATAATTCTACATATAAGATTTGCGAGTACCCTCTGGATACTCATTTTTGAGGGAATCTGCCATTGTTTCCACCAAGACTATACAATTCTGCCAACTTCTTCAAATCGGGAAAGAACAGATTCGATTTCTATACCATCGGATCACGGTCAGGATTGAAAGTAAATACGCTTACGTAATTACATTTAGATTTTACAGATCAAAAAGTTTGTTTATAATTCGAGTTATGCATAATGTACATATTAGTGGGTATAAGAAGGACGAATTGCCTTTTATTCCATTATTGATATTAATCAGGGAATTATCGGATATGTCTTTTGCTGATGCGCGAAAAATAGTAGATTATATCTGGGCAAATGAAACTGCTGAAATTTCGTTTGTTGATTTGAATGTGGCTCAGGATTTTATTAAAAAGGCTGCTGCTATTGGGGTAAGCTGCGTATTAGGATAGACTAAAAGCTTACTGTCATATTCCACGCTTCGCGGAAATTAGCTAGATAAACTCTAGGGAAAGTGAGATCCTCATATTTATCGGGGCAGTATGATGTGTAGAAATCACGGGTATTACAAATTATCCGCCTGAATGAATAGCTAATCTTCAAACTTATAGCAGCATAACGAATACAGAAGGCTCCTGACATCTTAAAGTCAAGGTCCTCCCGTGTTAATAACCGAAAACAACTGAGTATGCTGGCTACACTGAACTAAAAATTTTTTTAGTTCTTGTGCCAAATTATTAGGATATTCCTTAAGTTACGGGCTGTATTGCTGATCAATCATTTAAAAAGTTATTCTTCTTCCCCTTCTTGTGCTTCAACCATTTTATGATTACCATGCTTGGATATTATGTAAATAGAATTGCAACCTTCACAATTTATTGGCTCATTATACTCATAAATTCCAACCAATTCCCCACATGCTGGACATTCAAAATGTAGTTGTCCGCAAAAATTGCAATGCCCAGATGCACAGGTAATAGGGTCTTTTTTTCTTATTACCTCTTGTGTGAATAAATCAATTTGATTAATATTATGTTGAGCTACCGGGAATAAAATTTCATCATCAAGATAACCAATCCGTACAAAATCTTCTCTATCATAACAGGTTACGCTCTTACACTCAAATGTAATGCTATCGTAGTAGGCTTGCTTTTTTCGGAACTCATCATACTCCTTAATGATTTCCTCTCGTAAATTCAATGCAGTTCCTAAATGGTTCTGATAAATTATTTCCCTTGTGGGTAATATATTTAAGATTTCCGGATGAAACCGTTCCTTATTCTTGCCATTGGTAAACTCGGCAGTATTGTTAGAGATGAAAAATCCTTGAATATCCTCATACATTAATACATCCTTTAGATAATCAGCTGCAGATAACAACAAACCTGCATCTGCAATATTGTTTTTGGAATTATGGAATGGTGGCTTCTTACTTATTGCTAGATCAAAAACCTGTATTTTGATCTTATCTGGAATTGGAATCTGAGTACAACTGTTATAGATAAACTTTTCAACACCTGCAACGTGCAATCCCTGAATCTGAATTTCAGCTTTCAGGATATTTATCTCATTAGTATAAACCTGAGTATCATTGTTGGTTAACGTTCCTGCTCTTATTTTGGCTTTATATTTATTTTCTGTATCGGTTATTTTATTTTTTAGTTTCTGGACATAATTATATGCGTTTGCTTTATTTCGTTCCCACTCCAGTATTATGATGTCATTAATAAGTATGGTTACCATTCCGTCCTTAACCAGGTCTTCTAAACTTCTCAATAAGGCGAAATGTTGCCTTGCGGAGTGTTGACTTGACTGGGTATCAAGTCCATTTGCCAAATAAATCCAGATATTTGTATCTAAAACCAAATAAGATGATGTCATTATGTTCTGTCGATTATTTATATCGAAACATGAAAATAAGTTAAATCATGAAGTCTTAAATAATTCAGTACCAAATTTCCATTTAAAATCGTCTCCGATATGTTGGAGGTAGAGATAAAGAGGGGCGGATACGGACCAACATTATATGGCACCCCTCATGGAATAGCCAGATGTTTTATTCTCCCTCCAAACGGCATGCACCGCCGAAATAAGATAAATACCAATCAGTATTTGTATTTTCAGAGTTTAGAAAGTTACAGTTTCAGCTTCGCAGCAGCTTGATGAATTCGGGAGATTCCCCTGATATGAGACAAAGAGTCCAATCGAAGGCCTCGATTCTAACTGGTTTACTATAGTGGTACGTAGTTAAGGATTTATGGTTGGAGAGGAAACGGGTGGTTTCTTTAGATGGCAAAGATATGGGAATGGACTTCGGGAAAAACCAATCTGGATTCACCCATTTGAAAAGCACGGCTATACGCGGAAGGCAATGGTATTGCAAAAAGATTAACTAACCAATGTATCTCAGCCAGACTGAGAGTTTGTTGTATTTACATTTGCAATCCTTGATCTTGGGTCTTTAACAACTGCTTCCTTTTGCGTACTTATACGTGGTTTTGTTTAATATTATTTTCCTATTTTGCCATAACTATTTCAAAAAATTCAACCAAAATCAAAATCATGAAACGTAAACTTTTACTTATCGTACTCCTACTACCAATAACTGTAAACGGTTTTAGCCAGAGCATCTTGCTTCCGTATTTTGGAAAGATAAAAACCAAAGATCTCTGTGGGGATAATTGTTTACCCCGCCTCGGCCAGTATAATTCTTACATGGATAATTTACCATTCGATGGCGATATTACAACAGCATTGGGAGTAGTTTTTAAGGAATACCGTGATCCAATGTTCTGTGAATTAGCAAGACCAACTGAATCAGATATTTATCCAATCAACGAGCATCCATTTACAGCCCATATTGAAGATACCACAAAGAGTAGCTATAAGATTAAGGTGACCGCAGATATTATGGAATTGATGCGAAATATTGTTAAGATAGATTCTGTCTTAAAAATTGACGTCAATTTGGTATTGGGAGAAGCTGTACAAAGGAGAATTCGTCAAGACATTTCATTGGACTTTCATACCATTGGATTGAAGAATGCATTTATTATGAAGTATAAAAATATGTGCATTTCAAACATTAAGAGCAAAGAAAAGAGCAAAGGAAATTGGTACTATGCTTTGGGCATAAGCTATGTTTCATTGAGTGGCACTACAACAGTAAATATAATTAGGGATGTACTCGATAAAATTGAACTGAATGCAGGGTACAAATCCTTATCCGCCGCAGCAAAATTTGAATACGACAAAGCTAAAGCCCAATTGCTGTCAGGTAGCTTCAAAGTCTGTCCAATAATTATTGCCGTTTCGTATAGTAAAGCATAATTATAGAAGATGTCGGAATGATAACGTAGGGACTATTTTAATAAGTGTGTAAACTTAAAAATCGGAGATAAAATTAGAAGTTAGATTCTCACTCTTTTATCAAAAATAGTTAAAAACTGATTTAGGATCATGTCCAAGCTTCTAATGGGCATGGTCCATTTTTTTTGATGCTTCCCGCAAAGCCAGGACGAACGACCCAAGGAAGAGAGATCTTAAATAAAATTGAAACTGAAAATGTTTTTTTATACAGGCAAAATAGAAACGAATAAAAACTTTAGAAGCTGTATGAGAAATCCCGTAGCTGTGAAGGAAATTAAGCCAGGTATAGAAGTTAAACAAAATATCTATTTAGGAAAACCAGATAGACATTTATGCAACTTTTGCTTAATATAAGAATTAGGATTTAGAATGAGCGTTTTGAAGGATGTACACTCCATAACAGAATATTTTACTTCCAAATAAATAGGTTAATCCTGTATTAAGTTAATTACTACTTAACTTAATACAGGGTAATTTCAAATATTATTAGGAAAACATCAGTAAACTTATGAAGGCAAGTGATCGAATTTTCAGGTTCACAGGATGGCATTACAGAGATGGGTTATGCAGAGTAAGGACCTTTGTTAACTGGGAGAAACAGATTGTTATCGCATTAATAACTGATTTGGGAAATCTAAATCCTTCTGGTTCTGTTGTGTACCTAATAGAGGTGCTTGTAAAAGAATTGATTGCCAAATTGGTTATCCCTAAAGAAAGCATAATCCTACAACACCTGGAGCCATATGGTTCTTGTACCGATCATCGCTTTAGCCTAGTGACGTTCGATAAAAAAAAGGCTCTTGTTCGGAATGACATGAAGCATGATGAAGTACTCGAATTACTCTCAACTAATGAAGGAGAGCTGAAAAACATCACTAGAAAGAACGAGATCTTGATGACTGAAATAGAAACTATGAGGGTACAAATAGACCCACTCATGGAGTTTTCCTATGTAGATTCTGCAAAGCTGGTGCGACAGCTTACCATAGAAGATAATATGGTCCGTAAATCAGAATTACAAGAGCTTATCAATACAGGTGCCAGCGAACGCCAAATACAGTCCCTAATAAAAAAAGACCTGTCGTTGCTTGCAGAGGCTTACGCCTCCCCGTCTTATAACTATATCTGCTTCTCGGAGTTCCCTGTTGACAAAGGTTTTGTGGACTTTGCTATTTTCACGGGAGTTTCATGGATGACGGTGATACTGATTGAAGTGAAAGGGGCCGATTTCAATATAGTCAACCAGTCTGGCTATCAGAAGTTTAATGCCAATATAGACACAGCAGCAAGCCAGATCAGAGAAAGAATAGGGTTTATCCACCGTTATCCACTGGTATTTAAAGAACATGTACACCAAATCAGAGAGAGGGTGATTTCCGGACAAAACCTCTTTAATGCTTTTCCCGGTCCAGAGCCAACTACTCAAGTAGACCCCAACAAAGATGTCAATTTTCATTGTATCATTATCGGCGGAAGGACAGTGGATGATCTAAAAGAAAGCAGTATGAGACATGACTTCGAACGCTACTCTAGTCTTCCTATTAACCTGGAATCATGGGATTCCTATCTGCGCAAATTGAGACGAAGCTAAAGTATATATCGGTTTATTAAATTAAATATGGCACCAAACTCCCATTTACAATCGAACATCAATATGAGACTGTATATGGTCTATTACACCATCTCATAAACTGTGTAAAGCATAAAAATCGGGGAATTTTACCCCAATTTTTATATTTTTAAGTATATACATTTTTACGAAGAAAGCAGATTTCTTATCAGACGATTTTCTAAAGCGATGCAAATCTCACTGCGTTCCTATATCAGTCTGGCTATGCGATATTTGTTTCGATTGAATAATATCCTGTACCTATCAACCCGTAAACAACGATCACCTATCAGCGACGTCAATGTCGCCTTGCCAAACTTTATTCTACCACCCTATAATCTCAATCTCTATGAAAAAACTTTACTTGCTTTTATTGTTCTTATTCAGTAGCGCATCTTTGCTGAAAGGACAGGTACTCGTGACTGCCAGCAGTGGTTCGTCCGGTATCACCTACCCCACCCTGGGTGCGGCCTTTCAGGCGATTAATAATGGGGAACACAAAGGAGTGGTCAATGTACTGATCAACAGCTCCATCGTGGAACCGGCTACTGCCCGGCTGAATGCCAGCGGTGGACTCTCCGACTATACGCAGGTGAATATCCAGCCAACGGCCACTGTCATGATCAGTGGCGCCGTAGCCGGACCATTGATCGAATTAAATGGCACACATAATGTTAAGATCGATGGCCGGATAGGCGGAACAGGCGATAGTCGCAGCCTCACGATCCGGAACACGGCTGCAGCTACCTCGGGAACTAATGTGTCGGTGTTACGACTGGCAAATGGTGCACAGGATAACAACATCAGCTGGGTGACCGGACAGGCAGCATCCCTACCTGGGCCCGCCAGCAAGTTTACAGCTGCTATTATTATTATTGGAGGTGCCAATAACACGGCCGGCAACTCGTTTAATATAATCGACAACAATGATATAGGCCCTATCCCCGGTAAGGAATTTAGTCAGGGACTCTTATTAACCAGCCCCGCTACGATTCCCAACATGTACAACCAGATCAGCAACAATCTGATTCATGACATTGTAAGTGCCAATACCGCTACAATGATGACAGGATCTGTTTTTCTGGAGAGTGGCAATGAGTTTACCTCCATCACCGGTAATAGTTTTTACCTGACCAAACCTTATTTGGGATCCTTCTCAGCTATTGCCCAACAATTTATATATGTATTACAGGGAGGCGGGCACGTGATCACCGGTAATTACATGGGCGGCACCGCACCTTTCGCCGGTGGCACACCTGCTACCTATACAGGATACTTAGCAAAGTTCAATGCTATTGTCATCAATAATTTAACGCCGCATGAACCGGTGACAATAGATGACAATGTTATCACCAATATCCAGGTGCCAGCGGCCACCAATTTATCTGAGTTCCAGGGAATAAAAGTAAATGCCAACCGGGCCTACATCGGTACGATATTGGGTAACACCATCGGTTCGCTTACAGATACGGGTGCTATTAGTATCAATTATACAGATTCTGTATCGCGTGCTAAAATTGGCGGGATAGAGTCTACCTGGAATAACCAGGGAGCTGTCACCACAATTCAGCATAACCGGATCGGCGGTATTTTGGTAACCGGGGCGAGGGCCAGCGGCGTGACATTATTTGGCATCCACAGTGCGGTACCTCAGCTGGAGCTATCGGATAACGTGATTGGAGGAGACCTCCCCAACAGCATGCGGCTACAAGTGGTAAACGGAACAATTAACGGTATCTCCCTGCAACATACTGCCCCCATCACCACCGTGGGGTATCCTCCTAACCAGTTTGTATTACAGCGGAACCTGGTGCGGCATCTTTACAATAACGGACGTGGCCTTGTGGAGGTGAATGGTATTGCCTGCACCCAGCTGGCCAAACTGGATAACACCGCCTTCAACACCTTTATCGATAACCGTATACAACAGCTGCATGCTACAAATATCGATGCGGCTAACAGTAACGTCAGCGGTATATTCGTCTACCCACCTGCCAATGACAGTACTTCCTATATAAATTCTCGTATCAGTAATAATGAGATCAGTGACCTGTATACGAAAAGCCGTATCAGTACCGCTACAGTAGCGGGTATACGGGTAACGGCACCATTTAATGTTTCACAAGCAATCGACTCCAACCGCATTTACCAACTGGAGTGTGCCGGTGGAAACCCCAATTCATTTGCCTCTACTGCATTACAGGGGATTACCTTGTTGTCTACGGGTAAACCCGGTGCCAGCATCAGTCGGAATCAGATCTATCAGTTACGTAGCACTGCTTTGGATATATCACCGGCCTACATCAGCGGGATCAATTGTTTTCAAACTATCAGCGGGAATATTGTTATTGCCGCCAACCGGTTATATGATTTCCAGAAAACAAACGGAGGAACCGGCGTAGTAGCCGGGGCCATACTACGTGGCAGTACTGGTAAGGGGAACTTTATACTACAGAACAACATGTTCAGTTTCTCCGCTGCTGATTTGAGCGTATACGGTATCTGGAATAGTCAGGATGCAACCGGTATCGAATTGTATTACAATACAGTGGCCATCAGTGGAAATGCGACGGGTAGCAATGCTTCTGCTGCTTTTCATCGGCTTTCAGGCGTGAGCACCCCTACGTCTTTACTGAATAATATCTTTCACAATACCCGTCAGGGTGGTACAGGAGGACATTATGTATTGATCAACGCCAATGCCACGCCTGCCAGCGGCTGGGATGTTTCCAACTTCAATGATCTTTATAGCACCGCGGCCGCTCCCGTGCTTTGGGGTACTACCGCCCAGGACCTTGCTACCTACCGGCTGACCAGCGGGAAAGATGGTTGCTCCAAGAGCGTAGCGGTTGACTTTGTACAGCCAGCTACGGGCGACCTGCATCTGCAGAATACAACTGTTAACCACACGCTGGGAGGTACCCCTATACCAAATATTACAGAAGACTTTGATGGCCATACCCGGCAGGCCAATCCTGCTATGGGGGCTGATGAGATTAGTATTACCCTGCCCCAGCCAAAAATAGTGGCACTCAGCGACAGCACTACCTGTGAAGGCAGAACGGTATCATTGCGTTCTACGCTTGCCACCAACAATCAGTGGTACCTGAACGATACCTTAATAGCAGGTGCGACTGCCCAAACTTATACAGCTACCCGCACCGGGCTTTATGTTGTAAAATATTCAGATGGTTGTAATACGGTAGCCTCCATACCTAAACGGGTTACTATCATCCCACGGCCTGTTATTACCCGTATTGCGGATAGCTTATATTCTTCCGGTACAGGTACTACGCAATGGTTGTTAAATAATACGGTTATACCGGGGGCCACAACTTACCGGTTCAAGCCCACACAAAATGGCAGCTATACCGTGCGGATAACGGGTCCTGGCGGATGTACCCTGATATCAGATCCATTTGTAATCAGTGACCTGGCTAGTCTGCGCAGTATTGACAACAGCAGCAGTGCAGGAGTAGCCACCTCTGATGCAAAGCAATCTACCCAGGTAACCGGTGTACGTTTATATCCTAATCCTGCGACTACCAGCTTATATGTACAAATAGGTAATCATAACGGCCCTGTGTTGTTACAGGTCTATGACCTGCAAGGCCGGAAGTTACAGGAGCAAAAGGCAACAGCGACAGCTGGCGGCGCGCTGCACCTGGATATACAACGTTTGCAAGCAGGTACTTATCTACTGAGCATACAACGTGCAGGAACAACCGTCACCCAATGGTTCACGCGGATGCAGTAAGCTTAATAGATCGATGCGTGATGGGTTTCAATCAGGAGGGAACAGCATTACCTGATATGGAATAATTTTTTTCCCAATAAAAAATGATGTCTCAACGTTACTGTTGAGACATCATTTTTTTGGCGTGGTATAAATAAAAGTACTGCGACTCTACCTATCATGATAAAAAATCACGTTTTTACGTGATGCCTGCCTCTCACTTTTTCACCTAAATTCAAAGGCTATAACAGCTAAAATCTAATAGTTATGAAAAAGAAACTGAACAAAAAACTCGTGCTGAGCAAAATCCAGATTGCAAACCTCAACGCTGCAGATCAGGCAACACTGAACGGCGGTCTGAAAATTACTAAAACAATCATAGATCCCTTTACCAGCACCGACCCCACCCAACAGACCTTTTGCTATGTTTGTCCGGCTGAGAGTTTTAACATCTGTCACTAAGCACGTATGACCTTTTTTTAAGTGACAGGTCCTTACACCAATGGACCTGCATTTCCAGAAGGCACTATCTTAACCTGTGAGCACGTATCCCAGGACATTTTTTTTACCTCCAAATTTCTATTTACATGAAAAAGAAACAACCTAAAAAACTCAACCTGGCTAAATTCCAAATCGCTGATCTGAACAACACTGAAAAAATAGTGGTTAAAGGCGGAAAAATAGGCACCGTTATCGAAAACCCTACTACAGAGATCACTGAAAGTACCCGTTGTTTTGTTTGTTATTAATCAACGCGTCACACACACTTTATAGAACGACGGTATCCTGTTACAGGATACCGTCGTTTTTACATACAGCAGGAGCGTTCATTCAAACATTTTTAACGCCTTTATCCTTTTCTACTACTATTTCCCACGCAAATCAGATAGCTCAACCCTAAAGCTATTCCCACTGTAGTACCTGCACAGCTGGCCCTATTATATTTGTAATGTTACCCGGTCCACATATGCTAACTAAAACGTACCGCTGAAACCATCGCAATTAGCGCGGCTGTACGATCTGTTTCAATCATGTTTTAAACAACAATCCCTTTATGAATCATTTACTAAAAATGTTACTCTGCGTTGCTGTACTCGGTAATTTCGCAGTGGTACAATCCTGTAAGAAGGAAGATAAACCTATGCCTGTGGCCAACACAGAGATCGATGCCTCAACACTTGCTAAAATAAAATCACAGGGCTTTAGTACAAAGGATGCCCAAAAAGTGGCCGGTGGATATGTGGTGGAAGGAGATATTTTTTTGTCGGAAGAAATATTGAACCAACGTATTGCTTCCCCGGTGATGAAAGTTGCCCATGCAGAACAATACCGTACTGCTAACGTGATTACCGGTCTGCCCCGTACAATTACGATTTCTGTTTCCGGACTTCCACAGATATACAGCACCGCAACAGATGCTGCTATAGCGAGGTATAATGCCCTGGGGCTTCAACTCAGCTTTTCCCGTGTCGCAAGCGGCGGTCAGGTAGAAATCCGGCATTCCAGCCTCGGAGCAGGCGTACTGTATCGCTCCGCCGGTTTTCCCGACAGCAACGGTAATCCTGCCAGCCCTATTCTGCTGAATGCAGATGCCAATGCCCTGGGCAGCAATCCCAATCATGATTATCTCGCAACCGTTATTGCACATGAGATCGGACATACCATTGGCTTCCGTCATACCGATTATTACAACATTTCCATCAGTTGTGGTATCGGAGGCAATGAAGGACCTACCACTGCAGGCGTCGTTCAGATCGATGGCTCACCGGCTACGGCTGAAGCTAACAGCTGGATGCTGGCCTGTATTGGAGCAGGAGTCAATCGTACATTTAATGGCAACGATGCCAGTGCTCTTGATTACCTGTATGGCAGCAGGGTGCTGAATCCTCTACCAGACGGCCTTTACAAGCTGGTGAATAAAAACAGTGGCAAAGTACTGGACGTATCTGGTATTTCACTGGACAATGGCGCTAAAGTGTGGCAATATGGCTGGTTGAACGGCAACAACCAGAAATGGTACCTTACCTACCTGGGGAGCGGTTATTACCGGGTGATGGCACTGCACAGTGGGAAAGTGCTGGATGTTACCAGCGCATCCCAGGAACCAACAGCGCTCATACATCAATGGGAATGGCTGAACGGATTGAGCCAGCAATGGCGCCTGCTCCGCAATGCCGATGGTACCTATGCCCTGGTAAACCGCAACAGCGGAAAAGTAGTGGATGTCTCCGATCTTTCTATGAATGATACAGCCCCGGTATGGCAATATGGCTGGTGGGGCGGTGCTAACCAGCGATGGTATATTGAAAAGCTCTAACCTTTATGACTATACGGACCGGAAAATAACAAGCCCTTTAAACACGCCGTTGTTTAAAGGGCTTTTGCTTGTGGTACCATCAGCTATGGCAGCTACCTGCCGGTTGATGCACCCCATCCTATCTGTCTGATGCCGAAAGTGCGTACATAAATTTTAATATAAGTAGTAATATTGACGCCTGAATTATTTAACTAACTAATAAATTATCAAAATAAATATTTACTTATTACTACCTCCACTGATCGATTGTGCTGATTTTTTCCTTAGAAAAAGATTAGGTTGATAAGTTTAACCATAAAACATGCAAATATTTTGGTCGGGGCACTTATGGCAGCTGTTTTCAATTTCCCGGACTACTATTTCGCGCTTATCGCTTTAATAAAAAATAAAATCCATTATAAAAAATATGAAATCAACTTTTCTCCGGAGCATCTTCTTTTTAATGTTGTTTGCTTTCCAATCCTTATCTGCCCAGCAAAATAGCCCGGCTTCCACCGTGAAGAAATTGTTTGTTTTATTGGGTACCCCTACAGATATGATCAATAAAGAAGATCAGTGCTTCAAAGAAGTAGACGGTATGGATATCCTAAAATTGAACAAACCAGCTATCAGCAAGTATTTGAACCACCTGAAAAATACGGGGCTGTTTTCTCCTGCTTACTTATTAGAAAAAGAAAAATATTACCAGCAACTGGAAAAAGATATTAAAAAAGAAGGCTATGCCAGCAACCGGGATCATGACGAATACACGCTGAGTCAGGATCCGCCGGATAACAAGGACATACTGGCAGCCCTGCAAACCACCACACCGACGATAACCGGCAATAATGCTACGATCACGCTGCGTTTTAAAAATATTCCCGGGTATAAGTTGATTTATAAACTGGTAAAAGACAATAACAGCTGGCTTATTAACGGTATTACTTCTCCAAATTAAAATGCGTGTTGTAAAAAAATAATAACAGACCATCTAGTCGCGTCTGTGCAGCAAAACGGCTGGATCACCCACACTATAGCGCATTACAGCCATATCTCATTATTTCTTATTCATATTTTTTTAATATTGATCATTTTGTCGTTATTAATTTAAGCCTTAATTTTGCGGCCGAATTTAACAACGATAGAACAGAAATGTGGGATAGGTTTTACTTTAGAGTTATTGGCCTTTTCATTTTATTGAACGCCATATTATTATTATCGAAGTCATGGATGTTGGACAATGGAGTACACCACAACGTATTACTCTTCGGAAATCTTGCACTAGCTTCACTTTCAGCGTTTACCTACAATATGAGTCTGAAAGGTGTACAAGCAGAAAGCAATAGTGGATTTTTACTTCGGGTATATGGAGCCATGATCAGCAGGATGATGTTTTGTATGGCCGGCATTGTTATCTATGCCGTTGTCAACAGAGCAAATACCAGCAGGTACACCATATTTTCACTGATGTTTTTCTACGCAGTGTATTCCGTTTGTGAGAATGTGAGTTTGCAAAAAGTTACCAGGCAGAAAAAAAAGCTGTACGCCGCTGGTGATAAGCCTACATCTTATTGTTTTCCTTGTCAGGAAAATGATAGTAAAGGCATACAATCAGCTATGCAAAGATATAAGCATACATCACGCTAATTCGTGATCTGTCACTTCATAGTTAAGCGGCTATTCAAAATTATTTTGAGTAGCCGCTTAAGTCATTTCCAGTATGTTATCTTTATGATTGCATGCGTTTGCATGTGAGCAGGTGTAATCATGAACATTCAATGCCCTAGCCATGAGCAGACAAAACTGGCCAACAGATAAAATCTATTTTCGCCTTTTAAACAACACATCCGATAAAACATATTGGGACAACATTCGTGAACTCCGTAGTCGTGCCAACCGGGAAATATTTGTCAGATGCCATCAACTGGCCATATCCGGCAACGACAAGGAAAAAAAGATCGCCATTGATATCCTCGCTCAGCTAGGGCTACCTCCCAGACCCTTTTACCAGGAAACCATCAAACTATGCTTTGATTTATTACCAACAGTAACGCAGCCAAAATTGCTATCGGCTATCTTGTATGCCATCGGACACAATAACCAGCAACTAAATACCCCTCAATTAGCGACCATCGCCTTATTTAAAGACAATCCCTATCGTCAAGTCCGACAAGCCGTTGTATCTGCTATACTACACGTACAACATAAAGTTGCTATCAGGCTGTTAATCACCTTATCCACAGACAAAGTTGCTGCCATAAGGAGCTGGGCTACTTTTGGCTTGAGCAGCCAGATAACAAGCCATACCAGGGAGATAACAGCTGCTTTATGGAACAGGATTCATGATAAAGATCAGGATACCAGATTTGAGGCTATTGCCGGATTGGCCACGCAGAAAGATATCCGCCTTAAAGCCATACTGCATCAGGAACTGGCTGCAGATAATTTTGGTAGTTTATTATTTGAAGCCATCGTTACATATGAAGACATTACCTTTCTCCCGCTGTTGAAAAAGATAAATAAGACAGCAGATAGCAACAGGGAAGTCAGTGCATCCTGGTTAACAGCGTTGCAGACCTGTATCACAACGCTGGAGGAAAGAAAAAAGCTTTTATCCTGATAAGAGCCGTTTAATTCAATATAATATATACCCCTTAATGTATCCTTTCAAATTTCAGGTGTAGTGAGCAGATTATACATCGACACAAAATAAAAGACGGTACACTCACTGGCGTACCGTCTTTTATTTGATCAGTTATTTTTTCCAGTAATAAGCAACGTAGTTTAGAATTGCCCACCGATCAGTTTATGCACATATTCCATCTGGGTATCCCGTTGTTGCATAAAATCATTGAAGGAAGTCCATACCGTATGGTGTGGAATAATCCCTCTGCCCTCCGGCTGATCCGGTTTTAGCGGTGCATCCTGCTCCACATGTACAATGGAGAACTTGGTTTTTATTTTGGAATACGGTAATTCATAGATCAGTCCCATATGCCCGTTGTGATAATAATATCCGCCAACGGTTTCCACGCCAACAATCGTCACATTATTGGCATAGGCTTTTACGAGAGACGCCAGGTGTGAAGCCGCCGAGGCTACGTTTTCATCAATGAGTAAATACAGCTTGCCTTTAAAACGGGGTTGCTTGGGTAAATACACCGGATTGTGTTTGCTGTCCTGTATATTCCTGCCGTTACGGAATACCGGGAAATAATCCTGCAGCATTGCCTTTCCAGCCACTTTTGCGGCAGAATCCATCCTTTCAGATGTAGATACACCCCAGAAATATTTTTCATAGGGAATGCCGTTACCAAAGATGGTATAGGCCAGTGTATTTTCCTTGAAGCTGGCATCTGTCAGGTACATCATCGGTTGCTCGAAGGTAGGGTCGCTACCACCGGGATTACCGCGGATATCCAGAATCAGGTTGGGAATATTGTTTGTGCTGAGTACCTGGAATACACTGTCGATAAACTTTACATATACCGGAAATGCAGGATCATTGGCATCATCCGCCATGGTGAATATCCGCAGATTTAATAAGCCTGTTGCCGGATTGGCCATTTTAAAGCTGTATTTCGGCTGTACGTTATAATCAATCAGACTATCTACAGGCGCGCTATAGCGCAACGCCAGATTAGCTTTACGTTCTTCCAGTGATACCGCCGGTATCGTTACCGTTTGTGGCTCGGTAGCGCCCGGAGCTATAAACCGGATCGTGTAACTATCTTTGAGTCCGTACTCATACAGGTACCGGATACCATAACTGGTGTTTACGCTGTTCGACCACTTTTGTGTGGTGGTATAACCATCGGCAGTCAGGTATTTGTAAAAGGAAGACATCAGCGCCTTATCCGCTACCCCATTGATGCTCACGATGCGTGCACCCACCGGAATCTGCGGGGTCTTGCTGTTAAAGATGATATTCCCTTCCACATATTTCAGGGCAAAAGGAAAGAAGGACCGTTGCCGGTTGAAATACTTCACCAGGTCGCCGCCAGGTTCTGTATAGTTATGGCAGCTACCTTCAAAATCCGTTAACTGTACAATAACCTTGAAGAAGTCTGTCGTAGACATAGGTTGACGAACCTGGTTGAACGCCCACTGATAGATGCTGTCGATCTGTTTTACAGAGCGGTAGCGGTACAAACCGGAGTTGGCTTTTTTCCGGATATCCAGGAATAACTGCAGGTCTTTCTTCATCTCGCCGGGAGCAAGCTGTCGGTTAACGATGGACAGACTGTCGGATTGTTGTGGTGGCTGAAGGCTGGCAGGTTTGGTTGATTGCGCATTTACCTGATGCGCAAATAAAAGCAAAAACAGTACTTTTTTCATGTGGTTCTAAAGTGTGTCAGGTGCTAAATTTACAAAACCTATTGATTAATCCAAGTTTCCACATTGTACCGAAAGGCTTCCTCATTTATCTGACAAAATTGTGTCAACAGCTAGTGATTCCACTGTAACTGATGCACATCAAATTCCAATACCTGCATACCACTATGCGAAAAGCCCACTTCTATCAATAAGGTCTTTGCTTTCTTCAATTGACGGATAAAGGGTTTGATATTTCGTAAAAAAAGGTAGGAAGGATCTCCCTCCATCGCTCCGGCTGTTACATAATTCGAGGGCGGATTTTTATCAAACCGTACGCGTGCCAACATTCGGCCGTCAATATGTTCCTGTGCAAAAGCCCCCTCACTGGCATGCAGGTACATATCCGTACCGCCATCACTTCTTTTACGAAGCGCCAGGGAAACCACCGCAAAATGAGATACACTCCTGGTACGGGTGCGCTGAGTGGTAGTAGTGGTTGTTTTGGTACGCTGCCGGTTGCGGTTAAAAAAAGAGGTATTTTGCGACTCTTCTTCCTTACGGGAGGAATACCGGTTACGGGTAGCCGTATTCGTTGCACTGGTTACCACTACTTCCTGTTCCTGCGTGGAAGGCAACGACACCTTTTCATTGGCTATTACCGTAGCAATATATTCTTTCCGGGAATTCATCGGATCTTCACTGGTGTCATAAGACCAATTATGCTCCTGTCGATAGGCAGCCTCCCGGGCACGTCGCGTTTCCGCATCCGGTACCACAGGGATACTGTCTTCCGGAGGCGTGGCAGCAGCGGTAGTCTTTGCACCCCCCTTCTTCGGTTTAGGGGTACAAATACCACCCAAAATGGCAATCGCGAATAGCAGCGCTACGCAACTAAATATTACCCATAGGATACCCTTTATCATCTTCCAATAGCCATATTTGTAAAATGGCGGTGCAAGCTAGTAATAAAAATGCAGCAATCCGATATAGTTCAACAGGCATACCGCATTACATGATAACATGCAGCTGATTATTTTTATTGCAAGCCGGCAAGGGCTTTAAAACACCCACCATTTATACCCTGAAGAGAAAGTACTAAATTTAGCCTAAAACCATCGCGTTATGATCAGCAGAAACGAAGAACAAATGATGCAACTGATCCTGGAGGTAGCCAACAAAGATGCCCGGATACGGGCCGTGTTACTGAACGGATCACGGGCAAACCCCAACGTCGCACAGGATATATTCCAGGACTACGACATCATATACGTTGTAACCGACCTCGCCCCTTTTTTGCAGGATCACAGTTGGATCGATATATTCGGTGAACGCATGATACTCCAGCTGCCGGAAGATATGGAGCTGTATCCCCCCAGCCCGGAGCTGGATGGCGCTTTTTCCTATCTGATGCAATTCACCGATGGCAATCGTATTGATCTTATCCTGGTGCCCGTAGCACATCTCCAAAACTTTACGGACGATAGTCTTTCTAAAGTATTATTAGATAAAGACGGACAATACAACCTGGCCGCCCTGCCACCGGCAAGCGATCATAGCTATGTAGTAACCTTACCTTCCGCCAGGGCATTTGGCGATTGCTGCAATGAATTCTGGTACACCAGCGCCGGCCTCGCAAAAGGACTTTGGCGGCAGCAGGTCACACACGTAAAAGGTTTATTTCACCAGGTAATACAGGAAGCATTATTACAAATGCTCGACTGGCATATTGGTTGCCAACATAACTTTACTGTTAACCCCGGGAAGTTCGGGAAGTTTTACCAGCAACACCTCGAACCGGACATGTATGCACGACTCCTGCTGACCTACACGCCTGCCACGGTAGCCGATAGCTGGGCCGCCCTGTATGCTGCTATTGACCTTTTCCGTGATACCGCTTTGCTGGTAGCCCAGCAACTGGGTTATACCTATCCCATGGAAGAGGATCAAAAAGTAATGATCTATTTAAAACATGTGCAACACCTGCCGGATAACGCCAAACGGATATACGAATAAAATAATCATCGCTGTAACAGGGAGGCACCATCGGTTACATCTCCCTGCTACAGCCGTTTTACAGGATCCCCCCTCTTGCCCTCCCTTTCCGCGACGATAAAAAACAGGGCAAAAGATAACCACGCACGCCTGCATTTTATTGCTGGCATCATTCACCTAGACAACAATACCCCATTAGACCAGACACCTATAACAAATACATAATCAATACATTACAAGGTCACATTTTAATCTAGTCCCGTTTTATATGGAGCTGCTTCCCTCCTGCCGTTTATATTTATTGGCATAGACACCCTGATTTCCTGACATCCCCATCTCTATTTTTCATGTACAAAAACTTCATTCAGATTTTATGAAAACACGCACACTGTTTAACCACCAATCATGGGCTGTATTCATTGCAGTAGTTTTATTTTACAGCTTTACCAACACCAGTTGCCGCAAGAATATGCTGGAGCAGGAAGGCTTACAGACAGAACAGCTGAACAAGGATAATTTACTGCTCAACGGCCGGGAATTTACCCTGGTTCCGGATGCCAACGGCCGGCTGTTAATCGACAACGCCAACAACTATTATCAACCTGGGGATATCCTCAATTTAGTGGGTAATTTTTCCGGCGTTTATTTCTACAATTTCAGCGGCACTGCCGCCAATCCGATCCTTATCAGAAATGGTGCCGGTGCCCCTACTGTTATCGGCAATCCGGCCTGGAACGGCGGCTCCTGGGCGGAAGGTCTGGTATTCATGAACTGCCACCATATCAAACTCGGTGGCCGCAACAGTAAATCAGATTTCGTTATCAATGGTTCCACACAACCAGCCAGGGACGCTTATTTCGACCTGATACTCCGGAACCATACCGATAACTTCGAAATCTCCAACCTGACCATCAATAATGGCGGTACAGGTATTCTGGCTAAAACAGAACCTGTATTAAGCGATTCTGCCAGCTGGTACCCTAACTCCTACATGCAGAACCTGCGTATCCATGATGTCACCATCAGCGGCACACAGAATGAATCCATGTACATCGGTCATACCGCTACTTACTGGAACCTCTCCAACAACACCCCCAAGTATGATACAGCATTTACACCCGGACAATTCTACGTACAGCCTATCAAGTGGAACAATGTACGCATCTACAATAACTATGTAACAGGCTCCGGTGCAGACGGGATACAGACAGCTGCCATCGATCAGCTGGAAGTATACAACAACGAAGTCACCAACTGGGCCTTGCAGCACAACTATGGACACAATGGCGGCATCCTGATTGGCGGCCGTACGACCAATACCAATACGCACGACAACTACGTACACGACGGATGGGGTGAAATGTGCCAGTTCTATGGCTCCGGCGAATTCGGTACCCATATCATCCACAATAATCTCTTCCGCGATAACCAGGCTGAAAACAGTGGTATCAGTATGAGAGGTACCCAAAATGCCATCGTACAGATCACTCATAATACGATCTCCAAATCCGGCGGAGCCCTGCTGCGCATCAACGGATACACCGGTCAGAATGGCCCGCAGATCGTAAATGCCAATGCGTTTATTCAGCCCAGAACCGCCGGTGGGGTTATCTATCCCAGCGCCTACATCTATACAGAAAATGGCGGAGCTGTTACAGAAGGTACCGGCGCCAATGTCAATACCCGCTTCCTGACAGTAGCTGCCGCCAATGTAGATGTGAACAACTATTATCTGCCTAACGCAGGTTCACCGATGGGTGCTTCCGGCTACCGGAAAACACCTTGATCTGCTGACTTATAACCATATGGGGAAAAGGTAAATACAGGGATTTCCTGTTCATCCGGATACACTCACCCACTGATTAAAAACAAAGGCCGCTATGTATGCGGCCTTTGTTTTACGTTCCAACATACAAATCATAAATATTTTTTAGTGCTTAGTTTGGAAATTTAAAACAGTTGATTATCTTCGCGCTCCCTGACACAATATCAGTTGCCCAGATGGCGAAATTGGTAGACGCACTGTGTTCAGGTCGCAGCGCCTGCAAGGGTGTGCTGGTTCGAATCCAGTTCTGGGCACAAAAATGGACAAATCGAGATTTACTTCGGTTTGTCCATTTTTATTTTGGGGTAATCCCACGTCCAGTGCGTATATCAGCTTGACGGCCTCATTAAGCCGGACGGTTCGATAATTGATTCCATCAAAAGTGAGTTTTTCAGGAAAAATTGCATCAATGATTTGCCGCTTCTGCCTTAAAACGTGCGCCACACGATGGTTTACAGTGATAGTAATAATAAATTCCGTTTCTACCTGTTAATAAATGACCACATTTTGGGCAAAGCAAGTGCACTAAAAAACGCTCTTATCTGCTTTGAAAATTAATGAAGCCCTGAATACTTTCTCTCGTTTCATCATTTATAACAGGGCTTTCCAAAAGAGACCTCAACATCTCTATCAAGTCACTTTTTCTACCCGGCTCATTCTCTGAATTTATAATTCTGTTCAACATCCAAACAGTAAGACTAGTCGGTTTTCGTTGCAACGACTCGTATAAATAAATCTCATAGCTACCCCGAAATTTCTCTATAGTATGTACTAACGGGCCTGGAGATCCAAAATCAACCTCAGGATATTTCTCCATCATCTGGAATATTGGTGCTATAGCCTTTTCACCATCACCGTTGGCAACTAATAAATCTGTTAACTCGTAGAGAAATAAAATGTTATCATTCTCAGCATCCATCTCATCAAATGGAACAAATTTTTCGAAAATTTCTATAATTTGATCTGTTGTCATATCGTCATGCTTAAACACTCACAATATATAAAAAACACATATCTATTTAGCAATAAATCCAGTTCCGGGCACGAAAGGCTTGTAAGTAGTTTAGCTTACAAGAGCATAAACCGATCAGTGGGGGTGCTGGTATTAATAGGATGATGTTAGTGGCGGACCTGGGTGCAGGCTGATATAAGGTTATCACAAAATAGGGCGTCCAAATGCGGACGGATAAATGTTCGTAAATGAACACAATCAACCTGCCTGAAATGCTCCCCCTTTGCCAGCAAAGGGTTTATAAAGTGGCCGCTAATTTGCCATTCGCTGGTACCTGATTTGGCTGGTACTTAAACTACATTTTACTATGCTTAAAAACTATTTTAAGATCGCCTGGAGAAATCTGACCAGGAAAAAGGGCTATACCGCCATCAATATCACTGGTCTCACAGTAGGAGTAGCCTGCTGTATCCTGATCGCTTTATACGTTAAAGGCGAACTGTCCTATGATAATTTCCACACCAACAACAAAGAGATTTATCGCGTTGCCCATGCTTACCAGTCCGGCTCCGGGGGTAAAAAAGCGGGTCCGGCTCCGGAAGAATACCAGATCTGGGGGAATGCACCGATAGGGGCTGCCCTGCTGGAGGAATTCCCGGAGATTAAAAAAGTAGTGCAGTTTACCAGTCCATCCCAATGGCTGCTACAATACGGAGACAAGCGATTACGGATCGAAAACATCACGTTTGCAGATTCCACCATGTTTGACGTTTTCAGTTGGAAAATGGTGTGGGGCAACCCGGCAACAGCCCTGAAAGCGCCATACAGTATCGTACTCTCGAGAAGTACTGCCCGAAAATTCTTCGGGAATGAGAATCCGGTAGGGAAATCCTTTAAGGCGGATAACGTACATACTTTTAATGTAACCGGGGTAATGGAAGATATGCCCCAGCAATCACATATCGACTATAATGGATTCATTTCCATGAGCACTTTTGTCATATACAGGCCTGAAATCTTTAAAGAATGGGGATACATTGATTTTTATACTTATTTCCAAACCGAAAAAGGCGTGGATATTGCCTCATTACAGGCCAAAGTACCTGGTTTTATAGCCCGTCGCAACCCGCAGGACAAAGAAAACTATCACATTCAATTCGAACCACTGAAGGATGCCTATCTGCATTCCAGGGCGGCACGGCAACCTGGGGTTACCGGCAGTCTGACGAACGTGTATATATTTTCCGTGATTGGTCTGTTCACACTGCTGATTGCCTGTATCAATTTTATGAACCTGTCTACTGCCCGGTCTCTGGAGCGGGCGAAAGAAGTGGGTGTTCGCAAGGCTGTAGGAGCTAACCGGCTGGGACTTGTTTATCAGTTCCTGACAGAATCGATGATGATCTCCTTTGCAGCCGTAGTATTGGGTGTGGTGCTGGCAGTACTGTTGATGCCGGTGGTCAGTGATACCTTTGGTAAAATCCTGGATTACCGTTACTTATTGACCTGGGGTATATTGCCCCTGTTAATCCTGATGCCGGTGATCCTGGGATTGCTGGCTGGCAGTTATCCGGCATGGGTACTGACCCATTTCAGACCCATGGAAGTCCTCCGGGGTAAATTCAGGTCTTCCGGAAAAGGAGTAATGCTGAGAAAAGGATTGGTAGTGGTGCAATTCAGTTTGTCTATCGCACTGATTGCAGGCACCGCTGTGGTTTATTCACAACTGGACCATCTGCAATCGCATGATCTGGGTTTTAATGAGGAACAGATGCTGGTGATCGACTATGGCGGCGATAGTATCATTTCTTCGAAGATAGAAGCGATAAAAGCTATGTTATCCGCTAATCCGGATGTACTGGCTGCATCAGCCTCCCGTTCCGTGCCGGGTGATTTTATTCCGAATGCTTATACCACCCTGGTGGCTCCCACGGGGGAAATGAAAGGTGCCGGTCCGTTACTGTATGAAATAGATGCAGACTTTATACCGATGTACAATATCAAAATGGTCGCAGGCAGGGCTTATTCCCGTGACTTCCCTTCCGACCTCGAACAGGGAATGGTGCTGAATGAAGCGGCTGCACGTGATTTCGGGTATGCACATCCGGCGGATATCATCGGTAAACGTTTTGAACAATGGGGCAGAAAAGGAACAGTGATCGGTGTAGTGAAAGACTTTAACTACGAATCGCTGCATAAAAAAATAGGCCCACTGACGCTTAGAATGGCACCTGCCGAATCGCTGAATAAAATCTCTCTCCGCATTAAAGGCGATCATATCAACCGTACTATAGCTGAATTAGAACGTACCTGGAACCAACTGGCTCCTCAAAGGCCATTCCTCTATACTTTCATGGATCAGTCGTTTAACCTGCAATACCGGGAAGATGGCCGTTTTGGTAAAATGTTTGGCGCCTTTTCTATTCTTACGATACTGATCGCCTGTCTGGGCCTCTTCGGCCTGGCTACTTATGCTACTGAACAGCGGGAAAAGGAGATCGGTATCCGCAAAGTACTGGGTGGTTCTGTGGGCAGTATTGTAAGGTTGTTGTCGTCTGATTTTGTTAAACTGGTGCTGATTGCCATTCTGATTGCCACACCGGTATCCTGGTGGGTGATGAACCGATGGCTGGAAGGGTTCCCATATCACATCAATATTCAGTGGTGGATATTTGCACTGGCAGGTATACTGGCGATATCGGTCGCGTTGCTGACCGTGAGTTCCCAGGCAATCAAAGCTGCCCTGGCAGATCCCGTGAAGAGTTTAAAAGCAGAATAATGATTTCAATGAAAATAAGATGCCCGGAACGAATCGTTCCGGGCATCTGTCATTTTATGATTTCCCTCCGGGGGAAATCCGGTAGTTTATCGGGCTGAATATGGCAACTGCGATTTTCGGAAAGCGCGTCATGCAGAGCTTTGTCAAATGCCCCAAAATTTCACACGATATCCTTAGGCATATTTTCATCTTCTTTAAAGCTGGTGAAGTATAAATAATTTAAGGAGATCGAATCATCAAAACTAT
This sequence comes from Chitinophaga nivalis, assembly GCF_025989125.1. NCBI lineage: Bacteria > Pseudomonadati > Bacteroidota > Chitinophagia > Chitinophagales > Chitinophagaceae > Chitinophaga > Chitinophaga nivalis. The sequence goes on along the minus strand of NZ_JAPDNR010000001.1, from coordinate 2,657,660 downwards.
AGGTAACATGATTGCCGGTTGATATCGATGTGGATGTACAATCACAGCAGCATAAATATCTCCCCTGCCTTATATGGGCACTCCCAGCGTAACTGCAGTATCTCCCCTTATCTTTGCCGTGAACACTACAATACAAGAAGGCCTTATACAACTATCTAACCCGCTTTACCTTTTTCCTTCATTTTAAAACAACCCCCATTTATGAAACGAACAAGCTTATTACTATTACTTGCATTTGCCACCACTTTATTCATGTCTTCCTGCAAGAAGGAAACAACGTTAGCCACTGCCGCAGCCGAAAAATCACCGGCATTGACAGCTGCCGCTACGGGTAACTCCATTGCTGCTTCACTGGCCAGCTTGCCGGTGGGCCAACGTAGTGGTCCTTACAGGATCGTCAACGAGCAAAGCGGCAAAGTAGTGGAGGTCGAATCGTCACAAATCAATAACAATGGCGGAAAGGTACAGCAATGGGAATACCTGAATACCGACAATCAAAAGTGGATACTCACGGCCCTCGGCAATGACCTTTACCTGATCACAAACGTTGCGAGCGGAAAGGCGCTGGAGGCACAGGCTTCAACTGTTTTCAATAATGGTGGCAAAGTGCAGCAATGGTCATGGTTACAGTATGGCAATCAACAGTGGAAAATTTCTGGCAAAGCCTTTATCAATGCCAGCAGTGGCAAAGTACTGGACCTTTCCTCCACTACCATTTATGTCAATGGGGGCATCATTCAGGTATGGGACTGGGTCAATGGCCCCAACCAACACTGGACGCTACAGAACCCATGATCTGATGTCCATTCCGTACTTTTTATCAGATAAGTTTTTTGCTGTTTTTGTTGTGACAGGAAAGCAGCGTTTAAAACCATATAAAATCATTCACGCTTTGCACCAATAAAAAAGCTAAGTACCGGAAAACGGACTTAGCTTTTTTGTTGATGCAGGTAAATCAATCTATTGGATTTTCACAAAGTCATTGACAACAGCCACTTCATTAGGTATGATAAAAATTTCATCAAAATTATCTCCCCCCATCTCTTCATTGGTAGAAATGGTACAAATCAGTCTTTCGCCGGGAATAAAAAAGTGCGGCTCAAGGTCTTTAAAGACTAAGAACATACCGTATTTTCCCAGCCCGGGACGAACTGTGTAGCCAGGATTCTTGCTACTATAGACCACTTCCTTTGTCCCCTTTTTAAAAACATCAAACGTATACATTTTTGATTCAGCAAGGGGCGGTAACTCCACCGTTGCGAAAGCCGCCGGCTGTGGTACCGTTACCCGGATTTCAGGAACCGGATGGGTGACTTCTTCCGTCATCATGTCCCGGACGTAAAAAACCAGGTCTACCTCTCCGCCCTGAAAAGTAGTTTGGCCAAATTCAATATCAGGTCGTAGCAAAAGCGTTAAGGACATCCCTTTCGGATCTTTCAATGGCGGCAACACCATACTTTCAACAGGCGTTTTTCCTACCAGTATAAACTTCATGGTTTTGTTGGAGTCAGCCTCCACTATTGTTCTCCTCAAAATCACCTTGTCTTCTCCTTTTATTTTCACCGTCAGTTCTCTTGATAGCCCCTTATCCATGGGAATCGTCAGCTTGCTGGTGAGAATGCCTCCATAACTGGTCTGTGTTTTGAGCTTTCCATCCAGGAAGATCTCCACGTTCTTACCTACGGGGTGAATGGCGAGGTTGTAATAAATGCTGTTGTCATATATCTTCCCTTCATCATACAGAATGCCGAAGTGTTGCTGAAACGTTTTCGGGTGGATGGTGTAGCTTTTAAGTATAGCCGTTTCCCCTTTCCGGCGGATATGTATCTGCTGGTCTCCTTTGGAAACATTCAGGGTAAAGGGATTGGGTAAACTATTGTCTTGTCCGATAGTGGTGTCCACCACCTGATTGTCATAGACAAATTCCAGGGGAACGGAGCTGGTGCCACTGAATGTCAGTTCCACAATCCTTGGTACCGCAGGATGTAACAACTCCTCTTTCCGGCAGCCTTGCAGTACTGCCATCACCAGTGCAAGCAGTATTATATATTCCGATAAAAATATTCTCTTCATGGCTTATTTAAAATTTATAGGTCAATGTCGCACTGTAGGTACGTCCGAAACGTTGCTTGAAAGTATATAGGTCACCCTCTTCGTAGTTATCTGTAAAACCTTCCTTTAGCCGTTGTGCATTGCTGAAATCCAGCGATCCCGATACATTATCAGGGTTGGGCTCATAACTTCCTCTGTTGTTATAGTATACGGAGGCTGCATTCAACAGGTTCGCTGCATTCAGCCGGACTTCCAGGCGTGATTTGAAGAATTTATAACTCACCTGCGCATCTAATTGCTGCCGGGGTTGCTCATATTCTGTAATAGCGGGTGAGGTGGTCACGAAATAAGTCTTTCTGCCCGATTTATTATAAACAATGTTCCAGCCGAATTTTTCATCCTGGTATTGCAGCCCAACGTTTAACAAATAAGGCGCCTGTCCATACAGGGCCCGTTTCTGCTTCATGGGAACCAGGTTGATTTTTCCCGTAACAGGATCATTCATCATATACAGCCCTTCTACTTTAGATTGTTGCCAGGTCATGTTGCCATAGACGGTGAGGCGTTGGAGTAAGGTGGCCTTGCTGATAAAACCAAGGTTTTTCCGTACCTCCAGTTCCAGTCCATATACTTTAGCCCAGTTGGAGTTTTTCAGGGTATAACGGTACCCGAAATCAAGGGTTTCCATGGCGATCATTTCCGCAGGTTTGTCAAAGTATTTGTAGTATCCGCCGATAGACAATATCTCGCCCAAACCCGGAAACCACTCCGCTTTAAAATCCCAGCTGTTGATACGTGTACTGCTGATACCTGCACTGCCAACCAGGCCGTCGTAAAACGCGCTATACCGGAAAAACTGGCTATTATCCATCATTTCAGGGCGTACTACGGTACTGGAATAAGCGGCCCGGATATTCAACGAATGAATAGGGCTATAGGTAAGATTAGCGGAAGGCAGCCATTGCCAGTTTTTTTCTTCCGGCAAGGTAAACTCACCGTTTGCTCCTTTCTTAGGCGCATTGGAACCGTTATTGATTTCCTTGTAATCATAGTATTCGGCACGTAATCCCCAAACCAGGCGCCACTTGTCGGATAATTTGTTATCGAACATCAGGTAGCCTGCATGGTTCTGGCTTTTACCGGCATAATAATCATTGCCCCATCCGTCCAGTAACAACAGATAACCGTCGCCCCGGACGTTTTCCGGATTTAACCATTCTCCAACGGGCAGGTAAGCCAGTGATGGATCGAATACCGCGTTATCCCTGACAACCGGCAATATCGTCCAATCAAATCTGGAGCTGCGTTGCGTCCCGAAATAACCTGCTTTTATGGTATTGGTAAACTTTCCGAAACGGAAGGGTCTCGATGCAGACACATTCCAGGAATAGTGCGTTTCGCGGTTGGAGTAATGCTGGCGGGATGTTGGTGTAAATCTCGGTTCGGATAGCTGGTTGGGCACATAGAAAAACATCGTATCTCCTCCCATTATCTTAGGCGCCTGCGAAGCAATGCCTATATCTTTTTGCTGCCGGTTGATACTCGTCCTTGCGAAGTCCCATTCCACCTTCGTTTGCTGCAATTGATGCGTGCCGGTTATTTTGTTCTGAATCAGGGTGGTAAACGTCGGATCGTCTGTTTCGCGGATCTGGTCAGGCATTCCTCCGAGGTTGTCGTCCGAACTGACGCCATAGATCCGGGTAAAGGCATTGTCGAACAGGTGTGTATAAGTATTACGAAGGCTAAAGCGGTGTTGTTTTAATTGCAGCCCCATATTCAGGATACCGCCCAGTGTAGTATTGTAATTGTACGCATAACCACCTGACACAATCGGGGTATTCACATTCCACTTTCCCCGGCGGATCTCCTCAATATCCTGGATGGTTTGGCTATTCCGGTAGTTCAGTGCACCTGTAAAGCCGAATTTTCGTTGTCCTGTTTTATCCAGTGCGAATTGCTGCCCGATGGTGAATTGGTAATTTTGCGCCGGCGCCGCCCTGTATTTATATACCGTGAAATTATCGTTGGTAAAGCGCCTGGTCTGTTCAACGAGTTCCGCTTTAGGCGATGCCCCAGACATGGTTTTCAGATCGGTGGGGAAACTTCTCCTGCCATCATCAAATCCCAGGAAATCCTGTTTGCCCCGTTTGCGGCTCAGGAAATCCTTTCCGATGGACTGATCATTCACCGAAGTTCCGATACCAACAGAGATAAAATTTTCCGTCGGAATGTCTTTGGTATTGATCTGCACAGCCCCACCGCCAAAACTCATGTTCATATCGGGGGTGATGGTCTTCACCACCACCACATTGTCGACGATGGTATTGGGAATCATGTCAAATGAGAAGCTGCGTTTTTGCGCCTCTGTACTTGGCAATATGGTGCCATCGAGCGTCGCCGCATTGTATCGTTCCCCGATACCCCGTACCAGCACGAATTTATTATCGGCCGTACTGACGCCGGAAATACGTTTCAGTGATTCACCCACGTTGCGGTCCGGCGTAGCCGCTATCTGCTCTGCAGAAATCCCGTTGCTGATCGAAGCGCTGTTCTTTTGCTGCGCGTATAAACCGGCTACAGATGCTTTTTTATATCCGGATGTTACAACTACCTGATTCAGCGTACTGGTGCTGGTTTTCATTGCTATCGTCAGGGCGGTATTTTCTCCTGCCTTTACAGCTACCTCCGTGATGCGTTGGGTCTGAAAAGAGATAAAGCTCACTTCCAGCGTATAGGTACCTGGTTCCAGCGGGATCATATAACTTCCATCAGTTGCAGAAAGCGCCGCCTTGTTGTTATTTCCCACGATGCGGATGGTGGCACCAATGAGCGGTTCATTCCGGCCATCGAATATCTTTCCACTGATACGACCCTGTTGCCGGGGTTGGGCTTTTGCAGGTTCCTGTTCTTTATTTTCCGGCTTTTCGTCTATAACCACAGCCCCCTCCAGCAATCGGTAACGCAGGTGAGCAGGGGCCAGTACCTTGTCGAGCGCCGTACGAACGGTCATGTCTTTAGCCGACAGGTTTACCTTTACCGTGGCTTTGTTCAGCAGCGCTGATTGTACATTGAACATTACGCCGATCTGGCGTTCGATGGCACGCAGACTTTCTTTCAGGCCGGCTCCTTTCAGGTCCAGGCTAATCCGTTTGTCCAGGATGCTGCTTTGTGCGGAGGCTGGCAACACTGCCAGGAAAACGTACAGCAATAAAAAAACTGACATCAGCGGGTAGCCCTTTCGGTAACGGGTAAAACAAGGAGTCGAATTCAACTCCTTTTTCATAATTTTGAAAAGCATAAAGGTTATTTGTACATTAATTTTTAATCTTTTATGGAATGGATATGGAGGTCCGTCAAAACTGCCCATATCTGTTCGCCTGGCGCTTCCCCTCTTAGGGGAGCGCTATTTTTTTAGATATTATCGTGTAGCCATCGCGTTTATTTAGTCGTGTTAGTGAATAGTGATTGTTTTTCCCCGGAGAGTATAGGTAATATTTCCGGTGGCCGCTATCAGCCGTAAGGTGCTCTCCAGTGGCGCCGCTGCATTCAGGCTGATGTTCAGTAACAACCCCGCCCTTTCCCTGTTTGTATAACGTACCTCTACGCCGTACCAACGCTCCAGGTCTGCCGTGATACTACTTAAAGCCGCATCCAGGTATATCAGTTTGCCCTGTTGCCAGGCTTCCAGTTGTGTTATGTTGGTTTCACTCAGTGCAGCTTTACCAGCTGCATAAACTACCTGCCGGCCGGCGGGTAAAAGCGCGAGTTCTTTAGCGGCGCTATCGGTTGCCAGGCAAACCCTTACCTTACCGGATGCTACGGCCACCGTGGTATTTTTTCCCGCGAAGGCTGTCACCTTAAAAGCCGTGCCCAGTACTTCTGTCCGGATCTCACCGGTGCCAACGGAAAAGGGTTTTCCGGGATCTTGTTTGATATCAAAAAATGCTTCCCCATCTAATAAAACATGCCGGGTATCGGCGGCGAAAACTTCCGGGTAGCTAAGTTTACTGCCAGGGCCGATGATGATAACAGAACTATCTGGCATCATCATCCGGAGCGGTCGCGTACTGTTATTTATCTTATCGATATAGACCACCTGCGCTGGTTTGTCTTTATTGAAGATCAGATACGCCAGGCCACTCAGCATAACCAAGGCACCTATCCATACCGCTGCGTATCTGAAAACAGATGAGAGCAATAACCTGTTTCTTCGCGGCTGTTGAGACGCCGGAATGCGTTGGTGGATTTTCTCCGTCCATAACAACATCTGCTCATCTGGTTCCCCCTGCGCGGCTTCCAGGGGATTCCCTTCTTCTCCCAGTGCTTCCTCAAAGAGGTGCTGGTAAGCAGGATCCGCCAGCATCATTGCCACTAGCTGCTTTTCGGCGGGTGTGCAATTACCCTGAATATATTTTTGTAGTAGTGCTTTGTATGCTTGCGTTGTCATGCGTTGTCCTTATAACAACAAAGACGTAAGAATACCGGCACCGGGTGAGGAGGAAAAATTATTTTTTTTAAAATGCAGGAGAAAGATACTTACTGATGACAGTAGAGGATAAATAGCAGGGAGATGATTAAGTCGGTATGTGGAGATAGCAGCTGCCGGAAAGTGCGCAAACTGGAAGTCATATGTGTTTTCACCGTGTTTACGGAGATGTTCATACGTGCAGCGATTTGCGCGTAGGTAAGCCCTTCTTCTCTGCTCAGCAGGAAAACCTCTCGTTCTTTAGTGCTTAGTAGTGCTAAGGATATTTGATATAATTGTTCCATTTCTACGCCCTCCAGCCCCGCATCGGTGCTGGCTGCCCGGGGCAGGCTTTCAGGCGTTATCACAGCAATGTCGGTAACCGCCAGTTCCTTTTTACGCCAATGATCGATAACGGCTCTCTTAACAGCCGTAAAAAGGTACGCCCGCAAATTAGCGCCTTCCCGTATAGACGCGCGTTTTTCCCAGAAACGATACATCACATCCATCGCCAGTTCTTCCGCCGCAAATGAATTGTTGGTATGTTTCAAGGCGAAAGTATACAAGCTCCTGAAATAACGCTGGAACAAGGCGGTATAGGCCTGCAAGTCATCCCGCAGGCAGCATTGCCATAGATCCATATCGGTTGCCTGGTTGTAGTCCATTGGAAACATTTCTTGCCGATGCAAAAATGGCAACTTAAATATTACCTGAATATTAAGTTTCTATGAAAAAATAAAAGGGGTATCAGTAATGATGTTACCGGATAGGGCAAGATAATTTTACAGGAATGAGCGAAACAGGTTGTCGTCAAAACTAAAAAGTCCTCCTGCAATGATTGCAGGAGGACTTTTAAAACTATTTATCCCATATTTTATCAGAAGCTGTATCGTACAGACAACTGACCTCTCCATCTTGATTCAACCGGTGCATTCACAAATGATCCGTTTACCGGTACATAGCTGTACATCGGGCGGCTTATACCTGCAGGTGATGCTGCTTCCATTCCTTTGTATACCAATACCGCGCCGCTCAGGGTAGCCGGCAGCTGGGTAGTAGTGATGGAAGGCAGTTTTACCAGGCCCCAGTTACGGTTCAGCATATTGGTAAAGTTGAATACATCGAAAGCAATCTGCAGGGCATGTGTTTTTTTACCCATTTTCAACAGTACGTCCTGTGCAACGTGCAGATCTACGATATGCGTCCAGGGTGTACGGGCTGCATTACGGCCGGCGTATTCACCCCGGTGTTTGCTCAGGTAAGGATCCTGCTCGATGAAGCTGTTCAGCTGTGCATAGATCTCCTGCGGGGTACGTTTGTCCTGTGCATTATTGGGTACCAGTACGATATCGCTGATGTCTTTAGGAATGTACATCGCATCATTCTGCGTTTGTCCGTCACCGTTAATATCGGCGTTCACGCGATAGGTATAAGGCAGTCCTGACTGACCATTGTATACGAGGCCAATAGTAGTGGCCAGGTGTTTCAGATAGGTCACCCGATACGACAGTGTGGCAATGATACGGTGATCCAGGTTCCAGTCTGAATAGGTCAGCTGCGGATAATTCGGATTATTGGTAATGGTATTGTTCCTGAAATTGGTAGAAGCAATCGTAGAGTTCATGCTGGAGATATCCTTTGCCTGGCCATAGGTATACGCTGCGGATGCAGACACGCCGTTGGCAACATTTCTTTCCAGTTTGGCGGTCAGACTATACTGATAACCTTTATTGGTATTGGTCAGTAAAAATACGTTGGTATACTCCGGGAAACGTAATCTCGCATTACCAGCCGGGTATTGGTCTCTCCCGTCGCCGCCCAGTTTGGCTTTAGGTTCTACGAGGTTCAGGTCTTGAATGAAAGGTGCATTCATGTCCTTGCTGTAGATAGCTTCCAGGGTACCGGTGATCTGCCAGGGCAACTGCTGATCTACCGCCAGGCTGGTACGCCATACCTGTGGCATCCGGAAGTTAGGATCTGTGAGATCGATTTCGGAGGTAGCCACTGCATTCGGACGTGGTTGATTATTGACATCACTGTTGAAACGTACACCTGCTGCGGCAGCACCTGTAGCATTGATACGACCCAGATCTACACCGGTATTGTTATAGGCATTGGCCAGCCAAACGTAAGGCAAACGACCAGTGAAGATACCGGTACCACCACGGATGATCGTATTTCCGTTTTTGTTGATATCCCAGTTAAAGCCCAACCGGGGAGATAACAGCACCCTTGTTTTAGGACGCATATCCGTTTTGTATCCTTCGTTGATGAAGCCGGCAGCTACCTGAGGATTGGCCAACGGTTTATCGAGGAACACCGGAATATCTGCGCGCAAGCCAGCGGTTATTTTCAGTCCTTCCATCACGGTATACTCATCCTGTGCATAGAAACCCAGTTGCAGGGATCTGAATACAGAAGGAGGTACAGATACACCCGGTAATTTGGAATAAGTAAGCTGATATAAATTCGGCGCCTGGTTATTCAGGAAAGCATCCAGACTGCTATATTGATAATTGCCCCATACGTTCTGCAGAAACAGGTTATCAAAACGGAAATACTCATTCTGTGTACCAAAGGTAAAATGATGCTTATCTTTTAACCACGACAAATTATCTGTGAGCTGAAACAGGTTTTGTTCCTGGCGTGCAGCCGGAGAATAACCTTCTGTTCCGGCAACGAGGGTACCTGCTGCACCTGCCTGTATCGTTACCTGCGGGAACGGACTGCCGGGTATTTCCCGGTTATCTTTTACACTGGTATAACCTACGATCAGGTTGTTGGATACGTTTTCAGAGAAGTAAGTATTCAGCTCTGCTACCGTTACGTTGGTTTTATTAGTCTGAATATATTTGTTGTTCTCAAAGCGCAGTGCATTGGCGCCATTGGTAATATCATCGCGACGGGCATTCACAAAATTATGTCGTAAAGTAAGCCTGTTACGGTCATTGATGGTATAGTCCAGGCGGATAAAAAATTTATTGCTGCTGGTTACTTTGGTGATGTCTTCAAACTTGCCTGGTTCGTAGCCAAACCGGGAACGCAGGGTATCGGCCAGCTGCTGCGCCATATTGTAAGAGATGGTGGATTCATCTGCAGCCCCTTTACCACGGCCCGCACGATACAACAGTGGTTCACTGCGATAGCTGGTTTCTCCGTTTACAAAAAAGAACAGTTTGTTTTTCACGATCGCACCACCGAGACGAAATCCCAGCTGTCCATCCTGGAAGGCATTGTATTTTTGTCTGTTGTCATCCGGGCTAAGACCCATCAGGCCCTGGTTTTTACCATAGGCATATACGGAACCACTCCAGGTGTTGGTACCACGACGTGTTACCGCATTGATACCAGCGCCTGTGAAGCTACCTTGTTTTACATCGAATGGCGCCAGTACTACCTGTATCTCGTCGATAGCATCCAGACTGATCGGCTGTGTGCCAGCCTGGCCACCTGGTGCACCGGTGGTAACACCACCACCTACACCGTAGCCCATGATATCGTTGTTCTGGGAACCATCGATCTGTATATTGTTATAACGGTTGTTACGGCCACCAAAAGAAAGTCCGCTGGATTGCGGTACCAGCCTGGTAAAATCCGACAGGGATCTGTTCAGCGTGGGCATCCTGTCCAGCTGGGAACGGCTGATATTCTGGCCGGCACCGGTTTTGGAAGCATCATGGGGAGAAGAGTGGCGGTTGCCTTTCACTTCTACCTGTTGTAACTGTCCTTTTTCTTCGCTCATATATACCTTCACGTTATAGGCTTGTCCTAATGCCAGGTATACTTTATCATCAACAAAATTGCGGTATCCAAGAAAACTGACTTCTATTTTATAAGGTCCGCCTACCGGCAGATTCTGCAGATAGAAAGTACCTTTTTCAGACGTACGTGCCTGATATCTTGAGCCGGTAGCAGCGTAGGTAACGGTAACACTGGCGCCGGGCATAGGTTCATCATTATTATTTTTTACAATCCCCTGTACAGCGGAGGATGTTGTACTCTGCGCCGCTACCTGTACCGCCACCGACAGGAATGCCAGCAGGCAACCTACCCATGTGAATAATAATTGGTAATTCTTTTTCATACCTGTTATAGTTTAGATAATACAATGCCCGTACCTGTTATACACAGGCATTATCAACTGCAATGATTAAAATGTTAGTATATGATGACTTGCTCTCCCGTTATTTCATACCTGATGTGAAAGGCTGTATGCAGCTCCTCCAATAGGTCATTCAGTGTTTGTGCTTTGATGAACAGGCTGACAGGTTTGTCTTCCAGTTCTTTATTTTTCAGTATGACTGTAACCTGATATTTCTCTTCGATGGCTTTTATCACGGTGCGTAATGGCGTGTGGTCAAATGCAATATTTGTCCATGTTTTTATAACCGGTGCTGGCGCCGCTACCGGATGGTGTTTGGCCAGCATGCCTGTTACCGCGCGGTAGCTGGCTTTTTCGCCGGCTGCCAGTAATATAGGCGTGCCGCTACCCGTTCCTACCTGCACCTTGCCCGTGTGTACCTGGATGTTCCATGCTTTATGAAGGGCCTTATCTGTTATCGTGAAGGAAGTACCCAGCACGGTTGTTTTTATCGCCCCTGATTGCACCACAAACGGATGATGCGGATCTTTTTTTACATCAAAATATACGGTACCACTCATCGTTACTGTTCTGTGCTGCGTAAAATGAGCTGGATACGTAATCTCCGCTCCTGCCGATAGTATTACCACAGAGGAATCCGGCAAGCGTAGCTGTTGTTTTTGTGCAGATGTATTCTGATAATGCAGTTGTTCTGATGCTGGCATAGGTGCTGCTACTACGGTTTGCGCTACCGGCGCCGGCTGCGATACCGGCATACACCATAAATACAATCCCGCCAATGCAGCCGCTACACTACACCAACCAGCTATCGCCACAATAGTGGTACGTTTTTTCAGCATCGGGCGTATCGTTTCAAAAGAAGCCAGTTGTGCTTCTCCCGGCACGGGCGCCAGCTGTTCCAGTTGGGATAAATGCCTGTCAAAAAAGGCATCCCGCTGGCTGGCTGGCAGTGTCTGCAGCCATTCCATGATCTGGCTATGTTCTGCAGGTGTGCTGTTGCCATTAAAAAAACGTTCCAGCATATCGCTGTCGAAAGGTGATGATATCATATACACCAGTTATACGGATACAGGGAGATGGTACCCTACCCTGAAAATTATTTTTTTTAAAGACTTAATATTCCGGTAACAATGGAGATTTCCATCAGGTGTTTGTTACAAAATACACGGAGATGTTTGAGCGCGATGGAAAGATGTTTTTCTACCGCCTTCACAGAGATGTTCAGGGAGTACGCAATCTCTTTGTGGGTAAGATGGTGCTGGCGGCTTAATGTATATACCTCCCGGCTCCGGGCAGGTAATTGTGCAATGGCGGCGGCAGTTTGCTTATGCAGGTCGGCCAGTATGATGCTCTGATAAGTCGTTTCGGTAGCTGGTTCCGTGTCAAAGGTCACCTCCCCAGAAAGACGGGGTTGGTTTTTCACACTGCGCATATGATCCGTCAGCAGGTTGCGGGCGATGGTAAAGAGCAGATTTCTGCAATTGAGGGCAGGATTGACTTTACTTCTTTTGTCCCAGAGACGTACAAATGCGTCCTGTGCAATCTCTTCTGCGAGTTGCTGGTCGTGACAGTAGGGATATAAAAAGCGGTATACCAGTGGACAATATTTCTCGTACAGGTACGCCAGCGCTGCAGTATTCCCCTGTTGCAAGGCACTCGCAGCAGTGGCATCATCCTCAAAAATGTAGTCCTGTATCGGCATAGTTTGCGCTGCAAAATTATAAACCTTCTAGGGAAGATATGGAGATGCCTGTGTTATCAAAATATTAAAGAATGCGGTGGGATCGATTTTTCACCGCCGTTAACAGTTTTTTCAGGACTTCATGATTCCCTTCTATGGCTACAATCGGGAAGGCGCCAAAAAATCACAGGGCATTATGGATAATTGGTGGCGGCAGGGAATGATGGGCGCTATCAAAGCCCTCTATGATTGTATTAAAACATTTTCAGCAACTGATTTTACTGCCGACCTTAAAAGTGTAGATATTCCTGTGTTGGTCATGCATGGTGAAGATGACCAGATTGTTCCCATTGCTACTACGGCTGTGATTGCAGCTAAACTGTTGAAGAACGGACAGCTGATTTCCTATCCCGGCTTCCCCCCATGGCATGCCTACAACCGAAGCTGCTATGCTGGCCTTTATCAAAGCATAATATAAGCCACTATATGGTAATCAATGGCCCAGAGTTCCTCCGGGCCATTGACTTTACAGGAGTCCGAAATTCTTAATCTAGATTAAGCCGGTTTCTTAATCTGGTTTATAGGCGAGAAAACTGATACAACGGAACTTTGTTCTATAAATGTAAAAGCAATGGCACAGTATATTTTTCACCAATCAGCTACCCGGGAGCATGCTCATCATGACTGGCTGGATAGCCGGAAGACATTCAGTTTTGGCGATTATTACAACCCCAGGCGGATGGGCTTTGGTGCACTGCGGGTACTGAATGACGACAGCTTGCCGGGAGGTAAAGGATTTGGACTTCATCCGCATGACAATATGGAAATTATCAGCATTCCGCTGAAAGGAAGTCTTAAACATGAAGACTCCGCAGGCAATAAGGCTGTTGCAGCTGCAGGCACTATTCAGGTCATGCATGCCGGCAGCGGTCTGTTTCACAGTGAATACAATAACAGCACCGAAGAAGTAGCCGAATTTCTCCAGATATGGGTTTACCCGGAAGTGCTGAATACACCGCCACGATATACCCTGGGCGACCTGACACAACATGCCACCGGTAATCAGCTGCATACCTTTATTGCGCCAGACGATTCCAACGGAATATATGTCCGCAAAGATGTATGGTTCAGCATGGGAAATTTTGACGCCGGCAGCTCCTTTACTTATCCGGTACATCAACCAGGCAACGGCGTATATGCATTCGCGATAGCAGGACGTTTCACCATTGATGGTAAAGAGCTGTCTGCCAGAGACGGACTGGGGATATGGGATACTTCCGGTATAACCGTGAAAGCGGAGAATAATAACGCCCGTTTATTGATCATGGAGGTACCCATGCATATTCATCCGTAACAATTACTAACATGAACAACAACATACAATTAAAACTACTGGCTATCGGATATGATGCTGCCATTATGCAAGTAGTAGAACGGCTGCTTAACAGCCACGATGGCTGGGAAGGTGTGATAGCACTCACCCCCGCTGCAGCATTGGAAAAAATCGGCACGGGAAACTATGATGCCATTCTACTCTGCGTAGGCGTAAGTACGACCGATGAAGCCGCATTCCGTGCAGCAGTAACAGCACGTCATTTAACAACAATTATTATAAGACATTATGGAGGTGGCAGTGGATTGCTCGAAAATGAACTGCGCGCCGCACTAGATCACCAACAATAAATTAAAACAGGATGGAAAAACAAATACTGGGGCTTCACCATATTACTGCTATTGCAGGAGATGCCCAACGCAACTATGATTTTTACACACAGGTACTTGGGCTCAGAATGGTAAAGAAAACGGTCAACTTCGATGATCCGGGTACTTATCACTTCTATTATGGGAATGAACAGGGCACGCCTGGCACTATCCTGACGTTCTTTCCCTGGGCAAATATTACACCTGGTCGTGCAGGAACAGGTATGGCCACTGAGATTACCTATGCAGTGCCTGCAGGTAGCCTGGAGGCCTGGAAAGAACGGCTGTCGCGTTTTAATGTTGCCTTTTCCGAAATACAGGAACGTTTCGGCGAGTCTTATCTCTCCTTCACGGATCCTGATGGGCTGCATATCACCCTGCTCGTACCTTCCGTACCAGATACCAGAATACCATGGCAAACAGCGGAAGTAAAAGCAGATATAGCAACCAGGGGATTCCACAGTACCACTTTGTCATTGAAAGAAATAGATGCTACTGCCGACGTGCTGACGGATATATTCGGTTATCACCTGCTTTCCCAGGAAGGCAATCGTTATCGCTTTGCTACTGATGCAGTACCCCATGCAGCTATCATCGACTTGCTGGCATTACCTGATGGCAAACGCGGTCTTAATGGCGGTGGTATCAATCACCATGTGGCTTTCAGGGTAGCCAACGATGATATTCAGATGGAATACCGCGAAAAGATATTGAGCAAAGGATTACAGATTACGCCTAAAATAGACCGGGATTATTTCTACTCTCTCTATTTCAGGGAGCCAGGTGGCGTGTTATTTGAAATAGCGACCGACAACCCTGGTTTTACAGTAGATGAGCCACTCGAACAACTCGGTACAAGTCTCCAGCTCCCCGACCAATATGAGGCAGCCAGAGAAGAGATAGAAAAGTTGTTACCGGTATTGAAATAATTTTAACAGGAGATTTTTATGCATACAGAAAATATTATCACCTCGGGAAAGCCTATAACCGCTGCTTCGAAAGCGTTGATCCTGGTACATGGCAGAGGTGCTTCGGCAACAGATATCCTGTCACTCGCCAACTGGTTCCCGGTGGATGACTTTGCGTTACTGGCGCCTCAGGCTACCAATCATTCCTGGTACCCGCAGTCCTTCCTGGCTCCGCCGGCACAGAATGAGCCGTGGCTGTCTTCCGCACTGGATCTGCTAAAAAAGATGACAGACGGATTGCAACAACAGGGCATCGCCCGCGAGCATATTTACTTTATGGGATTTTCTCAGGGCGCCTGTCTGACCCTCGAATTCATCGCCAGAAATGCCGCAAGATATGGCGGCGCGGTTGCCTTCACAGGAGGCCTGATTGGCGATCAGGTTTACCCGGAAAACTATACCGGAACATTTGCGGGCATGCCGGTTTTCATTGGCAGTTCTAACCCCGATTTTCATGTACCCGTGCAACGGGTACATGAATCAACTGCTTTATTGCAGGCAATGGGCGCCCATGTAACAGAAAAAATCTACGATGATATGGGACATACGATTATCGAAGATGAGATCAGACTGGCTAATGAACTAATATTCAGCTAACCGCTATTTCTTTTTATGCATGGTGCTGCGCACTTTGCTCAAAAATTCAGGCGATACTCCCAGGTAACGGGCAATCTGGTTCTGTGGTACACGCTGTACCACCTGGGGGTATTTCTCGATAAAAGCCAGGTACCGCTGTTCGGCAGTTTGCGAAACAAGGCTGTGGAAACGCTTCTGCAGCGCAAAGAGTGATCTTTGTATCAACAGGCGAAACAACGTTTCAAACTTGGGTATTTTTTCATACAGCGTTGCTTTGCTTTTATAGTCAATTATCAGCAACTCACAATCTTCCAGTGATTCGATAAACATATTGGAAGGCGTCTGTTCTGTAAAACTGTACGGATCACTTACCCACCAATCTTCTATGGCAAAGGAAAGTATGGTTTCTGTACCATCATCACTCAGATAATAGGTCCGAATACATCCTTTGACAATATACGCCTCAAAATCGCAGATGTCGTTTTCCTGCAACAGGTAAGTACGCTTTCTCACCCGCCTGAATTTCAGCAGGGAATGAAATACTTCCCGCTCTTCTGGTGTAAGTGATATAATACGGTCAACGTATTGGTCAATCTGTTCAAACATAGTTTATTAAAGATAAGATATTCGTGTTTGTGCTGCTCCGGCCACCGGACAAAAGCAACGGGCAGGTATTACCCAACCACACATACATTCCATATCTAAATAGTTACCAATGCAATGTAGCCATTTTTACAGCAACAACATTTTATGATATCCCGTAATTTTATGGCATTTCAATCGGTATCCTGTAATGGAATATCAAATGATTCAGACGGATAATTTATAAATAAACTCTTCTATTTCTGCTTGCCGGGCATTGGCAAATCCCCTATCGGTTCCTGTTTTCACAAAACCACATTTCTCTAACACCTTTTGTGAACCATAATTATCGAATGCCACCCGGCCACGTATAGGCCTTATTTTTTCGATTTTCAAAAAGTCTTGCAGCGCCATAGTACCAATTCCCTGTCCCCAGTATTTCCGATCTATCCAATAAGTAATCTCCGCCTCACCTTCCATCATAAATTTTGCAATACTCCCTACGATTTCATCATTCACACTGATGGTACACATATGGATGGTCGGGTCAAATAAAAATTTGGAATACTTCTCTATATAGGCATTTTTGTCGCTGGGATCTTTAGCCGTGAAAGCCGCTAAATAATTGGCTTCTTTATCCAACTGAAATTGAAAAAATGTGTTTAAATCATCCTTTTCCGTGATAGTTAATGTGACAGGTGTGTTTTTCATGATCGTGAAATTTTAAGTGGCAATATTATTTTAAAGTCAACGTACAACGATTACTATTAGGTAGAAGGCTGGAAACGGGGTGTAAGATAAAACCTGTAACCCATTTTATGCCGGCGGAATGTCCACCGGCGATGTACAAAATAAATGTAGCATTTTTTCAGGATGCCGACCTGAAAAAGATAGCGCTGTTCATACCAGTTATTTACATTCAATGGCAGATTTTTACAATTTTCCCGCAATAGCAAGGACTAGTTTTGCCTTATCATTTAAAATCATCCATCATGCTATTGAGGTATTATACCAGGCGATGTTTATGGCAGCTTGCCTGCATACTATTGGCCATACCGGCTTTCAGCCGTCCCATAACGGACCGGCGCAAATTACTTCCTGATAAATCTCCCATCATGCACACGCACATTACCACAACAGAAAAATTCGTTATCGCAAAACTATTTATCCAGCCGGTATCCATCGAAGAATTCCGGCAGGCCCTGGAAACATTGGCCATACAAACGAGAAAAGAGCCGGGTTGTATAGATTACACGTATTATCCGGAACCAGGCGTAGCAGGCGCATTTACCTTGATAGAACACTATCGGAATCAGGAAAGCCTTCAACATCATTTCCTGCAACCCTACCTGGCCGCATTTGTTAAAAAGATGGAAGGATGGAAATCGAAGGATCTACAGGTTTATTTTCTATCGATCGAGCCGGATGCATTAAAAGAGGGTAAATAAAAATGCTGATTCCTGCCCGCTGGAGACAGAATCGCAACGGGTTTATCACCGAAAAACCGTCTGCAGGCTTTGATGAAGTGCGACTGATCATAATATCCGAAATCGAATGCCACCGGCAGATAATTGCTGATCTCGCGGAATAAAAGATGTTTTAAGGTATTATTCAGGCGCGCCGTCTGTTGAAATGATTTGGGGGTGACGCCTATGTAGTTGATAAAAAGCCGCTCAAACTGGCGATAGCTGCTGCCCAGGCTGGCGCTGAAAGTAATCAGATCAGGCAGCTCCCGATTGTAATACAACTGCCTCACGGCTTCGTCTACCAGGGTATGCGGGCGATGATAGTTGTTTAAAAGCCGCAGCAGAAAATCCCAGATCAATGCCAGCTGCTGTGACAAGCTGTTACTATTGTATAAACTTTCCGTCAGCCTTTTACCTTCGTCTCCATAAAGCATATTTATATCCGGAAACTGTTCCGTGATAGCCGCCACCGGAGAAGGACAGAAATGCCGGATGGCGCCTGCTTTAAACCGCACGGCAATAAAGCTATGCGTATGGTTGATCCGTGCTTTATAATACTGATGGCGGATACAATAAATCGTATGAACAGGAGGGGTATAAAAGGTACTATCCTTTGCAACAATGGTCATAGGTGCTTTGAGCTGAAAAATCATTTCCGCACCGGTGCCTGCGGCCATTGTAGGCTGTGCATCCCCAGCAGCCATCCCTTCACAGGTCCAGCAGCGGTCGATATATGGGCGCAGCTGCGGCGGCGGCTGATAAGACGTTTTCTTTAGCAGGACATCCATATTATAAAGTTAAAATTTACCTGTAGTATAATAAAATGCAACAGGCATTACACCACGGATAGCTGCCGTTAATAAGGTAACCTTTTCTATTAGTCTGTTCAAAGTCCATCAACAAGTAAACTCCCCCTGGTCTTCACCTGAGGGGAGTTTTTTATTATAGGAAGCATGATGGACAAAGATCACCCGTGCGGACAGGCAACTGTACAATTTCTCGTTCCACACAGATCAGGTCTTACCGTAGTCGGCCCCGTAGGTCCTATTATTGTAGTAGGACCGGTAGGACTGATAGTAGTAGGGCCGGTGGGACTGGTCGTAGTAGGAGCAGTAGGTCCGTCGCCACCGTGAATGAACTGTGCATCATCCGTGGTTAAACGCGAAATGGTCAGCATTTTCAGCGTTAATTTTTTTGTCGTTTTCTTTTTCATACTAAAAGGGTTAAAATACTTAAAACAGTTATTATAATACGGTAATGGATATACGATTTTAATACCACCACTGCCTGACCAGCATCAGGCAGTGGTAGTTGCATGTGGGGAAACTATCAGCCTCAGTCACATGGGTAACCGGCGCCGCCACAGGAGATAGTAGTATTGCCACCACATCCATCGCAGATCCAAACAGAAGAAGTCGGTCTGGGAGCTCCACCTTTGATGGTTTCCGGATTAATTAATTGCAGATTTGCCACTGCTAATTTCTTTAAATTCAACTTTTTTGATACTTTCTTTTTCATAACTGATTATTGTTTTTGAGTAAAAGAATAAACATCCCCAGCCGCCTCCAGCAAGGCAGTACAGGTGATAGAACGATATAGTATTTTCAGGTGATTATTTTGATACCGCGTGATCTAACGGAGAAATTTTACACAAAAACAAAGCAGCATAAGCAAATAATTCTTTCTCTCTTTATATATAAACCTTTAAGCAAATGAATGGGTTTACTTGTTAAACAATAAACAGGGTTCTTTACAGCGTCTGGCCAGGAAGCACACCGGCTTCATAACGGGGACAGTCAATATCCATACAAATATGGTGCTTTCAGGGGTTTCTCATTTGATATAAATTACCTGATTATTGACCGATTTTAGCCAGTTGGAGTGATAGGGTATTTGGGTGTGCTGATGGATATTATCGCTTGATAAAGTAAAATCAATCTTTACAAATCAAACGGGCAACCTTTCAGTAAGGTTGCCCGTTTTTATTTTTTATAAAGTGATGATTACTGCGAAATAACAATCGCCTTTGATATCGATTGGCTTCCATCCCTCCAGGAAATATAATAATATCCCGGTTGAATACCACTTAAGTTAAACTGTGTTTTACCACTCCCCGGCGTGGCTGGTATTACTCTTAATATATCGCCAGCCAGGTTCAATAAAAAAAGTTTTGCCTCGTTGGATACCGGGTGATCTATCCAGGTATATCCTACCGCCGGATTAGGATAGAAACGTAATGGCGCTGCTTCACCCAGATAGGTAAATCCATCCAGCGAACTGGTAAAATTAAATCTGGAAGACACATCTACTGCACCATTGCCACCATTACCTACTACTGCACTGATCACACTATCTGATATTACCCGGAAAGCAGCAGCCGGCACCCCACCAAAGGAAACAGCCGTAGCATTACGGAAACCCTTTCCTGTTATAGTGATAGTAGCCCCAGCTGCGCCGCTTGCAGGTGTAAACCCGGCAACAGTAATGGCAATAGAATCATTGAGGAAGATGAACCCACTTCGTTTACCCGTTGCTCCCGTTGGTAAGGCTATCATTACGTCTCCACTGGCGCCTTTTCCTACAGTAGCCCGTATCAGGTTATCTGTCACCACAGTGAACGATGTAGCGGTTTGTCCGCCAAAGATTACATGGGTAGCACCACTAAAGGAACGCCCCCTGATCATAACGATACTACCTTCCTGCGCGGTTGCCGGTGTGAAACTATCGATGATCGGTTGCGGGAGGAAAGTAAAGCCCTGTGCCTCCGATCTCTGGTCACCAGCTATTACAGTAACCGCTCCTGAAGCTCCGGGTCCAACAACCGCCGTCACCATCGCTGATGATACCAGCTCAAAGCTGCTGGCAGACACTCCTCCAAACTGTACATCCGTTATATCATGGAAATCACTGCCATAAATAAAGACAGTGCCTCCTGTGGTGGCCCTGGCAGGACTGAAGTTCCAGACAATTATCCCGGGCGAGCGGTAGGTGAACCCGCTTCGTGTTACTTCATTACCAGTCCTCAACAATACCGATACCTCTCCGGATGCACCGTCGCCCACCACGGCAGTAATGACACTATCCGAAAGTAATTTCATCGAAGCGGCATATGCACCACCAAACGTTACCGCGTATGCTTTTTGCAGATCCTGTCCATAAATCGTCACCGTTTCTCCTTTTGCCGCAATAGCCGGACTGAAATGGGTAATGACAGGATTCGGCTCGATAAAGGTAAATTCACTCAGTGTATCGGTTCCCCAATAGCCGGTAACTTTTACAGGACCGGTTGCACCCTCGCCGACGGTCACCGTTATCACACTGTCGGATAAAGCAGTGAGATTCTTTGTGGCGGCGCCTCCTAAAAACACTTCATAAACACCAGACAAGCCAGTGCCTTTGATCGTAATAGTTTTACCGGATTTAGCAGCCATTGGGCTAAAACCGGTAATCTTAGGCGCAGGATAGATAAATCCGAAAGCCCCCCATTCTGCACTGCCCCCTGGTGAGGTAATCCTGACGGTACCCGCTGCGCCTTTCCCTAATACCGCTGTTACTGTGTTGTCTGACAGTACACGTATGGAAGTGGCAGCAACACCACCAAAAGAGACAGCGTTCACCCATTGCAAATTATAACCACTGAGCGTAATAGTATCACCTTCACGTCCCTGGTAAGGGATAACATCTGATAATACCGGCAGTGGTGTTTTGAATATAAAACCACTATGGGTAGCCGTTCCTGCAGGTGATTGCACGTCGATATTGCCAGACTTACCATCTCCTACGATCGCTTTCAGGGTAGAATCATTTATGACAATGAAATTTTTTGCAGCTACGCCGCCAAAGGATACACTGGTAACGAGGTCGAGCTGTTGTCCTTTAATGGTTACCGTATCCAGTTTCGTTGCAACGGCAGGGGTGAAAGCAGCTATCACAGGAACCGGTGGCAGGTAAGTAAAACCTGGCAGCGAATCTTTTTTGATTTCGCCAGCTACCACAACATGACCACTATTACCGCCGCCAACAATAGCGGTGACTACACTATCAGATACGATGGTAAATGACTGGGCAGGCATGCCTCCAAAAGTAACAGCTTTGGTGCCGGTAAGGAATTTACCGGTAATGGTTACTTTGGTCCGGCGTGTACCGCTGGCCGGTGAAAACCTGGTTAAAACCGGGGTTTCCGGAATAAATACAAAACTATCTTTGGAAGCAACGCCAACTGGTGTCACTACCGCTACTATTCCATTGTTGCCATAAGCTACAACAGCAGTGATAGTCGTATCATTCAACACCTGGAAGCTGGTTGCAGGACGGCCTCCAAAGGATACGCCGGTAGCTCCTGTAAACCGCTGACCGGAAATGGTAACCACGCTATTATGTTTCGCGGAATCAGGCGTGAAAGACCGGATAACCGGTTGTAATGCGGCATTCATCTTATTGAGATAAACCGATACCGTACCATCCATATCAGCGGTAGCAATATCTGGTTTGCCATCTGCATTCAGGTCAGAGATCACGATAGATGCGGGCCTTCCATCAGCGGTGTAATCGATTCTCGGTGCAAACGAAAGTTGGTTATTATCAGACAGGTTCCGGAATACGGTGATCTTCTTATCATTGCCGCCGGGCACGGCCAGATCCGGCTTCCCATCGCCATCCAGGTCGCCGACAGCTATTTTGTCAAAGGTATAACCTAACGGCAATTCAATCCGGGTTCCCATTACAATGTTACCCGGTGTGGCGTTATTTTTATGGATAGCAAGCGTATTACTATTCAGACTAGTAATCAGTTCGGGTTTGTTGTCGCCATCGAGATCTACTGCCCACACCCGATACGTCATACCGTGGATTTCATCCCGTTTGCCCAATGAAATAATTCCTCTCAGGGAATTATTGGTATAGATAACAACGCCTCCATCTCCGGGTGCAGCCGTTAGGATCTCCCTCCTACCGTCACCATCCATATCGCAGATCGTTGCCGCAAAGGCGCCAAAACTAAAGCCCATGTAACCCAGCTCCTCCAGTTTCATCGTTGAATCGGTGCTGATATTGCGACCAATCCTTGCTGATTTGCCATTAAGACTCATTACATATACATCCGGCCTGCCATCACCATCTATATCACCGGTTGTCATACGGTTATCTGCAAGACTAATAAGCTCCAACATTTTATGTGTATCAAAACTGATCTTACCCGGAACAGAAATATTTCTGGACACGCCGACCGAGAGGAAGTCTGCTCCCTGTGATACTACCAGATCCCGGTTACCATCACCATCCATGTCGGTGAGTTCCGCATCTGTAATACTTATGCCAATAGGCGTGGTTTGAACAGCGCCAAATGTTGCACCTCCCTTATTTTGGAGTACGGATTTCACGCCACTCCCATGCACATATGCCGCAACGAGATCTACCTGCTGATCTCCATCCAGGTCGTGTGCCTGCAGGTTAGCGGGAAAACTACCTATCTGATAACTGGCACTTTTAACAAATGAACCAGCATTTAACACGCCACCAGCAAAAGTGACTGTGAAGGCCTTTGAAGCCTGCGCTGTCAGTCCATTAGCCGTCACGGTAATGGGCTGATGCGATGCGCCCAATGGTACGCTTACTGTCAGAGTAGTATCTGTAGCCTCCAGCACAACCGCCCGTACCGCGCCAAAATAAACGGTGTTTTTGTCGGGGGTGGTATGGAAGTAGCGTCCACGGATTGTTACCCGGGTACCAATATTACCTTTATCGGGTGTAAAACCTGTAATCTGCGGACTGCCTGGCAAACAAATGAAACCACTCCTGCTACCGGTGCCTGTAGGAGATGTGAGCGTCACCTCTCCGCTTGCCCCTTTGCCCACTATCACGATCATTTTTTTATCTGACAGGATAATAACGGAATCCGCAGGTACACCTCCGAACTTCACGCTGGATACATGGGTGAAATACTTTCCGGTGATGGTGACCGCCGCACCGCTATTTGCCGGCTGTGGTGTAAAGGAAGTAATCTCCGGCGGTGGCGGAATAAATGTAAAACCGCTGATGGAATCAACACCATCATTTCCATAAATGTAAATATTACCGCTGGCGCCATCTCCCACTACGGCCTTTACGGTGGTAGGGGACAAGGCTTTTGTATAGGAAGCGTCTACTTGTTCCGGTGATCTACCAAACGCTATCAGATACGCGGAGTTTAGTCCGCTACCGGTAATGGTAATTGTATCTCCGATTTTTCCGGATGCCGGCGTAAAGGCAGTAATGTGCGGCGGGCTAACAAAGCCCGCTAACGTGGCAGTACCATATGGCGTAGTTACATGTACATAACCAGTTTTTCCGGCAGCAACTACGGCCTTGATGACGCTATCAGCCAGCACTTTATATGCCGCCACGGAAATTCCCCCCAGCCCAACAGCTGTCGCTCCGATAAAATGCTTACCCCGGATGATAACCGTATCTCCTGCTATCGCCCTGTTTGGCGTGATGGTGGAGATCAATGGTTCTTTATGTTTTGCAGCATTATTTTTATAGATAGATAGCCGGTGCTTTGTGTAAGCATAGTTTATACCTATCAGATCCGGCTTTCCATCTCCGTTAAGATCGCCCGATGTAATACCTGCAATATACTCCTTGATGAAAACACCGGTAGCAAGACTTATTTGTCCATTGCTACTGGTATTTTTGAACAAGGTAATGCCCTCGTTACCCACTGCAACATCCAGCAAATTGTCACCATCAAAATCAGCTACTGTCAGGAAGCCGGCATTTCTTCCGATATGGGCTGTTATGCGATCAGTAAAAGCTATTTTACCTGGTCTGCTATTATTTTTGAAGATGCCGACCTCTTTATTGAACAGGAATATCAGGTCTGGTTTATTATCACCGTCCATATCTTTCAGCAAGACTTCTGATGAACCGCCATCGATGCGGAGGTTTTGAAACGGTGCAAATGACAAGTGGCCGGGAGTACTGGTATTACGCAATATAGAAATGAAGTGGCCTGCACTGTTGGGAAGCATAATATCCGGGCGCCCGTCGCCGTCCACATCTGCGATGGTAATGCCGTTACAGAATCCGGCAATCAGAACATCTGTGATAGCACGCAATGATACGCCATCGCGCGTACCTTGATTAGCATAAATCCTCAGTTGTTGAGCAGATGTGGATCCGGTCACCAGCTCTGCGCTGCCATCGCCGTCGAGGTCCGCTGCCGCCATGGCTGTCACCTTGCCGCTATTGAATCGCTGATCTTCATAAAAACTAATATTACCAATGGTACTGGTGTTACGGAATATGCCGATATCATTGCCATAAAGACTTTCCGCCGCCACATCACTGAGTCCGTCTCCATTGAAATCCGCCACTGCAGCTATCTGGCTGTCATATCCTCCATAGAAATCCTTTTTAGCATCGAAGGATACGACGCCATAACTGCCATTATTCCGGAAAACAGAAAACGAACGGTCATATTTACGGGTGAGGAAAATATCAGGCAGGCTATCGCCATCCAGGTCTGTAATAAAAATATTACTTATGCTGGCAACTCCATCTATTTGAATAGGAGCAGCAAATGAACCGGCAGTCAATGCGCTGTCTGTACCCTGAAAAGTGGGCAGGAACGCATTCGCCGTATAGGCAATCAAACCATCGCTGGCCACCGAAATAGGTTCCGGTAATGCCCCGGTAGGTACCGCTACCACTAGTGTTCCGGTAGTAGCAGATTTCACGACAGCCTTTGTAGCACCAAAGTATACAATATTCCGAAGCGGATCAGTATTGAAATTGGCGCCGTTTATCGTCACCAGGCTACCAGCTGCGCCACTTGCAGGACTAAAGCTATGGATGATCGGGCCATTGTAGAAATAGTTATAGGTAGCAGTATGTGTCTCGTTACTCACGGCTACGGTCCATTTACCGGGAGCGAAAGCACCTGTCGTTGCCGTGATAACCGTATCTGCTTCCACTGTGTAGGTAGTAGCCGCAACATTCCCGATAGTAACGGCAGTTATACCGGAAAACTTAGCGCCACTGATACGTACAGTAGCCCCGTTACTACTTCTTGCCGGCGTGATGGCAGTAATAAAAGGCGTGGAAGTATAAGTGAAGCCCTCTTTCACCGCAGTACCTGCGGCGTTGGTAACCATCACTTTCCCGTTATTACCATTACCAGGTATGGCGGTAATCGTTGTTGGCGAAACAATAGTAAAGGAAGTAGCCGGCACTCCTCCGAAAGATACCGCAGTCACCTTATTGAAGTTATTACCCGTAATGGTAATCGTGGTACTGTTGTCTCCCGCCATTGGGGCTACCTGTATAATAGCAGGAAAATCGCTATAGCTGAATCCGGATTTACTGTCGGTACCATAGGCTGTAGTAACAACAATATCTCCTGTAGCCCCGCTGCCAACAATGGCAATCAGTCTTCCCGGACTGACACCCCCAAAGGTATCTGCCGGTACGCCGCCGATTGTAATGGCTTTGATATGGGCGAAATTATAGCCGTAAATATGGATAGTATCCCCACTGCGTGCCGATAAGGGTGTAAAGCTGCTGATAACAGGGGTTGCTTTGACCACAAATCCATTATATACTGCGGAATCATTTGTGTTGAAAACTTTGATATCACCACTGTACCCTGCTCCTACCACGGCACTGATACTCACAGCCGTATTAATCCGGAAAAAGCTGGCAGGCTCTCCGCCAAAAGTGACGTTGGTGGTATTATCCAGGTTAACCCCTTCGATGAGAATAGTATCTCCGGTTTTCGCTGCTAGTGGCGTAACTTTCCGGATAACGGGTTGTTCGTTGAAAACGAAGCCGCCAATACTACTGGTACCAATAGGCGTAGTTACGGTTATATTACCAGATTGTCCTTTGCCAACATAGGCAATGATGGTATCGGCATTTACTACCCGGAAAGAATCTGCCGGAGTGCCCCCAAATGTTACACTGGTAGCATAATCGAAACTGGATCCGATAATCATAGTGGCTTCTCCACGACCACTGGTGGCGGGCGTAAAACGCTGCACCTCAGGTATTTTTCCGGTATGCAGCAAACTAATGACCGTGCTACCTGCAGTAACGATATCCGGACTGTTATCCAGGTTAATATCTCCCACGATCAGCTGCTGACCATTTCCACCGGATGGAACCTGTACAAATGGCAGGAAACTGATATTCCCTCCCTGGTCACTCCCGTTGAGAGCCAGTAGTACCGGCCCCTGTGCCGCACGGTTGCTGAGGGCGAGATCCAGGTTTCTATCCCCATTGAAATCAGTCAGCTGTATATCATTCATAGCCACACCCACTGGAATGGTTTGTACCGTTGTATAGTCCGTCTGCCCGTTGACGTTTTGCGCACGTATAATAGACAGGGACTGAGAGCCGGCATTACCAACAATGATCTCCTGCACATAATCGTTGTTAAGATCAGCAACCTTCACACAAACGGGTTGTTGTCCTACGGCTACCGTTTTAACCGGTGCAAAAGACATCGCATTGTATTCGCTGGTGTTGATAAGAATGGAGATAGTATTGTCTGTTTCATTTACCGAGATGATATCCGGCCTGCCATCCCGGTCGATATCCCAGCGAAGCAGGTATCCATTGCCCCGGCCAACCTCTACACTGTCTGTGCTGGCAAATTGGATGTTCCCATAGGTGCTCTTGTTTTTGTAAAAACGTATCTGATTGGTAGCCGTAAGAATCGCCATATCAGACAACTTATCTTTATCGAAGTCACCGATCTGTATTCCCAGCGGGATAGTACCCAATGGGACAGACAGTTCCCTGAACTGCAGGTTTCCCTTAACGGAGGTATTCATAAAAATGGAGACCGTTCCTTTCCCACTGGCCACCACAATATCTCTCAATCCATCATTATCGATATCTTCCAGTACCATTCCTTTAGGATCTGCTATCGTGTTGCTGACAGCATTGTATTGGTATTCAGCCGGACCCTCTGTCTCCATCTTGTTATGTAAAATAAAAAGTTCATTTTTTTGTCCGTTGGCGGCACATTGAACGCCAACAATATCCGGCTTTCCATCCGCATCCATATCACATAGACCTGCATACCTGGTAAAACCTGTTGACAGCGTATATTCGCCACTGTTAGTATAACTATGGGAAGCTACATTGATCCAATTTGTTCTGGGTGTAAAAGGATTTGCCGAATAACTGGTATACCCATTATAACTGACAGACACCGGACCATATCCCGTACCATGCGGAACAATTACCTCTAAGCCAAACATGCCGACAGATTTTACATAAGCTTTTGCAGGCCCAAAATAGACGGTATGGGCAGGAGGATTGCTTCCAAAACCATTACCGAAAATAGTCACAGTTCCTCCGGTATAATCGGCAAGTGGCGCAAATCCATCTATGGAAACATACTGGGCATAAGACTGTAGGAATGCTATTGTAGGGATCAACAACAGCAAAAAACGCTTCAATTGATTCATGAGTATAGTTACTAGGTATTGGGCAATTCTTAAATGATGGGCAAAAGTAATTGAAGTTTAGGATTTTAAAAGTGACTGCACAGTAAATAGTAGCTCCTGATTGCCGGTAGTGTACAGGAACCGGATATTTTCTGATCTATCACAGATGGATTGAATTTATCTTGATAACTGCTCCTGTACTTATTCCTATAGTGGTGTGCTATTGATTTTCCATTATGAATATAGAAAGAGACGTTTTCAAAAACACTTAGAAACAGTCATTTGCAAACTTAATTTTCCATATTTTATTTTCGTGTTAAAGAAATGACACACTTTAACTAATAACAAAAAAATAATACCAGATAAAAGGTATTATCTCTCCAGTGAGAGAACACTATCAATTTTTAAATCTGAAAATTTATGCCGTGTTATAGCATTTAACCTTTCTACCTTTAATACGGAAATGCTACTTTGCTCTTACCTGAAGCTCCACTTGCTCATTCCATGTCTTACAGTTTATCCATCCACTTTCCAATTCAAACCACTATGAAAAGTAAAAAGTTCACCGGTATTCCACTTCAAAGAAATCAATTGCAATCGATCAAGGGCGGTGTCAGCGTGACACAGTCGCTTTGCCTATGGTGCAATGCATTAAACATGGCTGTATGCTGCCCGTCGACAGGCACTCGTGCAGCATGTTGCCCTCCGCGGCCTGCAAATTGATCTTATTACCTTAACAACAAGGCTATCTCCACAAGTAAGGCTATGATGACCAAGCTGCGGGAGATAGCCTTTATTATATACCACTCCTATTGCTATGTATAGCAGCTTGCTACCATCTCCCCCGCAACAAACAGCCTATACTCCCCTCTCAACTTGCAGGTACATTGCAGGCGAAATGCTTATTTTTGTTGACACATACCAGTAACCACGTATCATTTATTTATATCTGTCCTTCATTTCCAAGCGTATGGAAGTGCTACAAAAGCGATAGCAGCGGTACAACAAACAGGCTCAGGGCTATTATCAAAACATCAGCATCCCATTCATATTCAAATTTTGTCCACAAAATTGTTATTCCATGGATATCCAAGCTGCTATGCTGAAAGCTTATAATGAGCCGTTCAGTATTGAAACTGTTACATTAGGAGCACCTGCAGACGAGGAAATACTAGTCAGGCTCGTTGCTACCGGTATCTGTCATACCGATGTTGCCGTACAGGAAGGCGTATATCCCTTTCCGGTACCCGCCATCCTGGGACATGAAGGCGCCGGCATCGTCACTGCAGTGGGTAAACAGGTGACCTCCCTCCAACCCGGCGATCAGGTAGTACTTTCATTTTTAAACTGTGGCGCCTGCAGTAGCTGCGCCACCGGGCATCCAGCCTATTGCGATCAGTTGTTCCCACTCAATTTATCCGGGCGAAGAGATGATGGCACCACCCCTTATCAACATGGGGAGGAAACAATCAATGGCCTGTTTTTCCATCAATCTTCCTTTGCTACCCATACCATTACACATTTCCGCAATGCCGTTAAAGTACCCCAGGATGTGCCACTGGCATCTCTTGGGCCCCTGGGCTGTAGTATTCAGACAGGTATCGGCACCATCCTGCATACCATCAAGCCCGATAAAGGGAGCAGTATACTCATTTGTGGCGTGGGTCCGGTAGGACTGGCAGCCGTCATCGGAGCACATCTGGCGCAATGCCGGGAAATTATTGCCGTAGATCAACATGCCGACAGACTGGACCTGGCCGTGGAGCTGGGCGCCACACATACCTGCCTGACAACCGATCAACCATTGGCTGATTACCTGCGTGAAAAGTGGCCCAACGGCGTCCATCATATTGTGGACACCACCGGTCATCCCGACATTATCAGCCAGTCTTTCCTGTCGCTGTTGCCACGGGGAATCCTCGCACTACTGGGTTTGCGGACATTAGACAGCCAGCTCACACTGCCTTATTTTCTGCTAAGTATGGGCAGAACTGTTACCGGGGTGTTGGAAGGCGATTGCCGGCCACATGAAATGATTCCTAAACTGGTGGCATTATATCAGGCCGGTCAGCTACCTATTGACAAGATGATCACGCAATACCCGCTCGCAGATATCAACCGTGCCGTCGCTGATCTGAAGGCAGGTAAAATCATCAAAGCAGTTATTCTCATGTAAATACTATAAACACCCCTTATGCATCCCAAAGAAAAGTTTGAACAGTTCAAACAAAATCCTGCCAACATCACCAGCGCCATACTCGATACCTTCTTCGATGAGTTACCTCCTGTTACGGTAGAAACACTCATCGGAGACTGGAAAGGCGGACATTTTAATTTCCAGTCCAATGAAGTACGCCAGCAACTGGAAGCGATGCGGTGGTATGGCAAATCCTTACGTGCGGCCAATACTGCCTACCCGCTTATTTGTTTGAACGCACAGGACGAACCATATACCTTTGCCGATATGGGCGCCGCTTCTCTTCGTATGATATTATTCCGGAATCAGGTGACCGCAGCAATGATATATGACAACTATCCCATCATTGATTATTTCCATCAGGTAGACGAGCATACACTCATCGGCATCATGGAAGGAAAGGTATTTCTGGAAGAAGGCGAACATTTTTATTTTTTCCTGGAAAGGATTTAAATGTGATGACATGATACATTATCCCTTTTCCTTTTTATTACATCCTGAGATCGGTCATATTCACGAGGAAGTGGCTTCCTGGATTGCCACCTTCCCGATTTCAAATGAAGATAAGGAAAGGGTGATGGTGTCGAAATTTGAATACCTGCCGGCGAGAGCATTTGCGGATACTTCTGCGGAAAAGTTAAGCCTGTTTTGCCGGCTGTCGCTATTCTTCTTTCTGAATGATGACCTATACGATCATTGCCCGCAAACGATTGTGGAACCTATATACCGGCAATACATTGCCATTATGGAGGGAAATAATCCCGAAAAAAAAGTGAACTGGTTATGTGATCAGCTCCTGCTATTCAGAGAATCACTACAACCCTATGTTTCCCACAACTGGTATAACAGGTTTCATCAGCATTTCCAGGAATATCTCTTATTATCCATACAAGAAAATAATTTCAGAATAGCGCATCATTTTCCGGATCTGGATCATTATTTATCCTGGCGACAGGAAGCAGGCGCTATGCTATTATGCATTGATTACATTGAAGTAGCACAAGGCAAAGAGCTGGATGAAACCATACGGCAACATCCACTGGTAGCAGCTATTATTGTAGCTACCAACAATATTTCTATTCTTTGTAATGATATTTACTCCTTGTCCAAAGAGATCCATACAGAAGTATTTAACTATGCACTGATATACCAGCATGAAAACCATTGTGACTTAAACGTCGCCTACCAAAACCTGAGAGATAAACATGATGCGGAAGTGGATACATTCATGCAGCTTAGAAGCGCACTAACCCAATCCGATATCTGGAACGAGGAACTAAATAGCTATGTGGTTGGGTTGGAGAAATGGATGCACGCCAATTTAACCTGGATGGTAGCAGATTCCGGAAGATATGGACAGGCGGGGCGCAAAAAGCATTAGCACAGCATAACCATCTGCCCTCTATCATATTCCTTCAACATAAAACCCGTAACGCTATAAAGCGTTACGGGTTTTATTATTTATAGATGCCTGTTATATCCGTTATATCATAAGAAGAGATGCACGAACAGTTACCACCATTAAACCGCTTCAATAGAATAACGTACAGCTTCTTCTTTTCTGTCGTACTGGGAAATCATAATATATCCGTCTTTAGCCGGGAATACATGAGTTTCCACGCCATCCTTTACTAAAGGAAAACTACGGGTCACCTGCTTTTTATTTACATCGTAGATATGCACGTTTTTAAGATCTGATATTACCAGGTAAACAGACTTTGTTTCAGGTGCATTAACCGTGAAGAAGGATTTCTGATCGTACAAATACATTCCCGGACCAGACATGGTTCTGCCATGTTTCACCGCAATTTCCTTTTCATAGGATAACTCGCCTTTGACATTTTGTTTCAATACCATCACGTCTCTCACCTGAAATCTGTGAATAGCTCCCTGAAAAAGAAGCATAGGCAGCAATCCACCCGGACTGATAAAGCGTCTTACAGCTGACCCGGCAAAGTAGGTATTACCATAGTAATCCCTGAAGGAAGGACCATAAACGCCATAGTAACCATTAGCCAGTAGCTGTCCGTTAGTGGTAGCTACTTTACTGTCTCCTGTATTCCAATAGTTGTAGCTTGCCTTGATATCCTTTTTCTGGTATCCTTCCAGACTAACATTGAACATGCCAATAAAAGGGCCTTTAGTAAGCTTGGCAAAGGTTGCATATTTATGGCCTCTCCGGGGATTAATAATACTACCGGAAAGATAAGGTTTACCGGTCACCGGATCATTTTCAAAATTTGCTACTTTCAAGGATTCACCCTTAGGCGTTTTGAGCGCGTATTTAGGAATCACCACACCGTTATCCAGATGGTATCCAATTACTTCATAACCACCTTCCTGCATTTTCTCCCGTTGCTTCATCAGGAAGTACACATCATGGCCTGATGTCAGCATAGAAAATTCTTGCGGGCGTTCTTCCACATTTTTCTCCAGGGTGAGCTTTCCGTTTTTATCAAACACTAACAGGTGATTACTCTTATCGTCGCCATAGAAGGCCACAAAACCCAGTCCGCTCACATTTTGTATGCGCAGATCATGTTTCAACCCTGCTCTACCCAACTCAAATTTATCTTGTTCAAATATTTCTCTAACTCTGACACTCAATTTGCGGAAATGACTATTGATAATCTTTCCTTCCAAACTAATAAACTGTGTTTGTATGGCCAGATAAGCGGTAGGCATCGCCCTGTTTACCTCTCCGCGGTGTGCCAGGCCGGAACCGATCAGGTTACTCTTGGTATAGGCCAACGCCAGTACATTTTCCTCTGCCGTTACACTACGCAGATTCAACTTGGTGTCCCTGAAATTCACGACCCCGATATCATTCAGGTTTTCATCCATCATGGTGATCCGGTAGTTAAAAGAGTCTTTACTCGCTTTCTCCAACTCTGTAAACACCAAATAGCCCACCAGGCTATTATTCTGATAGATGGTTTTAATTTTCGAAGAAATCTGCGCCCCTACCTGCTTGAACACTTTCGACTGGGCATGTACCGCAACGGATAAAGGCAATAGCAACGATGCTATAATAAATCGTTTCATAATAATCTGGTTCTATAACTGAAAAGCGGAATAATTACTTTTTTATAAATGGCTGGGCATATTCCAGATACATACTGGCGCCATGTTTACCGGCAAACTCCTGTGCTAACCTGGCTTTATCTGTTTCTGCAGCCTGCTGAATAAATTGATGCAACAGGGTCTTAAAGTCACGCTCCTGCACAGATAGTCCCTTCCAGAAGGCAGCACCATACAATACCTTACAGTGTTGTTCCAGCTGTTCACGGGGAATTTTTTCCAACAAGGTCTGTAAATCGAAATAAGCAGGAGAAACAGATTCCCTGGATTTCACATCAATAGCACTAAACCGGCGCAGCTCCTGGTCGGCTTTAAACAGATGCGTCATCACATTATAAAACATGAAGTCGTACCAGGTATCGGACGCACCATTATCTTTTGCCCGCATGATCCGGTACAAACAAGCAGCCATATTGCCCTGGCAATACATATTCCATAGCAATATCTTCTCTGCTCTGTCTTTGATAGAGGGCGGTACAGGCGTTACGGTACTATCTGCACTTTTTAGATGCAGCGTATGTTTGTAGCGCTCCCCGCAATCCGGATGTGTTTTTAAGGAATCCCGGCGTGCACTGTTTTCTTCGGCGTGATAGCCACTACGTGCAGACAACCCTTTGGTTTGTTTTCTTATCCAGCTATCTTCTACGGTAAGATTATAAGCCTCGAAATATTTTTTTACCGGCTGTATCAAGGGTAGCTGATATTCCATATCGGCACTATCCAATCGTAAAAACACCTGCGGGTCAAATGCAATTTTACTGTTCCTGAGCAGCACAATAGCGAGAGAGTCTGCATCACTTTCATGATATCGCTGGTGTCGGTTTCTATCAAAAGAATATTCTTCAAAGATTTTTTTCAACCGCGTTAACCGCTCATATTTGGAGTCCAGTATAGATTTGAGGGATTCTTTATATTCATCAGAAGTTAACCATTCTGCTCTTTTTTTCATCGCCTCTTCCGGATGCTGCATGATATTATGCGCCAGCTCATGTGCAATGACCAGTGCCAGTTCTTCCCGTGACCTGACATACGTGAGTAAGCCCATATTAATCGCCAGCACGCCATTCCCTACTGCATAGGCATTAACGGACGCACTTCTGTCCAGCAGCAAAAAAGGTTTTACCGGAATAGCATGCTTGTTCCCTGTTATCAGCTGATCCACAATACCAGCTACATAGGAAACAATTTCCTGATCATATACATAGTTATCGTCCGTGATAGCTTTACTGATAAATTCAGTTCTGCTATCCCAGATCTCCCTATACTTTCTCTGGGTAGCTTTTCCCCGATAGATACCGGGACACTCCCAGGCTTTAGTGAGTGAATCTTTTTGTTGCTTATAATACAGGTGAGATAAATCCTGGTAGGTATAAAGTTTGGGGGATTGCGCATACAGCGCAACACTTCCTAACACTAACAGGCTTGCAGCCAGTAGTGATTTAAAAATCGGCATAGTCAGGTAAATAGTTACAGGGCGCAAAGATAATTACTCCATAGATTTTGTAACTGTCTATCCTACAGTTATTATCAAAAATCCCACGAACATGTCACAATAATTACATCATCCGATCGTATCGCGCTTTCAGGTGTACAGTATACTTATCAGGTACTATTTCATCATACATTTTTTTTTAGTTTATCCTACACCGCTTAACAATAAATTAATAGACAGTATATCATTTAAAGATCATACCCAACACTTATCTGACAAAACAAAAGCCGCATAAACACCTTCGTTTATGCGGCTTTTGTTTTATTACCTGCATCAATTAATCCTGATTCTCGAAATCTGTCCATCCAGGCCGTTATTACGTACAAACACTACTCTTACATATTCATCTTCATAAGTTCTTTCAAATGTGTCCAGCACATACTCCGGATGACTTCTTTTTACCAACACGACGCAAAAATCATCATCAGTATTGCCAGATGGGGAATCATACGTCCTGATTTCACAACCAGGTCGTACGTCATACAATTTAGCAGACCTGATCTGATCATTGTTGACTGGCCTAAAATCCTGTCCTGGTACATCCTCTACCGTTTGAACAATGCCTTGCGTAGCATTATTTCCGTCATAAAAAACAATAATACCCATAGAATAATGGTTTTTAAGTGATGAAATTATAGGATTAAAAGTGAAGTATACCGCATAGATTGACTACAGCGCCTCAGACGAAAAGCGTTTCACATAATTTCACAAAATAGTGTTACATAAACATCCACAACAGACCCGACGAAGGCCTATCATACAATAAGACTGGTTTTCCTGATATGGAACGGAATTTCAGGTAATGGTAATAAATGAAGTAAGTATGGTTTTATTTACAAAGTGGTTTCCCGGTGACACATTGGCTATCCTGATAGCATTAAAGTTAAATAAAAAACAACAATAACCCACATTTAAATATAAGGACTCCAAACCATTATTAACAAACACGCAATGCTGATTACAGCTGCAGCTGAAAGACAATTATTTTCCCATCGATTACCTTTAACAACAAATGGCTATCCGGATAATATGCATCCGCCTGTAATGCAGCATCTCTCAACAACACAGCACCTTCCAGCGAAAACAATGTCACACCCGATGCCGCGCCGAAAAACAGGATTGCCTGTAATGCCGGTATATAATGCATTTCACCTGTGAGGATATCCACATCCGGTATTTTTATTTTCCGCTCCAGTTCCGGTGTTGCACCACCTACCTGATAAAAATACACTTCACAGGGGGCATCCGGTATCGCACCCTCATCATCATCTTTCACGGGATGGAAAGTAACCGCTACTGTGGTAGCATCTATCCAGCAAACAGCCCGGTTATTGTGTTCCCAATGGCTGACATTTTTTTCTGATATCCGGTGATGATGGATAAAATGATCGATCTCATAAATACTATAGGAATCGGAGGAACCCCAACGCCAGCCGGCACTTAGAAAGTGAGTCCGATCCGGCGACATTAACAGACCGCCGAAGAAATAGTCGTACGCAGATGGCCAGGGCAATCTATTAGGCTCCTTATAATTTTCATAGAAGGCAATATGTCTTTCTTCTGCATCTACTGTAATCAATGATTTTGCAGCGGTTAATACCTGCAGGGTATCCAGGTTCATGATCTGTACGTGATTCCAGGCTACGGCATAAATGATATGCGGTATGCCCTGTGCATCTTTATATAACGCAATTGCATAACGGGATATCTCTGCATAATAATCTTCCCGCCACAGATGTATCGCCGCATATTTACCAGGATAATGAATATAGCCATGCCGCTTATAATCATTCACGATCACCACAATATTATCCAGCGTATAGATGGTTGAAGGCGCGGTCATATCAAAACCACCGTCCTGATATCCCAGACTGCTTTTTGTTGAAAACAAATGTTCACCGGGCCCACTGCCTTTATACCTGACCACCTCTCCGGAATCCATTAATGCCACACATTCGTCTGCTGCAGCTAAAGTCGCCGTCAATATCTTATTCCCTGTATCCGGGATGATTTCCTGTATTTTAACAATATTCATTTTCCGCTGTCTGTTTTTCCTGTCGGCGGCCCTTCCTCCTGATGAGCAAGAACCAGACAGGTAACTATAAAGCCGAAAAGATAGTGTATCCTGCTTATTTAACCATACGCCAGCCCCTATAAAGTAATACGGGCATTCACTTATCTGGCTGCATTCCACCACACATCCTGGTGTTGTCCGTATTGATGGATAAAATACCAAAGTTTGGCATCATAGTGCGGATTGGATGGAATAGGCGGAATATCTATACACGGCTCCAGGAAAGACTCCCGGGCACGAAACAAATGTACGCCAGCCCGGCTGGCGACAGCCCGTATCCGCTCCTCTTCCTCCGGCAACAGCCGTACATTTACACAGTTCAGCAGGGTATCCTCTGACACCACTTCCCGGAATACATTACTCAGTACGGCACTACCTGCAGGTAGCCATACCCTTGCAGGTTCATAGCCCAGATCGGCTATTACATGCTGCCACGAAGTCGCTATTTCAGCTTTTAAACAATCTATATATGCCGGTACATTAAAACCCAATGGTAACTTGATACTATCCGGCGTATGCTCCGTATATACCCGGGCGGCTATCTCCGCCTGCTCCAATGAATCGCAGGGATAGATGGTAGCCCCGAAAGATTCTGCCTGCAAGGAAAAAGGATGATAACGTTTATCCATCTGCCAGCAAAAAAGCGTACAGGCTACTTTCCGCTGCTGGCACATATATGCCAGCGCTACCTGTTCGCTGGCCGGCGGTGGACTGGCATAAACGATTTCGTTATAACCTGCTGCAGCGGTAGTCGTTAAGTAATGGTATAATGCCCGTTGTTTGGTCCCTCCTATCAGCATATCATCACGTACCACCTGTACAACACCCTGCGGCATCGCCAACGGCATAATAATAACACGGGGAGATATAGCTGCTTTAACGAGGTTTTTCATCGTTACAATTTTTTGAGGTTAATAAGCATTGATACGGTATTCCACCTGAAAACAATTACAGGATAGTATTACAATGATTGGTTTACGTTATAACACACACATGACAGGATACTTGTACGATGTAACCAGGACTGCTTAAACAGGCTGCATGCACTGGTAATGATCGGATGTATTGCGGGAAACCGTAATGGTATTTTTAATGGATAGTATACTGTGTTGAACGACAGTCATTAAATATAGGGGTATTTCCGGAATGCACAAAATATGTTCCGTCAGCCATTAAAATATATAGCTGGTTGTTTCAGACCTCCCGGTAAATCCTGTGAATGATGGTTTCCGGGGCTGTCGGGGTCTCCATTGTACCCCACGTTAACCCTCTCTTTGCCGATAACCTGGATTGACAGAACAGCTCCGCTACGGCGGGTGGCGCCACCTGTATCAATTCGATCGCCTGGATAGCCAGCGCCATTTTTTCTACGATGATCCTTGCCTTATATTCATAGCCTGCCGGATCGGTTATCAATTGTTGCAATGTCAGCAACTGTTGATCCAGTTCCTTATCCAGTCCGCGCGACTGTTGAAAATAATGCATCAGCACTTCGATACTTTGTGGTTCTTTCTGCATCGCACGCAGTACATCCAATGCCTGTATATTACCGGAACCTTCCCAGATAGCATTTACCGGTACATCGCGGTACAATCTGGGCAGAATAGACTCTTCCACATACCCGTTTCCGCCCATAGACTCCATCGCTTCTCCCAATACCAGCACTGCTCTTTTTGTATTCCAGAATTTTGCCACGGCGGTGGTGATCCGGGTAAAATACAAGGCACCTTCATCTGTGAGTGCGTCATCAAATCCTTTGGCGAGCCGCATGGCCAGGGTGGTAGCGGCTTCTGATTCCAGACAAAGATCTGCCAATACATTTTTCATCAATGGCTGATCAATCAGTTTTTTGCCAAACGTACTTCTGTGCTGACAGTGATGAATGACTTCCACCAATGCCCGTTGCAAAGTGGCTGCCGAACCAACGGCACAATCCAGCCGCGTATGCCGTACCATCTCCATAATACTGGCTACGCCGC
The DNA here is from genome assembly GCF_025989125.1 of Chitinophaga nivalis. Lineage (NCBI taxonomy): Bacteria > Pseudomonadati > Bacteroidota > Chitinophagia > Chitinophagales > Chitinophagaceae > Chitinophaga > Chitinophaga nivalis. The sequence continues at coordinate 2,618,811 of NZ_JAPDNR010000001.1, read as the reverse complement.
GGCCTTCTTCTCCGATGAGTTGTGCCCACGCACCATGAAACTCTACTTCACCGGAGGCATTGGACTTATTGCCCAGCTTATCTTTTAGCCGCTGGAAAAAGAGTTTATTTTTTTCACCATCGGGTGTAAAACGAGGTACCAGCAAACAACTTAGTCCTTTGTCCGTTTGCGCCAGCACCAGAAATGCATCGCTCATCGGGGCGCTGCAAAACCATTTCCTGCCGGTGATGTGATAGATACCATTGCCCACAGGCTTCGCTATAGTGAGGTTGGCGCGTACATCGCTGCCTCCCTGCGGCTCCGTCATGGCCATCCCGATAGTGACACCTTTCTTTTCATAATAGGGTATATGCCGGGCATCGTATTCATTTGAAAGTACCAATGGTAGCCATTCCTGCGCGATGTGCGGTTCCAGTTTAAGAGAAGGTACTGCGGCAAATGTCATGGTCAGCGGACAACTGGTGCCTTCATCGATCTGCTGTTTGAGAAAAGAGAGGATACTATGTGCCAGGTAACCGCCTTCCGATGGGGTGGTCCAGGCGATGGTATGTACCTGGTGCTGTATGGCAGTTGTCATCATCTCATGGTAAGCCGGATGAAATTCTACTACATCCAGGCGGTTGCCATAACGATCGTGCGTTTTCAGCACGGGGAGGTACTTATTGGCGAGGTTACCCGCTTCCTGCATACTGTGGCTGCCCATGATATGTCCGAACGCGGTAGCCTGTTCCTGCATCCAACCAGCGCCATAGGTATGCATGAGTTGTTGCAGCACCGCATGGGTGGTAAAGGAGTTATAATCTTCCAGGGCAGGCACCTGGTTAACAGACCGGAGGAAGTCAAAATCGGAAAGCGCCATATGCAGGGTTTTTACTTCCTGAATATAGGTTATTTACGGCAAACCCACGTCCAGGTGCTGCATCCGGGCTGCAGCATATATAACTTTTTACGGATGGACTTTTATATTTTCACGCACCTTTAAAACGCCATCTGTATCCAGGTAACTTATTACGATGCCTTTTTTGAAGTTAACCAGGCTATTATGATAATACCACACTTCTTCTGATCCATATTTTTTTACTTCATCCGGATTTCCCTGTAGCTGCTGTACCTGCTCGTGCGTATCGCCGGCTTTAATGACAGGTAGCTGGTTGCCAGGCGCAGCTGCCCGCTGTAAGATAGTAGACATATCTACTACCGGAACCGCCTTCTGCTGTATAGATGCACGGCGCCATTCTATTCCCCAATTAAGCGCCATACGGCAAACTAATACGAGGAGCCCTGTGAGTACCATGGGCGCCCAGGTCGTCCATCGTTTGTCACTTTCATATTCATAGGATGGCGGATGATATCCGGGCGGTGTATCAGCTGCATCATCCTCCGGTAGCTGTCCGTTACGCAGCCAATCATCCTGTAATGCCTTGGTATTGGGGTTACGCAGCTGTTCATATGCCTGCTGTATTTCCTTGAAACGTTCTTCACAAACTTTGTCGCCGTTATTCACATCGGGGTGATATCGTTTTGACAACTTACGATAAGCAGCTTTGATCACTTCATGGGAAGAAAAATCAGCGATCTCTAAAACTTCATAATAATTAATCATGGCCTGTGGGGATATAATTGATGGAGAAGAAGATTCCCCGTATCGGCCATAAATATAATTATTTCTATACGCTTACGGCTATGTGCTCCTCATCCGGTTACAACACAACAAATCATGTCTGCCGGTTTTTTATGGGATAACAAAAAAATGCAACACCAGCCGTCTCAAAAATACAACAGCCGCTGATCATGCGGCTGTTGTCGCTACAGGAATAACCGGCCTTTCTATCTGCCCGTAGATGTCCGGGCCCAGTCATTCATATATTCTTCGAGTACCTTCAGGGGCATATCGCCATAGGCAAGCAAGGCATCATGAAAATCTTTTAAGTGGAAGCGAGGTCCCATTTGCCGGGCTAGTTTATCGCGCAGTGCCATGAGTTTTATTTCTCCGGTTTTATAAGAAAGGGCTTGTCCCGGTAAGGCCATGTAGCGCTCTACTTCTGCTGTAGCAATGGTTTCGCTGATGGCTTCATTGGCCATCATATAAGCAATGGCTTCCGCTCTTGTCATTTTACCGGTATGGATTGCCACGTCTGTTACCAGCCGGATGGCCCGGTGAATTTCATTATTCAACGCCCCCATCTGCTGATAGGGATCGGTATAACAATGCAGTTGTTTGCCCAGTGACTCCGCGTAAAGCGCCCACCCTTCAAAGTAAGCACTGAAAGTAGGTTGCCGGCGGAAAGCAGGAATGGCTTTATTCTCCTGCTGGAGCGCTATCTGGAAATGATGCCCGGGCACACCCTCATGTATAAACGTAGCTTCCATACCATAGAAGGTGACATTGATTTTGGTGGCATCCGGCACGGGTACATAAAAAGTAGCGGGCCTTTTTTCGTCCGGATTACCTTTCACATAAAAGGGGCCTCCCATCGCTGCTTCCCGGAAAGCTTCCACCCGTCGTATCTCAAAACGTGTCTGTGGTTGCCGGCCAAACAACGCTGCTAATGCCGGTTGTATTTTATCATGGATCTGCCGGTATGCTGCCAGCACTTCTGCTGGTGTTTTAAAAGGCATCAGGGCCGGATTGGTTTTCAGGTGCGTGAAAAATGCCGGCAGCGTGCCGGTAAACCCCACCTGTGTTTTGATGGCTTCCATCTCTTTCCGGATACGTGCTACTTCTGTCAACCCGGTCTGGTATACCTGTTCCGGTGTCAGTTCCGGAGCAGTGGTATAATAATGCAGATAATAAGCATAGATGCGGTCGCCTCCTGGCAAAGCATACAGGCCAGCTTTCTCCTGGGCTGCCGACAGGTAAATGTTTTTCAGGTAGGTCGCCAGCTGTTCATAGGCAGGTATCATTTTATCTGCGATCACCTGATGATATAGTCCGGTAAGCCGTTGTTTTTCGGCGGTGGTAAAAGATGCCGGAAACTTTGCCAGCGGCAGGTAAAACACATTTTTTGCGGCATCCTTTACGGTCAGGGCTTCCAGCTGTGGAATCATGGTCATCACCAACGCCTTGGGTAATACAACACCCGCCCGGATACCTTTATTGAAGTTGGCGATACAGGTATCGGTCCATTCGGGAAAAGCATTCATTCTTTTAGCCCAGCGTTCATAATCCTGTACGGTATTAAAAGGCTGGTCGGCATTACCGGAGCCAAAAGAGGCCAGTTCCAGTGGTGTGGATACAAACTGATTCATCGGCAGGTATTCCAGGTGCAGGTCCAGTCCCTCCAGTCCCATTTGCAAGGTATATACCAGGATATCATAAGAGACCCTGTCTGCCTTACGCAGTTTTTTCCGGTCAAATGCTTGTAATGCAGTGAGGTATTTGTTGTAAAAAGAACGGGTAGCAGCCAGATAGGGAGCAGCGCCCTCTATGGCCAGCTGGTCGTCGTATTGGTGGTATCCGGCTGCAGTAGCTTCCGTAGGAAACAATGGCATACGTTCCCTATAGTAATCGTCAAATAACTGATGCAACCGGGTATTGTTTGGCGGCTCCTGTGCCTGCGCTATCTGCAGCCACAGGAGTAGGCAGGACATATACAACAGCATGGCATTTCTTTTCATGTTCTTGCTACGTTTTCGGGTGAAAGTGCCAGCGTGATTCCGACATAGGTGACAGTTATCTGTTGTATGCTGGTGACAGGATCATCGTTCCCATGCTGACCCTGCAAAGCTAGGATGCCCTGTACAGTAAAAATTGTATAAAATTAGCCTGCATCAGATATGCCGGTATTGCCGGGGCAACCACCCTGTCATGCGATAAAAGGTTTTGGTAAAATGTGCCTGATCGGTAAAGCCACATTCATAGGCGATTTCAGTGAGGGTAAACCGGCCTTGTCTGATAAGGGCGATCGCACGTTCTATTTTTATTCTGCGCAGATATGCTCCTGCCGAACAGCCAAAATACTTACTGAAATACCGGGAGATCGTAACCGGGTGCAGGTTCAGCTGTACTGCCAGTTCCGGTAGTGACAACGGATCCCGCCAGTTATCATACAGGATCGCTTTTATCTTTGCCGCCCATTCCGGGCAACAGCGGAAGGTTTCCTGCTCCGGATGCAGCAGGTCTATACACAACTGATCTATAGCCAGCGGCGAGGCATTGTCCTGCAGATAATGTTCCCGCATAATACGGATGATACCACCGGTATTGAGCTGATGATGTTGTTCAAACATCAGAGAAGCCGGTGGGGGCGCCACTTCATACCTGTTAAAAAATGCTTCTCCCAATTCAATATTGAAGATACGGGTACCCGGCAGGTAATCCACATTCTGATGGGCTTCTCCGGGATGATAATACAAACCGGTACCGGCATATTGTCTGCCGGAATTCCCTTTGCGCAGCTCTTTGCTACCTCCTTCCAGTATGTGTGAAAAATGCGGATTAACATGGTAATGCCAGTCGGATGACTGGTGGGCTTCAAATACGGTTTCACTGGTAATGATATGGCTGAAATGGCGTTCTCTCACTTTCTTCCCCACATAAGTGCCTTTTTCAAACTGAACAGGACTGGGTATGATCATACAATAAAAATAAAACATCTTCCCCAATATAATTACCGCAACGGATTATTACAAATGTTGTCACACTACCAACAGCTTGTTTTACAATTCAACCTGCCTTTCCCACACCTCAGGTACTATTTCCTACGCCTCCATCACTTACTACCCATACTGAATGTGCATTTCACCAACTCTTTCTAATTTCAATGTATCCTTACTACGGAACCAATGTTTATTCATGTACTTCGGTAAACCATTATAAAATGTGCCATCAATCAAATCATACACTTGTATAACTGTTCACTGGCAAACGTAAGCCTCTTCTTTTTCTGACACCTGTTTAAGCTGTTGTAAGCCTGCTGCAGCCACAACAACGATTGTCTATCACCTGTTGCATATCGCGTCCGGTTATCGACGCCTGTCTGCTATGATGCAGTGATCCGTTATTCATCATTATCCACACCGGCCTTTAACCTGCCGGCCGGTTACTTATTTCCGGCAATGTACCTGCCGGGTATGTCTGTGTTTATTATTCACCTATCAAAAAAAACCACAATCATGAAAAAGACCTATCAGTCAACACAAGTACTTTTCCTTTTTATCAGCCTTTTTCTGACATTCAGTGCCTGTAAAAAAAATGCCACACCGCTGAGTATGTCCGGTTCTACCAGCGCCAGCAACAGTAAAGCATCTCAGTGGTTGTTAAGCAAAAAGACTACAACGGGGCCGGCAAACACCGCTGTAAAAACCTATTTTTATAATGCGCAGCACCAGCTGACACGTTCCGTCAGTTCAAACCAGGATACCACTACATCGCCCTTTACAGAGTATTACACCTACAATAGTAATGGATTATTATCCTATATCACGAACAGCCGTAGGCAGGATACCATCTTCTTTCAGTACGACCAGCAAAACAGGTTAATATCCCATTCTGGTCTCGGAAACGTAAGTGGTTTCCCCAACTATTTCAAGTATTATTATAAAGCGAACAACATCAGCGGGGTAACATATTATACAAACGGAGCATTATTTACGGTCTCCAGTAACCATAGGACAGAACATGTGTATGATGCAGCAGGCAATATCATCACCATCCTGAAAACTTCTGTTTCCGCCATCTATAGCTTTCCGGGGCAGGCTCCTGATACTTCATTAATACCCATCGTCACCCGTCTGACTTACGATGACCGGCCCAATGTGTCCAGGAGTCTGAATATAAATGGACCTGGCCATCTGGCAGCAGTTGATGGTCATTCCGGCTATTACCCCATATTTTCGGCTAATAATGTAACAGATGATGGTTTTTATTATTACCGGTACACCTATAATAAAAACAACCTTGTACAAAGTGTCAGCAGATATGATAAGTATAGTAATACACAGATATCTACTACCCGGTTTGAATACATCAAAATATAAGTATCACCGGATGTAAACGAGTATACATCCCCTACGTATGATGTAACAGATAACGGCAAAATACTACTGCTATCAACTGTTACATCATACGTAACTAATATCCTGCGCACTACAAAATCAGGAGCCCCCCAAAAAACATCGGGTAACATATCAGTTATCTATACTCCCATCACTGCAGCCATATTGCATGCCAGCATCCTAATTTCACATCTGTTTATCAGAAAACCTATATTTATATTTCCACGGAGTTATATCTCCATCCGAATGCGCTTGTTTGTTGCCCGATAACATAGCGTCGGTATCATTGATATTAATTGTTAATCCAAAAACGTTATCATGAAGAAGCATCCATTATCCATCCACATCTGCCTACTGCTTATCTGTGTTGCTGCACAATTCACTGCCTGCAATAAAACGGTATCGCCCCTACCTGTTTCCGGTACCGCCAGCAGTACCGTCAAAGCGCCCATATGGCTACTGACCAGGGTTGTCAAAACAGGACCAGACTACCAATTTGAAAAAACTTTTTTTTACAATGCGCAACATCAGCTGATCCGCGCAGAGCGAAAACCCAAAGACAGCAGTTATCCGCAACCCAAGACCCAGTATTTTACCTACGACTCCAACGGGTTACTGTCTTATGTAGTTACCAATATACAGAAAGACACTATCTTCCTGCAGTACGATACGCAAAACAGGCTGATTGCCCACTCCCCTGTCAGACAGTGGAATACGACGCTCTATCATTTCAATTATTATTATAAAGGCAACAACACCATTGGCGTAACCTACTATCACAACCAGATCATCATGGTGGCGCAGGCAGCATCCTACCGGAAAGAATTTGTGTATGATGCCGCCGGAAATATCATCAAAACCCTGTCGACCTCCCGTACTTTCTTTTTCGGTAATCCTACCGCTGTACCGGATACTTCACAAATACCCACAGAGCGGATCCTGACCTATGACAATCACCCTAATTTTTCCAGGGCGCTGCAGGGAAACGGACCTGGGATATTATTGGCAGTAGAACTGGGATCAGATAATGGCGAATATTTTCCGGTACTACCCGTCAACAATATATCAGACGATGGCTTTTATTATTACCGGTACACTTACAATAAAGACGGCCTCGTACAACAGGCAAATGTTTACACCAAATATAACAACGCGCTGGTGGCATCTGCCCGATTTGAATATACCCGCATCTGAATAACCGACACCTGTTCATCACACCTGGTATAAAAGATAATATACCAGGATGATGAACCATTATTTATACTATAAAACATGCTCATGAAAAAAAATCCACTGTCAACACAAGTCTGTCTGCTGACCATTTTCCTGGTTTTCCTATTCACCTCCTGTGATAAGACAGTCATACCACTGCCTGTTTCCGGCACCACCGGTGGCACCGCTAACAGCGCGGCCAAAGCACCGGTATGGCTGCTGAAAAAAGTAATTAAAACAGGACCTTACTCCCTATTCGAAAAAACATTTTTCTACAATGCACAACATCAGTTAATCCGTTCTGAAAGAAAGACAACCGATAGCGGATACTTCCGGTCAAAGAAATTATATTTCAGCTACAACAGTAATGGGTCGTTGGCCTATATTACGAATGATCTGCAGCCAGACACCTTTTTCTTTCAGTATGATGCGCAGAACAGGCTGATTGCTCATTCTCCCATCAAACAATCGAAGACAACACTGTATAATTTCAATTATTACTATAAAGGGAACAACACCATTGGTTCTACCTATTGTCATAATTACATTATTATGTGGGGATCGGCAGCATCTTACAGAAGAGAGTATGTATATGATGCCGCGGGAAATATCACCAAAATCCTGGGCACATCCAAATCCGCCTCTTCTATTGGCTTACCGCCACCTCCTCCCCCGGATACGACCCTCGTACCAAAGGAGACGCTCCTGACCTATGACAACCGGCTTAATTATTCCAGAAGCCTGCAGGTAGACAGGCCAGGTATATTGGCACAGGACCTGATAGCAGATGAAGGAAAGTTCTATCCGGTCATTCCTGCCAACAATATCACCGATGATGGCAGTTACTACTACCAGTATATCTATAATGCAGACAACCTCGTAGAACAGGTAAATGTCTATTACAAATTTGACAATGCCCTTGCGGCATCCGCCCGTTTGGAGTATGTCCGCCTATAAACAAGTGCTTTTTTTATTACACATTATTACCACGGGTCACACACCATGGTAATAATGTGTAATCAATTGTTAATCCTAAAAACACTCCTCATGCAAAAAAATCATCTACCCCAAAAAATCGTTTTACTTTTTTTTATTAGTCTGACATCCTTGTTCATGGCTTGTGAGAAAACAACCAGCCCGCAACCCATTTCCGGTACGGCCAGCGGTGCCGCTAAAGCACCCGTATGGTTGCTGAAAAAAGTCGTCAAAAAAGGTCCTTACTACGAATTCGAAAAAACATTTTTCTACAATGCACAACGTCAGCTGATCCGCTCAGAGAGAAAGACAACCGACAGCGGATACTTCCGGTCAAAGAAGTCATATTTCACCTACAACAGTAATGGATCGCTGGCCTATATTACGAATGATTTGCAGCCAGACACTGTTTTCTTTCAGTATGACGCGCAGAACAGGCTGATTGCCCATTCTCCGATTAAACAATTGCGAACAACGCTGTATAATTTCAATTATTACTATAAAGGGAACAACACCATCGGATTAACCTATTGTCATAATTACATTATCATGTGGAGAATGGCAACATCCTACAGAAGTGAATATGTGTATAATGCCGCCGGAAATATCACCAAAATCCTGTCTACTTCCAGTTCTGTTGCTCTCCCCGGCTTTCCGCCGCCGCCACCGCCTGACACCTCCCACACCCCAATAGAGACTTACCTGACCTATGACAACCGGCTTAATTACTCCAGAAGCCTGCAACTCGACCGGCCAGGCATATTGGCACTGGATCTGGTATCAGATGAAGGGGAATTTTATCCGGTCATTCCTGCCAACAATATTACAGATGATGGTAGTTACTATTACCGGTATATTTATAATAAAGATAACCTGGTAGAACAAGTAAAAATTTATTCCAAATACGATAATACCCTTGAGGCATCTGCCCGTTTGGAATATACCCGCATTTAAACAAGTCGCCTGCTTTTATTACACCTGCTTACCATCGGTAATACCTCATGGTAATCGCGTGTATGCAATTGTTAACGCTAAAAATACCCTTATGCAAAACAACTATCTGCCTCAAAAAATCTGTTTACTTTTTTTTATCAGTCTGGCATCCCTCTTCATGGCCTGCGATAAAACGGCTAACCCACAACCCATTTCCGGCGCCGCCAGCGGTGCGGCCAAAGCCCCCATATGGCTGCTGAAAAAAGCTGTCAGTACAGGTAAATACAATAATTTTGAAAAAATATTTTTCTACAATGCCCAACATCAGCTGATCCGTTCTGAAAAAAAACCGGCTGATAGTAGCTCTCTTCCTGGAGGATCCTATTATTTCACGTATAATAGTAATGGGTTATTATCATCCTATTACAGCTCTCCTGACCGCTGGGATAGCGTCTCACTGCAATATGATGCGCAGAACAGGCTGGTAACTCATTCTACGCTCCGGTCATTGAATTTATACTATTTTAATTATTATGCTAAAAACAGCAACATCATCGGCACCACCTTTTCCCGTATCAATATCATCTTGTTTGGAAAATCGGTATCCTTCAGAAAAGAATATGTATACGATGCCATCGGGAACGTCACAAAAGTGCTGACAACTTCCAAATCAGCACTTTTTCCCGGCTTGCCGGCACCGCCTCCACCGGATACGTCCCTCATCCCAACAACTACTTTGCTGACTTATGATGATCATCCCAATTTCCTCCGCAGCCTGCAGCTAACCGGCCCAGGATTCTTTGAACAGGATATCGTATTAAGTGAGAGCATACTCTTTCCGGTATTATCTACGAATAACATCACTGCAGATGATACCTATTACTACCGGTATATTTACAATAAAGACAACCTGGTTCAACAGGTAAATGTTTATCATAAATCCGGTAATGTTTTCTCACGGTCCATTCGTTTTGAATATATCCGTATCTGATAGCCGGAACCCTTATTGCTGCCTTGCCGCAGGATAGCTAATCAGCAAAAAGACCACGACTTTTCGGGTATATGATCCGAAAAGCCGTGGTCTTTCTGTCGTGTGTGACGGTTCAAGGAATATGAACACTTTCATTGATTGTTATACGCTGGTGATCAGCGTCACATATAGCATGGTTCCTTTAACTGAATAACCGGTAAACGCTTTCTCTCCACAGCAGGTGATTAAATATTCACCCATACGATGTAGGCCTGCTTCTGATGGCCACTCTTTTCTACCATCATCGTTGCGAAGGAATTGCTATCTTCTTTCCGGGCGATCATTTCGAGATGACAGAATCGATTACTTGCATTTTCATCCGGCTGGCCAAACAGGTAGTTTTTGACGATTTGTTTCCCATCATATACCGCAAATACGGTATTGCTGTTGCTGACAACCCGTACATCATATTTACTGCGGTAGTCTTCCTCTCTGTTTTTTGTATTGCCTGCATAATCGTTGTAGATGACATAATCCTTATTGTCTTTACGGAAATAGTCATAGGAGTAAAAGCCGGATAAATTACTGGTAAAGGCATTATCGCGGAAGTTCCACCTGGATTGCCGGCGTTTGTGCTGCATGAATAACTGCATGCCGCCCTCATTTTCCTGTCCTTTGGCAATGGCATAACTCTCTGCTTCCTTTCCATCGGCATCTAACCGGGTAATACCGATTTCTCCGAGCCTGGTTTTGTAATTATTGTGTGTATCAAATCTGTCCCGGGCTCTTCTGTCAGTGAGCATTCCGTCTTTGATTGTTTCCTGAAAAATATCCATCTCTTCCAGCAATAGTGTGGTACCGCCATCGGGGTGCAGGTAAAAATCCTGAATGACGCCCTGATAATTTCTTTTGTATTTCAGGTGTGTTTTAGCATATTCATTCAGCTGCGGATGTGCTACAAAATAATGCTGTTTGACGGTTAACTGTTCCGGATCTATCACGTGCATCAGCAGGGCAAATCGTTCCAGCATATTACGGCTCATAATAGGCTCCAGCCTGGTACCCGGTGTATACAAGGCGCTAAGCAGGTACACATTTTTATCCGCCGTATTGAATTTCAGGGCCGCATCTCTTAACCGTTTATCCCGTACATCAGGTAACCAGGCTGTTTTAAAACCCTCCGTACCCTTTGCCAGACTGGCGATGGCGAAGCGGGACGACTGGAGAAAGGAGAGCTCCATGTTAAAGGCAAAGGCAGCCAGGAAAACATTGTTGCCGCCATTCACATACATATCTGCCATATTCAGGTATTTGAAATCTCTGGCAGGAACGGCAAAATCCCCTTTGTTTATTACCTGGTGCTGTGGATCAAAATGGAGCACGCGGATACGTTCTTCTCCTTTTTCATACGTCAGCATAGATACTGCATAATAATCGGAAACCGGGTCTTTACGCAGTTCAAATTCTGATATCCGCATGCCCCCATAGGTGTAGCGATAGCCTCTTGTCAGGCGTAGTGGTGCCAGATCGGCGATTAATTTTTCTTCTTTCAGCTGGCCGGTGTTGCTGTCGAACACCAGGCGATACAGCGATGGTCTGCGATGTACATACTGCTGCAGGAACACGACTGCCTCCCCATTGATTTCATAGATTCCTTTCAGATCGGCCAGTACCATCCGCCGGTTGCTCCAGGAAGAGAGCCGGTTGTTGACAACTGGTTGTGCTTCATGCTGTGGATTATAAACTGTGACGTTGATACCTTTTCTCAACGTGAAATGAAAGAACAATGTATGGCCGTTTTTCATGAGTAACAAACGGCTTGCTCCCTGTTCTGGTTCTTCGAAGGCGCTGCTACGTACCACTTGCGGTTGCGTTACCCCTGATGTGCGGGCAAAGGATGCCAGGGCGAAAGTCAAACCCAGGCAAACGAGGAAAACTTTTTTCTGCATAGGAAGCATGTTGTGTGAGAAAATGAAGAACTTTTTTTTAAGCAGGTTTTAACGTCATTGGGTTTCGAAACACCGGATTCATCCATGCAAAAATGGTGCCGGCTGATGCAAATAATTTCACCTGATAATTTCACTTATATTAGCCGGATGATGAACACCCAGGAAACAATCGCTTTTAAACAACAGCTAAAACAATTTTGTGAAACGTTGATCACGCAACGGATAGACATAGCCCGTGCAGCCAGCACGCATGCACAGCAGGCCGCCAACCAGGAAGAAAAAAGTTCTGCGGGCGATAAATACGAAACCAGCCGGGCAATGGGGCACCTGGAAAAAGATATGTATACGCGGCAACTGGCCGAAAACCTCAAGGAGCTGGCTCGCCTGCAGGAAGTAGATACCAGTCGTATTTATACCCTGGCTGCAGCCGGCGCCGTTATCACGTGCACGCATATATCTTTTTTTATTGCCGCCGGTTTGGGTAAACAGGAGGTAGATGGCCGCACCATTATTTTCCTTTCGCCCTACTCTCCGCTGGCCAAAACATTACAGGGGAAAAAAGCAGGAGATTCCTTTCTCTTTAATAAAGAGCTGCTCACTATTACAACAGTATGCTAATGGCTGATAACAACTGTATGCCGCAACCCATCCCGATATCCAACTGCGTTATTATTGCAGACGGATGTCCTATCTATCGCCAGCCCGGGCCGCGGTACAGTTTCTTCCGGCTTTTAATTCATCTATACATATTGCATGCTCACCGATACTTTCTTAAATTAGTCAGGGAAAATGATTTTCTTAGAATATGTACCGGCTAAAAGTTACCACCCTGATTAAACATTTCAACGGATGGCTGATCTGTTTAAGCATCCCGCTGGTGTTCATGGTGGGGCATGCCGGCTGGCCGCGGCTGCGTATGATTCTGTCATCACCCTTTTTTCTGCTGTTTTTCCTGAGTTACTTTTTTTTGTATTACCTGCACACCTATTATCTGTTTCCGCAGTTATACCTGAAAAAACACTGGACGAAGTACTTTAGCGTGATGGCATCGCTCCTGGCCCTGTTCTATTACCTGCAGCCTTTTGATCTGCTGTTTGTATATGTGCTGGCTCCTCCCGGCATGCAACGCCAGGGATTTGATATTGTCAGCATCTTCCTGTGGATATTAACCATTGCCCTGAGTGTAGCCATTGAATCCACGCACCGGTGGCACCTTACCGAGCAGTGGGCACTACGGGCAGAAGCAGGTAAAGCCAGTGCGGAACTGGCCTTTCTCAAAGCGCAGATCAATCCGCATTTTCTGTTTAACACCCTGAATAATATCTATTCGCTGGCCGTTACCAAAAAGGAAAACACGGCGGAATGTTTGTTGAAACTATCCAATATACTTCGCTATATTACAGATGAAGTACACCAGGAGATGGTACCGCTCCAGCTGGAAGTGAGCTGTATACAAGACTTTATAGACCTCCAGCAGATACGGCTGGGCGATAACATGCAGGTACATTTCAACATCCACGGTAATATTAGTCACTGCAATATAATCCCATTAATACTGATGACATTTGTGGAAAATGCATTTAAATACGGTACCAGCAACCGCGAACAAGGTACGATCTGTATCAGTCTGAATGTGACAGATCACCAGTTAAAGTTCTATTGCCGGAATACCTGCTTCCATATGAAAAGACCTGATAATAGTTCCGGTATTGGTATCGCCAATAGCCGGCACCGCCTGGAACTGTTATACCCGGATAAACACGTGTTGAATATCGATGTAACCCAGGAGCATTATACTGTAGACCTTACACTACACCATTAATTTTACGGATACGACCCTAATCTAATCATACGACCAAATTATGCTGATCAAGTCTATTGCCATTGATGATGATTCCCCTGCGCTCTCATTGATCAGGGAATATGTACAGCAAACACCCGGCCTGCAGCTGCTGCACACTTTCAGCGATGCCATTGCCGGTGCGGAATTCCTTCGCCATACCCCGGTAGACCTGCTGTTTGTTGACATCAACATGCCCGACATCACCGGCCTGGATCTGGTAAATTCGCTGGAAACAAAACCGATGATCATCTTCACTACCGCCTATAAAAAATTTGCGATAGATGGATTTGAATTATCGGCCATTGATTACCTGCTCAAGCCTTTCAGTCTGGAACGTTTTACCACCGCCACTACCAAAGCGGCGATCCATTTCCGGCATACCTGCCTGGATAGCCAGGAACCGGTAGAACACCTGTATGTATACGTTGCCTACCGGATGATGAAAATCCCCTGCAGCAATATTGAATACATCGAAAGTCTGGAAGACTATATCCGTATTCATTTGCTGGAAGGCAGGCCCATTGTCACGCTCATGCCGTTGAAGAAGGTGCTGGAAAAACTACCGCCCGGTAAATTCAGGCGTATACACCGTAGCTACGTGGTGGCCACAGACAAAGTGTATTCTATCCACAACCGGCAGGTGAAGCTGGTTTCCGGCAAACAGCTGCCTATAGGATACACCTATCTCAGCTTCGCCCGTGAATGGAAGAAATATTAATTATCGGTACATCCTGTTGGTTTATCTATTATTATTGGCCGGAGTAATGAAGTTCCAGAAATTTAATAAAAAACGTTACACTATGGAACAACAACACTCAAGAAAACAGTTTCTCCGTAATATGATCGTGGGTGCTACCTCCCTCCCGCTCATTTTACAAGCCTGTAGTAAAGAATCTCTTACAGAAGATGCCGCCGTTGCCGGAGATGGTGGAATAGGTAACAGTAATGCTGCCGCTGCACCAACTGTTTGCCGCGTAACGCCTCCTGAAATGGACGGTCCGTTTCCGCTGTATAACAGCAGAGGATCTGCACTCGTACGTACCAACATCAACGACGGCAAAACCGGTGTTCCCCTGAACATCGACTTCACCGTGGCTAATGTCAACACGGGTTGTACCCCCATTCCCAATGCCCGGGTGGATATCTGGCAATGTGATAAGGATGGTTACTATTCAGGTTATATCAATGATGGTTATCTGGGCCGTCAGAACAATATCGGCAGGGTATTCGGCCGTGGTATACAATATGCCAACAGTGCAGGTCTGGTCCACTTCGAATCCATCTATCCCGGATGGTATCCTGGCCGTATCGCACATATCCACGTACAGATCTTTATCAACAACGCACTCCGCTTAACTACGCAGATTGCCTTCCCTGATCAGATTAACTATGCTGTGTACAGAACACCACTCTATGCAGCCCATGGTCAGAATTCCACTGTTTACAACAACCAGGCGGACGCACTTTTCGCAGACTCCATCGCATTCCAGCTGGGTACCGTAGTATCCAATCCACAAACTGGAGGTTACACACTTTCTCATACTATTAAAATTTCTGCTTAATATTTTTGTCTTTTCACCCTGTATGTTAACTGATATGAGCCATCCTTTTATAAAACTCTCTTACCGGCAGGTAATAGATGCCAGCTATGCCGGTACTTTTGAAGAAAATGTTTTCCACGATTCCTATGCAGAATTTTCGATACAGGCACAGGTCTACAATCGGGAAAACACTTGTAATACCTGGCAGGAGCTCCTGGCGCATAATCCGAAAGCAGCTTCCCTGCATTATAAAGTTGGCTTCGCTATCGGGTTATACGTGGGTGAGCTGAACAACTATATTCCCAAACTGGAAGATATGCGTGGCCGGTGCAATGTACCTTTTGCAACTTATGAATTTGAGATCCTTGACTCTGACCTCCGCAACCCGGAAGCGCACAAGGTAGCGATCCACTACCTGACCGATCCGCTCATGCTGGTTATGCAGGCAGGTGATCATCTGGTTCTATCCACCACCAACAGGCCATCGGGGGGCATGGCGGCCTGGGTGGAAACATTTACCCTGAAAATACAACCGGGGTTATCTGTTGTGGATTATTGCGCATCGGCTGTTGCTACTAACGCTACAACGTAGTTTCATACCTTTGCCATCTAAAAAAAGATAGCCGTCCCATTAGTGGGACGGCTACTTTTTTGTCATTTATCCGATTTATCAATTCACATCCCACCATACCCTGCCGGTCAGGAAATCACCGCCGGGTACAGCCGAGCTTGCAGCTTTATAGTTAACCGGGTTAGAACTTGCTTCTGATGCCGGATACGGGAAACGACGCGGAATAGTACCATTGGTATTATTACCGGGATAATTCACCGCTTTCAGCACAGGGAAACCGGTTCTTCTCCAGTTGCACCATGTTTCGTATCCATTGAACAGTGTAGCAGCCCAGAACTGTTCGTTAATCATTTCCAGCCCTTTTGCCGCATTATACGGATGTGCTGTCAGGTAAGCGTTTGCCGCTGTTTCATCAATCGCCGTAGTGGCATCATAGATACCATACTGGGTAATCGCTGCTCTTACACCATTTTTATAGTGTTCTTCAGCATTACCACCTACACCCCAGCGTTGTGCAGCATCTGCCAGCAGCAATTCACTTTCTGCATAGGTCAGTACCAATGTAGGACTGGTTTTCTTCAGCAGCAATCTGTTCAACATAGAATAGTTTTCCAGTCGGGTGCCGGTATGACCCGGTGCATTGCTGATATCTTCTGCACGACCCAATACATCATAACCATTCGGCAGCCCTTTCTGCACGGCAGGAGCTTTGTCGCCATTGGCCAGCTGTGCTACCACAGCCAGACGTGGGTCATTGTTGTTTTTCAGGAAGTCGATATAGGTTTTGGAAAGACGCAGGTTGCTGTCGAAATCCGTCAGGTTCAACACCAGGGATACGCGGTTAGACGTTACCCTTTCATCGGTAGCATCATGGATCACAATCGCATTGTCTTTATTGCTTTCCATTGTTTTACCTACCAGTTTCGCTACATACGCTTTGGCAGTGGCAGGATCTACTTTGGTTAAACGCATAGCGGTACGCAGCAACAGGGTGTTACCAAAACGTTTCCATTTGGCGATATCCCCGTCGAAGAACAGATCACCGATAGGTTTCTCTGCAGCCGGATCCAGCTTGTTGGTAGCATCTTCTATTTCTTTCAGCAGGTCACCGTAGATCTCCTGTTGTCTGTCATATTTAGGGAAATAATCCTGGGTGTAAAGACCCAGTCCCGCCTTGTAGTAAGGAATATCTCCATACAGGTCACTGATACGTTGCAGCATCATGGCGCGCATGATACGGCACATCTGGTGCAGGTTTCTGTATTTCTCCTTACCTTCTGAGAATTTCAGGGCTTCCACAATCGGGTTGATCTGCTCCAGGTAAGCACCATTTACGGTATTACCCCAATAGGCAGCGATATAACCTTCTACCTGTACATATTTATCTCCCGGCCAGTTACCTACGCCACCAATGGTAGCAAAGTGCTGCATAAAGGAGGAAGTACCGAGGATGTTGGCTCTCCAGGTATCAAAACCATTATCGCGGCTACCGGTATAGCACAGCTGTGCAGAAGTAAACAGGTAGTTCGGATCGTAGTTATTAGGGGAAAAGCTGGATGGATTGGTATTGATCTCTTCAAATTTTTTGGTACAGGATGTAAAGAACAGTCCTGCAGCAGCCAGACAGGCAATACCGTATGTTTTGATGAATCTTCTCTTCATTTTAATAAGTTTTAAACGTGGTAACGTCTTAGAATTTTACATTCAGGTTGAAACCGTAACTTCTGGTAGGAGGTACACCACCTAATTCCAGACCTTGCGCTACGTTGGAGTAAGCAGACTCCGGATCGATGTTATCGGTCTTTTTCATCAAGATCAGCAGGTTACGACCTACCAGGCTTAATGTAGCAGATTGTATCACATTATTAAACCAACGGGAAGGGAATGTATAACCGAGGGTTACCTGACGTAATTTGATAAAGCTGGCATCCTGTACGAACAGCGAAGTTACGTTTTCTCTCATTTTAGTGTAGTAAGTCTGTGGTTCTGCATTGGCGCTACCGTATTTTTTATCACGGCCTTCCAGGGTGGCTTTGTGCAAGCCAAATCCATAGGCGTAGTAGTCGGTCGCAGCAAATACTTTACCACCAAATTTACCATCAATCAGGAAAGAGAAGTTAAAACGTTTGTAGGAGAATTCGTTATTCCAGCCGCCGGTCCATTTGTGGTAACCGGAACCGTAGTTTTTGCTTTCCCCTTTTAATGGTGCACCATTGGCATCCACTAATACTTTACCACTTTCATCACGTTTGTAATCGGTCGCGATGATCTGGTTTACCGGTAATCCGATCATGTTGGCAATGCTCACATTGTCTACACGGGATTCAGCTACCAGCAGGGAAGATTGACCTGCAGCCAGTTCCAGTACGGTGTTGTTGTTCATGGAACCGTTCAGGGAGGTGGTCCAGGTAAAGTTTTTAGTCTGATAAGGCGTACCGGTCAGTAATAATTCCACCCCGGTGTTACGCAGCTTACCGATGTTCAGGATTACGTTGCTGTAACCGGAAGTAACGGAAGCAGGCGCCTGTACAATTTCATCTTTGGATGTTTTGTTGTACCAGGTAACATCCACGCCTATACGGTTATTCAGGAAACGGAGTTCCGCACCTACTTCTATTTCAGAAGCTTTGGAAGGACGCAGGGCGCCGGAAGGAATGCTGGTATTAATTACACGGCCCAGGGTTTTACCACCGATGTTAGAGATAAAGGCGCTCGCACCGTTCTGCAAACCTACACCATAGTTCAGCATAGTCAGATAAGGATCGGTAGCAGCACCTACGACTGCATAACCAGCTCTTAATTTACCAAAGCTCAGCCAACTGGGGTGAGCCAGTTCAGAGAAAATGAAGGAACCGCTTACGGCCGGATAGAATACATCCAGTTTGTTAGAAGGAGCCAGGGTCGAGAACCAGTCATTACGTGCACTTGCATTCAAGTACAACAAGCCTTTATAGGCGATTTCGAGGGTACCGTATACGGATTGCACTTCTTGTCTGATCAGGCTGTAGGAAGTGCTTTGGCTTTTAATATTGGAAACATCATATGCAAAAGGCATATTCAGCGTCGTACCACCAATGGTGCTGGTTTCGTTGCTTACCTTTCTCAGGTTGGCACCTACCTGCGGTGTGATGGTCAGGTCTTTATTTACCTTGATTGGCATACCGGCCAATCCATCTATGTTGATTTCGGAAAACAGGATGGAAGCTTCTGTTACGTTGGCATTTACCAATGGTCCGAGGTAAGCGGTACCACTAGGCACTACGAAAGTATTACGGTTGTTGTAGGCGTCCAGACCCGCACGACCCTGTAAGTACAGGCCATTGTCGAATGTGTAACGCAGACTACCGGAACCGATGAAACGATTACGATTGGTGTTGTTGATGAATTTTTCTGCTGCAAACCAAGGGTTGGTAGCATAGATATTATCTACAAACTGTAACTCTCTGCCATCTGGTCTGAAACCAGGTTTCAGGTCATTTACATTCACACTGGTAGGCAGGAACATCACCTGGAAGTTGGAGTTACCCGCACCATCATTCAGGATAGGACGGTTATTCGCTTTTTCAATGATGTAGTTGGCCCGTGCATCTACGGCTAAACGTTTGGTAACATTATAGTTTACGTTCAGGCTGAATGTTTGTCTTTTCAAAGTAGCGCTGGGCGTAACCGCACGGTTATTCATATCACTGGCAGAAAAACGGATACCGCCATTGTTGTCCAGTCCTTTAGAGAAAGAGATGGTATTGGTAAACGTATTGGCACCGTTGTAGAAATTCTTCAGGTTATTTTTCTGTGCTACATACGGACGTTCTACGCCGTCAAACTGAATGGCATTGGAACCGTCCAGTTTGGCACCCCAGCTGGCGTTACCAGTGTTGAATGCAGCTGTCCGGTTAGCAGGTTTGGCGCCGTTGGAACCATTACCATACTCATATTGGAAATCGGTGAGGTTGATTATTTTATCCAGTACAAAGTTAGAGTTAAACTCTACGGTACCTTTACCTTTACCGCTTTTGGTGGTGATCAGGATAACACCGGCTTTTGCACGGGAACCATACAATGCAGATGCCGCAGCACCTTTCAGTACAGACATGCTTTCGATATCATCGGGGTTGATGTTACCGATACCATCACCCTGGTCAGATACGTTAGACCATCTGCTGGTAATGGGCACGCTTTCGTTACTCATAGGTACACCATTGATTACATACAACGGCTGGTTGGAACCACTCAGACTGGAAATACCACGGATGGTTACGTTGGTAGCAGCGCCGGGACCACCGGATACGGAGTTAACGTTTACACCGGCTACTTTACCTACCAGGGAGTTCGCGATGTTTACTTCTCTCGCCTGTGTCAGTTCACTTCCTTTTACTTCTGTAACGGAGTAACCCAGGGCTTTTTTCTCTTTACGTATACCTAATGCCGTTACCACTACTTCGCTCAGCGCGCGGGTATCTTCTTCCAGTACAATGTTCAGCGGACCGCCATTACCTGCCACTACTTCCTGGCTCAGGTAACCGGTATAAGATATTACCAGTACATCTGTAGGAGCAGCCTGGATAGTAAAATGACCGGTACCGTTGGTAGCAGCTCCGGTGGTACCACCTTTTACTTTAACGGAAGCACCTGGTAAACCCATACCGCTTTTATCCGTTACGCGTCCTTTCACTTCTGCAAATGAACGGGCAGCAGTAGCAGCGCCGGCATGGCCTTTGGGAGCCACAGCAATAATGCCATCCACGATTTTGAAACTCAGAGAAGCCTGGTTGGAAACTTCCTCCAGCAACTCATTAATAGTCCAATCCTGTTCCCGGATGTTCACCCTTTTGTTGGCGTCAATGTCCTCGCGGTTGTAAATAAATTTGAACGGTGTGACAGCTTCAATACGTTCCAGCGTCTGGATCAGCTTTACGTCGTTGAATCCTATGCGTATCACCTGGCTTGCTTTAGCGCTCAGGCCTGGCATTAACAACGCTAATAGCAGCATTGTCAATGTCCATCTTTTTATCATCCGATAAAAGGGTAAAGATGTGCATTTCATAAAGTTGGAATTTAGAGTATAAGATTTTCTACATGAAGATTTATAGCATAAGCATTAATAAATGTTATAGGAATAATAATCCGTTAATCGATTGTTTTAGTTTTCCGGGAATGTAATACGAATAGTATCTGCAGTAAGGGAATACTCAAATTTATGCGCGAAGCTCAGCGCTTCCAGTACATTTTTAAGCGATTTATTCCTGAACTCACCTGTGAAATGTTTACTCACCGCGGGCATATTTCTGACAGCTATTTTAACACCATACCAATCTTCCAGTTTGGTTACAATCTCATTAAACCTGGCATCTCTAAAGGCAAGCAGGTCCTGTTGCCACAGGATGGCATCCTCGATTTTAAACTCGTTTTTCTTTATCTGGTTGTTATGTTTACGATCTACTATTAATTCCTGTCCGGGATCGAGGTAGGCAATATCCACATCCGCTCCGGCCTTGGTGGCGGCGCGCTGTACTTTTACCTTTCCTGTTACCAGGGATACTTTGGTTCCTGATTCATGCTGATAATACCGGACCATGAAGGAGGTACCCAGCGCTGTGGTAATGACATCACCACATTTTACGCGGAACGGGAGGCGTTCATTGCCGGAAACTTCGAAAAATGCTTCTCCATTGAGTTGAACAAGCCGGTTGCGGACATTATATCCGTCTTCCAGAGAAATCGTACTATTGGCATTTGCAACTACTACAGTACCATCGGGTAACCGGAAGGTTTTTTTGGCAGGAATGCTATCTGGTACAGCCGGTTGGAGTACGGCCACCGTAGTATCTTTCACGAGGTAGTCATAATATACCCATCTGCCGGCGAGGAAAAGCGTACCAGTAACGGCAGCTGCAGCCAGCCAACGGCCTATACGGGCGTACAGGGGACGTTGCAGGTCTGTTACAGCAGGAGCTGCAGACGACTGCTGTATATGTTCGGCAAATAAGGTTTTAAATGCTTCCAGCTCAGGTTGATACTTTTCACGGGTGGCCAGATCTTTTCCGATCAGGGCATACAGCTGCTGCGCCTGCGCTGCGATGGGCTGCCGGTCAGGGTTAGCGGCCAGCCAATTCTCCCAGAACAGGACATCTTCCTCATTATTGCGCAAGCAATAATTAAGGAAAGAGGCATCTGTTAAAAAATCCTCGAGTTGGTAATCCCCGTAATTCATTCTTTCGGTCCTTTACAACTAAGAGAATCGGGAAATTCATTTTTACCTGTTTTTTAACAGATTTATTTTTGCAGCAGAAAAAATTTAGTGTCAGCGATTGATATACAGCAGGATTAACCAGAAAACTTCACCTTTTAATAATTTGATCGCTTCGTGTAGCTTATTGTAGATTGTACGCATACTGAGGGAAGTCCTTTCCGCTATTTCTTCATAACTCAGTCCTTCATAATATTTGAGCATAATCAGCTCTCTGTGCCGCCGGGGCAGCTTTTCAATGGCTTTGCGCACCCGCAGCTGTAATTCAAGATAAGTCTGATCGGCGATGATATTATCTTCCTGGGATTGTTCTGCCCAGTTCTCATCTATCGTCAACAAACTCATTTTACGATGTTGCTTCACATCGTAAATCAGTTTTCTCCGGAAAGAAACAATGATATAAGCCTTTAAGTGCTGTGGAGGATTCAAGTGCTCCCGGTTATCCCACAGATACAAAAAAAACTGATTGATCGTATCCTTTACCTGGTGTTCATCAGCTACAATACTGAGCCCGTTTTTCAAGAGATCCGGGTACAGCAGCTCATAAATCGTTAATAAAGCATCAGCTTCTCCGTTCCTGAAATTATCCCAGAGAATGCTCTCATTACTGTTCATTTTTCTTTATAGTAAGTACTTTGGGTGGTTCCCCTTATCCAAAAATAGAAAGCGGGTGGTTAAAGATAGTAAAAACTCAATAGGTTAACTAGAAACAAAGGAATACCGGCTAACGGATGCGGCCCTACGTCAGCAGTAAAAACAGGGCAACATCAATGATACTAAAAGCAAAAGCTCCGTCCCTGACAGGTTACGGAGCTTTTCTATATAAATGTAAGTTGGATGATCTGTCATCATATAAGCCATGGATAGCCGGTAATACGCCTAAAAGAAGCAGTGACTACCACTTTATTGCCGGCGGCTCAATGTTTTCATGACCTGAGATAAAGTGGTATAAAAATCTTTCCGCTGCTCAAACATCGGGAAATGGCCGGAAGCCTGAATCCAATGCAGCTGCATCGCCGGATGGATGATTTTAAACTCGTAGGTATAAAAAGCCAGCGGATCCTGTGCACCGGAAATCACTTCTATCGGACCTTTATAGTGATGCAATGTTTTGCTCAGGTCATAATGCACCCGTTTCAGATCCGTTACCATCAACTGTTGCATTTTAATATTCGACTTTGCCACATCAAATTTCCCGATCATACTGTCGAGCAGCAACTTGTTGTAGATGTAGGTCATCCGCATCAACCGGTTCAGGGCAGTGGAATCGGCGCCATCTCCCTTGCCGCCGTTCACCTTTTTATCGAGGGAGTCCAGGCGGGCCAGGTCTGCTATGCTTAACCGTACCCGCATGTTATTGACGTGGGTGGTAAACAGATCCGGATCAAACTTATAATATCCCGGACAGGCCAGCGCCAGTCCTTTTACCTTTTCCGGATATTTGGCAGCAAAGCACATCGCCAGCATCGCACCCCAGGAGTGTCCGAAAAACAAAGTTTGCCTGATACCCAGATGATCCATTAACCGGTTCAGGTCTTCCAGCGAAGAACGCAGGTTGATAGTAGTGGAATCAAACGGCACCGGTATCGATAAACCGGTACCCCGTTGCTCCAGTAAAATACTGCGGTAACGCTTACCCAGTTCTATCGCCAGCTCCTGCTGTTGCAAGCAGGAATTGCCCGGGCCACCGGTTAAAACAATGACCGGTTCACCGGAACCATAAGTATGATAATAAAGATAACCGTTGGGATATTTAAGCGAATCCAGTTGCTGGGCACGCACACCAAACAGGAGGAAGAAAAAAGCGGGAAACAAATAAAGTATTTTCATAAAAGCGCGGCTAACGTATTAGTTCCGGAAGTTACAGCATTCCCGTCATTTTTTGATCTTCCTGCGGAAAAACCTACCTGTAGATCCCTACAACTGCTCAAACAGATAGTATAACGGACACTCTTCCAACACCAGCCGGTGTACCTCCTTTCCGGTCTGCTCCCATTTCACCAGCCGGATAAAACCATCAGCGATCTCAATACCGGTAATATCTCCATCACTGAAACAACAACAGCCGGTATTAAAATAAGACGGATGGGCCATCGTTTTCACAAAAGTTTTCCCTGCATACTCTGCCTGCCGTTTGCCCAGCGCTTCTTTCAGAAAGGCCGCCTGCTGCGAATCGCCGCGCTCCTGCGCCTTTTCCAGTTGTTTGGTCAGCCGGTCGATATGATCCAACGACGCAAAAACAGGCTTATGAGTATGCCCGGAAATAAACAGGGTATTTTTATACCGCACACTCCATTCATACATCATAATGTTGTGGGTATCTACCAGATCAAAAGAATCAGACACAGTATCCATACGAATATCCAACAAACGTTGTATCGGCGTCCAGATCGCTGCAACAAACCATTTACTGAAAGCATTGCCATCACTGCGTTTATCTCCCTGATGACCATGTGTTAAAAAAATGCGGTAATCTGTGTCCTGATAACGCATTTGCAGGATGATGCCTTCATACAGCTTCAACTGCTTACCAAACAATGGTTTCAGAAATTGATTCCTGGGCACCAGGTAATGCCATTCCAGGTCGTGATTGCCAAACACCCGGTAATAGCGTCTTTGAAGCAGAAAGCGGGCTTCCTCCTCCAAAGACAAACGGTTCTTTTCGATCACTACTGACGGCGTACTTTCCCACAACTCCTCACAGTCGCCCAGGTTAATATAGGTAAATGCCTGATCATGATAATACCGTAAGGCGGTCAGGTAATTTTCTTCTGCCGCCATAAAATCATCGGCGGCATCTTTTCCTCCTTTATGCTGATCTGAAAATATGATGAAGCGCGCTTTTTCGTAATCGCAGGGAAGGATGACGCCTTGTTCTTCCTTACCGGCCAGTATCGCATCATGTAGTTGGGAGAGGGCATCGAATACCAGTTTACGGTCAGGTTGGGACGACAATTTGTTGGCCAGCCAGATAACGGGTTTACGGAAGATTGCTTTGAGTGCTTTTTTCACCTTATATCCTTTTTATAGAACCGAAGCACTAAAGATAGGAGATGGTGTGCAATTTATGATGACAGTACTTTAAAATCCGTTTTTTATTTCCAGTTACTACCCATCTTTTCCACCATCGTGATATTTTTTTCCCGGAAAGCAGGCGTTGAATCCATGATAGGACTGATGTAGGTGACACCGGTTGTTTTAATACCACAATAACTTAAAATCATCTTCTTCACTACCCGGGTACCTGTTTGCCGGATAAACCATTTGTAATACCACGCCGGATAATCCATGGTGCTGATGATGCGCGCCGTTTTCCCTGCCAGCAATCCAATAATGGTATGCTTGTTTTTTAATTTAAAAGCCATGCCCGGCAGGAACAAACGATCCAGGAAACCTTTCAGCAAAGCCGGCATGCCACCCCACCACAAGGGATAGATCCAAACCATATGATCCGCCCATACAATGTTTTCCCAGGCTGCCAGCAGATCTGGTTCCAGTTCCATTCTTTTGCGGTAGCCGTGTTGCAGGTTCGGATTAAATTGCAGGTGTGCCAGGGTTACTTCCCGCACTTCCGCCCCCGTTGACAACGCCCCTTTTTTATAGGCAGCATGCAGGGCAAAGTTGTAACTTTCTGTATCGGGATGGCCGTTGATAATCACTATTTTCGGCCTTCCACCGGTTAATTGCTGTTTCATAGACCGCAAAATTAGCCGGTGGAAAAATATTTCAACTGAACAATTGTTAAGAAATCAGGAAGCTCTCCGGAGCCGGCTTAAATGCTGTGGGGTAATGCCCAGATAGGATGCCAGGTATTGCAGGGGAATCTGCTGCACCAAACGGGGTTGCTCCTGCAACAGGCGCTCATAGCGGTCTTTCGCGGGCAATTTCTGAAACGCCAGGATACGTTGTTCCATCTCTACAAACTCTTTTTCTATTAGCACCCGGCCCATATTGGCCCAGCGGATATTTTCTTCGTACAACGTATACAAGGTGTTTCTGTCCAGTGCCAGCAATTCGCAGTCTACAATGGCCTGGATGTTTTCCTGCGCCGGCTGCTGGGTAATAAAACTGGTGAGCGCTGCAATCCAGTGTTTTTCAAAAATGATACAATTGGTGATAGGCTCCCCGTTATCATTGGTAAAATAGGAACGCAGGATGCCGTTAGTGAGAAAACACAGCTGCCGGGAAGTTTTACCTTCCTGCTCCAGGTGTTCCCCTTTCAGCAATTTGATAGGTTTCAATAATGTTTGCAGTTGCTGCAAATCACTTTCCTGCAAAATATTAAACGTACGAAGCCATTCGATCATACTGTAAAGATAGCAGTTAATCACATATAGCCGCCGGAGGGCAGCTATACTTGCGGTAACCAGTATACTGGCGGGTTTACATAAAAAACTGCTCTGCTACAATTTTACCGTCTTTCACTTCATATACACATATTTCTTCCATCACCTGCCGCGGCTGCCCTTTCATTGTAATATCCATCGTCAGCTTAAAAGCAATGCTATTCCCTGCTATCAACGGTGTGGAAACAGTCGTGTCATGTATAGCAGCTACCATCGATTCAAATTTGTGGCCTTTTTCTATGATGGCGGCCAGGCCTTTGGTGACCTTCTCAAAAGCAGCGGTAGGATACGGTTCTATACTCACTACTTCTTCCGCATATAATTCGCGTTGCGCGGTTTCGTATTTTCCCTGGCGGCAAAGTTCTGCCAGCCGGACAGCAATTTTTTCAACAGACATGATCTTATGGTTTTGGTGGTTAGAAAATTGTCTATCTATAAATATAGCTAATCTTAAAAACAACTATCCCTTAACATTTTCATATAGGCCATTCCTTTATCACGGGCAAACGCTACGTTTCGTACCGGAATATTTTCAGGATCAGTATAATGCGCCAATGCCTTGCGGATACTCTTTTCCCGTAACAAATGCAACATCGGATATAAAGAGCGGTTGGTATAATTGGCCGCATCTTCCCCATCGGCATTGGCAAACTGATACAGCGGGTGAAAACTGGCTACCTGGTAGATGCCATTATATTTTTTCTGTTGCAACCATTTCTCTACGGCCGCCGTGAGTGCGAGATACGCATCAAAGGTTTCAAAACCAGCGGGAAAAATAATCAGGGTAGTTTCAACACTATCATGACGGTCCAGGTACTTGCATTCATCCAGGAATACCTGGCGGGCACTCAACACAGTCGTTACATTCACTACCTGGTAGCGGATGCTGTCGCGCTTTACTTCCCGGGCGGCAAACGGACAAAAATTACATCCGATCACCAGTTCCCGGATCCAGTTCTTTGTTTGCGCGATCACTTCCGCTGTTTGTCCTGCCTGATTTATCATAGCAGTAAAGGTAAATAATCATCAGCTAAATAGCGGATGGTCTTCTGAAAGCAGGGTGAAACAGGCTTCCACCTGTTCCGGAAACTCCTGTTCCAGACTGGCCCATTGTGACAACGTCAAAGGCAGAAAAGCCAGACTATCGCTGCCATCAGACACATTACAAAAACGTACCTGGTAGTCCGGATTAAGAATCCGGTTTAGTTGCAGCAATACGTCATCCCTGTCCTGTGGTGTAGCCGTTAAATGAATGCGGTGCGTTTTTCCTTTATAGTCGATAATCAGCTCCCATCCTTCTTCTCCCGGCAAAGCATTCACTTCAGCGCGCAGGTGACCGGTGTGTAATACATTTTCACAGTACCGCACCATGTCGTCTTCTTCATCTCCCCAGTCAATCCACATCACAATATCGGAAGTGTCAAAGAAATGGGTTTCAAAGAAGTCTCCGGAAGGAGCTGATAAATATGCGCGGATCAGCTGCATCTTATCGCTCCGGTTAAACTGTTCAGTTGTCATTTTTTCAACATTATTACGTTGTTGGCCCAACCAGTTTCTAATAAAATTGAACATATATTACTTTAAGAATGATCAAAGATTAGCTGTGCTTCTGTATGATGGCACACATCAACTGATCCTGCACGCGGTGATGCCGGATATGATATACTTCCGGTGGCAGGTATGTTTCTATCATCGGCAGATGTGGTGCATAGTGATAGCTGCCTCCAGGCTGCAATGCGGCCAGGATCTCCATGTATTTTCCGGCATATGCCAGGTACTCTCCGTCGCTGCGCTGGTGATGATGCTGGAAGTGATTGGAAAAAGAGAGATTGGAGAGCATCGTTCCCCAGTAACCAGGCGTGTATGTATAAGTCATCCAGTCGCCGGTATACAGCCAGGGCGCCGGCTTTTCTATAAACCGGTCTACACCGTAAGCATCCACTCCCTGTTCCCGCAGGTAACGAACCAGATAGGCATGCGGGCCACAACCTATGTCCAGCAAGGGTTCCCGAATAGCCGACAGATCCAGTTGCAACACCTGCAGTTGCGTAGCCGGTGCATATTCGGCACATACTACTTCCTGCACAAATGGTTGCAACGATGAGTTTAAAGTTGCCACAAAAGGATTCGTTTGCAGCAGCCAGTTACGTAAACGCTGTATATGTTGTTGTTCCAGCGTATCGAAATCTATATCTGCAGAGCTTTCCAGTGCAGCTGCTATTTCGTCGATCAGCTGCACGTACAGAGCTTTCAACGCGCTGCCGGCCGTACCCGCCACCTGCATATATTGATTCACCCTGCAAAAAGCACGCTGGGCTGTTAAGGTGAGATAGTCTGCCAATGGCAGCAATTTACCTGCTGCCGATAACTGTAGTAATTCCGTGCGGCTGCGCGTCAGCAACGCCCGCGTGGCTGGCATCCAGAAGAGCCTGTCCGCCTTTTCATAAAAGAGGTTGCGCTGCCTGTGATGTGCATGCTGTACATCGATACTGTGAATAAGATCCGGGAAAACCGCCATATACGCAAAGATACACGCTTAATATTTGCGGTCGGTCGTATATCTTACCAACTCTTCCAATGCGTCGCGGGTAGGAGAAGCCGGAAACGTGTACAACAGCTGAAAAGCTTCATCGCGGAAGGCAAACATTTTTTCCGTGGCATATTCCAAACCGCCGGTGCGGTGCACAGTTTCCAGGATGAAGTTTACCTGTTCCCGGTCTGTATTTTTATGTTTGATAATATGCAGTATTTTTTTCCGCAGGGAGGTATCGCTATGCTGTAAGGTATAGATCAGCGGGAGGGTGATTTTTTTCTCTTTGATATCATTACCGGTAGGTTTACCGATGTCGGTATGGCCATAATCAAACAGGTCGTCTTTCAATTGAAAAGCCATACCTACCTGGCGGCCAAATGCATGCAACCGGTCTACTGCTGCCTGTTCCCTGCAGGTAGAAGCGGCGCCCGCAGCACAGGCTGCCGCCAGAAAAGAAGCCGTTTTCGCATGAATCAGATCGTAATAGGCCTGCTCCTCAAAATGCAGTTTATTCAACCGGGTCATCTGCAGTAATTCTCCTTCACTCATCTGCCGGATGGCATCTGAATAAATCTTTAACAAGTCAAAATCCTGGTTGGATAACATCAGCAGTACGCCTTTGGTAAACAGGTGATCACCCACCATCACGGATATACGATTTTTCCACAGCGCATTCACAGAAAAGGCGCTCCTTCTTTTCATCGCATCATCCACCATATCATCATGTACCAGAGATGCCGTATGTAAAAGCTCTACCAATAAAGCAGCGCGATAGCTGCTGTCATTAATTTCACCTCCCAGCTGTGCACATAACAATACAAACATGGGCCGCATCTGTTTCCCTTTGTGCGCAGCAATATCCTGCAGTATCCGATCCAGCAGCGACACCTCGCTTCTCATCGTATCTTCGAACATTTCATCAAACCGGTGCAGTGCCTGTGCTATTACTTTTTTTGTCAGTTGCATAATAAACAGGCACGAAATTAAGGATTACACCTCAACCAACCCGGGCCCACAACAGATAATCGGGCGGGTAGTGATAAGCAGCACACCACATCAGGCTCGTTTTGCCCAGTTTTTCCTGAATACGGAAGGGTTCATGCCCAGGTGTTTTTTAAACAACCGGTTTAAGTGGCTTTCATCTGTAAAGTTAAACTCCCACGCAATTTCATTAATCCGCATATCACTGTGCTGCAGGCGGATTTCCACCAGTTTCAGTTTATACCGGGTGATATAGTCCTGCATGTTTTCCCCTACATTTTTTTTAAAATAGCGTCCCAGATAGCTGACAGAAATACCAAATTTTTTCGCCACCACTTCTGCTTTCAACTTTTCAGGTGCATAAATATGCTCCTGTATATAGCGGATAATTTCCAGCACCACTTCGCTCGTATAATCCTTTACTTCTGCCGGCAGCTTCATGGCTATATTTCTGGCAACGATGGTAATCAGTGTATTCACCAGCTGCTGCGTTACTTCCAGGTGATACACCTGCTGCCCTTGTTGTTCTTTCAGCAGGCCGGCAATAAGGGCGTCTACCATCGCTTTATCGGCTGCATTATACAGGATACAGCCGGGCTGGTGACTGGCATTCTGCAGAATAAATTCCATCCGTTGCAGCCACGCTTTGGTATGCAGCGGTGCATCCGACTGCGCTTTCAGGTAAATGTCGTTGAAACGGAGAAAAAAGAAACCGGTGGTATCGGCTATTTTAAACTGGTGCGTATCCTGTGGCGTTAATAGAAACAAGTGACCGGGGTGGTACTGAAAGGTGTTGTTGTTCACCTGCTGCTGCCCCTCGCCTTTTATAATATATACCAGTTCAAAGAAGTTATGTTGCCGCATATGCATCGGGCATTCATCCAGCTCTTTATATACAATATCAAATGGTTGATATAAGTTTTCCCGGGCCATTTTGTTTTATACTTAATGTTACAAAAGAAACGAAAAATTGTACAAGTACAAAACTAATAAAATTGTACAATTTTACACCATCAAAAAGATATAACATGAAAGCAATTATACTGGAAAACGCGGGAAACCCCGACCAGCTTATACATACAGACCTTCCCGAACCAGTGATCAGTGAAAATGAAGTACTGGTAGCCGTAAAGGCCATCAGCATCAACCCGGTAGACGTTAAAACACGGGCAGGGAAAGGATTCTATGCCAAATTAAAAGATAATGATCCCCTGATACTGGGATGGGATATATCCGGCGTAGTGACGGCCACCGGCAAAGCCGTGACGGCATTCAAACCGGGCGATGAAGTATTTGGTATGGTCAATTTCCCGGGTACAGGCAAAGCCTATGCAGCCTATGTAGCCGCACCGGCAGATCACCTGGCACGCAAGCCCGCCAACATCAGCCATGAAGCCGCAGCAGCAGCTACCCTGGCCGCTTTAACTGCCTGGCAGGCCCTCGTAACCAATGGCAACGTACAAGCCGGACAAAAAGTACTGATTCACGCAGCTGCCGGCGGCGTAGGCCACTATGCCGTACAAATAGCCCGGCACCTGGGCGCACATGTTACGGGTACCGCATCCGCTGCCAACAAAGACTTCGTATTATCCCTGGGGGCCGATGCCTTCATCGATTACCAGACAACGCCCTTTGAAACAGCCATCAGCGATGTAGACTTTGTACTGGACGGTATCGGCGGCGCATACATTGAACGCTCCCTGGAAGTATTGAAACCCGGCGGTACGTTGATCACCATCCCCTCCGGCCTGCACGAAGGCATCACGGAGAAAGCCACTGCCAAAGGCATCAAAGGTTATTTCGTGCTCGTATCGTCTAATGGTAAAGACATGCAGCAGCTAGCCAACCTGCTGGAAAAAGGTATTATTCAATCACATATTTCACACACCTTTCCTTTTGCCGACATGGCCGCTGCACACGAACAGGTAGCCACAGGTAAAACAAGAGGAAAAGTAATTGTTACCCTTTAATAAAGAAGAAATCTATGAAAGTTTTAATTGTATTTGCACATCCCGATCCACAATCCTTAAACGGCTCCCTGAAAAACTCAGCTGTCAATATCCTCGAAGAAGCCGGCCATGAAGTAGTCGTATCGGACCTCTATCAGATGAAATGGAAATCAGCCGGCGACGCCGATGATTTCCTCAATCATCCGGCAACCGAAAGATTGTACTACACCCGTGCCTCCAAAAAAGCATACCTGGATAACCAGCAGTCTGCCGACATCACCATCGAACAGGAAAAAGTAAGGTGGGCCGATGTGATCATCTTCCAGTTCCCGCTCTGGTGGTTTACGGTACCCGCCATACTCAAAGGATGGATAGACCGGGTATATGCCAATGGATTTGCCTATGGTACCGGCGAACGTTATGGCGCCGGCAATATGGTGGGGAAAAAAGGGATGGTCATCACCACTATTGGTGGCAGCGCAGCAGAATATGCGCCTACCGGTATCAATGGCGATATCAATGATCTGTTATTTCACATCCATCATGGCATGTTCTGGTTCAACGGCGCGGCGCCACTACCGCCATTTCCGGTATACGATGCACATCACGTCACACCGCCGGTATACGCACAACTGGAACAATCGCTGAAAGATCGTTTGTTATCCATACCAACTACCACGCCTATATTATTCAGATCGGATAAAAGCGGCGATTATACGCCGGAAGGATTATTATCGGAAACCATCGCTGTTAAAGGAGAGGGCCTGCTGGTACACCAGTTATAGTGCCTGACACCAAGCGCTGTCATGTCCGGAAATGGCAGCACTTGTTCAGCGTTTGCGTTCCAGGAAATAATCAATACCGATCCTGCCACTGCCAAACACGAACAGGGTAAACAAGAATAGGATATAATAAAGCGGAATTTCATAGCCATTATCACCGGCTTCAAAACCGTTGGCCCAGTGTACCGTAATAATAGCCACCACCATCGTGATCATCAGCGGGATAGAAATATAGCGTACGAATAGCCCCAACACCAGCAACACGACGCCCAATGCTTCCGTAACAGCTGCCACATAGGCACTGATATAAGGAAACGGAATATGCAGCTGCATAAACCAATCACCAATACCATGTATATCTTTCCATTTCATGCTGGCCGGCCCATAAAAACCATAAGCCAATACCAGCCGGATCAGCAGCAGTGGCAGATCCCTGAGCGATGATAACCGCTGTGCGAATGATGGTTTAGCACGCATATGCTAACATTGAAAGCCCGGCACAAAACCCTGCCGGTGCAGATGATGTAAAAAAGCAAGCGTATCTTTTTCCAGTGTATCCGTATCCGTTATATCCAGTTGTAATGCCGGTGCAAATGATAATATACCCTTTACCGTTATACCCATTACCAGCTGCTCTATCACAAAGGCCAGCCAGGGCGAAAGATCCATAAAAGTAACATGACCGGTGACAGCATCCCGGTATAATAACACAAAATAAACACCTTTGTTCTTACGCAATGCTTTTTCATTCGCTACGGTATGTACCGGATAATTCAACGCCAGCAGCCTGTGCTCCGGATTCAATACCAGCGGTGTTTCCAGCCAGTCGCCCGTTGCCGTATGGGGTGCGGCCGGTATATCTTCCATATTGTAAACTTCCATTTCCGCCCACTCAAACGCCAGCAGGTCGTTGAGATAGGGAATACCATACACCTCCTCCCAGTTGTTTTCCACCGCATAGGTATAAAACTCCAGCGGCAGCTTCCAGACCTGCCAGGCACGGCAGGCATGACAGCTGAAAAATGTTTTCACCATATGGTTCCATTTCCGCGTGGGAATATGCTTGCACGCAATCGGAAAGGCGCTTTCCATCGTATCGGTAATCATATTGAATACCAGGCGGCGATAATGTTTCAGCCGTTCGGGCGCCACGCCTGGCAACCGCACTTTTTCACCGGTTCTGCAATAGGTGGAAAAAGTCTGCTGTATATGATAAGTGTCAGGCAACAAGTTCATCGTGCTGTTTCCATTGTTTGTGACAAATATTTTTCAGTCTGGATAACTCCCCCTGCAATGCCGCCATTTCCGGGATATTGAAATCCCTCTCCAGCAGCACCGGCACGGGAGACAGCTGCGGCAGCGTCCATTCAAACAGGTCATATACCGGATCTATAATCGGCTCTCCATGGGTATCAATAATCAGGTCCGGCGCTACCTGTTCATGGCCGGCCATATGGATATAGGCCACCTTGTTCAGGGGCAGCTGTTGTATAAAAGCCTTTGCATCGTACTGATGATTAAAAGCATTCACGTAGATGTTATTCACATCCAGCAGCAGCTGACAACCGGATTGCGCCACTACTTCCCGGATAAAATCTGCTTCACTCATTTCTGCTGCCACCGGTGTATAGTAAGAGACTATTTCCATCACCAGCGGCCGCTCCAGGTAATCCTGCACCTGCCGGATACGGGCGGCAATGTGTTGCACGGCATCCATCCGGAAAGGGATGGGCAACAGGTCGTACATATGTGCATTATCACATTTGGAATAACTCAGGTGCTCTGAATACAACTGTATATGATAAGTGTCCAGAAATATTTTCAGTTGCTGCAGGAAAGCCGGTTCCGGCGGCTCCGGGCTGCCAATCGACAACGATAGACCATGACATAATACCGGGTACTTTGCGACCACCTGGTGTAATACTTTCTTCCAGTAACCACCTATGTTCATCCAGTTCTCCGGTGCAAATTCAATAAAGTCGGGTTGAATATCTGTGCCGCTGATCAGCTCATCGGCAAATTCCCTGCGAAAACCAATACCTACCATGATAGACTGTTTAAGCGGTGAAAACAAAAGTGAAAGGCCGGCTATGGTGTACCACCGGCCTTTCTGCCGTGAATAGCGTTATTGGCCGGACTTGCCGGTGCTGTCTGCTTTATGCTTGCCTCCTTTTTTATCCTTGCCTTTTTTATGGCCACCACATTTGCCTTCACCACATTTGCCCTGCCCGCATTTACCTTCTTTTGTTTTGGCAGTGCTGTCTTTTTTGGCGCCACAGGAAAGCTCCAGGGTATTAGCTGGCATAGGCGTACCAGTTAGTGCATTTCGTACAGCCGCGCCAGTACCCAGATCGGTATAGCTAACAGGATTGGCCGTGGCATGTACAGCTGCCAAACCCAGGATAGCACTGGCTACGAGGGAACCGGAAATCAATACTTTTTTGCTGATAGATGAATTGTTTTTCATTTTGTAAGCTTTAAAAAGAAGTGAACAATGTATATGTAGTGATTAGACGCAGCTACGGAACATTCCTTACAAAAAATCCGGTCTTTATTTTTTCAGCTTGTCTGCAATCAGCTGTTCCCATTGTGCCAGGCGGGTTTCGTCGGGTGATGTATATGCAAGTGTGGTAAAATATTCCCGTAACAGTTTATCGATCCGTTTACTTTGTTGTACATACCGCCTGCAATGGCGGCATAATAAAAGATGTATATCCAATCCCACGCGCTCCTTTAAGGGAAGCGGCTGTTGCAGGCGCTTCTCCGCCAGCAGGGTCGCCTCTTTACAACAGGGGAATAAAGTATGATGATGTTTTCCCATCCTCAATTACTGAACCAGTTTTTCCCGAGACAGGCTCTTAGCTGCAGCCTGGCCCGGTGCATGATTACCCAGTAGTTAGACGTTGAAATAGCCAGATCCTTACAAATAGCTGTTGATTTTTTTTCGTCGAGATATTTCTGATTAAAAACGGCTTGTCCTATTCCCGTCAGTTTTTTCATACAGGCTTGCAGCACCCGGAAAAAATCGGATTGCTCTCCGGGAGCAGGTATATCCTTTGTCCAGGCAACAGGCGCCCTATGTTTATGCCAGTGGCCTTTTTCATTAAAAAAGAAGTGATGCGGGTCGCTGTCGGTGATGAGTTGTTCGTCTAAACTTACGGTCCGGCCGGATGTACGGTAGTGGTCTGCCACTTTGTTTCTGAGTATGCTCATCAGCCAGGTAAGCTCGCTGCTTTCTCCCCTGAACTGCGCCCGGGCCTGCAAAGCACTCAGGAAGGTATCCTGTACCAGGTCCTGTGCCAGCTCACGATCGGCTGTTTGTGATAAGGCAAACCGGAAGAGGTCTGCAGCATATTGTTTTACCCAGGTAGCGGGATTACCCGTGGTAGCTTCCTGAGCGGAATCAGATTCATTTACCGGCATAAAACTTTTTTTTTGCGATAATCGTTGTAGAAAGCTTACGGTAAATTACTTTTTTTAGTTTTCCGAATGGCCCAAAAAAATGTTAAAGGGGGATAAATGGTACTTTACATCGCTAAATGGTAACCCGTTACAACGCGTATTCAGCATTTTATCCTAATTTTGAACCGCATACTAAGACCTGGTAATAAACTGAGCCCATGAAAAATCAAGTACCTCCTGTAACGTCCCTTTACTTCATTACACTCATGAAGGCATATCTGCGTGGTACTAAAACGAGCAAGGAAGTCGTGCAGGACCTGACGGAAACGGTGGGGCTGCTACACTTTACGGAAGACAGGGAGGAAGAAATGACCCGGTTACTGTTGCGCGCCGCTACTGAATTCAATAAGGACTACTATCAGGAGATTGTTACCCACATCACGTATGCCGCGGATACCACGCCTACCCGCGCAGGCGTTATTCACCAGCTGCAGGCACTGCTGCAGGGCGACATTACCGCGCGGCAGCTCCAGCAGTGGGGTACCTGGCACAACGAACAGGATACGGATGAAGGCGCCGGTTATTTCGATGATATTGCAGTAGATTATTTTTGTACACACCTGCTGCCCGAGGCACCTGCGCATTTCGGTACAGAACAATACCAGCAGGCACTGAAGATATTCCAGTCCGGCCCCCAGCAGCTGAAAGACAAAGTAGCCCTGGTGTTACTGACGGAAAAGGAAAAGAAACGTTTTCTGTTTTACCTGGGCGACTACCTCCAGGGATATACGACATCGGAACAACTCAACACTTACTTGCTCCACACCTTTGGTATGGATCACCAGGCCTTCCCCTATACGCCTGCCCTTTCCATAATCATGCAGGACCCGGCAAAACTGCCAGCCCTGCTGAAAGAAGCGGCTTACGAATAAACGAAATACGCTTTTACGGAAAGTATTTCCCGTAAAAGCGTATCATCCCATCCGGGTACATGCACTTACATTAAGATACCATCAGGCTGCAACCTCTCAGGGCTGAATTATCCAGCCGGCCCAGTACTTCAAAACGGCCATCCGCGTGAATCCGGCCGATATCATCCGTAGCAATAAAGGCACAGGAATAAATATTGGCGAGGTCAATAACGTTGATGACGCCGGCGCCTTTTCCGGTGGTCAGCTGGAAAGGATCATTTTCATCCCGCAACAGTATCTTCATCCAGGGGGGCGTTTCAAACATCCCTGCTCCTTTGGAATAGGCCTGGGATAACAATTCTGTCATACCATATTCCGCATGTATGACGGTGGCGCCCAAACGTTCCTGCAGGAAAGCGTGTACTTCCTGGCGGGTCCATTCTTCCCGCCGCCCTTTCATACCCCCGGTTTCCATGACAATGGTATGCTGCAGCTGCAGGGTATAGTTTTCTGCAAAATCGAGCAGGCCGAAAGTAACCCCTATCAGCAACACTTTCTGGCCACGGGCTTCCAGCGCCTGCAATTGCTGATGGAGCTTTTCATGCTCATACAGGTAAAAGCCGCTCTCCTCACGCCCGCTGCGGATAATCATTTCCTGCACCATCCGTACCAGCGAGGAATGCTGCCGCTCCAGGTAAGACGGTAACAGGCCCACTACCACATAATCTTCCACCGGCCCGTAAAACTGCTCAAAAGCCGTCATAAAGCTTTGGGTATAAATAGCAGATGATTTCACCAGGTGACGGCTATTGACGGTTTGGGTGGTACCACTGCTCTCAAAAATCAACTCCGGCTCAAAATCGCCGCAAACCACAGCATGGGATTTAAAAAATTGTATCGGCAGGTAAGGAATCTGTTCAATGCTTTTGACAGCAGCCGGCTGAATGCGCAGCGCATCTGTATAAGCCCGGTAAAGGGCATTTTCGCGGTACTGAAAATGAAAAAGCTCCAGTGCGGCGGATTCCAGTCCGTCCAACTGCAGTGAAAATATATGTTCCGGTGAAACGGCAGTCATGTAATCTGGCTTTAAAATCTTACAAATTTAGGGAGAAGAATAAATTAACCCGCAGGAAGTAACAATTGCCGGAAAAAAAACGTTTTGTAAAAGTGCAGGAGAGATAATTGAATATTTGTATATTTCCTAAATTAATGTACGTTTGTTTTATGAAGAAAATTCTGTTTTTGTTCCTGGTAGCCGGTTTCTTTTATGCCTGTAAAAAGGATGGTGTAGGTCCTAAGCCCATTGTGACCTTCAAAAGCTATTCCGTGGACAGCATCACACCGGCAACCAATGACATGACCATTTTTCTGAACGTAGAAGATGGAGATGGTGACATCGAAGACACACTGACGCTGGGCACCATCATTCTCAGTCATTTTAAGGATGGTAAAATAGATACGGCCTGGACGCCTAAAAGCATGCCCGAAATAGGCCGCAGCAAAGGACTGAATGTAAAAGCAGAAGTAAGAATCCCACTCCAGACCATTGAAATTAAATTTAGCGATTATGTCACCATTCCCAAAGATAGTATCAACTTCTCCATCATCATCAAAGATAGGGCAGGCAATATCAGCGACACGCTGATCACGCCCAAAATTTCTTATCGCGCCTAGATATAGGCTGAATACCTTACATTTACAGATCAACGGGATAACCCGTATATAACAGCACGAATGATGTACAACGTGTTGCAGCCAGGATAACTGCGGATAATTTTCGCGTTAGCTCACTGCAGTGGCGGGATACATGATTCGTGGCTGATTTTTCAGAATCCTCCAATTTCATTATCCACACATGAATAAAATAGCAACGTTACAGGCAAAGATAGACGAAGCCAAACTAGGAGGCGGTGAAAGCCGTATTGCATCTCAGCATAAGAAAGGAAAACTGACTGCCCGCGAAAGATTACAATTATTACTGGATGAAGGTTCTTTCGAAGAACTGGATATGTTGGTTACCAACCGTAACCGGGGCTTAACCCTCGACCAGGAACAGTTTCTGGGAGATGGCGTGGTAACCGGCTATGGTACCATTCACGGCCGCCTGACCTATGTGTTTTCACAGGACTTCACCGTATATGGTGGCAGCCTTTCCGAACCACATGCCCGCAAGATCTGTAAAATCATGGACCTCGCCGTGCAAAACGGCGCCCCACTGATAGGGCTAAACGATAGCGGCGGGGCACGCATCCAGGAAGGTGTGGTAAGCCTGGGTGGCTATGCCGACATCTTCTACCGCAACACCCGCGCTTCCGGCGTGATTCCGCAAATTTCCGCCATCATGGGCCCCTGTGCCGGCGGTGCGGTATACTCCCCTGCCATCACCGACTTTATCCTGATGGTGGAACAAACCTCCTATATGTTTGTGACCGGACCCAATGTGGTAAAAACCGTTACCCACGAAGAAGTCACTTCCGAGGAACTGGGCGGCGCACAAACACATGCTTCCAAAAGCGGGGTAACCCACTTTGCCTGCAGCAACGAGGTGGAATGCATCCAATATATCAAACAACTCCTGAGCTATATTCCGCAAAACTGTGAAGAAACAGCACCGGTATATCCTTATGAGCCTGGCAATGAAATCCGGGAAGACCTGAATACCCTGATTCCGGTCAATCCCAATCAGCCTTACGACATGAAAGAGGTCATTGCCCTCCTCACGGATACGGACAGTTTTTTTGAGGTACATAAGAATTTTGCCGAAAACATCATTGTGGGCTTTGCCCGCATCGCCGGCAGAAGCATCGGTATCGTGGCCAACCAGCCGGCCCACCTGGCTGGTGTACTGGACATCCATGCTTCCGTAAAGGCGGCTCGTTTCACCCGCTTCTGCGATGCCTTCAACGTTCCGTTGCTGGTACTCGTAGACGTACCTGGCTTCCTGCCAGGTACCGACCAGGAATGGAACGGTATCATCACCAACGGCGCCAAACTGCTGTATGCCCTCAGTGAAGCCACAGTGCCCAAACTGACCCTCACCACCCGCAAAGCCTATGGCGGCGCGTATTGTGTGATGAACTCCAAACATATCGGCGCAGATCTCAATTTCGCTTTCCCACAGGCAGAAATTGCCGTAATGGGTGCGAAAGGAGCCGTGGAAATCATCTTCAAAAAAGAAATTGATGCCGCTGCTGATCCGGAAGCCCGCATGAATGAACTGGTAGCCGATTATACCGACAGCTTTGCCAACCCTTACCTGGCCGCTGAAAAAGGTTATATCGACGAGGTCATCAAACCGGAAGAGGCCCGCCAGAAACTGATTAAAGGCTTCAAAATGCTGGAAAATAAAGTGGTGCAGATGCCCAGAAAAAAGCACGGCAACATACCTTTGTAAGGCAACCGGCTGTGGGGTATCCCGGATACGCCACAGCCGCAGCCATTACTTAAAGTAAACCGCTACATGCCGAAAACCATTTTTCATTTTTTTCTCTTTACATCGGTATACATTTCCTTGTGTGCATTGCTGATGATCTGGCAAACCAATCAGCTGCTGATACTACGTTATCCACAAACCACTTTTTACTACTTCGTCTTTTTCTCCACCATCTGCAGTTATAATTTTCATTGGTACCTCACCCCCGGTACTTACCTGTCTTCTTCCGAACGGATTCGCTGGGGCGCACG
This sequence comes from Chitinophaga nivalis, assembly GCF_025989125.1. Taxonomy (NCBI): domain Bacteria; kingdom Pseudomonadati; phylum Bacteroidota; class Chitinophagia; order Chitinophagales; family Chitinophagaceae; genus Chitinophaga; species Chitinophaga nivalis. The sequence goes on along the minus strand of NZ_JAPDNR010000001.1, from coordinate 2,577,985 downwards.
TCACCGTACCTTGTTGTTATGCCTGAGCGGCATTGGCATGATAGGCGCCTTGTATTTTTTCTGGCAGCTGCGGCAATACTGGCTGGTGATTAGTTTCAGCGCCGTGCTGACCTTTTTGTATTCGGCGCCGAAAGTACCGCATAAAGCCTTCAAGTGGCTCAGTAAAATCGCTGTGGGCAAAACCTTGTTTCTTACATTTGTCTGGACCTATGTGACCACTCTGCTGCCCGCACTCATCGCCGATCTGCATGTCACTCCGCCCGTCGTATATTTTACGTTGCACCGTTTTTTCCTCATCTATGCGATCTGTATCCTCTTCGATTACCGGGATGTGGAGGCAGACAGGAAAGAAGGTATCCGCAGCCTGATTACCTATCTCAACACCCGTGAACTGAACCGGCTGTATTATGGCATTCTGCTGCTGGCGGCCATTTGTGCCTTACGGTTGTTACCTTATACCACTACGCCGGTGCTTATCAGCCTGCTCATTCCCGTGGCTGCCACGGCGCTGATTACCCACGAAGCGCACCACCGCCCTTCAGACTATCTCTTTTATTTTGTGTTGGACGGATTTATGGCCTTATCCGCTTTGTTGCACCTCATCAGCAGCTGGTAACTGCCGGGCGTTTTCTGATACGCTAAAATCATTACATTTGTCAGTCTACACTTAATTACATATTATGTCTAAAAAACAAAAATCCATATTCAACAAGGAATCCCTCGCATTCCTCAAAGACTATCTCAACAATCCGTCGCCCACCGGTTTTGAAAAAGAAGGACAAAAGCTCTGGCTGAAATACCTCACGCCGTATATCGACGAACATTTTGTAGATCCATACGGTTCTGTAGTAGGTGTGATTAACCCGAAAGCCGAATTTAAAGTGGTGATTGAAGCCCACGCAGATGAGATCTCCTGGTTTGTCAACTATATTTCTCCGGAAGGATTGATTTATGTGATCCGCAATGGTGGGTCAGATCAGCAGATAGCGCCTTCCATGAGAGTGAATATCCACACGGAGAAAGGTATCGTGAAAGCGGTATTCGGATGGCCGGCTATCCACACCCGGCAGCGCAGCAACGATGGCAAAGAGCCACAACCTAAGGTAGATAACATCTTCCTGGATTGCGGCGCCCGCTCCCGTAAGGAAGTAGAAGAACTGGGTATCCATGTAGGATGCGTATGTACGTTTAATGATGGCTTTGAAGAGCTGAACTACGACTACTACATCTGCCGTGCGATCGATAACCGTATTGGTGGTTTTATGATTGCAGAAGTAGCCCGCCTGCTGAAAGAAAAGAAACAGGAGTTACCCTTCGGTTTATATATCGTGAATGCAGTACAGGAAGAAGTGGGATTACGCGGCGCAGAAATGATTGCCAAGCGTATTAAAGCGAATGTAGCCATCATCACGGATGTAACCCATGATACAACTACGCCGATGATCAACAAAAATATAGAAGGTGAAATTAAGTGTGGTGGCGGTCCAAGCATTACCTATGGTCCGGCAGTACACAACATTTTACGGGATCTGATCATCAAAACAGCGAAGAAAAATGATATTCCTTATCAGCTGCATGCCGTGAGCCGCAGTACCGGTACGGATACCGATGCTTTTGCCTACAGCAATGACGGTACGCCTTCTGCGCTGATCAGCTTACCACTGCGTTACATGCATACGACTGTGGAGATGGTGAAGAAAGATGATATCGAAAATACCATTCAGCTGATTTATCAGACTTTGCTGAATATTACACCGAAAACAAACTTCCAGTATTTATAATCAGTAGCTGCCGGATGCTGCTCCTGTGTAAACATGCAGGAGCAGCACCGGAACAGTGAGGTGGCTTTATTTAAAGAAGCCGGAAGCAGTGGTGACTTTTTCCACCCACATGCCACTATTAGGCTTCACTACATATTCACTCAATCCCACCCTGGAGGCATTCGGCGCCCAGTCGTAAGTATACCCCATCCTCGTCCACGGATAATGATAATCCGTCTTACCCAAAGGCCGGTAATAAGCAAAAATGATGTAGTTATTAAACCAGTTGGCATAATTAGCCGTTACACCGGGTACCAATACGGGGCCGGCGCTTTTGGTGTCAATGGCAGGGTTGCCGGCAGGGCGATAAAGGCTATCCACCTTTACCCATATCTGCGCAATATGTGTATTGCTTTTGCTGTTGACCGGCGGTAAGCCCAGCAACTGGCTGATACGCAGAATCGTATCGGAAGCAGGTGTAAAACCCGGTCCTATCCTGCCTTTCATCTGTTGTGGTATAAACAGCCAGGACTCCCCCCATACATTGGTAATGGAATCCTTTTCCGGATAACTACCCGGAAAACGCATAAACGTAGCCATCAACACATACGATTGCCCGTTAATGGTTTTAAACTGTACATCGGGGGTGCCGGCCTTAATGGGCCAGAGTGCATCAGACGCTTTGCTGCTGTCGGCAACCATTGCATCCTGGATGGCCCGCGCATACAATTCGTTCATGTCGTACACGGGGGGCGGTATAACAGGGGGATCATCATTACTGCTACATCCGGCAAAAATAAGTGTGACAAGCATACATAGCAGGTACACGGGTATCCTGCGTGGGGAATAGATGTTTTTCATGGGGATGGTTATTTAATATTGAGTTTACGCCAAGATAGGATAAAAACAAGAATTCTGCGATAGCAATTCCCGAAGATGCGCTGATTAACAGGGTGGTAGGAAGTGCTGATGGCGATGACAGCGCGGTTTTGCGGCCGGTTAATTCCTGCTGTTTTTATTCCCTGAAATCCCTTAGGTTTGTTACCTAAACCATTTCCCCAAATGCAAGACCTCCACATCCGTCACCACTGGACGTTAGCAGAAATCCAGGCTATCTACAACACCCCTTTAATGGAACTGGTGTACCGCGCCGCCACTATTCACCGGCAATACCAGGATACCGCGGAAGTTCAGGTTTGCACCCTGTTGTCTATTAAAACAGGCGGATGCACCGAAGATTGCGCGTATTGTCCGCAGGCCGCCAGGTACCACACAGATATTCAGGTGCATGGCCTCCTGAAAAAAGAAGACGTGCTCCGATATGCCCAACAGGCCAAAGATGCCGGCTCCACCCGTTTCTGTATGGGCGCTGCATGGCGGGAAGTGCGCGACAACCGCGACTTCGACCGCGTGATCGACCTGGTGAAAGGGGTGAATGAACTGGGTATGGAAGTATGCTGTACCCTCGGTATGCTGAATGAAGAGCAGGCGAAGAAGCTGGCGGATGCCGGATTATTTGCCTACAACCACAACCTCGATACTTCCCGGGAACATTACGGCGAAATCATTACTACCCGCACTTACGACGATCGTTTACAAACGCTGGACAACGTACGAAAAGCCGGCGTCAGTGTATGCTGCGGCGGTATCATTGGTTTAGGCGAATCGCATGAAGACCGTATCGCCATGTTGCATACACTGAGCAACCTGCCGGAGCATCCGGAATCGGTGCCCATCAATGCACTCACCCGGGTAAAAGGTACGCCGCTGGAACATCTGCCGAAAGTAGCCTTCTGGGATATGGTACGCATGATTGCCACTACCCGTATACTGATGCCGCAGGCGATGGTACGTTTGAGTGCCGGCCGTGCGGAAATGAGTATGTCTGACCAGGCCTTATGTTTTATGGCAGGCGCCAATTCCATCTTCACGGGAGAAAAATTACTGACTACCGGTAATCCTTCTTTTGAAGAAGATCATATGATGTTTGAAATACTGGGATTAAAAGCGAGAGAAGCATTTAAAACAGCACCGGCGCAAAGCGCTGTTGCTGAGTAAGGATATAAAGCACTTACATCATCCGGAAGATACGGCCGGCAACACTGCTGTGGGTATCTTCCGGATATTGTTTTACAGACAGGACTAGATATCTGTCATGCCAAAAAATTCTACGCCCAGCTGATATCCTTTCAGTCCCAGGCCACAGATACAACCCACACATTTAGCCGCAATCAGGGAAGTATGCCGGAACTCTTCCCGGGCATATACATTACTGATGTGAATTTCAATCACCGGTGTTTTAATGCCGGCAATGGCGTCGCGGAGTGCCACCGAAGTATGCGTATAGGCGCCGGCGTTGAGCAGGATGCCATCATAGGAAAAACCTACTTCATGCAGGTAATTCACCAGTTCTCCTTCTATATTGCTTTGGAAATAAGTGAACGTAACCGCCGGATACTGTGCCTGTAATCCTTTGAAATAGTTTTCAAAAGATTCGCTGCCATAGATACCTGTTTCTCTTTTACCAAGCAGGTTGAGATTAGGTCCGTTGATGATTGCTATTTGCATGGTATGAATGATAAATGGTATGAATGATAAAATGGAAGAATGTAACGAAGATACTCAATCCGCTTTATTATTGGCAGCATTCCCCCAGCGGTAGGTGTGCTGTTCAATACCTGCCAGGTCAATGATACGGTCTACTACTGTGGCAGCCACTTCTTCGAGGGTAGTAGGTACACTGTAGAAAGAAGGCGTAGCCGGGCAGATAATGCCACCAGCCAGTGTAACCGTTTCCATATTACGTATATGCATCAGGTTATAGGGGGTTTCCCGGGCTACGAGGATCAGTTTTCGGCGTTCTTTCAGGACAACGTCTGCGGCACGAGTGATCAGGTCGTTGGAGATCCCGGTGGCAATACGCCCCAGGGTACCCATGGAACAGGGACAAATAATCATGGTATCAAAACGTCCGGAACCGGAGGCAAAGGGTGCATGAAAGTCCTGTTGGGAATAAAAGCGGAAAGGTAAACGGGTATAATCGTCGTTGTTTAATTCTGTCTGCCATACTGTTTTGGCATTTTCGGTCATCACCACGGCTACTTCATCCAGCTGGGCATCTCCTGCAGCCTGCAGTTTCTGCAATAACTGCCGGGCGTAAATGGAGCCGCTGGCTCCGGTAACCGCTACTACTATTCGATGTTTCATATGCTAAGCTATATAATACTGCAAAGCTAGCGAATGTAATACTAGTAACAAGAAGATAGCAGGATAAGACAGGCAGACGATTACGTTGCCGGTAGTGGAGTATACAGCTGTGGTTTACAGGCTGGCGGCCTTTTCTTCGATTTCTTCCATCCGGATACCGTTATGGCTTTCATCATATACACACACGCCGTTGCGGATCAGCAGCACCTGCGGTGATTCATGGGGTATACGCCAGGTATCGGCTATTTTATTGGAAACATCCCGGTGAGCAATGAGATCCAGGTAATAAAACGTTAACCCTGTTGGCGCAACTGCACGCTCCAATCTGGATTTGGCCATCGAACTAATAGAACACCGCGTGCTATGCTTAAAAATCACTATTGGCTGATGAGCAGATGCCTCGTTGATTTCAGTAAGTTGTTCATCACTGGTTAACGTTTTCCAATTCATTTAACACAATTTGCTATGTTCTGCTGCAGGCGCCTTCCCCATTCCTCTCATTGGGCAACCCAATTTCTGGTGGCTTGCGCAGGATGTTAAGAAAGCTGCGAAGATACATACTAAACCGGTGTAGCCCAAAATTCTTACATACGATTTCATACTGGGAGTTTTAATTAGTAAACGAAATTTCATAGGAAATATGATACGACAACTTTTTTAATCGTGTTTTGTGACGTTATTTTGCAAATATAGAAAATGCATTAAAAAAAACAACTATACATTTTTGAGATTTAATGATTTGGTGATCCATGTCATCTGATCCCGGAATAAACGGCGTTATGACGAAAGTACATTTTATAGCCATTGGCGGCAGCGTAATGCACCAGTTAGCCATTGCGCTCAAACATAAAGGGTATGCAGTAACCGGCAGCGACGATGAAATCTTTGAACCGGCGCTCTCCAACCTGCAACAGGCAGGTATATTACCTGCAGCTATCGGCTGGGATCCCGACAGGATTACACCGGACCTCGATGCCGTTATCCTGGGTATGCATGCCCGGGAAGATAATCCGGAACTGATACGTGCCCGCGCACTACAGTTAAAGATATACTCCTTCCCTGAATATATTTATCAGGAAAGCCGGGATAAAGTACGTGTAGCCGTTGGGGGCAGTCATGGTAAAACCACCACTACTGCCATGATCATGCATGTACTGCAGCAATGCGGACAGGAGTTTGATTACCTGGTAGGCGCCCGGCTGGAAGGTTTTGCCCAGTCGGTGAATATTACCAGCGCGCCGGTGATCGTGTGTGAAGCAGATGAATACCCGGCTTCCGCCATCGAAAGAAAGCCGAAATTCCATTTTCTGCATCCCCAGATCGCTGTATTAACCGGTATTGCCTGGGATCACATTAATGTATTTCCTACCTACGACATCTATAAAGAACAATTTGCCATATTCATCCGGCAGATGGCAGCAGGCCATGTACTGATCTATAACAGCACCGACCCCGAACTGGCCGGACTGGTAGAACAGGAAGGACAGCACCTGAAACGGATACCGTACCAGATGCCGGTACATGAAATTCATAACGGCATTACCCGGATTCATTTTGGGGACGCAGCCACCGACCTGGCGGTATTTGGCGGACATAACCTGCTGAATATGCACGCAGCCAGACTGGTTTGTAACGAATTAGGTATTTCTGATGTGAAATTCCTGACTGCAATTGCTACCTTTAAGGGCGCAGCTAAAAGACTGGAGCTGGTAGCCAGCAATGCGCACTGTGTAATTTACAGGGATTTTGCCCATGCTCCTTCCAAGGTGAAAGCCACGATGGAAGCCGCCAGGCAACAATATCCCGACCGGAAACTGATTGCTGTGCTGGAGTTACATACTTACAGCAGCCTGAATGCTGATTTTCTGGAACAGTATCAGGGAACCATGGACCCCGCAGATATGGCAGCGGTATTCTATAGCAAACATGCCCTGGAAATCAAACGGATGCCGGATCTGGCGCCCGGATTAATTGCACAGCGGTTTGGCCGTGAAGACCTCCTCGTTTTTCATGAAAGGGAAAAACTGGAAGCCTTCCTGGCAGCGCAGTCCTACCAGGATACGAACCTGTTGCTGATGAGCTCCGGTACGTACGACGGGCTGGACTTCGGCAAACTGGAACAGTTGCTGCCCGGACAGCAATAAAATACTGCATCACTTTTTTACATAAAAAATAACTAAATAGTATATAATGCCTTCTTTGCTCCTCAAGAGGCCCCTGGCCGTAATTGACCTCGAAACCACTGGCACCAATGTGGCTTCCGACCGTATCATTGAAATTGCCATCATCAAAGTATTTCCTGATAAATCCACGCAGTCGAAAGTAAAACGTATTAACCCCGGCATGCCCATCCCCGCAGGATCTACCGCTATTCATGGTATCCGCGATGAAGATGTGAAAGATGCGCCCGTTTTTAAACAGGTAGCCAATGAGCTGAAACAGTTCATGGATAACTGCGACCTGGCTGGTTATAACTCCAACCGTTTTGATATTCCCCTGCTGGTGGAAGAATTTCTGCGGGCGGAAATCGAGTTTGATGTCTCTAAAAGGAAATTTGTAGATGTACAGCGTATTTTCCACTTAATGGAAAAACGTACCCTCGCTGCCGCCTACAAGTTCTATTGCGATAAACAACTGGAGAATGCACATAGCGCGGAAGCAGACGCACTGGCTACCTACGAAATCCTGGAAGCCCAGCTGGGCCGGTACTCCCAATTACAGGAGGATATCGACTCCCTGTCTGATTTCACCAAAGAAGAAGAATATATCGACTTTGCCCGCCGCATCGTGATGCAGGGCGGACAGGAGGTATTTAACTTCGGTAAATACAAAGGCCGCCCGGTAAGAGAAGTGCTGAAGGTTGAACCTCAATACTATGATTGGATGATGAAGGCGGATTTCCCCCTGAACACCAAACAAAAACTGTCGGAAATCTATCACAATATGATGTTAAAAAAAATGTAATGTTTTTTTAGAACATCCTATCTTGCGCCGGAATTGATTTATTTTCGCAGTCCAAAAATATCATCTGCCGAATTGGAAAAGCTTGTCATCATACCAACGTACAATGAAAAGGATAACATCCGCAATATCATTGCCGCTGTATTTTCTTTACAGGAAAATTTTCACGTCCTGATAGTGGATGACGGCTCTCCTGATGGTACCGGCGCGATTGTAAAATCCCTGCAACAGGAACATCCGGGTGCCTTATTCCTCCAGGAAAGATCCGGTAAACAAGGACTGGGAACCGCCTACATCCATGGTTTCAAATGGGCACTGGCCAACAACTACCAGTACATCTTTGAAATGGATGCCGACTTTTCCCATAATCCCAAAGACCTGGTTCGCCTGTACAACGCCTGCGCCAAAGACGGTGCAGATGTATCGGTAGGCTCCCGCTACGTAAAAGGCGGCAATACCGAAAACTGGCCCTGGGACCGTGCCATCTTATCTTATGGTGCTTCGCTCTATGTAGGCATGATCACCTGGATGCCGGTAAAAGACCCTACTGCCGGATTTGTATGTTACCGCAATACCGTACTGGAAGCCATTAACCTGGACCAGATACAGTTTGTAGGATATGCATTTCAGATAGAAATGAAATTTACCGCCTGGAAACTGGGCTTCCGCATCAAGGAAGTGCCCATCACTTTTAAAGATCGCAAGGAAGGCTACTCCAAAATGAGTAAAGGCATCGTAAAAGAAGGCATATTGGGTGTATTGAAAATACAATGGCAAAGCCTTTTCCGCCAATACAAAAAAAGAGTTACGAATTAAGATTACGTTATAGAAAAGCGCATTTACCGGGTAGATATCAGCGAAACAGCTTCGCCGCTATCTAACTGGTAAATGCGTAATTTTTAATACGTAGTTTTGCCATCATCGGTTCATGAAAAAAGCATTCCTTCATCTCCATCTCTCCGTATTCCTGGCAGGTTTTACAGGTATTTTAGGTAAACTGATCACCCTCAACGAAGGACTGCTGGTATGGTACCGGCTGATGATCACCTCCATAAGCCTGCTGATATTATTTCGCTTACAGGGTAAATTAAAAATACTGCCCTGGAAAGATATTGCCCCCATTGGCGCTACCGGCGTAGTGATTGCACTCCACTGGCTGTTCTTTTACGGCAGTATTAAATATTCGAATGTATCTATCGGGGTGATTTGTTTTTCTCTTACCAGTCTGTTCACCGCTTTTTTTGATCCGCTGATCAACCGGCGCCGCTTTGATATGGCGGAGATGGGACTCAGTTTACTGACCCTGCTGGGCATTCTGCTGATATTTCATTTTGATACACAATACCGTACCGGTATTATACTGGGTATTATATCGGCCATGTTTGCCGCCCTGTTTACCGTATTCAATAAACGGCTCATCAAACGCTTTGATACCTCCACCATCACTTTTTATGAACTGTCGGTCGGTTTTGTGGTATTAACCCTGGCGATGCCGTTTTACCTGCAGCTGTTTCCTGTGGCCAGTATCCTGCCATCGTCTATGGACCTCATCTACCTGCTGATACTCGCCTGGGCCTGTACCATCTGTATGTACCTGCTCAGTATGAGTGCGTTGAAAAAGATTTCTCCCTTTACCGTTAATCTGTGTTTTAATCTGGAACCGGTGTACAGCATCTTCCTGGCTTTTGTGCTGTTTCATGAAAACAAATACCTGAACAGCGCTTTCTATGCAGGGCTGGGCTGTATTCTGTTATCTGTGGTACTGCAAATGGCGCGGGTGGCCAAAGACCGCACCCTCTCCTAGAACAGGTCGAGATCCAGGTGCTGATAATCAGCCAGCTGGTGATTTTCGGGGGGCAGCTCCGTGATCAGGTAATTAATCAGGTTCAGGTCACATACTTTCATGCGCTGGGCAGAACCCAGTTTTTCTGCAATACTGAGAATCGCCGTTTTTTTAGACGCTTTCAGCATCGCCCTTTTTACCTGCACCACTTCCCAATCGGAATCGGTCATACCGTCCTGCACGGAAAAGCCATTGGCGCCCAGTAAGCACAGGTCTACCTTAATATCTGCCAGCTGGTTAATCACGCTGGCGCCTATATGTACATTGGAACTTTTAGAGAGTTGCCCGCCGATACTGATGACCGTCAGGTGGGTATGTTCCACCAGTTGTAATGCCACAAGCGGGCTGATAGTAAAAAAGGTAGCCCGCAGGCTGTCTGGTATACGTTTGGCCAGTTCTATCATGGTGGTGCCACCGCCGGTGAGTACCACCATATCATTTTTCAGGAGCCGGATGGTTTTTTCCGCAATCTGTTGTTTGGCTTCCAGCGCATATACCATGTTCTCCGTATCAAACGGATGATGAAAGGAGCGCCCGATTGCGCCACCATGTACTTTCAGGATTTTGCCTTCCTCTGCCATTTCTTTCAGGTCGCGGCGCACAGTATCTTCCGAGATGCCCAGCATACTACTGATATCGGTCGATAAAACTTTATTATGCAAGTTGATCTGCCGCATGATAAATGCCTGGCGTTCCTCTTTTAACATGCCCGAAAATTTTTCAAATATACAAATCTCACTACAGGTTGTTCCGGTTTACCTGTCCGCCGTCCCTGTAAATTTTAAAAATAACTATACGTATTTTAGCGTATTTTGTATTTTAACAACCCGCAATAACACGCAATAATTTATAAAATACAACATTTATGGATTAATTCAAGTATTAAAAACGCAAATAAACGCAACGACTAAGTACCCAACACACGTTATCGACCTGTAAAAACCACGAACCCGTTTACTGTCTGTCAGCCTGGAAATATTTACTAGTCACAACACAACCGCTATTCAACCAACATCTAAACTTTCAACCATGAGAGCAAGATTACTTTTCACGTTACTGCTATTGCTGCTTTACACCCCTTCCCTGCTGGCCCAACAGGTCATCTCCGGAACGGTGACTGACAAAAGCAATCAGCAACCTGTTATTGGCGCCACCATTATGTCCGGCGCCAAAGGCACCGTCGCCGACGAAAAAGGCCATTTTACCCTGCAACTGCCCGCAGGCGCCACCTTGCTGCAGGTAAGCTTTATTGGGTATAAGCCCCTGAAAGTACCCGTTACCGGTAAAAGCAGCTACCAGCTGCTGATGGAGTCTGACGAACGCTCCCTCGAACAATTCGTAGTAGTAGGCTACGGCACCCAGAAAAAAGCCAATCTCACCGGCGCCGTATCCGTTGTCGACATCTCCAAAACCATGCAGGGCAGACCGCTCACCGATCCCTCCAAAGCATTGCAAGGCGTATCACCCGGTCTGAACATCACCTTTTCCAACGGCGGCCTTACCCAGGCACCCGCGATCAACATCCGGGGAACCGGTTCCCTCAACGGTACCAGCAAACCACTGCTGCTGGTAGATAACGTGGAAACGCCAGACCTCTCCCTCATCAATCCCGACGACATTGAAAGCATCTCTGTATTAAAAGATGCTGCGTCTACCTCTATCTTCGGCGCCCGGGCTTCTTTCGGCGTTGTGCTGATCAAAACCAAAACCGGTCACCGCAACACCCGCACCACCGTACGGTACTCCAACAACTTTGGCTGGAGCACCCCTACCATGCTGCCCGACTTCGCCGATCCTGAAAAGGAACTGACCGGCCTGTATGAAGGCGCTACCCGTGCCGGTACCACTACCCCTGAAATATTCGGGATGAGGATGTTGCAACTGCGGGACGGCATCCGTAACTGGAAAGAAAAATATGCCCATAACCGGAAAGGACTGGAAATGGTTCCCGGAGAAGATTTTGAAGTCAAGGACGGCCAACCCTACTTCTACCGGGTATGGGATGTAAAAGATATGATGATGCAAAAGTGGGCGCCACAGCAGATTCAAAACCTCAGCATCTCCGGCGGCAGCGAAAAAGTGTCCTACTATCTCTCCGGCGGATTCAGCAACGCAGGCGGTACGCTCAAAATGAATCCCGACAACATCAAAAAATATAACATCAGTGCCAATGTAAATGCCAGTGTCACCAAATGGCTGGATGTAGACCTCCGGATGCTATACCGCAACTTCAAATATGATTATCCCTATCAATACCAGAGCTACTTCTACTATATGTGGCGCTGGGGCGCCTATTTCCCTTACGGCACCTATCAGGGCAACTACTTCCGCCACACGCCGGCATACCTGGCCAATGCGCAAACCAACACCCTCACGGATAACTACCAGCGCATCAACCTGGGCGCTACCCTGAAACTGACCAAAGACCTGAACATCCGTGCCGACTATACCATAGGCCGCGACAATACCACCCGCCACATTGCCGGCGGCAAGGTAATGGCCTGGGATTTCTGGACGCCCGGACCACTGACGCTCGCCAACATTGCCAGCCCTGCCCAGAACGAAACCGGTTACAAAGCCGGCAACTATAAGGTAAACACCTTTAACCTGTATGCCACTTACGATAAGCGTCTGGGCAAAGACCATCAGCTGAAAGTAATGGCCGGCATGAATGCCGAAGATGTGGATACCCTCAACTTCGGCGCTTACCGCCGCAATGTACTGGACCCCACCAAATCAGAACTGTCACTGGCTACCGGCGATCAGCTGGTAGATAATAACCACCTGGAGAATGCCTACGCCGGTTTCTTTGGCCGTATCAACTATGCCTATAAAGACAAATGGTTGCTGGAAGTAAACGGCCGCTATGATGGCGCCTCCGCCTTCCCGCCTGCTGATCGTTGGGCCTTCTTCCCTTCTGCGTCTATCGGTTACCGTATCACCGAAGAACCTTTCATGCAGGGTATCCGGAAGGCACTGAGCGACCTGAAAATCCGCGCCTCCTACGGCACATTGGGTAACCAGGATACCGGTGGTAAATGGTACATCCCATCCATGGCTACCAGTCAGGTGAACTGGATGAATGGCGGCACCTATGCCCCGGGCGTGAACCAGCCACTATCCGTAGCCAGATCGCTGTCGTGGGAACGCGTACGCACCATCGATATCGGCACTGATATCAGCCTCTTTAATAATCATATAGGCGTTACCGTAGACTGGTACGAGCGCAGCACCGACGGCATGCTTACCAACAGAGCCATCCCCGCTACCTTTGGCACCTCCGCCCCGAAGATCAATGACGGCGCCCTCCGCACCCGTGGTTATGAAATCATGGTGGATGCCAACTACCGCCTCAACAAAGACTGGCTGGTATACGGTACCCTGGCCTTCTGGGATAGCAAAACCATTATCTCCGACTGGAACAATCCTTCCATGCTGATCTCTCAGAACTACAAAGGCAAAAACCTCGGGGAAATATGGGGCTTTGAAACAGACCGTTATTTCACCCGGGAAGATGATATGACCAAAGTGCCGAACCAGTCCAAACTACAGGATGGTAATTTCGTATTCGGCCCCGGCGACATCAAATACAAAGACCTCAACGACGACAAGGTAATTGACGGCGGTAAAGGTACCCTCAGCGACCACGGCGACCTGACCATTATTGGCAACACCCTCCCCCGCTACCAATACAGTATCCGACTGGGCAGTACGTTTAAAAACTTCGACCTGGATGTATTTCTGCAGGGCGTAGGCAAGGTGAATTACTGGGGCCTGGGCGATCTTACCCTCCCGATGTACCGTGGTAACGATATCCTGTATGCCAATCAGCTGGACTACTGGACGGAAAGCAATCCGAATGCCTACTACCCCCGTCCTTACTCCAAAAACGACCAGGGTAAAATACCCGGCCTGGCATCCGGTGGCAATAACTTCTATCCACAATCCAAATACCTGCTCAACATGGCTTACCTGCGCCTGAAAAATATCACCCTGGGCTATACCTTACCGGCGCACCTGGCCAGCCAGATACACCTGCAACGGGTACGGGTATACGCCAGCGGGCAAAATCTGGCTGAAATATCCAATGTAGGCGCGCCTATCGATCCGGAAATCACCACCGGTGAATCCAACTTCCTGGGCAGAACCTTCCCCTTCCAACGTACTTTTTCCTTTGGCTTACAGGTAACCTTTTAAATGATACCTTTATGAAAAATCGTATAATCACTTCCGTTATATCCACCGTTGCTGTTGTATTGATGAGCACCGGCTGTAAAAAATATGTAGATAAAGCACTCCCCGATCAGTTTGATGATAATACTTTCTGGATATCCGAAGACAACGTTCGCAGCTACAACTGGGGATTCTATGAATTATTTCCCGGTTATGGCAATCTTACCACTTACGGCGATTTTTACTTTTCCTCCTTTACGGATGATCAGGCTGGCAGCGCCTTTCAGAACTTCCTGCTGAATGTGCCGGCAACCGCCACTTCCTGGGATTTTACCCAGATAAGAAAAGCCAACATTATGCTGGAACGTATTGACAGGGTACCGATGTCAGACGAAGCCAAAAACCACTGGAAAGGGGTCGCCCGTTTTTTCCGCGCCCTCACCTACTTTAACCGGGTGAAAGACTACGGGGATCTTCCCTGGCTGGGCAATTCCATGGATATCAGTGATGAAGGCATGATCTACAAACCCCGCGACTCCCGGGTACTGGTGATGGATAGTGTGCTGGCAGATATCAATTTTGCCGTAGATAACCTCCGGACAAAAGACCAGCCCAACACCATCACCCGCGATGTAGCCCTGGCATTGAAGTCACGGATAGGCCTATACGAAGGTACGTGGCGCAGGTACCATACCGATCCTGCCTTACCCGATGCCGCGAAATTTCTGGCAGCAGCAAAAGATGCCGCTTCCAAACTAATGACCGGCACCTACAAGCTATCAGCCGACTATCGCACCGCCTATAACTCCATCGACCTGTCTGGTAACCAGGAGATCATCCTGTACAAAAAATACCTGCCGGGCTTCCTCACCCATTCGGTGATTGGTTTCAATACCAACAGTACCCAGATGGCTGGCTTAACCAAATCGGCTGTGGAGTCCTATCTGTGTTCAGATGGATTACCGATCACCGTATCGCCGCTCTATAAAGGCGATAGTAGCATCCAGCGTACCCGCAGCAACCGCGACAGACGCCTGCTGCAAACCATCGATACTTTCCTCTGCTACAACGGCGAATTGGTTGGTGGCATGAGTACCAGCACCGGATACCGGCCGGCCAAGTTCCTGCAACCACTGGTAGCCAACACGCTGGCGCCGTACAACGATACCGATGCCCCGCTCTTCTGGCTGGCAGAAGTATTATTGAACTACGCCGAAGCGGCCGCCGAACTGCAAAAGGAGGGACAGTATGCCTTTTCCCAGACAGACCTCGACCGGTCCATCAACCTGCTGCGTGTACGGGCCGGACTGCCTCCTTTGCAATATCTCAGTGAAACCCAGGTAGCTGCTAACGGTGTACCATACACGGATTCTAAAAAAGATCCTGATGTACCTTCTTTCATCTGGGAAATACGCCGGGAAAGAAGAGCAGAACTCATGATGGATGGCTTCCGCTACCATGACCTGATGCGTTGGAGCAAAGGGGATTATATGGACAGCAACAAAAACCCCGACATCTTCAAAGGCGCCAGGGTAAAGGGAAACGCAGACGTACTGCGGGACGAGAAAGGTTATATTACGCCTTACAAAGCCAGTACTGTCCGTAAATTTGAAACACCTAAAAACTATCTGCTGCCGATACCCAGCGGCCAGATCGCGTTATATCCCAATGGTGCGTTGAAACAAAACCCACGCTGGTAATCATCTCTGTAAAAAAGCCGATGAACAGCTTTAAACTGTTCATCGGCTTCGTTCGGATAGCTGGCCGGATAAGCACGGCTTATGCCTGTTCCAGCTATAGACGATACCGCTTGCCTGGCATAAGAAGACGCCCCGATTCGCCTTTTTTATCCCTTGCCAACAACTGCTGACCCGAAATAAATCCGGGATACCCGGTTATGGTTTTTTCCTGATTTTTACCGCATAGGCATAAGTAGTGCCACCATCAAACTCCAAATGGTCGTGAGAGATGGCGGTTACGGATCTTACATTCGGCAATATGCCTACCAATAATCTGCCCAGGCCGGCATATTGCGCTTCTGCACCGGCACTGGCCACTACCCATGTATTATCAATATTTACAGTCACCACGCCCTGAGAGCCACTTGCGTAAGTAGAAGCGGATTCCTGCAGAATTTCCAATGCTCCGAAATTGGGGATATTGGGTTGGATACCAATAGCATAAGCAGTAATGCTGGCAGGAGAGCTTTCAATATGATCTTTACTGCCAACCAGCCAGCTGTTACCACTGGGTATTGATTTTGTCAACAGATTACCCCAGCCGCTCCAGTTTACTTTGGCGCCGCCACCTATTAATGTATACCCACCGTTGGTACTTACATAGGTATTGGGGTGACCAGCTGTACCTGTCGTATTGCTACTGATTTGTATATAGGTTTTCAGTTCATCTTTAGTGACGCCACTCAGTTTCAATCCGATGGCATACCCCGTCAGGGTATGACTGGCTGACTGGATGTGATCTTTTGAAGCCGCATGCCAGGTACTTAAATTATTATCCGGATAAGAGGCAGTTAATAATGCGCCGTATGACCCCTGCGGATAGGTAGCTACCGCGCCACCACCAATCAGTACATAATCCGGTGGCACCGTTACATCGGTAAATACATGCGTGCCGGATTCAGATCTGGATACAATCACAATCTGCACCTTACCAGACCAGTCGCTCGAATAGGTAAACACATCTTTATCAATGGAAGCTGCCTGACTGCTGGCTGCAGCTGTGGGCTGATCAGTATAGGATTTATCTTTTTTTAACTGCTGTTCTTTGGTACAGGCCATGAAAAATAAACAGACTACTGCGAATAGGAATAATATCTTTTTCATCGTTTAAATTTTGGGTGATAAAAGGGAAATAATGATCACGTTGACAGCATCGGGGGAGCTGTCTGCTTTCGGGTAACATGTTATAGGCATTTGCTTTAGCACTTGTCAGTACAGCAATGTAGCGCATTGCCCTGCAGAAAATAATTTTATTTCCGGAGTGCTGCCGGCCTACAGTTGACCAACAACATTGTCCGCGTATGCCATCACCATAAAGTCATCTCCGGAACTGGTTGATACCCGCCGGCGCTCCTGTTTTTTATCCTCCATCGGGGATATCCTGATCCGGCCTGTTTAGCTGCCGGCAACGGTCATCCTCCCTCCTGCGGGAAAAATCGTTTTACCACTGGTACGCCCGATTGTTTAATTCCTGTCGTAATTTATTACTTTAGCCCTATGAGAAAGATCTTTTGGGGCCTCCTGCTTATGAGTAGCCCGTATTTCACTTATGCGCAACAACATGCCAAAAAGCCGCTGGATCACAGTGTATATGACAGCTGGCAAAGCATCGGTACAAAACTGATCAGCAACAATGGACAATGGGTGGTGTATACTGTCACGCCACAGGAAGGAGATGCCAGCCTGGTTATTTACGACCGGAAAACCAACCGGTCCATGACCATTCCACGAGGCAGCAATCCACTCATCACAGCAGATTCCCGTTATGTAGCCTTCAGTATCAAACCTTTTTTCCGGGATACCCGCGAAGCAAAAATCAAGAAAAAGAAACCGGCGGAAATGCCGAAGGATTCCCTGGGTATCGTCACACTGGGACAATCCGACATCCTGAAATTTGCCGCCGTAAAATCCTTTAAGGCGCCTGAAAAAGGGGGTGGCCTGCTGGCATGGCTGCAGGAAACACCTGCCGATACTGCCAGAACCAAAGGTGGTAAAGCTGCTCCAGCCCCTGCCTCCAAAGACCGGGAAGACGATGACAAACGTACCGACGCCGATAAGGACGGCGGTGTGCTCATCATCCGCCAACTGGCAGCAGGTGTACAGGACACCATCAAAAACGTGACCTCCTACGCTTTCAGCAAACCGGGCAACAGCCTGCTGGCAGCGATTACCTCCAACAAAAAAGATTCCCTCTCCCGCACCGCCGTATTGTTATGGCATGCCGGCAAAGGAAAAGCAGATACCCTGAGCCGTGGTTACGGCGACTATAAGCAACTGGCCCTTGATGAAAAAGGAGAACAGGCCGCTTATTTCGGTACCCGCGACAGCGCAAAGGCACTGCAGCAGTTTTATCAGCTGTATTACTTCAAACCAGGACAGGACAGCGCGCTGGCAGTAGCAGGTAAAAACAGTACCGGTATTCCGCAACAGTGGACCGTAAACCCTAACAGTGCCCTCTCTTTCAGTAAAGACGGACAGCGGCTGCTCTTTGGTACGGCCCCGGTACGACCGCCGAAAGACACGACCATCGTGGATTTTGAAGTAGCCAAGGTAGATATCTGGAATTATAAAGATGATTACCTGCAGCCCATGCAGCTGAAAAACGCAGACAAGGAACTGAAAAGAAGTTATGCAGCCGTATATCATACCGGCGCAAAACGTATCGTACAGCTGGGCGATCAAAATCTGGAATCCATCTTCACGGCGCAGGAAGGCAACAGCCCCTATGCCCTGGGATACACTGATAAAGGCGCACGTGTTCCCCTGCAATGGATAGGCCGTACCCTTAAAACAGCGTACCTCGTTAACATACAGGATGGCAGCCGTAAGCTGATCAAAGAAAAACTGGATGGTTATTTTACGCTCTCTCCCAATGGGAAGTATATTACCTGGTATGATCTGGTAAACAAACAATGGTTTGTGCACAACAATGCTACCGGCGCGGTGATTCCGCTCAGCAAAGGTATTACCACCGCACTCGCTGACGAAGAAGATGATCATCCGGATGTACCGGAACCTTATGGTTTGGCTGGCTGGTTAAAAGACGACCGGTTTGCGTATATCTATGACCGTTATGACATCTGGCAGGTGGATCCGGAAGGTAAAATCGCTCCGGTAGTGATTACTGCCGGCAACGGACGCAAAACCAAAACCCGTTACCTCATCGTAAAAACCAATCCGGAACAAACCGGTTTTGTTCCCAACGAAACCCTGCTGCTGAGTACTTTTGCAGACAGCACCAAATATAACGGCTATTATTCCCTGTTGCTGCCAGCTAAGGCAGTCAAAGGCAGCGTACCGCAGCTCCTGAGCGCCGGTCCTTTTTCCTTTACAGATCTGCTGAAAGCCAAAGACGCTCCTGTATATACCTTCACCCGGGCCAGCTACACCCAATCGCCCGATGTATATACCGGTACCCAGCTGGATAAAGCAACGAAGATCAGCAGCACCAACCCGCAGCAGCAAAACTATAACTGGGGTACGGCTTCCCTATACAAGTGGACCACTTTCAGCGGCAAATCGTCTGAAGGGATCCTGTACAAACCAGAAGATTTTGACAGCACCAAAAAGTATCCGGTTATCTTTTATTTCTATGAGAAATTAACAGATGGCTTGTATAGCTATCAGGCCCCGGCGCCTACGCCATCCCGCCTGAATATTTCCTTCTTCGTAAGCCGCGGTTACCTGGTGTTTGCACCGGATATCAGCTACGAAAACGGTTATCCTGGCAAGAGTGCCTACGACTACATCGTGAGCGCTGCAGAAACCCTCGCTAAACAACCGTGGGTAGATGGTAAAAATATGGGGATCCAGGGACAAAGCTGGGGTGGCTACCAGGTAGCTTACCTCATTACCCAGACCAATATTTTCAAGGCTGCATGGGCCGGCGCACCGGTAGCCAATATGACCAGTGCGTATGGGGGTATCCGTTGGGAAAGCGGTATGAACAGACAGTTCCAGTATGAGCATTCACAAAGCAGGATCGGTGCTACCTTATGGGAAAAACCGGAGTTGTATATTGAAAACTCTCCACTGTTCAACCTGCCCCGCGTAAACACGCCGGTGGCAATTATGGCCAATGATGCCGATGGGGCAGTACCCTGGTACCAGGGCATTGAAATGTTTACCGGTTTACGTCGTTTAGGCAAGCCCGTTTGGATGCTTAACTATAACAACGAGGCACACAACCTGATACAACGCCAGAACCGTAAAGATATTCAGCGTCGGGAGCAACAGTTTTTTGATCACTTCCTGAAAGGCGCGCCGGCACCGCAATGGCTGGAAAGCGGCGTTCCTGCTACAGAAAAAGGGATCAACTGGGGCTGGGAATAAACCAAGCTATCAGATAATCTAAAAAAATATAACGGATCACCGGGACAAAACACATTCCCGTGATCCGTTATATTTTTTTAGATAGGCTGGAACCATTAAAACAATTATTATTTAATTAATATAAAACATTTAACATATATTTACAATAAGAACACGACGCCGCAACAGGCGTGAACAGCACGAGACTACGATATCCTGAAAACACTACATACTTATGCCTATGAACTTCCATATTTATTGCCCGGAAGATGCCCTGCATCCGTTTGTAAAACAATATTATTACTGGGAAGATAATACCCAGGGGCTGATACAACTCCCGCAAAACCTTTTAGCCCTCGGCGACCAGTATATCGTATGTATACTGGAAGGCGAAGCAACGATCAAACCGGCCCATCACCCGGCTTTCACGTTGCCGCAAAATGCCATCATCGGCCATTTCACCTGCGCCTGTCAGCTGCAGGTACGTGGCCCGATTAAAATGGCGGTCATCCAGTTGAATGCCTACGGTTGTTACCGGGTACTCGGACTCGATGCGGCTCATTTCACCAACTATTACCGTAACCTGGATGTATTGGACCTGCCGCACTGGCAGGAACTGCCGGCCACATTAGCCACGCTGTCTACACCGGAGGCCATGATACCGCACCTGAATAATGCCTGTAAAGCAGCCATGGCACAACAAACCCGTGGTCTGCAACAAATAGACGAAATCGCGGATTACCTCCTGTGCAACCAGGGGAATGTAAGTCTGCCTGAACTCTCTCACCATTTCCATCTGTCACGCCCTACGCTGGAACGTCGGTTCACGGCCGTTGTAGGATTGCCGCCACAGTTGTATGCCCGCATGATCCGCTATAAAACTGCCCTGCGTACCCTGCAGGACCTGCGGTTACCACAATGGCAGGCAGCTATTACGCCCACGCAGTACTACAACCAGGCGATGTTCATCAAAGATTATCTGCTGTTTCACGGAGAAACGCCGGCCTATTTTGCACCGGCCGCCGCTGCTGCTACCATAGCGCATATGCCGGCAAATACCCGCGTGGCAGTAGCCAGTTAGTCTGCCCGGATGTTGATATATTACCTATTTTAGTATCCGTAATATTATGCTACATCCGCTAAACAGTACCGGCATATGACCAACATCACCGTACAGGAAGGAGATTACCTTATTTCCACAGACAAATCAAAGCTGGACACGGAAGTGATTCACCAGTTTTTAGCTACTGAATCTTACTGGGCGCAAGGTATTCCGCTCAGCATTGTAGAAAAATGCATTGCCGGCTCTCTGTGTTTCGGCTTGTATCACGACAACCGGCAGATTGGTTTTGCCCGGGTGATTACAGATGGTGCTTCCTTTGCCTACCTGGCCGACGTATTTGTTGTGACCAGTCATCGGGGTAAAGGTTTGTCGAAGTTTATCATGCGTGCCGTGATAGCACATCCCGATCTGCAAGGTTTACGGAGATGGCTGCTGGTAACAGCAGATGCCCACAGCCTGTACCGGCAGTTTGGTTTCACAGACATTACCGATCCGCAGAAATTTCTGCAACTCCATCGCCCCCAGCCCTACCTGTAAATCCTGGTACTGATGGGCAACATGATAACGATGTCGGGTAAAAAGAGATAGTCAACCACTTCTTTTTTTTACAGGACATCGTTATTCTACGCCGCTATTGACGGGCAACACCCCGACTGCAGATTGTCAGCTCCCTGCTTTTTAGTAATTTACATGCATGAAAAAGATCATATACCTGGCAGCCGCCTTATTGCTGGCGATCCTGATATTCTGGTTGGGCAAACGTTTCGGTGGTACGGACCTGAATCAGCAGGTGATTTCCAACAGCACGATTATCAAAGAGATTGCGGAACTGGCCAGTCTCGATGTGCAGGGCAACGCGAGTCTGAAACGCAGCAATGTGGAAGACAACGGCGACTGGGGCGATAATATCCGGAAAACATTCCTGGAAAACACGGTATGGGTATCCATTCCTTATCAGGCGAAATATGGTGTCAATATCAACGATAAAACATTTCGGGTAGCCACTAACGGTAAAAAGATTACTATCAGTCTGCCCGCGCCGGTATTGCTCAGTTATGAGTTGAAAATGGATAAGATGGAAACGGCCAATCGTAAGGGCTGGCTGCTGTTTCAGAATGATGAAACCTATACGGATGCACAGAAGAAACTATACCAGACTTCCAGGGCTCAGCTGGAAAATAATACGGTGTATATAGAACATTCCAAAGCAAAAATCCGCAGTATTCTGCATCAATACTATGCACCTTTTCTAAAGGAAAAGGAATATACGCTGGATATTCAATTTGGTACACCTACCCAACAACCGCCGTTACAATAACGCATACCTGCAATAGCAAACCGCCTTTCCGGAAAGGCGGTTTATTTTTCACGCGGCATGCTGCGTAATATATTTGACCAGGCTCCTTTTGGCAATGGGCAGCAGGGTTTCATCGACCGGTACAATCAGCGGTGTTTCCACACAATAAACAGCCGGATTGGGCAGGTCGGTGCGTTCCCGGATCAGCATTGTTTTGATATGATTGCTGGTATGCACCAGGTCTTTTTTATAGGCTTTCAGGTAAGCCGTATGAATGCCTCTGAATTTTTCATCATGCCGTTCGAAAATGGTGAGCCGGTAAACATAAACCAGCGTATCCCGGCAACGGCCGTCGCATAGTAGCAGATAGCCTTCGGTAGGTTCCAGCGGCATCAGTCCTACCGGACAAATACTCAGCTTGTTTTCCACAAACTCATAGATTTCCGTGCCTTCCTTAATGGTGGTATCCAGCTGTGGCAGTGAATACTGGATAATCTGTTCCAGTTCCTGCATCAGTTCATCATCTGCAATCAGCTGTTCGTACAACAGCTGCAGTTTTTCGATATTCACGGCGGTCAGGCGTTTGGGAAACTGTTGCTGCAGAAATTGTTTATTCTCCCGGAAAGCGACCAGATTGTTGTAGTGAAAGATGATGTCGGCCAACTGGGGATAAAGCTTGCTCTGATTGAAGTATCGGTTGATGTCTTGCAGATAGGCGAGCAAGGTATATTTTTTCAATTCAAAATCGATATAACCATCTGCAAACCAGGTATCACTCAGCACTCCCATAAGTAATTAATTTAATGGATCATATCCTGAATTTACGAAAAAAAAACGGTAAAAAGGCTTGTTTTTGACGTTTGGAGAGGCATTTTAAAATATATTTCCATCACCTTAAAATCTTTATCCAGTAAGGATATAAAGCAGTATGGAGGGGGTAAAAGGAGGAGGCCTTTTAAAAATATTTCATTGCCAACTTTTTTATTAGCGTAATTTTCATAACTTCAAGTATATTATTTTTCATTTTTTTAATTTCAGTTATCATGAACATTTACGTAGCCAACCTGCATTATAGGTTGAACGATGAAGATCTTCATCAGATTTTCAGCGAATTTGGAGAGGTTACCTCCGCTAAGGTTATCAAGGACCATGAAACCGGCCGCTCACGTGGTTTTGGTTTTGTGGAAATGCCTAATCAAGATGAAGGAGCAAAGGCTATGGATAGTTTGAACGGCAGCGAAATCGAAGGAAAGCAATTGATGGTAAACGAAGCAAGACCCAAACAACCGAATAATAATTTCAAAGGTGGTGGTGGTAACAACCGTGGCGGTGGCGGATACGGTTCCCGCGATCGTCGTTATTAATCCCCTTATTCGGGCACAAAGAAACAAAAAAAGAGGGCTTTCCATTGGAGGGCCCTCTTTTTTTGCGTCCGGTATAACCGGTGATGCCTGTAAACAGCGAAGCATTATACGGGCTCCGTTAGCGCCGGCATAATGCTTCACTGATAATATGTTATGTGATATTAGATACTCTTTCCGGGATCAAAATTTTCCAGTTCCTGTGCTACTGCACTCAGGAAAGAAGAGCCCAATGATCCATCTACAATGCGGTGATCATAGGAGAGTGATAAATACATCATATGGCGGATACCGATGGTATCACCTTCCGGTGTTTCGATGACTACAGGACGTTTTTTAATGGCGCCCACGGCCAGAATCGCTACCTGCGGCTGGTTAATGATAGGCGTACCCATCAGGCTACCAAAGGTACCTACGTTGGTCAGGGTGAAAGTACCGCCCTGCGTATCTTCCGGTTTCAGTTTATTCTGACGGGCAGCATTGGCCAGGTGATTCACCTGTTTGGTCAGTCCTACCAGGTTCAGTACATCTGCGCTTTTAATAACAGGTACAATCAGGTTACCGGTAGGCAGTGCCGTAGCCATACCTATATTGATATCTTTCTTAATAATGATCTTGTCGCCATCCAGGGAACAGTTCACCAGTGGGAAACGTTTGATACACTTTACCACAGCTTCTACAAACAGTGGGGTGAACGTCAGCTTCTCTCCTTCACGTTTCTCAAATGCTCCTTTTACCCGATCGCGCCATTTCACGATGTTGGTGACATCTGCTTCTGCAAAGCTGGTCACATGCGGGCTGGTTTGTTTGCTCATCACCATGTGATTGGCAATCAGTTTCCGCATTCTGTCCATTTCCACAATTTCCACATTGCCACTGTAAGCAGGCGATGCTACCGTAGTAGTAACCGCTGGTGTGCTGCGAGGTGCTGCCACCGGAGCTGTCACAGTTACCGGTTCAGGGGTAACATCTGCAATGATCTTACCTGCTTTGCGGTCTGCTACAAACTGTAAAATATCTTTTTTCGTAACGCGGCCTTCATTGCCCGAACCTGGAATTTTTTCCAGATCAGCAAAGCTTACGCCTTCCTGTTGTGCAATGGTGAGTACCAATGGGGAATAGAACTTTGCACCGCCGGCAGCAGGAGCTTCCTGTACAGCGGCTACGGGAGCGGGAACGGTGGTAAACTTAGGTTCGCTGGCTACAGGAGCGGCAGGAACTACAGGGGCAGCCACTGCGGCTGCATCAGCATTGGTATTAATGCGGGCAATTACCGTACCTACCGGTACTACATCATTTTCATTGAAGAGCACTTCCGTGATCGTTCCTTCCGCGATAGAAGGAACCTCGCTATCCACTTTGTCAGTGGCAATTTCCAGTACCGTTTCATCTACTTTTACGTGATCTCCGGTCTGTTT
The DNA here is from genome assembly GCF_025989125.1 of Chitinophaga nivalis. Taxonomy (NCBI): domain Bacteria; kingdom Pseudomonadati; phylum Bacteroidota; class Chitinophagia; order Chitinophagales; family Chitinophagaceae; genus Chitinophaga; species Chitinophaga nivalis. The sequence continues at coordinate 2,552,852 of NZ_JAPDNR010000001.1, read as the reverse complement.
ATGCCAACGCAAGATGGTGGCTTCCATGATGCTTTCCCCCATTTTTGGCATTACCAATTCTACAATGGCCATAAGATTGATTTTTGCTTTAGTGCGGAACAAAAATAAGGGAATTGTCTCAATTCGGCACATGCCGCTATTCCTTATTGCAAGATCAGTTTACGCAATTCATTCATGGCAAAAACTGCCGTCATCTGAATATTCCGGTCGCGGTCATAACGTAACCTGTGTTTCACGGTGACTGTCCGGTTGTTGTCGCCCACGGCCATCCACACGGTACCTACCGGTTTTTCCGGCGTACCGCCATCCGGTCCCATAATACCCGATACCGCAATGGCATAATCTGTTTCCAGCAAACGGAGCGCACCTGCCAGCATTTCCCGTACGGTTTCTTCGCTGACGGCGCCATGTGCTGCCAGGGTTTCCGGTTTTACGCCCAGTAATTTTATTTTTGTTTCATTGGCATAAGTCACGGCGCTGCCTTTAAAATAGGCCGAACTGCCGGGAATAGCGGTAATCCAGCTGGATATTTGTCCGCCGGTACAGCTTTCAGCGGTACCTACCGTTTTCCCTTTTTCTTTCAGTAATAATCCCAGCACCTCTCCGATGCTGATATCCTGATCGGCAACGGTGATATCGGCCAGGAGTTTTTTCAATTCCTGAAATTGTATGCTCAAAGCGGCGGCTGTCACTACTTTATCGTCTCCGAAAGCCGTGAGCCGCAGTTTCAGCAGGCTGTAACTGGGCAGATACGCCAGTTTGATATAGGGTGGTAAACCCGCTTCAAAAGCGGTCAGCCGTTCTGCTACAAAAGACTCTCCCATACCGGAAGTCACCAGGGTTTGGTGCAGTACAGCCGGTGTCTGGAAATGAGTACCCAGCTGCGGCAGTACATAATCTTCCATGATGCCCTGCATTTCGTGCGGCACACCAGGCATGGAAACATAGATTTTTCCTTCTTTTTCGAACCACATCCCCGGTGCGGTACCCCGGCGGTTCTGAATAACCGTACAGGCTTCCGGCACCATGCTTTGGTCTACATTCCGCTGCAGCATCGGTAGTCCCCTGCTTTCAAAAATATGCAGCACATTCCGGAGGGCGCCTTCATCCTGCACCAGCCGTGTATTGAAATATTCGCAAAGGGTGGGTTTGGTAATATCATCTGCCGTAGGCCCTAAACCACCGGTTATCAATACAATATCTGATACCGCAGCTTCTCTCTCCAGTGCTTCCAGGATATCTTTTTTGATATCGCCAATGGCTACACGCCTGTGTACCCATATCCCCATCGCATTCAGCTGTTGTGCTATCCAGGCCGAGTTGGTATCAATGGTCTGCCCGATGAGCAGTTCATCTCCGATCGTAATAATGCTTGTGGTAATCTTTGACATACACGCCCTTTTTAGGAATTAAAAATTACGCATCTTCCCGGATATCCCAACAGGAACACTGCCGGAATAATTGCCGGAACACCGGTGATGCCTGATATAGCCGGGAAGATAACAACTATTGCTCCACAAAAAACGGTTCCAGCCGGTGCCGCAGTTCTTCCGGCAATCCTGCTTTTCCACGGGTTTTCACATCAATGAATACCAGGGTGGTGACCCCTACATTCAGCAATTCGTTCTTTTCGTTGTACAACTCGCTGTGAAACTGTATTTTAGAACCTTTCGGCATTTCTTTCAGTATAGTCTTTACCGTTATCAGGTTATCATAAAATGCCGGCCGCAGGTATTTGACGTTTAATTCTGCCACAGGCATAATTACGCCCTGCTCTTCCAGCTCCCGGTAGGTAAATCCCAGTTCGCGGATCGCTTCTGCCCTGCCTACTTCGTAATACAAACCATAATTGCCATAATACAGGTATCCCATCTGGTCTGTTTCCCCATAACGTACCCTGATTGTTGTTGTACTGATAAACATAGTCCGTTCAATATTTTATATACTCAAATAGCTGGCGAATGCGGGATTATTTACCCAGTGCGCCGTCCAGGGAAAATTTACCCGGACCGGTAAAAAGCAAGGTGGCAAAGGCTCCCAGGTACATCACCGGCAGTTCAATTTCATCTATTGGCTGATGGGCGTGAATCATAAATACCACTACACCCATACAAATAATCAGGGGAAGTACCGCCAGCCGCGTCAATAAACCGATGATCACAAATACGGCACAAAATACTTCTGCAAAAACCGTCATGCCCAGTGAATATTTATGTCCAACACCCAAAGGGTCCGGAAAGGTATTCATTTTGGCAGCAAAATTGATCAGCTTAGGCCAGCCATGCAACAGAATCAGGCCACCGAATACCAGCCGGAGTACCAGCATGGAAAAACTTACGGCGCCATTCGAATAGCCGGTAGAGAACAGTTTTCTCATAGTAGGTAAGGTTTTTGCGCTTCTAATAATTTGCCGCAATATAGCGCAATAGCCTTTTTTCTGACTTTGGAGTTATCCACATTGTTAGAAAAGCAATCCGAAAAGAAGGCAGATAACTTTTATATTTGCCTGTTGGGGGTATCATTTGCCGGTTATCAATACCGGCGGCTTCCTGTAAGGAGGATATGGTATCTTTCCTGCCGGCACTTCTTAATGGGATTTCACTGTGGCATAACGGATAGCAGAAGTACCGATCATACCCGGACGGGAAAATATTTTCAGCCGGGATTCGTTTTAAACGCATATTCAAGACATAACAGCTAAAGCATGCAGTTCATCAGAAAAGTTATTATTCCCGGACATCTGTACGTTTCCCTGGCCGTTTTTGCCGGAGCCGGTCTTACAGGCCTCCCCGCAGCACAGGCGCAGCAAACACGTGTATATACCGATCCGGAAAAAGTATTCAAGGATGCGCAACAATATTTCCAGCAGGAAAAATATGCCGTATCCATGCAACTTTTCAAACAGACTATCGATAACATCGATTATTTCCATGTCACCAACCGCGACCTGATTAAAACAGATGCGTTCTACTACTATACCATCTGCGCATTAAAACTGCAACAGGGCAATGCAGAGAAACTGGCACTGGATTATCTCAGACTGTTTAATAATAATGCCCGCGAACAACTGGTCAGCTACCACCTGGCCAAGTATTATTTCCGGCTCAACAAACTGAAAGAAGCGATTCCATTATACGAAAAAGCCAATATCGAGAATTTATCCAACGCAGAAATTGCGGAAGCTAAATTCGAACTGGCGTATTGCTACTTCAATGTAAAGGACTTCGCGAAAGCGCAACCGCTGTTTGCTTCCATCCGGGAAATTCCTGGTAAATACTATATCCCGGCCAATTACTACTACGGTTTCATTGCTTACTACAATCACCAGTATGAAGAAGCCCTCAACAGTTTTCAACGGGTAGTAAACGAACCTAAATACAGCAACGTTGTTCCGTACTATATTGCAGAGATCTATTATTTCCAGGGAAAAACAGATCAGCTGATTGCCTACAGTGAACCACTTGTAAAACAAGGTGGCCAATACTACGAGGCAGAAATTAAACAACTGCTGGGTAAAGCTTATTTCGAAAAGAAAGACTATAAAAAATCGCTTCCCTATCTCCAGGATTTCCAGGACAATTCGGAAGAAGTAAGAAACGAAGATATTTACCAGCTGTCTTATGCCTACTATCAAACCGGTAATCTCAACAAAGCCATTACCGGCTTCAAACAACTGACAAACAGCAAAGACTCCCTGGGTCAGAACTCCATGTACCTGCTGGGCGACTGTTACCTGCGTACCGGCCAGAAAGCCAATGCGCGCAATGCATTTGCCTTCTGTGCCAACAATAGTTCCAATGCGCAGCAACAGGAAATCTCCCGCTTCCACTATGGTAAACTCTCCTACGAGCTGGGTTACCCGGATGCAGCCCTCACGGAACTGACACAATTCGTAAAAAAATATCCGCAATCGGAATACAATAAGGAAGCCCGCGAAATCCTGGTAAACCTGTTCATGAACAGCAACAACTACAAGGAAGGACTGGCTACCATTGAAATGATTGAAGATAAAAATCCGACCGTATTAAAGGCCTACCAGAAAGTAGCCTACGGCCGTGCCACCCAGTTGATCAACGATCAGCAACTGGCAGAAGCAGACCGCCTGCTGGATGTAGCCATCAAAAATCCATATGATCCGCAGATCAAACAACTGGCGCATTTCTGGAAAGCAGAAGTTGCCCTGCGGCAAAATAAAACGGCAGATGCCATCACTAACCTGAACGCCTATCTGAGTAATGCAGCGCCGGTATCTGGCGAAGCCAATGCACAGACAGCCAGCTATAACCTGGGCTACAGCCTCCTGAAACAACAGAAATACGCGGAAGCATTGCCGTATTTTGAAAGCGCCCAGAAAGGCAACGGTCCGAATGCGGCCCGTATTACTACCGACGCCATACTCCGCAGCGCCGACTGTTATTATATGCTGCGCCAGTTTCCAAAAGCGTTGCCGCTGTACGACCGGGTAATCAGCAACAACGACCCCGGCGCCGACTACGCCACCTACCAGAAAGCCGTTATCCTGGGCTTACAGGGTAAACAGGCCGAAAAACTGGCCTTGCTGAAACAACTGGGTAATAAATTTCCTACTTCCGGTTTCTCCAACGAAACCGATATGGAAATTGCCAACACCTACCTGGCAGCAGAGAAATACAACGAAGCCATTCCTTTCCTGGAAAATGTATTGCAAAAACAACCTAACGGCGCCAACGCGCCCCGCGCATTACTGAAACTGGGATTGAGCTATTATAACAAAGACAACGACAGCAAAGCACTGGGCTACTATCGGCAGGTAGTGGAGAAATTCCCCGGCTCACCGGAAGCCAATGAAGCCCTGCAAAGCATCAAGTCTATTTATGTCAGCCAGGGTAAAACAGACGACTACCTCGCTTTCCTGAAAGCCAGCGGCCGTACGGTTTCTGCCTCCGCAGAAGACTCCATCGCCTACAGCGCGGCGGAAGCCCGGTTCACCAACAACGATTGCGCCGGGGCTGTCATTGCTTTCAACAGCTACATCCAGAAATATCCTAACGGCCAGTTTGTACTGCCGGCACATTTCTACAAAGCAGAATGCTCCTATAACAATAAAGACTATACGAATGCTTTACCGGCGTATGAATTCGTACTGTCCCGTAATAACAGTCTGTATGCAGAGAGATCTGCCCTGCAGGCGGCCAACATCAACTTCTACCAGGTTAAAAACTACGCTAAAGCACGTACGTACTACCTGCAGCTGCAAGACCTCGCTACCAGCAAGGAAAACAGCCTGACAGCCACCCGGGGCCTGCTGCGCAGCAACTATCAGCTGCAACGCTGGGATGAAGTAGCCAACTACGCAGAAATGTTACTCGCTGCTGCCAACATCAGCACCGATGATCAGATCATCGCTCATTTCTATCAGGGTAAAGCACAGGAACAGGCCAAACAATATGCAGCAGCCATCACAGCTTACAAAACTGTGGCGGCCCTCACCAAATCCGAAACCGGTGCAGAAGCCCGTTATGGTATCGCCAATGCTTACCTGCAACAGGATGACCTCACCGCCGCTGAAAAAGCTGGTTTTGATGTGATTAAAAACACGCCATCTTACGAAAACTGGGTGGCGAAATCATATATCCTCCTGGGCGATGTATACCTGCGTCAGCAGGATTACTTCAATGCCAAAGCTACTTTCCAGAGTATCGCCAATAACTGCCCGATACCGGAGTTAAAACAGGAAGCCAAAGAAAAACTGGCGAAAGTAGAAGCAGCAGAAAAAGCAGCCGGCAAAAAACCGAAAAAACAATAGTCTTTTCAGGTAACGGTATGCAGGAATTTTTCGGATTTACAGATTTAAGTTAACGACAGCATGAACATTCAAACCATCTATAACAAACGCGCTTTCATTCTGGCTGCCATGGGTCTGGCAGGTTTGCTGCCACTGCAACATGCAGCGGCACAGGAAACGCTGAAACAGGAAACCATCGATATCATTTCCACCAATCAGCCCAAACTGCGCGACGCCTATAAACTGAACCTGACGGCATCGTTGCCGGGAGTGGATACCAGCCGGCCTTCCCTGAAATATCAGGTGCCTGCACTCAACCTGAACTTCATGTATCAGGCAGCGCCTTTAAAACCACTGGCACTGGGTAAAGATTCCCTGGGACGTTTACAGAACAACTTTATCAAACTGGGTTACGGCAATTTAAATACCCCACTGGTACAGGCAGGTTTTGGCAGCGGCAGAAATGAAGTATACAACTTCGGCGTATTTGTGAACTACACCGGCTCCAAAGGCAAGGATATCGCCAACCAGGATTACAGCAACCTGAATGTGCTGGCCTCCGGCGCTTACCTGCTGCCTAAATTTGAACTGAATGCCAGCATTGGTTATGACCGTAACACCATACACTATTATGGTTATGATCATGACGTGATCAGTTATGAAAAGGGGGATATTGCACAAACCTTTAACCAACTGACCGCCATCGTAGGCGGACAAAACCGCCCGCAAAATGACTGGGCCTTCACGTTTCAGCCACAGGTAAAATTCGTGCTGTTCAATGATTCCTACAAACGCACGGAAAATACGTTTGTATTTAAGGTGCCGGTGCGTAAACAGGTATTTGAAGACATCTACATACAGGCCGAAGGCGTATTCGACCTCTCTACCTACAAAGAGGATAATAACCGCGCCATCAACAACAATGTAGTGGCGGTGCATCCGGCTGTGGAAATCATCAAACCCCGTTTTGTGCTGCATGCGGGCGTAAACCCCACCTGGACCAACGATAAGTTTTACCTGCTGCCCGACATCGTGAATGAGTCGCACCTGGTACACAAAAAACTGATCCTGAGCAGTGGCTGGATTTCTTATTTCGACAAGAACTCCTATCGTAACCTGGCCAGTCAGAATCCTTTCCTGGCCGGTCTGACATCAGGTATACTGAATACCCGCGTGGAAGAAAAATATACCGGTATCAAAGGTACCCTGGGCAGCCATTTTAATTACAACACCAAGTTTGCTGCCGTTACCTGGTACAACAGACCGCTGTTTATCAACGACGCGGCTGATACCAAGAAATTCCTGACCCGTAACGAAGCAGAGCTGCGCGCCTTCCAGCTGCATGCAGAAGTGGGCTATATAGAAGAAGAAAAGTTTCAGGCAAGGGTAAGCTTCGACTGGTATAACTACAACAAACAGGAAACGGAAGTAAAACCGTGGCACCTGCCGCCATTCCAGGGCGACCTGTTTTTACAGTATACCATGGCTAAAAAACTGCACCTCAATGCCAATTTGTATGCGCTGAGCGGCAGCTATTACCAGCTTCCCAACCTCGACTTCGGCAAAACCAGCAGTACCTGGGATCTTAACCTGGGTGCAGGTTACGACATCGGTAAACACTTCAATGTATGGCTGAACGCCAATAATATTTTCAACACCCGCTACCAACGCTGGTATCTTTATCCAACTTATGGATTCAATGTGGTGGGTGGTGTGATGATTAAGTTTTAACTTTGCTGCAAACCAGGTTCGATTGTTCCCTGATATACCTGCAGCCGGCCTGGTTTGTAACAAATTAATCACGCAAAAAAACGCACCTTGATACTCCAGCAATATATCCAGGAAGTATTATTCCAGCAACGTGTTTGTGTAGTACCTCAACTGGGAACATTTCTGATTCAACATTTTCCCGCACAGTATAACCCCACCACACAAACCCTGACCGCCCCCCGGGATCATATTATATTCAGCCATACGTGGAAAGATGACGGCTCCTGCCTGGAATGGATTGCGCTGAAAGAAAACCTGGTGCCTGCAGTGGCCCAGCTGAAACTGGAAAAATACCTGGAAGAATTCCGTGACTTTCTCAAAACCGGTAAACCGCTTTTCCTGCCTGGCATCGGGCAGTTGCAGGGCGATTTTACGGGCCGCAATATTAATTTCTTTGAAGAGGAACTACCGGTAGCACCGCCTTCCCTGCCGATTACGCCTGTGAGGAGTGCACCGCAGAAAACAGCTGCAGCGCCGGTTCCGGAACCACTCCCGGCCACCTTATCGGCCACCGCACTGGAACCTGTAATGACAGAAGAAGTGGAAGAAACGCTGGAAGCGGTAACAGAAGAAAGCCGGTTCAAATGGTGGTGGATAGCTATTCCTGCAGCTGCGGTAATCACTGCAGCCGGTATCTGGTGGTATATCACCACGCAGCCCCGTCCGGTCGCACAGCCAGCTGCCACCCCAGCTGTAGCCACAACGCCACAGGAGGAAGCCACCACGGTAACATCCATAGCAGCTACCGACAGTACCGCTACTGCAGTAGTACCGGTAACAACGGCAACGGATACACTGAACTATTTTGCTGTGATAGAAACCTATACAGACAGTACCCGCGCAGCCAGACAGGCCACCCGCCGTCAAAGCTGGAACCAGCAGGTAATACTGTACAAACGCGATCATACCTACTATGTAGGATCACCTGTCAGATCTGCCGCAAAAGATACAACTGAACAATTGGAGTTAAAGAAGAAGGAATTTCAGAATAACAAAGTATACCTGGATTTTGCACCGGTGCCATCAGGCATTTAATTCGCCGGCAACAATATCCAGTCCTTCTGCAAAAGTGCGGGGTTCATAACCCAGTTCTTTAATGGCTTTATCGATGACCAGGCCGGTTTTCGCAGGCCGGGCTGCTGGCTGGGCCAGGCTTCTGGAACTGATTTTTTCCACGAGGCTGGGATCCAATTTAAAATAGGCGGCTGTTTGCATGGCCATATCATATGGCGTAAGCATATCTTTTCCGGAGATATTAAAATAACCGGTCGCTTTTTTCGCAGCAATTAACAGGCAACCTTTTGCCAGGTCATGACAAAGGGTAGGTGTCCGCCATTGGTCATCTACCACTTTCACTTTCTTACCTTGCTGTAAATTATTCTTTACCCAGGTAATCATGTTACTGCGGTGAGGGTCCGCTACTACACCATAAACCAGTACGGTACGTACAATGGCCCACGATGTTTTACTGTTGTGTACGAGGCGCTCTGCGGCCACTTTGCTGGTACCGTAGTAATTGATAGGATTTACAATGGACTCTTCTGTGTAAGGCCCCTGTAATCCGTCAAATACAAAATCCGTGGAGAGAAAAATAAAGAAGGCGTTGTACTTTTCTGCGGCATGTACGAGGTAACGCGTAGCGCCTACATTCGTATCCCAACAGGCATCTTTATTCTTTTCACATTCATCTACCTGCGACATAGCGCCGCCATGTATGATGATATCCGGCTGGTGTTTATCTATCAATTGATTGACACTGCCTGCATCACGAAGGTTGACCGCCTCATAAGTGTAATTATCCCGCAGGGGAAAGCGGTTAGGGCCTCTGCCGGTAGCTACCACTTCATAGTTGCCATCCTGCAGTAAAAGGGGGATCAGGTGTTGTCCCAGTAATCCGTTACTTCCTGTTATAAGTATCTTCATAAAGCCATATTAACATTACGCTGCCTTTAAAGATAAGGAAAAAATCAGCTCTAACAGCTGGCATTTAGCTTTTAGCCAACCAAAAATTATTCGGCAGCCAACCGCTAAATGCCACTGTCAGTATTATTTTTTCATCTGCAGATTATACATGGTAAAGGACCACAGATCTGTCAGCTCAGCAATCTGCTTGGAGGTAGGTTTACCTGCACCATGGCCCGCCTGTGTTTCAATACGGATCAGCATCGGGTTAGGACCTGCATTCGCTGCCTGCAATGTAGCCGCAAACTTGAAAGAGTGTGCAGGGACTACACGGTCGTCGTGATCCGCCGTGGTGATAAGGGTAGCAGGATACGTTGTACCTGGCTTCAGGTTGTGCAGCGGAGAATACTGCAGCAGATATTTAAACTGCGCTGCATTATCACTGCTGCCATATTCCACAGCCCATGCCCAGCCAATGGTAAATTTCTGGTAACGCAGCATGTCCATTACACCTACTGCCGGTAAAGCTACCTTAAACAGTTCCGGTCTTTGCGTCATGCACGCGCCTACCAGTAAACCGCCGTTGGAACCACCGCGGATAGCGATTTTGGAAGGATGGGTATATTTGGCCTGAATCAGGTATTCAGCAGCGCCGATAAAATCATCGAATACATTTTGTTTTTTCTCCAGCATACCGGCTTTATGCCAGGCCTCTCCATATTCACTGCCACCACGCAATGCCACCACTGCGTATATACCGCCCTGCTCCATGAAATAAAGATTGGAGATACTAAAGCCTGGTGTCTGTGAAACGTTGAAGCCACCGTAGCCATAGATCAGTACAGGATTATTACCACTTTGCTTCATTCCTTTTTTATAGGACAGGAATATCGGCACCCGGGTACCATCCTTGCTGTTGAAAAATACCTGTTTGGTTTCATAATCTGCCGGATTGAATTTTACTTCCGGTTTATCATACAGCGTAGAAACACCTGTGGCGATATCATACCGATAGATAGTTGTTGGCGTTACAAAAGAGGTATAGGAATAGAAAAATTCCTTTTCGTCTTTTTTGCTGCTGAAACCACCGGCAGTACCGATACCCGGGAGTTTAATTTCGCGTTCCTGCTTTCCTTTATAATCATATTGATACACCTGTGTAGCGGCATCTTTCAGATAAGAGAGGAATAATTTACCACCGGCAGTACCCACACTTTCCAATGCTTCTTTTCTTTCCGGCACGATGGTTTTCCAATTGGCTTCCGCCGGATTTTTAGGATCTACCAATACAATGCGGTAGTTGGGTGCGCCGTGATTGGTACGTACCAGCAGTTTTCCACCGTCGTTGTCGATTACTTCCGGTTCAAAGTCAAAACCTTTAATCAGGAGAGAAAAATCTTTTTGATTCGGATCCTGCAGGTCACGGTAACTGAGTTCATTACCGGAAGTACCTTCAGACGCATACAGGATGAGGAAACGTTCATCTTCCGTAATATCCATCTTCGCACTTCTCAACGGATGTTCCTTATCTACATATATCAGTTCATCTTTCTCCTGCGGATCACCTACCTTATGATAATATACCTGTTGAAATTCATTTTTACCCGAGAGCTTATTTTGTTCGGTTGGTTTGTCGTAACGGCTGTAATAGAACCCATCTCCTTTCCAGGCCATCCCACTGAACTTGATCCATTCCAGTTTATCTGACAGTTGTTGTTTGGTGGCCAGATCTATTACATAGGCTTCTTCCCAGTCGGAGCCGGCTTTCGCCAGCAGGTAAACCGCATACTTGCCGTTTCCGGAGAAGGTAACACCTGCCAGGGCAGCAGTACCGGTAGCAGATAATTTATTAGGGTCAATAAATACTTCCGGTGTACCCTTTAAAGTTGCCGAGCGATAAAGTACTGCCTGATTCTGCAGCCCGTCATTCTTATAGAAATAATAATATTGGCCATGTTTAACAGGAGTTCCTGTTTTAGGATAGTTCCATAATTCTTCTAATCGTTTTTTAACCTCGTCCCGGAAAGGGATCTTTGCCAAATAATCCTGTGTTACTTTGTTTTCCGCCTTAACCCAGGCACCGGTAGCTTCACTATTATCGTCTTCGAGCCACCGGTAAGGATCTGCAATTTTTGTTCCGTGATAATCATCTACTGTATCCACCTTCCTGGTCTCAGGGTAATGAATAGGTTGTTGTTGCGCGATTACCTGTCCTGTGATTAAACTCATGCTCATAATTAGCCACCTCCTATTATTTTTTTTCAACATACCTAATATATTTTAAAAAAATTAGCTACTTTGTTTGATTAAAATTAAAAATTTAGGTTAATTCATCAGATAACTATTAGAAAAACAATTGCAAAACGTTATTTTTGTGCGCCTTTAAGATATTTTTTTAGCAATTTATATGAAAAAATTGAACAACATTGCAGTCCTTACCTCAGGGGGAGATGCTCCTGGCATGAACGCCGCCGTTCGTGCGGTCGTAAGAACGGGCATTTATCATCAGCTGAATGTGTTCGGCGTTATGTACGGCTATAGGGGGATGTTAAAGAATGAGATCTTTCCGATGGAGTCGAAATCAGTGGCCAACATCATCCAACGGGGGGGCACCATACTGAAAACCGCCAGGTGCAAAGAGTTCTATGAGTATGAAGGGCGAAAAAAGGCTTATGAAAATCTGAAAAAACACAACATTGACGGACTGGTAGTAATCGGTGGGGATGGATCCTTCAATGGTGCGCAGATGTTCAGCCAGGAATTTGACATTCCTTGTATAGGCTTGCCAGGTACTATTGATAAGGACATTGCCGGCACCGACTCCACCATTGGCTTTGATACCGCTGTCAACACGGCTGTAGAAGCAATCGATAAAATAAGGGATACCGCAGATGCGCATGACCGCTTGTTTGTAATAGAAGTAATGGGCCGTGATGCCGGTTATATTGCTTTGCACAGTGGTATTTCCACAGGTGCGGAACATATTCTGTTACCGGAACGCAAAACGGAAGTCAACGAGATCATCGAGGAGCTGCAGGCCAATGAACGTCGAAAGAAACTGGTAAACCTCATTGTGGTAGCCGAAGGTGATGAAACCGGCGGCGCCAACGAAGTAGCCCGCAGGATCAAGGAACAGTGCCCGCAACTGGATACGCGGGTATGTATTCTTGGACACATCCAACGTGGCGGATCTCCTACCTGCATGGACCGTATACTGGCCAGCCGTATGGGTTACGCCGCAGTTGACGCCTTGCTGGAAGGCATTCACAATGTAATGATCGGCGTTGTAAATGATAAGATTCATTACACACCTCTGGATAAAGCCGTAAAGGCAAAACAGGAAATTGACCCTGAATGGTTCAAGATTGTTAAAATTCTCGCGAGTTAAAAAATTAGATTTATGAGTACAAAGGATCTATCGAAATACTATCACAAGCAGATGGACAACGCTGCAGGCAGAGCACACTCTTCCCACAAAACCAAAATTGTGGCTACCGTAGGACCTGCCTCTGATACCTATGAACAACTGCTCGCATTGGTGAAAGCCGGTGTGAATGTGTTCCGTCTGAACTTCTCCCATGGCTCCCATGAAGATAAACTGCGGATCATTGAATACATCCGTCAGATCAATAAGACAGAACCTTATAACGTTGCCATCCTCGCTGATCTGCAAGGTCCGAAACTCCGTGTGGGCGAAATCGAGAACAATGCACTGCCGCTCAAAACCGGTGATATCCTCACTTTCGTGAACGAAAAGCTGGTGGGCAATATGGAAAAAATTTATGTTTCCTACCCTGACCTCTACAAAGATCTTAAACCCGGCCAGAAAATTCTGCTGGACGATGGTAAAATAGAAACCGTTGTACAGGAAATCACCGCCAAAGGTGAGATCAAAGCAGCGGTGACTTTACCAGGTGTATTGTCTTCCAAAAAAGGCTTTAACCTCCCGGATACTAAAATTTCCCTGCCTGCACTGACAGAGAAAGACATTATTGACCTCGATTTCATCATCGATCAGGAGTGTGACTGGGTAGCGCTGTCTTTTGTAAGAAGCGTGAAAGACCTGTCAGAACTGCGTAAACGCCTGGAAGCCCGCAATTCCAAGATCAAGGTAATTTCCAAGATCGAAAAACCGGAAGCCATCCAGAACCTGAAAGAAATCATCTGGGAAAGCGACGGCGTAATGATTGCCCGTGGTGACCTCGGTGTGGAACTGCCGGTTGAGCAGATCCCGATGATCCAGAAAGATATTATCCGTAAATGTATTCACCGTGCGAAACCGGTAATCGTAGCTACCCAGATGATGGAAAGCATGATGGACCGTACCCGCCCGAACCGTAGTGAAATCACAGACGTGGCCAACGCGGTACTGGAAGGCGCCGATGCGGTGATGCTGAGCGGAGAAACTGCTACCGGCCAATTCCCGGTACTGGTGATCCAAACCATGAACAAAATTATCCAGGAAGTAGAAAAAGAAGCGATCATTTACAACCGTAACCTGATCCCTCACCGTCACTCTCCTACCTTCCTCAGCGATGCATTGTGCTACAACGCCTGTAAAATTGCGGAAGACCTGGATGCAGATGCGCTCATTGGTATGACCCAAAGCGGTTACACCGGCTTTATGCTGAGCAGCTACCGTCCACGCAGCCCACTCTATGTATTTACCAAAGAAAGATCCCTGGTAAATCAGCTGAGCCTCAGCTGGGGTGTACGCGCCTTCTACTACGAAGAAGAAGAAAGCCTCGATGATATCGTTTTCGATCAGATCAACATCCTGAAAGAAAGAGGATTCATCAAAGCCGGCGACGTAGCAGTAAATACCGGTAGTACACCTGTAAAACTGCATCTGCCTACCAATATGCTGAAAATTACCAAAGTAGAATAGTACTATTCTACCGCGATCTATAAAATGGCCCGTAGTCGTCTGCAACGATACTTTGCAGATTACTACGGGCCATGTTGTTTTTGCTATTATTCCTTATGATAAGGAGACGCCAGGATAAATGGGTGAATAAAATTAAGTAAGCCTGCATGCCGGTAATAAAAGAGAGACGAACACATAGCTTATGTAAAGGGGCAAATGATACTATATTACCAAATATGCTTACTACTACCTTACTAAAACGAATGCACTACGTCAACAGAAGGAATACCGTTTGATTTTTCAGTTAAAATAATATCAGGAGCCTTACGTCAGGAGGAAAATTATAGTGTGGAGAGGGGGTATACGAAAATAAGGATTTTTTTATTACAAAGCAGCATGTGCCCCTTCCCTCTTTTAGTGCTGCATAGCTGGAAACTACCAACCCTGTTGCTTAAATAAAAAACGGGTGTAAGACATCACCTATGTCTTACACCCGAATAAATTTATTACTTACCGGACAATAATCCCTGCTTACTTTTTTCTGTAGGTAGATAAATATATAATCAAGGCTACCGTAATCAGACTGGTACCGGCGATACATACCCCATTCCACTGGGCTACCGACCATACCCACAGGCCAATACCGGAACCGATGGAAGTACCGATAAAACTGGCCGTCATAAACACAGTATTCAGGCGGTTACGCGCTTCCGGCAACAAGGTGTAAATACGCGTCTGGTTAGATACATGTATACCTTGCAGCCCCAGGTCGATGGCGATAATCCCCACAACGATGCCGATGATATTCGTCTGGAAAACATAAAAGAGGAAATAACCGGCAAACAAAAAGATGATACCATACCCAATGGCTATACGCGGATTCTTCTTATCGGCAATACGTCCTACCAAAGGCGCACCTAGCGCACCTGCCGCCGCTGCCAGTCCCATCAGACCAATCTGCTCACTTGTATAGTTAAACGGCTGACCCGATAACAGGAATACCACCGTTGTCCAGAATAATCCAAACATGGCAAAACAGCAGGCATTGATAGCAGAAGCTTCGCGCAGCATTGGCTGCTCCCGGATCAATGTCAGCAAGGATTTCATCAGATCTCCATATGTACCTGCGAAATGCGGTTTGCTCTTCGGAAAGGAAAACAGCATAATCACCACCAGCAATCCGCTGATACCAGCGGCAATCCAGAACATGGCACGCCATCCGAAGTGATGCCCGATAATACCGCTCAACGTACGCGACAGCAGGATGCCCACCAGCAAACCACTCATGATGGTACCAATCACCTTACCCCGACTGGCCGGATCTGATAAATTAGCCGCCAGCGGCAGAATCAGCTGTGGCACTACCGAAGTAAAACCGATGAGTAATCCTGTTACTTTCAGCATGGTAATATTCACGGAGAAACCTGCGGCAATCAGTGCCAGTACAGCGGTCAGGGTCATCACTATAATCTGGCCTTTCCGTTCGAGCTTGTCTCCCAATGGTACACAAAAGAGTAACCCCAGCGCATATCCGATCTGTGTGAAAAAAGTTACCTGCCCGGCATTACTTTCCGACACCCGGAACTCTTCGCTCATCAATACCAGCAAAGGCTGGCTGTAATAGATATTGGCAACGATCAGGCCCGTACACATAGCCATGATCATAATATTCCACTTGCTAAGGACCATAAAATGAAGCTGTTGTTTTAAGCAGGCAAAGATACTTCATTGCAGGAGCTTTTAGGACCGGCATTTATCAGAAAGCGGTAAATTTGTTTTACTTAACTGTTGAACGCTAAAAGCAAGACCATGTTTACAAGTACGAATCCGTTTACGCAGGAAAAGATAGCAGACTATGCAGCGCATACGCCGGAAGAGATCTCGCAAAAGCTGGAACAGGGCCACCAGGCCTATCGCCGGTTGCTGGATATTCCATTGGCGCAACGCCGCACCTGGATGGAACAGGTAGCAGCTTCCCTAAAAAACAATGTCGCGCAGCACGCCGCCCTCATCACACAGGAGATGGGTAAAACATTGAAAGAAGCCAACGCAGAAGTATTGAAGTGTGCGGATGCCGCCTTATACTATGCCACACATATCACCGACATACTGCAAGCCAAACCGGTGGCAGCAGATGCCTATAAAAGCTATATCGCCTACGAACCCAAAGGTATCATCCTGGCGATCATGCCCTGGAACTTTCCCTACTGGCAGGTATTCCGGTTTGCCATTCCCAATATTCTGGCCGGTAACACCGGTTTACTGAAACATGCCGCCAACGTGAGCGGCTGCGCACTGGCTATAGAAAAAGTATTTGTGGATGCAGGATTTCCGGCCGGCACTTTTCAGTCGGTGCTGGTATCTTCCAAAGATATAGAACCGATCATTGCAGATCCCCGCGTACAAGGCGTTACCCTCACCGGCAGCACCCCTGCCGGTAAAAGCGTAGCTGCCCTCGCCGGCAAATACATCAAAAAAACAGTGCTGGAACTGGGCGGCAGCGATCCTTTTATTGTATTAAAGGATGCCGACATTACCGCAGCTGCCAAAACAGCCGTTCAGGGCCGCATGCAGAATGCCGGTCAATCCTGTATTGCCGCCAAACGCTGGATTGTGGAAGCCCCCGTGGTGGCTGAATTTACGGCAGCTGTCAAAACCCTGCTGCTGGAACTGAAACAAGGCGACCCTACTGCCGACAGCACCCGGATGGGACCTATGGCCCGCCCGGATCTGGCAGCCGACCTGGCCAGACAACTGCAGGATACCATCAGCCAGGGTGCTACCCTGGAGTTGGGCGGCACACATGAAGGCTGTAACTTTGCACCTACCCTGCTGAGCGGGGTCACTAATAAAATGACAGCATTCAAAGAAGAAACATTTGGCCCGCTGGCCGTTATCATCACGGCTGCAGATGAGCAGGAAGCGATCGCCCTCGCCAATGAAACCGAATTCGGGCTGGGCGCGGCCATATGGACCAGCGACCTGGATAAGGCAGCACGCCTGGCCACCCAGATAGAAAGTGGCAATGTATTCATCAACGCCATGGTGCGTTCTGATGCACGCCTCCCATTTGGTGGCGTTAAACAATCCGGCTACGGACGGGAATTATCTCTTGAAGGCACGCACGAATTTCTGAATATCAAAACAGTTTACATCCAACAATAACATTCCCGGGACCACTACCGCCGTAACGGTAGCGGTCACCTATCCGGTAATCCGAAAATGCAAATAATGACCACCTCTCTAAAACGCGACCGCTACACTCCCTATATCAGCTTCACCCGTAAAGAGTGGGCAGAAAGAAGCGGGGTTGCTTTATTACAGTTGCAGGACTATGACCTGGAGCAACTGCACGGTATGAATGAACCACTCACACAGGAAGAGATAACCCAGGTATATTTACCACTGGCACACCTGTTGAACCTGCGCGTAACCGCTTCCCAGCAGTTACACAAATCCACCAACAGCTTTTTGGGCAGCCAGGTGGAAAAAGTACCTTATATCATTGGTATTGCCGGTAGCGTGGCCGTTGGTAAAAGCACCACCGCCCGCGTCCTCCAGAAACTACTACAGGCCTGGCCCAACCACCCGCGGGTAGATCTGGTTACCACCGATGGTTTCCTCTATCCCAACAAAATACTGGAAGCCAACGATATCATGAACCGTAAAGGTTTCCCGGAAAGCTATGACATCAAACGCCTGATACACTTCCTGGCAGATGTTAAATCCGGTAAGGAAAGAGTAGCGGCTCCCCTGTATTCTCACCTGGAATACGATGTATTACCCGGAAAATTACAATGGGTGGAACAACCCGATATTGTGATTGTGGAAGGCGTGAATGTATTACAGGTAAGACCACGGCAACACCAGAAAGATCCATCGGTGTTTGTATCCGACTTCTTTGATTTCACCATTTATGTAGATGCGGCAGAGAAAGATATCCGCAAATGGTATATCTCCCGTTTTGAATCCCTGCGGAAAACGGCTTTCCAGAATCCGGATTCTTTTTTCCACCGGTATGCACACCTGTCGGATGCCGCTACCATTGAACTCGCGACACAGATCTGGAATGATATCAATAAACCCAACCTGGAACAGAACATTGCGCCTACCCGTTACCGCGCAGGCCTGATACTGGAAAAAGGACAGCATCATTTTGTACAATCCATTCAATTACGTAAAACCTGAATGGCCGACCTTCAAACCTTACAACAGCAGCTGGCAGCCTTTCTGCCGGCTGCTGACAACAACTGGGAAACATTTGAACGTATCCTGCGCCCGGTGAATTTTAAAGCCGGTGATTACCTGGCCAGCAGCGGCAAGGTGGCAGATGCCATCTATTATATCACCGAAGGCATCGTACGCGTATTCACCCGGCACCAGGAAACAGAGATCAGCATGGACTTCGCCTTTCCTGGTATGTTCACCACTTCCTACGCATCCCTGATCACCCAAACACCCGCGGTCGTAAACCTCCAGGCCGTAACTGCCGTCAGTGGCTATGCTTTTTATTATCCGGACCTGCAACAGCTGTATCAGGTTTCCCATGCTGCGGAAAGAACGGGCAGGATCATCGCAGAACAACAATACCTCCGCAAATACCGGCGGGAACTCTCTTTCCTGCAACATTCCGCGCAGGAACGTTATATGCAGTTACTGGAAGAATATCCTGCTGTGGTGCAACACATTCCCATCAAACAAATAGCCTCCTACCTGGGTATCAAGCCCGAAAGCCTGAGCCGCATCCGCAAAAACCTGCGGAACGCTGATTAACTAACATATGTTAGTTTTACCCGTTGTTAAATACCTGAACTTTGCAGTTATAAAAACATCGTTATGGCTTTTCTATCAGGATTACTCAGCATAGCACTTTTATTATGGGGCGCCGGTCATCTTTTTCATATTCCCTTATTGCAACAACTACCGGATGATGCCCGTATAGCCGCTGCTGTTATGTTCCTGCTCATCGGCACTTTTCATCTCGTGAAACCTAAAAAGCTGACCTATATGATCCGCGGCATGCTGCCTTTCCCCCTTGCGCTGGTCATCGGCACCGGCATCCTGGAAATAGTACTGGGCGCCGGCCTGTTGTTTTCCGGCACACAATACCGGGCTGGTATTGCACTGGTGATCTTATTGGTTGCCATGTTTCCGGCCAATATCCGGGTAGCAGTAAACCAACTGCCACCACCCGGCGGATTGCCTGCAAAGCCCTGGTATACCTGGAGCCGGCTGCTGTTTCAACCGGTATACATTTTATGGATACTATGGGCTATTCATGCTATTTAATACCTTACATTTGGTTTGTTCTCAAAAAACAGATCAATGCGCATACAATTCTTACGTAACGCTACGTTGCTGCTGGAATGGCAAAACAAAAAGATCCTGGTAGACCCCATGCTCTGCGCCAAAGAAAGCCTGGACCCCGTGCCCAATGCTGCCAACAGCCACCGTTTTCCCCTGACAGATTTACCACTGGATGCCACCGCACTCCAGGCCGTACTGGCCTCGTTGGATGCCATCCTGGTGACCCACACCCACCGCGATCACTGGGATGAGGTAGCCCAAACATTGCTGCCCAAACACCTGCCTTTATTTTGCCAGCCTGCTGACGCGGCAAAAATAACCGCACAGGGTTTCACCCATGTGATCCCCATTGAAACCTCCCATCTGTGGGAAAACACCCGGATATCCCGTACAGACGGGCAACATGGTACCGGTGAAATCGGCAAACTCATGGCGCCAGTTTCCGGATTTGTACTGGAAGATGAAGTGCAGACCCTCTACATTGCCGGAGATACCATCTGGTGCGAAGAAGTAAAAGCAGCCATGGATGAATTTACCCCAGACTATGTGGTTGTAAATGCCGGCGCTGCACAGTTTTTACAGGGCGACCCTATCACCATGACCGCGGCAGATGTGATACAAACCATCCAACACCCCGCGCAAAGCAAAGTCATTGCGGTGCATATGGGCGCCGTTAACCACTGCTACCTGACACCGGCACTATTGGCTACTGCCCTCGCAGATGCCGGCGTAAAGGGTATTATCCCTGCACCCGGAGAATGGGTGACAGCGAATTAAAATGATGGTTTTATGATTACGCATGCCACCGTTGGATGGTGTCATGCGTAGTCATAAAAGGAGATCACTGTCACGCGCCTGCTTTACGCAGAAAATCGCACTGGATTTTATAAGATACCTACCTCATTATACGACACACTATTTCCATTCATCAGGAGCGAATGCCATCGCATCCACTCCTGATGTGGCCTATCATCACTTCCGTTCCGCTGATTGCTTACCAGGTGAAGCCGCATCGTCGCAACAGCACCCCGGATGAAGTTACCTCGCCCCTATCAACAGGGCGCATCACACCCATTCATTGATATGTTTTGCACTGCCCATACTGATTTCCCGGGCCGAAATGGTGAAAGAAATCACCATCGGATTTCTGTTTTCATAATCGAAAGCTTCTTCAAACTTTACCAGGTAACCTTCTTTGAACTCCAGTGCTTTCAGTTTAGCGTCGGTATCTCTTTTGTAAAAAGTGATGGTACCATCTTTCCTTTCAAAGTTGTTCACCATCCATTCAAAGAGATCTGTTTTACCGGTAGATTCCACCGTCAGCTTAATTCTGCCACCCCGTGTAATAGCCGAAGGACGGCCGGTAGCATCTGTTTCCTGGCTGAGATCATAGGCAATATGCTGTACATTGTAGGCATTACCGCCGGTTTCAAATACTGCTTTAAAAGACATGTCGGGTTTATTTTTGAGGTTTACAATACATCCATATGAAACAGGGATGATGACCAATACCATCACCGCTCCTGTAAAAATTTATTCCATCAAATATTTATCAATAAAGACATTACGGGATACGGCTGTTCAGCAATAACATTTGCCGGCAATTATCCAGATCCCTGCCCCTGGCTTCCAGCCGGGTATTCAGGTCAGTGATCTGCTCTTTCAATGCGGCCATGCTTTCCTGTACCTGTTGCAATTCCCGCAACTGCTGTTTGCATTGCAACAAAGACAAACATTGCTGAATAATATCATCATATAACCCATAGGCAGCAACCTTGTCTTTCGGAATACTGTTACGCATCTCTGCCAACAGGCGGGCCACTACCTGATCGGCATAAACCGCCTGCTGGCCAGGCAACTGCAGGGTATCCAGGAGCTGTTTTACTTTACCCAACTGCTGTACAAATTGCTCCTGGAAAGTTTTTTCCTGCTGATGTGTGAACAGATTCCTGCGCAGCAGTTTATTTTCGTTGATGGGTACCTGGTAGTTAAAGAATACTGCCAGCAGTAACAATCCTGTTGTCATCATAAAAAATACCAGGAACCAGAGAAAGGCCACTGTACGTTCCCGGCTGTTTAATGCCTGCATGTAATTACGGTATGAATGGGTTAACAAATATGGTAGCTGCTACTTCCGGTATATCAATCCGTGAAAAACCATTTTTGGGTGGTATGTTTTTTCACATATTCCGTATCTGCTGCTGTTGCTTCTTTTACGAAAATATTATTGTCGGGCCGGCGGCCAATATAATCAAGTTGACACAAACCCGTAAACAATCCGTCTATGGCTTGTACAAAAGTGCCTACTACCTGCAGGCAGGCCTGTATATCCTGATGCTGATAAGACAGGTTGGCACAATTGATCAGCAGGGTGTCCAGTTCTCCCTGTCGCAATGCACCCCACGCTGCAAAGTAGTTCAGTAATTCTTCCTTGCCGGCGCCGGCACGCTGATCGATGGCATTTTTCATGGTACGCGCCAGGCTGACAATGATCTCCGCCAACTGGGCCGGCGACTGCTGTAAGGCCAGCCACCGGAATGGTGTGATCCGGTTTCCCAGAAATTGCAACAGTTTTTCGGTGATGTACAACACTACCTGCGCCACGTCTTGCTGCTGCTGTTTGCCGTAAATCTTTTGCACGATATGTACACAATTCAGTTCCAGGCGCCCCAGCAACTGATCCAGTTCATCGAACCAGTCTATCAATACCGGATGTGCGCTGATCGTATGGCAAGGCGGAATATAATGTTCATCCAGCCGCGGGCTCCCATCGGTCACTGTGATTTTCGCCAGCACCAATTCGTAGTAGCCTGGCTGTTCCTGTATCAATCCGGAAGCCGGTATGATATACAACTGATACGCCGGTACCGCGAAGGGCAGGCGTGGCGGATCTTCTGCCGGTGAAGGTTCTCCACAGGGCTGGCGGTTAAAGGGATCCATCCGGATCATGAGATAGTAGGCAGCAGCAGTATCCTGTGGATCCCGGGCATAAATAACTTCCGGACAGGGAGTAGCACATGCCGGTATTTCAATACGGCCACCACCGGGCGTCACGGCATGACAAATCATTACCTTCACCCGCCACTGTTCCTGGTTATCGGCTGCCAGCCAGCAACGCAGCGAAGTTTTATCTGCGCCGCCGGCAGGCAGCAAACCATAATTTCCCGCATGCAGCCGACAGGCAAACGTATCGCGGATCAGGTCCAGCATTGCATTTTCTGTATCGACAAAATGCTGCCTGCTTAGTTTCATTCCATCTATCCAGTTGACCGGAAAATATTTTAAAGGTGCTGCCATCATCTTGTTTTCAGGAAATGATATTGCTGGTGCAAATGATCACACTGTTTTCTTTGATCCCGTTCATAAATACGGCCTTATCCGGGTCCAGTACTTTCGATATCCATCGCCAGCGTGACTTCCGGTAAAACACCCAGCTGCAGGGATGTCCGTTATGATCGGCATATGCAATGGGGGTATCCGGATACCGTTCGTTATAATCATTGATAAAATGATAAAACAGGTCGCCAAGGTCCATCTTTACAGGTGTGCGGGCCCTGAAATAGGTAGGGGTATGATCTGTTTGTTTTTTCTTCATTTCAAATCCGATTACAATCAGCTCTTTCATATATGCTTCCGGCATCACCGGTACCTCCTGGTGTAACGGATAGATCCACCCTTTATATATTTTAGGGGGCAGGATGAGCATCTTCTCAAAAGTTTTATACACAAACACAGGACATACAAACGGCAATAAACTGGTGAGCATCGGGTAATATGGCAGGGGAGCCTGTACCAGTAAACGATTTACCAACATCATCCCGGCTCCGCCAGCCAACAGGATCACCCCCATTACCGCCAGTTCGGATAACAGCGTAGTATGATCCGCCTTGAATCGGGTATACATCATGTAAACATGTACGATGCCTAATCCGAGCAAACCACTTTCACACCAGGCATACCGATGCAGCTCCGGGGTATGGCGCGGCAGTAGGGCTACACTACCGATAGCTACACATAGTACGATCATACACAGCTGATAGCGGATCATTCTTTTGCCGGCTGTGGAAAAATGTGACAGGTATCTGCCGGTTACCTGGGTCAGTAAAAGCCCGGCCACCAGGATGCCGGCGGGTATCAAACAAGAGATGGTCATATCGTTCATATACTTAAACAGATTTATCAGCACTTATATTCACAGGTAACCTGTATATCCTATCCTGACTGGTATGGACGCCTTATCAGCCAACCGGGTTTCCTGCTCATTTACCAAAGGTTCCAGCCGGGTATCCACCATTGCAGCTACGGAAAAAAGATAGTCATAACAAATAACCAGCAAACGTCCGTAGGGCTTATCTGGCAGGTATTCGTACAGCCTTTCCCGTGATAACGGGCCTATCGTAACCATGATCCGGGAAATAGCAGTATAAAAAGCAGCCCCCACCACACTATCCCTTCCCAATACGCATTTACCTAACGCTGCAGCATGATCGGAAGAGACCAGCTGCAGACTATTCTCGTGTATTACCTGTACTTTTTCCCGTAGTATATATTGCAAACAGGATTGTGCCTGCGATATATTACCTGCTATCCCATGCAGGTACGGTAGTAATGGTATCAACCGTTCCAGGGCCCCGGCAGGCAGATCAGCAGGTAGTTCCCAGAAAGCAGTTAGCCAGGCTGGCACCAGTTTCCCGGCAATACTGCACAATACTTTTTTCTCATATTGTTCCAACAGTACCTGCTGCAGAAAAAATTCGTTTTCAAAAGGCTGAAAGAAAAGCCGGGCTTGTTGCTGTTCCTGTTGTTGTTGCCGGTAGTATGCAATGGGCGTTCTTACATTTTCCGCTGCTGATGGCCGGAGAGAAAATTCATGAAACACGCCTTCCGGCAAACGATCATACATCCCGTCGCGGGAAAGTAATAACGTAATAAACGGTTGATGAGCCGATGCATGATCCAGTCTTGCCTGTAAAACATCCGGACTGAATGATCGGGTAAATACACTCATGGGTTGCACCATGATTTCCGTTTCCTGCAACAGCTGCTCCAGCAGGTCACCTGCTATCACTTCTGCCCTTATATCATAACGAAAATTTTTCAGGCAATGCACAATCGCTTCCAGCACCACGGCCCTCCGGGTGTTGTTTTCCATGCAATATTTAATTCAGTTTTTTGCTCAGCGATCTGCTGAATAGTTTGCATAACAATCTGTCATTGATGGTTGGTTTATCCGGGTTAACATTACTGTACAAAAATAGTATTTTACATTTATTCGCGATTTATTTTTTTTTGTTAACTTAGAAAAAGATGACCCACGGAGCTTGCGTTGTTATTCCCAAAGATAACCACCTCACAAAAACCTGAAAAACCAATGGCTCTCCGTAATTCTGAAAGCGAATACCTGGTAAATACACGCCATCTCCGGCCTCACATTATCCGTTATACAGATCCCCTGGTATGGTATACATTTTTCTTTTTTCTGCTGGCAAGTCTGATCCTGCTTGGCTTTCAGCTGACTATCCCGGAAGACTGTACGCTTACAACCATCCGGATCCGGCAGGAACAATCCATTCACCAATCGGCTTACACAACTGATGCGGTGATCACCTTTTATGCCAACAGAACGGATGCTAACGTTAACGATTATACGTGGAATTTCAATGATTCCAGTCAGGTCGTCACCGGATCTCCGGTATATCATATTTTTCACCATCCAGGCCACTACACGGTGACCTTATCTCATAACTCCTGTAGCTGGACAAAAGATATTATTATCACACCGCCTGTTGAAAAAGCAGCAGCTCCCTCCCCTGTTATCTGGCCGGTGATAGAAGGTCCCGCAACGGTATTTGCAGGCAGCCCGGTCACCTTTCGCAATAAAACACCAGGGGCTATCAGCTGGCAATGGCAGCTGGTACAGGATAACGTTGTCAGTTATACCCAGGCTACTTTCACCTGCACCTTTACCACGCCTGGCGAAAAAATAGTATCGCTGATGATCAACGGCGACACCGCCCATCTGGTAACGAAAAAGATTACGGTATATCCGGCACGTGCGGTTCCATCAAAGGAAAAACAACGGGTTCTCCCGCTTCCGCCCCCACCGGTCATTCCTGCTATGCCTCCTCCGATTCTTCCCACCGTAGCGGAAGCGCCCCCGATATCAGCAGACGATTTCCGCAGCCTGTTAGTGCAGGTCATCAACAAAGAAAAAAGTACGGCAGACTTCCTGCCCTATCTCTGTAATAACCTGGCCATCAGCGTGACGCTGAATGACAAAGAAACAGCTGCCTTCTCCCATTTCTGTGCCCGCATTTATGGCAAAAAGAAACTCCATATCACAAAGGTTTATTTGCTGAAAGATGACCATGGCTGTGTGACTGCCATCAGGATTACCTACGACCGAAAAAAATTACTGGGTATTTTTTAAACGACTAACATGCAGGGAAAATACTATGCACTCCCCATACGGTTTGCCGCACTATTACAGCAAAAAGAACTGCCGGGGCTTTCTCCGGAGGCAGCGATCGCGCAACACCTCCATCTCCTGATTACAACCGTACCAGGAGAAAATAAAGCAGATCCGCATTATGGCTGCCAATGGTGGGAACATGATTTCGACATCAAAGCAGCGGACCACACGATCAAAGAACAAATAGAAACGGCTGTCTGCAACGCCATTAAACACTATGAAAAACGGCTTTCACAGCTGACTGTCACCGCGGAGGTACAGGAGGAAGAAGTTTTTTCCGCTACCGCCGGCTATAAAATGAAAAAGAAAATCCGGCTTACCATCACGGGCGCTATTGTGATGAACAATCATCCTTTTCAATACAGCAGCAGCTTCTATATCAGCCCACTCTCCTATGACTGATCATTTCACCATTATATGCAAATGAACCATACACACATAAAAGCCCGGCTGCTGAAAACAGCGGCCCGCCTGTGGGGGTATCCGGATACGGCCATCGCCACCTCCTTTGATCCGATAGTACAATTATTACTGGAAGCCTGCGCTACAGAACTGGAAAAGATTACCGAAGCGGCCACGGTCTCACAGGGGCGCCTGCTGGAACAACTGGCACAGCTCCTGCTGCCAGCTCCGGTGATCAACAGCGAACCAGCTGCCGGTATCCTACACGCTATGCCAGCAGCCACCATTACCGATCTTCCGGCGGATCACCCTTTCGTTTATCCGGCGGCAACGGAGCAGCTACCCGATCTCTTTTTTGCGCCGCTGACTGCACAACGGTTATTCCCTGCACATATACAATACCTGGTTATCGGCAACCAGGTATTCACCACCCGGGACTACTGCTACAAAACGCCCCTGCTCACCGGAACATCTCTCCCGGATATACCCTCTAATGACCTGTGGCTCGGCCTGTCGGTAACTACGCCATTTTCATCGCTCGCAGGTATGTCTTTTTTCTTCGATCTGCGCAGTGTATCTCAACAAACCTTGTTTTACCACCACCTTCCGCTTACCCGTTTTTTTCTGGACGACCAGGAGCTGCCGGTTACTGCCGAATACGCGCCTGCTGTTACCAAAACCGGGGAATTATCAGACATCATAACGGATACGTACACACGCTATACACAACACATACGCCAACGCTTTAGGCATCATTTCCTGACGATCCTGGATGGCGCCTTACCCGCCACGATCACCACACCACCTGTTTTAAAAAAACTATTCGGTACCGATATCAGCCAGCTGGATGCCGACATACAATGGATCAGGGTGGCCTTTCCGGCCGCAATCCCCGTATATCAGCTGGAATCGCTGTATTGCAGCATCAACTGTTTCCCGGTGATCAACATCAAAAGAAATGAACAATCTCATCGACTACAACCCTACCTGAACATACTGCCCCTGCAAACACCGGATAGCTTCTTTGCCATCAAAAGTATCCGCGATACCAATCATACAGACTACCAGCTGCATACCGCTACTACATCCGGAAACCCCAGAGCAGGCACATTTATCGTACGGCACGGCGGCGTTGGTCGTTTCGATTCCCGTACAGCCAAAGTGATGCTGGCTTCTCTCCTGGAAGTAATACGTGATGAAAGTGCCTTGTTTGAAGCGGTAAAAAATGAGGTAGTATCCAGTAGGTTGCAGGAAATCTATCAGCTGCTCACCTCACTGGAAACCCAGGTACCACCGGATATACTCCGGGAGGAAATACCTTATGTGATGCTGCAACCCAACCATCAGGCAGGCTATCTGTTCCTGGAGTTTTACACCACCAACGGAACTGCCGCCAATCATATCCGGATGGGCAGCCAGCTAAAGGAATACAGCCATCTCCTGACTATCCCCCATAGTATTACATTACTGACTACTACACAGGGAGGAAAAAACAGGATGACCGGCGAAGAGAAAATAAATGTTTTCCGCGCAGCTTTATTATCCCGTGAGCGGATTGTTACAACAGCTGATATCAAAGCTTTATGCCGGGTTATTTTTGGAGATATTATGCGAATCGTCACCGTAGAAAAAGGTATCACCATACAGCCCGGTATACACGCAGGTTACAGCCGTACGATAGATATCCGCATTACATTACAACAGCCGGCGGCCCATTATGCAGCAACAGATATACAGTATATGAAAACAACCCTGTTGCTGCAACTGGCAGAAAAATCGGTACAGACATTTCCTTATCGGGTCTTTATCAATGACGTATGCGGCTAAAGACCTCTTGTGCTGTTACCCCTGGCTGCTACACAATCATAACCCGGCTCACCTTAAAGCGTATAATGCAACCGCCACCCAACTATTTTACCCATATCGCCAACAGGCATGATCGCTGGCTGTCATGATAAAACACGAATGGCATATGTTCCGCCACTGTCAATCATCAAGATTGCCGTTACGATCATCAGTCCTACCGTCGGTACAAATAGGCACTTACCGGATGCTTAATAATCACTCATATAGGCCGTTAAAAGCGCCGCTGCTGCCAACACCAACCCAGGCGCAGCGGTGCACATTATGACGACGTATCCTGTTCATAAACCGTATCCCAATCCGTTGTTTCTTCTCCTTTCTGTCCCTCCATTTTAATAAGAAAGTTTTTAGCCGGGAAGTAAGGTTTCAGGTGAATATCCAGGTGGATACGATCTTTCTGCCGGGCATCCTGTTCAAAACGGCGAATGCTGAAATCCTCGATTAGTTTATCCGGCCCCGTGATACTATCCAGGAAACGGATGATTTGTTTCATGAGGTCTTTGCGGGTATTGGCGTTAAAGTTTTCAAACGCCCGCCGGTTCAGAAAATCCATCAGTACCTTGGTTACATAATCAAATACGCGGACCACAGAATAGGTTTGCAAACCGGGATTATCTCCGTTGAACAACGTTTTTGCGCTGAACGCCATGACTTTCCCATATTCTTTTACCATGGGAATCAATCCCATTTTTTCCAGGCTGGCAATCTCACTTTTTTTCAGTTCGAACTTAACGCCATCCACCTCATTCATGCCACCAAATTTTTTACCGGCGGTTACCTGCGACATCAGCGTATGATAGATTTTTCCGGCCAGGGCACCGGATGGCGGTACATACAGGTGTTCCGCCTCACCGGCTTCGGGCAGCCTGCCACGCCCTACCAGCCAATTACAAGCCATGATCACATTGGAGCGGTGAATTTCACCACCGGTCAGGTTAGCCGTTTCAAACATCTCCATCACGTCGTCCGGCGCATCCAGGTGTGCAAAATCAGTGATCAGCAGCACTTTATTTTCATGTGCAATCTTTGCCCATTTTTCCAATACCCTGTTGGAGCCCAGGTAACCGGAAATAACCAGCAGGCTGTAATTACCGCGCAGATCGAGACGATCATAATTATTCACCAGGGTAGCTTGTATCGCATCAATAAACCGGGTGTTATCCAGGTCTTTCAGTTGTTCCGGTGCGACGTTGATGAAGGACACATTTTTCACTTTGTCTGCCGACGCATTTTTAAAGAACAACGCCACATTGCGGTAAGCCTGTTCCAGTGCATGCGTGGCCGTTATAGCGGTAGCCAGATTAGCAGACAATATCTGTTCTGCTTCCATGGCCCGGGCCTGGCAAAAGGCGGCCATGGCGGGCAACTCCGCGACGGCCAATAGTACTTTTTCCCACAGCGATAGGGTTTTCCGGAGTTGATCCCGTTCTTCTTTTTTGCTGGTTTCGGTGAGAAAAATATTCCGGCGCGCCCTGCGTTCCGGGTTTAAATTCTGTGTACCTGCGATGGTCGTTTCCAGCAATTCAAAACCGCCGTACTTTGCCAGCTCCGTTGTATACCGGAGGGCAGTGGTGGCTGGTTGTTGCGTATCTTGTTTTTTTTCGGGAGATAACATAATCGATGAAATGAAGATTGCGAAAAAGGAATCGGATACTATCGGGGTTGCAGCTCCTGCAACAAGCACTGAATGGTGGCCAGCATCGCTTTTCGGGCAGCAGGATCTGCCAGCGCTGCCTGCAGGATTTTGTTGGTTTGTAGTTGTTGCATGATTTTCAGGTATTGTTCTTTTTCAGCAGACAGGTCGCGCAGAAAATCACTTTGCGCCGTCATACCTTTTACCCCAAAATCACCCAGGTGATGAAATGCCAGCGTTTCTACCACCGTTTGTCCGGCTGCATCCTGAAAATCTACCTGCACGGTGGGGCTGTAGTGTTGAAAGACCCCTTCCACGGAAGTAAGGCCTTCTACCACCACTGGTTTTACCGGTGCTTGCGGCGTGAGTTTTTCGGCAAACAGGGTACGGTTCTGCGAGATATCCGCCATCGCTTCGCTGGCGTCCGGCCGCACTTCCGTGCCGCCAATACCATAATGATCATTCATTTTATTTGCATGTTTGATTTCCGGAAGTATTGTCTGCTGCATTTTCCAGGTGCCACACGGGTTGTTCTTCCTTTATATCCAGGAAGATGGCCATTTGTTCCTGCAGGCTGCCTTCGAGCAGCATACGGGACAATGGCTGCTGCAGCCGGCGGCGGATCACTTCCTGCAGCGGCCGTACGCCGAATTGCGGTGAATATCCCTGCTGCGACAGGTATTCCCGGGCGGCAGCGGTTACCTGCAGCGTGATTCCCTGTTGTTGCAACTGGTATTGCAAAGGCTGCAACTGTATATCCAATATCTGTCTGATGTTGGCCAGCTGCACCGGATGAAAGGGAATGATGGATGTCAGTCTGCCTAAAAACTCCGGCCTGAAATGACCGGCCAGCATTTCCCGGAGTGCATGATCTGTGAGCAGTACATTTTGCTGAAAGGATTCGGTGATTAATGCACTTCCTATATTGGAAGTAAATAAAATCAGGGCGTGGGAGAAGTCGCCCACCTGTCCATGTCTGTCATGCAATGTTCCTTCATCCATGATCTGCAGGAAAATATCAAATATGGCCGGATGTGCTTTTTCTATTTCATCAAACAATACTACAGCATATGGTTGCCGGCGTATTTTATTTATCAGCAGGCCGCCGGCTTCATATCCTACATATCCTGGTGGCGCGCCGCAAAGCAGCGCCACGGTGTGCGCTTCTTTAAATGCCGACATATCAAAACGGATCAGGCAATGTTCATCGCGGAACAGGCCATCTGCCAGCGCTTTGGCCAGGGCTGTTTTGCCGGTGCCGGTAGGCCCGGTAAAGAAAAAAGAGGCGATCGGTTTTCCAGGATTGCCCAGGCCTGCTCTGGAGGCGAGTATGGCATCCGTTACTTCTTTTATGGCATGATCCTGCCCGATGACCCGCCGGCGTAAGTTTGTTTCCAGTTGCAGCAGGCGGCCTTTTTCGTTGGTTTGTATTTTCCCTGCGGGAATACCCGTGCTGGCAGCTACCACTGTCGCCAGGTCTGCGGGGGTAATGGTGGCTTGCTTTATCCGGGTGTATCCTCCTAATTCTTCCAGCAGCGCCTGTAGTTGTTGTGGCAGGTGGGCTTGATTGGCTTGATCCTGAATGGTAGCAGCTACGGTAGATTTCCCTGTCAACAGGGGCCCTAGCTGTTGTAATACCCGCCGGTAAAACCATGCCCATTCTGCAGCAGCCGGCGCGGCGCGTGCCAGCAGTAAGGCCAGTTCCTGCTGCAGTTCCTCCAACAGGTGTTCGCAGGTTTCCTGCATCACCTGCACTGCTGCCAGCGTACGGTCGATCAGGCGCAGGGCACTATCCGGCAAACATCGCTCTTGTTGATACCGATTCGCTAAACGCACGGCTTCGTGTATACTTTCCTGTGATACTGCCAGGGAATAACCGGCAGTATAGGCAGGCAAGACAGCAGTGATCATCCGAACAGCCAGCGGTTCATCCGGCGCAGCGAGTGTTATGCTATCAAAATAAAACAACCATTGCCTGTGCGGGGCAATCTGTTGTCGAAAACCTTCTGGGGTAACGGTACCAATCAATATCACCGTTGTTTTTCCCGTCCATGTTTTTATCACCCGGAGCATATCGCCTGCCGTGATTTTTTCTGACAGCAGGTGCAGGTCATCTATGAAAAGCAACAAATTGCCAGTGGTCATCAGTGGCGATATGGCCTGCAGCAGCTGTGTTTCCGGTGCAGCAGTAGTAGATGCCGCGAGGAAAGTAGTGCTGTCCAGTATATACAAGCTCATTTTTTGCAGTGCCAGGGGTACCCGGTGTTCCAGGATTGCCCGGGCCAGCCCGGCTGCCAGCGAGGTTTTTCCCACACCGCCGCCGCCGGTGATCAATACATGCGGCCGATGTTGGCGGCTGATGAGTGCAATGATTTCCTGCAATGCGCCCTCTCTCCCAACAACCGGCGGCAGCTGGTCGCGTAAGGAAATATCGGTCAGACAACGCAGGTAGGGCAACGCTGTTGTTCCGGTATTTTTCATATAACCGTTGTCGTTATCTTCCGGATATAATCCAGTTTCCTGCTGCAGCATAGTTATCAGCCGGGGCCGGGTAAGGGGTAGTGTTGCCAGCTGTTCCCGCGGAAAAGCAACACCGGGTGTACACAAAGCAATCAGTATCCGCCAGCCGGCTGCGGTCAGTGGATTTATTTCCGTGGCTACCAGCGTTGCCTCCTGCAATACTGCCTTCGCAGTAGCATCTGCCGTTGGCTCCGGCGATGCGTCCGTAGTATATGGCAGTTCCTGCAGGCGTATGGTAGCCCACTCTTCCAGGTACGACACATCTATACCAGCCTGGTGTAAAGCCGGCAGTAATCCGGCTGCACGATGGATACAGGCACACATTAAGTGAGCAGCAGTATAATGAAAATGATGATAGTCTTTGGCGAGTGTGCCGGCAATATAAACAATGGTTTGCACGTCACTGCCGGGCATATTTAATACTGACAGGGCCATCTGGAGGAATGGTGGTTTTTCGGATCGGGTTAACAATAAAAAAGTAGTATGGTATCCTTCCTATAAGAAGTGCAATAAAGATACAGTGAAATTTATTACGAACAAAAATGCCATCATCAAAAAATAAACAGGTAAACAATTAGCTGTTTTATTTTTTGATGATGGCAATGATATAGATCAGATCAATGTTCTACAATAACATCCGGTGGATGGGCGAATTCCTGCCATGCTGCTTCTGCTTCGGTAGCGGTAATATCTCCGTTATACACCATCACCCGGTATTTCAGCAGGTAAGTTTGTTCGGGTTTTAAGAACCAGGAGGTCATGCGGGTAGGACTATAGTTGAGCATCAGTTCTCCGCCTTCCATATTTTCCGGCCATACCCGCAGTGCTTCCGGAGAATCGTAGTTACCCGGATAATTCATAATCAGCATGCCCGCTTTTCCGGCCGGCGTATTGCCGGTAATTTTCACCCAGCGCGCGCGGGTGCTGTCGGCATCTTTGCGGGTTTTGCCTTCGGAAGTAAGCACCTGGCTGGTAGTGGCGGTAAAGGCGGGGGTAGCCCGCAGTCCAAATCCACCGCCATAGCGATATTGCAGCAAGGTAATACCACTATCTGAGGCAGGTGTTAAAATGGAAGTAAAATCCCATTCCCGGCGGGAGCCACCATGGGTAGCAGGGAAAGCCTGCACCACCCATACTTCGTTGATGGCTGTTTTTGTGGTGCCATCGGCTAAAAAGGCGACATGTTCCTGATGAGCAGCAAAGCCACAGGAAGCGCCTCCGTTGATGACACCCAGCAATTCCGAGAATCTTACTTTTCCTTGTTTTTTCTGTACGTTCCAGAAATCAGTTTCTTTTCCTTCAAACAACGTATGGGTCCACGGATTCCATATACCCATATGATGCCGGTGTCCGGCATTGGGAAAGATCTGGGTCAGTACTGCGCCGTTGGGGGCCCATAACGGATGAATAAATCCGCTGCGGTTGTACACAGTATCTGTTCCGGGCGGCGGTGATACTGTGTTGAAATTGTATTGCAGAATGGCTTGCGGGCCTTCCTGCAGCACAACGGCGCCATCCCGGATAGTGGCCTGCATGCCGGACGGAGGCAGTTCCGCTGTTTTCAGTAACTCATATTCTCTTTCAGCGCCGGCAGGTGTATAGCCACTCATCACCCAGCAAAGTCCTCCTTCCATGATATTCACGGGTACGGGTGTACGTTTACCATCGGTTATTTCTATCAGTGCCAGCGCCGTGGTATCTGCCGGAACAAATACGGTCTGGATCACACTGTTTTCGCGGGCAAACGGACCGGCTTTGACCCGGAACCGGGTGGTGTGCTGCGCACCGGCTGATATGGTTGTTAACAGCAATAAGTAGAAGAGAATGAACGTTTTCATAAGGAGGAAACATATTGACTAAAATACGCTTTACTTTCCACTATGCAAGTACGATGCGTATGACAAGTTTACTATTGTAATGAAAAGCCATGCTTGTTATCCTTTATTTCAATATTTTTGAGCGCTTAACCTGGATAACATGGCATCCCCTGTATTGAATATGCTGACGACGAAACTCATTATAACCAATAAAGCTGCATTAAGCAAAAAGTATGGAGACAAGCATACAGCGATATTGGACGACCTGAAAGCCCTGCAATCATTTGATGCAACCAGACACCTGGAATCCCATCTCATTTTGCTGGATGATATTGAACAGATGAAAAACTGTCAGGCTACCCCTGTAACAGACCACGCCGATGAAATGCAATGTAAAAAAGCCATTGATGACCTCTACCGCTTTTTTGCGCCGGGATACCTGCTGCTCATTGGTGCCCAGGACATTATTCCCTTTCAACGGTTAAAAAATTTACTATCCGGAGATAATGATCCGGATGGATTTATTCCCAGTGATCTGCCTTATGCCTGCGATACGCCCTACGATACCGATCCGGGGAAATTTATCGCACCAACCCGGGTGGTAGGCCGGCTGCCGGATGTACCGGGGCAAACAGATATCACCTACCTGCAAACACTGATCAATACCATACGTAAAGCGGTTCCTTTACCGCAAAATGAATATAAAAACTATTATTCCATCAGCACGTTCGACTGGCAGGATTCTACCCAGAACAGCCTGAAAAATATTTTTGGCGATCATGCCCGGCTGATGGTTTTTCCGGGAGAAGAAACCAGTAAGGGCGGCCAATGGACAGCCGAACAATTATCTCCCAAAACACATTTCATCAATTGCCACGGCGCCATTAATGATCCGGCCTTTTACGGCCAGAAAGCCTATGATTTTCCGCTGGCATTAAGGTCTGATGGTCTGGACCGGAAACTATCACCCGGTACCATTGTGGCGGCAGAATGTTGCTATGGCGGCCAGTTATTTGACCCGCGGAAGAATACCGATCATCTCATCAGCATGGCCAACAGCTATATGCTGCAACAGGCACTGGCTTTTGTAGGCAGCTCCAATATTGCCTACGGGCCACCCACCGGACAAGGACTGGCAGACCTGCTGACCCAGTTCTTTCTCATCAATGTGCTGAACGGCGCCTCTACCGGCCGGGCATTGCTGGAAGCCCGGCAACGTTTTCTGCATGAAATGGGCCCTACCCTGGACCCCTATGAGCTGAAAACAGCCGCCCAGTTTTACCTGCTCGGAGATCCTTCCATCCAGCCGGTCATCAACGAACGGGATCCCAGTACCGACGGCAGCAATACCTTTGTCAACAGTGTACAGAACCGCCGCGACAACCTGGAAGCCAGAGGGAAAGTACTGGATGATTTTATCGCTGTCCCACATCCTTCAGATAACAGCCATACCACAGACCCGGAACTACAAACAGCGATGGACAGCCTGCTGACAGAAAAAAACTTCGTCGAAAAAGCCTTGCCGAAAGTATTTATTAACCGGAAAAGGAATCATATCAGCCAGGAAGCGCTAAATGCATCCGCCCCATCTGTGAAATTTCATGTATTTTCGGAATCGGCAGGCAACGGAAACGCTCCGCTGACCAAAGTACTTGTTGTTAAAGAAAAAAATAATCAAATACTGGGATATCGTGAATATGTCAGCAGATAAAAAAGGGGATATTAATCTTCCCACCATCACTGTAACAGGACGCCTCGTGTTACGCACCTTCGGGAAACACACCAAAAGCGAACATCTGGGTGTATACCTGGTGGCAGATCAGTTTGATTACCTGATCCGTCCTGCAGGCTGTAATCCTTTCATGGACAATCCGCTGTTACCGCTAACCGGCAAAATGATCATTGCCACAGGTTATATCATGGATTATGTTTTTATGGTCCAAACCTGGCAGGAAGCCAGCGAGTAACACTTACCGGGTACTGAATGCATTTACAGCAAAGCGCCATGCACGCCAGAAGGAAATTAATTTTTCTTATTTTGATTTTGTATTTTTTACAGCTAAACGCGAGTAGCTAAAAGCTCACCTATGAACTTATCCGCCTTTATCTCCCACTTGATCCGGGAAGGCCAGGTAACTGTCGCAGATACTATACATCCCTTTTCTACACAGGAAATACAGGATACTGCTACAGTATTGCATCAGTATTATGAAAATGATATACTGGACATGCCTGGTACTGCCCCTGCTTTTGATGAAAAAGCCGCTATGTGGGCAGCCATATATATATACAGAGCCGTACAACTGGCCATGCTGCGACAGCTGGGCGAAGAGCAGATTAAAATACTGCTGACGCCCTATCCGGATGCCATCACACCGGAAGCCATCTATGGCGCCGATCTGTGTCTGCGCTACCTCCCCGATCTGGTGAGCCTCAGCAAAGGTTTGTCGCCCGATGATCCGCTGGTACAGCACCTGAAGGAAACCGCTGCAGTCTGGCCCTTTTCGTCTACTGGTATGAATATACCGGTAACGGCTGTACTGGATCATATTCTGGCACACCCTTCCCTGTTGCAGGCATATGCAGACAGAATCATCGCATCCAGGGATACAGACAGGTGCCGGATACCAGCTGTGAAAGAAGCTGTAAAAGCTTCACTTGGAAATTATACAGATATTCTCTGGCCCGATTTCAAACAATTTATCAGCGATACAAACCAATATCTTTAAGCAGCGATACTACCGATAACGGGATCTTTCCGCTCCCCGCATCTGTTATATACATCCATACCTTTTATGAACGAATTATTACTGGTAGATAAGTTGAATCATGTACTACATCAACTGAAAAATACCTTTACCGGAAAAGATGATATTATTGATCTGATGGGCATCTGCCTCGCCGGCCGCGAACATATTTTTCTGCTAGGTCCTCCGGGAACCGCTAAAAGCGCCCTGGTAAAGGCATTGGCACAATTGCTGGATGGAGACACCTTTGAATACCTGCTCACCCGCTTTACAGAACCGAATGAATTATTCGGTCCGTTCGATATCCGCAAACTGCGGGAAGGCGAACTGGTCACCAACACCACCGGTATGTTGCCCGAGGCCTCGCTCATCTTCCTGGATGAATTACTCAACGCCAACAGCGCCATATTAAACAGTCTGCTGATGGTACTGAACGAAAGAGTATTCCGCCGGGGCCGGGAAACCAAAGCATTGCCAGCGCTCATGATAGTGGGCGCCAGTAATCACCTGCCGGAAGAAGAAGCCCTGCAGGCTTTATACGATCGTTTTCTCATCAGGGTCAACTGTCAGTATGTAGATCCGCAACAGCTGGAAGCAGTATTGCACAACGGCTGGAAGCTGGAGCAGTCGGCACCTGCAACGGGGCCGCTCATCAGCAGTGAGGAAGTAAAACAATTGCAGCAACTGATAGGCATGGTTAACCTGGATAATATCCGGCCGGAATATATTACCCTGATACAACAACTCCGCAACGCCGGGCTGATGGTATCCGACCGGAGAGCCGTAAAACTGCAGCGCCTCATGGCCGCCAGTGCTTTGCTCTGTAAACGCCTGGTAGCTATTCCGGCCGACATGTGGGTGTTACGTTATATCTGGGACACGACTGCACAACAGGAAATCGTAGCCGGCATCGTGAATACCGCCATCGCTACGCATCCGGATGATGGCAACGAACATCCCCGTGCCCGCGTCAACAGCCTGCCCGATGCAGACGAAATTTACAAGGAACTGCAGCTATTAGCCGCACAATGGCAGGATACTTCGGTGAGCAGTGCGCACCGGTCTACCATCAAAGACCGGCTCCGCTACCTCAACAGCCGCTGTGAATGGATTACCAATCCTACACAACGCCACTTCGTGATGCAACCCATGGATGCACTGTGGAAAAAAATCATGCAGGAATCATGACACCCGCTATCCAGGAAATAGTCATGCAACTACCCGCCGGCAGTCTGGCTGCACTGGGCCCGGTACGTTGTTTTCCCGGCCTGCAGGCCGCTGTCACGCCCACATATATCTGGTTGCGGGGTATTCCGTGGCCAGCGCCCATCGCTCCGCAGCTACATAGCCTGCCTGCCCTGCACACCTATCTGCTGGATGCAGGCGGTCAACTGTTTCCGCTGAACGGACTAACGCCAGTGGCTACACTGGAAGACCTCCCGTGGCAACCATTACAAACAGTACTCCCCATAACATTGCCGGTGTCAGCGCTACCCGCGCAACTACCCACTCCCTGCAACATACAGCTCATTGCATCGGATCAGGTACTTCCCGGCAACGCCCTCCGCACCACGCTGGACATCTGGTGTGATTATGCAGCAACGGCGCCACTCGTCCGGCTGCAGCCATTGACCTTTGCAGCAGCGGCACACGGCGAAGTGCTGATCATCGGCACCCCCTTGCCAGCTATTCCGGGAAAAGCGTATGTACAATACGGGCAACTGTTGCTGCCGGCAGGTTATACCTTTAATCCGCCAGGCATTGCTTCCCTCATCAGCGCACAACTGAATCCGCAGCAGGAAGACCTGCTGTTATTTGATCATACCGGCGCGTGGGAACGTATCTCCCCCGCAGCTTTTGTACCGGCCGGCAGAAGTGCCGCCAGACTTACCAGGAGGGACACAGCAAATGGATAGGTCCATACACGAACATTTACAGCATTACTTCGGCGCACCCGCCGGTTATTACTGGCGCTGGGCCGATAATGGCAACGTCATCGAATATGCTGCCGGCCTGACACTCTGCTACCGGGATGAACTCATCGCTTTGTTACAGGAAATGACACCTATCGGATGGCCGCCACTGGGTAGCATCCTATGGGTACTGTGCGCCTGTAAAAACAATAATCAGTTTATTGCCTGGGCAGATGAACAGGCGCTTTTTCTCACCACCTTTACACAGGAAGATCCGGAAAAGGCGGATACCTTTAAAACATTACTGGAAACAGTATCGCACTTATTCCGGATCATCGCACAACTACCGGATACCTACCGGACAGGCCGGCACCGGGCCTTGTTACTGAATACCCTGTTCAGCCAGGTGCCTCCGGAAGTCAATGCGCATGAGGCGGCCTATCTGCTGCCACTCTTCAATGAAGGTATTTATAAGTCTTCCCGCTCCTATGCCGCACAACTGGAAAAAGAATTACACTATCTCGCGGCTACCGTAGCCCATGTGCCGGATGCTACCGCTTTGGAAATGCAACTGCGCACCGGCTTAACCGCACTACCCAATGCCTGGCCGGCAGCATTGCCGGAAGCTGCTCCTTTACCGGAAAGTGATTTTTTCACAACGCTGGCGGCAGATACGGCTACTGCCGGTATCAGCCGGCTGGCCACCCACCTGCTGGCAGCCCTTAATATTCCGCTGCACACCCAAAGCAGCAGTGGCCCTTCCTTTGGCGGTATCTCCGATATCACCAACAAAGGCAACTACGACCGGTTATTACTCAGCGAACTGGCACAGGATGAAGACATCCTGACAGCCCGTCTTTCCAATAATGAAGCCATGTACCTGCGACGGGAACAGGTACCGGCGGAAGCTAAAAAAAGAACGGTTATCCTGATTGATATTACCATCCGGATGTGGGGCCTCCCCCGCATCTTTGCACTATCGGTAGCACTGGCCTGCCAGGCGCAGCAAAAAAAAGATACTAACGTATATGTGTACACGCTGGGAGGAGAACAAATCACCCCTGTAGACCTGCGTAGTGTGAAGGGTATTACAGCCATGTTATCCCTGCTCGATAATCACCTGCATCCCGCAGCCGCCTTAAATACCTGGTGGCAACAAGATACAGCTGCCGATACTGCCTATTATTTTATCACGGCTGCACAGCAACTGCAACAACCCGCCCTGCAAGCTGCTATCAGCGACCGGCATGCACGGCTGCATTACCTGCTGACGGTAGATCGAAACGGTACCTTTCAATACTACGACTATTCCCATGGCAGAAATAAACTGTGCAACAGCGCGCAGGTAGACCTGCAGGAACTGTTGTTTGGAACACCGGAAAAAATGCCGCAACCGGTAACATCCCTGCCGGTTATCCTGCAGCAGGAGGTGTCACCCCTGCGTATTCCGGCTTCGCGGTTAAAACGGGCGCCCGATAAAAATTTCTTCGGCAGAGATACCGGCGTGGTATGTATTACCACCGATCTGCGGGTATTATACTGGCCGCAGCGCCATAAAGCAGCGATTAATTTATATCACTACCTGGAACCCGGTATCTATCATTTTGGAAATCGTTTCTTCCTGTTGTATCTACTCGTTATCGATAAAAATCATCCTACGGTCACCATCCATGAATTCAACCTGGATACCTATCGCCATAAGAAAATCTCCACGATGATTCCCTATGGGGATTACCAGGTAGCTTTCGACAAGGATACCTTTCACCTGCTGGGTACCAACCAC
The DNA here is from genome assembly GCF_025989125.1 of Chitinophaga nivalis. NCBI lineage: Bacteria > Pseudomonadati > Bacteroidota > Chitinophagia > Chitinophagales > Chitinophagaceae > Chitinophaga > Chitinophaga nivalis. The sequence continues at coordinate 2,512,092 of NZ_JAPDNR010000001.1, read as the reverse complement.
CGTTACAGCATCTGGGCGGCCACCGGCGCCACCGCACCGGCAGGGGAAGAAAGCCAGGTATTGACACTCGCTGCTAAAACCCAGCGGATGGCACAGGTAAAACTGAATGAAGTATTCCGTTTTGTGAGCAATGGTTACAGTACCCTCAGCCGCATTACCAGTATTTATATCAGTGTTGGCGGCGACCTGATCATCGAGAAACGACGATTGGCATTATACCAGGATCACCACCTGACATTAACCGGTAAACAGGAGATGTATACACATACCGACAGCAATAATGACAAGTCATTACCAGATAGCAATGCCCTTGTCATATTTCCGGTAAAAGGCGCCACTACCACCTGGACCTTACCGGAGAACCCGCACATTACCTTCACTTGTTTTATGTGGGCCGATGGTAGTAAAGCCATTGCCGATTCCAGGGGATTCCTGCATCTGCGCAGTGCCAACACGGCCATTCCGGAAATTACCCTTACCATGGTAATCGATAATTATCTCGCGGCGTGGGCCAGCGATGGCGTAGTATGCGGCCATGATTATTTCCTGCATGACCACCCGCCGGTTTCCCTGCCGGTACCAGATTTTTATAACAATTATATCCGCCGGTTTATACAACAATTACGATGAAGATAACACTGGGTTTACAACTCCATCCGCATACGATACATACGCCGAAAGCCGCCTTCGTGCCTGGCGCCACTGCTGCCGGATGGTTGCAGGAAATCAGCAGCTGGGGTATGGATATGCTGGCGCTGCGGGCCATAGCCGTACCGGCAGACATCAGTAGTATTACACCCGCCGGGTTGCTCGTATTATTTCAGGACACACCGGTACCGGACAGCAGCCGTATCCGATATCCCTACGGGCTCCTGGGCAACAAACTATTTGTACCGGTAAATGCCACCCTGACGCCTGCTGTCAGCGATGCAGAGCTACCGGGTATACTCATATGGGATTTGCAGCTGTTACACCCCACCACTGGCTTCATCGGATTTGCGGAAACAGACCTGTTTCCATTACAAGACTTACTGCAATATACCACCGCCGGATCGGCTAACTGGGACTATGCCCGTAATGGTATAACGCCACCGGCTAAACTGACCTACATCCGGATACAACCGGCAACCACCGGTTTATTTGATGATATACACGAAACGATCAACAGCAGACCACTGGAGGAGATGATGGTTCATCAAAACACCTCCTCCCGCCTGAAAGATAAGCTCCTCTATATTTTCACCAATAGTCTGCTCTGGTTATTCCGGGGCCTGAAACGACTGCTGCCTGGCACACCGGATTTATCGCGCTACAAATGGATGAAATGGGTGAAAGCAACCCAGGCGTCTATTGAAGAAAAACGGCAGCATGAACTGGAAAAGCTGATGCGGTTATTTGATACTGATATGAATACCGCTTTACAGTATGCCATTCCCCTGGATCAGCCCTATGCCTCCCGGGGCACAGCCGCAACACCCGGTACTCAGCTGGTCAAGCGGGATACAGCCTTCTCTCTTGGTAAATTGAAAAGCAACAGCGGCCCTGCAGATGAATGGAACACGGATACCTATTATGCTGCCTTACGCAACAAATACCAGCTGGCGGCTGCCCATGCCATTGCGCAAAAAGACTATAAAAAAGCGGCCTACGTGTATGCGGCCCTGTTAGGCGACTACTCCAATGCCGCCAATGTGCTGGAACAAGGTGGCTACTTCCGTGAAGCAGCCGCCCTGTATGAAAGTCATCTCAACAAACCTGCAACAGCGGCAGCCTGCCTGGAAAGAGGCGGACTATTGCTGGAAGCCATCGGCTTGTATGCATCACTGGAGCAGTATGAAAAAGCCGGTGATCTGTATGTCACCCTGCAACAACCGGAGAAGGCCGGTGATTTGTATCAGGTAAGTCTGCAAAAAGCGATTGCCGCCAACGAGCCGCTGGAAGCAGCCCGCATCTCGCGTCATAAACTGCAGCAACCCGAACAGGCAGCCGGTTTACTGCTGGATGGCTGGCAACACCACACACAGCATGAACGATGCCTGCAGCAATATTTTGAAGTAGCTACGCCTCTTCCACAGGCGATACAGCAAGTATACACCACCCATACACCGGCCCATCGTTTTAAGAGTTTTATACAGGTGTTGCAGCAGGTAACCACAACGCATAACGATCCGGTTGTAAAAAATATCGCTGTGGATATTGCCTATGAAATTGTCAGTAAACAATCGCTCGAAAATAATGGAGAAAACCTGTTTGCCCTGAGTAATTTTTTCCCGGCAGATCCGTTGCTGACCAGTGACCTCACCCGTTATCTGCACACGATGCCACCGCCGGTATCCCCTCCCATCAATACTTTCCGGTTTGCAGCAGATGTAACGTGGCTCACCGGCACCAGCTGGAAAGGACAGGCATTGTTAATCGGTGTAAAAGCCAATGGCATTTATCTCCTGCGTTTCGATCTGGTGAAAAACTGGGCATATGTACTCTGGCCAGGCAACTATACGCCTGACCTGCAATTCACGCTGGTACACAATGCCCGGTTCAGCGAGGCAATCATGGTACATGGCAGCCAGCCACTGCGGATGGAAACTAAACGACTGGAAAATAAAGATACGCCCGACTCCTTTTTTCGGGATGTGGTCATCACCTGTCCGGATTGGCTTCCCACTGGTTTATTGGGCTATTGCCTGACAGAAAAGGATGTTATTACGATCCATCACGCCAGCGGTGTACTGGTACTCAGCCACTATTCCTATACAGGACAGCTGGCCTATGCAGTAGATTGCAAAGTAGATGGCGCCACCGTACAGGTAGATCTGGCGATCAATATTCCCGTACAGGGTATCATCTACCGGGGACAGCATCTTTTCTTTTCAGCAGGCAGCAGCCTGATTAAATGCGACCTGTCCGGCAACATGCAGTTGTTTGATATGGGACACCACATTTACCGGATGTATGCCAACCCGGATGAAAAAGAGCTGAAAATAAGCATCTCCTCTTCCGGCGGCGCTTTCGTGCTATCTAATACCGAAAGCGAAACAACCTGGAAGCGTATTTTTCTCACCCGGTCCGGCACCCGGGCCACCTGGGTAAAACATCTGCCGGAAGGTATCGTGTTGGTGGGTGAGGACAATAAAGTAAAGATATACCGATCGAATGATGATACCACTCCCGGTCATTACAACCAGCTGGAAACCGGCACAAAAATATGTGCCGTATTACCGGCGGCACAGCCAGGACATATGATCGTGTTTGAAGTAAATGGTCAGGCAGGTATTCATCCTTTGTAAGCCGGGGCGCCTGGCAATAGTACACTGCCGGTACCGGGACGGTCGGCATAAATGATATGCCCGTTTTCCATCCGGATACCCTCCGCCGTATCTTCTGCCAGCAGCAGCGGCCCGTCCATATCCACATAGTCCAGCAAAGGCAGCAGATGCGCTGCAGCAGAAGTACCTACGGTACTTTCATTCATACTGCCGGTCATCACCTTCATGCCTAAACGCCGTGCTTCCGTAATCATGCGAAGTGCCGGTGTAATGCCCCCGCATTTTGTCAGTTTAATATTGATGCCATGAAAATAGCCATGGCAGCGGGCTACATCCTGCTCTACGATACAACTTTCATCCGCTATCACGGGTAATGCCACCTTTTCGTATACCCGTTTCATACCTTCCCTCTCTTCTGCCGGCATCGGTTGTTCAATAAATTCCACGCCCAGTGGCTGCATGGCAATAGCGTTGCGCAACGTTTCTTCTACTCCCCACGCACAATTGGCATCTACCCGAAAAACAGCATCGGTGTGCTGCCGGAGTGCGCGGATAATGTCGATATCTTCTTTCGTACCCAGTTTAATTTTATAGATCGGCCAGGGAAATTCTTTTAGTTTGATGACCATGTTTTCGATCGTATCAATACCAATTGTATAATCTGTGAGCGGATTACGGGAGATGTCCAGCTCCCATATCTCATATAGTTTTTTTTGTTGTTGCCGGGCATACAGATCCCAGGCAGCAATATCCAGTGCACAAAGGGCAAACATATTATCCTGGAACCGGGGATACATATCCTGCCAGAAGATAGCGGGTTGTGTAAGCGTGTAATTTTCAATAGCTGGTCTGTGAGCTTCTATAGCGGCTATCAGATCCGGTACGGTCATGTGATAATAGGAGTTATCCACGGTTTCTCCGAGGCCGGTGTATCCCTCCTGCGACAAGGCTACTACCAGGGAAGGCTGTACATCTTTTGCCTTCCGGGAAATTCTGAAAGTGTGTTTAAATTTCAGTTCAAACGGATGAAGGGTCAATTGCATATCGCTTGTTGGTTGTATGGATAAAATGGTGCGTTACTATTACCGGTATATTACTCCGCGGCGGCCGGTTGTTCCTGTATGCCAGCCTGTTCTCCCCGCACTACCTGCAAACCGTATGTTGTCAGCGGCGCCGGGATCCGGTAACGCCAGTAATGGGCTGCCACAGCAGGTATATTAATCCGTTCTTCTTCCGGAGACAGATGGGTAACCACACCGGTAGCCGCCAGCAAATCCTGTATCTGAAAGATACACCACATCGCGGGCGCCTGCAAGTGCCGGGTTAAGATTTCTTTGATCAACGACGCATCTGCCATGGCGGGTGCGGTGCCGGTATGTTGCAGCACGCGGGTGTAGTATTGTTGTGTAATAGCCGCATCTTCCTGCCACCAGCCCCGCAGGGTGCTCATATCATGTGTATCTGGTGTAAGCACCGACAGATACGGTATCTGCGACAATTCCGTGAACAATGCGTCAGGACATTTGGGCATCCGCTGTACTTCCAGGCTCAACATCCCCTGTTCCTGCATGATGCCAGGCACGCAGGCGGGCACCATGCCCAGGTCTTCGCCACATATCAGCATATCCGTTGCACTCTTGATCAGCGGGAGTTTATGCATCGCTTCTCTGCGCCAATAGTCTTCCTGTCGCACATAAAAGTAGTCGTGATACAATGCCCGCAGGCGATCCTGTACAAGCGGGTCCAGCGCTGCAAAAGAGGCAGTGGCCATGAGATTGTACCGGGGATGATAACCTGTTTTTCCGTCAACCGTAGCTTTGAGGAACAGTACTTCTGCCAGCCAGTCATATAGTACCGATGCAATGGCTTCCGGCAGTTGTTGCGCCTTCACCTGCTGTTGGGTGTCGAAGCCGGGTAACAGGCGATACCGGCCGGATGGCAGGGTTTCGAGGAAGGTATCCTTCATCATACCGGCATAATGGCCAAACGCCGTATCCAGCATCTCATCGGTAATATAAGGCGCACAGTAACGGTCTTCTTCAAAAGGAATACCGCTGGCAGTCAGTTCTTCCGGCGTAACGGGAATGGCTGGATGAAAATAACCCAGTATGCCCTGTACTGCGCTGGCAGGTATCTGCCAGATACGAAAGAATCCCAGAATATGGTCTATACGGAAAGCATCGAAGTAGGCAGACAGGTGGCGGAGTCGTTGTACCCACCAGCTGTAGCCATCTACCGCCATCTGCGACCAGTTATAGGTAGGGAAGCCCCAGTTCTGCCCCAGCGTAGTGAAATCATCCGGCGGGGCGCCTGCCTGCATGTCGAGGTGATACAGTTCAGGGTTCATCCACACATCCACACTGTTGCGGGAAATACCGATCGGAATATCGCCTTTGAGGGCTACCCCCTGCCGGTGTACCGCTGCCACGGCGGCAGCCAGCTGCCGGTGCAGGTGGTATTGTACAAAAAAATGGTAGTGTGCCGCGCCTGCCGCTTTTTCATCTGTCATGACCAGCCGGTTAATGGCAGTATAGTCGTATACGTTATATACCGGCCATTGTGTGAAATCAGCGGTCTGACAGGTTTCCCGCAGGTAGCAAAAAATGGCGTAGGGCAGCAGCCAGTGTTCATTGGCAGCAAACCAATGCCAGAAGTCACGTGTCTGGAGCTGTTCGCCCTTCTCGTCATACAAAGCCTGCAGGTAGGCTGTTTTATAGGCCATGACGGATTCGTAGTCAACGGTATCTTTTTCGTTGAGCCATTGCCGTAACCGGTAGAACTGTTTTTGCAGCGGATGTTGTTCCGGCAAAACGCCTACTTCCTGCAGCCGGATATAAAGCGGGTGCAGGGCAAAGGAGGAGATCGCCGAGTAGGGATAGGAATCTTTCCAGGTAAGGGTTTGCGTGGTATCATTCACGGGTAGCAGCTGTATCAGCTGTAGCCCGCTTTGTTGCGCCCAGGCAGCCAGTTCCGGCAGATCGGAAAATTCTCCGGTGCCAAATCCTTCGCTGCTGCGCAGGCTGAATACCGGCACGGCTACACCGGCACCCTGCCAGCGGGGCGGCGCTAGCCGCACCATGCCATCGTGCAGGATCACCTGCCGGCCTGGCACTGCCATTGTTTGTACCTCCCTGTTTTCTCCTGCTTCATAGGTGGTGAACTGCTGGGTATCCAGGTCATACACCCCGTATTTGTATTGCAGTGGTATCCGCATGCCTTCCAGGCGGAGGGCGATACAGAACCATCCCTGCGCATCGTATTGCAGCAACAGGGGATGCTGTATATTCCAGTTGCCGGTTTGTGGTGTATTGCCCAGCAAACAGATGGTCTGATGCCGGGGTAACAGGGGCGCCTGTACGCGGAATATATGCGTGGCCGTTAGTATGCCGGCAATCGTTGCCACAGGACGTTGGAAAAAGATACGGGTAAAGGGAGTGGTCTGCCAGGCATTTTCCGGTTGTGCCGCGACGTGCCAGGCATCTGTAAAAATGGTTTCCCGGTGTTGGGTTGGAGAGAGCACCACTGTCCGGTAGGCGCCTTCATAGACTACGTTACCAGGTTCCTGCAACAGGTACTGGTATTGCAGGGTGAGGGTTTCATCGGGAGCGATCAGTATCTCCGTATACCACCAGGTATCATCCAGCCACTGCATAGCGCGGGCCTGTTGTGGCACTTCATTGCCCAATGCAGGTATATTTCCCAGCAGGAAAAGATCCTGCCCGTAATAAGTATGATAACGAAGATAAAACCGCAGTCTATGATACATCTGATCCAGCTAAACCGGAACAAATTAATGAAATAAGCTGTAAATGCATAAAGCGAAAACCGTGATGATAGTTATCATCACGGTTTTCGCTTTATAGTATTCTACTTAAGTGGTAATGTTACCCCTTATTATTTTACTTCTTCAAACTCAGCGTCGGTTACACCTTCGCTGCCTGCGTTAGGCTGGCCTTGTTGCTGACCGCCGTTGGCAGCACCTTCCGGTTGACCCTGAGAAGCTTTGTACAGCTCTTCAGAAGCAGCAGTCCAGGCAGCTTCCAGTTCAGTAGTAGCAGCATCCAGTTGTGCGCCATCCTGAGATTTGTGAGCTGTTCTTACGTTTTCCAGTGCAGCTTCAATCGTTGCTTTTTTGTCAGCAGGTATTTTGTCACCGTATTCTTTCAGCTGTTTTTCAGTCTGGAAAATCAGGCTATCTGCTTTATTCAGCTTTTCGATTTTTTCGCGTTGTTCTTTATCGGAAGATTCATTGGCTTTTGCCTCTGCTTTCATCTTTTCGATTTCTTCCTTGCTCAGACCACTACCCGCTTCAATTTTGATGTTCTGGGTTTTGCCTGTGCCTTTATCTTTTGCAGTTACGTGCAGGATACCGTTGGCATCGATATCGAAAATTACTTCGATCTGCGGAACGCCACGTGGAGCCGGAGGAATATCACCGAGGATAAAGCGGCCCAGTGTTCTGTTCTGGTTAGCCATTGGTCTTTCACCCTGCAGTACATTGATTTCCACGCTAGGCTGGCTATCAGCAGCAGTAGAGAATACTTCGGATTTTTTAGTAGGGATCGTGGTGTTAGCTTCGATCAGTTTGGTCATTACACCGCCCATGGTTTCGATACCGAGAGACAGTGGAGTAACGTCCAGTAACAGTACGTCTTTCACTTCACCGGTTAATACACCACCCTGGATAGCAGCACCTACGGCCACTACTTCATCCGGATTTACACCTCTGTTTGGTTTTTTACCGAAGAATTTTTCTACTACTTCCTGGATTTTAGGAATACGGGTAGAACCACCTACCAGAATTACTTCATCAATCTCAGAAGTGTTCATACCGGCATCTTTCAGTGCTTTACGGCAAGGCTCCAGTGTTCTTTCCACCAGAGAGTCGCTCAGCTGCTCAAATTTAGCGCGGGTTAATTTTTTCACTAAGTGTTTAGGAACGCCATCCACTGCAGTGATATAAGGGAGGTTGATTTCAGTTTCCTGAGAAGAAGACAGTTCAATTTTAGCTTTCTCTGCTGCTTCTTTCAGACGCTGCCAGGACATTGGGTCTTTGTGCAGGTCAACCGCTTCGTCTTTTTTGAATTCATCTGCCAGCCAGTCCATGATCACTTTATCAAAGTCATCACCACCGAGGTGGGTATCACCGTTGGTAGATTTTACTTCAAATACGCCATCACCCAGTTCGAGGATAGAGATATCGAAGGTACCACCACCGAGGTCAAATACCGCGATTTTGCTGTCCTGGTGTTTTTTATCCATACCATAAGCCAGTGCCGCAGCAGTAGGCTCGTTGATAATACGGCGTACTGTCAGACCGGCAATTTCACCGGCTTCTTTGGTCGCCTGACGCTGAGCGTCGTTAAAGTAAGCAGGTACGGTGATCACCGCTTCTGTCACTTCCTGTCCTAAATAATCTTCAGCGGTTTTTTTCATTTTCTGCAGGGTCATTGCTGAAATCTCCTGCGGTGTATATAATCTGCCGTCGATATCTATTCTTGTAGTGTTGTTGTCACCTTTTACCACCTTGTAGGTTACGTGTGTCAGTTCATTGGACACTTCGTCAAAATGACGACCCATGAAACGTTTTACTGACATGATCGTATTAACAGGATTGGTAATAGCCTGACGCTTGGCGGGGTCGCCTACTTTCCTTTCTCCGTTTTTCAAAAATGCCACTACAGATGGGGTTGTTCTCCTTCCCTCATCATTGGCAATCACTACCGGTTCGTTACCTTCCATTACGGCAACGCATGAATTGGTAGTTCCTAAGTCAATGCCTATTATTTTTCCCATAGTATTTAAGTTATCCTTTAGTTGTAAGTAAAGTTCTGTGTTTGTCGTTGATTTGTCAATGATTATGCCAAGCAAAAAAATATGAAATTATGTCAGTCAGGTACCCTATATTTGATGAAGCTATTGTCAATAGGGGCCTTCAAGCTGTCACCTTAACCGATAGCCACATGATTGTTTCGGCTTCCCCCGAATGTTCTTAACCTCGCCTGCTTTTGTTTGTTGCTATTTCACTCCCTGACCTCAAGTTTTAGATTGTTATAAGTCATAGCAAATTGTGTAACCTAACCGTTATTTTTATGAACAAAAGTATTATCCAGCGGGCTGTCTGCGTGTTTCTGGCCGCATTGCCCATGATCACCAAAGCCCAGGATCAATCGTCCGTGAGTGCCTCCCCCTCTGTCAAATTATTTAATGGTACCCGGGCATACAAAACCTGGTCTATCGGTGTTAATGGTGGCTTATTGGCACCAGTAGCTGCCACGGGTGGCAGTAATGACTTCTCTAAATGGAAAGTGTCAGCTGGCTATGGCGGTTATGTAAAGTATCAGCTCCTGCCTTTCATGGCCTTGCGGGCCGACTATGTCGGTGGTAAACTACAGGCCGACAACAGCAAGGAGCTGGGTGATGGCACCCTCCCGGTAAGTCCTTACAAATCCTATGAAACCAAGCTGCAATGGTCCGGTACCTTAAATGCCGTGTTCAACATTGCTACCGTAAACTGGTTGTTCCGGCAGAACTTCGTACAGCTGTATGCCTCCGTGGGTGGCGGTATAGCAGGGTACAAACCTACGCTGGAAAGGAAGAACGGCACCAAGGTAGACGCTACTACCAACACCATTAAGGAACTGATCATTCCTGTCGGCGCCGGCTTAAAATTCAAACTGTCAGAAGTCATCAACCTCGATCTGGGCTACACCATGTATTATACAGATGGCGATAACCTGGATGGCTATGAAAAAGGCCCCAACAAGGATAAGTATTCCTATGGCTATGCCGGCCTGGAATTCTCGCTGGGCAAAAAAGGTAAAAAACAACTACAATGGCATAACCCTGCTGCCACCGCCTATGACGAGCTGGAAGCCCAGAAGGCTACCCTGCGCGCAGAACTGGATGCTGCCAATCAGAATAATGCCAGGTTGACCGCTGATGTGGATAAACTGACAAAAGACGCGGATGGAGATGGTGTATCCGACTTCTTCGATAAATGTCCGGGCACACCAGCCAATACCAAAGTAGATGGCGCCGGCTGTCCGTTACCGGTACCGGAAAAAATAGAAGAGAAAGTAGTGATTACCGAAGAAGATACCCGGCTGGTAAAAGAAGCGATCCAGAACCTGGAATTTGAATTTGCTAAATCCAGCATCAAAGCCAGTTCCTATCCTTCTCTCGACAGGGTGGCAGAACTGCTGAAACGCAAAAACCTCAACCTCAAACTCGGTGGTCATACAGACAATGTAGGCAATGCCAAACGTAACCTGGCATTATCCAGAGAAAGAGCGGAATCCGTGAAGAACTACATGATCAGCAAAGGCGTTAATGCCAATAAAGTTGAAGCCATCGGTTATGGTATGACCCAGCCGATTGCCAGCAATAAAACCGCTGCCGGCAGACAGAAAAACCGCCGGGTAGAATTTACGATATTCTAACAGCTATATGCCGGATCCATTCCGGCGGTATTCTTATAAATATATTTAAGGGAGATACCCGTGGAGAAAATCTTCACAGGTATCTCCCTTAAATTTTATCATTCTTACCGGTTAATTTGTATTTTTCGTTCATGGAAACCATTAGTATCAGAACGATTGAACCGGCAGACGACCCGGTGATTGCACACATCGTAAAAACCACGCTGACAGAATTTGGGATGAACAAAGCAGGAACTGCTTTTTCAGATCCTACTACCGATCATTTATCGGTACTCTTTGCGAAACCACGCGCTGCTTATTTTGTAGCCACCATGGAAGGCAGGGTCATTGGCGGCGCAGGCATCCATCCGCTGGATGGCGGCGAAGCACATGTATGTGAATTGCAGAAAATGTACCTGCTGCCGGAAGCACGGGGAAAAGGCCTCGCAGGAAAACTGATCGCCATGTGTCTTGATTATGCTAAACAAAACGGCTATACGCAGTGCTATCTTGAAACCAGTCCGGAGCTGGCCCGTGCCAGAAAAGTGTATGAGCAGTTTGGTTTCCGGTACCTGACAGGCCCCCTGGGCGACACCGGTCATTTTGGCTGTGACAGCTGGATGTTGAAGGATTTATAGGATTCCACAGGTCGTGGTGGACTTTACGCGATGAAAGTTTGGCATATTTCTTGGCTAGCTCTACAGCAAACTTACATATCATGAAAAAACTTATCCTGTTTGGTTTACTCGCCATAGGAACCATGCTGACGGCACAAGCACAACAAGTTAAATTCGGCGTTAAAGGTGGTTTAAACATTGATAAAATCACCCAAACGGATAATGCTAAAACCCGCGCCTCCTTTTATGCGGGTGGTCTCGTAAACATTGCCCTGAATAAATCATGGGCCATTCAACCGGAGTTATTGTATTCTGGCCAGGGGACTAAATTTGAAAAAGACCTTTTCCTCGGTGCAGGTACCATCAAAACAAGTTACATCAACATTCCGGTAATGGTGCAATATTCTATTGTACCTTCCTTCTACCTGGAAGCCGGCCCTCAGCTGGGTATTCTGGCCAGTGCTAAATTAAAGGCCTATGACCGGACCATTGACATTAAAGACTCTATGAAGTCTATTGATTTCGGACTGGGTGTTGGCTTTGGCTACAAGTTCGATATGGGTCTGGGTATCTCCGGCCGTTACAACTTCGGGCTGACCAAAGTTTATGACAATGAAAACGCCAAAGGCAAAAACTCAGTAGCGCAGATCGGTGTGTTCTACATGTTCTAGTATAACCGCTGCCAACAACAAAAATTACGGATTACGCATTAAGATGAGGACCATTTTAATTCGTAATCCGTAATTTTTTTTATAACTATCTTTGCCCCTCGCATTAATCATTTTCAGCATGAGTGTTGTACAATCTATTAGAATGGCCGCCGTGGCCGCCATTAAATCACTTTATGACCAGCCGTTAACGGAAAGTGATATTTCCATTAACACCACCAAACCTGAGTTCGAAGGTGAATATACCATTGTTGTTTTCTCATTCACAAAATTCAGCCGACAAAAACCAGAAGAAACTGCCCAGCGCATTGGCGAATACCTGACCACCCATTATCCGGAACTGATTGCACAATTCAATGTAGTAAAAGGATTTCTGAACCTGAGTATCAAGGATACCTACTGGATCAAATTCCTGCAACAGCATTACAGTGATGTACAGATCGGGCAGCAACCGGCCAACGGGAAAAAGATCATGGTAGAATATTCTTCTCCCAACACCAACAAACCTTTACACCTGGGGCATTTACGGAATAACTTCCTGGGTTATTCGATTGCAGAAATCATGAAAGCCAATGGCTTTGAGGTGATCAAAACCAATCTGGTAAATGACCGCGGTATTCATATCTGTAAGTCGATGCTGGCCTGGCAGCTCTTCGCCCATGGCGATACCCCTGCTACCAGCGGCATCAAAGGCGATCACCTGGTAGGAGACTATTACGTAAAGTTCGAATCCGTTGTAAAAGAACAGGCGGAACCTATCATTGACCGGGTACTGGAAAGTGATTTCCGGGATTTTGAACCTGGTGAAACAGAGAAACTGGAAAAGCTGGTAACCGCACTGCACAAACCAGAAGTAAAGGCGGATAAGGAAAAGACGGCCAAAATTATGGGCGACATCAAAGAACTGTCGCGTAATAAAACAGAAATCATGCAGCAGGCTAAAATCATGCTGCAGCAATGGGAAGCCGGCAACCACGAAGTACGTGACCTGTGGGCGACCATGAACGGCTGGGTGTATGAAGGTTTTGAACAAACCTACCAACGCCTCGGTATCGATTTCGATAAAATGTACTACGAAAGCAATACCTACTTACTGGGGAAAGAGCTGGTAACAGCCGGCCTGGAAAAAGGTGTATTGTTTAAAAAAGAAGATAATTCTGTATGGATTGATCTCACTGCCGACGGACTGGATGAAAAACTCCTGCTGCGCGGTGATGGCACTTCTGTATATATGACCCAGGATATGGGTACGGCGCGCCTGAAGTACGAAGACTACCAGATGGATCAAAGCGTATATGTAGTGGCAGATGAGCAAAACTATCACTTCAAGGTATTGCAGCTGATCCTGGAAAAACTGGGCGAACCTTCTGCACCGGGTATTTTCCACCTGAGCTATGGCATGGTGGAATTACCACATGGCCGGATGAAAAGCCGGGAAGGTACCGTGGTAGATGCGGATGACATGATTACCGAAATGGTAAATACTGCCGAAGAGAAAACCAAGGAATCCGGTAAAAACCTCGAAGACTTCCCTGCCAGTGAGCTGCAGGAGCTGTATGACAACATCGGCTTGGGCGCCATGAAGTTCTTCCTGTTACGGGTAGATCCGAAGAAGAGAATGATTTTTAATCCGGAAGAATCCATCGACCTGCATGGATTCACCGGTCCTTTTATTCAGTATGCGCATGCACGTATTAAGTCTATCCTCCGGGAAACCGGTGCGGTAAGCGGCCTGGAAAACTTCCTGGCTACGGCTCCGCTGCTGCCGCTGGAAAAAGAGCTGATCATGCTGAACGAACAGTTCCCGGCTATCCTGGCAGAAGCCTACCGGGAAATGAATCCGGCTATCATTGCCAGCTATGCTTTCCAACTGGCCCAGTTGTTCAATTCATTCTATGCAGAGAAAGTAGAAGGGGTGCCTACCTATTCTATCATCAAAGCTACCAGTGAAGAGAAAAAGCAGCTGCGTTTACAAATTATTATGCTGACTGCCCACACCATTGCCCAAAGTATGAAAATGCTGGGTATACGGGTACCGGAACGTATGTAATCCGGGGCAAAAAAAACGCTGCGGGCCTGATGGACCGCAGCGTTAGCAGCTTACAGCCGCCGTGGCCGAAACTGCCGAAGAAAATACCACAGTAAGCAGCGCAGTGAAAAAGGAGCTTGCCTATCCTTGATGCACCGTTTTTTTCCTTCTACACTGTGGCAAATATCTGGTGTTATGTTTTTTTCATTTCTCCTGTCATCCATGCCTGATCGCACAGGGCTGTTCCTTTCACAGTATCACCCTTTCCCATATACGATTTCCCCAGCATAAACATAATAAAAGGATTATTGGGCTGCAAATGTAACAACTCTTTCCATTCTTCCACAGCTTCTTCATAACATCTCTGCCGGTAAAAGGCATGCGCCAGCTGGTATAATACCTGCTCATCCTTCGGATAATACCGCCTGACCTCATACAGGCAGTGAATACCCGCATCTGTCTGCAGCGATAATAATTCCATACAAGCGTGTATACACGCCCGGTAGTCGCCCAGTTGTGCGTAGGTAAGCGCCAGTTGATGCAGGATGCTTACGTCGGCGGGGGCCTCGGTACGCGCCTGCTCCAGTGCTTCCATTGCCTGGTCATACTGTCCGAGGTAATAACTGCAGAAACCTGTCAGCCGGCTTGTTTTCACAGCGCCCAGTTGTTGCGCTTTCCGGGTATACAGTAATGCGTTGGCATATGCTTTCTGCTCAAAATAAAGACTCCCCAGTTCACTATACGCAGCAGTAAAGCTGCTGTCTGTCCGGATAGCCGCTACAAAATACTGCCGGGCTTCGGCTTCTTTGCCGGATCTTTTACACGCCAATCCTTCCTGGTAAAGGCGTTTGGCCTTAGACCATACAGCAGGCGATGTAGCCCATGCCGTGTTGGCAGTGGCTACCTGCATCAGAAAATAAATAAACAGGATAAGCTGGCGGTTTTTCATTCGTCGCGGTCTTTCGGCTTCCGGACAAATATATATAATATTTAATTTATAAACACTATCGTTAAAATAATAATATATCACCAGCCAATTTTACCCCTGCAAATCTCCGCCGGAGAAAGACAGCGGCAACAGATCATTGGCACGGCTCACCACATATACCTTTCCGTTTAATCCGCCCAGTATCAGCCGGATCGGCGCCTGTTGTTTCTGCTCATACTCTGCGAGCGCCTGGCGGCACATACCACAAGGGGAAATGGGACGGGAACTATCGCCATTCAGGTTGTGATAACTGATGGCAATGGTTTCGATATCTACACCCGGATATACAGAAGCAGCACTGGCCAGCGCCACTCTTTCTGCACAAAGGCCGATCGGGAAAGAAGCGTTTTCCTGGTTAGAGCCGGCAACAATTTCTCCGTTCACCAGGCGCATGATAGCACCCACCTGAAAATGGGAATAAGGGGCATAGGCATGCGCAGTCACGGCACGGGCTTCTTTCAACAGCCAGGCATCTGCTTCATCCAGGCCGGTAATATCGTTATATACCAGGTATTCGAATTGTTGTAATTGTTTTTCCATGTAAAAAAGATAATGGGTACTTACGTATAGTCTTTCAGGTTAACTTGCTCCCCTTCTGCGGGGCTAAAGACAACTACGGACCGGCAATGTGCCGATCCGTAATTTACTTTAAATTATATTTCCTGCCATTGGTTAGCGGATATTTCTGAAGAGGCGTCCCCAGCGGATACCACCTTCGCCGTAGCTCATCCAGATCAGCCACGCTTTACCTACCACGTGATCTTCCGGTACAAAGCCCCAGTAACGGGAATCCAGGGAGTTATTCCGGTTATCCCCCATCATCCAGTAATAGTTCATTTTGAATGTATAGGAGTCGGTTGCCTGTCCGTTAATCACGAAACGGCCGTCTTTTCTTTCCAGGGTATTGCCTTCGTACACCCGTATGATACGGTCGTAGATCGCAATATTGCTGTCGTTCAGTTTTACGGTAGCGCCTTTCTTAGGAATGTACAGCGGACCGAAGTTTTCGTCTGTCCATTTGTAATGGGCGGTATCGTGCGGGAATAAGTTGCTGTAGTTGAAATCCACATAATTGGATTCTTCATACACAGTCACATTTTTAACAATCGGGAACTGTTTCAGTGCGGCGGCATTTTCCGGTGTCAGGTTGTAGATGTATTTGTTACCATCAAACGCAAATTCCGGTAAGGCAGAAATTCCCAGTTCTTCCAACCGGCTGCCATTCAGCTGATCGCCGGTGGTTTCTACCACATATTTATGCTGGCTGCCGGCAGGTACCGGCGCTGGTTGGCCGTTTACATATACCGCGCCATGAATGATCTGCAGCGTGTCGCCGGCTTCCGCCATACAACGCTTAATATAGTTTTCCCGTTTATCTACCGGGCGGTGAATAATTTTAAAGGAGTTGTTAACTGCCTGCCAGCCGTTTTGTCTTACAGAATTATAATAGCTGGGATCAGCAGAGCCAATAGCTACCGTATCGCCTTCGGGGAAGTTGAATACCACTACATCATAGCGTTTGATATCAGAAAACCCGGGTAAACGTTTGTATTTCCATTGTACCGCTTCTGAATAAGCTTTGGCCGATTCCGTAAAAGGAAGGGTGTGGTGCACAAAAGGAACCGCCAGCGGCGTCATAGGAATACGAGGTCCGTAACTTACCTTGCTCACAAACAGGAAATCGTTTACCAGTAAGGTTTTTTCCATGGAAGGCGTAGGGATCGTATAAGCCTCAAAAATAAATGTGCGGATAAGCGTGGCTGCTATAATAGCGAAGATACCAGCGTCTAACCATTCCCGTGCCGTAGATTTCTTTTTCTTTGGCTGATTGTCTTTATTTTTTTTCCAAAATGCCAGGTTCATTCAGTTGCGCTTATTAGATGCTTAAAAAGGCAAATATAATATTCTGTTGGCAGGGTATTGCTTTTCCTGCACAAAAGTTTTCTTAAAAATAGCTTAAGATTACCTATTATCTATTTTTACAATATTACAATACCCGGGCTGAAAAACCAGGAATTTTATGGGGGAAGATGTTGATTTCTTGTGGTAACAGGCCAGCAGCCGCTCTCCTACAGGCTGGCTGCGAGGATTTCGTTGATAGCGGCCGCCCGGTTCAGCACCATGAAGTGCCCGCCATCCGGAATCACATGCGTAGGTTTCACATACCTGACCGGGAAAGTCATGTCTTTGGCGCCGTGGATGTGTAGCACATCTTCCGGCAGTACCTCATTTTCCCAGTGCAGTACGGCATTAACAGCCCATCGAAGATAAGTATAGTCGCGTTTGGACAGGTACTCCGTGAGCAGCTGCATTTCGGCTTCCGTTTCGATGTTGAGGAATCGTTTTACCACCAGGCTTCTATGCTGGTACAGCAGCCGGTCTGGCAGCCGGTGCAGGCCCAGTTTCCGGGCCCATTTGTAGTAAGGTGGCTTTTCGCCGGACAGCTTAATGGTAGATACAAGGATATTCTTTTCTACTGGCCGGTGCCTGGCTATTTCCAGGCTCATAATGCCGCCGAAGGATACGCCAAACAAAATGACAGGCCCATCAACCGTAATACCGGCCGCCATGCGGGCAGCATAACTGCTGATGGGCTCATCCTCCCGCTGTGGAGCGATCCACGGCAGGAAATGCACCTGGTAGTTTTCGGGAAAGCGCAGGTTGTTAAAAATGCGCTCATCGGCTCCCAGTCCACTAATAAGATACAGGTGTTTTTGCATATAGCTGATTAAGAGCTTACTTTCTTCTTATCGCGGTTAGGTACCACAAAATCGTCTACATCTTCTGCTGAAATGGTTTTACCAGACAGGATGATCAGTCTTTCCACCACGTTCCGCAGTTCCCGGATATTACCCGTCCAGTTGTGTTGCTGCAAAGCTTTCATGGCCTCTTTATCGATGCCTTTACGGGCAATGCCATAGTCACTGCAAACGCTGTCCAGGAAGCTATCTACCAGCAAAGGTACGTCTTCACGGCGGTCGTTGAGTGCAGCCACGTGAATGAGGATAACGCTTAACCGGTGATAAAGGTCGAGACGGAAGTTTTTATCTTCCACTTCTTTCAGCAGGTCTTTATTGGTAGCAGCAATGACACGTACATCTACACTGATTTCCTTATCGCCGCCCACCCGGGTGATTTTTCCTTCCTGCAGGGCGCGCAGCACTTTGGCCTGCGCACTGAGGCTCATATCCCCGATTTCATCCAGGAAAAGGGTACCGCCGCTGGCCTGTTCGAATTTACCAATGCGTTGTTTTACCGCAGAGGTAAAGGAACCTTTTTCGTGGCCAAACAGTTCACTTTCTATCAGTTCACTGGGGATAGCTGCGCAGTTGACTTCCACCAGCGGAGCAGCGGCGCGGTTGCTGCGTTCATGCAGCCAGCGGGCCACCAGTTCCTTACCAACACCGTTTTCACCGGTAATCAGTACGCGGGCGTCTGTAGGCGCTACCTTTTCGATGGTTTCTTTGATTTTCAGGATAGAAGCAGAACTCCCGATCATTTCCGGCACCTTGTTCACCTTACGGCGCAGGGTTTTGGTTTCAGTGACCAGGGTTGTTTTATCCATTGCATTACGCAGGGTAATGAGCAAACGGTTCAGATCCGGTGGTTTGGAGATATAATCATAGGCTCCTTTTTTCACCGCATCTACCGCTGTATCAATGTTACCGTGACCGGAAACCATCACAATGGGCACATCAGGATTTACTTCCCTGGCTTTTTCCAGGAATTCCAGTCCGTCCATTTTAGGCATTTTGATATCGCATAATACGGCATCGTATGCCTTTGCCTGGAACATTTTAAACCCTTCCATCCCATCCGCTGCCTCTTCTACTTTGTATCCCTCATAACTCAGGATCTCAGTCAGGGTTTTACGGATACTTTTTTCGTCATCTATTATTAAAATGTTAGCCATAGTAAGTTTAAAGATTTTGCATTCTCCGGCGCAGGCCGATTATTATACAGCGGTCAAAAATAAAGATTAATCAGTTATAATTGCGGGATATCTACGATCATTATTTCATATGCAGGCTCTCATTACCATTGTACCCTACCGGCCGGAATGGCCGGAGGAATTCCGCACCATCGCGCAACAATTACAGACCCTCCTGGGGCCCGCCGCCCTGGCCATCGATCATATTGGCTCCACCAGCGTACCTGGCCTGGCTGCCAAAGATGTGATTGACATTCAGGTAACCGTGGCATCGCTGGAAGAACCGGCACTCGCCCAACTGCCCCAGCTGGGCTTTGAACGCCTGTGGCACATTACCGGCGACCACCGGCCACCGGGCAGGGATGACCTGCCGGAAGCCGATTTAAAAAAGCAATTTTACCGTAAAACGGAAAGAAGTGTAAATTTACATATACGGGTGACCGGTACATTCAATCAGCGTTATCCCCTGCTGTGCCGCGACTATCTCAGGTCGCATCCTTATGCCGCCAAAGCATACGGTGAGATCAAACAGCAACTGGCCCGGTATTTCCCTGATAACGCCGATGCATATTATGATATAAAGGACCCCGTATTTGATATTATCATGGAAGGCGCCTATGCGTGGGCGGTGGCGGAAAATAAATAAATAATTCCGGGACCAGACCTGCAGGTTTTGCTAAATCATCATTAGTCTACTAACTTTACAGGATTTATGTGTAAATTATCTTTTATACAAGCGATCTGATATCTGTAATTCCATCCGCATATGAATGATTTTCTGGAAGAACTAAAGCGGAGACACCAATTAGCGGCGGCAAATGCGTTTCCGGCTACCGGAGCAGTCAATGAATTTGCCTCCAACCTGATTAATTGGTTATTTCCTGAACATACCGGCCAGGTAATGGCCGATCCGGTATTGGAGCAGTATGCCATCTTACTGGAGCTGCAGCTGCAACAATTACTGCAGCCGATGAACCACCAGTTACCCACCGACGCCGCCAGCATCAGCAAGGCTTTTATGGCGCAGGTTCCCCTGATCTATGATGAACTGACGAAAGATGCAGAAGCCATTTATCAGGGCGACCCGGCAGCTACCTGTATGTATGAGGTCATCCGTTCCTATCCGGGGTTTTATGCCATTGCGTTTTACCGGGTGGCACATGCCCTGTATGAGCTGAAAATACCTTTACTGCCCCGGATGATCACGGAACTGGCACATGCCCGCACAGGCATCGACATACACCCTGGCGCCACTATTTCACCCTGGTTCTGTATTGACCACGGCTCCGGCATAGTGATCGGGGAAACCTGTGTGATAGGACCGCACGTGAAGCTGTATCAGGGCGTTACACTGGGCGCGCTCAGTATAGAAAAAACGATGGCCCGCAGCAAACGGCATCCGACCATAGAAGAACACGTGGTTATCTATGCCGGCGCCACCATACTCGGCGGCGACACTACCATCGGGCATCATAGCATCGTGGGCGGGAATGTGTGGGTGATTAAAAGCGTGCCCCCGTTTTCAAGGATTTATTATAAAGCGGAACATAAATTTTCAGAAACCACCCAGGAATAGCCGGGGTTTACCAGGGACAAACCCGCTTGCGAAAAACAGGCGGCGCAGGTTCCTTCCGTATGCCAACCGGACATGCTGGTTCGTAAAAAATCTTCACCATGGCTTCAATTTTAGACCTGGTAGGCAACACGCCTATGGTCGAACTCAAACATGTAACCGTTAATCCGGATGTAACGATATATGCCAAACTGGAAGGCACCAACCCAGGTGGCAGTGTGAAAGACCGGGCCGCCTACGGCATGATCAAAGGCGCGCTGGACAGGGGCGATATACAACCCGGCATCAAACTGATCGAAGCAACCAGTGGTAATACCGGCATTGCGCTGGCCATGATTGCCAACCTGTTTCAGCTGGAAATAGAGCTGGTTATGCCGGCAGATTCCACCCAGGAAAGGGTACTGACCATGGAAGCTTACGGCGCTAAAGTGATACTTACCCCCAAGGAACAATCCATGGAGGGCGCCATCGATTATGCCAATGCCCGCGTAGCGGAAGGCGGCTACTTCATGCTGAACCAGTTTGCCAACCCCGACAACTACGGCATGCACTACAAAACCACCGGCCCTGAAATCTGGCGGGATACCAATGGCGGCGTTACGCACTTTGTCAGTGCCATGGGTACCACCGGTACCATCATGGGCGTATCGCGCTATTTAAAGGAACAAAATGCGGATGTGCAGATTGTAGGCTGCCAGCCTACCGATGGCTCAAAAATTCCCGGTATCCGGAAATGGCCGGAGGCTTATCTGCCTAAAATATTTGAAAGACCCCGGGTAGACCGGATTATGGATATTTCGGAAGAAGAAGCCCGGATCATGACCAAACGACTGGCCAAAGAGGAAGCCGTATTCTGCGGGATGAGCAGTGGCGGCGCCATCGCGGCGGCGGTGAAGATCTCACAGGAATTACGTAGCGGCGTAATCGTTAGTATCATCTGCGACCGGGGCGACCGTTACCTGTCCAGCGACCTGTTTTTGTAAAAACAACCTCTTTATATAGCAAAAGGCAGCGGAAACAGATGTTTCCGCTGCCTTTTATATGTTTTAAGCCGTTGGCTTATTTCTTCATGTACATTACTTCCTTCACCAGTTTCACAGTACGCTCCACATCCGGCAGGTACATTTTCACCAGGTTAGGCGCATAGTGCATAGGCGCATCGATCGCTGTAATACGACGAATCGGTGCATCCAGGTAGTCGAAACCTTCTTTCTGGATACGGTAGGAAATCTCAGAAGAGATGCTGGCGAATGGCCACTGCTCTTCCACGATTACCAGGCGGTTGGTTTTCTTTACAGATTCCAGGATGGTAAACCAATCCAGCGGACGAATCGTACGCAGGTCAATTACTTCCGCTTCGATACCTTCTTTTGCCAGTTCTTCTGCAGCACCCAGCGCAACTTTCATCATTTTGTTGAAAGATACGATGGTCACATCTTTACCAGCACGTTTGATATCAGCTTTACCAATCGGAATGATGTATTCTTCTTCCGGTACTTCGCCCATGTCGCCGTACATCAGTTCACTTTCCATGAAAACAACCGGATCGTCGTCGCGGATAGCCGCTTTGAGCAAACCTTTTGCATCATAAGGATTGGAAACAGATACTACTTTCAGGCCCGGAATATTGGCATAGTAACTTTCGAATGCAGTAGAGTGTTGCGCTCCCAGCTGTCCGGCAGAACCGTTAGGTCCACGGAAAACGATCGGGCAACCTACCTGGCCACCACTCATGGCCAACATTTTGGAAGCGGTATTGAGGATCTGATCCAGTGCGAGTACCGCGAAGTTCCAGGTCATGAACTCCACCACAGGACGCAGGCCATTCTGAGCAGCACCTACTCCAATGGCAGCAAACCCAAGTTCTGCAATCGGCGTGTCAATAACACGTTTTGGACCAAACTCATCCAGCATTCCCTGGCTCACTTTATAAGCACCATTGTATTCGGCTACTTCCTCCCCCATAAGGAACACCCGTTCATCACGGCGAAATTCCTCCTGCAGGGCTTCTCTTAAGGCTTGTCTGAAAGCTATCTGACGCATGCTATTCTTAATTGAAAGTTTAAATACCTTATTAAAAGGCAGGGCAAAAATATCGTTTGTTCACGAAAAAGCAAAGTAAACACAGGATTAATAATTATTATACCTCCTCCGGACCGCTTTCTTTACTATTAATTATAATAAATACATATATTTATATTTTTAAATTCTTAACCATCTCCTTCAACAGCTGCATGTTGTCATGATTACCATCACTCTCCTGTCCCTGTGCTTTCTGACCGCACTCTCCTGCCGTATAAAAAAAGTAAAGGCACCGGTTATCCGTACCCTCACCTGGTACTTTCACCTGCTGTTTCTTTTTCTTTCTGTCATCTGTCTTTTCCTGATGCTGAACAACTATGGCTTTAAAGGTACGCAGACCGAAAGGGTATTTTTTACCCTGTATGCTGGCACCGGCATGCTGTTATTCGGCCTCACGCCCCCCGGCAACGATGCCCGGTATGCTTACCTGCTGTGCTTCTTCGGCTTTCCGTTCGTGCTCCTGCTGGGCCTCCTGCTACCGCCCCTGCGTACCCTTACGCTGATAGCCGGTATCACCCTCCTGTCTGACAGCGACTTTCAGCGCTTCAACATCGACCACGACTTCACCCTGCAAACCAAAACCACCGGCATCCTGTCTGCCTATCCGCAATACAGCCTGGTGGAAGATAAATACCTGTTATTCGAGAAGATTACGCCGGATGTGATCAGTCCCCGGGCGCCATTACGCGCCCTGAAAATGAGTAAGCAGGGTACTGACAGCGTACGTATTCAGCTAAGATCTACCCGCAACCGGATGGATACAACCTTACTGATGAAAAGATAAACAGCCGGTCAGACCAGCCAAAAAAAATTACGCATCTTCCCAACAACAGCTGTTGCTTCGGGAAAATGCGTAATCCGAAAATTTAGTTCCGTTATACTTTTTCGATAATAATAGCGCTTGCACCGCCACCACCATTACAGATACCTGCCACGCCATAGCGGGCATTGTTCTCGTGCAGGATAGCGTTGAGGGTGACTACAATACGGGCGCCACTGCAACCAATCGGATGGCCCAGCGCTACCGCACCGCCCCATACATTCACTTTATCGAGTGATATGCCGAGGTCTTTTGCATTGGCAATGGGTACGCAGGAGAAAGCTTCATTTACTTCTGCGAAATCCATATCCCCAATGGTCAGATTGGCTTTCGCCAATGCCTTGTTGATAGCTTTCACCGGGGTGGTAGTAAACCATTCCGGCGCCTGGGAAGCATCTGCAAAACTGATGATTTTAGCCAGCGGCTTCAATCCCAGCTCTTTCAGCTTTTCTCCGCTCACCAGCACCACTGCGGCCGCACCGTCGTTGAGGTTGGAGGCATTGGCAGCAGTAATGGTACCATCTTTCTGGAAAGTAGGTTTCAGCGTAGGTATTTTTTCGAAGATTACTTTTTTATAGTCTTCATCTTCTGCGATGGTAACGGGTTGTTTACCTGCTACGGTTACCGGTACTATTTCAGCTTTGAAGGAGCCCTTTTCCCATGCAGCAGCAGCGCGTTTGTAGGATTCTACCGCATAGGCGTCCTGGTCTTCGCGGGTGATTTTGTATTCCGTAGCACACAATTCACCGGCGTTGCCCATATGGTAATCTTTATACGGGTCCCATAAACCATCGCGGATCACGCCATCGATCACGTTGCCATGTCCCAGTTTATAACCGGTACGGGCCTTATCGAGATAGTAAGGCGCAGCGCTCATGTTTTCCATACCACCGGCTACCACGATGTCATTGTCGCCCAGCTGAATGCTTTGCGCCGCCAACATAATGGATTTCATACCGGAAGCACATACCTTATTCACTGTGGTACAGGGTACGGTATTAGGTAAACCCGCGCCCAGGCTGGCCTGGTTGGCAGGGGCCTGGCCCAGATTGGCACTGATCACATTTCCCATATATACCTCATTCACTGCAGCAGCATCAATACCTGCTCTTTCCAGTGCAGCTTTAATCACTGTAGCGCCGAGCTGAGTAGCCGGAACGCCGGACAGTGCGCCATTGAACGCACCTATCGGTGTACGGACAGTGGCAACTATAAATACTTCTTTCATCTGATAAATAAGATTGATTTGGCCTGTTGATAATCTCCAAATATAACGAATTCGCGGTATCAAAAGACGCGTCGGCTCCGAAGATCATCACAACCGCCATCGGCCTGCATTCTGCCTGTATTGCGGCAGCCGCCTGTCCGGAATTCGTATTTCTATCGTATGTTTGCAGTTGCTTTGATCATACCGTGATATCACAAAACACCATACAACAGATACTCAGCCGCATAGATATTGTGGAGATAGTGGGTTCCTTCGTCAAACTGAAAAAGCGGGGCGCCAACTACATGGGCCTGTGTCCTTTTCACAATGAGAAGTCCCCGTCCTTTACCGTATCCCCCAGCAAAGAGATCTATAAGTGTTTTGGTTGCGGCGCCAGTGGTAACTCCATCAGCTTCATCATGGAGCATGAAAAGTATTCCTATGTGGAAGCGTTACGCTGGCTGGCACAGAAGTATCAGGTGGAAGTGGAAGAAACAGAAGTTAGTCCGGAGCTGAAACAACATCAGCAACTGGCGGACAGCCTGTTTATCATCAACAATTTTGCGAAGGAATATTTTACGGATACCCTCTTCAACGCAGAAGAAGGACAAAATGTAGGCCTCAGCTATTTTGAAGAGCGGGGTTTTACACAGGAAACCATCCGGAAGTTCCAGCTGGGATACTGCCTCAACACGCGCGACGCGTTTGCACAAACCGCGCTGGCCAAAGGCTATAACCTGGAATACCTGCAAAAAACAGGGCTGGTCACCATCCGCAATGAACAACCGGCAGACAACTACCGGGGCAGGGTGATCTTTCCCATCCACAACCAATCAGGGAAAGTGCTGGGATTCGGCGCCCGTATCCTGGTTAAATCCGACCGGGCACCCAAATACATCAACTCTCCCGAAAACGAAATCTACATCAAAAGCCGGGTCCTGTATGGTACCTACTTTGCACGGCATGCCATCGACAAGCTCAATGAATGTCTGCTGGTAGAAGGCTACACCGATGTGATTTCCCTGCACCAGGCAGGTGTGGAAAACGTAGTCGCCTCCAGTGGTACCTCTCTTACCCAGGAGCAACTGCGGCTGATAAAAAAATATACCAAAAACCTCACAATCCTGTACGACGGGGATGCTGCCGGTGTGAAGGCCGCCCTGCGCGGACTGGACATGGCCATTGAAGAAGGCCTGAACGTGAAGCTGGTACTGCTGCCCGACAAAGAAGACCCGGACAGTTATGTACAAAAAATAGGCGCGGAAGCTTTCCGTACTTTCATTGAAGAACACAAGCAGGACTTCGTGCTCTTTAAACTGCAGCTCACCATGCAGGAAGCCGGCAACGACAGCAACAAAAAGTCGCAGCTGGTCAATGAAATTGCAGAAACCATTTCCCGCATCGACAAGGCGGAAGACTTTACCCGGCAACAGGACTACATCCGGCAATGCAGCCAGCTGCTGCACATCGATGAGCAGGGACTGATAGCGCTGGTCAATAAATACATCCGCGAACGCCTGGTAAAAAGGGAACAGCAACAAGCCCGCAATCACCCTGCGCCCAGCGACGACACCCTCAGCGACGAAGCCATAGCCGCGATGGAAGCTGCCGAAACCGGCGTTTCTGTAGAATCACTGCTCAACGGCGACGAAAAACAGGAAAAGGAACTGGTAAAAATACTGCTGCGTTTCGGAGATAAACCGTTTAGTGAAGAAGAGCAGAATACCGTGGCAGATTATATCTTCCACCTGCCCTATGACTTTGAAGCCCTGGCAGAGAGTGAGTTGGTGAAAAGAATATTAAGGGAATATAAATTACTGTACGATGCCGGCAATCTGCAGGATAAAAAATGGTTCCTGTATCACGAAGACCAGGTGTTGTCCAAACAGATCGCCAATATCCTGGAAGACAAGGAAGCGGACCTGAGTATCAACTGGAAGAACCGCTTTGAAATTGATACGGTATATGGAGATAATGCCTATTTAAAAGATACCATCTCCACCACCAATTATCTTATTCTCCGTAAGATCAAAAAACTGATCCTGGAAAACCAGGAGGAAGCCAGAAAGGCGCCCGATACCGATCAGCTGATGCGCTGCCTGGAAATGCAGATGCACCTCAAATCGCTGGAAAAGGAACTGACCCAGGGTATGGGTACCGTTATTTTCAAGTAGTCAACGCCGTTAGTTAGTGTATTCTTCTTTCCCATACCTGGAAAGAAAAAGGATATTGATTTTTCTCATCGGCTTCATGCCGCTCATCCCGTACCAGGTTCCAGTCGGTAGCATCCATACCCGGGAAAAAGGCATCTCCCGGTACCACAGCATATACACGGGTCAGATAGATCCGGTCTATTTGTTGCCAGGCCTGTTCAAAGATCTGGGAACCACCGGTAACAAAAATTTCCGGTTCCCCGAAAGAGCGGGCTTTTTCAATGGCTTCTTCAATGGTATTGGTCACATATACTCCTTCCTGCTCATAATCCGCCTGGCGGGTAATCACGATATTAGGACGGCCAGGCAATGGCTTACCCAGAGACGCAAATGTTTTACGCCCCATGATAATGGGTTTCCCCATCGTGGTATTTTTAAAATATTTCAGGTCGGCAGACAACCGCCAGGGCAATTGATTATTGATACCGATCACATTATTCTCTGATGCGGCGACGATGATGGATATGATCATATGTTACGGTAATTATATGGCTACCGGTGCTTTGATAGCCGGGTGGAACTGATAGTTTACCAGTTCAAAATCCTCATAGGAGAATGCAAAAATGTCCTTTACAGCAGGATTGATTTTCATCACCGGCAGCGGGAAAGGCTGGCGGCTCAATTGCAGCTGCGCCTGTTCCGTATGATTGCTGTACAGGTGTACATCACCAAAGGTGTGGATAAAATCGCCTGCGTCCAGGTCACATACCTGCGCCATCATCATGGTTAATAAGGCGTAGGAAGCAATATTAAATGGTACGCCCAGGAATACATCTGCACTCCGCTGGTACAACTGACAACTCAGTTTACCACGCGTTTCGCCTTTAGCTGTATCAGCCGGCGTTACATAAAACTGGAAAAGACAATGACAAGGGCTAAGGGCCATTTCGGACAACTCGCCCACATTCCAGGCATTCACGATAATCCGGCGGGAGTCTGGATTATTACGGATGGTATTAACGGCTTCTGTAATCTGGTCTATCACCTGACCGCTCCGGGTTTCCCAACTGCGCCACTGTTTACCGTATACCGGTCCCAGGTCGCCGTTTTCGTTGGCCCATTCGTCCCAGATGCTCACCCCGTGTTCTTTTAACCAGCCGGTATTGGTATCACCTTTTAAAAACCACAATAATTCATAGATGATGGATTTCAGGTGTAATTTTTTAGTGGTTACTACCGGAAAACCTTCCTGCAGATTAAAGCGCATCTGATACCCGAAACAACTGGTAGTGCCGGTTCCGGTACGATCTGTTTTAACGCTGCCTTCTTTGATAATATGTTGTAATAAAGATAAATACTGGTCCATAAGGCGGCAAGTTACGAAGATTTTTGGGTTGTAAAATATAACATAATAAAGGCAAATAAAAAAAGTGAAAATCGTTACAAATTTGCGTAATCTGCCAACCGATTCTAACGTTACAACAATTGCCACATAGTGAGAAAGCGCTGTAGTACCGGGAGTATAACGAAAAACCGAGGTTACCCACTCCCCTGCAGCAGATCATGTAAGTGAAAGCCATTAGTGTATTTTATATTTTGAAGTAAACCTATTTTAAACAACCAAAAATCTGACATCAATGCATCCTGCAAACAGCACCAGGTTATGCACATAAACATGTAACCGCTTTATCAATCATTCATTTTATTTAAACCAAAAACGTATGCTTCTACCAAAATCCAGTTTACTGGTACTGTTATGCTTATGCAGTACCCTGGCCCTTTTTGCTCAACAAAACCTTACAGGAAAAGTGAAAGATGCAGTGAATGGCAGCGCTATTCCCGGCGCCACCGTACGGGTTCCTAACAGCAGCAGAGGCGCCATATCCGATGCCTCCGGAACCTTCTCCCTATCCGTTCCCGCCGGCACCTCCAATATTACGATCAGCTCCACCGGCTACAAAACCAAAACAGTGGCGGTTACCGCCAGCAGCGGGCCACTCAGCATCCTGCTGGAAGAAGACTTTTCGCGGTTAGATGAAGTAGTGGTAACAGGTCTGGCTACCACGGTAAAAAGGCGTAACCTGGCGAATGCCGTAGCTACGCTATCAGCCAGAGAGCTGACCGGTGTGGCGCCGGCCCAGACTTTCGACGCTGCCCTCAGCGGGAAAGTACCAGGCGCCCTCATCACCGCCAACTCCGGTGCGCCTGGCGGCGGTATCTCGGTGAAGCTGCGCGGTATTACTTCCGTATTTGGGAACTCCCAGCCGCTGTATGTGGTAGATGGTGTATTCTTCAATAACAGCAGTATCCCCGCAGGCCTGAATGATGTAACCGGATCTGCCACTGCCGGTAACCCCAACAACCAGGACAATCCCTCCAGCCGTATTGCGGATCTGAACCCGGAAGATATTGAGAACATCGAAATCCTGAAAGGCGCTTCCGCTGCTGCGATGTATGGCGCAAAAGCGGCTGCAGGTGTGGTATTGATCACCACTAAAAAAGGAAAGGCCGGTAAAACAAAAATTACGGTCAACCAGGAAGTTGGTTTTGTAAAAGTGCGGCACCTCCTGGGCGTACGTAACTTTACCCCCGAAACCGCTGCCGACCTGGGTGGTAAATCCGATAGCAAAGACTCTATTGTAATAGCTACCCGCGCCCGTTACCGCGCCGCTTTTCTGAAAGCGCAAAGTGAGGGCAAAATCTATGATTACGAAAAAGAACTCTACGGACAAACAGGTATATTATTAAACACCGGTATTGCCCTCAGTGGCGGATCGGACAGAACTACTTTTTATCTCGCCGGTAACCGGCGGCAGGAAACAGGTATCATCAAAAATACCGGTTATCTCAACAGTTCTGTACGCCTGAACGTAGACCATAAATTAAGTGATCGTGTAACCGTTGGCGTTACCACCAATTATATCAACTCTTCTTCCGACAGAAGTGTGACCAACAACGATAATAACGGTGTATCCCTGGGGGTAGCTCTTGCCAACACCCCTTCTTTTGTAGACCTGTTTCCCAATGCACTGGGAGAATATCCCCGGAACCCTTTTGCCAGCTCCAACCCTATCGAAACAAGAGACCGGGTGATCAATAATGAAAGCACCAACCGCTTTGTAGGCGGCGCCAATCTGGATATACGGCTGCAACAGAACAGCCGCTCCACGACCCGTTTTGTGGCCCGCGGCGGGGTAGACTATTTCAACTACAAAACCGTAGCCCTCTTCCCCCGCGATCTGCAGTTCGAAGAAAAAGGACAGCAGGGACATGCGATCCAGGGTAATACCAATAACCTCAATACCAACCTGGGTGGCTTTTTTGTGAATACGTTCACACCCAATGAAAACTTTACCTTAACCAGTACCGCCGGCGCCACCCTGGAAACCGGTTATCTGGACAATATGGTCACCGTAGCTACCAACCTCATTGCAGGTCAGAGCAACGTAGACGCCAGCGGTAATACCGCTACCCGGCAGTTTCGGCAGAAGTACCGGGATAACGGGTTATTCATACAGGAAGACCTCTCCCTGATAGACGCTATCACTTTCAGCGCCGGCGTACGTTTTGACCGGTCTACCAACAACGGTGACTACAAAAAATATTATGTATTTCCCAAGGGCTCCCTGTCCTGGAATATCTCCAAAATGAAGTTCTGGCATAGCAGCACCATCAACAACCTGAAGATCCGTGCAGCCTACGGCCAATCCGGTAACGTACCGCCCTATGGCAGTAAGTTCACGGGTATGCTGGGCAGCAACATCGGCGGCTTCCCAGGCATCCTGGTAGACAACCTGCTGGGTAATGCCGACATCAAACCAGAGCGGCAGACTGAATTTGAAACCGGTGTGGACATCAGTTTACTGGATGGACGCATTGGCCTGGAAGCGACCTACTACAAAAAAACCATTTATGACGTGTTGTTAAGACATGCACTTCCCAGTGCTACCGGTTATGCCTCTGAGTGGAAGAACAGCGGCGACCTCCAGAACCAGGGTGTGGAACTGGGCCTGACCATCGTTCCGGTAAATACCAAACAGGTAAGATGGAGCGCTAACCTCAACTGGTGGTTGAACCGCTCCAAAGTCACCAAGCTGATTATTCCGCCTTATGCCATCGGCGCCTTCGGTAACTCCCTGGGTACTTTCTACCTCGAAGAAGGTAAACCTGCCACCCAGATAAAAGGTACCGTAGGTGATGACCTGAAACTGATCGGTAATTCCGAACCTAAATTCCAGATGAGTTTCTTCAATGAAATTACCCTCTTCAAAAACTTCTCCCTGCGTTTCCTGCTACATTGGAAAAAAGGCGGCGACAACATCAACCTGACGCAGTTATTATCTGATCTGGGTGCTACAACAGCCGATTTCGATGATCCTGTTAATGGCGCCAAAATGGGCGTATACCGGCCTAATGCCGGCGACGCTTCTTTGTATGTACAGGATGCTTCGTATGTGCGTTTACGTGAGATAGGATTTTATTACAATGTACCCCTGAAAAATACCAAAACCATCAAGGGTATCCGGCTGGGTATATCTGCCAATAACTTCTTCACCTGGACCAATTATGTAGGCTATGATCCGGAAGTATCCAACTTCGGCAGTAACACCCTCACCACCTCTCAGACACGCGGTAGCATTGGCTTATCCACGGGTGTGGATGTGATGCCGTTTCCTGCTTCCAAACGGGGTAGCTTCCATGTTGGTATTGATTTCTGATTATCCTTTCTCTCTTAAAAATTATAACATATGAAAACATACTTCCCATATATATTTCTCCTGGTATCCTTTATCTGCCTGCAAGCCTGTCAGAAAGGAGAAATCAACAGTCTGAACACGCCTACTGTAGATGAGATCATCAAAAACCCCAGCAAAAGCGATCTGTATAACCTGGTTACCGGCGCAGAATCCGGCATGCGCAACAACTTTAGCGTGTACCTGGATATCACCGGCATGATTGGCCGGGAAAGCTATCGTTTCTCCGGCTCAGAGCCCCGGTATACCACCGACATTCTGGGCGGCGGTACCAAAACACTGGACAACAACACCTTTTATCTGACCAATCCGTGGGCAGCCCGCTACCAGGTCATCCGCCAGTGTTTTATCATTATCGAAGCCACCAAAAATGCCAGACCTGAAATTGCCACCGAAGCGCAGAAAAAAGCATATTATGGTTTTGCCAAAACCCTCATCGGCTATCAGCTGTTGCTCAATATCAACCTGACCGATTCCAATGGCGCCCGGATACCGGTAGCAGACAATACACAACTGGGAGATATTGTGAAAGATCCACAGAAAGTATACGATGCCATTATCGGCTTCCTGGATGCCGGAAAAGCCGATCTTACCGGGGCTGATGTACCTTTCCCCTTGTCTTCCGGATTTAACGGCTTTAAAGATGCTGCAGGGCTGATTAAATTCAACCGCGCCATCGCCGCCCGGGTACAGCTGTATCGTAAAAACTGGACCGGCGCCCTGACAGCCTTAAGTGAATCTTTCTATTCGCTGGACGGTGATTTCAATACCGGCATCAATCACGTATTTTCCACCAATGGTGGCGACCAGCCCAATCCATTATTCATTGCGCCTAATTCCAATGGAGATGTGCGGTTGGCACACCCTTCATTTGAGCAGGATACGATTGGGGGAGACGACCGGCTGAACAAAACCAGTGTCCGGATTTCACCAGCCAGCCAAAGCGGCTTAACCAGCAACCGGGATGTGATTATCTGGACCTCCCTGAGTGCGCCGGTAAGCCTGATCCGCAATGAAGAACTGATCCTCATTTATGCAGAAGCCAAATTGCAGACCAATGCCTTTACCGAAGCAGTAAAAGCACTGGACCGTATCCGGGCAGGTCATCACCTGCCTCCTTATAAGGGCAAGGAAAATGCGACTGAATTACTGCAGGATCTCTTATACCAGCGCCGTTATTCCCTCTTCCTGGAAGGACACCGCTGGATAGACCTGCGTCGGTATCGCCTGCTCAATACGCTCCCTATTGACAGAGCTGATGATGATGTTTGGAGTAAGTTCCCGATTCCACAGGCAGAAAGTAATATCTGATAACAACCAGTCGGAATAAAAATAGTTACGCCTTGTGCAAAAGCGAAGTCTTTTACACAAGGCGTAACTATTTTTTAATACATTATTTTAGAGCGCTCTCCGCTTCAGTTCTTTTCTGATCAGTCCCAGCTCACGTCCCATCTGGCCGGCAATGGAAGTATTTTCCTGCGCGCGGCGAATGAGGTATGGCATCACATCTTTTACCGGACCATACGGCAGGTATTTGGTTACATGATAACCGGCATGTGCCAGGTTAAAGGTGATGTTGTCAGACATCCCCAGCAGCTGGGAGAAGTTGACATGCGGGTGATTATGCGGAATACCTTTACTGTCCATCGTACGGGCAGCCAGCATACAGCTGTTTTCATTGTGGGTACCAATAAATACACTCAGTTTATCGAGGTTATCGATGCATAATTGTACAGCGGCATCGTAGTCTTTATCGGTAGCCGCTTTACTGGGCTGAATAGGTGTAGGATAATTCAGCTCCGCAGCGCGTTTGTTTTCTTTCTCCATATAAGCACCCCTTACCAGTTTGGCGCCCAGCAGGTAACCTGCCTGCGTTGCCTTCTGCAGTGATACTTTCAGGAAATCGAAACGATCGTGGCAATACATCTGGAAAGTATTGTACACAATCACTGTGTTTTTGTTGAACAAAGACATCATTTCGTCTGTGAGTTCATCTACCGGACCCTGTATCCAGGATTCTTCCGCATCTATCAGCAAACCTACCTTGTGCTGGGCAGCAGCTTCGGCAATGGCATACACGCGGGAACGTACCCGGGTATATTCCTGCTGTTCCTGCGGCGTGAGGGTTTCACGTGCATGTAATTTTTCCAGCAGTTCAAATCTGGCAAAACCAGTAATTTTTATGGCGATGAAAGGAATATCCGGTTTGGAAGCAGCATATTTGATAGCACGGATAAATTCCGGTACGGCAGCATCGTAGCTATGTTCACCTTCCATGGCTTCCACTCCGTAATCCAGTACTACCCCTACATGATAATTACCCAGTTGTAAAGCTGTGTGTGCTGCTTCTTCGAGGGTTTCCCCACCACAGAACTGCGAGAAGATGGTACTTTTAATGATTCCTTTTATTGGCAGTCTTAGTTTAAACGCCAGCGGAGTCATAATTGCACCGAATTTAACCAGCCAGGGCTTCCCGATATTGCTAAAGAGAAAGTCGGCCTTTTTAAGTGCTTTATCGGTTTTTGCTTCAAATGCAATAGCCGTATTATCGAATGATAAAGGTAGCTGCTTTTCCATGGGCCGCAAAGTTAGGGTGCCCCTTCCTCTTAAACAAAAATCATTATAATATCAGTATATCTTTTTAAAAACATAATCAGAAATTGTCTATTGCTTCGCAAAAATTGTTGCAGCGGGCTAATCAGAGCGGTTAATTTTATTTACTTTTAGCGTTTTTCTATTACATATAAACTTCCCGGTATATGCTTTTTACCTTTGATGTTATCGGCAAACGCCCCTGCAGATCCCTACCGGTATATCTGCTCATTACGGGAGCCTTGCTCAGTAGTTGCCAGTCTGCACAACCGGCCGATACCCTGACTGCCCTGCAGCAACCAGGCGTACACTACACTACCTACAAAGGAGAAACCGGTCGCCGGACCCTCGTTACACTACCCGATAGTTCCCGCGTACAACTCAATGCCGCCAGTACGTTACAGGTACCTGACAACTATGGCAACGGCAAAAGATCCGTGTTGCTGGATGGAGATGCTTTTTTCACCGTACAGCCGGCCACAGACAGCTTCATCGTCACTTCCGACAAACTGCGGGCAGCCGGACCGGACGCCACTTTCAGGATGCGGTCGTTTGCTGCACAGCATGGTGCAACCGTGTATCTCCTCCATGGTAAAATACAAGTAGGCAAATCCTATCATTCCGCTACCGATAATCAACCGGAAATACTGGAACGGGGACAGATGATTCTGGCGAATAATGATATCGACCTGATGGAAAAAGAAACCTATCACCCGGAAGAACTGGAAGCATGGGTGTCTGACACGCTGGTGATCCGCGATGCCAATGTAATGGCCGTTTCCCGGATACTGGAAGACTGGTTCGGGATAGATACCGAAATCCGGGGCGACGCCTCTAAAGCACGTATCATTTCCAACGCCGCTTACTACAACGCCACACTGGAAGATGTACTCAGCAACCTGAGTTCCCAGCAGGATTTTACCTACAAAATCAAAGGCAACAAAGCCATTCTGACATTCAAAAACTAAAGCCTGCTTTTACATAAAAAAGCTTTCCGCAGCCGATGCCGCGGAAAGCTTTTTACTTCATAGCCGTAGTATCCTACATCGCCGCACCCAGTTTCACCAGCAGCTCCTTGGTTTTGCGGATACCTTCTTCTTCCGGCAATACATTGCCTTCATATTCGATCCCGATATAACCGGTATAACCGGCATCCTTCACAATTTTCAGCATCCGTTTGTAGTCGATGGTGGCCTCTTCACCGGCGTCATTAAAGTCGTATGATTTGGCGCTGACACCTTTCGCAAAAGGCATCAGTTCTGTTACGCCTTCGTAGCGGTCATATTCTTCCAGGCAGGTTGTTTTAGCCCAGGCTTCCGGCGTATTGCTTTCCGGTTTGGTTCTTTTGATACAGAAATTGCCCAGATCCGGCAAAGTACCGCAGTTAGGCTGGTTCACCGTTTTCATGATACCGCTCAGCCATTTGCCATTGGACGAGTTGCCACCGTGGTTTTCTACGATCACGCTAATGCCATGATCTTTTCCGAAAGCCGACAGTTTGGAAAGCGACTCCGCAGCCGCTTTGGCTACTTCCTCCGCACTACCTTCTCCTGCAGCATTGACCCGGATAGCATGACAACCCAGGTATTGCGCGGCTTCTACCCATTTGTAATGGTTTTCTACGGCCTTTAATCTTTTCTTCACATCCAGGTCGCCCATCTCTCCTTCGCCGTCGCACATAATTAATACACTATGCACATCGTTATCGGCACAACGTTTTTTCATTTCGGCCAGATAAGCCTGGTCTTTGGCTTTGTCTTTGAAAAACTGGTTGACATACTCCACACCACTGATGCCGAAGTCATTTTTGGCGCGGATAGCAAAGTCCAGGTGATCCATTTTACCGGCAAATAATGCTTTATGGAAGGACCATTCTGCCAGGGAAATTTTAAAGAACAGCTCCCGTGCATCGGCTGGTGTTACACCCGCAGCAGCGCTGCTGTCTTTTTCATTATGGCGGGTAGATTTACCTTCGTTGCAGGCTGCCAGTACGGATGGCAGTATGCCCATTCCCATGGTGTAAATTCCCATTTGCCGCAGGAACTGACGGCGATTATTCATATTGCTCATATAACGTGGGTTTAAAAAGTTAACGGTAATAAAAATATTCTTTTATACGGGGGAATGCAAGCATCTGCCCGGAAAATTCCGGCAGATTACTTTCCGAAAGGAATACAGGAGGGCAGGTCATACCTGGCAGCAACGGTTGCTGCCGCCGCTTTCAGCGCCGCTGCATAGGCCGGAGGCACCTGATTATTTTGGCTGAAAAGACGCGTATACGCATCATGATACTGCGGATAATATTTTTTTACAGTTGCCAGCACCAGCGTTTTGCTATCTTCCGGTTGTTCGCCCCATAGGGTGAGTGACGCCGGAAATACATAACGGGCGCCATGTTCGTGGAATGCCTGGTACATTTCCTCCAGCTGAACGGGCATATCTGTAATAAAGGGCAATAAAGGCATCCCGCTGACGCCCGTCATAAAACCTGCCGCCGCACAGGCTTGCAGTGCCTGCAAACGCGCTGCCGGATCGGGTGCGCCGGGCTCAAACTGCCGGGCGATAAGGGTATCTGTAGTGGTAAAAGAGAAGGTGATGAATACCTTATGCTGGTATGCGGTAAGGTCTGGCGGCAGGATCGCCGCTTCATTGATTTGCCGGAGCAGGTCCAGGTCGCGGAGTACGAGGGGCGATTTGGTAATGATATGCACCGGAAAACGGTATTCCAGCAACAGTTCCAATACCTGGCGGGTGAGCAGTTCTTTTGCTTCTATGGCCTGGTATGCATCGGTGACCGACGACAGCACCACAAATCCTTGTTGCTGCTTACGCGCCCTGGCGGCCAGCTGCCGGCGAAGGATGTCTGTAACACCCGTCTTCACCGACAGCTTTTCTGCCATATTAATACCGTATTTACTACCACGTATATAACAATACAAACAGTTGTAGGCACAACCGCTATACGGGTTGATAGTATAATCATCCAGGAACCAGGGGTCCCGTTTTTTCGTTTTATTCAGTACCGATGTTACCGTAATATACCTGGGCATATATGCGTTGTCGATTACCGAATGTCGGACATTTATTTCATCTGCCGGATTTCTTCCAGGTGCTTTTTAGCCAGGCCCTGTATTTTGGAAGTTTCAGCCAAAGACAGCTGATAGGCTGCTTCTGCAGCTTCCAGCGCCTCTTCGCGGTTGCCCATATCCTGACACACTTTTGCCAGGGTACTCTGATTGCTGTATTCGCGCGGTGCTACCACTACCGCCTGTTTCGCCAGCCGGTATGCCTGTTGCATCAGCAGCCTGTTACCTTCTCCCAGGTACTGACAACGACGGGCGATGAAACTCAGGCTTACATCATCTTTTTGCAACCATCCTTTCAACCCTTTATCGGTTACCCGGATAAAGTTCTTTGCATCCCCTATACCCAGGTAATAATCTGCTTCCATCATCAATGCTTTTTTCTGCAAGGCAGGATCAGCAGATTGCTGCCAGGGCGCCAGACGCGCAAAAAACGCCGTACTGTCTTTTTTCCGCATCAACGCATACAAAGCCGTACTCTGGAGGCGCTCCTCTATTTTTGCTACAGCTGGCCGGCCATAATTTTTCGTATAATCTGCTACGTTAGCCAGAAAATATTTCCCCAACCGATCTTCTTCACTCCAGGCAAACGCCTGTATCGCCTGCCATCCCAACGGTGTTTTCAGGTCAGCATCGGTCAGCTGTGCCATCAGCAGACTGCTCACGGAGTCGCCTTTATTGCGGTCTGTTTTCTGCAGGGCCAGCGCATAGGACAACAACACTTCATTGCTCCGGTTACCTTCCCGGAATGCTTTTTCCAACGCTACAAAAGAGCGGGCCGGGTCCAGCGCCTTTTTCCCTTCTTCCACAAATTCCGGCATCTCCATACGGGAAGTGGCCTTATGTATCAATTCTCCTTTGGCATTGAGGAAAAGATAGGTAGGAAATACCTGTACACCATAACGCTGACGTAAGGCAGGTCCTTCTCCTTTCTCCATATCTATTTTGTAATTGATAAACTTTGCATTGTAAAAAGCAGCAGCCGTATCATTTACAAATACATTTTTTTCCATCCACTTGCAGGGCGAACACCAGCTGGTGTAGCAATCAATAAATACCGGTTTGCCGGTGCGACCGCTTTCTGCCAGCACTGCTGCAAAGGCATCCTGCCGGAATACAATGCCGGCTGTTTTTTCCTGGGCATTGGCCGCGATGGCGGCCCCCAGGAAAAAACAAATATTCATCATCCGTACTAACTTTATCATCTTCCTAATTGTTTTAGATTAATAACCCGGATTTTGTACCACTACACCACCGGCAGATTGGACGGACTTATAAGGCAATGGCAGGATATACCGTTGTTTACCCATGAAATCTGGTTTAAAGGTTTTGATATCCAGCTCACCCAGGGTGGCAAAGCGTACCAGGTCATACCAGTCTTCTCCGCTTTCGGCACCCAATTCCTTTATTTTTTCTTCCCGGATAGCCTGTAACAACGCTTGTTTGTCATTCAGCTCCACATCCGGCATGTCTGCCCGCTTCCGTACTTTATTGAGGGCTGTCCGCGCATCTTCCAGGGTACCACCACTGCGTACAATCGCTTCCGCCTGGATGAGGTAAATTTCCGCCAGGCGCAGGAAATATTCGGTATCAGCCGGAGAAGGTTTACCATCGATGTTACCGTAATTAAATTTGTTATTCAGGATTCTGGTTCCTCTTACCTTGAGCGCAAACGTATCCCGTTTATCTCCTTTCATCAGCTGGGTATAATAGTCTGCCGGTGCAAACCAGTTATTGAAGGCATAGCCTTTATTATTCAGGTTGCTGGTGAGATCAAAGTTAGTCTGGAAGATGGCTTCTTCCGGCTGGAAGATTTTTTTGGTGAATACCTGAATAAAGGTGCTTTCCAGTTTCCGCTGACCGGAACTGATCACTGCCTTCGCCATTTCGGCCGCCGCCGCATATTGTTTACGGTACAGCAATACTTTGGCTTTTAACGCCATGGCAGACAGTTTGGAAGCATACAGCGTGCTTCTGAAATCCGGTGCTTCTTTGATCGCATCATCCAGATCACGGAGGATCACCTCATAGGTGGCCTTTACATCGGAGCGTGGTATAGCAGTAGCGTCCTTCACCGGTGTCAGCCGGATCACCAGGCCGTAGGTAGAAGCTTCATTATAAAACTCTCCGTATAGGCGTAGCAGGTAGAAATACCCCAGCGCCCGCAGGAATTTTGCTTCTCCTATGATCCTGGTTTTACGGGGATCATCACCAGGCAGTACACTGGTTTTAGTGATAATATGATTGCTCATATTAATCAGTTTATATCCACTCGTATACATGTTTTCT
The DNA here is from genome assembly GCF_025989125.1 of Chitinophaga nivalis. Taxonomy (NCBI): domain Bacteria; kingdom Pseudomonadati; phylum Bacteroidota; class Chitinophagia; order Chitinophagales; family Chitinophagaceae; genus Chitinophaga; species Chitinophaga nivalis. The sequence continues at coordinate 2,472,619 of NZ_JAPDNR010000001.1, read as the reverse complement.
ACCCAGTAATGCTGGCTTTTCGGATCATTAATGAAATAATCGTCCCCATCGTTACCGGGTTTCATGGTCACCCCCATTAATGAAGCGGCTGCTGGCATGTAATAAGTGAATGCCAGTCCTGTTCCATTCAGGATACCGTAGGTACCGTATAATGCACTTTGCGCTTTTTCTACCGTTGTAATGGCGTTTTCATCCTCCAGCTGATTAACCGGCTGTACATCGGTCACATTCACCAGGTTGCAGCCTGTCAGCATTAAAGCAGGCGTTATGAAAGCCAGGATATATTTTTTCATACACATGTTCGTTTAGAGATTAACGTTAATACCTGCTGTGAAAGACCGGGTGAGCGGGTAGATATTGGTATCGGTACCCTGGGTGAAATTACCGGCAGGTGCTGTATTCACTTCCGGATCCAGCCCTTTGTAACCTGTGAAGGTGAACAGGTTGGAAGCCGTGAGATATACCCGTACATTACTAACGCGTAAACGTTGCAGGAAAGGATTATTGAGCATATAGCTGACCTGCAGGTTTTTCAGTTTAAAGAAAGAAGCTTTTTCTATGAAGAAATCGGAATACCGGCCGTTGTTATTCGGATCGGCATTTACGATGCGCGGCAGGGTACCTGCTGTGTTATCAGGTGACCACGCATCCTGCAACATTTCCTTCGCATAGTTATTCCGGTAATACGAGAAGAGCACCATATCCTTACGTCCTGTATTGATCAGCGAGTTCCCTACACTGAAATTGAAGAAAGCGGTAATTTCCCAGGCGCCTATTCTTACAATATTGTTCCAGCCACCATAGAAGTCTGGTTCGGCTTTACCAATAATGGTCTGGTCTTCATCTGTAATACGGCCATCGCCATTTATGTCCACGAATTTCAGGTCACCGGGTCTGGTGCGGGAAGACTGATAGTAACCATCCGGCGCTGTTTTGTTGAGGGCGTCAATTTCTCCCTGATTCTGGAAGATACCTGCCGTTTTGTAACCGTTGATGTAACCCATACTCTCCCCTTCTTTCAGACGGCCCAGGTTATCGAAACCACCATTCAGTTTTTCTACCCGGCTACGTATACGCGTAATGTTTATATCGGTAATGTAGCTGAAATTTTTCCGGCGGATCACATCACTGCCTATCTGAAATTCCCAGCCGCTGTTGGAGAAATCACCGACGTTGTAATATTGTTCCTTTGAACCGGTTTCCATGGTAATGCTGCGCAGCAGAATCATGTCGCTGGTATACTTTTTAAAGTAGCCGATGCTACCTCTCAGTTTACTTTTGAACATACTGAAATCTACCGCCACATCCAGCTGGTTGGTAGATTCCCAGCGTATTTCCGGGTTAGGTACCGTATTCACGATGATGCCGTTTTTCTTATTGTAGTAACTACCGGAAGCAAAGAGGGTAGTATACTGGAAATCCGAAAAATTGGCGCTTCCTGTTTTACCGGCAGACACGCGTAACTTCAGGTCTTCCAGCCATTTCACCGGCTGCATGAATTCTGCAGAAGTCAGGCGATAGGCCAATGCAGCCGATGGGAAAAACGCCCAGCGATATCCCGGAGAAAACTTGGTAGATTCATCTGTACGGCCGGTAAAAGTGAAGTAATATTTGCTGTCGAAATTGTAGTTCGCCCGCAGGAAATAGGATTGTAATCCGCTGATGTTACCGCCACTGTTATAGTTGCTCAGGATACTGGCACCGCCCAGGTGGTTCAGGGCTTCATCATCCGAAAAATCATTGGATTTCAGGTTGGTGAAATCACTTTTATTCTGTTGAAAAGACATCCCCGCCATCGCATTCACATGATGTTTGCCAAAGCTGTGCAGGTAAGTCAGGGTGTTATCAAAAATACGGGTAGTACTATTGTTCGAATAATCTTCCCGGGAACCGGTACGGTTGTTTTTCATTTCATACACATCGGAAGACGGGGTGTAGCCCACCATATCACCTTTGATAATATTCCAGGACAAGTCTGAACGCCATCTTAATCCTTTCACGATTTCCACCTCTCCGAATAAAGACATCATCATATTCTGGCTCCGGGTACGGTTGGAAATCCGATCCAGCTGTGCTACCGGGTTAGACGTGGAACTATCCGGTGCTGCACCATAGCGGCCCTCGGCATCGTACACCGGAACATCCGGGCGGTAGCGGACAATGTTGTAATAGGCATTGCCATCATCGCTGTGCATCATGGAATAGTTCATATTGGCTCCCAGCCGCAGCCGGTCAAACACCGTAGTTTCCAGGCGGCTGCGCAGGTTGTAGCGTTTGAAACCACTGTATTTGATAACACCTGCCTGATCGGTAATACTACCCGATACGGCATACAGGGTATTGCCGTTATTGGACCCGCCATTGATATTCAGGTACAGGTTATGGGTTTGCGCTGTACGCATCAGTAGTTTTGGCCAGTCGGTACTTACACCGGGATACAGCAACGAGTCTTTAGGCATCGTTGTTCCTGCAGCTGTAAAGGCGGATTTTACTGCCTGCCGGTATTCGTCGGCATTCATCATCCGGTATTGTTTGCTGAAGTTGTCGATAGAAGCATTATAACCAACGGAGATATCCGCCTTGGGACCGGAGCGACCTTTTTTAGTAGTAATGATCACCACCCCGTTTGCTGCTCTTGAGCCATAGATCGCTGCTGCAGAGGCATCTTTCAGGATATCCATGCTTTCAATATCTTCCGGATTGATGCTGGCCAACGGAGAGATCTGACGCATCACATCTTTTTTGTATTGCTCATTGCCTTGTCCGCCTCCGATTTCTATGGGTACGCCATCAATCACATATAAAGGCTCGTTGTTACCGAAAGCAGAGGTACCGCCCCGGATACGGATAGATGCTACTGCACCTGGTGCACCGGTAGATTTCACCGCATGTACACCAGCAGTACGGCCGGCCAATGCCGCATCAAAACTGGTGGCATTCATTTTTTTCAGGTCATCTGCTTTCACGGAAGATATTGACCCTGTCAGGTCTTTCCGGTTTACCTGACCATATCCTACTACCACTACGCTACCCAGTGTTTTGGCATCTTCTGCCAGCTGCACATCCACCTGTTCGCCCGTGATCATCACTTCCCGGCTTTGCATACCGATGGCAGAAATCACCAGCACCTGTTTATCTTCCGGTACTTTGAGCGTGTACACGCCGTTCTCATTGGTAGAAGTACCGCGGGAGGTACCTTTCACCAGCACCGATGCTCCCGGCACCGGGCCTTTCTCCTTGAGGGAAGTAACGGTACCGGTAACGGTACGCATGGCAGCTACCGGTACGGCAGCCTTGAGAAAAATCACGATCCCGTCATTCATGGTACGATACTGCAGGTCTGTATTTTTCAGCAGCTGATCAAGGATCTGTGTGATGGGCGCCTCCCGGAAATCCAGTGTGTTGACCGAATATTTTTTTACATCATTTTCATTGTAGGAAATATTGATGTTACTTTTTGTCTGCAACTTTTTCAGGCAGGAAGAAATTGTTTCATAGCTAAAGGCAATGGTGGTTTGCTTTTGCAAATAAGACTGTGCCTGGGCATGCAACTGCACCACAAGACACAACAACAGACAAAGCAAGGCTGCTTTGCCCTTTTTTAAATGGTTGATGCGCATAGGAAGAAATTCCCTTTTCATAATAGTTGATTTTTAGAATGAATGTGGCAAGGCGTTATGATCAGCAAGGCCGGCCGGCAATCGTTATTTTTCTGTCTTTGATAGTATAGGTTATCTTATCGATCAGTTTCAACAGATCGAGTACTTTGGTGATAGGCTCCTTGTCGTTAAAATGAAGGCTGTTTATGCATCGTTTCAGTTGTTCACTGCTGAAAGTAATATCGTATCCATAAATGTTTTCCAGCTTCACGGCCAGCTCTTCCAGGCTTACGTTGGTGAGATAGATATCTCCGTTACGCCAGCTGTTGGCCTGCCCGGCGTTGACGCCACCGGTGGCATACAGTGCGGTAGCTGTGTTATAAATGATTTGCTCATCCTGGTGTAAGGTTACCTGGCATTGCTGTTGGTCCTGTACCTGTACACTGCCGGCTGCGACCGTCACTTTTTCCTGTTTTAACTGCGTATAGGCGGACACGTTAAAGGAAGTACCCAGTACCCGGATAGCCAGGTGAGGCGTGGTCACTATAAAAGGATGGGCCGCATCTTTGGCGGCTTCAAAAAACACTTCTCCGTTGCGGACTTTGAATTCCCTTTTTGCAGGATAGTCCGGATGATATTCCAGTGATGAGGCACTGTTCAGCCATACTACAGAACCATCCGGCATGGCCAGTTTCAGTCGCTTTCCGGCGGGGCAATCCAACGATACCCAGGTAGCAGGTGGCGATACTTTAGGTGAAAAGAAACTTCTTTTTATACCTATAAACAGCAGTAGTATAGCCGCTGCCGCCATCCAGGTAAGGCGCCGCCAGCGGAATGCGGGCTTCGCCGGAAGAGTCTCTGCATATAAAGCAGCCAGTTGCTCCCAGGATTGTTGTTTATATATTTCCTTTTCTTTCGCTTCCGGAATATTAACCGGCATCGTTTCCAGACTTTGATACCATTGTTCCAGTATCTGTGCTTCTTCGGCTGTAAGCTTTTGCTCCTGCTGCTTTTGCAGCAAAAAATGTATGTACCGGTAATTGAGCATAATCATTGGTTGACACTATAAGTACAAGGAAAGAAGGCGATCGTACCAGTGGAGCTAAAAAAAAAATTTGAGGAGATATATCTGCCATAAAAAAATTGGCCCGAAGCAATGCTTCGGGCCAATCATCCATCGTATTCGAATAACGTTAATCTGCCAGCAAAGGATTATACCGGATCGCTTCCGTTGGAATACGCACGATATACCGTGCATCCAGGGCGTTGAGGGTATAGGCCTTTCCTTTTAACATATGTGTGATAGCCGGCTGGGAAGTTCTGCGCAGGTCAAACCAGCGGTGTCCTTCAAAGGCCAGCTCACGGGCTCTTTCATCGTATATTTCCTGTAACAGCGCCTTACCGGTCAGGGCAGCAACACGGGTTACTTCTGCCTGGTAGAACGCCGGTGTTAAGCGGTTTTGTTTCAGGGTATTCAGATAAGTACGGGCTACTTCCGGCTGTTGCAGGTTGGCCGCTGCTTCTGCTGCAGACAGATAAATTTCTGCCACGCGGAAAGACTGCCGGTAGTTATTATCTGCATACTTGATTTTGATCACGGTGTTATTGCCTTTACTGTCTTTTCCGTAAAAACGTTTCAGGCGCAGATCGCCTTCCGCGTTGTACATCGATAACAGCTGATCTGAGACGAAGGCTGGCAGCAACATCTGTGCACTATAAATTACCTCATAAGCCAGAATCGCTTCCTTGGAATTATACACCGTAGGCAGTTCGGTGCTGGTGTTAAAGTCTACCAGGGTATTCTTTTTCTCCAGTACGGCACGGGCAGCCGCCAGGGCTTTTTCCCACTGACCGGTATATAAATAGATACGGGTAGCCAATGCATTGCCGGAGATCTTACCAAATTTATAGGAAGATGCTGTTTCAAAGGCATCTACATTCACCAGTGACAAACCGGTTTGCAGATCTGTAAAAATCTGATCATATACGGCTTTAACAGTACTGCGGGGTGCTACTTCTTCCATATCAATTTTAACAATCAGCGGTACGGCTTTATCAGTAGCTGCGGTAGCAGCATTATAATGCTTTCCGTACAGGTTTACCTGATTGAAATACTGGTAGGCGCGCAGCAGATGTGCTTCTCCCATCAACTGTTCTTTTTCGCCGGCTACGCCACCTGTAGCATCCGGCAATTCCTGAATCAGGTGATTGGCATAAAAAATGATTTTATACTTCTTCTGCCAGTTAAAGGTAAGACCGGTAGTGGTTACGCCGTTTTCATCCCATATAAAGTGATTCCTTACTCTTTCTACATCAGATGAGCGGCTTTCGTTCATCTTCACTTCATCTGTGCGCCAAAGCGTCAGGCCTTTATCATAGTCGGCTTCACTGTAAGCCTTGTTCAATTCCTTTTTGAAATCTGCTACCGTTCTCGGAATCACCTGTCCTACCGGCACAATATCCAGGTATTTCTTACAGGATGTTGCTGTGATAGCCAATACCAGCCCTGTGGCATATATTATTTTACGCATCATGCTTGAGTATTTTTAGAATGTGGCATTAATACCAATGGTATAGGTTTTAGGGATAGGCTGTGCATACGGATTACCCATGGTTTCCGGATCCAGGTAGCCATCGTAGTTGTTGGAGAACACAAACGGGTTGCGTGCTTCCGCTACTACTTTCAGCCCTTTCAGGCGGATTTTGGCGCCCATCTCTTCCGGCAGTCTGTAGCCCAGGGTGATGTTACGTACCCGCACATATCCACCATTTCTGATCCACATACTCAGATTGTTGTAATGTTCCGGACGTTGCTCATACCAGCGGCCCAGCAGGCGGAGCTGCGGATCCATGGCGCTGTTGTTGCCCAGCAGTGCCGGGTAGCTGCCATGTACATTGGCCGGTGTCCAGCGATCCAGGATGGCTGTGTTGGTGTTGGTACCACGGTTATACGCAATGGGACTGTAAAAAGGTTGTAACCGCACTTTCTGTCCCAGGTTGAACATCAGCCCGATAGACAGATCAAAACGTTTGTAGCTGAAATTATTGGTCAGACCACCGGTGTACAAAGGATCGGAAGTACCCATATCTTTGTACAGTTCCCGCTGCTGATCATTCGTGAGCGTGGAGTACGGGAACAGTCCTGCCAATTCCGGTTCGGAGGCAAAATCATCCTTGATCTGCAGGTAGTCCAGGAAAGAAATTACCTGACCGTCCTTGTTGACCATCACCATACCTTTATCATTCATACCAGCATAATCCAGGCCCCAGAGTACCCCCACAGGATGCCCCACACGGGAAGGCACAAAAGAGTTATCGGCCAGGGTTTCCTGCAATACCTTGTTCTTATTGTAAGCGAAGTTGAAGTCGGTAGACCAACGGAAGTCCTTACGGGTAATGTTGCGGGTATTGATACTGATCTCCAGCCCGCTGTTGCGCATTTCCGCCCAGTTGACACTCATCATCTGGAAACCGGTTTCTAACGGCAGGGAGTATACGTTGATCAGGTCTTTACCATGACGCGTATAATAATCTACGGTGATGTTCACTTTATTTTTAAAGAGGGAGAGATCAATACCATAGTTGGTGTTGATGGTTTTCTCCCATCTCAGTTTGGCGTTTGGCGGAGCAGATACATCAATCACATCCACCAGCTGGCCAGGGAGTAAACCGATGCGGCCATACTTACCCATCACAAACGGCGACGTGTTTTTATCTACGTTACCCTGCAAACCATAGGAAGCACGGAGGTTCAGTGTATTGATGAAATTCACCTGTTTCATAAACGGTTCTTCCATTACACGCCACAAACCACTCACAGACCATAAAGGCAGGTATTTGTATTTCGGATCTACCCCAAACATATCAGAACCATCGAAACGGATACTACCCGCAACGGTGTACTTGTTGTTATACGTATAGGAACCGGTACCAAAGAAAGATACAAAGGCATTTTCGAGGTAAGTGTTTTTATCTTTAAACAGGATAGATGCCTCGTTATCGTTCTGGAATTTTGGTGCGATGGTCGTCAGGGTCTGCGGATCATATCCATACCCGACCTTAGTCATCCCTTTGGTGGTAATTCTTCTCAGTTCATTACCCGCCAGGAAGGTGAAGTCATGTTTTTTCTGCAGGTTGAAGTTATACTCTGCCATGGTCTTCAACGTATACTGCTGCAGATCTTCCTGTGAATTATTGATGATCCCTCCTTTAGGCAGGAAAGTATTTTTATTGCCGGTAGCCGGATCAAAACGCTGGGTAATATCTGCCTGATGTCTTACGAAATAGGTATTTTCCAGCGCAATGCTTTCAATGCTTTTGTTTTCTGTCTGCACACCCAGCTGTGTACTGATATGCAGGCGGGGAATCACTTCGTAATCCAGTTTGAAGTTGGCATTTACTGCCTGTGCTTTATTGATGTTGCTGGTATTGCTTTGTTCTTCCAGTACGTTAAAGTCCAGGATGCTTTCTTCTCCCATGATGTTCCGGTCATAGATGTAATTACCGTTATCATCTTTTACCCGTGTATAGGGGTTAGCCATACGGGAGTAATTGGTCGGGTTGGTATTGGCAGCAGCATTGGTCAGGTAAGAAGATTGCTTACGCTGATTGGCAAACAAGCCGGCAGAAAATTTCAGTTTTTCTGACAGATCAAAATCTGTTTTCAGGGTGATGTTATACCGTTGTGCACCGGTACCTTTTACAGCACCTTGCTCATCATAATAACCACCGCTGAAATAATAGGCAGACTTATCTCCACCACCGGACACGCTTACACTGTGCTCCTGTGTAAAGGCACTGCGGAACAGCAGGTCATTCCAATCGGTATTGATACCACGTAAAGCGTTGATTTCATTACGGGCAGCGGCATTGATACCACCGAATCCTTTACCGGAAAGTTCGGCTGGCGTTACGCCATATTTATTCAGGATGCGGGAAACATCACCATTCGTAGCGCGGAAATCATAATCAGAAGTAAAGAGGTCCAGTTCCAGGTTCACTTTCTGGTCACTGTTCATCAGGTTCAATCGGCTGATATCCGGTTTCTGTGTAAACGTAAAGTTGTTGCGGTAATTCACAGACAGGCGATCGCCTTTTTTACCGGATTTGGTAGTTACCACAATCACCCCGTTGGCCGCACGTGCACCATAGATCGCAGTAGCTGCCGCATCTTTCAGTACGGTAATACTTTCGATATCTGCAGGACTGTAACCGGCGATAGAAGAAGTATATAACTGATCAATGTCCTTGTTACCTTTCATATCCGGCAGGTTATTGCCTTCAATCGGTAATCCGTCTACTACCCACAGCGGGTCCTGCGCACCTTGTAAGGAGGAGGTACCGCGAATACGGATTTTGGCTGCCTGTCCGGGTGCGCCGGAGAGCGTGCTGATAGCCACACCCGCCAGTTGTCCCTGCAACATCTGGTCTACTCCCATTACTCCACCGATATCGATTTTATCCATCGTAATTTTATCGGTGGCGCCGGTAGATTTATTTTTCCGGATCGTCTGGTAACCGGTGAATACAAATTCACTCAGATTTTTACCGGAGGTACCCAATGCAATCTGATAGGTATTACTGCTGGTGATATTCACCAGTTTGGTTTCATACCCCATGTAGTTTACGGTCAGCTGTTTTGCTTTCAGTGAGTCTGACAAAGAAAGGGTAAACTCTCCCTTTTCGTTGGTAATAGCGCCAATGCTGATATTCTCAATCACATTGTCTGTACCGGTAGCAGCGCCGATTGTTTTATTACTTACATACACGGATACACCGATCAGTGCTTCTCCAGAAGTGGCATCTACCACTTTTCCCTTAATAGTACGTCTGCCTTCCTGTGCCTGGGCGAGCCACGGAACGAGGCCGGCCACCAGCAACAGCAGTACTATTCTCAACAATTTTGGTCCTTTTTTCATGTAGCAGCTAAATAATTATTTAGTATTTAAAGCTTGATTGATCCGGAAAATCAGGTCATTATAATGATCTGCCGTAGCGCGGTCGCCGATGTTTTTCTTTGTCTGGAGCAATTGCAGCAGGCGACTCAGTTCACCACGTTTGGCACTTACGGCATCGGATACCCGGTTTACCGCGAAATACATCATATTGCGGGAAGCACGGTCTTCCTGCAGGTGTGGCTGCAGCGAGAAGGTGCAGAAATTATCAATAGTTGTCAGTGGTTTTTCTTCCTGCAGTTTTTTGGTTTCTGCCCGTACCACAGATTTATCGATGCTGATAATCAGCGCATCCACAAAACCTTTCTGGCTGTTGCGCTCATAGATATCCAGTGCCTGACCGCGTATGGTTTTGGCGAAAACGCCCTGGTGCATATCGCTCATCAGGTCTGTTACGGTATAGGCAGTACGGCCATTTGCCGCTTCATTTTCCAGCATGCGGGACAAACGTTCATCGCGCAGCAGGTCATAGTATAAATAGGACTGCAGGCTTTTGGCGTATACCAGAGAACCGTATTCAATATTCCCGATCGGGCTTTCTTTAATAGGATAACTTTTGCGGTATACCTCATTTCTGAAAAGCCATGCTGGTGTATTGAATACTTCATCTACCAGGTATTTCACAGCTTCCTGTTGTTTCTTTTTCTCTACATGCAGATAGGTAGGCTGTTGCTGACCATATACGGTAGGTGTGATGTAGATACCACCCACATTGGCCAGTACGTGATACGCATATTGGTTCCACTGACCGATCGCGCTGTTCAGCATTTTACCGGCTTCGTCATAACTCTCGCCTTCTTCTTTTGTCCAGCTGATGATTTGCGGTACAATGCGTTTCAGGTTGAGCAGGCCATAGCGGCTGGCTTTCACAGCATTGTTACCCAGGTCTTCGATCTGCGAACGCGGATCGATGGCATCCCGCACGTCCTGTTGTTCTCCGAAGGCATACATCGGATCATTTTCGTGTTGCCGTAACTGTTGGTTGAGGGACGGCAGTTCTTCATGCGGCGTTTTGCTGCCGGTGTAGCGGTAAGCCCAGCCGATAGCGAATTTATCGTACACGCCGATAGCCGGTGTGATTTGTTTCACCTGATCTTCCGGTTGTGCTACGTAGTTGAAACGGGCGTAGTCCATGATGGAAGGCGCCGTACCACCCATGCGGGCCGTAAATTCCGGTGAGCGCAGGGAGTCTACTTCAAAAGCGAAGGAGCTACCCATGTTGTGTTGTAATCCGAGTGTATGGCCTACTTCATGGCTGGATACAAAACGGATGGCGTGGCCCATCAGGGAATCGCTGAAATGATTACCCCGTGCCCGCGGATCGATAGCGCCGGTTTGAATACGTACCCAGGAATGCAGGGTGCTCATCACGTTGTGCCACCAGATAATATCTGCTTCCAGGATTTCGCCGGAGCGTGGATCAATGACAGAGGGGCCCATGGCATTCGCTTTCGCGGAAGCCGCGTAGGTAACTACAGAGTAACGTACATCATCCGGATCGAAGTCAGGATCATTGGTCGGTACCTCTTTGGCTACGATAGCATTTTTAAAACCTGCTGCTTCAAAAGCCTTCTGCCAGTCTTCGATCCCTGCTTTAATGTAGGGGCGCCATTTTGCCGGTGTGCTGGCATCGATATAGTATACAATTGGTTTTGCCGGTTCTACCAGCTCCCCTTTAAGATAGCGTTGTTTATCTTCCGGTTTGGGTTCCAGGCGCCAGCGGGTTACCAGCTGTCTTTCTTCCAGTTTGTGCTGGTCATCACTGAAATACCAGCGGGGCGTGGTAAACAGCCCTACCCTTCTGTCGGCAAAACGTGCCGTCATCGGGTTATCGCTGAGTAATACCAGGTTGGTGGTGGTTTCTACGGATACCTGTACACCGGTTACTTTAGCCGTGAGTTCAGATTTCGCGACGATGTTGTCTTCAAATGTTTTGATGGCCAGGATGCGGGACAGGTCCTTGCTGGGAGAGCTGCCCATGCCCAGTGCATCAAACACGTTGTTGATGCTGCTGTTGGAGCCGTCAAATACTTTCGACACGTTGATCACCAACGCGCTGGTATCTGTACTATAGGCTTCTATTTTAAAATAATCTATGACAGAAGGGGTAAAGTTGTCGGCTACAGATTGGGCAATAGCGTTACCTGCCGGCACTTCCAGGAAAGGATTCTGCTTGCGGATAAATACTTTATTGAGCGTGGTATCTCTTTCAAAGGAGATCACAATGTTCTCGTAGTTCATGCCTTTGTTCACACCGGCATCATTGAGCTGCTCAGGTACTTTCGACAGTTTATTCACCACCAGAAGCTGACGGCCCAGGAGTTTCAGGGGAATTTCAAAATAGAAATCCGTTTTTACCCGGTGTACTTTAAACAAACCATTTTTAGAAACGGCATCGGCGGTTATCACCTCTTTATAAGGTTTCAACCCTTTCATGTCCGGTTTCTTCTTAGCAGTGGTGTCTGCTACCACGGCTGTTTTTTTCTTACCGAATAATCCCCAGCTTTTCTTCTTTGATTGTGCCGCTGCATCGTTGATTACAATGCATTGTGCTGATAGGGCTACACATGGGAGTAGCCATAACAGTTTCCTGTAACTAGTTGCCATATTTAATGCGTTATGTTTTATTCCGGGTAACGGCCGGCCGGCCTTACCTGCTAATGTTCAGCTGTTCTCCGGCAGATGAATAGCCGGAAAGAGCGGTCATAACCCGCATCACCAAGACCCAGCAGGGGCCGGGTTACAAAGGATGATAAGTGAATACAGGTGTTGCAAAGAGTTGACGTAAGCTGTTAAGACAGGAAACGTAGTTTAATCCTCCAAAGCATTTTCGTATCGCGTGAACTCCGTTTTTATGGAAACGGGTGGCGAAGTTACAAAAAAACAACGGAGCGACGTCATTTTTTGGTATTTGATCCTGGAATTTCGTATGGGCGGCAGGAGACGATCTGCTGTAAGCCTTTGCCAGATTAACTTTCAGCGATCATTTTTTTCAGGCGACAGCTACTGCTACACGCAAGATGGCAGAAAGACAAGTCAAATCAATACAACAAATCAGCAAAATATCATTAGTCATCCTGCCTTTTCCGGCTGCGGAATAAAATATCTAACCAGCTGTAATGAGTGGTAAAACCAGTACCAATAAAGTAGGATCTATGTGAGCGCTCACTTCTGCCTTCATCTTTTCGGTAGCACGGTGCAACTGGTTCTTGACGGTTTGTACAGAAAGGGAAAGATGGGCGGCAATTTCCGCGGGCGACATGTGCTCTTCGCGGTTGAGCAGAAATATTTCCTGCATACGCGGCGGCAACCCGGCAATAGCGGTATGGATAATCCGTTCCAGCTCTTTCAGGGTGAGCTGCTGGGCCGTATTATTATGTGCAAAAGCAGCCTGCCATTGCGTTTCAAGTATATAGCGGAGCTTTACTTCATTGCGGGCATAGAGGTTGAGTATGCGGTTCCGCAGAATAACCTGCAGGTAAGGCAACAGCGATTCCCTTGGCTGCAGCTGCAAACGCTGATCCCATATGGTCACAAACACCTCCTGTACTACATCACGGGCCTCTTCTGCATCCTGCAACCGTTTCAGGGCCATGCTAAAAAGCGGATCCCAGTACTTATCGTACAGGAACCGGAAGGCCTCTACAGGTTGCGAATGCACTAATGTGACCAGTTCTTTGTCTGTCATATCATGCATACCGCCAGCTATTTTATCGGGAAGCGCACAAGATAAGACAAACAAGTTGGATTTATATCGTATCTCTTTTATTTTATATCAATGGAAGCGGATTTTGCCGGCGACGGGGCTGTTTCTTCCTGTTGCAGGAATTGTAATACTCCTTCCAGTACAGCGTTGTGACGCATGATACGGAAATGCCCGTCGCCTTTAACACGCAGCGACTGGATAGCCGGATATTGCTGCAGATACTGATCTATATCCCCTGCATCCACCAGGGTATCTGTTGTATCATAGGCCAGCCAGATCCTGCCGGCTTTGATGCCGCCAATATACCGTTGCAGGTCCATATCCGCGATGCCTTCTTTCAACCGGCGGTGTATCAGCGCTTCCAGGTGAGGCATCACTACCGGGTGAATGCGGAACAGCCGGAACGCTTCATTGAAAAATACGGGGGCACTAAGTGCAGTACTCAGCAGTACCAGCCGGGGTATCGCCAGATCTTTCCGGGCCAGTGTGAGCGCGGTACTCAGTCCGCCCAGCGAATGCCCAATCACGGCATACAGTGGTCCTACCTGCTGTATCACCTGTTCCAATACGTGCATCCATTGTACCAGGTTACTTTGCCGCCCACCGGACTGGCCATGTGCCGGCGCATCATAACTGATCACTTCATATCCATCAGCTACCAGGGCGTTGATCAGTTGTCCGAAATGAAAAGGACTACCGCCCCAGCCATGATGCAATAGTATTTTTTTGTCTGAACGCCCCCAGCGATAGGTGGCTACCGGCATCGTATCCTCATCGAAAGGATAGCGGCTGACTTCCAGGAACCGCTCTGCGGCACTCTTCCCTACTTCAACATGGTTGGCCCGCAGTTTCACGGCAGGGGGCGTGCAATACAGCCGGAAAAAAAGACGGGCTGTTACATTTGGGAACGGTTTACTCATCAATGATAAAACGGAGCTTATCATTCTCAGAGATACGGGTAAGACCTCGTGTTGCATATTTTGGACCGATTGGTTTATTTTAAAGACAAAAAAAAATTACAACGTATGTTGTTGCACCACTGCTCTTAAAAAATCCAATACCACCAACATTTGTTTATTACTGTTTAATACTTTGGTGACCAGCACAGCTCCTTCCAGCATGGTAAACATTTGCACGGCAAATTTTTTCCCATCCCAGTCCGGATGAAATTCGCCCTTATCTTTTCCTAACTGCACCAGTAATTCAATACGGGACTGATAATAACGGATCAACTCTCCCACTTTCTTTTTCAGTCCGGGGTTGGTATCATCTGCTTCTGCACCGAAATTGATAATCGGACAGCCTCCTCCCAGGGTTTCGCTCATGGGGTAACGGGCATAGTGGTCAAACAATGCTTCAAATTTTTCCCGGGCAGTGGCAGCTCCGGCGGTAACAGACAAAAGATGCTGCTTATTCCTGACAGTGATGTAATCAAATACCTCCATCACCATTTCTTCTTTGGAGGAAAAGTTGCCGTAAAGTCCGCCCTTCGCCAGCTTGGTAGCCGACAGAATATCACTGATGGCGGTACCCGCAATACCTTTAGTATTAAAGATAGGCGCAGCCGTTTCAATGATAAACTGCCTGGTTCTTTCTGCTTTTCCCATAGTACCTTAAAAATAAACCAATCGGTCTTATTTTCAAAATAAAAAATGCCCCACATCCGGCTGAAAGATGCAGGGCAATAATTACAGCTAAAACTAAAAAAGTTTCTCTACTGCCGGCGCATAGGCTGCGCCGATAGGAATTGGTATATTTCTGATGTAGAGGGCATTGCGGTCTGCCCGTTCTATTTTGTTATTTGCAACGATATACGACCGGTGTACCCGGGTGAAAAAAGACGCCGGCAACAAATCCGTAGCCTCCTGCATAGACAGGCGGGAAATCAGTTTCCGGTCGGTCAGGATAAAGTTCACATAGTTGCCTGCGCTCTCCAGATATAGGATATCTTCCAGCACCACCTTAAACTGTTCGTAGCCGCTTTTCACAAAAATGTACTCCGGCACTTCCCTTAATGTGCCGCCACCATTGAGTTTCAGCTGCAATAAACTATTGGCTTTATTGCAGGCTTTCACAAATCGTATCAGCGAAAAAGGTTTCAACAGGTAGTCAATAGCATCCAGTTCAAAACTTTTGACAGCATGTTCTGAATAGGCAGTCGTGAAAATTGTCATAGGAGGTTGCGGAAGGCTGCTCAGGAAATCCAGGCCGGAAATATCCGGCATTTTGATATCGAGAAACAGCAGGTCTACTTTCTCCTTGCTTAAAAAATCCAGCGCCTCAAAAGCGTTGGCAAAGAAACCTTTCATTTCCAGAAAAGGTACCATGGCGGCATGATTTTGAATCACCGCCAGCGCCACTGGCTCATCATCTATCGCTATTGCAGTAAGCTTCATATAGGTAACATTTTCCTTCCGGCAAGATAGGGATTTACATAATTCTACCGAGTAACAGTTTTTTCGCCTGTTGCCATAAATCGCGGTACTGGCTGCCTTCGCGGTTATGCCAGGCTTTCACCAGCTCATCTGCCTGCTCCCGGCGTAAGTCTGCCGTACGGGCAAAAATATGATCTACCGCCGCCTTATCGGCTTCCAGCGCGGCCTGCTGATAATGCTGCAGTAAAGCTTTGCTGTTGGCCGTTTCCATCTGTGCCGTCAGCATCCCCTGCGTAGCAGCACTGGCCAGCTTTTCATCGTACTCTCCTTTGGGCATCAGCATTTTACTCAGCAGCGGCATAATTTCTATGAGGGTAATGATGAACACAATCAACCGGTAACGTTGTTTCAATGGCGGGTGTTCGTCTGTCAAAGTATGCAGGGCTTCTATCTGTGCCAGGAATCCATCTGTGAGGGTACCCATATAGGCCACTTCTTTCAGACTGTCTACCCGGTGCATTTGTGCCAGTTGTACTTCCAGTTGTTGCTGTTGCGGAGCAACGGTCCGTTGCAGTGCTTCCAGCTCTTCTTCCGCTTTCAGCCAGGCCAGCTTTTTCACTTTCGCCACAGCAGATTCGCCTATTCTGCCGGAGCCACCGGTCCCATCTGTTTCTTTGATATAGGTATCTTTATAAAACTTTACCTCCGCTGCTTTGTTGACCAGTCGCTGCTTTCCTTCGCTTACCGACTGCAGCAGGGGATCCCGTTGTCCGGCATTCAGCTTCACCAGCTGTGCACGGAATGCATCCAGGCGCGTTTGCTTATTCAGTTCCAGCTGGGTGTTGATATCTTTCTTAAACAACATCAACACTACCGGCTGAGAAATAAATAAACCGATAGTAACTGCAATGACTAAACGAAAAATAACCGGCACTATTTTCAAACCACCTGTATTCCGCGACATCGCCGCTATCAGGGTACGATCTATGGATAAGACGGCAAATCCAAAGAACAGGGCCAGTGCACCAATGACCAGGTCATCCGACACAATCGTGGAAAAAAAATATCCCCATGCCAGCGTAGCAAACATCCAGGTAACGAATACGGATATACCAATAATCCGGTAGCGCTCTTTCTCTGTCTGGCAGGTGCTGAGAATCGCTGCATCTGCAGCCGCCAGCCACCATAAAAAGCGGGTCATACCATCCGGTTCTGCCGGCGTTGTTGTTTCTTTATTCATCTTACCTTATTTAACATCAATCGTCAGGTGTATAAAAAATTCCGAAGCTGTTTGCCGGATACTTAATTCGTGCTTTTGCGGATACAATAAGTACAGTCTTTCTTTTACGTTATTCAACCCGATGCCCATCCCTTCCCGCTCCGGATCATTCTCCGGCCGTTGGTGCACACTGTTATACACATCAAAAAACACTTGTTCTGCAGTACAACTCAGTGAAATGACAATCCGGGATCTGTGCCGTAAACTGATCCCATGTTTAAAAGCATTCTCCACAAAAGGAATCAGCAACATCGGCGCAATTTCATGATGACACTGGCTTTCATCAATGTTCACTTCTATCTGTATATCCGGAGAAGATAATACCCGCAGGCGCTGCAAACCAATATAATTCTGCAGGTAAGCGACTTCTTTATCCAGTGGTATTTTTTCGAGATGATTATCATGCAACATAAACCGCATCATATCGCCCAGCTTCTGAATGCCTTCACTGGTACGGGCAGCCTCTTCCTGTAACGCCGTACCATACAGGGTATTAAGGGCATTGAATAAAAAATGCGGATTGATCTGTGAGCGTAAAAAATCCAGGTTGGCGGCAGAATGTCCCAACGCTTTTTGCAGATGCACGACAGTGTCTGTTCGCTGCTGATACGTTTTCAGCAACCACCAGCTCAGGGGCAAAACTACTATCACTGATATCAGACAGCCTAATGTAAACAGGGCAAAAAACATTTCTGCATCACTATGCCGGAAAGCCCGGCATATCAATGCCATCAGGAAATTACTGCCCAATACCAATAAGGTAAGGTCTCTCCATAATAACCGCTTCGCCTGATGCTGTTCCAGAAACTCCGGAAATATTTTGTAACGGGAAACAAAAAATACCGCCATCTGCGACGGCCCAAAAAAGAATATAATAAGCGCCAGGCTCCGGGAATCACTGAAAGCCAGACAAAATACCACCACAAAAACACTTGTCACCATTAGTACCTCCCGGCCAATCTGCCGGTATAACGGCACCTGCATAATCCGCGGATGTAAGTAGGAAAGATAGAGATACCGCAGATAATAATACAACACATACAACACGCCTGCAAATACCGTAATAATGAAAGCTGATTTGGCAAAATGCATATGTGCTCCCCGCACGGTACTATACACCCCCAGCAGATAACCATTATAATAGGAATTGGCAATCATCATCCCTATAAACAATATCAGGCCAACCGGCAATAGCAACAACCCTCCTATTGCCCAACGCTGTTTTTCCAGAAAACGGGGTACAATCCAATAATTGACCGCTATAAAACAACCAAAGATCAGTATTACCCGGGCCATCGCCGGCAACAGATAATGCAGGTAATAATCAAATACCTGATGATACTGCGCAAACTTATGACCGTAAATATTCTGCAGCTCAAATACATTGTAGATGATACTGGGGTACAGCAAAGAAAACATCAGCAACAGAAAAACCCCTGTTGTAATGCCGGATTCTATTTTCCTGAATTGGTTCATATGCGGGATATATTTCAGGCAATATTAACCATTGAACAGCTGCAGTGATCTAAAATGGGACGAATGGCCCCTAAAATGGGGTGAAATGAAATAAAACGGGAAGAGCTGCGCCAGGCTGCTATCCCTGCAAAGATGATATAATTAATCAGAGATGTTTATTATTTTCATCTCATCAACCAGCTACACATGAAAAAAACCAACAGAAGAAAATTCATTGGTACCGCCGCTGCCCTTTGTGCCGCCACCGCTGCTGCAGCTGTTCCCCTGCCGGCCATCACCGTTAACCGCACGATGGTACATCATGTGTTTTTCTGGCTCCGCAACCCAACCGCCACCGCAGACCGCGATCAGCTCATCGCCGGCTTACAGACACTGGGCGACATTGATACCGTGAAAGCGCTACACATCGGCATCGTAGCCGATACCGCCCCACGGGATGTGGTAGACAATACCTGGAGTGTATCGGAGCTGATTTTTTTTGATGACGTGGCCGGACAAGCCACCTATCAAACCCACCCGATACACCTGGCGTTCATTGAAAAATACAGCCACCTCTGGAATAAAGTAGTGGTATACGATGCACAGACTATACAAAAACAATTATGACCCCAACCGAATACTGGATGAGCGGCCCCGTGGAGGGCATCCCGGCATTACTGCAGCCCGTGGCCCACGCCTTATTGCAGGCCAATCAGGAAGTCAATGACCTGATGCATAGCTTTCCGGAAGCACTCCTGTGGGAAAGGCCTGCCGGACTGGCTTCTCCCGGCTTTCACCTGCAGCACCTGACCGGTGTACTGGACCGCCTGTTCACCTACGCCCAGGCCCGCCCCCTCACCCCGCAACAACTGGCCGCCCTCGCGGCTGAAGGCCAGCCCACCGGCACCGTCACTTCCCTGCTGGACCGTTTCAACGAACAGGTACGGGAAGCGCTGCTACAATTAGCGGCCACCGATCCGGATACCCTCACCGATTTCAGGGGCGTTGGCAGAAAACAACTTCCCTCCACCGTACTGGGCTTACTATTTCATGCCGCAGAACATACCATGCGACATACCGGACAACTACTCGTCACCGTTAAAGTGTTAACCACCTCCTGATATTTTTAAATACAACTACTAAATCTGACTTGCTTTATGAAGTATGTTTTATTCCTGGTGTTATTAGGCTGTAGTTATATACCGCTGCAGGCCCAGCAAACACAGAAACCACCCTTACATGGTAAAAACTGGATGGCCGTTACCGGCAAACCACTGGCCGCCACCGCCGGCGCCATGATCTTCCAGCAAAAAGGGAATGCCGTAGATGCCGCCTGCGCCATGCTGGCGGCCACCTGCACCATGTGGGATGTACTCAGCTGGGGCGGAGAAACGCAGGCACTGATTTACCATCCCAAACTGAAAAAGGTCATTGCCATCAATGCACTGGGCGTAGCTCCCACGGGCGCCACTCCTGCCTTCTTCAAAAAAAAGGGATATGATTTTCCGCCGGAATACGGCCCCCTGGCGGCAGTAACGCCCGGCACCGCCGGCGGTCTTTGTTATATGCTGGCCGAATACGGCACACTCAGTCTTCAGCAGGTACTGGCACCTGCCATCGAAATGGCAGCTGGCTACCCTATTGAAGCACAGACAGCCAACAGCCTGGAACGCGGCAAAAAATACATCAAAGAGTGGCCTTATAGCAAAGCGGTATTCCTGACACATCCCGGCGAAAAAAGAGAAGCACCGGAAGCCGGTGAAATATTTGTACAAACAGACCTGTTGCATACCCTGCAGAAAATGGTGGAAGCCGAACAAGCAGCACTGCGGCAGCACAAAAGCCGGAAGGAAGCTATCATGGCGGCATACGATCGTTTTTATAAAGGCGACATCGCCAAAGAGTTTGTACGTGGTTGTCAGGAACAAGGCGGCTTAATCACCCTGGAAGACCTGGCCCGCTGGAAACCCGTGGAAGAAGAACCCCTGCACGTTAACTATAAAGGAATAGAAGTATACAAACTACAGGAATGGACACAAGGCCCTGCCCTACTGCAAAGCCTGAACATCCTCGAAAACTTTGACCTGAAAGCAATGGGGTACAACTCTACCCGGTATATACACACGCTTTACCAAACCATGAACCTCGCCTTTGCGGACCGCGACTTCTACTATGGAGATCCTTACTTCAATAAAAACAGGGCCATCAAAGGGTTACTAGATAAAGGCTACGCCAAACAACGCGCCGCACTCATCACCCCCGACCGCAATAATCCGGATCCCGGCCCCGGCGATCCCTATGCCTTCATGGGGAAAAGTAATCCGTACCTGCGTTTCCTCCCGGAACGCAAAACCCTTACCGACACCACCAGCGGTCGCCCGCCCGGTGGATTTGTGCCTAAACACGATGCGGCTTTATTATTGACAGCACCAGACCAGGCGCCGGTATATGCTGCCCATACTGCCGACAGCGCCTATATGGACCGTTTATGGCGCGGTACTACCAGCGTGGAAGCTGCCGATAAAGACGGCTGGATAGTATCCATCACACCCAGCGGCGGCTGGATACCTGCCTGCATCGCCGGCAAAACCGGTATTGGCATGAGCCAGCGGCTGCAAAGCTTTGTACTGGATTCCGCCCTTTCTCCTTTCAACGTAGTAGCACCCGGTAAACGCCCACGCGTAACCCTCACTCCTTCCATGGCACTGAAAGACGGAAAACCCTTCCTCTCCTTCGCCGTGCAGGGAGGCGACACGCAGGACCAGAACCTCCTGCAGTTTTTCCTGAATGTAGTAGAATTCGGCATGACGGTACAACAAGCCACCGAAGCCGCCAATATCAATACCAATCAGCTTTGGCTGTCACTGGGTGGTATGACTATCAAAGACAGGGAACCACATCCCGGCAGTATCTTACTGAACAACAATACGACTGAAAATACAAGAAAAGAATTGGAAAAAATGGGGTACCACCTGAGTTTCGGGGAGCGTACCAGCGGGCCGGTAAATGCTATCTTCCTGGACCATGCACATGGTACGCTCTGGGGTGGCAGCAGTAACCACGGAGAGGATTATGGCATTGGCTGGTAATTCCGGCTCCATATTTCATGCAGCGCTTCGCCTTTGGAGCTGAGGCCCTGATAATCCCAGCTGTTATCCGTTACCTTGCCTTTGAAAGTAAGGGTAGCGCCTACACGGGCATTATCGCGGGAGAAGAAATCAATTTTTTCGGTGTAGGTACCGTTTTCAAAAGAATAGGTACCACCGCCTGTGCCAAAGAACTCACCGGTAGCGGTATTGATAGCTATCCACTGAAACCTGGAACCCGTCAGGATTTTGAGCGTTTTCCTGTCGCCGTTGGCAATGGGATGGAGTTTTCCCTGTTGCTCCCGGGCGGTAATCTGCCAGCAGCCGGCCAGTTCACCGGTACCATTATCTAACCGGGTCCATTCCTGATTGCCGCCATGCAGCGTAGCTGTCAGCAGCCGATCGCCGGACAGCTGCATGGGTGCAGTGGTGGCTTGTCCTACCTGTGTTTTTTCGGCGGAGTTAAAAGTAATTTCCACTGCAGCCTGTCCGTCGCCGGCTGCCTTCCAGGTGCCGCCATAGGTAGCAATGAATTCATTTTGACGGAATTCCGTGATGGAAAAATAAGCTGGTGTAATCAGTAAAATACCGGTGACCTCCCCGGAAGTGGCTTTCCAGGCGCCCAGCGGTGACTGCTGTGCTTTCAGTCCGCCGAGAAAAGTGAATAACAACGTGCAATACAGGAATAACGTTTTCATGGCAATTGGTTTAGCTCCAAAAGTTAGCATAATAGCCACAATAATAAAAGCGACCAGCCACGAAACGGGAGATTTAAAACAAGCTTCATATGGATAGGGGTATCCGGTAACCACCGCTTACCATGCAGGGTTACGATACCGGATATACGAAAAATGCGTGCAGGGAAACAGCGGATGCTGCCTTGCCTATGCCTGTTCCAGTACCCGCCGGAGTACTTCCAGGTTGGCGATATAATCGGTGGCATACGTCCACCCTTGTTGCAGGCCACTCCAGACAAGCTGTCTTTCTACAGCAATGCGGATAATCCTTTTGTTGGCAGCATCGATATTGCCTTCATCCACCAGCTGCCCGAAACCGGTGGCAATGATACTTACATCGAGGGTGTAAATATATTGCTGGTCATCAAAATCATCGTCAGCGATCTGTTCCGCGATCAGCTGCGGCGACAGCAGGTTTTCATTATAATCGGCAAACGTCATCTCCCCTACGGATTCAATCACCCATTGCAGACATTCCAGGGTGGGGCAATCCGGGTGGGTCATACGCCACTCCCGGTACTCTACCAACGCAGTATATCCCTCATCCGATCCGAAAGGAGCCAGGTCGTCAATACTGCTCCAGAAGAAGGTTTCAGGGATTAGTGCCACTGCTTTTTCATGTGCCTTGTTTTTATCTATTCCGTTAAATCCGTTGCTCATATAGGGTTATTAGGGGGTTTGGTTATTTTGACAAATATATACTTCTATCTCAATTAACAAAATTCCCCTGCTATAGAGCAGGGGAAATCAATTATGGGAATGTGGGGTTTTCAGGATAGTAACTTACTTTTTAGAGTAAAGTTTATAGAACTTAACACCGTTGACGAAATCGCCATCACCGGCATAGTAATAAATAGTGCCTTGTTTGTCCATACCTGCCATCTTCATGCCTTCATGAAACAGTACATACTTTGCCTTACCGGTCTCCTTGTTCTGTCCTTCCACAGCAGGACCCGCCATACCTCTTTCTGTACCGGCATAACAATAGAGTGTTTGTTCCTGCAGATTGGCTGCTACCCAGGAGGAATTGACCGACATTAATATCGTGTTATCCGCTAACAGCAGCATATTATTGCTCATGAAATTATATACGCCAAACGGCATTTCTTTTTCCAGGCTGCGGGTATCCGCCGCTGTATCATAGGACATGATGCGATAGGTAGCGACCTGTGTACCGGAACTGGACAACAGTTCCTTTCTTTTCAGGTCCAGCAGGCCGGCACTATAGATCCAGTCTACCTTATCACAGATCAATAAACTATTACCCTCAGCAGAGGGATAAAAGCCCGCTGTATAAGGAGCCGGATAACCAGGTATGCCGGCTATAGGACCAAATTGTGGCGATACCAGTGAGGTCACCTGTCCGGCTTCACTCAAGCTGCAAATATTGCCAATAACATTGTCTACGCCCGCGTCAAACTGCTTATTCACAACATAAATCGTATACCAATCTACAAATACGGAATTCCGTGCTTTGTAAATATTTACAAAAAACACATGTCCGTCAGGCGTAGTTTTCAGATGACCTGCCACCAACTTCAAGGTGGCAGCATCTCCCTGGAAAGCGGTGATCGTTTCTGTTATATCTCCGGTCTTTTGCACCAATGTCCGGTTAATGGTTTTTACCGCGCCGGAAGCCATATCCATTTTGCAAAGCCGGAGGATATGGTGGGTACTGGCGTCTGGTACAGCTTCAATAACAGCCACGGAGAAGTAGAGGGTTTGTTCATCGAAACTCATCGCACTGGAAGCAACATGTTCGATTTCGAATGTCTGGTTATCTTCTGTAAACTTCCGGCCATTTTTTATAACAGCTGTCACCTTTCCATCTGCCAGCCGGTAAATCCCTTCTAAATTATCAAAGTAAACATGTCCGTTGCCGGTGACACTTGGATTATTCACCATCGAATTGGTAAATCGCTGGTAATGGCTCATGTCTTCCGCCATCCAACCGGTCAGCTTATCCACCCATAAGGTGGTATCGGTACGGTTCAGCCCTGCCGATATCTGGCGGACTCCTATTACCGGCGCTTCAATAGTAATACCGTTGGCCGTAATGGAAATGGGTCTGTTGCTGCCAATACCCATTTCCTTTGTTATCAGGAAACGAACCATTTGCAGATTCCGGCCTATTTTCTCATTGGGGTCCCAGCTGGCGCTTATCTCCCAGGGAATAGTAGCGGTATCCAGGGGTACTATATTTACATTGCCAACCCGTATCCGGGAACCAGGACGCTCCAGGAAAAAGTTTCCCAGCAACGTCATGGTATCTCCTACGAGTAACCCGGTGGGATAATCATATTGCTTAATAGTGCCCTGCCATTTAAATCCGATACTTCTATCTACCACCCATGGCCGTTCCACCACCTCATTGATATGATCATCTACTTTTTTACAGGCTGTAAAGCACAACAGTGCCACAGTGATGATACTGCACAGTGACAGCCATTTATTATTGATACGAAAAAGAGAATACATCGTTCTTGTGTTTAAATACGATCAATACAATTCACTAATAGTTTTTACAGGCAGCCACCTTTAATGTAGCACCCACCTCTACTGTCTTGCCGGTAATCGGATCGGTATAACTATGCGCATTCGCATAACCGCGTAACATGATGGAGTAGGAATGCCCCACCTGTGTGATGACGTTGGTACCGATAATGGCATTCACGGTATCGCCCGGATGATAAAAACGGATACGCAGTGTATCCTTCTCCTTTACAGCGAAAGACTGAAAATCCTGTATATCGCCATATTTCGTGTCTTTCGCAAAAGCTGCCGGTACTTCTCCATTCACGGTAAAAAAAACCGGATCGCCATCCGGACAAAAATTCATCATCCGCAACCGCACTTTGTTATCGGCCCATTGCAGGTGATCTTGCACCGTCCAGGTAGATACAACACCATCTTTATCCGCATAGAACACCGTCACCGGCTGACCAGGTGTAGTCATTACCTCACTGCTTACCAATGACCGGTGGCTGGTATCCGTCAGCAATAACGTATGTTTACCCGGCTTTACGCGCATATACAGTTGCCACGGAACCGGCTGCCGGCTATTATATACCGACAGCTGCGGAAACTGAAAAGGGTTTTGGTCAGAGAAACACGGATACTTTGACGTCGCATCACTAAACCAGGTATAGCTGGTGTCCTGGCTATCCATCAATACGAAAACTTTTGGACCAGTCAGCTCCCGTGTTTCCATCCACAGTTTATCTGAGGCATTATAAAAGCTGATCTGTGCATCTTCCGGTGCTGCCGGTGTAACTTCTTTCTGGCATGCCATGAATACTACCGCTGCCATCATACCTATCAGCCAACTGTTGTTTATGTTTTTCATCAGAACATTTTTATAGTTAAACACCGGGATTAAAATGCATAAGAAAGGGAGAGAATAAAGTATCTGCCCGGATTATAACTGCTGAAAATATTATCGCCGGTATATACCAGTTTCCCCGCTGTATTCTCTACCTGCACCTCCTTATCATACCGTTGGTTACGTGCATAATCTTCTACCAGACGTACCGGCTGCGCCAGCAGGTTCTGTATACTAAACTTGGCCTGTAATGATTTTACGATACGCTGGGTAACAGACAGATCGAGCAAATGCCGGGGTGTTTCGAGCAGGTCAGGACGTACACGTTTCGCATAATCCGGAAACCTCTCCGCGATGACCACACCTTTGGCATAAATACGAGGTCCGCTAACATTATAGACCAACCCTATTTTAGTACCCCAGCCGGCGTTTTCATAAAACAGGCCGCCATTGAGTACATAGGGAGACTGCCCCTGTAACGGTGCGCCAGACACAGTAGTGGTATCCCAAAAGCCTTCGTTCTGCGTTCTTTCCACCGTTGTACTTTTAATCAATGCACCATTCAGCATAACGGAGAGATTGCGAAACAAGGAACCTGGTATAAACGACAGGCTTTTCTTAATTTCCATTTCCACGCCATAGATATTGGCTGAAATAGCATTGCCAAAACTGATCTCCGTAGAATAAAATCCGGCGTAATCTGAGTTATTGATATCCTTACGGAATTTTTCAATCGGGTCTTTCAGGTGTTTATAAAAGGCGCCTATATTAAATACCTCATTCTGAGCCCTGTTGTTGGGATAGAATTCAAAACGGAGATCATAGTTATCAATCGTGGCGGTTACTGTTTTGGGATTACCTTGAATATATTCACTGGACTGATAATCGTAGTCGTTATAAGGGGTGATTTCCCTGAATTCCGGACGGTTCAGCGTACGGCCATACCCACCACGGATCACAAACAGCGAGTCTGGCCGATAGGTGGCATTAAAAGAGGGCAGTACCATGGTTTTTCGTTTATCTACCGGTACAGAAGCAATGATACCATTGTATTCAATAGCACCGGATAAATGCTGCCGGTCATATTCTACCCGTACACCTGCATTCAGCGTCAGTTTATTGCGCAGTACTTTGGCGTCGCCCATCAGGTAAAACGCATTATTCTGTTCACTCGCCGTATAGGCGTCTACGGGATTGGTTAAATCATATATCTGCAGTCCGGATTTATCTTCCCGGAAGTTAGCCGGGTTCCACAACGTAGGCAGATCCTGCTGCCGGTAAAAAATAATGTTGTTGTCGTTGTGGCCCCAACCGGTATGCCATCCCTGTTCAAAGTCGCTATTAGGCTGAACGATACTTTCGCCGGAAGGAAGGCCGCCCCGGTTGATCCAGAATACACGCCGGCCTACCTGTCTTACTTTATACATTTGAAAGGTTCCCGCTTTCAGGGTAAACTGCGGGTGCAGCTGCCAGCTATAATCGATGGACGCATTATATACCTTTTCCTGGTTACGGATAAATAACCGCGCCATTTTACCCCCAAACTGGGTATTAACGGAGAAATAACCATAAGCCGGATCTTCGAGGTAGAGGCCCCGGCTCGCAAAATGCATCACCCGCATATCCGGTATATCCTGCCTGTCGAACGTATAACTCAGGTTCCAGTTGACTTCATGTGTCTTACGCTGTCCCAGCAAATGCCGGCCGGTGAAGTTACCTGCATACAGCATACGCTGTTGAAAGGATAATATAATATCGCGGCCCAATCCATATTGCTGCATATTTTCCATGCCGGTATTCCGGCGGGAATCATTGATAGAAGTCAGGCTGCGGCCTTCATTCACAAAAAAGTTATTGAAGGAAACCTGATGGTTATCATTCAGCTTCAGGGTAAGGTTCTCCAAAACATTCACTTTTCCGATTTCTGTCGTCTGCCGGCTGTTTGTGATGCTGTTTCTATCTGCAAAACTCTGTCCGCCATCATCCGTTGATGGGCCACCAAATGCCCCTGTATTTCCCAACTGGCGATATACATCGTAAAACCTGGTTTCTTTCGTATAGGTAACAGAAGTCAGGTTATACAATTGCTTACGGCCTATCCGATAGGCATCGTAATAGTTGACAAAAAACTGCAGGTCGGGAGAACTCTTCCGGGTACCATAAGCCAACTCCGGGGAAAATCCTTTCACCATTTCTTCCTGGCTGACACTGGTTTGTGTTTTACCGGAGTTGAAATAACCGGGCGAAAATGCCGGCAGTTTGCGGGTACCGTCATCAAACCCCAGGAAATCATATTTCCCCCCTGTATAACTATTGATAGTTTCCAGTGTAGAGCCAGGACGATGCGCTATCTGCACACCTACGTCCAGGTGTCTTACCGGCATCGCATTTTTAGTGAAAATTTTAATCCCGGCGCCGGCATAATCTGCCGACAAATCTGCTACCGGAGATTTGTACACCAGTATACGATCAATGATGCTGCTGGGCAGCAGGTCGTAGGCAAAAGCCTTACTATACAATTCCGTTGCCGGTGCAATACTCCCATTCAGATAAGTCAGGTTGTAACGTTCATTCATACCCCGCACCACAATAAAGCGATCATCCATTACCGTTACACCGGAAATGCGCTTTACTACTTCTGCCGCATTCCTGTCTGCCGTTTTACCAATCATCTCATTGGAAATACCAGATACCACACCGGTGGCGCCACGGATTTCCTGCAGCAACTGCCGTTCTGTATTATGCGTCACCGCTCTTACCTTACGTGGGCCCGCATCCACCACTACTTCTTTCAGTGAGCCGCCTGCCTGTAATTTTACATCATAACTTCTCTCTTTATTGTCATCTACAGCAATACGACTCATTACATCCCGCTTATACCCGATGTAACTGATGACCATATCATAATTACCGGCAGGTACGTTCTCCAGCCGATAAAATCCTCTTTCATCCGTTACCACACCGTAAGCGGTGCCTGATAACTGAACCGTAGCACCCACCAATGGCTGGGTGGTTTCAAAATCCACCACCCGGCCTTTCAGTGTGCCTTTAGCGCCCGGCCTGCGATAGGCCGGATTGGGCCGCAGATAAATCATGTTGCCCTTGATCAGATAGCTCAGCGGACTGCCCTGAAACAGCTGTTCCAGGACCTGTGTAATGGTAACATTGTTTAAGGAAAGTGTAATTCTTTTACCATAGTCGCGTGCATTACTTTCTGTATAAGAGAAAGCATAACCGGATAATTTTTCCAGTCCGGCGCTCACCTCCTGTAAGGTGGCATTTTGAAAATTTACCTGTAGTTTTCTGTTACTATCCTGTGCCTGTAAACTGAGACCTGTAAATAGACAAGCCAGCAGTAACATAATGTGATACCTGCACCTGACCACCACATGACTGGCGATGATTCGCTTTTTTTTCATACTTTTAGTGACTGTTTGATGGTTATTATAAAGGCCATATGGATTCCCGTCCCCTGGCCATTAATGACAGCTTCAGTGATCCGTTCCGCGTAAGCCCGGAACGGATTTTTTTTATCTTACAGTACGGATTGTCACCGTATTTCCTTCCTGTTTACATTGCACGGCCGCTGTTAGTGACAGTATATCCAGCGCTTCCGGCAGTGATACATTTTTCAGGGTGGTGGTAATTAAAACATGCGCTAATGCCGGCTGTGCAAAACGGATACTCACCCCATAATATCTTTCCAGCTCGGTCGCTACTTCTCCCAATGACTGTTTACGGAATAACAATACGCCTTCCCGCCAGCTACCTATCTGTGCTTCATTATCTACCAGCGTTGTTTTATGGCTACCTGTCTGCACATGGTAACGCAACTGCTGCAGCCGCGTAAGACTACCTACTTCCCCTTTGGTATCTGATACATTCACCACACCTTCCGCCACCGCAATACATATTTCCGGCTGATCTTTCAATGAACGGATATTAAAAGCCGTACCCACATCTACCGTAGTAACCTGACCGGTGGTTACGCTAAAAGGCTTAGTGGTATCATGTTTCACCATAAAATAAGCTTCCCCTTCCAGGAACAGCTGCCGGTGGCTATTACCATAACCGGCCGGGTAACGGAGGCTACTACCACCGCTCAGGTATACCACGGAACTATCCGGCAGCAATATGCGGGACCTTTTTCCCGGTGGATTTTTCAGCCAGGTCCATTGTCCGGCCACCTTTCCTGTTTTCAACTGGCCATTGTACCAGCGATACCCCGAATAACCCGACAACAGCAATACGGCTGCTACCGCGGCCACCCGCCGCCAGCCAGACCATAACCGGCGTACCACCGTTGTCTCGTTTGTTTTGACCAAAAACTGCTGGTAACGTTGTTGCAGTGCAGGCGTTACCGTTATAGGTGCTGCCGGCAGTTCCAGCCATTGCTTTTCCAGGAATACAGCCATACTATCCCGGTAGGCAGGATCTGTCAGATACACCTGTATCTGTTTTAACTGCTCCTGGGTATAGCTGCCTTCCAGGTATTGTTGCAATAGTGCCTGGTCTGCTTCTTTTTGCTGTAACATGCCGGTAGTAATTGAATACAACCATGCATACGCAAACAGGGGCTGCATCCCCTAAGCGGTAACAATTTGTTAATACAGGATGGCTTAAAGAATAACGCTGGAGAGATAGCGCATCATAGCGGCGCGTAAGTGTTTGAGGGCGCTGGACACCTGGTTTTCCACAGTTTTGGGTGATATATCCAGCTGCGTGGCAATCTGTTTATAGCTCAGGTTTTCCTGGCGATGAAGGAGAAAAATCCGGCGGCGTTGCTCCGGTAAAGTGGTGAGGCTTTGCTGATATACCTGTTCCAGTTCTTTATATAAAAGGGGATCATAACCCGGATCGGCCGGTGCGGTACTGGCTTCTTCCAGCGACAATAAAGTCTCGATTTTTTTCCGCCATTCGCTGATCAGCAGGTTACGTGCTATGGTAAACAAATAATTTTCAAAAGTATCCGCCCCACGGATGGTGTCACGTTTCTGCCATACTTTGTATAACACATCCATCACCATTTCTTCGGCCCATACATGGTTTTTGATGAAACGGATCAGGTATTTATACAAACGGGGATGGTAATGATAAAAGATGGCTTCGTATTGCGTGTTATCACCTTGCAGCCAGCAAGCGATGTTGTGCTGAATGTCCTGTTGCGGCACGAAAGGGTTCGGTTTAAGCTTCTAAATTAGCATGATTTAAGTAAAAGTACCATCCCGTTATGTTACTAATATATGAATTTGTTTCAGCGGTCAGCAGGGATGAAAAGAGGTAGCTCCAAGCGGATATGCGCTTATCAGAAAATGTCTGAGACACTTATTACGATCCCCTAACGGGAGACGTCCTGCAATCAGGAGGAAAGTCATAGTCATCATGTATGCATACAAAACCCATACAATGCAAATACGATTGTATGGGTTTAAGGTGTATACGAGGAAATAGTCTGGCCCTCTATGCCGTTTACCAGCCCTTGTTATTTGATCCGGATGCAATATTGTATATTGAATGCCGGTGAAATGTTTCGCCGAATTTTTCTTCATAGACGTCATATCCGATGAAACCAATGATTTCTGCTTCTACATCCGGTGTTGCTTTAGCCGGACTTTCATCAATCATCTTATAATAGGCTTGCCCCATTCCTATGATAAAACAGCGGCAATAAAGAAAGCCTTCCTCTGAACCATCGGTATATTCATGAATTTCGTCCCGGTCGAGATGATAGAGTTTTTCTTCCATAAGATGGATAAAACGGGTGAGTGCTGTTTTGTCCAGAGCGAGCAATCGCTGTTTGATGCCCAGCGCTATTTCCTGGTACAGGTGATCGCTGATCATCAGCATCAGGGTAGCATCATTCGTCGCTAATACCGTAGCCCGGAAACTAGCTAATGCCGGCGTATCGAGCCAGGCACTTTCAATGATCTGCCAGAATATTGTTTCATCCATAGGTGTTTGCATAAGATCAGGTATTGGGTAAAAAACAGTTGTAGTGCTGAATACCCTGGCAAGTTCTACCCTCGCAACGCATTGTAATTACGTAGTGCCATTACGGTTAAAAACCCACAGACTGCCGTGTAAGTGCAGGCAAGATGCCGCTACTTCATTTTGGCGTTTAGTTTTAATTACCGTAGGTTTACAACTACATTTGGTTTCGCCCTGCGCGGATTAAAAGGGAATCCGGTGTAATACCGGAGCTATCCCCGTAGCTGTGATCCTGCATTTACCCCCAAGGGATAAATTGTTTTTTCTGATGATACTACATACCACTGTCTGCCTGCCCCGGCAAGACGGGAAGGTCCGGAAAAAGCAGGAAAGCCAGAAGACCTGCCTCGTGTAACTAATCATTCAGCATTTTCGGGTGAAATGCGCTGGGTGTACGCCTTACAGCTAGCTGTGCGTTACTATTTTTTTTTCGTTTATCCATTGACGTGATACGTCAGGTCTAACCGGCGTTTGCATCATTTTTTCGGGCTAGTAGTCTGGGAATAAATAATTGCGTATGCACTAAACCCAAACAACCAAATATGAAAAAACAGTTATTCTCCATTTTAGCTGCAGGTCTCATCCTGTTTGCAGCATCCTGTAAAAAAGAGGACGCCCTATCATCTCTGGATAGCCAACGCGGGAATGCCGTTGCCAAAACCAATGTCACCAACGCCCTCGTTACCGGCAAATATGCCAATGGTTTCTTCATTGCCAACGAAGGCTGGTTCGGACATGGTACCGGCGATCTGCATTTCTACTCTTACAGTGGCGACAGCCTGGTATATGATGTATACCACCAGGCCAATCCAACCGGTACATTAGGAGGTGCTGCCAACACCCTGCAGTATGCCACTATCTTCAACGGTAAACTGTACATCGTCGTAAAAGCAGGTGGCCCGCTGGTCGTAACCGACGCCGGTACCCTGGTAGAAACCGGCCGTATCACTACCCTCCCTGGCAACGACGGGCATGCCTTCATTGGTGTAGATGCTTCCCGCGGATTGCTGAGTGCCAGCGATGGTGTTTATCCGGTATCACTGCCTTCCCTGGCAGTAGGTACGAAAGTAGCAGGTGTTTCCGGCTACACCGGCGACCTGTTAAAAATCGGCAGCCGTATTTTTGTACTGTCTGAATCAGATGGTATCGTCGCACTCAACAGCACCACCTATGCCGTTGTAAAAAAATTCGGTGCCGCCAACCTGGCTTTCGCAGCAGGTAAAGATGGCGCCGTATATGCTACCAACACCGATTCCATCATCCGCATCGACCCTGTTAGTCTGGCACGCACTGCTGTTAAACTGCCGTTCGCAGTGCCTTCTCCGTGGGGCGCCTGGCGTCATGCTGCCATTACTTCCTCTACCCAGGAAAATGCCATCTACATCGTACGTAACAATGGTTTTGCAGGTGGCACCCAATTATACCGTTATATTCCAGGTACTCCGGCTTCCTTGTCTACCCCATTCATTACCCTGCCTACCGGCCAGTATTTCTATGGTGCAGGAGCTGCTTACAACAAAGCTAAAAATGAGCTGGTGATCACCACGCTCAATGGCGCCTACACCGGTAATATCAACCGGGTACTGATTTACGATGCTACCACCGCTACGCTGAAGAAAACCCTCACCTACAATGGTTGGTTCTTCCCGGCGATGCCCGTATTTCATGAATAGTAAATACGAACAGTGAATAACTATACGCAGACTTTTCTGCCTGCAACAAAAAGAGACGCCTCGTACTGAGTGCGTCTCTTTTTTATTGCAATATTTTTAGCGAAGATGATTATTGTTTAACCAATCTGGTTGCAACAGCTACTAATATCAGACAGGTAATGACCATAATCATCTCCGGCCATACAGGGTACTTTAATCACATTCCGGCAAAGTGTATGGACAATGGTATTCCCGGTATTTACCGGCTTTGCAGCGACACTGAAAAAAAATCCGGTTTTTCTCTTGACTCTTACCTTAGGTCATACCCTATATTTGTTTTTACAAGGTATAAATCCAAACAATGGACAACTATTCTGTAAAAAAGTTATCTCAGCTGGCAGGTGTCAGCGTGCGCACCTTACACCTGTACGATAAGATAGACTTGCTGAAACCTGCTGTCCGTACCGGGGCCGGGTACCGGCTATATGGCGAAAAGGAATTGCTGCGTTTGCAGCAGATCCTTTTTTACCGGGAGCTGGATTTCCCGCTAAAAGACATCTGTACTATTCTGGATGATCCTGCATTTGACCTGATGCAGGCGCTGGAAGGGCACAAAGTAGCGCTATTGGCCCGGCAGGAAAGGATACACACATTGATTGGTACCATAGAAAAAACATTGGTAACACTTAAAAACAACACTATGTTACAGGTAGCGGATTTATACGAAGGCCTGCCCCAGGAAAAGGTGGCCGCCTGCAGAACAGCAGCCATCTCCCAATGGGGTACGGATACCATTTTAGGAGTAGAAGATACCCTGCGCAGTCTGGGTAAGGAGGAGATAACCACGATGCAAACAGCGCTCAATGACATCACCAGCCAGCTAACGGCACTGGTGGGTGATCCCGCCAATGCAGTGGTGCAGGCATGTATAGCCCGGCGCTATGAGATTATAACCCGGCTGACCGGCGGAAAAACAGAACCGGGTAAACTGGCATATTTCAGGAAACTGGGTGAATTATATGCAGATGGTAAAGAGCATGTTACTGCGGATGGACTCCCCAATCAACAAGTAGCCATTTTTATCAAAGAGGCGACCGATTATTATCTTAAAAATAAACAACACTAAAACAGGACGGGCTGGTGGTAAAAGCCGGCCCGTTCTTTAATAACTATGCTTTAATTTCTATTTTTGAGCCGTTAAAGAAGGCACACTGCGTTGTTATGACAGGCAACCAGTATGCACATTGATTTTACCTACATAACATACTACATGAAAGAACAACTACCTGCATTGATAGAAAAATTAAAAGGTCATGCACTCCCATTCAAAGAAGTAATTGAATGGATAGAAACGTTCTATCAACATCAGCCAACCGCCTTTAAAAACGGAGCGGCCTACAATGAAGCCAGCCAGAACCAGGGTAGTGCCAAAGTGTTTGCTTTTGCTCAATTGAATAACCTGAGTAAGGAAGATACCCTTTACTTGTTTGCAGAACATTATCAGTCGGTATTAAATCATCCGGAGGGTACCGATCACCAGAACATCAGACAATTTATGCTGCATGGCTGGGCCGGAATTGCATTTGAAGGGCAGGCACTGGTGGAGAAGTAAGTAAAGCGGAAAATCATTAAAAACAAAAAGCCTCAAACGTTAAACGTTTGAGGCTTTTATCTGTGGAGATGGCGGGAATCGAACCCGCGTCCAAACATATTCGCCGAAAGCTTTCTACATGCTTATTTATGCATTGTTGTGTCGGAACTCAGCAGGGGCATAACGAACCAACCTCGTTCTTATCCGTTGTAGCTTCGGTATTCACTCACGGAAACCATGAATACCTATCCTTATGGTTTTATGATTCGGCGGCGGAAGTCGCATAAGGCGACAACTTCGGGCGGCTATAATGGGTGTCTAATCTCTGATTAGGCAGCCATGGCGTAGTTAGATTCGCCAATTAGAGTTTGAATATTCAGATTATCGTGCTAATTATCCAACGCACGGCATGCTTACACTTTCAAAGATCTATGCTGTCAAAACCAGGCATCCCCGATTACAGAACTGTAAAGATATGCATTTCTTTTGGGATATACCAAAGAAATAGCCACTATAACGACAAACGCAGCGAAAATAATCCGCTGCGTTTGTCGTATTTATATTTTATAATCAGCCGTGTTTAGAACCACTTACTGATAATATTTCGCCAGAAATCCAGTCCGTTGGCAAATATCAACAAACCGAAGAGGAGCACCATACCCACAATCTGTGCATATTCCAGGAACTTCTCACTAGGTTTACGGCCGGTAATAATCTCGTACAACAGGAATAATACGTGGCCGCCATCCAGGGCAGGAATCGGCAGAATGTTCATAAATGCCAGGATAATGGACAAAAATGCCGTCATCTCCCAGAACATCATCCAGTCCCACTGTTCAGGGAACAGGTTACCGATACTCATGAAACCACCCAGCGACTCGCTTACTTTTACTTCCTTGGAAACAAAGATCAGGCGCAGCTGCTGTACATATTTTACGAGTTTGTCGATGCTTTTGCTGAAACCGGCCGGAATAGCTTCCATGAAGGTATATTTCCGGGTTTTATATTCGAAGAACTTCTCCGGGTTCTGGTAATAGATACCCAGTTTTCCGGATTCCGGTAATTTCACGGCAATGTTCAGCGTATCTGTTCCTCTTACTACGCCTACGATCACATTTTCATTCTTATGCTTGCGAATTTCTTTCGCAAAGTCGGTGAAGTAAGGCAGCAGTTCGCCGTTCAGGGATATGATCTGGTCACCTTTTTTGAAGCTGTTGCTGGTTTCCGCAACAGAACCTTTTTCAAAGTTGTCTGCATAATAAGGGAAACGTACAAAGGCAAAAGGCACTTTCTGTTTCAGCAGCTGGCGGATAAAACCATCCGGCACCGGTAAGCTCACGGTTTGTCCGTCGCGTATTACCTGGATGCTTTTGGCTTCTTCCAGGATTACTTCTCCCGGAATAGCATCAAACTGTTCTACTTTACGATTATTGACAGCTACAATTCTATCACCGTCGTGGATACCGATGCTTTTGCCGAGCGAGTCTACCGTTACACCGTATTTTACCGCGTCAGCAGGCAGGTATTTCTCGCCCCAGTACCATAACATCATGGCATAGATGAAGAATGCCAGGATAATATTTACCGTCACCCCGCCGATCATGATGATCAGCCGTTGCCATGCCGGTTTAGCCCGAAATTCCCAGGGTTGCGGCGGCTTGGCCATCTGCTCTTTATCCATGCTCTCATCTATCATCCCGGATATTTTCACATATCCTCCCAATGGCAGCCAGCCAACACCATACTCTGTTTCACCCTTTTTAATTTTAAAAAGAGAAAACCAGGGATCAAAGAACAAATAGAATTTTTCCACTCTGGTCTTAAATAATTTGGCTGGTATAAAGTGGCCCAACTCATGCAATACTACCAAAATAGAGAGCGACAGTAATAACTGTCCGGCTTTCACCAATATAACCTCTGTAGTCATTTACTTGTTTTCAGCTTTAATAATGCCTGTTAATATATTAGATTTTAAACACATTCAGGCAAAACTCTTTGTTAATTTTATCCGGTACTTAGATAACGATAGAATTGATCAGTGAAGCGGCATGTTCGCGCGCAGCATTATCGCATTCGTAGTAATCATGGAGTGTCGGCGTTTCTATAAATGGTATTTTAGTCATTGTTTCTTCGATCACCTCGGTCATCTGCAAGAACCCAATCCTGTTTTTCAGGAAAGCATATACCACTTCTTCGTTGGCTGCGTTCATTACACAGGCAGCATTGCCTCCTTTCGCCATCGCTTCCATGGCAATGGCCAGGTTACGGAATGTTTTGGTATCGGGCTGCTCAAAGGTAAGGGCGGGGTAGTTCCGGAAAGAAAACCGCGGCCAGTCGTTGGCCAGCCGGTCCGGGTACGCCAGGGCGTACTGGATGGGCAGTTTCATATCCGGCAATCCCATCTGCGCTTTCAGGGAACCATCCACAAACTGCACCATGGAGTGAATAATGGACTGCGGATGTATCACCACTTCAATATGTTCGGGCTGTAAGCCAAACAACCAGCGGGCTTCGATCATTTCCAGGCCTTTGTTCATCAGGGTAGCCGAATCGATGGTGATTTTGGCACCCATGCTCCAGTTAGGATGCTGCAGGGCATGATCCTTTTTTACATTGATGAGGAAGTTGGGCTTTTTACCCAGGAAAGGTCCGCCGGAAGCCGTGAGGATCACTTTTTCCACTTTACTGAGGGGTTCTCCCATCAGGCATTGGAAAATGGCAGAATGTTCTGAATCCACTGGGATAACAGGTACATTTTTCCTTCTGGCAGTTGCCATGACAATATCACCGGCTACCACCAGTGTTTCTTTGTTGGCCAGGGCTACCGGGGTGCCCTGTTCGATGGCAGACAAGGTAGGCGCCAGGCCGGCAAAGCCCATAATAGCCGCCAGCATCATGTCGATAGAACTCCAGGACGCTACTTCCACCATGGATTTAGCGCCGGCAAATACTTTTATGCCTTTATCAAACAATACATCTTTTACCTGCTTATATTTTTCTTCGCTGCCAATTACAACGGCATTGGGCTTAAATTTCAATGCCTGTTCAATCAGCAGGTCTGCATTTTGCTGTGCCGTCAGCACTTCCACGCTAAACCTGTCGGGATGTGCCGCGATCACATCCAGTGCCTGTATGCCAATAGAGCCCGTAGACCCGAAAATGGCAATTTTTCGTTTATTCATTACGGTGATTTACTTTTTTTCAGTTAACAAAAATGAACATTCAGTTGCCGGCACTTACCAGCAACTGCTACAGTCGTACTTCCTGTCTCTTATCACTGCAAATACTGTGATAGTTCATCTGCCAGCTTTCTGTCGTTACTTAAGCGGGGAACCTTATTCTGACCACCAAGTTTTCCAATAGCCTTCATATAATCGATAAAACCCTGTTTCCGGACAGTCCTTATTTTAAGGGGTTGCAATATATTACCTGTTAACAGGTCATCATAATAAATATTTTTCTGCCGCAGATTCTCATCTACTTTTCTGGCAAATGCCGTCAGGTCATGCGGTGTGTTTTCAAACTCCACAAACCATTCATGATACGGCAGTTCTCCGTTTGTTTGCACCATGGGTGCTACGGTGAATTCCGTGATCTGCACATTTTCTTCTGCAGCGGCTTTCATGAGGCTGTGTTCCACTTCTTCTCCGATCACGTGTTCTCCGAAAGCGGAAATAAAATGTTTGATCCTGCCGGTCACCAGCAAGCGGTATGGATTGGTAGAAATAAATTTCACGGTATCCCCCAGGTTGTAACCCCATAACCCGGCATTATTATTAATGACCATGGCGTAATTTACGCCGGTTTGTACATCTTTCAGTGACAAACGGGTAGGATTTTCATCGAAAATTTCCTGTGCAGGAATAAATTCATAGAAGATCCCGGAGTTGGTGTTGAGCAGGAGTCCTTCCTGTTCCTGCGAGTCCTGGAAGGCAAAGAAGCCTTCTGAAGCCGGGAAGGTTTCGAGGGTATGAATCGGCGAGCCGATAGCAGCCATCAGTTTGGCGCGGTAAGGTTCAAAATTCACCCCACCATATACCATTAAGTCAAAGCGCTTAAATATTTCCTTGATCCGCTTACCATTACTGCGTTCTATCAACCGGTCAAAATACATCTGTACCCAAGGTGGAATACCACTGATCAGGGTCATATCCTGATTGATGGTTTCTTCTACGATGCGGTCCAGTTTTGTTTCCCAGTCGTCGATACAGTTGGTTTCGTAGGATGGCAGCTGGTTGGTACGCAGGTATCGGGGAATATGGTGATTCACGATACCACTCAGGCGGCCGGTAGGGATGCCTCCTACTCTTTCCAGCTCGGGGGAGCCGGAGAGAAAAATCATTTTGCCATCGGCAAAGGCAGTATTACCGGTTTCGCCCATATAGTTCAACAGCGCATTGCGGGCAGTATCTATATGATTGGAGATCGAGTCTTTGGAGATAGGTATATATTTAACGCCACTGGTAGTACCGGAAGTTTTAGCCAGGTAGATGGGCTGGCCTTTCCAGAGGACATTTTGTTTTCCTTCCTTGATGCGTTCAATATATGGTTTAAACTGCTCATAATCCCGGACAGGTACAGCCTGTTTGAATTCCTGATGCGATTGTACGGCATTAAACTTATGCTCCGTTCCGAATTCTGTCTTTTTCCCTGTCTTTATCAGCTCTTCCAGGATAGCCTCCTGGTCTTCCACCGCCCTCTGCATTTCCTTCCTGATTTTGTTATGCACAATGGAAGCAAAAGGTTTGGCCAGCAGTGATTTAAACTTCATGCCCTATATTTTATAATTGAGAGACTTAAAAACCGGAGGCTCACACATATGCATTTTCTGTAATTCAATACCCGTGCGGGCTTTTATGAAATACCAGTATTGGCAGATATGTAAACACTCCCATCCATAATTCAATACTTTTTTGTGTAAACGACAAAAGTATACAAAATTGCGTTGGTTTGCACGCCAAGATACGGGTTTTTACTGCATCCGTATATAGCACAAACAGGTAGATGCAGCGGCCGGTGGCGGACTTACACAAATTGTTAAAATAATATAAAATTCAAGAAAGTATGTATCTTTGAAAAGATTAAGCTTTATCCGGTTATGCATATGAATTTATGCATGAGAATTAAAAAAGAACGGAAAACTTTGTCAATTAGAAACAAAAGAGTACTTTTGCGGAAATTATATTTTGGATAATTATGTTTGCAGTTGTAAAAATCGCAGGTCAGCAATTTAAAGTACAAAAAGACCAGGAAATATTTGTACAGCAGTTACAAGGAAATATTGGAGACAAAGTGGAGTTTTCCGATGTACTGTTAACAGACAATGCTGGTACGCTGGCCGTAGGCACTGATGTAAAATCAGTAGTAAAAGCAGAGATCTTGGCTCATGTTCAAGGTGACAAAGTAATCGCTTTCAAAATGAAGAGAAGAAAAGGCTTCAGAAAGAAAATTGGTCACCGTACGCATTTTACGAGAATCAAGATCAATGAAATAGCTTAATTCGTTTTAAGCTGATTATTTATTTAGACAAGTTAAAGTAATTATACAATGGCACATAAAAAAGGTGAAGGTAGTGTAAAGAATGGCCGCGACTCCCACAGCAAAAGGCTGGGAGTGAAAATCTTCGGTGGTCAACCTGCTATTTCTGGTAACATTATTGTTCGTCAGAGAGGTACAGTTTATCATCCTGGTCAAAACGTAGGCCTGGGTAAAGATTTTACCATTTTCGCAATGTCTGACGGTGTTGTGGAATTCAGAAAAGGTCGCGAAAACAAGACTTACGTTTCTGTTAAAGCATTTGACACCACTGCGCAGGCAGAAGCCTAATCAGTGTTAGCCATAAAGTTTTTTTTAATACCCAATTATTTTACTAACCCAAATTCAAAAAACAATGGCAACAATTAAAAAAGCGGCTGCTAAAAAAGCTGCGCCTAAAAAGAAAGCTGCTGCTAAGAAAGCCGCTCCTAAAAAAGCTGCTGCTAAGAAAGCTGCTCCTAAAAAAGCTGCTGCTAAGAAAGCCGCTCCTAAAAAAGCTGCTGCTAAGAAAGCTGCTCCTAAAAAGAAAGCTGCTGCCGCTAAGAAAGTAGCTCCTAAAAAAGCTGCTGCTAAGAAAGCTGCTCCTAAAAAGAAAGCTGCTGTTAAAAAAGCCGCTCCTAAAAAGAAAGCTGCTGCCGCTAAGAAAGTAGCTCCTAAAAAAGCTGCTGCTAAAAAACCAGCTGCTAAGAAACCAGCTGCTGCTAAAAAACCGGCTGCAAAGAAGAAAGCTGCGCCTAAAAAAGCACCAGTTACTCCTCCTGCACCTGCAGCTCCGGCTAACTAAGATCGGATTTACAAAATGTAGTTATAAGGATCCTGGCATTTCTGTCAGGATCTTTTTTATGCCCATCTCCCTCCCTTCCCCACTGATTTTTACTGCACCATTTATTCATAACCGGTAATTCGTATTTTTACGGCTATGGATAATTATACAATCGCAGATAATTTCTCCCTGCTCTCCAAACTCATGGATATCCACGGAGAAAATAGTTTTAAAGCCAAATCCTTTGCCAGCGCGGCATTTACTATAGAAAAATTAACCGTTCAGTTAAAAGATACCCCTCGTGATGAAATATTCCGCATCAAAGGTATCGGTGAATCTACCGGGAAAAGCATCCTCGAAATGCTCGATACCCAACACTTCACCCTCCTGGAACATTACCTCCAGATTACCCCTCCCGGCATCCTGGAAATCATGAAAATAAAAGGACTGGGACCTAAAAAAATAGCGACCATCTGGAAAGAACTCGAAATAGAATCCATGGGCGAACTGCTGTATGCCTGTAACGAAAACAGACTACTGCTGCTCAAAGGCTTCGGCCAGAAAACCCAGGAAAGCGTACGCCAGAACATTGAATTCTATCTCTCCAACCGGAACCGCTTCCTCTACGCCGAAGTAGCCGTTACCGGTATCCAGCTGGAAAAACAACTCCAGGAACTGATGGCGCCTGCAGCCGTTTCCATTACCGGCGCTTTCCGTCGCAACAGTATCATCATCGATGAAATAGAAGTGCTGATTGCCGCACCGGTGGCCATCGTACAACAACAACTGGCCGCATTACCCGGCTTCGCCCTCACCGAAACCCTGGACAAACACCTGGTATGGAAGCTGGATGAAAAAGTTAAAGTGGTTACGCATACCTGCGCCCCCGCCGACTTTTTCAGCGAACTGTTTATCACCACAGCTGCGCCTGCCTTTATGGATAAATTCAATGCCGCTGGTGGTGCCGCCCATCTGAAAGCCGCCGCCTCAGAAGAAGCGATCTTCAGCGCAGCCGGTATGGACTATATCGTGCCTGCCCTCCGGGAAGGCCAAAACGAGATCGAACAGGCCCGCCTGCACCAACTCCCCACCCTGATCACCGCTGCCGATATTAAAGGTATTATCCACTCCCACAGTCAATGGAGCGATGGAGAATATAGCCTGGAAGACATGGCCGTGGCAGCAAAAAATCAGGGCTTCGAATACCTCGTTATCAGCGATCACTCCCGCTCCGCTTTCTATGCCAATGGCCTGCAACCGGAACGGGTGGCGGCACAACAGGTACAGATCGATGAACTGAACAAAAAACTGGCGCCTTTCCGCATTTTTAAGAGCATTGAGGCCGATATCCTGAACGATGGCTCCCTCGATTATCCGGACGAAATACTGGCCACATTTGACCTGGTTATTGCTTCCGTACACTCCAACCTGAAAATGATGGAAGAAAAAGCCATGAGCCGCCTGCTGAAAGCCATCGAAAATCCGTATACCACCATACTCGGACACATGACCGGCCGGCTACTCCTCAGCCGCAACGGGTATCCTGTGGATCATAAAACCATCATCGATGCCTGCGCTGCCAATGGCGTAGTCATAGAGCTCAACGCCCATCCCCGCCGACTTGATATCGACTGGACGTGGCTGCCCTATGCACTGGAGAAAAACGTCCTGATCTCCATTGATCCGGATGCCCACAGTATTGAAGGGTTTCACGATATTCACTATGGTACCCTGGCTGCACAGAAAGGCGGTGTAACCAAAGCAAACAATCTGAGTAGTTATACTGTTGACATGCTGGACAGCTGGCTGCAACAGCGTAAAAAATCAAAAAATATCCTGCTATGATGCTACTGGCACTGGCCATTGCGCCTGGTTTAGCCATCTCTTTGCTGATATACGCACTGGATAAATATGACCGGGAGCCGATCGGGCTCCTGGTCAAAAGTTTCCTGTTAGGTATGGCCTGTGTGGTACTGCCGTTGTTTTTACAGGCTGCTGCTGCAATGGCCGGCCTGCGGGAAAATGATGGTACCCTTGTAGGAACAGCTGCCTTTGCCTATGGTGTTGTAGGCTTCTCCGAAGAACTGGCCAAATTTCTGGTACTCCGCTTTTACGCCTATCCCAAAAAAGCTTTTAACGAGCCCCTGGATGGCATTGTATACGCTGTGTTCATCGGAATGGGCTTCGCTACCCTGGAAAATATTGCCTACGTAGGCAGATATGGATTTGGTACAGGTGTGGCCCGTATGTTCCTCTCCGTACCCGCCCATGCTACCTTTGCCATCCTGATGGGATACTATACCGGCATGGCGAAATTTATTCCGGAAAAGCGGGAAATCCTGCTGATCCAGGGATTGGCGATTGCTGTTTTTTTCCACGGCACCTTCGATTTTTTCCTGTTTACCGGTAATAATATTTTTCTGCTCGGCGCTTCCTGCGTCACCTTACTGATTGCTGCCCGGCTATCAGTAAAGGCTATACGAAAAGACAGTGCGCTCTCAAAGGAACTATATGAGCATCATTACTTTGATGAAGAGGATTCCAACGGTTAACTACCTGCTTTTGATTATCTTTGAAGACCGAAAGCTAACCGCTAAACCGCTGGTTTATGAGATTCATCTATGTTTATGATCCGCTTTGCGGCTGGTGCTATGGCTTCACACCCGTGGTGCAGGAGCTGCAGCAGCGCAGTAACAGTGATATGACTTTTGATATCCTCTCCGGAGGAATGATTATAGGAGACAACCGCCACCCCTTCTCTCATATGGCGGCCTTTATTCAACGGGAACATACCAACGTGGAAGAAATGACCGGTGTCAGATTTGGCAATGCCTTCCTGGAAAAGTTACTGCCCTCCGCAGAAATAATGGACTCCGAACGGCCTGCTGTAGCACTTACTGTA
Source organism: Chitinophaga nivalis (assembly GCF_025989125.1). Taxonomy (NCBI): domain Bacteria; kingdom Pseudomonadati; phylum Bacteroidota; class Chitinophagia; order Chitinophagales; family Chitinophagaceae; genus Chitinophaga; species Chitinophaga nivalis. The sequence goes on along the minus strand of NZ_JAPDNR010000001.1, from coordinate 2,428,675 downwards.
TTCAAGGAATACCAGCCGGAAAATGCCATCAGTTTTGCCCATGATATGCAGGTAGCCTTAAACTATCACGGGCAAAGCCTGAACCTCGATAGTACCTACAAAACACTCGTCAAAAAATTCGGATTGCCGGAAGATGAATTCATCAACCGGTTACACGATGAACATTACCGGTATGCCACCCAACAGGAGTTTCAACTGGTACAACACTGGGGAATCACCGGTTATCCGGCTGCCATCCTGGATACCGGCAAACAGCTGTATCTATGCGCACGCGGCTTCACTACCCTCGAAAGATTGCAACAAACCATCGACAACATTATCGCAGAAAGTAACAGTTTATAATTTATACAGATGTACCGGATTCAAACAGCAACCTTAGCAGACATTCCTGTTATACAGGACCTCACGGAGAAGATATGGCGGCCCACCTACGCACCGATTCTTACTCCCGTACAGATCGATTACATGATAGACCTGATGTACAGCACCACTTCCCTGACCAAACAAATGAACGGGCAGGGAAACACTTTTCTCATTCTGACAGATGATGACACACCTATCGGATTTGCCGCCTACAGCCCGGCTCCTGAAACCGGCGTTTACAAACTGCATAAACTTTATCTCGACTATAACTATCAGGGAAAAGGTGCAGGTAAATTACTGCTGGAAGAAGTAGCTGCCCAGGTAAAAACAAAAGGCGCCAGCTTCCTGGAACTGGATGTGAACCGCTTTAATAAGGCAAAACAATTTTACGAAAGACAGGGTTTCCTCACTATTAAGGAAAAAGATACCGATATCGGAGATGGTTTTCTGATGGAAGACTTTGTCATGCGTAAAGCCTTATAAAAAAAAGAGCCCGGTAAGGACATACCAGGCTATTCCCAAGTTAACCATTAAAAGACACAACTATTTTATATAAAGTAATTTTTTACTTGTCGTTACTTTATCTACGAGAAAACAATATCAACTGGTTTTTAGGGAAATAAAAAAATCAGCATTCTTTATATTAACATATAAAGAATGCTGATTTTTAATTTATTAGAAATCGGAAGTCCGTAAAAATTAATACCATTACCCCTTCCTCTAACCGACAAACAACCCGGTTTTACCCTTTTCAGCCATCATACAGATCAGCTGGTAAAAAATTCCCGCATAGAGAACTATGCGGGAACGTAGGTGTGCCTGAAGCGCGTATATCGGTTAGTGATTCAAGCCATGCTTATTTAGCCGTTAACACAGTTCCCTCGTCGTTGTCGTCGTCGTGGATAACTGCAATGGCCTTGTTTAACTTCAGCTCCGGTGAAATCTTCAGCACGCCGGCATTAGCCGCCGCTGTCGCATCCCGCAGTTTTACTGCCACCAAAGCATCGTTTTCTTTGATACGGTCATTTACCAACGCCACCTGGATATCGGTTTCGCTGAACGCACAATCACCGGTAATTTTCACCATGTCGCCGTTCATGATCACGTAATCCTTACCGTAAGCAGCTGTACTGGAGGAATCTACCCCAAAATAGATGTTGATATCGCTGCCAGTGCAATTGGTTTGTACAGACTGATCTGCTGCTTTTACCAGGATGCATTTAAACATGCTCACCGGTGCAGTAGCCGATTCGTTGGCGTCTGTCAGTTTTACCAGGGTGATGTAAGCCGCCTGGTCCTGGATATACTGGGAAGCAGAAATAGAATTCACATCACCATTATAACCTACGATGGCCTCATTTTCCACCTTGATTTCACTCAGTACCAATACCACAGTTTCTGCCAGTTCAAAACGGTTATCATCTTTTACTTTCACTGCCAGGTTAGCTGTGCTCGCACCACTTTCGATCGCAAAAGGCGCTTTGATGCTGTTTACAAAATCAGCACCCGGTAAAGCGGTACCATTGCCGAATTTATAGGTCAGACGTACCGGTTTGGAAGTAGCATTGATCAACGGTGTATTATCCCGCTTAAATAATCCGGCAGAGAATACTACATCAGTAGCTGGTTCTGCACCATTGTTACCACCAATGAATTTCACCATAGCCGGTTGATCCAGGATGGTTACTTCCCCTTTCGCCTTAGTCAGGTATAACTCGGAAGCATCCAGGATCTCCACATGGAAAGCTTCTTTACCTTCCAGCAGATTATCACTCTTTACCGGTATCTGGATAGTTTTGGAGATGATGGCCCCTGCTGCAAATTCAGAAGGCACAAAAGAGATGGTACCTTCTGTTACATCAAAGTCGGCAGCACCTGCACCACCATTATGCGGAATGGTTTTGTAATGCACGTTAACGGGCGTACGAACACCATTGCTTCTTAAGAAGCCGGATAAAGTAATCGTCAGGGTAGCATTGGATAAACCGTTCAAAGGTTCTGATACAGCAATATCATTTACAGATACGCCATGGCTGATTTTGATAATACGGTTACCATCTTCTTCACCGCCGCCAGCTGCCAGAATTTCTCCGGAAGGGCTCATCAGTAAAGATACCAGGGATGTTTTCGCATCGTATTTACCCAGTTGTTTATCAAACATCATTTCACCATCAGGGCTGAGTTTCACGAGCCGGTAACCATCTTTGGTAACCATGCACATTTCATCATCTTCTGTCAGCAACAGATGCTGGAAAACAGAACCCAGGTTTTTATTGACAGTGATGGTACCATCCGGCAGCAGTTTTACTACCTTACCGGTATTGCTGCCAACGTTACCACCGGTAGCTACCACTTTCCCGTTTTTACCTACTTCCAGGGCATACAGTGCTGCATCTACTTCTTTGTTGAACAGCTCTGTACCATCCGGACGCAATTTCACGATACGGCCTTTATCTTTTTCTTCGGCGCAGGCAAATATCTGACCCAGGTCATTCACCCGCATGGCATTGAATTTACCATCCACGGTGCTGTATTCCTTGTCAAATACTACCTGTCCTTCTGTATTTACCTTGGCAATACGGCTGGCATTACCGGTACCATAGGCGCCACCGCCCATAGCCAGTACAGCGCCATCTTCCAGCAGCAGCATTTTTTCGAATACGGCGCCTGGTTTACCAAAAGAAAGTTCAAATTGTTTTTCTCCTTTACCATCCACTTTCACCATGTACGCTTTTCCTTGTCCGTCGCCCACATCACCGCCTACGGCAATGATATTTTCGTCTTCATCGATCAGCACATTGGTGAACACATTATGTGCACCAAATCCTTTATCGAATTCGATTTTTCCATCGGGCGACATTTTAGTAATGCGTGCCTGTGCAGGTTTACTGCCATCTACCCCTACGGTAATATAATTACCATGACGATCTATAATGATTTTTGTAAAATAGCCTCCCTGGCCATTTCCAATACTCTTATCAAATACTACCTCACCTGTGGAAGATAACCTGGTAATACGCGCATTGCCATAGGCAATGGTACCACCACCCACTGCTACCAACTCATTCTTAGGTAATAACAGCAGATCCTGATAAGCTACCAGTCCGCCCTTATTCAGTTTGGCATTATAAATAAGATTTCCTGTCGGAGATAACTTGGTAATGCATCCATTATCTGATCCCCCACCGATAGCAACAATGTTGTTACTCTCCGCAATCGCCAGTTTCCTGTACTGGTTTTTCGGAGCACTAAAACTCTTGTTGAACACAACCGGCATTTCCTGCGCGAAGGCTTGTGTGCCTGTCGCCAGTAAAAGCATTAGTGAAGCAATTTTGTTCATTTCAGAAAGTTTGATATACGCTAAAAAATAACACCTGTGGCCCTTTCGGGCATTTTAAAAAATTTCCGCTTATTGTATGTTGATTTCACATCTCCTGTTCACCCCCTGTTGTTGTATAAACATATCCCTGTCTGTATACAGACTGAATTGTTTAGCCACCCAAACCGGGCGTGTGGAACCGAAATAGTTAATCCTGATTTTATCTGCATCCACGCCTTTTTGCAGCAAACATTCCTGTATGTACACAGCGCGGTTCTTGGACAATGCCAGGTTATACCGCTCTGCACCAATAATATCAGTATGCCCGCTCACAATAATCATTCTGTGCGGGTTTGATTTCCATACTTTATAAACAGAATCCAGTTTGTAACGCTCCTGTTCCTGTGGTATATAGGAATTCAGGTCATAATAGATCACCCCAGGTACCCGCAGGTGCATGGCGGCTGCTTTGCTGATACTATCCAGCTGCCGCGCCACGATACCGGCAGAAGCAGTAGCATTGTACTCTTCAGCCGCCTGACGGTTTACACCCGCCATTACGGTAGTAGTAGCATACTGTGGCATATTATTTTGCCAGGGAATCATCTCCGGATGACTGTCGGGTGTTTCATTGGCATAGTCTGTGGTTTTACGGTCGTCACTAACGGTAACGGCTACTGTTGCTACCGGTTCTTTAACTAGCTGCTGCTTTTTTTGCTCCAGCAACATGGTATCGTACCGGTTATCTCCCACAAATGTTTTTTGCAAACGGCCATCCGCCTGATGCATGGTATAAGGCACTTTATCTTCGTCTTTTACCGGCTTGCCGGGATAAGGCAGGTCCAGTTGTTTCAAAGGATTTTTCTTCAGATTCAGTACATAGATATGATCATTATCGTGCGCACCGGAACGGTCGGAAGTAAAGTACAGCAACAACCTGGATTCATCCAGTACCGGATTCAGGTCGTCGAACTGCGTATTCACAGGATAGGGTAAATGTGCCACGCCTTCTTCCCGCTTCTTCACATTGATCATAAAAATATCCAACCCACCAAAACCAGGCAGTCCATTGGAAGAAAAGAATAATTTATCACCGATGACAAAAGGATACAATTCATTCCCGTTCGTATTCACCTCAGGGCCCATATTCACGGGCTCTTTCCAGCGTTTGGCTTCCTTATCCCAGTCGGCATAATAGATATCTGTTCCGCCTTGTCCGCCAGGCATATCGGATGCAAAGTACAAACGTTTACCGGATGGTACAACAGATGGATGCAGGAAAGAAGAAGATCCGCCATGTTTTCCCAGTTTCACCGGTACGGGTTTGGTCCAGTTGTCATGATCCGCCTGGTAATTGGCAGACAATAACTGGGTACCGTTGTTATAATTGATATAGGAATTCTTCTCGTTTTTGATATCTGCATAACGGTTGGAAGTATAAATAACTTTCTTTCCGTTGTCATAAAAAGAGGCCGGTCCTACCTGCAGTACGCCCCGCAGGCTGCTGCTGAAAGGTTCAATGCCATCTTCCGAAATCTGGTATAGTTTGGAGTTGGTATAAAACGACTGGGCTTCTTTCTTCTTAAAATCATTGGACAGAAACACCACATTCTCCTGATACAACGCCAATCCATATTGGTAACCCGGCAGGTTCAGTCGTAAGCTGTCTACCCGTACATTTTGCAGGGAATCGCGGTTAAAAAAGCTGTAGTAATCTACCAAAGACTCCTGCAGATTGGTAAAACGGGCGTTGTTTTTATAGTTATTGGCATATACTGCCGCGATCTCTTTGGCACGTACCACCCGACCGGTACGTTTCAGCAGATCAATGTAATTGGTCACGTCCGTTACCAATACATCTTTACCAGGTTTGTACAATAGCTCATCATACAGGCTGATGGTTTTTTCAAACTGCCGCGTTTCCACGTATATACGTGCCAGTTGCAGTTTAGCTTTACGAAGTACTTCTTCGCGGGCGCCATTGTTGATGACTTCATTACACAGTGAGATAGCTTTCTCATACTCTTGTCTCTTATATAAACGCTCTGCACGGTTCACTTTTGCCATACTACCCAGACCACCATGCTGTACGTGGTTCTTCATAAACTGGCAGGAAAAAAACAGTGTTACTGCGCTCAGGAAAAGTATGAAATGCCGGAAACGATGTTTTCGCATACGATTCATGATTTTAAAGTTAGAAATAACGTGGGGCCACCACTTTCCATTTAGACCAACTGAAACGATAATTAATCATCAATTCATGCGAGACCGTTTGTGCACCTTTCAGATTCGACTGCAACGGGGTATCGTAAGAATATCCGATCTGTAAATTTTTGGTTGCCTGTACCTGTACCAGTCCGGTAACTGTTTTCTCCGAACGCCAGGAAGCTCCCAGCCATACCAGGTTTTTCAACAGGATGTTTGCATTAAGATCATACTGAAAACCGGCTCCCTTCACCATACGCAGCAACACATTCGGCTTCAGCTTCACGTCATCATTAATATCAATCAGGTATCCGCTTTGCACATAGTAATGGGTAGCAATCGTCATTTTATTCACACTGTTGCCCAGGTCAAAACTTTTGAAAGTCGGAGAAGACAAGCCAATAAAAAAGTGATCGGTAAACACCATAAAACCGAAGCCGATATCTGTTTTCCAGTAGCTCTGGTTTTGGGCAAAAACCGGGTCGGTTGTAGACAGGGAACTATTATCTTCCCGGTACTGCGACATACCACCTTTTAACCCCAGGGCGAGATAAATCTTATCATTCAGCTTTACCCGCTGGGAAACATTAAAGTTGACAGCCGTCTGCGAGTTTACCGTGATTTTTTCATTCATCAGCGATACACCAAAGCTGGTATTCGTAGCCTTGATAGGCGTATAGAAAGAAGCCGTGGCTGTTTTAGGCGCACCATCCACCCCTACCCACTGGTTACGCCCTACCGCTGTGAGGCTGGACGATTCATCCATAGAAGGGTAAGCAGGGTTAATCACCATGCCGTTGAACATATACTGCGAATACAATGGCTGTTGCTGTGCCTGTACCTGTATACAGCAACACCCACATAACAACACAATCCCTAAAGCTTTCATAAGATGCTTTTTCATAGGTATCAGCATAAATATTGTTTCAGAATCACCTTACTAATTCGTTTATTCATTAACGTTTGATTACAATAAACCCGGTATAACGTTCCTGTTTACCATCTGCCCATATTTCGATGTTGTAGAAATAAGAACCATCCGGTACATCCGCGCCTACATTACCACCGGCATTGGCGCGTCCTTTAAAGTTATTGACCTTGTTATCATAGTTATTCAGTCTGAAAATGGTACCTCCCCAGCGGTTAAAGATGACCACTTCATTCTTCGGATACTTCTCGATGTTTTCAATGTACATCACGTCATTTCCCTGTCCGTCGCCATTCGGAGATATCGCCGGATGTACCCTGATTTTATTTTTGTTATTATCGATGTAGCGCTTGTCGGTGGTAAAGCGTTCTACGGAATCCGGTACGCCATCACCATCAGAATCCAGGTCCAGGAAGTTGGGTATACCATCTCCATCCGTATCGTCATCAAACGGATCACCATTACCATTGATATCTTCCTCTTCATTACTCAAACCATCGCCGTCAGCATCACAAGGGCGACACATCGGATCATCATTCAGGATAACGCCCGTGGCTTTGGTCAGGTCGCCGATTACCGGTACATACTTTCCGGAAGGCACGCTCACGGCATTCATTTTCAATACAAATGTTTCATTTTGCTCAAAAATGGTATCTCCAATAATCGTCACCGGTACCTTCGCCATGGTTTCATAAGCTGGTATTACCACCTGTTTCACGGTATTGTCGAAGTCTACGCCCGGTGTAGCTTTGTAACCCATAAACGGATATTCTACCCCATCAGTTGATGCTTCAAAATCAAAGCTGATAGTAATCGGACGGGAACTCTTCCGGTTCATTTTCAGGTTAAAATTCAGTGGATTACGATCTCCCATATTTCCTTCCTTCACACTGAATTTATCTGCTGCAAACTGGAGGGTAAGCGGATCATTATCTGTGATCACCACCTCTTTCTCCGCAGCTGTTCCGGGTTTGTACAATGGTCCGCCATTGTTACCGGTATAGGGTTGTATCGCCACTTTCAGATAACCATCGTCATCATTCACATCATTGTCGGTAGCGGTGATCGTAAAGGTGTGTTCCGTTTGTAAGGCCGGTAATGTAACGGTGATCATGTCGCCATTCACAGTTCCTTCGCTGGCAGTGAACTTGCGGGCAGCGTCCTGCGTCACTTTCAGGCGGATCGGCATATCGTGCGCTGCTTTATTCACGGACTTCATCGTAAACGATACGGCTTCTCCTTCTGCAGCCGTTGTCACATTAGTTGTCAGATCCAGTACCAGGGTATCATTATCATGAATGATTACTTCCGCGGTAGTCTGTTTGGATAAAGGCCAGGTGACACCTGCCAGCGTACTGCTAACTTTTTGTAATGTCAGGTCTACACTTTCATCTCCCTCTACAATATTATTATCGATCGGTGTTACCACTACTGTTGCGCTATGCTGTCCGGCAGGAATAGTAGCCTGTCCGCTCAGTTTTTTGTAGCGGCTGTCTGCTACGGCATCTCCGGCAATGGTATAGTTTACTACCACATCTTTTACGGCAGATAAAGCAGCATCTGTAAAACGAATCCGGAAGGAGCCGGGAACAGCTGGTTCTGCGGCATCTGCTACTTTTTCTATCAGCATTTCGCGGCTGACCGCTTTAGGACCTGTTGCATCACTTTCGTCATCATGTACGATCAGCGTCACGGTATCCTGATCGTTTACATCCAGCGCCATGTTTTTATTGAAACGTTTCATCTGCGCCAGCATTAATGCTACCCGTACTTCTTCATCCCCTTCAATCACATTGTTATCAATCACATTTACGGGAACGGCTACACTGTTTTTACCCGCCGGGATATTTACAGCCGTCTGAATCGGTGCAATATTGGTGGTACCGATAATGCTGCTTACATAGAATACCACTTTCACATCCGCAGCCGCGGTAGACGTACCTGGCAGTTTAATCAGGTAAGCACCGTGTGTGGCTGGTTCAGCGGCATCTTTTGTTTTGCTCAGTGTTACCAGCATATCACCGGTTTCCGGTATCAGCAGTAACCCTGGTTGTTTAATAGTATAACCGGCTGTCAGCAGTTTAGCTGTGAACTGTACCTGCTCGTCGCCTTCCAGTACATTATCTGCCGTTATATGCAGTTGTACGGTTTTATCATGGTTACCGGCAGCCAGGGTCACTTCATCCGGGAGGCCACTGTAATCAGCAGCATCTGTATTAGTGATACCTGCCTGTGTGGCGATGGCTATTTTAATATTTTCGGCAGAAGTAATCTGATCATTGACAAACCCAAATGTTACGGCTGTCTTACTACCTTCATGTACTACGGAAGAATCAATCCGCATTTCCATTTTCAGATTATCCGGATTCAGGGAAGTCACATCATCGATGATAACAGCCAGGCTATCTCCTTTCATACCCGGGTAGTTCAGCGGCATAGCTACAATCCGCAGCAATTCAGCTTTCTCCAATACAAAGTCTTTCTTCGCCACAAAGCTGAATGACACATACGGTACGTTGGCCTGAATGGTAACCGTAGCCGGCATATTCATGATATCGTCTGCACCTGCTACTGAACTGCCACCAATCGCCAGTCCTATGCGGATATCCCTGGAAGAAGTCACACCCGGCGCGAGGCTTACTTTCGCGTGGTATACGTTCCCTTCCAGTACATGTGTATCCGGTGATAAGGACGAGATATGTATAAATCCGGTAGCCGGATCATCATGGGTTCTATCGAGGATGGTAATGTTTTTATCGCCTACTTTCCTATTCACCGGATCATCGGTAGTACCAATGAAGGTATAGGTTTCATCTTCTTCCAGTACCAGGTCTTTTTTCGCTTTGAATTCAAATGCAGCCACCCCTTCTCTTGCTCCTTTCTTAATAATGATATCGAAAGGAACCGGTAAGGTATTATGATCCTGTACGTCTGCGGTAGAACGGGCCGGGTCGTTGCTGATATGTATCACGATATCATGACCAGCCTGTAAACCGTTGGGCAATTGTGCTTTCAGGATTACACCGGCGCCGCCTTCATCTATTTTATCGGTATTGCTGCTCAGTTCAATGAGGGCTGGCAAAGGATATTGTGTCGGATCATCTTCAATCACCAGGTGTAAAGGCTGCATGGTATAATTACTGATACCATCTGTTGCTTTGGCCGTAATGGTAAAGTCTTCCGGACCTTCTGTGAAATTATCCTTGTTGATCGTCAGGCCGGTTTGTGTGCTGTTACCGCTGGCCAGTACTGCGGTATTACTTAACAGGTAATCAATACCCGCTTCTGCTTTGCCACCGGTATGTGGTAATTGGATGGTAATCGGTACTTCCGTGGTGATACCAGCCGGTAAGCTGATCGTTACCGGGCCATTGTCGCCTTCCGTCAGTGGTGATTTGAACACCGTAGTGGTCAGCACCAGGTTGGCTGGCAGTAGACGGGTCTGGTCCTGAACAACCAGATTCAGGTTATTGATCGTATAACCACTAGCGTTAGCATTTACTTTTACGGCTTCATTTTTTTCCAGGATATTATCTGTTGCTGTTTTTATCAGCTCAAACACGGCTGTCTTTTTACCGGCATCCAGGCGGAAGACTGGTGTCGTAAAGCTATAATCTGAACCTGCACTTGCTTCCGTGCTGTTATCTACCTGCAGATTTACCAATACGTCTTTGGTAGAGGCATATGGCATTTTCACGGTCACCATCACGGGCTGTCCTTCCGGTACCAGGGTACGATCGGGTGTGAGGGTCAGGGTTCTGGCGCCTGGCAGGTTAGCGGTACTATCTTTAATATATACAGTCGTACCTGTTACCGGCAGTTCCGCGATGCCTTTGTTACCTTCCAGGCGGATGCTGGCGGCATCATCCATCACATCATTCAGCGTGGCTGTAATTGGTGTGCTTACGCCGGCCTTGGTACCGTTTTTAATGGTGATCACTGCCGGGATACTGCTATGACGGCTATCGGCAGCAGTAGATGCCGCGGCGTCTTTACTCAGCTGTACCGTCAGATCTTTACCAGCTATCCATCCGTTGGGCAGCGTAGCCGTAATCTTTGTGCCGGCAATAGCGCCTTCCTGTATAGTGTCCGGAGCGCCGCTAAGTATAATCGGTGCTGTTAATGGGAACTGTTCATCTTTGATATCAAAATCGAGGGGATTGCCTCCCAGGGTGTAAACGGTACCCATTTCATCGCTCACCACTGGTGCGAGGTGGAATGTTTCCGGACCTTCTACCAGTATATCCTGTGTAACCGCCAGTAAGGTATTACCACCGGTGCCTGTGAAGTTTACTTCCGGCAGTAACTGATAGTCGGTACCGTATGTAGCCGTGCCCGTTGTTTGCGGCAGTTTTACTTTAATCGGTATTTCCGTAGTAACGTTGGCCGGTAATTTGAAAGTAATGGAAGTGCTTTCCGGCGCGCCTTTTTCATTCAGGTGTTGATCGGCAGCAGCAAAAGTCACCACGGTGTTGGCAGGGTTCAGGCGTGTCTGATCTTCAATCACCACTTTCGCATCTGATATGGTATACCCCGTGGCATCACCCGCAATATATAAGTCCTCGGCTCTCTCAATGATTCCGTCTTTTTTAGCGCGGATCACCGTGAAAGCAGTGAGCGTACTGTTCGTGTAAGCCGGCAGTTTGATCTGCTGCTGTACATATTCAAAGTCACCATCACTGGCGGTTGTACCTGTCGGATTTTTACGCAGACTAATCACGATATCTTTCGCAGCGGTATAACCGGCAGGCAATGTGATCGTAAACTTAGTACTGTCGTCTTCTTTTACAGTTGCTTTATCTGCCTGCAGGATGATCAGCTTTTGCTGACCCGTGGTTTTATCTACCATGGATAATTTCACACTGTCGCCGATCACAATACCGTTATCGGTAGTGCTACCATTGATGATCAGGTAACGGTCATCATCCCATACTTTATTTTCGATCGCTTTTATCGGGTATTTCACAGGTACATTACCTGGTGGCAGAATTTTAATCTGCGTTGGCAACCCACTATAACTATTGCTTAAGGCAGTAGATGTGGTACCTGCTGTAATATTTACCAGGATCGGTATAGCGGTGGTAACACCGGCAGGTAATTCTGCCCACAGGTCAGCAGTGGAACCTTCTTCTATCGTGTTTTGAGAAAGATGTAAAGTAATGGTAGCCGGCAACTGGGCATCTTTGATATCAAAATCAAGGAGGTTACCTGCCATCGTATAAGCCGTAGTTTCTTCATCACTTACAGTGGCTGCAATACGGAAATCTTCCAGGCCTTCTATCAGCAAATCAGGTGTAACTGTCAACAGCGTGTTACCACCAGCACCCGTGAAGCTCACTTCCGGTTGCAACTGATAGTCGGTACCAGACGTAGCGGTGCCGGTTGATTGTGGCAGTTTTACTTTAATCGGTATTTCCGTCGTCACATTCGCCGGCAGTTTGAAAGTAATCACGGTGTTCTCCGGTGCGCCTTTTTCATTCAGGTGTTGTGCGGCAGCAGCAAAAGTCACCACCGTATTGGCAGGGTTCAGGCGCGTTTGGTCTACAATCACCACTTTCGCATCTGATATGGTATAACCGGCAGCATCGCCTGCAATATACAAGTCCTCGGCTCTCTCAATGATTCCGTCTTTTTTAGCACGGATCACAGTGAAAGCAGTGAGCGTACTATTTGTGTAAGCCGGCAGTTTAATCTGCTGCTGTACATATTCAAAGTCGCCATCACTAGCGGTGGTACCCGTCAGATTTTTACGCAGACTAATCACGATGTCTTTAGCAGCGGTATAACCGGCAGGCAATGTGATCGTGAATTTCGTACTGTCGTCTTCTTTTACAGTTGCTTTATCTGCTTGCAGGATGATCAGCTTTTGCTGACCGGTGGTTTTATCTACCATGGATAATTTCACACTGTCGCCGATCACAATACCGTTATCGGTAGTACTACCATTGATGATCAGATAGCGGTCATCATCCCATACTTTATTCTCGATCGCTTTTACCGGGTATTTCACAGGTACATTACCTGGTGGCAGGATTTTAATCTGCGCCGGCAGGCCACTGTAACTATTGCTTAATGCGGTAGAAGTCGTACCTGCTGCAATATTTACCACGATTGGTATAGCAGTGGTGACACCGGCAGGCAGTTCTGCCCACAGGTCAGCAGTGGAACCTTCCTCTATCGTGTTTTGGGAAAGATGTAAAGTTATAGTAGCCGGCAGCTGGGCATCTTTAATATCAAAATCAAGGTTGTTACCTACCATCGTATAAGCCGTAGTCTCTTCATCACTTACGGAGGCTGCAATACGGAAATCTTCCAGGCCTTCTATCAGCAGATCGGCTGTAACCGCCAACAGCGTGCTACCACCAGCACCAGTGAAGCTCACTTCCGGCTGCAACTGATAGTCGGTACCAGCAGTAGCCGTACCCGTTGTTTGCGGCAGTTTTACTTTAATCGGTATTTCTGTCGTCACATTCGCCGGCAGGTTGAAAGTAATCGTGGTGTTCTCTGGTGCGCCTTTTTCGTTCAGGTGTTGTGCGGCAGCAGCAAAAGTCACCACCGTATTAGCCGGGTTCAGACGTGTTTGGTCTACAATCACCACTTTCGCATCTGATACGGTATAACCGGTAGCATCGCCCGCAATATACAGGTCCTCTGCTTTCTCAATGATCCCGTCTTTTTTAGCACGGATCACCGTGAAAGCAGTGAGCGTACTGTTCGTGTAAGCTGGCAGTTTGATCTGCTGCTGTACATATTCAAAGTCGCCATCACTGGCGGTAGTACCTGTCGGATTTTTACGCAGACTAATCACGATATCTTTCGCAGCGGTATAACCAGCAGGCAATGTGATCGTAAACTTCGTACTGTCGTCTTCTTTTACATTGGCTTTATCTGCCTGCAGGGTAATCTGCTTCGGTTGACCGGTGGTTTTATCTACCATCGATAATTTCACACTGTCACCAATAACAATACCATTATCGGTAGTACTACCATTGATGATCAGGTAACGGTCATCATCCCATACTTTATTCTCAATCGCTTTTACCGGGTATTTCACGGGTACATTACCAGACGGCAGGATTTTAATCTGCGCCGGCAGACCGCTGTAACTAGTACCTAAGGCTGTAGAGGTAGTTCCGGGCGTAATATTTACCACGATTGGTATAGCAGTGGTGACACCAGCAGGCAGTTCTGCCCACAGGTCGGCAGTAGTACCTTCTTCAATGATATTTTTAGAAAGATGTAATGTCACCGTAGCAGGTAACTGGTCATCTTTAATATCGAAGTCCAGGCTATTACCTACCATGGTATACGATGTGGCTTCCTCATCACTCACCGCTGCGGTGATTTTAAAATCTTCCAGCCCTTCTATCAGCTTGTCTGCCACTACTGTTAACTGTGCACTACCACCGGCACCGGTGAAGTTCACTTCCGGCAACAGCTGATAGTCATCAGTACGTGTAGCCGTACCAGTTATCTGCGGCAGTTTAACTTTGATCGGTATCTCCGTCGTCACATTCGTTGGCAGCTTGAAAGTAATCACTGTGCTTTCCGGCGCGCCTTTTTCATTCAGGTGTTGTGCCGCGGCAGCAAAAGTCACCACCGTATTGGCCGGGTTCAGGCGTGTCTGGTCTTCAATCTCTACTTTGGCATCTGATACGGTATAACCAGTAGCATCACCGGCAATATATAATGCTTCTTTTTTCTCGATGATCCCGTCTTTTTTGGCGCGGATCACTGTGAAAGCGGTGAGCGTACTATTCGTGTAAGCCGGCAGTTTGATCTGCTGCTGTACATATTCAAAGTCACCATCACTGGCTTCAGTACCAGTCGGATTTTTACGCAGGCTGATCACGATATCTTTGGCAGCGGTATAACCGGCAGGCAATGTGATCGTGAATTTCGTACTGTCGTCTTCTTTTAAGTTTGCTTTATCTGCCTGCAGCGTAATCAGTTTCGGTTGACCGGTGGTTTTATCGACCATCGATAATTTCACACTGTCCCCCATTACGATACCATTATCAGTAGTACTACCGTTGATGATCAGGTAACGGTCATCATCCCATACTTTATTTGCGATGGCAGTTATCGGATATTTTACAGGTACATTACCAGGCGGCAGGATTTTAATCTGTGCCGGCAGGCCGCTGTAACTAGTGTTTATGGCAGTAGAGGTAGTTCCGGGAGTAATATTTACCACGATCGGTATAGCAGTGGTGACACCAACAGGCAGTTCTGCCCACAAGTCAGCAGTAGTACCTTCTTCAATGGTGTTTTTAGAAAGATGTAATGTCACGGTAGCAGGTAACTGGTCATCTTTAATATCGAAGTCCAGGCTATTGCCTACCATGGTATACGGTGTGGTTTCTTCATCACTCACTGCTGCGGTGATTTTAAAATCCTCCAGTCCTTCTATCAGCTTATCTGCCACTACCGTTAACAGGGCACTACCACCGGTACCGGTGAAGTTCACTTCCGGTAACAGCTGATAGTCATCCGTACGTGTAGCCGTTCCTGTTATCTGCGGCAGTTTTACTTTAATCGGTATCTCCGTAGTTATATTCGCCGGCAGGTTGAAGGTAATCGTGGTATTTTCCGGCGCGCCTTTTTCATTCAGGTGTTGTGCGGCGGCAGCAAATGTCACCACGGTATTGGCCGGATTCAGCCGCGTCTGGTCTTCAATCTCCACTTTCGCATCTGCTACGGTATAACCGGTAGCATTACCGGCAATATATAACGCCTCTTTTTTCTCGATGATCCCGTCTTTTTTGGCGCGGATCACTGTGAAATCCGTCAGTACATTATTGGTAAAAGCAGGCAGCTTGATTTGTGACTGTACGTATTCAAAGTCGCCATCACTGGCTTCGGTACCTGTCGGATTTTTACTTAAACTAATCACGATGTCTTTGGCGGATGAGTAACCAGTAGGCAATGCGATCGTAAACTTAGTACTGTCGTCTTCTTTTAAATTCGCTTTATCTGCTTTCAGCGTGAGCAGCTTTGGCTGTCCTGCTGTTTTATCTGTTATTGATAATTTCACACTGTCGCCAATCACAATACCATTGTCAGTAGTACTACCATTGATAATCAGGTAACGGTCATCATCCCATACTTTATTCACTGTTGCGGTAATCGGATACTTCACGGGGACATTACCCGGCGGCAGGATTTTAATCAATGCCGGTAAGCCGCTGTAGCTGCCGGTGAGCGCCGTAGAAGTGGTACCCGTATCTATCTTCACGTCGATAGGAATGTCAGTTGTCAGCCCTGCCGGCAGTTCCGCCCACAGGTCAGCAGACTGTCCTTCTTCAATACTGATTTTAGACAGGTGTAAAGTAATGGTGGCAGGGAGCTGGGCATCTTTAATAATGATATCGGCTGCCATCTCTTTGAAACCGATGTCTGTAGGATCGGAAGAAGCAGGTACTATCTTCAGGGTTTCATTGCCTTCGATGCGGGTATCTGGTTTTATGTCCAGGTCTACTTCTATCTCATGGCCTGTGAGGATAACCGATGCCGGGGTAATCTCATAATCCAGGCCGGAGGTAGCCGTACCGGAAGTAGTGAGATTAACGGTAACAGGAATATCGGTGGTGACGCCATCCGGCAGACTTACTTTCAGTTTGCCTTTATAACCTTCCGGCAGCGTAGCGCTTTTCAGCACGCTGATCACGGTATATTCTGACTGGTTACGGGTATCATCCAGGAGTTTGGTGGCATCGCCGGTAGTCGTTTGGAACTGTCCCATCACATCTGCTGCTGCCACCAGTTTCAGGGACTCTTCCTTCTCCAGGATTTTATCATTCAACACTTTGATCATGATGTCTGCATCCGACTTGCCTATATCTATCAGCACACTGTCCGGAATCAGGTAGTCATCATTCAGCAATGCTGTGGAGGTAGCATCCGGGCGCAGCTTCACCCATATTTTCTGAGAGGTAAGTACGCCTGTAGGGAGAGATACCTTACCCACACCAGTAGTACCTTCCGCAATAGCCATAGGTACTTTGAGGGTGAGGTCTCTGGGCTCATCGTCTTTGATGGTATAGGCGCAGGTTTTCTGTGCCCCTACCAACACCATGGGACTACAGGTGGGTACCAGTTCAAAGGTAAGATTACGGCTATATTCCAGTCTGTTGTTACCATGGATAGTTACATTATCCAGGGAGATAATCTCGCCTGCTGTGTAGGTTTTAGCAGGAATCATATAACCTTCCTGCATGGAATAATCAGTGCCGGCAACAGCAGTGCCGGCATTGCCTACTACCATTTTCAGATAGGCAGGCGTTTTGAGAACACCACCAGTAACTACGCGTAGTTTAAGACTGGCCGGTGCGTGGTTGGTACTGCCTTCATCGTCAACAGCTGTCGCGGAAGCAAATTCTACTGTGATGGGTGTGCTGCCGCTGCTGGTGGCCCGGGGAACGAGTACGTTTGTACGTAGTTGTTCATAATCGCTGAAATCTGTCTGGGAGCCATATCCTACCATTACAGCGCCACCAATGGCGGCGTTGGCAGGAGATTTATATCCCATATTCAGTGCTACGGCAAGACCGCGGTTGTAGTTGGTTACAACGTTTTGCCTGTTGGTATTATAAAGATCTATTTCATTCTGTTTCTCGTTACGCAGGTATTCATCACCGGCATAATAAGAGCTGAAGCCGCTTTGGGCAGCATATACATGTGTGAGTGGTGTGTTGTAAGCGGCACAACTTGTCGCTGTTCTGAATTGCCCTACCAGTGAAGGAGATGTTGCGCCATTAATAAAACCATGGGCACACCAGCTTTCCGCACCGGGGTTATCCGGGTCGGCAGGATGCAGCTCCTGTTGCATCACTGTATATTCAGAAAGATAGAGGTAAGGTGTATAACCAGACTGATTGGAATTGAGTGTGAAGTCGAGTATAAAGTAAGGATCTCCTTTTACATAACTGATGGTGGTAATAAGGGCTCCTTTCTGAAAAGTAGCAGCCGGTTCAGGATCAATGGTACCAATGATATTAATGCGGTAAGGATTGGCGGTGGTACCTGCACCCAGTACGTCGGACACCTCACATACGGAAGGCCGTACTTCTGAGCTGACCACGCGGGGTATCTGTTTTACCAGTATCAGGGAGGGAACAATTCCCGGGTCTATGGAGCCCCGGTAGGTTTCGCATTTGCCGTTGCGGTAGATGCGGTAATTTCCGGCATTGGGGCCATCTGCATCTATCTCTATTCTTAATCCGTCCGAAGCGGTGTTGCCTCCGTTGGGGTTGATCACCCGAACTGTCTGCGCCTGCAGACCGGAGAAAACTATCAGTAATAAGCCTGGTAGTAACAATGTCAGCCTCAACCAAAAGAGCATAACATCCCTTCTTTCTTTCTTAGGATAGGATAGGAGTAACATATAAGCGTGTAATTTCTATTTATACATATAGATCTTTAATCGAAAATGTGTAAAGCAGTCTTTATAAAACCTATATGTGTTTTAACTAATTGGCTCCCCCGGCGTCTTCTCAAATGTTCTTCCCCTTCTATGAACATGAAAAACCAGCTGCCGGCAATTATTAAAAAAATATCAATATAAGAATGGCGAGTAAATAACGCGTTTTGGGCGCTATATGGTTTATAATATTTATATATGCTCTTTCACCTGTATACTACAGCTCAATAATTAAATATTAAATCATATATTTTAATTAGCAAATCTATAATATAATTTATATCTAATCAAATTATTTTATGAGAAGAGAAAGAAAAGAGAGGCTAAGAAGATGATTAACAAAAATTTATACCCTCCACTGCAGGCATACGACCGGGTTATTATGATAAAAGTTAAAATAACCCTAGATTTGCAAAAAATAATTAAGAATGTCTACAATTGCGAAATCTAACATTGACTTTAGCCTTCAATATAAGGTAAAAGACATGTCCCTCGCGGCCTGGGGTCGCAAGGAGATAGAACTGGCCGAAGCAGAGATGCCCGGACTGATGTCTTTAAGAGAAGAATATGGTAACAGCAAACCTCTCCAGGGCGCCCGCATTGCCGGTTGCCTGCATATGACCATTCAAACGGCTGTTTTAATCGAAACACTGGTACATCTGGGTGCTGAAGTACGTTGGAGTTCCTGCAATATATTTTCAACACAGGATCATGCTGCTGCTGCTATTGCCGCTGCGGGTATTCCTGTTTTCGCCTGGAAAGGGTTAAATGAGCAGGATTTTGACTGGTGTATTGAACAAACCCTGTTCTTCGGTGGTGCAGATCGTCCGTTGAACATGATCCTGGACGATGGTGGTGACCTGACCAACATGGTACTGGACAAATACCCTGAGCTGATCCAGCACGTGAAAGGCTTGAGTGAAGAAACCACTACCGGTGTTCACCGCCTGTACGAGCGTATGAAAAACGGCAGCTTACCTATCCCTGCTATCAATATCAACGACTCTGTTACCAAATCCAAATTTGATAACAAATACGGTTGCCGCGAATCCTGCGTAGATGCGATCCGTCGCGCTACCGATGTAATGATTGCCGGTAAAGTAGCCGTTGTTGCTGGTTTCGGTGACGTAGGTAAAGGTTCTGCTGAATCACTGAGAGGTGCTGGTGCCCGTGTAATCGTTACAGAAATCGATCCTATCTGTGCTTTACAGGCAGCGATGGAAGGTTACGAAGTGAAGAAAATGGTAGATGCCGTGAAAGAAGCGGATATCATCGTTACCACTACTGGTTGCCGCGATATCATCACCGGCGAGCACTTCAAACTGATGAAAGATAAATGTATCGTTTCCAATATCGGTCACTTTGATATCGAAATCGATGTAGCCTGGTTAAACAAAAACTACGGCAACACCAAAATCGAAATCAAACCACAGGTAGATAAATACACCATCGATGGTAAAGATATCATCCTGCTGGCTGAAGGCCGCCTGGTAAACCTGGGTTGCGCTACTGGTCACCCCTCTTTCGTAATGAGTAACTCTTTCACCAACCAGGTATTGGCTCAACTGGAACTGTGGACCAATGCTGGCAACTACGAAAACAAAGTTTACGTACTGCCTAAACACCTGGATGAAAAAGTAGCCCGTTTACACCTGAAAAAAGTAGGCGTAGAACTGGACGAACTGACCACTGCTCAATCTGAATACCTCGGTATTCCGGTAGCAGGCCCATTCAAGCCTGATTACTACAGATACTAGTAAGTACGCAGATCATATATAGCACAAAGCCATCAGAGCAGGATGCAGGCGCATACAACAAAACGCTGTCATCTCTTCCCTGATGGCTTTGTGCTTTATGCTTTTAAAAGTAATTTTGCAACATGACAAAGCTGAGTGTAAACATTAACAAGTTTGCGACCCTACGAAACGCACGTGGCGGCAATATTCCGGACATATTAAAAGTAGCCCGTGATTGTGAACAGTTCGGAGCCGATGGCATTACTGTTCACCCGCGCCCGGATGAGCGCCATATCCGTTACCAGGATGTACGCGACCTGAAACCGCTCGTTACGACCGAATTCAACATTGAAGGCTATCCGTCCAAAGACTTTATGGACCTCGTACTGGAGGTGAAACCCCACCAATGTACGCTGGTACCGGATCCACCGGATGCTATCACTTCCAATACCGGCTGGGATACCATCAAACACCAGTCGCAACTGAAAGAAGTGATCTCCGAATTAAAAAGGAATGGTATCCGGGTATCTATCTTCCTGAATGCGGAACCAGACAAAGTAGCAGGTGCCAAAAGTGCCGGCGCTGACCGCATTGAACTGTATACCGGTCCTTACGCAGAAGAATATACGAATGCCCGTACACAGCCGCAAAACCTGCAGCTGTTCAACGATTATAAAAATACCGCCCGCGAAGCAACGGCGATCGGCCTGGATCTTAATGCCGGTCATGACCTCAACCTGGATAACCTCCGGTTCTTCAAACTGCACATCCCCCAGCTGAAAGAAGTGTCTATCGGACATGCACTGGTGGCAGATGCCATCTACTTCGGCCTGGAAAATACCATACAGCTGTACAAACGCCAGCTGATAGACTAATATTTCCAACATATTCCACCAAATAATAAAGCCATTCCGTTGTTCCGGAATGGCTTTATTTTAACCCTTAAAACAATCAACATGTTGCATATCGGGGTCACAACTAAACCGATATGAACTTTATTTAGGTTGCCGCTATGACTGGCAGCAATGATACACGCAGTTACTTCTTTAATAACGCAATATCCAGCACTTGGTTCATTTCCCGTACATAATGGAATTTCATTCCCTTGATGTAAGCCGGGTTGATATCCTTGATATCCTTTTCATTTTGCCAGCACAGGATAATTTCACGGATACCTGCCCTTTTGGCGGCCAGTATCTTTTCCTTGATCCCGCCTACCGGCAATACCTGTCCGCGCAACGTAATTTCGCCTGACATAGCCAGATAGGATTTTACCTTACGGCCGGTGAATGCGGACGCCAGTGCCGTGAGCATGGTGATACCTGCACTGGGACCGTCTTTAGGCACAGCACCTTCCGGTACATGCACATGTATGTTCTTTTCCTTTAAGCGTTTCGGATCTATCTTACATTCAGCTGCATGGGCCTGCAGATAACTCAGGGCGGTAACGGCAGATTCTTTCATCACATTCCCCAGGTTACCGGTCAGTTTCAGTTCCCCCTTCCCTTCACTCAGACTACTTTCAATAAACAGGATGTCGCCTCCTACGTAGGTCCAGGCCAGGCCTACTGCTACGCCGGGAGGATTTCCTACTTTATAGATTTCATTGGAATACCGCGGTTTGCCCAGTATTTTCTGGATCGTGGCATCGGTCACAGCTTCCGGCAACGGACGCTCCAGGGCCACTTCCTTCGCCAGGTTACGCATAATGGAAGCAAATTGCCGGTCCAGTTCACGCACCCCGCTCTCCCGGGTATAATCTGCAATGATATGCTCTATAACGCTGTTGCTTATACGGAATTTAGTGTCTTTTAAGCCATGGGCTTCTTTCTGTTTGGGCAACAGGTGCCGTTTGGCGATTTCTACTTTTTCCTCGATGGAATAACCACTCAGGTCAATGATTTCCAGCCTGTCGCGCAGTGCCGGGTGAATGGCGCCGATATTATTGGCAGTGGCAATAAATAATACCCTGCTCAGGTCAAATTCCAGTTCCAGGTAGTTATCGTAGAAGGTGCTGTTTTGCTCGGGGTCCAGTACTTCCAGTAAAGCAGAACTGGGATCGCCGCGCAGATCATTACCTATTTTATCTATTTCATCCAGGATCATCACCGGATTGGCTGATTTGGTTTTGCGGATCGACTGTACTACCCTACCCGGCATGGCGCCGATATAGGTTTTACGGTGACCTCTGATCTCACTTTCATCATGCAATCCGCCCAGGCTTAACCGTACATATTTACGGCCTACCGCGTTGGCAATAGAACGGCCGAGGGAAGTTTTACCAATACCGGGAGGGCCTACGAAACACAGGATCGGAGATTTCATATCTCCTTTCAGTTTCAGTACCGCCAGGTATTCCAGGATACGTTCCTTTATTTTTTCCATGCCATAATGGTCATGGTCCAGTATTTTCTTTGCTTTTTTCAGGTCGTAGCTGTCGGTGGTATATTCACCCCATGGCAGATCCAGCAAGAGGTCCAGGTGGTTGTATACCACGCTGTAATCCGGTGTGCTGGGGTGCATGCGCTCCAGTTTCTCGATACCTTTGGCAAAAGCTTCGGCTGCAGCGGCGGGCCATTTTTTGTCTTCCGCCTTGCGCTTCATTTCTTTCAGCTCCCGGTCATTGCTATCACCGCCCAACTCTTCTTTGATGGACTTCATCTGCTGCTGCAGGAAATAATCCCGTTGCTGTTTGTCGAGGTCCGCTTTGGTTTTGTTGGTGATCTTATTTTTCAGTTCTGCCAGCTGCAATTCTGTTTGCAACAGTTTCATCAGCAATTCCGCACGGGTGCGCAGGTTGTTGATCTCCAGCAGCTGCTGTTTATCCTTCAGGTCTGAATTCAGATTGGAAGAAACAAAATGCACCAGGAAAGAAGGATTCTCTATGTTTTTCAGGATAATGCTGGCTTCAGAAGGCAGATTGGGAGATAACTGAATGATTTGTCCGGCCAGGTCTTTAATGGAAGAAACATATGCTTCAAATTCTGAATCATCTTCCACGATTTCATCCAGCAGGATGGTCACTTTTGCCTTGAAGTAAGGATCTTCTGCAATTATTTCGTCGATCTTGAAACGTTTGCGACCCTGGATAATGATAGTGGTGCCGCCATCCGGCATTTTGATCAGTTTCACAATACGCGCCACTGTTCCTACATTACTGAGGTCCGCTACATTCGGATCTTCAATGGTGCTGTCTTTTTGCGCTACAACTCCGATCATTTTGTCAGTTTTGTACGCATCAGCCACCGCTTTTATAGATTTATCCCGGCCCACTGTAATGGGGAGTACAACACCGGGAAATAATACCGTATTCCGTAATGGTAGTAATGCCAGTTCATCGGGAATTTTTTCATCCTCTTGTCCTTCCCCGTCTTCATTCAATGGGATAATAGGCATGAACTCCATTTCATCTTCCGAATTTCCTAAATAAAATCTGTTCATCTGAGATATTTAAAGCCTCATGAGGACATTCTGTCAGATATACCTGGTAAAGTCCTCTATTTTTTAAGTACACCTACATAGTCAAGTTTGATGCCAAGTGACGCACTGTCAGAATTTCTCAGCCACAAAGGGGGAGGCACATCGGATAGATCTGCAGAGAAGGGAAAACAACGGGGAAAACAATGGTATTAGAAAAGGATGAGGGGTTAGCCCAAAAGTAAGTTACTTTTTTGCCAACCCCTTTATCCTCTTATACTTGAAAAACTACCCTTTATACGGATTGTATGATTACAGGGTTACACCTACACCAATCTGGATGCTCTGGTTTTTCCAGTTACCGGTGTCGGTAACGGTGTTGATACCTTTTACGTCATTGAAACCAATGATGTAACGTGCACTGATGTTTACAATCGGTAATTGCAGCCACAGACCAGCTACACCGGAGATGTCACCACCTTTGAACGCCTGATTGGCAGCACCGAAAACTTTTTTGTCGCTTACTAAAGCACTGAACTGAGGACCTACCTGCAATTTGAAACGAGGACTACCCAGGTCAATATTGGCCAGAATAGGAATGCTCAGATAACTCAGCGTAATTTTTTTGCCATTATCTTCCAGGTTATTGGTGTTGAAGATTTGCTTGAAATCATCTGTAGTTTTGTTTTTGGTAGAAGAGAAGATGACTTCACCCTGTACACCAAAACCTTTTACCAGATTCAATTGTGCAAAACCACCAATGTGATAACCCAGTTTGAATCCATCCTGAAAACCGGTACCGTTGAGTTTTCCAAGGTTGGCTCCTCCTTTTACGCCAAAGCGCAATAATCTATCCTGTGCATGAACGTTGGCTGCAGTGGCGATCAGTAACACTGCTACGGCGAAAAACAGTTTTTTCATAAAAGTTTGTATTGTTAATAATGGTTAAAATAAATAGACGTCCCACTTTACAGTTACCCCTATCTTTCAATTGGATTTTCTTTAAATACAAATTCCGTGCTATTTGTTAAAATTATCCTATCATTCAAAAACCATACGTGATACGGGCGGTAAAATATTGCTGTAAACGCTTATCTGTACCGGATAAGAGCTTAAAAACAGTAAATGAAGGAGCTACATTTACTTTCCCAATTACATAGGATAAATTAAGAGTGAGGTCTATGGCGCGTGGTTCAAACTTTCTGTGATCAGCCACATCTTTTTCCTGCTGCAACGATACAACAGTTTTATTATTATACAGGGGAGAACGTGTTAGATATTGCATGGCTTTAAGGCTGCTGTAATAATTATCGGTACCCATGGTGAGCGCCAGCGAAGGAATAAAGACCAGCGCGTCTTCTTCCTGCAACAGGGAAGAAAAAATGAAAGGATGCCTGACGGCCGCTATTACATTAAAGTCGCTGCCGTACAACGTTTTCCGGTAGCCACCGGACTTCACATCTTCATATACAATTCCTTTCCGGTCGTCTTTAGACTCCATCTTGCCCCAGCCATAATCCAGGATGATACCCGGCTGCAACCACCATTTGCGGAAATAGAAATAGGCATATAGTTCGTTTTTGATGGGCGTAGCCGGTACGTCGGCAGAATCGGCAAAGAGATAACGGGTATAGGAGATACCGGTGATAAACTGCTTGTTTTTCGTATAGTCGTAACCAGCAGTAAGATCCCATTCATACAGGGATTGCTTACTGGCCTTCAAGAGCCAGTAAGCACTGACACTTCCATAAAAACCACTTTTATGATAATAGGTAACGGAAGGAGAGAGAAACGTTTTCAATACCAGCGCACTATCATATGCGGCCGTTTTATTGGCATAAGCAGGATTATTTCCATAACTGATCCCCACCAACAATTCGCTTTTCTCCTGTTTCTGCAGAAGGGAATCCAGTTGTCGTTCCAGCTCCGCTAAAGACTGGCCATTTACTGCACGGCTACATAGCAGCAAGAATAAGAAACAATACAGACGCATGTTAATGATACCTGCACACAATATAGTGGCTATTCCCTATCCGCTGGCCGCAATTGGGACGAATACCAGAAAAGTAAAGCCCAATACGGGTTATTTGTCGATCAGCCTGACGGAGGCAGCTTAAACCAGGTCTATCACCGTAATTTCCGGCAATACCCCTACTCTGCCGGGATATCCCAGGAAACCAAATCCCCGGTTTACATACAGGTGCTGCATGCCTTCCTTGTACAAGCCGGCCCACTCTTTATAGAAGTACTGGGCAGGGCTCCACTTGAAACCCGGAATTTCAACACCGAACTGCATCCCGTGGGTATGACCCGCCAGGGTGAGGGCAATATCCGGATAATGCGGCCGTACCTGTGCATCCCAATGGGTGGGGTCGTGAGAGAGTAATATCTTAAATGGAATATGGCTCACCCCTTCATAAGTACGCTTGAGGTCGCCATAACGGGGAAAGCGTTTTACAGCACTCCAGTTTTCCACACCCAGCAAAGCGATCTGTTCGCCTCCTCTTTCCAGGGTCACGCTTTCATTCATCATGAGTTTCCAGCCCAGCTCACCGTGCACAGCCTTCAACCTCTCCAGGTTTTGTTGCCGCATCACGCTGTGGCCATCCGGTGTTTTATCCGGCCAGAATACATAATCGCCGTAGTCGTGGTTGCCCAGGGTAGAAAACACACCCATCGGCGCTTTCACCTGGCTGAATACATCCATCCAGGGTTCCATTTCATCGGCCGTATTATTCACCAGGTCGCCGGTAAACAGTACCAGGTCCGGCTTCTGGGCATTTACCAGTTCAATTCCTTTTAATACCGCCTCCCGGTTGGCAAAGCTGCCGGAATGGATATCAGACAACTGCACAATACGTAAGCCCTTAAAGGCAGCCGGCAGGTGGTTAAAGGCCAGTTTTATTTTATGAACCCGGTAATTGTATTTATTGGACAGGCCATACATCAGGGTAGCAAAGAAACTACCGCCGGCCAGCAGGCCCAGTTTGTTGAGGAACTGGGAGCGGGAAATACCGTCAGCTATGGCGGTGGTATCGGGGGCCTTTTCACCAGCTATCTTGCGAAACAGCCACAACACAACTCTCCGCAGGTCGTCTACCAGCAGGAAGACTGTAATCAGTAACTTGGCTACCACCAATCCCATAAACAGGGCAATGACATAGGATTTAAAAGTGGGTGGCCAGTTTTCCCAATTGATATAGGGCAGTAACAGGATGATGGCTACCGTACCCAGGGAAATAACCCAGTAAATACTATAGGTAATGTTTCTGACACGGGGTGCAGACGTATATACGATGGCACGGATGGCCTGAAAAACATATATATCCAATAACAGGAGAAAGATGACAAGAATGATCGAATTGATTCCCGGACGCATTATTATTAATTAATATAGATAAATAACATATGAGCAATATACCCCAAGTTATCGGGTCTAAAAAG
This sequence comes from Chitinophaga nivalis, assembly GCF_025989125.1. Lineage (NCBI taxonomy): Bacteria > Pseudomonadati > Bacteroidota > Chitinophagia > Chitinophagales > Chitinophagaceae > Chitinophaga > Chitinophaga nivalis. The sequence continues at coordinate 2,401,841 of NZ_JAPDNR010000001.1, read as the reverse complement.
TTAAAACCGGAGCAGGGGATAATAAGCAGACGATCAAATGGCGGCGGAATTGTATCATTCCTTATATTTTTTTTATCGGGCGGGGAGAATTCCTACATTTGCTGGCTAACCGGCTGGCAGGCATCGTGTTAATATTATTAATAATATAACAAATCTGTCGCTTGCCGAAACAGGCTAGTTACTAACCCATTAACAGATGGAAATGGCTGTCTTGCGCACAGTTTGTGTATAAATAAATATACTACAGCGCCTGAATTTTACCTAATCGTTGTATTTTTGTCCGATTGGGGCTACATTTAATTATAAATGAAGAATTAATATTGAGATAAAAATTACGGATTTCAAATTAGTGATTACGCATTAGGCAACAGATAACAGGGAATCATCTTCATTTTATCTGCTGGATAATGCGTCTTGCTTAATTTGAAATTCGTAGTTGCTTCAAATAAGTTATACGATGAAATATACTTGTTACGGACATGCGTGCTTTGCAGTAGAAATAGCGGGTAAGAAAATCCTGTTTGACCCTTTTATCAGGTATAATGAACTGGCGAAAGAGATCGATATCGAAAGCGTAACGGCTGATTATATTTTTGTTTCTCATGGTCACGAAGATCATCTGGCTGACCTGGTAGATATAGCCAAAAGAACCAATGCGACCGTTGTATCCAATTTTGAGATTATTACCTGGGCAGGCAAACAAGGCCTTACGAAGGTACATCCCATGAATACCGGTGGCAAGTGGCAGTTTGATTTTGGAACTGTGAAATGTGTGGTAGCTCATCATTCCAGCAGTTTACCGGATGGTACCTATGGTGGCAACCCCATGGGATTTGTGTTTACTACGGCAGCCGGCAACTTTTATTATGCCGGAGATACTGCCCTGACACTGGATATGCAGCTGATTCCGGCCTTCACACAGCTGGATTTTGCCGTATTACCGATAGGTGATAATTTTACCATGGGCGTGGAGGATGCCATAGCAGCCGCCAAACTGGTAGCTTGTAAGAAAATAATCGGGGTACATTACGATACGTTCGGCTACGTTAAAATAGACCAGGCAGCGGCCCTGCAACAATTCAAGGCAGCCGGCCTGGAACTGGTACTACCGGCGATAGGCAGCACCATAGAGGTTTGAGGACGAGGCGATCAAGACTCCTTTATCCTTTATCCTATAAATAAACCTTTGAATTTTTAAATTACACAATGGCTAGAATAATCGCAATCGCTAACCAAAAAGGGGGCGTGGGAAAAACTACAAGTGCAATAAACCTGGCAAGCAGCCTGGCTGTGCTGGAATTTAAAACATTGCTGGTAGATGCCGACCCCCAGGCTAACAGTACCACAGGACTGGGCTTTGACCTGCGCAATGTGCAGCAAAGTCTGTATGACTGTATGGTAAACGATGTTCAGGCCAAAGACGTGATACTCGAATCGGATACCCCTTTTCTGAAGGTACTCCCTTCACATATAGACCTGGTAGGTGCGGAACTGGAACTGATCAACCACCCAAGCCGGGAAAGAGTGATGAAACAGGTGATAGATGCGGTACAGGATGATTATGATTTTGTGATCTTAGACTGCTCCCCTTCCCTCGGATTGATTACGGTAAATGCCCTGGTGGCCTCCAACTCCGTAATCATTCCCGTTCAGTGTGAGTTTTTTGCACTGGAAGGTTTGGGTAAATTACTCAATACCATTAAAATTGTACAGAGCAGACTGAATACGGCCCTGGAAATTGAAGGTATTCTCATGACCATGTACGATGGCCGTTTACGTCTGAGCAACCAGGTGGTAGATGAAGTAAAACAACATTTCGAAGAAAGCGTTTTCAATACTATTATACACCGTAATACCAAACTGGGTGAAGCACCCAGCTTCGGCAAATCGGTGATTATGTATGATGCAGCCAGTACAGGAGCAATCAACTACCTGAACCTGGCCAAGGAAATCCTGCAGAAACATAATTTCACTCAAATTAAATCCAAAGACAAAATCTTAGCTATAAACGATGACCAATCCAAGTAAGAAAGAGGCGTTGGGTAAAGGCATCCGCTCACTGCTTCAAAACATTGATACTGATCTGAAGCACACTTCCGGCGCCCTGGGCGATAAGGTAGTAGCAGGTGTTACCGGTATAGAACGTATTCCGCTGGACCAGATTGTAACCAATCCGAAACAGCCACGTCGTGACTTTGATGAGGTTTCTTTACAGGAGCTGAGCCAGTCTATTAAACTGCACGATGTTATCCAGCCCATCACGGTTGCCAAAATCAGTAACAAAAAGTTCCAGCTCATTGCCGGTGAAAGGCGTTTAAGAGCCAGCAAACAAGCGGGCCTTAACGATATACCCGCCTATATCCGCCAGGTAAATGACCAGGAACTGCTGGAACTGGCATTGCTGGAAAACCTGCAACGGGAAAACCTCAACGCGATTGAGGTGGGGCTGAGCTACAAAAGGCTGATGGAAGAATGTACCCTCACCCAGGAACAGGTAGCAGAAAGAATGGGGAAGGAAAGAAGTACCGTTACCAACTATATCCGCCTGCTGAAACTGCCGCCGGATATTCAGGTAGCTGTACGTAATGCCCAGCTGAGTATGGGTCATGCCCGGGTATTGACCGGTGTGGAAAATGTGGAAAACCAGCTTTTCCTGTACAATGAAATCCTGAAAAACGGCCTGTCTGTAAGACAAACAGAAGAACTGGCACGCCGTATTAACCAGGCAGATAAATCCAATCAGCAGAAACCGGCCAAAGTAAAGTTATCGCCGGCTTTCCAGAAGATACAGGATAACCTGGCTTCTCACTTTTCTACGAAAGTGAAGCTGGAAAGAGGTAAAAGCGGGAAAGGCAGTATTATGATCGAATTCTATTCAGATGAAGAACTGGATAGCATCCTGGAAAAAATAGATATATACGGTGGCTAACAAAGCTGGAAACATAGTTCATTTTCTGCGTTACCTTATACTGGCAGTATTGCCACTTGTGGCAGCAGGCCGGTTACAGGCCCAGGACACCCTACATCCTGTAGTCAAAGCAGTGGCAGATACCCTTGCCCAGGCAACACCGGTTCCCGTAAAAGATACCCTGAAAGCCAGGGCTATCAGCCGGGATACCTTTTATGTAGCCAATTCCAAACTGCCGCACAGTCCGCGGAAAGCAGCCCTTTATTCGGCAGTAATACCCGGACTGGGACAGGCCTACAACCGGGAATACTGGAAAATTCCGCTGATATATGCAGCTATTGGTACCTGTACCTACTTCTTCATCGACAACATGAAAACCTACAAGGAATTCCGTGATGCCTACCGCTTGAAAAAAGCCGGCATTCCGGATCCTAACGGCAAATACAATATCTACGATCCGGAGTCGCTGAAATATAACCGGGATACCTTCCGGGAGTATATGGATTATTCTGTATTGTTTTTTATCCTCGCCTACGGCCTGAATATCGCAGATGCCACCGTGTTTGCGCACTTAAGGACGTTTGACATGTCCAATGACCTGAGCATCCGCGTCTCCCCTACATTGATCAACAACCGCACCCTGGGCGTTGGGGTTAATATTACCCTGGGGGGCAAAAAGAACAATAGCTACCGGTACGTTGCCGGCCGCTAATCGCCATCGCACACATATAAACATTAACAACCAGCAAGGGTTATGAAAATAGCGCTCATCGGATACGGTAAAATGGGACAGGCAATAGATGCCATCGCCACAGCAAAAGGGCACGAGATTGTACTCCGGATAGATGCCAACAACCAGCATTTATTGGAAAAAGAACACTTAAGCCAGGCAGATGTAGCGATTGAATTCACCACACCCGAAACAGCTTACCACAATGTGTTAAAATGCTTTGAAGCCCATGTACCTGTGGTTTCCGGTACTACCGGCTGGCTGGATAAGCTACCGGAAGTACAAGCATTATGTATATCGCAGGAACAGGCTTTCCTGCATGCCACCAATTTCAGTATCGGTGTAAACATTTTCTTTGAAGTCAACAAAAAACTCGCCGCCCTGATGGCTGGCCAGTCTCAGTACGACGTGCAGATGGAAGAAATTCACCATACCCATAAAAAAGATGCGCCCAGCGGCACTGCCCTCACACTGGCAGAACAGGTACTGGCATCAGTACCCCGTAAAACCGCCTGGAGCAATGACGTTAGCAGTGAACCAGCTATCCTGTCTATTATTTCCAAACGCATAGATCCGGCTCCCGGTACCCATACGATCACCTACACTTCTGCTATTGATGATATTACCATCACACATACCGCCCATTCCAGGGAAGGATTTGCCGCAGGAGCTGTCATTGCCGCAGTATGGCTGCAAGGCAAAACAGGGGTGTTTACGATGAGGGATGTACTGAATCTGTAAACAATTATTCATTTACCCGGCAGCTCCTCCAACAGGAGCCGCCTGTTTGTCAGCATAATACATTTACAGCCGGTTATACAAAAAACGCCGGAACAGCTTATATTTGTTTAGTCAAATTAAATGTTCACTGCACCTGTAGTACATCCGGGAGGGAGGCAAATTAGTCAGTATGTTATCTAAAAAAACACAATACGCATTTCACGCTTTAATTCATCTGGCCGAGAATGTAGATAAAGGTCCGATCCTTATTTCTGAAATTGCCCAGGAAAAAAACATCTCTATTAAATTTCTGGAAAACATCCTGCTGGAGTTAAAAAATGCAGGTATTCTGGGAAGTAAAAAAGGGAAAGGCGGAGGTTATTACCTGATGCGTCCACCTAAAGAAATTGCGCTGGCAAAGATCATCCGCTTACTGGATGGCCCTATTGCCCTGCTCCCCTGCGTAAGCCTCAACTATTACGAACGTTGTGAAAACTGCCGGGACGAAGCGGTATGCGGATTACATGAGGTGATGAGCAAGGTAAGAGATGCTACCCTTAAATTACTGGAAAACAAGACACTGAAAGATATTCTGACCAAAAACTAATACCTGGTTCAGTAAAATAGTGAAAGCCGGCCTACCGCCGGCTATTTTTCCCCTTGTTGCCGGACACCGGCCATTCCCCTGCTTTATCTGCTGCCGGCCCCTCTTTCCCTCCATTATATCCGTCATGTGATCGTCGCATTTTTTGCCGAAAAGTAGAAATTTCGCCCTAATAGTCTATCTTTCTGGTAGGTTTTATGTACTTTTGTTGACGGAGTAACTGTAATTGCTCCGCTGGCACAAGGCATTTCAATTATAAGGAAGATCTACATGACAGACATTACCACTGCACTGGCCAACAAACCAGTGGTGGAAGCTATTCAGTACCTGTTGGAACAATACCCGGGTGCAGTAGCCTTCTCCACTTCATTTGGCCAGGAAGACCAGGTAATAGCAGATATTATCTGGCGCAACCAATTGCCGGTTAGAGTATTTACCCTGGACACAGGCCGGCTATTCCAGGAAACGTACGACCTGATGGACCTCACCATGGCCCGCTACAAGCAACCCGTGGAAGTTTTTTTCCCCGAAACGGCAGCCGTAGAAAAACTGGTCGCCGCAAAAGGCCCCAACAGCTTTTATGAATCAGTCGACAACCGGAAGGAATGCTGCGGCATCCGTAAAGTAGTTCCCCTGAACAGGGCATTGGAAGGGGTGAAAATATGGATCACCGGCCTCCGCGCAGAACAGTCGGAAAACCGACAGGGAATGGAAACCCTGGAATGGGATGAACACCGCCGCCTGTATAAGTACAATCCGCTCATCCACTGGGGCTACGATGAAGTAACGGCTTACCTGGAAGAACACAAGGTGCCGTACAACCAGCTTCATCACAAAGGATTCATCAGTATCGGCTGTGCGCCGTGTACACGCGCCATCGAACCGGGAGAACATCCGCGCGCCGGACGATGGTGGTGGGAACAGTCGCATAAGGAATGCGGCCTGCACGGATAAGATCAACAGCACTTTAGAACACACAACCAGCAATCAGCATAAATCATTGTAGTTTATGACGCATCAAATAAATTGGGAATTTCCGCAGGCACTGGAAGATGAAGCAATATACATACTTCGGGAAACAGCCGCCCAATTCGAAAAACCAGTGCTCCTGTTTTCAGGTGGCAAGGATTCTATTACCCTCGTAAGACTGGCCCAGAAAGCCTTTTACCCGGGCAAAATTCCATTTGCTTTATTACATGTAGATACCGGCCATAATTTTCCGGAAACCATTGAATTTCGCGACTGGCTCGTGAATCACCTGGGCCTGGATATTATTGTACGCAATGTGCAGGACAGTATTGACCAGGGAAAAGTGCAGGAAGAAACCGGCAAATATGCCAGCAGAAATGCCCTGCAAACCGTTACCCTCCTGGATGCCATCGAAGAAGGCAAGTTCGATGCCTGCATCGGCGGCGCACGCCGGGATGAAGAAAAAGCCCGCGCCAAAGAACGCATCTTCTCCGTCAGAGATGAATTCGGACAATGGAACGCCAAAATGCAACGGCCTGAATTATTCGATATCCTCAACGGAAAAATCAATATCGGTGAAAACGTACGCGTATTCCCCATCTCCAACTGGACAGAACTGGATGTATGGAATTATATCCGCCGGGAAAACCTCCGGATTCCTTCCATCTATTTCGCCCATGAAAGAGAAATTATAGAACGGGACGGGCTGTACTGGCCTTATTCTCCCTATCTCAATACCACCGCAGAGGAAGTACCCTACCGCCAGAAAGTACGTTTCCGTACCGTAGGTGATATGACGTGTACTGCTGCCGTACTTTCCGAAGCAGATAAACTGGAAGATATCATTGCGGAGATCATGGAAGCCAAAATCTCTGAAAGAGGCGCCCGTATCGACGATAAACGTTCGGAAGCAGCCATGGAAAAGAGAAAGCAGGCCGGATACTTTTAGTAGTATGCCCGCCCGATCACTTCATTCTTATTCAACATACTTTTTGGTCAGCAGCTGAAAGCTCCCACCAAAAGCCAAAAGCTAATATAATATGGAAGTTTTACGTATAGCCACTTCCGGTAGTGTGGATGATGGTAAAAGCACATTGATAGGTCGTTTATTGTACGATACCCAATCCATCCCGCAGGATAAAATGGAAGCGCTGCATGCTGCCAGCAAACGCAAAGGACTGGACTTTACCGACCTGTCGCTGCTTACCGACGGCCTGGTCGCAGAACGCGAACAGGGTATTACCATCGATGTAGCACACATCTATTTCTCTACCCCTACCCGCAAATACATTATCGCCGATACCCCCGGCCATATAGAATATACCCGTAACATGGTTACCGGGGCTTCCAATGCCCAGGTATCCCTGATACTCATTGATGCCCGCCGGGGTATTGTAGAACAAACCTACCGTCACTTTTTCATCGCTAACCTCCTGCGTATTCCTTACCTGGTAGTATGTGTAAATAAAATGGACCTGGTAGAATACAGTGAAGCCCGTTTCAACCAGATTGTGGAAGATTTCCAGCAATTGCTGGCCAATGCCGGATTTAAAGGCCAGGCCGTTCAGTTTGTGCCCATTTCTTCCCTGTATGGTGAAAACGTAGCTACCCGCAACGGCGCGATCGACTGGTACCAGGGTCCTACCCTGCTGGCCTACCTGGAACAGATCTCTTTTGACCATGAAGACAACCGCCATCCGGCGCGTTTTCCGGTACAAAGCGTGATCCGCCCACGAACCACCGAATACCACGATTTCCGCGGCTTTGCCGGGAAAGTAGCCAGCGGACATTTTACCGTAGGCGACGAGGTAGTCTCTTTGCCTTCCGGACAAAAAAGCCGGATTAAAACCATTGAGCAGTTTGAAAAACAACTAACGGTGGCGCATGCACGCGAAAGTGTGATCATCACCCTGGAAGGTGAAATAGACAGCAGCCGGGGAAACATGCTGGTAAAAGCGGATCAGGTACCTGCCCAGCTGAAAGAGATCCAGGCGCAGATCTGCTGGATGGACCAGCAGCCGCTTACTGCCGGCAAAACCTATTTACTGCAGCATGGCGTAAACCGGGTAAAAGCCAAAGTGCAACAGATCAATTATGTGACGGATGTAACCAGTTACCAGGCCGTAAGCGATAAAACGCAGATGGGGCTGAATGATATTGGCAGTATCACCCTGAAAACAGCGGCACCTGTATTTGCAGACAGCTACGCGGAAAATCCCGCCAATGGCGCCTTTATCCTCATAGACGAATACAACAACACCACTGTGGCCGTTGGCTTCATTGCAACGCCCTGATAAAAATGAACAATACGCATAAAGCATTTGGCCTTATCCTGCAGCTGCGGGATAAGGCCAAATGCTTTATGCGTCAACCAACGGGTGGCTTATATATTTTTCAGCATGTCTGCTGTCATTTTTTCCAGGTCGTATTCCGGATGCCATTTCCAGTCCTGACGGGCAAGACTGTCGTCCATGCTGTTAGGCCAGCCGTCAGCGATTTGCTGGCGATAATCCGGTTCGTAGCTGATGGTGAATGCAGGAATATGTTTTTTGATTTCAGCGGCAATTTCTTTTGGTGAGAAACTCATTGCTGACAGGTTGTAGGCAGAGCGGATGGTGACGTCGGCGGCATTGGCTTCCATCAGTTCAATGGTAGCCCGGATAGCGTCCGGCATGTACATCATAGGCAGGTAGGTGTTCTCCGACAGGAAGCTGGTATAGGATTTATTTTCTTTCGCCTCATGGAAAATTTCCACGGCGTAATCCGTTGTACCGCCACCTGGCGCCGATTTATAACTGATAAGACCCGGATAACGCAGGCTTCTTACGTCTACGCCATAACGGTGGTGATAGTATTCGCACCAGCGTTCACCGGCAAATTTGCTGATACCATAAATGGTAGTAGGCTCAATGATGGTGTGCTGTGGTGTTTCCTGCATCGGTGAATTAGGACCGAATACCGCGATAGAGCTGGGCCAGTAGATTTTATCCAGGTTTTCTTCCTTCGCAATGTCCAGCACATTCAACAGGCTTTGCATGTTGATATGCCATGCCAGTAATGGATTTTTTTCACCGGTAGCAGACAGGATAGCCGCCAGCAGATAGATTTGCGTGATGTTGTGACGGATCACCAGTACGTGCAGCATTTCCTTGTTCATCACATCCAGCGACACATAAGGCCCGGTTCCTTTCAACAACTCATGTTCCTCTCTCAGATCCGACGCCAGCACATTGGCATCACCATACATTTTCCTTAAAGCCAGGGTCAGCTCCACGCCAATTTGTCCACAGGCACCTATAACCAGGATCTTATCTTTCTTCATACAAAACTATAATTGTAAGCTATATTTTAAATCGGACCGTAATATTAATTGGTTCGCCGATATTTCCGCACATCGCTCCGGAGGGCATGACAATGCTATAACAATAAAAATAACATAGCGTTAATTTGACTGTTTTGGATTACAATACTATGACAATTTCATGATATTTCAGGAAGAGACGCTTACCATCTGCTCCACAAGCGTTTAGCTGAACAGTAACTGCACCGCAGCTGCAATTTTAAAGCGAATACCAATCCGCGGAAAGGTTATCTTTGCAGCTGCTATTAAACGACCCAATTTTTGATAAATATGAAGCATTTAAAATCATTATTCAAAGAGCAGTACAATCCGGAAAACTTTTTCCTGATTGCTGGTCCCTGTGTGATAGAAGAAGAAGAAATCCTGATGACCGTAGCAGAGAAGGTAACGGCTATCTGTAAACGACTGGCGATTCCTTATGTATTCAAGGCATCTTACCGTAAGGCCAATCGTACCAGCGTGCATTCCTTTACCGGTATCGGCGATGTGGAAGGGTTGGAATTATTACAGAAAGTGGGTAAAACCTTTAATGTACCCGTTACTTCAGATATCCATTCCGCTGCAGAAGCAGCCATGGCAGCAGCTTATGTGGATGTATTGCAAATACCTGCCTTCCTGTGCCGTCAGACAGATATTCTGCTGGCAGCCGCAGAAACCGGCAAAGTGGTGAATGTAAAAAAAGGCCAGTTCCTCAGCGGCGAATCGATGAAATTTGCTGTGGAAAAAATCCAGGGCGCCGGCAACGACAATATTATACTCACCGAACGTGGTACAACCTTCGGTTACCAGGACCTGGTAGTGGATTACCGGAATATTCCGGTGATGAAACACCTGGGTACCCCTGTTGTAATGGACTGTACCCACTCCCTGCAGCAGCCTAACCAGGCCAGCGGCGTTACCGGTGGTAACCCGCAAATGATCAGCACTATTGCCAAAGCGGCCATCGCTACCGGGGCAGACGGGTTGTTCATTGAAACGCATCCGGATCCTTCCAAAGCAAAATCCGACGGCGCCAACATGTTACGTCTGGACCTGCTGGAAGAACTGCTGGAGAAATTAGTGGAAATCCGCAAAGTAGTCAGATAAAAGCATTGCCATAGCGGCACCCGGCGAATCACGCTGCAAGAAAAAGGTATCTGTAAACAACAGCTGACGGCTATTATCCGTAGCTATGACCGATACTTAATTACTGTTCGTGATTCGTCTTTTTTTTTGTAAATTCATGAAAACCTAAATCAACTCTCTATGATTAGTTTACATGAATTACAATCAGGTGATACGGTTATTACCCGGTATGGAGATGTGGAAAAGAAAGGTAAAATACTGCAGGTAGACCGTGAAGACAAAAAGGTGCTGGTATTAACAGATGAAAATGAATTCTGGTACGACCTGGACAACCTCTATCCTATTTATCTGACCGGCGATACGTTACTGCAGCTGCAGTTTCATGTAGATGCGGCCCATTCGTCCAATGCCGACAAATTGTATGTGAGGGGACCGTTCTCCGTGCGGCTTTATCCGGAGGGGCATAAACCGGCTATTTCCCTGCATTACCGGGATGAAACCAGGGATCTGAATACGCCCATTACCCTCAATGAACTCCAGAACCATTATCACGCCATGACAAACTTCCACCTGGAATAGCCAGGACTGCATTATCCGACAATATAATAGTTGAAAAGGTTTTTCGCGCAGATCAGGGATTTGCGTGCAGGAGGGTTATGCTGCCTATCTTTCCGAAAACAGTTCTCTGTTGTTGGGTTTTCCTATTTACAGGTAACGCAGGGGATTTCTTCTGGCGTGCTGTATATAATTTTTCATATTCACCCAAAAAGCAAGAATCATGTATACAATGAGCGGAGACCCCATCGTGAGAAAGGTTGCATAGATAAAAAAGATGCGTATCCGGGAAGTGGCCACCCCTAGTTTATCTCCAATAGCGGCACATACACCGAAAGCCTTCCATTCCAAGAAATCTTTTAATCGGTTCATGCTTCAAATTTATTGAATTCCCGGCGGATAAACAAGCAAAAAACCGGGCCTGTTACGACTGCCTGTATCCCCTGTATAGGCATATGAGTACCCATATACCGCGTTTTATCTCCCCCAAAAATCCCGCGCGGAATGTTCCTAATATAAAAATTATCATAAATTCTTAAAAAGGTTAATAACAGGCATTTTAGCTATAGCAGTCGCTGGTTAAAAGCCATGTTAAAGTGTAAAAAGTTTTACTATATATACGGACATCTTACCTAATTAATTTAAAAACTTAATGATTTTAGCTTTAATTTTGCATGCAATTTTTAACCGCTCTTAAATTATTTTTTTCCCATGGTGTTTGATATTGACATGATTAAAAAAGTGTATGCGGCACTACCGGGTAAGGTGGAAGCAACCCGTAAAATGTTAGGTCGCCCGCTCACACTTGCCGAGAAGATTTTATACGCTCACCTGTATGCACCTACTACCACGCCGTACGAGAGAGGCAAATCCTACGTGGAATTTGCGCCGGATCGTGTAGCGATGCAGGATGCCACTGCTCAGATGGCCCTGCTCCAGTTTATGACCTGCGGTCGTGATAAAGTAGCGGTACCCTCCACTGTACACTGTGATCACCTCATTCAAGCAAAAGTAGGCGCCACAGAAGATCTGGCGACTGCAATTGACACCAATAAAGAAGTTTACGATTTCCTTTCCTCTATTTCTGATAAGTACGGTATTGGTTTCTGGAAACCAGGTGCCGGTATTATTCACCAGGTAGTACTGGAAAACTATGCCTTCCCTGGCGGTATGATGATTGGTACCGACTCCCATACTCCCAATGCCGGCGGTTTAGGCATGGTAGCAATCGGAGTAGGTGGTGCTGACGCGGTAGACGTAATGGCTGGTCTGCCGTGGGAGCTGAAAATGCCGAAACTGATTGGTGTAAAACTGACGGGTAAAATGAGTGGCTGGACATCTGCCAAAGATATTATCCTGAAAGTAGCGGGTATCCTCACTGTAAAAGGTGGTACCGGTTGCATCGTGGAATACTTTGGTGAAGGTGCCGATAGCCTGAGTGCTACCGGTAAAGGTACCATCTGTAACATGGGTGCTGAAATCGGCGCTACCTGTTCCCTGTTTGGCTACGACAGCAAAATGGCAGATTACCTGAAAATGACCAGCAGAGCTGATGTTGCTGCCCTGGCTGACGAAGTAAGAGCGCACCTGCGTCCGGATGAAGAAGTATACGTTGAACCAGCGAAATACTACGATCAGGTAATTGAAATCAACCTGGATGAACTGGAACCACACGTAAATGGTCCGTTCACACCGGATCTGGCATGGCCTATCTCCAAATTTGCACAGGCAGTGAAAGAAAACAACTGGCCTGAGAAACTGGAAGTAGCCCTGATCGGTTCCTGCACCAACTCTTCCTACGAAGATATTTCCCGTTCAGCGTCCCTGGCTAAACAAGCCATCGACAAACAACTGGACATGAAATCCGAATTCACCATCACACCGGGTTCTGAACTGGTACGTTTTACCATCGAAAGAGACGGTTTACTGAATACTTTTGACCAGGTAGGCGGTGTTGTACTGGCTAACGCCTGCGGTCCCTGCATTGGTCAGTGGGCACGTCACATCGACGATCCTTCCCGTAAGAACTCTATCATCACTTCCTTCAACCGTAACTTCGCGAAAAGAAATGATGGTAACGCTTCTACCCATGCATTCGTAGCTTCTCCTGAAATCGTAACGGCCCTGGCTATCGCCGGCGACCTGACTTTCAACCCGCTGACAGACAAACTGAAAAACAAGCAGGGTGAAGAAGTAATGCTGGACGAACCAGTAGGTTACGAACTGCCTGTAAAAGGTTTTGCAGTAGATGATGCCGGTTACCAGGCACCTGCCGAAGATGGTAGTGGTGTACAGGTAATCGTATCTCCTACTTCTGACCGTCTGCAGCTGCTGGCGCCATTCAGCGCATGGGAAGGTACAGATCTGAAAGGTCTGAAACTGCTCATCAAAGCAAAAGGTAAATGTACAACGGATCATATCTCTATGGCTGGTCCATGGTTGAAATACCGTGGTCACCTGGATAACATCTCCAACAACATGCTGATTGGTGCGATCAACGCATTCAACGATAAAAGCGACACCGTTAAGAATGCGCTGACCAGCGAATACGGTGCTGTTCCGGCTACTATGCGTGCTTACAAAGCCGCTGGCCTGGGTGCAGTAGTAGTAGGTGATGAAAACTATGGTGAAGGCTCCAGCCGCGAACACGCAGCGATGGAACCACGTCACCTGGGTGTAAGAGCCATCCTGGTGAAATCTTTCGCCCGTATTCACGAAACCAACCTGAAAAAACAAGGTATGCTGGGTCTGACCTTCGCCAACAAAGAAGATTACGACAAAATCCAGGAAGATGACAACATCGACATCCTGGGTCTGACTACCTTTGCTCCTGGCAAACAACTCACCATTGCACTGCATCATAAAGATGGCAGCACAGAAGAGTTTGCCGTAAACCACACGTACAACGAACAACAGATCGAGTGGTTTAAAGCAGGTGGTGCACTGAACGTAATCCGTGCAGAAGCTGCCAAAGCTGCTCAAAAAGCATAATTCACGTAAGTGTTACATAACCGCAAGGCTGTTCCTGTTCGCAGGAGCAGCCTTGTTTCTTTCAGACAGGCGCCCTTTGCCATCCCCCCATTTCTTTTTAACTTGCCTGCCTAAAGAATTCCTGTTTATGTTTACTGCAACCCTACGCACCGCCTGGTCACAACTGCACAAGCCCTACACACAGGACGATACCTTTATCCACCAAACATTTGAGCAACTGCTCGCCGCCTACGGCAGCCCTAACCGATATTATCATAATCTTTCCCACATCCACCAGCTACTTACCTTGCAACAGCAATATGCCGCCCAACTTCAACAAACAGACGTGGTGCTGTTTGCCATTTTCTTCCATGATGTGGTATATAATGTGCTGAAAACAGATAACGAAGCCAAAAGTGCGCTGGCAGCCGAAAAACATCTCCGCCAGTTGGGCTATCCTGCTGATAAAACAGCCCTGGTAAAGGATTATATCATCGCTACCCAAACACATCTCCCTACACAACAGGATACCGACCTGGATTTCTTTCTGGACTTTGACCTGCAGATCCTGGGAACCGCACCTGATAACTATATCGCATATACGCAGCAAATCCGCCGCGAATACGGCGTATATCCGAAAATGGTGTATAACCCCGGGCGTAAGAAAGCACTGCAGCATTTCCTGGATATGCCGGCTATTTATTGTACCCACGATTTCCGTACCCTGTATGAAACACCTGCCCGGAAAAACATACAGGAAGAAATAACCCGGTTATAACATAAACTTCTCTACCTGAAAATAATTTCCCGTTAACTTGCAGTTCATCCTGACTGTAAAAGTGATTTTATGAAGCGTATAGTAGTTTTCTGTGGTTCCAGTGCCGGACATGATCCGGTATATATGGAAGCGGCTACCTTGTTAGGCGCCTCACTGGCCCAACGTGGTATTACCCTGGTGTATGGCGGTGCAAAAGTAGGATTGATGGGTGCAGTAGCCGATGGCGCCTTACAGGCCGGCGGCCAGGTAATTGGTGTATTGCCTTATTTCCTCCAGGAAAAAGAGCTGGCACATACCGGCTTAACAGAACTGATCCTGGTAGATACCATGCATGAACGTAAAACCCGTATGAATGAACTGAGCGACGGTGTGATTGCTCTTCCAGGCGGATTTGGTACGATGGAGGAATTATTTGAAATGCTTACCTGGGGCCAACTGGGCCTGCACCAAAAACCGATTGGCCTGTTGAATGTAAATAGCTTCTATGACAGCCTTATTCAGTTGGCACAAACGATGACGGAAAAAGGATTCCTGTCTCCTGAAAACCGCGATATGCTGCTATGCAGCAACGATGCGGCCACCTTGCTGACACAAATGGAGCAATACCAGGCACCTGTTAAAGGGAAATGGATTACCCCCGCGCAAAGCTAGAACAGACTGCCTTTCCAGAGTGGTTTATGAAGCGTGAACCGCCGTACAAGACTTACCCGGATATTGCCGGTACCAAAAACCTGATAGGTATTTGATATCGGCAATTCACTCCTGTTGGAGATACCCACATAGTGTACACCGGCAAAATAACGACTGGAATTATATCCCATGGATGCCCGCACGGTACTGCTGACCTGCCAGCCGCCATCCCGCGTTATCCGTCCGTCATCCATATGCAGGTTGGTTTGATTTACCCCCACCCCCAATGAGGCCGACAGGGAGATAAAGAAATGCTGTTTATACACAAACGTATACGCATACCCTGCATTGGCTGCAATACTGGATACACCGGTGCGATAATAATGCTGTTCGCGCAGAAAAGTGGTATCCACCATATTGGAAGGAATCAGTGAAGAATCTCCCTGCACTTTTAAAAAGAAGACTTCTCCTCCTACCATAAAGGAACCGGCGCTTTTTTTCTGGTATTCATCCTGCAGGTTGGCTGCACGATAGGAAAAACGTTTATCATTGAAGATATACTGCACATTCAGGCCCAGTCCATGATTCCGGATATCTGGCCGCTGCGGGAAAGGATTTTCCGCTACGTATGCTTTTCCGAATACTTCTGTAGGATTGGAGATATAATATCCCTTATAGTATTGCCCGTAAAAATCGATCACCAGTTTACGCAGATAGATATGCGTTTGCAGATCGATGTATTTAGTGTTGCCATACTTTTCGTTGTGCCGGTTGACAAACGGAAAGTTAAAGCCCAGATTCAGTCCCAAAGACTTGTAATTAAAGCCTACTCCCAGGTTCAGCGGGGTATTGGGCCGGTACATGATATTCCGGGACTGCTTTCTGTCTATAATATTATAGCTGGTATATTTACGGGAGCTGTATAAACGGGCGGTAATATCTTCCGTATGATCTTCTATATATGCCGTATCATTCTCTGTTTTCAACCACTTCGACAATCTGCTTTGTGCAGATAGTGAACAAGTGCTACCCCAAACCATGACCGTCATTATTAAAATCCACTTCCTCATATATGCAGTAGGTTATGTTGCTTTAATATTATCAGATCTGATGCTTTATTTCGGTAATTCAATGACTTCCAGTTTCCGGATATCCCCGGCTTCCAGTTCAAACCGCAAGAGGGTCTTTACTTTATGCCAACCCTGCTGACCGCAGGCGCCCGGATTCATGTGCAACAACTGCAATGCAGGATCAGGCATTACTTTGAGAATATGCGAATGTCCGCAGATAAACAGGCGGGGCGGCTGTTGCAGCAGTTGCTGACGAACACCCGGCGCATATTTGCCCGGATAGCCTCCGATATGGGTCATGCATACTTCCACTCCTTCCAGGTTAAAACGTAAGGTTTCCGGATAACGGATACGTATATCCGCTCCATCAATATTGCCGTATACGGCGCGAAAAGGTTTAAAGGCTTCCAGTTCATCTGCCAGCGCTACGTTACCGATGTCGCCGGCATGCCATATTTCATCTACTGCATCAAAATACGTGAATACCTGCGGGTGCAGGTAGCTATGCGTATCTGACATGAGTCCTATTTTTTTCAACAGAAATTTATATTAATATTTTTTATTTTGGGGATATTATGTTGCAAACCCTATCTAACCA
This sequence comes from Chitinophaga nivalis, assembly GCF_025989125.1. Taxonomy (NCBI): domain Bacteria; kingdom Pseudomonadati; phylum Bacteroidota; class Chitinophagia; order Chitinophagales; family Chitinophagaceae; genus Chitinophaga; species Chitinophaga nivalis. The sequence goes on along the minus strand of NZ_JAPDNR010000001.1, from coordinate 2,384,883 downwards.
TTTCACCGCCTGTTTGTTGATCTGCTGTCCGGACAGGCCCGGCATCGTAGCTGGTGTATCACAATTCCTGTACCAACTGGGTGCAAATATACTCGATGCCAGTCAACACAGTACAGATCCGCAGGAAGGATTATTTTTTATGCGGATGGAATTCCGGCTCAGTCATGACAACCGGCATACACTGGAAAATGCTTTTGAAACACAGGTAGCCATTCCGCTGCAAATGGAATGGCGGATCGATTACAGCGATCAGCGCAAACGTATGGCCATCCTGGTATCGGCCTATGATCATTGTTTGATGGAATTATTATGGAGATGGAAAAACGAAGAGCTGGCGGTAGATATTCCACTGGTGATTTCCAATCACTCAAAGCTGGAAACAGCCTGTACTTCACTGGATATTCCGTTTCATTATCTGCCGGTAGTGCCCGATCAGAAAGAGGCCCAGGAAACAGCGATCATTCAGTTACTGCAGGATCACCAAATTGATTTTGCGGTGCTGGCGCGTTATATGCAGATATTATCGCCCCGCTTTGTAGGGTTGTTTCCACAGCGCATTATCAATATCCATCACTCTTTCCTCCCTGCGTTCGCCGGCGCGCGTCCTTACCAGCATGCCTATACGAGAGGCGTGAAACTTATTGGCGCTACAGCCCACTATGTAACCAATGAACTGGATGAAGGTCCCATCATAGAACAGGATGTAGCACGGGTGAGTCATAAACATGCGGTAGATGACCTGGTATTGCTGGGACGCGATATTGAACGGCAGGTGCTGACGAGAGCGGTAATAGCGCATATCGAAAACCGGATTATCCTGCACGGCAACAAAACCATCGTATTCTAACACCGGTTATTCCCATAAAAAAACGCATGGTGTAACCACATTACGTGGCTTACTGCCACTTATCTGGTTACACCATGCGTGTCTGCTTAACACTATTGTTGTGACTATATCTTTTTGTTGATAAACTTCGCCAGTTTCTTGCCGGCAATAGCATAGGATTCTGCCAAACGGGTACCGGTATCAAAATCGTATCCGCCGAAAGTACGACCAGGTGCATCATTCACCGTCAGCTTTGCCAATACCTTGCTGTTATCTGTGGCGTCTACAATGAATACTTCCGCATCGATGTAGGCATTCTTACGCATCACACCCACATTCCAACCCGGCTCAATAAAAGTGGTATGAAAAATCAGGGTGTATTTGGCGTTCTTGTATTTACCTATTTTCAGGTCGCCGTGCTCATTAAACAGCTCATGAAATTTAGGCTCAAAACGCCTGTTGCGGTCAGATTTCCAGGCTTTGGCCCAGGTATCGCCACGACCGCTTTCTTTTTTGTTGTACTCTTCTACTTTTTTGGCAATGTAGTCGTCTTCGTTATCGAATTTACCAACACCGAGACTGTCGTAGGTATACAGTACATTCAGTTTGGTTTCTCCTTTCAGTACAGAAAGGTCGCCTTCTGTCAAACGGATTTTCTGTGCAAAAGTGGTGAGGCTGACAGCCGTTAACATTAACAGTGACAAAGCTTTAGGGATAAACTTCATATTATGAATTTTGCGTAAAACTATAACAATTACGCCTATCCGAACTTATCAGGCATAAAAAAATCAGGTCAGCCATTCTGCCGTATAAAATCAGCCTATCGCCTGCTGATCCACAGAAATTATTGTTAACTTTAGTAACATGCTGCACGATGCTTTATATACCTACCTGCGCCGTGAATGCGATGCCCTTGGCGAAGCATGGCACCAGCTCCGGCAAAAGCCCGGAGATGCTACCGCCATTCATGAAATACGGGTAGGTATCAAAAAGATCAAAGCCTTTTTTGCATTGGCAGCAGCACTGCCTGGCTATTCACTCCGTACCGGCAAATACCTGCATACGTTAAAGCTGATACAGGCTATCGGCGGCACTTCGAGAGATGCCCAGCTGAAAACCAAACAGCTGCAGCCCTATGAGAAACAGGTAGCATGGCGGTTTTCCATCGCACATCTCCTACTCAAAAACAAACTGCACGATGGTGGCACGCATCTGCAACATACCTTAAAACATACCACGCTCAAACAGCTGGATAAACTACCGGAAAAATTTCGGGAAGCCATTGCCGATACAGATCCCATAGTAGCTACCACAGTGTTGCTCCGCCACCTGACAGCGCAATATGCGGCGATACAACCGCCGGCTGGCCGCGCCCATCATACGGTCTGGCATACCCTGCGCAAAAACGTGAAAACCCTCTATTATCAGCTAACGATACTGGCGCCTGCTATCCCGGCCTCCAAAGAGCTGGATCGCGTGACGGCACACATTAAAAAAGCAGGAGAATTATTAGGTAAGTGGCATGATACCAGCGAGCTGCTGTTGTTTGTAAAAACAAGTATTGCCGAAGTAAAACAGGAGAAGATACCGTTACCGGTTCGCAGTGGAACGCTGCTGAAACTGTTGCAGCAGGATACCCGGCAACAGCTGGCACAATGTAAAACACATCTGCAACAAGGATCAGCTTTTGACTTTACGGTGTAAACCCAAAAGCCGACCCGGTTTTATTAATCTATACTTTCTTCCCCACAATACGCCATCACTGTTTCAAAGATAATAGCGGCGCCCAGTTTGGCGGTGCGGTTATCAATATCGAGTGCAGGGTTCAGTTCTGCTACATCTACTCCGGCTACTTTGCCGCTTTGCAGGATGGTGCGGTAGCATTGCAGAAAGAGTCCGCCCGGCCAGATGCCGTTAAATGCCGTTGCGCTTACACCAGGTGCAAAAGGCGCGGCAAAAACATCCAGGCAGGTAGTCAGGTATATGCGGTCTGTCTGCCGCAGGAAATGCTGTATAGCTGCCAGCAGGGTGTCTTTATCCTGCAGGTGAAAAGCGTCTGCACTCACATAGGTAGCCCCGGCTTCTCCCGCTATATTGAATAGCTGACGGGTATTGCCGTTTTTCTGAATACCCAGTGCCAGGTAGTTAAAGGGTTCGCCGGCTTGTTTGCAATCCTGTGCCAGTTGCCAGAATCCGGTACCGGAGCTGGGGCCTTCTTCACCCGGAATACGGATATCGAAGTGTGCATCAAAATTGATAAAACCAACGCGTTCCTTGCGGCCTTTTGCGTAGGCACGGATACCACTGGCATGCCCATACGTAATTTCATGTCCGCCACCCAGTAATACCGGTAAGTAGCCGGCTTTCAGGATGGTTTGCACGGTATTGGCCAGCGTTTGCTGAGCGCTTTCCAGGTCGCCGTTGGCGCACAGGATATCGCCGGCATCCAGCAATACTGTATCCGGCTGCAGGTGAGCGGGAAATCCGGCGATGGCCTTACGCAAAGCAAAAGGGCCGGCAGCAGCGCCGGTTCTGCCTTTGTTGCGGCGCACCCCTTCATCGCAGGCGAAGCCCACAAACACAATCCCTTTTTCATGGGCGGTGAGAGCCGGCAGCGACGCCTGTAACAGGTCTACTGTTTTTATCACCTGATGCCAGCGCAGCAGGTCCGGCTCCGTACCATCGGTACGGCCCGTCCAGGTGGTAGCAGCAGTGGGCTGGTAGTTATCTTTTGTTATCATAAATTACTTTACTGGTTCTCCTTTTTTCCAGACAATAGCTGGTTTCATCTTACCCTGATAATACAAAATATCGCGGTAATCTGCGGTAGGATATGCCTGCAGGTCTGCTACAAATCCGGCCTGCAGTTGTCCGGCATCCCGGATTTCCAGGGCAGGTGCAGCTCTTACCGTTAATGCAGCCAGTACTTCTGCAGTGGATAATTTTTCTGCGGCGCTCATCACAGCTGCCTGTATCAGTAAATCACCCATGGGTGCAGAACCCGGGTTCCAGTCGCTGGCGATGGCCACACTGGCGCCTGCATCCAGCAGTTTACGGGCAGGTGCATACTGCATACCCAGTCCCAGTGAAGCGCCCGGCAATACTACCGCTACGGTATCTGATTTTGCGAGCAAGTTAATTTCTTTTTCGCTGCTGGCCTCCAGGTGGTCGGCAGACAAAGCGCCTGCTGCTACTGCTACTGCGGAACCGCCAGCGCTGAACTGGTCTGCATGCACGGTGGCGGCAAAACCCAGCTGCCGGGCTTTATGCAGGAAGTCGGCTGCTGCTGGTGCGGAAAAGGCTGTTTCTTCAATAAAGATATCTACGCGATTGGTCAGTTGTTCTGTCTTCAACACGGGCAACAGTTCCTGAATGATCCAATCGAGGTAAGCTTCTTCTGTACCGGTGTAATCACGGGGTTTCATGTGGGCGGCCAGACAGGTAGGTACCAGCGTCGCTTTTGTATACATGGATGCCCGTTGAATAGCCCGCAACATTTTCAGTTCACTGTCGAGGTTCAGGCCGTAGCCACTCTTTACTTCGATGGTGGTAACACCTTCCAGCAGGTGCCGGTTGGCGCGGGCAATGGTATTTTCTACCAGGGTAACGGTATCGGCTACACGTGTTTTAGAAACCGAGTCCCAGATACCGCCGCCGGCACGGGCAATTTCCAGGTAGGTTTTACCGGCAATACGCATCGCGTAATCGCGGTTGCGGGTGCCGTCGTAACAAATATGTGTGTGGCAGTCGATGAATCCGGGCAGTAATACCATCGGGGTATCGATGAAAGCCAGTTCACTGGCCGGGTATTGTTGTTGCAGGGAAAGGTATTCCCCTACGGCTACTATTCTGCCCTCCTCTACTACAATTCCACCTTTCTCAATTACTGTCAGTTGCTCATCCTGCAGTGCACCTTTCAGGGATAAGCCGGTCATGGGCAATATTTGGGCAAAAGGTCCTATCAGTAACATACTTGCAGCTTTGTGTTTCCGACGGCTGGTAAGTAATGAGCCGGCGGAAAACCGTTAAAAATAAACAATGCCGCCAGCGATATCCCTGCATAACACGGACTAACGCTGACGGCTACTGTGAAATTAAATATGAACAGCGATGCCAAATTTATCGGCCCACTCCTGTGCTTTTTCATACCCTGCATCTGCATGGCGGAAAATACCCATAGCCGGATCGTTGAACAGTACTCTGCTCAGACAGGCTGCTGCGCGGTCGGTACCATCTGCCAGTACCACCATGCCTGCGTGCTGGGAATATCCCATCCCTACACCACCACCGTGGTGGAAAGATACCCAGGTAGCGCCGCCGCCGGTGTTGGACATCAGGTTCAGTAAAGTCCAGTCGCTTACTGCATCGGAGCCATCTTTCATGGATTCTGTTTCCCGGTTGGGAGAAGCTACAGAGCCACAATCCAGGTGGTCGCGGCCAATCACGATCGGCGCTTTCACCTTTCCGGTTCTCACCAGTTCATTGAAGATCAGACCGGCTTTCTCACGTTCGCCCAGGCCCAGCCAGCAGATACGGGCAGGTAAGCCCTGGAAGGCTACTTTTTCCTGCGCCTGTTTCAACCAGTTGATCAGGTGCGTGTTTTCCGGGAATGCTTCCATCAGTGCGCGGTCTGTGGTATAGATATCTTCCGGATCGCCGGATAAGGCTACCCAGCGGAAAGGTCCTTTTCCTTCGCAGAACAGCGGACGTATATACGCCGGCGTGAATCCCGGGAAGTTGAAGGCATTTGGTTCGCCACCTTCTTTCGCGAATTCGCGGATGTTGTTGCCGTAGTCAAAGGTGATAGCGCCTTTCTGTTGTAAGGTCAGCATCAGGCCTACGTGACGGGCCATGCTTTTCAGCGACAGCTGCTTGTAGGCAGCAGCATCGCTTTTACGCAGTGCCAGTGCAGCTTCCAGCGACATGCCATTCGGTACATATCCGTTGATAGGATCGTGTGCAGAAGTCTGGTCGGTGAGAATATCCGGGATGATATTGTCTTGCAGTAATCTTTCCAGCATATCGCCGGCATCACTTACCAGTCCGATAGAGAGGGCTTCTCCTTTTGCCTGGGCTTCCTGCGCCCAGCGGATCGCTTCCTCATAGGAGTAAGTCATGCGGTCGATATAACGGGTATCTATTCTTTTTTGTATACGGGTAGGATCAATGTCTGCACCCAGGAATACCGCACCCGCCATGGTTGCTGCCAGTGGCTGCGCGCCGCCCATACCACCGATACCGGCGGTTACCAGCAGCTTTCCTTTCAGGTTGCCGTTAAAGTGCTGACGGCCGCATTCCATAAAGGTTTCATAGGTACCCTGGAGGATGCCTTGTGTACCGATATAGATCCAGCTGCCGGCAGTCATCTGACCGTACATCATCAAACCTTTTGCACGCAGGTCATTGAAATGCTCCCAGGTAGCCCATTTGGGTACGAGGTTACTGTTGGCCAGCATCACGCGTGGCGCCTGCGGATGCGTGCGTACAATACCTACCGGTTTACCGGATTGTACGAGCAGGGAATGCTCTTCATCCAGGTCGAGCAGGATTTCAATAATTTTCTGCAGGGATTCGCGGTTACGCGCTGCCTGACCGATACCGCCATATACTACCAGTTCATCCGGATTTTCTGCTACTTCCGCATCCAGGTTGTTGAGTAACATGCGCAGCGGAGCTTCCGTCTGCCATGATTTAGCGTGGAGGGTAGCACCATGTGGTGCTTTATAATGCGGATGTGCCGCGAATGCCTTAATAAAGTCCAAACTGGTCATGATAGATTCCATTTAAAGGTAATTGATGCTGAGCGGCGGCCTCGTTGGCAACGCGCACCAGTGATTGATCGGCAACGATTTGGTGTAAAGCTGCTATATCGTTTGCGAAGATGCGGTCTTTGTCTGCGAAGGTTACTTTTTCGCGTGCGTATTTATGTACGGCTTCCAGTACCGGACCGGATTTCATCGGACGGCGGAAATCCACAGCCTGAGCAGCATACAGCAACTCAATCGCCAGTATGTACTCCAGGTTATCGATCACCTGGTTCAGTTTACGGCCGCTGATGGAGCCCATGGATACGTGGTCTTCCTGACCCAGAGAGGTGGGTACACTGTCGGCGCTGGCAGGGAAACACAGGGTTTTGTTTTCTGTTACCAGGGCGGCAGTGGTGTATTGCGGAATCATGAAACCGGAGTTCAGACCGGCGTCGTTGATGAGCAGTTTAGGCAGGCCATATCTGCCTTCAATCATCATATAACAACGTCTGTCGGAAATATTACCCAGTTCCGCAGCCGCTACAGTAGCGTAATCCAGCGGCAAAGCCATTGGCTGGCCGTGGAAGTTACCACCGCTGATAGTATCGGTAGCGCTGAAGATGATCGGGTTATCTGTGACAGCATTCAGTTCAATAGTGGTTAATTCCAGCAGGTGCAGCCAGGCGGTGCGGGAAGCGCCGTGTACCTGTGGCATACAACGCAGGGAATAAGGGTCCTGTACGCGGCCGCAGTCTACATGCGATGCCATGATCTCCGAGTTATCCAGCAATGTTTTCAGGCGGTGTGCTACCAGCTGATTGCCGGGGAACGGACGGATGGCATGTAAACGCGGATCAAATGGTTTGGCAGTACCCATCAGGCCTTCCAGGGATAAGGCACCGATAATATCGGCAGCTTCCAGTGCGTTGTGCAGGCGGTGTACCGCTTTCACGGCGAAAGACAGAATGAACTGCGTACCGTTGATGAGTGCCAGGCCTTCTTTCGGACCCAGTACTACCGGTTGCAGGTTTTCCTGCTGCAGTACAGCCTGCATATCAGTTTTCTGTCCTTTATACCATACATGGCCCAGGCCTATCAGTGGCAGGAACAGGTGGGATAAAGGGGCGAGGTCGCCGGAAGCGCCTACAGAGCCTTTTTCCGGTACCAGTGGCGTTACCTTGTTTTCGATATGCCAGATGATACGTTCCAGGGTAGTCAGGGCAGCACCGGAATAGCCTTGTGCCAGCGCATGTACCTTGGTGATGAGCATAATACGGGCTACTTCTTCCGGAATACTTGCGCCTACGCCTACGCTGTGGCTTTGCAGGATATTGTACTGCAGGGCGCGGGTATCTTCTTCCGAAATTTTGGTATCACATAACGGACCAAAGCCGGTGTTGATGCCGTATACCGTGGTATGCTGCGATACGATGGTTTGTACATAACCATGGCTGGTTTGTATGCGGGCAATGACTTCTGGTACCAATATCCCTTTTATTTTTCCGGCGGCAATGTCTATTGCTTTACCTACCGAAAGGGTATCTATACCATACTTAAAGATATCACTCATGATTAGTTGATTTATCTGGTGTATGATGATTTACAATTGTGCTTTAATCCTTGCTGACAGCGGTTGCTGTGATACGGCCTGTTCTATCTGTGCAATGGCTGCCAGGAGTTGCTGACTTTGTTTGTTTTCAGATACCAGCGTATCCATAGCGCCGGAAATAGCTTCCCATATGGGTTGTATCTGTTGCAGCAGTTCTTCTCCTTTTTTAGAGAAGGCTACCAGTTGCCGCCGGCCATCTTCCTTGCAGGGAGTGGTTTTCAGTAATCCTTTTTTCTTCAGGTTGGTGACCATCTGGCTAACGGCAGAATGAGATACTTCCAGTTGCTCCGCGATGTCTATCATGGGCATGGGCTGTTGTCTGGACAACAGGTAGAATACCGGAAACCAGCTGGCGTCAAAAGCGATGCCCGCCTCTTCATACACTTTATTCACTTCCATGAGGAAGTATTCACTCAGTCTGCGCAGGCGGCTGCCAAAAACGAGGTATCCTAAACTGTTGTAAAATGACATAGCGGCTATATATTGATGGAGGCCGGAGCAACAGGGTGACTGTTACGCTGGTATCTCCCGGTCAAAATTATGTAAGTACTTATACAATATTACAAAATAATTACGAATCGGAAATTACGGATTACATCCGGGAAAAGACTGCAGGCAGTTACCCCTTTCTCCTATGTAATCCGTAATCTGGTATTCGTAATGTTGTTATCGCGCTTGTTTTGCCTTTTCAGCTGGCTTGCGTTTCACATCGAACCACATCGGGGTCTGGTCTTCTACCTCTCCGTTATAGTTAATAAAAAGCTCTTCGCCTTTTTTAATTTCGCGGCGGGTAATGATACTCATGGTATCTTCTTCAAAATCCATCTCATATTCACAGTTAGGATTATAAGCGTGATTATAGATGGAACAAAAGCCCAAAGCCACACAGGAGCGGGTTTCTCTTACGCCCCAGAGAAAAATATAATTGTGTAATCTCGTCTGATCCACAATCTCGGTATCGTCATTGGAGAGCACCAGCACAGGGGAAGTTTCGATGCGTGTTCCGGCGGGAATGTTCTCTTTAGTAAAGACTCCTCTGCCTTTTCCCTTTGACTTTTCGATATACAAGTACGGCTTTATCATAGCACTATTTCAAAATAAAAGAAGGCGTAAAGTAAACTTAAAGCAGGAAGTTATCAAAATACTGTTTAAAAATTTTAGGTTTGCGGCCCGAAAAATATTTTTTTTGCTTTTAATAAGAACCGTACATATGATCAGTTATAACCCAAAAGAATGGTTTACGTTTATCTTCCGCATCCATAAGGCTGATACGGTGAGGAAACTATTCCCTATGTTTATCGGCCTGTCTATCTACTCCGCTATCATTGCCTGGCTGGAGCTGGAGTTCTGGCAACTATCTTCCAACAGTGAGTTAAAAAACATCTCTATGATGCATGGCCTGCTGGGCTTTGTCATCTCCCTGTTACTGGTATTCCGTACCAACACGGCGTATGACCGCTGGTGGGAAGGGCGCAGGCTATGGGGCACGCTGGTCAACAGCAGCCGCAACCTGGCCATTAAAATTCAAGCCATGCTGCCGCAGGAAAACCAGGCAGCCCGGGAGTTTTACCGCATCATGATTCCCAACTTTGCCTATGGTCTTAAAAATCATTTACGGGCCACCTTTGTGGCAGAAGAGCTACAACCTTTGCCTACAGGGCCTGTACAGGTAACGCCCGCGAAACATGTACCCAATCAGTTATCGCAGCAGCTAACCAGCAAAGCCATGGAACTGCACCGGGAAGGCCAGCTCACGGGCGAACAGCTGATCATTCTCAACAATGAGCTGCAGGCATTTGCCGAAGTATGCGGTGCCTGCGAGCGTATTAAAAATACGCCGATCCCTTTCTCCTACAGTGTATTTATCAAAAAATTCATTTTCTTTTATGTCATGACAATGCCCTTTGGTTATGTATTCAGCCTGGGCTATCTGATCATTCCCATGATTGTATTCATCTTCTTTGTGCTGGCCAGTCTGGAGCTGATCGCCGAAGAGATTGAAGACCCGTTTGGCAGGGACGCGAACGACCTTCCACTGGACGGCATCTGCAGCAATATCCGCTTGCATGTGTCAGAATTATTATAACAACCAGCCCGGCAACGTGGTATTTTAACCTATTTTCGCAAATAGAGTCAATTGTACATGGAAAATGAAGCTTTACTGGAGAAATTCGAGATACTGACAGCCGAAAAAAATTACCGCGAACTGTCGGTATACCTGGATGACCAGTTAATCACGGATATAGCCGAACTTATTCACGAGGTACCTGAAGATGCCGGCGTGATCATCAATACCCTGTCGATCAGCAGAGCGGCAGCGGCTTTCCGTATCCTGGATTTTCCTTTACAGGAAGACGTTATCCGATTGCTGGCCCCGGCCAAAATAGCGGAGCTCATGAACGAGCTGCCGGCGGATGACCGGACTTCCTTTCTGGAAGAGCTGCCCAGTGAAGCTGTGAAAGAACTGATTAAATTACTGGACCCGGAAGAAAGACGGATCACCCTGTCATTGCTCGGTTACCCGGAAAACAGTGTAGGCCGTATCATGACACCCGACTACATTGCTGTACGGGAAGAATGGTCGGTAAAGGAAGTACTGGATTATATCCGGGAACACGGCAAAGACAGTGAAACCATTGATGTAATCTATGTCATCGATGAAAAGGGGCAACTGCTGGATGACTTCCGGATACGGGAATTTCTGCTGGTATCGCCGGACACGGTGGTACATACCCTGATGGATGATCGTTTTGTATCCCTGCATGCCAACGATGAACAGGAAGAAGCTATTCAGGTATTCCGGATGGAAAACCGTGTGGCGCTGCCGGTAGTAGACGACCAGGGCGTATTGCTCGGGATTGTAACCATCGATGACGTGTTGTGGATTGCCAATGAAGAACATACCGAAAACATCCAGAAGATAGGTGGTACCGAAGCCCTGGATGAACCTTACCTGGATATGCCCCTCCTGAAACTGATTAAAAAACGGGTAGGCTGGCTGATTGTATTGTTTATCGGGGAGATGTTAACGGCTACGGCTATGGGATTTTTTGAAGAAGAAATCGCCAAAGCTGTGGTACTGGCCCTGTTTGTGCCCCTGATCATTTCCAGTGGTGGTAACAGCGGTTCTCAGGCATCCACCCTGATTATACAGGCGATGGCCCTGGGTGAGATCACCATCAGCGATTGGTGGCGGGTGATGCGCCGGGAGCTGATATCCGGTATCCTGCTGGGCAGTGTACTGGGTTCTATCGGTTTTATCCGTATCCTGCTGTGGAATTCCTTTTTCCATACCTACGGCGCACATGCTGTACTGATAGGCTTTACCGTAGGCGTATCCCTGATCGGGGTCGTATTATGGGGCACCCTTTCCGGTTCTATGTTGCCGCTGGTACTTAAAAAGTTCGGCGCCGATCCGGCTACGTCTTCAGCGCCGTTTGTGGCTACCCTGGTAGATGTGACCGGTCTGTTGATTTACTTTACCGTTGCCTACGTATTTATGCGGGGTATCCTGCTTTAATAGCATACATAAAAAAATACGCATTCCCAGCGGCGCCTACGGCGGGCAGCCTTTCCGGGAATGCGTATTTTTTTTATCCTTTCTTTCAATAACAGTGTTCCTTCACTGTACTGGCAGCTTTTGTTTTATAGACGATAAATAACCGGTCGTACTCCCGCTCTCCGATGGTATCTGCATGGGGTGTTGCTCTCAGGCTGTGCATAATGGGCACGAGGGTATTGGAATGCCCTACCACCAGAATACGTTTGCCCCAGTCGCCCCGTCGGATCATTTCATACAGCAGGGATTCGCCGGTGGTATCTGCCTGATAGATACAGGTATCCAGGTGCAGGCGGATACGCAGGCTATCGGCTGTTTGTATACTACGGATGTACCGGGTGGTGTAAATTTTAGCGATGGCAGAATCTTTCAGCAGGTGATATAAGGCGCCGGCCCGCTGCTGCCCGGCGAGAGTCAGCGTAGAATCTGGTCCCGGGTTGTTTTCTGCATGACGTACCAGAAAAAAGGTACCTGTGAGGAAGGTAGAATCTTCCGCTACCGGTACTGGTATTCTTGCCGGTGGTTTGGGCTGGCAGCCCGCCAGCAGAAAGAGGGAAAAAAGTATTGGCATCAAGCGCATATGGCAGTATTAAAACAGGTGGCCGCGATACGTCCATCCAAAATATACGGCAATTTATGATTAAACCGTTACATTTATTCCCCAACAAAATAATGAACCACTATGAGAAAATGGGTATTGCCCGCTTTAGTAATTTTATATGTCAACCAGCTTTATGCCCAGCAACCAGGGCCGCTTACTGTAGATAAGATCATGCGGGACCCCAAGTGGATCGGAACTTCCCCTGACCGGGTTTTCTGGGGTACCGATAATCAAACGGTTTACTTTAACTGGAACCCGGAAAAAAGCCTGGATGACTCTTTGTACTATGCCGGCATTAAAAGTACTGCTCCCCGTAAAACAGCAGCCGCTGAACGGGCCGTTATCAAAGCCAGATCCAACGGTGTTTATAATGCCGACCAGACCTTATTAACCTATAGCTACAAGGGAGATATTTATTTACTGGAGATAAAAACCGGGAAAGAAATCCGTATCACCAATACGGTCGCCGTAGAAAGCAATCCCGCTTTCAGTTTCGGCGGTAAACAGCTGGTGTATGAACAAGGCCACAACCTGTATGGCTGGGAAAAAGCTACTGGTCTGACCAGTCAGCTGACCCGCTTCCAGGCAGGCAGCCAACCGGCAGCAGACAAGGCAGATAAAGCTTCCGGCAACGCGGCCGACGCGTCGCTGAAAGCAGATCAGCTGGCACTGCTGGCAGTAGTGCGCGATAAAAAAACAAAGAGTGATGCCGCTTCCGCCTTTGATAAAGCCTATGCGCCGAAGGAACTGCGGACGCTTTATACACAGGACAAAAAAGTACAAAACCTGCAGATCAGTCCTGATGGCCGTTTTATCAGCTACCTTTTATTTAAGGAAGCCAGCGGTGTGCATTACACGATCGTGCCTGAATTTGTGACCGCTTCCGGTTTTACCACCGATATTTCTTCCCGCGATAAAGTAGGTTCACCACAAGGCGCTTTTGAAGCCTTTGTATACGACCGGGAAAAAGATACCGTGTTGCCGATTAAAACCACAGACCTTCCTGGTATCAAAGATCTGCCGGACTACGTAAAGGACTATACGAAAAAAGACAGTGCGGTGGTAAGAAGTGTGATTGTCAACGGTCCCTTCTGGTCTGACCGCGGTACGCACGCTATTGTAGACATCCGCAGCCAGGATAACAAAGACCGCTGGATTGCCCTGCTGGATGCCACCAACGGTACGTTGAAAACCATCAGCCGGCAACGGGATGAAGCCTGGATCGCCGGGCCTGGTATTGGCTGGAGCTTCGGTGGCGCCAACCTGGGCTGGATCGATGAAAATACCTGCTGGTATCAATCAGAAGCAACCGGTTATTCCCATCTGTATACGGCAGCGGTGAACACCGGCGCCAGCAAACAGCTGACCAGTGGCAACTACGAAGTACAGGAAGTACAACTGTCGCAGGATAAAAAATATTTTTACCTGACCACCAACGAAGTACATCCCGGCGAAAAACAATTTTACCGTATCCCGGTAAATGGTGGTAAAGCAGAAAGAATTACCACATTAACAGGTGCGCACGAAGTAAGTATTTCACCAGACAACAAATGGATTGCTTACCGCTACTCTTCTTCCACCAAGCCCTGGGAATTGTATCTGCAGCCGAATACACCTGGTGGCAAAGCCGTACAGGTAACCGATAAATCGCAGTCAGCAGAATTCCAGGCCTATCCATGGCGCGATCCGCAGGTGATCACTTTCACTGCCCGCGACAACCAACCGGTATATGCGCGGCTGTACACACCGGATCCGGCAAAGAAAAACGGCGCTGCTGTGATTTTTGTACATGGCGCAGGTTATCTGCAGAATGCACATAAATGGTGGAGCAGTTACTTCCGCGAATACATGTTCCATAACCTGCTTACCGATAAAGGTTACACAGTACTGGATATTGATTACCGCGGCAGTGCAGGCTACGGCCGCAACTGGCGCACAGGTATCTATCGCTACATGGGTGGTAAAGACCTCGATGATGAAGTGGATGGTGCAAAATATCTGGCAGAAAAATTGCAGGTGGACCCCCAACGTATAGGAATATACGGAGGTAGCTACGGTGGTTTCATGACCCTGATGGGTATGTTTACCAAACCTGGTGTATTCGCTGCCGGTGCCGCTTTACGCTCTGTTACCGACTGGGCGCATTACAATCACGGCTATACGAGCAATATCCTGAATGAACCGCAGACAGATAGCATTGCTTACCATCGTTCTTCTCCCATTTATTTTGCAGAAGGACTGAAAGGCAAACTGCTGATGTGTCATGGTATGGTAGATACCAATGTACATTTCCAGGATATTGTACGCTTGTCACAACGCCTGATTGAGCTGGGTAAAGACAACTGGGAACTGGCGGTTTATCCGGTAGAAGACCATGGTTTCACTACACCGAGCAGCTGGACAGATGAATATAAAAGAATCCTGCAGTTGTTCGAAAACAACTTATTAAAATAATTTACAAATCACATTTGCTATCATGATAGCTGTGTTGTTGGAGATTTTTTATCAACGGATTGACTTATTAAAATAATTAAAAAATGATGCATGAAGCATCACCGCTGCAGACAGTACCAGGGCGGCTATCCGGCGCCAGACAAGTGTTTGCATAGAATGGTCGCTTCATTTATCGTTGCGTAGATTTATTATTCAGGACTTCGTGAACAATGCTATGAATGTTAAGTAATCTTAATTTTCATTTGAATTGTTCGCTGAAGTCCTTTTTTCATTTAAATTGGATTTTTCTTAGATATTAAAAAAACACGCGGCACCATATCTTTATCTTATACAATCTTCACATTTATAAATGTGATTTTAACAATTAATGCGATATTGCAATGATAAACCTCACCACAAATCTTACAACTTTATGTGTGGAATAGTAGCTTATATCGGGCAACGAGAAGCCTACCCGATAGTTTTGAAAGGACTCAAAAGACTGGAATACCGTGGTTACGACAGCGCGGGCGTAGCCATTATCAACAACGGATTACAGGTATACAAAAGAAAAGACAAAGTAGCCGCGCTTGAAGAATATGCAGCCAGCAAAGACATGCGGAGTCATATCGCCATCGGCCACACCCGCTGGGCTACCCACGGAGAACCTTCTGACCGCAATGCCCACCCGCATACTTCCGGTAATGGAAAACTCGCCATGATCCACAACGGCATCATTGAAAACTATGTACAACTGAAACAGGAACTGATTAATCAGGGACATGTTTTTAAGAGTGATACCGATACCGAAGTGTTACTGCACTTCATCGAGGAGATCAAAAAAAATAACCAATGCACGCTGGAAGAAGCCTTATTGATTGCCCTCAAACGCGTAGTAGGGGCATATGTTATTGTATTGATTGATGAAGATAATCCGGATACCCTGATTGCCGCACGTAAAGGCAGTCCACTGGTAATAGGCGTAGGTAAAGGCGAACATTTCCTCGCTTCTGATGCCTCCCCTATCATTGAATACACGAAAGAAGTCGTGTATGTAAATGATTATGAAATTGCCATCATCAAAGCGGATGAACTGATCCTGAAAAATATTTCCAATGAAAGACAAACCCCTTACATCCAGAAGCTCGACATAGAACTGGCTGCCATCGAAAAAGGAGGTTATGCCCACTTCATGCTGAAAGAAATATTTGAACAGCCGCAAACTATTTTCGACAGTCTCCGTGGTCGTCTGGACGCCAAAAATGGCACCCTCACCATGGGTGGTATGCGCGCCTACGAAGAAATTCTCACCAATGCCAAACGCATCATCATTGTTGCCTGCGGTACCTCCTGGCATGCCGGGCTGGTAGCAGAATACATGATTGAAGAATTATGCCGCATCCCGGTGGAAGTAGAATATGCTTCCGAATTCCGTTACCGCAATCCGGTAGTGGGTGAAGGAGATGTGATCATTGCCGTATCTCAGTCCGGTGAAACCGCTGATACCCTGGTAGCGATAGAAAGCGCCAAGGAAAAAGGCGCCATCATCCTGGGTGTATGTAACGTGGTAGGTTCTTCCATTGCCCGTTTATCTCACGCCGGCGCCTATACGCATGCCGGTCCGGAAATCGGCGTAGCCAGCACCAAAGCCTTCACGGCGCAGCTGGCCGTACTGTGCCTCGTAGGTCTGAAAATAGGCATCGAAAAAGGTACCATTACCCAGCAACGTTTCCAGCACCTGCTCGACGAACTGGATCAGGTACCGGACAAAGTGGCCACAGCCCTGAAACTGGACGACCAGATCGTCAGGATTGCCGACAAATACAAAGATGCCCGCGACTTCCTTTACCTGGGACGTGGCTATAACTTCCCGGTAGCCCTGGAAGGCGCCTTAAAACTGAAAGAAATCTCCTACATACACGCAGAAGGTTATCCTGCTGCAGAAATGAAACACGGCCCGATTGCCCTGGTAGATGAAAACCTGCCGGTAGTTATTGTTGCCACCAAAGACAGCTACTACGAAAAAGTAGTGAGCAACATTCAGGAAATCAAAGCGCGTAAAGGCAAAGTCATTGCTGTGGTTACAGAAGGAGACACCACTATTCCGCCAATGGCAGATGACACCATATTTGTGCCGGCTGCAGATGAACTGGTAGCGCCTATCATCTCTGTCATTCCCCTGCAATTACTGGCCTATCACATCGGTGTATTAAAAGGACTCGATGTGGATAAACCACGTAACCTGGCGAAATCAGTAACCGTAGAATAACAGCTCACCACTAGCCCGGAAATTTTCGTATTATTCCTTTGTTTTATCTGCCGGCAACCTGTGCAGGTAAAACAAAGGGATAATACTTTCAGCACGTTGCAGATGCCATTAAACTCATGTCCCCATGAATAATATCCAAAAACGCCCCCTCTCGGAGCTGGGGTACAATTTTATTGAAACCACGTTACCAAAAGGCAAAGATGAATATTACCTCCGTAATGAGCAGTGGAGCCGGCAGGACCAATACAGAAAACTCACCGCATACGAAGTAGAAGCCCTGGTACGTAACGATAATACTTCCGATGACTGGAATACCATTTTTGTATCTGATGAGTTCAACCCTCAGCTGGTACAGCACTGCCACTTTTTCGGCATGGTACGCATCGGTAAACTGGAGCCTTACTACCTCGAGTTCCATAACCTGCGTATGCCGGTAGGATTATATAACAGCACCATCTGCGCCTGTGATTTCGGCGACAACGTGGTCGTACATAATGTCAACTATCTTTCCCACTATATACTCGGCAATGAAGTGATTGTGGCCAATGTCAATGAAATGGCCACAACCGATTATGCCAAATTCGGTAACGGGATTGTCAAGGAAGGAGAAGTAGAAAATGGCCGCATCTGGATGGAGCTGTGCAACGAAAACGGTGGCCGCAGCGTAATGCCGTTTGACGGCATGCTGCCCGGTGATGCTTATCTCTGGACGCGCTACCGCGACGATGAACAGCTGCAGCAGCAGTTCAAGGTGTTCACCGAAAAACAATTCGACAAACGACGCGGCTACTACGGCATGGTAGGCGACCGCAGCGTGATCAAGAACTGTAAGGTGATCAAAGATGTGACCATCGGTACCGACGCCTATATCAAAGGCGCCAACAAACTGAAAAACCTGACCATCAACAGCAACAGCACCGCGGCCTCCCAGATCGGAGAAGGCTGTGAAATGGTGAACGGCATCATTGGCTACGGCTGCCGTGTATTCTATGGCGTAAAAGCCGTACGCTTTGTCATGGCTTCCCATTCCCAGCTGAAATACGGCGCCCGCCTCATCAACTCCTACCTGGGCAACAACGCCACCATTTCCTGCTGTGAGGTACTCAACTCCCTCATCTTTCCGGCACATGAACAGCACCACAATAACTCGTTTCTTTGTGCGGCGCTCATCATGGGCCAAAGCAATATGGCAGCCGGTGCTACCATTGGCTCCAACCACAACTCCCGCGGCGCTGACGGTGAAATCATTGCCGGCAGAGGCTTCTGGCCCGGGCTATGTGTCAGCTTAAAACACAATTCAAAATTTGCCTGCTTCACCCTCATCTCCAAAGGAAATTATATGTCGGAGTTACATATCAATATTCCTTTCAGCCTGGTGGTGAATGATGAACATGAAGACCGGCTGAAAATCATGCCCGGCTACTGGTTCATGCATAACATGTATGCCATTGCACGCAACTCCTGGAAGTATGTAGACCGCGACAAACGGACCGACAAAACCCAGCTCATTGAATACGATTACCTCGCGCCGGACTCTGTAGAAGAGATGTTCGAAGCCCTGGCCGTGATGGAAGCTGCCACCGGAAAAGCCTGGTATGCCCTGCCGGAAAACACGCCCAAAAAAGAAATAACGGACAAGGATATACGTAAAAAAGGGAAGGAATTATTACTGCAGCAACCGGAAGTTGTTGCAAAGCTGACCATTCTGGCTACCGGCATGGAAAACAGCAACCGGCAGGTGGAACTGCTGAAGTTACACAAAGCCTATCCCCTCTTCCGGGAACTGATTGTATTATACGGTATAAAAAATATCCTGGCAGCCAACAAACCTTCCTATCTTGCACTGCAGGCAGCGATCAAAACGGCTAAACGCAGCGACTGGCTCAATATTGGCGGCCAGCTGATGAAAGCCGACACGGTAGCTACGCTGAAAACAAAAATCAAAAAGAATAAAATCAACGGATGGCCGCAACTACATGATGCGTACGTAGAAATAGGCAAGGAATACCCTGCTGAAAAACTGCAACATGCCGTAGCCAGCCTCCTGGAAATAAAAGAGCTGAACGTTAAGAACCTCACTACCGGCCTGCTGGCACAATGGCTGGATGACTCCATCGCCACTATGGAATGGATCACCCACCACATCCGCCACTCCCGCGAAAAAGATTACAAGAATCCTTTCCGCCGCATGACATACGACAACGAAAAAGAAATGAACGCCGTAGTGGGCAGCCTGGAAGATAACAGCTTTATTAATCAAACCATTAACGACCTGGAAGCCTATAAGCAACAGGTACGACAAATCATTAACGAGTGGGAACTGTAGAAAAGATCCGGTGCAGCTGGGCCAACAAAGACCAGCTTTATAAAGATTATCATGACCAGGAATGGGGGGTACCGCATCACGACGACCGGCACCTGTTTGAAATGCTTTGCCTGGAAGGTGCACAGGCCGGACTTAGCTGGTATACCGTGCTGCTGAAAAGAGAAAACTACCGTAAAGCATTTGACCAGTGGGATGCCAAAAAGATTGCGAAATATGACGAGAAAAAAATAGCTGCCCTGCTGGAAAACGAAGGCATCATCCGCAACCGTTTAAAGGTAAATGCCGTGGTGACCAACGCCAAAGCATTCCTGGCCGTACAAAAAGAATTTGGTTCCTTCGATCAGTATATCTGGTCATTTGTAGGACATCAGCCTATCATCAATCACTACGCTTCCATTAAAGAGGTACCTGCCAAAACAGCCATCTCCGATGCCATGAGCAAAGACCTGCTGAAACGCGGTTTTAAGTTCGTTGGCTCCACGATCTGTTATGCTTACATGCAGGCCACCGGTATGGTAGATGATCATGCAGGAGACTGCTGGAAAAAAGCCGGCCGGAAAAAATAATTACTGACAGCTTATGATCTGCACAAAAGTCTGTGCCCGGGTAAAACTTACTACCCCGGTGCAGACTTTGTTGTTTAGTTGATCAGCACTTCCCGTAAGGCGTCGTTGTTGATCAGCGTGTAGTCCGTGAGGGTATTGAAGAAGAGGTACAATTGTCTTTTTTCCACATCCGATAAAGGGATATTCCGTGCCACTAACGGATCTGTATATACGGGATCTTTCTTACCCCTGTCATAGAAATCAAATACCTGGTAAATATCAAAATAACGGCCATCGTGCATATACGGCGAGCTTTTCAGGATATTACGCAGGGAAGGCACCTTAAAACGCAGAGAATCGCTGCCCTGCAAGGTAATCCGGTAACGGCCCATATCATTCAGGAAAGGTACTACCGGCAACCCGTTGCTGCGGTAAGACAAATCCGTAAACAACGGCTCCTTATGACAAGCCGCACACTTTTGCAGAAAGGTAGCATAACCTGCCTGTTCTTCTTCTGTAAACTGCGCGCCGGGCAATCGTCGCATCACACTATCATATCTGGAACCAGCCGATATCATAGTAGCCACAAACTGCGTGATGGCCTTGAACATCCGGTCGCTGGTAATCTCTTCGGAACCGAAAGCCGCTTTAAACATTTTCCGGTAGCGGGGATCAGCCTGCATTTTCGGCAACAGTTCCGACAGATTCGCCCCCATTTCATTGGGATCCGTCAGCGGTGTAAAAGGCTGTCGCTCCAGCGGAAATACCCCGCCATCCCACATAAAGGCTTTCTGGTAGATCAGGTTGAACAATACCGGTACAGAGCGTGTTCCCTGCCGCCCGCTAACCCCATGACTCAACGCATGATCAAAATGTCCGAAGGCAGCAAACTGCTGGTGACAGAAACCACAGGATACGGTACTATCTTTAGATAACCGGTAATCATAAAACATAAAACGGCCCAGCTCCACTCCCTGGCGGGTAAGCGGATTGCCGGCAAAATTATATTCCGGCGTGGGGAAACCTGGTGGCAATTGCAGTGTGAACGGCTCCGGTGGCGTATAGTCGTCGCCGTTGTTTCTTTCCTTTTTGCACGCATGCATCAGGCATAACAACGCACCAAATATACCCACCAGATATATGGCCTTGTGTTTCATGTAAACGTTAGTTATGTACTCCTTTTACCGTAAACATCTGCCGGTAGTTGTCTGCCAGCTTCATGGCATCCGGCCCCGCAGCCATCACCACCGATACGGTTTTGAAGCTGATGGTATTGGGCACAAACCACCTGGCGGCATCTGCGGCGATATCGATTTTCGGCAACCGTTGCTGGCCGACAGTAATCGTTTGTGGCAAGGAGAGGGTAATCGTTTTCCCCACATTGTACGGCGATCTGAAACCACCGGCGTGAAACAGAAATTCATGGTTGCGGGCCGGACTTACCGGGGCCACGCCTTCCAGCTGCGCCATGATATAACCGCTGTTCCAGGTCCAGAACATACCGGTTTCCGGCGCCAGCGGGCCAATCTGATCGCCGCTGAAATTACGCACGCTGTCTACTCCGATTAAAAACCGGATGCCTTTATAACTGCCTTCCGGCACATTATCCAGGCGGATCGTACGGGTGGAATCAGTGGCATCATCTACCAGGAAATAGGATACCGGCAGTGGCGTCACCACATCATCTGCCGTAATCACGGCAACGTTGCTGAGGAAATAACGGAAACGGGTAATCGTAAAAGATTCTCCGGAAGGATTCGTGTAGGTTTTGGTTTTCCGGACGAGCGGCTGCCCATTCATCAGGTGGGTGATGGATAGTTGCAAAGAAGCCACCGCTTTGGTAACCGGGAGTTTCGTGGATGTTTCCTTTTTATCACAACTGGCCAACAATACACATAAACTGCTGAAAACCAGCAGGCGGCCGGCATAGGAAATAAAAATCCGCAAGATCATGGTATTTCCTTTTGTTCTCAGGAAGATACGATGATTTTGCGGATTGTACTATAGGGAGCTATCCGATTATTTCGCAGCGTCGAGCTTATACCCTTTGGTACCAAACCATACCACTACCGCAAAGCATATCAGCGGTACGATATAGGCCATCTGGATATTGGAAGCATCTGAAATAAGTCCCATCAGCGGCGGACAGATAGCGCCACCTACAATGGACATCACCAGCAGGGAAGAACCGAATTTGGTATCACCGCCGAGGCCACGCAGTCCCAGTGAGAAAATGGTCGGGAACATAATAGACATAAAGAACGGCACCATCAGCACGGCGGCTACAGCTACCTGTCCTTTGGTGGTCATGGCCACCAGGATCAGCAACACATTAATGACGCCATAAATGGTCAGCAGCACCTGTGGTTTTATCTTGCTCATCAGGAAGGTACCGAAGAACCGGCCGATCATAAAGCCTAATCCGGCTACCCATCCCAGCAGGTTGGCAGCTTCCCTTTCCGGAATACCACCTGCATATTTGGCGAAGCGGATAAAGAAGGCATTTACGCCGATCTGTGCCCCAATGTAAAAGAACTGGGTTACCACGGCTGCAATGAGGTGTTTATGCCGGAAAATGCTGCCGGCAGGCGCCGTAGTATCTGCCTTTTCTTCTTTCACTTCCTGTACCTCTGGCATTTTGGTCACCACAAACAGCAGCGCTACCAATAATACCACGATACCGATAATCATGTAGGGTACCTTCACCGTACTGGCTTCCGCCTGCAGGTATTGCTGCAGTTCCGCTGCCGGCATCGCTGCCAGGGCTTCTTTGGAATGCTCGGTACCTGTGAGGATAAATTTTGCGCCCAATACCGGTCCTATCACCGCACCCACACCATTGAAGGATTGGGCCAGATTCAGGCGGGTAGTGGCGGTTTCCGGACTACCCAGGACGGTTACATACGGATTGGCCGCTGTTTCCAGGAAAGTAAGACCGGTCGCAATCACAAAGAGGGCACCCAGGAAAGCCATATATTCCCGGCTGTTGGCAGCAGGAATAAACAACAGGGCGCCGATGGCATACAGGCAAAGGCCGAAAATGATACCTGTTTTATACCCAAACCGGCGCATGATAGCACCAGCAGGTAACGCCATCAGAAAATAAGCGGCAAATACAGCAGAATCAATATAGGATGATTGCAGGTCTGTGAGCTGGCAGGCTTTCTTCAGGTGAGGAATCAGTACGGGGCTCAGGTTGTGTATGAGCGCCCATAAAAAGAACAGGCTGGTTACCAGGATAAACGGAAAAAGATACCGCCCTGGCTTGTTGCCTGCCTGGGCATTGCTGGTATAGGTGGAACTACTTACTGCGCCTCCGGCCATAACGAAGAATTTAAGTTTTCAGGTGAATGTATGATAACGTATCAGGAATGGGTCGCCGCTCAGCTGATGGATCTGTCGAGGTGTGTATAACCTCCGTCTACGTATAGAATTTGTCCGGTCGTATGTGATGATCTGGAAGACAGTAAAAATACTGTGGTATTGGCAATCTCTTCTGAGGTGGTCATCCGGTGTTCCAGCGGGATGTTGGCGGTAATGGCGGCCAGTTTTTCCTGCGGGTTGGGTAGAGAGTTGATCCATGTTTCATACAGGGGCGTCCATACTTCTGCCGGAATCACGGTATTAACGCGGATACCAAAAGGCAGCAGTTCCACCGCCCACTCCCGGGTCAATGCGTTGATCGCTCCTTTGGAAGCGGCATAGCCGGAGGTGTTGCCTTGTCCGGTAGTAGCTACTTTAGAGCCAATGTTGACAATATTGCCCCGGGTACTTTTCAGGTAAGGCAGGGCATAATGTGCCAGGTTGTAATAGTGCGACAGGTTCTGTTGCAGGGAAGCCATGAAACGTTCCGGGCTGCCGCTTTCCAGGCCTACGCCATCGTTGGCGCCGGCATTGTTGACCAGGCCATCTATCTTACCATATTTTTCTACGGTGGCTGCAATCACCTGTTTACAGTCTTCCACTTTCCCCAGTTCTGCGGTTACAGCCAGGGCTTTCCCACCGGCGGCTATTATTTCGCCGGCTGTTTTTTCATTGTCTGCGGCACTTCTGCCGGCAATCACAGCGATACCTCCTTCTGCTGCTACCAGCCGGGCAATCGCTTCTCCAATTCCTTTGGCGCCGCCGGTAACAATAATCACTTTATCCTGTAATCCTACATCCATATGGTAATATAATTTTTATAATTGATAAAATGAGATGGCATTGCCTCCCATTATTTGTGCCTGTTCGGTGGCCGACAACTGACTGATATACGAAGTAATCAATCCTTTTACCTGTTCATAGGAAGCAGCCAGCTGACATACGGGCCAGTCGGAGCCGAACACCAGACGTTCGCTGCCGAAAGCCTCCAGCGCTACTTCCAGGTAAGGCGCTATATCGGCCGGTTGCCAGTGTTGCCAATCGGCTTCCGTGACCAGGCCACTCAGTTTACAATACACCCGGGGCGCCTGTGCAATACGGCGGATATCAGCGGCCCATTGCCGGATATCTCCTGCTTTGATGGCGGGTTTTGCCAGGTGATCGATGATCAGCCGGTGTTCCGGGAATTGTTGTACAAAGGCCGTTACAGCCGGCAACTGTTTCGGATATACGAGTATATCATAGGTAAAATCGTGGGCAGCCAATGCCTGTATGCCCCGGCAGAAATCTTCCCGCAATAAAAAACGGTCGTCTGCTTCGACCTGTACAATATGCCGGAATCCTTTCAACTGCGGAAAGGCAGCATACTGCTCCAGCTGCGCAACAATGTCTGCAGCGCGGAGATCTACCCAGCCTACTACACCCCGGATAAAAGCATGATCGGCTGCCAGCGATAATAAAAACGCTGTTTCAGTAGCCGACTGATCTGCCTGTACCGCCACGCATCCCTGTACATCGTTGGCTGCCAGCACCGGCGCCAGATCAGCAGGTAAAAAGTCCCGCCGGATGACTGCCATCGACTCATCGATCCAGGCATCCCTTACCGGATGGTATTGCCAGAAATGCTGATGTGCATCTATGATCATAGTACTGATTAATACGGTATGAAAGCGATAAGCTTTTATGTCGCGACCGGATGGTACGCAACATAAAAGCTTATCTGTTTAGTTATAAGGAAAAGAGCTGGTCCATCAACAACCACTTTTCTCCCGGTTTGGCTACCGGCAATGCCTGCTGGTATTTCCACATGAGCTGCTCCCAGGCCTGCACCGCAGGATTGGCCGCATCCATGGCGCCTTTGCGTTCGAAAGAAAAGGTGTCGTCCACTTCCATGATCATAAACAGGCGGTTACCCACCCGATAGATTTCCATCGCCGTGATGCCGCTGTCGGTGATGCTTTTTTTTATTTCAGCAGATACCTCGCGGTGATATGCTTCGTATTCACTGATCAGTTGCGGATCATCCACCAGGTCTAATGCCAGACAATATCTCTTCATAAAAAACTATTTATAGGCCACTGCCTGTTGCCGGGAAGTTCCCAATCCATCGATACCCAGTTCTATCACATCACCCGCTTTCAGGTATACCTGCGGATTCATGCCCAATCCCACACCAGCAGGGGTGCCGGTAGAGATCACATCGCCCGGGAGCAGGGTCATGAACTGGCTCAGATAAGATACCAGGAAAGGTATTTTAAAGATGAAGTTGGACGTATTACCATCCTGCATTTTCTGGCCATTAACGGTCAGCCATAAACGAAGCTGATCGATATCGCCGGCATCTTCTTTGGTCACCAGCCAGGGGCCCAGCGGTGCAAAGGTGTCGCAGCTTTTGCCTTTTACCCATTGACCACCTCTTTCCAGCTGCCACGCTCTTTCGCTGTAATCGTTGTGCAGGCAGTAACCCGCTACATACGACAACGCGTCTTTTTCTTCCACGTAGCTGGCTTTTTTACCAATCACCACGGCGAGTTCCACTTCCCAGTCCGTTTTTTCACTGTTACGTGGTATCACCAGGTTATCGTTCGGCCCTACCAGGGAAGAAGTACTTTTAAAGAATACGATCGGTTCTGCCGGAATCGCAGCATTGGTTTCCCGTGCATGGTCGGCATAGTTTAAACCGATGCATACGATTTTGGAAGGACGTTGTATCGGTGCTCCCAGGCGGGCATCTGCCGGTATCTGCGGACAGGTGCTGCCATGTTCCGCCCACCATTGTGATAAGCGTTCCAGCCCGTTGTTTTCAAAAAAACGTTCGCCATAATCTTCTCCGAATGCACTTACATCAAACCTGCCGGCGTCTGTAACAACACCTGGCTTTTCTGCTCCCGGTAAACCAAACCTGATCAGTTTCATCTTACAGTTTTTTAATTGTTTTGCTTTAGTCTTTTATAATTTCCTTCAGGCGGCGGATTTTTAAATGTCCGTCTTCCACCTGCAGGTCCATCATCACAGTAACTTCCCCGTCTTTCACCATGGCAAACAACACATGATCATCTGCCGAAGTGGTTTGAATCACCGGGCGATAGCCCTTGGGAAGCGCTATTACTTCTTTTTTATTCATACCGGCAAATTCCACGTACAGCCGGCAGCTGTCCGGGGAATCGTGCGGCGTAATATTCACAATAAAATCGGCCAGAATTTTCCCTGACTGAATATTTTTCTTGTACGCCTGTGCATTATTACCGCTGGCAGGTGCCGGCGCTTTTCCCAGACCCATATTGTTTTCCACATATTGCCAGATGCGGGCAGGCGGCGTACCTACCTGTAATATTTTCAACTCATTACCCTCCTGACTGGCATGGTAATAACGGATACCATGATCTGCTTTCCGGACACCGATATAGGCGCTGTTGGGTTTATCCCATAAAACACGGTACAGGTCATTTTCCTCCACATCTTTTAAGAGCGCCAGTGAAAAGGTTTTATCTTTTTTCAGCGTACCTGTAGCAAAGTGAATCGTGATCGTCTGTTCGTCTTCTTTTTTATCGGCTACCGTTACCGTCAGTGTGCCTGCCGGTGTTGCCGGCTGCAGCACAGCGGTGGTATCTGTGGTATTACCGGTTGTATTGTTATGATTACCATTGCAGGCTGCAAATCCGATTACAGCCAAAGTGGCCAGCCACAGGCGAAAATGTTGCATGATCGTTGTTAAATAATTATATGAATGAATGCCCGAAAGATAAGGGTAATCATCCGCACTACCTATATGAGCGGCAGCCGTATTAATTATTTAACCGGATGAAACCGCCGTCTATCGGGTAATCGCAACCTGTAATGAAGCCTGCTTCATCGGAGCAGAGGTATAACGCCAGGTTACCAACTTCCACCGGTTTGGCCATACGTCCGATGGGCTGTGTCTTACTCAGCTTGTCGAACATTTCGGCTTCGCGGCCCGGATAGTTTTTGGCAATAAATCCATCCACAAAAGGCGTATGCACCCTTGCCGGCGACACGCAGTTACAACGGATATTATCGCCCAGGAAATCTTTTGCTACAGACAAGGTCATGGTGAGTACCGCGCCTTTACTCATAGAATAGGCAAACCTGTCGGGGATACCTACGCTGGAAGCAATAGAAGCGATATTCAGGATCACGCCGCCACCCTGTGCTTTCATTTGTTTAATGACGGCATACATGCAGTTATAGGTGCCTTTCACATTCACCTGGTATACCCGGTCGAAATCAGCTTCGGCGGTGTTTTCCAGGTTACCCACATGGGCAATACCCGCGCAGTTCACCAGTATATCCAGTTTGCCGGATGCTGTTACAACACCTTCCATGGCTGCTACTACCGCTGCCTGGTCGGCCACATTGCAGGCATGTACCGTAGCTGTTCCACCGGCTGCCCGGATGGTTTCTTCCGTTTGTTTTCCATTCTCTTCATTCAGCTCCAGGATATGCACGTTGGCGCCCCGGGCTGCAAAAGTTATGGCTATTGCCTGCCCAATGCCACTACCACCGCCGGTGATAACAGCCACTTTCTGATCTAATCTGAACAGCTCCATCATTAAAAAAATTTAAGGGTTCTAAAATACCTATTAAAATAAGGTCATAACAATTGTATTTTCACTGTATTTTATACTTTCTTGCCTTATTTTCGCAAAATTCAATAATTACAATTGAATTTGCGCCTTTTTTTATCAATTTTAAGCTTATGAGAACAACCTGCTTATGCTGCCTGCTGCTGGTCGTTTGCAGCCGCCTGTATGCCCAGCGCATACCTGTCAATAAATACGGATTGTCTGTGATCACCACCCAACAACAATATCAGCAACTGATCAAAACAGACAGCAACCAGCAACTGGTAAACCTGGAGCAGTTTATTCCCGGTATCAAAAAAGACGTGCGGTATGCCACTACCCAAAACTTCACGCACCAGCAACTATATACGCAAACAACGATCTACCTGCGCCTGCCGGCCGCCAAAGCCTTAAAGGCGGTACAGACGGCCCTGCAGAAAAAGGGATACGGACTGCTTATCTACGATGCCTACCGGCCCTATCACGTTACCGAAACGATGTTCCGGATTGTTCCCAACGACCTGTATGCCGCAGATCCCCGGAAGGGATCGGGACATAACCGCGGGGTGGCCATCGACCTCAGTATGGTAGACCTTAAAACAGGAAAGCCCGTGGCCATGCCTACGGACTTCGATGACTTTACCTTCAAAGCACATCAAAACTATACACCCACCGATCCAACGGTAACGGCTAATCGGAAACTACTGCGCGATACCATGCTGCAACATGGCTTTAAAGGCTCCCGTACAGAATGGTGGCATTATTATCTCCCGGATTATAAAAAATATCCGCTGATGGATATCTTCTTTTAAATCATTAGTGAATACGGACGGTATCTGTACGTTCCGGTAGTCCTTCCCATTTGAGATAGTAAGTACCGGCAGCAGGCGGATTAAAAACATACGTCGTGCTGACCGGGGTTAACATCGTTGCACAAAAGGCACATTGATCGTATATTCCTTCTGCCCTGATGGTATAGGTATTGCCATTGCGTTTTTCCACCAGGCGATGGATATTGCTGCAGCTGTTGCTAAACCAGCAGCTGACCTTAAACCGCACTTCCGGTCTGCCGGTTCCTCCGGTCTGTGACCTGCCCAGCGGCGCCACTTCATCGATCTGTGCCTCCATCCATGTTTTACAGGTATCTGTTTCTTTCTTACAGGATAACAGCAGTGCCAGGGCTGTTAAAAATATTACAGGCTTCATAAGGATGCAGGGTTTCATTTGCCTGTAAAACGATGGGAGCATCTAAAAGTTACAAAAAAAATTACGCATCTCCCGGAAGAAAACGAGCGTTTCTTCCGGGAAATGCGTAATCAGCAGATGTCTTTATTTCCCGAACTTATTCCATCAACAATCAATAAATTTTATTGAGTGCATCTACATAAGCGTGAACAGAAGCATTGACAATGTCGGTAGAATAGCCGAAACCATAGTAGGACTGGCCATTGTGTTTCACCCGCATATTTACTTTGCTGATGTCTTCACTACCGCCGTGCATTGCCTGAATATTAAATTCATCCAGGGAAATATCATCTTTAATAATATCGTGAATAGCATTGATGGTAGCGTTCACAGGACCATTTCCGGCAGCGCTGGCTTCTCTTTCTTCTCCGTTGATTTTCAGTTTCACAGTAGCCATCGGACGTAACGGATCACCGCATACCACTTGCAACAGCATTACTTTGATAGCTTTATCATCGTATGTTTTTTCATCGCCATCTCCCATCAGTTGCAGCAGGTCTGCATCGCTGATATCTTTTTTACTGTCGGCCATCACCAGGAAACGCTGATATACTTCATCCAGGTTGATTTTTTCCAGTTTGTAACCCAGGCGCTCCAGGTGGTGTTTCAGCGCATGCCGGCCACTGCGGGCAGTGAGGATAATCGCGTTGGAATTGATACCTACATCTTCCGGATTCAGGATTTCGTAGTTTTCTCTGTGTTTCAGTACACCATCCTGGTGGATACCGGAACTGTGTGCAAACGCATTGCGGCCCACGATTGCCTTATTAGGCTGTACCGGCATATGCATCATGGTTTCTACCAGGTTGCTCAGTTCATAGATACCTTTGGAATTGATATGGGTATAATAGCCCAGGTGCTGGTGTGTTTTCAGGATCATCGCCACTTCTTCCAGGGAAGTGTTACCGGCACGTTCTCCGATACCGTTGATGGTACATTCCACCTGACGGGCGCCGTTCAGTACCCCTGCAATGGTATTGGCAGTAGCCATACCCAGGTCGTTGTGGCAGTGCACGGAGATGATCGCTTTATCTATATTGGAGACATGGTCTACCAGGTATTTTATTTTAGCACCGTACTGGTCGGGCAGGCAATATCCGTTGGTATCGGGGATATTAACCGTTGTAGCACCGGCAGCAATCACCGCTTCAATCATACGAGCCAGGAACTCATTGTCGGCACGGCCGGCATCTTCTGCATAAAATTCCACATCATCCGTAAACCGGCGGGCATATTTTACCCCAGCAGCTGCACGTTCCAGGATCTCTTCACGGGTACTGTTGAATTTATATTTGATATGCATATCGGAAGCACCGATACCGGTATGGATACGTTTACGTTTGGCGAAACGCAGGGCATCAGCAGCAGCGTCGATATCCATATTATTGCAGCGGGTGAGCGCGCAGATGACCGGCTCTGTTACTGCTTTGGATATTTCCACCACACTCTGGAAATCACCGGGGCTGGAGATAGGAAAACCAGCTTCGATAATATCCACACCCAGTGCTTCCAGTTTTTTTGCGATTTCAATTTTTTCGACCGTAGTCAGCTGGCAACCCGGTACCTGTTCACCGTCCCTTAAAGTGGTATCAAAGACGTATACACGATTTTTATCCATAATGATGTGATGATTTTCGTTGAATGATTAATTCAGATTCTCCAAAACTTTAGCGCCCATCGCGTCTGTTCCCATAATGAAATCGTTCACGGTATGTTTGTTGGCGATATCCATTGTTCTGTAACCTT
Source organism: Chitinophaga nivalis (assembly GCF_025989125.1). NCBI lineage: Bacteria > Pseudomonadati > Bacteroidota > Chitinophagia > Chitinophagales > Chitinophagaceae > Chitinophaga > Chitinophaga nivalis. The sequence continues at coordinate 2,354,031 of NZ_JAPDNR010000001.1, read as the reverse complement.
GTCTGAGTGTAGCTTCTACAGCTTTGATCACGCGCTGTGATTCCATTTTGAGGCCAAAGGAAATATCCAGCATGAGGGCAGCAGAGAGAATAGAAGCCAGTGGGTTGGCAATGCCTTTACCGGCAATATCATGTGCGGAACCATGAATAGGCTCATAGAAACCTACCTGGTCGCCTACAGAGGCAGAAGCCAGCATCCCCATAGATCCGGCGATCTGGGACGCTTCATCTGTGAGGATATCACCGAAGAGGTTGCCCGTGAGCACCACATCAAAACGTTTTGGGTCTTTGATCAGCTGCATGGCAGCATTGTCGATAAACATATGTTCTGTTTCCACATCCGGATATTCTTTCGCGATTTCCTGTACCACTTCTCTCCAGAGCCGGCTCGCTTCCAGTACGTTGGCCTTATCCACAGAGCACAGTTTGCTGCGGCGGGTACGTGCAGCTTCGTAGGCTTTGCGGGCAATGCGCTCCACTTCATAACGATGGTAAATCATCAGATCAGAAGCAGTGTTACGATCTTCCGTTCTTTTTTTCTCTCCGAAATATACATCCCCGGTCAACTCGCGGAAAAAGAGAATATCCGCACCCCGCAGGATTTCCGGTTTAATACTGGAAGCTTCGAGTAATTCGTCAAACAGTTTTATTGGGCGGAGATTGGCATATAATCCCAGTTCTTTCCGGATCTTCAGCAGCCCTTGTTCGGGTCTTACTTTCAACGTAGGATCGTTATCATATTTAGCATGACCGATCGCACCGAATAAAATCGCATCTGCGCTTCTGGCTTTCTGCAGTGTTTCATCGGGTAGTGGATCTCCCGTAGCTTCGATGGCTACGTGTCCCATAAGACCTTCTTCAAAAGTGAAGGTGTGGTTAAAGTTTGCAGCAATCGTTGTCAGCACTTTTTGTCCCCATGCCGTCACTTCCTGACCGATGCCGTCACCAGGTATTACCAGTATTTTCTTCTCTACGCCCATATAGTATATTTCAGATAGCTTTTTTTAGCTTAAAAATTAAATGCTCTTGTTGTTTCGTAGTTTTCAATTTCCTGACGGAGACTCAGCAGGTAGTCGATATCATCGTACCCATTCAGCAAACAGGTTTTTTTGTAGGGATTGATGGCAAAGCTTTCCTGTTCTCCACTTTCCTGGATCCGGATCACCTGATTTTCCAGGTCTACTTCGATAGCGGCTTTCGGATCTTTTTCGATGGCTTTGAAAATTTTATCCAGGAAATCCTCACTCACCTGTACCGGCAGGATAAAGTTGTTGAGCGCATTGTTTTTGAAGATATCAGCAAAGAAGCTGCTCACCACTACTTTAAAACCATAGTCGGCAATAGCCCAAGCCGCGTGTTCGCGGGAAGAACCACATCCGAAGTTTTTACCGGCTACCAGTATTTTACCGGTATAGATCGGGTTGTTGAGGATGAAGTCTGCCTTCGGCTGGTTATCGCCATCGAAGCGCCAGTCGCGGAACAGGTTTTCACCAAAACCGTCCCGGGTGGTTGCTTTCAGGAAACGTGCAGGAATAATCTGGTCTGTATCTATATTTTCGATAGGTACAGGTACAGCAGATGATACGAGGTGTTGAAATATTTTACTCATGGTGAATGTTAGTGTTTAAATTTTTGTAGCGGCGATCCGTAAACGAACGTAGTCGGCATATAGTTCTCCATCGCGGGTAATCTGCGGCGCCAGTTCCTGTTGCACCTGCCGGAGGATATCGGCTTTATCTGCCGGCGGTACGGCTTCAAAGAAGCGGCTGCCGAACATATTGAGCCAGGTACTGATGCCTTCGGCTTTATCTGCCAGTCTGGTAGGTCGTTCAAAGAAATGAACGCGGTCTACCCGGAAACCGGCATTTTCCAGCAGGGTGGCATAGGCGGCAGGAGACGGAAAATACCAGATTGGCTGGTACGTATATCCTCTTTGCTCCATCACCCTGGCCAGGGTATCTACGATACTGGCCACATTCCCTTTTCCGCCAAATTCCAGTGCGAGGCGACCGCCCTGTTTCAGGTGGTCATACATGCAGCGGATTACTTTTTCCTTTTCGTTGATCCAGTGCAGGGTAGCATTGGAAAAAACAGCGTCGAATTGTACCGGCAGCGAAAAGTCCGTCGCATCAGCCACTTGAAATGTCAGTTCCGGATAATGACTGCGGGCGCTGGTGATCATCTCTTCCGAGGCATCTATACCGGTAACCGTTGCACCGGCTGCTGCCAGTTGTGCTGTTAGTTCACCGGTACCACATCCCAGATCGAGTATCTTTTCGCCGGCCTTTGGCTGGAGCCAGTCTATCAAACTATTGCCGTATTCAAATACAAAGGCATGTTGTTCTTTATATAAATCTGCATTCCAATGCATGACGCTTCTCTTTTCTGCTGTTTAATCCCCCGCAGGGTGTCTTTTATTCTCCGGCCAATAGGGCTCTTACATCTGCTACATGGCCTGTGATGGCCGCAGCAGCAGCGGTGAGCGGGCTGGCGAGGAAGGTACGGGCATTAGGTCCCTGACGGCCTTCAAAGTTGCGATTGGAAGTAGAGATACAATATAATCCGGCTGGTACTTTATCTTCGTTCATACCCAGGCAGGCAGAGCATCCGGGTTCTCTCAGCTCGAAACCTGCCGCAGCAAACACCTTGTCGATGCCTTCTGCAATGGCCTGGGCTTCCACCTGTTTGGAACCGGGTACAATCCATACCACCACATCGTCGGCTTTTTGTTTGCCTTTCACAAAATCTGCTACCAGGCGTAAATCTTCGATACGGGAGTTGGTGCAGCTACCAATGAATACGTAGTCCACTTTTTTGCCCAGCAATCCGCTACCGGGTTGCAGGTCCATATAGTCGAGTGATTTTTTGAAAGAGGGTCTTTCTTTTTCCTCCAGCTGTTCCAGTGCGGGGATCTGGCGGGTAACGCCCATGCCCATACCCGGATTGGTACCGTAGGTGATCTGTGGCTCAATGTCGGCCGCATCGAATACCAGTACTTCATCGAAGGTGGCATCCTGGTCGGTGTACAGTGTTTTCCAGTAAGCCAGGGCATCCTCCCAGTCGCTGCCCTGTGGGGCAAACTCACGGCCTTTGATATAGTCAAAGGTGATGTCGTCTGGCGCAATCAGTCCGCCGCGGGCGCCCATCTCAATACTCATATTACAGATGGTCATACGCGCTTCCATACTGAGGCTGCGGATAGCGTCGCCGGTATATTCCACAAAATAGCCGGTAGCACCGGATGCGGATATTTTAGCAATGATATAGAGGATAATATCTTTAGATAAAACGCCTTTGCCCAGCTGCCCGTTCACTTCAATCTTCATGCGTTTGGGCTTGTACTGGAGGATACATTGCGTAGCCAGTACCTGCTCTACTTCTGACGTACCGATACCAAAAGCTACGGCGCCAAAGGCTCCGTGGGTGCTGGTATGGCTGTCGCCACATACGATGGTCATACCTGGCAGGGTAATACCCAGCTCTGGTCCGATCACGTGTACAATACCCTGGTAAGGGTGTCCCAACCCGTACAGTTCTACCCCGAATTCGGTGGTATTTTTGGTGAGCATTTCTACCTGGAGGCGGCTCAATGCCTCTTTGATAGGCAGGTGCTGATCCTGTGTTGGCACGTTATGATCTGCAGTAGCCCTTGTTTTGGCAGGACGAAATACCGGGATATCGCGTTTGCGCAACCCATCGAATGCCTGTGGACTGGTTACTTCGTGAATAAAGTGCGTGTTAATATACACGGCGTCGGGGTATCCCGGTTTACTCACCACCACATGGCTGTCCCAGATTTTATCAAATAACGTTTTTCCCATCCTGAATGCTTCCTTTTTAAATTGTTTATACCTTCAAATCTAATGGGCAATAATTAATTGCCATATCGCTAAATTTGCTTTAATTACAACCTTTAAAAGCAGTTAATTCATACTAAAACACTGTTTTTCAACTAATTACAAGATTTTATCAACGATGCCCAACAGCCAAAGTGACGCCTTATTCATATTAATAAAAACACTTACCAAAGCGGAAAAACGTAGTTTTCAGCTGGCGTTCAATAAAAACAACACCAAGGAAGACGTACTGTTTATTCAGTTGTTTACGACGCTGGACAAAATGAAAGATTATGATGAGGAAGCTATTCTGAAAAAAGTCACTGACATCAAGAAACAACAACTGTCCAATGTAAAGGCACACTTGTATAAACACCTGCTATCCAGCCTCCGGCAGCTATACAAACAAAAAGATCCGCTCATTGATTTACGGGAACAACTGGATCATGCGCGGGTACTCTACAATAAAGGGTTATACAACCAAAGCCTGAAAATACTGGCCAAAGCCAAAGCCATGGCCCTGGAGCAGGAAGAAGTCATGCTGGGTTACGAAATTGTGGAATTTGAAAAGCTAATTGAGTCCAGGCATATCACCCGCAGCCTGGAAAACCGCGCCGAAGTGCTGAGCGCCGAATCGCAGCAGATCCGGCAGCAACTGGCCAACATCAGCCGCCTGTCTACCCTCTCCCTGCGCATGTATGGCCTGTACCTCAAACTGGGGCATGCCCGCAATGAACGGGATGGCGCCATGGTGAAATCTTTCTTTGAAAGCCAGCTGCCTGATCTCAACTTCACGCAGATGAGCTTTTACGAAAAAGTGTATATGTATCAGGCTTCCTGCTGGTTCTATTATATCCTGCAGGACTTTGTGATGTATTACCGGTATACCCAGAAGTGGGTAGATCTGTTCAAACAATACCCTTCCCTGCAGCAAACCGACATGGACCTGTACATTAAAGCGCAGCATAACCTGCTGACCGCTCATTTCTACACCTCCAACTTCGAGAAATTCAAAACGGCGCTGCTGGAACTGGAAACATTTATCCTGACTAATCAGGAATCCTTCCATGAGAACACCCGTACATCTGCTTTCGTATACCTCTATACGGCCAAAATAAACCGCTACTTCCTGGAAGGTACTTTCAGTCAGGGTTTGGCCATGGTACCGGAGCTGGAAACGGAAATATCCAATCATACGCTCAAAATAGACCAACACCGGGTACTGGTATTCTATTACAAAATAGCCTGCCTGTATTTCGGTAGCGGTGATAATAACAAGGCCATCACCTATCTGAATAAAATCATCAATTTAAAAATCGGCAACCTGCGGGCAGATATCCAATGTTTTGCCCGTATCCTTCACCTGATTGCGCATTATGAGCTGGAGAACTACAGCCTGGTGGAATACCTGATCAAATCTGTCTATCACTTCATCTCCAAGCACAAAGACTTAGGCGTGGTGATGGAAGAAATCATGAAATTTCTCCGCCGGTATATTTATGCCAATCCGAAGGAGCTACGCAATGCCTTCGTAGACCTGAAAGACCGGCTGGTACAAATTTCCCAGGACCCTTACGAACGCCGCTCCTTCCTCTATCTGGATATCATATCCTGGCTGGAGAGTAAGATAGAGGGCATCCCGGTACAGGAAGTTATCCATAGAAAATTTGTGAATAAAGAAAAGAGAATATAGTCAGTGGAAGGATGTATGCGGCGAAAATGCCAGCTATCGCCTGGTGATTTGTGGCAGCACTGTTGCCAGCTCCTGTCCCTGCCGTCACCTGCAATTTAAAAAAACATATATGTCTATTGAAAAACGCTATCATTTTGTAGCCATTTCCGGCAGCTTACGGAAGGCCTCCTACAACACCCTCGCCCTGAAAGCCCTGCAGCAAGTTGCACCATCGCACATCACGATAGAACAGCTGCACATCGGAGACATTCCGTTTTACAATGCCGATCTGCATACGGAACAATTACCGGAGCAGGTAGTACCGCTGATTGAAAAAATCAAAGCCGCCGATGGCGTTATTTTCGTTTCACCGGAATACAACTATTCCATTCCCGGCGCACTGAAAAATGCGATCGATGTTTTTTCGCGGCATCCGGATAAACCGTTCAATGAAAAGGCCGTTGCTATTCTGGGCGCCAGTCAGGGTAACCTGGGTACCGCCCGCATGCAGTATCACCTGCGGCAGGTAATGGTATTCCTGAATGCCTATGTGATCAACAAACCAGAGGTGATGATTGCCAGTGCCCAGCATAAGTTTGATGCCAGCGGCAATCTGACAGATGAGTATACCCTTAAATTATTACCGCAGTTATTGCATTCACTGGCGCAGCTCAGTGAGAAGATAAAATAATGCGGCGCTACATTTCCGGAGAGCGTGGTCTTTCCGGAAATGTATTATGCTTTTTCAGCGATGTCTATATAGTTTTCGTATAACCGGTATTGCCGGAAAAAGATGATCGCCGCTGCCACCTGCAGCAATCCCACCGCCCACCATTCGTACCTGCCCAGGATCATAAACAATACGACGAACGAAATCAGTAACACATACCGTACATGTACTTCGGGGTTTATCTTCGGAAAATATAACAGCGTACGGAAAAGTACCAATAGTGACAAAGCCGTACAAAATACTGTGAAAAAATCCAGCACATTTATTTTCGTATAGCCATTAACGATAATCATCAACATCTCCGGCAAAAACATCAACAAGTATATCATCACTAATCTGCCGTAATGCCGGTATAGTGGTATGGGCAGCTGTTGTATAAAACCCAGGTAGGCATCATCAAAAGCACGGTGGTGCAACATCAGTTGCAGGTGCAGGAGTACGCTCACCATCACGCCCAGCTGCAGACCACGCAGATCAAATTCACCGCCTTGTTCCAGCAGAAAAAAAGTAATCCACAATACACCGGCGGAAAACAATTTTGTACTCAGTATACGGCGGGGAAAATTGGTAAATAGTTCATAGAGGAAAAACAATACCGGCGGCTTGATCAGATATTGGTTGATCCGGCGTTGCAGGCGGCTGGTAAAGAAGATGACATCCGGCTGTGCCAATTTCCGTTCGTATACGTAGACCGGCCATAAACACATCATGATATTAAACACGGCGATGATAGCGGCCGGCAGGTAGTACCCGTGACTGATCGCCACCACCACAGCGATACCCGCATATATCAGTACCGGCAGATAGATGCTCACGTGCAGAAAAATCCAGATACGGCGGCGAATGGGTGGATCGATGCTGCCCATGGTGGGATATAAAAAATCATATCCCTGTAACTGAAATGTTTTTAATATGAACCCCACACACTTGCCTGCGTATAAGGTCCATAGCAGCAATACCAGCAGCAGGAAGGTATAATTGCCGATAAATCCCATCATGAGTCCGTAGTGATAGGGCAACAGGTTCCCGCCATTAACCACGCCGAAGAGCAGGTAAAAGAGGACGAGGAAAAATCCTGTGTTTTGTAAATAGAACCGTTGTGAAAAAATTTTCTGCAGAATGACCGTCGTTGAACGCATATTAATTGAGCGTTATATTTTTACCGGCTACGTTCAGGGTACCCGTAATTGTTAATGCTTTGTTATCGAGGGGCTGATGTGAGGTAATACAAAAAGTAACGCCTTTCTTGCGAAAGCTTCGGATCAGTTCATATAATACTTCCAGTGCCTGTGTGTCGATAGTAATGAGCGGTTCATCCAGCAGGATAAGTACAGGATTGCCGGTAAAGGCCAGCAACAGGGACAGTTTTTTAAGCATCCCGCTGGAGTAGCTGCTTACCGGGTTATTCACAAAGTTATGCACACCCAGTTGTTCACTGATCTGCCGGATGTTTTCGCGGTCGCCTCCTTTTGTATTGAGGTACAGCTCTAACAGATCGCGGCCGGTGAGGAAAGCGGGATACAGTGGTTCTGCTTCTGCATAGTTGATCAGGCGGCGGAACCGGACCGGATGCTGACGGCTACTGACGGCTCCCTGGAGGATAATTTCGCCTTTAAAGGGGATGAGTCCCGCCATCACCTTCATACAGGTGGTTTTGCCGGCGCCGTTTTCGCCCTGTAGCCAGTATATACCCGACGCCAGTTCGAGGCGGGCAATATCCAGTACGGGTGTATCCTGGTAACTTTTCTTCACCCCGTGGAGTGCAATAACCGTTTCGGACATACGTAAGTTGTTGAAAATGTAAATATGAAAAATTAACGCATATATGTAGTGTATGAGCAGGTCAATTTAACAAATATTTGTTTGCGTCATTTTTTTGTTGAAGGTCATAACATTAGCGCCTGTGATTAAAAAATTGTGTATATAAGGCCCCAGATTGAGGAAGTAATCACAGTTAAAAACACAGGGCATGTGCACATCTTCAAAAAGGCGTGAAACGCAGGCTACCACTATGTTCCGATAATAGTTTAGTTCTTTTTCCACACCTGTTGAAAACTAAATCGATCATCCCTTAACCGGATGCTTACATTTGTAATCCTGGACGTATGGATTTTAGGAACAGCAAACTTTAAGATTGTGAATGTAGTGCGGTAGTAATGAATTTCAGTTCGCTGACCCCCAATGCAGAAAAACCAAGAACCTTCGACAGTACCCATAAAAAAATTAATGATGATTAACGAGAATGAAATTCTTTTAAAAGAGAACAAGGACCGTTTTGTGTTATTGCCAATCAAATACCCTAAAGTATGGGAGCAATATAAAAAGCATGAAGCAAGTTTCTGGACAGCAGAAGAAGTAGATTTAGGAAGTGATTTGAAAGACTGGGCTAATTTGAATGATGGCGAACGTCATTTTATTTCTCATGTACTGGCTTTCTTTGCCGCCAGCGATGGTATCGTAAATGAGAACCTGGCTGTTAACTTCATGAGTGAGGTACAGATCCCGGAAGCGCGCTGCTTCTATGGTTTCCAGATTATGATGGAAAATATCCACTCTGAAACATATGCATTACTGATTGATACCTACATTAAAGATCCGGTAGAGAAAGACCGTTTGTTCCATGCTATTGATACGGTACCTGCGGTACAGAAAAAAGCGAACTGGGCCTTACGCTGGATTGAGAACGGCACCTTTGCAGAGCGCCTGGTGGCCTTTGCAGCCGTAGAAGGTATCTTCTTCAGTGGTAGCTTCTGCTCTATCTTCTGGCTGAAGAAAAGAGGACTGATGCCAGGTCTGACCTTCTCCAATGAACTGATCAGCCGTGATGAAGGACTGCACTGCGAATTCGCCTGCTTACTGTATAGCATGCTGGAAAACAGGTTAAGCGAAGAACAGGTACACGAAATTATCCGGGAAGCGGTTAGCTATGAAAAAGAATTTATCACCGAAGCATTACCGGTAGCACTGATCGGTATGAACAGTGAGCTGATGTCTCAATATATCGAGTTCGTTGCCGACAGATGGGTAGCTGAACTGGGATATACCAAAATATACAATGCGTCTAATCCTTTCGACTTCATGGAAATGATTTCCTTACAGGGTAAGACCAATTTCTTTGAAAAACGTGTGGGCGATTACCAGAAATCAGGTGTAATGGGCGGTAGCAAAGAAGCTCAGACTTTCAGCCTGGAAGAAGATTTTTAAATTATTAACCTCTTAAATTCACAAACCCATGTTCGTAATCAAGAGAGATGGCAGAAAAGAAGCCGTTAAATTTGATAAAATAACGGCCCGTATCGAGAAACTGTGCTACGGTTTCAATACGGAGTACGTAGATGCCATAGATGTTGCTAAGAAGGTTATACAAGGTTTATACGACGGCGTTACTACCAGTGAACTGGATAACCTGGCCGCTGAAACCGCCGCATCCCTGACCACCAAACATCCCGACTATGCCCTGCTCGCATCCCGCATAGCAGTGAGCAATCTGCATAAAAATACAGTGAAATCATTCTCCAAAACAATGAAGAAACTGTATGACTATATTGATCCTAAAACCGGCAAATCCGCAGCACTGCTGTCTGATGAAGTATGGGACATCATCCGCAGAAATGCAGATATCCTGGATTCCAGCATCATCTACGACCGCGACTTTGCCTTTGATTACTTCGGTTTCAAAACACTGGAACGTTCCTACCTGCTGAAAACAGACGGAAAAATCCAGGAACGCCCGCAGCACATGTTCATGCGTGTATCTGTAGGTATCCACAAAGAAGATATCGAATCTGCGATCAAAACCTATAACCTGATGAGTGAGCGCTGGTTTACACATGCCACGCCTACCCTCTTCAACGCAGGTACACCCAAACCTCAGATGTCGTCCTGCTTCCTGCTCACCATGCAGGGAGACAGCATCGAAGGCATCTACGATACCCTGAAACAAACCGCTAAAATTTCACAAAGCGCCGGTGGTATCGGTTTAAGCATTCACAATATCCGGGCAACCGGCTCCTATATCAGCGGCACCAATGGTACCTCCAACGGTATCATCCCGATGCTGCGCGTATTCAACGACACTGCCCGCTATGTAGATCAGGGCGGTGGTAAACGTAAAGGCGCCTTCGCTATCTACCTGGAACCATGGCATGCCGACATCTTCGAATTCCTGGATCTGCGTAAGAACCACGGTAAAGAAGAAATGCGCGCCCGTGACCTGTTCTATGCCCTCTGGGTACCAGACCTGTTCATGCAACGCGTAGAACAAAACGGCGAATGGTCCCTGTTCTGCCCGCACGAAGCACCCGGACTGCACGAATGCTGGGGCGAAGCCTTCGAAAAACTGTTCACCCAATACGAACAGGAAGGCCGTGCACGCAAAACCGTAAAAGCACAGGACCTCTGGTTTGCTATCCTGGACGCCCAGATAGAAACCGGTACGCCTTACCTGCTGTATAAAGATGCGGCCAACCGTAAATCCAACCAGCAGAACCTGGGTACCATCAAGAGTTCCAACCTGTGTACCGAAATCATCGAGTATACAGATGCCAACGAAGTAGCGGTATGTAACCTGGCTTCCCTCGCCCTGCCCCGTTTCATTACAGACGGTCAGTTCGATCACCAGAAATTATTTGAAGTTACCTACCAGGCTACCCTGAACCTGAACAAAATCATCGATAATAACTTCTACCCGGTAGAAGAAGCACAACGCAGCAACCTGCGTCACCGCCCGATTGGCTTAGGTGTACAGGGGCTCGCGGATGCCTTTATCCTGATGCGTTATCCGTTTGAAAGCGATGAGGCGAAAAAACTGAACAGCGAAATATTTGAAACCATCTACTTCGCGTCCCTCACTGCTTCTCACGATGTAGCCAAAAGAGAAGGCCCCTACGAAACCTTCCCAGGCTCACCAGCCTCCAAAGGTATCCTCCAGTTTGACATGTGGAACGTTACACCATCTGCACGCTGGGATTGGGACACCCTGAAAGCCAACATCGTAAAAGACGGTATCCGTAACTCCCTGCTGCTGGCGCCAATGCCAACGGCTTCCACTTCCCAGATCCTCGGCAACAACGAGTGTTTTGAACCATACACCTCCAACATCTACACCCGTCGGGTACTGAGCGGAGAGTTTGTAGTGGTAAACAAACACCTGCTGAAAGACCTGGTAGAACTGGGCCTGTGGGATAACGACATGAAAACAAAGATCATCTCCAACAACGGTTCTATCCAGAATATTGCGGAAATTCCTTCCAATATCAAAGAACTGTATAAAACCGTTTGGGAAATCAAACAACGTAACCTCATTGATATGGCGGCAGACCGCGGTGCATTCATCTGCCAGTCGCAATCACTGAACCTGTTTGTAGACACCCCAAGTGCAGCCAAACTGACTTCCATGCACTTCTACGCCTGGAAGAAAGGATTAAAAACAGGCATGTACTATCTGCGTACCCAGGCTGCTTCACAGGCAGTACAGTTTACCGTAGAGAAACAAGGTGGCCAGCAAATACAACCGGTAGTAGCTGCCGGCGGTGATGGCGCGATGGATGAAATCATCGAAGGTGCGGTTTGTACTATGGAAGAAGGTTGCGTTACCTGCAGCGCTTAATGGTTTATGTAAGTATAAATGAGAAATCCCTGGCTGAGAGGCCAGGGATTTTTTTGTGTGTATGATGCATGATATCTTGCTTAGAAAGCACCTAATTCTGCCAGCACCGCATAGTGTGAACCGGCGTAATTAGAACCTGTTACCACCTTGATATATTTCGCATTCACTGGCGCAGTAAAAGTCACATACTGCTTACTGTTGACATTCGTCAGGGTATAATTACCCCGGGAAGTATACGTGCTATTATCCGTGCTGGTATATACCGTGATATCTTTCAGCGAACCATTCAGGTTGGCCCGCTGGAGGAAGGCCAGTCCCTTCAGCTGTTGCGTGGTATTCATGTTTACCACCACGGTATGCGGATGCGCAGGCTGTACGCTTTTCCACTGGGTATGCCACACCGTAGCCTGGTTGTTGTCCAGCAGGTTCGTAGCCGGCCCGTCATCTTCCTGGCTGCTTACAGAAGTAATCGTCCAGGCTGATTTATTCAGTTCATCTTTTGTACTGATATCCAATACCGGCTCATTATTTACAAAAGTATACGGATAAGATATTTCAGTAGATGAACCATTGGTATACAGGAAGCGGATACGCAGGCTGTAGTTACCCGTTTTTTTCTGCAGCTCACTGATAGGCATACTCACCTGAAAGCTGTCGCCCGCCGGCGCTGCTACCCAGGCCACGGCATCATAGTCGTTGCCACCTTCGGGATCATTGTATACGATCACATTATTCACCGTTTGTGTAGCGCTGAACCGCACCTTCAGGGCAATATTGCCACTGGCATAATTCGCCTTAATGGTATTGATGGTTGTATTACCACCACCATAAAAACCGCTGCCACTGCTGGTACGGAATACCTGGCAGTTATTCAGGATGGCTGCACTGGCCGCCGTCAGGAAGGTAGCGCTCTTGCCATAGGTATAGTTGCCACTACCCATTAAAGCCGTGCCTTTGGTCGCATCTGCCGCTTCTGATACTTTTTCCTTGTTATGCGGCAGGTTCAGGCCGTGGCCCAGTTCATGCATCAGACCACCGATCCATTTGGTAGCCCGGTTGCCGAGCGTTGTTGACTGGCCCAGATAGCTGGTATCCATTTCGGCATAATCCAGCGCAAAGCACCAGCGGCCCAGCCCATAAAAAGGTACGCCACCGGGATCGCCATCCGCCCCGTAGGTGCTGGCTGGCATAATCACCAGGGTATGTTCACTGTGCTTATCGCCCGGATGCGCTGCAAACCACGTATTAAGCTCATTAATGGCAGTATTGCCGCCGCCCTCATAAGGATAGCCTGCCTTCGTCAGCGCGCCTTTAACCACGGTTATTTTCACATTACCGAGGGAATCCAGCCGCAAACCGAAGGAACGGTCGCCATAACCATAATAATTCATCCATTTGCCATAGAAACGCTGGCCTTGTTTCAGAATACCGTTGAGCCGTGCCCGGTAGTTAACAATCGTGTCGCCATCGGACGGTACGAAATACACCACATTCAGGTCGTACGCCGATGCCGTTAAATTACCCAGCGCCATAGCGGGGTCGCCGGAAAGGGTTTGTAAACGGCTGTCTGCATCTTTTTTACAGGCACCTATCCACGTGGATAACAATAGCATACCTGCCAACAATAGATTTGGGTTCTTTTTCATTGTTCAGTTTTATTGATTAACAAAAAGTGGTAATTACGAGACTTTGGTTACTTAACAAGATAAATAAAAAAATCAGGAATCCTGTATTAAAAAATCCCTGTTCAGGTAGATGACCTACGCGGAGATCATCTACCTGAACAGGGATGATAAAAACTGTTTTTACTTACACACGCGCGACCGTGCAGACATTTTTTTCCAGCCTGCTTTTCAGTCCCATCAGCAGCAAGGCCACTACGCCAAAAGCCAGCATACTCCAAGGCGCCTGCTGTACGCCATACTGCGCAATCACCCAGCCACTCACGGCTGTACCCACCGATATCCCCAGGTTGCCAAAGGAAATAGACAGGCTGTTGGCAAATTCCGGCGCCTCCGGTGCGGCCGCTATCATGTAGGCCTGGCCGGTCAGGAAACAGGGCGTATGCAAGACGCCCCATACTGTTATGAGTATCACTGTCAGCAGGGGTAATTGTCCGGCGTAATAAATGCCGCCCGATATCACCGTCAGTCCCACCAGCCAGATGGCCGTGGTACCGGTAATACTTTTGCCCAACGCCTTTCCGGCCACCACATTACCGATCACGCCAGCCACGCCGAACAGCAGCAACATACTGCTGATCATACGGGCATCCATCCCGTATACCTGGCCCAGGTAATCTGCGAAATAGCTATAGGTCGTAAACATCGCCGCATTCATCGCGCATACCACACCTGCACTCACCAGAAACACCGGCTTCCGCAGGATACGCAGCTGACTGCCGAATGCGATACGTTGCTTCACCGGCATGGAGGGCAGTAACAGCAGCACCGCCAGTAAGGCCAGTATACTCACCGCCGTCTGCACCACAAAAGAAGCCTGCCAGCGGCTGGTAATACCCGCTATATACGTCGCAAAAGGCACCGTCGTAATTGTGGCTATGCCAATACCTCCCAGCACGATGGCCATCATCCTGTGTTCCGCTTTTTTATCTGCCGCCGCAGTAGCTGCCGCAATGGCCGTGGAGATATACACCGGTTGTAAAAAAGCCGGCAACATACGCACCACCAGCAACAACCAGAATGGCGGCGACAAAAACGATACCACGCCTGTTACTACAAACAGCGACAAACTCACGGCCATCACCGTCTTACGATTATACCCGGAAAAAGCCAGGGTCATAACAGGGCCCGCCAGCGCTATCACCATCGCAAATGCACTTAACAACAGCCCGGCTTTGTCGATGGTGATATGATACGAGGCGGCCACCTGCGGTAAGATGCCAATGACGCCAAATTCCGTTGTAATGATCCCTATCAGCCCTAAACTGCCGATATATGCTATCTTCTTCATGCGGGCCCTATTATACTGCTGTGGTGAAGAAATACCGGCGGAGCGTATCCGCTACTTCCCCGATGGCTTTTTTACCATCGGGAATCACACCGCCCATCTGGAAAAATCCGTGTATCATTCCTTTGTACAGCGAAGACTGTACTGCTACACCAGCGGCCTTTAATGCCTGCGCATACGCCAGCCCTTCATCCCGCAGCGGATCATATTCTGCCGTGATGACCAGCGCCGGCGGCAAGCCGGTGAGATCCGTTGCCCGCAGCGGCGATACATCCGGATGCAGGCGGGCCACCTTATCCGGTACATAGAGGTCCCAGGCGATGATAGCGCCGGCCAGATCCAGGTTAGGTCCGTTGGCAAATGTTTTCCACGAAGGGGCATCCAATGCGGCATCCGTTACCGGATATACCAGCACCTGCAATGTTATCTGCGGGCCGCCTTCCTGCACGGCGCGCCGGGCTACTACTGCTGCCAGTGCGCCACCGGCACTGTCGCCGGCAACGGCTATACGTTGGCTATCAACACCCAGTGCTGTAGCTTCCGCTGCCACGGCCTGCAACACCGCCCACGCATCCTGTATACCAGCCGGGAAAGGCCGCTCCGGCGCCAGTCCATAATCCACTGCGATCACCACACAGCCTGCTGCATTCGCCAACGCCCGCAGCGGCCGGTCGTGGGTGTCGAGATCACCGAGATAAAACCAGCCGCCATGGAAGTATACGACCACCGGCAAATCCGGTGTGGCAGCTGGCCGGTACATGCGTACCGGTATCCCGGCCAGCAACCGGTCTTCTATATGATGCACCGCTTCGGCAGGTCCTGCCAGGGTGATAAATTCCCGGTAAAAATGACGCCCGGTGATCATGTCATTATCATATGCCGGCAAGGTGTCGCCGATACGGCCAATAAAATCCAGGGCCGCCTGTACTTCCTGCGGCAATTGCATCGTTGCTTCCATATTATCTTCCTGCTTAATTAAAAAAATATGCCTGCAATCTGGCACAATCATCTACATAAAGAAAATAATACGATTTATCCTCCTTCATAAAAATATTTATACCTTCATGCTATGGTAAATCTCGAGTGGTACCGCACTTTTAAAGCCGTATACCAAACCGGTTCGCTGACGGCTGCTTCCAAAGCACTCTTTATTTCACAGCCGAATGTGAGTCAGCATCTGGCTGCGCTGGAAGTACATGTAGGTAAACAACTCTTTGAACGTAAACCCAAGCTGCTCCCTACAGATTACGGCAAACTGTTTTATACACAGGTAGTAGAACCATTGGAAAAGCTGGAGAATGTAGAAACTGACTTTCGCCATCGCTGCGCCACGCCCCTGCTGCCCACCATACACATAGGCGCTGTACAGGAATTTTTTCATACCGTATTATCGCGCAACGTAGCTAAAACAGCGGCTCACCTGCTCGTTACTTTTGGACTAACCAAAGACCTGATCCGCCAGCTGCAAAAAGGAGAATTGGACTTCGTAATTGCCACTCAGCAGATTACTGATCCACACCTTACCTATGAGCCGATATTATCAGAAGCCTTTATACTGGTAGCCCATCCCGGCCTGGACATTACCCCGCTGAAAAACCTGATCCGGAAACAAGCCATCGACAAAATTGAAAACTGGTTGCTGGCACAGCCCTGGTATGCCTACAGCAGCGACCTGGCCATCATTCGCCGCTTCTGGCTCGAGAACTTTAAAAAGCGACCCGCTATCAGACCGCAGTTTATTATTGCCGATATGAATACCATTCTGCAAGCCATCCGCTATGGTAAAGGCATGACCATCACCGCCAGTTACCTCGCCACAGAAATGATAAAGGCCAAACAACTAACAGCCGTATGGAAAGGATTTATACCTACTACCAATACCATTTATCTGGTGTATGATAAAACAAAAGTTACGGCTGCACAGCTTAAAGCAGCGCAGGAACTGGTAGCCATAAAAGAGCGCGGATGACAAGCAATCAGACCCATTATAAATTTTCCCGGATCGATATTCCTATTAAAAATACCCGCCCAAACCATTCACCAGTAAGCATTACAGCATTTTTCCCTTTTTGATCAACTTCATGTCATTGTCATTTTTTCCGACACGTGAAAATCCCGGTTTAGGTTTTACTTTACTTTGCTGGCACTGAACTGTACATGAAGCCACGTAGCGAGGTGAAAGAGCAAAAATGCGCTTATGATTTTGGAGATAGAAAGTGTTAAACCACAGGGAATTATATTTAATGATGATTTTAATATTCATGAAGAAAATGATATAGTAGAGATAGACCGGATATCGTATGCAGCAGGCGTAAAAGATACCAACAAAGTGATAAAGGTAGATGAGATCTACCTTTATTATGTTAACATCGACAGCGAGCAAGGCATCGACTATCGTGTATATACCGATACGCCTTCCCTCCAGCTGATGTTTAACCTGTGTGCCAACTTCCTCTTTGCCATGGAAAAAGGTACTACGCCGGATATCAACTTTCAGTTCAATCAACACAACATCATTTGTTTTCCCCGCCTCAACAGCTATAGCAGCTGGGCGCCCGGCAACAACCAGGAGTATATCGAAATCATTCTTCCGCTGGCCTTCTTCCGGAAGTATATTCCGCTGCAAAAAGTATTCAATCATTTTCACAGTCAGCTGGAACGGGAACAAATAGCTACCCTGAGTCAGTATAACATGCCGGTCACACCCGCCATGCGCAACATCCTGCAGGAGATCATCCACAATCAGCGTACAGGATCCTATAAAAAAATGCTCATCGAAGCACGGATCATCGAACTACTCATGCTGCAACTGGAGCAATATGAAATGTTGTCGCAAAACCCTGTCTGCACAGGGTTACGCAAAAGTGAAATTGACCGCATGCATGAAGCAAAAGACATCATCCTGCATAATCTTACCAATCCCTGTTCGCTGATAGACCTGGCCCACCAGATCGGCACCAATGAATTTAATCTCAAGAAATCATTCAAGAAAGTTTTTGGCACCACCGTATTCGGGTATCTGAATCAGGTAAAAATGGAAGAAGCCCGCAAACTATTGCTCAGCCAGGAACACAATGTGAATCAGGTAGCCGCCATGATGGGCTACAACGACGCCACCAATTTTTCTGCGGCCTTCAAAAAACATTTCGGCATCCTGCCCAGTAAGCTACGTTAGCCTTTACGGTCAATTACTCCTTTTTTCATCGAAAACGCTCCGTCGTTCATCGCAGCCGCCGGACAACCCTCCTTTAACTTTGCATCCGCAAACAACAGCAAGCATTCCATTACAGGGGCACAGCCTATGCTGTGCCCATACATCACAGCTCATTTTAAATTTAAAAATAAGTGTATCGTCATCTTTTTACTTCCCTTGTATTGATTATATCCCTGTACTGTTTTACGCCGGGATCTGTTATCGCACAACAACCAGGCACGCTTTCCGGCACTGTCAGAGACCATAACGGGCAACCTGTTCCCAAGGTGACCATCCTGCTGAAAGGCGCCAAACGCGGTACCACTGCAGATGAAAAAGGCCACTACCAATTCACTGGTTTGCCTGGTGAAAAAATCACCTTACAAATCAATGCAGTGGGCTATGCGCCTTTTTCCATTGTAGTAACACCCGGTACCCTGCAACAGGACCTCGTACTTCGC
This sequence comes from Chitinophaga nivalis, assembly GCF_025989125.1. Lineage (NCBI taxonomy): Bacteria > Pseudomonadati > Bacteroidota > Chitinophagia > Chitinophagales > Chitinophagaceae > Chitinophaga > Chitinophaga nivalis. Next base: position 2,335,562 of record NZ_JAPDNR010000001.1, on the reverse strand, counting down.
CCACACACGCAACACATCAAAGAAGTAAATGTGGAAGCGATGTCGGAAACCAGGAAAGCAGCCCGCCAGGCTTATCAGGTGACGGCCATCGACGCGGTTAAACTGCATAACACCACCCTCGATATTGCCCATGCCCTTAGCTATGTGCCCGGCGTACGTGTACGGGAATCCGGCGGCCTCGGCTCCAATATCGACTTCTCCCTGAACGGTTTCAGCGGCAACCAGGTAAAGTTTTTCATCGACGGTATCCCCATGGATAACTTCGGCAGCTCCTTCGGTATCAACAATATCCCCATCAACCTCGCAGAAAGAATTGAAGTATATAAAGGCGCTGTACCGGTAACACTGGGGGCAGATGCTCTCGGCGGCGCGGTGAACATCGTCACTAACAGTCAGCGTACCAATTACCTCGACGCCTCCTATTCCTTTGGTTCCTTCAACACACATAAGTCTTCCGTAAACTTCGGCCTGCACACCAAATCCGGCTTTGTACTCCAGGTGAATGCCTATCAGAACTACTCCGACAACAACTACTGGATCGAATCCGAAACACCGGTAGACCGCTTCGGCACCGTGGAAAAAGTACGTGCCCGCCGCTTCCACGACCGGTACCACAACGAAATGCTGATACTCGGCGTAGGCGTTCGTAAAAAGAAATGGGCCGATCAGCTCATGTTGGGCGTGAACCTCGGCAAAAGCGAATCCCAGCTGCAAAACGGCGCCACCATGGAAGACGTATACGGACAACGGTTAGCGAAAGGCAACATCCTCATTCCTTCCCTGAAATACATCAAAAAAGATCTGGGACTGAAAGGCCTGAGCCTCACCGTCAACGCCAACTACAACCTGGGTAATGAACAAACCATCGATACCGTATTCAAAGAATATAACTGGCTTGGCGAAGTCGTAAAAGACCACACTGCCAACGACCCTACCAGAAAAGGCGGGGAAAGAAGCCGTATGAACTACCGCTACAAAGACAACAACGGTATGTTCTCCGGTAACCTCAGCTACCGTATCAACGATCATCACTCCGTGGTACTCAACAATACCTATACTACGTTCAGGCGTACCGGTGAGGACCTCCTCAACGAAAGCGATGTATACCTCGAACGGCCACGTACTGTACGTAAAAACGTCATCGGACTGGCTTACCGCTTTGATTATTCCGACAAATGGAATATCACCGCCTTCGCGAAAAACTATCGCCAGTTCAGCCGCTCCTTCCTCAACGTAAAAGGGAAAGACAATCCGCAACGGGAAGACTATGACTGGCGTGAAAACAGTTTTTCTGCTACCGGCTATGGCATGGCCTCTACCTACTTCCTGAAAAGTGACCTCCAGTTAAGAGCGTCATATGAACATGGTATCCGTGTACCTGGCAGCAGCGAATTATTTGGTAACGTAAACACCCTCACCGGCAACATTGACCTGAAACCGGAAAGCAGCGAAAACATCAACCTGGGCGTGATCTACTCCCCTACGTTCAATAAAGTACATCGCCTCATCATCGACGCCGGTATACTCTACCGCTACTCCAAAGACTTCATCCGGCCTAGCTTGGCTAAAGGTTCTGCCTATACCATACAACAAATGGTGAACCTCCGCGATGTGGATAACAAAGGAGTGGAAGCCAGCGTACAATATGCCTACAAAAACAAACTGCGTGTAGGCGCCAACTTTAGCTACCAGCATCTGATCAATCAGACCAAATACGAAGACGGAAAAGCCGCCAGTGGTGTCAGCCTGGTATACAAAGACCGCCTGCCCAACATACCCTATATGTTTGGCAACGCAGATGCTTCCTACACGTTCCATCAACTGTTTGGTAAAAAAGATTTCCTGACCCTCAACTATACCCTGCAATACGTGCACGCTTATTTTGAGGGATGGCCCAGCCTGGGAGAAGAGGAGACTAAAATTACGATCCCTACCCAGTGGAATCATGGCGCCAGCCTGCTGTACAGCTTTGGTGGCGGCAAATACAACGTCAACTTCGAATGCCTCAACTTAACGGATGCCCTGCTGTATGATCACTTCAAACTACAGAAAGCCAGCCGTGCATTCAACATCAAATTACGCTACTTCTTATTCCATCAGAAATAATATCACTATCAAAATATAATATATGAAAAAAGTAAAACTACTCTGTTACGGTGCGTTGTTCTCTACTGCTGTTCTCTTCTCCTGCTCCAAAAGCAAGTCGGATGATACCGGTACGCCAACAACACCTACTACCCCCGGCGCTACCAGCAAATTCATTGTTTCCGGTACGGCAGCAGTAGCAGAGCAGGATAAAACCTACCTGTTTACCACCGACCAGCTCACCAGTGGCACCATCAGCGTAAAAGGCAATGGTCGGGAAACCAACGGTTCTACCCTGCACATCCTGAACAACAAAGCATTCTGCTTCAAATACAACCGCGGCAACGATGGCTTCACCGAAGTATACCAACTGAACAACAACGGTAAACTGGACCAGGTAAGCTCTTTCTCCGTAAAATCCGTCAACGTATTCCTGCCATTTAAAAACAATCAGTACCTGCTGGCATATAACATTGGCAGATCCCTGACGACCACCGGTACCGCTTACTGGATCAATACTTCTACCAATAAAGTAGAAAAAGACCGGGCTTTCTCCCAAATCATGATCGACTATAAAGGTAAACGCCTGGCTAACTACTATGCTTTTATCTATGGCTTCTTTGAATACGGTAACTTCATCTACGCAGTATACGCACCTACCTATGGCGGCACCGGCGATAAAGATCCACAGGACTACAGAAACGTAGCGTTTGTATCCGTGTTCGATAAAGACATGAACTTCGTTAAAACCATCTCCGACGACCGTATGCCTTACATCGGCCGCTACTACACCGGTACCGGTCTCGGACAGACAGAAAACGGCGATATCTATGCTTTCTCCAATGGTGAAACCACTACCGCCAACAACCACTCTGCCTTCCTGAAAATCACCAACAACGAATTTGATAAATCCTACTACTATGATGTGGAAGCTGCTGCCAAAGGCATGCGTATCCACTACGGCAAATACGTAGGCAACAACAAATTCCTGCTGCTGATGGTAAGCCGGGATGAAGCTAAAGCTGAAAGTGAAGGCGCTAAAGTGGCGATCGTTAACGTGGTAGATAAGTCTTTCACCTGGGTGAGCGGCATCTCTGCCAAAATAGCTTACGAAGCATATGACTTCCCATTATTCTCTCATGGTGGTAAAGGTTACATCGCATTACCGGAAAGCAGCACCAAAAGCGTGATCTATGAAATTGATCCTGCTACCAACAGTGCTAAAAGAGGACTGGAACTGGATGGTATCAAAGCCGTTACCGGTTTGGGTAATCTCTCTGATCGTTTATAAACAATCCTTATCCATAGTAATAAAAAATGGCCGGTATCTACCGGCCATTTTTGTTATCCGTTGTTAAGAAAATTCGTATACTGTTCCCATACCCGCTCAAATTCTTCCTGCATAATCGCTGTAGGGATAAAGGCAGGGTCCTGGGCTATTTCCTCGATATCCGGCACTGGTACCTCTCCCAGCATCGTGCCTCCAAACTCCATTCCTGCGCCGGCAAATCCAAAACTATCATCGGCGTATACCTCCACCTTTCGTACTTCATACATTTTCTCATCTATCTCGCTATAGAGCCATACCGGATCAGTGTCTTCCTCATGGATCCAAAGGACTTTTATATACATCATAGATGGTGAGGTTTAGTGGGTGGTAAATTGTTTATCTAATATCCATCTAAAATACTCATTCATCTTCAAAGCAAAAAACGGCGACCAAATCTAATTTCACGCCTTCATATGCAGTCTCAATATTCTGGATCTCAGGATTCAAATGTTCTCTGTAAGATAGGTATTGACCCGCTATTGATAAATCAGGAAATAAGCCGTTTTCATTTAAGGAACATTCAAATACAGACGTACCTTCTTTCATCTCGTTGTAAACTGTCGAAAATAAAATACTTTCCGCATAGTCATTTTCAATGTATACACAATCATATCCTAAAAACCCGAAAGCCTCCATTGAAAAGTCATCAACCACAGTAGTATCAACTATTTCAAAATATAACAACTTTGTATTCTTGCTGGTTCCCCTTCTTTTCAACCAGGCATAATACGCTCTTAAACAGGCATTATTCTCTGTCTGATAAATCAAAACATTATCTTCCAATACTATTGATCTGGTAGGATTTTCCTTATTCCAAGTATCCAAATCAGCCCATGCAACCATTGAACATTCATCTCCGCAAGCATCTATGCCAGTATAATTAGTGTTTACCTCTCTTGAGATGATTATAAACTTATTTTTCATATGCTTACTTCCGGTATTACAAACTTCCTATAAGGCAGACCAGTACATGCCTATCAATGGGGCTGAGTTGTTTATAGAAAAAACGGGCCTATCCTCTATCATTATCCTATTTCCTGACGCAACTTGTTCTTAACCTCATTTTCCAGCAATCCTCTTCTCTTCTCCACATTAATAACATCCAGGATATTAGGCGGTCTTGCAGCATAATATCGGATTCTAAAATATTGTTTCCCAATATTCAAACTGTAAAACTGATATATATTGGATCTGATCATACCCAAATCTTTCAAGTGTATCAGATCAATATCATCTGCATTGAATGTAAAAACCATTTTCCTTCGCTGTAAGAAAAATTGTCCGGAAGACCTATCAGCATACAAACCAAAATCGTTAAACATCAGGTTCCAACTATAATAGCTATTCAACAGGATCACTATTACAGGTATCGATATATCCAGGAAAGTATGTTTACTGCCAAATAAATAGAGAATACTTAGAAAGGAGAAAAAAGAACTTATTATTGCCCCAAACCAGCTATGCACATTATTATTGGATGAAACCTTCGTCATTTTTAGTTAATTGTATGCTATATATTATTCCTACTCGTTTCAAAATTTCCATTCTAACATATCACCATTTACACACTTCACATTCATAACCCCATTCACAACAGACAATTCTTCATACACATCTGACAAGAAATAATTATTAACTACGCTATATTCTTCCACCTCTATTATTTCCAATTCAGTCACTATAACTAATTTATTTCCTATTTGTATTAAATCAATAAAATTAAAAGGTAGTTCTAATTTCATTAATACCTTATTCTCACAAAAATCTACAATAGCAAAACTCAAATCTATACCTATCGCCATATCACAATGAGTTATTGTAAAAACCCTGGGACTAAGTAAATCGCTTTGCCAACCAATCAGAAAACTAAAGACTGCATTATTACCCACTAAAGCAAACCTTCTATCTAAATATCCCGATTTAAATAATAATGGTTTAGATGAAGTATTAAAATCGCTTTCAGTTATTTCTTTAATAACAATATCCAATCTCATTATTTAAGTTTATATCTTTTTGGAACAAGTATACTGAACGATTTCACCATCTTAACCATGCACATAACCTCACACAATGACATCTTCCGTCATTTTTCAGCGACGAGAAAACCATCTTCTTTTCAAGCTAAAAACAACAATTAAGAGTCCAATGAAATAATTGAAAGAAACAGGTATTTTAACTACCGAATGAAATTTTCTCAGATCATAATATTCATAGTATTCAATACCTTTTAATTGTAACAAGGCTGATACTACTATCAAAGACAGACCACAAAAGATTCCGATTACATTCCCCCACTTTCTAATAAAAATACTAAGTTGTTGAATCATTCTCTTTTTCTTAAGTGTAGTACAATTATAACACTTCTCTAAACTCCCTTGAATCAGGCACTCTCTCCAGCTCTGTTCCAATTGGCATATTCAAATATGGTATTATTGTCGGATCTATGTTTGCAATAGTATTCAAATGATAAGCTTTACAATTATTTGCATCATTCAGATATTCTGAGGTTTCATTTCCTGCAAAAAACCTCCACCCACTATCATATTCATTTGATGGCGTCTCCCGATACAGGTACTTTATTAGCATGCCATCAATGGACACTTTATTTGTAATAATTCCACCTCCCATTTCAACAGGTACTAAATGAACTATTTCATCTATAGAAAATTGGATTTCATTACTCATATCTTCACTCTTTATTTTCATATTTCACATCTAACATTTATTGATAGATTTCCAGCTCCCCTTTTTCAAACAAATCCATATAATATTCAATCGTTTCAGCGGTGCCTGTACAATAAATATCGCATGTTATTTTGCTAATTATAAAAGGAGTATTACCAAGTAAAAGCCAAGAATAATCACCAGTTTCTACATATTTTTTTGAATTATAAAAAAACACAAAATAGGTAGCTCTTTCTATCGTATATTCATCTACCACAACTATTTCTTCAATTTCTTTTGACTCCTGCAATTTAAGCTTTGCCTCTATAATTTTTTTAGCATCCCTTTCTAACAACATAAATTAATATTTAATTATTATGTACTGCTATATAGACATAATTAATCAACATATTGATACATATTGATACATCTTATTACATCTACTTAGTAAACTCCTCATATGAATCAAACTTCAAAACACCTGTCTTTGCATAATTCCAACCTCTAAATTCGGAGTACGGGTTAAATAACAATTATAATCTCGACATCTTACTCATCAACTTCCACATAAGATGAGTTTCTTTTTGCGGTAACCAATATATAAATTCTTTAGTCTTTAATCGGCTTAGTGTATCCACATTTAATTTAAACTTCACTTGGTCATTTAATAGAAAAACACACACCAGATTAAGCCAATATGAAGATTTCATATCTTGAATCAAAAAAAACATTAAATCATCAAAAGGAAAAATATGCTCTATGCTATAATCCTCACTCACTATTCCTTCATGGATCGAATCTACCGAAAGTTCAAATTGTGTTAACAAACGTAATAATGATGTCTTAAACCTAATATTTTCGAGATAATTTTCTTTTTGTAAAAAAAACTCACCATTCTCATTTACATATATGTAAACACCTCCTTTTCCTGAATAAACAATCTTATTATCAATCATCTCACTACTTTTTATTTATATAAAATAGCTTCAACTTTTATATCTATTTTACTCAAATGACTTTTTATTACTCGGAGTATCTATCGCATCCTTACAAAAGGATCCAATTTTTTCCGCTCAAATACTATACAATAATATCTTATCGGGCATATCACCTTCTACCCTTGTTATCTAGTAAGAAAACATCTTCATCATTATCCTCTATTTTCTGATAAACAATCCGTTCATCACCATTAGCTGTAATCAAAATCCATTCAAAAGGATTTATGGACTTCTCACTTATTAATATCTCTGTTTTCAAGAAGCAACAAATATGACTTGCCATTTCCTTAGGTCTGTATATTACATTCGCATTCAATTTGGCATAAAGCCATAACTGTATACAAAAATCGCCTCTCATTAGTATACTTTCGAATAATAAATCCTCTGGTTGATCCATATCATGGTCGAAAGAAGCTATTGAAATATTCTGACCTATAAAAAATGCCTTAAGGCATTCCAATATTCGTTCGTCGCTAAATTGATCTTTAATCAAAAAATTGTACATACCATTAATTTGCATACACTTTATGAGTCTAAGACCTTCAAGACACAAGTTTCATTCGCATTTTTTAACAAGTGCCGCGAACTGTTTGACTTCAAAACAGTATAATATAATTTAGGTCTTTTCGCGATATCACATATCGATTGCCCTTTAAGTATCGACACAAAAAATATCCCTAACAAAAACGTTACAGCTTTCATTAATTTACTCCTGCGTTCAATAGTTCATTAGTAGCTTTCCTTTGCAAGCTAACTATTTTCTATACCGCCTTATCTGTTTGTGTTAAATATTATTTGCTATTACCGGTTTCCCTAAAGTCTTGATAAGTTGAAACCTCGGCCTTTCATCCAACTTGCTGTGGGGTGTAAGTATATCGTTAGAGAGGGGATGTGAGACACTAAGCGCAAGCGCGCAGCAGAGGAACCCGGCCTCCACTTATTAAATAGCAAGGAGGCCGGGCTGTAGTAGTTATTTCAATGTTGTTTCCAGGGTTTTAGCCAATGCTTCCCCGCGCAGATTTTTTGCGATAATCTTTCCTTCAGGAGAGAGCAACAGGTTTTGCGGTATGGCGTTGACACCATACTGTCGTGCCACTTCGTTTTTCCATCCTCTCAGGTCACTGACATGAATCCATGGCATGTTGTCGTCGTGGATAGCCTTGAGCCAGTTGTCCCGCTTATCATCCAGGGATACGGCCAGGATAACAAAATTTTTATCCTTAAAGGCATCGTATGCCTTTTTTACATTGGGGTTTTCCGCCCGGCAAGGGCCACACCAGCTTGCCCAGAAGTCGAGCAATACATATTTCCCCCGCAGGGAAGACAGGCTTACCGGATGATCTGCGGTATCCCGTTGTGTGAACTCGATGGCATCATTGCCGACACTGAGTTTTTTGGCGAGTGCGATCCGGTCCGCGAGTTTCTGGCCGCTGGCCGAACTACGCATGCGGGCGCTCAGCTGACCGAGCAACGGCTCAATTTCAGGTAGATTCATGGCGCCACTTCTATACCTCACCAGATCCAGCGCTACATAAGAGTCCGGGTATTTTTTAATAAAATCGTTTTCTATTTCCTTGCGGGTATTTCTAAGTTCCCTGACCCTTTCCTCCATCCGTTTCATACCGGCGGTATCTTTGGTCGCATAATATTTTGTATAGGCGGTTTCAATCTCCTTTTCCGGTGCCGTGACTTTTTTCAGCTGGTGTTGCAGCGCTGTATATTCTTTCTGCGTGGCTCCGCCGGTGATAACAGCCGTTTTGACGTTCTTACCGGATAATACGATGTTGCCGCTTTCGAGGTAGAAGTCCTGTATATCGCGCTTCATGTAACGCTCATAGGTCATCGGGCCTTCTTCTTCCTGCAGCGGTTTCAGTTGGAGGGATGCCCTTGTTGGCTCACCAGCTTTGCCTTTCAACGTGAAGCTGCCGTTAGTGAGTAATACCGAGTCTTCCACATTGTCATCACCCTGGCGGTAGCTAAGCATCAGCTTACCGGTTGTGGCACCGCTGATTTTACCTTTGATGGTAAAGGACTGTTGGGCGATGGCTGTTTGCAGTCCACCGGCTAGTAACAGGGCCAGTAAAGCAGCCCGTTGAATGAGATGAGTGCGCATCGTGTATATTTTTTTATGGTTGATAATGGCCACATTAATAGCCTTTGTTCTGTGTCAGTTTCGGATTTCTCGCCATTTCTGTAGAACTGAAAGGCAGGTATAACCTGGTTTCATTCCTACCCAGTGAAGAGAGATAAGGCAAGGCGGTACCAAAGCGACGCATGTCCTGCCAACGGCGACCTTCTCCCACAAACTCCCGTCTACGTTCGTTTTCCAGTTCTTTCAGGAAAGCAGCGGGGCTGGCAAAATCACCATTATTTTTAGTACCTGCTTTACGGGCAGTTCTCAGTTGATTATAATAGGTAACATCCACGGTTCCTTGTCTGGCGCTGGCTTCGGCAGCAATCAGCAATGCTTCGCTGTAGCGGAGATAAGGATAGACGGCGAAGTTGGCAGAAGCTGCCTGCAACGTATCGACGGAATATTTCAGGAGGTAGTTCACCCGTTTACCGATCGCATCATTTTGCTGCGGATGTAACAACTGTTTGCGGATGTCGGCAGGTTCGTACAAAGCTGCCAGTTCATCGCTGACCCAGGTCAGCCCGGGGCTGTTGCCTCTGAATGGCGCACCGGGACTGTAGAAGGTAAACAAGCCATAACGGTCGTAGTTATAACTGAGTGGACCCTCCACTCCCCGCCACATCATTTCCCGGGAGTTGGTGTTAAAACGGTAGATATCTCCGTAATCGCTGTTGCTAAGGGTGAATTTACCGGAGTTGATCACCTGCAGGGCGAGTTCGCCGGCTTCCCGGTTTTTCTGCTGTTGCAGGTAGGTGCGGGCCAGCAGTAGCTGGGCTGTTTGTTTACAGGCCGCATCCGGTGAGTTGAAATCGCCCAACAGCGGAAGGGCTGCCGTCAGATCAGCGATGGCTGTTGCCCGTACTTCTGCTTCGCTATTCTTATCCCGCCGGAGTTGATTGATATCCGTTTCTGTCTGCAGCGTAAGGATGACACCACCGTAGGATTCTGCCAGGCGGAGGTAATTGTACGCCCGGATACAGAGGGCTTCTCCCAACACCGACGACATGTTGGTCAGCTGTTTGCTGTTGATGTAATTGATAATGAAGTTGGCATTACCGATGGCTTTATAGGCACTTGCATAGTTACGGGCATTACCAAATCCATCTTCTGTATTGGGATTGCAGGCATCATACGCTTGCGGATTGTATTGCGTTGGCGTACCTCCCTGTATGGAAACGATATCATCACTATAAATATCCCAGACAGCATAGGGCTGATAATAAATGCCATCCAGTTTATAAGCACCATTGAGCAACAGCGGCAGGTCGCCGGGTTGTATATTTTGCAAATTAATAGAGGTATCCGGTTTCGGTTCGTCCAGTTTGCCGGTGCATGCCGCCAGTGAGACTGCGGTAACGAGTGCTAATATGGTATTTTTATATGTAAACATGTTGAATACTATTTAGGATATGTAATCAGAATCTGACATCGATGCCGATGGAGGCGGTACGTGGCATAGGCACTACAGACAGCTGCATACCCGATTCGAGTGCCTGCTCAGGATCACCTGATTTCAACCCTCTGTCTTTAATGAGAAATATGTTTTGCACAGCAGCGTATAGCCGTAACTGTTCGAATGCTTTACTTTTGACCACACGGCCTGCAAAATCATATCCTACCGTCAGATTTTTAAACCGCAGGAAAGACCCGTCAAAGAGATAGAGTGTGGAAGGCCGGTTGTTCCAGTCGGTGGTCTGCCCAGCGCCATGAGCGCCTGTTACAACGCGTGGGTAGTGGCTGTTATCACCAGGTTTAGTCCAACGTTCCAATACCCAGTCAGGCATATTCTCCATGACACCGGTACTGTTATCCAATCCATAGAAGCGGGCAAACTGGTCGCTCAGGTTATATACTTTGTTACCTACTGTAAATATAAACTGTGCAGAAGCTGTGAAGCCTTTCCAGGAGAGGTCCAGGTTAAAACCACCGTTCCATTTAGGCTGGGCTACCTGCACATAGCGCATATCTTTTTCATTTATGATACCATCTTTGTTGACATCTTCATATATCACATCACCGGTCTGATTGTCTATTCCATTTGCCTGATATATTTTCAGCAGTCCTACAGGCTGGCCGGTTACGGCGTAACCAATTGGACCTGCCGGGTAATAAGCACCATAGGAGACAATGCTGTCACGCAATTGGGTCACGCGGTTCCGGTTGATGTTAACCACCGTACCAATGGTCCATTTGAAGCCGTCGGTACGTTGCGCGGTATTGCTATAGTTGATGGCAATATCTACACCACGGTTTTCCATGGCACCCAGGTTGACACGTTGTGTAATGTATCCGCCACTGGACCAGGGAATATTAGCAGCGGAAAGTAAACCATCTGTTTTTTTGTTGTAATATTCTATAGTTGCACTTAACCGGTCATTAAAGAGACGGGCTTCCAATCCAATGTCCTGCTGGTGGGTACGTTCCCATTTAAGACCGGGGTTACCCAGGCGGTTACTCAGTTGCAGGGCAGGCGCGGTGAGATAGGTCGTTGTATTGATAAGACTGCTCACATCGTCCTGACCCAGCGGGCGTATATTACCGGTAAGACCGTAGCTGGCCCTTACTTTCAGGTAGCTGATCCACTTTTGTTGCTGCATGAATGACTCACTGCTGATCACCCAACCACCGGAAACAGCCGGGAACCAGGCATAACGATAATCTTTCAGCTTGGAAGATCCATCCCGCCGGAGAGAAATGCTGAGCAGGTATTTATTATCCCAGCTGACATTACTGCGGAAGAAGAAGGACTGGGAAACATCACGGTACCTCCGGTTTTTGGAAGCAACGGAGTTGTCGTAACCGGAGGCATTACCAGGGGCCCAGAGACTTTCACTCATCGGGAACCCCTGTAAGGCGAAGCCACTGATTTGATAGGCATTGTCTGTATATTCCTGACCGAGTACCGCATCACCGCGCCACTTACCGGTTTGGTAACGGTAGCTCAATACGTTGTTCCAGGTATAACGAAGGCCTTTATTATCGTCATTAAAAAATTTCCCCTTTGTAGACTGGCCTTCATAGCTAAGGGGATTATCGAATGATTCTGTCAGCACGCTACTTTTAGAAGCAGCTAACATGGTGCGGAAGGAGAAGTTTTTGGGCAGGGTAATTTCACCAAAGAAATTGCCCACATAGTTCCAGGTACGGATATTCCTGTTATAACCTTTCAGCCGGGCATAAGGATGTTCCTGTCTGCCGAACGAATAGCCATAGGTACCATCTTCATTGTGCGTGATGGAATCGGGGGTGTCTGGTCTTACTGCCAGCGCACCGGAAAGGTCGGAGTAGATGTCGCGGCTCCGGGTATTGGAGATATTGATGTCTGCTCCTGCCTTGAACCAATCATATACTTTCTGTGTAACGGCCAGTTTTCCGGAGTAACGGGTGAAATTACCGGTGCCCAGGGAATTATCTTCTGAATACTGGCCAAAAGAGAGGTAATAACTCGTCTTGTCGCCACCTCCGGACAGGCTTGATTGTATATTCCGGGTAAGCGCCTGTGCAGGCATAATTTTTTTGATCCAGTTATTATCTGCACTCCCCATTTGCAGGTTGTTGATCTGCGCGTTCAGGAGTCTTTTTTCATTATTCAGGCTGTTGACCTGTGCAGGTGTAAGACCACCTGCTGCCAGCCGTTGGTCGATATCGCTGATCCGGTTATCCCTGGCTTCCCGGAATATCATTCCGTATTCGCTGGTGTTAAGCGGCTTGTAGTCGAAGTTTGTTTTTGTGATACCCCAATAAGCGTTTAGGCTTACCCGTGGCCGGCTATTGAAGTTGCCCTTGCGGGTGGTGATGAGTATAACCCCCTGCGCGCCACGGGCGCCGTACATCGCACAGGAAGCAGCATCTTTGAGCACTTCCATCGATTCTATATCCTGCGGGTTGAGATTGCCCAGGCTGTAATTGGCATTGGCGCCGGAAGGGTTGGCATCTATTACGAGGCCGTCTACTACGATCAACGGATTCGCGCCGGTACCCCCATCGTTCACTTGCAGGGTTTGTACGCCCCGGATAGTAAATATCGGGAGGGCGCCGGGAGCGGAGTTGTCTTGTTTTACAAACAATCCGGCTACACGGCCCTGTAAGCCATTGATGGTGTTGGATGACATGTTTTGTTCCGGCCGCAGCGAAGCTACCTTGGCGATGGAACCCGTCAGGTCTCTTCTGCGGGCATTACCATAGCCAATGACTACCTTTTCATCGAGGGCCTGTGGCGCTGTTTTGAGTACCAGTTTGATCAGCGGGCGCCCGTTGAGCGGGATCTCCTGCGTTTGGTACCCGATAAATGAAAAGACGAGCACCGCATCCGGCGGTACATCAGACAACGCGAACGTACCGCTGGCATTGGTAATACCTCCCGTGCGGCTGCCTTTTATCCCAACAGATACACCAGGTAGCGGCTGTCCGGATTCATCCACCACAACGCCGGATACAGCGATAGGTGGCGCTACTACTTCCGGCCGGTCCTGGATGATGACCATATTCTCCCGGATCGTGTAGGTCAGCGGCTGATTAGCCAAACAGCTGTCCAGCGCCTCCTGGAGCGTACTGTTTTTTAGTTGCAACGTAATTTTTCCGGCTTTCCGCAACTGCGACTCCGTATATACGAAGCTGTAATCGGATTGTTGCTGTAGTACCGTAAATACTTTGCTTAATGATACTTCATGCAGGGAAAGCTGCAATCGCTGTGAATAGCTTTTGGCACTGAGTTGAAGACAGGCCGCCAGCATCAAAATGGCGGATAACTTCATGATCCTCTTTAATTTGGTTGATGTAAAACGGAAATCATGTCCGGCTTGACTCCAAGCGGTTAAAATCATACATTTGATTTTGGTGATTAATAAATCGTCATCAGCTGACATTAAGATCGCCTGTATGTCCAGGTGTTAGCCGCACCTGGTACCCATCCTGCTCATTAGCCGTGAGCAGGATTTTTTTTACAGGATGGTATAATAAATGGTTGATTTGTTATCGTCGTTATTTATACATCGGATGCCTCACGGTCAGGGATATACTGTTGCGTGGCGGCCGTTGAGCCGGAAGTGTATCTTTCCCGTCAGTTCCAGAATGCTGAATGCTTCCGCTGCGTTGGCAAAGCGGGGGATTTCCGCGTAGAAACGCTCATCACTCACGCCGGCATAGGTTACGTCCATGTCATACCAGCGGCACAATTGCCGCATGATTTCTTTGATAGGTACGCCATTAAAAATAAAGCGGCCATTCTTCCATGCGATTGTTTCATTTGTGTTCACCATAGTTTTGGTTAATTCGTTGGTTTGTTTATTCAACGATGCCTGAAGGCCGGGTATCAGTGATAAGTGTTTTCCACCACCTATCACCTGTATTTTTCCGGTCAGCAGGGTAGCTGTTACGGCTGTTTCTTCCGGATAGGCGGCCACATTGAATCCGGTACCCAACACCACGACTTCCATACCTTTTACTTTTACATGAAACGGCTGTGCTGCGCCGGCCACCACTTCAAAATATCCTTCGCCACTCAATTCCACTTCACGGTTTCCTTTGCTGAATACCACCGGATACCGCAGGCTGCTCATCGCATTGAGCCATACCTGGCTGCCATCGGACAAGATGACTTTAAACTGTCCACCTCTGGGTACCGTCAGCGTATTATAGGCGGGTGTTGCATCCGGCGCCACCAGTTGCTGGTATACGACCAGCCCACTGTCTGACTTCGTAATACGTACCTGCTGTTGCTGCACGACCATCCCATTCATCGTACTGTCGAGCGTGATGACAGTACCATCGGCCATGGTCAGTGTAGCCTTGTTGCCGCCTGGTGGCGGAACAGGCACTTTCGCCACAGCCAGCGGCGCCGGTACTCCGGGCTTCACGGGCTGGTGCTGCTGTAGCAACCAATAGCCGCTTAGCAGGAGCATACCTGCCAGCATGGCGGCAGCCACATAACGCCATACGCGCCGGAACGGCCGTACAACGGCCACCTTTTCTGTGGCCTCATCTTTACGAAAGATGTTTTCCAACATCCGGGAGGAGACGTCGTGAGACAGCTGGACCGCCGGTTCATAGGTAGCCCAGGCGCGCTCCAGCACCTGCTGCAAGGCAGCATCATCGGCGGATAGCGCTATCCAACGGGCAAGTTCTTCCCTCTCAGCAGGCGTACATTGCTGCTGAAAAAATCTTGCCGTCAGGTATTGTATTCTCCCTTCGGACATGGAAACAGGTTTAGTAAATGAATGACAATCCCACTGAAATGCACTGTCTATCTACTAAGACAATAAAATGGAGCAGTATGTCTAGTGGTGCTGAAAAAAAACTTTCAGCTGGAATAAGATCCGGTGTATAACAGCAACAGATAGAAAACCGGTAATAAGTCGGTATGATCCCCCAACCTGGTTCTGATGGTACGCAAGGCTTGTACGAGATGTTTATTGACGGTGGAAGGTGAGATCTGCAGCAGCCGGGCAATCTCTTCATGTTTTAGTCCTTTTTCCCGGTTGAGCAGGTAAACCTGTTGTTGCTGTGGCGGAAGAGCGGTTACAATCTCTTGTACCCGTTCACGCAGCGCTTTGAACTCCACCTGTTCAAGTGCAGCGGGAGCAACCGGCGGATGCAGCGTTTCGTCTACCGGCAGCAACGTGGCCCGGGCCATCTTCCGAAAAGCATTGATAGCATGGTTTTGCGCCATGCGAAAAAGATAGCTGCTGAAATGGTGGATACCCGATAGTTTGTCTCTCTCTTTCCATAGTTTTAAGAAAACATCCTGGACGGTATCCTCAGCGGTATCCGGAGAACCGTTCAACCGCAACATAAAACCGTACAGCTTCTGATGGTAGCGCATAAAAAGCTCCGTAAAAGCAGCTTCATCTCCATCGGCCGCCAGCGCCAATAATGCCGCCTCGTTGTGCTCTCCTGGAATATTCATTCAGCTGGTTGGTTTGTTTCGAAAAAAGTCTTGCTCCCGAAAGGAAATGTAAAAATAGAGAATATGCTGGAAGTATCTAGTACGTTTTACGGAATCGGGCTACTTTAACAGGAGGAGATGGCTGCTATATGTGGGTACCGGATTGCTTTAAGTAGTAGGGCCGTAATGGACTACAGCTGTCTTTTTAAGAAAGACAATAGCGCTTTTTCAATAGCCGCTGTTGCCACCGTTTTGTTTTTGATCAGTGCTTTCAGCAAGGTGGCCGTTGTTTGTTCTTCATAGGCGGTCAACAAAGCGGGATGTATATAATACTTTCTGCATACTGCCCTGGTGTTGCCCAATTTCTGCGCTACGCCATCGATAATATCCAACAGGCTTTTTCTTTGTGTGGTAGGCATACCATTACTCATCATCTCCGCCATCAGCTGAACCGCTGTTACACTACCGGTCCACGTACGCATATCTTTACAGGTAAAGTCTTCGTGCATGTTTCTTTTCAGATAGTCATTCAGGTCGCCGGAATCCAGGCTATGGACAGCTCCCGTTTCATCATAATACTGAAAGAGCTCCTGCCCGGGTATTTCTTTCACTTGTTTGAGATAATGCGTCAGGGCAGAGTTTCTTAGTGGTACCAGCTGCTGTACCCCTTTTTTACCCTTGAAGCGAAAAAAGGTAATGTTACCATTTATCTGCGCATGCCTGTTTTTTAAAGTCGTTAACCCATAGGAACCATTCTCCCGTTCATAGCTGGTATTGCCTATTCTGATACCTGTATTGTCGATAATACTCAAAGCAATAGCCGCTACTTTATCTTTTGTCAGCTGCCTGGTCCGGAGGCTTTTCTGTATTTCCATCCTCAATGCAGGCAACTTTTTCCCGAAATCGTAGAGCCGTTCATATTTCTGTTCGTTTCTGATCCGGGACCACTCCGCATGATAGCGATATTGTTTACGTCCCTTTACATCATAACCGATTGCCTGCAGATGCCCGTTTTCAAAAGGACATATCCATACCTGCTCCCAGGCAGGAGGAAGTACCAATCTGGTGATCCGGTCCAGTGTTTCTTTAGCAGTAACCGCGTGGCCTTCATGATCTATGTAAATAAACTTTTTCCCTTTCCGCTGCCGGTAGATCCCTTTCGTCTGGTTGATGACATACTTCAGGTCATTTTTTTTGATGACTTGTTGAATAGAAAGTGCAAGCATACCTTTTGTATTTTTTACAGCGCAGTATGTATGACGCTATAAAACAGCAAACAAAAGTCAGACCGGACTGAGATAGTGATCGGTAGGCATTGTGGTCATCAGCTTGCTAAATGGGTATGAAGGACGGCGTTTTGTGGTGCGGCGCCATCAGGTTGTCGTTTATGTCCACATCAACCTTTCTACACTACTTTATCAGCAATAAAAATTGGCAGCCAACTCACTTATCATAACTCAATCCTGGTAAATCCTCATCGAAATTAAAATTACAACTGTCTTTGTACATGCTGCTTCTAATGTCAAAATACCAGTTAGCATCCTTAATATCAATACAGTATTGTAAGTCTCCAGTCTGTTTGAAAGACAAATATCTATCGGATCTGATTAAAGCATCTTTCAAAAGATGATAGGATCTGATTTTCAATGAATCTACTAAATTCAATTCCAAGATTCTATTTTTATCTAAATCAGTTATAAGGTTCTCTTTTACCATCCAAGTTTCACCAGAAATGCCTGATGTTTCATTTAGACAGACTACATTATTACTATCTGTAATATTAAATACCAAAAGATTACAAAACAAAATCCTTCCTGAGCCTCCATTTACAACCTTTAATATTAAATAGCTATCACCATTCTGACGATAATGCGAAATACTTTTGATTATGGCAACAATTGGCTTTCCAACAATTTTATTAACATCAAACTTTTGATTATTGACAATAAATGTATCACTAACGTCTTCTTTAAATAACCTCAGGCTATAAGTAGGAGCTTTATGTTCTACCTTATATTGATCATTGATCCTCCACGTTTTGAAAGATAAAAAAGTATCTTTTTGAGGAAGATCCCAATAGTCGGTCTTTAACAAAACTGGACTTACCAATAACTCGTTGTCAACTTTTGTGGAAACTCCGTTGCTTAGTTGTTCAAAACTGCAAAATGGAACCCTTGTACGTTTTTCCTTACATGCTGTCAGGGTAAATGCGATCAATCCAATTACTATTGACTTAAGGATTAAATCAGTCTGATTTATACTTTGGTATTTCATGTCTTACAGTATTATTTTTTCCATCTCGTCTCCAGGCAACCGAATTGGGATGAGGATCTTGGGATATATTTAGCGAACGATTAAAACTTATTCTTTAATCTCTATGACACATTTTTTGTAATACTACCAAGGCACATAACCGCCCGTATAAGTAATTATGGCATCTACACGGAGATTCATTTCCAAATATGGTCACGATAATCAATGGCAACATTTTTCCCGTAGAGCACCATTATTAACGCATGAAAACTATCTCGTCTTCTATTACTGCTCAAAGCAACTTTGGGTTGCCAAAGCGGCATATTCAGGATAGCCTTACGAATAGCCGTATTCAGCCTGTTGCCAACCGAAGTTTTCCACATCATGTTGATTGGTAGTTTGACTTTACCGATAGTATCAATACTAAAAGTGATTTCAATAATATGCCTATTCATATCGTTAGCTGTAAGCGTAGGAGCCAACTCTTTTGACAAATAGGCCCGAAACAAACTGTCGCCTCCTATGAACTGCGCCGGTTCTGCTACCTTTATTAAGACAGGATCAATTCCGCCATTCTCATCACAGTCGCAGGTTATCGATTTCAAAAGAGAATCTATATCCATTTCTTGAGCTTGAGTATACTGCTCAAAACCTAAAATCAATAATACAGTCAAATAGAAAAATCTCATTCTGATTTAGTTAAAAGGCTGGCTTATCAGATATTACATTAATTTCTATACCTACAGTTTTATTACCTTAATTTACTATCTTAAGAAAACAACTCAAAGCCAGCAATTAAATCCTTTTATCTATCAGTTCTCTCTCATGGGTTATAATCGCAAATAAGTAATTTTTAACTTAATGTGTCGCATAGATAAAGTCATTTATACAGTACTCAGCAGGGCTAACAACTGTAGTTCTCCACTCAATTATTTGATTGATAAGTGCATTCAAATTAATACTATACATAGGTTTACACCAATCATCGATAACTACTTCTACTCCTAAATCCGTAAAGTGATTAGTAAATGTTATTGGCATAAACTGTCTCTGAATAAAGAACAGTGGAAAATCGCTGCAAGCAACTATCATTTTCTTTGAATCAACAATTAAATCAATCCATATATCCTCCTCATCCCACATAATATCAAGGTTACATGCATCCGCATAAATATACAGTGAATCGATCCATCTTTCTTTATGAAATTTATTTAGTTTAGCAAAAGCTTCATTAAAATAGCTCGTCAAATCAATCATGTCTTCTTTTGTATCTTTTGGATGAATTACTTGGGACACACGTATAAAATCCGTACAAATCCTGTAAATATTCAGTTATCTAGCTAGCTCTTGTTTCACCAAGAATTCTCACCTCATTATTTAAAACTTGAATCTTCACTTTATTCAACTCGGAACCCTATTAGTTATAAAGATCAGCATATCTCCCTAGTGTTCAAACTCTAACATTCCAAACAATGCCATAACATCAACATTTGAGTATACTATTAAATCAGAATTAGCTATGGATATTGTATTCGATAAAATTGATTTATCACCCGACAATTCAAAAGATGAGACAATGTGCTTTAACCTCCTTTTGGTTTCGTCTCTCATTTCTTCGTTTTCTAATCTTCTCTTAAAAACGAATAAGAATTGGTCTCGATTTATCTCAAACCAATGATACGCCAAAGAATCGCAATTATTAAAATATTTCTCTTCCAATTTCTTATTACTAAGTGCGAGTAAACTCCTAATCTGTAATAGCCTTATTTCATCTATCATTTGGTTATTAATTGGTTGTAAAACAACTTACCCTGCATCCTAACTCAAATAGATTGAGGTGTTACTGAGTTTTCATTACTTTGGGACTTTAAAATTAATCAAGTAAAAAACAATAAGTATTACATCTCAAAAGTACTCTAAAATAATGAAGTGGCTTAATGAGGTTACCGGACTCCTATAAACTAACCAAACAATGTATTTATTCTCTCTTCAATACATCCACCACCAAACATTAACCACAAGCCATTTTTAAATAACAAGAAGCTACATCGAAAATAATTGGAGTGCCTTCAGGATCGTATATACAAAAAAAAAATTCCATTAGGTATCTGAATAAAATCCAGTGGAAATCACTTTTGATACAGCCTCTCAATATTTATCCTATTCTAAAATTCATTAATTATCAAGATTGGCTCATTTTCTTTATAAGTTCATTTTCTAACTCCCTTACATTTATTTTCTTTTTTGTCTCCAAAAGAAAATCCTTCTCAATTAAATAATCTACAAACTCCTTGTCAAGTTTGTAATTGGGATAAAATCGAAGATAATATGGAAAATATGATGGCCATATCCATATGCCATCAGTACGATAATCATGAGGCAAAATGTAATCCTTGGTCTTCAGATCCATAAAATATCCCATCCACGCCATTACTAGTTTACCTTTATCTAAGTAGGCTATTATTTTATTTATCAATTCCGGATCATTAACGCTTGCTTCTTGTATTTCTTCAAATAAGGCACCTCCAAGATTTTCCTCATATTCCTTTATAAATCCAATAAGTCTCATTAAGGTATTGTAATTTTTGTATTAAAAAATGTCCTAAACCTTCCACCAGATTAAAGTAGTTTGTCAGCTCTCGATACCTCAGTAGATTATTTATTATACGGTAGTACTACCGATAAAGCCAATGCCGCCCTGTATGATGCAGAAGTTATCCAGTATTTTAAAGAGATTGAGACGTTGCCAGGTGAAGATAAAACTGCATTACTGCGCATTATTGCTTTTATCAGGGATACTAAAACTAAACAAACTTATACTCGCTAAACGACAGAGCCCTTCACTGTCGGGGCTCTGTCGTTTAGTGAGTATATTCTAAATAACAATCTACCCATAAATGTCTATGGCCACTTGGCAAACTCTTCGTATGAGTTAAATTTTAAAAAATCTTCCCGCTTCAAAAGTTTTCCATGATCATTATCAATAATAACCTTTCTATCAGGTGGAATAGAGGCTACTAATGTTTGTAGATAACGAAAATCATAAAAAAGGCAAGTAAATATATTAAATTCAGAAAATTCAGAAATAACCTTTTCTTGCTCAAAGGGATCCATCATATCAAAAATGCTGTTATCCTTTGAAACAGAAAAATAGGTTTTATGCTGTTCAGGAATGTTATATTCTATTTCAAATTCATTTAGATCATCAAACTTAATGGCACCTTCGGTGTAACGCTTAAAATCTGATAATTTAAATGTTGAGTCAGTTATTAAAAACGCATCATTCATATAAATTTCTCATTTCTGTTTAGGAGTTACATATTCTATTAAACTCTTAAGATCTCTAAAGACTCTGATATCGTTTTATTTCATACTCTTCTCTACAGATTCTGCCATCTTTATATACTACAGATAGCTTATACAGAACACCATAACTAAAAGAGCATTTGCACAAACAGAAAACCCGGTCAGGTACCGGGTTTTCTGTTTAAACTATTAATACGTTTAAAGTTAATTAATAGATTCATAATTCCCCCTACTTTAAAGAAAATTATTGGAATGTTTGCCACTCTGTAGTAAGCATAAAATTTATTGTAAATTAAGGCCATCTACTATCCTTCCCTTAACGTCGGATATTTTCAATCTCATCTCTTCGTACAATACCCTTGATGATATAGACGGCTCTAATGAGGTATCTATATGATAAAGGTAATATGTCGTATCTATAGCATTAAAATTACTTATCGCTTTCAAATATATTACTGAGTCCAAGTAAACCACTTCTATTACCTCTTTTTCAAGTAATGTTAAAGAGTTATTCCCTCCGACATCTTTGGAAAAGAGGGTACGCCTCTCGTCACTTCTCAACAAATAATAATCATCAACTATATGTTTTCTTTTTTCTAGAAAAGGATCTAGACATGATACTAGGAATACACACCCAAACAACGATATTTGACTACAATTCACCTTATGCATTTTTGGCTTATTATCTCCACTTTACATTGACAAGCAAGACACTATGTATGTCTTACATATAGTTTCTGACTCAGCACTAGTTCCCCATTCTCTATCATTCAGATCCACATCATTTTCTACCTCATTAAACCCATACAAAATCATCATTTCAAATACCATCGCCTCATCCATCAACTATACTAAATCATATTTTTCTTTGTAACGATAAGATCATTGATCAAGTAAAACAAGATTCATTTCATCTTCTATCGATATCTTACTCTTCCAATCATCACTCTCTATACCATCTTCTTTATACAATTTCAAATTGTATTTATCTGATTTCAATTTGAGATATTCATATACTGGAAAATCCCCAACGTCCCAATTATTTTTATATCCAATAAACCCAAAATCCTTCAACATTCTGTTTAATGAAAGATATATAGCATTAAATAAATCTTTAAACGAGATATGCGATTTTAATAGCTCAACATTGTAACATGGATCAACTGGTGATAGCTCATGAATTTTAATCTCTATTTCTGAACCTAATGCTGTAGATGTAAGAATCCAAGAGTAATTAACACGGTCATCATACCATTTAACCTCAAAAGTATATGAAAAAAAATCACTATCGCCCTCTTTACTACTATTATAAATAATAAAAAGACCATTCAACAATTCTTGGAATTTATCACCATATGTAGAACTGTGACCAATTTTAATTTTTCTATCAGTCATTTCAAACTCTGCTGTTATATAACCACATGTTTGGATAGTAAATTGTAAATTCATAAAGATTAATGTGATTGTGATTGAACATGAGATTGAACATAAGGGGCATTGATTATATCTGATTTTAAATATTAAGAAGGTACTATCCGAATATAAAACCCGATCTACGATCGGGTTTTATATTAATACAATTATTTTCTCAATTTCTTCAAATATTCATTCCTTATAGAATCTGAGTTATATACCGAGGGGCAGTGTTTACTCACATAC
Source organism: Chitinophaga nivalis (assembly GCF_025989125.1). Classification (NCBI taxonomy): domain Bacteria; kingdom Pseudomonadati; phylum Bacteroidota; class Chitinophagia; order Chitinophagales; family Chitinophagaceae; genus Chitinophaga; species Chitinophaga nivalis. The sequence continues at coordinate 2,312,250 of NZ_JAPDNR010000001.1, read as the reverse complement.
ATTGTAAATCTATAAGTAAATTCATTAACACTATCTACGGTCTTTTTATCTAAAGTCCCCATATATCCATTTCCATAAAGTGATTCAATATAATTAATCCTAAAGTATCTATTCTCTATAGCAAATTTACTATCACATAAAATTCTCGCATTATAATAATCAACATTAGCATGATTACTTTCCATGCAATTACAATATTCTTCAGCCAAAACTACACCATCAGATGAAGAGTCCCTACATCCGACAAAACACCAAAATGATAATGCTATCACAACTCTAAATATTATCATATTTTTCATTTTCATAGTACCTCTTTATCGTTATTGGCAGTTACAGTTTTATCACCTTTTTGTCCTTCAGGAACTGCTGTTTACCTAATGTTATTATAGTAATTGCAAAAAACCGAAACCTGAATACATATCAAAATCCGTCTCCTTCCCACTTCATTATAATTCTCCGTCCCTTTAATCCATATCTATAGGCCATCCAGTAATAAAATTCAATTACTATCGACACATCAAAAAGCTAAAAATGACGGGAAAAAATTAGTAAAAACGTTACTATTTTAAGAGAAGATCTAAGAATACTCTCTTAGCCTTTCAAAGCAGATATCATAACCTTTAACTTTACTGACTATTTCTACTTTATCACCAATAATCACACCTCTCCTACTCTAAATTTAACTTCTACAAAATAGTAAGTTATTTCCTTATTTATTTTCTGCGGCAGGGATTATACTATACATACCCCAACTATTATTGCTTGCCAAAAGAGGTTATCTTACTTTGAAGATAACCTCTTTTCAATTTAGAGTTCAGCAATATTTTCAATTAAATAAATTTCCCTCAATAATGCTTAAATACATAATTCAATGTTCAAATTCTAATACTCCAAATAACACTGTGATGTTAATATTTGAGTAAATTATTAAATCAGAATCACCTGTGGATATCGTATTCGATGAAATCAACTCATCTCCTGACAACTCAAAAGAAGAGATGATTTGTTTTAGCCCTCTTATAGTCTCTTTTTTCATCTCACTATTTTTTAACCTTCGTTTAAAGACAAATAAAAACTGGTCTCGTTCTATTTCAAACCAATGATACTCCAAAGAGTTGTAATTAATAAAAAATTTCTTCTCTAAATTCTTATTGCTTAATGCAAGCAGGTTTCTAATTTGCAATAATCTTACTTCATCTATCATTTGGCCGGTAATTTTGGTGGTAAAACTGCTGCTCCTGTTACTATGCCAGGAACGAGTACTTCTTTTTCATCAAATCGATCAGGAGAAGGAACAACCCGTGAAATCTTAAACGACTTCTTCAATAGTACCCCTCCTGATCCACGCTCATTAGCCCATTTAATTGCCTCTTTCTCAGATATAGTCCAAGAAGTAAATATACTGAAGTTTTGATCTTCATTATGTCTAATTGGGTCATTGTGTCCCCCTTTTAATCCCCAAGGAACGGCCATACCACGCTTAGCATTGGGTAAGTCGTCATGCTTAGCATGTACCCCCCTATACAATATAACCTCCTGATCTTTTTTATCAGCTGCCCAAACTTCAGTTTGTAGTATACTTCTACTTGATATGCGCCTCAATGCCTCATCTGTCCGAATAGCAGTATAGGTCTCTCCGACATCATCTACATAACTCTTAAATGAGCTTGAAATTTTTATTTTCCTTGCCTCTATCCATGCTGGGCTACCTTCAGGATTACCCATTTTTTGCGGCAACAAAGTCAATGCTACAGTTAAAAGCACTCCTCCTAAAAGAGATCTACTACTTTGTATCACCACAAGTTTACCTGCAGAATTCACTGCCATTTTCCCTCCTAGTTCCGTAGCTGCTTTTCCAACAACTACAGCCGCAGCCCCCGTCGCTGAAAAAGTTGATAAATTCACTTGCCCACCTTTTATCTTAAGAAATCTTGGTTGATCATTATAATTAAGAAATTCCAAACCATCGAAATCGACTCCAAGAACAGGGCTATTACTTGCAAACTGATACGGCGTTAATTCAGGATACTGCTTAGTAATCGGATCCACACTCAAAAACCTCCCCACTCTCGGATCATATATCCTCATCCCATAATCCTGCTGATTTCCATCACCCTTCACCTCCGCATCATTCTCCTTCCCATTAAACCCATACCTATAACCAGAAGTTCCATTAACCGCACTCCCACTCCCTGCTCCGCCAGTATAATTCCCATCTGCAATATAAGCATCAAATGCCTCATTATTACTATCAAAACCTGGTATAAATTCAATGTATTCAGAAGCAACATATTCTGGTGGTTGGTTATTGCTGCGGCTATTGACCGTTAAGGAGGTCGGTACCGGATAACCGTTCACGGTTTCGCCACCGGAAGACCAGCCGCCTTGTCCCAGGTAGCCACCGCGGCCTGGCATCAGCGAGCCAAAAGGATAGTATTCCTGGGTACTGGTGATAACCGGATCGTAGTGGTCGATGGTGGTGCCGTTTGTAGAAACAGGACGTTTGCGATCGGATACGGTAGCTAATACGTTACCCAGGTGATTACTGAGTTCAAAGGTTTTATTACCTCTGATGAAGGCAAGGTTATAGCCGCCCTTAATACCGACAGTATCTACAATAGGAACAGGAAAGGTATCCGCCACTACCTGGCGGGTACTCATACCGAGCCGGCTGCTACCATACAGGTGGGATTCTACCAGGGTAGCCCAGCCATCTTTTTGAACAGTTTTATCATCTACCGCATATACGCCCATAACGTTGCCGGTAGCATCTCTGACATACCAGGTTTTGACGCCGTTAACGGACTTGCTGATACGATTACCGGCTACATCGTACGTATAGTCGATGACGGTACCGTTGCTTTTACGGATTTGTCTGATCTTACCATATACCGTCCAGGCGATGGAGTCGATGCCGGAAGCCCTATCGCGGATGATGTTACCGATTTTATCATACACGTAGTTATTGGCAGACTGCCGGTCAATATCCGCGCCATAGTCACCGTTATTAACGGCATCCTGGATGTAGTTCAACCGGTTGTTTCTGGCTTCGTAGTTGTAAGTTAAGCTGTCCATCACCAGCGGTTTGCCGGCGAAGGTGTTGTTACCGTGGCGCAGGTATTTTAAAATGTTCCCGTTGCCATCATAAGCGATACGTTCCCGGAAATCATTGATACCGGTAGGTGTCCAGGTATTGGTGGTGGTGTTGAAATTACGGTGGGCATCCATGCCTACCAGCCGGTTCAGTACATCATAACTGTACATATAGAGGAGTGGCTCTCCGATAGCTGGCAGTTGGTTGCTCATAGCTGCAATGTTGCCGTTATACAACGGTTTGAAAGCAGTAGCAGTACCAATCGCCGCAAATGGCTTCATCGCTGCATTTACCGGCCGGTATTCCTTGTCGCCGGAGTAATGCAAGGTAAAACCATAGGCGTCGGTGGCAACTGTAGCACCGGATTTCCCGTCACTGCCCATATCGAAATTGCTGGTGGCTGTGCTACTGTTGACACCTTTCAGCCAGCCTTGCAACGTATAGGCATAATCGATACCCTGTACCTGTTGCTGCCCGATAACAGCTCTGGCTAATGGACCATGTTTATAGTATTGGTAGAAGGCATCTTTTTCCCAGTAAATGCTGTCATAGCTTGTTTCTACGTTGGTGATACGGTTTTCTGCATCATAGCTGTAGCGGTGGTAGACGGCATCTTTGTTACCGGGTTGATAATTGACCTGGTTTACTTTTCCGCTGATGAGGTCATAATCATAGGTGATACGTTTAAAGCGGTTCACCCATTTGTCCATGGCACCCACTTTAAAGTCCTGCAACAATGTATCTACGTTCCCGTGGATATCATAGCTATAGAAGGTACCGCTGATATAACCGGCAGTATCAGCAGCTGTGATGTTATCATATACAACACTATAGGCGACCCTGTTGCGAACGTTGTTGCCATACATCAGTATGGCGCAAGGTGTATATGGCGAGTCGTAAACGGTACGGGTAATCTGCGTACGGGCTTTGCCGGCATTCACAATCCACTGCTGCAGTTTTACGGCGCTGCGGCTGATGTCGTCGTTCATCATTTCCGTCGTGCGGATTTCTCCGACTTCAGTGATACGGCCCAGGTCATCGTATAGCGTATAGCTATAGGCAGATGGAGCCTGCTGTTCATTCTGGGAAGCGGACAGGCGTCCCAGGCGATCATACCAGAAACGGGTAGTACCTCCATCCGGTGATGTTTGTATCACTACCTGGTTGAGGGAGTTATACCGGTACTGGGTAGCCAGCGTATGTTGTGGCAGTTTAGCGGTATTGGCTGCACGGGCAGCTTTCACCGCATCCAGCCATACCGGACTACGATCTATGACAACTCCTTTCGGTGGAATGGTTTTCACCAGGTTACCTGCCTGATCGTAATAGTAGAGGGTATACTGGTATTCTCCTACCAGCCGCTTCATCGTGAAACGTTCCTGGTCTACCGCTTTGATGCAGGCGTCCAGGTAATCTTTTTCGAAGCTGTTATCTAATGAATCTTTGTAGTTATTATAGTAGGCAGTACCTGTATTAACGGCAAATACCTCTTTGTCATTACATGGACTAACCTCGCTCGTGCCGGCATCTTCGAATATAACCGGTGTACTGCATAATAACGGACCACTATTAACAGGTGGATTACAGGTCGTGATACCACAACCCCGCACGATATTTTTGGGTAAGCTGCTATCTACTACCAGAAACGCAGGCATGACAATACTACTTAACATGTTGTTCACCTCAGTCCCTGTATTGGTATTACGGATATACTCCGCCCCAATATTATCCAGACTTAAGGCAACATTGTTACAGGTAGATTTTGCGGCTGCCGTGTAGCGCGCAAATGCCGGCATTCCCATGATACAGGAAGTAACAATGGTACCATCCGGGTTGATCGCTAGGCCGGTGATCCGGTCTCCTGGGAAGGGGGCCCCCTGTTTACCGGTGCCGACAACCAGTCTTTTATTGCTATTCAAACGATAAATCTGATTGTTAATAAGAGAACCGGTATAATGTGGGGCCATTAACAAACCACGATCCAAAGTTGGTGTAACCACCAGGCTACTTAAATTCGCACCTGCCTCATGTGGCAAACCAATACCGGACAACACATAACCCGCATCATTTAAATCCAATACAACCGCCTCTCTGTGAGCACCGTCGATATTATCTGACTGCATCATCACCAGACGATATCCTCCCAATATTCTATAAACACCCACAATATCATTATGCAGGACGTTGCCATTTTTTTGTTCCCTGTAATAATGTGTTTTACTGATGGTACTACCTGTAGCGACATCCACGCTCACCAAAGCAGGGCTGAACAGGCCTTTATAATATAGTAAACCCGCCAGCAGCAGATTTTGGTCAGGTTTCTGTATCAGGTTATATCCCATTTCAGCGTTAGAACTGGTACCAAACTTTTTGGCCCATCGTGGCACGCCATTATCCTCCAATACCCCCATCAGCCAATCCACATCGACACCACTTTGCAAATTATGGCTACCGGCATAGGCAAAACCGCCGCCATTCAAAGCGACAACATCACGTATATCTTCCCCATTTGTACTTCCGGCACTCACTACCCGACTCCAATGAACAGTACCATCCGCCCGGATCTTTACAATCAGTCCTGCCCAGGGGCTACTGATATTTAGTTCCAGCTTCGAAGAGCTGCGTCCTGCCAGAATGTAACCACCATCATAGGTCGCTTTTATTTTATTGAAGTATTCTTCTCCATCTCCGGCATCATAGGAGCGTCCCCACTGTGCATTACCAACACTATCTGTTTTTAAGATATAGCCCTTGTCTCTCCTTGTCGAGTTTATATTACGGCAAGAACCTGCCATCAGAAAACCACCATCCGGCGTACGCAGGATATCGTTGATATCCATGCCATAAAAGGTTGACCGTCCTCCTGTACCGCTGTTCACATCATAGGCAGTGGCAGACTGTTTTGTCTGGCATTCAGGGCCGGTACTGGCCATACTGCTCGCATTACATCCCGACAAAAACTGCAGGTATTCATTACCATCCTTATTAATACCTAACCGGCTGTTCATGTAATTCGTAAACAGTCGGTTGATTTGTTGCTGCGTGGTATCTGGCGCCGGATACTTTGGCAACAACGTTGGATACAGGGCTTTATATTGATTATAAAGACTGTCGGCCACCTTGCAGGTAACACAGTTATCTGTGTAACACTGTAATGCCGCCGGAATAGGCACGGCCTTTTCCAGATAGGTACAGCTACCATATGGATTACAGGCACCCTGCAACAGATCCAGCACCTCCTGGGTAACCTTGATCTTTCTTGCCCGCAACAGGTAGGCCGAGAATGTTTCCAACGCGGAGCTTTTGTTTGCCGTATACTCCCTTTTCAGGTTACTGATTTTTTCGCATTCGCAATCAGATGGTTTGGTAAAGGTTTCTTTATCCGCATAGGCCGGTTGCCGGTTGTAAGGCGCCGGTAAGGTAATTAAACTGTTATTACACATTGCCGATGTCGCAATGCCTTTATTCCGGTTATAACTACTCAGGAATTCATCAAAGCTTTTGTATTTAAAGGTGCTGGAAGGCTTTACAGAACTGGCGCCGAAAGTATGATCCTGATCTGCACCTTCCAGGCAGATCATTTTCAGCGTATCCGTAATATTATTTAAATCATTTTTATAAGCGTCACAGGTCTTTAATTGATTAATCCAGGCCTGTACATAACTCTTGCAATTCTTTTTATATTCATTCACTAATGCATCCTGCGCAAATTTCCTTGCACTATCAACGGACGTATTCTTATAATCATGCTCATTTCTATACAGCTCGAAGGCTTTCTCCGGATGAAGAAAGTGAGATTGTTTGTTTGCAGCCATCAGTTCCTTCAGCGCTACCTTACAAGGAACATATTCAATCCTTGTTTGAATATAATTTCGCTTCAGACTGAGGTATAACTCCCGGAAGTTCCGCCAAACCATATTCAGATCTCCCGTACAGTAGGCACTTGTATTGATATCCAGCGGCTTACTGAAACTCTGCATGCAATTAACATCCTGCGCCAGACATAAGGTACTGCTGAATGCCAGTGTCCAGATGCTCAACCCATCTTTGTAAGTGTTCATGACACTTTCCACCAGCCCTTTAAAATTATTGCCGGCTGCAGTGGTAAAAGGGTCCACATTAGCAGGTACCCCACCGTATTTGCCGGTATATCCCGCCATCAGGGTAGGATTCAGATAGCCGGCAGCCAAAGCTTCGGAGTACGTATCGATAGCTGCAAATCGTTTATCCCACTCAAAACTGGATCTATATTTCTCATACTCTTTCCACTTGCAATACTCCGGGTGAAACTGCAGCAATGCTTCTGCCCAGGAGGGTTTGAAGTTTTCGCTAAACTGTGCCGCCGACAATAGCTGAGGTACCACATAAGCATTCCTGGTGGCATCATACGCAGAATCCGGTCTTCCCAATTCATCTACATAAAATATATCTCCCCTCGTGTAAACCGGCTCCTCTCCCTTTGAACGATAAAGGAAAGATTGACCCGTACTATCATCCGCCAGGTCAGCATACTGGCCCGATGGCGCTGTAACATCCGCCAGCATGGCATTTCTCAGATCATCTGCCAGTGTAGCTTTATTACAAAGTACATCACAGTTTTCTACTGCTTTCGCATATGCCCGTGTTATTTCTTCCTTATAGGTAACGGAATCCGTAGCTGCTGTTAATCCCGCCCGCTGCAGATAATTATCCCGGTATACCGGATAGGTACCAATACTGGTCAGGCAGGCCTGACAGTCAGTTGCACAACCAATACCCGAATAGGCATCCCGCTGCTGCTGAATAAATTGCTCCAGGGTTTTACAGGCATTTCTTTTACGGTAGATATTATCCCGGTAATACTCCATTCCTTCCCGGCTGACACGCAGGGTTTTGGTAATTTCATAGGTACCCTTTTTTAGCTCCAGTGAAAAATTTACCTGGATAGGCGTAGGATTACAATTGGGAACAATACTGCCTGGCGTATAATTTTTGATGGTCTTCACATAAGGTACACCATTCGGTAACAACTGATTATTCACATTATCCGTGATGGTAATCACCAGTTCATACATACCCGCATAACATACCGTAGCAGTATCTCCTACGCAGGGCTTCCGGCGTAATACGGGAGGGGTGAAGAGATAACGGAAATCGTACGTATTGCGGGTATCCACCTGCTCTGTTTTCCGGGATACTGCCACTAGTTCATCCCATGTATTTTTTTTACCTGCACCACTGATTTCACTCTCTACCGTATCCAGCTTACGATCCGACAAGTCTGCCAGACCTGCATTGTCCGGAGAACCCGCCAATGCTGTAGCCACCGTTCTTCCGTGCATATCTACATAACTCACACTCACCTGTCCGTTGGCATCTGTTACAGTATTACGGAAGTAATGTGACTGATCACCCGCTTCGGTACCAAAGATGATATCCAGCTCACTTTGCGATACATCTCCATAGGAATATTTTGTTTCATGTCCGCTACCCAGCTGATGATCTGGGCCCACCCCGCTCTGCCGGCTGATCCGGCCGGTATTGTCCTGGGTATATTCTGTTTCTGTCAGCGGATATCCCGAAGCAGCAGGAACAAAACGATGTATCTCGTCATTACTCTTCGGGTTCCGGGAAGAATAATACATACTGGCCCCACTGGCACTGTCTAACGGATTTGCATGTACGGATAAAGAAGTGTTTATATTCGTCAGCCGGTCATAATTGTCTTTGTCATACTCCACATTATTGAGACCGGTATTGAAATTACGGGTATACCGGATAATATTACTGAGAGAAGGAGCCGGCATTACCTGTACCGCGGGCCGCCCCTGGTAATCGTAGTAGGTTTCTGCAATGACGGTGGTATCGGTTACATTATCTTTCGTCACAGTCTGCCGGTTACGCAAACTACCATCGAAGTATTGGACCACGGCTTTCCGCTTGCCGTCTTCTGCAAAACTGACGGAAGACTGCCAGTTCAGCTTACGCTGGTGTCCGGGAAACGCATACCCATTCAAGGTTACGCCTGCCACTTCATTACTCCAGATGGTATTCCAACGCGCCTTTTTTCCCCGCGCCAACACTGCACGTACCCGGTAATATAAAACGCCTCCGTTATCGTATAATAGTGGAATACGATATTGGGTACCCTTTACGGTTACACGGCTGGCATTATTGGTAAATATCAGGGAAGCATTATTCTGATAACTGCTGATCACAGAAGAATCCACATACGCCCATTCCAGGTCATATTCATCAGCACCGGTAACCGCATTCCAGGTTATTGCTCTTTCGTCTGTTCCGTCTGTATTAACCGGTATGGCATCTTTTACATTCCGCACAGCATCTGCCACTGCATCCAGCTTATAGGTTGGCTGTATACTCATTTCATTCTCCAACACCAATGCCGCGATAGCACCGGGAACAGATACCGTGATATTTTGTACCGTCACGGTTACCTCCTGACAATTACTGAACACGAAAGAGGACCTTGCCTGGTAAGCTTTGGCAGTATCACTGTCGACCTTCAAAGTTCGGGGGATGGTACTTTCTTTTACCGTCCCACCAGCATCCCGGTATTTATATTTGATCAATACATTGATGGTCGCATTAAATGCATTGGGTAGAAAAGCCTTTGCATACTCATTCACCCGGAAGGTAACGATGTTTTTTACCGGATAAGGTAATACCAGTTTATTTTGATTAGCCCCGATATAAACACTGTCCAGTACAGTAATACTGGCATTAGCTACCAACTGATTACTACTGCCTTCCAGTCTGTTTTTCAGGGTAATCCCCGTCTGTGCAGTAGCCAGTGCGGAAACCAACAGCAGTACAGGAATAATTATATTTTTAAGAATACGATACATAATTTATTATTGAAGTTGGGGGGAACCAATGTATACCTGATAACCAGCGAATCTCCCGGCTGGCTTAAATTCTTTCCCTACCTTATTAAAATAGGCCTGCTCATCAAAACGTCGTTGCTCCGCCGTCAATGGCGTGTAATGCATAAACGTCATGATCACCAGTGCATAGTCATCATAACCTGCACCTGGTCGCATCCCATTACTAACCAGCATTTCCGTTTTAACGGTCATGATAATCCGTTGTAACTGCCAGGTAGTGGTATCCACGGTCATTTCCATGAACTTAAAAGATTGATTGTCCGGGAACGTAAACCGGGCTGTTTTCAAGGCTTTTTGCTGTGTCATCACACATTGCTGTATGCCCGATTGCTGCAATGCCTGGGAAATATAGGATAGCGGTGATGGACGGAGGGAGTCAGGCGTTGCGGCAGCAATGTACAAGAGCTGGTCTTCTGTAAAAGCAGCTACATTGTAACGGTTATTACCAAAGGTTTCTGTTGCACCCAGTACACAACGAAAATAACTGCCGGATTGCTGCATATTACCTTCCAGCGAATCCAGTAATATGTCCGGCCTCGACTCATTTGCATAGGTGTATTTTACATCAAAGCTGATGGCTTGCCGATAGCTGCTCTCCTGCAGGCGGGTAAACAGGTGCAGCGCTGCCTGCTTTCCAGGGAAATCCCCGGCTACCTGTGCCTGTGTAATGACACATAACGCCAGCAACCCAAAACACAATAAAAATATTTTCTTCTTCATAGTATAGGGATCACTAATCTTTTATTAAAGCACTTCTGGTTTCACGGATTGTTTTAATACCTCTTTCCGTTTCTTTCTTTAACCGGATCAGGGTACCATCATCATCGTATTCATAGAAGGTGGCATAGTTATTTTCGTCCAGTTCCGCCATCAACCGCAGGAATACCGGATCATATACGAAGGATTTCATGTTGGCATTAAAGGGGTGTATCCGGATATCATCAAAGAATACCGGTGTATCGCCACTGGCCCGCAATGAAATCTTCAATAAACTACCGGTAGCCGGTACGTTGATCACCGCTTCATACCGTTGCCAGCCATCAATGATGTATCCTACCGGAGCAGCCGTACTGGTGGTACTGCCGGCGGTAATCACGATACTGCTTTTCGTATAGGAGATACAGTTACAGTTCTGCTCTTCTTTTACCCAGCCACTGATCAGTAGCCGGGTATTATTCAAGGGCGAAAATGTCGGTAACAGGATAGTTGAATCTGCCATAATTCCCCTTAGCAAGGTAAATGCCGGCTGTGGCGGGCAATTATTATTGACCGTAGGTACATTCAATATTACCTGCTTCTCATCTTTGGAGACCAGGGAAGCGCTGACATCAGCACTCGTTCCCTTATCTATCCAAAGGCTGTACTTACCGGTATGCGCAGCGGCTGTAGTTATAGATGCTGCATACTTTGTATAACCAAAGCCACGTCCTACCGCACAGGCAGGATCGCACACATTCTTGCCAAAATTATAGTCTTCAAAACCATCATAATAGGATTCGCGGTAACGGCTGTTCTGAATAACTGCTACCGGTAACACATGATCATAACCATACAACCCGGCATTATAACGCCCCAACGGATCCCGGTTTTCTATTTCAAAACCTTTACTGTTAAAAAGTGTACTTTCTGCATTCCATACCCAGCGGGTAGTATCGGTAGAAGGCTTCCAGACGCCATTTGTCTGCGACCAGAAAGATGCGTAGGCCGACAGCGTACCATTTTTACGTATATCCGTTGTTGTGATGGCAGCACTTTCTGAACGACTGCCGTAGTAAGCATAAGAACGACTCAGCCGCCAGTTACCGGCAATACTGTATACATAGGGATTAACACTTACTTCAGTCACTGCACTATAACAGTTACCCGAAGTATCCGGCCGGATCATTTCGGCTCTGCCAGCTGCAATTACCTCCCCCCCTGCGATCAGTAACAACCAGGTTAATAATGTACTATGCTTCATTTTTCTTTTTATTATAGACATCATCAACAAGTTTATTTAATAATGAAATCATTGGATGGCCGTAAATAATACCGATGACGGTCGATATTGTAACTCCGCTGTGGTACTTCATTACCATGACTATCCCATTCCCGGTAACGCCGTTCATACTCGACTTCCACATTCTCCAACACCATTATTGAAGTGCCGGTACAGCTATATTCCTTCACGGTTTGCAATGAGCCAGAGGTAGACTCATTTCCCTCCATCACACTGCGGGTATAAATACTATCCACCAGCAGGAATTTTTGATTGGTTACATTGAAAGGTAAGGTGCAGGCTTCATCCTTATAGAAAGACACCACCACATTACCAAAGCGGGTATTGATAATATCAGAAGGCGTGTAATCATTTTTAGTAGTCGTATGCAGCACAGTTACTTTTGCATACAGATATCCGCAGTTTCCTTTTTCATTGGCATTTTTCTGCCCCAGGCTATCAATTTCCCTCAACGCCAAAGCATTAGCAGCAGCCACGGAAGTAGCATAATGTTTATTGGCTTCTACTATGTAGTCCACATAGGTTCCTTCCGGACAATCGTTCCGTTTAAACGTCTTTGCCTGCCGCGTATTACCATAGTAGCATACGGCACTGTCCCGCGCAAGCTTTGGTCCGTTTTGTGCCATATCTGCCTCTGCTTTTCTGTTGGCCCCATCGCGGGTAGGTGCGGTATATGTGCCGGCTGGCACTCTGTATAATACCAGGGTACTATAGTTACCAGGTCCGCAGTCTTTCGTGAAATAACGCCCAACTTCATCATTACCGAATAAAGCAGGGGATGTGACAGCACGGTTTCTGTCGGTGACATGCCACAGCTGTTTAAACTCGTTGGCTGCAGCACTGATAATACCATTTCCGTTATTGATATCGAAGGTGTATTTGTTATTGGCCTGTTTGAGTAAAGGGGACTTCAACATCGTAACACCACCTGCAGAAGCAGATACGTTCCGTCTGCCGGAACGGATGATTTTTAAGGTGACATCATTACCACCATAAGGCACGCCATACTTATCCATAAAGTAGATATCCGGTGCGCCACCAGTCATTACATTTTTGTCTACCGCCCAGATTTTCCCAGCTGAAGCGAAAGTGGCAATTTCCTGGTTACAATCCTCCCCTCCTACCTGGTTGTGGCTATAAATCAATATTTCGTCGCCAGGATAACAATATTTATTTTCCTCTCCTGTTGGTAACCCATTGATGATTTTACCGCCTTTAATATCCAAATGCTGCAGGAGTACATTGATATTTTTATAGGCGCCGCTCATACCATCATATACCCATCCGGCCGGATAGGTAAAGTTGTATATAGGATCGTTATATTCATTCTGGGTGCTGGTCAGTACTACTTCTCCGGTTTCTCCATCATACAAAAGATTGCGGGTAGTTACTCTGCTACCCTTATCATTCACCACGATGCTATCCAATATACCATGCCGGTTAATCAATTTGGTGACAGCAATAGAACGGAAAATATTTTCCTCCCGCTGCGCCATGTGAATGACGGTAGGAATGGCCATCACAGGTGGCCAGGCAAAAGTAAATATGTCGCAGTTTATACTGAGGTTTAATCCATTGGTAAGGGAACGTTGCTGCCGCATGTCGGTCATCAGTTCTATTTCCTTGCCAATAGAAGCCTGCTCATTCACTTGTCCTTTGGCATCCAGCGTCAATACATCATTGTTAAGATGTTTAAACGTGGCCTGCTGATCATCCACCCGGTAAAAATGTTCGGTTTTATTAATCCATACTGTCGGATTAGCTTCCCCATAGGATGCCTTTGATTTCAATTTACCGTGCATGTCATTCAACTCAATTTTAAAGCCCTGTGATACGGCTAAAAAATGTTTGGCATTAATGCGCAGGAAATTGGTCAGACCCGGTTTGAAACGTTTATGGGTATCTCCGCCTATAATGGTCCGTTCTGTAATAGTGGGAAAATCGTAGGCTGTGTAAAAACAGGTTTCATCGTATCCGGGAGCAGAACGGGTGTTCGTGGTGTTGATGGACCTCACGCGTACCTTACTGTAACCAACAGATGGCGCCGGGAAGAAACCTTCTCCCAGTGGTTCTTCGGTATACCCCATGGTTACAGGCGCCAGGGCAGCTACCTGCGTTCTGTAGGCTACCGGTACCCGGAATGGGTTTTCTTCACCACCCAATACAGGTTCATAACTCGCAACACCACTACTGATAAGAATATCCTGGTCATTCACTTTTCGCGTGGTTGTATAGATATATTCCTGACCATACCGGGCTTCTTTCTGGCCAGTCATACTATTCCAGTTATCCCAGGTAACAATACGTTTCACCCGCAAGCCGCCACCATACTTTTTAAACGCAGGACTATTCAACCGGATATAGCTGCGGTTAAGGTCTACTTTCTGCACCCAGTCCTGACTCCGGCAGGTAGCATCAAAAGAACGTAAGCTATTCACAATGTTGCCCGCCATCCCTATCAGGATACTCACCCCTGCTAACAGGTCTACGCTATCGGTCACATCTGATCCGGGATAGGCCTTTGAAGGAAGGTTGAGGCGTAAAAACTGCATGGCTGCCTTTGTAAGCGGGCTATAACTGCCACCCGGATTACCATTTTTATCAATCGCCATCAGCTTCACCCAAATGGTTTTACCATTATTAAAAACGCCGTAATTATCCACGCCTTCATCTATTTTGGCATAGCAGGGCACTGCTTCTCCACCACCACCGTATTTATCTCTCGGCATCATCACATTCAAACGGAAAGTAATCCCCGTGATACCTTCCAGGTACCGGGTATAAATTTCCTCGCGGGAGTTAACAGCTACCGGTACATCAATCGCCACATACAAGTGATCCTGATTATCGATATACAAATTACTGGAGAGATCTGCTTTAGATGCAGGTACCTTGGCAGCAAATCCTGCAATGGGGAAAAACTGCATGGCCCGTTTGTTTTGCACATAAGCATAATCATCACTTTCATAGGTCACTTTCACGCGGCCACCGGAAGGCAATACAATAGAATCCAATGTCCAGGCAGCAGCATTAACAGCAGCCGCTGTGCTGTCCTGTAAGGCATAGGGGTAATCCGCATTATTAATAATGGCAGTACCCGCGCCTCTAGGATTTTGCGCCGGATCTTTATAGTTACCCCACCGGTCATAATGCTGCGTATGATACACCGGGTTTTTAGCGTTGTAGTTAAACACATAGGCATTCTTTCTGCCTTTGTTATTACCATTATAGGAAAACCAAACCCTTTTCAAAGTTAGCTTGCCACTGTCAAGCGTACTGATTTTACCATTGATACCCATGCACAATTCATGTGTGTATTCGAAGTGCACCGTCTTTATGGGGGTAGCCTTGGTACCTTTCTGCAGGAAATCTGCCTTGGTATACAAGTCTATCAACTCCAGCCTTTTGGCGCCGCCCTGTGATTTAACACCTATGGAATCTATCTGCAACAAATCTTTCCGGTCTCCTAGTCTGAAAACGGCAATCATGTTTTTAGATTCTACCGAGTTGAGATACCACAATTCTTTTTTCCCGGTTACATAACTGCCTTTATCATCGCGGTAGTCTGTTTTTAATCCTTCATTATAGTTGGCTTTCTCATTATAAGGTGTCCGCCATTTATAAGGATTATTGATACCTGCTACTTTAGTATAATTAAAACGAATGGCATCTCCCGGGTCATCATCTGTAATACCATCTCCGTTAACATCCACATAATCCGGTGAAAGAATACCGGTCAGCAGAAAAGTATGGGCATAAGCCGGAATGGTTTCACTGCTGTAATACCTTTCATTGTCCACATCATTTTTTCCAATGCGATCATGCTTTCCGCTGGTATAGGCTGCCAGCCCTGAAGCGGCATCTGCACTGTTCTTTTCTACAGAAAAAGTGGCCTCTTTTTGCTCCAGGTTATATACCGGTATACCATATACATAACGGCGACCATCATTATTCAACACATTGATTTCAGAAATATGATCCGGTTTACGGTAACTGTTTACCCGTTGTTCGCGTGTCATAAAACTATCTATCAGGATGGAATCCGGCCGTGGTAAAGCAAACAGATTGGTGGTGGGAATAGGGGCGTAATCCTGCATGTTACCATACTTCCACTTCAAATGCATACGGGAATCAGCCTCATCATTACGGTAATGTACAAGAACGTTGTACATTTTTCCGGCATCCAGGAAAACAGTACTATACCCTTCATAATTGCCCTCCGGATTATTATACCCTGTAATTAATTCTCTACCATTCAGCTCTAAACTGGCCCCCTCATCAGCCTGTATCATCAGGTCATATCTGCCACTGATAGGCGCCCTTAAACGCCCTTCCCATCTTGCAGAAAATTTCCCCCCCACTCTGGGTTCTGAATCCGGCCAGGAACGATTCCAGTGTCTGCGGGAGATTTTTACATCCTCATAGTATAACTCCGGATCTACGCGGGTACCCCAATAGTTATGCATCTCCCGGTCATAATAATACATCCCGTTCAGGCCATGTAGCGCATTCTCCAGCTCATCCGGTATCTCCTTATCACATACATTCAGGCGATACGTGTTGTATTTGTAGCTATCAATATATTTTGATAACCCCGCCTCACTGGCTTCTTTGGCTGTGAGGTAACTAATCACCTGCGTACGTTTGCTCCGTTGTGTATTCTTTGCATTGCTGCTGTTCAACACTACGTCGCCCACTGCCGCCTGGTTAACATAACGGGTCAACCTATTGGTGGTGCTAATCACCGGCGAATTACGATCCCATTGAAAAAGCTTTGCAGCTACCAGATCGTCTCCTCCCAACGCATCATAATATGCTTTGGGATCTACCGTCTTCTCTCCTGGGTTTTTAAAATATACGGCTTCAAAATCTTTTTGCGGATGCTGAAAGGCAATGATTCTGGATAATGGATTATCTGTTGTCCACATACCCGATTCTGTATAGGAACGGGTAAAGTTGAGATCTACACCGGTATGCAATACATCGCCATATCCCAGGTCGCCCCCGGCACGCGTACTGTTGTCTTTTGTGGTAACAGCATGGTCAAACACATTTCCAATATCGTTTCTATAAGCCCGGAACATACCGCCATTTCCTTCTCCGGAAATAGAAAACACATCATAGGTATATGCAGGTACCGCAATATTGGTCATATCCGGTTTCTCCCGGAAAGGCACATCTTTCTCCCGGTTAAAATCCATCAAACCGTTTAAATTCTTACTTCCGTTCTGGAAGTTGAGATAACCGTAGGCCGGAATTTTCACATAGCTATCTTTCGGCAGAATCGTCTGCCTGCTAACATAACCGCTCAGCATAAAACTGGGGCTTACAGTCTTGTATTCAAATCCCAGCCGTAGGTTTACGGTTAACAGCGAACTTGAATAAGGAATGGTAATAGCAGGTGTATAACCGGGATAAGCATAGGAGATATCCGATGAAAAAGTATAACTGTTACTCCTTCCCATCAGGGAGCTCTCCTTTCCCGTTGTATTTTGTACATTCTTATTGTATTGCCGTAACCCCGCATTAAACTGCAAAGCTTTCATACCCGCCCGTGTATTATAACCGGATGAAATAGAAAAAACACCTCCCAAAGCTGCTTTTTCTGCTGTTTCTTTATGCGGCATAGAATAACCCAACGATGGCGACAACGTCACGCCTTCCTGTGAATTATTAGCCAGTGATAAACCACTGGTAAAAAAACCCATGCTCTTACTGCCCACATTAATTCCTGCATTGATAGCGGTTTCCAATCCCCAGCCACGATAGGTGTTATTGAAAACCCCTATACTCGCTCCCACTCCCAAAGATGCGCCGAAACCACCATCCCGTAATTTGGGCGTACCCAGGATCTCCAGGTCAAACCCGGTAGTAGCGCCAATCGTCTGGTTATCTTTCATCGACAACTCCTTCGTCACCACATCCGTTCCATTGAAATCATCCGGTAACCCACGCATATTCCGCGTAATCGCACCTGGATTCAGCGTCCAGCCAAGTCCTACCCAGCTGGCTTCCTGGTCCATGGAAATACCGCTGTTATACCCCAGTGTAAGCGGGTAACCGCCTACATCCAGTAATGGAATACTATAGGCGAAGTCACCGGTGAACAGGTCCACCATATTGTCGTTATTCACAGAGTGAAATCCCTGCATCTCCGGTTGTGTAGGGCCACCCGGATCATTATCTGCAAGGGTAGCTGCCACAGGAAGCGCAGCAGGCGGTATAACCGGTGGCATTGCTGCCTTTACAGGAGCAACTACCTTCTTATCGGGCACCGGTGTATACCCGATGCGGGCTGGTTTTCCCAGGGCATAGGCAGGTATCACCGTTTCAAAGTACATCAGCAACAGCATGACGTACGCAATCATTTTCTTTCCTTTGGCAACAGGTACCAGTATCATGTAAGTAAATTATAAATGAGCTATAGGATATATATTATTGTTGTTCAGCCGGATGGTACCGGAAGTTCAGGCGCCAGGTTTCTCCTCTTCCATTGTGTAACAGGATGCAGTAGTTCACATCGGATTTCAGGCCACGATGGTGATCCAGCGGCACTTCCAGCAGGTTGCTGCCAGGCTGCAGGGTAAAGGAGCCGGTAAACATACGGGCGTTACCGCTACTCAGGTTGATCACTTCGTATTTAACCGTTTCTTCCCCGGCTTCATTGTTGTAGGCACATTTCAGGATGTTACCGCAGTTGCTGAAAACACCATCGGCTTCCTGTTTCAACTGGATATAAGGACTTCCATCCGGTGTATTGGAAATATTTTTTTTCAGGGTAAACGTCCATACTTCCGTTTGTGCGGCAAACTGGCGGCCGTTGTTGGCATTCACCATCCAGGCGTAGGTTTTGGAAGAATCCAGGGCGTAACCACCAGAAGGATAGGCCAGGAAAATATTACGCAAGCCGGTGGCACGGTATACCGGTATATTCTGCTGAATGGCTTCCGTGGCAGACTGGTTTTCTCTTACTTCCGCTACGATCAGTTCATAGTTGAGGTCTGCAAACTGCGTGATGGGCGCTGGTGGTATCCAGGTAAACTGCGGTAGCCGGGTTTCCAGCACTGCAGAATCCGAAGGCATGTTTAATAACGGCGGACTCACAGGTTCTACGGTAAAAGGAATACAATCTTCGGCGACTGGCAGGTCTGTTTTATCTCCATCGATGACGACGCTGTAGCAGGCGATATAACTGCCGGGCGACAATAAACCATTTTCCCGCCGGTCGGCGGCAGGCGACAGGTATTCGTATTGTACCGGGGCGACGTCTTTAGCTTGCAGCTGCCGGCCGCCGGTGCTCAGGGTAACACTTCCTGAGACAGCAGTCAGTATTGCTTCCGAACTAACGGCGTCGGTTAAACGCAGCATAATGCGTACGTCGAGGTTACGGGTGGCCGCATTGACCAACATGATATTCCATAACTGCGCTTTCTGTAAAACGCCGGCGGGTGGCAGTTGTACGGCCATACTCACCTGGGCACCGGCTATCACCGGATACAGCACGCAGGCCAGCAAGGTCATGAACAGGGTTGTTATCTTTTTCATATCTTAAAATATCCTGGTATAGGTTAATCTTCCTGTATTATTAGGTACTAGTTTTTTTTCGGCTCCGGGCACAAATCCTTTATCTGCCATCAAGGCCACTTCTCCAAAGTAAGGCACCTGTACGCGGGCATTGGCCACATATCCCAGCTGCCGGATGTTATACACGGTTTGTTGATTATACTTGAGTCCACCGCCTACTTCCAGCCATTTTTTCAGGCGGCAGGTCACATCACCGGAAACACCATACAAGGCATATTCTTCATTCACAGCGGCAGAAAGCATCCCATTCAGGGTAAACCGGGAAAGGAACACGGTATGGTTCGCAATCAGGTTACGGCTGTTGAAGTAGACGAAGTTGCTGTCTGTTTTACGGTTATAAAACTGCGAGTACGACAACACCGTATTCATGGTCGTCTGCCGGTATTTATAGAAATGGCTGGCCGTACCGGTGAGCGTATAAAAAAGGCTTTCCATATAGCGGTCTTCACTTAACTTCATCAGCTGCGCGGTAGGCTGATACCCTACCGTCAATACCGGCCAGCGGCGAATGCGCATAGTCGCCTGTATACTTTTAAAGATGGTATTACTGCGGAAGCTGGCTGGCTCCAGGTGGGTGACATAGTCATTTTTCCGCACGGCGCCGGTGAGCAGCAGCTGCTTCCGGAAAAACGGCTGGTCTACCCGGATATGCCACGCCGTCTGATCCGATCCGGTGGTGTATAGGCTGAAGGATTGAAAGTCGCGGCCCATCAGCTTAAACATACCACTGATACGTGTAGCCGTACGCGTTACCATGGTATTTAACTTCACGGAATAGGCTTCGTTGGAGCGGCTGCCGAAATTAAATACGCTGCTCAACACCTTTTCTCCGCTGGCTTTCCGCGCATAATAAGGCAAGGATGATTTGGCCGCTTCCGCAATAAAATAGGTATGGCGCCCCAGTCTCCACTGTCCTTCCAGCGATACGCCCATGATGTTGTTATCGTTGTTGGCAGCGGCTTCCGGTACAGCGGATGTATTCACATTATACACCTGCTTCCGGCCGGTGTAATAGGTCAGTATGACGTTGTTACCTTCTTTCATACCGGCGCCTACCCGTACCAGGTTCAGGTATTGTTTAGGCCTGTTTTCGTTGAGAATAAAATTCCGGAAACGATAATCCACCGCCCCGGTGGCGAAGGCAACATAATAAGAGGGATTATATTCTACCTGTACGCCGGTGATGCTGATATCTTTGGCTGTGAGTTCTGAATAGTTCACCAGCGTACGGCCAATGCCAAATGAGCGCACCGCCAGTAAAGTACGATACCCTTTGGGCAGGATGCTATCCGGCAAACCCATATCCCCTAAGCGATCCGTGAGTTCCTTATTGTTGCGGCTATGCGATAATACTTCCAGCAAATTGGTTTTACGCTGGCCGTATTTATCCTGCAAGGCCCAGTACTTCGACTCCATTTTCTGTGCTTCCCGGGCGAGGGAATCTGCTTCTTTTTTGCGGCGTTCATAGAGCGTGGCAAAGGGCAGTTCTTTCACCACGGGTACCTGCTTAGTGGCCAGGCGTTGCTGCAGGCTGTCGTACAAGCGGTGTTTTTTGATAATCCCTTCCACATCCAGGTTGGCGTATTGCTGAGCGGGACGGGTAACAGCGTCTTTCAGGGCATTCAGCAAGGTATCTTTGCGGCCATACAACCGGCGCTCTTCTTCTTCTATCAGGCGTTGTATCTGTACGGGAGATGACAGCCATCCGCGCAGACCGGATAATCTATCCATCAGGCTATCCAGTTTACCTCGCAGCTTATCCAGCTCCTGCAGTTGTTTCAGCTTACCGGCTTCCCATCCGCGTGCGCGGGCCAGCAACATATTTTTAATGTCTTTGCTGAAGAACTGCATGTTTGCGCCGGTGATATTCCGGAACAGCGAAGAGTTGCCCATCTGTGTACTGAAAGCAATATGAAAAGGATACTGGTTTTTAATCGTTATATCTAATGTGGTTTGTACGGTATGCTGATGAATATCTTTCTCTGCATAAGGCGTATCAACACGCGACTGATAATACAGATCATACATAACATTGCCATGCACGGTGATCCATGGTTCGCGTACCGGAGCAGGCACAAAGCGCTTGTGTGGCTGGATTTTAGCAACCACTTCTTTTCTTCCATATAAAGCCACGGGCACCGGGGCTAAAGCTTTACATCCCTTATGCACATAATAATAACCGGTATCGGTTACCGCGGCGGGAGAAAGCACGACCTGCTGGGAAAATCCAGTGAATGCGAGCAACAGGTATACAAACAATTGTAACAGACAGTATCTCACAGTGTACTCGGGAACATTAAATATTCACATTGATATCGGGACTAGTATGCGACAGCCAATGGCTGTATGTTTAGGCTTGTATTAATTTCATGGCGTTAGGATTTGTTTTCAAAGTGCAACAAAGGTAGCTATAAAACAATAAGGTCAAACAAACTTCACAAATTTAATATAAATTTTTTGGAAGATAAATTAGCAAGCAGTCCTATCATCCCGGTGAATGCAGTGCAGGTGTCGAAAACTTTTTCATTCACCGGGAGATCCTTTACCAGACTTATTCTTCATCTTGTAAGCCCCATTCATCCAGGAGGCTGTTCATCTGTGATGGTGGTAATGCCGGTTGCGCATAATGCCCGGCCACAGTCTTCTGACGCATCGCTTCGTAGATGCTCACGGCACAGGCAACAGAAATATTCAGTGACTTAATAATGCCTACCTGTGGAATAATAAAGTTACCGTCCGCCCGGTCGCGTAACTCCTCACTTACACCACCATGTTCATTCCCAAATACCAGGGCAATAGAACCGGTAAAGTCAATATCGTATAAACTCACGGCATCTGTAGCCAGATGCGTGGTGAGGATTTTATCATATTTGCTACGCAATGCGTCAACGCATGTCGCCAGATCGGTAAACTGATGTATGGTGAGCCACTTGGCGGCGCTGCTACTACTTTTAGCACCCCACTTGCTGTGCCGGGGAATGATGGTATTCAATACATAGATTTCCTGGATACCCACCGCATCACAGGTACGCATCACTGCAGAAATATTATGCGGGTCCATCACATTCTCCAGTACAACCGTTAAATCGCCCTGCCGCTTATGTAATACAGACAGTAATCGTTCTCTTCTTTCTGGTGTCATATCAAAAATATATTATTCTGATTCCCGCAAAAATAAGGGATATTTTGTGCACTGTCACCGGCAACGGCGGTATAATGACAGGAGACTGCCACCCCATTGCACCTTTGCACGAAATTATATTACCTTCACACCCACAAAACAAACAAGAACAACCTATGCTCAAAAAGCTCCTCAAAATTGTGGCCATCACGCTAGTGGTCTTACTATTAGCTGCTATTGCCATTCCATATTTCTTTAAAGATAAAATCATTGCCAGGGTTAAAACGGAGCTGAACAAGCGCCTGACCGCCCAGGTAGATTTTAAAGACGTGGATATCAGCCTGCTTCGCCGCTTCCCCCGGCTGGCAGTAGGCCTGGAAGATCTGCGTGTAACCGGCACCGGCGAATTTGCCGCCGATACCCTGCTGGCAGTCAAACAAATAGATGTGGCCCTCAACCTGATGAGCGTGATCAAAGGAGACAAAATGGACATCTACAACATTGCCCTCTCACAACCACGTATACACGCTATTGTACACAAAAATGGCGCGGCCAACTGGAATATCACGAAACCCGATACCACCCAGGCCAACCCGGCAGATACCAGCAAAACCCGTTTTGCCCTCAGCCTCCAGCAATATAAAATAGAAGATGCCTATATCAGCTACGACGACCAGCAAGGCAATATGCAGCTGATCGTGGAAGGCCTCACCCATAAAGGAAAGGGCGACTTCACCCAGGACCAGTTCACCCTGGAAACCAATACCACCGCAGATGGTATTACCTTCCGCTATGGACTGATTCCTTACCTGTCTAAGGTAAAAACCAAACTGGATGCTGCCATACAGATCGATAACACCACCAGCACCTATACCCTGAAAGACAGCAAAGCCGCTATCAACAACCTGGAGCTGGCCCTGCAAGGGTTCTTTAAACTGGTCAACGATTCTACCTATGGTATGGACCTGAGCCTGAAAGCGCCTTCTACCAACTTCAAAGACATCTTATCCCTGGTACCGGCCGTATACAAAACGGATTTTGACAAGATCAAAACCAGCGGTACAGCTGCTTTCAGTGGCTTCGTAAAAGGTAACTATTCACCGAAGCAGCTGCCAGCTTTTGGCCTCGACCTCCAGGTAAAAGATGGCTTCTTCCAATATCCGGACCTGCCCAAACCTGTGAAAAATATCCAGATTGCCATGAAAGTGAGCAACCCGGATGGTATACCGGATCATACCATTGTGGATATGTCTTCCGGTCACCTCGAGATGGACAACACCCCGCTGGACCTCCGTGCCCTGGTAAAAACACCGGTGTCTGACCTCTATGTAGATGCTGCCGCCAAAGGAAAACTGGACCTGTCAAAAATTACGCAGTTTGTTAAACTGGAAAATGGCACCGCCCTCACCGGCCTGCTGGATGCCGACATTACTGCGAAAGGCAACATGAGTGCCATCGAAAAACAACAATACGATCGTTTCTATGCTGCGGGCACCCTGCAGCTCAGCAACATGCTCTATAAAAGCAAGGATTATCCGGATGGGGTTAAAATCAATAACCTGTCCCTCCAGTTCAATCCTAAAAATGTGACGGTAAAAGACCTGAACGGACATTACCTGGGTACCAACTTCAGCGCCAATGGAGAAGTGAATAACCTGCTCGCCTATACGTTAAAGAATGCGCCGCTGGATGGTAAACTGAACTTCCGGGCAGATGAAATCAACCTGAATAAGTGGATGGGTACTGCTGCAACGCCGGCTTCCGGTACAGCTGCCAACAGCGCTGCCGCTAAAAAGGATTCCGCTGCCGCCATGCCATTTGCCGTACCTGCTAACCTGAACGTAGCACTCCTCGCCAATGTAGATAAAATACATTACGACAAGGCCGACCTCAGCAACCTGTCCGGTAACCTGCTGGTGAAAGATGAAACTGTGACCATGCAACAGCTGAAAGCCAACGGCCTGCAAGGTACCCTGGAAATCAATGGTAGCTACAGCACCAAAGCCAGCAAAATCAATCCGGATATCAACATGGCTTACAATGTGCAGAACCTGGATGTACAGCAAACCTTCAATACCTTCAACACGGTACAGCTGCTGATGCCGATCGGTAAATTCCTTTCCGGTAAAATCAACTCTCAGTTTGCCGTACATGGTAAACTGGGCAGAGACATGATGCCAGAGCTGAAAACCCTCACCGGTGAAGGTAACCTCCTGCTGGTACAAGGCTTCCTGAAACAGTTTGCTCCGGTAGATCAACTGGCCAGCACCCTGAATATTGCCCAGCTGAAAGACCTGTCTTTACGGGATATCAAAAACTATTTTGCCTTTGAAAACGGCCGCGTGAAAGTAAATCCGTTCAAAGTAGTGGTAAATGGCGTACGCATGGACATCGCCGGTTCGCACGGTTTCGACCAGTCGCTCGACTATACCCTGCAACTGGCACTGCCCCGCAGTATGATGGGTGCTGCCGGCAACAACCTGGTGAATAACCTGGTATCTCAGGCGCAGAATAAAGGCATTCCGGTGAAAGTGGGGGATAGCATCCACCTGCAGGTATTAATGGCCGGAAACATCACTAAACCAGCCTTAAAAACGGATCTGCGGGAAAGTGCCAACAACCTGAAAGCACAGGCTACCGAACTGGTGAAAAATAAAATCGATACTATCAAAAACACAGTGCGCGATAGTATCAACCAGATCAAAAACAATGCGGTAAACAACCTGAAAAATGAGTTAAAAAATCAGCTCACCGGCAAAAAAGATTCCGCCAATACCGGTGGTAAACCATTGGAAAATATTGGCAAACAGGCCGGAGAATCGGTAAAAAATACCCTCAACGGCTTGTTCCGGAAAAAGAACAATACCGATACCACGAAACATTAATGCAGTAGCTGCGCAGGCACACTGCAAACCTATAAAAGCGCAAAGGCTCCGGAAGATCTTCCGGAGCCTTTGTGCTTTTATTCCTGTTTTTTCCGTATCTTATTAGTAACCAACACCCCCGCCGATGCTGATCAGATTTCTGCACTCTACGTTCTGTAATGCGGCACTCTTTGCCGGGATCGTGTTTTGTTTCATGGGTTACTTCATCCGCCGCTATCCGCCTAAAAGCATAAAATCGTGGTACGGTTACCGGAGCTTTTTATCGACCCGCAGTCCGGAAACCTGGCAGGCTGCCAACCAGTATGCCGCCGATATATCGCGCCGGATTGGCTGGGTATTGATCGTTACGGGCCTCGCCGCAGCCCTGTTCTTCGAGCGGCAGACAGACTGGTTTTATTACCTTACCGTGGGCGCCGTCATTACCGGCACCATGTATATGGTAGGGTATACAGAGTGGCAGCTCGATCAGCACTTCGATGAAAATCAGCCCTAAAAAAATTACGCATTACAACATAGATAACTGCGGATATCCTCCGCCGGTATCTACGCCATAATGCGTAATCCGTTATACGATTATTACCTACAGTCTTCCCTGAATATCGTGTTCAGGCACGGACTGATAGCTTTCTTTCATTTTCTTCAGCTTCTCTTTACCATAAGCGATACGGGTAATTACCACATACAACACCGGTACAATAAAGATGGCCAGGAAGGTAGCGGTAAACATACCACCCAGTACCGTCCAGCCCATGGTTTTACGGGCTTCGGCGCCGGCGCCGGAAGACAATACCAGCGGCATGATACCCAGCAGGAAGGCCAGCGACGTCATCACAATAGGTCGTAAACGCAGCTTGGCAGCTTCCACGGCGGCAGTCACCACATCCATACCTTTGTCTACCCGCTCTTTGGCAAATTCCACAATCAGGATGGCGTTCTTGGCCGACAAACCAATGAGAGTAATCAAACCAATCTGCGCATATACGTTGTTACTCAGTTTAGGCAGGAACGTGAGTACCGTAATGGCCCCAAAGGCGCCGATAGGTACTGCCAGCAGTACCGAGAAAGGCACCGACCAGCTTTCGTATAATGCTGCCAGGAACAGGAACACAAAGATGATAGACAACGCAAAGATGTAAACGGTTTTGGAACCGGATAATATTTCCTCACGGCTCAAACCGGAGAACTCATATCCATAGCCTTCCGGCAATACCTGCGCCGCTACTTCTTTCAGGGCATTGATCGCATCACCACTACTATAGCCCGGAGCCGGGTTACCGTTGATTTCCGCAGAGCGGAACAGGTTATAGTGAGAGATCACCGGTGCGTTTTCTATCACCTTATAAGAGGTGAGCGCACTCAATGGCACCATGTTACCTGCGGTATTCCGTACAAAGAACTGACTCAGGTTTTTGATATCTCCCCGATAAGTGGAATCCGCCTGCGTTACCACGCGGAAGTTACGGCCGTAGATGGTAAAGTCGTTGATATAGGCACTACCCATATAGGTTTGCAGGGCAGTAGCAATATCCGAAATCTTCACCCCCATCTTCTTGGCTTTCTCCCGGTCTATATCCAGCTGGTACCCAGGGGTACGGGCCGTAAAGAAGGAGAAGGCACGGGCAATCTCCGGACGCTTGTTTACCTCCATCAGGAAGTTCTGCAACACGCCTTCAAATGCTTTGATATCGCCATTTCCTTTTTGCTGTAATATAAAGGAGAAACCGGCGGTTTGTCCGAGACCAGGGATCGCCGGCGGTGGAATTACCACCACATTGGCTTCCTTATAGCGGCTCAGTTTCTTCTGTACCGCAGCCACCAGCCCGAAGATCTGCAGGGAATCTGCTTTACGTTCGCTCCAGGGTTTCAGGGAACAGAAGATGGTAGCACTGTTGGATTTGGACGCGAAGTTTACCGCATTCAAACCACCCAGCGCCGCATAGTGATTAATACCCGGCATGCTGTCGAGATCTTTCATCATCTGCGACATCACGGCTACCGTACGTTCAGACGAAGAAGATTCCGGCAGGTCAAAGGTGATGATCATACGGCCTTCATCTTCCGTAGGAATAAATCCGGTGGGTTTTGCCCGGAATAACATCATCGTACCTACGAAAATGCACAACAGGATCACCAGTACCAACCGGAAGTAACGGATACTTTTCTTCACCCCTATGGAGTAGCGGGAAGTCGTATGTCCAAACCAGCGGTTGAATTTATAGAAGAAGCGGTTCAGCCCTTTGGAATCTTTATCCAGCTTCATCGGTTTCAGCAGGAGGATACACAGTGCCGGTGTAAGCGACAGCGCCACAAATGCAGATACCAGTACGGAGATCGCAATAGTGATCGCAAACTGCTGATACAGGCGTCCTACGATACCTGGTATAAATCCTACCGGTACGAATACCGCCGCCAGAATGAGGGCGATGGCAATTACCGGTCCGGATATTTCCTTCATGGCCTGTGCCGTCGCATCCCGCGGGGTCATCTTCTCATGGTCGATATTATGCTGCACCGCTTCCACCACCACAATGGCATCATCCACCACAATCCCGATCGCCAGTACGAAACCGAACAGGGTCAGGGTGTTGATGGTAAAGCCCAGCGGAATGAAGAAGATAAACGTAGCAATGATAGATACCGGAATAGCCAGGATAGGAATAATGGTAGCCCGCCAGCTTTGCAGGAACAGGAACACCACAATTACTACCAGTATCAATGCCTCTACAATGGTATGCAATACCTCTTCGATGGATACTTTTACCACAGACACGGATTCAAACGGCACCACATAATCCACATCGGAAGGGAATTGTTTTTTCAGCTGTTCCATGGCTTCCGTAACGTTGGCAGCGGTTTCAATCGCATTGCTGCCCGGCGCCTGGTATACGAGCAGGTATGCTGCCCGTTTGCCATCCACGAAGTTGTTACCAGCATAGTTGAATTTACCCAGCTGAATACGGGCTACATCTTTCAGGTACACTACCGAACCATCGTTTGGTCTGGTTTTGATGATGATGTTACCAAATTCCTCCGGCGTAGATAAACGTCCTTTGGTGAAGATGTTGTATTCGAATGTCTGACCGGTTTGCTGAGGCGGCGCACCTACGGAACCTGCTGTAATCTGGGCATTCTGTTCTGCCAGGGCAGCACGGATATCTTCCGCAGTGACGTTCATCGCAGCCAGTTTATCCGGTTTCAGCCAGATACGCATACTGAAATCATCTGCACGGGTGAAGATGTCACCTACTCCTTTTGCACGCAGCAACGCATCTTTTACATATACGTTGGTGTAGTTATCCAGGAAGGTGATATCGTGTGTGCCTTTAGGTGAGTACAGGGCCACCAGCATCAGGATACTGGGGTTACGCTTTCTAACGGTCAACCCTAAACGCTGTACTTCCTGCGGCAGGGTAGGCTGTGCAATCCCCACACGGTTCTGTACATCCAGTGCGGCAATGTTGATGTCGGTACCTACTTCAAAGTTTACCGTCATGCTCATCTGACCACTACTGGTGTTGTTGGTGGAGATGTAGGTCATACCCGGCGTACCGTTGACCTGTACTTCCACGGGTGTGGCCACGGTTTGTTCTACCGTTTGTGCATCGGCGCCGGTATAGGTACCTGTTACCTGTACTGTGGGCGGAGATATTTCCGGATATTGTCCTATTGGCAGGTTCATCATCGCCAATAACCCTACCAGTACCAGTACAATAGAAATAACTATTGCGGTGACGGGTCTTTTTATAAAAGTATTTGCAATCATGATCTTCTCTTCTGTTGATACTACTGATAAACTATTTCTTCGCTGGCTCGCCTTTCGGAGCTGCCGGTATGCCTATCTGGATTTTGCCGCCATCGCGTAAACGCTGGAAGCCTTCCACGATCACCTTATCACCGGCCTGGATACCATCCATGATTACGACACGGTCCTGAATACGGGGTCCCAGGTGTACTTTCTGCTGTGCAGCCACAGAATCTTTGGCTACAAATACAAAGAATTCACCCATCTGCTCTGTAACCGCTTTGTAAGGAATAATCAGGCGCTGACCGGATTGTTCATTCAGTACACGCATCACACAGCTCATCCCGTCTTTCAGTTTATCATCCGGGTTGTTGAATTCAATTCTTACGCGGATGGTACCGGTCTGGTTATCCACACCACGGTCGATAGCCAGGATCTTACCAGCATGTACATACTCCGTACCGTCGGACAACTGTAACCGGAACGTAGAGTCGTTGGCGTTACCTTTCCCCTGCAGGGTGGCAAAGCGGGAGATATCATTTTCCGTTACCACGAAATCCACGGCAATCGGGTTTTCGCTGGAGATGGTATTCAGCAGGGTGGTACCCGGACTCACCTGCGCACCCAGTTTTACCTGGGAGATACCAATGCGGCCGGTAAACGGCGCTTTGATGAGGGAGTAATCCAGGTCGGTACGCACAGACGCCAGGTTGGCTTCTGCCGCGGCCAGCTGGCTACGGGTGGTTTCCAGGGCTGCTTCTGCATTATCCAGTACCTGACGGGCTACCGCATCCTGTTCTGCCAGTCGTTTATAACGTTCGTCGTCTTTCTTTGCTTTGTTGTAATTGGCTTTGGCACTGGCAATACTGGCCTGCGCCTGCAGATAGGCCGCCTCATATTTGCGGCGGTCTATTTCGTACAACGGTTTTCCCTTCTGTACAACTTCTCCTTCCTTAAAGAAGATACCCGTGATAAAACCTGATACCTGTGAACGCAGCTCCACCTGGTTCAATGCCACTACCGTAGCGGGATATTTATCGTAATAAACGGCCGGCGCCACGGATGCCTCCGTAATATTTACCGGTGTGGGGGGCATAACAGGCGCTCCTTTCTGGGCAGGGCCTTTGCAGGCAGCAAAGCCCAACATGCCAGCAGCGCTGATAGAGAGAATGTGGTTCATTTTTTTCATATCCGATCCGGTTACCATTTAATAATTAGCTGTTAAGGTTCCTAATGCTTTCTGCAGGTCTATCTTACTGGACAATACCTGATACATCGCATTATAGTAATTCAATTGGGCACTGCGCAGTTCTGTTTCAGATACCAGTACTTCCAGGTAGGTTTTGATGCCTTCCTTGTACTGCAGCTGCAACATATTATATACATCCTGCGCCATCTGCACGTTTTCTTTTAAAGTATAGTAGTCGTTGAGGTTACTTTTATAGGTAGCCATCGCCTGGGTATACTGCGTATTGATCTGATTTCTCAGGTTGGCAAAATCCCACTGGCTGCGTTGCAGCTGGAATTCCGCTATCCGGATGTTATGGGTACGTTTCCCGCCCTGGAAAATAGGTAAGGACAATTTCACGCCCAGCAGGGAGTTGGGGTAGTTGTGACTGAACAGCTGTGCGAACTCCTGGTTCTGATAGGCGAAAGCATAGTTGACAAAAGCAGATACCGTTGGCAGATAACTCCATTTGTTATACTGGACATTCGCTTTTAACAACCGTTGTTGGGTTTCGAGTAACTGGTATTCTACCCTGTTTTTGTAATCTACCAGCAACGTAGTATCGGTACCGTTAGCCTGGGCAGCCATCTGGGTGGTATCGTATACCAGTGGTACCTCTCCGGCACTCACAGGATAGCCCATGAGTTGTTTCAGGTAGGCATGTTTGGCCGTCAGCAGTTCACGGGCCGACTTCTGCTGCGCGCGGGTGTTGTTGAGGGAGATGGTAGCACGCTTGTAATCCGTTTTGTCTACCACACCGCTCTGATAGTTGTTGTACGCATCTTTCAGACTACGTTCCAGCCGGATAATGTCCTCGTTCAGTACATTGATCTGCTGGGTAGTCAGTAATACGTCGTAATAGGCTTTACTCACATCGGCTATTACGTCGATCTGGGTACGGGCCGTGGTTTGCTGGCTTTGTTTACGTACATCCTTCGACGTATTGGTAGCCAGCAGCAGGTCGCGGGTAAAGAGATTCTGCGTTAATCCGAAAGTAGCGGTGGAAGTATTCGTCACACCTACCTTGGTGGGATTGCCGCCAAAGATGGAAGTGGGTAGCTCCAGGTAATGCTGGAGGTTATAGTCCAGGTTTATCTGAGGATACCAGTCGGCCAGTTTACTTTTGACCGTTCTGTCTGTAATCGCTTCATCTATCCGCGACTGCTTTAAAGCAGGCTGGTGAGTCAGGGCGTACCGGACGCAGTCTTCCAGACTAGCCTTGTTTAATAGAGAATCCGTAGATTGCTGGGCATAGGTATGCCGGGATAACAACATCCCAAACACAATAGCCACCGGGTAAAATGCTCTTTTCTTCATAAAAGGCTTTTGTCATTCAATTCATCATTGTACCAATCAAAAGATGAAACGCATTCACCAATAAACAGTACACTGTTTATTGGCACATAGCATTTCTTCTTCATAATTTGCTATATAGTGTAGCTACATCATGAAGCGTTTCCGCCTGATGATGCTGGCTGCGTTATGCTGTAGTGAACAGGCTTAGCTGACAGGTTGGTTGCTTATTCAAAGGTTGACGAATACGACGACATCACGGTTTCCAAAGGCAAACTGCAACAATTGAATCATAACAATAAATAACGGCGAAGTAGGTTTGATAACAGGAGACCTGTTACTTAGGTAAAAACAATTGAGGCGCTAAGATAGTGTCTAAAAATCAAAATCCACCCTATCGGGTGGATTTTAACAATTACTTGAAATTCAGTTCCGATCATCCTTTATTACGACCGCTGAAAATATGTTTTTCTGCATGATAGGAAGATCTTACTAACGGTCCGGCCTCTACGTAGTCCAGTCCCATGTTGTAACCAATCTCCCGCAGTTCTGCAAATTCATCGGGATGTACGAAGCGTACCACAGGTAAATGTTTCGGAGTAGGTTGCAGGTACTGGCCCAATGTAACTACATCACAGCCATTGTCATACAGATCCTGCATGGCCTGTACTACTTCTTCTTTGGTTTCGCCCAATCCCAGCATAATGCCGCTTTTGGTACGCATACCACCTTCTTTCAGGCGGCGGATAACTTCCAGACTACGGTGATATTTGGCCTGTATCCTTACCTGTTTGGTCAAACGTTCTACCGTTTCCAGGTTATGGGATACGATTTCCGGAGCTACGTCGATAATACGCTGGAGATTTTCCCACTGACCACGGAAGTCCGGGATCAGGGTTTCCATGGTTGTTTCAGGGTTCAACGCCCTTACAGCCTTGATGGTATTGGCCCATACAATAGAACCACCGTCTTTCAGTTCATCCCTGTCAACGGAGGTAATGACCGCATGTTTTACTTTCATCAGGTAGATCGCTTCCGCCACCCGCTGTGGCTCATCGTGATCTACCGGCTCCGGCCGACCGGTAGCTACTGCACAGAAACCGCAGCTACGGGTACAGATGTTGCCCAGAATCATAAAAGTAGCGGTGCCGGCACCCCAGCACTCGCCCATATTGGGACAATTACCGCTTTCGCAGATCGTATGTAATTTATGGGTATCTACCAGGCTTCTAACCTGCTTATAGTTCTCTCCTATCGGTAACTTAACGCGCAGCCAGTCAGGCTTCTTCACTCTTGTGGCAGCCGGTTCGGCAGCTATAACGGGTAGTTCTTGCATCGTTTATTCCTTTCTTTTAAAAAGCAAAGTTAATACTTCTCTGCTATTTCCGGTTCCATCGCTTCCCGAATTGCAACCCGACATATGCATTAAAAAAGAACTGTTTATTGTTTTCGGTGATCATAATGGGTACCTTTTTCGTGTACATTTCCGCATTGATACCCACTTCCAGGGCACTTACCACCTCATTGAAGTGGGCCCAGTCGAAGCGCATCCCCACTTTGGCATGTAAGCCGGGGATCACGCTCAGTTCGCCCCATCCCCTGCCGAAACCACCGGAACCGGTAATTTCATTAAATTTCAGGAAGGGATTCTCCAAATCCGTAATATTCGGATCATATTTCATCGGCTCTGTATTGCCACCACTTCCTTTGTTAATCATCAGGTAATAAGGCTTCACCAGACCTACGGAGATACCGCCATAATAGATAGCGCTTACCTCCACCCCATTTTTATTGCCCTTTCCGCCGAGCAGGTAACGTTGGCCAACGCCCAGTTTCAGGGGGTAAAAATTGTTTTGTTTACCGAAAATATAAGGGCGGTCAGAAAAGAAACCGCCACTATTTCCTCCCTGCTGGCGGGTTTCCTTATGGTCCTTTTTCTCTGAGAACTCAAACTGGAAGTAATTTACCACCTTTCTGCTTTTACGATACCCCATTTCCGCAAAACCGCTCCATCCATCTGTATTCAGGCGGGCGCCAACCGAAAAATCACGCTGAAATACGTTCTCGCCTTCTTCCTGCTCCCGCAGGATGGCGATTTTTTTCAGCTTACGCTGCTCCTTTGCACTCTTATCGCGTGGTGATGTGTTAGTGGTTTGAGCTTGCAAACCACCGGCCAGTGTTGTTAGAAACAGGATTACGTATAATTTTTTCACAGTGATGGGCTATTATTATAATAAATAAACGCTTGAACAAAGGTATTGTTATGTTAATATTACAAACGTACCTAATTTTTTTTGAGTTTACCAACGCGGTTGATGACTGCGTTGTAGTTATCTTAAAAATACATTTATTTTACGGTCTCATTAAATATAACACGATGCAAACAGCTGAAATAATTTATACCGGGGAGTTACGGACAACCGCCACGCACCTGCAGTCGGGTACGGTCATAGAAACGGATGCACCGGTAGATAACAATGGGAAAGGAGAACGATTCTCCCCTACCGACCTGGTAGCCACCGCGCTGGGGTCTTGTATGCTCACCATTATGGGTATCAAAGCCCGGGAGAACAACTGGGCCATTGAAGGTACCAGATTAAGCATCCAAAAAATCATGGGTACAGAACCCCGCCGCATCACCGGTGTGAAAGTCGTATTCGATTTCCCTGCCGGACATAACCTGGGAGAAAAGGAAAGAACCATCCTGGAGCGGGCAGCCCATACCTGTCCGGTAGCCAAAAGTGTACATCCGGATATCCTGCAGGATGTTACCTTTAACTGGTAACCTGCCATCACCTGCAGCCACTATATTTCCGGGTAGCTTATCTGCGGATAGCTACCCGGAAATGTTTAATTTCTCCCGCTGATAATCTTCGCGCCGATGGCGCATTGTAAACACCGCTTCTCATCACAGTAATATTGTTTGAGCTGTAACAGCGCCTGTGACTCCAGTGCATTTTCCTGATGTACGCCCAGTTGCCGCCATCCTTTGGTAATCTTATTATTTTCTGCCGGTAGCTGCTGTAAAAAATGTAACGCCTTTTCCTGGTAGTATTTCAGGTTTTGCTGCTGTCCGTATAAAAACAACAGTGGCAATACCGTATTGATCAGAATACCATACACGGCCTGCCTGCCGGGACGCAGCGTTTTATCTACGGTATGTCCGAAACGGTAGTGAGTATGCCAGTAAGCGGAAGGCTGTACCAGGAATAACTGTTCCAGGGTGGTTACATCCGGTGCTTCCAGTATCCGGGAAAACAGGTGGGAGGTTTGCTGCAGCAAAGCGCCAAAGGTAGCCAGCCGGATGGTAGGAAAAGCGGCAGGCCGCAACCGCAGCCAGTTCCAGAGGTGACCGGCCATCGGTAGCAGACGGTATTTATGCTGCAGGTGCATAAATTCATGCTGTAACTGTAACGCATATACGTCAGCAAAATCTTCCTCCAGCATACCTGCCTGCCCAAACAACAACGCTTCTATGTGCAGCGATTGATGCCGGTAACGCATCAGCACCGGATAAGGCAGCGATTGTGCTACCTGCAGAAAAGGCAAGGCATTAACCGGCATGCCGAAACTTTGGGCCACCGCCCAGTAACAGACTTCTTCCCAGTTGTACTTATTCAGCAGCAGCCAGGCACGCAACGCATTCATCTTGCGTTCCCAGCGTTCTGCCAGCATGCGTTCCTTCCAGCTGAGCCACGTCAGCAGCGGCACCTGGGCTGCCCTGCCCGCGCAGGGAATAAATGCGGCGGAACGGCGCAACACTTCATACCGGTGCAGCAATAATTTGGGAATATATTGCTGCAGCTCCAGACAGGGCGCATTAACGGCTTCGCGCCCCGGCATATCATGCCGGAATACCACATGCAGGATAATCCGCTGGTATTGTTGCTGCTGATCGTGCCGGTGCCGGAACCAGTCAGACGTACGCAGGTGCAGCTCCACATGACCTACCCATAACGTGTGACTGATCCTGATTTTGGCCCCTGTAAAATCCGGGCCGTCATGATGATTGTGTAATCCGGGATAGATGATTTGTACAGGTTCTCCGTCGGTAGTAAAGAGATGCTCCTGCTGAAATAGACGAAACTCCCAGATATGCTGGAATAGCTCTTCGGTGAGCGGTGGGTTAACGCGCATAAAAGATATGGTTGGTAATAAAATACTATTAGCTAAAGATAATAAAACATCAATAGGCCAGAAAATAAAATCACGCTATGATTTGGAATTCTGATAAAAGTGATATTACCTTTGCACCCAGTTCTTATACATCACTTATCCAGAAAGGCGGAGGGACTTGGCCCTGCGATGCCTTAGCAACCTTTCCTGATTACATAATCAGGAAAAAGGTGCTAATTCCTGCCCCGGTGCAACCGGGGAAAGATAAGTTGGCAGAGATTATTCTTCAGAGATATACATATTCTTCGAGCTCTTCCAACACCAGGAAGAGCTTTTTTTTTGCTCTTCCCTCCCTCCTCACGGATTTGTGGTTGTTTAAGTTGATTTTTAATGATAAAGTTGCAGCAGATAATTGTGCATTCCGAGTATCATTAAAAAATAATTTAATAAGATGAAAACAGCTACACAACTGATTCATAGTATTCCGGTAGATGAATTGACAGGCGCCATTTCCGTGCCTATCTATCAAACGTCCACCTTTGTGCAGGAATCCCCGGGCATTAATAAAGGCTTCGAGTTTTCCCGGGCCAATAATCCTACGCGCAAAGTACTGGAAGAGTTGATCTGCAACCTGGAAGAAGGCTACGCCGGCTTTGCATTTGCCAGCGGTATGTCTGCTATTGATGCCGTATTAAAACTGCTGAAAACCGGCGACGAAATCATGGCTGTGGAAGATACCTACGGTGGCATCTTCCAGATCTTTACCCATATGTTTGAACGATTTGGTATCAAAGTAAACTTTGTAGATACCAGCAATACAGATAAAGTACTGGCGACCATCACCCCCAATACTAAAATCATCTGGCTGGAATCTCCTACCAATCCGACTTTACGCATATCTGATATCAAATCTATCAGTAAAATTGCCAAACAGCACAACATCCTGCTGGTGGTAGATAACACCTTCAGCACACCGTTACTGCAACAGCCACTCACACTGGGCGCCGACATTGTTATTCACAGTGCTTCCAAATACCTGGCCGGACACTGCGATGTAATAGCCGGACTGGTAGTGGTAAATGCCAAACCACTGGCTGATCAGATCCGCTACAACCAGAATATTTCCGGTAGCATCCTCAGTCCGTTTGAAGCATGGCTCACCATCCGCGGTATAGAAACCCTGTACCTGCGTCTGGAAAAACAATGCAGCAATGCCAGCGCCATCGCCAACTGGCTCGCCGCACACCCGGCTGTGGATAAAGTATATTATCCGGGTCTGGCCACACATAAGAATCATCACATCGCCCGCAAACAACAAAAAAATTACGGCGGCCTGGTGAGCTTCTCCCTTAAAAGTGACAGTATCAAAAATGCCATCCGCATTGTAAATGCTACCAAGCTGTTTAAACTCGCGGAAAGCTTTGGCGGTGTAAAAAGTATGCTGGATCATCCGGCTACCATGACACATCGCAACATCCCGGAAGAATTCCGGAAAAAAACAGGTCTGCAGGACTCCTGCATCCGTTTGTCTGTAGGCATTGAAGATGCCGATGACCTGATCAACGACCTGAAACAAGCCCTGGATAAGTTAAATCATCCTGCTGGTAAACAAATCACTGTTTTACAATAAAGCAGTGCCCGGCTTTTGACTGCCGCGAACAGGCTTCCCGCCTCTTCCTGCACCGTTGAAAGTCTAAAGCGCACAGCACATCGCTCTCTGCCCGGCACTGCCTCAATTTTAGTTTTTTAAAGTATGGAAAACAAAATCATCAATTTAGGTATTTTCGGATTCGGTGTCGTAGGACAAGGCCTGTACGAAGTTTTGAACAGAACAAAAGGTATTAATGCACGTATCAAAAAGATCTGTATTAAAGACCCGAACAAATCAAGACCAATCGACAGCAGCTATTTTACGACCGATAAAAATGAAATACTGGAAGATCCTAGCATTGACGTGGTAGTAGAGCTGATCAACGAAACGGAAGCGGCTTTCGACATCGTCAGCACAGCCCTCCGTAACGGTAAAGCTGTGGTGAGCGCCAGCAAACGTATGATTGCTGAAAACCTGCCGGCACTGTACCAGCTGCAAAGCGAAAATAAAGTACCATTCCTGTATGAAGCGTCCAGCTGCGCCAGTATTCCTATTATCCGCAACCTGGAAGAATATTACGATAATGACCTGCTCAATGCCGTAGAAGGTATCTGTAACGGCTCTACGAATTATATCCTCACTAAAATATTTGAGGAAAACCTCAGCTTTGAAACAGCCCTGCAACAGGCGCAGGAACTGGGCTTCGCTGAAACCGATCCTACCCTGGATATAGAAGGATATGATCCTAAATTCAAAATCGTTATCCTCCTC
The DNA here is from genome assembly GCF_025989125.1 of Chitinophaga nivalis. Lineage (NCBI taxonomy): Bacteria > Pseudomonadati > Bacteroidota > Chitinophagia > Chitinophagales > Chitinophagaceae > Chitinophaga > Chitinophaga nivalis. The sequence continues at coordinate 2,273,939 of NZ_JAPDNR010000001.1, read as the reverse complement.
CTCCACGCATTCGGTACCTTTGTAAAACCGGACGATGTATTCAACTTCGGTATTCATCACCTGAATGACTTCGATATCCAGTTTGCCAGACAACGTAACTGTACCATCAAGCTGATCGGCCATTGCCGCCGGCAGAACGGCAGCGTGTTTGCCTATGTATTGCCACACCTGGTAAAAGAACACAACCTGCTGTACGATGTATACAATGAATACAATGGCATCCTGCTGGAAAGTGCCTTCACCGACAAACAATTCTTTGTAGGCAAGGGCGCCGGCGGTACTGCTACCGGCAGCGCAGTCCTGTCAGATATCTCCGCCCTCTTGTACAACTACCGTTACGAGTATAAAAAAATCAAACAAAACAACCAGCCGACCTTCACCAATGATGTGAAACTGAAAGTATACCTGCGCTACAAAACACCTGATCAGGTAGATCTGACCGAGTTTTTCAACATCTCAGAAAAATATGAATCATCAGAATGGCGCTATGTAGTAGGTACCATCAATCTGCAGAAACTGCGGGAAAACAACTGGTTAAAAAATAAAGATGTTAATCTGCTGATCCTGGAATAGGTCGCAGCAAAAACCAACCAACCCTATTTGTACCTTCGGGTACAACCAACCAAAAGTACGGCGCAGTTTTCTGCGCCGTTTTTTATATCTTATATCCTGCCGATAAGTGCTTAATTACGGAATGCCGCCAGTTCTTCCACCACGCGGCTCACCGGCAATCCCATCACATTATAGAAACAACCGTGAATGCTGTCGATACCCACTGCCCCGATCCATTCCTGAATCGCATAGGCGCCGGCTTTATCGAACGGTTGATAATGATCTACATAATAGACCACCTGCTCCTGCGTAAGGGGTTTAAAATGTACGGTAGTCGTTTTGGAAAAAGCCGTTTCTCTGCCGGTATGCTGTATCACCACACCGGTAATCACCTGATGTTCGCGGCCACTCAGCAACGAAAGAATACGGATGGCATCTTCGCGGTCTTTCGGTTTGCCGATAATGGTATCATCCAGCACCACCACAGTATCCGCCGCAATGATAATATCAGTAGGTCCGCAAAGTGCGGATACCGCTACGGCCTTCTGCCGGGCAATATGCACCGGAATATCCGCAATGGCCAGTTCCGGCGGAAAGGTTTCTGCTGTTTCAATCACCCTTACTTCAAAAGGAATACCTGCCTGCTCCAGCAGCTGCTTTCTCCGCGGCGACTGTGAGGCCAGGATAATCCGTGCTTCTGTATACATCTACAAAAAGATTTTAAAAAAGATCATCGATAAAATACCTGTCAGCATCACCACTTTTACCAGTGAACTTACTTTATGGTAATGTTCCGGCAGGTGCGCTTTTTTCAGTTGCATATAAACGTATATGCATGGCAGTTGTACCAGCAACACCAGGTAAACGATAGCGGCATACCAGCCAAAGGTTGCTACCTTTATTTCTACCAGCAGAATGGTTACCAGCAGTACCAGTAATAATATATTGCAGAGCCGCTTGGCTGCCAGTACGCCCCAGGCAATGGGCAAGGTGCGGCAACCGTCTTTACTGTCGCCCATCATGTCTTCCAGGTCTTTTACGATCTCCCGTATCATGGAAATAACAAAAGCAAAGAGCGCATACACGCCAATAATCTGGATCAGCTTTCTGCCCGTGTCGGACATGATAGCAGCAAAACTTTCGTAGATCTGCTTCTCATAGAAACCCACTACCACTACCGATAAAGCAGTGAGCAGGGAAATGATGACATTGCCGACCAGCACCTGTCTTTTATAGGAAGTAGAATAGAACCATAACAACAGGGAACAGATCACCTGTGTAAAGCCGAGATAGATCTGCCCGGTTTTCCAGGCTACGATGAAACCCAGCGAAACACCCAGCATATTAAAAATGGAGTGCCACGCCATGGCCCAGCGACGGGGAATGACTTTATCCAGCACCATTTTTTCGGGCTTGTTGATAATATCAATGTTGATATCAAAGTAGTCGTTGATGATATATCCCGCGGCAGCGATCAATATCGTGGAAAGACACAGTAAGATAAACTGTGTCACCGACAGGGAAGGGTCTACTCCGGAGCTGCGCAATACCGGTGCAACCACACAGTACTGCAGCAAAAACTGGGTAAGGGCAATATAAATCAGATTTGGGTACCTGATAAGCTTCAAAAATGCAGCCCGGCGCTTCATAGAGTTATGCTTTAGTTATTTCGATGCAATTCCTTCATCCATCAGCCAATGTCCGTTCAGCTTCAGTACTTTTTCCATTACTTCCCTTACGCAACCATGGCCACCTGCCACCGGCGATATATAGCGGGAAATACTCCTGATCTCAGGCGCCGCATCGGCCGGACATACCGGCAACCCGACCAGCTGCATGGGTGGATAGTCAGGAATGTCATCCCCCATATATAATATCTCGTCCCAGCGCAGGTCATGTTCAAATACATAATCCTGCAGCTTTTCCTGTTTATCCTGTATGCCGGTAAAAATATCTTTGATACCCAGCCCTTGTAAGCGGCTTACCACACTTTCCGACTTTCCGCCGGAAATGATCACCACCCGGTAACCTTTTTTCACGGCCAGCTGCAAGGCATAGCCATCTTTAATATTCATCTTCCGGGACATCTCTCCGCCTGGCAACAACTGCAGGGTGCCATCTGTCAGTACCCCATCCACATCCAATACAAATGTGGTAATAGGTTTAAATAAAGCCAATATGTTCATGGCGCCAAAATTAGAAATAATTACCGATTGCGGATTAAGAATTCGGGAGAGATTCCCCGCTCCTGTTTTTTATTCCCGGCTTTCCGCTGATCCTGAACATATAATATTATATGATTTAATTTTTCTGCCGTGCTGTGTGAAAGCGGTGGATGCTATCAGACAACACTTCGTATACCCGTTGCAGGTTGGTATCACCTGCCAGCAGGTCCCGGTGCAGTTGCATGGTGGCCTCGTCCTGCCGGAGTGCCGGCCCGGTTTGTACGGCTTCCGGTGCATATTTCTCCAACCGGTCAAAGGTCTCCTTTATAATAGGTTGCAGCAGGGTAAAGTCCAGCTGCGCGGCTTCGCAGTAGGCTTTTGTCTGGGCAATGAGGTGATTGGTGAAGTTGTTGCATAATACCGCTGCCAGGTGGTATTGCAGCCGCTGGGCGGAATCTGCTACGGTAATCCGGGACGAAATACCCTGTGCCAGGGACTGCAGCCGCCGGAGTACTTCTTCGCTGCTGGCTTCCAGCATCAGCGGTATAGTAGGGTAAGTTTTGATTTCCTTGCGGATAGACTGCAAAGGATACAATACCCCTGTATGGGTGGAAATACGGTCAATAGCGCTCAACGGCACTGCACCGGCGGTATGGGCCACCATCCGCTTTCCCAGCCGTAACTGATCATTCAATACCGGAATCGCAGCATCGCTGACTGCCAGCAGGTATACATCGGCATCCATATAAATGCTTTGCAGGTCATCTGTAAACGGGGCATGCAGCATTTCGCCCAGCTCCTGTGCATGGGCTTTATGACGGCTGATCACCTGCTTCACCTGGTGACCGTGGATTTTTAAGAGCTGTCCGTAGCAGTGAGCAACATTGCCTGTGCCAATGATGACGATTTCCATGATGCTTGATTTTAATAAGATAAAGGTATTGCGCCTGGTTTCCTATATATGGTTATTAATGATATTCTATATACGTGCCTGTGCCGCAAACTGCGAATTTACCACCTGATAGTCACTTTCTGCCTGCATATGCTATGCTTGTACTCGTTTTTTAATTACATTACAACGCATTTTAACGTTTAAAGGCGGCCTTATTTTTTATTTTGAAGGTACTTTTATATCATTGCATATCTCGTATAAGTATTTATTTTACGAAATTTTACGTATTTAGCAGCACATTAAAGAAGCATACATGGCAAAAAATTTAGTTATAGTTGAGTCCCCGGCAAAGGCCAAGACCATAGAAAAAATATTGGGAAAGGACTTTGAAGTCAAATCCTGCTTCGGTCACATCCGTGACCTGGAGAAGGATGATATGGGGATAGACATAGAAAATAACTTCAAGCCTAAATATGTAATACCGGAAGATAAGGAAAAGGTAGTAAAAGACCTCAAGAAGCTGGCAAAGGATACCGATGAGGTATGGCTCGCAACGGATGAGGACCGGGAAGGGGAGGCTATTTCATGGCATTTGTGTGAAGTACTGAAACTGGATCCGGAAACCACCAAAAGAATTGTTTTCCATGAAATCACCAAACCTGCCATCGAAAATGCTGTGCAACACCCGCGTAAGCTGGACATGGACCGCGTTAATGCGCAACAGGCCCGCCGTATCCTGGACCGCATCGTAGGTTTTGAATTATCGCCTGTGCTGTGGCGTAAAATGAGTATGCGCAATTCCCTCTCTGCCGGCCGTGTACAATCAGTAGCTGTGCGACTAATCGTGGAAAGAGAAAGGGAAATCAACCAGTTCAACGCCGTAAGTACTTTTAAGGTAGAAGCTTATTTCACCGGAAAAGATATCAACGGTAAGAGCATTTCCTTCAAAGCAGAAGGCCCCAACAAGTTCAAAACAGCCGAAGACGCGGAAAAATTCCTGCAACAATGTGTAGGTGCCGCCTATACGGTAAAAGATATTCAGGTTAAACCCGGTAAAAAATCACCGGCAGCGCCGTTTACCACTTCTACCCTCCAGCAGGAAGCCAGCCGCAAGCTGGGATACAGCGTATCTAAAACCATGCTGCTGGCCCAGAAGCTGTATGAAAGTGGTAATATCACCTATATGCGTACCGACTCCGTAAACCTGTCGGATACCGCTATCGGTGAAATTGAAAAAGCAATTAAAACCAGCTTCGGTGACCGTTATCACCAACACCGTAAGTTCAAAAATAAAAATGAATCAGCCCAGGAAGCGCACGAAGCCATCCGCCCTACCTACATGGAAAACACCACGGTAGAAGACAGCGACGCCCGCAAACTCTATGAGCTGATCTGGAAACGTACCATTGCCAGCCAGATGGCCGACGCTGAACTGGAAAAAACCACAGCGAAAATCGATATCTCCACCAACCACGAAGAGCTGTCTGCCAGCGGGGAAGTGCTGAAATTCGACGGCTTCCTGAAAGTATATATGGAGAGCCACGATGAGGAAGATGTAAACGAAGATGAAGCAGCAGAAGGTTCTTTACCACCATTAGCCGTAAAACAATCCCTCGATCTGAAGGAAATGAAAGCTACGGAAAGGTTCTCCCGTCCGGCCCCGCGCTATACGGAAGCCAGCCTGGTGAAAAAACTGGAAGAACTGGGCATCGGCCGTCCTTCTACCTACGCCCCTACCATCACCACCATCCAGAAACGGAACTATGTGGAGAAGCGGGATAAAGAAGGTATCAAAAGAGAATTCCGCATCATGGTACTGAAAGCGGATCAAATCAGCAAACAAACCGATACGGAAAATACAGGCGCAGAAAAGTCTAAACTGTTCCCCACCGATCTGGGTATGATTGTGACCGACTTCCTCAACCAATACTTCAATTCCGTAATGGATTATGGCTTCACAGCTAAGATTGAAGAGGAATTCGATGAAATCGCCAGCGGTAAAAAAGTTTGGAACAACATGCTCCGGGATTTCTATTTCCCTTTCCATAAAGATGTAGAAAATACCCTCGAGCATGCAGAACGCGTAAAAGGCGAACGCCTGCTGGGTACCGATGAAGCGACCGGCAAACCGATTGTAGCCCGTATGGGACGTTATGGCCCTATGATTCAGATAGGTAAGGTAGAAGATGAGGAGAAGCCACGCTTTGCCAAATTAAAGGCCACGCAGAGCATTGAAACCATCAGCCTGGAAGATGCACTGGAATTATTCCGCCTGCCCCGTACCCTGGGTCAGTTTGAAGATTCCGATGTAGTCATCAATATCGGCCGTTTCGGCCCTTATGCCCAGCACGATAAAAAATTCTATTCCCTGAAAAAGGAAATGGATCCCTACACCGTTGAATTGGATGAAATAGCGCCACTGATTGCGGAAAAACGGACTGCCAAAGATGAACGCACCATCAAAGTCTTTGAAAAGGAAAAGATCCAGGTACTGAAAGGACCTTATGGCCCGTATATCAAACAAGGACTCAAAAACTATAAAATACCCAAAGAAAAGATTGATACAGCAGCCGATCTGACCGTGGAAGAAGCAAAGGCGATCATCGAAGAAGCCAAAGCCAATCCGCCTAAAAAGAAAGCGCCGCCCAGGAAGAAAAAAGCAGAATAAACAGCCGTTATATAATTAATAACTGCAGCGTGAAGTAATATGTTTATTAGTTAATTTGCTGACAGGGTCGCACCTATCAACGATTGCCAATCGTCATAATACGTGATATGCATGAAAACAGAGAAATAAATGCTTTGTTCCACTTGTTGGATGATCCGGACCTGGAAGTATTTGATACTGTAGCCAGTAAAATTCTGCTCTATGGTAAAGATATTATCCCGAACCTGGAGAACCTGTGGGAAAATACGATTGATGAGTCTATACAGGAGCGCATAGAACTACTGATTCACCGCGTGCATTACCAGGACTTACAAGCCGCCGTACGCACCTGGAGTCTTACAGAAAAACAGGACCTGTTACAGGGCGCCATACTGGCTGCCAGATACCAGTTTCCCGACCTGATGACCAATCAGGTAATGGTGGAAATAGACCGTATCAAACGTAACATCTGGCTGGAGCTGAACAACTACCTCACACCGCTGGAACAGATCAATGTGCTGAACAGCATGATCTATAACTATTTTGGTCTGAAGGGAGAAGAAGTATCCTACCAGCGTAAAAACCAGTTTTTCATCAATCAGGTAATAGAGTCCAGAAAGGGTAATCCGATTACCAACGGGATCATCTATCAAAGTCTTTGCGCGATGCTGGATTTACCTGTATATGCAGTGAATATTCCCCGGCAGTTTATTTTAGCTTATTTTGATACCTACATCGATTTTAATGAACCGATAGAGCCGGAAGATCACCGGATTCTGTTCTTTATTGATCCGATTCAGGGACAGATTTATACGCAACAGGATGTGGATACCTATCTCAAAAGGGTATCGGTACCCGCGGTACCGGCTTATTTCAAGCCCCAGTCCAATAAACGGATTATACAGTTCTTACTGGAAGAACTCTCCAAATGTTTCCGGGACGATAAAGAATCCTATAAACAGGACGAATTAATGAATCTGTCCAGCATCCTCGAAGAATAAGCATCCTACCTTACGATATTGCAAAGCGGTTCGCCAGGCGGACCGCTTTTTTTATGCCCGGCCGGCCGGCAATAGCAGGGGTATTAAAACAAGGGCATAATAATGAATAATAACCCGTTGAAGCCCTCCAATAGCCACTGGGGACATATGTATCAACTAAACGGCCCTATCGGCATATCTGGCCGCTTAATGGCGATTATGGATTGCCGGGCCAGGGGTTCACTTTACTGCATTAAAAAAGCCGCTCGCTATGCGAACGGCTTCTTTAATTTCTTGCAAGAAAGATATATTACCGAAATAATATTCTCTTACTTAGTGTGCAGCTGGAGCTGGAGCAGCAGAATCAGCAGCTGGAGCAGCTACCTGAGCAGCAGAATCAACTGGAGCCAGAGCAGCAGAATCAACTGGAGCCTGAGCAGGAGCAGCGTTCATAGTGTCAACAGTAGTTGTTGCAGTAGAATCAGCAGCAGGAGTGCTACCACCGTTACAAGCTACGAAGAACATACCAGCAGCGATAGCGAATACAAATACTTTTTTCATTTTAGTTGTTTTATTTTTTAAAACCGGCGCAAAGTTATTGATTTTTTTTAGAATACAAAATCTATAAAAAAATACTTTGTTAGTGCTTGTTTAAAACTGACAGATCGATTCGTTTCTCGCTGATAGCGCCGCCTGAAAACTTAAATAGGCGCTTAAAATATACAGAGACAGATGAGTGGCCGGAGGAGGTTTTCCAGGCCTGATATGCCCTTTATGAATGGGACTGTAGGGAAAAAAATGGATTATCTAACACAATTTTTCCGGGATTTGGAGGCTTTTAGTAGTTCACCCAAATGACAATTTAACAAGAAAGGCAATATCCACCTCTCCTATCACATTGAAAATATCCTTTTATGATCGAGCAAATTGAATTAATAGCTCAAATTTTCCGCTATCAGCTTCACGAAGGGCACGTAAATACGCTGCACGATATTCACCTGTATTCACCAGATTTTCAGCGCCCCATGTAAATACATATCCGCCCAATACTCCTTCAATTAAAATATCGGCCATCAAACGTGAATGCCTTCCATTCCCATTAGCAAAACAATGGATAAAAACAATGCGATGTTTAAACCTCACTGCAATTTCATCCAGTGAAAATGTCCCATGCTCAATCCAATACTTGCAATCATCCAGCAATTGCCTCAACTCAATACTTATCTGGTATTTATCTACACCAATATTCTTATTAGAATTGCGGAAACTTCCTGCCCAATCCCACACGTCTCCCAGCATTTTAGTATGAACTAAGCGAACAAACTTCTCAGTTAATACCTCTGCCATCGTGAATCTTTTACGACGAGAAAGTGTCCAGCGAACAGCATCCTCAATATTACGCTGTTCCAACTCATCTAATTCTCCACGGGTTGTAATGTTCAGAATTTTCAACCCATCTTTTTCATCCTCGTCAAGTGGAGTTTGTCCTTCATCATATTGAATATCTAATCCCATAGTTTTTTCGACATTTCCCTTTTAAGTTCGTCAGCCATTTCGCTAATAGCCTGTTTAATTCTTGTTGGCGAATTTTCCTGATCTTCTAGTTTCATTGTAATAGAAGTGCGTTTTACGATTTGCATAGCCATTTCATAGGCCTTACGTTCAACCATTTTTTCCAATGAATCTTCTTTGGGGACAAAACCGTAAACCAGGCGCATGTTTAATGCTTCGGCGGCCTCTTTTAGAGATTTTAAAGATAACGTGCCTTCTTTTTCTCGTAACTCAAGAGCTCGTACACTTTGAGGGGTTATATTCATGCGCTTACCTAGCTGACTTAAAGACATATTCAACGTCTTACGAATAATGTTTACCCATCCCTCTTTAGGGATCATTATTTTCTGTAAAGGCATCATCTTTTGCAATTTGCCATCTAATTGCCTGATTAATAACAAATTATTTCCTGAAGACATAAGCTACCTCATTGGTTTAGTACTATAAATTTAAACTTTTAGTATTAAACAATAGCAAATTATTAAACCTATACTATTAAAAAGTAATTTTATTATTAATACTATAGACTTAATAATAAGTATTAATTTTAAGCCTATAGCATTAAAAACATTTAAATACTGTTATTCCTAGACGACATTTTAAGCAAATACTCTTCTTGTTGCCCATTGTCTGGCACCAGCCAGAATGAGAAATGGGGAATAGCGCCAGTAACGGCGCCTTCCCCATTTTTTAAGATCTCTATTTTTGAAAACAGCTATCGGATTTGACCAGTTGTCTATGTATTCTCAGCTAGAATATATATCATATTTATCAATACAAAATATATTAAATAGCAACTACTTAACCGCATCTATAATAATAGAAGTATAATTTAACTTCCCCCCTTCGTTCCGTTCATCATAACGTTTGGATCTATGTATCATTCCATCATTCCTATCCCAATCATTAAAATGAAAATCTCCCTTCTCATCAAAGTATTCCAGCAACTTCACTTTAAAACCAGCTTCACTTAACAGTTTACTAAGGATGGTATAGTTATAAAGCATCTTATGATCGTCAGCTCCCCAGCCAGTACCGCCCGGCTTAACCTGATTCACATATCCGGGATCAGGATGAAATCCATCAGGAACCGCTATACGGAGATAACCACCCGGCTTAAGATACTGATAACAGGTTACCGCCGCTATCAAACCATTATCATAGCTCAGGTGCTCCCATACATGTTCCGCCAGAATTACTGATATCGACGCATTCGGTACATATACCTTCCAGCTATCAGGATTCAACAAATCAAACTGATGCATTTCAGTTGGTATCCATCCCTTTTCAAAGACGCCACTCGCTCCTACTACCATCTTCCAATCCGTAGTATGCTTCAATCGGTCCCTGAGTTTTCGGTTGGACCACATCTCCTGAAGTGTATAATATCCGCTTACTTTTTTGACGTTTCTGATTACTTTCTTGATTGCTGATTTCATAAATTGAGGGTGATTAGTAACAATTCGCATCACTTTTTCGATCAATCCAGCGCTTTTCCATATGCAGAAATAGTAATAAACGATCTGTCAGTAAGGGAATTCATTGCCTAAATTTCGCCATTGACATTCCGTCCTACAGCTCCATAAGGTTCCACTTAATACACTTCGAAGGTAATATTTACACGTTCTTTTTTCTGATAATATTTTTCCCACACGTTACCCTTACGAATCGGTCAATAACCTGTACTTCGCTCTCATAGTATGTTTCCCGAAAATTCAAACTAATGGATCGATTCGTTTTTCACTGATTTCCTTCCCCTGAAAATTTAATCATGCTCTTACGGGCTGATTATTTTTTACGGAAGAAGATTTTCACTGGCACACCGGTAAAGTTAAAGTTTGTGCGTATCTGGTTTTCCAGGTAGTTGCGGTAAGGCGTTTTCACGTCATCCGGCAGGTTACAGAAAAATGCAAATGCAGGCGTATGCGTTGGCAGCTGCGTCACGTATTTAATACGGATAGGCGTACCTCTTACTACTGGCGGATGGTATGCTTCAATAGCTTTCAGCATAATCTCATTCAGCTTGGAGGTCTGTATCTTACGGGTACGGTTGTCGTATACTTCCAGGGCTACTTCAATCGCTTTGAAAATACGTTGTTTTTCGATCACGGAAGTGAAGATCACAGGCACATCAGAAAATGGCGCCAGGCGTTTTTTCAGTTCCTTTTCATAATCACGGGCGGTGTTGGTTCCTTTATCCATTACATCCCACTTATTCACCAGCACCACTACACCCTTTCCTTTACGTGCAGCCAGGCTGAATATGCTCAGGTCCTGACCGGTCACGCCTTTTTCGGCATCCAGCAACAGCATCACCACATCCGCTTCATCTACGGCCTTAATGGCACGGATAACGGAATAGAATTCCAGGTCTTCCTGTACTTTCGCTTTACGTCTGATACCAGCCGTATCAATCAGCAGGAAATCTTTCTGGTACATGTTATACCGGGTGTGAATGGTATCACGGGTAGTACCGGCAATATCAGATACGATATTTCTTTCCTGACCAATCAACGCATTCAGCAGGGAAGATTTTCCTACGTTAGGCTGTCCGATGATAGCAATCTTCGGCACGTCTGTTTCTGCTGTAGCATCTCCCATATCCTCGGTAATGTTCGCTACCAGATCATCCAGCAATTCGCCGGTACCACTGCCAGACATAGAGGAAATGAAATGTACATGTTCAAAGCCCAGGCTGTAAAACTCAGTGGCTTCCAGCTGGCGTTGCGGATTATCTACTTTATTGACAACCAGATATACCGGTTTGGAAGTACGGCGCAGCAGGTCTGCCACATCCGAATCCAGATCAGTAATACCGGTGCTTACATCGCACATAAAGACGATGGCATTGGCTTCTTCAATGGCTACTTTCGCCTGTTTACGGATTTCCCGTTCAAATACATCGTCACTTTTGGATACAAACCCACCCGTATCAATCACGTTGAATGTTTTACCATTCCAGTCAGCAACACCATACTGACGATCGCGGGTTACACCGCTCACGTCATCTACAATCGCCTTGCGTTGTTCCAGCAAACGATTGAACAATGTTGATTTGCCCACATTCGGGCGGCCCACTATAGCAACTGTAAATCCAGCCATGTTTATTACTATTTCGTATTACTATCTATAAAATGATGCGCAGGAATGACGCATTTAAAACAAAGCAGTATACATTAAAAAGAAAATGATTTTGGGAAGACAACACTCCCGGACAGCCTTGTTTTTAATGTATAATTCCCCCTGCGCAGTGCATATTAATATCCGTATTCTTTCAGATAGAGATCATTATCTCTCCACTTGCCGCGTACTTTCACAAAAAGCTCCAGGAAGGTTTTCCGTTCAATGAATTTCTCAATGTCCTGACGGGCCAATGTACCCACTTCACGGATGGATTTTCCTTTTTCGCCCAGGATAATCGCTTTCTGCGTTTCCCGGGTAACAATGATTTCCGCCGTTATTTTAGTCAGGGTTTGTTTCTCCTGAAACTGTGTTACAATAACGGTGGTATGATAAGGAATCTCTTCTTCAAATAACTGGAAGATCTTCTCGCGGATAATTTCTGCTACAAAAAAACGTGTAGACTTGTCCGTTAGGGTATCTTCAGGATAAAAAGGATTGGCATCCGGCAATAAGGCTACAATAGCCGCCATCAGCTCTTTCAGTCCCTTTTTCTGCATTGCGGAAACAGGCACTACTGCTTTCGCCTTGCCCCATGCTTCCGCACGCGCTACCAATGTCTCCATATCCGCTTTCAGGATGTTATCCATCTTGTTGATAATGAGGATCACAGGTACTTTCAGCTTCAGCGACTCAAATAATTCCAGGTTTTCTTCCAGCGAATCTTTGGCATCCATAATCAGCAATGCCACATCTGCATCTTCCAGGGCCGATTTCACGGCGCCCATCATTTTCTCGTGCAGTTTGTACTTCGGATCAATAATACCAGGCGTATCCGAAAAAACAATCTGGTACCCCGGCTCCGTCAGGACCCCTGTAATACGATGCCGGGTGGTTTGCACCTTGGGGGATATAATAGCCAGCTTTTCGCCGATAATAGCGTTCAGCAATGTGCTTTTACCCGCATTGGGCTTACCGAAAATATTTACAAAACCTGCTTTATGCATGATGATAATTGAGACCTCCTATGGTTGCATTCACAACTCAAACTTACGGAAATAAAAAGAGCCGAATTTCTTCGGCTCCTGGTTTTTTTAAAGCGCTTTTGACGCTGTATTTGTAGCGAGGAGCGGATTCGAACCACTGACCTTCGGGTTATGAGCCCGACGAGCTACCTCTGCTCTACCTCGCAATGAGGGTGCAAAGATAGTATTATTTTAAACACTGCCAAATCTTTTTCTAAAAAAACAGAAAAAAGCCAACCATAAGCGGTTGGCTTTCATATTGGAATGCTTGTAAACATCAGAAAGGAAGGTCGTCAGCGGGCTGTTCCTCAACGGGATCTGTTTCTGGTACCAGCGGTGCTTCTGCCACTGCTGCTTTCCGTTTTTCTTCGTCTTTACGGCTGAGTAACTGTAACTGGGAAACCCGTAACCGCAAAGCACCTGATAAAGCCCCGGTCGTATTGCTTACATACGCCTCCACCCTCGGAGAACCCTCTACATACACCATCACACCCTGATTTAAATAAGGTGCCAGGTTTTCGCGGTCCCATAAAGAACAATCGACCCAGGTGGTTCTCTCCTGCAATATACCCAGCGCATTTTTGAAGCGCTCGTTTACTGCCACCGGAAAGCTGAAAACAGTCACACCATTGATTTCTCTTTTAACAACGTCCCGGCCAAGGTGCCCGATTAACTGAAGTTTAATCATCAGTAATAAAGATTTAAAAGGTTAAAAATTTATTTACGATGACTAAGAGAAGTACTATCGGAAATTACGCAAAAAACATCTTCCGGAAAAATTATTTCCGCATTTCATTCCCACAAGTATACCTTTGCAAAGAATCACTACATGGGGTGCCTTACTTATCAGGCTGAGATCACACCCAATGAACCTTGACCAGGTAATGCTGGTTAGGAATATGAGAACGAAAACATATTTATTTCAATGAAACGATTACTGTTTTTAGTGCTGCTAGGCATAGCAGGCACTTTACATGCCCAATCCCTTATTACCGGCACTGTCACCAATAAAGCCAACGGTCAGCCACTGGAAGGAGTGACCATCACCCTGCAGCAAAGCGGCGTACTCACCGATAACAAAGGCCACTACAGCATAACGCTGCCAAAGAAAGGCAACCATACCTTACTGGCCCGCTACATCGGATTCAAACCGGTAAGTCTCCCTGTACAGGCAGGCTCCAGCAAGCAGCTGGATATTGTACTGGAAGAAACCGGCCTCTTTGTAAAGCCCGTAGAAATCAGCAGTCTGCGTGCAGGCAAAAATGCGCCGTTCGTGAACAGCACGCTCACCAAAGAAGAGATTAAAAAAGAAAACCTGGGGCAAGACCTGCCGATGCTGTTAGGTCAGCAACCCGGCGTGGTAACCACCTCCGACGCAGGTACCGGCATCGGCTACACCGGCATGCGGGTACGTGGCTCCGACCTCACCCGCATCAACGTAACCGTAAACGGGATTCCGGTAAATGATGCAGAATCGCAGGGTACCTTCTTTGTCAATATGCCCGACTTCGCCTCTTCCGTGAACAGTATTGAGCTGCAACGCGGCGTAGGTACTTCCACCAACGGTGCCGGCGCATTCGGCGCTACGCTGAACCTCAGCACCAACGAATTCAACGAAAAAGCCTACGGTGAAATCAGCAACAGCTACGGTTCTTTCAACAGCTGGAAACATACGGTGAAAGCCGGTTCCGGCCTGATCAACGATCACTTCACCATCGATGCCCGGTTATCCAAAATATCGTCTGATGGCTACATAGACCGCGCTACGGCTGATCTCCGCTCCTTTTATACGTCCGCTGCCTACATCTCCAAAAAAACAGCGGTCCGCCTCAATGTATTTTCCGGTAAGGAAAAAACCTACCAGGCCTGGAATGGCGTACCTGCCACATACCTGAAAACCCGCAGAACCTACAATTCTGCCGGTATCATCAACGCCGCTACCGACAGCGCCTATAACAATGAAACCGATAACTACCAGCAAGACCATTACCAGCTGTTCCTGAACCAGGAAATCAATACCAACCTGAACTTCAACGTAGCCCTGCATATGACCCGCGGCCGCGGTTACTATGAGCAATACAGAAGCAGCGATTCTCTTAGCAGTTATGGTCTTCCTCCGTATGAAATCAACGGCGCCGGCGTCTATACCACTGATCTGGTACGGCAGCTGTGGCTGAGCAATTATTTCTATGGTGGTATCTTCTCCGTCAACCGTACCGGCACTACCTTCAACTGGAGCCTGGGTGGCGGCTGGAACCGCTATGAAGGCGATCATTATGGCACTGTTATCTGGGCCAAAACAGGCATCAACAAAGATCATGAATACTACCGCTATGCGGCAGAGAAAAATGACTTCAACGTATACTGGAAAGGGGAATACAAGATCACGGAAGCCCTCCGTCTGTTCGCTGATCTGCAATACCGTAATGTGATATATAATATGGATGGCTTTGAAAAAGCCCCCCGTTATATGCCGCATGTGACCTATCACTTCTTCAATCCCAAAGCAGGGATCTCCTACGCCATCAATCCGGCCAGCCGGGTATTTGCCTCCATCGCTGTGGCCAACAAGGAACCTAACCGGGTAGATTTTGAATCCAACTATGGCGCTACGGAACCCAAACCGGAAGTACTCCGCGACGTGGAAGCCGGTTATTCCTGGAGTAACCGAAAAGTAGCCATACAGGGTAACATCTACTATATGAATTACAAAAACCAGCTGGTACAAACCGGTGCGCTCACGGATGTAGGCGCCTTCGTTCGCACCAACATTCCTAAAAGCTACCGTATGGGGGTGGAAGTAAGCGGACAGGTAAAACTGAGCCCGGTGTTCACTATTGCCGCCAACGCAGCATTGAGCGAGAACAAAGTACTCGACTATGATGCCGTTACCTATGATGGGGCAGGAAAAAGCTATACCACCCGGTATAACAAAGCGAATATCTCTTATTCACCGGCTTTCGTAGGGGGATATACGTTAACTGCCAAACCTGTCAGCGGTCTTACCATAGACCTGCTGGGCAGATATGTAAGCCGGCAGTACCTGGACAATACCTCTGCTGATGCCGCCAGTCTGGATCCGTATTTTGTGAGTAACCTGCGGTTTCACTACGTAGTACCGCAACCGTTATTCCGCGAGCTGGGTGTACAATTGCTGCTGAACAATATTTTCGACCGGAAATATGAACCCGGTGGCAGCGCTTACCGCTCCTTCGATCCGGCCAGCAACCGTATTAACTACGATACTTATTATACGCCGATGGCCGGCTTCAATTTCTTTGCAGGCCTGACTATCGGATTTTAATTTTCCGGCGGACCGGCAGCAGCAGCCTTTGCCCGGTCCGCCAATATTTTTTTCTTTACGAAAGACAGCTGTGTATCGGTGCCTTCCATCAGTTCCTTTAAAACCAATGCCACGGCATAATCCGGATGTAATATTTCTTCACGGTTCCGGTTGTATCCCTTCCCATTATTAAACCATAGCCGGTAAAGCGGTGTATGTATGCTTATCCCCGAATGCTTTAATACCAATATTTTCCCTTCTTCTCCTACACAACTCTGTAAATAACTACCCGCTTCCTCACCATACAATATTCCGCGTTTGCGGTGTTTTACCAAAGCAGCAAACTGCACACCGGCAGCATTGGTACCGCCACTGATCAGCACATGCACTTTGCCGGTAAAAGGACGTTCTTTTAATTTCAGATAGGCGTGCCCGTAATGGTGTCTAAAACGCGGCAATGTATCCTGTATCAGGCAGTTGCCATTGGGCGCAATCCGCAGCAGCGACCTATACGGCAGGCTATCACGGTATACAGCGGCCGCCATTTCCCGTTCATATAGCCGGGGAAAAGCCGTATCACCCAGCCGGCAAAACAGGTCCGCCGCATAATCCGGCGCACCTCCATCACTTCTGCGCAGGTCTATAATAAGCTCTTTCACATTGTCCAGTTGTATCCGGGTAAATATTTCATCCAACTGATGGTTAAACAAGGTGGAATCATCTGTAAATCCCCTTATCGATAATACCCGCGCGTCGTGGTCCAGATTATAAACGCTGATATAAGGTTGTCCTACCGGCAGATCATCCCGGTAAATATAATCCTGGTGCAGCTGATAGGCCGACGACATCTGTTGCAACGTCATCAAAGGAATCCGCAGCGTGGTAATGCTGGTCTGCTGGTAACCTCGCAACTGTAAGGTAATACTATCTTCAGCGGCAAACATCTCCTGGTAGCGCTCCCGGAACCAATGTCCCAGCAAATAGGATTTAATGGTCTGGTTATAGCCATCTGCAGAAAAAGTAGCCAGCATCCGGTTCACCAATCCCGGCATGGGAGCTTTATTGATCGCCAGGATTTCACTACCCGGCTTTAAAGCCGGATCATTGCTGTAATTATTGAACACATAGGCCTTCCCTCCTACCAGCCGGATCTCAAAAGGTACATACCGGGTAGCAGCAGTTGTTTCTCCGCCAGCCAATAACAACGTATGCCCATCCCGGACAGCCGTCACCGCAGCCGTGACCATCAGTAAAAATGCCTGCTTCGGCATCGGTTTATTACATCGCTGTAAAAGGCTGTCGAATTTCCGGTCCAGCACTGCTTTGGGCGTAAAGCGATACAGTGCAGGATGGCTCGTTTTCAGCGTTTGTATCAACTGGGTCATATCCTGCCTGGCTTCCTCCGGAGATACCAGCTGTGCCTGCGTAATAACAGGCCAACAGCAGCTACATAACCATATCAACCATCTTTTCATATAAAAAAATCTCCGATGGAATTTACAATAAATCCAGAAAACAAACAGGCCTCCGGTAACCGGAGGCCTGTAATATATAGCAGGTATAAACTGTTTATGGTTGCAATAACTTTTCCAGTGCCTGGTCTACTTTGTCAAAAGGAAAACCTGCTACAACCGCATCCATCTGCGCCGCAATCTGTGCGGTACACAGGTTACCGATACTGCCGGCATGGGTATGATTCACTTCTTTCGCCGGAGAAAATACCCCTTGTTCTATATCCAATCCTACCTGTTTATAGGCTTCGCGGAAAGGCGTACCCTGTAACACCAGGTTATTCACGACTTCCACACTAAACAGGTACTGGTATTTATCATCGTCCAGGATATGCTCACGGATACGGATATTTTCCAGCATCAGACGACTCATGCGGATACAGTCTTTCAATGTCTGAAACGCCGGGAACAGGTTTTCTTTCAGCAGTTGCAGATCGCGGTGATAGCCCGATGGCAGGTTGGTGATCATCATGGCAATTTCATTCGGCAACGCCTGCAGCTTGTTACCATGCGAACGGATCAACTCCCATACATCCGGATTTTTCTTATGCGGCATGATGCTGGAACCAGTTGTCAGTTCATCCGGGAAACTGATGAAACCAAAATTCTGGTTCATGAACAAACAGGCGTCCATCGCCATTTTGGCAATGGTAGCTGCAATACCGGATAAGGCAAAGGCTACCACTTTTTCTGTTTTACCTCTGCCCATCTGTGCATACACCACGTTGTAGTTCAGGGAATCGAAACCCAGCAACGCTGTGGTCAGCTCACGGTCAAGGGGGAACGAAGAACCATAGCCGGCAGCAGAACCCAGCGGATTTTTATTCACCACCTTGTAGGCGCCCTGTAATAAGGTAAGATCATCTACCAGGCTTTCTGCATAAGCCCCAAACCAAAGTCCGAAGGAGGAAGGCATGGCAATCTGCAGGTGTGTATAGCCAGGGATGAGGTGATTTTTATAGGCTTCGCTTTGTTGCTGCAGCAAGCGGAATAAAGCCAGCACTTCTTCCACCATCACCTGTAGTTCGTGTCGCAGGAACAACTTCAGATCTACCAGCACCTGATCATTACGGGAACGGCCGCTATGGATTTTTTTGCCCACTTCCCCCAAACGGCGGGTAAGCAATAATTCCACCTGGGAATGAATATCCTCCACATCTGCCTCCAGCTTAAAGTTGCCGGCTTCTATATCCTGGTAGATATTACGTAGCTCCTGTTTCAGGATAGTCAACTCTTCGGCACCGAGCAAACCAATGCTTTCCAGCATGGTGATATGCGCCATAGATCCCAGCACATCGAAAGGCGCCAGGAAAGTATCCATTTCCCGGTCTTTACCAACGGTAAACTGCTCTACCGCCGCCAGGGATGCTTTATCTTTTTGCCACAGTTTCATAAATATCTTATTTCGAAAAACTAAAAATCGTATTTGCCAAACACCCGTTGTTTCACCTCGGGCCACTCTTCTTTCAGCATACTGAAATAAACCGTATTACGTACCCTTCCCTTGCTGGTAATCATATGATGACGCAAAATACCTTCCTGCGTACAGCCGATGCTCAGAATCGCATTGCGCGACTGGGTATTCAGCTCATCTGTTTTGAATTCAATACGGTTGAGATCCATCACTTCAAAAGCATATTGCAGCATGGCAAACTTCATCGCCTTATTTAATCCGGAACCCTGTAAAGCAGTATCTATCCAAGTATAGCCGATTTCGCTGCGTTTATGCGCCAAAGCGATACCGCTGTAACGGGTACACCCTGCAATGCGTTGTTCCTTTTTATCTGTTACCACAAAAGGAATAGACGTCTGTGCCGTTCTTTCTGCCAGTGCATTGGCGATATATTGCTCCAGGCCGGCCCGGCTGTCGATATGCAGCGCACCGACTGTCCAAAGCGCCGGTTGCAATGCGATGGGCAACAATGCCTCCAGGTGTGCCGGCTGCAAAGGTTCCAGCAGCACCCGTTTATTTTCTATAACAGGAAAAAAATTCATCTCACATGATCCTTTCAAGTAAGTTAATATAACTATCGATACCGGCTTTGATTTCTTCCAGATAAATATATTCATCTGCCGTATGCGAACGGGCACTATCGCCTGGTCCCATTTTCACGGAGGTAGCCGGAATCAGCGCCTGATCAGAAGTAGTCGGTGAGCCGTACCAGGTTTTACCGGCAGCAATACCCGCCTGTACAAACGGATGATCCAGCGGAATAAAGGAAGGCCGCATACGCATGGAACGAGGCTTTACCTCACAGGACACGTGCGCACGGATAATCTCCAGCAGTTCCTCCAGGGTATATTGGTCCGTAGCACGTACATCTACTGTAAAAGAACAGTCTGCCGGCACTACGTTATGCGCTTTGTTGGAAGTTTGTATGGCAGTAACACTCATCTTCACCGGGCCCAGGGTTTCCGACACTTTCGGGAAGCGATAATCCTTAAACCAGTTCAGGTCCGGCAATGCTTTATACAAGGCATTTTCGCCTTCTTCCCGCGCGGCATGTCCTGCCTTTCCGATGCTCACACAATCCAGCACCATCAACCCTTTCTCTGCAATTGCCAGCTGGGTTTGCGTGGGCTCTCCCACAATGGCAAAATCAATGACCGGCAGTTTAGCCAAAATGCTTTCCACACCATTGGCGCCGCTGATTTCTTCTTCGGCAGTAGCGCTTAAAATAATATTGTACGCCAGATCTTCACGCTGATAGAAATGCAGGAAAGTAGCAATCAGGCTCACCAGACAGCCACCGGCATCATTGCTGCCCAGGCCAAACAGTTTACCATCTTCCACATCCGGGCGGAAAGGATCGCGGGTATACTGCGGATTGGGCTTTACCGTATCATGATGGGAATTAAGCAGGATGTTGGGTTTGGCAGGGTCGTAGTGTTTATTGAAAGCCCAGATATTGTGCAGGTGCCGCTCGTGCGGAATATCCATTGCCGTCAGAAATTCACTGATCAGCTGTGCAGTGCCTTCTTCTTCGCGGCTTAATGATGGGGTAGCAATCATCTGCTTCAGCAAAGCGACAGCCACACCATATAATTTTTCATTCCACATTGGTTAGCATATTAAAGTACCAGCCACCTGGGTGGTTGTATTGTTCAGCACATCTTTCGCATGGCCTATCAGCACTTCTTTCACCCCATTGTTGATGGCACTGAAAGCATTATCCAGCTTAGGCAGTATCCCGTCTGTCAATACTTTTTCCGCCAGCAGTTGCTGATAGATAGCAGGATTGATCAGGTTGATCACGGCTTCATCATCTGCCGGATCACGCAATACGCCTTTTTTCTCGAAGCAATAGATCAGTCGTACCTGGTAGCTGTCAGACAGTGCAATGGCCAGGGAAGAAGCGATGGTATCCGCATTGGTATTCAGCAGTTGCCCTTTACCATCGTGGGTAAGCGGTGCAAATACGGGTGTAGTACCTGCTTCCAGCAAGGCTTTCAGCGGTGCAGTATGCAGTTCGGCAGCACGCACATCCCCTACGAAACCATAATCGATTTCCTTTACCGGTCTTTTCACCGCCGGAATGATATTGGCATCTGCGCCGGTCAGTCCGATGGCATTACAGCCAGCAGCCTGCAGCTGTGCGACCAGCTGTTTGTTGACCAATCCGCCGTATACCATGGTCACGAGATCAATCGTGGCAGCATCGGTAATACGTCTGCCATCCACATAATTGGAAACGATCCCCAGCTGATCTCCGATACGGGTGGCTATTTTGCCGCCGCCGTGAATCAGGATTTTTTTTCCGGGAATAGCGGCAAACTGCTGCAGGAAGTCCTGCAGCAGTACCGGGTTGTCGATGACGTTTCCACCTACTTTTATAATAAACAGGTCGATCATTATTTTGATTTCAGGATTTCACTCAATACGGCCTGTGCAGCCCATACGCGGTTACCCGCTTCCGGAATCACAATAGATTGCGGGCCATCCAGTACTTCATCAGCAATCACCACATTTCTTCTTACCGGCAGGCAGTGCATTACTTTGGCGGTATGCGTGTTTTTCAGTTTATCATTGGTAATCATCCACGCCGGATCGGTACAGGTAATGTTCCCGTAATCGCGGTAGGATGACCAGTTTTTTACATATACAAAATCCGCTTCTGCCAGCGCTTTGTCCTGGTTGTATTCAATGGTGGCATTGCCGGAAAATTTCTCATCCAGCTCATATCCTTCCGGATGCGTGATCACAAAATCCGCTTCTCCCCATGCATTGATCCACTGGGCAAAAGAGTTGGGAACGGCCTGTGGCAATGCTTTCACATGTGGCGCCCAGGTCATCACCACCTTGGGTTTACGGGCGTGTTGCCAGTTCTCTTTGATGGTAATCACATCTGTTAAACTCTGCAAAGGATGCAGGGTAGCACTTTCCAGGCTAACCACCGGTACGCCGGCATATTTTATAAACTGATTGATATACTTCTCCGTATAATCTTCTTCCTTGTTTTTTAATCCCGGAAAAGTACGGATGGAAAGAATATCAAAGTATTGTCCCATTACCGCAGCAGCTTCTTTCACGTGTTCGCTGGAAGTACCATTCATCACCACGCCATCATTCATTTCCAGCTGCCAGCCTTCTTTATCGATGTTAAATACCACGGCTTCCATGCCCAGGTTTTTAGCGGCTACCTGCGTACTTAAGCGGGTACGCAAACTGGGATTCAGGAATATCATTCCCAATGTTTTGTTTTTCCCCAGCTCCTTATCCCGGAAAGGATCCTGTTTGTAACTCATAGCAATGTCCACCAGCCGCGGGACACTGGGAACATCAGATGCCGAAATAAATTGCTTCATTAATTGGATTTTGTTTTGTGCATCGCGGAAGAAGTATCCGTGCTGCATCCTTTATTTCAATTCAGTACCAAATGCTTCAAGAAACTGATCAGCATGTGCCCGGGTAAGTGCCAGTGAAGGCAACAGGCGGATCACATTGGGTTTTGCTTCCCCGGTGAAGATCTTATGTTTGGACAGCAGCGCTTTTCTCACATGTGCCAGTTCTTCCGGCAGCTCTATGCCAATCATTAAACCTCTTCCTCTCACTTCTTTCACCGGTGCAAACGCACGCAGGGATGTGATCAGGTATTCTCCTACAGCTGCCGCATTGGCGATGAGCTGTTCGGATACGATGGTTTCCAGTACAGCCAGACCTGCTGCACACGCGAGGTGATTACCGCCAAAGGTGGTGCCCAGCATACCATATACCGGCAGGAATTTAGGCGCAATACTGATGGCGCCTATCGGAAAGCCATTGCCCATACCTTTGGCCATGGTATAAATATCGGCATTCACGCCGGCAAAATCGTGTGAGTAAAATTTACCACTACGACCATATCCGCACTGCACGGCATCCGCAATATATACTGCACCGTGCGTATCGCACAGCGTCCGGATCTTACGCAGGAAGGATTCGCTGGCTACATTGATACCACCTACACCCTGAATACCTTCAATGATGACAGAAGATACTTCATATTGCTGGAAAGCCTGCTCCAGCGCCGCTTCGTCTTCCCATGGAAGGAAAACCACATTACCGGTTTCATTCACCGGCGCTACAATTTTCGGATTATCCGTAGCCGCTACTGCCAGCGATGTTCTGCCGTGAAAAGATTTTTTGAACGCGATAACGGTTTTTCTGCCGTTATAAAAAGAAGCCAGTTTCAACGCATTCTCGTTGGCTTCTGCACCAGAGTTACACAAAAACAACTGGTAATCTTCCTTGCCGGACACTTTGCCCAATAAGGCGGCCAGTTCTTCCTGCAAAGGCATCTTTACAGAGTTGGAATAAAAACCTACTTTATTCAATTGATCCGTCAGGCGCTGTACATAGTGCGGATGGGTGTGACCGATAGAGATCACAGCGTGACCGCCGTACAGATCCAGGTATTGCGTGCCTTTATCATCCCATACATGGGAACCCAGGGCTTTTGCGATGACAATATCATTAACGGGATAAACGTCGAAAAGTTTCATGTTGACATTTGAATTGAAATGATAAAAACACTTAAAACACGATGGACTTCAATTTCAGTCCCGCCGTTTCTTCCAGTCCGAACAACAGGTTCATATTCTGTACTGCCTGACCGGAAGCGCCTTTCAGCAGGTTATCCTCGATGGTGTGAATAATCAGTTTATCCTTCACTTTTTCCAGCTGCACCAGGCACTTGTTGGTATTCACCACCTGCTTCAGGTCTATTTGTTTGTCGCTGACGTGCGTAAACGGATGACCGGCGTAATAGGTTTTATACAGCTGTACCGCCGCTTCCAGCGACAGATCGCTTTGCAGATAAGAGGTTACCCAGATGCCTCTCGGGAAGTCGCCTCTTACCGGTACGAAGTTGATATCTGCGGAGAAACCGGGCTGCAACAGCTGCAGGTTTCGTCGTATTTCTTTCAGGTGCTGATGGGTCAGCACTTTATAGGTAGATATATTGCTGGCTCTCCAGGTAAAATGGGAAGTCGCCTGCAGGCTTTGGCCGGCGCCGGTAGAACCGGTGATTCCGGTGGTATGTACTTCTGTCAGTAAACCTGCCTGTGCCAGTGGTAACAGCCCCAGTTGAATAGCGGTGGCAAAGCAACCGGGATTGGCAATGTTCTGTGCAGCAACGATTTGCTCCCGCTGCATTTCCGGTAAGCCATATACAAAGGATCTGCCATTAACGGATTCGCCTAAACGAAAATCCTGGCTCAGGTCTATTACCTTAATATGTGGTGCGATGGCCGTTGTTTCCAGGAACTTGCCGGATTCTCCGTGTCCCAGGCATAAAAACAGTACATCTATATCGTCGCTCAGATCTGCGGTAAACGTCGCATCGGTTTCACCCAACAGGTCGGCATGTACGGCATATAAAGGGTTGCCGGCGTTGCTACGGCTATGTACAAACGAAATCGTTACATCCGGGTGATGTATTAAAAGCCTGATCATCTCCCCGCCTGTATATCCTGCTCCTCCTACGATTCCTGCCCTTACTTTTTTATCATTCGCCATGTCTGCTGATTTATAAAGTGTTTTTAATCTGATGCCAGATCATTGTCTGGTTACCAAAGATTTTGCTGAAGCCTCTCACATCTTCTCCACTCCAGCCACTGTTCATCTCACCGTATTTACCGAATTTGCTGCTCATCAGATCATACGGAGAAGCAATACCGGTTACCTGGAAACGGTAAGGCATTAAGGTAACGAATACGTCGCCGGAAACATTTTCCTGGGTATCCTGCAGGAAGGCTTCCATATTGCGCATCACAGGATCCATGATCTGGCCTTCGTGCATCCAGTTACCATAGAACTGCGCCAGTTGGTCTTTCCAGCTCAGCTGCCATTTGGTTAACACATGTTTTTCCAGGGCATGATGCGCTTTGATGATCACCATCGGAGCAGCTGCTTCAAAGCCTACACGGCCTTTAATACCGATGATGGTATCACCTACGTGAATATCGCGGCCGATCGCATAGGCGCCGGCAATGCTTTGCAGGTGTTGTATCGCTGCGGCAGGGTGGTTAAAAGTCTGGTCATTGACACCGGTCAGCTCGCCTTTGGTGAAGGTCAGCTTTACGGATTCTTCGCCATCTTTGGTCAGCTGGGTAGGCCAGGCAGATTCAGGCAGCATACCGTTGGAAGTAAGGGTTTCTTTTCCTCCAACGGAGGTGCCCCAGATGCCTTTATTAATAGAGTACATGGCTTTTTCGAAGTTCACGTGTACTCCTTTCTCCTGCAGGTAGGAAATTTCTTCTTCCCGGCTCAGTTTCATATCACGGATCGGGGTAATAATTTCCACCCCGGGTATCATAATATGAAATATCATATCGAAACGTACCTGGTCGTTACCTGCGCCAGTGCTGCCGTGTGCAACTGCGTCGGCGCCCGTTTCCTTCACGTATTCTGCAATGGCCAGTGCCTGGCTCATACGCTCTGCACTTACACTCAGCGGATAGGTATTATTCTTCAGTACATTACCGAAGATGAGGTATTTGATTACACCGTCATAATAAGATTGGATGGCGTTAACAGTTTTATGACTCTTCACACCCAGATTATAAGCGCGCTTTTCAATTTCCTGCAGTTCTTCTTCCGAAAAACCACCGGTATTTACAATCACCGAATGCACTTCATATCCTTTTTCTTCAGTCAGGTATTTCACGCAATAGGAAGTATCAAGGCCTCCGCTAAATCCGAGTACTACTTTTTTCATTATGACGTTGTTTTTTATAATTCCAGATAACAATGTTTACGATACAATCAGGGGTCAGAACAGGAAGAATTTCTTTTTCAATCCAATTGTGCTGCCTTCTTTTTTACTCTTCAGCAAAACAAATCTTTTAAATCTTAACCAGCGCTCATAGAGCTTTATGTTTCCTTTAAATCCGCGCCGGCGCCTTTCTTCGTGTATATCTCCGCCAGGCAATACGCTGTGCTGATTTTTCTCCGCGTCCGCTTTATCTGCAGCTGCTTTTTCCTCCACCGCTTTCAACTTCTCCAGCGGGTCATATAACATAGCGGTACACAAACAATTCTTTCGTTGTTTGCTGGTAAGGATATCGAAATTCACACAACTTCTACAGCCCTTCCAGAACTCATCATCGTCTGTCAGTTCTGAATAGGTAACAGGTTCATAGCCGAGTTCTGAATTAATTTTCATGACCGCTAATCCGGTGGTTAACCCAAAAATCTTTGAATCCGGATATTTCTCCCGCGACAGTTCAAAAATCTTCTTCTTAATCGATTTCGCAACACCGTGGCCGCGGAAAGCGGGGTTAACGATGAGGCCGGAGTTGGCAACAAATTTATCATGGCCCCAGGCTTCTATATAACAGAAGCCTACCCAATCACCCTTGTCTGTAATCGCGATTACTGCTTTTCCTTCCTGCATCTTCAGCTCCACATAGGCTGGAGAACGCTTGGCAATCCCTGTGCCCCGCGCTTTTGCAGATGCTTCCATCTCATCTGTGATGGTGTTTGAATAGTGAATATCGTCAGGAGTGGCTACCCTAACGATGATACGTTGCTTTTCCAACTTTTTAAATTGAAATCGTGAATCAATAAACTACATGAAAGTTCCATTACTGGAAATGGTTCACCGGCAGTATGGGAATACCGGCGCGATAGCGGTCATATGACAAGCGCTATCAAATCCTTGGTCGTCGGGAAAGGTATCTAAAGACATTGAACCCAACAGAATATACCCCTTTGTTTAAAGCGGGATGATATGCAGAGATGTTGGTATGAGTTGCGGTTTTTTCCAACTTCAGTTCAGCGTTAAATTGTTATAAATATTGTCTTTAGTTTTTAGATTATCCGCAAAGTTATAACAATATCTTTTTAAATGATCGAATTTTTTTTGCTGAATGCGAATATTTAACAAAAAGGAAAAAATACGACGGAAGTTGGCTGACCCTGGGTTAGATCAGCAAAACAGATTAACACAATTTCCGCCTTTATAATTAATAAATGATTGCCATATGAATAAAAAGGAAAGCAAAGGACAAAAGGAGTGGCTACTTTTTTTATCACCGCATTCCTTTTTATTCAACAGGTGTCAGTTATCTTTCAGCAGGCCGGTCGTGTGTAATCACTCCCAGTTCCGCAACACTTGTCCAATTCTCTTGCTCATTGGCGGGGTTAACAGCAACAAACTTGATAAAGCGTGCGGACACTGCTTTAAACAATACGGTTTGCATCACCGGGTTATTACGGATATTGGCAAACTGTCCATTAGCGACCGGATCTCCCCAACTTTTACCATCCTGGCTGATATAGCAGGCATATCCATATACAACACCTCCTGCATCACTGCCGGCAGGCGGCGTATATGAGAAACCACGTAATAACAACTCTCCGCCCAAATCTACTATCAACTCATGCGGGTGCTTTTCAGTTGTTTTAATATCCTTCGTTACCCATACGGTAGCAGGGTCTCCATCGATTGCTTTTGCTGCTTCTGCCTCATTTATTCCTGGTGCCGGCACGATCCGCCATTTTGCCGGTGCTACATCGAAATACGCGGTAGCTGTTTCACTGGCTGCTTTACCTTGCGGCAGAAAAGCTTTGGCTTTCACGGTTCCTCCTTGCGCAAACGCTACGGGTGCAGTAAAGCGCGCCGAATGATATTGCGGCTCGCTACCATCCAGTGTATACCGCAGCTCTGTATCAGCAGCGCCCGACAAGGATAATGCACCCGCTTTGTCGCGCCGGATCTGCGGCCGCTCTACCTGCTCAGGCGCCTGGAACAGCTGTACTTCACTGATCACCGGGCTGGCCTTGGCATCCAGCAATTGTATCCTTACCACAGTTGTGGTATAATCCGGCAACCGTAAGATGCGTTTGTGACCGATGGTGGTTTCCCGCGCTACCTCTTTAAAGGCGCCGTTCTCCAGAATCTCCACGGAAAAAGCCTTCACCCGCTGCCCCAGTGCAATCGCTTCCTGCAACACCACCCGGTTAAAGGTTACAGGCTTCGGAAAGGTGAGTGTAATCGTTCCTTGTTGTACATTTTCGGCCGTGGCCCAGTAAGTAGCCGGATTACCATCCTGCAGGAAAGTTGTTTTTACCGCTGCATTATTTTTACGTGTACCCGTTGCCGTTATTACGGCTTTCCGGACCAGGTTATCTTTAAAAGAAGCATCCAGCACCCGGCGTAATTCCATCAGGCGGGTAGAATCATTCGGATGAATCAATCCCTCCCGGTCTACCGGCACATTCAGAATCAGGTTACCATTGCGGCCTACGGAAGCATAATAGATATCCAGCAGCTCCGTCACGGATTTTACCTTATTATCTGTTTCCGGACTATAGAACCATCCCGGCCGGATAGATACGTCACATTCTGCCGGTATCCATTGTTCGCCATCCTCATTACCTTCATTGAGTGATTGTGCCGGCGGGCCACCCGCACCAGGCGAAAAGCCCTTTACATTCAACGTACTCCAGTTGGTAGTACCTGCAAAACCTTTTTCGTTTCCTACCCAACGGCAGCCCGGTCCTACATCACTGAAGATGACGGCATTGGGCTGATGTTTATGTACCACGCTGTGAAACAGCGGCCAGTCATACTGTTGTTTTTTAGTGCCATCATTGGCGCCGTCGAACCACTGCTCAAATACCGGCCCGTAGCTGGTCAGCACTTCTTTCAGGGTGTTGGCAAACACCTGGTTATAAGTGGGCGTACCATACTCCGGATGGTTGCGGTCCCATGGCGACAGGTATACGCCGAATTGTAAGCCATACGCCTTACAGGCGGCAGACAATTCCGCCAGCACATCACCCTTCCCGTTTTTCC
The DNA here is from genome assembly GCF_025989125.1 of Chitinophaga nivalis. Taxonomy (NCBI): domain Bacteria; kingdom Pseudomonadati; phylum Bacteroidota; class Chitinophagia; order Chitinophagales; family Chitinophagaceae; genus Chitinophaga; species Chitinophaga nivalis. Next base: position 2,244,931 of record NZ_JAPDNR010000001.1, on the reverse strand, counting down.
AGGCGCTTTCCCGCACGGTATGTTTACTGTATTTGCTGGGCCACAAACAAAAACCATCATGGTGTTTGGCGGTGATGACAATACCTTTCATACCGGCCAGCTTCGCCGTACGTGCCCATTGCCGGGCATCGAGGCGGGATGGATTAAATACACGCGGATCTTCATCGCCATGTCCCCATTCCTTGTTGGTGAAAGTGTTGGGCCCCAGGTGGATGAACATGTAGTATTCCAGGTCATTCCAGGCTACCTGTGCTTTGGAAGGCAGCGCACCGTATGGGCTGATCTGCTGTCCTACGGCCATATTACAGCTCAGGAGGGCAGCAAGCAGATAAGTTGTTTTTTTCATTTGTTCCTATTGGCAGACATTAAATATAATATATAAAAGATGCCTTGTATAGTAGCGCGAAAATTAATGCAGTGAATGCGAAAATCAGATCATGCCCGGGGTTCCGCCCATGGCGGCAAACCAATACCAGATAACTATGGTGGAAAAATGCTGCCGTTTATCACAAAAATGTAAGAATATGCAGTCATAGGTTGGTTTTGATAGATCTAATTTTATAAATTTAGTCCCTCCTGAACATTTCATTATATACACGTTTTACACGTTATTAAACTTTGAACAATGAATAAACAACCATTGCACCGCAGAAGTTTTCTTAAAAACACGGTAGCCGCAGGCGTAGGTATTTCTATGCTGGGCTCCTCTGCCAAGCTGTTTGCCAATGAAAAAAAACCTAAAGTGAGAGTGGGCCTGATTGGTGTGGGCGCCCGTGGTTTGAGTCACCTGAACCTTTGCCTCCGCCGGGAAGACGTGGATGTAGTAGCATTCGCAGATCCGGATACGGCGTACACCGTACCTAAGGCGAGAACAATGATCAGCAAGTTCTATGGCGCGAAAAGAAAAGTAGCGGAATATACCAACGGGCCGGAAGATTTTCATAACCTGCTGAAACGTGACGACATTGATGCCGTGATCATTGCTACGCCGTGGGAATGGCACTCTATCATGTCTGTAGCAGCGATGAAAGCGGGTAAAACCCCGGCTGTAGAAGTGTGTGGCGCTTCCGACATCCAGGAATGCTGGGAACTGGTAAACACCAGCGAAAGCACCGGCATACCTGTATTTGGTATGGAGAATGTGTGTTACCGGAGAGATGTGATGGCGGTACTGAACATGGCCCGTCAGGGACTGTTTGGTGAGCTCACCCACCTGCAGGGCGGCTACCAGCACGATCTGCGCGCCGTTAAATTCAACAATGGCAAGCAATATTATGGCGGTGGCGTTGAATTCGGAGAGAATGCCCTGTCTGAAGCCAAATGGAGAACCAACCACTCCGTACACCGCAACGGCGACCTGTATCCTTCACACGGTCTGGGTCCTATCGGTAATGCGATTAACATGAACCGTGGTAACCGTTTACTGTCGCTCACTTCCGTAGCTACCAAATCACGCGGTCTGCATAAATACATCGTTGACAACAGCAGCGAAAGCCATCCGAATGCCAAAGTGGAATTCAAACTGGGCGATATCGTATCTACCCTGTTGAGAACCAACAACGGTGAAACGATCATGCTGTCGCACGATACCAACTCCCCCCGTCCTTACTCCCTCAACTTCCGCGTACAAGGTACCAACGGACTGTGGATGGATGACCAGGAATCTATCTATGTAGAAAAGAAGAGCAAATACGACGAGTGGGAAAAAACCGGCGATTTCAAAGATGCCAACAGCTACTTCGGCAAATACGACCATCCGCTGTGGAAACGTTATGCCAACGATGCTGCCGGCGCCGGTCATGGTGGTATGGATTGGTTCGTGATGAACTCTTTCATTGAAAGTATCAAGCGTGGCGCTCCTTATGCACTCGATGTGTATGATATGGCTACCTGGTATGCGATCACCCCACTGAGCGAACAATCCGTGATGGAAGGTGGTAGTGTGCAATACATTCCTGACTTCACCCGCGGCCGCTGGATGAACCGGAAACCAATTTTTGCCCTGGACGATCAGTATTAATCGTTTTATATACGATGGCCCGGAACAACCGCGATGATTACGTAGCGGTTGTTGCCGGGCCATTTGTTATTTAACGCTCACCGGTTTAGTGCTGCCATACACTCACCCCATCCTGAATGGTGGTGACATATACCTCCGGCACTTTACCATATTCCGCTTCATAGCGGGATTGTATAAAGGTGATATAGTCGGCTACTTTTTCTTCTTTCACCAGGTTGATGGTACAGCCGCCAAAGCCGCCCCCCATCACTCTTGCACCTGCTACTTCTTCCCGCTCCTGCGCCAGCGATACCAGGAAATCCAGTTCCGGGCAGCTCACTTCATACAGTTTACTCAGGCCTTCATGCGTAGCGTACATCAGTTGTCCGAACTGTTGCAGGTCGCCTTTTTTCAGCAGCTCCGTGGCATCCTGTACACGTTGTATTTCCGCAATCACGTAGGCGCAGCGGTCATACACCTGCGGCGACAACTGTGACTTCACTTCATCCAGCATCGCAAAGCTGGCATCGCGCAGCGAGCGTACATCCGGATGCAGCGTCTGGATAGCCTTTACGCCTTCTTCGCATTGCTGACGGCGTACATTGTATTCGGATGATGCCAGGCTATGGTGTACCATAGAGTTGCACAACACAATTTTATAGGCAGGGAAATCAAACGGAAAATATTCAAAGGAGAGATCGCGGCAATCGAGGCGCATTACCTGGTCCTTTTTGCCGTGCAGGTTAGCAAATTGGTCCATGATACCGCATTTCACGCCCGGAAAAGTATGTTCGGCCTTTTGTCCGATCAGCGCCATGTCCATACGTCCCAGCCCATACTGGAACAGGTGATCCAGGCCTGCTACCAATCCGCCTTCCACAGCTGCGGAAGAAGACATGCCGGCGCCTACCGGGATATCGCCTGCGATCACGCAATCGAAACCGGTTACGGACAGGCCTCTTTCCTGTAACTGAAATACAACGCCCATGAGGTAATTGATCCATCCGGGTGTGGGGTGCACCCTATCCAGGTCAAAGGAAACGGTTTCGCCGGTAAATACCGCATGTACATTACATTGACGGGTACCGTTGAGGGCAATGGCATATACGATTTTTTTATCAATGGCGGCTGGTAATACAAATCCGTCATTGTAATCGGTATGTTCTCCGATCAGGTTGATTCTTCCGGGGGAAACTATGATCAGTGGCTCTTTTCCGAACTGCTGTATGAATTTCTCCTTAGTTGTCTGTATCATTCAAAAAATATTAAACGTAAAATATACACCTAAAAATATAAAAATGATGGAGAAATAAAAAAGGTTGTCCCGGTAAATACCGGAACAACCTTTTTCCTATACCTGATTAAACAGGAATTAATTCGTTGGAAGTCCTTTTTTATATCCTGCTGCTGCATAATAAAGAATATACAGGTAACATGGGATCATGATGATGTAAGGTGTCTGACGGCTGTTCCACTCTACGCATAAAGCACCATATACCAGTGGTAAGGTAGCACCACCTGCGATGGCCATGATCAGGAAGGCTGAACCCAGTTTGGTAAACTTACCCAGTTTATTGATTGCCAGCGGCCAGATGCCAGGCCACATCAGGGAGTGGGCAAAGCTCAGCAGGATGATGAATATCACGGAGGTTTTACCGGTAGTCAGTAAAGCACCGGCAGTAAAGAGCGCGCCCATGATGGAACAGATAATCAGTGCACTGCGTTGTGATAAATATTTTGGCACCAGTACAATACCCAGTAAATATCCGATGGTTAAACTTACCAGGCTATAGATACTGAGGTGTAAGGCGACGTTTTTCTCGAAACCACTTACTTCGCCATACAGCGCCAGGGAGTCGATCGCCAGTACTTCTACGCCTACATAGAGGAACAGGCACAGGATACCGAGCATCAGGTAAGGAATACCGAAGATAGAAGTATGCTGACTGCCAGCTGTTTCTTCTGTACTTTCTTCTTCCGGTTTTACTTCCGGCAGGTTGGCTTTACGCACCATCAGCGCCAGGCCTACCAGTACGATGGCCATGATGATATACGGGGTAATTACACGGCCGGCCAGCAGTGTCAGTTCTGCTTCTTTTTCAGCGCCTTGCAGGGTTTCAATTTTTGCAGATAATTCTGTGGTGTCGCTGAACAGCAATACACCCAGTAACAGGATACCGATCATGGCTGCTACCTTATTGCAGATACCCATGATACTCATACGCTGGGCGGCACTTTCGATCGGCCCGATGATGGTAACATAAGGATTGGAAGCCGCCTGTAAGAGGGTCATACCAGCGCCCTGCACAAAAAGACCTACCAGAAACAACGGGAAAGATCTGGCCTGTGCAGCCGGAATGAATATCAGGGAGCCCACTGCCATGGTTAGCAATCCTACAGACATCCCGTTGGCAAAGCCTACTTTCCGCAGGATAGCAGAAGAAGGAATAGCCATGATAAAGTAGGAAATATAAAAAGCAAAGGTGACAAAGTATACCTGGAAATCAGATAGTTCGCAAGCCTGTTTCAAGAACGGAATCAATACACTGTTTAACCAGGTCACAAAGCCAAAAAGGAAGAACAGAGTACCGATCACGGTCATGGCCCGTGTATTATTCTTCGCCGCCGGAACGGAAGGCGATTGTAGCGTCGCTGTATTAGTTGACATAAGCTGCAAAAGTGATTTAAGATAAACGCGAACATAAAAAACTTATCTTATATTTCATAAATATTTTAGCTAAAACGTTTTATCAACTAAAAAAGCGACTATTTTAATTTACTTTTTTAAAAAATTTAAAAAATAATCTCTACATTTATCCGGCAAAATTTCACTGTAACTTAACACGTTTATGGCTCAGCAATCAAAGCAAAACGGACAAAGTACACATCCCTCGTTCTTTGTTCTTATTCTGGTGTTCTTTTTCTGGGGGTTTCTGGCTGCGTCTAACAGCATTTTTATCCCTTTCTGTAAATCACACTTCAACCTGACACAGCTGGAGTCACAACTGATTGACTTCTCTTTTTACAGCGCCTATTTCATAGGTTCCCTGATCCTGTACCTGGCCTCTGCTGCCCGTAAGGTAGATATCCTGAACAAGATTGGTTACAAAAAAGGTATTATTTACGGCCTCCTGATTTCCGTACTGGGATCTGCTATTATGATTCCCTGTGTGAATAAGGAAAAAATTGTTCCGATCACGGAAACCCTGCAGGATATCAGCAGTTTCCAGGTAGAACAACAGTTACAGACTTCCGACAGACAGGTAAAGATCCGCCGCGAAAAACAGGCAGATACTTATTCCCTGCTGATCAGTGACAATGAATCCGCCGCGAAGTACATCTCCAATCCTCAGTTGCTGGCTGCTATTCCGGCTGGTTTCCAACAGGATACGGAGCATAAACAATATGCTGCCACCTTCACCAAAGCCAGTCTGGAAAAGATTATCACGGTGCTGGACAGTGAGTATAAACAAACCGTTACTTTCGGTTACTTTGCCCTGATCCTCATGGCATTGTTTATTGTAGCATTAGGATTTTCCCTGCAGCAAACCGCGGCCAACCCGTTTGCCATTCTGTTGGGTGATCCGGCCAAAGGTACCAACCGCCTTAATCTCGCAGGAGGTATCAACTCATTCGGTACCACTATCGGACCCATCATCGTTAGTATGTTGCTGTTTGGCAATATTAAAGGCGGAGATGTAAGCACCGATATCAGTAAGATCAATACCCTGTATTTCCTGCTGATAGGCCTGTTCCTGGTTGCAGCCGCCATCTTTGCGTTTGTAAAAATGCCGGAAAGTCAGGATAACGCCGGATTTGAGACTTCACCGAAAGCGACTAAATCTATCCTGGGTATCAGCTTCATGTTTGTACTGATTCTCCTGGGACTGATCCTGAAAATAGAACTGCCTTTATTCATCACTGGTATCGTAGGTATCATTGGTATTCTGTTGTATACCAAAAGTGCTTCTGCTGCCAACAGTGAAGGATGGGGCGCCATGAGATATCCGCAGCTCACCCTGGGTATGCTGGCTATCTTCATTTATGTAGGCGTGGAAGTAACCCTCGCCAGCAACCTGGGTGCCTTACTGAAACACCCGGGATTCCTCACTGCCAAAGGCCTGGCCGAATCTGAACTGGACCCGTATGTATCCCTGTTCTGGGGTAGTATGATGATAGGCAGATGGACCGGTGCGATCAGCGTATTCAATGTTTCCAAAGGCGTGCGCAAACTGCTGTGCATCATTGTGCCTTTCATTGCCTACGGTGTGATACTGGGCGCCAATATTATCAAAGGCAATAATGTCACTGAATTATATCCTTATGCCATCTGTATCGCCATCCAGATCATCGGCTTCTTTGCCAGTCAGGATAAACCAGCCAAAACCCTGATGATATTCGGGTTACTGGGAGTTGGCTCCGTATTGATCGGTTTATTTACCAGCGGCGCACTCGCTACCTTTGCCTTCATTAGTGGTGGTTTATTCTGCTCTATCATGTGGCCCAGCATCTTTGCGTTATCTATTGCCGGCCTGGGCAAATACACCGGTCAGGGTTCTGCCTTCCTCGTAATGATGATCCTCGGCGGTTCACTGATTCCTCCTGTACAAGGTGGTCTGGCAGACATCCCAAGCATTGGTATTCACGCTTCTTATATTATCCCGGCGTTTTGTTTTGCATACCTGGCATTTTTTGCGTTTAGCGTTAAAAACATATTAAAATCTCAAGGAATCGATTATGAGTCAGCAACTAGTGGTGGGCATTGATATTGGGGGGACTAACACCAAATTCGGTATTGTAGACAGGAGAGGCACTATTTTATGTGATGGTCGTATGTTAACCAATCAGCATGAAGATGTAGCTTGTTTCCTGGATGAACTCCATCAACACCTGGCCATTCTGATCGAGCAGGTGGGGGGCATCGAAAATATTAAAGGAATTGGCGTAGGCGCACCTAACGGCAATTTCTACAATGGTAACATTGAATATGCGCCCAACCTGCGCTGGAAAGGAGTGGTACCACTCGCCCAGTTGCTGCAGGATAAATTCGGGTTACCGGCCGTACTGACCAACGATGCCAACGCAGCAGCGTTGGGAGAACTGATCTACGGCGCAGCCAGAGGAATGAAAGATTTTATCGTGATGACCCTGGGTACAGGTGTAGGTAGCGGTATTGTTGCCAACGGCCAGCTGATTTACGGACATGATGGTTTTGCCGGTGAACTGGGTCACTGTATTGTGATCCCGGGTGGCCGCTTCCATCCCGGCACCGGTGCACATGGTTCTCTCGAAGCCTATGCTTCTGCTACCGGTGTGACCAATTCTGCCCTGGAACTGTTGAAAACACGCCCGGATACCCAAAGCATCCTGCGCGATCATCTGCTGGAAGAAATCAATTCCAAAGTGATCTATGAAGCAGCGATGAAAGGAGATCCGCTGGCGATGGAAGTATACGAGTTCACAGGACAAATACTGGGTGCAGCCCTGGCCAATTTCGTAATGTTCTCCAGCCCGGAAGCCATCGTACTGTTCGGCGGCCTCACCAAAGCCGGCGACCTGATTATGAAACCGGTCCGTGAACACATGGAAAAGAACCTGCTGCCCATATTCCAGAATAAAGTTAAATTGCTGTTTTCCGAGCTGAAAGAAAGTGATGCCGCCATATTGGGCGCCAGCGCCCTGGCATGGGAGATGAAAGACTAACACGTAGCACATTGCCACAGCAGCAATGACCTGTAAGTATTGAACACGCAATATTATGAAAGATAGAAGAAGTTTTCTGAAAACAGCGGCCCTTGGCGCCGCTGTTTTCTCTTTAGACGGAGTAACGGGCACGTCTGCACGCGCAACCACCAAAGGAGGCCCCGTAAAAGGTAAACCTATTGTCATATCCACGTGGGACTTTGGCCGCGCTGCCAACGCAGCTGCCTGGGAAATACTGAAGAAGGGCGGACGTGCACTGGACGCTGTGGAAGCAGGTGTACGGGTACCCGAAGCAGATCCGGACAACCACACCGTAGGCTATTCCGGCTATCCGGACCGCGACGGCCGCGTAACACTGGATGCCTGCATCATGGACGAACTGGGCAACTGCGGTTCCGTAGCTTCCCTCGAACATGTTACCCACGCCATTTCTGTAGCCCGCGCCGTGATGGAAAAAACACCGCACGTGATGCTGGTAGGTGATGGTGCCCTGCAATTCGCACTGGCCAACGGTTTCAAAAAAGAAAACCTGCTCACACCGGAAGCTGAAAAAGCCTGGAAAGAATGGCTGAAAACATCAGAATATAAACCCATCATCAACATAGAAAATAAATCCTACGCTCCTGCCAACGGCGCTACTGCGTTTAATCCGCTGATGCTGCCGGGTAATGTGTATAACCACGATACCATTGGTATGGTAGCCATGGATGCTGCCGGCAATCTTTCCGGCGCCTGCACCACCAGTGGGATGGCTTTCAAATTACATGGCCGTGTAGGTGATTCTCCGATCATCGGCGCAGGTCTTTATGTAGACAATGAAATAGGTGCTGCTACCAGTACCGGCGTTGGCGAAGAAGTCATTAAAATTGTGGGCAGCCACCTCGTCGTAGAACTGATGCGGCAGGGTTATCCACCGGAAAAAGCCTGTAAAGAAGCTGTAGATAGAATTGTGAAAAGAAGTCCGTCGAAAGCCCGGGAGATACAGGTAGGTTTCCTGGCCCTCAACAAAAAGGGACAATACGGCGCTTATTGCCTGCAGAAAGGCTTCAGCTACGCGGTGTGTACCAGCGATACCAGCAATGTACTGATAGACGGTAAACATCATTTCTAAGCAGATAAAACAACCCTGTTGTATTACGCATTTTCAGGAAGTGCCTCGCAGATAATATGCGAAAATCTTCCCGAAAATGCGTAATTTCTTATTCCGGTTTCCAGGCAGCTGCTATCTCTCCAGAAAATACAATGATGCTGATTCCGGCCTGATGGGACTTTTATGCTCCCGGAAACCAGATGGTTATACACATTCCTATTACAAGCACTCCTAAAATCTGACATATGTCTTTTATTCTTGAAATATGCGCCGGTTCTGTCGCTTCCTGTATCGCAGCTGCAGCAGGTGGGGCCAACCGCATTGAGCTTTGCGATAACCTCCTGGAAGGTGGTACTACCCCCAGCTATGCAACGATTGCCGTAGCCCGTGAAAAAGTAAACATAGACCTCTATCCGATTATCCGGCCCCGGGGTGGTGACTTTCTCTATACCGACCTGGAGTTTGAAATCATGAAAAAGGATATCGAAATATGTAAACAACTGGGATGTAACGGCGTGGTAATTGGCATGCTCACCGCAGAAGGCCGGGTGGATAAACAACGCTGCAAAGAACTGGTGAAACTGGCCTGGCCCATGGGCGTTACTTTCCATCGTGCCTTCGATATGACAGATAATCCGTTTGAAGCACTGGAAGATATTATCGAAACAGGATGTGAACGGATCCTCACTTCCGGCGCCCGCAATACCGCTGTAGAAGGAGCTTCCCTGCTGAAAGACCTGTTCCTCCGCGCCGACGACCGCATCGCCATCATGGCTGGTTCCGGCGTACGTGCCAACAATATTGCCCAGCTGGTAAAAACAACCGGACTGTCAGAATTCCATACCACTGCCAAAGCGTACGAAGACAGCGCCATGGTATATCGCAATCCCAATGTAAGCATGGGCGGCATTCCCGGCGTTCCCGAATATGGCATCTCCCTCACTCAGGAAAAAGAAGTATTATTAATCCGTGAACTGGGAGAAAAAGCCTTGCACGAAATACAGTAGTAATCTATATTTACCATTTCGAATAACTTAAGTCCCTTAACTGCAACTTCCGATTTGAAATAATAAATCCCCGGCAACAGCCGGATAAAAGTGAACAACGAAATGAAAAAATTAATCATTGCAGCCAGCCTTTTATTAGGTGGCTTTTTCGCGCAGGCACAGGTCAAAGGGGCCAAACACGTGATACTGATTGGAATGGATGGTTTTGGGGCGTACTGTTTTCCTAAAGTGGATAACCCACACATGAAACAAATGATGAAAGAAGGGGCCTGGACATTACAGGCACGAAGTGTGCTACCTTCTTCCAGTGCTGTGAACTGGGCGTCTATGGTGATGGGAGCCGGTCCGGAAGTACATGGCTACACGGAGTGGAACAGCAAGCAACCGGAGCTGCCTTCCCGGGAACTCGACCGTTATGGCCTGTTCCCTTCCATCTACACCTTACTCCGCGAACAAAAACCCAAAGCGGAAATAGGCGTGATCTACAGCTGGGATGGTATCGGTTACCTGTTCCCCAAAGCAGCCATCAACAAGGAACTGGCCTGTCATGATAACGACAGCCTGGCCACCGCGGCAGCAGTAGAATATATCAAAACAAAAAAACCGGACTTCCTGTTTGTTCACCTGGATGAACCGGATGGCGTAGGACATAATATCGGGCATAATATTCAGCCTTATTTTGACCAGGTACATAAAAACGATGTGTTGCTGGGCAAAATGCTGCAGGCAGTAAAAGATGCCGGCATGTGGGATGATACCATCATTCTGCTGACAGCAGATCATGGCGGTATCAAAACAGGCCACGGCGGTAAAACCATGGAAGAAATGCAGATTCCCTGGATCATCCGCGGCCCTGGTATCCAACAAAACAAAGAGATCAAAAGCAGTGTTGTTACGTACGATACCGCCGCGACCATCGCCTGGATATTCGGACTGAAAACACCCCAGGTGTGGACAGGAAGGCCCGTGAAAGAAGCGTTTAAATAATCAGATCCTCCGACGTATACCCGCAGTATAAACCGGAGGCCGGATCAGTAAAAATTGGTGCTATGAAAAAAATGTTGCTCATTACCGTTGTGTGTTTTACGGGCTTTTCGTTGTTTGCACAAACACAGAAAGTGAAAGTACTGACCTACAATATTCATCACGGTCAGAATATGAAAGGTGTGCTGGACCTGCAGGGCATCGGTAACGTCATCCTTGCCACCAATCCCGATTTTGTGGCATTACAGGAAGTAGACAGCGTTACCCGCCGGACGGAAAAACTCAATCAGTTGCAGGAACTCGCAGACCTCACCGGTATGTATACTTATTTCGCCAAAGCCCTGGATTATGAGGGTGGCGGTTATGGCACCGGGATCCTCTCCCGCTTCCCGATTAAATCAGGTATTACGTTGCCACTACCAGTTTCCAAAGGCATTGAGCCCAGGGCAGCCGGTATCATTACCGTAAAATTACCCGGCGACAGCCTGTTGCAGTTTGCCTCTATTCACCTGGATGCAGAAAACAATCCGGCAGACCGGATCGCAGAAGCCAATACGCTGGTAGAATACTTCAAACAAACAGAAACACCCGTGATACTGGCCGGCGATTTTAATGCGATTCCGTCTTCCAAAGAAATCACCACACTCAAACAGATTTTCACAGATGCCACCAGCCAGATGGGACCTACCTTCCCGGCAGATTCTCCCACGGTAAAGCTGGACTACATCCTCCTGCATCCCAAACACCGGTGGAATATCACCGGCGCCCGGATCATTGAGGAAACCATCGCATCCGACCACAGGCCGGTATTATGTGAACTGGAATTGAAATAAATCCGACAACAACACACCTGCAGCAGCGAAGCCCGCCAACGTTGTTTCGCTGCTGCAGCTTTTACCTGACAGGTCTTTTAGTACCTGATTAAAACCGAACCATTAGTTATGACAATGAAAAATGTATGCAGCATTGGCTTATTGCTGGCCGCTGCAGGACTTTGGGCATGTTCCGGCTCTCACCATGCCGCTGCCCCCAAAGGCCAGGTAAGCATTATTCCTATGCCTGCCCAGGTGCAGGAAAAAGCAGATTCCTTCCTGCTCGATAAACAAACCGTTCTTGTTGCCAGCACCGATGCCGATAAACAAACAGCGGCCTTATTCAACAGCTGGCTGAAAGAACTCACCGGGTACGAACTGGCCATTCGGGCCACTGCAGATAAAAATGCGATTATCCTGCAAACCGGCCAGGACTCCACTAACCCGGAAGGATACACGCTGCAGGCGGGCAGTCAGGGCGTGAACATTCACGGCAACACCGCCAGTGGTACCTTTTACGGCATTCAAACGCTGATACAGCTGTTGCCGGTACAACCGGCTACTGCCTTTTATATTCCCGGCGTAAGCATTACCGATGCACCCCGCTTTTCCTATCGTGGATTACACCTGGATGTAGGCCGTCATTTCTTCCCGGTAGCTTTCATCAAGAAATATATCGACCTGCTGGCCATGCACAAGATGAATACCTTCCATTGGCATCTTACCGACGACCAGGGCTGGCGCGTGGAAATAAAAAAATATGCCCGCCTGCAGGAGATCTCTTCCAAACGTAAGGAAACCATGGCCGGCCGTTATGCCGACGGAAAATACGATGGCAAGCCCTATGGTGGTTACTATACGCAGGAACAGGTGAAAGAAGTGGTGAAATATGCGGCGGAAAGATTTGTGACCGTAATACCGGAAATAGAGATGCCAGGGCACTCCCTGGCAGTACTGACAGCCTATCCGCAACTGGGCTGTACCGGCGGCCCCTACGAAGTAGGCACCCGCTGGGGCGTATATGACGATGTATACTGTGCCGGTAACGACAGCGTATACACGTTTCTGCAGGATGTACTGGACGAAGTACTGGAGCTGTTCCCCAGCCGCTATATCCACATCGGCGGCGATGAATCGCCTAAAGTACGCTGGCAGAAATGCCCGAAATGCCAGGCCCGCATGAAACAGGAACACCTGAAAGACGAACATGCCCTGCAAAGTTATTTTATACAGCGCATGGAAAAATACCTCAACAGCAAAGGCCGTCAGATCATAGGCTGGGATGAAATCCTGGAAGGCGGACTGGCCCCCAATGCTACCGTGATGAGCTGGACAGGTATCCAGGGAGGCATTACCGCCGCGCGGCAAAAACATAATGTGATCATGACACCGGGCAACTATTGCTACTTTGATCACTACCAGTCGCAAAGTACGAATGAACCACTGGCCATTGGCGGCTTTACACCCGTTAGTGAAGTGTATGCCTACGAGCCCGTACCCACGGAGCTAACCAAAGAAGAAGCGGTATTTATCAAAGGGGCACAGGCCAATCTGTGGACAGAATACATCAACAACACCAGCTACCTGGAGTACATGGTATATCCCCGTGCTACTGCGCTGGCGGAAGTGCTCTGGTCTGCTACCGATAAACGGAACTACAACAACTTCCTGGAGCGGCTGAAAGTACATGTACACCGCCTGGAGCTGAAAAAGGTGAATTATGCCCGACACGTATTTGAAGTAACCGGTAAAATAGCTGACAATGGCAAAGGACAGGCCGTTATTCAGCTGGACAGTAAGCTGGAAGGTGGCACCATCCACTATACGACGGATAGTACAGCGCCTTCCCTGCAATCACCGGTATATACCACACCGCTGGCTGTTACCGGCAACACCGTCATCCGGGCGCAGGTATTCCAGAACGGTAAACCTTTCGGCAATGAATATCACCAACCGTTTCTGATACACAAAGGGCTGGTAAAAAAGATCACCCTGGACCAGGAACCTGGCCAGAGCTATAATCCGGGCAGTCCGGCGGCCATGGTCAACGGTATTGCCGGCAATGCCGCCTATAACGACGGCCAGTGGTTTGGTTACAATGGTAAAGATCTGACTGCCACCGTGGAACTGGACAGTGTACAGGATATTCACCTGGTAGGCATGAATACCATGAATGCCAGATCTAATTGGATTTATCCGCCCAAACAGGTTGTTTTTTCCGTTTCGGAAGATGGTAAAACCTTTAAGGAAGTATTTAAGCAGACCAGCTTTACCAAGGAAGGGATTAACCAGGTACGGGGTAAACTGACGCAGGCAAGGGGCCGTTATGTACGCATGCAGGTGCAGCATTTTGGTAAGATCCCTGCCGGAGCGGCGGGTGCAGGCAACCCGGCGTGGGTGTTTGCAGACGAATTCATTATAGAATAAACTCATACCGCACAGCGGGATTACCCGCTATACAAGAAAAAACCGTCCGGGCATTCACCCGGGCGGTTTCTATTTTATGACTCCTACACCAAAAACTTGATTATAGCTGGTTATCTACTTGTCTTATAAACATATAAACGATAAATTATGTAAAAAAGTTCTCCCTTCTAAAAGAAATATGAATTAAATTTTGCTAAATAAATATACACATTAGCTGTAAATTCTTTAATTTTCCGGCTCGTTTTTAAACCGCATCTAATCAAAAACGTTTACAAATGACGATTAATCATCAGGAAATCGAACTGATTGACAGCTTTGAACAAATTGCTGTGGATATCCATCCCTCTGCCAAAGAAGGTTCCAGAGCAGTTGCACAGGAAATTGCTACGCTGATACGCGAGAAGCAGGCTGCCAATCAAAAATGTGTATTAGGACTGGCCACAGGCTCCACTCCCAAATACCTCTATGCCGAATTAGTACGCCTGCACAAGGAAGAAGGGCTGAGCTTCAAGAATGTAATTACATTTAACCTCGATGAATATTATCCCATAGAGCCAGATGCATTACAGAGCTACAATCGCTTTATGAAGGAACAACTGTTCAATCATATTGATATTCCGGAAGGCCAGTATTTTGTGCCGGATGGTACCATCTCTAAGGATCAGATTAAAAAGTACTGCGAAGACTACGAAAAGCGTATAGACGAAAACGGTGGTATCGATATTCAGATTCTGGGCATCGGTAACAACGGCCACATTGGTTTTAACGAACCAGGCGCTAATATCAACTCACACACCCGGCTGGTAACATTGGATAACAGCACCCGGCTGGCCAATGCTTACGAGTTCCCGAATATGAGCCAGGTTCCTCGTCTGGCCATTACCATGGGTATCAGCACCATCTTCAAGGCAAAACGCGTATTGCTGATGGCCTGGGGCTCCCATAAAGCGAAAATCGTACGCCGTTCAGTAGAAGGACACAGCTCCGACCAGGTACCTGCTTCCCTGCTGCAACAGCATCCGAACTGCAAATTCATCATCGATGAACAGGCTTCCCTGGAGCTGACCCGCTTCAAAGAGCCATGGCTCACCGGCGATTGCGAATGGACACCGGGTCTGATCCGCAAAGCGGTTACCGGCCTCGCACTGAAGCTGGACAAGCCTATCCTGATGCTGACAGATAAGGACTACAACGAAAATGGTCTGAATGACCTGATCGTTCAATACGGTTCTGCCTACGAACTCAATATCAAGGAATTCAACAGCATCCGCGACACCATCACCGGCTGGCCCGGCGGTAAACCAGGTCCGCAGCTCCCGAATCATCCGGAGCGTTCAGAGCCTGCAAAGAAACGCGCCCTGATCTTCTCTCCGCATCCTGATGACGATATCATCTCTATGGGTGGTACTTTCATTCGGCTGCATGAGCAGGGACACGATGTACACGTAGCTTATCAGACATCCGGCAACATTGCCGTTACAGATGAGTTCCTGCTGCGTTTCATCGATTTCGCCGTTGGCTTTGAAGGGATGTTCGATATCGACCGGAGCAAAAGCTCTCAGATACTGAATGATGCCAAAGCATTCATCAACGTTAAAAAACCAAGCCAGAAAGATACACCGGAAATCCGCGCCATTAAAGGCCTGATCCGCCGTTGTGAAGCTAAGGCTACCTGTCGTTACGTAGGTATTGCGGAAGAAAACGCACACTTCATGAACCTGCCTTTCTATGAAACCGGTCTGGTGGAAAAGAAACCAATGGGTCCTGAAGATGTACAACTGACCGTAGACCTGCTCCGCGAATTAAAACCACAGCAGATCTTCTGCGCCGGTGACCTCGCCGATCCGCATGGTACCCACAAAGTGTGCCTGGATGTGATCTTTGCTGCACTGGACATCGTGAAAAGCGAGCCATGGGCGAAAGATTGCTGGGTATGGCTGTACAAAGGTGCCTGGCAGGAATGGGATATCCACGAAATTGAAATGGCAGTGCCAATGAGCCCTGACCAGATCATGCAGAAACGTCTGGGTATCTTTATCCACCAGAGTCAGAAAGATGTGGTGCCATTCCAGGGTACTGATTCCCGCGAATTCTGGCAACGTGCGGAAGACCGTAACGCAAACACTGCTGAACTGTACGACAAATTAGGCTTACAGCAATATGCAGCGATGGAAGCGTTTGTACGTTATCACTTCATGTAATCCTTTTTACTTGAAATAAATATTAGGGATTTTTTAATTCAGGAAATACCTGAATTAAAAAATCCCTAAATTTATTATATGGATCTAGCCCGCGCAATTGAAATTGCCATATCTGTACACAGAGATCAGGTAGACAAATACGGTCACCCCTATCTCGAACATGTATTCCGGGTAATGCAGGCCGGGCGTAGCGACGAAGAGAAAATAGTGGGAGCACTGCATGATGTTGTAGAAGACAGCGACTGGACTTTTGACGCATTGGAAAAAGAAGGGCTCGCCCCTCACCTCCTGGAAGCACTTCGCTGTGTGACTAAGCTATCTGAAGAAGAAGACTATACGCACTTCATTAACCGTATTCTGGATAACAAGCTCGCCTGTGTAGTGAAACTCAACGATCTTGCAGACAATATGGATATCCGGCGTATGACCGCAGTACAGGAAAAAGACCTGCAACGGCTCAACAAATACCTGCAAGCCTATCAGCGTATCACAGCTGCGGTTATCAGGTAGAAATTAAATAAAAATCCTTTCGATTAAACGATTAAATTACAATAGAAAATAGAATAACCATCAATGGAAAACGATATCCTCATTGACTTTCGGTTCATTGCCAAAGATAAGCCCAGGTTTGGTGAATTATTTTTAATAACCGGAGAAGAACATCCGAAGTTCCCTCCCCGTCACCAATACTTTGCACCATTAGCCCCACTGGGGTTTGAACAACTCGATGATTTTTTTGGCATTTTAAACAGTGAAGAAACTGGTGATGATGTACTGGTGTGGTTGTTTCCTATGATCAACGGCGAAGAAGTATTTCACAACAGCGGCCCGTTTGATGCCATCCGGCTCTCTTACAGCGCCCTGCGTAATACGCCCGACAATATAGCCCTCCTGCAGGAATGTTTTAATAACTTCCGGGAAATACCTGAAACAGAAGTCCTGTTCGACGGTAACCCCATACAGGATTTCAGCCCGATACAAAAGAAAGCAGACGAAATAGTGGCCCACTGGCGGGAACAACAGATAGAACCAGGCTCCGAACAAAGCCTCCTGATCGATGAAGAAGGAGAGGAAGAATGGGAAGAAGGAGAAGAAGGAGAATGGGAAGAGGAAGAAAATTAATTGTTACGGCGGGCTATCGGCCCGCTGTAATCATTTAAATAATGGATGAACTACGCATTTTCCTATAGCTACCAGCATACATCACCCCTCTTCAGCTATCGGAAAATGCGTAGTGCTTTATTCGTAAATCGTCCTGAAATGAAATAGATTTGCGCTTATGAAGCAATTATTTTATCTCGCCTTGTCTGTAGTGGTATTAATGGCTTGCGATCAGAAAGGTAGACACAGCAAATACGATAATGAAGAAAATGTAGGTCACAAGGGCCCTGCCACCGACAAAAAAGCTACTCTCAAAAAAGTAACCGCTGCCATCCCCGTTCTGGGAGAAAGAATCAACAACGCTGCTACCATACGTAATAGTCCCGGCGGAGAACCCATCGCTGCTTTACTCGACTACATACCGCTGCGTTGTGCCCCACTGAACAAAGACTGGTATCCGGTTAGTATCGATATTGATATTACAAAAGAAGAATTCAGTAAACCCCTGTTTCACAAAGGCCGCAAGCTGAAAGTAAACGGCGTACCTGCCGGCACCCTCCAGCGCGACACCAAATTGCCGGTTGCCACCAATGGCGAAAAAATGTGGGCTACCATCAACGGCTATACGGAAAAGAAGAACATCCGCAGCGGTAGTATCATTGAATCGGCCATCGTCAGCTATCTGAGCCAGCATAAAGGCCGCAGCATTGCCGATATGCAGGATTTCATCGATAACTTTCAGCTGGAAGAAGATAAAAATGTATTGAAACCCTACCAACTGTATTTCAACTATGAAAGTGGTATCGATGATCCCAGCCCGCTGTACCGCCTCGTACTGGTGTTCCAGGGTAAACAACTCCTCGGTGTGATACATACCCGCCCGGTTGCACTAAACGGTTATGCCCCGCGCAGACTGCAACGTGACTTCACCATTCATTTTCTTCCAGGCATCGATAAGAGCCTCAAAGAAGATTTCAGCAACAAGTTCAATAAATTCATCCTCTCCGTGGATTAATCAAAGTCATAACTTATGGTTATGACCAATTACCAATAGCCATTTGACTTCCGGGTATACTGTACGGACCTTTGTGTTTCAAAACCGTACTGAATATGCAACAACAAAAGATCGGACAAGCCTGGCTGAACAGTCATTTTCCCAAAGGAATATTTATCATCGCGGCAGCAGCCACCCTGCTGCCGGTTGTACAGCCACCGGTAGCCTTGCTCCTGGGTATCGCATTGGCACAAACCATGGGTAATCCCTTTGCGGCCATCACACCCCGCATTACCCACTGGTTGCTGCAACTGTCTGTGGTAGGTTTAGGTTTCGGCATGAACATCTACAGCGCCGGCAAAGCAGGTAAAGAAGGTTTTATACTGACCATCGCTTCCATTGCCGGTACGCTCTTAACCGGTTTACTATTGGGCCGCTTATTGAAAATAGATAAAAAAACATCCCATCTTATTTCCTGCGGCACGGCCATCTGTGGTGGGAGCGCCATTGCCGCCATCGCTCCTGTGGTGAAAGCCGGCGAAAAACAAATATCCGTAGCACTGGGAATTATATTTCTGCTGAACGCCGCCGCTTTGTTTATTTTTCCTGCCGTAGGACATCTGCTCAACTTATCGCAGCAACAGTTTGGCCTTTGGAGCGCCATTGCCATCCATGATACCAGTTCCGTTGTAGGCGCCGCCGGCAAATATGGCGATGAAGCCCTGCAAATTGCGACCACCGTTAAATTATCCCGCGCCCTCTGGATTATACCGATTGCCTTCATCAGCGCGCTGGTATTTAAGAGCGAAAAAAGCCGGATAAAAATCCCCTGGTTCATCGGTATTTTTATTGTTGCCCTGCTGTTGAATACCTGGGTACCAGCGGTACAACAAATTAGTCCGTTGCTGGTAAAAAGTGCGAAAACAGGTTTGTCCCTTACCTTATTCCTGATCGGCGCAAACCTTACCAGGCAATCCTTACAGGGTATTGGCTGGCAACCTTTACTACAGGGAATTGTATTATGGTGTATGATCAGCGCCGGTGCACTTGCAGCTATCTGTCTGTTAGGATAACCAATAAAATTGATACCGGGGAAAATACCCTGATCGTATCAGTCTCAATATTCCTTATATTTGATTTATTGTCTGTAATTCTGAAAACTCGACCAATATCTCAGGGAGATCATTATATTAACCATTAGACACACGCTATTTATGAGCCGATCCCCTACCAGTAAATCTGGTTTGTACATGGCTGGGTTCAGGGCATTGGAAAGCTGTAAGCCGGAGGGAGAACGTTTATTATATGATCCATTTGCCACTGCTTTTCTTTCGCGGTTCCTGCAGACCATATTCGCGGCCTGTACATTGCCGGTTGCCAGAAAGCTGTTTTCTTCGTATATCCAGCTCCGCTGGCCGGGTGTATTTACTGCTGCTGTAGCCAGAACAAAACTCATCGATGACATGATCATCCATGCAGTAGAAAAGGAAGGTATCAATCAGGTGATTATTCTCAGCGCCTCCTATGATACCCGTGCACATCGCCTGAAAATCGGTGCTCCTTTGCATTATGTAGAGGTAGATCATCCGGAAGTACAGCTGAATAAACGTAAGATACTCTCCGAACTGCTGGAAATCCCTGTGATACCGGTAGATTACATCCCGCTCAATATGGGCGAAGAAGGCATGTCGGAAGTCATCGATCAGCTGCTGAACCGCAAACACTACAAAACCCTGTTTCTTTGGGAAGCATTAACAACGTGGGAAGAAGCCCGCGAAGCAGAAGCTATTTTCCGCTATATCAGCAGCTTCGCTTCCGGCACACAGGTCATCATTACTTATCTCGATCGGGCGCCGCTGGACAACCCTAAAGCATATCCCGGTTTCTCCCGCATTTATCGCACCCTGCGCCGCGCGGGTGAAAAATGGGATTATGGTCTCCGTCCGAAAGACATCCATCAGTTTATGGAAGCGCACCACATGCAGATCCGTTATGATGCCGGCGCAGATCAGTACCGCGCACTCTACTTCGGCGAGGAAAGCCGGCATATGAAAGGCTATGAATATTTCAGAATAGTAAGAGGAGAAGTGAAATAGGCCGTATCTTCGATTCCTTAATAATCGTCTACGCGCATGCATATTCACTGTTTCCAACAGGTACCTTTTGAAGGCTTGGGTTGTATGGCTGACTGGATCAAACAAAAAGGCCACCAGCTCACCTATACCCGCTGGTATGATACCCAACCCGATAGCAGCGCCGCCGCTGCCGCCGACTGGTTCATCATCATGGGCGGACCGATGGGCGTATATGAGCAGGACCAGTATCCCTGGATGCCCACTGCCATTACCCTGATTCGGGAAGCCATCGCACAAAACAAAAAAGTACTGGGCATCTGCCTCGGCTCTCAGCTGATAGCCGCCGCCCTGGATGCTAACGTATATCCGCACACGCAAACGGAACTGGGCTGGTACCCGATAGATTTTACCTTTCAGGACCGCGCCGCCGCCCTCGCATCCGTATTACCACACCGGCTCAACACTTTTCACTTTCACGGCGACACCTTTGATATGCCGGCAGGCGCTACCCGCTTTGCCGCTTCTGCCGCCTGCAGCAACCAGGCCTTTATTTACGGCGACCGTGTTATCGGGCTGCAGTTTCATGCCGAACTGACGCCGGACAGCCTGCAAGCGATGGTAGACCATGGCGCCGGCATTATTGCCCATGGCGGACCATTTATACAAAGCGCAGAAAAAATCCGGCAACACAACAATCTGTTAACCGAAAATAACCGCACCTTGTATCGCCTGCTCGATTACATGGAGGCATTATAATTTAAATACGATTTGTATGAACGCTGCTTTTGATGTATTGATCATCGGCGGAGGACCTATTGGTCTCTCCTGTGCACTGGAGGCCCGGAAAGCCGGCCTGTCCTATATCATCATAGAAAAAGGCTGTGTGGTGAACTCCCTGTTTAACTACCCGTTGTATATGACTTTCTTTTCCACATCGGAAAGACTGGAAATAGGTAACGTTCCTTTTGTATCCATCAACCCGAAGCCTACCCGCCCGGAAGCACTGGAGTATTACAGAAGAGTGGCTACCAGTCATCATATCAATATAAAACTATTTGAAGAGGTCAAACAGGTAACACCTAACGCTGACGAATATACGGTAACTACTTCCAAAGGAACGTACCATGCCCGTCACGTAATACTGGCCACGGGTTTTTATGATATTCCCAACCTGCTGCAGATACCCGGCGAAGACCTGCCGAAAGTAACGCACTACTATAAAGATCCGCACTTTTACGCTACTCAGCGGGTGCTGGTCATCGGTGCACATAACTCCGCCGTGGATGCTGCCCTGGAAACCTATCGCAAAGGGGCTCAGGTAACCATGGTAATCCGGCAGGAAGCCATCGGCAACCGGGTGAAATACTGGGTAAAACCAGACATCGAAAACCGGATCAAAGAAGGAGCTATACAAGCCTATTTCCATTCAACGGTAACGGCTATACGGGAAAATGAAGTGGATATCAACACGCCTGATGGTCCGGTTACCATTCCCAACGATTTTGTGATTGCCATGACCGGCTATCAGCCCAATTTTGAGCTGCTGAAAACCACCGGCATCGCATTATCGGATGATGAGAAAAAACATCCGGCCTACAATCCGCTTACCATGGAAACCAACATGCCCCGTATTTATCTGGCAGGCGTGGTATGCGGCGGAATGGATACCCATTTGTGGTTTATCGAAAACTCCCGGGATCATGCCGGTAAAATCATGGCACACATAAAAAACAACGCCTGATAAAATACAAAGCGGCCGGCAGTATCGCTGCCGGCCGCTTTATTATTAGCTGCGTGATCAGATAATATTCACTTCTCTTTCCAGCTCCACCCCAAATTTTGCGGCTACACTGTCCAGCACTTCCTGCGACAGCTGGTAGATCTCATTCCCCTGCGCGGCGCCATAATTCACCAGTACCAAAGCCTGCCGGGCATGTACGCCGGCATCTCCTTTCCGGTACCCTTTCCAGCCACACTGCTCTATCAGCCAGCCTGCGGCCAGCTTATACCGGTCGTCGCCGGCGGGATAAGCCACCAGCTCAGGATAGGCTGCCTTCAGCTGTTCAAATTTTTCTTTTGCTACCGTTGGATTCTTGAAAAAACTACCGGCATTCCCGATTTTAGCCGGGTCCGGCAATTTGGAGGAACGGATATTGATCACCGCCTGGCTGATTGCCTGAATGGAGAGATCCTGTACGCCCATGCGTTGCAACTCTTCATTAATAGCGCCATAGCTGGTATTAAATTGCGGTTGTTTACGCAACCGGTAGGTGACAGACAGGATCGCAAATTGCTGCCGGTATTCCTTCTTAAATACACTTTCCCGGTAACCAAACCGGCAATCTGTGTTATTGAAATGTACCACCTCCCGGTCCTGCAGGTGCAAGGCTTCCAGCTCATGGAATACATCTTTGATTTCCACGCCATAGGCGCCGATATTCTGCATCGGGCTGGCGCCCACATTACCCGGTATCAGCGAGAGATTCTCCAGTCCTGCCAGCTGCTGCGCAATACAATGCTGCACAAAGCCATGCCAGCTTTCTCCTGCTCCTGCTTTCACATATACGTAGTCGTTATCTTCTTTCACCACGGCAATACCGCGGATATCATTTTTCAATACCAGTCCGTTGTAATCGCCGGTAAACAGCAGGTTGCTGCCTCCACCCAGTATCATCTTCGGCAAGTCCTTGTCTGTAACCATTGCCAATACTTCCGATAATGCTGCTGCGGAGTCAAACGTCCTGAAATAGCGGGCTATAGCTGCTATGCCAAACGTATTGTATGATTTAAGCTGAACATTCTCCGATAAGCCCATATTAAGTTATCTTTAGCCAAAGATAAATGAAGAAATAACGAATTACCAATTCAGCATGGCTGATCCGGTTAAAAATGCGGGTAAAATCCGCTGTAATCATCTTCCGGAAAAAGCATATTGCCTGATTTCATTTGCTATATGATGAACAAAACTGCTATCGTTATCGGCGCTACCGGTCTTACCGGCACCCACCTGGTGGCGGCTTTGCTGCAGGACCCTGCCTTTGGAAAAGTAAAGGTACTGGTACGGCAGCCCTGGGCCCACCAGCGGGAAAAGCTGGAGACCATACTGGTAGACTTCAACGATGAAACACAACTCGCCGCCGCCTTACACGGCGACGCACTTTTTTGCTGTATTGGTACCACCATCCGGAAAGCCGGCAGCCAGGAAACTTTCCGCCAGGTGGATTTCGATATTCCCGTAAGATGTGCCACCATCGCACACCGCCAGGGTGTCCGTCAATTCCTGCTGATCTCGTCCATAGGTGCAGATAACCGTTCCCGTAACTTCTACCTGCGTACCAAAGGCGAAACAGAAGCAGCGATCCTGCAAACAGGATTCGTCAGCACCTGTATCTTCAGGCCCTCTTTCCTGATCGGACAAAGAGAAGAATTCCGGTTGGGAGAATGGATCGCCAAATACCTGATCCAGCTGTTCTACTTTTTACTACAAGGTAAATGGAAAAAATACCGGGGTATCAAAGCCGCTACGGTTGCCCATGCCATGGTCATGGCTGCCAAACAGGACGACACCGGCACCCATATATTTGAATCAGACGCTATTCAGCAAACAGGCGCTTAATCCCCGGGCAGGTATAATTATCTACCTCCCGGTAAAGCTATTTTTATACCCCGGAAAAGAAAATCCAGCCCATCCTCATTTCCGGAATTCCTATCTTTACGCTCTATGAAACAGTTCAGATTCTTACTGGCAACCTTTGCTGTAGCTATACTACCCGTCACCTTATCTGCTCAGGTCAATAAATATTATCCGGACATCTGGAAAGAGCAGCCACAGGCCCGTACGACGGTTACTACCGCCGACCCATATACGGTAGCAGACCATAAGATCGTATACGATTTCAATGTCACCAACCGCGACAAAGCAGAAGGCTACGCCAATTATAAAACGATCTATAAAAGTATCCACATCAACACTAAAATGGGGGCAGACAGCCTGCTCCAGATTGTGTTGCCGCTGGAAGCCATCGAATCACTACGGGGCCTGCGGGTACGGGCAGTATTCCCGGACGGCCATGTCACCAACCTGCAGGATCAGGCCCGGAAGTTTCCCATGACCGATGGCCGCTCTGCCATTGTTGTCAACAACCTGGCGCTGCAGACTGGCTGTGACCTGGAATATGAACTGATCCTGAAAATGTCGTCTGATTATACCGGCGCAGAATACCTGCAGTCCGGCATTGCGGTACAACAGGTAGACTTTATGCTGGTATCACCCAAAGAAATGCAGTTTAAAGTGGTGGGTAGAAACGGCGTATTGCCCGGTACCGACAGCACTGCAGGTAATATCCGCTTCCAGCTTTTCTCACTGAAACAGGTACCAGCCCTCCCTGTCAACGACCTGTTCTTTTATCTGCCCCAACTGCAACGGGTGGATTTTGGGCTGCAACAAGTGGTTTACGGTAAAGACACTACGAAAAGAACGTGGCAACTGTTTGGGGAAGCAGCTTATGTTCCTTATGTAGCCGTTAGTAATACAGAATACAAACAACTGGAGCGGGAAATGGCCAGATGGCCGTTTATGAAATACCGGCTGCCCATGTCTCAACTGATTTATCAGGTAGAACATTTCATCAAATCCAACTATGCACTGACCTATTACGGAGATGCTTATGAGTCAAGCAATCTGACAGATATTATCCGTAATAAAGAGGCCTCCAGAACCGGGTACGTGCGCCTGATGACAGCCGCCTATTACCTGCTCAATATTCCTATGCACGTGTTGTATACCAGCTCCCGCGACAGCATTCCACTGGATCCCCAGCTGGTAAATGGCGCAATGGCCCGTAACGTGCTGCTTTATTTCCCTACCGAACAACAGGCCCTGGCGCCACTGGAAACCAACACCCGTTATCCTTGCTACCCGCCGCTCTGGAGCAATACACTTGCGCTCCGCTGCCGGGATAGCCTCGTAGGCAAAGAGAGTAAAGTGCTGACCGATTTCATCACCACGCCCAGCCCTTCCTATACCCTGAGCAACGTGAGCCTGGATGCGACCCTGCCGTCACTGGATACACCGGTATGGCAGATTACCCAGTCTTTTGGTGGCTACCCTGGCGAAAATGTGAAGGCGGCCTTCTCTAAAGTCAGCAATGAAACAGAACGTAACAGTGTGTATAACGCCATATTGCCGTTTGCGGCCGGCACACGCAGGCCCATATCCGTTAATGCTTCCAACGAGAAATTTACCATACAGACACTGGAAAAACCGGTAGTCGTAACCAGCACCCTCAGTACGCCTTCCCTGGTGGAACGTACTCCCGTACAGATCAATATCAAGCTAGGTTCACTGCTGGGTGGTACCCAGCACTATGATATGGATCTGCCTCCCGGTAATCTGCCGGTGCAAACCGCCTTTCCGTTTTACCAGGAAAAACGGGTACACATCAACATTCCGGCCGGATACAAAGTAGCCAACCGGGATGATTTCAATGCAGAACTGGGAACAGCAAATGTATTAGGGTATAAAATGCGTTGTGAAGTGGTCAATAATCAGGTACATATCTTCATTATCGAATGGTACCGGCAAACAGATTTCAGCAACAATGCCAAACAATCCTTTGCGCAAATGATCGGTCGTATCAAGGTATTGCAGCGGCAGGAGCTGATCCTGGCTAAAGAATAACCACGGCTATACGCAGTCCACATCCGGTACAATCACCACCGAACGGAATCTTTTTTCTGCCAGGAGATGCACAAAGAATTCACGCAACACCTGTTTTACGTGTGTAATTACACGGGCTTCGCGGGGTAATTTGATGAGCATCTCCTGCAGGTAGTTATTCCGTACCCGGGCTACCAGCGGCGCCGCAGGTCCTACCAGCTGAGCGCCGATATGTGGTTGCAGCCAGTTTGCCAGTATCTGCGCAGCCTGTTCCACGACCTGTTGATTTTTATGACGTAAGGTGAGTTTCAGAATTCTGGAAAACGGCGGATAACCAAATAACTGTCGTTCTTCGATTTCCGCTTCATACATGGCTTTATAATCATGTGCCATGACATAATGTAAAATAGGATGCCGGGTATTGCTGGCCTGTATCAATACTTTTCCCATACCATGTTTACGGCCGGCACGGCCACTCACCTGCTCCATCAGCTGAAAAGCCCTTTCATTTACCCGAAAATCGGGATAGCTCAGCAAACTGTCTGCACTCAGGATACCTACCAGATTTACATTTTCAAAGTCAAGCCCTTTCACCACCATCTGCGTACCTACCAGGATATCTACTTCCCGGTCTTCCAGCAGTTTAATCAGTTTATTATGACTATCCTTGTTACGTACGGTATCCACATCCATGCGGGCAATCCTGGCCTGCGGGAAAACCTGTTGCAGGTCATCTTCGATCTTTTCGGTACCAAAACTTTTAGGTTCCAGTGTCTGAGAGCCACAGGCAGCACAGGTATAAACATAAGGATAACGGGTACCGCAATAATGGCAATGCAGTTTATCCTGGTTACGATGATAGGTCAGCGACACATCACATTGTTTACAATGTGGTATCCAGCCACAGGTAGTACACAGTAGAAAAGGCGCATAACCACGCCTGTTCTGGAAGAGGATGACCTGCTTTTCCGCGGCGATACTTTCTGCAATGGCATTTTTTAGTGCCTGCGAGAAGTTACCGTCCATCGTTTTCTCTGTCATCTCTTTCTTGATATCCACAATATCGATGGCGGGCATCTCCATACCACCAAAGCGCTCGCTCAGTTCTACCAGTCCATATTTTCCCTGCCGGGCATTATAATACGATTCCAGTGCCGGTGTAGCAGAGCCCAACAGCACTTTGGCCTTGAATAAACCTGCATAATAAATAGCTGCATCCCGCGCATGGTAGCGGGGAGCCGGGTCCTGTTGCTTGTAGGAGGCATCGTGTTCCTCATCCAGGATAATCAGTCCCAGGTCCATGAAAGGCAGCAACAGGCTGGAACGTGCGCCCAGTACTATTTTGATTTCAGCGTTCTTTACCTTGTTCCAGATTTCTACCCGCTCATTATTATTAAAGCGGGAATGGTAAATACCGATGGTACTACCGAAATGTTTCTGCAACCGCCGGATGATCTGTGCCGTCAGCGCAATTTCCGGCAGCAGGTATAATACCTGTTTACCGGCAGCCAGACAGTCTTCCATCATTTTCACATACACCTGCGTTTTACCACTGGAGGTAACGCCATGCAGCAGTGTCACCTGTTTTTCTTTCAGGTGTGCACGCACCTGTTCCAGTGCCACAGCCTGTGCCGGGCTCAGGTCAAAGTCGATCAGCGTCTCTGCTTTATGGGCAGGAATTCTGTCGACAGTGCGTTTTTCTACCCACAGTATCTGTTTATCTACCAGGCCTTTTAACTGAGCGGTGGTAGCACCGGATTTTTTCAGGAGTTCCTGTTGCAATACCTCACCCTGTGTTTTCTGCAGATGCAGATAGGCTAACAGGAGTTCCATTTGTTTGGGTGCGCGGCCCATTTCATTAAAAAGAGCCGCCAGCTGTGCTTCTTCCTGATAGGAGGCATGCAGCTGTATATAGTTTTCTTTTTTCTCGCGGTATACTTCTTTTAATTCTTCATATACCAGCAATACTTTTTTTTCAATCAGTTTTTTGATGACAGAGTAGACTTCTGATTTATCGAGAATCAGCTGTACTTCTTCTATCCGCAGCTCTTTCCGGATATGCAGCGCTTCCGCTATCATATATTCATCGTCATCGAGTGCCGTGAAATCTTCGCCGTAGGCGTCATTGAAAAGCAGCAATGTTTCGCTGGATAATTTGAGATGCGCCGGCAATGCGGCATTCAGCACTTCTCCTTCGCTGCACATGTAGTAAGCAGCAATCCAGCTCCAGAAAGATAATTGGGTAGGATATACCACCGGATCCTTGTCCAGTATATCCAGTATGGGTTTGGTTTTATAATCCGCAGGCGCCTGTTCATGAATAGCCTTGACAATACCGGCATACTTTTTCTGTTTGCCCAGTTGTACCGCCACCCGGCTTCCTACCTGCAACACAGCTTCCATATTGTCCGGAACGGCATAAGTATAATTCCTGGGTAATGCCAGCGGCAATATTACATCTGCATATTTCATCCTACTTGCTGCAAGGTTGGGTAATGATGGTACTGTCGTAAAGCAGTATCCATAATATCATATACCTGTTGTTTCAGGGTATTGATATCATCGAGGGTAAGACCTTCCACAGGTACGGCGGGCAGGAACACCACCCGGCATTTACCGGGCGACAAATGCATCGGTCCCTTATGGGGTAAGCGTTCGCCGGCATCGAGATACAGTACCGGTTTCAGGGGTATCTGCATTTCAATGGCCATCCGGAAAGCCCCGTTGT
This sequence comes from Chitinophaga nivalis, assembly GCF_025989125.1. Classification (NCBI taxonomy): domain Bacteria; kingdom Pseudomonadati; phylum Bacteroidota; class Chitinophagia; order Chitinophagales; family Chitinophagaceae; genus Chitinophaga; species Chitinophaga nivalis. Next base: position 2,216,151 of record NZ_JAPDNR010000001.1, on the reverse strand, counting down.
GGAAAGGACGAAGCGGCTGATTACTTTCATTGGTAGTGCCTTCCGGGAACATGAGTATAGAAATACCTGCTTTGAGGGCACTCATCATTTCACGTACACTTCTGGCTCTGGCAGGCGCATTGGAGCGATCTACCGCCACTACTGAATTTTTATAGATAAATCCGAAGAACGGAATTTTAGACATCTCCACTTTTCCCAGCGGCCGGAAAGGCAGCCGCATTACTTTTACAGCAATGGCAGCATCCAGATAGGAACGGTGATTGACCACATAGATACAGGGTTTATCATCTTCTTCGGCCAGGTATTTACGGCTAACCCACATGCCCGCCATTGGAAACCATACATGCGCCCAGAAGCGCAGGAAATAGAAAATGATGTTTCCTCCTCTTTCTTTTCCCAGTAAGGATGCCAGGAAAATAGGTGGCAATATTAAAAACATAATTCCCAGAAAAATGATGGCGGCGTATACAACATAGAGAACACGCAACGGCTTCAAAATAAAATTCATAAACGCCCCTTAAAGTGGTTTAAATGAGGTGGAAAACTACGAAGAAATTAATAATTACACAGCAAGAATTGCGCACTTCCGGGAATGTGCGCTTTCAGGAAGGACCCGGAAATACGGTTTAATTACTTACAATCATCACACGTCCAGTCTTTATCCAGGTCGATACAGGTAATTACTTTGGCATTATTTTCATCACACGGCGCAAATACAACCCGCAGGTGTTGTCCTTCATTGGAATAACCTTCCAAAGCATAGGTAGGGCAAGGTTGATCCTCCGGATTGGATTTTTCCATATTTACGGACCCGTCGGTCAGTATTTCCTGGACTTCTGTTTTGGTGACCTCCCGGCATTCCATCCGGCAAATGGCATGTTTGGTATACTCCAACCGGGAACGACGGTTCAGTACGCCGACGGCTTCGGTAGTACCAGGCGCACGGGTAACAACGGGCTTACTTCTGCCGGGCAGCGGTGCGTGGGTATCTTTCCACCATTGCTGCTGCCAGCCGGCTACCAATAACAAAGCCAGTAACAGTACCGGAAGGTATTTTTGCATCGATTTCATATATATGTAAGAAAAGCGGCGTAAAATACTTAAAATTCCTTACCAAACTATGACGTAAAAAGTTGCTACCTTTGCCCTCCTTTATGGAACAGGTAAAAACAGTAGCATTTCATACACTCGGCTGTAAGCTGAATTTTTCAGAAACCTCCACTTTGAGCAGGTTGCTGGAACAGGATGGGTTTGTAAAAACAGATTTTGATGGCGCAGCCGATGTATACGTTATTAACACATGTTCGGTGACCGATAATGCCGACAAGGAATGCCGTCAGCTGGTACGCCGCATCCAGCGCCGCGCGCCGGAGAGTATGGTGGTGATTACCGGTTGCTACGCCCAGCTGAAGCCTAAAGAAATTGCGGCCATTGAAGGCGTGGACCTGGTGCTGGGTGCCGCCGAAAAATTTAACATTGGCGCTCACCTGAAAACACTGACCAAAGGCGACAGCACAAAAATCTGTTCCTGTGATATTGAAGATGTAAATACTTTTCATGCTTCCTATTCTCTCAACGACCGTACCCGTACGTTCCTGAAAGTACAGGATGGATGTGATTACAACTGTTCTTTCTGTACCATCCCGATGGCCCGCGGTAAAAGCCGCAGCGACAGTGTTGCCAATGTAGTGGAACATGCCCACACACTGGCTGCAGGCGGTGTAAAGGAAATCGTACTCACGGGTGTAAACCTCGGCGATTTCGGCAAAGGCCTGGAAGGCGGTAAGAAAAGAGAAGAAACCTTTTATGAACTGGTACAGGCACTGGACCAGGTAGCTGGTATCTCCCGTTATCGTATTTCTTCCATTGAACCGAATCTGCTGAGCAATGAAATCATTGAATTTGTTGCCAACAGCCAGAAGTTCATGCCACACTTTCATATTCCACTGCAAAGCGGCAGTAATGAAATACTCGCACTGATGCGCCGTCGCTATCGCCGGGAACTATATGCCGAAAAGGTAGCGCTGATCAAACAATTTATGCCACATTGCGCCATCGGTGTAGACGTGATAGTAGGCTTCCCTTCTGAAAGCGATGCCCAGTTCCAGGATACGTATAACTTCCTGCATGAACTGGATGTATCCTACCTGCACGTGTTCACTTATTCAGAACGCGCCAATACCCATGCCCTGGATATACAACCGGTAGTTCCTGTGAATGTGCGCCACGAACGCAATAAAATGCTGCGTAACCTGAGCCACAAAAAACTGCAGTTCTTTACCGAACAGCATCTGGGTGAAACCCGCAAAGTGTTGTTCGAATCACACAACAAAGAAGGCATGATGGAAGGCTACACGGATAATTATATTAAGATCACCACTCCTTTCCGGCAGGAATGGGAGAACCAGATCGTAGACTGGCATCTCCGTTAAAAAAATTTATTGCTGTAAGACGGTCGCTGATTTCGGAAATCCGGGATCAGCTTTTACTTCTTCTACCTGCAGGGTATGCCTGGCTGTATGTGCCGCATCGAGCAGGAGCAACTGATATACATCTATATAGCCCAGTGCCGGATGCTGCGTAACATGGTTACGTAAGTCATCGGAAGTATTGGTCACATAGTCAATCAGCTGATCGCGCTGTGTGGTAAAAGCATTGATGGTGGCTGCATTGGAGGTAAAAGTACGTTTCGGTGAAACAACTTCCGGCGCCTTGAATTTACGGCTGCGGTCTTCTATGTTTTTCAGGATAGCTTCATCTGTTACTTTTATTTCTGCTCTTTTTTCAGGATTAGCAGGTGTTTGCAATACTTTCTGCCCGTTTTCCATAAACATTTTTTCTGTCAGCACAATGTGTTCCACACATTCAATGACTGACCAGCGGTCGGCAGCAGGCTTGTATTCCAGCTGGGCATCGGTCAGGCCTTCCAGGTCTTTCAGCAGCCGGGCCTTGGTTTGCTGCAACTGTGTAATCAGTACGGATTTGTCGTCACGGGTAGTAAGATGAGTGGGAATGGTGAAGCCATAGAACACAGCTATCAACAGCAGTACTTTTTTCATCGCGATAGTTTTAAGTGCCAGTAAATAAGTAATCGGAATAGGTAAAAGTTACGAAAAAGAGATGAGCTGCAGAAATTCTTCCCGGCTGATAAAGCCCGCACCCAGAGAAGCCAGGTGATCGGTATGTACCTGGCAGTCGATCATGGTTAACTCCTGCGCATAGGTTTGTACAAACGTTATAAAGGCCGCCTTTGATGCATTGCTCACATCTGCAAACATGGATTCACCGAAAAAGAACCGATCGATTTTAACCCCGTACAGACCCCCTACCAGCTGTGTTCCCTGCCAGCATTCCACTGATAGGGCATACCCGGCTTTGTGCAGGCGGATGTAGGCTGCTTTCATTTCGGACGTAATCCAGGTGCCGGTCTGGCCCGGGCGTGGAATACGGCTGCAGCGGTCAATCACGGCGGCAAAGTCTTCGTTGAAGGAAATACGGAATTGTTTTTTCTTCAGTACCTGCCGCATACTGGCGGATACTTTCAATTCGTCGGGGAATAATACAAAACGGGGATCGGGGCTCCACCACAAAATCGGGGGTTCATCGTACCAGGGGAAGATACCGGAACGGTAGGCGAGCAATAATCTTTCTACAGAAAGATCCCCCCCAACAGCCAGCAAGCCGTCGGATGATGCCAACTGAACAGGAGGAAAAACGAGTTGTTTATTGAGACGAAAAACGGGCATATTACCAAACTAACTACCGGCAGCTGCGGCTATTTATCAGCCATTTCTTCAATAGTGGCACTCAGGCCTCTTTCCAGCAAAGCTTCGCATAGTGGGCGCAATTTGATGTATTCGCCCTGTTTTACGGCATATTTTCCGTTAAAATGGATGATCAGTGCACATTGTTCTGCCTGTTCATGAGTATGGTTACATACCTCCATCAGCGAGGAAATCACCCAGTCAAAGGTGTTTACCTCATCATTCCATACCACCAGGCTAAACGGAAACTGTTCGTCTTCCGCCACCAGCACATCCGTCAGTTCCTCCGGTAATCCTTCTATACTTGTACGATCGCTCATTTTTAAAAAAAGCTTTATGCAAAATTACATGGATTATTCGTTAATTTATTCATCTTTGGCAGAATAGGGAACACAATGATTTATGGATTTGTTTTAAATTAATGGTTATGATGAATTTGCTGCATGGCTCGGTTTTACTGATGGATACCAATTTACCGTTAAAGGATCCGGTACCCATTTTTTCTTTGGTATTGTTTATCATCCTGCTGGCGCCTATCATCCTGCGGAAATTTCGCATCCCCAGTATCATAGGCTTGATTATAGCAGGTATGCTGATAGGTGACCATGGGTTTAAAATTATTGAAAAAGGAAGTATTGATCTGTTTGGGAAAGCCGGACTGCTCTATATTATGTTTCTGGCAGGATTGGAGCTGGATATGACTGAATTCCGGAAGAACCGTTACCGTAGTATGGTTTTCGGCGCTTTCACTTTCTTTATTCCATTGCTCATGGGGTTTGTGGTATGTACCTATGTACTGCATTTTAACTTCATGGCTACCCTGCTGGTATCCAGCATGTTTGCCACCCATACGCTGGTGGCCTATCCGCTGGCCAGCCGGCTGGGCATCACTAAAAATGAAGCGGTGACCGTAGCGGTAGGTGGTACCATTATCACAGATACGGCGGTATTGTTAATACTGGCCATCATCACGGGCGCGCAGGCCGGCAACCTGAATACTTATTTCTGGGTACGGCTGGGCATCTCCCTGACCATCTTTGCGGTCATCATTTTATGGCTGATGCCTATGCTGGGCAGGTGGTTCTTCAAAAAAATAAAGGACGATAAAACATCGCATTTCATATTTGTACTCGCATTGGTATTTGCAGCAGCCTTCCTGGCCGAACTGGCAGGTGTAGAAGGTATTATCGGCGCATTTCTGGCGGGACTTGCCCTGAATCAGCTGATCCCCCATACCTCTCCACTGATGAATCGTATTGAATTTGTAGGTAATGCCTTATTCATTCCGTTTTTCCTGATCAGTGTAGGTATGCTGGTGGATTTACGCGTTCTCCTGAAAGGGCCGGATGCGCTGATCATTGCAGGCGCCCTTACCCTGATGGCGCTCAGCAGCAAATGGCTGGCGGCCTTCTTTACGCAGTTGTCTTTCAAATACAGTGCTACCCAACGCAATGTCATCTTCGGATTAAGCAGTGCACACGCAGCCGCAACCATCGCTGTTATTCTCATTGGTTACAACATGGGCATTGTAGATGAACATATCTTGAATGGTACCGTTATACTGATTCTGATCACTTGTCTGGTAGGTTCCTTTGTCACAGAAAATGCAGGCCGTAAGCTGGCCATCCAGGAAGCGGAACGGCAACCGGAATTGCCGGATCAACCAGAACGTATACTGGTACCGGTTTCCAACCCTGACCGTATAGAAGCCTTGCTGGACTTTGCCGTGATGATCAAGGACACCCATGCCCGCACGCCTATCTATCCGCTGGCCGTGGTTCAGGATAATGCGGAGGCAAAGGAAAAAATTCATGTTACCAATAAAATGCTGGAGAAAGCCGTCATTCATGCGGCGGCTACAGAAAGTGAAGTGCAGGTAGTGACCCGTATAGACCTCAACGTATCGGATGGTATTGCCCGCGCGGTGAAAGAACTGCTGGTATCCGATGTGATACTGGGCTGGACAGATAAAACCAGCACCACTGACCGCTGGTTTGGAAACATCTTTGGTACCACCATGGATAACGTATTGCAAAGTGTATGGGAAACCGTGTATGTGTGCAACTTCCAGCATCCGTTGAATACCACTAAAAAAATGGTGCTGGTGTTATCGCCCAATGCCGAATATGAATTAGGCTTTTCACATTATCTGCAAAAGATGTTTATGCTGGCGAAACAGGCAGGCGCTAAACTGCTGGTGTATTGCCCCGCGAAAACACAAAAAGCTGTGGAAAACTTTGCCGGCCAGACGAAGATGAGTGTAGACCTCAGTTTCCGCCAGTTCGACAACATCGAGGATTTCCTGATTCTGTCCAGAGAAATTACGAGAGATGATCTGGTAGTGGTGGTGACAGCCCGTAAGAGTACGCTCTCTTATCATGCTTATATGGAAGGTATTCCCGGCAAACTGGATCGTCATTTCAAGGAGAACAATGTGATCCTGTTGTATCCGGAACAAACAGAAATTGATTTCCTGGAAGCAGGCTTGCAACCGGAAGATCTTACGCTGGCGCCTATTCAGGAACAGATTGCCAATCTTAATAAACTGGGTAAGGCCGTAAAACGCATTTTTAAGGGCAAATAACCCCTTTAATCATAACGCATGATACAGATAATCAACAATGCTGTATCATGCGTTTTTTTATGCAGCTGATGCATGTTATTTGCTGCATCGCAAACGCGCTTCCATCACCATCTTTCCCGATAATTATCTACAATAAAAAAATCATCCGCTGTCAGTGATCAGCCAATGTGTAAATAAAATCTGTTTTGTAATTTTTGTTGAGAGAGAAAGTTCTATAGAGAGAGAGATAAAAGTGGGAGTTGACGGATTCGAACCATCGACCCTCTGCTTGTAAGGCAGATGCTCTGAACCAGCTGAGCTAAACTCCCCTTTAAAGAACTTTAATGTTGTGTTGTAGTGTGGGAGTTGACGGATTCGAACCATCGACCCTCTGCTTGTAAGGCAGATGCTCTGAACCAGCTGAGCTAAACTCCCGATAAAATAAGACCTAAAATGTTGTAGTGGGAGTTGACGGATTCGAACCATCGACCCTCTGCTTGTAAGGCAGATGCTCTGAACCAGCTGAGCTAAACTCCCGTTTTTTTCTTCGTATCCCTTCGTACCTTTCGTTCGATTGGATCGCAAAGGTATAAACTATTTTTATTCTACCAAATAATTTTTAAAAAAAGAGCAAAAAACCTGTAACACCTACCTCCTATCAACCTATTCAAACTCCTTACAGCAAAGCGTTTCAGGGTTTACAAAAATACTAATCAATTTCATAACAAACAAAATACTTTTGAACATTTACAACTAAATTAAATCTGTAATGTGTGAAAAAGGTATTATCCGACCTGCATAAAAAAACCCGGAGATAACGACTGGTTATCTCCGGGTCCGGGTGTTATATATTGCTTGCAGTTATTTCTTTTTCTTCTTCTCTGCTTTTTTCACGAATCCACCTTCAAAAAAACATTTGATGCCCCGGTAGGCACCGCAGCCACCAATTTCCCGGATACTTACCCGGCCATTGGAAAACTGGAAAGAGAGTCCGCAGGAAGATTCCTTGTCTTTGAATTCGCCCCGGTTACCGGCAATGAACGTGCCTTTACCACTCAGTTCTCCCTTACAATTGCCATTGTCTTTAGAGAAGGTAATAAAGAACTGGAACGTCTTCGCATCTTCTCCATCGCGGATAGACACAATGTTCATCTCACCGGAAGTATAATCGCCGGAAAATTTATGTTTCCGGGGTAAGGTATCTATCGGGTTAAAGATTTGTCCGGGGGTGGTAGGGCCGTTGGAATTCGTCATGATCAACGTAATGCTGCCATCATTGTTGATCATAAAAAAGTCTTCTTTCAGCGCCGTACGGCTACCCGTCAGCTTTTTCTCCGTATTGATTTTAAGTACATTTTTGCTATCCAGGTTAAAGGAGGTGGTGGTACCATCGCTGCTACCGGTATTGGCTACGCGTATACGGCTCAGGTATTTTCCTTTTTTATCCAGAAAACACAGGTAACCGGTAGTCTGGTTTTTACCGGCTACTTTCAATACCAGGTAATCCACTACGGCGCCGGATATACGTTGTAAAGGAAAGATTTTTACTTTTTCATTGCGACCGAAAGTACCTGTGGTCAGGGTATCGGTTAAAAACTGACGTACTGCTGCAGTATCCAGCGCGAGAGAGTCTGCCAGTTTCAGCTGCAGGCTGTCTGCAGCCAGTTTATAAGGCAAGGTACCTGGTGTGAATAACGCCTGAAAATCAGCCAGTGTCATCGGTTCTTTTGTACCGTCACCGGATTTTTGTTTGTTTTTGCAGGCTGCCAATATACCGATTGCCAGTATTACTAGTAAGAAACGCTTCATTATAAAATTTAATTCTGGGCGAAAAGTTAGATATAATTTTTATATGTGCGCTGCTAATTTCAAAAAACATACCGGATAGGTAAAAGTTCAGATTTATTATTTAGATTTGTCTAAATAATATTTTAGACGTCATGAACTTATCGATCGCGGAAGAGAATTATATCAAGTCTATTTACAAGCTGCAGGAAGGCGATGCCGTAGTAACCACCAACGCACTGGCCTATGAACTGGAAACCAAACCTGCCTCTGTAACAGACATGGCAAAGAAGCTGAAAGAGAAAAAAATGATCGATTATGAAAAATACAAAGGCATCACGTTGTCAGCAGAAGGTAGAAAAGCTGCCCTGCAAATCGTCAGACGTCACCGGTTATGGGAATGTTTCCTGGTAGATAAGCTGGCTTTCAGCTGGGAAGAAGTACATGAACTGGCGGAAGAGCTGGAACATGTACGCAGTGAGAAACTAACCACCCGTCTCAGCGAATACCTGGGCAATCCCATCATCGATCCGCATGGAGACCCGATACCGGATGCCAACGGAAAAATCACCAAACCACGGCCACAGACATCCCTGGATCAGGCCAACGCCAAAAGACTCATCGTGACTGCCGTATCTGATCAGTCTACCGCCCTCCTGGCTTTTTTGAATGCCAAAGGCATCAAACTGGGTACACAGCTCGAAATTGTTGCACACTACGAATACGACAACTCAATTGAAATAAAATTAAAACAACAACCTGCCATCACCATCAGTGAACAGGTAGCGAAAAATATTATGGTAAGACCGGTATAAGCGAAATAAAACAGGCAGCAGTGCGCAGCAAAAGCAGGGCAGATTTATATTTTCCGGCCGCTTCTTCCTGCAGCACGCACCAGCAATAGTTCCCTTGTACAAGGCGGATTAAATAACTAGTCATGCATATCCAGGATACGTCAGCTTCCCTCAGTGAGGTACATCAAAGTATAGATATCAACAGCAAAAAGTCGAAATGGAAAAAGATCTTCGCATTTTTAGGACCGGCCTACCTCGTGAGTGTAGGTTATATGGACCCCGGCAACTGGGCCACCGACCTGGCTGGTGGTAGTCAATATGGCTACAAGCTGCTGTGGGTACTGCTCATGAGTAACCTGATGGCCCTGTTGCTGCAAAGTCTGAGTGCCCGCCTCGGCATCGTCCGCGGCAGGGATCTGGCCCAGGCCAACCGCGAAACCTATCCCCCTGTTATCAACTTCATTTTATACTTACTCGCAGAAATAGCCATTGCCGCCACCGATCTGGCAGAAGTACTCGGAATGGCCATTGGTATACAACTCCTGACCGGCCTGCCACTGATATGGGGCGTGAGTCTTACCGTACTGGATACCTTCCTCCTGCTGGTACTGCAACGGTATGGCATCCGCAAAATGGAAGCGTTTATTATATGCCTGGTAGCCATTGTAGGCATTTCATTCCTGGTAGAACTCATCCTGGTAAAACCACAGATGTCTGAAGTAGTAAAAGGTTTTGTACCCTCCATACCGGATAACACTGCCCTCTACATCGCCATCGGTATTATCGGCGCCACCGTGATGCCACATAACCTCTACCTCCACTCTGCCCTCGTACAAACCCGGAAAATAAAACGGGATGACAAAGGAATCAGGCAGGCCCTAAAGATGAACTTTCTCGACAGTACCATTGCCCTGAATCTGGCTTTCCTCGTAAATGCCGCCATCCTGATACTGGCCGCCGCCGTATTCTTTAAAAGCGGACGTACCGACGTGGCGGAAATACAGGATGCACACGAACTGCTCGATAAACTGCTGGGCAGCAAACTGGCGCCGGTGCTCTTTGCCATCGCCTTGATTGCCGCCGGACAAAGCTCCACAGTCACCGGCACCCTCGCCGGACAAATTGTAATGGAAGGCTACCTGCGGCTACGCATCAATCCCTGGCTGAGAAGACTGCTCACCCGGTTGCTGGCGATCGTACCCGCTTTGATTACCATCCTCATTGCCGGCGACAAAGAAGTGGGCGCCCTGCTGGTATTCAGTCAGGTGCTGCTCAGTATGCAGCTGGGATTTGCCATCATCCCGCTCATTCACTTCGTCAGCGACAAAAAAACCATGGGTATCTATGCTATCAAACCGGTGGTGAAAATACTCAGCTGGGCCATTACCGCTTTATTGGTGTACCTTAATATGCGCATGGTATATACAGAAGCCATTGGTTATATCACCGGCTCCGGCAATATTTTCGTAGACGGTATTATCATTGCTGGCGGTGTTGGTTTCATGGTGCTGCTCCTCATCACCATCCTGTATCCGCTGCGCAGCCGCTACCGGGAAGATGCCAATACCGGCATCCATACGACCCAGGTATCTATCGGCGAACTGGAAAAACCGGTCTATCATCGCATTGCCATGGCACTGGATTTCTCCAAAAAAGATGAACAGATCATCACCAATGCCATTGCTCACGGCAACGAACACACGCAATATATCCTGATTCATATTGTAGAAAGTGCCTCCGCAAAATATTTCGGTAAAGACTCGGATGACTTTGAAACCCGGAAAGACCAGGAACAGCTGGATACCTATCTCCGGTTGCTGCGTAACCGTAATATAACCGCTACCGGTGTACTGGGCTTCCGCCACCGCGCCAAGGAAATTGCCCGTATTGTAAAGGAAGAAAAAGCCGACTTCCTGGTATTGGGCGGGCACGGACATAAAGGTTTCAAAGACTGGTTATACGGCGAAACCGCCAACCAGGTAAGACACCAGGTGACCATCCCCGTACTGGTGGTACAATAAACCGGCAGCCGGAAACAGGCGTTCCATCGCTTGTTTCCGGCTATGATTCCCCATATTTATCTGCTGATTATTCGCTAATTTACTGCTACTAATACCTCCCTCATGACTCATTCCTTTCAGCCTGGTGACACCCGGCACTTCACCCGCCTGGTACGTCCGGAAGATTGCGCCGCCTTCGACAATGGCCAGGTACATCCGGTATATGCCACCTTTGCACTGGCACGTGATGCGGAATGGTGCTGTCGTTTATTTGTACTGGAAATGAAAGATGCCACGGAAGAAGGTATCGGTACCCGTTTGACGGTAGAGCACCATGCGCCGGCCCTCGCCGGCAGCGAGGTTACTTTCACCGCTACCATCACACAACTGCATCATCATGAAATCACCTGCAGCTATGAAGCTTTTGCCGGCAGCCGGTTAATTGCCAGTGGTATACAGGTACAGAAGATCTTGAAAAAAGAAAAGCTGGAACGCCTGTTCGCAGCCCTGTAATAAAAAGCATTACGCATTTCCTGGAAGGCCTGTACAGCTGCTGACTGTTCATTTTCCTGGAAATGCGTAATACTGTTGTACTTACTAATTAACCCTTTGTTCTTGCTATTGTGATATGCCTGTCTGTTGGTACTTACTATTTTCTACAGCCCCAAAGCTGCTTTTAATCTTGGATAGCCGGTTTTACTCACCAATACTCTTGCCCCGCTGCGTAAGATGGCCAAATGGTTTTCTTTTTCATAAGGATCAATACGCGTTACCTGATTCACGTTGAGTATATAGGAGCGGTGTACCCGTGTAAATTGTTGCGGGTCCAGTGTTTGCTCAAAAAAAGACATGGTCTTGTTTTTCAGAAAGCTACCTTCCTGGGTCACAATTTTCACATAATCATCTGCTGCCTCCAGGTAGTGAATATCGTGTACGGGAATGATTTTTATTTTGCCATTGATCTTAATTACCACGCGGTTGCTTTGCATCGGCGCCGCAGCAGCTGTTTCCAGCAGGGCTGTAGTGGCTGCCTGTGTAGTAGCGTGCTGGTCCAGCCATTTTTGTACGGCTTTATCAAAACGTTCACTGGAAAAAGGTTTCAGCAGATAATCCACGGCATGTACTTCAAAAGCACGGATGGCATGTTCTTCGAATGCAGTGGTAAAAATCACGGCTGGCATATGTTCTACCAGTTCCAGCATTTCAAAACCGGTGATCTTGGGCATCTGTATGTCGAGAAAAATAATATCCGGCTGATGTTGCTGAATAGCTTTCAGTCCTTCAAATCCATCATTACATTCCTGTACCACCTGTATTTGCGGAAAGTTCATCAGGTATTCCTTTACCACTTCACGTGCCAGCGGCTCATCGTCAATTATTACTGCTTTTATCATGGGTTTGCGGTACTTTAATTAATGTGGTATAAATATTTTCATGGGTAGCTGTTTCCAGCAGATCCTGCCGCGCAAACAACAGGTAAAGACGGCGGCGGATAGATTTCAATCCGAACCCGGTGCCTCTGTTAGGTTGCTCCATCTGGTAATCGAAAGGATTCTTTACTTCGATATACAGCATTTCATCTGCTGCCCATGCTCTTATAGTGATGGCAATTTCTTCCGTGGTATCGTATAAACCAAATTTAATGGCGTTTTCCACTACCGGCTGCAGCAACATAGGTGGCATCTGCATATTTTCCGCCGAAGGATCATGTATAACGTTGGTGGTTAAACGATGTCCGAAGCGTACCTGTTCTATATCGAGGTATAGCTGCAGGTATTGCAGTTCATCCAGCAGGGAAACCCATTGCACATCTTCCCGTTTCAGCGATCCGCGGAGAAACTCCGACAGTTTCAGTACCATTTCCCGGGCCTGTTTGGGCCGTAGCATAATCAACGCGTTGATAGAGTTCAGGCTGTTGAACAAAAAGTGTGGTTGCAGTTGCTGCCGTAATTTGAACAACTCGGCTTCACGCGCAATCTTTTCTACCGTATCTTTTCGCTCGCGGGCATCCTGCTTTTCTGCTTCATCGTACCAGATCTGGCTTCTCAATCCAATACCTGTTACAATCATGATCCCTACAATGTAATGGATAGGGATGGCATTATTCAGCCAGCGTATATAGGCGATGTCGGTTTCGTAGGTTGTTACCAGTATCCAGCGGGCGAAGAAAACCCATAATGCTGTCAGCAGCGTACTGATTAACCCTACATACCCAAACTTCATGGTACCCGCACCCGGGCGATAATAGGCCAGATTACGGGTGATGACAATACATACTGCACCTAAGAGAATAACGTGTACAGAACTATCGGTAAATGCCATACCAGGTGTGAAATCGAACCAATAGTAGAGTAACCCGGCATATAACAACAGCCATACAGCGAAAGAGGTTACCAAAGCCCACCAGGCACTTCCTTTATATAATTGTTTGGCCAAAACGCAGATTTATCATTTATACATTCAACTCAAAATATTGTTGCCCCTGCAGCTGGGCTGATTTCATCTGCAGCCAGGCGATGTAGGAATTGGGATCTCCCGGCTCTTCGATACGGGAATACAATTCCATGCCATCTGTCAGCTGATCCAGGGTATATACTTCCGGTACATTGATAAATTTCCATTGTACCAGTTCCTGTTGTTGGTTTTTAAAAGCGTATTGTTCCTGCATCCCTATTTCGCGGGCTTTTTCGCAGGCGTCTTTTTTTGTGACAGCGCTGATCAGCCTTAATTGTTCATCAAACTGCGGGGTATGGTTACCATTGCCACAGATGATCTGATATACTACTTTCGCAACAAACCAATGCATATAATAAGGATTTAAAAGTTGGACGAGATATGTGTTAGTTATAAAGACGATGATGCCGCTTAACGATAGCTTTTGATTTCCACTCCGCCGCAGACACAGGTTCCTTTCAATACCAGTACTTTGTCTTTATCGGCAGCTTTCAGCAGCTCCATCGGACGTTTGTCTTCAATGCCACCCATAATGGTGGTCAAGTCATCCAGTTTAATCGTCCAGTGGGAAGGCACTACAATTTCACATCCACCGAAAATAGCTGTGATATCCAATACGGCTGTACCGTTGATGTCTGCCTGCATAAAATTGATATCGCTGCCACCGAAAATGGAGGTGACAAAACCACCTTTAAAATCTTTTGATACCACTACCCGGTCGAGTCCACTGAAAATAGCAGTTGTATTGATGGAATCTTCGTTGCTCATGGATTTCCCGTCGTACCAGCGGCTTCTGTATTGGTACTGGTATTCATCGGCCTTTTTTTTAGCATCGTCCCGGTGACTGTCATCGTGGTAATCATCTCCATAGTCGCCATGGCCGCCAAAAATGCCATTTCCTTTTGTATCGTCAAAAACATTGTTTCTTTTAATGAGTACAACCACTCCTACCACAATCAGCACCACCGGCCAGATAAACCGGGCTGTATTATAGGGCCAGTGCAATATATCGCCAGCCAGGAATATGCCGCCTATCAGCACCATGATGAGCCAGGCGCCTCCTCTGAAACCATGCTGAATACCTACCAGTAAACCTATACCGATCACAATCATCTGCCACGAAAAAACCCAGTAAGGGATATCCAGGTCAAGGCGTTTCAATAACAAGCAAGCACCTATGATAATCAGAATCAGCCCTCCGACTCCGCGGCTTCTTCCCTTTGCTTTGTTAATTTCTTCGTTTCTCATTTATTAGATTGTTAATGATACAAAAGTAGGGTGGTTACCATTGCTGCTCAAGGAGCATTAGGCTAATAAAGTGTGACGACCGGTAAAAAGCAGGAAAACGACGGTAAAAAATCCGAAGGATGGAAAAAAACAGGTGAAGGGCAGGAATAATCATTGCAGGCATAGCCTTTGACCTCCTGCCCGGATACCTACATACTAAATTTCAACCGTTACCAGGGCCTCATTACCGGCCAGCCTGGTCAGGGTATCTTTCAGCTGTTGTACCATTGGATCAGGTCCACAGATATAAAAATATTGTTGAAAATCAGTTATATGTGCTTTCAGATAAGCTTCATCAATCACCTGATGATCGTACCCCGGCACCTGTTCCTGGGTGAGGGTGTTGATAAAACCGGGGCCCAGGAGCTGTTCAAACTCTGCTTTCAGTATAATGTCCGCCGCAGTTTTGTTGGAACAGATCAGGCGGTTGTTGCCCAGCCGGCCTTCCTGCTCCAATGCCCGGAAAATGGCGATAAAAGGTGTCACTCCGGCGCCGCCGGCGATAAATACCCCTTCTCCTTTATAATGGATGGCGCCCCATACATCATGCAGGATCAGCTCATCACCAGCCTGGAGTAACCCCAGTTGTTCGGTAACACTGTGATGATCATCATAGATTTTGATGGTAAATTCCAGGTGAGCCCAGTCATTCAGACCGGTGAAAGTAAACGGGCGGCGCTCTTCCTCCCATCCTGGTTTATTGATGGCTACTTCCGTAGCCTGGCCGGGTACAAAACGATATCCTTCCGGCTTTTCCACTGTAAATCTCTTTACATTATGGGTAACCGGGGTAACAGCTACAATTTTTACGATATGGCTTTCCATTGGTGTGGGTTTTCTTAGGCATTAAAGTAACAAATTTTTTCCCTCACTGCAATGCACCCGCTAACAAAGGCGCCAGTGCGGTCGCCCACCGGGTATAGTCCTTCCCGGAAGGATGCAGCCCGTCTGCAGCCACCAGGCTGGTATCTGCCGCCGCTTCCCGGGTAAAAGGAGTGATATCCAGGTAAGCCACACCCCGATGGTGTGCAATGGCTTTATTGGCTGCGTTGTAGGCATCTATTTCTGCCGCAATTTTCAGGCGGTCACGATCGGCAGCAAAAGGGGTTACCCCCCAGTCGGGAATAGACAGTACCGTAACGTGTGCGGGTATATGATCTGCAAAAGCAATGGCTTTTTCCAGCAAGGCTTCAAATGCTGCTTTATAGGCTTCCACGCTATATCCCCGGTATTGATTATTGACGCCAATCAATAAGGTGACCAGGCGATAGGTGCCCGTCAGCTGTGCTTCCCGGATGCCCTGTTCCAGTTCATCGGTCGTCCATCCGGTAGTAGCTACTATCCGGGGATCATCTACCTTAAAACCTTTGCTGCGCAGGATATTGACAACCTGCACCGGAAAACATTCCGTAGCGGGTACGCTTTCACCAATGGTATAACTATCGCCCAGGGCGAGATAAGAAACAGGTGGTATGCTGGTATTCATGTTTGAGTGGTTGAAAAAAATGTGCAGTAAAATAACATTAATCCTAACATAAGCAAAAAGTTATATACTGTGAAGATTTAACAGAATAAAAGGCTATAACATACCCCACCTTTAAACTGAAATGCGTTACCTTTGCACCCGATTACAACATTACGTAACGCATAAAGAAACCGTTTTATGCCGGCAGAAAAAATATCGATGAACAACGGCCTGTTACAGGTCCCTACTCACCCAATCATTCCATTTATAGAAGGCGACGGAATTGGTCCGGATATCTGGAGAGCCAGTGTACGTGTATTTGACGCAGCTGTGGAAAAAGCCTATGGCAATGATCGGAAAATTGAATGGAAAGAAGTACTGGCGGGTGAAAAAGCCTTCCAGGAGACTGGAGAATGGCTGCCAAAAGCAACACTGGAAGCATTGAAAGAATATCTGGTGTCTATCAAAGGCCCGCTGTCTACTCCCGTAGGTGGTGGTATCCGTTCCCTGAACGTGGCCATGCGCCAGGAACTGGACCTCTACGCCTGTGTACGGCCTGTACGCTGGTTCAACAAGGTTCCTTCTCCCGTGAAACATCCGGAGAAAGTTGACATGGTGATTTTCCGTGAAAACACAGAAGATATCTATGCCGGCATAGAATACATGACAGGTACTCCTGAAGCGAAAAAACTGCTCGATTTCCTGCAAAACGAAATGGGTGTTAACAAAATCCGTTTCCCGGAAACTTCTTCCCTGGGTATTAAACCGGTATCCATAGAAGGTACGGAAAGACTGGTACGTGCTGCCATCAGCTACGCACTGGAACACAAACGTCCTTCTGTTACCCTGGTGCACAAAGGCAACATTATGAAATACACCGAAGGTGGTTTCAAAAACTGGGGCTATGCACTGGCAGAAAAAGAATTCGGCAGTCAGGTATACACCTGGGAACGCTGGGAAAAAACCAAAAAAGAACAAGGCGAAGAAACAGCTAACAAAGAGCTGAAAGTAGCACTGGCAGAAGGTAAATTGCTGATTAAAGATGTGATTGCAGACAACTTCCTGCAACAGATCCTCCTCGCTCCTCAGGACTACTCCGTAGTAGCTACCCTGAACCTGAACGGTGACTATATTTCTGATGCACTGGCTGCTGCAGTAGGTGGTATTGGTATCGCTCCCGGCGCCAACATCAACTACAATACCGGCTACGCCGTATTTGAAGCTACCCACGGTACAGCGCCACGCTTTGCCAACACCAACACCATGAACCCATCTTCTGTCATCCTGAGTGGTGTAATGATGCTGGAATACATGGGCTGGAAAGAAGCAGCAGACATTATCGTACATGGCCTCAGCACTGCCATCATGCGCAAACGCGTAACCATCGACTTCTACAACCTGATGGACGACGCCACCCTGGTGAAAACCAGCGAGTTCGCGGATGAAGTGATCAAGCAAATGCACTAATACGCGTAAAGCGTACCTATAAAATTGTTGAAGCGGAGAAATAAGCAATTGTTAAATATTGCCTGTTTCTGCGCTTCAACAGCTTTGTGCCCAACCGTTATCTGCCCTTAATTTTGTTTTTTTCCCAGCTATTCGTATTTTTCGGGATTATCCCGTAGTGGGACTTGCTTGAATAGTTGTTCGTATAATTGCTTTTAATCTAATTATTAAAAAAACCCGAAATGGCAGGAAAAATTAAAGTCGCTAATCCGGTGGTAGAACTGGATGGAGATGAGATGACCCGGATCATCTGGAAATTTATTAAGGATAAACTGATACTTCCATACCTGGATGTTGAAATTAAATATTATGACCTGGGCATGGAGCATCGCGATGCGACCAACGACCAGGTTACTATTGACGCTGCCAACGCCATCAGGGAAGTAGGCGTAGGTATCAAATGCGCTACCATCACTCCTGATGAAGCCCGCGTAGAAGAATTCAAGCTGAAACAAATGTGGAAATCACCAAACGGCACTATCCGTAACATCCTGGATGGTACTGTTTTCCGTGAGCCCATTGTGATGAAAAACGTACCACGCCTGGTGCCTAACTGGACAGCTCCGATCTGCATCGGCCGTCATGCTTTTGGTGACCAATACCGTGCTACTGACTTTATTACCAAAGGAAAAGGTAAACTGACCATCAAATTTGAAGGCGAAAACGGCGAAGTGATCGAACATGAAGTGTACAACTTCAAAGGAGATGGCGTTGCCCTGGCGATGTACAACACCGACGAATCTATCAAAGGATTTGCCCGTGCATGTTTCAACCAGGCACTGATGAAAAAATGGCCGCTCTACCTGAGCACCAAAAATACCATCCTGAAAAAATACGATGGCCGCTTCAAGGATATCTTCGAAGAAGTATATCAACAGGAGTTCAAAGCTGAATTTGATAAAAACGGCTTAACCTACGAGCACCGCCTCATCGATGACATGGTGGCGAGCGCCCTGAAATGGAATGGTAACTTCGTATGGGCCTGCAAAAACTACGATGGCGACGTACAGTCCGACACCGTAGCACAAGGCTTTGGTTCCCTCGGTCTCATGACTTCCACCCTGATCACTCCGGATGGTAAAACCATGGAAGCAGAAGCGGCACACGGTACCGTTACCCGCCACTACCGCGACCACCAGGCTGGTAAACCAACTTCCACCAACCCTATCGCTTCCATCTTCGCATGGACCCGCGGTCTGGAATTCCGTGGTAAACTGGATAACAACCAGGAACTGATCAACTTCTGTCAGGCACTGGAACAGGTTTGTATCGAAACCGTTGAAAGCGGCAAAATGACAAAAGACCTGGCTGTTTGTATCCACGGTAATAAAGTGGAACACGGTAAACACTACCTGTACACTGAAGAGTTCCTGCAGGAACTGGACAACGCTTTAAAAGCAAAATTGCAGCACTAAGTCACACTGCATAAAATATAAAAGCCGGAAGAGGAATGGTATAACACCCTACTCTTCCGGCTTTCTCTTTATTACGAAACAGGATTACCGTCCCATCTTTCTGGCCAGTACTTTATCTTCTCCGTAAATATCATCATAAAACACCAGCTTGCCCTGCTGACCTTCTGCTGTAAAATACCGCAGGTACAACGGTATCCGGCGTGGCAGGTCCACCTGTCTTTTTTCTTCCCGCTCCACCCATACCGGCAGGCTATCACTCAGATGTCTTACCGTATCTGTCCGTACCAGGTATTGCGCCAGGCTGTCCCATTGCTGCACCCGCACACAACCATGACTCATCGCCCGCATGGAGTTTTTAAACAATCCGCGGTTATTGGTATCATGCAGGTACACACTGTATTTATTCCGGAAATTAAATTTCATAATGCCCAGTGAGTTATCAATACCATCCATTTGCCGCAATACATACGGGAAATGGTTTTTACTCAGCTTCTGCCAGTCTATCGTCAGCGGATCTACGGTGTTGCCATTACGGTCAATTACTTCCAGATTTTTGGATGCCAGGTAACCTACATTCCGCTGAATAGCCGGCAGCATTTCTTTGAATACAATGCTGTAAGGCACCCGCCAGTAAGGGAACATCATGAAGTTGGTCATGTAGGAGTTGAGCACCGGCGTACGGTTGCGCGGCGTACCTACAATCACACGCGACTCCAGCCGTACTTCCCCACTGTCGACCACCCGCAGGGTATACCCGGGTACGTTTACCATGATATACTGCTGTGGCAAGGTATCGGGCAGCTTCCGCCACCGGTCCATATTTACCGCCACCTGTTTCAGCCAGTCCCCCATAGACCGGTTCATAGCGATCACGGTTCTGCGGCCCGCTACTCCATCCGGATAAATGTTAAATTCCCGCTGGAAGGCTTTGATACCTGTTTTCAGTGTAGTCGTGTCCGTGATAGGGCCACCGGAGGTATCCAGGTGACCTGTCTGCACCAATCTGTTTACGAGCAGTTCCCGGAAAGCCAGTGTATCCGTGTAGTTTAGCGGCAACGTATCCCAATGGGATTCGGCATATTTGGCTTTAAAGGTTAAGATACCTTCTTTCAGGGCCTGATAACCGGCATGTACCGGCTCCAGTTCATGCAATACACCCGCCACATTCTTATCTTGTAAGGCTTGTTGCAACTTGCTTTGCAGTACGTCTTCGGTAAAAACGGAATCCTGTCTGAAGGTAATACTATCCCGTGGGCCTGTGCCAAAATGCAGGTCTGATGCCATTTTCATGAAGGCGTCTGTCAACATTACATCTGCCTTTGCCCACAGGGCTGCATCTTTTTTCGCCGTGGCATCTGTATCCAGTTGCTGTAAGGCAGCCGTTAAGGCAGGTTCATGATAATGTGCCGGTAATAATCCCAGCTCATCAGCATGCTGCACCAGGTACAGCATAGAATCTACGGCCGGATTAAAGGCGCCGTTTTTTGACCACTGTGCAGCAGCTTTGTTTTGTTGATAAAAATCCTGGATAGCCTTTGTGCTGAAGGCTTTCGTGCTGTCTTCCATCCAGCCTTCATTATCTTCCAGGATAGAGAGCCGTTCGGTGATATTTTCGGTAACCACTTCATCCAGCTGTCTGACGTTGGCGACAATCTGTTTTTGTTTGGGGGCGTTATGCTTCTTTTTATTTCCACAGGCTAACAACAAGCAAACTCCTGTTCCACATAACAAACTAATACTAAAAACTCTTTTCATTGGTAGTTAATCACTAAAGTGAATCCAGCCCTTTGCAAATACTGTGCTGGAAAATTTTCCCGCCGGAAAGTGACAGGGGAACACAGTCGCCATACATACAGCATCTGAGTTCCCCTGCTTATCCGCTAACGGAAATATATAATACGCTTTACTTACAGCAACTTTTTTTTACAAACAAAGATTGTAAAAATTTCAGCACGGCTATGATTCCTTTTTTCATTCTCCAGGTTTTTTAAAAAAGAGGCTACGATATCCTGTAACCTCTTTTTAAACTAAAACTAAAACAACAACTTATAATGATCTCTGTATATCTTATAATTTATCCAACGGTATGCGGGCCGGGTCCTGCAGTTGTTTAAACTGACTGGGCGTAAGGCCGGTTACCTTTTTAAACTGCCCGGATAAATGGGCCACACTGCTATATCCTAGCTGATAACTGATTTCACTTAAACTCAACTCCTTATATACCAGCAATTCTTTAACCCGTTCAATTTTTTGCTGAATGATGTATTGCTCAATGGTAGTGCCTTCCATTTCAGAAAAAAGATTACTGAGGTAATGATAATCTTTTTGCAATTTACCTGCCAGTAATGTAGAAAAATTTTCTTTCATTTCCTCCAGGTCGGTATAATGAACAGTTTGTACAATGATACTTTTTATGGCAGCCACCAATTGCTGCTTTTTATCGTCGATCAGTAAAAACCCTTCCGTTTCGAGCGCCGCTGCCACCTGCTGCAACTGTGCAGCAGATAAGGATTCCGCCACAACTGCCTTCCCCAGTTCAATCTCTTCCACCTGCAACGTTGCTGCTTCCAGCGTTTCCCTGACTACTTTGATACAACGGGGGCAAACCATATTTTTTATGAACAGTGTTGTTGCTGGCATACCCGTCATTTTTTATTAATGTTAAAAATATTATGCTCTATCCGGACTAAAAAGGAGTTGTACATATTACGCGGCATATTGCCGGCTAACTGCGTGCGATAAGACAGATCCAACCGGGTTGTACTATTGAAAATGAGCTGTATGGCCGGTGCTATATCCAGATAAGCGCCACGGGCTATTGCGTCTGTATTGGTTTTACCCAGAAACTCCATATACAGGTTCAGATTCGTTTGTCCATAATGCCGGTACTTCACAGGCAGCAGCAGATATCCTGCCGAAAAACTGTAATTGACCTCATTTTTGGAAAATTCTGCCGGAATATTATCCTTCAGGTTGTTCATGTAACGGGTATATCCCAACGTAGTAGACAGCGCCAGCTTATGCAGCAGCTGTGTAGCCACAATACCACCGCTGGCTCCGGAGGTAGCTCCTTCCAGGTCGAGTTCGCGGTTATTATACAGCTCTTTCATGCCGTGAGACATGTCAGGATAATACGGATTATCGATAACCGACCCTTTCACATAGGCAGCCATCCGAAAATGCGCATGCTGCTGATCCAGCGACAGGAAACGGTATTTGGCATATACACTACCGCCCTCTGCCCGGATAGAAGGCTGCATCATATTAGAGGCATATCCGATCACATGCACCATCAGTTTTTTGTTGATGCCCCACATCACTTCCGGCTCAAAGCGCATACCGGTAACCCCGCTATGCTCCATTTGAAAGAACTTATTGGACAACCTGATACCCAGCGAATTCGCAGGCATATTACTGGCCGGCTCTGCATTTACATACAGCTCCTGCGCCTGGCTTACCTGACTGATACCCAGTAACAGGGCCGCGGCTATTAGTATTTTCTTCATATATCCGACCCCGTATTAAATAGTGACATGATAAATTCTTTTGGAAGCCGGTGTAGCATCGGGCTTGCAACAATCACTCATCATGCCTGTCTGGTAGCAGGACATACTGGTTGTGGTACTGAATTTTTTGAATTGTTTGGCAGAAACAAAGTGCTTGTCGATAACGGTCATCAACTTTTCACCGTTCAGCACCTGGTCTTTAATCTGCATAAAATGCAGTGTATTACCTCCAAAGGTAAGGTGGGTATCGTTCTGTACTTTCACCCCATCGAACTGGGCGGCTACCACCAGTTTTCCTACAGAAAATCCGGCGTCTTCCACCTTTTGTCTGATGGCATCAATATTCACCGGTACACCTGATTTGAAGGTCAGTTCAAAGGTGGTACTATTGAGGTCTGTATCTATTTTGTCTACAAACGGCAAGGTTTGCAGGGCTTCAAAAGTAGCCCGGGAACACATGGCGCAGGTAAGACCGGTTGCCTGTAAACTTGCTTTTTTGTATTGTGCCTGTACGCCAAAAGAAATGCCCAGCGCGAGCAGTATAATGGATATTGTTTTCATGATCTGATTTTTTTGTGAGATAATTACAGCATTGCATACGGATAAATTCCTCTCCAAAAGGAGGTATCCAAAACAGGCTGTATCAGATCAGAAATGTACAGTTCAGGAGAAATACAGGGGCAGCTGTAATATCCGGCGGATCGTGCGGATGGTGCCCTGTTGAAAATTGGCTGACTACTGGTATCGCGGGAACCCGTAATACTTTTACCGGCAGCTGCAAATCCAGGGTCGTGAGCGAAAAATGTTGCTGTATAGCTTTGGCTGCCTGATGGGATTCAGTAACCTTACAATATTTAAACTCATTCTTGCAGCAGTTCATGCTTTTTACCGGCTTGCCACATTTGGCACATTGATCTTCCGGCGACTGCTGCAGCGCTACAGATGTCAGTTTGCCCATGCAGTAATGCACGTTTATCGTAAACCCGCTGGTGAGCGTAGTATACAGTAAGGCAAATAATATGACAAAAAAGCGTTGCATGTAGTCTACAAAAATACGGTATAAAGCTGAAAAGTGCAAACCGCCACTCCTGCCGGCCTGAGCCGGGGAATGGCGGATATACGATTAATTGATGAACCACCATCTCAATCCTACCCGGAAAGAGAAATTGTTGTAAGGATAGAGTGGCGCTGCAAAATTATTTTTAGCAAAGAAGGTATTCAGGTTCTCTGCCCGCACATAAGCGGAGAAGGATTTGATCCGGAAATTGGCAAATGCTGCCAGATCCGGGAAGTTGTATTTCACTTTTACGGAGTCCTGGTAAATAAACTGGCCTGTTATCGGAGAATAATCATCTGCATAATAATCGGTATTGTAACGTACTTCCACACCGGTCATCAGGTTCAGGTTTTTATACAACCGTTTTTCAAAGGCAAAACGGTGGCGTGTCCAGAAAGCAGGCACATTTACCGGGGCATTGCCATGCACCTGCTGGAAAGCGATGTCGGCATACCAGGCAAATGGTTCCAGTGAAAACTTCTTGCTGAATACAATCTGCAGGAGGTTAAAGAGAGATTTATACTGATCACTGTGATAATAATCCTTGAAATAGGTATAATTATTAAAGAGGAAATAATTCACAGCCAGGTTGTATTTCAGTTTTCTGCTTTCTGTTGCAAACTGCAGCTGGGTAATGTTTTCCTTAGTCAGCTCTGTATTATACCAGGTATCCCGGGTACTGTTGAAATACTTGTATACATAGGAAGGTTCCCGGTTTACGTTGGTAAACGTTAACCGCATATCTCCCAGGAAATCGTTCAGGTGCCGTTGTAACATACCTGCGACACTGTAATCTCCGCGGTTCTGGCCCAGTACATAAAATTCTCCTTTGGCAGAGAAGTCCCATAGCTTATTCCGGGTTTTATTGCGGTATTCACCATGCAATGCCAGGTTGGAAAAGTTGATATTGGCATCCAGGAAGGTACCGGTAATACTTTCAAAACGGGCCCCCGCTTTAATAAAGTGCCCCAGGTTACCCCGGATCGGAAACTGTATCAGCGACAGGTCATTGGAGATCATCTTCCATACATGTTTGGCCTGGAGGGTGTCTGCAGATGGCGCAAAGTCGTAGTGCATGCGGTAAAACCCGGTATCCGGTACAGCATCTATAAACTGATAGTTACTATTCTGGTAATTGAAGGTATACTGAACGCGGAAAACCGGATCAAACTTATAGTAGTCAGTTGTATCGTTGACGTGTATACTATCGCCGCGGCCCCAGTCATACTGTTGCTGAAGCAATAATCCGGTTTCCTGGTACTGCGATTTTACGGGACTGCTGGTACCGAAAAAGCCATAGGAGCGGGATACAGAATTCCCCAGAAATACCGGTACGTTCCGGCGTTGTTTGTAGGAAGGATCATCCAGGATGGAATCTGCCCGGATACCGCCGTTTTCGCCGCCATTGATCTTGTTGTAGTAAAAACTGAGGTAGGTATTGGCCCGTTTGTTTTTACTCTGATAATGTGCCGTCAGCCGGTAGGTATCGTGGTTAGAGTTCTGTGTACGAAAAAATCCGGGGGCGTTTACCTTGCGGTAATCGAACGCGAAATTAAAACGCTCCGTGCGGTTTTGCGTATGGGTGATACCGATAATCTGTTCCTGTTTACCGCCCACCAGGTAGCTCAGCTCCGAATAAGGCCGGGTAGTATGATAAAAACGGGCATTCTGGTGAGAATTGCTGTAGATATCATAGGAATGGAAGCCTGCATCAAATCCGGGCTTCATCAGTGGCGTAAAAATAAGATTCCGGGCCGCACTCCCGCTGTTACCCAGGGTAGCGTAGGTAGCAGGTACTTTCAGGTAATTGAGCTGAAAGTCTGCTACAGAGGAGTCTATGGTAAAATCTGTTGGCTCACCGAGATACCGGTAAGTCAGCGTAAGGGTATCCAATTCGTGTTCGTGTCTGGAAGTATCCCGCTGCATTTTACTGGTGCCGCCACCGCCGCCGCCTGTGTTGCCAAAGCGGCCGGTATTAAACTGTGCCATCAATTGAGCGCCGCTTAAGAACAGCAGGGCTATGATAATAAGAAGTTGCCTCATCCGAAAATGAAAATGCGTTTATAGTTGCCGGATTAATTCACTAAAGATAAGCGTAAGCTTGGGTTCAGCTGCATGGGCTGCTTCCAGCACTTCCTCATGGGTGATCACATTTTCTTCTTCCCGGATACCGATGTCGGTAATCACACTCATGGCAAATACTTTCAAACCGGCATGTGCTGCTACAATTACTTCCGGTACGGTACTCATACCTACGGCGTCGCCGCCAATGATGTGCATGTATTTGTACTCCGCCCGGGTTTCAAAGGTGGGTCCCTGCACCCCTACATATACGCCTGTATGTAAAGATATATTGTTATCAGCTGCAATTTTATACGCTGCGTCGATCAGTGATTTGGCATAGGGCTCACTCATATCCGGGAAACGGGGTCCCAGTTCGTCTTCATTTTTGCCCCGCAAAGGATGCTCCGGCTGCAGGTTGATGTGATCTTTGATCACCATCAGGTCACCTACCTGGAAAGCATGATTCATGCCGCCGGCGGCATTGGAAATAAATAAAGTATGTATTCCTAAAGCTTTCATGACCCTCACCGGGAAGGTTACCTGCTTCATGGAGAAGCCTTCATAAAAGTGGAAACGGCCTGCCATGGCTACTACAGGCTTACCCTGCATATACCCTAAAATCAGCTTGCCGGAATGTCCTTCTACTGTAGATACCGGAAAATGAGGAATATCGCTGTATGGAATGGATACGCTGTTTTCAATATCTTTTGCCAGGTTACCCAGGCCGCTACCTAATATAATACCTGCTATCGGTGTGTCTTGCCAGTGTTTTCTGATAAATTCAGCCGCTGCTGTAATCTGCGCAGTTAATTCACTCATCTGTTTATATATTGGTTAAAAGTCGGATTTTAAACAAACCCGCGCAAAGTTATTTTTTAATTCACAAAAGACTGCAGTTTTATATTTAAATCATAATGACCTATTTTAGCGGCAAATTTTATTCCGATGAACTTACACGAGTACCAGGCTAAAGAACTGTTGAAAAAATATAATGTACCGGTACAGGAAGGTATCCCGGTAGATACGCCTGAAGCGGCCGCAGAGGCTTACAAACAACTGAAAGTGCAATTTGGTAATGAATTTGCCGTTGTAAAGGCGCAAATCCATGCTGGTGGACGCGGTAAGGGTAAAATCCGTGGTACAGAGCAGCGCGGTGTGGCAGTTGGAAAAAATGCAGAAGACGTTAAAACCATAGCAGGCAATATCCTGGGAGGCACCCTGGTTACCATCCAGACCGGCGATGCTGGTAAACTGGTAAACAAAGTGCTGGTAGCACAGGACGTTTATTATCCAGGTCCTAACCCGGTAAAAGAATTCTACCTGTCTATCCTGCTGGATCGTGCTAAAAGCCAGAACGTGATCATGTACTCCACAGAAGGTGGTATGGATATCGAAGAAGTAGCACACAGCACACCAGAAAAAATATTCAAAGAGTGGGTAAAACCAAACATGCCCCTGCAGCCATTCCAGGCACGTAATATCGCTTTCAACCTCGGTTTAAGCGGTGAGGCGTTCAAAAACATGGTGAAATTCGTTTCCAGCCTGTACAACGCTTACGTAGGACTGGATTGCAGCATGCTGGAAATCAACCCACTGTTCAAAACCAGCGATGAAAAAATCGTTGCCGTAGATGCGAAAGTAAACCTGGATGACAACGCCCTGCTGCGTCATCCTGATCTGGAAGCACTGCGTGATATCACAGAAGAAGATCCGACAGAAGTAGAAGCCAGCAAATTTAACCTGAACTTCGTAAAACTGGACGGTAACGTAGGTTGTATGGTAAACGGTGCCGGTCTGGCCATGGCTACTATGGACATGATCAAACTGAGCGGCGGTGAACCAGCTAACTTCCTGGACGTAGGTGGTACTGCCAACGCACAGACTGTAGAAGCAGGTTTCCGTATCATCCTGAAAGATCCTAAAGTAAAAGCTATCCTGATCAATATCTTCGGTGGTATTGTTCGTTGCGACAGGGTTGCACAGGGTGTTATTGATGCCTACCAGTCTATCGGTAACATCACCGTACCGATCATCGTACGTTTACAAGGTACCAACGCTGCAGAAGCTAAAAAACTGATTGAAGACAGCGGCCTGAAAGTACAGTCTGCCATCCTCCTCAGCGAAGCAGCTGCACTGGTTAACAAAGCAGTAAGCGCTTAATCATTCATCTCTTTTGATATAAAAAAATCCCCCCCCGCTGTAGCGGGGGGGGATTTTTTTATCTGCTTACCTGTTATTATTCTCCTTTCTTAGGCGGATATACGGCTTTCGGAGGAGCAGGTTTATTATCTTCTTTTTCTTTTTCCTTCTCTTTCTCTTTTGGTTTGACTACCGGATCATTAGCCGGTTTGTCTGCACCCGGATTGGCGAAATCATTTTCACTACCATTGCCATTACCATAATCGCCATAGTCACTTTCAGAGCCATTTCCTACGTTTTCTGCTTCTGCGCCCGGTTTTACATTGGACTCATAGTTCAGGTGTACATCATCATCACTCATATTGGTTGGCGACAGGAAATGATCACTGGTGCTAACTTTCAGGGTAGGATCCGCATATACTTTCTGCATGAAGTAAGCCCATATCGGTAAGCCGGTATTAGCCCCCTGACCAATCGCAGTAGTGCTGAAGTGGATAAAGTTATTTTCACAACCTACCCAGGCGCCTGCCAGCAGTTTAGGTGTATAGCCAATAAACCAGCCATCGGTATTATCGTTGGTAGTACCGGTTTTACCCGCCATCTCTCCCTGCATATTGTAACGGGAGCGGGAACGGGCACCGGTGCCGCCGGGCTGCATTACGCCCTGCATCATTTTCACCATGGTAAAGGATTCTTTCTCACTGATCACCTCACGCTTCACAGGGGCGAATGTTTCCAGGATATTACCATTCCGGTCTTCAATACGGGTAATATAAATAGGTTTGGTATTGATGCCTCGTCCAGGGAACATTGTGTAGGCGCGCAGCATTTCGTACAGCGACAACTCAGAGGTACCCAGCGCAATGGAAGGATAAGGCAATATTTCACTTTCAAAGCCGATCTTGTTTTGGGCAAAGTCGGCAAACGCTTTGGCGCCGATTTGTTTGATCAGGTAGGCCGATACCAGGTTCAGCGACCGGGCCAGCGCACCTGCCATAGTAATACTACCGCCCACGCTACCTTCTGAGTTCCTTGTCAGGGTCCAGTTA
Organism: Chitinophaga nivalis; assembly: GCF_025989125.1. Lineage (NCBI taxonomy): Bacteria > Pseudomonadati > Bacteroidota > Chitinophagia > Chitinophagales > Chitinophagaceae > Chitinophaga > Chitinophaga nivalis. The sequence continues at coordinate 2,187,303 of NZ_JAPDNR010000001.1, read as the reverse complement.
CCAATGGTTACCGGCTCGTTGGGCAATACCGTATTCGGAGACATACCATTCATGATGGCAAAGCAATACAGGAAAGGTTTAAAGGTAGAACCCACCTGACGACGGGTTTTGGCTACGTGATCGTTTTTGAAATAACGGAAATCCGGTCCGCCCACCCAGGCTTTTACTTCACCACTTTCCGGGTCCATGGCCATAAAGCCCGCCTGCAATACGGCACGCATATACTTAATGGAATCCATTGGCGTCATCACAGTATCTACTTCATTCAGATCCGGTTCGGTGCTGCTTTTCCAGGAGAATACTTTCATCCGGGTAGGCGTATTGAATGCCCGGGCAATCGTGGAGTCGGAGGCGTCATCGTCTTTCATGGCGCGGTAACGATCCGATTCTTTCATGTATTTATCCAGGTATTTAGGCCATTTCTTCCATACATTGCCACTTTTCACATCTGCCTGGGCCGACAGGAATTTCTGCAGCGTCTGGAGATGTTTGGCTACGGCTTCTTCTGCATACAGCTGCATCCGGGGATTGATAGTGGTATATACTTTCAGGCCATCACGGTACAGATTATAATCGGAACCATCCGCTTTTTTATGTTCTTTACACCAGCCTTTCAGCTCATCCCGTAATACTTCCCGGAAATAAGGCGCCAGTCCTTTGTTATGATCTATTTTATTATAGTGCAGTACAATGGGTTTGCTCTTGGCATTCGCTGCTTCTGCCGGGGTAATAAATCCGGATTCCACCATGTTGTCGATCACCGTATTGCGGCGGTTCAGCGCCAGTTGCGGGTTACGACGGGGATTATAGATGGTGTTTCCTTTCAGCATCCCCACCAGGATAGCCGCTTCTTCGATAGATAAATGGCCGGCATCTTTACTGAAAAAAGTACGTGCGCCATTTTCAATACCATATACGTTATCTCCGAATGCTACGGTATTCAGGTACAGTGTAAGGATTTCCTGTTTGGTGAAATTCCTTTCCAGCTTTACGGCAATGATCCATTCCTGTAATTTCTGGAATGCCCGGCCTATCGGGTTACCGGAACGTTGTTTACCCAGGTTATCGGCCTGCAGGTTCAGGGCCAGCTGTTGGGTAATGGTACTGGAACCACGCTTTTTACCGATCAGCAGATAAAAAGGAATGGCCATGGTGCCTTTGGCATCAATACCAGAGTTATCATAAAACCGGGTTTCTTCTGTTGCAATCAGGGCATTGATCACATTTTTGGAGATCTCATTGTAATCACTGCTGGAACGGTCTACCTGGTAATATTTACCCAGGATGGTACCATCATCAGCTATTACTTCCGAAGCCAGGGCAGCACGGGGATTCTCCAGCTCCTCCATAGAAGGCATGTTGCCAATAACCCGGAAATTAATGAGTAATACAAAGAGAACAATAAATGCCAGAATGCCAAACGCCACACGCCACAATATTTTCACCGATTTTTTCATGCGCTATATGATTTGTTTTTAGGCCCCGCCACCAGCTTTTACGGGCGGTAACCTGCTATGTTGGCTATATAAAATATTTTTTCAATAGATATTGTGTAACAGCAATAAACAAGCCGGTTGCCAAGCGGTTTGACCAACAAAGCTATTTAAAATTTACAGATTTTATGATGTCTGCGCTTAGATATTTAGTTTACCTGATATATTTTCCGGCAGCAGCCCGTTTGCATTCTATTGTGTCACATAGTTATCTACGAAAAATTTACGGTAGCCGGTCAGGTCTTTGGTGCTGTTTAATAAAATAAAGTTATCCCTGGAGATCACAAAGAAAGAATACTCTGTAGACCGGATCCTGGGAATGATATTCACGGAAGCTTCATCCCGGATCTCGTCAAAATATGCCAGCGCCTTGTCTTCATTGGGGAAAAGGCGGAAGATGAGCATAATATCGTTTGGTGTCAGCACAAAACTGCCCACTTCTATTTTATCATTGGCATGTTTGGAAGCATTATACCGGGTAAACTGATTCAGGCCTTCGTCCATCAGCTCTTTGGAAACCCGCTGGAAGGACAATACCACAAAGAAAGGATTATCTGCACTCAGTTTATAAGGCGTTATTGGCTTCACAGGAGCAATAGTAGCAATGGGCGTCGGGGTTTTACCGGCAATGGCCGTATTTATTTTTGCCGAATCCACGGAAGCCGCTTTCGCGCCATTCAACCTGTCTGCCAGCACTGGTTGCGGGTTTTGCCAGGGGTAGCGCATAGAAATATTTTCATCTACCACAGAACTGCCATCAGCTGATTTTTTCAATTCCAGTTTGGCGAGGTAATCTACCAGCTCTCCTCTGTGATTCAGCACATCCAGCAAGGTTTGGGCCTGGGCACGAATCGCATTGTCTGCCGGATATTTGGCAATCACCCCCTCCACTGCCTTACGGGAAAGCTGCAGGGTATCATTGGCATATAACGTATCTGTTCTTACAATGATCATGGCCTCCAGCAGGTCAAATTTAGGCTGCAGGAAGTTAAATCCGAAAGTGGAATCTGCTTGTTTTTTCTGGGCCATGGCACCGGCAAAATCGCCGTTACGGAAAGCGGTATAAGCCGCATTGTAAGCGTTGGTAATAGCTTTCTTTTTCTCTACGTCAATATCATTGAGGCCACCGGAGCGGATAATATCGGCAAAATTGGTATTTCCATATTGATTCAGCACCAGATCCTTATACCGGGCTGCTTCCGCACCATGATTCATCTTTCCGTGCCAGATATACAGCGAATACAATACTTCCGGCTTACGCGGATGTACCGGATGTTTCAGCAACAGGGTATCGTAGGTTTCTATGGCCAGGGAACGATTATCCAGTTTATCGTGATACAGTTTACCCAGATCGAACCAGGCATCCTGGTTCTTTTTGACAGACTGCGCAAAGCTTTCTTTGCTGAGCGGTAAGCCTACAGCCAGTTTAGCACCGGTAATACTATCCGGCGACAGATTATCTGCCGTTTCCTTAGGAGCGTCGAGCATTTCGATAGGCGCATTGCTGTTGGCAGCATTAACCACCCCATTCTGACTCCGGCGCCAGTTATCCACAGCCTGACGGGTACCCCACCGGCGTTTAAATTCCGAGAAACCAGCCGCTTTACTGGATGGATTATAGAAATACCAATCACCGGCGGCTTCTTTTGGAGAATAGGCATTGACGCCGTTATTATTCATAGCAAAAGCCGGGTTGTTCGTGGGATTGGCGGCCTGCATGGCTTCTGCCTTTTTCTTTTCTGCCGCTGCAACACGGAGAGCACCGGCCATCTTTTCAAGGAAGATGTTACGGTCAGATTCCGACATCCCGGCAATCCGCTGCAGACTGTCTTCGCGGTGAATAACCGCCAGTTTTTCCGCTACATCCGTGAGTACTTCCTTACGCGTTTGCACAGTAGCCGCATCCACGAAGTCGGCTGTCATCACGCTGGCAGTGCTGTCGTAATATTTTTTAGCATCCAGGTAACTACGCTGATCATAATAGATATCAGCGATACCTTTATAGGTAAGTGTACGTTGTACCTGGTTGTTGCTGGGTTCTTTGAGCGACAGCTGCATATAGTTGAGCGCAGCAGCAGGATCCTGGGGATAATGCAACGTTCCCATGGTGTACAGAATAGCATCCCGGAAACTGGAAAAGCGTTCTTTTCTCATCATCTTCCGCAATACCGCCATACTTTCATCCAGCTTGCCGGTAGTGAGCACATTCATTTTGGCAATCTGCAACCTGGCCTGGAAATCCATCATGGGGTCCGGTTTCAGGCTGATTACTTTTTTGAACTGCGTCAGGGCGGAATCTGCATGTTTTTGTCTGACGTACAGTTGTCCCAGTATAAAGGACATCCTGGCTTTGGCCACTTTATCCCGGCTTTTGGCAATAGCCAGTTTCATGGGATCAATGGTTTCTTCATAGCGTCCCTGTACATAGTTGCTGTAGGCGCGTACTTCTGCCAGGCCGCCATCCAGGCGGTGCGGGAAGTTGGGATCGGTATGCAGGATGTTGAGCAGGGCCTGTACTTCGTCGTATTCCTTTTGTTCGAGCAATGTTTTTGCGCGCCACAGGAAGGCGTCGTTACGGGCAGATTTATGTTTGAAACGACCGAAAAAGCCTTTTCTTTTTTCCCGGGTAGCGATGGAGAACTGATCCTGTTCATTGGCCCCGATCACCGTTTTGTAGTCGGTTTTCTTTTTAGGGGCAAAGGTGATATTAATATATTGGAAGGTCTTATTGGCATTATCCAGGTCTCCTTCGTAGAAGTAGGCGCGGCCCATCAGCAGGAAACAGTCATCAATCCACTTACCTCTCGGGTCGTGCAGCTGGATGGCCATGTTGGTTTTTTCGATCACGGAGTCCAGCTCATTCTTGCTGTAGCCCTGATTTTGCAGGCTGGCAGAATAAAAAGGCAGTAATACGTTGTAGTTGTCCTGCCCATCGCGGCTTACCGTAGCCACTACCCTTTCCAGCTTCACTCTGGCATGGAAGTAATAGTTAAAACGGGTGGCCATATTCTGAAAAAACTTACGTTTCCAGTTCCAGCGTTTCTTTTCCAGCATGATTTCAGAAGGCGGACGACGGTCCTGCACACGCGACTCACGGGGCTTGATGAGTGGCTTGTTAAATAACTTGCGGGGCGCATTGTCTGGGGTTTGCTCCTGCGATGTTGGTTGCTGCGGCTTCCTTTGGGGCGTATGCTGTGCCAAAAGAGCCGGTATTCCCAGGCAAAGCGAAATAAAGACAAGTACCAGATATTTAAGTAGCAGTTTAATGCAATTCATGGATGCCAGGGTGTATAGGCTAAATATATATAACTTATAGTTCAGAAAAATATTTTAAAGATAGCATAAAATAGTTGATAACATCGTTCTATTGCAGATAACCATCTTTATTTCCGTTCGGGAAATATTTTTTTTAATCTACTGATTTTCAGAGAATAACTCTTCTTCCGGCGTATAAACAACAAAACACTGCGCCAATTTTACAATAATGATTAACTTTAGCCGCCAGAAAAAGAATATTTCTATAAGCATAACCGCAACATGGCTAAGAAGGGGAACAAAAACAATAAGAGAAACCTGGAAAAACTCAAACATAAATACCGCCTGGTAATTATGAATGATGATACCTATGAAGAAGTGACGTCGTTTAAACTGTCCAGGATGAGTGTGTACATCGCTTTAAGTACCCTGTTTGTATTACTGGTGGCCATTACGGTGGCAACGGTGGTATTCACGCCTTTACGCTATTACATACCCGGTTATGGTGATTTGAAACAACGCAAGGAATTTATCCATCTTAAAATGCGCGCAGACTCACTGGAAACAGCCATCAATGCGCGTGATCAGTACCTGAAAAACATCAAACAGGTCATCAACGGGGAATTTACAGGGAAACTGGATACCACTATGTTGAAGGTTCCCAAGGTAGACAACAGCACCTATTAAACATTTTCGATTCACTGATGTTTACATTTACCGCGAATCAGATTCGGGGAAATGGTGTCTTTAATAAACGTCCCGTTTATTAAATCTCAAAATAATTACATATTTTATTTATTTTACATCACTAAACTTGAAAAACCTGAAAACCTATGTTTAATAACAATCAGAAATCAAAAGGTGACAACAAATCGCTGTTACCTACGTCCACTATTAATATTATAGGGAACGGAACCACTATTCAGGGAGATATCGTATGTGAAGGCGATATCCGTATCGATGGCCAGGTAACAGGGCTGGTATCGACCAAAGCAAAAATCGTTGTAGGACCAGAAGGTGATATCATTGGCGACCTGGTATGTCAGAGCGCGGATATCCTGGGAAAAGTAACCGGTATTATTAAAGTAGATGACCTGCTGTTCCTGAAAGGCAACGCACTGGTAAAAGGCGATGTGTATACCGCTCACTTCGAGATGGAGCCTACCGCCAAGTTTAACGGTCGTTGTTACATGGATGGCCAGCAGCAGCAACAGCAACAACCGGCAGAAAATCAGAAAAATGGAAAAGCCGCCCTCCAGGAAGCAAAATAATCGCAATCCACTGTTACGTTACGCCGGGCTGGCCTTCCAGATGATGGCCACATTGGGATTGGCAGTGTTTGCAGGGTACAAACTGGACCAGAAAATGGGCTGGCGGTTCCCTGTGTTCCTGATCATTTTTTCTTTACTGGGTTTAGCCATACTTTTGTGGCAAATTATAAAAGATACCCGACGGCAATGAGTGATAGATTTACCATCAGATTATTTTCCCTTTTTGGAATTTTAAACGGACTTATCATAATATTCAAACCCAGGTTACTGGACATCGGTGCACATATTTATGTACTGATGATCGGTAACCTGGCGTTGGCTATTATATCCCTGGTTTCTTACCTGATGAGCCGCAGAGGGCTCGCCTCCTCCAACCACAATGCTTTTATCCGGGCCGTCTACGGCTCTACCCTGAGCAAATTAATGCTCTGCGTAGCCGGTATTGCTACCTATGTCCTGATTTACCGGCCCAATGTCAGCAAACTGACTATTTTTATGCTGTTGTTCCTATACCTGGTATATACTGTATTTGAAACACTGAGCCTGTTCCGGCTCACCAGGCTTAAAAAATAAACTGCGTGAAGAAAGAGGCGCCATTAAATGCATTAGCGTCCTATTTACCCGAAGGAACCTTCGGGCAGGTCATGGAATACGTTTCCACCTATAAGGTGCATCTTACTATTACCAAGGAGCGGCAAAGCATCCTCGGCGACTACCGGCATCCGGACGGTCAGGGCAAAGGGCACCGTATCAGTATCAACGGGTCCCTGAATAAGTACTCCTTTCTACTTACCCTGCTGCACGAAATTGCACACCTGACTACTTTTAATAAATACGCCAACCGGGTGGCTGCGCACGGAAAAGAATGGAAACAGGAATTTTCGTTTATCCTGCGGGGCTTCGTGGGTAAAAACCTGTTGCCGCCAGACGTAGAACTGGCCGTGCGGCAAAGTATGCTGAACCCTGCCGCCAGCTCCTGCGCAGACGAAGATCTGATGCGGGTATTAAAAAACTATGACCGTAAAAAGGAAAATCATGTGCTGGTAGAACAGGTTCCCCTGAATGGCCAGTTCAAAATAAAGGACGGCCGGATTTTCCGGAAAGGAGAAAAAGTACGGAAACGCTACCGCTGTGAAGAAGTAGCGTCTCACCGTCTTTATCTGTTCAGTCCTGTTTATGAAGTAGAACTTATCAGCTAGTTCTTTTGCTCGCCGGTATAATGCAACTCCGGAAAAGTCATCACCTTATTGATCAATTGTATGCCCAGCTGCAGAATACCTGCTTCTGCTACGGCCTGTAACTTAGGCGCATCATCGGTAGGCTTATGATAGTCGTCGTGCCCACCGGTATGGAAAAACAACACCGGCACGTTGTGCATATAAAAATTATGATGGTCAGAAGCGCCTTTCCCGGCAGCATCTGTGAAGAACCGGATACCTGGTTGCTGTACATCCTTGAATACGGCGGGCCATTCTGCAGCACTGCCAAAACCACCAATACCCAGTCCTCTTTCCGGATTATATCTTCCGATCATATCCATGTTCAGCATAAAGTGTGCACTATCCAACGGCATCAGCGGATGCGCCGTGTAGTACTTGGAGCCCTGCAGTCCCAGCTCTTCCCCACCAAAAGCGATAAACAGGAAGTTGAAAGACTCTTTGGTGTGATTATACACATAGTGCCGGGCCAGTTCCAGCAAACCGGCTACGCCGGAAGCATTGTCATCTGCCCCGTTGTGAATCTGACCAATCGGGTATTTGCCATCAAAGAGGACAGCTGTACCCAGGTGATCGTAATGAGCGCCGATGATAATCGTACGGGCAGCACCGTTATCCAGTAATCCGATGACGTTCCGGCTGGGAATATCCTTATGGGCCTGTTTATCAAAAATAAACTCCTGAAAGTAACTATTGCCGTGTACCGGTTTCAGGCCCAGTTTTTTGAATTGGCGCGCCACGTAGTTGCTGGCTTTAATGCCTCCCTTTTCTGCGGTACCTCTTCCTTTGAGTTTATCGGAAGCCAGGTAGTTCACTGTCCGCTGAATACGTCCGGCATCCGGAATGGTATCCTGTGCGCGGGCGCCGGCATAGAGGCCTCCTGCGCAGATCAATAATAACAAGCTTTTTTTCATATCCTTCCAAAAATAGCGCAGGCTTCCCGATGGGGAAGCCTGCTGCTAAAAATTATGTTTGAATTGTTCAGATTGTATTAATCCTATTTTTTCTTTTGTTGGATATCCTGCTGCCGCTTCTGCATATCCTCCAGCTTTTCCTGCCATTTGGATTTGCTCACCGGTTTCTTTTTGTTCTCCTGGATCTGTGCATGAATTTTATCGTGGTTGATGATAAAAGTCTGGAGTACCCATTGCAACAGGATACTGATCACGTTGGACAGGAAGTAGTAGAAAGTCAACGCAGCAGCCAGGCGGTTGAAGATACCCAATAATACGATTGGCATCATATAAGGCATGTACTTCATTACCGGATTGCTTTGATCTGTCATACCACGGTTGTAGAACGCCAGGATTAAGCTGGTGATGGTCATCAGGATGGTAAACAGACTCACGTGATCGCCATAGAAAGGTATATTAAATGGCAGGTTCACGATAGAATCGTAGGAAGAGAGATCTTTTGCCCACAGGAAACTTTCCTGACGCAGCTCAATAGAGGAAGGGAAGAAGCTGTACATCGCTACCAGAATCGGTAACTGCAGCAATGCCGGTAAACATCCACCCAGCGGGTTTACTCCTGCTGTCTTGAATAATTTCATCTGCTCTACACCGAAGGTCTGCTGATCTTCGCCATGTTTTGCTTTCAGGGCATCGATTTCCGGTTTCAGCACTTTCATCTTCGCCTGAGACACATAGCTCTGGTAAGTGAAAGGTGCAATCAGCAAACGGATAAAGATGGTCAGCAGAATGATGATCAGGCCATAGTTGCCAATAAATCCGCTCAGGAAGTTAAATACCGGGATGATGATCCAGATGTTTACATACTTAACAAAAGCGAAGATGCCGGAACCCAGCGGAATGATCTTTTGCAGACCGAGATCAAATGATTTCAGTGTTTTATAATGGTTCGGACCATAATAAATTTCGATCGGGAAGGAGAAGTCATTCGCCCTGTTGTAAGGAATCTGCAGGGTAGTGAATGTTTGTCCTACGATATTGGCACTTTGCGGTACTTTGGTATTGATATCCGCGTTACTGAATTCGCCATTTTTCGCGATCAGAGTGGTATTGAAGAACTGTTGTTTTACACTCACCCATTTCAGTTTGTTGTCCAGTTTTTCGTGGCTGGAACGCTCCAGGGTGAAGTAATCGTGTTTATCGTTGGTATACATGTAGTGCACCTGGTTGTTCAGGCGCTCATTCTGCATATCATGTTCCTGTTTATCATTCTGGCTATTCCACTGTAAGCTCAGGTATTGCTGGTTACCTGGCAATATGCCCTGGAAGCCTACGGCATGGATGTTATAGTCCACGATATAGCTACCTGGTTTCAGGGTGTAGCTGAATTCGAGGTAAGCAGCAGGGTTGCTGCTGTTGAGACGATAAGTGATGGATTGTGCACCGTTGGCCAGTTGTTGTACCTGTCCGGCGGTAAAGAACAGATCCGCACTGTTCAGCATTTTATTCACACTGGCCGGTACCTCTACAGATAAACGGTTAAATGAGCTTTGCTGCAACATTAACGGGCCGCCATCGTAGTTTTTATAAGCTTTCAGCTGTATGTTGGCTGGTTGCCCACCTTTATTGGAGAAGGTGATTTTCACCACGTCGTTTTCCACTACAGTGGTTTGTACCGCACCGGTAGCTGCAGCAGCAAAGGCGCCGAATTCTCCGGAGAGCAGTGCCTGGTGTGCAGAATCGGGTTGGCTGCCGGCAGGGAAAGCGGCGGTATCTGTAATAGGTGTTTTAGGCTGATTAAGCGCTGCGATGGAATCTTGCCGGGCTTTCTCCTTAGAGGCACTTACCTGCTGTTTCTGGTTGAAGAAAATATATCCTACCAGCAACACGCCTAACAGTAAAAACCCAATGACCGAATTTCTATCCATGAAATGCAATTAAAATTTAGGCAGCAAAGGTAAGCAGGATTTTACGAATTGAAGAGCCTTTTTAATGAATTAGGGATTAACTATAAAGAATTACGCATTGTTTAACAGATGTAAGTGAATCTCATCCACTATTATCTGATATACAATGCGTAACCTATATTTTTTATAAACGGTAATTATTGCGCCAGTTTCTCTTCAGAAACCTTTGTTTTACCGTTTTTGCTTTCTGCATATTGCTTAGCCGCCTTAATGAAGGAGACAAAGATTGGCGCCGGTCTTTCCACGGTGCTTTTCAGTTCAGGATGGAACTGAGAGCCCACGAAGAACGGATGTGCAGGTAATTCCACCATTTCCACAAGGCCGCTTTCCGGGTTTCTGCCGGACAGGACCATACCTGCTTCTTCAAACTGTTGCAGGTAATCGTTATTGAATTCGTAACGGTGACGGTGTCTTTCGCTGATGGAGGTGGCACCATATATTTCAGCTGCTTTGGAACCTGGCAGCAAGTCGCAGGCATAAGCACCCAGGCGCATTGTACCACCTTTGGCAGTGATTTTCTTCTGTTCTTCCATGAGGTTGATCACCGGATGAGCTGTATCCGGATTCATTTCCACGGAGTGTGCATCTTTCCAGCCGAGTACGTTACGGGCATATTCCACCACGCTCATCTGCATACCTAAACAGATACCAAAGAATGGCAGGCTGTTTTCACGGGCATACTGGATAGCGGTGATTTTACCTTCGATACCCCGGTGGCCGAAACCTGGCGCTACCAGTAAACCATCGAGGTTTTTCAGCTTCTCGCATACATTTTCCGGTGTGATATGCTCTGAGTGGATATTCTGTACCACTACTTTGCATTCATTCTGGGAACCTGCATGTACAAATGATTCCAGGATAGATTTATAAGCATCCTGCAACTCTACATATTTACCGATCAGTCCGATGGTAACCTTTGTTTTCGGATATTTCAATTTATCGAGGAATTCGCGCCATTTGGATAATTCAGGCTCTTTTTCCACCGGCAGATTCAGTCTTTTCAGTACAGAAACATCCAGTTTTTCGCGCATCATTTCCAAAGGTACCTCGTAAATTGTCGGTACGTCATTCGCTTCAATCACCGCATCTACCTGCACATTACAGAACAAGGCGATTTTCTTTTTCAGATCGCGGTACATTGGTTCTTCTGTACGGCACACGATGATATCCGGATGTACGCCATATTCACTTAACAGGCGAACGGAGTGTTGTGTTGGTTTGGTTTTCAGCTCCTTAGCCGCACGCAGGTACGGAATGAGCGTCAGGTGTACCACCAGACAATCTTCTTCTCCTAATTCCCATTGTAACTGACGAACCGCCTCAATATAAGGCAGGGATTCGATGTCGCCCACAGTACCACCCAGCTCCGTAATCACGATATCATATTTACCATCTTTTCCCAGTAACAGGATACGACGTTTGATTTCATCTGTGATGTGAGGAATTACCTGAACGGTTTTACCGAGGTAAGCTCCTTCTCTTTCCTTGTTGATAACAGTTTGATAGATACGACCAGTAGTAACGTTGTTGGCCTGAGACGTAGGCGTATTCAGGAAACGCTCATAGTGTCCCAGATCCAGATCTGTTTCAGCGCCATCTTCTGTTACGAAACATTCCCCGTGCTCATAAGGGTTTAACGTTCCCGGATCCACATTGATATATGGATCAAACTTCTGAATAGTCACTCTAAAGCCACGCGCCTGCAATAATTTTGCTAACGAAGCAGCTATAATTCCTTTACCCAAAGAGGAAGTAACACCTCCCGTAACGAAGATATATTTTGCCATAAAAACTAAAATTCTGCTAAAAGTACTTGACCTATAATCGGGGAAGTGCCGGACTGCATTTGGTGTAAAACCGATCAAGTAAACTACTTCCGAAGGTCATGCAAAGTTACACAAATTTGCTTCGCTCCCAAGTTTTTTACAAAGTGAGTTTATTTGTTTGTTAATTTTTCACGGATTCTGTTCAGCTCTCATCATTGATCTACAGGGCGTTTTAAAGATTTTTCAAGTGGGTGAAATTATTTGTTAAAAACCTTTATCAACCAGATGGTTTCCTGCAATTGCTGCCAGTCTTTAAATATATAAACTGTAAATTTGCGTCCGAAATACATAAAAGATGACTTTAACGCCTAAGAGAGCACAAGACTCACTGATACAGATGACCGAACTGGTTCTGCCGAATGATACCAATACTTTCGGAAACCTGATGGGAGGCCGTCTCATGTATTGGATGGACATTGCAGCCGCACTGGCCTGTATGAAACACTGCAGCGCCCCGGTGGTCACTGCATCCGTAGATAATATCTCGTTCGAAAATCCCATTAAGCTGGGTAATGTGGTGCACATTGAATCCAAGGTGAGCAGGGCCTTTAACACTTCCATGGAAGTACACATGCGGGTTTGGGGAGAAGATCCGGTACAACAGTATCGCTATAAATCCAATGAAGCCTTCATGACCTTTGTGGCACTGGACCCCAACGGTAATTCCCGTCCTGTACCGGCCATCATTCCGGATACAGAGGAAGAAATCAGATTATATGAAGGGGCATTACGCCGCCGCCAGCTTCGCCTCATCCTGGGTGGTAAAATGAAACCGCAGGACGCAGAAGAGCTGAAAGCACTGTTTATAGAAAAAGTTTAAGGATCTTTCATATAGAGATATTTTGTTATTTAGATATTTTATTGCCGGTATGCCGGCCAACAAAATGTCTAAATAACAAATGATATCTTTCCAGCTGCCCTTACAATACGCCTTCCCACTCCTGATAAAAACGTTCGAGGAACAATTCCATAAACGCATGCCTTTCTGCTGCCAGCGTTTTCCCCGTATCCGTATTCATCCTGTCTTTCAGCAATAGCAATTTCTCATAGAAATGGGTAATCGTAGGAGCAGTATTCTTTTTATACTCCTCCCTGGTCATCTGCAGATTGGGTGTCACCGCCGGATCATGCAAGGCCCGGTTGCGGAATCCACCATAATTGAATGCCCTGGCAATACCAATGGCGCCGATAGCGTCCAGCCGGTCAGCATCCTGTACCACGCCCAGTTCGGCAGAATAAAATACCCGTTCGTGATTACCCCCCTTGAAAGAAATATGGCGGATGATATTTTCCACATGGGCAATGATTTCCGGCTGTACAGACAGGGATTCCAGAAATGCCGTGGCTTTGGCCGGGCCAATATTTTCATCACCGTTATGGAACTTGGCATCTGCAATATCATGCAGTAAGGCGCCCAGTTCTACCACCAGCAGGTTGACCGTTTCCGTTGCGGCAATATGTCTGGCCAGCTGCCATACCCGATAAATATGCCACCAATCGTGCCCGCCTTCCGCACCGGCCAATTCCTGTTTTACAAAAGCTACTGTTTGATCTATTATCTGTTGCATATACTATAATCTGTTGCAAAACGTAAAGATACAGATGGGTATGTTATTTGTGACAGCTCCCGCGGATATGATCTTTCACCATTAAAAATTAAGTTATGGGAGTTGTTGTAATGGTAGCATACCAGCCTAAAAGCGGACAGGAAGAATTGTTGAACCAACTGGTTAGTGCGCATGTACCTATTTTAAGGGGAGAAGGCCTGGCCACCGAAAGAACACCCTTGATTCTGCGGGCAAAAGACGGTACCCTGATCGAAATTTTTGAATGGAAATCCGCCGACTCAATAGTAGCAGCCCGGGATAATGATATTGTAAAGGAACTGTGGGATAAGTTTCAGACGGCCTGCAATTATATTGCCCCCGCACATGTGCCTGAGTTTCAGGAAATATTTTCCTCCTTCGAACCGGTTAACTGGTAAATCTGCTATATATGATCCGTATTAAACGTGTGTACGATGATTATGCCGAAAGTGATGGTTACCGGGTGCTGGTAGACCGGCTCTGGCCCAGAGGGTTATCTAAAGAAAAAGCCCATATTGATGAGTGGGCACGGGTGATCGCCCCCAGTGATGCCTTGCGTAAGTGGTTTCACCATGAATCAGGGCAGTTTGCGGCGTTCAAAACAAAATATCTGGCAGAATTACAGGAACAGGAAAAACAGGCATGGCTGGCCGACCTTCGGAAAAAAGCCAGGCATCAGCAGGTGACCTTATTGTTTGGGGCTAAAGATACGGTACACAACCAGGCGCAGGTGCTACTGGAAGTATTAAAAAAATGATTATCAGACACTTTCACTTTCCGGTCTTACCAGTACGTCCGTGATACTGTTGAGTTTTTTCACTTTGCTGGTAAAGTCGCCTTTCAGACGGTCGCGGATCACATACAGCTTACTCAGCACTTCATCCAGGGTATCGGGAATCGCTTCCTGTAATACCTGTTTCAGGCGTTTGGCAATAGTGGGTGATTTACCATTGGTGGAAATGGCGATTTTCAGATTGCCTTTCTGTACCACCGAGCCCAGGTAAAAGTCGCACAGATCAGGCGTATCAGCCACATTGATCAGTACTTTAATGCCTTTGGCTTTCTCCCAGATGCAATAATTCAGCTCTCTTTTGTTGGTGGCTGCAATGACCAGGTCTTTCCCCAACAGGTCGCCGCAGGAGAATGATTTCTGAATGAGGGTGATATTGGGATATTGCTGCGCAATTTCCAACAGATCGGGCAGGAAATCCAGGGCTACTACGGTAATATTGCTTTGCGGGCAATTTTGCAGCATCGCCTGGGTTTTCTCCAGCCCGATATTGCCACCGCCTACTACCAGTACATGCAGGCGGTGCAATTTGAAAAACACCGGGAATAACTGATTTTCTTCCATTATACAGCGATTTTAAGTCCTTCGGTAATTCTGTTCTGTATTGCCTGAAATGCTTCATGGAAACGCACCACCTCTCCTATCACGATGATAGCCGGGTTATGCAGTTCATTGGCAGAAGCTATTTCCGGCAGATCGGCCACATATCCCAGTCCCATTTTCTGAGAAGGCAGGGTGCCGTTCTGAATAATAGCTGCCGGGATGGCGCCTTTCCCCTGTGCTTCATAGATGGCCGCAATTTCTGCCAGTTTACTCATCCCCATGAGTACTACTACAGTGGTATTCGCCTGGATAGCATGTTCCAGATCGCGGGATAAGCTGCCGCTTTGGGTGGTTCCGGTAATTACCCAGAAACCTTCGCTGATATTACGGGCGGTAACCGGAATCTTGTTCAAACCGGGTACCGCGATAGCACTGGATACGCCGGGTACCACTTCCGTAGCTATTCCAAATTGCTGTGCAAAGGCAATTTCTTCCTGTCCGCGGCCGAATACAAAAGAGTCGCCTCCTTTTAAGCGTACCACACTGCCGTAGGTCAGCGCATATTTTACAATCATGCGGTTGATTTCGTCCTGGGAGTATACATGCATTCCGGCGCGCTTACCTACGAAACGACGCAGGCAGTTGGCAGGTGCATATTCCAGCAGTTCATTGTTGGAGAGGGCATCGTACAGGATCACCCGTGCCTGCTGAATCGCTTTCAGGCCTTTAACGGTAATCAGTTCCGGATCGCCGGGGCCGGCTCCTACTAATGTCAGTCTGGGTTGTATATGTTGCATAAGTTGTAATGTTTAGGTAGATGATAAAAATTAAGCCTGTACCGGTTCGTTGCTTTGCTGACGGAACACCTGTGCTTCGTTATAAAATGTCTGCGCTTCCTGGAAATATTGTTCGGCAAAACGCTCCGTAGGTTCGTTACCGTTAATCTGTAACACCCGTGTTTTGAAGCTTTCCGGGAAAACGAATTTGCCTGTTTCCACAAAGTGTTTGTCAAAGTCATTGATAATACCTGTTTGGGTATTACAGCTTACCCCGGCACCCAATAGCAGGGCTTTGGCTCCCTGTACATAGGAAGAGTAGGCATGATAGATACCATCTGCATATGCTCCGCCTGCAATGGCTTCGGCAGCCCACTGCAGTTTTTCTTCCGCTTCCAGCAGGAGGGTTGCTACGAGGTCGATCACAACACCCGCGCACTCGCCTACTCCGATAGCGGTGGCATATTGTTCTGCCTGGCCCCAGTCTACAAAATCTACGGCCTCCAGTGAAGCGAGATCTGTCAATGGTTTCAGCAGTTCATAGAAATATTTTTCACCCTGACGGTCGTAGTATTCGTTGAACAGTTCTGCCGGTTGTCCGTTGGACTCGTAGTCATGCAGCAAGGTGCGCAATACATCGGGACCACGGCGGCTAGGCACTTTGATCACCTTGTCGGCTACGCGGCCTACGCCATTGCCTACGATACCACCGCCCAGCAATACCTGCAGCGCCGGTAATACCTTGCCGGCGCTTTTCAGGGAACTGCCATGAAAGCCGATGCTGGCGATGCCATGCTGGCCGCAGGAATTCATACAGCCGCTGATTTTTATTTTAATATCCTTGTTGTAAACCAGGTCGGGGAACTCGTCGGTGATAACGGCTTCCAGGGCAGCCGCGATACCGGTGCTGCTGGAAATAGCCAGGTTACAGGTATCTGTACCCGGGCAGGCCGTGATATCAGCAATGCTGTCGAATCCAGGTTCGCCCAGGGCGGCAGCTTCCAGTACATTGAATACATACGGCAGGTTTTCCGGCAGAATGTATTTCAGCAACAGACCCTGATTGGCGGTTACCCGTACATCGTCTGCCACGGCCGGCCGCAGAGCGGTAATCAGCTGGCGGCTGATGGTAGAGCTGATGTTGCCTAACGGCACTTTTACGTAGGCTGCAAAGTAGCCTGCCTGTTTCTGTTCAAAGGTGTTGGTCGCCTTCCAGGCTTCGTATTTTTTAGGGTCTTTGATGTCGAAAGCAGGAATTGCTCCCGGCACGGGCGGCACTGTAACGGGCCAGGCGGCCGCATCTACCGGTACCTGTTTTACTTTTACTGCTTTGTATTCTTCTTTTACCAGCCGTTCAAATTCCTCCATACCAATTTTCTGGATAAGGAATTTCATACGGGCTTTATGACGGCTGCTTCTTTCTCCATGGCGGTCAAATACACGCAGTACATTTTCAATATACGGAATGAGTAGTTCTTCTTCCAGGAATTCAAAAGCTGTTTTAGCCAGAAATGGCTGTGCGCCTAATCCGCCGCCTACCAGCACTTTAAAGCCACGTATTGTTTTACCATTGACTTCTTTCACTTTGGGTATGAGTCCAAAGTCATGCATGAAGGTCCAGGCCGTATCCTTGTCGCTGGATGAAAAGGCGATCTTTATTTTACGTCCCATCTCCTGGCACACGGGGTTGCGCAGGAAATAGCGGAAGGCTGCATCAGCGTATGGGGTTATGTCAAAAGGTTCTTCCGGGTCGATGCCGGCGCGGTCCGATGCCGTGATGTTACGCACGGTGTTACCGCAGGCTTCCCGGATGGTAATATCGTCTTGTTCCAGTTTAGCCCAGAGTTCCGGTGTTTTTTCCAGGCTCACAAAATGCACCTGCACATCCTGACGTGTAGTTAAATGCAAATTACCAGTGGAATATTCATCAGAAATATCAGCGATACGTTTCCATTGCTGCAGTGTCATTTTGCCGTAGGGCAATTTAATGCGCACCATCTGCACGCCCTGCTGGCGCTGGCCGTATACTCCTCTTGCCAATCGCAGACTACGGAATTTTTCGTCTGTGATGCTGCCTTCGCGAAACAGGCGGATCTTCTTCTCCAGTTCTATGATATCGCGTTCTACGATTGGATTTTCAAGTTCTGTTCTGAAGCTTTGCATAAAAAATGTTTTCAATTGGTGGTAAAATGCATACTGGTATTTTGGCTGAGGGACAAACTGTTGGTCGTAAAATCAAAAAGCCCCCGTGTCGTTTGCGGAGGCTTCGTATAATAATGATTAAAGCAAGCTAATCATGGGTAATTTACTATTACACGCACCTCCGGATTGTTGAATTACAACAACATAGACCGTTACTACTGCCACTATTCATCCGTCTATTTTCCATATTCCCTATAATTTTAGTAGAGTAATACAAAGATAAAAATGCCCCCCATCTTTCCAAAACTTTTTTTCATAAAAACAACTGGTCTCCAAGTGCCTTTCCTCCGCCTGCAATCTGAACCGGTGCGCCATTTCCTATAGTAAATCCTTATTGGCAAAGGGTTTGGAGCCTGATTTCTGTCGTCGCCCCCGCCTGCGGCCGATAACCTAATCTTATGCGGCATAACTTTTTATTATGACATAGGCTCTTGCCGAAGCAACCGGACTGCGCTGCCATTGCTATGATTCCCCGCTCCCATTGCTTATCTTTGCCGCGCTAAAACGGACATATATGCTGAATACGGTAATATTTGATATGGATGGGCTTTTGATAGACTCAGAACCTCTTTGGGGTCTTGCGATCCAGGAAGTATTTGCAACGGTAGGTGTTATCCTTTCACCGGAACTTACGCATTTAACCACCGGTTTACGCACCCGGGAAGTGGTAAGCTACTGGCATAACTACTATCAATGGGAAGGCAAAAGTGCCGCACAGGTAACCGAAGAAATCATCGACAATGTGATAGCAAAAATCCTGGCCACCGGTCAGCCTATGGAAGGGCTGGAATATATCCTGCAGTTTTTCAGGGAAAAAGGATTTAAGATAGGCCTGGCCTCTTCTTCTTCCCTCCGGCTGATCAATGCAGTATTGGATCACCTGGATATCAGGGATTACTTCCAGGCGGTGTATTCTGCGGAGTTTGAAGACTATGGCAAACCGCACCCGGCGGTATACCTGGCCTGTGCCAGTGCGCTGGGCAGCGATCCACTGGAATGTATTGCCTTTGAAGATTCCGTTACCGGCATGACTGCCGCCAAAGCGGCCCGTATGACCACGGTAGTAGTACCGGAAGCGCATAACCGCAAGGATGTCCGCTATTCGCTGGCCAACCTGCAGCTGAATTCTCTCCTGGAATTCAATGACGCCCGGTTGCACTTACTGATGAAATAAACGCAACAGGCATATTAGCATAGCTGTTGCGGGCATCCTTTCCCGCTATAGCTATGCTAACATTTTTCACCTCTCCCGTTTACCCGTTTGCTCCCCGGCTGTTCATCCTCAAAATAACCAGCTCCGGTTATGTATCTATCGATAAAATAATTACGGGAAACCCATTTTGTTGATTAGTTTTATTGGATCATCTCCCTGCCATCATTCACAAACGCTATACTCATTCACTATGAAAATTGTGGATCTCTCCAAAACCATTGCATATAACAAACAGGATCCCTGGTTTATGCGTATCAAAATCAAACACAAGTCGCATCAGCAAAGTAAATTTCTGATCCGTTTTTTTCTGGGATTACCTGCCCGCCTCTTTCCCAAAGGGTTTGAAGGATGGGCAGATGATAAAATTGTGGGGATGGGCGTACATGCTGCCACCCATATTGATGCTCCCTGGCATTATTCTCCTACGGTAAATGGAGCACCGGCCAAAACCATCGATGAAATACCGCTGGAGTGGTGTTATGGAGAAGGAATAGTCGTTGATATGACACATAAAGCAGACCTGGAAGAGATAACGGTAGCGGATATACGCGCTGATCTGGAAAAAAGCGGAGCTGTACTCAAACCCGGTACTATCGTGTTAATCCGTACCGGTCGTGATCAGTATATTGGTACCCGGGAATACCCCATGCGGGGCGCCGGCATGAGTGCCGCTGCCACCCACTGGCTCATTGACCAGGGCATTAAAGTGATTGGTATTGATCAGTGGGGATTTGATTTACCCTTAAAATATATGGCGCAAACGGCCAAAAAACAAAACCGGCAGGACTATTTCTGGCAGGCGCATTTGGTAGGACAGGAGAAAGAGTATTGCCACATAGAACAGCTGGTTAATCTGGGCGCCTTGCCAGCCTATGGGTTTAAGGTAAGTGTGTTGCCTCTGAAGATAAAGGGGGCGAGTGCGGCGCCGGCCCGGGTGGTCGCTATTTTTGAGTAAAAGCAGGTGTATAAAAAAATCCCGCACTAATTAACTCAGTGCGGGATTATTATTTAACGAAACCGGATCTTACTGCGCGCTTTTTTCTTCGCCGCCTTCAGATTGTTTCAGTTTTTCTCTCAGTTCAGCTAAAGCACCCAGATCACCTAAAGTAGCTTTTTCTACTTTACCCTGGATGTTTTTCACTGCTTTACGGGTTTTATCCGCTTCAGCTCTTTTCTCTTTCACTACTGCTTCTTTCTCTTCAGCCTGTGCTTTTTCCCATACTCTGGTGTGAGAAACCAAGATACGTTTTTCGCTGCGATCGAATTCGATGATCATGAATTCTTTCACGTCTTCTACGTTGATTGGTTTTTCGTCTTCTGTTCTCAGGTGACGGGCAGGAGCGTAAGCTTCCAGACCATATTGCAGTTGAACAGTAGCACCTTTTTCGTCTTTCTTCACAACAGTTCCTTCGTGAACGGAGTTGATCGGGAAGATAGTTTCGAAAGTGTTCCAAGGATCTTCTTCGATCTGTTTGTGACCGAGGCTCAGTTTGCGGTTATCCTTGTCAATACCCAGGATTACTACATCTATTTCGCTACCTACTTTAGTGTACTCGCTTGGGTGATTGAAACGTTTGATCCAGCTCAGGTCAGAGATGTGGATCATACCACCGATACCGGTTTCCAGTTCAACGAATACGCCATAAGGAGTGATGTTTTTCACGATACCTTTGTGACGGCTCTCAACAGGGAATTTAGTTTCGATAGTAGACCATGGATCTTCAGTCAGTTGTTTGATAGACAGGCTCATTTTACGCTCGTCTTTGCTCAGGGTAACTACCACTGCTTCGTACTCTTCGCCTAATTTGAAGAATTCTTTAGCATTGATTGGGGTAGAAGCCCAGGAGATTTCAGATACGTGAACCAGACCTTCAACACCTGGCATGATTTCCAGGAATGCACCGTAATCTTCGATGTTCACAACTTTACCTTTTACTTTAGCACCTTCGGTGATAGTAGCTGGTAAAGTATCCCACGGATGTGGAGTCAGTTGTTTGTAGCCCAGGCTTATGCGACGTTTTTCGTCATCGAAGTCAAGCACAACAACGTTGATTTTCTGATCCATCTGCAGTACTTCGCTCGGATGGGAGATACGGCCCCAGCTGATATCGGTGATATACAGCAGGCCGTCCAGACCACCCAGGTCGATGAACGCACCGAAGTCGGTGATATTCTTGATGGTACCTTCCAATACCTGGCCTTTTTCCAGTTTGGAGATGATATCCACTCTTTGTTGTTCGATATCGCTTTCGATCAGCGCTTTGTGAGAAACGACAGCGTTGCGGATGGTTTCGTTTACTTTCACCACCTTGAACTCCATTGTTTTTCCAACAAACTGGTCGTAATCGGTAACTGGTTTTACATCGATCTGTGAACCTGGCAGGAATGTTTCCATACCGTATACGTCCACGATCAGGCCGCCTTTGGTTTTGCTGGTAACAGTACCAGTAACCACTTCGCCTGTTTTGTAAACTTCCACGATTTTTTCCCATGCACGTTTCTGGCGAGCCTGTTTACGGCTCAGGTGCAGGTTACCATCGCGGTCTTCTTTTTCTACTACCAGTACTTCCACTTCATCACCGATCTTCAGACCTGGTAAATCACGGAATTCGTTCAGGGAGATCAAACCGTCGGATTTGAAACCGATGTTGATCACCACGTCTGTGTTGGTTAATCCAACTACAGTACCAGTCAGCAGGCTGTTTTCTTCAAACACTTTGAAAGTACCATCGTAAGTCAGATCATACTTTTCTTTTTCTTCTTTGCTGTAAGAAGATACGTTACGTTTATCCACGCTCCAGTCAAAATCATCGTGGGCAGTTTCAACGGCAACAGGCGTCTTTTTTGTCGCTGTTTCTACCTGGGCTTCCGCCTGAGGTACCTGTTGTTCAGCGTTTTGTTCGTTAGCAATGTTGTTTTCGCTCATAAAAAAATTGTAATTTAAGCCGGAATACCCGGACTCCCTGTTTTATGGGACTGCAAAAATACGAAATTCTGCCGGTTAAAAACTCATTTTTCAGGAAGTGGGACCGGGTAATAACGGTATATACTTACAGATATTTTTAAAACATATTGTTAAAATTCACGTTACATTAAATCCTATACCGGTTTACCCCCTTGTTTCCAGGGTACCGGAATTACCGGAAAGTGAGCAGGGAATTGAACAAGCAGGAAATCTGACCTGTTATTCCTATGCAGTAAAAAAGTTTAATTTCCGGGTTACCAAAATCTTATTCATCAGCTGTAAAATCCCGGATTTTATTTTAATTTGTGTATATGAACGGGACCTCTTTTCAATCGGATATTCGCTACTGGCTCAGGCAAGGTAACATGGTTAACTATTTGATATTCTGGAATGTTGCAGTTTTTCTGGGGATAAACATTTTGCGCCTCATTGCATTTGCATCGAAGCAACCCACGCCCTTCATATGGGCCTACGATCAACTCGCCATTCATGTGCAGCCGGGGGAATTTATTATGAAGCCCTGGGGGTTGATCACCTATATGTTTACCCATGTGGAGGTTTTCCACATACTGTTTAACATGATTAACCTGTATTGGTTTGGTAACCTGTTCCGTGATTTCCTGGGCAATAAAAGGGTACTTCCTTTATACCTGCTGGGAGGTATCGCCGGAGGTGTGTTATATTTACTGAGTTATTTCCTGTTTGCCGGATATATAGGTATTACGATGGTAGGCGCTTCTGCCGCCGTGATGTGCATCCTGGTAGCTGCTGCCACCCTGATGCCTAATTATGAGATTGGGTTGTTGTTTCTGGGCCGGGTAAAACTGAAATGGCTGGCTATTGCATTGGTGGTACTGGGACTTATTTCCATACCGGAAGGCAATATCGGAGGCGTAGTAGCTCATATGGGCGGCGCTTTGCTGGGTTTCCTGTATGTACGTATCCTGCAAAGCGGTACGGATCTTTGTAAACCGTTGATCTGGTTATTTGATGCAGGTACCCGCCGGGAACACCGCCAACAGACACAAAAAATAAAACCTAAAAAATCGCCCCTGAAAGTCGTAAAAAAAGCAGAGGATAACAGCCAGTCCAGGCTGGATCAGCTGCTCGATAAAATCAACGAAAAAGGATATCAAAGCCTGAGTGCAGAAGAAAAAGCCTGGTTAGACAAAGTCAGCAAAGAAAACTGATTAACTTTGCCATTCAATTTTTCGTTTTTGACGCATGAAAACATTTAATGTTCCAGTTATATATCGCAGTCCGCTGATCAGCGCCATCAAACAACAGCGCAAACAGGAGGACCGCATGAAAAAGGATTTTACGCCCACCGCTCTTGACTTCGGACCGTTAAAAATCCTGCTGGCCCGCCATTTTGGTTTTTGTTACGGAGTAGAAAATGCCATTGAAATTGCTTTCAAAACCGTAGACGAAAATCCGGATAAACGCATTTTCCTGCTGAGTGAAATGATCCATAATCCACATGTCAACAATGACCTGCTGGACCGGGGCGTTCGTTTTATCATGGATACGGCCGGCAATCAACTGGTTCCATGGGAAGCACTGGTGCCGGATGATATTGTGATTATCCCGGCTTTTGGTACTACCATCGAAACAGAAAATCACCTGGCATCACTGGGTATTGAACCGCTGAAATACAATACCACCTGTCCTTTTGTGGAGCGGGTATGGAATAAGGCAGAACAGATCGGCAAGAAAAACTATACGGTGATTGTACACGGTAAACCCAAACATGAGGAAACCCGTGCTACATTTTCCCATAGCCAATCCAACACGCCTACCATCGTAATCAAGGACATCAGGGAAGCAGAGCAGCTCGCCGCCTTTATCAAAGGCGAGGGTGATCCGGAGACCTTCTACACCCTCTTTAAAGGTCAGTATTCTCCCGGATTCAATGTGGCCACCGACCTGCAACGGGTAGGTGTCGTGAACCAGACAACGATGCTGGCTACCGAAACACAGGCTATTGCCGACTATATCCGCCAAGTGATGATCGCTACCTACGACCTGACAGAAGAAACTGCCGGCGACCGGTTTGCAGATACCCGGGATACCCTTTGTTATGCCACGAACGACAACCAGACCGCTGTAACCGGAATGCTGCAGGAAGCCGCTGATCTGGCCATTGTAGTAGGCGGTTATAACAGTTCCAATACTTCCCACCTGGTAGAACTATGTGAAGAGAAATTACCCACCTACTTTATTTCGGCAGCTGAACATATGGTTTCTGCCCATGCTATCAATCACTGGGACTTTCACCATAAAAAGGAACTGCACAGCGCACATTTCCTGCCTGAAAAAGAGCAGGTAACCATTCTGCTGACCAGTGGTGCTTCTTGTCCGGATGCACTGGTAGAAGGGGTTATCCGCCGGTTATTATCGTTTTATCAGTTAGAACATAAAGCAGATGAACTAGTAACAATTTAAATATTATCTATATAAATAACTCATTCGCCATAATCATATTAACAAAAAAGACACCATTACGGTGTCTTTTTTCTTTGGGGCTAATCACGCTAGTAATGCAGAAAATAAAATCTTTATATGGCGTATTAATTGAAATCGTAATTCAAAAGTACTTTTTCTGCGATAGCAACGCAACAGCCATTTATTATCCGGTAGCTTCTACGCTGTAAGTGGCATAAAAATGAACAAAATCGGAACGGGGATTGCCCGCTGATACAGCCTTTTAGCGACTTAGAACTGCATAGCTCTCTTTAGAAAATCGGCTTTGCGTCTTCTGGACACTTCCACCTGTGTACCATCACTCATCAACGCAAACCCGCCCTCACCCTGGATATACGACTGCATTTGCTGCAGATTAATCAGGTGAGAATTATGCACCCGGAAAAAATCCACATCGGTTAATAACTCCTCAAATTCTTTCAGGGGGCGGGAAACCATCAGGTTCTTCTTATCGGTAAAAAAGATTTTAGTGTAATTACCGGTCGATTCGCAACGTACAATATTTTGTACCGGCATAAACACCAATCCATTGATGGTAGGCAGGGCAATCTTTTTATGGGTTTGCTGCAGTGTTTTCATATTCTGCATAAACACATCCAGGGGAGACACGCTATTATCTTTCTGGCGCTGCAGGTGTTTTTCCCGGCACTTCTCCAACGCATCCTGTAATTCCTTTACACTAAAGGGTTTCAGCAGGTAATCGAGGGCATTGAATTTAATGGCTTTCAGGGCATATTGTTCATATGCCGTCGTAAAGATGACTTCAAAAAAAACCTTGTCAAATAGTTTCAACAATTCAAATCCATTCTGATAAGGCATCTCTACATCCAGAAATACCAGATCGGGCTGCAGTTCGTCAATGAGCTCCTTGGCTTCCCGTACACTTTTCGCTGATCCAATTACATTTACACCCGGACATTTTTTTAATAACATAGTTTGCAGTGCGTCAATACAATGTTGCTCATCATCGACAATGATAGCTTTGATATCGCTCATACAGTTTGCGGTTAGCTGTTTACGTTTAAGTGCTGTTGGTTAAAATGTATTAATTCGGTGCTGTTACCTGGTTACGTGCTAAAATATAAATTCCGCCGGTAAAGTAATAACAACGCTGGTGCCCAACGGTTGTCCGGCTTCATCTTCCAGGTCCTGGACCTGAACGTTTGCTTCTTTATTATTGATCTTACGGATCAGGTCTATGCGGCCTTCCGTTACCTTCATCCCTACCGAAGTATGTACCCGGCCTTTCCGCTCCTTGATGGCCATCGCCTTTTTACGTCCGATGCCATTATCCGTGACCGTACAGACCAGGCTGCGTTTTTTCAGCACAATGGATATATCCAATGCTCCCTGACCGGCTTGTTTGTGTACCAGTCCATGCCAGATCGCGTTTTCCACATAAGGCTGCAGGATCATGGGCGGAATCAGTACCTCTTCTTCATTGATATCCGGACTAACCCGGATGGCAAATTCAAAAATGCCGTTGCAGCGCAGGGATTCCAGATCGAGATATAGCCGCAGGGATTCCAGCTCCTTGTTGAGTGTGACAAAAGTATGCTGGGTATTATCCAGAATCAGCCGCATCAGGCGGGAGAATTTGGTCAGATAGTCTGACGCTTCTTCCTGGCTGTTGCTCCAGATATACCGGTGTATAGAACTCAATGAATTAAAGATAAAGTGGGGATTCATCTGCGAGCGGAGCGAGCGCAACTCCAACTGCAAGGTTTGTTTATTGGCTTCCAGGTTCCGGTGACGGATATAAAAAAAGCCGCCCACTATTGCCATCAGCAAAAATGCGCCCAGCGTAATGGTTATCACCACATTTCTTTTTGTGCGCAGCAGGTTCACCATTTTATCATGCTCCAGGTTCCGGATCTGCATATTTTTCCGGTCTACTTCATAAATGGCCTGCATCTGCGCCAATACCATGGCTGATTTCTCATCTACGATACTGTCTTTATACAGCAATGACTTTTCTGTTGCCTCCAGCGATTTACGGAAATCGCCACTACTTTTGTAATCCACTGCCAGCGCCTTATACGCTTCCATGAGCATGGACTTAAAATTCCAGTAGGTGCTCACCTCTATGGACCGTTGTATATATTGCCGGGCTGCTTCATGCCTGCCCTGTGCCCCCAGTAGCTTGCCGATGTTCAGGTAACTTTCGGCCACATGAACCTTATCCTCTACCTTATCGTTCACCACCAGTGCCTTTTCCAGGTATTCCATCGCTGTTCCATAATCCTTCACCTCCTTATAGGCAGCACCGAGGGCGTTGTAACATATAGCCATGCCCGTTGGGTTGTCTATTTTCTGGTTAACGGCCAGTGACTGTTTGAAATACTGGATGGCGCGTTCTTCCTGGTGCAGTCCCTGCCAGGCATATCCGAGGTTGGCCAAGTTAATGGCTACCCCCAGCTGATTTTTGCTGTCTTCTTCCAGTTGCAGGGCGCGGTTGAAATGCGTGATGGCTTCGCCGTAATTTTCCGTGGTGAGCTGAATATTACCGATACTATTGGTGGCCACACATATATTACGGGTATCGTGTATGCTCTCTGCCAATGCCAGCGCCCTCAGGTGATAATCGAATGCCTGCTGCAGTTTGTCCATACGCCGGTTATCCACACCGGCATTATTCAATGCAAATGCCAGCAAAACCGTGTCATTGGTTTCTTCCGCCTGCCGGATGGCTTTTTCATGATAATCAGCCGCAATGATGTACTGTGATTTATTCCGTTTATTGGTGCCCAGCTCATTATAGGCGAGCGACAGGCCGCGGGGATACTTCAGGAGTTGTGACACGCGGACAGCCTCCTGCCAAAACAGGTTCTCTGTTCCGGAGGAATCGAAATAACGGGCATTGGACTTGCCTTTTTTAATTAACAGTGCAACTTTACCAGTGTCATCAGGCAATTGCCGGATCGAATCCAGTCGCCTGTAAACCCGTAATGAATCCTGGGCAACCCCTTCAAAACCAATGCCCAGCAATAACAAGCATAAACAACAAACACCTTTTATAGACATCGAAAAGTCAGTGTGACTACACAATTTAAAGAAAGAATTATGATTTACGAATTCCCGGTTACCGGTGTGACAACGGTCAATGCTCCCTGACGGCTGTAAATAGCGAAAGGGCGAAAGAATTCGCCCCTTCTTCCTATTAACCGAATACACCTACTGAAAACATGGAACGGCCATGGCGTACCACGCCATCCCACATTGCGTTGAAGCCTGCCGGTGGGTAAATACACCGGTGCGGCGAAATTTTATATTTTCGTTAATCTATTAATCGGTTAATAGCAAAGGGTCCTTGTGGATACAGTTAGGATAAGACTTCCGGAGACACACATTATATTAATACGCACGTATTGTGGCGTTCCTGTATTCAAACCGTCTTACTCAAAATCAGCTGACTTCTGCACAATACCTGACACTGCTGATGTTCCAAACAAATTACCTAAGCAATGCTTTTTTCAGAATGGATAAGGTTGGCATGCAAACACGTCCTGTAACGGACATTAGTTTAACATCTGAACTAAAAAGAGGAAATTCCTGAGGATGTGGAAAAATTATTGGGTTACTGTCGCTGCAAAACAAACAGGCACGGGACAAATGTATAAAACTGTTTTAATAAAAGAAAATAATATTTTATGAGGTATGCGCCATGGTCGCATCTTCCACCCATTGCATGACCAGTTCCAGCTGGTCGTTCAGGCTTAACTGGCTGTTATCCAGAATAATAGCATCATCTGCTTTCCGCAGTGGACTTATTTCCCGGTTGGCATCTATATAGTCCCGTAATTCCAGATTTTGTTTTACTTCTTCTATTGTAATATTCCTGTTCTTTGCGTACAGCTCCTTAAACCGGCGTTCTACCCGGATATCAATATCGGCTGTCATAAAAATCTTCAATTCGGCATGCGGGAATACAACGGTACCGATATCGCGGCCATCCATGACAATGCCTTTGCGGGCGCCCATTTGTTTCTGCTGTGCTACGGCAAACTCACGTACTTCTTTGATGGCAGCTACTTCACTCACTTTTTCTGCTATCACCATTTCCCGGATCAGGTGCTCTACATTTTCATCATTCAGGTGCATCTCACATACCCCACTCATTACATTCATCACAAAATCGAGGTGTATATCTGCCAGCGCTTTTACCACCGCTTCGGGGGAAACCCAGTCGATACGGTTTTGAATAAAGTAGAGGGTTATCGCCCGATACATGGCACCACTATCAATGTAGGTATAATCCAGCTTTCTGGCCAATTGTTTAGCCAAAGTGCTTTTGCCACATGAAGAGTAGCCATCGATCGTGATGATAATTTTTTTCAAGCCTGTCGTTTTTATTGATTTCGTAGCCTACTAGAGAAGACGGTACAAAATTGAGGGAATTCTTTGAAAAAAGCAAATCGCTACCAGCCTGATGATACGTTATTGCCACGGGGACTGCTTTCTGCTTTCCATTACTTTACAGCAGCAGGCAGTCCCCGTTTAGCCATTTACTTTATCACCACCACCTTGCAGGTGTAGGCTACCTTGAGCGTTTCCTTATGGTACAATACCAGGAAGTAAGTACCGGCAGGCAAGTCATTGATAGCCACTTCCAGGTCTTGTTTGATCTCATACTGGCGCATTACCTGACTCCAGGTATCGCGCAGCTGCATCAACAGGTTGCCGCGTACACCCCGCACCCGTACCTTGAAGTGTCCGTCGTTCGGATTCGGGAACACGTCGATCTGTACAAATGGTGGCACTGCCCTGATTTCGGAGTATACGACCTTCCCGTTACGCCCAACTGCCTTGATGCGGTAGTATGTCCAGTCGTCGTATTCATTGAGGTCCTGGTAGGTATAAGACAAAGGCACACTGCTATTGCCATTTAATGCTTTGGTAGGCAGGGTCATGATTTTAGAGAAACTACCCTCCCGTTCATATCTGCGTTCCACTTCAAATATGGCGTTATTGATTTCCCGGCTGGTAGTCCAGTCCAGCTGCACCAGAGACGGTGCTATGCGGTAGGCTTCAAATGCCAGGAACATGGCTGGCCGGGAGTTGGCCATTAAAGTAGTCTTGGAAAAATATTCGTCGCTGCCGAAACCGGTAAAGCGGCGTATATGCATGGTAGCGGGCACCGATGCTGTACCTGTAGATAAATTACCAGCCAGCGGTGTAGCAGGTATAAAATCTACCTTATCCCATCCGCCAGCAGCGAAACGGGTGATATAACTGCTATCGCGGGCGGCAGCGTATGCCGGCAATTCCGTTTCATCGGGGTGTTGCAGCACCACTGCTGTTTCACCGCCATTACCATCTTCCCGGCGAATATGCCAGGTTTTATTCACAAAGCTATCCAGGTAAGCCGGACCACTGGTGGCATAAGTATATACATTATCGTAGGCACGTACGCTGAAGGTACCGGTACCTCCTGTTAAGCCAATAGCTGCAGGGGAATAACTGTTCACTGCTGTACCTACCGGAAACACGACTCTATCTGCCGCAGCGTTGATACCCGGGCGGTAGAGTGCTCCACCAGCCACTTCGGTACCAGTAACAATAAATCTTTTATCGGTATAACCAGTGATACTACCCGGTGTTTTTTCTCCTACCTGTAAGTTCCAGCCATTCAGGAAAATATGGCCGCTGGTAAAATGCAGGTTATTCCTGATTTTCAGGTCGCTGAGATCATCCAACAGTAAACCTGCTGCATTATTTAATTCCAGATTGGGAAAGCCTGCGCCTTGTTTGCCGGAAAGGCTATATCCACCATAGACTACCTGGCGACCGGTATTACCATACAGCGGATTGGCGGCATCGAAAATAAACAAGCCCCCTTTACCGGAGATACCATCTGCACTTTCATCCGGCAGCGTAGCACCGTTACCGTTAGTCCATTTCTTGCCGAGGAAATAGAGTGTTCCATTGACACCTGAGCCCAGATTACCGTTGTTGATCATGTCGGAGAACACGCCTACTTTGGCATTGCCGGGTACCCAGACGTTGCCGCCTGCAGGAATACAAACTCCCTGCTGTGCATAGGCAGCGCTGATCCAGCCTGTCAGCAATATTATTAATATAGCGGTTACTCTTCTCATTAAACGATCTGCTATCCGGAAAAAAATTAGTTACCAATCACCCACCACTGATTCCCATCAGATTGTACTTTCACATGCTCACCTTCATTATTAAGACTGTATGTTGTGTTAAAATCTATATTCTGTAGTGGCGTCACAGTTCTCACCTGAATGGTGGTATAGTCATCCCCCTTCACTCCTTTCTTAATCACATACATGCGACCTTTGTTAGCAGGTACCGCACGGGGTAATGATACAGTTGAGTTATTCCGTGACAACGTAATGATTGTATGATCATTCTCCCCTACTGTATAACTGCCTGTTATCGAGGTAATGCTTGCAGCGAAAGAGTTTGTTATCAAAGCGTTGGTTGTTACGGAAGTCGTAGCAGTTAAAGTGTTGGTAGTTACAGAAGTAGTGGCAGTTAGCGCATTGGTAGTGGTCGTACCTCTTACATCCAGGGCAGTGGCGGGACTATTGGTACCAATACCTATGTTTCCGCCCGGCGCCATGTATAACCGGTAATCGCCACCAGTTACACCAGTTTCCACGAAATTAAGACCGTTACCAATCAGGTTCCAGTGCCATCTTGTTCTGCCGGTTTTATCCTGAAAGGCCATCACATCATTCTCATTGGCCCGGATAATGAAAGGATGTGCGTTATAAGGTACTGCTCCGTTAAACAGGGCAACCGTATAAGCCTCATATCCACCGACACCATGTGTACCTCTTAAAAAATCGTTGTTGTTATATTTAAATATTAGTGCCTGATCGTTGGTGGTGCCGATGAAGTGTTTAGTAGAATCGATGTTGTTATTCCCTGTAAATGCCCAGCCTGCCGCATTATTATCTACCACAATCACATCTCCGGTAGCGTTTACAGATAATACCTTATTACCGCCTAAGGAAGCTGCTCCTGGTTTTGCAGCACCCAGGTTGGTCAGGCGTAATCCGGAAGTATAGGGCGCCCCACCCACGGTAGTCAGTGGTGCCGCTATTTCCAGTTTGTTGTTAGGATTTCCGGTTCCGAGGCCAAGCGCTGCTTTGCTTTCGCTCCAGAAAAACTGACCGGCGTTATAAGCGAGTCCTTTAGGATTACCTCCAATAAAAGGGACTGCGCCAGCCGGTGCATTGTTCAGTAAGACACTTCCCGCTACACTTAAGTTGGCAGCAGTAGTGATATTTCCACCTACAGTGAGGTTTTTACCGATATCTCCATAACCGCTGATATTGAAATCGGCAGTCTGTACACTGGTGGTACTATTTTTAATAAAGTCGTTACCGCCTCCGCTACTGCTGACAGCTTTGGGTACCCAGTTTTTGGAGGTGCCGTCATAAGTCAGTACATCGTTGGCATTAGGGGTGGTAGTAGCTACCGGTATAGTATTAATCTGTGCGGCATTCCATAACAGGGCGGTATTGGCAGCCGATAATTGTCTGGTAGCGCTGATCTTCAGCGTGGTATTGTCGATCGACACACCGGATACATTCCCGGTGGTGGCATCTTTACCTAACAGGCGATCTACAGCGGGAGCCGCATCTGTGGTTACTGCCAGGGTAGCAGTTTTAACACCATCAAATGTTTTCAATCCGGCGAAAGTTTGCGCGGCGGTGTTTATAAATCCGCGCGTAGTAAGATTTGCATCGGGCACTGTCAGTGTATGCTGACCAGGACCGGAGAGGGAAAACGCAAATGGTTTGTCGATATTGGAGGTAGTAATTTTCTGGGCAGCAGTTGCATCGTTGTTGATGGATTTGATCATGCCATCCGACATGATTTTCATCCAGTAGTTATTGGCGCGTACCCGGAGTGAGTTATCCACATCGAGGAAGATAATCATACCATCGATCGGGTTTGCAATCAGGGCAGTATCCGTGATACGGGTAAGCAATAAGGCCTGTTTCTTGCTTTCCAGTTCCAGGAGGGCAGACGATCTGGTTGTAGTGGGATTGGCTCCCAGCTTCAGTTGCTGTGCATGGGTACTGGAGGTAATGCCAAATAAAAGACCAAGCGCTACGCCAACGCGCACTACATCAAAAAGCTTCATAAATAACGATTGCAGTAAAATATTCGATTGCAGCAAAGGAGCAACCAACAGGAACGCCTATACGACATTCCTGTTGGCAGAAAGAAAATTATTTACGGATAATGTACCAGTCAGTACCATCGCTCTGGAGGGTGATGAAAGTCCAGTCGTTGTAGATAGTATAACCGTTGTTGGCGCCTTCAATTGCACCACCGCCGGAAGTTACTTTTACTGGTTTTTCGATATCGCCGCTTATTTTTTTGATGGTATAGATACGACCCGGTACATCACTTGCTTTAGGCAGTGTTACTGTGAGATCGCCTGGTACCAGGAGGGTATTGTCTTTATCGGTGATCGCGGTAGTACCTGCATCTACCTTACGGATAGACATTGCTACGGAACCACTGATATCGAGGGTAGAAGTAGATGCGGTCAGTTTACCTACCGCTACATTGTCTTTGAAGTTTTTGTTACCCGCAAATGACTGGGCAGTAGTAGATACCACCCCTCTTTTTTCTGCACCGGCAGTAGCATCTGCATCTGGCAGGTTGAAGGTAATTTTGTTGGCAGCAGCTGCGTCATCCAGTTCGATGTTGAAGTTATTGCCGGTAGTGCCGGTTGCGAAATTAACATCTGGCCCTTTCAGTTCTTTGGTAGAACCGGTAGCTGTCAGTTTCTGGATAGCGCCTTTAAAAGCAGCATCGCTCAGTTCTTTCTTTTCGATGATACCTGCTTTGCTGATGAGTACATCATACTTAGGCGCATCTGCAGTTACGTTGATGGTTTCCAGTTTGAAGAGTCCTTTCACCGTTGCATCTGCACCGAATAAAGTGCTGCCGGTAGTTACTTCCAGACCTTTAGCCAGGGTAGTTTTCTCTTTTACATCCAGGGTACCTTCAAAGGTTTTGTTACCGCCGAAAGACTGGGTAGTAGTGGTTACGATACCTGCGTGCGTAGCATCAGCAGCAATCATTTCCAGTTTATACTTGCTGGTAGTTGCATCGAAAGTGATTTTAGCACCTTTGTCCAGGTTATCGCCGGCAGCCGCTGTGATCAGCGTAGCTACCGTAATACCGTCTGCGCTGCTCATGGTCTGGATTTTTTTCCAGTCTGCCTGACTCAGAAAACCAAATGCCTGGTTTACGTTGTCCATGATAGGCACGTTAACGGATATCTTTTTGTTGACTTTATCATTATCCACATTCAGCGCCAACGTTGTTTTGCTACCGGTTACATCGAATAGAATCGGACCGTTTACATCATTGATAGAGTTAACGAGGTCACCGAAGGCATTGGCTTTAACAGTTCTTTTGCGGATCACACCATCAGTAGGATTGATGACCAGGATTTCCACCTCGTTGGTACCATCCGGGATAGTACCGGCAGCTGTTTTCAGCTGGCCAGCACCAGTGATCTGGAATCTTTCCTGGTTATCTGTTTTAAATACCAGGGCGCTGTTGTTGGTCGTTCCAAGAAAATCGCCGGCAGCAGGTGTATTACCTTTCAGGCTCCAGTTTGCAGCCGCATCAGCAGCGCTGGCAATCATTACCCAGGCGCCGTTTCTACGCACGTACAGCCCTTTCTGCGTAGCATCTGCGGAGTTGAGGTATACGATCATACCATCTGGTGGTGTCAGCGCATTAATCGCTGTAAAGTCTGTCAAACGGGGTAATAAGAGACCCTGTTTCACGCTCTCTAATTCCAGTATAGCTGATTTTTCAATCACAGTAGGATTGTTACCTACTTTCAGCTGAGCATTCGCCTGGGAAGCAACCAGGCCGACGCCGCCGAGTAATGCAACGCGGACAGCAATGCGTAAAGATTTTCTCATAGATATCGGGATAAATAGTTAAAGTTCAAAAACCAGACAGCGGAACTGATTTCCCTGTTTAGAAAAAATATATCAGTAACGGCTACAATGCCCGTATTTGCCTTTTTGGATATGGGGTAATATCACCTAATGCAGAGAACCCATATTTGTTTTTCAAAATATATACGAAAAACCCATTTGATATGGTTTAATATATATTTAGTTATATAGGTTAAAATTTTATGTAGTGCAAAAATGACATATAAATCGTTTTCAAAAAATGACATGATCATACCATTTTAATGTTGATTTAATTCCGGAAGGAGATCGGATGGATCACCATTTTTGCGGCTATTTTTTTCTGACATCGATTTCCGGGATGGAGGCTGGGGCTGGAAACATCAACAGGAACAGGCAGAAGACTCAACTTATCCTGTGATAAATGGTTGGTTAACATGTTCATGCTATCAATGGGGGTATCTGCACAAAAAAATTACGCCCCGCGGGATCGCGGGGCGTAATTGTATGTATAATTTTATTGACCGGCAGTTGCCTGGTTTACCTGGTCATCAGGCTTCTGATGATTTTTCTGATTTACTCTTGGAAGAGTTGTTTTTCAGGGTAAAGACCAGTTTCTGGTTTTCTTTATCCAGGTCTGCTACGAGTACGTCTCCATCATGAATGTTCATGTTGAGGATTTCTTCCGCCAAAGGATCTTCCAGGTATTTCTGGATGGCCCTGTGCAATGGTCTGGCGCCGAACTGCTGATCGTAGCCTTTGTCTGCCAGGAAGCCTTTGGCTTCTTCTGTCAGTTCCAGGCTGAAACCGAGGTTATTCAAGCGTTTCAGTACACTTTGCATGGTGATATCGATGATGGTATAGATGTGTTCTTTAGCGAGTGTGTTAAAGATGATCACATCATCGATTCTGTTCAGGAACTCCGGAGAGAAGGTACGTTTCAGTGCTTTTTCGATCACTGATTTGGTATTCTCTTCTTCATTTACCGCTCTGGCATTAGTCGTGAACCCAACACCTGCACCGAAGTCTTTCAACTGACGGGCTCCGATATTGGAGGTCATGATGATGAGGGTATTTTTGAAATCCACTTTACGGCCAAGGCCATCGGTGAGAATACCATCATCCAGTACCTGCAGCAGGAGATTATAAATATCTGGATGTGCTTTTTCGATTTCATCCAGGAGGATTACGGAGTAAGGTTTACGGCGTACTTTTTCTGTCAGCTGACCACCTTCTTCATAACCTACATATCCCGGAGGTGCACCAATGAGGCGGCTTACAGAGAATTTCTCCATGTACTCACTCATATCGATGCGGATCAACGCCTCGTCAGAGTCGAACATATAGCGGGCCAGTGATTTGGCCAGCTCTGTTTTACCTACCCCGGTAGGACCGAGGAAAATAAAGGTACCGATTGGCTTTTTAGGATCTTTCAACCCTACGCGGTTACGCTGGATGGCTTTCGTTACTTTGCTGATCGCTTCATCCTGCCCTACCACGGCGCCTTTCAGGTCTTCACCCATGCGGCGGAGTTTTTCTGTTTCGGCCTGTACCATTCTTTTCACGGGGATACCGGTCATCATACTCACTACTTCCGCGATGGCTTCTTCATCGATCGGGTAGCGTTTATGTTTCACTTCTTCTTCCCACATGGCTTTGGCACGTTCCAGGTCCTCACCCAGTTTCTTTTCTGTATCGCGGAGTGCTGCAGCTTCTTCGAAGCGTTGGCTCTTCACCACTTTATTTTTTTCCTGTTTGATATCTTCTATCTGTTTTTCCAGATCGAGGATATTCTGCGGAACATTGATGTTTTTCAGGTGAACACGGGCACCTACTTCATCCAGTACGTCGATCGCCTTGTCTGGCAACAAACGGTCTGTCATATAGCGGTCGCTGAGTTTCACGCAGGCATCAATAGCCGCGTCAGTATAGCTTACGTTATGGTATTCTTCATAACGTGGCTTGATGTTGTTGAGGATCTGGATGGTTTCATCCACACTAGGTGGTTCTACCATTACTTTCTGGAAGCGACGATCAAGGGCGCCATCTTTCTCGATGTACATACGGTACTCATCGAGTGTGGAAGCACCAATGCATTGGAGTTCGCCTCTTGCCAGTGCCGGCTTAAAGATATTGGAGGCGTCCAGAGAACCGGAAGCACCACCAGCGCCAACGATGGTATGAATTTCATCGATAAACAGGATTACATCTCTGTTTTTCTCGAGTTCATTCATGATGGCCTTCATCCTTTCTTCAAACTGGCCCCGGTATTTGGTACCGGCTACGAGTGCTGCCAGATCGAGGCTTACCACGCGTTTGTCGAACAGTACGCGGGAAACTTTGCGCTGCACGATGCGCAGTGCGAGGCCTTCCACGATAGCTGTTTTACCCACGCCGGGTTCCCCAATGAGGATCGGATTGTTCTTTTTACGGCGGGACAGGATCTGCGACACGCGTTCGATTTCCTGTTCGCGACCAACAATCGGGTCTAAGCTGCCACTTTCGGCCAGCTTGGTGATATCTCTACCAAAATTATCCAGTACGGGCGTCTTGGATTTGGTATTTGTCTGTTTGGCTTTGGATGCGTAACTCTTTCTCTCGTCCTCAAACTCTTCTTCGCCCGGATCGTCAAATTCAGATTTAGGGTCAGCAGATTTTACAAAGCCCAGTTCGTTTTTAAAAGTATCGTAGTCCACGTCAAATTGTTGTAAGATTTGTGTACAAACGTTTTCCTTATTCTTTAAAATAGAGAGCATGAGGTGTTCCGTTTCTACCGTCGCACTTTTCAGTGCTTTGGCTTCGAGTACGGTCACCCGTATTACTTTCTCTGCCTGTCGTGTAAGGGGGAGACTGTTAATATTAGCGATATTCTTGCCAGTCTTATCTTTTACAGCCAGTTCTACTTCTTTGCGTAATTCGTATAGGTCTACGTTCAAAGCCTGCAGAATCTTTACGGCCGTACCCTCGCCTTCGCGGATAATACCTAACAGCAGGTGTTCTGTACCTATGAAATCATTTCCCAGGCGTAAAGCTTCCTCTCTGCTGAACGAAATGATCTCCTTAACTTGCGGTGAAAAATTCTGGTCCATTGTGAGATTATTAAATTAGAAAAACCCTTACGGGGGCTTGCTTATACAATAATAACGAATAATTCTGACTTACATTATCACGCTATTTAACCGGAATGAAGTTATTCCTTTTTTAAACTTAAACAACTTACACTTTAATAGTATAAGAATTATTTTTGCGGTGATGCGGGTACGTTCGTTTAAAAAATATCTACGAAGAAACGGAGGTTTTTGTTCGATCTCTTACGATTATATTTTATAGGCGGGTTTCCCTCTGTTCAAAATTGATTTTTACTAAAAGTATAAAACAACGACCAACGCATGAAATTCAAAATTGATACCAAAGAAAAAATAGTTGTTTTTAGTCTGCAAGAAGCAGTATTAGATGCTAATTTGTCAGCTCAATTGCCTGATATGATCAAGTCTCTTCCGGAGCTGGAAGCACGCAATCTTATACTGGACCTTACATTGGTTGAAAATATTGCGACGCCGGGCATAGAAGCCATTTTAACAGTCTACCAGTTTATGTATGACAATAATTACTCCTGTGTTATTACTGGTGTTAACAACAAATTAACATTACCCCTCCGGGAGCTTGGTGGTGATATGTTAAACCTGGCTCCTACCATGGCGGAAGCAATAGACCTGGTCATGATGGAAGAGCTCGAAAGGGAACTGTTAAACGGATTGGAGTAAAGTTATTGATTTTCGGCTGATAGTCAGTAGCAGCAAGATTAATAATGAAAAGCCCGGCCTCAAAAGCTATAATTTATGTTTGGAGTAACGATATTAGGAAATAACTCGGCCATCCCTACCCTCAACCGGCATCCAACAGCCCAGGTAGTTACCTGCAATGATCAGCTGATGCTGGTAGATTGCGGAGAAGGAACCCAGTTGCAGATAGCGCTGTACAAGATAAAACGCAGCAAATTCAGGTACATCTTCATCAGCCATCTTCACGGAGATCATTACTTTGGGTTAATCGGCCTCCTGAATACCCTCAGCCTGATGGGCCGGAGCGAGCCACTCAGCGTATATGCGCCACCGGAGCTGGAGCAAATCATCCGGTTACAGCTGGACTGTTCCGGCACGGTACTGAATTTTGCCCTCACCTTCGTTCCTCTGGAACCTGGCCGGAGTGGCCTGATCCTGGAAGATAAAGACCTTCGGGTCAGCTGTTTTCCTACCCAGCACCGTATCTCCTGCTTTGGCTTTTCTTTCGAATTGCAGAAAAAGAAACGTAAGCTGCTACCAGA
Organism: Chitinophaga nivalis; assembly: GCF_025989125.1. Taxonomy (NCBI): domain Bacteria; kingdom Pseudomonadati; phylum Bacteroidota; class Chitinophagia; order Chitinophagales; family Chitinophagaceae; genus Chitinophaga; species Chitinophaga nivalis. The sequence goes on along the minus strand of NZ_JAPDNR010000001.1, from coordinate 2,148,548 downwards.
ACAGGCACGGGCATACGAAATCCCATCGTCTTACTTCTCCCGGCTGCAGGACGGCGCCGACTATCAACGTAAAGATGGTACTCTTGTCAAAAACGACTGGGTAACACTCCCTCCCTGCAAAGCCAAACGGTATGTTTACTGTGCAGATACGATCTATGATGAAAACCTGTTGCCATGGCTGAAAGATGCGGATGTCATCTATCATGAAACCACTTACCTGCATGATTTGCGCGACCGGGCAGCAGAACGGTTTCACAGCACCAGCGTACAGGCAGCCTCACTGGCCGCTGCCGCCCATGCCAAACGTTTGCTCATCGGCCACTTTTCTTCCAAATACACGGATTTAACACCTTTTCTGGAAGAATGCAGGCCTGTCTTTCCTTCGACAGATATCGGGGAAGAAGGCGTTACCTATATCATCTGATCAAAATAAAAAAGCTGTTGAACCGGATGGTTCAACAGCTTTCTATTCCTTCGCTATATCTTATTCTCCGTATTTTCCCAGATAAGTTGCAATTTTCGCATACAACTCTGCTGTAGCCGGTACTACCGGTAAACGGAAATAATTTTCTACAATACCTGCCTGGTGTAAAAATGCCTTGATGCCTGCCGGGTTATTTTCGGAGAACATCAGGTCAAATCCTTCCAGCATTTTGTTATTCAGGATACGTGCAGCCGGATAATCATTCAGCAGCGCGGCCTGTACCATCGCGGAGAAATCAGCCGCAAAATAGTTGGCAGCTACGGAAATTACGCCGTCCATACCGCACGCCAGCTGAGACATCGCCAATCCATCGTCGCCGCTTACCACCAGAAAATCTGCAGGCTTATCCCGCAGAATCTGCATACACTGCATCATATCGCCGGAAGCTTCCTTCATGGCCACAATATTTTCTACTTCATGCGCCAGCCGCAAAGTAGTAGCAGCTGTCATGTTACGGCCGGTGCGGGCAGGAACATTGTAGAGAATAATAGGTTTGGGAGAAGCCGCCGCAATTGTTTTATAATGCTGAAAGATACCTTCCTGGGTAGGCTTGCTGTAATATGGCGCCACGCTGAGTACAGCGGCTGCATCATCCAGCGGACATTTTTCCAGTCTTTTTACCACATCTCTGGTACTATAATCGCCAATACCCACTACTACAGGCACCCGCTTCGACACCTTTTCGAAAGTAAACTTTATCAAATCCAGCTTCTCATCTGCAGACAGCGTTGGTGTTTCACCAGTGGTGCCCAGAGACACTACATAATTAACGCCGCCATCTATCACATAATTGATCAGCCTTTCCAAAGCATTCCAATCGATGCTTTCATCTACTTTAAAGGGTGTAACTAATGCCACCCCGGTGCCTTTAAGTTGTTCCATATCTGTTTGTGGAAAAATAAAAATTTCGAATTTCGGACTACGAAATTCGAAACTTTCGCTGTAATTTCTAAATATTTTTTAACGTTCCTCGTAAAAACCCATACGGGAGAACTTATCGATCCGTTGTTCAATACGGGTATCGGGATCAATTTTTCTTAATTCCGCCAACGTTTCCTTGATACGAACTTTCAGGATTTGCGCCATTTCATCCGGGTTGCCATGTGCGCCACCGAGCGGTTCACGCACAATGCCATCTACGAGGCCAAACTGGCTCATATAGTCGGAAGTGAGCTTCAGTTCTTCTGCTGCCTTTTCTTTAAAGTTCCAGCTACGCCAAAGGATGGTAGAACAGTTTTCAGGAGAAATTACAGTATACCAGCTGTTTTCCAGCATAAATACCCTGTCTCCGATACCAATGCCCAGCGCACCACCGGAAGCACCTTCGCCTATAATAATACAGATAACAGGTACCCGCAGCTTTACCATTTCAAAGAGGTTACGGGCAATGGCTTCTGCCTGTCCTCTTTCTTCTGCTTCCAGGCCAGGATAAGCACCGGGGGTATCTATGAGGGTAACGATAGGCTTGTTGAATCTTTCTGCCAGCTTCATCAGGCGTAAAGCTTTACGGTATCCTTCCGGATTGGCCATCCCAAAGTTTCTGAGCTGACGCATTTTGGTGTTGATACCTTTTTGCTGGCCAATAAACATGACCGTCTCACCGTCGAGGTCCGCGAATCCGCCTACCATCGCTTTATCGTCTTTCACATTCCGGTCGCCGTGCAGTTCCGTAAAGTTGGTGCACATTTTTTCGATATACGCCAGAGTATAGGGCCTATCAGGATGACGGCTCAGCTGTACACGCTGCCAGGCGGTAAGGTGGGTATAGATGTGCTGTCTGGTATCGGCAATCTTTTGCTCGTATTCGCTCACAGTAGCAGATACATCTACACCAGACTTTTCCCCATTTTCCTTCAGCTTAGCCAGCTGGTCATATAAATCCGCGATAGGTTTCTCGAAGTCCAGGAATTGCATAATTTGATTAAATTGGTTAAAGATCGGGTGTAAAGATAGTGCTGAAAATTTTTTTTAAAAAAGATTTGCTTAATTGGGAACTTTGTTGCTATCTTTGCAATCCCAAAACGGAAGAACACAACGGATTGGGAGACAGAAAGATAGTAAGTTCTTATTTATATTTTTGGAAGGATCAGTAGTTCAGTTGGTTAGAATGCCGCCCTGTCACGGCGGAGGTCGCGGGTTCGAGTCCCGTCTGGTCCGCAGATTATTAAAATGCCTTCAAGTCCAATGACTTGAAGGCATTTTTTTTGAAACATAATTCAATAAGTTTTACCCTTAATCATTAGAGATTTTGATCCGTAACAGGTCCAGGGAGCAAATCCACACTTCTACTCTCTAATCAGCTAATTGAGATAATCTTAAAGTAAGAAAGCCTGCAAATCATTAATTTGCAAGCTTTTTATTTTTCAGGCATATCTGATTTCACGGCGCATTATAGGGCACTCTTCCTGGCTGCTGTTTATTATCATGAACGCTTAATTAAAAATAATTGCATTGCTTGTAAATATTCGTCAGGCTTTTCAATATAAATATCGTGTCCTGCCTTCTCAATTATTTTTAATTGACTGTTTTTAAAAATGTCTTTATACTCATTTGTATTGCCCCAGGGAATATTATCGTACTGACCTTTTATTATTAAAACAGGAATATTGTTATTAATAAGTTTTGGTCGTGGGTCTGCAAGTCTCCTATAACTTGTTGGTGTTTTAATATTGCAATAACCGCCGCCACCTCCTTCTTCCGTCAATGTCTTTGAGGAATCGTAAACAAGTCCTTTAGTAAATTCCTCCGCCATTTTGTTGAGATAGCTATCAGCTTCTGCATCACTTGCTATTTTCTTTCCCAATAATGCCCAAACACGAATTGCAATATATCTTGGTTTCAATAAAAATGAAATCACACTGCCGTTGACATCTATGGGATCTTTTAGATTTAAACTTAGCGGGGCCTTCAACTTTTCCACAGAATCATTTACTGGTTTTACAGCACCCGGACAGGTAAGTATTATTTTATCAACTTTGTTGGGATTGTCCGCCGTAAATAGCGTTGCTAAAGCTCCTCCCCAGGATTGTCCTACTAAAATTACCTTTTCTGCTTTTAAAAGCGATACAATAGCTTCAAGGTCTTTTTGATGACGGGTTGCGGTATATTCATTTACATTTTTGAGCCTGGCAGATAAGCCTCCTCCAATTTGATCATACAAATAAACATCAAACCCGTCTTCGGATAGTTGCCCAAGAACTTCTATCACTTTTGAATGCACATATCCACCCGGACCTCCATGTAAATAAATAACAGGATAAGGCTTTTTATTTCCTTTCCCTTCAATAAAAGTATATGCAATTTTAGACCCAGTTTTTAGATCCCAATATTTAGTTGAGTGCCTTGGCTTAATGGATTCGGTATCCTGTTTTGAAGGAATACAAGCCCTGAAAAAAAATATGCATAGAAATAATAAAAAGGTCCATTTGAGGATTCTGAGAATTTTTCGTTTCATAATTCTATTTTCTGTCATATTTCTAAAGACACATTGGTACACCTAAAAGTTGCATTTATTGAGGAAGTTATACAAATGAGAAAGTTATACAAATATGATAATGACCGGCTATTATTTTAATGTTTAATCATTAAAGATCCCTTGTCGAATAAGGATTTAATCGTTTTAAAATATTTTATTCCATTCTCACCTCTCCATCGCTTCATTTCCAGGGAAATCCACCGCTATCACTTTTATTGTCCTCCGACCGGCAACCAAGTTGTCTAATAATCCAGGTAGCTCCATTTCTTCCTAAAACCGCTTCCCCTTTTTATAAAAACGGCATTTGCCATATTGCCACCATAATAGTAAAATTGCTCCCTTTCCCACATACGCCACAAGATTAGTTAATTATTGTTAAACCCTGTTATCTGACATACGATTGCAGCTGCTCCCACTACTTTTACACTGGAACATAATCGGGATGATGGTATACTTACTTAGGATATACCTGCAACAGACAGACTAACACGTTGACAACATGTTAACCTACATGAAAGAGCAGATCGGTAATTATAGCTATTTCACTACCTTTTAATCAGTAAAGACCTACTCTCCATTCCGTATCACAGGTGGTATTTATTCCAGCATATATGAATCAGCAGCAGCCATACAGGTTGTTGACAAATAATTAGTATTGAACATCAGCTTCACTTTGGAATGTAACGATGCAAATCAATTCCGCCGGATGATCTGTTAGATAAATGACCTGAATTCGCTGGATAAAGCATTACATCAACAATGAAAAATATAAATGGGGTTACAGTGCCCGGAATATTCATCACACACCTCTGGAATTAGCCAGCGGGAAAGGCGATCACATACCACTATAAAGACGAGCAAGTATTCATCCGGATAAAATAATAGCTACCGGATACTTACTGTCAGACAAAAAATAACAGCCTGCCAGGCGGTCCTGGAATTATTTATTCAGCGATGCCTCGCCCGGCATCCGCATATCTCCAGGTATCGTATACCGGGGAAAGTATCACCTCATACATAAACCTTTAAATTATTATTATGAATCATCTTGCTATTCCTGATTTCCATTACCCGTACCCACAAACACTCAGCTCCTTAGCCTTCGAAGCACAAGCGGATGAGCAAATGTGGCAAAGCCAATCCCCTTTGTTTACACAGGATTTTCTGAAAAGATGCAGCACCTCCCGGTTCTCTTTTCTGGCTGCACGGTGCTTTCCTCATAGTGACATCACCCACCTGACAACCCTCGGCAGACAAATGCTGATGCTCTTCATTCTTGATGATGCCTATAGCTTAACAACTGTAGCAGACTACGAAAACCGGCTGGAACGTATCCGCTCTCTTGCTGCTGGCCAGCCATTATTACCTTCTGATAATGATGTACTGCGTATGCAACATTCCGTGAATGAAAGATTCCGGCAGACAATGTCTACCGATTGGGCCAACAACCGGGTACTCATGCGCATTGCAGAAGTAATAGAATATGACCTGAAAGAGTTGCCTTTTCAATTAAAACAAACTTCTCCGACCCGGGAAGAATATATCAGCATCAGGGAAAAATCCGTTGGCATGCTTCCCTCTGTCGACATGGTAGAATATACACATGAGTTTGAGTTACCCTGGGAAATTATCGAACACCCCAGCATCAAACAGCTGGCAGCAGCCTCCTGTTTTATCATCGCCTACTCCAATGATCTTTTCTCCCTGTATAAGGAGCAGGAAGAACATGATGTATTCAATATGATATTGGTATTACAGCAGCACGAAAACTACACCCCATCCGGCGCCATTGCAGCCGTTAATGAAATGCATGATGAAGTAATCGCCCAATTTAAAGCACTCAGACATGCATTACCGGATTTTAAAGAATGGAATCGTGATGTGCAACGATATGTTCGCGGAATTGAAGATGTAATTATAGGCAATTATCACTGGAGCATATTTGATACCCACAGATACCATAAAAAAAAGTAACACCTGGTACAAATCATATTGCTTAGCTGTCATTCCGTACAAAAGTAATCGGCAGACTATTTAAACAGTTCGTAGTGGTGCTTGGACCGAGTGACAGCGTTGTATCTTTTTGTAACTGAAAATGCTTCGCCTGTTGTAAAATACAGCGAAAGGCTACGCGAGCTTCCATTTTGGTGATGGATTCACCCGGGCAATAGTGAACACCACGACCAAAATTTAATATTTGCCCCATATTTTTTCTATTGATGTCAAAAACATCCGGATCCGGAAAAACAGTATCATCAAAATTGGTTGCCCCCAGCCACGGCACAACAATATCACCTTTGTGGATAAGCTGTCCACGAACGGTTATATCTTTGGCTGCCATCCTGGAGAAGCTGAATAATGGCGGATAAAAACGTAGTGTCTCATCCAGAAATTTAGGTAAGTCATCCGGCTGTTGCATAAGATGTGCCTGCATTTCCGGATAGGTCACCAGTGCTCTCATCACATTTCCCAGAAAAGCAACGGTGGTATCCACTCCGCCCAGCATTACCGCAAAACAAAGCGAAATAGTTTCATGCAAGAGTAATGGCCGGTCATCTATCTTCGACTTCAACAACAATCCGGTAAAATCGTCTTGCGGAACCAATTCATGTTCCCGGATAATTTCCTGCACAAATTGTTTCCCCTCTTTCTGCACATTGAAAAAAGCTTCATAATCGCCTGTCAAGGCGGGGTTGGTTAGTATTTTGCAGGACAAATCCTTTAGTACATGAAAATACTCCTCTTTGATACCCAGTACTTTCATGCTCGTCCAGATAGGTAACTGTGCCGAAAAATCTCCGATAAAATCCATTTCTCCCTTAGCCATCCATGGCTCCATCAGCTTATAGGTATGTTCCTCCACAAAAGCTTCCAGATAAGTCATCAGATAAGGGCCTAGCGCTTTTCCCATTACCCGGCGCAATTGTGTATGCTCAGGAGGATCTTTAAAAACCAACACATCTCCCAATAAAGTATCTTCCGTTTTGGGAATATATGCAGAAGAATAGGTACTGTAATCCAACAATACCTGTGCAACATCCTGATAGCCGAAAAGAAACCAGGCACCTTTGGAACCATTAAAAAGGGTGGATTCCCTGTCATAGAAAACTGGATTTTCCTTCTGCATTTTCCGGAACCATGGAATAGGAGTCAGTAAGGAATATGGAACTGCATTATTATTTTCCATATGATGGGTGATTATCTCTGCAAGTACGTTCAACTAAAATGAAAGTGCATAACAGTTCCCCGTTTATTCCTGGAAAATTGTTACTACAACTCAGTTTAAACCCGTTTTACAGCCCCCGATCGCTTAACATTTATATCACCCGTTAATGCCATTTCATATTGCATATGTTTTATTTTCCTTAATTTACCCATATCTGCAACGGGAGACGTGCAGGCATCTATAACCATGGATCATACCACCCATCTCTCATTATCTCATCATCGTCATCCAACCTAATATGAAACTGAATTTAAGTACCATCGTTCTTTTTGTTCAGCATGTAGACAAACTGAAATGCTTTTACGTCGACATCCTACACCTTGAGATCATAGAAGAAATCCCATCGGAATGGCTGCTTTTGAAAGCTGGCAATTGCCATATCGGCCTTCATAAAATTGGTAATGCTTACTTATCTCCTGATGCAGCAGCATTCAAATTTGATAACAATACCAAAATGGTTTTTGAAATAACGGAAGACATTCATACGGTGAGAGATTATTTATTGCAGCAAGCTGTTTCAATGAAAGCAATCACCACTTTCGACAACTACGACTTCTGGCTTTGTGATGGAGAAGATCCTGAAGGCAATGTATTTCAATTAAAACAAAAGAAATAATTGCTTCAGGCCGGAGATACTTCGGCCTCACCTCCGGTATATCTCCTCCATACTTCTATCCTGCACCAGCCATTATTGCCCTATTTTCATCAGTAAATCAGTAAGTGCTGTCGGCATGGATAAATGAGGGAAATGACTACTTTCCAGGGTATATCCCTTTTTGATACCCGCCTCTGCTGCCATTTGTTTTTGCAGGGTAATGCCCAGGGTACGATCCAGGCGGGTATAGATGTAATACTTATCCACACTGCCGAAAGCAGCAGCCGTAACAGCCACCCGCTCATTAGAAGGATTATAGGGGTCGGGCTGATTTTCTGCTATGAGTTTTTGTTTTATTGCTTCGGGGCAATCGGCGCAAAAGACATCCGGAATTTTATGCACATCACGGATACTGATGGTAGAGAAATCTGCGGCAGGCACCAATAAGGCATGCAGCTCACTTTCCTTATCACCGGCTGCCAGCTCCAGCAAGGACTCATTACTTTTAGGCACAAAAGCACCCACATACACCAGTTTCTCAATCCGGCCAGGCATGGCTTCCGCTACGGCAGATATGATCATCCCTCCCATACTATGTCCTACCAATATGACCTTTCCTTTTGTTTGCTGAATCGCAGCCATCACTTTATCCCGGTATGTGTTCAGGTGTATACTGGCAGGCGGCGTGGTATCTTTTCCATAGCCCGGCAACGCGACTATGATCACCCGCTGTCCTCTTTGCTGTAATTCATTTTTCACGGCATCCCATACACTGGCCGGTTGAAAAGATCCTGGTACCAGCACGAAAGTAGCAGGGGGCTTATTGGCTTTGATATGGCCTGCGAAAATCACTTGCAGGAGCAACAGCCAGGTAGTAATAGCGTATAGGCGCTTACGGGAGGAGTGGTGGCATTTACTTGTTTTCATCGTTATGTTGTTTGTTTTGATAAGACAAAACTCCTTAGAACGAACTGTCAGAATTTTCACCGGTATAAATATATCTGATTATCGCCTGACAGGTAGCGGTGTACGCATAGCTGCCGGATTTACATAAGGAACATAATAAGCTGTCAGGTTCAGCAATATCAGCAACGCAGAAAAAAAGAACAATCCCATAAAGAAGGCGATAAATACATGTAGCAGTATAATGGCATACAGCCAATACCTACGGGTCGGCCGGAGATTCATGAACAATCCATATCCCATTTCCACAATGATGGTGGCCCAGCCGGAGACCACAAAGAACGGGGTATCAGCCAGAAAATCCAGACTGAAAAGGCTGTAGTAGTTGTGGCTATGCAGGGCTTTCCATAACGCTTCCCCGTTACGCCAGGTAACGCCAATTACTTTATCAAAGCCGGAAAAAAAGTAGGCAATCCCCAGGTGTGCCCGCAACAGGAAAAGGAAAGGCCGATGGTCGGGCAGTGGCATCTTGCGTTTTCTCTTGTTATCCCAGGAGTAAACAGCACCTACGGGAAAGATGCAGCAATAAAACAAGGCGAAGGTTGTATAGCCGTCGATGCCATACTCATACAAATGGATTGACTTGATGAGCAACAGTTGCAACAAGAGTGCTGCCACTGCACTGATACGGGTGAAGATGCCCCCTATCAATGCGATCAAAGCCACTGGATAGGCTATCCGGCAAAAAAGTAACAGGGGTTCATACGCAACCGGGAGGTGTATGCGATGCAGCCAGTTTTGCAAGCTTACCAACGTAGGACTGATATAGTCTGTAGTTGTATCCATAATATCCGGATAGATATAGCCTTTGTAGGAATACAGATCTGCGAAATCCGGCTGAATAGCCAGGAAGTGTAATAAGGCAAAACCAGCAATATTTACCCGAAAGAAAAATAACCAGTTGGGGTAAATAGCTGGTGATGGACTATTGCCGGTTCTTAAATTGGATATCATGTGTACGCAGGCTATAATCGACTGTAATCAGTTTAACCAGGGTATAATCAGGTGCGGCGCCGATTTTAACGGCAGCCAACGTCGGAAAATCAAGTAAATTATAACTCAGCGAGGTAGTTGTATCCTGGCAATGATGCCGCTGAAAAAGTGTGACAGCTATATTTCTGAACACCAGCTGATTGTATGCACTCATCATACTGTCTGCACCGTTTTTATGTAAACTGTCCAGTGACCCCGGTTTCATGAGATCATCCGTTAAAGCATTACCCATGGAAAAAAAACGAAGAGACGTTTCATAAGAATGGAAATCAGCAGTAATGCCTTCTCCGGCGCATTCTCCCATTAATAAGCCATTGGATCGCACGTTGATACCAAAGAAGCCATAGCCGGTTTCGGCACCGGTATATCTGCCATAATACCTGGCAGGATGGCTGTTCAACCACTTTTCCAGGGTAAGCGCCAGTGGGAAAGTATTAGGCTCCCTGTGAAACTCCTTATAGGAACTATATACCGTAACGGCATTGACGACAAAAATAAACAACAGGTGAAAGATGATCCAACTGTATAACACACGCTGTTTCCACCAAACGATGGCTGTTGCATATGCAGCCAGCCATCGTTTTAATGCTTTATTTACCCGCAGCTGCATACTTCGTTAAGATCTCGTTAGCTCTGATTACTTCCTGCGGTAACTCTCTGATAGATTTCCAGAAAATAAAACGGGTAGATACCCAGTCTTTATAAATGGAGGTTTCAAAGATACCTCCGGAAGCCCTGTTTCTGGGATCTCTTGCTGAGATAGTGATTTCTTTCTCTGCAAAATCCTTGATACCATAGTGCTCCGCGATGACTTTTTTAATTTCTGCCTGCTCTTCTGCAGATACATGTTTAACCGCTACCCTGGATACGGCGTAAAGATTCTTACTGACCCGTTTTACACCATTGGTTTGCTTTTGTTGAATCGTGAAAGAAAATAATAATAAAACAGGAACGCATAATGTTAACCACATTAGCTTTTTCATAATCTACATTTTGGGGATTACTCCTACTCTTTTATAAAGGCATTTTCGGAATCCTGCCTGTAGTTATCCACATGAGTATATAAAACTTAAAAATCTCTCCATGAGGTTTGGAGTCCTGTCATAAGTATGTTAAGTTACTATTTTTTAAGCTAAGCATAAAAAATTTCGCCAGATAAATGAAAACTTACATATTAAAATAATTACCTAACTAATGGATATACAATCGGTCTGTTGCCCTTCTTCGTGCATAGTATCAGGAAGCGTTACCTGGCTGCAGGAACACCATAAACACACCTGTTGTGTCATTTCACTTACTCCCATTAACTTTATACAGCGATATAATTATACCTATTGATATTGATAACCCTAACCAACCATACACGCTATACGAAAAAGAACCGAGCCCTGAATTAACATCTCAAAGCAAGTATTTTTTCAACCCCAAAAACAAACCATTATGATTCGGAAATTCATTTTCTCCGCCGCTGTGCTATTAGCAGCAGCAGGCACCAGCTATGCACAATCCAATTCCTTTCCTTCCAGTGGCAATGTGGGCATAGGTACTACCAGCCCTTCTGCCAAATTGCAGGTAATTGGCCAGCTAAAAGTAGAAAACGCCAACAACACACATGCGCAGTTTGGTAACTACTGGCCCCTCTATGCTATCTCCAACTGGCCCAACGTTGGCTTTAATGCTTACTTTGATGGTGGCTGGAAATACGGCGCCGGCAGCGCCGGTAACTACGCCGGCTCCCTGGCATTAAATCCTGTTACCGGAGATTATACCTTTTATGGTTCCGGCACCACCGGTAATGCAGGAAGTGCTTTTGCCAATATCCCTTTATTTGTCATCAAACAAAATGGCAACGTAACCATTGGCAATCCTGCTGCCGCCACCTATAAACTTACCGTAGAAGGCAGTATAGGCGCCACTGCCCTGAACATAAAGTCTGCCGGCGCTAAACAGTCTGTATTTAACAATGATTACAAACTGCCTCCGTTAGCAGATGTGGAAAAACATATTCTCACCAACAAATCATTACCAGGTATCGCATCTAATCAAACGGATATAGAATTGGGTCAGGCCAACAAGATCCTGGTACAAAAAGTAGAAGAGCTTACACTCTATATTATACAGCAACAAAGTGATATCAAAGCACTTCAGCAAAAAGTATCAGCGTTGGGTAGAAAAAAATAAACGCTGTTCCCTTCCACACAAAACAGGCAGGTAACCCACATGGTTTACCTGCCAATTTCATGCTTGTACTTCCCGCAGAAAAGAATCGTTTTTCCTTACGTGATAACTTTGCTTTGCACTTCACTCTTTTCTGCTTTACCGCTAATACACTGACTGTTACCTTATTCCCTCTTACCTTGGCAAGTTCGGCCGCTTTAACTTTATCGCTATCATAAAATACCCTTTTCAAAAACGTATATTCATTATACGTTATCATTGCTTCTTACCTGTATGTTACCCGAAGACCGATGCCTGATAACTGATCGCCAATAACCTTATCTACTCATCAGTTGATTTTTCACCTTTAATCCACTCCTATATGAAACTACGTCTCATTATCGCCTACTATGTCTGTTGTGGCGTGTTGTTATTCTCCGCCTGTAAAAAGACAGCTACTCCCGCTTCCGACCTGCATACAGATAATAGTACTGCAGCTGCAAAAGGACCCGTATCCAGGATTCTCATCAACACCCATGGCATTGGCGGGTACGATTTTGCCGATGGATTGGACATGGGTTTTCCCTTCGATTATAACAGTACCGGTAAAGCTGATCATTTTTTCTTTTACCGGCCCGGAGAAGGCCTCGTACAGGTAACCCAACATGTAAACAATGCATTTACCGGCATTTATGCCACCAGACAAGGTATTGGCAATTTTGACCTGAGAGATATCCGTAACAGGATATTCCCCTATGATTACAATAGCAGCGGAAAAATGGACCATCTCGTCATATTTGGCAGAATGACCGGAAAGATCTGTATTGTCAAAAATGTCAACGGTAGCTTTGTAACCGTATATACCTCTCCAAACGGCGTGGACGGCTTTCCGATTACCTATGCCGGAGATGAAGGTACTGCCTTTGATTACGCTGGTACCGGCAAAAAAGATCACCTGCTCTTTTACAGCCCGGGCAGAGGAGATATCCGCATCCTGAAAAGAACCGCCAATGGCTTTACGACCGTGTATACCTCTACTACCGGTATTGGTGGCGCAGACCTCAGTCGTAATCAGGACAGAATTGTTGGCTTCGACTACACCGGCAGCGGAAAAGCAGACCATCTGCTGATTACCCGCTCCATTATAGGAATGGCGTGGATACTCAAAAACGTAAACGGGGTATTCACTCCTGTATTTACATCTACACATGGCATTGGCGGGTTTGATATGGTACATATGCATGATCAGATTCTTCCCTACGATTATAACAACAGCGGAAAAGAAGATCACCTGATCCTGTACAGACCCGGAGCGGCTTATATCTTTATCGTCAAAAATACCAATGGCACCTTTTCACCGGTATATTCCTCCGGATTTGGGATAGGCGGCTACCCGCTCAATTCATGGAAAGATGTATTGTTCCCTTACGATTATAATTCCAACGGAAAAGCCAATCATATCTTCCTGTGCAGGCCAGGAGATGGCTGGGCATGTATCCTGCAGAATAACAGTGGTACGTTTACGCAGGTGTATTAAAAACATACTCCCGGAGATACCTTATCGGCAGTATCTCCGGGAGTAATTTAAAAAGGGTGGCCTGATTAGCGCAGGCTCAATTATCATTCATAACAGCCATTAATTGCCATTCACGATTTCTCCATTAGCGTATTTAATAAACAATTCGTCTTCAAAACCAAATATGGTCAAGGCTTGTTTAATTCTATCAAACTTGGCCATATTATCGATATTCGCTTCCATAAAATAAGTCCCATTTAATGCGACTGCCTGTCTTAACCCTGCCTCCTTTGGATTGGTAGAGAGACTAATTCTGGTACCAATTTCCGATGCAAAGAACGTTTCGGGCTGTAGTTCAAAGAGTTGCTTAAACACTTCGATATACAATTTAGCCACCTGTGTAACTGCTAATTTCTGATCGAAGAAAATTGCATATTCCAGTTTTCTGTGTTTTGGTGCATCTGCATCAAAAATATTTACTTCATCATTCGTTGCTTCCAGCTCTATCTGAATGTCTGGTATCTCCCACACCTTCAGAAACCGTTCTGCGATTAATTCAGTTCTGTGCTCTATTTCTTCCCTGCCCCATTTCTCTTTTTCTTTCAATGATCTGTTTAGCCACAATCTGCTGTATTTATACCCCTGTTCTTTATCATCTACATTCATTTCTCTTTTATCCAGAAAGGATTTATTGCCCAATCTGCCATTATTACCGGACAGGGTCAGATTACCGACTATATTCAGGTAGTTTTCTTTTATAAAATTGTATTCCTCTGTTCCCAATACTGTTTTCCAGCTGTGATCCGGGTTTTGCGGAAAGATATGTTCTACTGTAATATCTACATTACCATCAATTACCACTACTTCATTATTCTGAAAATTCTCTAACCTCTCAAAGAGATAAGTACGGTTTTTAGGTTTGATCGTGTATACATCTTTTTCCTTCAAAGCATTGATAATTTCGGCATTCCGGGGGAAACGCTGCACGCCGGTACGTATTAGTAGTGATTTTTGTATAGAATACAGGTAATTATCAATTTCTACTTTATCGTACAAATTCATAAATATCTTATTCAGTGCATTGGTGGGTAAACTCACCATAAATCTCCGCCAGGTAAACGACTGTACTAACGAAAGCACATCAATGAAAGTCTGCTTACTAATTTTCCCATTTGAAAAATCTTCATATACTTTCATCAAAAAGGGAAAAGCTACATTTATTTCCAACCTGTTTATATATTCCAGATGTATCCTCACCGCTTCATCCGGCTCATTTTTAGGATTAATCAGTTTATTATAGAATCGTACCAACGATTTTAAGGAAGACAATTCTTTTTTCAATTCATCAATAGTGGTGGTAGGATACTGGGCTTTAAACTTGATATATACATCTCCCTTATTCGGAATTTCTTTATTGATCAATGTCAGATAATCGCGGATAAAATCTGAAACTCTGCTTTTATTCAAGGTTTCATCCTTCGCATTGGACTCAATCACCTCCCAATAGTTTCTGTAGATATCTTCCTGATCTCGCCGGGATAAGCCCATCAGAATATAGTTCCGGATAAGATCTGCCTGCGATAACTCTAAGCCGGTAGAGTTTAAGCTCTCAAAAATCCTTTGGGGATTATCCTTTTGCCGGTCCAGTGCAATATCTACAAAAATTAATTTTGCCAACCCTTTTTGTACAATCTCATAATTATCTTTACTGATACCGGATTTAAAAAAATTAAAATTCTCAATAATCCGGGAATACCCTTTAAACTCCACGCCATCCTCCGCATTTAAAATATGTTTTAATGCCTGTTTATTATTATCCGTGGGTTTGAGTTTTAATTTCTCCTCTTCAGACGCAAATTCATTAATCAAATAGGTTTTATGAATGCGGTTTTCCAGTTGTTTATTTTCCAGCTGTCTGGCCAGTCTGTATAAGGCGATATAGATAAGGGTAATCGTCGTCAGTCGCTGCTGTCCATCAATAATGGTCAGTTCGGTCATACCGGACGCAGTATACACATCATCATGCACGTAAACAATGCTACCTATAAAGTGCGCATTGACTCTTTCATTTGATCCTGCTTCAAAGATATCGCGCAACAACTGCCCACATTGGGTGAGGGTCCAGTCATAATTTCTTTGATAAACCGGTATAGCGAATGCAGTTTCGTTGGTAGCTAAAAACTTATCTACTTTGGTTTCGTTTGCCTTCATAGTAATTACTGTCGGTTATTCTATATAATTAATGGAAAGAGGGTATTTCCATTTAAATTACATAATTATCCTGATTCTCAGCAACCTATCCATCCTCAGCTATTCTACAAGCAGCTTTCTATTTACCTGACAGGCAGTATTTACGCGATAAATCACTCAACTAATCCAGTTCATTCTTTTCATTCAGTTAATACCATCTCTGCCCTACAACACCTCCTTTATCGCCTGCCGATAAGCCGCTACAATATGTTCCACCTTCCGGTTTAACAGGGTTTCATTGAAGTTGAGTCTTACTTTGCCATTTTCCACGGTGCGCCGCATCACGATCTGATGCCTTGCCCGCAAGACATTCGACAGCTTTTCGTTATTGATTTTTTTACTGACTTCCATTTCGCACACATTGGAGCCATGCGTATAGGGCACTATTTTCAGCTCCGGAAACTGATTCAGCTGACGGATCAGTTCTTTGGCCTGGCGTGCGGTTGCCTGCAGGCGTTCCTCCAGGCCATCGATGTAGTGGAGTGCCAGCGCACTGTTGACCCAGTTACGATAAATAGCGCCGCCATGGATCTTTATCTGGTGCTCCATTTTATCTATTACCACCTTATCGCCGCAAAGTATGGCTCCACTGACTGCTCCCACACATTTATACAAAGAGATGAAGACGGTATCAAAGTAACGGGCATATTCCTGTATGCTTACACCGGCAAATGCCGCGGCCAGGTGCAATCTCGCGCCATCCAGGTGCAGCCGGTAGCCTTTCTCCCGGCAGAAGGCGGAGATGCGGCGGATTTCTTCCAATGGGAACGTCTGGCCATCACACCGCCGTACCGGATTCTCGATAGACACTACGCCAACACCGCTTTTAAACACCTCGCCCTCTTCGTAATAAGCGAGTGCCTGTTGCAATGTTTCCAAGGTAAAAAAGGGTTCTCCCGGGGCGAGGGGTATCAGTCGCTTCCGGTGTACCGACTGGGCCGCATCCGCTTCATCGCGGTATACATGGCTGGTTTCCTGTACAAACACCTTGGTATCCTCTCCGCTCAGCATCATAATGGCTAACTGATTGGCCATGGTACCAGTGGGCATATATATCGCCTTTTCTTTACCGGTCAGCTGGCGGAACTTTTCCAGCAACGCCTCCATAGTGCCCTCCTGGCCGTAGAAGTCGGGCACAATCGCCGTTTGTTTATTTATTTCCTGTAACTTATCCAGCATGGCTGCCGGACTTAACGACAATCCATCATTAATAAAATTTACCGGCGCCAAAGCCGGCTCCTGTGGTGCTGCCATGCCTGTTACCAAAGCGGGCATACATACCGGCAGTACGGAAAGCCCCGCTGATTTCAGAAAGTCGCGTCTGTTACTATTTGCCATTATTTCATACAGGTTAATGTGAGAAGATAGCAGAAGATACTCATTTTTTACAGTGTCTGAAAACCGTTGTACAGCAAGAAAAGAAGTGGCTACTACAAAAAAAATCGGGAGCCTGTAACTCCCGATTTTCAAATTGTATCAATAGCAAAGCTGCTATCCCTCTGCAACAGCGCTGCTGTTCAGCGGTCTGGAGGCATCAATTTTCAGCCAGAGCAATCCGCTGCAGATAACAATAACACCGATAATGATAATCGGCAGGTTCCAGTCATGGGTGCTGCTGATCAGGTAACCAAATCCTACCGACATAATGGTGGAACCGATTTGCCCGAACATATGCATCGCACCGGAAATGGCGCCGGCATCCTTGCCCCCGATATCGGTGGCTACCGTCCACGAAACCGGTAAGGTGAAATCTTTAAACGCCAATCCCAGTGACAACAAAATAATACATACCATATGATTGGGCGTTAAAGCTGCCAGAATCATGAATACACCAGCGATGAGCAGTCCACCCAGCCCGATGATTCTGCGGCCCCATTTGATGCCAAATTTGCGGGAAAGATAATCACAGGAAAATCCACCGATCAGACACCCGATTGCGCCCAGGATAAACGGCATGGATAAAAATCCCATTTCCGTGGTATCAAAGCCCCTCCCCTGGCGTAAATATTTAGGCATCCAGGATAGAAAGAAATAAGCCCCGAACATGTACAGGAAATACATCATCATCAATGCCCACAGGTTACTGCTCCGCAATATTTTACGGAAAGGCAGGGAGTGGCCTGCTGTCTTGATTTTACGGGTAGACTCTATTTCTTCTATTTCAGCAGCTGTAATGCCTGGCATCTGCGATGGATTTTCCCGGAAAAAAAACCACCATAACACGGCCCACAAAATACCAATGCCTCCAAAAGTATAAAACACATACCGCCAGCCCCAGGTTTCCTGTATAGGAATAATAAACACCGGCGCCAGCGCACCGCCAAAGCGGGTAAACATCCATATAAAAGATTGTGCCCGGCCACGCTCCACAGCAGGAAACCATTTCGATAACGCAATGGATATATTGGGGAAAGCGCCGGCTTCGCCACTGGCAAACAGGAACCGTACAATGATCAATACCATAAAGCTACCTGCTACTCCGGTGAGCATCGTAAATACCGACCACCATAATACAATCAGCAGCAGGATCGTTTTCACCCCCATTTTATCTCCCAACATTCCCATGGGTATCTGAAAGATGCCATACGCAATAGAAAAAGCCGCCAGTAACCACCCGAACTCTTTTTCAGATATATGCAATTCACTGGTAATCCCATGTTCTGCTACGGATAAAGCAGTTCGGTCCAGGTAAGTAATAATCGCCAGGATGCATAATACACCCAGTACTAAAAAACGTTTCTTCATATTGTTCCTTTTTGATTGACCGGTAGTTATCCACCACCGGCCGCATGGCTAAAATCCAATCCTGATGGCACTGTAGTAATAGGCACCCATAAATCCGAACTGGGAAGTAAAACGGGTATAGGGTGTCTGACCGGAAGAAGTTAAAGAAGGATGGGCAATCTTATCCGGATAGACATTACCGATATTATTGGCGCCGGCCGACCAGGCAATATGTGGAGTGATGTTATAGGTGAGCGCCACGTCCGTGATGATTTTAGCACCGAATGTCTGGTCGAGTTTTGCATCTCCCTGGCGGGCCGTCACTTCCCCGAAACGGGTTCCCCGGATCAACGCTTCTACCTTGCCCAAACGATAATTGGCCGACACAATGACCTTATTACGCGGTTGCGCCACCTCTATCAGTCCGATCATAATACGGTCGATAATAGCGCCCCCTAAAGCCTGCAGCTTATCCGGCGTACGGATGTTTCCGATCAGCCGGGTTTGATTCAGCATCACCGCTGCATTCAGGGTCAGTTCATTTTTAGGATTGAATTTTTCGCGGTAGGTGGCTACCATATCCAGGCCTTTGGTACGGGTGTCTACGGCATTGGAGAAAAATTGTACCTGCGCATAACCGGAACCATTGAAAACAGGTGCCAGTAAAGTGCTGGTAGCGTCCAGCTGGGCAGATATCACTACCCTGTCTTTAATATCAATCTGGTAGGCATCTACCGTCATGAGGAATTTATGTCCCAGCTGCAGGGTAAAACCGGCGTTGTAATCCATGGATATCTCCGCTTTCAGTTTACCTACACCCAGTTGTTGTACATAGGGATTATCATTTCTCAGGTGTGCTACCGGATAGGAATCGAATATGCCATTGATGGTGAGCCACTGCGCATCCGCATTGCTGCTGTAATACAGCTGATGCATGGAAGGCGCGCGGAAGCTACGGTTTACAGATCCCCGCAGGGCAAAAGCTTCTGCCAGTTTCCAGCGGGCAGATAGTTTTCCGGAGAGGTTGGCGCCGAAGTCGCTGTAGTTTTCAAAGCGGATGGCAGCGCCCAGCAACAGCTGTTTGGTAATATCGCTTTCTACATCCACATACACCCCGATGTTATTACGGCTGCGGGCAATGGCGTTATCCACACTGATACCTTCGCGGCCACTGGAGCCTACATCTGTTTGTGTAACCGGTCCTTTTTTCCAGGAGGCTTCATCACCCGCTTTCATGCGGTAACGTTCCATCCTGAATTCAGCGCCCAGCGCCATACTGAAAGATTCCAATGCACCGATATTCCGGAAATTCTTAGAGAAATTCACATTACTGGTACTTTGCCCGAATGCCAGTGAACCGGTATAGAAGCTCACGGGAGAGGCTTCTCCATAAGAGGGATTCACCGTATTGTTCACATACATATCGATCCGGTTACTGCCGTAGGTAGTGCTGAAATCCATGTTCCAGCCGGTAGCCAGCGTTTTTTTCAGGCCGGCTGTTGCTGCCACATCTTTTAAGGTACCCGGGAATACCGGCGAGTAACCATTCGGATAGATGTTCAGTACCGTCCGTTTTTCATTGCTGGGAGGCCGCAGGAAGCCATATGCGGTCATGTCTTTATAGGAATATCCGCCAAATGAATAGAGCGTCCAGTTTTTACCCATTGGCAATTCCGCATTATAAAAACCGACGCCCATGGTGTTTTTTGCAATCCCATACCGTGCTACGTCCCGGTTAAAGTTCCGGGTCTTTACCATGGCATCGTCCTGCGTTTTATCATTTACGTATACCCGTCCGGTATAGTCGCCGGAGCGATCGGTTGGTTCGTTGTGATGAAACTGAAAGGTGGTGTTGATAAACCCGCCTTTGCGGCCCAGCGGCAATCCGAAGTTCACCGCCTGTTCATAGGTTTGGCCATCGCCTTCTTTGGTGGCACCATAGTGGCCCGTTACACTGCCTCCTTTATCATTTCTTTTCAGCTGTATATTTACAATGCCGGCAATAGCATCGGAGCCATATTGGGCTGCGGCGCCGTCCCGTAGTATTTCCACCCGTTCTATGGCTGCAGTAGGAATCGCATTCAGGTCGGTACCTACGGTACCCCGTCCTACCACGTTATTCACATTCAGCGCGGACGACTGGTGCCGGCGCTTGCCATTGATCAGTACCAGTGTCTGGTCTGGCCCAAGGCCGCGCAGGGTTGCCGGGTCTACATAGGAAGTAACATTGCTGATCCCATGTTTGGTAGAGTTAAAAGAAGGCGCAGAAAAGTGAATCATCTGCCCTAATTCTGTCTGCCCGGTTTTCTGCATTTCTTTACCGGAGATAACATCAATCGGAACAGGCTTTTCCACATTGGTACGGGCAATATTACCCCGTGAGCCAATCACCACTACTTCGCCCATCTTCTGCGCGGTGGCTGTCAGCTCTATATCCCAGGATGTCTGATTGCCGACCGAAATTTCCTGCGTATCATATCCCACATAGCTGATAACAAGTACATCACCCGGGGTAACATTCAGTTGAAATACGCCTTCGTTGTTGGTAATGGCGCCGGTATTTTTTCCTTTCACAGAGATGCGAGCGCCAGGTAATGGTGTATGATCGGTAGCGGCCAGTATCCGGCCTTTAATGATACCTAACGGCGCTGCGGAGATTTCTTTTTCCGTGTTGTTTTTTTCTTTCTTCCTGGTAACAGGTGCAGGCAAGGCGGTAATGGTGATCTGCTTTTCGGTCACCCTTTTGAAGGTCAGGTGAAAGGGTGTCAGTAACCGGGTCAGCTCTTCTTCCACAGTGTTGTGATTGTTTTCTGTAAAATGAGCCACTGTCTGATTCCTCACTAACTGGTCCATATATACGAAACTGACATGGAATCTTTTCTCCAGGTCCGACAATACGGCTTTCAGCTGGCTTTCCTGCAACACCCTGTTTTCTACGGACAGGGGCCGGGGCAGCATGAAAGGATGGGCAGACACGGGTGTGGTTGTCTGAAAAAGAAGGCATAGGAATGCTGTTTGCGTGGTAGCATGCAAAATCAGTTTCATAACGGATGTTTTGGCGGGTACTTTTAATTCCCGGTAATAATGATTTGGTTGTTCGTTTTTCTAACGTCGGTATTTAACAAACCAGACAAAGTGCTGATGACGGTAGCTTCATTGTTCAGTTCAATGATCCCGGAGATTTTTATGTCCTGCATCCTGCTATCCTGAATGATAAAGGGCGTTCCGAAGTAGCGCTGCAGCCGGTCACATACATTTTTCAATGATTCCTGTTCAAAAATAAGCTGGTGGTTGATCCAGGCCGTATATACCGCCGGGTCCACCGTTTTAACGATAAGTGCTCCCGAAGATTTATTATAGTGCATATATTCATGCGGGCGCATGACCAGCTTTTTTCCGGTGCTGGCAATGTCTACCCGTACTTTACCACTTTTTAGCATGACGGCTGCCACATCCCGGTTACTCACATTAAATTCCGTTCCCAATACAGCGATGTTTACAGCACCGGCATGTACCGTAAAAGGTGGTGGTGTACCCTGTTGCAGAGATGGTTGCCGTACCTGCAGGAAAGCCTCTCCTTCCAGCCATATTTCCCGTTTGTGATGATGCCAGCTGTTGCGGTAAGTGAGGCGGGAATCGGCATTCAATATCACCCTGGAGCTGTCCGGCAACCATATAGCACTGGTTTCCCCATATTTTGTAATAATGGTGGTGGTACTGGTATATTGCAGCAGGAAAAAAGTGAGTGTACCTGCCAGTATCAGTACAGCTACGGCAGCGGCTATACGTATATTACGCCATAAATGCTGTATACGTGTAGCGGGTTGGCTGTCTTCCTGTAAGGTAGCATCTATACGTGCTTTCAGGGAAGTATAATATACTTCCGGTACCGGTGTGGCGGATGACTGTACACTATTGATGACAGCTGCCGCCTGTGCTACTACCTGTTTTTTATCCGGATGTATACGCAGCCAATTGTACCAAAACCG
The DNA here is from genome assembly GCF_025989125.1 of Chitinophaga nivalis. Taxonomy (NCBI): domain Bacteria; kingdom Pseudomonadati; phylum Bacteroidota; class Chitinophagia; order Chitinophagales; family Chitinophagaceae; genus Chitinophaga; species Chitinophaga nivalis. The sequence goes on along the minus strand of NZ_JAPDNR010000001.1, from coordinate 2,126,176 downwards.
GTTACTCGTTTCATCAGGGGTACGCACCCATCTGATGAAATATTCATCTTCCAGAAAGTCTGCTATATCAAAATCTTCATACTGCTGCATATACTGTTTTAAACAGGAATTACTATAGAGAGATAAAAGCCGGGATGATTACCCCACGGGGAGACAATTATTTTTAGAAATTTTATCCGTTTGTTATAACAGACAGTAAATCAATATACATACCGGGGTACCGAGTTCGCGAAGGGTGGCAATAGCCCTGCCCATTAGTTTATAACAACCTTTCATGGTGAGGTTCATATTACCGGCTATTTCTTCGAAGGATAATCCTTCATAATAACGCAGATAAATGACTTCTTTCTGCCGGTTGGTGAGTTGCGCCAGCAGGCGGGCGACCTTATCGCGCAATACCCACTCATTTTCCTTATCCATTATTTCCGTTTCCGGAGAAAGGGTTAACCGGAAATCATAATGATCTTCTGCACCGGTATCACGGGAAATCGTACGCTGCGCTTCTTTCAGGCGACGTAGCAGGGATGTACGCAATGCTTTTATCAGATAGCTTTTCAGGGAAGTTTGTATACTTAGTTCCTGCCGCCGTGCCCAGATCCATACAAATAAGTCATGCAGGCTGTCTTCCACCAGGGTAGTATCTGCTGTAAATTTCAGTCCGTATTGGTGAAGACCTTTGATGTACTTATTATATAGTGCAGTAAAGGCAGCATAGTTGCCCGATGTGATTTGCTCCAACAGTAGCCTATCTTCTTCAAAGCTATATACAGGCGTGGTTTTATCCATCAATCATCTAGTATTGGTTGCAGGTCATGATTCATAATGCCTATCATGGAAGATACAAAAAAAACAAATGATGCATCTCTCTGTTATCATCTCACAAAAAAAAATGTTATACCCTCCTGGTGGTATAACATTTTACATAAGACCAATACAGTATAGCTATTTAGACAACACTTCCCGCGAGGTATGCAAACAGGCTACGATGACCAATATGGCACTGACTACAGATGCCCAGGTACGGATGGTGTGCAGGCTGTTCCAGCTATTTTCAAATTTAGCCCGCTGCTGCGCCAGTTCTGCTACGGAGGCTCCTTTAATATTAAAAGCATCCAATGCATCGTTGAGCGGCACATTGCCGGCAGCGGTTACCCCAAATACCCCCACGATATAAATCACGGTAGCCGCCAGTAAACACCAGAAACTAACAGTAATGCCTTGCCGGTATTCCAGGTAAGTACTCACCGGCAGGAACAACACGGAGCCCATAAACACCAGGAAAAACACCGGATTCAGAATAGCCCGGTTAATAGATTGCATAGCCTCCAGATAACCGGCATCCGGCAAACGCCCCAGACCGGGATTAACAGAGCAGGAATAGCCGTAGAAGATACCCGCCACCAGCGCGGCTGCAATGGCGGTAATCACTAACATCATTTTCATAAATAGCAGTATCATGGGTTTAAATTCAATAAGATATACCAGGTGTTTTTCCCAGGTAGACAGTTGTAGTCAACTGTTTCAGCATAAAATCAGCTACGTCTGCACGGGATACTTTCACCTTAATTGTTTTGTCTGTAGCAGCAAATCCGTGTTTATACAGGCCAGTATGTTTACCATCTGTCAGGTTGCCCGGGCGTACAATCACCCAATCCAGCCTGCTTTGCCGGATGTGTTCTTCCTGTAAGGCATGGTCTGCAAAACCTGTCTTTAATACGAAAGGCACTATCAGATATTTGAAATAGAAAGGCGTTCTGTTCAGCACCTGCCGGCTATCGCCATATCCCAGGGAAGTCTGACAAATAAAGCGTTTCACACCAGCCTTTTCCATCGCCCGGATCACATTCAGCGTACCGATTGCCCGTATTGGTTCTTTATGCGAGGCAGGCACACCTAATGCTGACAATACGGCATCCTGCCCGGCCATGGCACGTTCCAGTGAATCCATATCCATGACATCTCCCTGTATGATGGTAAGATGCGAATGTCTGAGCTGTAATTTTGCAGGATTACGTACGAAAGCGCTTACGTGATGTCCCTGATTCAGGGCTTGTTCTACCAGCTGCGCACCCGTGCCACCAGTGGCTCCTATAATAAGTATGTTCATCATCATTTGGTTTTAATACACCAAAATTAGCACGATGGAGGAGCGTAAAATAGAACAAAACCGACAACCTTACTATTTCGTTTGTGTGGTAAAATTTTCCATTACTTCTGTAGACAGTTTCTGATATTGATAAGGAGATACCCCTGCAAACTCTTTAAAAGAACGTATAAAATGTGACTGATCTGCATAGTCGTTACCAAATGCAATATCGGAAAGCTTATCGTAGCTGTTGGTTCTCAGCTGGCTCAAAGAGGCCTGAAAACGGGAAATACGGGAAAATAATTTGGGAGAGATACCTACATACTGTTTGAACTTACGTTCGAAACTTCTCTCCGACAGATGTAACTGCTCATGTAATGTTTTCATGGAAATACTTCCTTTCGACGCTACAATGCTGGACAGCGCATACTGCATGGCATCATCTGCGCAGGTACTGTTTTTCCGGATCATAAATAACAGATAGGCCGATATGATGGCTATCTGATCTTTTAAAGCAGGTGTATCCGCCAGTTGTTCCAGCAGGTAATATCCCTGTTCCCCGGCCAGCAGATCCAGGTCCAGGCAGGTATCGGTGAGTTCCCCGGCATTCAGCCCGAAAATGGATTTCAGCGCGCTGGGATAAAAGTAAATGCCTACCGTACTAAATTTTCCTTTCAGCTTTATCTCTGCATGCCGGGTAGCCTGGCCATACAAAATAATACCTGGTAGCTCTTTATCATTTTGGAATAATACTCCTTTGTCCGGTTGTTGAAAGATAAGGCCCGGGCAGCCATCGGCAATGGTCCGGAAAGATTGTGACAGTACATCGGTTTGATCGCTTTCCAATACCCAGTAATGCCGGACATAGTTTTTCAGATAATCAGGCGGTTGTATTTGTTGGTATTTCATTACCAGATCAGATTTTCACCTTAAATCTACCAATTACCCGCTAATATACCAATTGCGGGCTCCGTTTCTCCTGGTTACCACAATAGCCCTGCCTCCTGTCCCTTTATTAAAACCATATTAGAAATGTAGTTATCACTCCTGGATACCGTCCCCGCATATGCTTCACCAGCAACACTTTCATGACATTATTGTCCGGAGCCATTTTTACACGGAGATTAGATTTCTCTAATGCGGTACTGAGCAACAAGTGAAACAAATAATTTTGAAAAATTTCCCACCCGTAGCAAGTATACCAATGATAAATATTTTGTTGATAGAAGATGAACCCAAGGTTGTCGCATTTATTAAAAAAGGCCTGGAAGCTCACCGGTATCATGTAACGGTAGCCTACGACGGCGCCACCGGCCGTACCATGGCATTACAACAGGACTTTGACCTGATCATACTGGATGTTATACTGCCCCACTATAATGGCCTGGAAGTATGCAGCTATATCCGGCACTTCAAACGGGACCTGCCTATATTGATGCTGACCGCTCTGGGCACGTTGGGCGATAAAGTACGGGGCTTTGAAAACGGCGCCGACGACTACCTCACCAAACCCTTTCATTTCGAAGAGCTGCTGATGCGTATCAAAGCCCTGAGCCGCCGCAATACCATGACTTCTCCTGCCGCGGTATATCATGCCGATGACCTGGAAATGGATTGTTACCGCCGCGCCATTGTGCGCAATGGCCGGGAGATTATGCTGACAGTAAAGGAATTCACCTTACTGGAAGTGCTCCTGGTCAACAAAAACAGGGTACTGTCGCGCACAGAAATTGCGGAAGCAGTATGGGGCATCGATTTCAACCGGGGTACTAATCTCATCGATGTATACATCAATTATCTGCGGAGTAAAGTAGATAAAGGATTCTCCAAACAACTGATTCATACTGTCATTGGTGTGGGCTATGTGCTGAAAGATTAAGCATCGGTTCTACACTCCATTTCCAGGTGTTTTAAATTTTTGTGCGCATGAAAATCCGTGACCGGCTGTCGTTGCAGTTCACCTTTATATTTGCCGTGATGCTGGCAGTATTGCTGACCACCATCTACTTACTGGTAGTACATCATCAGCGAAAAAGCTTCTTCGACAAACTGGATGAACGCGCCAAAACAGCCGCCCAGTTTTACCTTGCAGAAGATAACCTGTCTGTGGAAAGCTTCAGTAAAGTACTACGCAACTATCCCCGTTCCCTCTCGCAGGAAACCATCCGTATTTACAATGAAGCCGGCCAGTCTGTATTTATTAAGCCCGACTCCCTTGGCTGGAAACGTGCCATCATACGGCGTGTGATCAAAGAAAAAAACATTCGTTTTACAGATGGAGAACGGCAGGCGGCAGGTATCTACTACACCGACAACTCCGGCAACTTCGTCGTCATTGCCGCTGCCCGCGATATCAATGGCCGCCAGCACCTGCATCAACTGGGCTGGATCATGTTATCCGGTTTTGCGTTATCGTTGCTTGTTACCGGCTTCCTGGGCCGCATCTTTGCCAGAATGGCGCTGCAGCCTATTTCCCGGATCAACAATGAAGTAAAAATCATTCGCGCTACAAGTCTTAACAGCCGGCTACCAGTGAGTAATGCCCCACACGAAGAAGTCAATGAACTGAGCCTGACCATCAATCAGCTGCTGGAACACCTCGAACAATCTTTTGAGGCGCAACGCTCCTTTATCGCCAACGCTTCCCATGAACTCCGTACCCCTATTGCTTCTATACTGGGCGAAGCGGAGATAACGCTCATGCAGGAACGAAATCACCAGGAATACCAGACCACCCTGCAAACCATTATCGAAGATGCCGGACGGCTGAATAATATTATCAACAGCCTGCTGGAACTGGTGCAGGCTAATATAGACAGTCATGATATGCAGCCCATTAATATGCAGGAACTGTTATGGGAAGTGGTAGATGAATGGGGGAACAAACCTGCCGGCGGGCCGGTTAAACTGGCGTATAACTTCGGCGATAATCCCAGCAAAGTAACCATACAGGGGAATCGTTACCTGCTGTTCATTGCCCTTAGCAACATTGTCAAGAATGCCATTAAATTTTCTGACAACCGGGAAGTCAGCTGTGAACTCACTACCGCCGGCAAACATACGGTTATCATTATCCGCGATCAGGGTATCGGTATTCCGGACAAAGAAACCGATAAAATATTCCAGCCCTTCTATCGTGGATCCAATGCCATGTCTTACGGGGGTTTTGGTATAGGCCTTTCGCTCGCCCATAAAATTGTAAAATTGCATCAGGGCAGTATTGTCATTACTTCCACCATGCACAAAGGCACTTCTTTCTCCCTACTATTTCCCTGCTAAAACAATTCCCCATCATACGTCTGCCTCTCTGAATATACCAGAGCGGCAGACGTATTTTAGCGCCTCTTCCTGCAGCATTAAAATTTCCTAATTACTTTCTAACCCTTACCCAATCAGTCTTTAAGCGGCTCCCAATAGCACTGTTCTAGCTTTGCACTCACCTTACCAGCTATCACCAGCTGCCATTACTGTCTAAAATTAATTTACACATTTATCATGCGCATGAAATCCATTTTCCTCTTTTGTGTTTCGCTCTTGCTATCTCTGGTGGGTATAGCGCAGGAACGAATTATCAAAGGTATTGTAACAGACTCCCTGACACAACAGCCGCTGATCGGCGTATCCATTCAGGTAGCCGGCACCGCCAAAGGAACCGCCACCGATGTAAACGGCGCCTTTACCATCAACGTACCACCTGGTAAAGCGCTGTTGAAATTCTCCTACATCGGATACGAAATAGCACTGATCGCACCACCAGCAGGCACACAACCTATACAGGTAGCTTTAACCAGTGCCGCAAAATCGCTGTCGTCAGTAGTGATTACCGGTTATACCCAGCAAAGCAAATCCCGTACAACCGGCGCCGTTAGTAGTATTCCTGCCGCCGTTACCACCCAGGCGCCCGTAGGTTCCTTTGATGTGATGCTGCAGGGACGTGCGCCCGGACTCTATGTAGGCACGCCCACCGGACAACCCGGTGAAGCCGGCAGGGTATCTATCCGCGGGCTGGGTTCTATCAATGGTGATGTCAACCCTTTATATATCGTGGATGGTGTACCGGTAGCCAACAACTCCTTCGCGGCTTTAAATCCGGAAGACTTCGAAACCATCCATATCCTGAAAGATGCCGCCTCCACCGCACCTTATGGCTCCCGTGCCGCCAATGGGGTGATTGTGATCACCACCAAAAAAGGAAAGGCATGGGCCGACGGAAAAGTACGTGTGAACTACCGCAACCAGTTCGGCGTATCCGGCTTAAACAGTTCCAAATGGGATATGATGAATACGCAGGAACGGCTGCAGTTTGAAGAAATATTACAAGACCCCAATTTACCCGGTTGGGCATATTCCCGTAATAATCCCAACAAACTTGTCAACGGCGAACCCGTACCTAAAACCGCCGCTGACTATGCCTTCGGCAATGCCTACCTCGACAGCCTGCGTACCATCAATACCGACTGGCGTAAACACCTGTTGCGTAATGGCCGGATGCAATCGCATGCCCTCAACGTTTCCGGTGGCAACGAACACACCACCTTCTACCTGTCCGGCGCCTACTTCAACCAGGAAGGCATTGCGCTGAACTCAGGTATGGAACGTTACAGCCTGCGTGCCAACCTCCAAAACACCAACGGTCGTTTCAAAACCACACTCAATGTAGGCCTGTCTACCGCAGCTGTTAAATACATTCCGGATGAAGGCGTAGCAGCAGCAGGTGGTGCTGCCGTGGGCGGCGGCGGCATTACAGAAAGAAACCCGATTGCGGCCCTGTATTACGCCCTCCCTTATGAATCGCCTTACGGGAAGCCCGGCACCGGAAAATTCGGCGCCAATGCCCTCGATGCCTATGCCAATAGCCTGCTGAAAGATAACCAGCTGAAAGGCGTATTATCCCTGCAGGAAACGGTGCAGCTGAACCACGGCTTTCAACTCACCGGTACCGTAGGCATGGATTTTCAGCAGACCATCCGCACCAATTCCCTGCAGCCCGACTCCTGGTACGGACAAATGGTGAGCAACGGCAACCAGGGATCCTACGAGAAAAAAATGACCAGCCGGCTGGGGCTCGTAGCCACCGGCGGTATACGCTACTACAAACAATGGGGCGCCGGCCATGAGGTAGAAGCCAACCTGCTGGCAGAAGCCAATCGTATCAAAGGCAATGGCTTTGGTTTTACCGGCTTCGGTCTTACCCCGGAGCTGCCACACACCCCTGCCGGCATTACGCCCGGCACCCCGGAGAATAATTTCATTCCCGTGATAGCTGGTCAGACAACACCCGATCGGTTACTGCTTTCACAGATTGCCTTGTTCCGCTACTCCTATAAAGAGAAATATACTTTCTCTGCCAGTCTTCGCCGCGACGGTTCTTCGCAGGTACCTGCCACCAACCGGTACCGGTACTTCTACGCCTTTGGCGGCAGCTGGAATATCCTGGCGGAAGATTTTATGCAACACCAACATACCCTGACAACGCTACGACTGCGCGGCAGTTATGGACTTACCGGCAACGCAGGTGGCTTTGCCACCGACTACGGATTCAGGACCCTGTACGGTCCTTCGCTTTACAACGGCAGCAAAGCACTGGTGCCTACTACACCCGGCAACCCCGACTACAACTGGGAAATCAACCGGATCAGCGACATCGGGCTGGAATTCGGTTTATTCCATAACCGGCTACGGGGAGAAATAGATGTGTATAACCGGGTCACCAACGGCTTGTTTATCAACAGCAACCTCTCCCTCACTACCGGCTTTGCCACCCTCGCCACCAATGCAGGGAAAGTGCGTAACCGGGGCATAGAACTCATGCTGGAAGGAGATATCATCCGGCAGAAAGCCCTTACCCTGACTATGGGTGTAAACCTGGCCTACAACAAAAACCGGATATTAAGTCTGGGTGATGAAGCACAGATCTTTGCAGATGAAGCCACTATCAACAAAGCTGGCCTTCCGCTGGGCAGTTTCTATGCGGTAAGATGGAAAGGAGTAGATCCGCAGACAGGCGCTCCCATTTACCTGGATAAATCCGGCAACGAAACCAATACCTACAACGCCGATGATGCCGTACCCATGAAGGCCACCTATGATCCCCCACTCATTGGAGGTGTAACGGTCAGTCTTACGTACAAACGTTTTGAGGTATCAATGCTGACCAGCTTTATACAGGGCATGTACCGTTTAAATTATCCAGACCTGTACGCGCATTCCGGCGATGTGAAGTACCGCCAGTACAGCCAGTCAAGGGATATGCTGCAGATCTGGCAACGCCCGGGCGATATCAGCCCCTATCCGGGCGCGCAGTATCCTACCTATTTCACGTCAAAGGATATACGTAGTGCAGATTATATAAAACTCCGCAATGTGTCTGTAGCCTACAACATCCCCGTCAGTAAACGGATGGCCGGATTTGTACGCCACATCAAGGTTTTCGCCAATGGCCAGAACCTGTTATCCATCATGAAATGGCGTGGTTTTGATCCGGAAGATGCCAATGATATTGCACAATATGAATATCCCATGCCGCGTACCATCAGTGGCGGTATTAACGTAACCTTTTAAGAAATACATCAGAAAATAAACCGCATTATATGATACTAAATTTGCTGAAGCGCAACATAGCCGGTTGGATGGTGGTAACGATGGCCACAGGTTTCTTTTCCTGCAATAAGATGCTGGATATCAAACCGACCGATCAGGTAGATGGCAGTGAGATATTCACTTCCCTGGGCACTGTGAATAAAGCCGTGCTGGGGGTATATGCCGACTGGGAAGCTGCGTACACATGGCGGATAGGCTCCGTTATGGCGGACGAATGCAGTATAGGACTTAAAAACAATGGTGTTAATGGGTCTGCACAGCAACTGTATCGTTGGTCATACGCTTCCGGTGATCCTGAAATATCGGCACCCTGGGTCAATGCCTACCAGGTGATTAACCGGGTTAACCGGGTCCTGGAAGGCATCGATAAGGTTCCCGTACCGGATGCTGCAGCGGAGCAGGAGAAACAGCACCTGAAAGGCGAATTGCTGGCTATCCGCGCATTTGAACATTTTGAGCTATACCGTAACTATGGCTCCTCCGGTAAATACCAGGTCAGCGCCCTGGCAGTGCCGTATGTCACCACTTCCGCTATCAGTAATAAACCTGGCAGGCCTTCCTACGTCACATTTATGGCGGCTTTGCAACAGGACATCACGGCAGCATTGGCGTTGATAGATGACAACAAAGAGGTAAGCCGTATGCATCTTAATGCGGTAAACGCATTACAGGCACGTGTAGCGTTGTATGCCGGCAATTGGGCAACAGCGGCCACTTATGCCGGGAAAGTAATCGACAAAGTGCCACTGGCCACCCGGGATGAGTTTCCCGGTATCTGGACGGACCGAAACAATGCAGAAGTTATTTTTAAACTAACACGTACAAACGCCAGCCCGATGCGGCCAGGTGATATATGGAAAAACGCCACTACGGGGATCGCTTACTTTGCACCTGCTCAAAAACTGCTGTCTGCTTACAACCGGGATCTGGATATCCGCTATGATAGCTATTTTGATTATGATCCCGCTTTGGAAAAAGATGGGCAGTTACCGGACGTCATTAAAAAATATGCTGGCAGTACCGGTGCAGAAAATCTGAATGATATCAAAGTATTCAGAACCGCAGAAATGTACCTGATCCGTGCAGAGGCTTTACTGCAATCCAACAAACGAGGTGAAGCTGCTGCTGATCTCAACATACTACGCCAGCATCGGCTACTGGATTATGAACCTCAAAATTTCAGGGATGTACCACAACTGTTACAGGCTATACTAACGGAGCGATTCAAAGAACTTCCTTTTGAAGGACATCGCTACTATGATCTGAAACGACTGTTGCTGCCGATTGAACGGGATCAACCAGCAGCCACCTTACATCCGCAAGCGCTGTTTTACTACCTGCCCATTCCGCAGGCAGAAATCATTGCGAACCCCAATATCCGTCCCAATAATCCGGGATGGTGATTTAACCATATCTTCTCTTAGAATACGCCAAGGCATAGATGGGCTATTTACAGGAAGCTGCTACTCAAGCGGCTTCCTTTTTTTATTTTCAATAAATAAATTTGTGGAAATGAAATATTTATGTTTACATTTGCGCTCCCGTAAGGAAAACGGATCAGTAGTTCAGTTGGTTAGAATGCCGCCCTGTCACGGCGGAGGTCGCGGGTTCGAGTCCCGTCTGGTCCGCAAAAAGGGACAAATCATCACAAGTATGATTTGTCCCTTTTTCGTTTTCGGGCGAATTGCCCGACAGGCGGGCGATCCGGAAAAAATTGTATTGCCTTTAGGATTCGAAATGCCTCATTTTTGCGATCATACACGATTCCATCGGGAAATATGAGTTTTTGAAGTTTTTCTTTCATGCGTGTATCACTGGAACTCCACACTAGTGACAGCATAGACAGTTACACCATACTTCTCCCGCAACTCTTCTGCTAATTTGATGGCTGCACCTCCTGTTCTGGAAAATCGATCCAGGGTATAGACTAAAACGTGGCTTACTTTTCCTTTATGTTTCCTGATGAAATCAAGCATTCTGGTAAACCTCTAACGCCCATGGCTATCTCATGCCCTTTTTTTACGAAGCATTGGAAATTTTATAGAACAATTTATTGTTTTAACAAAAAAAGTAATACTGACGCAGAATCTGCGCTATCCGCCTCTTTAAACTTGAAGCGACTTAAATTTATTTGACGAAGGAATTAATTTCAATATTGCTATTGTTTTAATTATCTTTTATTTTGATGGCATTGTACTCGTTCCATAGTGGATAATCAATATAACCATGTTTCCCGCCGCCATATATTGTTGCCCTGTCCGGCTCACTAAGCGCAACATTTTTTTCGAACCGTTCCGGCAGGTCAGGATTTGCGATGTATAACTTGCCAAAGGAAATAAGCTTAGCAATGCCTTTTTCAAGTTCTGCCTCGCCAGAAGCCTTGTCGTACCCTGCATTAGCGATAACTGTCTGACGAACTTTTCTGCCAAAGAATTCAATCTCGTTGTCAGCTGCATAATGTTCAGGCGAAGGGAAAAATGGGCTGCGCCTCATGAGTTCTACATGGGCAAAGTCCAGCTTGTTGAATTCTTCAATGAGGTAGGTATAAGTGGCAGAAGGGTTATCAAGTATTATATCACCATAAGGATGGAAAGGAGATATTTTAACACCCACTTTTTTACTTCCTACCGCACTGATTAATTCCTGCATCACCTCCAGTACAAAGCGGGTGTTGTTAGGGATGTTGCCGCCGTAACGATCTGTTCTTTGGTTGGCACTTTCAGCTAAGAACTGGTTAGGCAGACAGCCATTGGCAGCATGTAGCTGAACCCCGTCAAAGCCTGCGGCTACGGCGTTTTTTGCGGCCTGGCCAAAGTCCATTATAGTTTGCCTGATTTCCGGGATTGTCATTTCCCTTGGTATTTCGTAATCCTTCTTACCCTGAGAGGTAAAATGCTGCATTCCCCGGATAGGCAAGGGTGATGGCGCAAAAGGGAGCTTGCCATTCCTGTCTGCAGAATGTCCCATGCGGCCAGCGTGCCAAAGCTGAGCTATAATAACACCGCCTTTATCGTGTACCGCTGCTGTAACCTTCTTCCATGCTTCTATTTGTTGACCAGTGAAGATACCCGGAGTGAATGGACTCCCGGTAGCTTCTTCACTAATCCTGATGGCTTCAGTAAACAGCAAACCTGCACCTGCTCTTTGGGTATAGTATTCTATGGTCATATCACCCACTAAACCATTTATATCTGTACGACCTCTGGTCATCGCTGCCATGGCCATTCTATTTTTCAGGTTGACACCTCCTAACTGTGTTTTTTCAAAAAGTTTCATATTACCATTTTCATAATTGCCATATTGGTCAAAGACCGGCAGATAAACATCATTGTTGATGCACACCATCATTGCCTTCTGCTGAAGATATTTTTTACGCTATTTATCAACGTTAGCTATTGTTGTAAAAATTATACTTCTTTTCGTCTGGCCATCCCCTGAGCGATAATACTGGCGGCAATCAATTGCAAGGCATGGTAAAGCATGAGTGGCAACAATATGATGCCTGTAATGGTACTGTGCTGAAAGAGCACTTTTGACATGACGGTTCCGTGTACCAATGACTTTTTAGATCCACAAAATAAGACAGTAATACGATCTTCATCTGAAAAGCCAAACAATCGGCAGAGTAGTCCAACACAAAAGAACACAGCAAAAAATAAGGCCATCATCCCTGCGGCGAGTCCGGCAAGCTCAAGGGCGGTGAAGCCTTCAAAAAGATGCTGGGAGAATGACTTACAAAACGACGTGTAAATGATGGTGAGAATGATTGCCTGATCGAAATACTTGAGCTGTTTCTTATATTTTTCAGCAATGGCGCCAAAACGGGAGTTGAGGCTGATGCCGATGATGACAGGCAACAAGACTTGAAGCATCAACTTTATGACGATATCAGTGACATCAAAATGACCTGTTGCAGAAGCGATAAATAGTCCAACCCAGAGCGGCGTAACCACTACTCCGATCAAACTGGAAATGCTAGCATTGAAAATGGCAGCGGGAATGTTGCCCTTGGCGATGGAAATCATGACCACGGAAGAAGAGACTGTGGAAGGTAAAGCCGCCAGAAAAAATATACCCAACCAAAGCAACTCTAAGTCGGTGTTGACGAACAGGGGGCGAGATACCAAAACAATGAGCGGAAAAAACAAAAAAGTTGTTAATTGGACGATAATGTGCATTTTCCAGTTGGCAAGCCCGGCTTTTAGTTTCTCAACGCTCAGCCGCAAGCCATAGAAAAAGAAAATCAACGACACGCCTGCATTGGCAATCTCCTCTAGCGAAACAGGCTCTTTGATCATGCCTGGTTGAGGCAAAAAATAGGCCAGCATAATCATGGTACCTATCATTAACAGGAAACCATCGAAACCTGCTTTCTTTAATACTGCTAATAACTTATTCAAAGTGCTGCTACTATAATTTTCCGGTGATCCAAAATTATTTATCAATTATAACTAAATCGCAAATTCTTTGCGTACAATTTCAGCTCCTGCGCTTAAAGCAATTAACTTACCTCTTGCCACGTTTCGGGACAAAGGAGCCATACCACAGTTTGTAGAAGGGTAAAGATTTTCAATATCTACAAACTCAAGCGCTTTACGTAGCGTATTAGCTACTTCTTCAGGTGTTTCAATAGTATTGGTGGCCACATCAATTGCACCAACCATTATTTTTTTGCCTCGAACAAGTTCAATTAAATTTAAAGGCACATTTGAGTTGTGGCATTCTAATGACACCACGTCAATTTTAGATTTTTGAATTTTAGGGAAAATTTCTTCGTATTGACGCCATTCTGAACCTAATGTTTTTTTCCAATCGTTATTGGCTTGTATTCCATAACCATAGCAAATATGCACTGCAGTTTCGCAGTGTAAACCTTCAATGGCTCTTTCTAATGCTGCCATTCCCCAATCGTTCACTTCATCAAAGAACACATTAAATGCAGGTTCATCAAACTGGATAATATCTACCCCTGCATCCTGCAGCTCTCTTGCTTCTTCATTGAGTGCTTTCGCAAATTCCCACGCTAATTTTTCCCGGCTTTTGTAATGGTCATCATATAAGGTATCTACCATTGTAAGCGGTCCCGGTAATGCCCATTTTATAGGCTTATTAGTCTGTCTACGTAAAAATTTAGCATCTTCAACAAAAACTGCTTTTTGACGTGCAACATCACCTACAACCACTGGAACACTCGCATCATAACGGTTACGAATTCTCACAGTTTTGCGATTTTCAAAATCTACACCACTTAAATGCTCGATAAAAGTGGTTACGAAATGTTGGCGTGTTTGCTCACCATCACAAATGATATCTAACCCAGCCAATTGTTGTTCCTGCAAAGAAATGCGCAAAGCATCTTGTTTCCCTTCCAATAACTGATCTCCTTCTAATTTCCAGGGCGACCAAAGTTTCTCAGGTGGTGCAAGCCAGGCTGGTTTAGGTAAACTTCCTACAATTGAGGTTGGTAATAGTTTTTCCATTGTTGTTTCTTATTTTCTTTGATTTATTAATTAGCGAATTTAGCAGCCCACTGCTCAAGAATATCCTGGTAAGGTTTAATGAAATGCTCTTCAGCATATTTACCCTGTTCAACAGCCAGTCGGCTGCGCTCTTCACGGTCATAAACCACGCGGGTCAGTGAATAATCTTCGTGTTTAAGACTAGGTTGATAAATTTTCCCAGCCCCTGAATTTGCATTGTAAATTTCAGGGCGATAAATCTTCTGGAAAGTCTCCATCGTACTGATTGAGCTGATTAGTCCAATATCAGTATAATCAGCAAGCAGATCTCCGGAATGATAAAAAGCCATCGGTGCCACACTGTTCGGAGGCATGAAAAAACGAACTTTTAAGCCCATTTTAGAGAAATATTCATCAGTGATAGAATACTGATCCTGCAGATACTCAAAACCCAGAACCTGATGCTGATACTCAGTGCGGGTATACGTTTTGTTGCCCGATACACTTAGACAAATGATCGGAGACATTTTAAAGTGCTCTTTATAAGTGGCTGAACTCACAAAGCACTTGTAAAGTTTTCCGTGCAAATCACCAAAATTTTCAGGAATACAAAAATTAGATTTATTTTTATTGTGCTCGATCAATAAAATACTGAAATCATAATCACGAACATAAGAGGAAAAATTATTTCCGGCAATACCTTCGATACGCTGGCTAGTCTTACGGTCAAAAATATTCGTTTTTAAAACTTCAATCAACGGCAGATTGTTAATACCATTCTTATCACCAATACTCATCGTTACTGTGATGATTTCAAGTTCTACAAGGTAACGATCACCTTTAGGATTATCCAAATGAGCCAATGCATTGAATCGATTGTTAATCATATTTAAGGCATTACGTAAGTTTTGTTGGCGATTAGCTCCTCTGGCCAAGTTTGCAAAATTGGTTGTCAGACGCGTTTGACTTGAGGGGTGATAGTTTTCATCTAAACATGTACTCTTCAGCGTGAACACAAAATTATCCTTGATGGTATTCTGAATATTTTCCCTGTATTTTTGTTCGTTTACTTTCGAACTTTCTGATATGATCGCTTCCATTAGTTGTTGCAATTATTTTATTTTCAAAAAACAATTATTCTATAGCTAACTTAATTATCAATTAAACGCTGCGACCACTAAAGAAAGGACCTAAGGAAGAGATATGTACATGAAGAGGCGTGATCAAGCCTTGATGGGCTTAAAACTTGTACAATCTGACCAATGACCTCTTTACGCGGAAGCATCGACCAATACAGCAAAGGCAGGTATCCTGACTTGTAACAGCTTTTACCAGCCTTCCCGCTTTCGCAGTGACCACTATTGTAAAGCCCTGTTGTGTTACTTACAGTTGCGCGACAGCTCGTGATTTGCACACGATTCCCTTTTAATTCACCGCTAAGTAAAACCTTTCCTGATTGTTGAAATATGAAAAGAACAGAAGTATTAAATTGCTGTCAAAGTTATGTTTTTGACCATAAAAACTTATTAAATACCAAGAATTAAGTAAAAAATGCCGTATTTGAAACTACTTTTAGCTATTTATGCTGTAATTTTTTTATTTTTATGGCCATTAAAGTTATTTATGCTATGGACCAACTAGATGAGATCGATCTGAAACTATTAAAGCTATTGACGAATGATTCGAGCCGGACGATTAAAGAGCTGGCCGAGGAAGTTAATCTGTCATCCTCGCCTGTCGTTGCACGGGTCAAACGACTGGAAAACAATGGCTACATCAAAAAATATATTGCACTGCTCAACCCGGAAAAATTCAACCAGGGATTTATTGTATTTTGCAATATCAAGCTAAAACAACATGACCGGGAAATCGGACATAGTTTTGTGGCGGATATTCTCAAGATTGACGAGGTAGTTGAATGCTATAATATCTCTGGAGATTATGATTTTTTTCTAAAAGTGTTTGCCCGTGACATGAAGCATTACCAGGATTTCGTATTTAATAAACTAGGTTCAGTAAAAAGTATTGGCAGCGCGCACAGTACCTTCGTTATGTCGGAGATCAAGAATTCGCATAATTTCTGCTTTTAATAGTGACAGAAGTTTGGGTTAATGGGTACAATAAATTTTGAAAATTTAAGATTTATTTATTATTGGATGCAAGTGTATGAGTGCAGTGGTAACCAAATTATTTATTCTCAAAGCGCAATTAAAAGTTTTAGGGTTGAAGATGTTTGTAAAAATGCTTAGCTGAATGTCGTTGATCTATAAGATGTCGATGTCCTTTACAAAAATCCTCAATTTTAGATAGATCATCTATCAGAAGGTTCGAAAGTTGTCCCTCGTAGTCCGCAAAAAACTTCCTTTGATTTTTGATTCCTTACCCCATTAAATTAATTGAAGGAGTGAAAACAACCAAAACATTAGAGGATAACACAAGTATTAGTGACGATATTTTCTCAATGCTTGCACCGTTTGATAAATACCCTATGCGATAAATATCCTTCTCAGGAAATCAACAATATATTAACAAAGAGGCTCCTCAACGTTTAAGAAATCCCCATATGTGTAGTGGTCAAAATTCAAAAAAACATTCACCAATAGACGATAGGTTATCTAAGAAGCAATCATGTTTCACTTGATAATTTTAAATTGAAATTATTGTCAGGATTGGGATCACTCCCCCGAGAGAGCTTACTGGTTATGATTGTATTTATTTCACTCCTGCAAAATCCTTTCTCCAATTTTTCTATATCCGTTACAATAAATTTATATCAAGCTTCGCAGATGGGTTTCAACCTACCGAACCAGAGAACTGGTGCGGTAGCATCCAGATTCGATGGCCCTGGCAATTTCCATATGGCAGCTTCAATATGCTTCTCATAATATCAATTCAAAAAGGTATGTTTTGCGATATAAGTATAGTGAGCAGTTGATCATAATCGCTTAGTGTTTCCCTTTTTTGAGGTCATTAAATGCACAAACTCCGCAACCATTTACATCCGTCGCAAGAATGTATCCTTAGGGGGCAGATTGTCTGGGATTGAGCAACCGCACCAGTATCAGCCCTTTAAAACAACGCAAGAAAATACCCGGGCCAATAACAAAACACTTTGCGACCAGGAGCGACATGCTTACAACGCAAATACCATAGACAAATTCAAATCATATCAACAAGATAATAATAAGGAATGCTTACATTCTGTATTAGAATTTTTTTTGAAATTTTTTCTCATTCATGAACAAAATCAAATTAAGCGCTGTTATCTATTAGCGTAAAAACTTACGATCTCAAATAACCAGTTCCTAACCTCATTCCCAACCCTCAAATACCATAACATCAATGCACCATTTAAAAGGACACTAACTGACCAATATTATCCCATTCCGGGTGTTATCTACTCACATTTGACTTCTCTTTCCGGAGATGATCAGCATTCTTTTCTGATATACATATATATAATCAATGGCGGATACCGAAAAGCCAGAACAGAGTAGGTAAAACTTTAACATCACCTCATATGTCAAACACAGCGCAAGCTCCCGAGCATTCAAGAACTGCTCAAAGATCGGTAGTTAACAACATCAGTGTATTAACAATCGTTGACGTCGAACAAATTAAGTCCCTCAATCCCAATCCAAGTCAGGACCCGGACAAACCACAGCCTATTCATTACAACCAGGGTGTCACCATGAGATGCCCTTATGATCACTTCGTGTCGGAACCTGGCCCGGGGAATATTACCTTCAAGGCAAATTTACAAGATACCGTTTCTTTCAGGGCAACGACTGTTTCCGGTAATTCAGAAAATGCTGTTATTGTCTATAAAATAAAAGGCAACGACTCAGTGAATGTATTTAACCCTTTTCTGACAAATACGATCACCAGGACTGGTTCAGTAGTGCCTTCATCACCCAATAGTGTTCCCCCATTAACTACCCCCCTCACATTTTATTCATTTGATTCCAAGATAAAAAGTAAAGGCACTGAAGTCTTCACCATCTATCTGGCGCTATATGAGCTGGATGCATCCGGGGAGAATCAGGTACTTTATGGCTACTTCTACTGGGATCCAACCATTCAGGTACAATAAGCCGCTGATATCCTTTTACGTATTCAATGTTTTATATACAGCAGTTCTGCATAAACGGAACTGCTGTATAATGTCTGAAACCTGATACAGGCCAGCTACGCTGGTCTCAATTTCTTATAATTCTTCGGCGCAATACTCGTTTCCTTTAAATAGCCCCTTTCAATAAAGGAGCTGTTGCTCCGGGTACTATTCCCGTTTGAGCAAGACAAAATGCAAGCTATCTTTCTTTTCAATGTACCAATGCTTATTCAATTCCAGTGACCAGCCATTCGCTTGTACAATACCATCTTTTACACACAGATTATCCCTTGCCGGCAATGTAATCACTTGCCAGTTCTGCATAAGCATGCCACCATTTTCCACCTTCAGCTTTCCCCAAACATCTTTTATTTCAGCAGTAGGATATACTGTACCCAGTTGTCCCAGGTCGAATAAATTATTAGGGTTAAAGACAATATTCATTTTCTGCAGGTTGATGACCAACACCGGATAGCGCGTAAAAAGACGGGTATAAACAGCTGTTTGCGCTTGTCTGGCTTTCTCTTTTATTTTTTCCGTACGTATGATACGATCTCCTTTATACCGCTTTTCCAGCTTCACCCATTCAGCTGTGATCGTTGTTTTGGGCACGGTCACCTGATAGTATTTTCCAATCAAAGCCGAAAATGAAGCATTGGAATCCACGGCATGTGTCCAGGCGGGTGATTTCTCATAAAGTAAATATCCATAAACAGGGCCGGTAATATAGGGCATAGCCCGGATCAACGAAAGTCGCGTGGCCGCCCGATCAATCTCCGTATACAAATGTTGCCGGATACTGTCCGATGGTCTGCCCAGTAATACGCCTGTATATTCAGCTAGTCCCTCATTCATTTCCAATTGGCGCTCATGATCGAAAGTTGCCGGAAACAACTCCTGTCGCTTTTTGCGAAAGAGCAGCGCATGCGTCAAATCAACCTTACGCTGATCTATGGGCTTTGCCAGGGCTGATTTTAAGGCTTGCAGTTCCAACAGCAAATAGATACGTCCGTTCGTCGTTGCCAGATGATCTATGGTGGGGCTATACGCAGGCAAACCCAATTTATTTTGAATGCGGTGAAAGGATTCATGTAACATCAGGCTTAACCGCTCATCCCTGTCTGCAGGTAATGGCCATAATATAACAGTCCACCATTGACCTTGCCAGTTGATAGACGTATTGGCCACCATTACTTCCTTAGGTAACTGTCCTTTGTAAATACCTTCTCCCAATGAGGTAAAGATCCCTTTACTATCCGGCATATTCGCATAAGTGGTGCGGGATTGCGGATCTACCAGCAGCATAGGGCCATAAAGTGGCTGTTTCCAAATAGCGTTGCGGCTGCCCGCGGAATCTGCTTGTCTGAAATACCGGGCAGCAAGCATCACTGCGGTATCCCCTTGCTGTGCAAGACCACGGCAGGTGATAGCGAGTAGCAACAACCATACACTAAAAGCTTTCATACTTTTTTGTGTAAATTAAATATCCGGCTGATAATTATAATTTTGTATTATACCAAAGGTCAGATCTCTTTTAACATAGGCAATGTTCTTCATTTAACTACCATTAATCCTGTAAATAAGGCATTTACTATAATACAAGTGTATCTCTTTACCATTTTCATTAATTTGGTTCATGCGAAGTTTCTTATTACATATGTGCTTTTGGCTGGGATTCTTTTTTATATGGAACCAGATCATGTATTTCTATATCAGTGACAAAGGAAACCAGTTGTACTTTGCTGCACTGGATGTAAGTATGATACTCTGTGCTTTCTATGGCATTTATGCTTATCTGATGCCACGCTATTTTAAGGATAAAAATATCACCAAACTGCTGTCACTATCGTTTCTATGGCTGGTGATACTGGCAGGTGGATATGCTTTTATCATGAAGATATTGCTGAACCATATGCTGTTTCCCATTCATTTTAATTTTTCCTGGAACTATACCGATTTGCAATACAATCGCTTCTTCATTGCCTTACTGGGACTATTAGGGGGCGGATATGTAAAGCTGGCATTTGATCGGGTAAATGCTCAACGCAAACTGAATGCGCTGGAAAAGGCCAACGCCCAGGCGGAGCTGACGTATCTCAAAGCACAACTGAATCCGCATTTTTTATTCAATTCACTCAACAGTCTTTATACACAATTAGATTTTGACTTGCCTCAGGCAAAGACTACATTGATCACCATTGCTAACCTGTTACGCTATCAGTTATATGAATGTGGTACTGACTTTGTTCCGTTATCCAAAGAATTACTGTATCTGGAAAACTACTTCCATCTTCAGCGAATACGTACAGAAGCTATTACCCGCTTAAATATAGCAGTAGAAAGCGAAGCATTAAAAATTGCACCATTATTGCTGATGCCTTTTGTGGAGAATGCCTTTAAGCACGTCTCCGATGATGATAACAGGGAAAATATCATACAGATTGATATTCAGTTTACAAATGAACGATTGCATTTTTGCTGCATGAACACCAGCACCATTAAAGATGCCTCCAGCAGACCAGGAATTGGCTTGCAGAATGTAAGACAGCGACTGGAACTGCTATACCCCAACGAATACGAACTTCATGTTAAAGAAGGTGATAGCCAATATTCCATCAACTTATATCTAACCTTACACCGATGCTGAATTGTATTATTGTAGAAGATGAGCCACTGGCACGCAGACAACTCGAAGCTTACATTGAGCAGATACCCTTTTTACAGCTGGTTGGAACAGCCCGCAATCCGGTTATTGCCAGCGCCATCTTACAAACCGAAGTGGTGGACCTGATTTTTCTGGACATTAAAATGCCACAAATGAGTGGCATTGAATTTTTACAACAAAAAGATATCTTCCAGCAGATCATCTTTATCACGGCGTATCCTGAATATGCCTTACAGGGATTTGAGCTGGAGGTCACCGATTACCTATTGAAACCGGTAACGTTTGAGCGTTTCTCAAAGGCCTGTGAAAAGGCAAAAATTAAAATCAGTGGCTCATCAACCGTAAAAAACAATCGGGAACAACCCGATTATTTATATGTCAAGTGTGATAATTGTTTAGAGAAAATCACCCTCGCGGATATATTATTTATCGAATCTATGCTCAACTATGTACATATCGTTACTACGAAACGAAAATATACCGTGTACTCCAGTTTGAAAGGTATCCATGAACGTTTACCACAAAATAGTTTTTTAAAGATTCACAAATCCTACATTGCGTCTTTAGATCACATTAGTACGGTTACCCAATCCCGGGTTCGAATTGCAGGGCATGAATTACCTATAAGTCGCAGGAAGCAACAAGACCTAAAGCAGTATCTGACAAACAAACAACAGGGTGACTTTAAAGATTAAAGTGATGTCCCATTCCTATTTTCAGCAGGTAAAGGAAACTCCAGTTACTTACAGTACATCCGGATAAAAACAGGAAAAAGACAACTGCCACAAAATATTAGCAGCTGCCTTTTCCGGCAAATAATTACTTTACCACAGTAGCTTCCAGTTCAACAGTTAATGTAGCAAAAAGCCCCTTCACTTCCAACAGGGTAGTTGCTTGTTTAATACCGTATTTTGTCAGAAACGCGGTGTAAATATCCATACAGGTGGCAAAGAAGTCCTGCACAGTAGTGGTATAAACATTGAGCCTTACTATGTTTTTACACTCATAGCCCGATTCACTGATCAGCTGCTCCAAATTCTGAATTGTCTGTATAAGCTGTGAACGCATATCTGCGCTGCTGGGTATACCATTGGCGTCAATCGCTACCTGCCCTGAACAATACAGTGTACCCGTTACATTTTTGACTTCAACAGCCTGTGCTGAGTTGGTCCTTTCTCCCCATGTCCAGGGATCATACGTGTTTTTTTCCATATTTATATTTTTAAGCGTTACCAAACGACGTTCCGTCATTCGATGCCTCAAAATTAAAAGGGGGATGTGACAGCGGTATGTCAGGGGTAAGAAGAAAATTAATAATACTTATCAAAAAAATCCTGCAAGGTCATTTTATGAGGGGTAAACCTTTCAGCCAGTAACTTTGCCTGCTGAATCCTGTCGAGCCTGAAATATCTGAAGTCTTTTCTAAGCCGGCACCAGGCTACCAGCAACCAGTTTTCCTGGGTGCTCAATAATGCAAATGGTTCAATTATTCTGCTACTCAGGTTACCCTCTTCATTCATATATTCAATTTGAACCAGTTGAAAATTGGTCAGCGCAAATTGAAGGGTCGATAAATTATTGCTCGTCCTTTCACGATTAATATTTTGGGTATACCGTGTACGTTCTGTCAGCAGATTAGCTTTATGTTTCTCCGTATAGCGTAAAACCGCCTTTATTTTTTCAATGGCGTCCGTATAGTCTTTTACAAAAGATGCATCCTTGTTGTTCAATACCAACTGTTCTGCCAGTATCAATGCGTTTGCCTCACTTTCAGTGAACATAACCGGGGGAACTTTATATCCTTCCATCAGGGAATATCCTTTTCCCTCTTCTGTGATAATGGGTACTCCCGCCTGTTCCAGCGCCTTTATATCTCTATAAATAGTTCGGATACTTACAGAAAACTTATCTGCTAACCCGGTTGCAGTCACAAGTGGCTTTGTTTGCAATTGAATAAGTATAGCAGTCAGCCGCGAAAGGCGGTTTGTCGTGTTATTATCCATTTATCGTTCCTCCAGCATAGATAAAAGTAGCCAAATTTCATGAATCCTCCTTTTAGGTTGTTGTCTTTTCAAAAAACAGATAATCTATTAAGTCACTTATTTTAAAGATAAAGCACCTATCAAAGCAGGCAGCCGGAAGAAATCCCTCCGGCTGCCTGGAATTATTATCAGTTACCGCCTCTTATCATTTCAATGGTAACCCCAACTTATTGCGGGTCGTATCTGTTATAACCACCTTTCCGTTAAGATTGGCAGCAGGGTTCTTGATACGATGACTGGTGGCTTTTTCCCAATTATTGATAACGGTGAGAAAATGATTCATTAGTTCCGCCTCTACGGGTCGTACAACACCTGGATTAAGACTGGATAACAAGCCTTGTATATAAGTAGGATCAGTAAGGGCATCCCCCAGTTCAATGGCAGATAAAACGATGGCAGCCGGGCCGGCCATTTCAAACAACGCCTGACTTTTGTTATGTATCATGATACCGGCTTTGTTACCTGCTCTGGCCACCCGATCACCAATCACACTTGATTTCAGGTTAAACAATTCCACAAAAGGACTATTAAAAGTAAAAGGAAGTGTAAACCAGGTAGTGATCAATACCGCCGCAAACTCTTCTCTTGCCAGGTTCTGATTGGCATATTTAGTAGTACCTAATGCAGCTCCTCTTCTGGCGAGGAGTCTGTCGTTCAGGTCAATGGCCAGTTCACAGATGACATTTACATCTGTTGTGTTGGGGCCGGATGTATTTCTGGCATTCTGAAACCCCTGCCATATTTCTGCAAGATATTTTTCAAACAACGCTACAAACTCCTGATTGGACGCCTGGGCTTTGTAATAGCCTGTACCAGGATTATTATCACCGAATGCCAGGTCCATTCCAAACATACGCCAATAGGCATTCCGTCTGGTAGCATCGGCGCTGGTACGCAAGAGGCTGCGTACATTACCGGCTCGCGGATAATCACTTTTGAAAAATAATTTTTCCGCATTCTGTAACCAGTTAAATACCACTTCTCCGTTGGCCATACCCACAGCCAACCCCAGGTCTTCATCATGCATGTATTTCTCTATTAACTTTTCCATGACCAGTAACAACTTGGTATTCTCTATCAGATAGGGCGATATCAGGTGATAAGTAGTCGTTATAGCGAAATCACTGACGGTCTCTCCGCCCGGCAACTTATATTTTTTTGCATTATTGACATCATACCAATGCAGGTTAATAGCTTTCTCGATAGAGCTGACATCTTCATACGCCTGGTACTTAAATTTGTCTTCCGGCGAATAGGTATAAATTTTCACCGGCCTGGTGGCATTCACCGGCTTGGGAGCCGGAGCAGAAAAATCAGGTATAAAATCGCTATGAATGAGCGTATTATCTTGCAGTTTACTGTTAAGATGCGCGTAGATGATATTATCAAGGATATCCATATAGATTTATTTTAGATTAATACCCTATTTATCTGTTACAATTGTTTCATGCCAGTGAGGAGGCAAAGGTGGTGGGGCACTATGTTGTGGCGGTCGTATATTGGCCCCGCCGCCGCCCATTAGTACACCGGCAATTCTACCATTGATCCGGTCTATTTCATCTTTATCCGATAATGGATCATCTGTTTCGCCTTTTAATATTCTTAATGCCGCTTTCATTTCTTCGAGGTATACCAGGTGGGAATTAATGGTCTTACAGATTTCTGCCACGTCATGCATTTTACCTGCCCTCATTTTATCCTGCAGGGTGAACCTTAAACCATCGATCAGTGCAGATATGTTATAGATATTCTGAATTAAGTCTTCCATATACTTTTGATTGATTAGTTTAATGGAATAGAAAATCCCAGCTTAATCATCCATTCTTCCTGTAATTTGTATAGTGCAGCAAGATCTCCCTGCCCGGTGCCTATCTTATAACCGATCAACGCCAGCAGGCGCAAACATTCTTTTGATATCCATGCATGGGATGTAAATAATGCCGGACCAGCTATATATTCCAGCTTATTCAGTTCCTTTGGACTAACGGCAGCAGGCGGAATCAGCTGTGACAATGACTGCCCGCCGAAGGCCCGGTATTTATTTCGCAGAATAATATTGATCACCTCCGGCATCGCCTCCATGCAGGATCTGATAAGCGGAACAGACAAATACTCCGCCCGGTCGATATTATAATCATTCTCAAAAGCAGTGGCCAGATCATCCCAGGGACCTGTTCCGAAAAAGGCCTTACACATGGCAATATTCATCATCACCCGTACATACGAAATAGGATGAGGATCTTTTGCACGGAAAGCAAAAACCGTAAATGCTTCTCCACTCAATACATCACTTAATGCGGCAACGGCAGCATAACCTGTATGTACAAACGCAAATGCATCCGCAGCAATTTCACTGGCCCATCCTGCATATGCCATTCCTACCTGTGGCGGGTAGCTGTGAAGCCCCTTCCGCAGCCCATCCGCCAATTCTTCATTCCAGTTAAGTATATGCGCAATCTGGTGTCCTGTTTCATGGATGATAGCAGTAGGGCGAAAAAGATTATGTTGGGTGATTTTAACAGCCGCGACTGTACTTATATTCCCATCCCACAAACGCAATCCTGCCTTTAGAATAGAAGCACCAATACCTTTATCAATATAGGTGAGCACCAACGGAGCCTCCTTTCCCAGTGGTTTCAGCAATGCTTCCATACTCTTTACACACAATATATCACAGGCCCTTAGCAAAGCTGCTACATTGGGAGTTGTTCTGGAATTAACAGCCACCGTAAAAAAATGGATGGTTTCTTCTGCCATCAGGTATTTATTCCGGAGTGTTATCACACCTTTTCTCAGCATATTCCATTCCTGCTGATCTTTTGAAAGTTCGAGCTGAACGGCCAGACTTTTCCCTAACCCCACTACTTCTGCAATACCCGTTTGCAATGATTTGCGCAGGGATTGCACAATCGCATTGTCAAGCCCCTGCCAGGCATTTAATGATGCCAGGTGATCCAGCGCAGATAGGCGGGAAGCTGCCTGCAGCCAATGTGTTATCTGCCTCTTCAGGGACGCGTATACAATATTGCTGAGAACGGGCATAACCGGTGTTGAAAATTAATTAAACTGTTTTCCTGCTTTTATTTGAATATCAGGAAGAGGTACCATGGCTAGTGCACTGGTGATATTTCCCAGTGACAACTTTCCTTTGATAGCGCTGATTACCGGCGCCAGTTGCGTTAATCCGGGAACATCCATCCAGAATATTTTTACGGTAACCCCATCTGCCGGTGCAGCCTGTGCCTGTTTAAATTCTGCTGCGCGGCCACGGAAATAATTGGTAAGTGCCTTAAAAGCAGCATCCACCAGTTTATCAATTACTTTTTCTATCAACTTTATCAGAATGGTTTGACCTATTCCACCACCACCACCAGATGCGCCAGCTCCTGATGCAGCAGCGGTTCCTCCTCCCGGTAATATTTTCCCTGCCAGACTTCCCAAACGGGATGTTATTCCTCCAATAATGTTCGGAAGAAACTGTTCCCCCTGTTCTGTATAATTTTCGAGATAAAGTTCCGGCACGGCTTCATGTATGATTTTAACCTTGCTCTTCACATCTTTAAGGAGAATATTGTGCAGCGTCACCCATACTGATTTAGACATGCTTTGGGCAGCTCCCCCATAATCACTCATATTCAATCTGCCAACTATCCCTTTTGCCTCTTCTTCACTGAAAAAATAATTCAGCAGAATCGTTCCTTTCGTAAAATCTATCACGCCCTGAATATCGCTTACTCCTGCCGGCCGGCCACCGGATACAATCTTTAGTTTTGCACCCGGGATTTCCAGATAAAAAAAGCGCTGACCTACACCAATTTTGTGAGGGGTGCTCAAAAACTGCTGGTCCACCTCTACCCCTAGTGCCGGATTACCCAGCAACATGGCTGCCGCGCAAACAGAAAGGGGATGCAGCTGTACGTAACCGCCCGCCACCGACAGCCCCTGCGTTTTCTTTTCACTACTACTGATTTGCGATAGCTTTGTGCCGGGGATAGATTCGTACAAATGTATTCTTGCCTGTATAGGCTTGGCAGGATCCAAACCCAGTCTGTCTTTTACAAAAGAAGACAGCGGAATATATCCGAAAGTCTTTACCGCTTTCAATACAAAGGGAGTGATATTAACACTATATACTTTTGAGTATTTTTTGTATAAATGCTTAGGCCCCTTTCTTGGCTTCATGATCCATACACCTTCCGGATCGCCTGTTTGCAAATCTTTTCTCACAAACTGTGCAGGGAAATTATTCATCACAGCCTGTTCAAAAGACTCCAGTACCTCCGCCGTCAGTAATTCCTGGTTGGAGAGAATGGTTTCATCCATTGGCCTTAGGTGCTGGATGGTTTCCTGGATGGTATTTACAATGGCCTCCTGTCCAAGAGCCGGGCCGGCCTCACTGGTTTCCAGCCCCAGCCCCGCTAAACCAATACTGCTGATACTGGATGCCAGTACATTGGCTATTTTAGGTGGGATAACAGCTTTAAGTGGTATACTTAATATTTTCGCAATTAACCCAACAATCTTATCCCGTCCTACCATACTGATAATTGGGCGCAATACAGGCCGTACTGCCATTAATGCAACAGGCAGGAAACGTTCTAAAGCCGGCGCCGGACTTTCTCCTTCTGGTAGTTTGCTGAGCTCCAGCATCAATTGTTCCCTTGCCGCCTGAAGAGACGGCTGGCTGGCGTCTTCTGCTTCATTCAGGACCTCTCTGTCAGTAGTTTCCCAGGAGGATTCATATTCAGACATCAGTTCTGCTGCTTCCTGTTCGTTGGAAGCAAACACCAGTTGACCTACCTGCTGGTCAAATTCCAGCTGCAACGCTTCCAGATTTGCAGTAGTAGGGTTTTCAGCCTCCAGCTCTCCTGCTTCACCGGCTTCTCTTACTTGTAACTTACCTGCAAGCGTACGGGCGTAAGGCTGTAAACCAGCCGGTAATTTAGAAATACCGAACCGGAGTACGCCCCTTAATATACGGTTAACCAAAGGCTTGATGCGTTTCAATAATAAATTTAATGGCAGGGAAGCGATCTTACCTATTATTTTAAGACCACCTTTGACTACCCCTTTCAGTTTTCTTCCCAGGGATTTCAGGAACTGTTCCTGTGCAGGCATTAAGCCATGATTCATGGTTGACAGCTCATTGAAAAAATGATCTATCCCCGCTTCATTCTGATCTGCAAAATGATTGAGTCCCAACGCCTCATTTACTTTATCAATCATTTTTTCTGCTTCAAGCGCTACAGGTGCAAGATATTCTTCCGATTGCCGAAGCGATATCGTTGCATACCGCTCTGCAGTAGGCGCTTCATCAGTGAAATTGGAAGTAGCCACGTTTTCCATTTCAGCAGCCATTTCATATAAGGTTTCAGAAAACTCTCTGTCATGCAGCGCTGCAGTGAAATGAGCAAACTCTTTCGCATAGGGGGAATATTCCATGGACTCCATGGTTTCGTATGATGAGGCAAATGGGCTTTCGTACCCTTGCAGGTTTTCATATGCGCTACCTTCGGATGCTGTGGTAATTGTTGCAGCTTCACGTAATCCCGGATCTGCGAAAGGAGTTTCATATTCGGCCAGTTGGGCCACAAAATCAGTGCTTGTATATGTATCCATACAAATGAAATTGTAGGGTGAGGAATGTGAATATAAAAGTAGACCGGAGACCAAAAGTTAACAATCACCCTAAAGGGTGAATCAGGGGAAATCATTTCTCGAAAAAGGTCTGATGGTAATAATGGATAAGGGCCGCGGTATTCTTAGCACCTGTTTTCCCCAGGATATTCTTACGGTGCGAGCGTACGGTTTCAAAACTGATATTCAATTGTATGGCTATCTCCTGGTTGGTATATCCTTTCATGATGAGCCCCAGTATTTCAATTTCCCTGGCACTGAGCTGAGGATAGCATATTTCCTGCTCCCGTTGTATTTTTTTTCGTATGGTTATTTCAGTACCAATGACATCGCTGGTTTCCACCTTTATCAGAATGTGTATAGCATGACTTTCTGCACGCAATAGTAGGAACAATTGCTGCAGTCGGGCAATGAGATCCCGCTCCGAATCAGTATTCCATTCCTTAGGTTCAAAAAAAACAACTTCCCTGTTTTCTTGTCCTGAGGGAGATGAAATTTTGATATTAAGTCCGCAATGCATGATAAAGATAAAAAACACGCATCAGACAAGTATGGTGAATAATCACCGGATACATTTAATAAAATGAAACAGACAGATTACTCATCCTTGATCTGATTTACCTTACCAGTGGGTAATTACAATTATTATCATCAGAACCTGACAGCCAGAATACCTAATAACTTAAAATGTGACGTAAACCTTTTCTTCTGAAGGATTGTTCCGCCTGAATTGAGGATTCAGACAGTAATTTAAAGGAAAACCGATATGAACTTAGCTTGGGGGTCCCTAAATAAAATTACTAAAAAATAGCTTATATACAAGGAATAATTCTGCCAGCTTATCAAACCACACTTTCTTGCTGTTGACGTTTATTAAAATCTGACTGCATATCCCACGCATGAGATTTGGAAAATACAATCAGAGATCCGGACAACAGCCCCCCTGAATAATGCATCACCTTTGTCTTACAAAAACAACAAGCAAATGGTATTAAATGGTAAGGTAGGGCTTATAACCGGCGCATCCGGCATCATTCAATAAACTGTTTAAATCGAAAACGAACGTATCCCCTTCCGCATTCCGGGCCAGCTTCAATTAATGAGAGGAAGGAATAGCTCTACCAACGATTGCTCCCATGGCTATACTGTAAAACCACCGATAAATCCCCTATCCTTCAACCAATTTATTTACCCCATGCAACCTAAAAGCAGCATGATAACCTATTTTTATTATCAACCTGGATTCCAAACAACCATGTAGCACTTTGTCTGCATTACCATGTTTACCTGCAAATTCTACACCTTCTTTCATTACAACAACCTGTACACCCGTTAGCCGCTATAAAACCACAACTATCAACGGCTGACTCTTTTCTAAACCTTTAAAATTCAAACCATGAAAAAGCTCAAAGATTCCAGCAAACGCCTTACAAGAAACGAATTGAAAGTCGTTAAAGGTGGTGGATCCAATGAAACATCTTTCGCTTGTCAGCAAAGTTATTGCGACAGAAATTGCTATCAGTTCTCCAATTGCGATTATGGTGCCTGCGTAAATGACCATTGTTATTGCTATGGCTGCTCATAAAGCAAACCATTGCCAAGAATGGAGAAAATAAGTTGTCGTTATCATCTTGTCACACTAAAAACAGACCAACTGAAAAGGTTGTCAGAAATGAACGACGCACCGCTATAAATGTGCCTGACTGCTATCAACATTGTTTACTGATAACTTTCACACACCTGTTTCGTCATATCGCTATATGGCGCTATAGCGCTACTTATTGCTGATGGGATAACCTCCCATCCACCGTTCTTTTGTGTAAACATCTTATGGCACACAGCGTGGCTGTATTCTGATATGGAAGACAGCCGCGCTCCTATTATGTGTGCATATAAACCAGCTGGCGCGTTATTATTTTTTCCACCAGTGATAATAATTATGTAAACCATCATATTCAAATCCACACCGGGGATATAGCTGATTACCGATGTCATTTGTTTTTTCCGTTTCCAGCATCAGGCCACAGGCATCAGTCTCTTCACACCATTGTTTACTCCGGTCTATCAGGGCTATAGAAATACCTTTTCCTCTATAGTCAGGATGTACAAACAAATCACTCAGTAACCACTGCTTTTCCAGTTTGGTATAGTGAAACAGTTTATATAATTGTACAAACCCTACCGCTTTACCATCAGCTACAGCCAGGAATATATCCGATTCATTATGCAGCAAACGTGCTTTCAGGAAGGCTTTCCCTCGTTCAACATCCGATTCCTGGCGGTAAAAAATACGGTACAGGTTAAACAGTACGGCTGTCTCTTCCAAATCTTCCAGGGTAGCTTTTTTGATTTTGAAATCCATTGTTAAAATAATTTTCTGTTTGAGCCACAAAACTACCATCCCGCTGGACTACATTTGTAGTCCAGTTTGAACAAATTATGTAGTCCAACATGTTTTCATTCAATCATATTATTAGCATTCAAAAAGAGGGTAAAGTCAGTATTTACAGGCAAATCGCCGTTGCTATCATCCATGCCATCAGCAATGGTATTTTAAAACCTGGTACCCATTTGCCGGGCAGTCGTGATCTGGCCAAAATCCTGGGAGTACATCGCAAAACAGTCATTGCCGCCTATGAAGAACTGAGTGCGCAGGACTGGATTGTAATTGTTCCCAGAAAATACGTAGCGGTATCTGAAAGCATTCCATTATTGCAGTTTAAAAAATGGAGCCCCTCTCATGTACAGGCGCCCTACGACAATGACTTACGCATGCCTTTCAGGCTGGTAGATAAAAATACACCAGATGAGAATGTAGCTACGATACCCGAGGTGATCATAGATGATGGCCATCCGGATGTACGGCTGTCGCCCATTGATGATCTATTGAAAACCTACCGCTCGCTGACCGCCAGAAAATACACCGCTAAAAAAGCAGGTATTGGCAATACCCAGGGAGCGTTATATCTCCGGCAGGAGCTGGCTACATATTTGTCTGAAACCAGGGGACTCAATATCACTACCGATAATTTGTTGATTACACACGGCGCACAAATGAGTATATATTTATCGGCTCACCTGCTGCTTAATCCTGCATCCAATGTAATTGTAGGTAAGCCCAATTATCCGATTGCCAACAAAACCTTTGCCGGCACGGGCGCCAACATCATCGAAGTGAAGGTAGATGAAGAAGGTATTGATACGGATGCCATCGAAGCCATTTGTAAAAAGAAAAAAATCAATGTGGTATATGTGATTCCCCATCATCATTACCCTACTACCGTAACATTGAGTGTAGACAGAAGAATGAAATTACTGGCGTTATCCAAAGCATTTTCATTTGTTATTATTGAAGATGATTACGACTATGAATATCATTATACGTCGTCACCTTATCTACCATTAGCCAGTGCACAGCATAATGGCAATATTATTTACATTGGTTCTTTTTCCAAAGTACTGGACCCTTCTATTCGTATAGGCTTTACTGTGGCGCCTAAGAATTTCATTCAACAATGTACCGCACTCCGGGAAACCATTGACGTAGGCGGCGATGGATATATGCAAAATGCCTTAGCTACACTGATAAAAGCAGGTGAACTCAAACGGCACCTGAAAAAAGCGAAGAAATGTTATCATCAACGCCGGGATTTTCTGGATACCTTATTGAAAGAAAAATTAAGTACGCACATTTCCTATACATTACCTTCCGGCGGTATGGCTATCTGGATCAAACTCAAACCCCACCTGGCTGTAGAAAAGATAAACGCTGGTCCTCAACTCCGCATCAGCAAAATTGATACTGCACAAAATGCCTTCCGATTCGGATTTGCTTCTTTAGATGAAAAAGAACTCACATTAGCTGTAGCCCTTTTGGAAAAAAACATCCGGCAGATAAAGAAAAAATAAATAGTCAGGATGATGAGCCCGGCCATTGAAGCTCGATGTAACATCCTTGCGTCGCACGCTTCAACCGCCGTACTACTTTCACCCCCTCCATACATACTTCGTACGGTTATCACACCCTGGAATCAGCCGCCACGAAGTCCCACTGTCCAAACAATGTTACGCCCGCCGCTTTCGCCAGCGATACGGAGGCGAGGTTATCGAGCTGGCACCGGTACTGCGGTTCGTATCCTTGTTCATAAGCATATTTACAAATGCTACGTACTACTTTGCGGGCATAGCCTTTACCTCTGCAATCCTCCAGCGTCAGTACGCCCAGGTCTGCGATGCGTTGCCCATCCCAGGGATACATACTGGCAGCGCAAACCAACCGGTTTTGCTCAAAAGCACCGAATACCACCCAATGGTCCAATTCCACATAAGCACCATCGAGATCCTCCGCTGAAGCAGCCGCCTGAAATGCGGCGAATACTTCCGCATCGGCTGCTGTTAAACGACGTATATTACCGGCTTCGTTTTCCTGCAGTAACAGCTGCTTATCCGCTTCCGAAAAATAAAAAAGATAATCGGCTCCATGCAGGGCACCCCCAGCTTCTTTCAGCAGCTGATAAAAAACCAACTCCGACAAATCTTGTCGTTGGTAAAGACCTAATTTATCTGCCAGTGCAGGTGTGAGCACCACCATTACCTCGCCGTCGGTCATTGTCAATACCATCACGCGGTTATCTTCGTCGAGATCCGGGTTGACAGTAACAATAAAGTTATCATCACGATAGCACGTATCACCACTCAACATGGACGTTCGCCAATAATCCGTAATGATCGTTGAAAATAAAGGGCTATTTTTTTCTGTGCCTGTTATAGCTGTCATCCTATTTAATTTCGTTTATTTATAATTCCCGTGAAATCACTCCTTTCCCCCTCATTGGATAAAGTTACTGATTCAGCAATTCACTTATGCACATCCTCGCTGCCATGATACTACGCTACCACTTTATTTCAGTATGATCTGTTAACTTGCTTATTGAAACGCCATTGAACAGCTTATGATACAGGAATTAGTCCTCAACATTCCATTTCCATCCCGGATAAATGTGGATATCGATGGGATTCGCCAACGCACCTTAGCCTGGTTACGTGCCTGTGGACTGATGAAAAGCGATGCTGCGGTAAAACGTTATCTCGACATGGATATCACGGGATTAGGCGCCCGCTGGTATCCGGATGCCACAGGAGAAGAACTGGATATTGCGGTGTTGTCTGTTTGCATTGCCACGTTTCTGGATGATCAGTTTGATGGTGTGCTGGCCAACCAAACCGATGAGGTGGCAAAAGTCATACAGGATCTGATCCGATTAATGCAGCCGGGTGATCCTGTTCTGCATTTTCCTGATTCGCCATTGGTACAGACCTATGCGGCCTATTTCTCCAGGAACCGTGCAGGTGCTACTCCTTCCTGGTATACACGACACTGCCTGTCATGGGAAAACTACCTGAAAGCCATGGTGGTGGAAGTGGAGCATAACCGCACAACTGCTGTCTTTGAAAACCTGGAAGATTTCCTGGTATTACGCAGGGAAACCGGCTTTATGCGCATCGCCATTGATATGCTGGAGCGAACCGGCCATTATGAGCTTTCCCCGGAGCTCTTATCCATCGATACTTTACAGGAAATGATTACGCTTACCTGCGATATCATCGACGCAGCCAATGATATTCATTCTCTCAGAAAAGAGGAAATCCGCAACGACACGCTACACAATATTGTGGCATGTCTGCAGCAACTACACCACTGTTCTCAAACAGCGGCACTGGAAATTACCCTCCAGCTGATCGATAACTGGAGTACCCGCTTCCAGTCACTGGCGCAGGAAACACCAGTACTTAGCCAGATACTGCATCTCTCCGAAAAGGAAACCCGGGATCTGCAATTATACATTACAGGACTGAGCACACTCATGTCTGGCTACTATCTCTGGGGACGTGCTACTAAAAAATACCACGAGGATAACATCATTCCCCCGGGACAACATGGATTTACAGAATCCTATCTCTGACCATGCTATAAATTTTCTATCACCTCTTTGTATCCTCGTCCAATGGGAATAGCCACACCATTTACTTCCACCATCTCTGCGGTATAGGATTCTATCTTGCTGACAGACACGATAAATGACCGGTGAATACGTTTAAAAAGATGACCGGGTAACAAACGCTCCATCTCATGTGTACTCATTTTTGACAGGTATTCTTTTTTGGTTGTTACGATCTTAATGTATTCCCGCTGACTTTCTATGTAAACAATATCCGCAAATAATACTTTCACCTTTTTCTTATCCACATTTAAAAACAGGTAGTCTTTATTTTCTGCGGGCGCGAGGGGCACTTGTTTTTCGCTATATGCGGTTTTCACTTTGGTGACGGCTACTAAGAAGCGTTCAAACTCAAATGGTTTCAACAGGTAGTCTGTTACATTTAGCTCAAAACCTTCTACCGCGTATTGATGGTAGGCAGTAGTAATAATAATGGCCGGCGGATGGGTCAGTGTTTTCAGAAAAGCCATCCCTTTTAATTTAGGCAGATGAATGTCTAAAAAAATAAGATCCGTATCGTTTGTCCGTAAAAAATCTGTTGCCAGAATAGCATCTTTAAACTTGCCTTGCAGTTCCAGGAACGGCACCTCCGAAATATAGTCTGATAGCACCTTCGCCGCCAAAGGTTCATCTTCAATTAAAATACATTTTATCTTAGACATGACTGGCAAGATTGATATTTAAAGTAACTGTAAACACCCCCGTATCCGGCTGAACCGTCAGACTGAAATCCGTGTAAAGCAATTCCAGCTGACGCCTTAGATTGGAAAGGCCAATATTTTCTCTTACCGCTTTTTCTCCGGGAAATGATTCGGTAGAATTTTTCACATAAAAGGTTAATTGCCGCTGGTTTACCGACAGGTGAATATCCACAAATGGCTGATTCCTCGTCTCGGATACCCCATGTTTAAATGCATTTTCCACCAGGGGCATCAGCAACAGCGGTGGCAACGCCTGTTTGCGATCTTCTATATTATGATGAAAGCTCACCCGCAGGGAGTCGTCGTAGCGCAATTTTTCCAGGGCAATGTAGTCATCTATGATCTTCAATTCTTCTTCTATCGCAATATACCTTCCGCTGGTTTCATACAGCATAAAGCGCAAGATCTTCGACAGCCGCAAAATAGATTCAGGCGCCAGATCCGACTTATCTCTTGCCAGGGAGTATATATTATTTAGTGTATTAAACAAAAAGTGCGGATTGGTCTGTGACTTCAGGTAGTTTAATTCTGCGGCCTGTTTCTCTATCCGCAGTTGCTGGGCTGTTTGTCGGAGTATGGTATAATTGTAAAAATTCCGGATGATACCAAAAAAGAAAAAGGAGCCTAAAGCAGATCCGAAGTGATCGCCTACATCCGGCGGATTGGGTAGCGGGGTATGCACGTGTAACTGAATCCCGACCTGTCGCCACATATACAGTCCGAAAGATGACAAAAAAATCTGACCCGCCAACAGTAAAAAGGAGCGCCCCAGTCGCTTCCGCGATAACTGCGGTAGGATATGCTCAAAAAATAAGTAGTTGATACCCACTATATAAATTGCCTGCCAGGATTGATTGACTAGCCTTACGGCAAAATTATCGGTCCCTTCTGATAGCATACCCAGCATCATCAGAAACAGATAAGCTAACCCTACCCATAGATAAAATTTAAACTGCTTTATAAAGGCGACGATCTTCATGTTGGTTTGTGTATCGTAATTGTCCGGCTGGCTTTGGCGGCAACGAATGCCGGATAAAAATAATGCTAAAAGACTAAAATAAAACATTTAATGCCGGCCTTGCTATCGGCAGATTACAACCATTGACAGTACTCCGTTGTTGGTATACTATAAGCGGTCGTTTGTTGACATTGCCTCCTTATATTTTGTTTAATTGAATAGGTTGCAGGCAATACAATATAAAACAACCAAAAATGAAGAACACCATCACATTTGGAGAAACCGTACCAGGATATGATATTCCTGTACTGAATGAAAGAGAAATACGTGCAGCAGCAGGCATCTTGTTTGTATTAGCCCTACTCTCTCTCATGCTCATTCTTTTTGAATCCAATTTCCTGCTGATTAAGTATTTCATTACTGCTTTCCTGGCTGATTTCCTGATCCGGGTATTTATTTCGCCCAGGTTTTCTCCCTCCCTGATCATAGGCCGCTTGATTGTCAGGAATCAAACCCCTGAATATGTGGGCGCTGCGCAGAAAAAGTTCGCCTGGACGATTGGCCTGGTACTGTCTGCCACCATGTTCATCTTACTCGTAGTAGTGAATAGTTATAGCCCTATAACAGGCATTATCTGCCTTATTTGCCTGGTATTTCTCTTTTTTGAATCCTCCTTCGGCATTTGTTTAGGCTGTAAATTTTACCCCCTGTTTTATAAAAGAAAAGTGCAGTACTGTAGTGGGGAAGTCTGTGATACCAGCAGCAGACAGGAGATTCAGAAAATAGCAGCGGTTCAGTTGCTCATCATTATTGTATTTACCGTATTCATGATACTTACAGGATTATTGTTTAAGGACGTATATCACAAATACCCGCATGCATTGTTTGGCAAAAGCGACACCAGTCAATCCCGGTAATATTCTATAAGCTTAAAGACATTGTTATGTTCCTGACAAACACCAATACCCCGGAAGATTTCTTTTCGCCGTTCCGCAATCAGATCATAGGCCGCGAGCAAACTTTTACCTCTCCCTATGGCATAAAAAGGATTTATTACACCGACTGGACCGCCAGTGGCAGAGGATATGGACCCATCGAAACCAGCCTGCAACAGGAGATCCTCCCATTTGTTGCCAATACCCATACCACTGCCAGTATTACCGGCTCCTGTATGTCGCAGGCATACCAGGAAGCTAAAAACATCATCAAACAACATGTACATGCCAGCAGTGACGATGTATTGATATTTTGTGGTAGTGGTATGACCAGCGCTGTCAATAAGCTGCAACGCATCCTGGGGCTGCGGATACCGGAACGGATCATGGACTATACTGTGCAACCGGACTTCCCTATAGCAGCAATACTACGGCCGGTTGTATTTATCACGCATATGGAACACCACAGCAACCAGATCTCCTGGCTGGAGACGATCGCGCAGGTAGAAATCATAGCCTGTGATGAAAACGGGCAGGTGGATCTGGTACACTTCCACAGCCTGCTGGAACAATACCGGCACCGGAAAAATAAGATAGCAGCCGTTACCGCCTGCTCCAATGTAACGGGTATTCAGACACCCTATCATGAAATAGCCCGAATGATTCATGCCTATAACGGCTTATGTTTTGTGGATTTCGCCTGTTCTGCCCCTTATGTACAGATTAATATGCATCCTGCCACCGGGAATGCACACCTGGACGCTATTTACTTTTCACCCCATAAATTTCTGGGAGGCCCCGGTACACCGGGCGTGCTGATTTTTCATCAGAAAATGTATACCAACAGTATCCCTGATCAACCGGGAGGCGGAACAGTGGTGTATACCAATCCCTGGCAGGAGCATGACTATGCAGAAAATATCACGGAGAGAGAAGATGGTGGTACCCCGCCTTTTTTACAGGGCATAAAAGCAGCGATGTGTATCCGGCTAAAAGAAGCGATGGGTGTTGAAAACATCGCCCGACGGGAAGAAGAAATGTTGCAGTTGCTGTTCGACAGATTTGCTCTCATCCACAACATCACAGTACTGGCGGGACATATCAAAAAACGGTTGGGGATTATTTCCTTTATTGTACATGGTGCACATCACAATCTCATTGTAAAAATACTGAATGACCGATTTGGTATTCAGACAAGAGGCGGCTGCTCCTGTGCAGGTACTTACGGACATTGGTTACTGCAGGTAGATCAATCCACCTCCCATGCCATCAGAGATCAGATCCTGGCAGGTAATCTGCATTGTAAACCAGGTTGGGTCAGACTATCTGTTCATCCTACCATGACCGATGCAGACCTCCATTACATCATGGATGCCATTACCTGTACTGCTGCCAGCTTTCAGGAGTGGAAAAAAGATTATATCTATGATACCGCACATAACGAATATATCTTCAAAGGTCCTGTAGCCGCAGAACAGAACAGGATCAAAACCTGGTTTAACATCTCCGGATAATACGGATGCTATACAAAAATTCACCCGGTGTACTGCTCCGTAGGTATACCGGGTGAATCCGGCCGGCACCAGCATGTACCAGCTCCCGGCATCGCTTATTTCACATTGGACAGGCCGCCATCGATCAGCAGTTCTGTGCCGTGAATATAGGCTGCATCATCAGATGCGAGGAAAAGTACGGCTTTCGCAATTTCCACCGGTTCTCCAAAACGTTTGAATGGCAAAGCAGGCAGGATACTTTCAATCACCCCTTCAATATCTGCCGGTGTTAAACCTGTGTTATTGAAGATGTTGGTTTTGATATGTCCCGGACTGATACCATTTACCCGGATGTTTCTGGCGGTGCATTCTGTAGAGAAGGTTTTGATAAAAGATTGAACAGCTGACTTTGCGGCCGTATATACAGAAAAATTAGGCATACCGAA
This sequence comes from Chitinophaga nivalis, assembly GCF_025989125.1. Lineage (NCBI taxonomy): Bacteria > Pseudomonadati > Bacteroidota > Chitinophagia > Chitinophagales > Chitinophagaceae > Chitinophaga > Chitinophaga nivalis. The sequence continues at coordinate 2,087,044 of NZ_JAPDNR010000001.1, read as the reverse complement.
GGCAGTCACAAAAGAGGTATTGAAAATAATGGCCCCTCCTTTATTGATAAGTGGCAACAATTGCTGCACGGTAAAGAAAGCGCCTTTTACATGCATATCAAACAGCTCATCAAAATGTGCTTCATCTACCATTTCTATGGGCGCAAATTTGCCATAGCCGGCATTTACAAACAAAACATCAATATGCCCTGCCTGTTTTCTCACCTGTTCCTGCAGGGAAAAAATGTCGGCCATTTTCCCGGCATTTGATACCATACCGGTAGCAGCCTCACCTAATGCTGCCAGCGCTTTATCTACCGTCTCCTGGCTTCTGCCGGTGATGATCACTTTGGCGCCCGCTGCAATAAATTCCTGTGCGGTGGCGAAGCCCATTCCGTTTGTACCACCGGTAATCAGGCATACTTTGTTCTTAAACTGTTGCATCATCTTACATTAAATGTGAGCGGCAAAGTTTGTACTAATTGTATGCTATAAAAACCCGAAACTTGCGGGAATGTGTAATCAGGATTTTTTTAGATTTCCTCCCTGGCCCCATTCCATATCCCGTAAACTCGACCTGGCTGACGGTGTCAGGTACGGATAAAACATCATGTAACAGATGTTGCTATAATGCTTAATGGCCTTACTACCTCTTAACCGGAGTGTCAGTTCATTATTGGACAGCCAGAAATCGCCCATAATAAAGATCTGTGTTACCAGGGCCTGTTGTAATGTTTCCGTCAGGTCTTTCCGGAATATACCCCTGGATTTCAACTCCTCGAAAATGGCGATAAATTGTTTTTCCCGGCGTTGAGTAAGGGCATAATAGTCTTTCCGGATATCCGGAATACGAAGGCTGATTTCTACAAAATGTAAAAAGATAAAGCGGTATTTATACACCAATTCAAAAGAACGGATGAAAAAAGCATGTATGGTTTCCAGTTGCACATTCTCCGGCGATTCGGCTACAGATACAATGGCATCGAAGTCTGCTGACAACTGTGTATATAAAGTTCTAATAATCTCATCGGTATGTTTAAAGTGATAATGCAGATTGCCCGGACTAATGCCCATTTTAGCCGCAATATGCCGGCTGGTAATGGTATGCACCCCCTGGCTGTTATATAATTCCAGCGCTGTTTTCAGTATTAGCGTTTTAGTATCCATGAATCAAATTTAGAACATTTGTACTAAACACAAAAATTAGTACATTTGCCCTGAATTAATTAGTACATTTGTTCTAAATAAAACAATCATGGAGAACGAAGATAAAGACCTGAACGAAGAAGGGAAGCCTTTAATACAAAGGTTAAGAAACAGCGCCTTCCCCATCAAACCAACAGATAGTATTGCTGCCAGAATATTAAAAAACAGCGCTTTCTGTCTGTTTGCAGTAATGGCATTAATGGTAACGTTACTGTTGGGAGGCGCTATCATGTTTGTATTGTAAACATATGAAACGGTTATTCGATCCTTTATTCATCAGCTACTGCCTGCTGTGGGGTATTATCCACCTTTGCCGGTACCTGCATCAGCCGGTACCACTGCTAAACGGCCATCTGACCGACTTCCTCGCAGTACCGGCGATGGCACATATTGCACTTACATTTACCCGCCTGTTTATTGTACGGAATCAACAATATACCTATCCGCTTTTCTACCTCTTATTCATGGCTGTATATACCTCTGTAGTATTTGAATGGCTGATGCCTCGCCTCTCACCGGTATATACCCGGGATATCTGGGATGTAGTAGCCTATTTTGCAGGGAGTCTGTTTTATTATTGCTTCCATGGCAGGCCGGCAACAGCCCGTCAGGAATACCCATAGTGGCTATTTCCCTTCCAGCAGCTGCCGGATAGGTGCATCAAAAGCCGGTATATCTTCGCGGTTAAACATCGTCATATGTCCCCATTCTGATTCCATTATTTTTAACCGACCATCCCGTAGGAACTTCACTTCATTTTCACTATCTGCCGGCGGGAAATACCGGTCGTACCTATCAGGTGCAATGATTGTTTTAGCCCGGATGGCCTGCAAGGCCTGTTTTAAATCATGCTGGTATTTTTCATTGGCACTAATGTCTCCGTTTTTCCAGGTATCCATCATCGATAACACATCATTGGCATCATAGCTTGCAAAATTGGGCTCCCAAAAGGTTTGGATAAACTGCAGGGCCGTCGTTGCCTTAAACTGCCGGAATAATTCTTTCCGGTAAAACGGTTCTGAAAAGCCCCAACCGGCATAGATGGCACTGAATGTTTTCAGGCCGCCAACAGGCGTCTTCTGGTAATGCCCGTTGTTAAAGACAGGATCCAATCTTATCGCGCTTTCCAGGGCATGCAGAAAAACCTGGTTATAATGCCCGGTTCTGGCAGCCGCACAAAAAACAACCATAGCAGCTACCTGCTCCGGATATAAAGCAGCCCACTGATAGCTTTGCATGCCGCCCATTGACCAACCCACCAGCAGCTTAATCTTATTAATCCCCCATACTTCCTGCAGCATTTTAGCCTGTAGTGTTACATTATCAGTCAGGGTAACTGCCGGAAAATCCGGCCCATGAAACGGCGGGGGCGTATTACTGGGAGAACTGGAAACACCATTTCCCAGCATATTGGTAAAGATGATAAAATACTTATCCGGATCCAGCGCGCGGTTGCTACCGGTCAAAAATTGTTCACTATCCCGGTGGGTACCGGCAAACCAGGAAGGAATTAAAATCACATTATCTTTTTGGGGAGATAGCTTACCGATTGTTTTATATACCAGTGTGACCTGTGGTAATACCGTCCCCTGCTGCAACCGGAAATTATTTACCCGGAATAGGGATAAGGTATCTGCCGTTTGACTGGCAACGGACCTCCTGCCTGCTTGTTCCTGTTCCATCGCTGCTTTGTTTACTGCGCTGCCACTTTGGTCATAACCTAAACAGGCTACCAGTAGCATCCATCTTGCTTTTACAATAAAATTCATCTTGCTTGAATATAATCGCAAAGTTCCGGTGGAGACTTTTGAACAGGAAGGACATTTATTACTAAAAGCGCGTGATAAATATCACGTCAGGTAGTGAGCAACCGGCTTAAGGTTTCCCTGCTAAGCCCGAGGTAAGAGGCAATATGCGTTTTGGAAACCCGCTGCAATAGGGTTGGATGCCTTAACAATAAGCTTTCATAGCGTTCTTTGGCATTCGTACTGATCAGACAAAGGGTTCTTTTTTGCAACGTGATATAATCTGCGATTGTTTTTTCGCTGAAAAAGACGGCCATTTTGGGCACCCGCTTATACAAATAAGCCCGATCTTCCCGGGAAAGCGCCAGTGTTTCCGTGTCTTCCAGACAATCAATATTCAGGGAGGCCGGTACGATACTGTGATAAGCATGGGGATCTGTTATCCAGGAACCTTCAAAAGCAAATTGGGTAATATGCTCTTTTCCTTCCTTATCCAGGTGCGCCGCTTTTGCTAAACCGGACAAAATAAAATGTTCGTATAATACCGGCTCCTGCTCTTGTACGATAAACTGGTGCTTTTTGAATTGCTTTTTTTTGAATGCGGCCAACACCAAATCAAATTCTTCATCAGTAAGCAGAATGGTTTTTTCGATTTCCTCACGTAAGAGATGGGTCATTATTATTGTTATTATTTTAATATTCGCCAGAAGAATTATTATGCTCCGATGACAATAGCTGCCATTATATTTCGCCGGTGTATCCTAACTTTATAACAAGAAAATTATCCCGAATATAGCCTATAAAAAAGAAAACCGATATACAACTATCCTGATTCAAAGAAGAAAAGCCTAAGCTTTACAACAGCTCCTTTATGAACGACCCTAAACCATCCCAGCATGATCCGACAATTCATTTTGCCTGTTGCCTTATTGTTGCTGCTGGCTACCGGTAGTGATGGCCAATCCAATACATTTCCCGCCAGCGGGGATGTGGGCATTGGAACCTTATCTCCGGCCGCTAAGCTACATGTATCAGGAGGCCGCATTAAAGTGGAAAACCCCACCTCCACGCAATCGCAATTCGGAGGACTATGGCCCCTTTACATCGTGGGCAACTGGCCCAATGTAGGCTTCAATGCCTACGTCGACGACAATAACTGGAAATACGGCGCAGGTAGTGTCAATAACTACGGCGGTACCATCCAGTTCAATCCCAACAACGGCGACTTTACCTTTCACAGTTCGTCTGCAGCCGGCAATACCGGCGCCAACATCCATTACAACACCCTGTTAACCCTGAAACAAAACGGCACGGTAGGCATCGGCGCCCCTACCCCGGGTAATTACAAATTAAACGTAGCAGGCCTGATCAATGCCTCTTCCATTGTAGTTCAATCCGGTTTTAAAAACACCCCCGTATTCAATCGCCACTATCAGTTGCCGGCCTTATCATCCATTGAACAGTACATCAACACCCATCATCAATTACCAGGTATTCCATCCGCGAAAACGATGACCACAGAAGGGGTAGACCTGGGAAAAATGAATGAAGCCCTGTTACATAAAATACAGGAGCTTACCCTTTATCTTATACAACAACAAAAATCAATTGCTGCTATCCAATCGGACATACAACAATTAAAACAACGCCATCACAACTAATACCTTTAACCCCATAGTTGTAAAATAAATAGGATCAGCCATTAAAAAACCGTTACCTGCTAGTATTCTTTTCATCGAATAGTATCAGGTAACGGATCATTTATTGCCAGCGTGTATGCAACGGACTATAAGGCCCCGTACACCAAATGCTGCAGGTATTGCCCCAGCCCGAAAAAGTTCTCCGGATAATGTTGTTGTGTGAGTATAATACCAATCAGTTTTTCCTTCGGATCGGCCCAGTAATGGGTATTAAAAGCACCAATCCAGTAAAAAGATCCTTCATTCATCGGATATACAAATTTATTCCGGCTATTGACGACACCTACCCCTAAACCAAACTGGAAGGCCTCCGCATTGGCAGTACCGGTCAGCTGATTACGCAGCAGCAACGATACACCGGTTTCACTGATGATATGACTCCCCTTGTACACACCTTTATTGAGCAGCATCTGCAGAAATCTGCCATAGTCCGCAGCGGTACCGCTTAAACCGCCGCCACCGGAAAAATATACGTTATCATCAAATGGATAGCCGGGTTGTGTAGCTTCAAAGATAGTTCCGGTCACCGGCTCCAGTCCATGTTCGCCCCGTTGCTGCAAGGTAACCAGCCGGCCGGCTTTGGCAGCAGGTATCCGGAAGTAGGTATCTTTCATCTGCAGCGGCTCAAAAATGCGGGTCCGGAAAAAAGCATCCAGCGACATCCCACTCCAGATTTCTATCAGATACCCCAGGATATCGGTATTGAGGCCGTAAGTCCAGGCCACGCCGGGATCATGTTTCAATGGCAATGCTGCCACCTTGTTTACCGCAGCTGCCAGGGTACTATGCGATCCGATACCCACTGTTACCCCGGCCCGGGCGTAAATCGCCTGCATGGCCGGGTCCTGGGAAATGGCGCCATAGTCGATACCGGAGGTATGTGACATCAGGTCGCGGATGGTAATCTCCCGGGCAGCCGGCCGGGTGGTATAACTGCTATCCGCCGCATGGAAATCTACCAATACCTTCGGGTTTTTAAAAGCCGGGATGTATTTGGATACCGGCTCGTCCAGCAGGAACCGGCCATCTTCCAGCAATATCAGGGCCGCTACGCTGGTTACCGCTTTGGTAAAGGAAGCAATACGGAATATATTATCAAGCTGCATAGGCCGCTTACTGGGCACATCTGCATAACCAAAAGCTTTGTTATAAACAGGCTGACCATCCTTAATAATCAGTACCGTGGCGCCGGTCACATTTCCTTTTGCCATTTCACGGGTTACAAACTGATCTATACGCTGCAGATTGGCAGCGGGGGTCACCTGAGCGGCAGCAGATAATACCATGCTGCATAAAACGGTGGCGACAATAGTTTTCATGACTTAAGTTGTTTAAATTTGTCTGGCAAATGTAGGGCACCCAACGGTGTAAAATCAAGCCTGCATTGGATTGTAAGTACCGAACAAAAATGTAAGGATGAAGCAGATAAAAGAATCCTCTACCAACTTTTCCAACAAGGAAAACCTGATCGCCATATGTACAGAAGCCTATGCCATGGACCTCATCGGCGCCAGGTGGAAGCTGTCTATTTTTTATGAGTTAAAATACGGGCCGGCGCGCTTTTCGGAGCTAAAGAAGAAAATCGCCAATGTAACAGAACGTATGCTCACCTTACATTTACGTGAAATGGAGCGGGATGGACTGGTCAACCGTACGGTATATCCGGAAGTACCTGCCCGGGTAGAGTATTCGCTGACCGATAGTGCCAGCGAGTTATTGCCGGTATGGGATTATCTGCGCGCCTGGGGAAAACGCCACCGCACCCGGCAGGAGGGTGAGGAACCAGGTCCCTTCACCATCACGCCGATTTGTTAAGCCCCCACCAGCCCCCGTGCGTTAACCGAACAGGGGGCGGCTTTAAAACCACTTTTCTGTTTCAGCGGGTTACTGCAGCAGGCGGTAGATGACAAAGACTACCGCCCCGATCAACACACCACCTGTCAGGAGTACGGCCAGCAATATTTTTTGCTGTTGCTGACGAATAGCAGCAGTATGCGCTTCCAAAGCCTTCACTACCTGAGTCGTAGCAGACTCTGTTGCAGTTGTTACAAACTTTTTGATCTCCGATTTATGTTCCGATAATTTTATCCGCAGCGTTTCTTCCAGATCACGATAGAACTGTTTGTTTTCTTTGCGGAGCTGCTCTACTTCTTCCGTGAGTACTTTCTCAAATTTTTTCTGCTGTTCCCGGAGGTCTGCTATTTTGGACTCCAGTAACTGCTGAAGGTCTGTTTTATACAGCGCCTGCTGGGCCGCCATTTCCCTGATTTTATCCTTTACGTTATCCTGAAAGGTCAGGTGTTGCTGCAGCACATTTTCCAGCGCAGCATTACTTTGTGCAATACTACCTATCACGGTTTCGTAACTGGCGGCCAATGCGCGTATCTCGTTGAATACTTCTCCAACGGATTTAAGTTTGGTAATCTCTTTATCAAAATCTTCGAGGGTACTGTTAAATTTTTGTAAGCTGCTCATATAAGTGAAGATTCAGTTTTTTTAACGTGATGATATTGTCTTTGAGGGGGCGATCGAGTAAGTAAATAACCTGCAGTTCTTCTGCCAGGTATTCCCGTTGGTCGGGATAAAACGGTACGAGGGTTTCTGCCAATGTATAGCGGCTTTCTTCCGGTAATAGACAACCCAATGCAATTATTCTTGCGAGGATTTGTTGCTGCTCACCGGTAGTAAATAATGCCGGGAATTGCGCCAGGGCATTTTCCAACCGCGGCCTGCCATCCGTATCGTCGAATTCCTGCAGTAGCAAACGCACCAGGCCACTGATCACATTCAACCCTACATTGGAGCGATAGCTTTCCAGGAACCGGCTCAGACCATCCCTTAAACGCGCCGCTGTTTCGGCGTCTATCAGTCGTTCATGATGATAAAACAGTTCAAACCATTGTGCATATTCCTTCGGATGTTCTGCAATATGCTGCAGGATGAAAGTCGTTTCTGTAAACTGGAAATAGGTATCTATTCTTTGTTTGAAGAATTCACTGTTTCTAAAGTCCAGACACCAGTCTGATAACGTTTTAATGGATTGCCGACGCTTGTACACAATGTTATCCCAGGTCCATTGCAACAAAAAGCAAATGCACTGATCTGTCAGGTTATCTTTTTTTACCATGCGCACCTGTTCTTCCACGTTGGTGGTAGGTTCATATTTATGAATATACTTTGTCAGGGTATACAGTACCGCAGCTTCCTGCATTTGATGAAAAGATACTTCATACAGGTTTACAAAATCTGTTGTCCAGTCTTTCACAATGCCCAATAAACTAAGCTTGTAAATCCCCTTTTGAATTTCTGTTTCTTTTACAGTAAGGAGTTTGCCATAGTGTTGCTGACTATAGGTAGCTAATTCCCGGATGGCGTCTCTCCAGAATACTTTAACGATACTGTCTGCCTTAAAATAATGATCTATCAGAAAGCGGATAAGGATAAAATCTTCTGTGATTTCTTTATGTCCCTGCAGGAATAAAAAGATAATCTTGAAAATATCCTTACCGGAAAATCCCACCTCCTTATTGATCTCCGCAATCCGTGCAATATCTGTATTGACATCAAAAATCTCGTCTACCAGCTGAGGGTCTACTGTTTCATGCGAATGCAATACCAGACAACGGGCTACGACATCCTGGTTCTCCGGAAGAGATTTGTTCCACCGCCCGGCCCTTCCGGCTTCCTGGTACAAAGATTCTACCGATCCCGGTATACCGTAGTGAATCGTATAATGAATGTTCTGTTTGTCGATCCCCATTCCGAAAGCCTTGGTAGCAGCCAGTAAGGGAAATTTATTGTGCTTATACTGATGTTGCACTTCGTTTTTATACCGGGTAAACTCCTCCGGCGGCATCACCGGTATCTTACGGTTGGTCTTTCTACCCTGGTCATCATACTCATTCATCACCGGCACTTCCCCGGAATAAAACCGGGCCTGATCCGGATAGAGCGTATTGATATAATTAGCCAATTCATAGCAACCAAACGGCCCATTTACATTCGGCGAAAAGATGAGGGCCGCCTTATCTTTTTTACCAATAAAATCAGCTACCTGGTTTAACTGGTGCAGCTTATTCTTTAACAACTCCAGCTTATTTCCTTTATCTGCAATCACTTCAAACTGCAGTTCCTTTCTGCTGTAATCCTTTAACGTTTTTACGTTCTCATCTTTGATCTGGAATTCTATTCTGATATCCTTCAACACGTGCACCGAAGCGGTTGCCGTAAGGCCAATGAAGCGCGCATCCCGGCAATACTGCTGAATGGTGCGGGCCAGGTTCAGGTAAGAGGTTCTGAAATCATGCCCCCATTCCGACAAACAGTGTACTTCATCAATTACCGCATAGGCAATTGAAAACCGGCTATTAACGGCAGCCAGGTATTCCCGGAAAGATTTTATCTGAAAACGTTCCGGAGAAATCCAGATAAACAGGTATTTCCCCTGCGAGAACTCCCTTTGTACCCGCTCCTTTTCTTCCGGTGGCAGGTCGCCGGTAATAAATCCGGTATTCGTGATCAACAGCGACTTTACATTATCCTGCTGGTCATACATCAGGGATTTAATGGGAGATACCACAAAGTTGATACTGGGCTGTAGCAAACAGGCCAGCTGGTAACAAATAGATTTACCACCACCGGTAGGTAACAGCCCGATCGTATCCCACCGGCTCAGTGCATTGGCAATAATGGCAAATTGTCCTTCGCGAAAATCATCTTTATCAAAAATATTTTTCAGAAAAAAACGTAAGGCCGATTGATCGGCATTATCGTCATTTATGATAGCATAAGTCACCGGCGATGTGGTGCTGGCAACGAAATAATTTTGTTCACTCCCAAAATAATCTGTGCGTACAAATAGGGTATCTGTTTCGTGGAGATGTTCATCTGTATAGCGTTTCAGCAAACTAAAATCGATATTAACGTACCCTTTCTTAGGCAACATTTTTCCGCCATCCGCTGTAGTCACCTGTATATCCAGCCGGGGTGCGGTAAACGGTAGTTTCCGCAGCTGACAAAGTGGGGCCAGCCACATCAACAGATCCTGTAATGCCAACGACGCAAAACCACTGACATCCCTTTCCTGCAGATGCAGCTGCCAGGTGTCAGCGGCTATTGACAACTGGCCATTGATGAGCAACTCCAGTATCAATAATTGCAACCGCATGATGGCTGTGGGTAATAGTTTCTCCTGCATCACCACAGGATCTATGCCATGCGTTTGTAACTGCTGAAAAGTGGTGCGGTATAGTTGTAATTTATTTTCCTTAAGCGCCAGAAATTTTTTGATGTCAGTGATGATAGACACAAAGCTGCCATCATTGAAGGCTTTCAATGGGATACGGAAGGTAGTCACCCCCTTGGCAGCCAGATAAGTATCGCGGATATTATCCTGTACCCTTATCCGGTCGTCGCGCTTATGCTGCTGCCCATCAATTTCAATGACCATCTTTGCCTGCGGCAGAAAAAAATCCACTGCCTGGCCAACAAATGTTTCATTATACTCCTGCACAATATCATTAATCTCTGCTTCCGGTAGCAACAGTGCCTGGATAAAAGCATATTCTCCAAAATGATCCGGAATCAGTTTTTCAAAAAATGTTTTTGCCGGATAATAGTTTTTTTGTTTATCGCCCTTGATGGTATCCTGCCATACCGGCACCGCGGTATCTATTAACAGGAAGGGGGTTTTAAAGTCGTCCCGCTGCTGAAAATCTTTTCCGAAATGTTGCTGCAGGTGTTCCGACAACATCGTCGGGCATCCCCGCTGCAGTATATTTTTTATCACATAATATACCGACAGATAGGGCGAATCAACAGGCTGCGTTACCAGATTCTGGACAACAAAATTCGGGTTCGTATAGGAATAGTTTGCTGTAAACTTTATCATGTCACCAACATGGATTTAATGGTTTTGGTACTTATGACCAAATGAGGGATGTTATAACAATGCCGGGGCTACTGAACAGCGAGGATCATTTCACAAGCTAAAAACCATTATTAAATATATGGCTTATTAATAAAATATACAAAAGACAATTATATTTTTCACCTTCATCTTATCAAGCCAGCAACCTGGTTTATCATCCATCATTATATTTTTCAAAAGAAAATAAGCAGACATCCCCCTATTGATTTACCACGCTCCCGCCAAGCCGTTAAGAATCTGTTAAAAGCGAGTATTTACTATGGGGGGTGACGTTGATTCGTGCGTAATGATAGAGAACAATACAACTGGTGATCATTATTTCACAATGCACTACAGCAATATGAGTGTTTGGAGAATCATGGCTTTTATTATCGGGACACGAATGGCTGTAAGCCGGTCCCAGACCTGTTATGCTTAACTATATCTGTATGTCTGACAGTTATTCATATCAGGCATAGCACTATAACGTTTGTTACGGACAGGCATGTTCAAATAAAACCTATTAAGTTTTTGTACGCATGGTGGTATACATCTACCGCAATAAGTTCCTGACTATATTGCTGATCATATTTATCGTATTCGCAATTGCTTTCGGATGCAAGCAACAAAGTTATTGCAACACCGCACGTGTCAATGAAGAAGAAACACCTTTCATGGACCTCCTCAAGGGCCACGACTGGCAACACTTTTCAGGCGCTGTAGTCAAGCCGGAAGGTATATGGATACAAGGTCTCGACAGAGGTATTGTGCCGAAAATAGCCGCGCCGGAAGAATCCTGGACCGAAGATGACAACAAAAAAGCAACCGACAATCCACCTTATAATTTACAGGGACCTTATTTACGCGTACAGGGCGATTTCATCATCACGGCTACCATCTCCGTTCAATCAGAAAAAAGTGCGCTGTTATACTTCTGTGGACAGCTACCAGACATCTACGATGAATGGAAACAGGAAGGAAAAGCTATTGCCATCGGCGTTAAAGCACAGCAATTGCAACTGATTGTTCATGACGGCAAACAAGCTATACACAAATCTGCAGCAGACATCGGGCGTGTAAAAAAAGTACAGTTTCACCTCAAAAAAACCGGCGATAAAATTGAATGGTATGTCGATAATATTTTCGCCGGCGTGCTGAGAGATACCAACGGCATTTTTGCCTCCGGCAAAGTATATTTCGGCGCAGCAGCAGAAAGAGGCAGCAGCTTTCTGTTGCACCAGCTCATGGCCAGAGCGGCGAATACACGCAGTAAAGTAACGGTGATGGATTATCAGCTGCATACCGTCCCCTACTTTGTGAATACCCTGCGAACCGTCGCTAATCTTTTACCCAGGCATTTATACATTGGTGCAGCCCTCACGGCTCACCCGCTCCTGACGGACAGCCTGTATGCCAGAACAGCGGCGGCCCAATACAACATCATCACCCCTGAAAACGATATGAAATTCCAGTTCATACATCCGCAGCGGCACCTGTATGCTTTTGCAGAAGCAGATGCGGTGGTAGATTTTGCCCATCGCAACAAAATAGATGTACAGGGCCATACCCTCGCCTGGCATGAAGCCATCCCGGCCTGGGTGCATGAACTGGAAAACAATCCGGAAGAAATCAAAAAAGTCTATACAGAACATATCAGTACAGTCGTCTCTCACTATAAAGGAAAGCTAGCAGCATGGGACGTTGTGAATGAACCTATCCGGGATAAAAACCTGGACCGGCAAAAAGGGCTGCGGGAATCTTCTCCCTGGTTCAAGGCACTGGGTGAACAATACATAGATATCGCCTTTAATCTGGCGCACCGCATTGATCCGGCGGCCAAATTGTATATCAACGAATATGGCGTGGAAAACCTGGTATTAAATGATCCCAACAATAAATGCAATGCACTTTACCAACTGGTAAAAAGATTGTTGCAACGCCGCGTACCTGTTCATGGTATTGCCTTTCAGATGCATGAAGATATGGGAGAAGGGCATAGACCTGTAGATCCGGAAGCACTGGCTTATACGATGAAAAAATTTACAGACCTGGGGTTGGAAGTCAGGGTATCTGAAATGGATGTTTATCTGCACACAGATAAAGTAACACCTTCCTTACAACAAAAACAGGCCACCTATTTTAAGGAGATTCTGGCGGTATGCATGAACAACCCAAACTGTACGGGGTTTAGCACCAGGGGCTTCACTGACCGGTACTCTTCACTGGGCTGGCGTGCAGCGGAAACCGCCGCCGTAGATTATGGAAACGGATTACCATTTGACACCGATATGCGTCCAAAACCGGTTTATCATGCTTTATTACAGCAACTACAACATAAATAACCGGATACACCATGCTGATCTCACCAAACCCGCTGTTCCGGCGGGTTTATTTTTTAGGCTGATCTGCTGCCACCTTTTCAGGTTCCGCCTCCTTCCCTCTTATCTTATGCAGATGTTGGGCTCCCCAGTCGCTTAATGCATGTAATAATGTATCCAGGGTTAAACTATATTGAGTGAGTTCATATTCAGCAATTGCAGGTGTTTGCGAGGAAACATGTTTTTTAATAAACCCATTCAGCTCCAGCTCTTTCAGCTCTGCCGACAGCACCCGGGCAGATATCCCGGATACCTTTCGCTGCAACTCATTAAACCGGGTTTTCCCATCTGATAAAGCCGCAATAATTCTCAGTTTCCATTTCCCTCCAATCACATACAAAGCATCATCAATGGCACGTAGGCTTGCATTGCATGACTGATCAGTAAGTTTCGGATCTTGTAACATGATCGTTCTTGTTTTAACAGTTAACTAACCAAAAGGTTACTAATTACTTCCAGTATAGCAGCCTGCTTTCATACGCTAATATCGCTAGTTTTACATCAGCAATTATGACAAACGAAACTGCAGTATCTTTTAATCATTTGCTTTTATTCATTCAACAAAACGGCATCCCAATATGAAAAAAAACAAGATTATATTCTGGATAACCACCGGCCTTATCAGCATTATGATGTTATTCAGTGCACTTAGCTACCTTACCAATCCGGAAATCAAACAAGGGTTTCACCATTTGGGTTTCCCGGATTATTTCAGAATAGAACTGGCAGTGGCAAAAATACTTGGCACCTTGGTATTGATCATACCTGCAGTCCCCAAACAGTTGAAAGAGTTCGCCTATGCAGGTTTTGGGTTTACGTTCATTTCAGCGGCCATCGCTCATTTTTCCAGTGGTGACCCCACTTCAGTAGTAACAGCCCCCTTCTTATTTATCATATTGCTTGTTGTCTCCTATATCCACTATCATAAGTTGCTACTGGCAAAACAACACAGTCTTCCTCAACAAAAGTTAGCTTAAAACTTTAGGAAAAACAAGCGGGAACCATGCTTTTATTAACACTGTAGTGATATAACAGTCTATTTACGGAACCATGCATATCCACATACTATAACTGCACACTATTCGCTATTGCATATTGTTTCATTACCATTCCTATTAACCTCGCCCTGGATCACATTAACAACGCCCTGCATCACGGCGGGTTACCGTGGTACAGGGCGTAATTGCTATATAGTTACTATAGTTATATTTCCGCCAGGTATTTATGTACCATACTGATACTCATAGAACCCTCTCCCACTGCAGAAGCCACCCGGCTCATCGCACCCGAACGCACATCACCGGCAGCAAAGATACCGGGGCAACTGGTTTCCAGCAGATAAGGTTCCCGCTCCAGCTTCCATAGCTTACCAAAATGATCAAATGATTTCATCTCCCGGCCGGTTTTTACATATCCTTTTTCATCTTTCATAATCAGTTCTCCCAGCCAGTCGGTATACGGCCGGGCGCCGATAAAAATATACAGGGCATCTGCCGGCACGATACGTTCTTCGCGGGTTTGCACATGCTGAATATGCAGTTGCTCCAACCGGTCATTTCCTTTTGCCGCGGTGATCTCGCTGTTGGATACCAGGGTAATATTATCAATACCGGCAATCTGCATAATCAGGTAGGCCGACATGGTAGCACTGAGGTCTTCCCGTCGGATGACAATAAATACCTGTCTGGCAAATTTGGAAAGATATACCGCTGCCTGTCCGGCGGAATTACCGCCGCCCAGGATATACACGACTCTGTCGCGGCAGGAAGCTGCTTCTGTAGTGGCTGCGCCATAATATACACCGGCGCCGGCAAACTGCTCAATCCCTACCGTATCCAGTTTACGATAATCCACCCCGGTGGTAATTACCACTGCCTTTGCATTGATCTCTGCCCCATTTTCCAGGCATAAAATTTTGTAGTTGGCTTTCAGCCGGATGGATTGTACCGACTGCGGTGATAAAAACTCTGTGCCGAAACGGGTTGCCTGCGTAATAGCCCGGCGTGTCAGCTCCGCCCCACTAAGCCCGGAAGGGAAGCCCAGGTAGTTTTCAATACGGGAGCTGGTACCAGCCTGGCCACCAGGCGCATGTCGTTCTACCAGCAACGTTTTTAATCCTTCGGAAGCGCCATACACCGCTGCTGCCAGACCTGCCGGTCCGGCGCCGATAATCACCACATCATATATCTCATTGCTGAAAGTAGGATTCAATCCTATCTTGGCCGCAATATCAATAATCGCCGGCGCCTTTGCCACCTCCCCGTTTTCAAAGATCACTACCGGTAAATCTTCTGCTGTCAGGTGATTTAATTCCATCAGCTGCCGGCCTTCCTCCGTAACAACATCTACGGATAAATAAGGAATCAGATTACTGGCCAGGAATTCCTTGATATGATAAGAGGCGGCAGAAAAATCATAACCCAGTACTTTAATCCCTTTAAAATCGGGCCGGTAACCATTCTGCCAGTCATCCAGCAGGTCATTCAATACCGGATACAGTTTTTCTTCCGGTGGATCCCAGGGCTTCATCAGGTAATAATCCAGCCGGAGATCATTAATGGCTTTAATAGCCGCGTTGGTATCAGAATAAGCTGTCAGCAACACCCGTTTCGCATCCGGATAAATACGGATAGCCTGCTGCAGAAAATCTACGCCTTCCATCTCCGGCATTCGTTGGTCAGAGATAAACATCGCCACGGTTTCATTTCTGTTTTTCAGCGTTACCAGGCTTTCCAATGCTTCTGTAGCAGACAGTGTACTTAAGATCCGGTATTCCTTTCTGTAATAGGCTTTCAGGTCCTGTGTAATGGCATTCAGCACCTGACGGTCATCATCAATAGCAAAAATTATAGGCAAGCTCATAACTGCTGGTTTAATTATTTTCTACAGGAAAAGAGATCCTGAATATGGTTTTTCCGGGTGCCGGTATCAGCTTCACCGATCCGCGGTGCCGGTTTATAATCTGGCTCACCATATCCAATCCCAGACCGGTACCTTTACCGATTTCCTTGGTGGTAAAAAAAGGTTCAAATACGCGTGAACGGTTTTCTTCCGGGATACCAATACCATCATCTGATATCAGCACATGAATACATTGCCGGTCCTGTGTAGTGGTGATTTCCAGTTGTCCTTTCTGATGGGTTTCCATGGCGTCAATGGCATTGTCAATGAGATTGGTCCACACCTGATTCAGCTCTCCTGCCAGTGCCTTTATCCTTGGCAACGTTGTATCAAAACGGGTGACTACTTCCACATTACCTTTACGCAGCTTATAATCCAGCAAGGTAAGCGTATTATGCAAACCTGTGTGGATATCTATAAACTGCATATCCGTTGCCTGATCCATGTAGGTATAACTCTTTACGGCAGATACCAGATCAGCAATACTTCTGGCCGACAACAGCATATCCTTTACCATCCTGTTGGCTACCAGCGCCCGTTGTATCCAGTCGAAGATAACCGCTAACTGTGCTGCCGGCAACTGGTCACTGAAAGTAGCCAGGTCAGTGGTAGTAACGCCATATGCCGCCAATATAGCCGCTGTTTCATACTGTGTCACCCCTTTGCTCTCCAGCCATGTTTCAATGGCCTCTTCGCGGTCCGACAACTCCATTAAGCTGAATGGTTTCTCCGGTTCACCTGCCTGTATAACATTTAACTGGTCTACAATAACAGTGGCCTGTTCCGATGTGAGCTGCATCGCTGCCATCTGTTTGAATATTTCCGGAATCCCCCGGATATTATCGCTCAGCCCTGCTGCACTCCGCACAATCGCTGCCACCGGATTATTCAGCTCATGGGCCAGTCCGGCAGACAATTTACCCAGGGCCATCATTTTCTCATTCTGTTGCTGCATAGAAGTATTTTCCCGCACCCGGCTGGTCATGATATGCACCAATGCTTCCGTCAGTTCATAATGCTGCGCTGTACTGGCTTTGATCTTTTCTGCCGGACAAATCAACACCCGCGTTTCCTTGATGCAGGTACCATTGCCCAATGCATTTTTCGCCCGTGAAAAGGGCAGCCAGCCGGTGATACTCCCGTCATTCAGCTCCGCAATCTCCCGGTAGTGACCATTTACGGAGGCAGACATACGCACCTTTCCCGTCATCACAATCATCGTCGCGACTATCGGGTCACCAGTCCGGAACAGGAAGTCGCCTTCCGCTAGCAGCTTATCTTCCGACGCATCAATGAGCCATTGCAGCTGCGCTGCCGGCACCTCTTCCAGGGCTGGAATTTGTTTGAGCTGTAATGCTGTGATAGCTTCCATATAAGGCGAATTAGTACCTTCAAATTACGAATTAAGCAGCATGCCGCCATTATCATCTCCTGCTTAATTTGTAATTTCCCGGCAAATCATCCTATGCTTACTACAGCCGAAGCCATTGCCATACAGGAAACGCTGAAACAACAGGTCATCTGCACCGATCAACTACCGGCCACCATTAACATCATTGCCGGTACGGATGTGGAATACGATAAAGATTCTTCCCTCATTGCCGGCAGCATTGTACTGCTACACTATGAAACCCTGGAAGTGATCGCCGTGGCATCTCATTGTATGGAAGTTACTTTTCCCTATATACCAGGACTGTTTTCTTTCCGGGAGATGCCCCCACTGTTACGGGCATACGAAAAACTGACCGTACAACCGGACCTCATCATCTGCGATGGACAGGGACTGGCGCATCAACGCCGGTTTGGGCTGGCCTGTCATTTAGGGGTCACCCTCGACAAACCCGTGATTGGCTGTGGGAAAACAAGGCTGTGTGGCCAATACGGGCCCCTGGACGAACCAAGAGGCAGCATGGCCGGCCTGTATGCCGAGGATGACCAGTCGCTGATTGGCCATGCCTTGCGCACCCAAGCCGGTATCAATCCGGTATTTGTTTCCGTTGGCCATAAAATATCCCTGGACACGGCTACTGCTATTGTGCTGAAAATGGCTACGCAATACCGGTTGCCGGAGACTACCCGTATCGCTGATCATTATGCACGCTTAGCAATGGAGGCCTACAAAGAGCAATCAAAATAGCCACCAGTATGCATTACAGCGTATCATTAAAAAAAATTAAAAATTTATTTGGCGAAATGAAATAAATATTTCTATATTTGCAACCCCAAACGGGGACAACGGTAGGGCAAAAAGGCCCGTCCACAGTGAGGATCAGTAGTTCAGTTGGTTAGAATGCCGCCCTGTCACGGCGGAGGTCGCGGGTTCGAGTCCCGTCTGGTCCGCAAGATTTATCAGGAACCCGCTCAGTGAGCGGGTTTTTCTTTTTTAGTCGAGTTGTTAGTCGATTCCCCTTTAATTTTCCCCGACTGGTTTATATAGCTTTATTAAGGTTAACTATCGTTGACTAAGCCTCTCAGCTATTGAATTCGCTAACTTTAAATTTTTTATTTGCATAGAAAGTAAAACATAAATTATAATCCCAGCGGGATCACAGACAACTTATAAACCTCCACGCAAGGCGTGGGGTTTTGTTTTTTAGTCGAGTGTTTAGTTGAGTTCCTTTTATATAACTCCGATTTCTTTCCCGTACTTTATTCAGGTTAATTAGCTTTTACTAAAGTATATTATTTGTTACATAATCCTTAGAGGACCTGAGTTTTAAACGCTCGTTGTAATTGTCCTTTATTTTTTGGTGTTATTTTGTCTGTTATTTTTAACAGGCAGTTTTTCCCGGTTGCTTTCTTTTTAGCAATATCAGGGGGCGGTGACTGCTTCACGGCATCTTTGTTTGCGGCTTGAAGAAATGGATTGTCATCAATTTTCGTACTGCATTTGTTTGCAGTTTGAAGAAAAGGATCGGTGGTAATGTTTGATGTGGCGGCTGCTTGGAAAATAGGGGCAATAGCGCTTCTCATGCCAGCCGAAGCAGCAGCAATTTGAAAGAATGCGGTGTGTTTAAGTACATCCCCGACGTTAACCCCGGTTGCCAGAATATTTCTTCGATGTATGCAGTAGGTTATTTAGGTTCGCTGGTAATGTCGTTGGTTGAGGAGACCATTTTCTATTTATACATTCATGTTCAAGTTCTCAATTTTCTTTGAATAAATATACAGTACGAAGTCTGATTAGATCAGTCGCTACTTCTTTATAATTGCTGCGTGTAATATCATATTTATCATGATCAATCTTCTGCCGTATAATCTTCTCCATTGAATGTTCCGTGTCTTTAATTCTATATCATTACAGCATGAACACCCGGTGATTTCATGAGAGAGCTAAAAATGAAGATAGCAGACGTCTCTAACTCTTATTTGACATTCAAATCATCATCCTGGATGACCTCTAAATCACACTATTTTAAGTTTGTTTTTTTGAAAATCGGAATATTTTATATTGCTATATTTTTTAAAAAATCTTTGGCAAAAAAAAATGCCAACTTCAATAAATAAATCCTATATTCATATTGGTTAACTTGAAATAACCTGGAAAATCAGCTTCATTTGATTGGACAAAAAAGTTTTTTATAGCTTAGTTTCTTTTAGTTTGTAACCAGTTTGTATTAACCATTCAATAAGTCCATTAAAGAAATCCAATTGTCGTATCTAAGAAATGTACTGAGTTACGGCTATTGAGGTTTACTCCATATAACGGTTCATATAGATTGTATCTGAAATAAGAAATAAAATCAGGAGACACAGCATCAATTGAGAACCCCAAAGAACCTCATAGCGCAGTTAACTCAAAAATAATACACTTGTTGTTAAGACTGGTTTGTAATACCTGTTAAGCCCTGATAGGCAGACTCTCATTACATCAAAACGTAAGAGTACTGTATATTGATACTTCAATTATTAACAGTGATAATCTCCAAAGAACAACCGGAAGTCATTATGATCTTTTTCATATTGATCCGGCTTTTAGCGCCGTTAATACTTAATGTAAACCTGTTATGCCTTAAAAAAGTTATACGGATGAATACCAGATAAGAATACTTTCAACATCGATTTAATCCAGTAGCATTGATTAAATTTTTTATTCTTTAGCCCCTAAAATGTTAATCCTTATGAAAAGATTTAAAATGTCATTAGTCATGACGCCGTTTGCTGGTTTATCATGCATCAGACTAAGAAACGCGCTATCAAACAATCCCGGGAAGTTTATTTTCCGGCTAAATTGCCCACGAATATTCTTTTCGCAATAATGACCCTCACTACAGCGGAACAGGTTTAATAAATGAACCCGCCCGAAGCATTCCTCATTTTTCAAAAAAGCCATGTAAGAAATGTCTTCTGAGGTTGGGGCATTCCAATTATTTGATCCATACCTGTGCTGATAAATCCTATCGATTTATTAAAGGCGGTTCTCTTTTGTTTCATACCAAATCATGCCCCTTTTTCATGCTCTTTCTCCTTCTTTGAATATATTTTGTATAACTTTTTTGTTACCCAAATCTTTTCATCCCAAATTCTTAGTTTAAAAAACCACCGGACTATTGTTGTAAGAAAGCAACATAATAACATCAAATATAATCTCAAAATATGCCACAAATCACCACTTACACTGTGGATGCCGCGAAACGCCGCGTCATCACAGTTGAAAACATGGAAGAGTTAGGAATAACACCTAATTTAATTCAGGATTTTTTGAATAAAAAAGTACCTGAATTAAGAAGGGTTAAAGTAGATCAAAAAGGAGTACCTGTGCTGGATAGTAAAAATCAACAAATTCCGTTATGGCCAGTAGGAGTTTCTATAAACGATCAAAAATTTGGTAATTTCCCTGATCCGAACGCTGCACAAAGAGGATGGATCGGATTTTTCGAAATTGGAGCCCCCTTATTTGAAGAAAGGTCGAATATCATTCCACCCGTTGCGGATGTAATATCTACCAGGACCTATGACAATAGATCTGCTGAGGTACGTCAGTTTGCCGACACTATTGAATTTAATATAGAAAATACCATCTCCTGGACTTTATCCACTACGGGAAGCGCTACTTTTGGCGGATTGGTTGCCGGGGAACTACAAGGACAAATGTCACAGACTATACAGACGATTTTGACAGAGAGTTTGACTAATAGCCTGCAAAATCTTACCGGCAATACTACCAAACAAAACCATCATGATCATAATCATAAAGACGATATAGGTACTGAAGATGAATCTGGTACTGAAAGTAAATCGGAAGTTACTACAAAAACGGATATTGCTTCCACCAATTCAAACATGGTAAGTTTCACGGGAACAGGTACTGCTATCGGTCGTGGAGAGTTACATGCAGAACTAGGGCTTTCTTTGACGGGCACAATTTCTGGTACAGTAACAACATCATGGAATTCAAGTTCTAATGTTTCAGGTAGTATTTCTCCCAACTCCCGCGTTGAAACCACAGCAACACAAAGGCGTCAGGTGAAGCAATTTACCTATGAAATACCCATTACGTTTGGTGGATATATTGCATTGAATTATGACGACTTAGTTCTTCCTATTGCGGATGGGAATGGGCCGCCACTTGCCAGTACTAATTATTTAACTCCGTCTAAAATAATTCCTGTTAATATATCTTATTTGCAGCTCGTAGAGTCAGGTAAATTATACAGAGCAAAAGGAATGGCAGAAACAGTATCAGCGCTGGATGTAATCCATACTATTTTTGAGACTAAGCCGCTTTATAGAGATGCTAGTCAAAAATTTGGAACAGAGCGCCCTCATAATTTGTAAAATTAATATAACTTATCTAAATACAATAATATGGCATTTCAAGATATTTTCAATTTTGCCCGCAGTTTATCTGGTGGGGGAAGTACAGCAGAAGAGCAACTTTCGGGATTCATACCAAAAAAAGAAAATGAATCAGTCAGTGTCGCTCCTCACGATCCGTTTAAACCTGAACAACCAGTTCAGCAAGATCCGAAAATCGTGAGAGAAACTTCTCCACAATCCAATATAGTACTCAACTTCATCAAATCAGTGACGGCTGATATTAACCAATGTAGTAACAGCGTAGAAACATCGATGGCTAATCCTTCGACGGTAGTTGATCCTGGTGCAGGAGTGATGGGTAAAGCCAGAGAGACTGCTGATAAGGTTAAGAATGATACGCCTGTTTCCGATACAGTAGTGACTCCTCCTCCTAAACCTAAGAATGAGAAACCAGAGGCATGGAATCCTGATAAATAGGCTAAAAATAAGTATCTAATCAGGTGTTTTTTATCAAAAAAAACCGGTGGGTCCTAAAAACCTGATAGATATTCTAAGTTACTAGTTCAGTAGTTTTTTAAAATAAGAATTTTGGATGAAAAAATGTGGATAACAAAAAAATTATGCAGAAGGTATTCAAAGGAGGAGAAGGAGACCGGTGCGTTATATTTTTTTGAACCTGTTTTGCTATAGTGAGGGCCATTAATGC
Source organism: Chitinophaga nivalis (assembly GCF_025989125.1). Classification (NCBI taxonomy): domain Bacteria; kingdom Pseudomonadati; phylum Bacteroidota; class Chitinophagia; order Chitinophagales; family Chitinophagaceae; genus Chitinophaga; species Chitinophaga nivalis. Next base: position 2,064,761 of record NZ_JAPDNR010000001.1, on the reverse strand, counting down.
GAAAAGAGTGTTCATGGAAAATTTAGCCGGATCACTAGAAATTTCAAAGCCTGCGCTGGTCGCAGGCTTTATTCATTTACGCTCTTTTTCACTCAATTAAAGCCGCAGATTCTACCCAGCATTTTGACCTCCCGGCATTTTAGAGATGGATGCCACCGCAATAGTATTTTTAAATATTTACACATTATTTAAATAGAAAAACAAATCCCCATAATGATCTACCGCCATCTTAAATTTAAGAACCACAGACTACTATTGTCTCCAATCTGCAACAAATAAGCTCGAACATTGCCCCCTCCACCCAGCGAAAATGCAAAGAAACCCGCTCATTGAACGGGTTTCTTTGCATTTTTAGTCGGATTGTTAGTCGATTCCTCTTTAATTTTCCCAGGTCAGTTTATACTACTTCACTCCCGTTAACTACCATTTATCAAATGATGGTTACCGCTACAAATAATAAAAATGGAACCATAACTGTTCATTAAATGATTAATTTATCTACTCCCAAATTCCAATTCCTGAAACCCATAACGGGCATTCGTTTAACAGGAAGTTTTTCGCCATGCCTGGTTCCATTCTTAATAATTACAATAACAATGAAAGTGGAAGTAACAGTAACCTCCGTGGTGTCCAGCGAGTATACACCCAATTTGACAGTCTACGTCATCACAGAGAACACCACTTTGTTGAGCGTAAGTCATACCACCAGTGATAATTCTCATAGCATTTCTGTTTAGGCTTTTACCTAATAATTCAAAATTTTTCATGATTATTCATTTTGAAGGGTTACTTAATAGAAGGCCGGACTGATGAATTACAGATAAAGAGTAGGGATGGTAAGGGCCAGCATAGTGATTGCAAGTTAGTGTATGCAACTGATATTGAATGGCAACGAATGACTTTTCAATAATATTTCCACTTCTTCTTTCAGCCGGGCACTTTCTTTTTGAAGTTGAGACAGTTCAGCATCCGTAGCATTTCCTTGCCCTGGAAATGCCTTTCTGATTGGCGCTTCTACATATATAACATATTGGGATGAATACCCGGATCTTGTACAATCTGTGTTACTTCCGATTGTGTCACCAAACGTAAGGCTTCTTCCTTAAAATCTTTGCTGTAAGTCTTTCTCTGTGACATATGTACTAAACTAATATTTTCAAATTTAACTTAGTGTCCGTCAAAACAGACTGGCACAAGCGCTATAAATAATTATGAACTTTACCACCCATACTCCTAAAACTTTTCTTCTTATAAAACTACTTATAAATTACCCATAAATACGCAAAAAATCACTCAATTATACCACACTCCATTTTGTCTTAAAGCATTTACCCTCCTGACTTTCGCGCCACAAAGATCGATGTCTGCTTATAATTATATTTTCACTATTTTACGGCTAAGTAACTGGCTAACAATGGAGGATAAAATACTTTTACGTGCAATAGCAGGAGGCGACGAAACTGCATTCGTAAAACTATTTGAAAAGCATCGGGCAAAAGTATATTTCGTTGCTCAAAAATTATTGAAATCAGACATTAACAGTAAAGATGTATTGCAGGATGTATTTACGACTATCTGGCTAAACCGGGAATCACTCCACGAAGTTGACAATTTTGAGGCCTACCTGTATACCATGGTACGGAATAATATTTATAGCAGGCTAAGAAAACAGAAAACAGAAATAAAAGCGATCAGAAAGATTCATGAAACCAGCGTTGATGTTGATAGCGGCACGGAAGAATCAATTAAGTTGCGTGATCTGCAGGCTACCCTATCCCTGGCGGCCAGCTTATTAACACCTCAACAAAAACATGTATACCATTTAAGCAGAACAGCAGGATTTAGTCATGATGAAATAGCAGCACAATTAAAGATCTCCAAAGAAACCGTCAAGAAACATATTATGGCGGCCAATAAAATTGTGCAAACCTTTTTGCGGGACCAAAGTTTCTTACTTGTAATTTTCTTATGCGTTTGCGATTACACGCACGGTCTGGGCGATTCCCATTCCTATCCGCATGCCGCCAACGTATTTTTAAAAGAGACTAATATATTGATTTCAAATACATTACACAACACCATCGTCTTCTGAAAAAAATATTTTCATTTCATCTACCCCTTTGCATAAATACCGTGCGTCTAGTATTATTAGTGGCCTTTATCTAATCATTTATGCAGGATCGATTGTCGGAATTATTCCATAAGTATATAAATGATAACTGTTCCGGGGCGGAACTAGCGGAGCTATTTGAATTATTCTCGCTTACCGAAAATGAAACAACCGTAAAAGCACTGATCACACAAACTATTGAGGACATAAACCAACATCCGGCACAAATAAATACATTTTTAAGTACGGGCGATGCCGAAAAGATATTAAGTAAAATACTGCCCAATACACACCCTATAACTACTGAAACCAATATACCACCCAGAGTATCATCTCTCGGGTGGTGGTATTGGACAGCCGCAGCGATGGTGGCTGTACTGATAGGTTTGTCTGGCTACTATTACGTTTACCATGCCTCCCGTACACCATCAGCCCAAATCACGCCGGCAGACCGGCATAACATCAGCGGAAACAACAAGGCCACGCTTATCCTCCACAACGGACAAACCATTGCATTGGATAGTGTCCAGAATGGCTTGCTCGCCACGCAGGGGGCAGGACGCGTAGTAAAAACGAAAACAGGTGAGATCATATATAGCGCGGCAGAAAAGGAAGCCGAAGGAATCATGTATAACAACATCACCACACCCCGTGGTGGCCAATATTCACTGCAACTGTCAGATGGTAGTAAAGTATGGCTCAATGCCGCATCTTCCATCAGGTTCCCGGTAGTTTTTCCTGCCAGCGAACGAAAAGTATACATAACAGGTGAAGCATATTTTGAAATAGCACACCTGACAGATCATCGGCATCAGGCTATGCCATTTATTGTTGAATCAGATAATAAATATGCTACCAATGGGAGTTACAAAGTGGAAGTGCTGGGAACCAAATTCAATATTAATGCCTATTCAAATGAACCATTTGTAAGTACCACCTTATTAGAAGGAAAAGTAAAAGTACACGCATACAACACCATGCAATCCCGGGTATTATTCCCTAACCAACAGGTAAATATCACACCAAAAGGAGAGATGAACCTTACCACACCAGCAGATCCGGGCATCGTAATAGCATGGAAAAACGGGTATACACAATTTTCCGCTGTGCCGCTTTCTGTAGTAATGCGACAAATAGAAAGATGGTATGATGTAAATGTTCAATTTGAAGATCATATTACCGATGTAAGATTCACGGGTAAATTAAAACGCAACGAAAGTCTGTCTGAATTCTTAAGAATATTAGACCTGAATGATATCCAATACGAGATAAGCAATTCCACTATTGTCATTAAAAATAAAAAGTAACTCCCACTGTAGGGATCAACCGAAAATGGATTATTGAATTAACAAAATGCACGTTAGAATTTAAGCGACACCAAAGTCAATTGATCATTACTCAATCGAAAAAACATGATTCTCTTCAAAAATGTATTCGAAAGAATACCGCTATTTACATGCCCTGAACTGAAGCCACACAAGATGAAACTGATCTTTCTTTTTCTATTGGCCATCAATATACAATTGAGCGCCAAATCTTACTCACAAAACGTTACGCTGAAAGGAGAGCAATTGCGTATTCCACAAATTTTTTCGGCGATTGAACGCCAGACTGAGTATGTTTTTTTCTACAACGAGGAGGTATTGAAGTTCACCACACCTGTCACGGTAAACCTGCATAATGTTCCGTTGACAGCTGCACTGAACACCTGTTTAAAAGGGCAACCACTGCACTACTCTATTGTAGGACATAACATTATTGTAGTATCAGACGCTCCGAACCGTAATGCCGCTGCTACTGGTACGCAACAGACATCGCTGCTTATAAAAGGTACCGTAACGGATGAAAAAGAAACACCATTAACAGGGGTAACCATCAGAATCAAAGGTACGGCACTTGGCACCAGTACCGATGCCCATGGCCGCTTTCAGCTTTCCGTTCCCGCCAGCAGTTCTAAGATACTGGTCATCAGCTTTATCGGAACTGAAACCGTAGAAATTCCGGTAACAAAAGATGAGACCATTACGGTTCATTTAAAACAACGAACAAACCTGCAGCAGGAAGTAGTAGTTACTGCCTATGGCATCAAACGTCAACCTAAAGAACTGGGGTATGCTGCCACTACTATCACTGGCAAAGAATTGAATCAGGCGGAAAATATCAATGCCACCTCCGGATTAATCGGTAAAGTATCCGGACTTTCCATTCAAACGCAGGACAACAACCTCAATCCGTCTTATAAAATCAACTTACGCGGAAACAGGTCTATTACCGGAAACAATTCCGCTATCGTTGTATTAGACGGAGCCATTGTGCAACCTTATATCCTGAATAATATCAATCCTAATGATATTGAAAGCGTAAACGTACTGAAAGGCAGTGCTGCGGCGTCATTATATGGTTCCAACGGTAGTAATGGCGCGTTGGTGATTACCACGAAAAAGCCAGCTGCCGGTAAAACAGAAATAAACTTTAAAACCAGTATTCAGTGGGAAAGCATTTCCAAACTACCTAATCTGCAATATACCTACGGTGGCTGGGGAGGCGAATCTTCCTATGTAGATCCTGTAACCGGACAACCGATCAATGTTCCGTTTGAAAATCAGCAATTCGGACCTAAATACGATGGCAGTATGGTGGAAGTAGGAACACCGAAGCGGATATTTTATAACGACGGTACCTATAAAGACACTGTGATAAGCACTACGTACTCACCTAAAAAGGGAGCACGCACCGATTTTTTTCAAACAGGTATTACCAAACAGTATGATTTATCCCTGAGTGCCGCTTCTCAGAATTCATCGATTTATGTAGCCTACCAGCGCACCAATCGTTCAGATATCATTCCGGAAAATAAGCTGTCGAAAAACTTCTTTAAACTGAATGGTAGTACCAAATACAGTATACTGAACATCGATTATGCGCTGGCCTATACCAACACCAGCACAAACGAGATCTGGAACAGAGGAAGTTTATATGGTCAGATCCTGAATTCTCCGGCACACGTTGACTTAAACTGGTTCAAAACCGGCTTCTTTTCTTCTCCGGACAACTACTACAATGCCTGGAATGATAATCCGTGGTGGAACCTGTATAATTTCAGAACAAAAAGCACCGATAATAAACTGGTGGGAAATGTAGCTGCAAGACTCCGGATAACAGACAATATAGAAGCCAGCTACCGGTTCGGTTATACCTATAGTGTATACAATTATAAAAATACCGGGAATGGCTGGAAATACTCTGATTACGAGCAAAGCAATCCCTATAATATTCCGGGTGGTACCCAGGCATCCAACAGAAAGACATTATTGCCTACTACCAGTGGCGGATCCTCCTTTGAATCAAAGATTACGGGAGACCTGTTATTGACATTCAAGAAAGAGCTGTCAAAAAACATTAGCTCCAAACTCTTATTGGGGCACTCCATCATGCAGGACAGATACAACCAGGAAGGTTTTGGCGCCTCCACCCTTGCCTTTAACGACTTTTATAACGTATCTAGCTATATTGGCCAGCAAAATGCCAGCGAAAGCATGGCCGCGCTAAATCAGCAGGCCGCATTTGCTGATTTATCTTTCGGTATCAATAAATACCTGTTTGTACATGGTAGTTATCGTTTCGACTGGACTTCTATATTAGCAGCTGCTAACAGAAGATTCTCCTACGGATCAGCAGATGTAGCATTTGTACTTTCTGATGCACTCCCCAACCTGTTCAACAATGACGTGGTGAATTTTGCAAAGGTAAGAGTGGCATACAGCCAGACAGGCCAGGTAAATTTAAGTACCATCAGTACTTACGGCGCTTATCTGACTACACCATCCTTCAACGTGGCTTCCAACTACCCCTACAATAATAGTGTAGGATATAGCAAAAATACACTGGCTCCCAATCGTAATCTGAAAGATGAACGGACCACGGAAATAGAAGCAGGTATTGAACTCAGCTTCCTGAAAAACAGAATTAATTTTACCGGAACGGTTTTCCGGCAAAGAACAAAAAACCAGACCATTCCCACACAGGTATCTCCTACAACAGGATTTTCGGCCATGCTGGTGAATGGTGGTGAAACCTCCAATTTTGGGGTAGAATCAGATATCAAACTGACCCTCATTGATAACAGATCTACCGGATTCAGATGGGATATAGGCGCCAACTTCTCCTATATCAATAATAAAGTAATTTCATTACCTAATGATGGCGCTGATTTGTCGATGACAAATGATGCATATGCAGTAGTAGGTCATGCTTTCCCGGCATTAAAAGTAACAGATTTTGCCAGGGACCCTGCCACAGGAAAAGTTATCGTTGACAATAACGGTTATCCTACACGCGCAGCAGCCTATAAGTTCATGGGCTCTATTTTCCAACCTTACCGCATAGGTCTGAATACCTCCGTTTCCTACAAAAACTTCTCACTCTCCATCGTAGCAGACTACAGAGGCGGTGGTGTATTGTTTAACCAGATCGGGCAATTATTAGACTGGACAGGCGCCTCCGAACACTCTACCTATGGTAATCGCGAGCGGTTTATATTCCCTAATTCTGTTTATGATGATGGAAGCGGACATTATGTAGAGAATAATTCCAGACAAATTGCCAATGTATACCAGTTCTGGCAGGCATATAGCACTGTGGGAACACCCTATGTTACCAGCAATGCTTTTTGGAAACTGAGAGAAGTGGTATTGTCTTATAGCGTACCGGCAGCTGCCTTTAAAAGATTAAAAAATATCCAGGGCGTTACCGTATCCGCTACCGGCAGGAATTTGCTGATGTGGAGACCGACAGAAAATATCTGGACTGATCCCGAATTTAATCTTGGCGGCGCCTATAATGCAGATGGCACCACCAACACTTCACAAACACCGCCCACAAGATTTATAGGTGGAAGTATCAGTGTCAGATTTTAATTTTTTTCAACAGGAAACTTTTACAAAATGAAAGTAGTCATTAAATATTTACTCGTTCTGTTGCTGATAGCAGGGACGTCGGCTTGCTCAAAAAAATATTTCGATATAAATGAAGATAATCCCAATAATCCCAACAACGTAGACGTCGATCTGGTGCTGTCTCCACAGTTAAGGAGTATTGCCGCCATACAGCATATGGGATCAGATGACATGTCGTATTGGATGGGTTATTGGACCATAGGCGGCGGTTCTTTTGTGAACTCCTATGTATTCAATTACACCTTCGACAACAAGTGGTTTCAGGGTATGTGGACCAGCTACTACAGCTATCTTGGTAATTTACAGTACATAGACCAGCATGCAAACGGGAATAACTTTTACCGGGGTATCGTGAAAACACTGAATGTCGTTTGTTATCATAACCTGATTGATCTGTTTGGAAATATTCCTTACTCGCAGGCGTTACAGATCGATAAATACCCTACACCGGTGTATGATGATGCCGCCACTATTTATAATGATCTGTACCAGCAACTGGACAGTGCCAGAAACCTGATTAAGCAATGGACCGGCAATACCCCCAAAGGTGATATTATGTACAATGGGAATAAGGGCAATTGGATCAGATTTATCAATACGCTCCAGTTAAGATTACTCCTCAGAGTGAGTCAATTACCAACCAAACCGGCTTATTATGCCACTGCATTAAATAATCTGCGCAGCAGTGCAGCAGCCGATGGATACATTTCAAGTATACAAACAGAAGGAAATGTAAATCCCGGATTCTTCAACCAAAGCGGCAAAGGTAACCCCATGGTAGAAAGATTCTGGAATATCAGCCAGCATCAGCAAACCTCCAGCTACAACTACTATCGGGCCAATGCGGCAGCCGTTAATTTTTACCTGGATGGATTCAATGGCTACGGCGACTGGCGGTTATACAGGGTGTACGCTCCATATGATAATAATCCGGACCACTTTAAAGGCGCTTATTTTGGCATACCTACCGCTAATAATGATACCTTATCAGGTTTCTCCTGGGGGGATAAGGTAAATGGCAGTTTCTCCGGTACGAATGGCTTTGGCATTATCAAAAATATCAGTCAGCCTATTCCGATGATTACCGCTTTTGAAAGTTATTTCCTGCAAGCCGAAGCCAGCTATAGGAATCTGATTCCGGGTGATTATAAAGAGCTATACAAAAATGGGGTGCGCGCCAACTTTACCTATTTATACAAAGGTTCTTTGCCAGATCCTTCCGGCAGTATTTCCTACCAGCCCAATAATGCTATTGAAGATGCCAATGGTTACATGGCCCAGACTTCCGGTAAGATCAACAACTTCAATATAGAGCTGACCAGCGATCCGCTGCAAACCATCTTATCACAGAAATGGATTGCCATGAATGGCGTCAATCCATTTGAACCTTATGCTGATTTCCGGCGCACCGGATGGCCTACCTATATTTATGGTTCCAAATACCCGGGCGCACCCGCTTTACCTAAAAGAGTTTTTTATCCAAGCATAGAATACGCTACCAATAAGGATAATGTAAACGCGCAAGGAGCAGATTTACTGACCAAAAAAATATTCTGGGGTAGATAATTTTTCCTGGTACCTACAAAATACTGAAAGATGAAAAAGCATTTTAAACTGATATATATAAGCCTCCTGACTTTGGCGCTGCCGTCTTGCCTGAAAGATAAATTTGGCGCATCTCTGTCGGATATACCGGGCACCTTCATCGTAGAACTGGCGCCGAAAGATGATGGCGCTACCACTTCGATAGATAGCCGCACAAAAACGATCTCCCGGTTACCTTCTACCCTGAAAGCAGTAGATACGATCAGCATTCCGGTTTATCTCGGCAATACTACCGGTACTTTAGACTACGACGTAACCGTAACCCTATCAAGGGATACCGCTGCCATTACCAAATACAACATCGTTAACGGAACAAACTGGCGCTTCTTCCCGGAGAATACCATCGTCAGTGAAAACTTAAAAGTAACGATACCGGCAGGCAAAAACATCGGCTACTTTAAACTATTAGTGAATACGCTACAGGTAAAACCGGACGACAAGTATATGGCCGCCTATCGTATTACAGCAGTGCCCAAACCGCTATCTATCAGCGCCGACAGGTTCTATGTGCATTACAAACTGATTGTTAAAAACAAATACGACGGTTTATATTCCCTGCGATCCGGCGGTATGACCGACTATCAGTTCGCAGAGAATACCTTTATCGGTAGCACTACAGTGGACTTAGTCACGGTAGATGATTCCACCTGTATTATGAGAGATGCCTACGCATTCAACAATGGTTACCTCGATCCGAATGGCCAACCATTAAACGCACATATATTCTGGAGTACTGCCAGCAACAGCTGGAGCTGGTATGGATATTTCTGTCCGGTATTACATTTCAACCCCAATGGAAATGGCCAGATCATACGTGTTACAAATTATTTCGGACAACCTGACCCGGTAAGAGGGCGCTCGGCGCGTTTAAGCCCCAATCCTGCAGAAGCAACCGCATCTGCCTGGGATCCGGCAACCCGGAATGTAAAGGTATATTACTTAATGTACGATGGGACTTATCAAGGGGGATGGCAAGGTGCCAAAGTATGGTTCTATGATAACCTGACCTTTATAAAAGAAAGACCCTGATCTATATTTTAACCTGAAACACGTTTTTTTATGCCATACAAAAATATAATCCTGGCAGCACTGTTATTTTGCTTTAGCTGCTCCAAATCAGACAAGCAACAGGAGCTGTCTTTTGAAAACAACCTTACCCGCATTAAGGTCTCAGACAATATCTGGTTTAATAAGAAAGTAGATTTTTCAAAAAGTAAAAATATCCGGGTATTTGTCGACAACCGGCTTTCAGGCGCTGATGGTAATGTGGTGGCCAAAGCTATCCATGCTGCCATTCCCGTAGCCCAAAAGTATCTCAGTCAGCTATCTCCCAATATTAACATCACCAGCATCACATATGGCGATGTACTTCCGGCACTGGGGACTACTTACGATGTGGTGATCAGAGCGGACAACAGTGGGGTAAATGCCGCGCCTGCATGGGCGCATATTCCCGATGGTACGGGCAATGTAGGTGACCTCATGTCCGTCAACCTGGATGTAAATCAAACGAATTTAAGCTGGGCACATGTATATTATACCAGATTAATCATTCACGAATTTTTACACATCCTTGGTTATGGACATACCGGCGCCGTTTCCAGTGGCGATTATGACGCCAATGTAGCGGAAATGGCCATCCCAAATGTACATAATACGGTACAAGAACCTACGCTGGCAATCATGTCGAGCTATGGCCCTACCCATTCCCTGATAGGATACAGCAGCACACCAGCCGACTTTGATGCAGGCACCAACCCATTTTATGTATTTACAAAGGGCGATCTGGCTCAATTAAACTGGTACTATTCCCTCAAAGCACCATATGATGTTTATTAAGTATTATTTGCGATAAAATAATATGCAAGCGTACATCATTACTTAAAACAAAGCGGGAGGCAATATTGCCTCCCGTTTTGTTTTAAGTAATGTATTGATAACATGTAAATTGTGCAAGTGGCACTTGCACAATAAATAGAAATGGTACATATAGATTTTCTCTGAATAAAACATTAAATATCTCTGCTCAATTTGTATTGCTCCTCTTCAATAATCTTCGCCAATTCAATTTCACTGGGCAGATTAATAAGATATTTTGATACAAAGACCTGTTGTGGCAATCCTGCCGTTGCATGCCTTACCAGATTTTCATTTTTATTCGCGCACAATATAATACCTACCGGTGGGTTATCTCCTTCATTCATTTCATGCTCCTTATAGTAATTTAGGTAAACATTCATCTGTCCAGCGTCCGCATGCGTAAATTCACCAATTTTCAAATCCAGTAACACATGGCATTTTAAAATCCGATGATAGAAAACAAGATCAATACGATAATGTGTGTTATCAAATGTAATACGCCGTTGCCTGGCTTCAAAACAAAATCCATTTCCCATTTCCAATAGAAAAGTTTGCAGATGGTTAATGATCGCCTGTTCCAATTCTGTTTCCGTATATACTGCTTTTTCTTCCAGTCCTAAGAATTCCAACATATATGGGTTACGAAATACATCCTCAGGTTTCAATCCTTCACTTTTTGTTTGACTTTCCAGCATAGCTTGTTTATCGCTGCTTAACCCAGTACGCTCATACAACATACTATTTATTGCCCGTTGCAAATCCCGTACACTCCAATTATTCTTAATGGTTTCTATTTCATAGAAACTACGTTTTAAAGGTGTATCTGATTTCAGCAACTCTATAAAATGAGAAAAACTAAGCCTGTTAGGCAAAAGATCAGAAGTAGTTTTGAGATTATCTACTATTGGTTGGTTAGTTGTACTTTCCGTAGTGATGGATTTTGCGGACAGTGTCCGCAAAATTGTAACATTATGTAAATCAGTTAAAGTGTCGCTCTCTGATAGCTGTCACGCCACTTTTTTCAGCTTAACAACTATTTCCTTGTACAACCTTTGTCCATAGGCTGCACGATCTTCTCCATGTTGCTCATACTCTAAAATATAAAAACCTATTACCCAGTTACGTAATGTTAAAGCAGTATTTACCTGTTTTTGAGCCTGATTTAAAAAATAGTGGTTGGTCTCTTGAATACTGTAAACTAGTTTTTCAATATTGATAACTTCTTTTGTATTCATAACTATAGTAATAAGCCTTTTGCAAAAAAGAATGTGTTAGCTAAAATAAATCATTTCCGTCATTGTAGAGCGAAGTAGGCTTTCATCATCACATGAATTTCGGTATAATCAGACAAAATCATCATCAACCTCAAGACTGAACGAAAAAGATAACGCGGAGGTGGCATACGGGAACAAGTACCTCTATTCCAAAGAAAAATAATGATGCTTTTATAAAAGATCTCCAGCTGGTATAGAATCGGGTGAACAACAAATTTCCTTTTCATACATTTTCATACAATCTTCTGAGATCTGAACACTTTTTCCCCGACTCACCAGCGGACCTTTGCCCTACATTAAATCATCTAAAATGAAAATTGTACTCACCGGTTCTCTGGGCAACATCAGTAAACCACTCACAAAAATCCTCACCGGGGAAGGACACCAGGTAACCCTCATCAGTTCAGATGCCAGCAAAATACCGCAGATAGAAGCGTTGGGGGCTCAACCTGCTATTGGTAAAATACAGGACCTGCCTTTTCTCATACAAACATTCAAAGAGGCAGATGTAGTATATTGTATGAATCCACTGGATTTCACAGCCAGTGAACTAACGGCATGGTCAGGGTATACAGACAACTATATTCAGGCCATCCGGGAAACAGGTGTAAAGCGGGCAGTTGTACTCACCGGCTGGATAGCCAACTGCCTGAAATCCGTAGAACCGGAAAAAGAATGGAAAACGCTGACAGACGTAGCCATTACTTTTATGCGCCCGGGTGTTTTTTACAGTAACTTTTATATCCTGAAAGATATGATCCGGCAACAGGGCGTGATCCATTCTAATTACGGCGGAGACGATATGATCGCCTTCGTGGCGCCGGAGGATATCGCAGCAGCGATAGCGGAAGAGATCAATACACCTGTAGCCACCGGCACAAAGATCAGGTATGTAGCCAGTGAAGAGCTCACCTGCACCCAGGCAGCACAGATCATCGGGGAAGCCATCGGAAAACCAGACCTGCAATGGGAAATAATACCCGGAGAACAACTCAAACAAGACCTGGAAGCAGCTGGCATGACGGATGTATTTGCCAGCTTACTTGTAGAAATGCATGAAAATATGCATAACGGAAATGCCCAGAAAGATTACTACCTTAACAGACCGGTATTAGGAAAAACAAAACTGCGGGATTTTGCCAAAACATTTGCTACCTGGTACCATCAAAACTAAATGACTATGTCCGGAAACCTGCCGCTGAAAATAAAAGGCATCAGCCAGCTGTTACAGCTGCGAGGGTTGCCCAAATCAAAACATCCCCTTATTGCGGTATTCGACATCGCCACTATCAAGGAGTTGCCTAATCACCTGGAAACACCACTGACCACCGATTTTTATTTCATCGGGTTGAAGCAATTCCTGCCCTGTGTGGTAAAAATGAAGTACGGACAGCAGGAACAGGATTTTGATGAAGGCCAGATGAGATTTATTGCACCAGGGCAGGTGTTTAGCTACTATGCTTATCCAACAGAAGAAATAAATCAGTCAGGATGGTTGTTATTAGTCCATCCTGACTTCCTATGGAACTCCCCGCTGGCAAAGAAAATAAAGCAGTATGAGTTTTTTGGTTATTCCATGCATGAAGCATTATTCCTGTCTGAACAGGAGGAGTTGACCATGAAAGGACTATTCCGGAATATTGAGCAGGAATATAGTACCAACATCGATCAATTCAGCCAGGGCATTATTATCTCCTTGATCGAATCTTTACTCGGTTATGCTGAACGCTTTTACCAACGGCAGTTTATTACCCGTAAAATCACACATCACAGTATTGCGAACCAGCTGGAAGCATTGCTGGAAAAGGCATTCACGCCTGAAATACTGGCACAGAACGGCATTCCTACTGTAAAATACATCTCCGGTCAGCTGAATATTTCTCCCAACTACCTGAGTAGCCTGTTAAAGATGCTTACCGGCAACAGTACGCAGCAACATATACAGGAAAAGATCATAGAAAAGGCAAAAGAGCGGCTGGTAACCACCGACCTTTCTGTAAATGAAATTGCTTTTGAACTGGGATTTGAATACCCGCAGTCTTTTTCCAAATTGTTCCGGACAAAGACAAACTATTCACCACTGGCATTCAGAAAATTCAGCAGACATTAATTTATACATTGCGCTGGTGCTACAGCCTGGCGGATGATTACGCTGTTTGCATTATTCAGGTAATAACAACAGAAGCCTCCATCGCAAAATAGTATGCATTTTGGCGAAAAAAATACACTAAATACAGCTGATTATAATGTAAATTACCCTATCTGTCGATGTTATCTAAAACGAGCGTTATTATTACAAAGTTGATTCCATGAATAATGAAAAGTAGTTGAACCCGGCATTGTCATGCTTTAACAATGTTACCCCATTATTAAAGCACCATGCATCATCACCAACAGGTAGTCGCGCATTCAGTAACAGCAATAGCAATATTGTTGCCATACCAACTTAGTCCGGTAATGCCAATGGTTATGCAAACCCGCAGGTTGCCCGAATAAATTGTCTGAGCTGCAGGCATCAATCGATCAGATGAATACCATCCGTTATCACACCAGTTATGCTACACACCACACAAGGATGTTGAAGTGATTTCCGTTATGTCATGATTTTACAGCAGGCATTATTATTCATCATAAAATTCATCCAAATGAAACAGCAATGTTTATCGTTCAGATTAATCACCGCTTTCATCATCCTCCTTTCCGGCGCCAGCTGTACCAAAGAATTGCGTTCTTCGGAAGCACTCCCCCACAATGAATCTGCCATGGCTGCCAGCGCAGTGGTTACCGAATCGCTGGATAGCCTGCGAGCATACAAAAGCCGGCCTCATGAAATTTATGCCGCTTTTTATCGCCTGGAAGGCCCATGTTATGGTCCTGCTCCATTTGGCACCAATTTTTCCCAGGTACCCGACAGCCTGGATATATTAATCCTGTTTTGCTTCTCTCCCAGCTCTCCGGTAGCCAACCAGGTACCCGGATGGATCAATACCCTGCATACCAAAGGCACCAAAGTAATTCTGACAGGAGGATTAGACCTCGTTCCGGGTGCTACACATGATTCTGTTGGATACGCCCTGACCGCCAAACATATCATGGATAGCGTCGTAAATAAATATGGTTTCGATGGATATGACATCGATATAGAAAGCACGCCCTCCGGACAAACCCTGACAGATATGGCGGGTGTGTATAAGGCCCTGTCTAAATACCTTGGTCCAAAATCCGGTACCGGCAAACTATTGACGTTTGATACCAATCAAAATGGCAACAACAGTCTTTTCCAAAAAGTATATACCCTCGTCGACTATGTATGGCTGCAGGCCTATGGCCGTGGCGCCAGTACCTTACAATCTACCTGGAACAGTTTCTCCCCTTATATCAACGCTTCGCAGTTTGTACCCGGGTTTTCTTTTTATGAAGAAAGAGGATATCCTTCCAATGTATGGTATGATGTCACCTATCCGGTAAACGGTACCGGTCGTGCCTATGACTATGCCCGCTGGGAACCTGCTACCGGTAAGAAAGGCGGTGTATTCAGCTATGCCATAGACCGAGATGCCCCGCTGACCTCTTCCACAGATAACACGGCTTATGCGCCTACTTACATCGTCAGCAAGCAATTGATTCAGATCATGAATCCCGGCGGCGGCGGCACCGGAAGCACCGGCGTGGTATTCTACCAGGATGCCAATTATGGTGGTACTGCCTCTCAGCCCATTGCCAAAGGCAATTATATCTTATCTCAATTACAGACAAAGGGAGTGGTAAATGACTGGGCATCTTCTGTAAAAATTCCGGCCGGCTGGACTGTCATCCTCTATGCAGACGATAATTTTTCCGGTACCTCCTGGACATTGACCAGTAACAACAGCTGGTTGGGCGGATTATCTCCCAATGCGAATGATAAAATGAGCTCTGTAAAAATACAGTAGCAGTTATTTTTCGCCTCAATAGTAAAGGCTGATACTTATTTCAACATACTCCACATACATGCGCTCAGTAAAAACTGAGCGCATTTTCATTTGCACGTTTCCCCAATTCGGTGTTGGAGCGCTCCTATTTTCGTGAGGAATCCGCCAAAGTCATCCATGGCAGCAGGTTTGGAAGTAGAGATAATTTCGAAAATACCGGTATTGGAAGTAAATGTATATTCGGAATAAGCACATACCGGTAATTGACGATTGTTATTAAAGCGCCGGTCCGGCCTACCGGACTTGTTCACATACTGCCAGGTATAATCAATCACTTTAGCATCGTTGGGTAAGATGTCGGATTCAATAAACCGGATCACCTTACTGGTAATGTGTAAATTCTTATAAAATACCGCAGCAAAAGTAGAACCCCGTTTTATTAACAGCCGTTCAGGCAGAAAAAACAGCTCCACCTTATTTAAGGATATGCAGGGAATCGCTACGTTGGTAATAAAATACGGCATGGGCTTTTTATCTTCCGTGATACCGCGCACCTTGATTCTTTCTATTAATTTGGCAGCACCTGCGTTCCGCTTCTGATCAGTCGTTCGCTGTGCGTTCAGGTACTGCCAGATCCTGGCCGATCTGGAGAAGGTGGTAAAATGCGTTTTAAACTGCTGATAAACCTGCTGATATTTATGATCCATGTCGTAATGCAATTCCATTTCAAATCGCTTCCTGTCCAGCTTTTTCAACCAATAGATCAGGGGTACAAAACAAAAAAAACAAAGCCACAGTTCATACACCAGGTATTCGTTTACCGGGTGCCATTGTGTTTCACTCACCTGATCATGAAAGATGTAATCAATATCTGCCACCTCATGGTTGATATAAGCAATCGTATCAGCCAGCTTTATTTTATACCATTGCGGATTGGCAGCATCGAGTACTAAAAATGTTTGCCCATAAGTTGCCTTTTGTACAACCGGGGACTTTACATCCGGCGCCTGCCGGATATTCCCGCCGGTAGCTGCATATACCCGCACAATAGTGCTGTCGCTGGCCGGTTGTATGATTTGCTGTTGCCGCTCAACCGAAGTAAATAACAGCAGCAACAGGATAGCGCACAACGGCAGTATCCCCCATAGTTTTACATAGGAAACCAGTTTACCTTTTTGATTCAGTGTAGTAATAAATGCCTGGGAATCAATATCAGTCAGCTGATCGACATCTGCCGACGTTATTTCATGGATGGTTTCAACAGTAATTCTTTGTGGTATGACAGGTGGCAAAGGGGTAGCAGGACCGGCTATTTTCCGGCGATAGCTGATACCATGTGTACTTAAGTGAACATATGTTCCATGGGTATTTACATGTACACGGGCTCCTTTTACGCCCACGGAGTAACTCACCCCGCTTTTGGAAAAGTTGACACGAAAAGGGCCAACACCTATAGATTTTCGATAAGACCAGCTCATAACAATAAGTTGTGATGTAGGAAAAGGATCGTCGGAATCAGTCGTTATTTTACTTTAGTAATACCTATAAAATTGAGGATGGTTTTTTCCGCTTCATCTTTGGAAGCGGCATAGGGATGTAGTTCAAACCGTTTGATATTGGATTGTTGCAACCAATAAGTCCAGCACAGTTTAATGATCTCCATATCTGTTGGATGTACAGTAGCAGCACCATCTTTCGACAAAGAACGATCATAGGTTTCCATCACCAGTACCTCCAGGTTTTTCAGGTATTCATTGTCTACGGGCTTTATCTGAAACTGTTTATTTTTTTCCAGAAACTGCTGCATATTATTTTCCCCGGATTTTAAAAATGCTTTCCGGAAGCGGTTGATGGTATTCTTACTCAGATCAAATCCCTGGTTAAAGATACCCGCCTCAATATATCCGTCGGTGAGCAGGATGAGGAGGTTGCGATAGGTATTGACATAACTGTTGTTGCCATACTTAATCGGATTCTCCGCAGCGAGTACTCTCTTTTCATCTATACCCTGGTGGAAATAACTCCAGATGTCTGCACCCACATTTTGCTTGACCGCAAGGCCATTCATGCGGGTAAACTCCGTTGTCATGTCATAGATATCTTTGCTGAGTGTTTGACTTACACCATTGTTCCCGGTGATATAGTGAATGCGGTCCAGTTGATTGGCAAATCTGCCAAAATCAATCAATAGGTTATCCGTATTCACCTTATACTGGCTGATTAATCCTTTATTGATAAAATCAATGGTCAATTTATCTTTCTGATATTCTGATCTTTTAAACCGGAGTATAGCAGGATATAAATTGCTGGTGATAATAGACAGAATATCCACATCATTAAGTGGGCGTTTATATCGGTCCGGATCAACCCGATTAGACAGATCAGGTACAAACAGTATATTAAAATGCGTAGTCGTAAACGTTTTGCCGGTATCCGGCTTAGGGTGGACTGTCTGTGGAGTGTAGCATTTAAAGACAGGCAGCAGTGCCACAAGGCAGCAGAAAAAGAGCTTATGCATCCTGGGTAATTTTTACACGTTTATCAATGTTGCTGATATACAGCTTTTCTCCCTGCCACCTGGCTGCTACTTCAGCTGCCTGTGCGGTTTTGGCAGTAGCTTTGGGTATCGCATATTCCTGATGCAGGAAATCATTCCATCCTTCCAAAAATATATTGATCCGGTCTTTTAAGGCATCTACAGAAACAGGCAGATTGTCCGATTGTATATGTATGGTATAGATAGCCGCTATCTTGTCTATGTTTTCTGCATCTTTCAATCGTTGGCCACGCTTTTTTTGTAAGTCCTGGTTTAACCGGATGGGCAGCTCCCGCAGTTCCAGTTCCGTATGTTTCACGTCTACTCTTAGTTGCACAATGTTTACTTCGAGTATCATTACATTTTCCTTCAACAAAGTGATCTGATTCGTGTGAACGGCCATTTCCTCCCGCAGGTGTTTTATGTTGAGTTGATTGCGTTGTGCGATAATATCCGGACTCCGTTCTTCAAAGAAGTAGATCAGCTTTTTAAAAGCCAGTTTAAATAAAAGCAGTCCGGAAGCACCAAATACAAATACGAGATAGAAATTGGTATCCTTAAACACCATACCGGGCATCCAATGGGTAGTAACATTTCCCTGGGCATAATTCACTTCATACACGGCCTCCGTAACCTTATAGGCAATAGCCCCATCTAACACAATGATGCCGAATATAAATCCCAGCACCGATACCAGTTGCTTTTTTTTGGGATGCACGAACTGGTCTACAATGGCAAAAGCCAATGGAATAAATACAAAAAGGAAGATAAAAAAAGTAGCGGTCCCGGGTTTGCTTAATGCTTTTGTCAGCGCTTCCGGATTAAAAATCTGTGCAGCAGCCACCGGAATATTCTGTACTTCCTGTAAATGCGCATCTTCTACACTGAAAAGCAATATGTAGGCTGCAGACGAATAAAAGATCAACAGATAGCTCAGGAGGGCTGCATTAAAAATTACAATCGGAATAAACTCAAACCATTTAAACCGGGGCTTCACTGTTGCTTGTTCCGCCAGCTTTATTTGCTTATCTACTACGGCACACTCCTGTTCTTTAACAGGTATTTTATGATCTCTTATGTCATGAATATTTTTAGTGGCCGCTTCTATTTCAGCGGCCAGTCTTATGCCCTTTACTTCCAGATTGGTTTTGGTAATGGCGTTTTCCCTTTCCAGGAAATCGATCTGTAGCTCACATTTTTTTTCTAAATTATCCTGGCTTTTGATCCGGTATTCTTCAATTTTGGCAATGAGTCGCTTTTTCTTATCGTCGATCACATCAATATCATTGATAAAAATTGCATACAAGGTGTCAAATGCCTTATATAACACCTGATGATCACCGTTATTGGCACTACACCGTTCAAAACCCTGCTCCCGGATTAGTTTACGGTCGAAGCTACCTATTTCAGCAGCAATCATGGCGTCCAGTACTTTTTCAAATTCGGTGCCTGCTTTTATGGATTGGGTTACCGGTATTTCTTTCGATAGTTCTGTTTTAATAATAACCGGAACAGGTTCATTATGCTGTTCCAGAATCTGCTGTTTAACCTGATGGAAGTTCTCTATTAATGCCTGGATAGTAGCGGCGTGGTTGGTACTGATAATACTCTCGTGATTATTCTTTTTGGCATTAATAGTCCAGTTATAAGAGCCATGTAGGGCAATGCGTTTATCAATGACGCAGTACTTCTGATTCATCATGCCATAGCCATTACTCTTTATTTTATAAACGGCGGCCCCTTTTGCGGCCAATTGATTAAAATCCAGCTTTTCATTATCGGGGTTATCAGCGATAATGATTTCTATGGCAACCGCCTGGTCTAGTTTCTCAGACAAAATATTGAATAAATCTTCATCCGTAAACCAGCCGGTAGCCACCATAATTTCAGTGGTTGCCTGTTGTAATTCATGCCGGATTTTAGCATAAATTTCCTTGTTGTCATTAATGACTTGCTGATCGATGAGTTCCATGGTGAAGGAGGGAATTTGGAGTTAAGTAATATACTACACTCAGAATATGGGAGATGGTACCGCTACAGCTGAAGAGCGCCGTTCCCAATCGCAAAGCGTTTTGTTACTGCGGGTGGCACTCTCCAGTGTTGTTTTGGTAATCTTGTACTGACAATTCTTCAATCCTCTGCAATCTGCTTTGTAGTGATACTTTCTGACATTTTTACTACTGCAGATATATACGGCAGTAGTATCCATGCAGCTAACGGAATTAAAAAGACAATATGCCAATAGAAACGTTTTCATTGATTAAAGTCAGTTACAGCTTATTATGCAGGAGGTTTCAGAAAGGGTGTTAAACAATCCTATGGGCGGAAGGAGCTGTTAGAACAAGGTATGCGTAAAGCAGGAGTTATCGTTTGTTACAATCCGGTGAACAGAACTGGCACCCATCCGCTTCTGAATAGTACTTCTTTGCATCGTTGACGGCATCCCGGCAGGATTCAAATTGTCCCAGATACAATCGGTTATCGAACGTAGGCAAATAGTTACAGTTCTGATCATGAACTTCATGGTCGCCGTTCATTTGCGTAATTTTTGATACATAATAGCTTAGTTTCATAGTGGTCTTTTTTATTGTTAGGAATGATGTATCAAAATTAGTTATTGGGTAAGGATGGTTTTTACGGGAAACCGTAATCCGATATTTTTAATGCAGAAGAAGCGCGTTATAGGGAAAATAAGCGGCGGGTATATACAATATAAAACAGCATTAGCCTGTAAAAGGTAACAGGCTAATGTTATGTGCGGATAGCGTGTTGGTTAAATAATGCCCATGTCTTTGCAAAAGGCCACCAGTTGCTCATTTTTGGAAAATTCAAATACCTCTTTGATGGTATTCAACCGTTTTTCTATGCTGCTTAACCCGGAAGGGCGGATATTATTTTGCTGCAGGTAGTCAGGGATATCTTTCTGACGCATGCCATCTGCCAGGAGGGATATGATGGTAATATCATACTCCGTGAAATCGTATACATTTTTCTGCCGGATGATTTGTGTGAGATGCCGGGGAAAATAACGCTGGTGCTCAGCGATCATTTCCATCGCTGCATTTAGTTCTTTCGCGTCATTTCTGGCCTTGCGTACATAACCATCAATACCCAGTTTATCGAACAACATTTCAATAACAGCAGCTTTGCTCTCCGCAGAGAACACCAATATTTTCAAGTCCGGCTGAATTTTCCGGGCAGCAGGTATCAGCGATAATCCGTCCGGAACTTTTTGTGCACGTGCATCTGCTTCAAAATAGAGATCCGTGATCAGCAGATCGTAAGGATCATGCTGTTGTAAAGCCAGCAGGATTTTAGTAATGGCATCATCACAATAATAGACGTAGTCGGTGTCCGCAATGCCCCGTACTTCCAGGGTTTTCTGTACAGAAATATTTGCACTTTCGTGATCTTCAGCTATAAGTACCTTTTTAATCATGGTATGTATACGATTGGGAAAGAAATCCGGACTTTTAATCCTTTTTTCGGGTCTGAGTCAAAAGTAATCCGGCCATTCATATTTTTTATACGGGAAACCGTATTCTTCAGCCCATTTCCTGGTGTATGTTCAGCTGGCAGCCCCACACCATCATCTGTATATTGCATAAAAATCTGTCCGTCCGTTTGCTCGAATCTGACGGCCACATTACGGGCATCACTATGTTTTTTCATATTCACCAGCAATTCCTGCAAGATAAGTTTCACGTGTTCTTTGGTATCGTCAGCTATATTTTCCCACAGGTGTTCATTATTACCTACCGTCATGATATGAATCGCATCTGTCTGAAAAGAGGCTAAAAGCTGGATAATTTCCGTTTGAAATCCTTCTTCATAGACAGGAGGCTTTTCATAGGAAAGGTCACGTGACTTGTTATACAGGTTATCAATTTTGTCCAGCAGTTTTTCTTTCTCAATAACAGGCTGGTATTGCAATTCCGACATAATGCGATGTAGTCCATTGGCAACAACATCATGTACCTTCCGGGAGTTTTTCAGCTTTTCTTCCCGGATAATCCGTTGTTTTCGTTTGCGGTACCAGCCGATTGCCGTAAAAAGACCCGCCACCATTAACAGGATAACACCGTAAATCAGGATGCGTTGCTGTATAATCTGTACCTTTTTATCTGCATTTTCCTTTTGCAGCTGCAGGTTTTCCATCTTGTTTTTGGCCACATCATAACGAATGAGGGCAAATTGGTTTTTGTCTTTATTCCGGGCAGTTTGTATGCTGTCGTTCAAATACTGATAACGGGTGAAGTAAGGCTTTACGGTATGGGCTGGCGCAAGCTGTATTAGTTTTTGCAAGGCTTCCGCTTCATCACCCGGGCTGTTCAGCTGCCGGGCCACATTATACATTTTACCGGCATATAATAATGCGGAGTCCGGATGCGTGGCCATGTAATAATCAGACAGGTGCGCATAGCTCGCATTTTGGCCCCAGTCATCCTTTTCCTGGATCCTGATTTGCAATGCCGTCAATAATTCCGGAGCCGCCCGATAACCGGTATTCCGCAGCCATTTGGTTCTTGCCAGGTTGGATAATACCCGGGCATATCCCATTGGGTCCAGATTTTTTTTATGAATGATGGAATCATAAATGGCAATGGCTTGCATATAGTTGCCTTCCTTCTGGTAAACAAGACCTTTGTTGTTTAAAAGCGTCTGTTTTAAGGTATCATTTCGTGCATACTTCAATGCCAGATCATAATAGTGGATAGCTGCATCATAATTTTTCAGGTTTAGGCTGGTGTTTCCTAACTCATTATAATCAGAAGAAAGACAATACACATGCCGTTCATTTTGTTCATTTAAATAGCGCAGGGACATTAACAGGTTTTCCTGGCTGCCATAATAGTCACCGGCATCCGCTTGCAGCGCGGCCATTAAATTATAGACCTGGGCGATCTGTATGCTATCCACCAATGTACCCACCACTTTATTATAATAGTAAAAGGCGGAATCATTCTTTATATGTAAAAATGATTGGGCCTTTTCATAATCCGGCTCCTGGGTTACCAGAACAGGCACATGCTGCTGACGGCAAGCAAAAAGGCAAGTGGTTACGATGAGGAGGATAAGCAGTGTTTTCAATGACAATTGAGCTTAAGGATGAAGAGGATATACAGGTAAATAAGCGAAAAGGGATATGTATCTACCTGAATGATTTTATAAAGGGGAATAGCACACGCCAAACATACACCTAGACAAATATAAATTTTTTCCCCGGACAGTCATCGTTATTAGTATAGGTATGATTCCTATCAATATATAAGCTGTACATATGGGTTACCGTTTGCAGGAATATATAAAAAGAGAAAGGCAAGCTGATACTTGCCTTTCTCTGTATAACTATTTTCCTCTTGGAGGAATCGGGGGATGAGGCGGAACATGTCCTGTTTCCCCACCCGTATCCATTGTGGTTACTGGTGAACCATTATCATTATTACTTGTCATATTAGTATGGCTTGGGCATACCAATGCCCAAAACACGGCTATAAAAATGGAGAACATTTGTTTTAGTTTTAGCAGGTGAGTAATCACTGCAGACAGCTTTGGTGCTGCGCAGCAAGCGGGTAAGAAGCGCTTCTTACATTTTTTGGGAAGGGGAGAAAGCATTGATTACGGAAGCCGGTAAACGCTTCCCAGGCCGGTTATCAGTTGCCGCTTTCTTTGCTCCGGGTGAAACCAACGCTGTACAGTAAACCTGCTAGCTAATGCGGGACCTATTGATTTCGAGACAAAGGTATATCGGGGTAAGTGGCTGATTTGCAAGTGATTCCGGTAATTCCGATAATTCCAGGTCAATTCCGGATCAATTCCGAAAATGCCGGCCGGATTCCATAAATTCGATTCGTTTTACTTTATACTTTTGAAATGTATCCTGATTATCAGTCATTAGTCCTGCGGGATTATGAGAAAAAAAAGGCTGCCAATACCCTTTCTTCACACCTGTTGCAGCCCACTCCTGCCAAGCTCAAAGCAGCATGTATCGCCGTATGCGCGGAACGATATAAAACCAAGGATGAAAAAGTTCTGATGGAATTTTTTGGGAAGAAGGATAGTTTGGATGCCTATGTACAGGCGATCAGAAGACATGATACTGATAAGTTTAAGCCCCTGGTAAATTATTTAAGGGGTCAGGCAGGCGATACCGCTAAAACAAATATTGAGCTGCTGGCATGGCTGATCAATTTCGAACCACGACCTTATGAATTTGGAAAGCGATATAATATGGAGGAGGATGCACCGGAGGAGAGAGCAGCAGAAATATCAACTGTAATATCGCAAGATGAGCAGGAGCGTATTATTAATATGGCAGGTACCAGGGATACCATCAGCCCCGTATCTGGGCAGGTGCGCATAGACGGACCGGAAGTCGCCAGGGAGCCGGATACCAATATTAATACGGTGAGCGACAATACTCCGACCGATACTACGCCGAAGTATGTCGCAACAGGTACACCGGAAGTGGAGACACAGGCTGGGGAGAAGGAAATCAAGGCAGGTAAACCGGAAGTGATGACACTGGTCACCCTTCCTGACGGCGATAAAACCGGGGCATCGCACCGGAAAATCCGGCCGACAATCATATTAACACTTTTATTAACATCTATAGGTATCGGTACTTATTGGCTATTAAACCGCCCCTCCATATATCCAGGATCCGATCATGGCAATTGTATGTTCTGGACAGGTGACCATTATCAACGGGTTTCCTGCAACCAAAAGTTCAAAGACACTTTAGTGGTCGCATTAGACTCCGTGATGTTGCATGATTTCAAAAGAATAACGGAGCCGGATACTATCACCTTAAATGCAATAGGACATGTATGGTACATTAAAATAGATGGGAAGATTGAGTTTTATACCGCTGATGGCAACCACCCCATACAAAATCAGCGACCGTTAAAGCCAGTAACGGAATATATCTTATCTAAATATGTACACAACAATTAGCAGCATCTACCCTGTCTGAAATATCCATTCTATCACATAATAAACCAGTTTTATCCCATTTCCCCTCCGTTTAACCGGCCAACCTATAATTTGCCGGAAACACGCGATAAAATGCCTGCAAAACTTACTTACACCCTGTTCCTGTTATTGATCCTTATAGGTAATCCCCGAAACAGGGTGGTCGCCCAAAGCCTCGAAAGAAAAGTGGATAGTGTCATCTTAACCACCTTCAACGATAAAAATGGTCCAGGTGGCGTATTCATGATTGCGCAACATGGAAAGGTTATCTACCAGAAAGCTTTCGGTAAAGCCAACCTGGAACTGGACGCCGACCTGACCCCTGATCATGTATTCCAGCTAGGCTCCATGACCAAGCAGTTTACCGCCATAGCCATACTCATATTGGAACAACAAGATAAATTGAAGGTCACAGATCCCATCTCCAAATACATTCCGGATTATCCCGCCGGAGATAAGATAACGATCCATCATCTGCTGACACATACCTCCGGCATTAAGGACTTCACTAAAATGAAATCCCTGCCGACGATTGCGCAAAAAGAAATGACTCCTGAAATGATGGTAGACTTTTTTAAAAATGAACCCGTTGATTTTGCACCCGGCGAAAAGTTTGCTTACAATAATTCCGGTTATGTATTATTAGGATATATCATCACGTTGGTATCCGGAGAAACTTATCCCGATTTTATCCAGCATCATATTTTCGATATAGCAGGTATGCAACATTCCTATTATGCCAGCGACAGAAAAGTGATTCCCAAAAGGGCATACGGATACCATCAACAAGCATCCGGCTACGTCAATAAAACAATCATCAGTTTCAGTGTTCCTTTCGCTTCCGGCTCGTTAATGTCTACCACAGGGGATATGCTGAAATGGCAGCAGGCTTTAAATCAATACCTGTTAATCAGTCCTACGGAAACGAAAAAGGCATTCTCCACCTACAGATTAAATAACGGAGATGCTTTTACCTATGGCTATGGCTGGCATATCAAAACCATCAATGGCATACCCAGCCGGGAACATGGCGGCAGTATCTTTGGCTTCAAAACAATGGGGATCTATATTCCTGGCGAGGATATTTATGTGGTAGGATTCAGTAACTGTGACTGCCATTCCCCGACAAAGACAACAGGAGATATTACTGCACTGGCGTTGGAGGTGCTAAGCGGACGGAAGTGATACTTACCGTCAATGGTAAATTATATACAGCTGCCTTTAGCAAGCCTTCAAATCATATGATTTGAAGGCTTTTTCGTTAGATAACTTTTCAGTCATGGGTTAACGTAATAATTCCTATTTTTAAAATACACGACAAGTGGCCAGATCCGGGATGCAAACCATAAAGGCATGTCAACGTTCGACGCCAGCACCCTCAAAATAAAAAAATGAAACACCAGGAACATCTTCCTTTTTTAAAATATTGGCGTAATACCCTCGCTGATGCCGCCCGGGTAGAGATCAATGTCAATAAAACCATACACCTGTCTGATATAGACATTGACTGGCAGCAAGGCGCTATCCCTCCTGCCAGCGCCCATGCGTTGATTGAACAGGTAGAAAGGCAGCTGAATGAAAGTAAAGGCAGGACAGATGAAGCGGAGGAAGAATGGGAATACCTGGAAGAGGTACAGGTATTGATGGCACCCTTTCGGGTGAGTCCTCTTCCGGAATACATTAAACTTTCCGGAGAAACAGGCATCTTTTATCCCTTTTGGGTTCGGGCAATATTGAACAAGAAAGGTTTATTAAAGCCGGATGAAGACACTTTTCCCTATATCCCCCGTGTGTACCTGGAACCCCAGGTAAACCAAAATATCAATTTTACTTTTTCACATGTTGAGCGGATAGATCAGGCTTTTTCTCAACCTTACACCGGCAACGGCAGATGGAAAAACTATTATCATTACCTACAGCAAACATTTCAATCTATTACAGATAATGCCCTGGAACAATATACAACAGCGAATTTCACGACTACCTATCAATCTACTATTGTTGTCAATGAAACCTTATCCAGTGCCGCAGATGGTATTGTTCAGCTTTATGATTATCTCATAGAAAAGCAGGAGACCCCTGCTCTTTTAAAGACTATTTGCACTAAACAGGATACGCCGCTGCAATCACTGCTTTCAATAGATGAAATGGAAAAAAATTCCGCTGGCCATATCGGGCAAATGGGATATGAATTTCCACTTTCCATTTCACAGCGGAAAAGCCTGTACCATTTCAACCAATTGACAACAGGCGACATCCTCGCGGTAAACGGACCGCCAGGAACGGGCAAAACAACATTACTACAAAGCATCGTAGCCAACGAAGTAGTAAAAAGCGCGATAAGAGGGGGTGAGCCGGTGGTTATCCTGGCCTGCTCTACCAACAACCAGGCGGTTACCAACATCATAGACAGCTTCTCTCACGTAAAACAACAACAAGGAATGCTGTATCAACGCTGGCTGCCCGAATTAACCGGGTTCGGACTCTATCTCCCCAGTGCGGGTAAACAGGTTAGTAAGGAGGTACTTTATTTCAAAAAGCGTACCGGCGGCTTTCCTACCGAAATAGAAAACAGCCAGTATATAGCCCGGGCCACACAACTGTATACTGATAAGTTCAGGGAATATTCTGGCATACAGGAATTAGATATACAAGCCATCATCACGCACCTCCAATCAATTTTACAAGAACAGCAACAAAAACTGGATGCAGGCATCCGCATCTGGCAACAGTATAAGACGATACCTGCCCTCATTTCCCAATTAAACCCGGAACCTTCCTTCCGTTTGTTTGAACAACAACAGCTCAATGAAACATTGCTGCAAGAGCTGGAAACCAACATCAAAGCACTAGAAACTAAAGTGAGTGACTACCTCGACAAAGAATCCTTTTGGATGAAGCTTTTCTCTTGCCTGAAATTTGTTAAAGAGAAAAGAGCGACCCGGTTAAAACAGCTGTTCCGCGATTGTCCGCTTGCTTATGATAGCATCAACTTTTATGAGATCAAAAGTTTTCACCGGTTCTTCGACGAAAAACTCCTGCTGATCAAACAAATAAAAACGTGCAATAACGACTGGCAAAACTGGAAAAAGCAGCATCAGGTACATGGCAACCCTCCTCAGACTGACGCAGGATTCCGGGAAGCCGAACGCCAGTCCCAGGCATACTTTTATGATGAGCTGGAAAAAGGAATAAAACACAATCTCTTTCACCTGGCAATACATTACTGGGAAGGCCGTTGGATACAGGCCACCAGCAAAGTAATAGCAGAAGGAACCCTTCACAGAAACGGCATAGAACACGCTAAAAACAGGTGGAGAAGATTTTCCATGCTTACCCCCTGTTTCGTCTCTACCTTTTACATGGCGCCCAAATTCTTTACGTATTCAAAATTCATCAAAAAAACTTTTAGTGGAAACGTATATGAAAACCCTCCGTTACTGGATTTCATTGATCTGTTGATTGTAGATGAAGCAGGACAGGTATCACCGGAAATAGGGGTAGCCAGTTTTTCACTGGCGAAAAAAGCGGTTGTGGTAGGAGATACCCAACAGATAGAACCCGTATGGAATGTACCGCAGAAAGTAGATTTCGCAAACCTGTTGAGATATACTGCTATTAAAGAGGAACATGTTATCCAGGCACTTTTGGAGAAAGGATTTCTCAGTAGTTCCGGCAGTATCATGAAACTGGCCCAGAAATCTTCTCCCTACCATCCCTATCCTGATATGGAACGAGGCATGCTATTAACAGAACATCGCAGATGTTTCGATGAGATTATTGCCTATTGCAACAACCTGGCTTATAACGGACTGCTGGAACCTAAAAAGGGGCCAGCCAGGGACACTTTGTTTCCTCCCATGCAATTCATCCCGGTAACTGGTACGTCCGTAAATATAGGCACTAGCAGAGGCAACTACGAAGAAGCACATGCCATTGCAAATTGGTTAATCCAGCATCATACGGCTATTCTCAGGCACTATCAGCAAAAAGAAGCCGCCGATGCATTAAAAGATAAACGCCCGCCTAAAGTGCTCCAGTTAGCCAACCTGATAGGTATCATTACACCTTTTACCGGCCAGAAATTCATCCTGCAATCCGTATTGCGTAAATCCGGCCTCTATACACCCGGACTTACCATCGGTACCGTACATGCCCTACAGGGAGCAGAAAGATCTATTATCCTTTTTTCTTCCACCTATGGCTCCAATGACAGTAACAGATCCTATTTCTTTGATGTAGGGGTAAACATGTTGAATGTTGCAGTATCACGCGCCAAAGAAGCCTTTATCTTTTTTGGTACCCAGGAAAACTACGATAAGAAAAACAACACCCATTCCGCTAAATTATACCGGCATATTCAGCAAATACCATAAAAAAGCCGCATCAATTACAAGATTGATGCGGCTGATAGCTCCCTTTAATATCCGACCCTCACAATACATCCGTGCTTACTCCCCGTTACACATTCCAGGTACGCTGCGATAATATCCTCCCTGACCAACGTCTCAATTTTAGCAGGACTCACAGCATTCAACCGGATGCCTCTTTCCATTTCCAATGATGCGGCCCGTACGAAACTATTTACCGCCCCATTCACCACCGCCTTGCCCGTAGCATTCACGGCAGGCTCCTCTCCCATTTTACCGGATATCAGCGTAAAAGAACCCTGATCATGCAAATAGGGCTGTCCGGTTAATACCACCCGTATCTGCGCCAACAGCTTATGCTCCCAGCCATACTGCAGCTGTTCATCAGTGACTTGATGCAGGCTTCCCCCCATACTATCTCCTGCCGTACAAATACAGGCATCAATTTTCCCGGTCTTCCGGAACAGTTGTGCTACAGCCGCTGGTGAAGTAATATCTGCCCGGATATCACCACTGTTACGGCCGGCAGTAATGAGATCGTACTGTGCGGCAAATGCCGGGGTAATAATTCTTCCGATAGTACCGCCCGCACCGATAATTAAAAGCTTCTTTTTCATAGAGGTTATTTAAGCGCTAAAGCTAGCGGGAAACAGACGGAGGAACCTGTACATTTTTACACTTTATCGGTAACTTTAAGAACCATGGCAAGAGAACATTTATATCATCCCTTTGAAATAGATTTTACAGTGCTGAGTAGCTTCCCCCGGCTGAACTACCGAAACCATTTTTTCAAACTCATATACATCATGGAAGGAAGCGGCACACAATACATGAACAACCATCGCTTTAGCTATCAGTCCGGCAATTTATTCCTGGTTACACCAGCAGATAGTTACACTTTTTCCATTGATACCACCACTACCTTTTTCGGATTAAGTTTCCACGACACCTATCTGCACGCCGGCGAAAACCAACAGCAGGACTGGGCAGAACATATACAACCTATTCTCCGGAATGCCAGTCACCGGCCAGGATGCATACTTAAAAACCAGGTGGATAAACCGATGGTAGCCACCCTGGTGAATTGCTTGCATAAAGAATATACCAACGAACAAATCTATCATCACAAGATCATTCAGCAGTTTGTCAACACGCTAATATTGGTCGTAGCCCGGAATATAGCATTGAAGCTACCTAAAAACATAAAAGAGCATACCGGTGAGGTAATATTGGATATACTGCATTATATACAGACGCATATCTTCGATCCGCAATTGCTGAAAGCAGCCATCATTAGTCGGGAAGTAGGCATTTCCACCAACTATCTGGGACGTTATTTCAAAAAACAAACAGGCGACACCTTACAGCAATATATCTCTCACTATAAATTACGACTGATTGAAATGAGGCTTTTACACAGTGATATGCGTATAAACGAAATCGCCTGTGAATTAAACTTCACAGACGAAAGTCACCTGAACAGGATCTTTAAAAAACATAAGGGCATCAGTCCTTCTGCCTATAGAAAAAAATATGTTTAATCGAACTTGAAAAAGAAAAATACCAGCGCCGCCCATTCCTTCTTCACGCCTTTGGCATAGCCGATCGTACTGTAACTCGCATTTTGTACGGTACCGTCTTGTTTGATATAGCCGATGGTAGAATAACTACTATTCTGCACTGCACCATTTGCTTTCACATACCCAACAGTAGAATAGCTGCTATTTTGAATAGTACCATCACTTTTAATATAGCCGATAGTAGAATAGCTTTTATTCTGTACGGCACCATCATCCTTTATATACCCTACCGTTTGATAACTGGCATTTTTTATTTTACCATCACTGCTGATGGAACCAAGGGAACTATAGCTACTGGACTGGATGCTTTGTGCCTGTAACAGCATACCTGTAAATAACAGGAAAAACAGTATTCCGATTTTTTTCATGTCAGCAGATTTAAAATGTGTAGCGGTATTTTTTCAGGCTTCCCTTCATCATGTGAGGTCTTACATCATCTCAGCCTTTTATCTTCCATAAAGTTAAGCATTCATTTCTGCTACTGTTTTTTTAGTATGGTGCAAGACCTGAAAAAACGCCCTATTTCCTTGCTGGTTCAGCCTTTTCATAGCAACTACGACAGCAGCATTCAACGTATCAAGCAGGTTATATGCAAGCTCATGAACCTATATTATTTCTCGAAAGGTATAAATACCTGTTACCAGAAAACACTTTCTTTAAAAAACTGACCGGGCGTTTTACCGGTGAAGGTTTTAAAATCACGGATAAAATGCGCCTGATCAAAGTAGCCGGCAGCATAAGCCAGCTCTGTAAAACTTTGACCGGGAGTATAGTTGTCGATCGTATTTCTCAAACGGGTAACGGTCGCAAACTGCTTGGGACTACTGCCTACCACCCGCCGGAAGCGCTTTTCAAAAGCATCCTGGCTCACAAACAGCTGCCTCGCCAGCTCTTTTATAGGCAGATTACCTTTATGAATGGTAATCTGCTGCACGGCATGCGTAACCAGCAAATCCGGCGTAGACGATGGCAACGCCGACAACAATACTTTTTCCATGAAGGCAATCTTTGCTGCCGGTGCAGGGCAAGCTGCCAGTTGTTCTGCCATATAGGTTATATCGCGTAACCCTTTAAGGTCGGCTGCCGGTAAAGTATGTCCGAAAAAGGTATGCATCGGTTCCCGGAAAAAGGCAGCAGCGCCAACAGGGGTAAATGTTATCAGGAAGTTACCCGTGGATGCCGTATAGGAGATCTGTCTATGTGATTTCCGCATACCGGAAAAAACAGCGGCAGGTAACTGTTGCTGCACCCCGTTTTCCGAAACCGCCACCGATCCCTGAAAGCGGAAAGATAACACCATAGCCGTATCCGGCAGTACAACATTATCGACGGCACCGTCATTTTCAATGATGGTAAAATTTTTCACGAACGGACGAAGCGCAACAGCGGGTTTATATCGTTGTAATTTCACGGCTTGGTGGCATCAGATTAGCCTGTTAAATATAGCACAAAAAATGCCCACGGCAGGCCGCGGGCAGGTAAATAATTTCGGGGATGATACAGTTCTCTTCAAACCATGACAGCTACATCACTATACTAATGGCCAGCGGCTGTAACCAGAAACGGTTGTATGATAGCCAGTAATTTGTGGGTTTCCATCATCAGGCTAACGTGTGAGGCGCCAGGGATAATCGCCAGGCGGGAGGCAGGCAAACCAGCCATATCTCCGAAAACACCACCACCCAGCAACCGGTACATATCTGTGATATGATGCAGATCTACGCCATCATTATCTCCGCTAATCATCAATACCGGTGATTTAATCGCTTTAATATTAGCTGCACCCAGATCATAGGGTTGTTCATCAAATTTTATCATTTTGGTGACAAACGTTTTCCAATGGCTTTTATCCGGTGCCAGTTGATCGTAGGCGGTTTTCAGCGGTGTGCTTTCCAGAAATGCAGGATCCATTTTGGCGAATATCTCCCGCGCTTCTTTCGACCATCCGTCGTACTTATAGGCAGAAGAAATAAAGACCAGTTTCCTGACCAGTGCCGGATGCCGCAGCGTGAGCTGCAAAGCAACGGTAGCGCCTAAACTATATCCCAATACATCAGCGCTATCCACTTTAAGGTACTGTAATAGTGCGGCTACATCATCTGCCAGGGCAGGAAAGGAAAATGGACGATCAATATCCGCCGTTCTGCCATGCCCCTGCATTTCCAGGGCAATCACCTGATGGGTTTTGGCCAGCTCCGGTATCAATGCGCCATAGTTCATATCAATCGTCATGTAACTACCGTGGATAAGCACAATGGGACGGCCTTCTCCCTGTATTTCATAATACATTTTCAACCCATTCACGGGTGCATAACCGGTTTTTTTGGGGGTATGCATCGGTTTATTTTTAGTGGATTGCGCCTGTACTGATACCATAGATATCACAGTCATGCAGCACAGTAGGAAAGTGGATCGGATAGCCCTGGTGGTAAACATAGTGACAGCTTAAGCAGTGAAAGATTCCGTGTATTTTTTGAAATTGTCGAGAATAGCCTGCCAGCCACCTTGTTGCATTTCGATGCTATGGGTGGTTTCTGCATCAAAGGTTTCTGTTACCTCAGTCGTATTGCCATTCTCTTCAAAAGTAATATTTACTTTTCGGCCATCTCCCATAGTATAGGTAATCAGTTCATGGGGTTTCACCTCATCATATACACCACCGAAATCAAAGCCGAAACTACCGTCTTTGGCTTCCATACGGGAGGAAAATTTTCCACCGGGACGCAGGTCATTTTCTGCACGGGGCGTATGCCAGTCTTCTGAAGCGCTGTTCCATTTCATGATGTGTGCAGGCGCAGTCCATAATTCCCATACTTTAGCGGCAGGTGCATTGATAGTGGCAGTTACTGTAATCGTTGTGTTGTGTGCAGTACTCATTTTGATTGATTTGAAATTCAATAATGTTGTTTGATACTGCAAACATAGGGTGAGATTTTGTAACATCCGATGTGCAAACGCGACAAAATATAGGGTTATTTGCGACAGCCTTTTCGGGCCCCGCCAAACACAGGTATGTGGCTGTGCGTGCAACACAGCCTTGCCGTATACCTGACAGGCAGGCATAAAAGTATATCCGGCACCGTTATGATACCTGTTTTCGGAATAATATGATTACTACTGAAAATCTCCCCCGGAATGAGGGCAGATAACTAGTGGGCGAATCCGTTACGGCCGCCGCCAGGCAGGAATGTCGCATCTATCCTGGTCTTCTGGCCTTGTGTGAACATTGCCATACAGGCATCATCTGTGTAATCCATGAAATTCATGGTCATTTCAATAGGCGTGCCGGTGCAGGTACTCCGATGCGGATAAGCCGGGCAGCCGTAGTTGGCGGTATTATGCCGGGGGGTATCTCCTACCAGGTCATCGCCGCAATTGGCATCACCCCATATATGGCGTAAATTAAGCCAGTGACCCACTTCGTGTGTAGCGGTTCTGCCCAGGGCAAAAGGAGCAGCTGCTGTACCGTTGGTACCAAAGCAATCATAGGCTATTACAACACCATCTGTAGCAGGGCTACCACCAGGGAATTGCGCATAGCCAATTACACCGCCGCTGATACCACCAACTACCCAGATATTCAATACAGAATCCGGCGTAGTAGGATTGATACCGCCCTGGCTGCTTTTTTTCATGGCGTCGTTGGTACCCCAGGTGGTTACTGTTGTAGACTTACGTACAACATTCTTTAACCTGAAATGCACGCCTACAGCTGCTTTAACGGCATCAAAAATAGGTGGCAATGTATTATATTGGGAATTCAGTCCGTTGAAATCCTGATTCAGCGCAGTAATCTGGGACTCTACCTGACTAAGCGCTACATTTTGGGCTGTGGTGCGGTATAAAATATTTACAACTACCGGAATTTCAATACTTCCATCCGGCAGTAAACGGAAGAGTGCTCTGTTACGTGTAACCTCTTCCGTTAGTTTTTCAATGTTTTGCATACGCTGTGCCAGCGTAGGATCATCCAACAGTTGTTGTTTCAGTACTTCACCGGTAGCACAGCGGCGTACTTTCCCCGCAGGGGCTTCCTGATTACTATCCGGCGAAGGTTGATCTGTATTGGACTTATCCTGTTTGGAGCAGGCAGACAGGCACAGCGCTCCAATAAATAAAAGGTGGGCAATTTTTTTCATTTGTTTGCAGATTTTGGTGACTCATATACCTATCTCAGAAGTAAAATTCCGGGGGAGAAATAGGGATAGGTAATGGAGAAACGGGTTTTACAGCATAAAAATAAGGCATCGTGCTGCTGATGACACACAGTGAAAGCAATCACTCACCCAAGTGATAAGCCTATATCATCCTTATCCGGGGCCGTATTAGCCATTTATAGGAGCCGTTTTTTTCAGGTAGTAGGCTAACCGTTCACGGGTAACGGTATCATGCGTACGTAACCACATTTCATGACTCAGCCACGCAATGGTATCCAGCTCGCGGAATCCCATCCGGCGGATAGTGCGGCCGGTTTCAATCACATCTACAATAGCATCGGTTATTTTCAGAAAGAGTGCCGCTTCATGCGAACCTTCCATGAGGAGTATCTCAGCTGTAAGTGGCAAAGCAGTGATATACCGGCGGGTGATATTTTCAAATTTTGTGCAGATGTTTTTTATGTCCGGGAGATGCATATCCGGTGAGGCAATTAGGGATAACCTGCATTCCTGCAAGGGCAGCTTCCAGGCACAGCTGAGGGCATCCGCCTGGTATTCACTAAACCATACGGAACTGCCAATCGCTACATCAATATGTCCTTGCTGCAATAACCAGGGCATATCCCGGCTACGTACAGCCATCAACGTTAATTGTCCGGACTCATCCTGATAAACCGGCACCTCTCCTTTTAAAAAGCTTTGATAACCGGGTGTTTCATCCGTATGAATATAGTCCAGGGATTCGTAAAACCCCCTCCCTTTCCCGATGGCAATGGTGAGGGGCTTTACTGTTTTATGGGAAATATGATTGTGATCTTCATACATGTTTTTACAGATTAGTGGCCCATTGCACCAACATATCCAGACATTGCGCTACGTCATGCTGATCCGTTCTGAGAATATGGGCACCATACTGATGCGCCAGGTCATAATATTGTTGCATATACCCTTCATGATAAGCCCGGTCGAATATTGCTTCATCTCTTTCTCCCAACCGCAGCAGTGTAGCGGGCATGCCGGCATAACACAAGGTAGTGGCAGGTAGCGGAAACCATTCATCCCGGTAAGCAGCTGGTATAAGTGTAAAGACAGTCATCCAATGCCTGTCGAACACCAATACACGGGCATCATGCTGTGCTGCTGCATCCCGGATAGCCATCAAACCTATCCGGGATACTTCCTGGTAATGATGCTGCTCCGCCTGGGTAATCAGAGAGGTACCTGTTGCGCCGCCGAAAGGACGTACATATACACCGCCCAGTTTTTCGGCCAGCAAGCCCGCCAGGGTAGTTTTGCCGGCGCCATCATGCCCGTCTATTGCCAGTATCAATGATTGTTGGGGATTACGCATATGTTACTGTGATGCTTTAATTATTTTGCATACAGTTGTACACTGCCATCCTTTTTATCTACTTTAACCGCATAAAGTCCACCTTCGCCATTGCTGACTTTCAGTGCTTTCCGGGCAGCAATATTCAGTTTCAGCAAGCCACGTGCGGAAGCCTTTTTGGAAGGTTGTTTTTCCTTTGCAGGCGTAAACAGGATTACCTTTTTATCTTCCACGGCGAAACCAATACGTTTGCCCTGTCCTTTCTTAAACTTAAGCTGCTCGCGGGCAGCAGGCGGAAGGGTAATGACTCCTTTCGGGGAGATCTTCCGGCTTTCCAGATTTTCTTTGAATACAGTAGTCATCTCTTTTGTTTTATATTAATGAAAGATCAATGAATAAGCTTTTTCATAATTCTCATATAGCTTTTCCGGCGCAGCCCCCCTTCTCCACAAATCCTTATCCATAGATTCAGATTGGTCTATGTTATTACTGTTCCAGCGCATACGCATACAGTCAGGACTGATTTCACTATAGATCATTTTTCCGGACCGGTCAATAAAGATGCACATATCAATCAGGGTGATACCTGCCTGGAAAAACATCGCTTCCAGCCACATAAAAGTATTTCGGGCCATCTCTTTGGCGAAGGTGACATCCCGGATCCAGAGTGCGGCATAATCATCAGAAATGGGCTCGTCTGCCAGGCGGCGCTGTTCTTCATCCATCAAAGGATGCCGCCAGTCGAAACACACTACCGGATCTTCAAAACGGGTCCACTTTACGATAGGCGCCTCATCCCGCCGGGTAGAAGGATACTTGCCGGTATACAGGTACCGGTGTACCGGTGAGCCTATATGAAAACGTTTGATACGGGTTTCTATATTACATACATCTACCAGCCGCTGCACTACAAACAACCCTTGTTCATGGGTAATTTCAGCCAGGAAAGCGCTGGCAGGCCGGTAAGGGATACCTGTATGCAGCAAGGCCATCTTCCGGTATAAAGCCGAAGTAAACCGGATACGGATATCATCGGTACCGGCAGCAGATCCATATCGGTTATGGGTATACGAATAAACAGTAGGTTTGAATTTTTCGATCACTACTTTATCCGTCCAGTATTTAATAATCTTACTTTCTCCTTCTACCAGCAATGGCAGGGCATCAAAGTTAAAAGGCAGGTGTTGCAGGATCAGCTCTATCACAGGTTCATGTCCCGGGTGATCCACCAGGATACAATTGTGACCTGCAGGCGCTGTAAAAGTATCATACAGCTCCAGGCAGGTAACATAACCACTTGTGCCGGCAGCTGCTTCTTCGATGGAAAATCCCAGCGAACGTAATTCCTGTATGGCACGCGTAACATCTTCCCGGTGAAGGCCACTGCAATGATTGATAATACCTGTATCCATAGTGTGCGAATTAAAACGGGGGTAAATAATATGCCTGCCTATTGCAAAAAGGCGGGTATGTCTGCTGCTTCCGGCTCAAAGGCTGCATATACCTTATTTAACACATACAGCAGCTGTAAAGTAGCGCCGTAGGCATTTGAAATCGCTTTCCAGGCCTGGCCGTTCATACACAAAGCCACCTGTTCATCGATATCGTAATCCAGTGTTGCTTTCGTCCATTTATTAATCAGTACTTTATTGATAGGTTCCTGCATAGCCGCCCGCATACCTTTCACAATGTGCATGGGTATTTTTATAAAGTACTGATACAGGTTGGACTTGCTTTCCAATCCGAAATGCGTGCCTTCTTTTGCCAGGAAGGCGGCCATCCCCAGCAATTGCCGCATGCGCACATAACCAAAGCTGAAATTCCGGTAGATAAGATCTGTCCGGCGTTTTACCGGGATCGTGGCTGCTCCGTACAGGCATAATACATTCTCATCCAGGTTATCGCCGCTAAGCGATTGAAAGCCGTAAAAATCCGTTTCGTCATATACACTGATGTTGATATCTACCCCATTGTGCTTCGGATCTTTACCATTAAGACAACATAAAGCGGTGTGCGAATCCTTCACATACAGGATCACGTCAAAATCAGCAAATACTTCACTGGTAACGGAAGACCCATATACGAAAACAGCTTTCAGGTTATCTCCCAGTTGCTCCCTCAACCAGGGCACAAAGCCAAACCGCTGCTGCTGTGCGGCATTCAGCACACTTTCCTGGATAGTTACCGGTGTAGTATATACGTCGCTGCTCAGTTCATTCAGGAGGCGGCCATACATTTTTTTAATGGCACTGATCCGTTCAAAGGCATCCAGCGTGGTGTGGCTACCATAGTGTATGACAAATTCCTGCAGCGCTTCCCGGCTGATGGTGGTAATACCCAGCGATGCCAGGTAATAGGAAGCCTGCCAGAGGCGGTCCAGCTTACTTTGTATGGTGGCTTCGGTATATCGTTGTTGTATAATGGCTGCACTGAGGGTGCATCCGGCCAGGAACAGCAATGACTGCAGGTAATACCTGTTGGAAGCCACGGGAGTATCGTATGCCGGCGCAAGTGCTACAGCATACGGTTGCAGCCCTTGTATAAAGCGGATATATTTTTCGCCGGCATCCGGCTGCCGGCTTTCTGCCACAAATCGTTCATAAAACAGGGGATGAAATAACGACGACAGCTCCAGCAGCTTCTTACTGACAGGTCTGGCATTCGCCAGGTTATGGGTACCGGCAAGGGTGAAGAAAGTCAGGAGTTCGGGCTCGTCCAGGTCTTCACTGAAAAGGATAAACGTAAATACGGAATTATCCCGTTCCCGCCAGCTGTCGGGCATTTTAACAACGCGGTAGTCGATATACTTATCCCTGAATACTGAAAATATAGCGGCGATATCTACCGGTGGTAGTATGTAATCTTGCTCTTCCAAAATGGGACTTTTGATAACAATAATTGTATATAACAGCAAGACCTGTATGGTTTGCTATCGTTATCTCACGTTAGAATAAAATGACAAGCTATATCATAGCGGACAGTTATAACATTTGAGGAAAACAACTATAAATAAGTATATAATAAAGGGAAGCATTGTTTAAGCAGGCGAGAACAACAAAACCGGTGCAATTGGGATAGATGATTATTTTGCTTATCTTTTATAACGAAGCTGCTACTGATCTTAAACAACCTTACTAAAGTTAACAAAATATTCATGAATCAGCAAACTTTTCCCCACAGGCGGTAGCGATACCAATACTTCCACCATTACCACCGACTATCCATGATTCGTTTTTCTTCCTGGGAAGACCGTCAAAACCTTATTTCAGCTCCAATACACAGCCCTGCAGGTAATACTGTTTACGGAAGGAAGCAGTTTCTTTAAAGCCCGCGTCCAGCCATTGTTGTTTGCATTGAGGATTGGCATACAGGATTTTCAGCGGGCGGGGTTGTCGTTCCAGGCTTTCGGCTACCTTTCCGATAAAGGCCGTTGTTACCTCCGCATCAAAGGGGTTAAATAAAAAAATGACACCCACCGTTTCCGGGATGTCATAGTAACGGGCATTCATACACGTAATTGTAAGGGACAGATCCGGATATTGCGTACGCAACACTGTACCTATGGCCATCGCATCCCGGCAAAGCCGTGCGGAAAAGTCAAAGCCGGCAATCTCTTTAAATCCGTAAGCGGCGGCCATCGCCAGTACCCGGCCTTTCCCGCACCCCACATCCAGGAAAGCGGTACGCAGGTCTGCAGGTTCCAGGTGGTTCAACAACCAGGTGGCGGTATAGTAATTCACTGGTTCATATACACTGGCATGCGCCAGATCGTCGGCAGGCACCTCTCCGGTCAGGTTATCCACCCCCATGGTCTGAATACCATATTGCTTCTCTCCACGGATCTCGTGTTTCAGAATAAAACAGGCCAGGCTGAAACCCCAATGCCACCAGATGTAAAGGAAATAACGCAGCTGCTTCATAGAGGGTCCAAAAATACCGGACTGCCGGTACAAAACCAAACAGTCCGGGTATAAGCCTTACTGCCAGCCTCCACCTAACGACCGGTACAACACAATAACAGCCTGCCATTGCTGCAACCGGTCTGTAATATCACCTATCCTGGCGGCCAGCAAACTTTGTTCAGATGTCAGCACATCTGTATAGTTGGTGGCCGTACTGTATCGTAACAACTCTTTGGTAAAATCAACCGACTTTTCCAGTGCCTGCAGCTGCATCACACGGGAACGTTGTTTTTCTTTCGCAGTCTCATACGCA
The DNA here is from genome assembly GCF_025989125.1 of Chitinophaga nivalis. Classification (NCBI taxonomy): domain Bacteria; kingdom Pseudomonadati; phylum Bacteroidota; class Chitinophagia; order Chitinophagales; family Chitinophagaceae; genus Chitinophaga; species Chitinophaga nivalis. Next base: position 2,023,883 of record NZ_JAPDNR010000001.1, on the reverse strand, counting down.
TACAAAGCGTTAGATACCTCTTCTCCGGCTGTTAACAGCGATTGCCGGAACCGGTAGCCGGCTTCCTCCTGTTTAGCCCGGGCAGTGGCTAAACGCGCCTTATTCAGCCCTTTATTAAAGATGGGCTGGGTAACCCCTGCGGCAATATTGCCGAACAATCCCAGCGAAGAAAACCAATCTTTGAAATTAAAAGTGGAAAAACCTCCTGCCGCTGTAATATTCAGCGACGGATAAAAATACGTACGGGCAACGTTCGTGTTTTCAAAAGCTACCCGGAAGGCATATTCCGCCTGTTGTACATCCGGCCGGTATTGCAACAGCTGCGCCGGTACACCGGTATGCAACGTCGCCGGCAGCGATTGTTCCGCCAATACCGCCCGACGGATCATGCCGGAAGGTTGCGCCAATAAAATACCCAGGGCATTTTCGGTTTCCCGGATTTGCTTTTTCATATCAGGGATAGCTACTGCGGCGGCATATTGATTGGCTTCACTTTGTACCACGGCAGCACCGTTGACCACATTCGCCGCTTTCAGTTCCTTCATAGCCGTTACATCTGCCTGCCGGTTTATCAGTGTTTTCTCCAGTACCGCCAACTGTTCATCCAGTGCCAGCAAAGTGTAGTAGTTATTGGCAATGTCGGCCACCAGCTGTGTTTGCACCGCCCTGCGGGCAGCTTCACTTTGCAGCAATCCTGCCAGCGCAGCACGTTTGGCACTGCGGATCTTTCCCCAGATATCTGCTTCCCAGCCGGCAGTTAATCCGATATCGTATTGTGTGGCGTTTTCAAACAGCCCAAAACTCTGTGCCGTAGCAAACCGGGATTGCTTAATCCCTGCATTTCCATTGATATCCGGCCAGAAAGCGGCTTTACTGCTTCGCAATGCAGCCTTGGCGGCGTCAATGCGGGTAATGGCTATTTTCAGATCCAGGTTCTCCCGTAGACCGGTTGTAATCAGGTGTTGCAGCAACGTATCTGCAAACAAAGACTGCCAGGGCCGGCTGGCCAGTGTAACCGTATCCGTTACTGTCTGATCCCGGTACAGGTTGGCAGCAGGACCTTCCGGCTGCTTATAGGTATGGGTAACCCGGCAGGCGGCCAGCGTAGTAACCACCATCAACAATAACAGTCCTTTATAATGATGTAACATGAATAAATATTTAAGCATAATTTTCAATAATTCCCGCTTCCTTTTTTGATGATTTCGCTAACACCGGAGCACCGCTAATCCGCTCCTGTAAAGCCTGGAAGAGTACAAACAGCGCAGGAATCACCAATACGCCGAACAACGTTCCTATCAGCATCCCACCTACGGCAGCAGTACCGATAGAGCGGTTGCTCAAGGCGCCTGCGCCATTCGCCATCATCAGCGGCAACAAACCGAAAATGAACGCAAAAGAAGTCATCAGAATCGGGCGGAAACGGGCCTTCGCGCCTGCAATGGCAGCTTGTATCAGGTTACGTCCCTGCAAACGGTGCAACAACGCAAACTCTACTATCAGGATGGCATTCTTGGCCAGCAAACCAATCAGCATAATGAGACTGATCTGCAGGAAAATGTTATTATCTACCCCAAAGATCCGTGCAAACAGAAACGCGCCAGCCAGCCCTATTGGCAATGATAACAATACAGAAAAAGGCAGGATATAGCTTTTGTATTGAGCACTCAGCAGGAAGTAAATGAACACCAGACACAATACAAATATCAATACCGTCTGATTACCGCTGGACAACTCTTCCCGCGTTAAGCCGTAGAAGTCATACGTATAGCCTCTTGGCAATGTTTCTTTGGCAACCTCCTGAATCGCCCGGATGGCATCTCCGGAACTGAATCCGGGTTTAGGCAATCCGGTAACGGAGGCGGAAGTAGACAGGTTAAAACGGTTGATAAATTCCGGTCCGTATACTTTCCGCAGGGTGACAAATTCAGAGATCGGCGCCATGGTATTACGGCTGTTACGCACATATACTTTATCAAATGCCGCGAGGTTGGACCTGTCGGCGGTAGCTGCCTGTATCATCACCCGGTATTGTTTACCGAAGCGGTTAAAGTCGGATGCATATACCCCACCGAAGTAACCTTGTAACGTATTCAGCACGGTATTCACCGGTACGCCGGCTTCTTTACATTTGGCGACATTTACCACCACTTCATACCGCGGGAAGTTAATATTATAGGGAGTAGCCGCATACATGATCTCCGGGCGCTTATTCAGGGCACCCATAAATTTGCCGATCACTTCCTCAAACTTTTTCAGATCCCCACCGGTTTTATCCTGTAGCTGAAATTCAAAACCATTGTTATTACCAAATCCCTGTAAGGTGGGCGCTGCAAAGAAGATAATGTTCGCGCCTTTGATATGCGCCGTTCGCGCAAACAGTTGCTGTAACACACTGTTGATGTCCTGGCCTTTCTTTTTCCTTTCCTGCCAGTGTTTCAGCCGGATAAAGACAGAGCCGTATGAACCACCGAAGCCGCTGATCAGGTCCATACCGGCTACGGTAGATGACAATTCCACTTCCGGAATAGCCAGGGCAATGCTGTCGATTTCTTTCAGGACTTCCGTGGTACGTCCTAATGTAGATGCAGGCGGCAGGATCACATTCCCGTAAATAGCCCCTGCATCTTCATTAGGCACAAAACCAGTCGGTGTTGTTTTGACAAGAAAATAAAAGATACCGGAGAAAAGCGCAATACTACCCAGGGCCAGCCATTTTCTTCTGATCAGCCAGCGTACCCCACGCATATATTTTGCACCAACAGCATCGAAGGCGGTATTGAAACCGGCATAAAACCGGGGTAAAAATCCTTTAGGCGCCTGCTGTTCCTGGTGCGGATGCGGTTTCAGTAACAACGCACACAAAGCAGGACTCAGCGTCAGCGCATTCACAGCAGAAATGATGATGGATACGGCCAGCGTTAGCCCAAACTGTTTGTAAAACACGCCGGCAGATCCGGTGATGAAAGTTACCGGTACAAACACGGCCGACATCACCAGGGTAATAGATACAATGGCGGTACTGATTTCACTCATGGCATGCAGGGTGGCCTTCTTCGCAGACTTCGCCCCCTGGTCCAGTTTGGCGTGCACCGCTTCTACCACCACAATGGCATCATCTACCACAATCCCGATCGCCAGTACCAATGCAAATAAAGTAAGCAGGTTGATGGTAAACCCGAACAGTTTCAGGAAGAAGAAGGTACCTACGATGGCTACTGGCACTGCCAGTGCAGGTATCAGCGTAGAACGTAAATCCTGCAGGAAGATGAACACCACAATAAACACCAGTATAAAGGCTTCTATGATGGTATGAATCAGTTTCTCTACGGATGCATCCAGAAATTCATTGGCATTCAGAAAAGGACCGTATTTCACACCCGGCGGAAAATTGGCGGAAGCTTTGGTGATAATGGCTTCACACTGTTTGATCAGGTCGTGGGCATTGGAACCCGCCGACTGGTTGATGGCCACATACACGGCCTGATATCCCTGAGCGGTAGTCGTAGTCGTATAGGTTAACGCGCCCATTTCTACCTCCGCAATATCTTTCAAACGCAGGATTTGCCCCTGGGTACCGCCCCGCACAATAATATCCCCGAACTGGGTGGCGTTCTCCAGCCGGCCGGTATATTTCAGGGTATATTGAAAAGCTTCGTTGCTGTTTTCTCCGATTTTACCGGGCGCCGCTTCGATGTTCTGTTCTGCCAGCGCAGCAATCACGTCATCCGGAATCAGGCCATAGCTGGCCATCTTCTCCGGTTTTAGCCAGATGCGCATACTATAATCCTGCGCACCGTATACCATCGCATCACCTACCCCTTCAATACGTTTGAGATCCGGCACAATGTTAATACGGAGGTAGTTGTACAGGAACTTCTGGTCATACGCTTTGTTTTCACTGTACAACAGGAAGCTCAATACTTCACTGCTTTGTTTCTTGGTAGTGGTAATCCCTTCCCGGATAACAGTAGCCGGTAACAGGCTGGTAGCCTTGGTGACACGGTTCTGTACATTCACGGCTGCCAGATCCGGATCGGTACCTTGTTTAAAATTAATGGTAATAGTAGCACTCCCATCGTTGCTGGCTTTGGAGGTCATATAGGTCATGTGCTCCACGCCGTTGATCTGTTCTTCCAACGGTATAATCACACTCTTCATCACAACATCTGAGTTGGCGCCCTGATAGGAAGCAGTTACTTCAACAGTCGGAGGGGCAATCTCCGGATATTGGGTAATGGGTAAAGACATTAATCCCAGTAAACCCAGTATTACTATGATGATAGATATAACGGTAGACAATACCGGATTCTCTATAAATTTCTTTAGCATAATCGAAAATATTTTCCGCGTAAATGAAATGCCATGGCAGTTTGCCAGGATTAATGACGGAGCTTCACAGCACCAGCGATCACAGGTTGAATGGTGGTACCATCCTGCAGGGAACCTATCCCGTCTGCGACGACACGGTCGCCTGTTTTCAATCCGGCGCTGATAACGTAGTAATCCGGTGTTGCCGCCTGCTCCGGCATCACTTCCGTACTTTTCACCACATTGTTTTTATCTACGGTAAACACAAAGTATTTGCCCTGTAATTCGTAGGTAGCCTTTTTAGGTATCAGCAAGGCTGCTGTATGCTGCTGCGGAATACGCACCACGGCACTGCCTCCGCTTCGGATCAGGCCTGCAGGATTGGGGAACGTAGCCCGGAAATTCACGGTACCGGTTTCTGTATTGATTAATCCGCTGATGGTTTCCAGCCGGCCCTTTTCATCGTATTCCACACCATTGGAAAGTATCAGGGTAACAGGTGGCAGCTGACTCAGTTTTTCTTTCATGGTATTACCTTTATATCCCTGCAAAAAGTCCAGGAACTGTTTCTCATTAAAAGAGAAATAGGCATACACACTGGAGATATTGGATAACGTTGTTAACGGTTGCGGTGAAGTACTGCTTACCAGGCTCCCGATTTTATAGGGGATGGTACCAATCACACCATCTGCCGGACTGGTGATGGTAGTATATCCTAAATTGGTCTGTGCATTGGCCAGGCTGGCCTGTGCCTGCGCCAGTTCCGCTTCTTTGGCTTGCAGCGTAAACTGTAACGCTTCCAGTTCATAGTTGCTGATAATTTCTTTCTGCACCAGCGGCGTTACTTTTTTCACCTGCATTTTTGCCGTGGCTACTTCGGCTGCCGCACGTTTGATCGCTGCTGTAGCCGTGCGTACTTCCTGCTCGTATTGTGGTGCATGAATACGGAATAACAATTGCCCTTTTTTCACGGCAGCGCCTTCGTCTACCAGCTGCTGTAAAATATAGCCATCCACCTTCGGACGGATCTCAATATTCTGTTGCCCTTGAATAGCCGCCGGATAATCGGCATGCAGCATCACTTCCTGCTGGGCAATCGTAATAACCGGGTAATTGGCCGGGGCGGTAGCCGCTGCAGCCGGGGCCGCATTATTCTTACAGGCAGTGGCCAACAACAGCCATGCGGAAGCACAAAGAATCAGGACAGGTGTATTTTTTTTCATGGTATTTTTTTTCAATGACATAAACCCGGACATACCGGCATAGCAATCCCCCGCCGCTGTATTTTTCTTTTTTCAGCAGTAACTATATTTTAAAAAAGCATGTATGGAGTAGCATGCAGGAAAAGTAATTTTCCTGCATTAGCCAACATACCTGTCAGCAGCTATGTTGGTGATTGTTATCTGGTATGTCCGTTATTTTATTATCAGCGCTATTAACTTTAATTTACAGCCACAAAATTATTACATTTGCCTAATAAACCAAATAAATACTTTCTTTATTATGAATAATAGGATGGCGGACTACGATGAGGCGGTATGGATATTGAAGCACCAGGGGCCGCTGCCATTATCTGCATTGGCGAAAGCATTGAAAATAACCGTTGTGGGCGTACGGCTTAAACTGCTGAAACTGAGCAGTGAAGGCCTGGTAGAAGCCACTACCATTGCGAAAGGCCGTGGCAGGCCCCAGCAAATCTGGGCATTGACAAGCCTGGGCCATGCCCAGTTTTCGGATAACCATGCGGATCTCACAGTGAAGCTGATCACAACCATGCGGGAAGCATTGGGCGAAGAAGCCGTACAGGCAGTCATTACTGCCAATGAAAAAAAGATGATCCATAAATACCAGGAAGCGCTGAGAGATTGTTCCGGGCTGGAAAATAAATTAGGCAAACTGGCGGAAATACGCAGCCATGATGGCTATATGGCTGCCTATAAAAAAGAAGACGCGGGTTATCTGCTCATCGAAAACCACTGCCCGATCTGCGCGGCGGCACAGGCCTGTCAGGGCTTCTGCAAATCTGAACTCAATACCTTCCAGACAGTATTGGGCGAAAACGTACAAATCAAACGGATAGATCACATACTGGCCGGCGCCAGAAGATGCGCCTATCAGATATCCGAAAAATAAAAAAACGCCTCCCGGAACCGCCACGAAGTATTTTCGTATAGGGCTTACCGGGAGGCGTTGTCTATGTGGTAAAGTTTATTTCATATCCCACCAGATACGTCCTCTTGTATCCAGTCGATCCACACCATAATCAGGATCTTTTGCTTTCATATCATCAATAGCTTTATCCAGGTTAGGCCCCATCTGTGTAGACGTGATCTGCAACACAGCCCTGCGCGGAATTTTCAGGTACTGCGATCCGGTATATAATGTCTCCAGGTAAGCAATACCCGATCCATCTCCTATCTTATTCGGTCCTGCCGGATTAAAGGTTTCCTGCTGTGGATAACCCGTACGTTTCCACATCGCCCAGGCTTCTTCCGGCTCCGTTAAAAAGTTTACCCATGCCTGTGAATAAACACTGGTCAGTCCATTATAGGGATAACGGGTCAGGAAGTCGCCCAGCTGGGCATCGGCTGCCCCTGGCGTATTCTGTGAAATCCCCAGGGCTTTGTAGTAGTCAAAGGAAGCGGTTACCCCTGCTTCATACCAGGCCGCCGCTGACTTACCAAAACCATTGCCGCCTTTGGCCGCTATTTCAGCCATCATAAAGCAGGTTTCTGCATAGTTCAGTAACGATGTACGCATTTTGATGGTATTACCATCCACCACAGTTTCATCTTTATGTAATGTCGGATTATTGGCTTTAAAACCACCATTCTTTACAAACAGGCGGGTTTGAATCAGCGATATAAAACTCAGTGTTCTGGAAGCGGTCTTATCTCCGTCCTTAATGGTAAACTGTTTTGTTTTAGGCTGTCCTTCCCAACCGTATGCGGCGCCATTGGAAGCACTGAACACATGTTTTCCCCAATAGCGGGAGGAATTCACCAGCGGATCATTTAAGAGCGCTTTGGATTCCGGTATTCCTTTTTCCTGTATATCCTTATAAGCCTGGTAATTATCTCCCCAGTCATTGCGACGTACCATCAGCGGCAAACGCGGATCTCTGGTGGATTTCAGGAAGGTCACAAACGGATAGGCCGCTACGTATACATTCTGTATCTGATCCAGGTCATCCACATTATTATTCCAGTCCTGTACATTGCTGTAACCAAAAGAACCGGCATTATTGGCAATAATCATAGACTGGTAATTGGTCGCAATATCCTGCAATACCGCCTGCAGATGCGCCGGATTCCGCTTTTCAAAACGCTGGGCAATTTTAATACGCAACGTATTGGTAAACCGCAACCAGTTTTCCATATTACCATTGTAGAAGAAATCCTGTTTGGATAGATTCACCTGTCCGGTATACTTCGCCCGCAATACATCTGCAGCATCGCGGAGTTGTTTGTCGAAAACCTGGTAAGCCTGCCAGTTGTAATCATATACGGGCAACGGGAATGCAGTCACATTAAACGCCTGCGAATAAGGCATCGCACCGTAGATATCCATCACTTTCCAGGCATCGTAGGTAAACATAATCCGGCAGATGGCAGCCAGCTCCCGGTAAGTAGACCGCCGGCCCTCTTCTTTGATGGCATTGATCTGATCCAGCAGACGCGCACAATCCCTGCCGATGGAATTGTAGAAGTCGAAATACAGGGCGCCGCTACTACCCGGATCCGGAAAGGTGGTTTTCTGGTCATCACAATAGGGTTGTTCCATATCCGCCTTATCTACGTTATCAGACACAATGTATTGCATGTAACGCAGGGTGGTACGGTATTTATTCATCAGCTGACTACGTCCCGGCAGTGAGTAGTTTAAGGTAGCGCTGGTAAACAGAAACTCAGGCCGGGTTTCATTCAGCTGATTAGGATCGGTATTGATTTCCTGCATCTCTTTTTTACAGGACTGCGCCAGGGTACCTGCCATCAGCAATCCTAACGCTATCGTATATATGTTTTTCATTTGATTATTGCTTTAACGGGTTAGAGATTGATATTCACAGACAGGGCATAGTTGCGCGAAAATGGAACGGCACCCGTAATCACCGGATTAAACGGATTATTACTTTGCAGGGATTCCGGATTCTGACCGCCAGTTAAACCATTGTAGAGGTATACAATGTTACGGGCAGTAAATCTTACGCCGGCGCCTTTCATCCGTATTTTGCTGATCACATTTTTAGGTACCTGGTAACCCAATGTAATTTCCCGCAGCATCAGCCAGGAGATTTTAGTCGCGGATCCATTGTCCAGATTACTACTCCAGCCAAAAGTATTGATGTAGTAAGAACCTGCTTTCCAGGATTCTATCAGTCCTTTATCATAGGCTTCGCGGAATGTCATACCACCGATATCTTCTTTCGTTTTAGGGCTTTTTTCACCGGGGGCAAATACGGCATCCGGGATAGCGCCATCATATACGGTCTGCCCGGTATAGGAATCAATACGCGCTACGCCGCCATTTTCCTGATCCCGGTACTGCATGGTGTTTTTCAGGTTACCCCGCTGCATGCCGTAGTTGTAGGCTTCTGAATAGGCAAGTCCACCAAAGCGGCCATCCAGTTGTACATATAAGCTAAACTGTTTGTAACGGAGATTGGCATTGAAACCACCCAGAAAATCCGGTTCTACCCGTCCCATATCTACACGACGGTTCTGTGCATTGATCGGTTGCTGCAACCAGCTGTATTCCTGGAAGTCGCGTTTTACTTCCGGATCAGCGGAAGCATTACGACCACCTACCCGCAGCAAGGGGAAACCGGTTTTAGGATCATACTGCCGGTGACTGGTAGCAGTAAGCACACCAAAGGCACCACCTTCATAGGCATATACACCCGCGCCATTATAACTTTCCATCAGGGCATATTCTTTCAAACCCGGACTCAGTTCCCGCAGGGTACCGCGGTTACGGGTAAAGTTGAGTGACAGATCCAGCCGCAGGTCTTTTTTTCGTATAGGCGTTACATTTAACAATACTTCTATCCCCTGATTCTGGATATTACCTGCGTTGATCCGGGTTTTTCTATACCCGGTTTCCAGGGTACCGTCGATCGTTAAAATCTGATTGAACGTATTGGTTTTATACCAGGCAAAATCCAGGTTTACAAAATCATCCAGGAAAGATAAATTGGTTCCCAGTTCAATAGAGCGCTGTATCTCCGGTTTCAGGTTCAGGTTGGGCAATACATCCTGAATCAGCTGGGAGCCGGTCACCACCGATTTGCCATCCTGGTCCAGCACCGTACCTTGTGTAAAGGTGCCAAAAGCAGTCTGGTACGCTTCTGTACCCGATCCTACCCAGGCCACGGAAGCGCGCAGCTTACCGAAAGACAACCAGGCCGGCATCGCTTTTCTCCACATATCTGAAAATGCCCAGGATACATTCACGGAAGGATAGAACACGCCATAGTTGTTGGCTCCCACTACCCCATCCGGATAAGTCAGCGACGACAACCAATCCTGCCGGGCGGTTAACTCCAGGTTTAAATATTCTTTATAGCTCAGGTTTACGATACCACCTACACCCACTACTTTCTCGTTCGGGGTTTTGAAAGTATACTTACGGGTATTCCGGATATCATTCACAGAATTACTGAGGGTGAATACATTCGGTACAATTAATCCGCCATCTGTTCTGGCGCCGAATTCTTCTTTTTTACCGTTACCGTAATATTCATTCACGACACGCACATCCAGCTCCAGGTCTTTATGGAGTTTGCGGGTACCATGTATCATAAACAGGTAGTTGTACAGGCTGGAATAGTCACCACCTACTTCATAGGAACCACCGGCACCATAGGCGCCACTGCCTTTCTCCTTGTTTTCATAAAATATGCGGTAGCTGCTGAAATTCGCTTTGGTACTTACATCCAGCCAGTCTGTTACCTGTGCTTTCAGCAATACATTCGCCAGCAATGATTTTTCATTTCTGGCTTTGGTGAGATTATCGAAGCGATTGAAAGCCGTACGTACTACGTTATCATATTGTGCATACTGATAGGTTTTCATAGAGCCGTCTTCGTTACGGTAGTTCGCTTTCCAATCTGCCAGATCTGTATTACGCGGCACGGAATAATAGGTCAGGAAACCCAGGTTCTGACCGGAATCCCAGAAATAACGGCCTTGCCCGTAAGGATTCAGCACATCTGTAATCGCATAGCTGGCGCCGGCTTCTACAGAAAATACCTTATTGATTTTTCCGGTGGTTCTGAAATCAAAGTTGTTACGGCCTAACCGGTTATTGGGTAAGGTACCATCATTGCGCAGATTGGAATAGGAAAACCGGTAGGTTACCTGCTCATTACCCCCACTCAGGGCCACGTTATTATTGATATATCTGCCGTTCTGGAAGAAAGTCTTCCAGTTGTTGGGCTGTGGGCTGTACGGTACCATTTTGGTGGCATCATGTATCGATGGGTGCATGCTACCATCCATCTTCGGACCAAAGCTAAAGGAAGTACTCACCTGGGAGCCATCGGGTTTGAAGTTACCTTCCCGGATGGCAATAGCACCACTACCATACACATTTTGCAAAGGCAATCCGTTTTCATAGATGACCTGTGTCTGGTAGGTAGAGTTATAACTTACTCCCAATCCTTGTCCGGCTTTTCCTTTTTTGGTGGTGATAACAATCGCTCCATTGGCGCCCCTGGAACCATACAGTGAAGTAGCGGCAGCACCTTTCAGTACCGTCATGGATTCGTAGTCGTCCGGGTTCAGGTTTTTCAGCTGAGAGCCTTCATCTATCTGATCACCTGTTACCTGGTTGTTCATTAATACCATACCATCTATCACGAAAATAGGCTGGTTATTTTTTGTCAGGGATTTAGCACCACGGATGATGATGCTGGGCGATGTTTGTACACCGGCAGCGCCCATCACATTGATGTTTACACCGGCTACCTTTCCCTGCAGGGCGGTAATAGGTGATACGTTGTTGGCATTGCGGATCTCATCGATATTCACCGTAGACACAGCATATCCCAGCTTACGGTCTTTTTTGGTGATACCCAATGCGGTGACCACTATATTGCCCAACTCATTGCTGGCCATCTTCATCACAATATGCCGGATATCATCTTTACCTACGGTTAGTTCTGTTTGCTGAAAACCGATAAAAGTAAACACCAGTACTTCGCCCGGCTCTGCTACCAGGGAATACTCCCCGTTTGCGTTGGTGGTGGTACCTTTATTGGTACCTTTTACGCGTACAGAAACGCCTTGCAATACATTTTGATCCGCATCTTTTACCACGCCTTTTACGGGTGCAGGTGGCGGTGTACTGATCCTTGTTTCAGGACTGGCAGCCTCCTGTTCTTTTTGTTTTACTACTACCGTATTCCCTACAATAGCATAGGTGAGTGGCTGGTTTTTAAAGCAAAGGTCCAATACCTTTTCCAGTGGCGCATCTTTTACCTGGATGTTGACTGCAGCAGCTTGCTGTATCCAGGACTCATCAAAGAAAAAGGAATAACCCGTTTGTTTTTTGATGGCACGGAACACCTTACCCAGCCGTGCATTTTTTTCAGTGAGGGTTACCTTCTGTGAATAGCCGGTAGCGCTAATCTGTAAACAGGTAACCAAAAGCAGAATGGCTGTTAACTTCATAAACAGGAACGTTTTAGGAAGTACCCGACGGCTGAAATACCAGGCGGTACGTAGAATTTTTTCCATACTTTAGTAGTGGTTTTGGTTGAGTAATAGGCAATTCGTTCCTACAAATTGTTATGATTAGTATATACCAGAACTGTCCGCCGCTCTGACTCTCACCTCAGAGCGGTTTTTTTATGGTAATACGACGATCCTTTTTTCTTCTATTCTGAAATGTATTTTACTTTCTTCCAGGATTTTTAATACCTGCGATACCGGATTATTCCGGGATATCTCACCGCCGAAGCGCCGGTTAGGAATGCGTCCTTCGTAAACGATATCTACATCGTACCACCGGGCGATTTGCCGCATCACAGCGGGGAGGTCGGTCTGATCAAAAGAGAAGTAACCATTTTTCCAGGCCATCACGCTTTCAGTATCTATGTCCTGGTGTATAGTCAGGTGCTGCGATGGCTGCAGCTGTGCCTGTTCACCAGGTCGCAGCAGGGCTGCTGTTCCGCCACCGGAAACCGCTACGCTTCCTTCCAGCAGGGTGGTGGTAATCTGCTTTTCGTCCGTATAGGCATTGACGTTAAAATGAGTACCCAGTACTTTAATATCCATGCCATTGGCATGTACGGTAAAAGGGATGCGCTTTCCATGGCGATACAGGGGGGCTATTTCAAAATAGGCCTCCCCGGTAAGATATACCTTCCTGTCGGCGCCGGAAAAAGTGATGGGGTAACGAACAGCAGATGCGGCATTCAGCCAGATGCGGCTACCATCATCCAGGATCAGTTGAAACAGTTTACTTCTGGGTGTGGTAATGGTATTATATAAAGATTGTTCGTGGTGCTTCCCGGTAGTATTATAGGTAATATGTCCCTGCCGGTTGGTAACACGGGTAGTGCCCTGTACGGCCAGTAATCCGTTGCCGGCGCTGTCCAGCCGGATCTGTTCTCCGTTGGCCAATGTCAATATACCACCTACCGTTCCCGGCGCCAGGTCATACGGTTGTACAGCTACCTGCGCAACCGGCTGCGGCGCCGTTTTTTTAATAAAGAAAATATAGCTGCCTGCACTTACCAGCAGTAAAATGATAGCTGCCGCCAGCCATTTAAATGGCTGTTGTATACCTTTCCTTACCGGCATTTCCGGAACCGCCGCCATCATGGCTGTAAATTTTGTATCCCAGTCTCTGTCTGCCGGTACAGCAGCTGCTGCTGCTTTCCACTGCTCTTCCAATGCGGCCGTCAGCAACTCCGGCTGTTCATCTGCCGCCACTTTCTGCAACAGTATTTCCAGCTCGGATTTGGAAATCCGGTTGTTCAGGTACTGTGTGACCAGGTATTGCCATGAATATGCGGCTTCATTGTCCATAAATCATCTGCTGTAAAAAGCGGCTCCTGATAATAAGACGAATAAAAAAGGAGGCATAACTAATGCGCAGGAAAAAAAATTTAAAATTTTCCGATGAGTAGTAAAACGATGGCGAGATCCATTTCTTTGGCGAGATAATTACGGATAAAGCGCTGTGCCAGTACCAGGTGATTGTTCACGGTAGCGCGGGATATATGCAGTTGCTGGGCGATCTGATCGTGGGTCAGCTCCTGTTCCCGGCTCAGACGGTATACTTTCTTGCATTGTGGTGGCAGCAACGAGATCGCCGCCCTGATTTTTGTTTCATATTCACGGGTAATCACCAGGGAATCCGCACCATCGGCGGCCGCCTGTTCGGTGACCTCTTCCAATAAGGTTTTCAGCTGCGGGTCCCTGGCTGCAGCCCGTAGAAAATCGACAGATTTGTTATGCGCGATACGAAAAAGAAAAGCATCAAAATTATGTACCTGTGCCATGAGTTCCCGCCCGGTCCATATTTTCATAAATACGTCCAGTACCAGTTCTTCTGCCACCTGTTCTGATTTGATAAAACGGGAAATATAATAGAACAACCGGCCGCGATACTGATCAAATAAAGCTTTGAAAGCTTTTTCATTCCCTGCTGCTATTTCCTGCAGGTTCACCTGTTGCGAATGTACTTGTTGCACTGGCTAATAATATCTGATAAAAACATGCATCCGGATACAACACTTACCTGTGTGTACCACTTAAAAAAAGTGCAATGACCGTTATATATTAATTCTTAAAACTGACTACTCTCTGGCAATGAAAAATCCTTTTGGCTGATTTAGTTAAACGTTTTAGTTCTACGATTCAAACGTAGAATAAATAAATTACTTTTCCAAAAAACAGTCCCGGATCAGGCATAAAAGAAGCACCAACTAACGTAAAATAAGCTGCTGATATGGCCGGCGGTATTTCCGACAGGCATGCAGCTGGCCTGCGGGGAATGATGGTGTAATCTGTGCTACCTTGTGTCCGTCAGACACGCCGGAAAAGGTAGTATGCCTGCAGTAATGAAATACTGCTGCATTCCGTTATAAAAACGGGATCCAATAGAAAGGGCCTGCTTTTTTATCATCCAATGTGTTGAACAAGATACCCTGCCGGAACGTTTTTAACAGAAAAACTAATACCAGACTGTATGTCCGATCCTAAAGAAAATGCCGGAAAAAAATTGAGAGATCAGGTTCCCCGTACCTCCCAGGGGTTGTGTAAATTATCGCCCAAACGCCCTTCTGCATTGAGTATTATTGAAGCTGGCAATATTGACCGGGTAACCAACCTGATTCCGATCCGGCATGGCAGGATGAGTGTGTCCCCGTTTGCCTTCTACCGCGGTACTGCAGCCGTGATGGCACAGGATCTCGCTTTCCTGCCACATACTGCTTTGGAAGTACAGGCTACCGGTGATTGCCACCTGATGAATTTCGGCGGATTTGCCACACCGGAACGTACCCTGATATTTGATGTAAACGACTTTGATGAAACATTACCGGCACCCTGGGAATGGGATATAAAACGACTGGCCACCAGCTTTGTCCTGGCTGCCCGCAATAATCAGCTGAAAGATACTGATGCAGAAGATATGGCCGTGCGTGTAGCTGCTTCCTATCGGAAAAGCCTATACGAATTTTCACAGCTAAACAAACTGGATCTGTGGTATATGAAATTCGAAATGCATCACCTGATGGAACAGGCAGCCAATGATAAGGTGAAGCAGCTCCTGAAAACGGCTATAGATAAAGCAGAAAAAAGTACGCAGCAAAAAATATTTTACAAAACCACCCGGAATGAATCAGGCAGTTTTGAAATAGCCGATCAGCCACCGTTGATTTATCATCCCCTGCATGTAGCGCAGGAGAAAGATAAAATCAGGTCTTTTATGGAACAGTATATGCGTACGCTGCAGGACGACAGGCGTTTCCTGGTAAGCCAATATGAGGTAATCGATGTGGCCCTTAAAGTGGTAGGTGTGGGCAGCGTAGGTACGCGATGCCTCATCGCACTGCTGATGAATAACAAAGACGAGCCGCTGTTTCTCCAGGTAAAGGAAGCCAGAAAAAGTGTGCTGGAAGCTTTTATGCATCCCAGCCAATATGCCCATTGTGGTGAAAGAATTGTACAGGGGCAACGCCTCGTACAGGCTGCCAGCGACATATTCCTCGGATGGAGTACCGGTGATGATAACCGCCATTATTACGTCCGGCAGCTGAGAGACCGGAAAATAGCACCTGACGTGGAAAGTTTTGATAAAGAGATACTGGGTGCCTATGCAGACCTATGCGGCCGGGTGCTGGCAAGAGCCCACGCCAAAACCGGCGACGCTGCTACCATCAGTAATTATATGGGAAAAAGTGAAGTATTGGAAGGAGCCATCGGTGTATTTGCAGTCGCCTATGCCAATCAAACGGAGAAAGACTACCAGGCATTCAAAAAGGCGATTAAAGCAGGGAAAATACCTGTGGAGATGAGCTGAGGAATTTTGATTTTGAGATATTGTTTTTGCGGAGCATATAATAGCAACATCTCAAAATCAAAAATCTATGATAATGGAGGAGATTAAAAATCGATCCGGTCTCTTTTATCCATCTTACCTCTTCTGTTCTTCGGCTTCGGCCTTCTTGGCTCTGCTTTCGGCATCTCAGGATCGGCCCGGTTAGCTTCAATTAATGCTGCTTCTTCAAAAGGATGACTAACGGCCGGAATGGTTTGTTTAATCAGTTTATTGATGCTATGCAGAAAAGGTCTTTCTTCCGTATCGCAGAATGACAACGCAAATCCTGCCGCACCCGCTCTACCGGTTCTGCCTATACGATGTACATACGTTTCAGACACATTCGGCAAATCGTAGTTGATCACATGTTCCAGCGCATCTACGTCAATACCTCTCGCAGCAATATCGGTAGCTACCAATACCCGCAGGCGGCCATTCTTAAAGTTGGTGAGGGTATGCTGACGGGAAGCCTGTGATTTATCACCATGCAATGCATCAGCATCAATATTACGCTTACGGAGATTTTTGGCAATCCTGTCTGCGCCGTGTTTGGTTTGGGTAAATACAATCGTACGTTCGATGGTTTTATCTTTCAGGATAAAATCCAACAACTGCTGTTTATCTTTCTTCTTCACAAAATAAACCGATTGCTCAATTCTTTCTGCAGTAGAAGATACCGGTGTAATCGCTACTTTCTCCGGGTTATATAACAGGGAGTTCGCCAGCTTGGAAATATTCGGCGGCATGGTAGCTGAAAAGAACAGGGTCTGGCGCTGTTGCGGCAGTTCCCGTATTACTTTTTTAATATCATTGATAAAACCCATATCCAACATACGGTCCGCTTCATCCAATACAAACACTTCCAGGTGGTTCAGGTAAATATATCCCTGGTTCATCAGGTCCAGCAATCTGCCGGGCGTAGCGATCAGGACATCGGTACCATTCCGCAGGGCGATTGTCTGCCGGTGCTGAGGTACACCACCAAAGATAACGTCATGCTTGAGACCGGTATATTTACCATAAGCGGCAAAACTTTCATCGATCTGTACCGCCAGTTCCCTGGTTGGCGTAAGGATGAGTGTACGGATATGTTTGTATCCCTGTACGGTTGGTTTGGTTTTGTATAAAGTCTGTAAGATGGGGATAGCGAAAGCGGCTGTCTTTCCGGTGCCTGTCTGTGCACATCCCAGGAGGTCTTTCCCTTCCAATACGATAGGAATAGCTTTTAATTGTATGGGAGTTGGTGTTGTATAGCCTTCAGCTTTAATCGCTTTTAATATGGGCTCAATAAGCCCTAATTGCTCAAATAACATGTTAATATTTCTGATCGGTAATAAAAAAATAACGCTGCTTCATCTTAGCGTTATCACAATTGAGGAGAGCAGTAAAGAAAAGATTTTCCGGACTGGAGAGAATGAATATTTCTGTGCTTTATGCTTTTAACTCAACAGACGCTTACAAAGGTACTGTTTTTAGACGAGCAATCTGTCAAATTAGTAAAAAAGCATATAATATAGGTAACAACCCAATGGCAGTGCCATTGGGCTGCGGTGGGAACTACTTCGCTTCCGGTACGTCCGGCTTGCTTTTCGGCGTTTCATTACCGTGATGGCAGGAATAACAGGTAATCGTCATGGTTTCACTTTCCCGGAAGAATTTCCGGTTAATACGCCGGGTCATCCGCATCATATCGCGGGCTACGTCCTTATGCGGATTGGCATCACTGGCAAAATCCAGCTTTTTGGCGTCCTCCTTTTGCTGGGCATGGCAGAAACCACACTTAACTCCCAGTGCGGTATTAAATCCGCGCATAACAGTCATCAGCTCTTCATGAGGGATGTTTTTAGGCAATACTTTCAGGTTGGCCGGCCCTTCTTTTGCTGCGGGCAGGGATAATGAACAAAGGCTGCCGGCAACGACAAATGCTGCCGCTACGGCAAAGGTGTTTTTGATTCTCATGACGTGTATTTTGTTATAATGCTTCCTTATCATCGTTAAGCTACAAAAAAGAATCTTTATATCTATACAACCGCACTGCAACAATTGCGCAATTACCGGGTTTTTTACCGACTTTCACGGTGGTACTTTTGTAGTAAATAAACAATGAAGCCATGAACAATTACGATAAAATTGCCACGGCAATAGACTACATCAGCAACAATTTCAGGGAACAGCCAGACCTGCAGCAAATGGCCGCGGCAGCACATATGAGCCCTTTTCATTTTCAACGGGTATTTGCCGAATGGGCCGGCGTAACGCCCAAAAAGTTTCTGCAGTACCTGACACTAACCCATGCCAAAAACATCCTGAAAGACACCAAGGCCACCGTATTTGATGCTGCTTTTGAAACCGGCCTTTCGGGTACAGGGCGCCTCCACGACCTGTTTATTAACATCGAAAGCATGACACCCGGTGAATTTAAAAATGGCGGCAAAGCACTGCACATCAACTACAGTTTTGCAGAAAGTCCGTTCGGCAATATCCTCGTGGCATCTACCCCTAAAGGCATCTGCCACATGGCTTTTGCCGACAACCGGGAGGCCGCACTGGCAGCGCTGACGGCACAGTTTCCGAATGCCACTTTTACCCAGATGGTAGACCTCATCCAGCAAAACACGCTGTATATCTTTACGCAGGACTGGAGCCGGCTGTCAGACATTAAACTGCACCTGAAAGGCACTGCCTTTCAGCTCAAGGTATGGGAAGCCCTGCTGAAAATACCGATGGGGAATTTAACGACCTATTCCGACCTGGCCCGGCGCATCGATCATCCCAATGCATCCAGGGCAGTAGGCACCGCCGTAGGTCAGAATCCGGTCGCCTTCCTGATACCCTGCCACAGGGTTATCAAAGCCACGGGTGAGTTGGGCCAGTATCACTGGGGCAGCATCCGTAAAACAGCGATGGTAGGTTGGGAAGCGGCTAAAACAAATCCGAATGAATACTAACGGCAGGGATATACGAAAATAAATCAGGCAGCAACCTGCCGGTTCCGGACATAAAAAAGGGGGCCGCCCACTCGTGAAGGACAGCCCCGTATTTGCTTATGAAAAGGACCGGCACTAAAAAGTGCCTGCCGGTTTACCAAAAGGATGAAAGTTTAGCAGATAATTAGTTATTATCTACACATAATTTGTTGTACACCAGCTCTGACGAAGCAATTGGCCAGATGTACTTGGGTGACGCAGGCAATACCGAAGGCACAATTCCACCACCTTTGCCCGGAAATGTAATACCGAGGCGGGTGATTTCTGAACTTCTGAATCCTTCTCCTAATAATTCAATACGTTTTTCATGTAAAATAGCTTCCAGCAATTTGGCACTGCTGGTAAAATCAGCTGCTGTATAGGTAATGGTAGCATCGGAACGATTCCGTACAGCACTCAGCAACGCCACCGCCTGCGGATCTACACTGTTAGTCTGCCGCACTCTTGCTTCCGCCAGGTTTAACAGTACTTCTGCATAACGGATAATAGGCGCCCAGTCTGTAAACGGACTACCAGCCGCGTATTTATTCAGGAAATACTTCGGTTGTACACCAGCTCCCTGTGGTACCACCTCCAGTAATTTACGACGCGCATCTGTACCGGATTTCCAACCGGAATCGGCCAGGATACCATCTTCATCCAGTGAATATTCGCCATTACCTTTATCAAAGGCATAGTAATATCCCAGCTGGGTTTGGGTAGCCGGGGCATCGCCCGGACCTGCAGAAAACGGCAAAGAGAAAATAGATTCATTGGTAGTATACGGACGGGCGAAAATCTTGTTGACTTCCGGCTCCAGCTTGTGACCACCGGGAGAAGTAAACGGCGCATTGACAGATACCAGTTTCGCCGCACTGGCAATCACTTTATCATATTGTTTCAGGTGCAGGTAGACCCTCGTTTTTAACGCGGCTACCGTATAGGCATTGGCGCGGGTAACGGCATTCACCGAACCTGCATTTTCTTTAGGCAACGCAGCTTCTGCATCATCCAGGTCTTTCAGAATCAGGGCATACGTTTCCTTTACTGTACTCCGCGCTTTGGCATAATCGCCCAGCAGGGTATGACCTTCTGTGTACAATATCAGACCCAGTTTACTGCCATCGCCATCCCAGTAAGGACGGGCGTATAACTGTAACAGCGAGAAGTAACTCAATGCCCTTACAAACTTCGCTTCTCCTTCATATTGTTTCGCCAGTTCATCTCCCACTACTTTATTGCCAGTAGCCTTCATCGCCTCCATAAACACATTCGCATTGTTGATGGTTTTATATCCCTGGGTCCATATTTCCTGTACCTCCTGCGCTTCTCCGGTAGGCAGCATTCTCCACGACAGATTAAAGGTGACACTATTACTTCCCTCATTAAAAAAATCTTCGCCCCTTACATCATTCGCGATTTCAACTTTCCCTCCCAGGAATCGGCCGTCTTTCAGCACCGCATATAAACCTCTTGCCTGGTTAGCAATCCTGTCTTTTGTTTCAAAACCCAGGTAATCCGGAATATATGACTGAGGTGTAGGCTTCAGTAAATCTTTCTGGCAAGCGCCTGACATAACCGCCACCAGTCCAAGTATATATAGCTTTGTTACTTTCATGTTCGTTCAGTTTAGAAATTAAGATTAACACCCACAGTAAACGTGCGGCCATTCGCCAGTGTATTACGGTCTACACCCTGACCGGATGCATTGTTACCGTTTGATGATACTTCCGGATCCGGACCAGGATACTTCGTCCATACAGCCAGGTTCTGTCCTCTTACATACACGCGGGCCCCCGCCAGATGTGCAGCAGCAGCCACTTTGGAAGGAACGGTATAAGTTAATCCCACGCTGCGCAGTTTCAGAAAATCGCCTTTGAATACATTGGAAGAAAGCGCCATGGTAGAACCATTGGATACGTTATCACCAAAAACAACTTTAGGAATATCTGTTACATCTCCCTGTTTCTGCCATCTGTTCAACACCTCTTTGCTGTTATTCCAGAAACGCTGATCCAGCAAGCCGGCATTACTACCATAGTACACATAAAAACCAGTCTGATAGGTGAGCAGTACATTCAGTTCAAATGCCTTGTAACGGAAAGTGTTTTCAAAACCACCCAATACTTTCGGGTTGGTGTTTTTATAGGCAACGGCATCCTTTACACCCACTGCAGGAGCTGGTTTGCCATCTGCATAGGTATAGCTGCCATTCACAGGATCGTAGTATACATTTTCTCCGGCTTTATTCACAAAGATCCGGCGGCCTGTTGCAGGATCTACGCCATTGGTACGCACAGCCATAATCATACTGGCAGGATACCCTACCTGGTTTACACTGGTTTGTTCCAGGGTACCTGTGGAAAACGGAATCAGATTATCTGCACCGAGGTTGGTTACTTCATTCTTGTTGAAAGCAATATTGAAAGAGGTATTCCAGCTAAAATCTTTTTTATCGATGGCAACTGCATTTACTGCAAATTCCACCCCTCTGTTATACATTCTACCGATGTTGGTAGGAATGGTAGTGGGTAAACCTGCTGATGGCGCTTGTTTTACATACAAAATCAAACCATCAATATTATTATAGTAATAAGATAATTCACCCGTAATTCTGTTGTTCAATAATCCGTAAGAAAAACCGATATCTGTTTTCTTACTGGTTTCCCAGTTCAACAACGGATTACCTGCCTGACCATAGTAAAGGGCAGAAGTATTTTCTCCGTACATCGTCGGATAATACAATGACAAGGCATCGAAATCACCCAGGCCAGCGGCGTTACCCACCTGACCATAACTACCTCTCAGCTTAAAGCTGCTGAAAATGCGGCCCAGCGCACCATCCGCCCAGAAGTTTTCCCGTGCGATTTCCCATCCTGCAGCAAAGCTGTAGAAAATACCTTTCTTTTTATCAGGACCAAATGCAGAATACTGATCTTGTCTGACGTTGGCATTCAGGTAATATTTATCCTGGTAACTATAGTTGGCACGGGCAAAAGCAGACAACAAATAGTTTTCGGAACGCAGCATACCACTGGACACATCCCGTTGCCAGCCACCGGCACCATTATTAAAATAGTTGTCGGACTGACCTTGCCGGTCAATACCATATCTGTGGCGGGTATCCCGTTGCTGCTCATTACCCAGCAACAACGTCACGCGGTGTTTGCCAAAGGCATGTTCCAGCTGTGCGGTATTCGTCCACACCCATCTTTTATATTGCAGGAAAGTTTCGGTAGATTCTCCATTCGACGTTTGTGCGTCACCGTGAAGGTTGTTGGCATATACATCGTTATTCAGTGTCAGGTAATCGATACCATACTGCGTACGTAAGGTGAGCCATTCCCAGGGCCTTACCTGCAGGTATATATTTCCCTGTGCGTGATTACCTTCTGTATTGGAATGGTCCAGATCCAGCAATACCTGCGGATTGTATAAACCGGTACGTACCCCATTTTTACCACCGGCAATGTAAGTACTACCTATATTATAAGAACCATCATTATTAAAGGGTGCTACAATAGGAGAAGTCACAAAGGCCAGACGGGCCAGCCCGCCGGAGTTAAAGGCCTCTCCTTCCAGGGATCCGGAAGAACTGGAGATCCGGCTTAATTCATTGGAATAAGCCAGCTTGGCGCCTATACTCACGATCTTTCCCAATTTCTGATCAAGATTAAACAACAGGTTTTTACGGCTGAAATCATTTCTTTTCAGAATCCCTTCCTGTCTGGTATATCCGGCAGATAAATAATAGCTGGTATTTTCCGTACCACCGGAAACATTCACGCTATGACTCTGCGATACCGCCCGTTTACGATATACCACATCAAACCAATCGGTATCAATGGTATCTCCTTTCGCATCTGTATTTAATTCATACACCGGTTTTCTTTTGGCATTCACCAGTGCTTCATTTTTAAGCGCTATATACTCACGCGCGTTCAGCATTTTCGGTAAACGTGTAGGACTGGTCAGACCCACCCATCCATCATAAGATACTTTCAGGCGACCGGCCTTTCCTTTTTTGGTAGTCACCAATACCACACCATTGGCAGCACGGCTACCATAGATCGCAGTAGCAGAAGCATCTTTCAATACATCAATGGATTCAATATCTGCAGGATTGAGACTGGCCAGCGGGTTAAACGGCGCATTGGAAGAACCGGCATCACCGGAAAAAGTTGGTACTCCATCAATTACAATCAACGGATAGGCGCTCATAGATATGGAGTTACTACCCCGTACCCGGAATACCGGCGGATTGTTGACAACCCCGTTTGGCACTGTGATCTGCACACCAGCTGCTCTTCCGCCCAAACCCGCATCAAAGCTGGGAACGGGCAACTGTGCAACAGCCGTTCCTTTTACAGAAGCAATGTTGGCCGTTACATCTTTTTTACGCTGGGTACCATAACCTACTACTACTACCTCTGATATGGCTTTGGTATCAGCGGTCAGTTTAATACTTCCCATATCATTACCTTTTACCGGTAATGACTGGGCTTCATAACCCACAAAAGAGATTTTTAATGTTTTAATATCATTAGGTACGGATAAAGAAAACTCACCTTTAGTATTGGTAACGGTACCCGTTTTTCCACCGGGTAAACTAACAGACACGCCTGGTAATGCATTCCCGGCTTCATCCGTGACTTTTCCTTTAATAGTGTGCTGGTTTTGTGCCAGCAGTGAAGATGCCAATAATAGCATGCTGGCTACCACGAGTAGTAGTTTCCTCATTTGAATTCAGATTTTGGTTGTTTATATAATATAAAAAAACAGTCGGCTATCCGGTCATTATTTTTTTATAGGTGACTAAATATAAAAAAAATATTTTCCATTTTACAGATATTACAGATATGTTTTTGTTTTTAAATAGATAGCCAAATAAATATTTAAATAAAAGGATTTATTATCAACGGGTTACATATTTTACAGTCGTCGATTTTTTTTTATCTTAGATAAAAAAAAGTGACTTTGGAAAAACAAACAGGCCATACGGCAACACAAGGTTGGGAAATTGGTGTTCGCCGGACTTTCCCTTTATCTCCTGATCAGGCCTGGGAACTGCTTTTCAGCCAACCTGTACTCGGGTATTGGCTGGATAACAAGGCAAACCTTGCTTTCCAGAAAGGCGATACCTACACTACTGCCGCCGGCATCACCATCACCGTATCCAGCTGCACCATCCCTAAAGTTATCAGGATAAAGTGGCATAACCCCGCAGAGGAAAATACCTCCACCCTGCAGATCAGGGTTATTCCGGCAAAAGAAAAAGCTACCATCAGTTTTCATCACGAATGGCTTAAAGATGCCACGGCAAGAGTAACCATGCAGGCATACTGGCGCCAGGTACTGGATCAGATAGATCAACTGTTGTAAAACAATTTCCGGGCATACCTGTTGTTCATATGACTGGACAAACAGGTATGCTAGCCCTTCCCCACGCTGCTCTTTCCCCTATCGTTTATACTTCACCGTAAGGAAGCCTGCATACCGCTGTAACAGTTGATTTAACAAGTCTTTAAGAGATTGGTTTTAACGGTTCATTAGCCATTTTTTAAGGGGATATTAAGGCCCGGCTATAAATGTTCACTGTAACTTTGTTACCAACAACTGCGGACTGCAAATTTATGAACGAGTACAGTATAGTTAAAGGACCCCGACAACCGGAGTTGCTGCATGATGAGACATTGGCCGACATTTTTGCGGAGACGGTCAGACATCACGGTCATCAACCCGCCCTCATCTTTCAACAACAAACATTTACCTATCAACAGCTGGATCACTGGAGTGATGCGGTAGCCGCTCTCCTGCAGTCGCAGGGTGTAGGCCCGGGCAGCGTAGTAGGTATATGGTGGCCCCGGGGGCCGGAACTCCATGTGGCCATACTGGGTATTATCAAGGCCGGCGCCGCCTATGTGCCACTGGACCGCGAAATGCCCGCAGAACGGGTAGAAGGCGTATTATCAGAGGTAAAAGCTGCCGCCTGTTTCAGTGAACAGCCCCTGCAACTCCACGCAACCCTGCTGACAGTACCGCCACTTCCGGCGCACGACACCACCTTTGTGTTGTCTGCCAGACCTCAACCCGATAACATAGCATATGTATTGTATACTTCCGGTAGTACCGGAAAACCCAAAGGTATTCCCATCAGCCACCGGCAGATCTGCCACCTCGTAAGGGCAGAACAAACAGTGCTGAACATACAAGCCTCCGATAAAGTATACCAGGGCTTCTCCGTATCATTTGATATGTGGTGCGAAGAAACCTGGATCAGTTACTTTGCCGGAGCTACCCTCTGGGTGGCCGATGCCACTACGGCCAAAGCCATTGATGAACTGGGCGATGTATTACGCCTGCAACACATCACGGTACTGCATGCGGTGCCCAGCCTGCTGGCGGTGATGGACGACAACATTCCTTCCCTCCGGCTCATCAACGCCGGCGGCGAAGCCTGTACCCCGCAGGTACTGGCCAGGTGGGGTACACCACCCCGCCTGTTCTATAACAGTTACGGCCCAACGGAAACAACGGTCAGCGCTACCTTCGCCACCCTTCGCCCCGGCGATAACATCACCATCGGCCA
Source organism: Chitinophaga nivalis (assembly GCF_025989125.1). Classification (NCBI taxonomy): domain Bacteria; kingdom Pseudomonadati; phylum Bacteroidota; class Chitinophagia; order Chitinophagales; family Chitinophagaceae; genus Chitinophaga; species Chitinophaga nivalis. The sequence goes on along the minus strand of NZ_JAPDNR010000001.1, from coordinate 1,998,464 downwards.
ACCACTGCCTAATTATAATATGGCCGTGGTAGACGAACAACTCGACCTGCTCCCTGTCGGGGAACGCGGAGAGCTGATCATTACCGGTCCGGGTGTAGGCGCAGGTTATATCGACCGGCCGGAGCTCACCCACGAAAAATTTGTAGACAAACCCGCCTCTCTGGCAGCTTTACCGGGCGACCGGCTTTATCGTACCGGCGACGCAGCGATTGTTCTGCCTGATGGCAGCATCGACTTCCAGGGCCGTCTCGACGATCAGATAAAATTACGCGGCTACCGCATTGAACTCGGTGAAATAGAAAACCAGCTTCATACAATAGAAGGTGTAGTTGCTGCAGCAGTAGCGGTGAAGAAAGATGGCAACGAACAGGATCAGCTGGTGGGGTATATCGTCAAAACAGATACCCTCCCTTTTGACGAAACCATCATACGTGGCCGGCTGGCAAAAGTGTTGCCACCCTACATGGTGCCCGGTATACTCATGGTACTGCCGGATATGCCCCGCCTGCCCAGCGGTAAAATCAACCGCAAGGCATTGCCGGTACCACCGGCCTTCACCCAGGTAGTACCTCAGGAAACCATCGACGCCCACGCGCCCCTGCAAGACAGGTTCATGGCCACCTTGAGTAAAGTGTTTCCTGATCGTAACATCAGCCTGGAACAGGATTTCTTCACGGACCTGGGCGGACACTCCCTGCTCGCAGCTGCTTTTGTATCGCGGCTACGCCGTGACGCCAACGTACCACAGGCATCTCTCAAAGATATTTATATACACCGCCCTTTACAGGAGTTGGTGCAGGTATGGGCTGCGGCCCCGCAACCAACGGAGAAAAAACAACGTACCTTCCATCCGACGCCCTGGTGGCGTCACCTGGCCTGCTGGACCGCACAAACAATTTGTCTGCTGGTTATTTTCGGATTGTTTGCCATGCAGATTTATCTGCCTTACCTTGGCTACTATTATGTGGAACAGGCTACCAGCCATCTGCCATACGCGATACTCACCGCACTGGGCATGTTTTGTCTGCTGCCGCTCTTATTCTCCCTCCTGATCATCAGCAGTAAATGGTTAGTCATCGGTAAAATGAAAGCTGGTGATTATCCCATGTGGGGCACTTATTATTTTCGTTGGTGGCTCGTAAAAACCATACAACGGCTGATGCCCTCCCAGTTCCTGAATGGTACTCCACTTTATCCGGCTTACCTGCGGCTGCTGGGTGTGAAAATTGCACCGGATGCACAACTGGGCGCCGTCACTATTGGTGCGGAAGACCTGGTAACCATTGGCAGCGATGTAAGCATCAGCTCCCAGACGGTGATCAACAACGCATTTGTGGAAGATGGCCTGTTGAAACTACGTACCGTTCATCTGGGCGATCATGCCTATATCGGCAGCAGTGCCATACTGGGTGGCGACACGATCATGGAGCCCTGGAGCGAATTGCAGGACCTCAGTTATCTGCCACCCCAAAGTACCATTGCACCAGGAGAAGTATGGCAGGGTAGTCCGGCAGTATTAAAAGTAAAAAAGGATATCAACGACATACCACACCCACTCCCTGTTTCTGCCGCTACCCGCAGAAAATACAGTGTTATCTTTTCCCTGTTCCTGCTGGTATTTCCTTTCACCATCTTATTGCCTTTGCTGCCCACCATCATTATTCTGAATAAAATGGACAATGCAGCGCCGGATTATAATTTCAGCTACATGGTGATCACACCGGCACTGGCATTAACCTACATCCTGCTGTTTACCCTGCAGACCGTCGTACTGACCCGCTTACTGCAATGGGGTATTAAACCCGGTACCTATCCGGTATACAGCGCTTTCTATGCCCGCAAATGGTTTGCAGACCAACTGATGTCGCTCACGCTGATTGTGATACATCCCATTTTTGCAACGGTATATATCAGTAGCTTATTCCGCTCCCTGGGCGCCCGTATAGGCCGGAATACAGAAGTATCCACTGCCAGCAGCGTCACCCATCCACTACTGGAAATCGGTGATGGCGCTTTCGTGGCAGATGCTGTTACCCTGGGTGAATCCGACATCCGCGCGCAACAGCTTACCCTGGAAAAAACCATCATTCACCATAACAGCTTTGTGGGTAACAGTGCCCTGATACCACAGGGATACGAACTTCCGGAGAATATGCTGATCGGGGTTTTATCCACACCGCCTTCCAAAGAACAGCTGGCTGCCAGTGATGCACGCGACTGGTTTGGCTCTCCGGCCATTGCCTTACCACGCAGGCAGGAAAGCCATTTCTTTCCGCCGGAATATACCACCCATCCCTCTCCGCAACGTAAAATGGCGCGGTCTGTGGTGGAGTTTATACGTATTCTGATTCCGGAAACCATCGTGATCTGTTGCAGTATTCTTTTCATTGCCTACGCACATGACCTGGTAACAGATAAGCCATGGTGGATGGTATTACTGCAGGTACCGTTTTATTACCTCTTCTTCCTGGGGGTGCCGGCCTTTCTGTTTACCGTACTGCTGAAATGGTTGCTGACAGGCCGCTATCGCGCCTTACAAAGTCCTATGTGGACTTCCAAGGTATGGCGCAGTGAAGCTGTTACCTCTACTTATGAAGCACTTTCTGTACCGTTTCTGCTGGAGTACCTGAAAGGTACCCCGTGGCTACCGGTGCTACTGCGCCTGCTGGGTGTACGTACCGGTCACCGGGTATGGATGAACACTACCGACATTACCGAATTTGATATGGTGGAAATAGGATCAGATACGGCATTGAACGAAGACAGCGGCCCACAGACACACTTGTTTGAAGACCGCGTCATGAAAGTAGGACCGATTAAGATAGGCGCGCGCACCAGCATCGGCGCCCGTTCCATTATTCTGTACGACAGCGAGGTAGGAGATGATGTCAATCTCGCCCCCCTGTCGTTGGTGATGAAAGGAGAAAAATTACAATCCGGCACTGACTGGACAGGCAGTCCGGTTAAACCTGCATAGCATGATAACGATAACGCCTATACGTATTCGCGAACACTACACAGTTATGCTGACATTACTGGAAGCCCTCCATGTTTCAGAACAGGAATTCTTCCCCAATACGGCCAACTGGAAAGATATTGCCACCGATTATATGGCACATGTAATGGAAATGCAGGAAACCTGTGATGGCGCCTGTCTGATGGCCTACGATGGCGATATTCCTGCCGGTTTCATATTTGCCTATACGGAAGAACCAGATGAAAGCCGCATTGAAGCATACACCGGTAATACCCTGTATGTATCTGACGGGTATGTAGTGCCCGCCTATCGCCGCCAGGGTATTTATCAGCAATTAAACGAAGCGCTGGAAAACAGCTATATCAAAAAAGGCATCCGGCGCATCGTCCGGTACACGCTTGCCAATAACCACAGGATGCAGGCATTCCTGGCCAGCAAGGCCTATACGCCGGTACGGCTGGTATATGAGAAATGGTTATCGCCGGATGGTACGGAATCACTACCGCTGTTTCCTCCACAATAAAAAAGCAGCAGGCTATCCGGCCTGCTGCTTCCAACTGTATAAAAACGAAATTTATTTAGCCCACTGTTTGTACCGCAGTAATGCTTCTACAAAATAATAGTCTGCGTAGGTCAGCGGCACATCTACTTCTGAATTGTGTGGCAGGGAGCCTACACTGTGCATCAGTATAAAATCATTGTTTTCACCTGCTTTAGCCAGGTAAGCCGGACTGCACAGGCTGGTCAGCATTTTTTCTGCCGCCTGCCAGTAACGTTTACCGGTTGTTTTATCTGTATACCTGCTCAACTCCAGCAGTGCTGAAGCCGTAACCGCTGCTGCGGATACATCGCGTAAAGCATTCGGCACCTCTTTGGCGTGGTAGTCCCAGTAGGGTACCAGATCTGCCGGCATACGCGGGCTATTCAGGATATAATCTGCAATATGACGGGCCTGTTCCAGGTAGGCTTTGTCTTTGGTATCGCGGAACATGAGGGTGTAACCATATAATCCCCATGCCTGTCCGCGTGCCCAGGCAGAACTATCCGCTGCTCCCTGGTGCGTTTTCTTCTGGTATACCGCGCCGGTTGCCGGATCATAATCAATCACGTGATAAGAACTGTAATCCGCACGGAAATGATTTTTGATGGTAGTGTTGGCGTGTATCCTGGCAATTTTTTCAAACTGCGGATCACCACTCACCCGGGTAGCCCAGTTCAATAATTCCAGGTTCATCATGTTATCGATAATCACCGGAAATTTCCAGGTACCATGATCCCAGGATTTAATACAACCTACTGTTGGATTAAAGCGGGTCACCAAAGACCGCGCACTGGTAAGCAGTATTGTTTTCCAGGCAGTATCGCCTGTGATACGCAGGGCATTGCCAAAAGGACAATACATCATAAAGCCCAGGTCATGCGTGCGGGTATTGTATTGCTCTTTCTGTACAATCGCCATCCGTTTGAGTGCCTCTGCCTTGAAAGCTGGATCTTTCGTATACTCGTAGAGGTACCAGGTAGTACCGGGATAAAAACCGGAAGTCCACCAGCCGGAACCGGAGGTCATCAGGCTGCCATCTTTGGTATTGGTGGTGCGCGGCAGTACACTATCCGGTACATGCGTCATCATCAGTTTATACTGCTTCGCTGCAAACTGCAGTGTTTCATCTGCTTTTACCAGCAGGGCTTTGTTGGCTTTACCCGACTGGGCATAGGATGCCAGCATCATGGCTGGCGCTAACAATATCGTCAGAAACAGGTTCTTATTCATAACGGGATTGAGTTAAAAATGATCATTTCTTTTTTGTAGTTCCCTTTGACGGGCCTGCCGAAGACTCCCGGGTAACCAGTTGAATAGGTATAATTTCCTGCGAAAAACGCGGCGTGCCGGATTGTTTCTGCTGGATCAGTTCCATCAGTGCAGCCACTACTCTTTCCCCCATCATGGCAGGATACTGATCGATGCTGGTGACCGGCGGTGTCACAATTTCCGTGCGGGGGTCATTGGAATACCCTACAATTTTCAGGTCTTCCGGTACCCGCAGGTTTATCTTACGGCAATACTGCATAATGGTGATGGCCGTGGTATCATTGGATGCAAAAATGCCATCCGGATACGGTGGCTGTGCAAAGATCTTTTCGCAGGTTTGCCAGGCATTATCGCGGGTCAGTTCCTGATAAAAAACGCGCGTTTTCTTAAACGGCAGTTTATGTTCCTGTAAAGCATTTTTATAGCCCGTTACCCGCTCACTGTAAAGGTTACAGGTAAGTGGCCCGGAGATATGCACAATATCCTTACAGCCTTTTTCTATCAGGTGGGTGGTTGCTACATATCCACCCTGGTAATCATCTCCCTTGATCACTTTTACATTATAATCTTTGGGTACCCGGTCAAAAAACACCAGCGGAATATTATTGTCTTTAAATACATCAAAATGGGAGAAGTCCGTGGTATAGAGGGTGGTAGAAACTACCAGTCCGTCTACCCGTGCAGAGTACAGGGTATTCACCAGCGCTACTTCCTGATCATAGGAATCATTGGATTGGCAGATGATCAGGTTATACCCATATTCCTGCAGTTTGTTCTGAATAATAGTACTGATAGTCGCCGGAAAAAACATGGAGATACGCGGTACAATGAGGCCGATGGTTTTGCTTTTGTTATTACGCAAACCGGCAGCCAGGGCATTGGGCCGGTATCCCAGCTTCCGCGCCATCTTCTTCACCTTGTCTTTCGTACGGGTGCTGATGTTAGGATTATCATTCAGGGCGCGGGAAACAGTAGATACCGATAAGTTCAGTTCTGCTGCAATATCAACGATTGTTTTTTCAGTACGTTTACTCATGTGTGGACTATTAACGATAATGATGCTCCTTACCTTCCCATCCAGCCACCATCTACGGTGAGGATAGTACCATGCACGTAGTCCCCTGCTTTGGAAGCCAGGAAAATAACTGGTCCTGCAAAGTCTTCCGGTTGGCCCCAGCGGCCTGCAGGAATGCGATCAAGAATGGCGGTACTGCGTTGTTCATCTGATCTCAGCGCAGCCGTATTATCCGTGGCAATATATCCCGGTGCAATGGCATTCACATTGATACCCTTACCGGCCCATTCGTTGGAAAATGCCTTTACCAGTGAGCCTACGGCTCCTTTGCTGGCTGCATATCCCGGTACATTGATGCCGCCCTGGAAGGTAAGCAGCGATGCTGTAAAGATAACTTTTCCACTGCCACGTTCCAGCATTCCTTTTCCGATTTCACGGGTCAGGATAAATTGTGCATTCAGGTTGATGTTAATCACTTCATCCCAATACGCATCCGGATGTTCGGCGGCTGGTTTCCGCAGGATGGTGCCGGCATTGTTGACCAGGATATCTATTACAGGCGTTTCCTGCTTTACTTTTTCGATAAAGGTATATAAGGATGCACGATCAGAGAAATCGCACTGATAGGCTTTAAAACGTCTGCCCAGTGCCGTTACATCGCGTTCTACCTCACTCCCCGTAAGTTCCAGGGAAGCAGATACCCCGATGATGTCTGCACCGGCTGCAGCCAGTGCCACCGCCATTGCTTTACCGATACCGCGTTTACACCCGGTCACCAGCGCTGTTTTACCTTGTAACTGAAACAAGTCCATATGCAATAATTGATGATGAAAAAAGACTGTGTGGCAGGCATACCTTTGTACACCTGCCACACACTTTTCTGTTAACGATTAAATGTAACGGTTAAGGGTTGTTTGATTTTCTGTGCGAATGTTTCCAGGTAGGCAAACCAGGCGGCTGCAGTAGTAATGCGGCCTCCTTTGCTCCAGGCAGCACCGGAATAATATACGTACGGGTGCTGGCTATCCGCCGTGCCCGGACTTAACAGGTGCACTGCATCTGTTTTCATACCAGGTACTCCCTGGGTAAATACACATCCCAATCCTAAAGTACCGTCTGCTCCGTGTACCGGCTCCCAATAGCCCATCACACCCTGCTGTTCATCCAGCAACACGGTGCCGGGTTCTTTACGTTTTACAATGCCGGTTACCACCGGCAGGGTATTTCCTTTAAAACTGTATTGCAGCTGCATTTTATTCAGCTGAGAACCGGCATCCAGTGAAATGGTTTTAGTAACGCTAACGGGTATACCGCCTGCCTGCCAGGTATCGTAGGTCAGTGCGAAGGTGGTACGTAACGGACCATTATCCAATGTTTTCCATGTACGGAAGTTTTTGGGGAAATAGATCGTGTCTTTACCGGCAGGCGCATTATCTCCTGCTCCCAGGGTGAGTCCTACACTATAGTAGTCCAGGCCCTGGCCATTATCATGGTGGTAGTTATCTAGTTTGTACCAGTTATCTATCACCATATCGGTAGTACGCTTAGCCCATACATCGATGCCCAGCGCCATTTCTTTCGGAAATTTTTCCAGTGCTGCGCCATACATCCGGTAGGCCATACGATCATTTTCCCAGGCATAGTCGTCTTTGCGCTCCGGCACAAAACGGCCATAGGCAGCCGGTTTCAGCGCAGCCGGTATACCTGAGGCCACCTGGGCATATAATGTGGCGCCTGGGGCTACGTTCACCTGCAGCAATACATTACCGGGTGCTTTATTGCCTTCGTACAGCAGCTGGTAAGGAATTTCCTTTCCGCTCACGGCATCTGTTATCTTAAATGTTTTACCAGTAGTGCCAGGGAAGGCTGCCGTTAATTTTTTATAGGGAATTTCCACCATATCGGATGCCCGGTGAATACCACTGCCGTTATGGATTTTAATAGCATTTGCCGCATTTTTACGCAGGTCATATTTTACCATCTCTGCACCGGCTAACAGGAATGCCCCTACGCCATATACTTCTGTATCTTCCGCAGTCGCTTTGCCTGGTTCTGCCGCCGGGATCTGTACAAAGCCCAGTTTACCATCCGGTTGCACACAGCCCGTCAGCGCATCCCATCCTTTCTGTATCACAGGCATAAAATCCTTCTCCGGTAACAGGCCGTTATTCACACCCCACATAAACGCATATACGTAAAATCCGGTACCACTTGTTTCTTTGGAAGGATAGCTGTCCGGATCCAGCAGGCTGGCGTGCCAGGTGCCGTCTTTGGTTTGCAGGGCCGCTACGCGGTAAGCCATCTTCTTAAATAATTCCTGAAAACGGGCTTTCTCTGCTGTATTTGCCGGCATGTTATCCATCATCCGGGCCAGTCCGCCCATTACCCAACCATTGCCGCGGCTCCAGAATACTTTGGCGCCATTCTTTTCCTGCTGGCCGATGAAGCGACCATCACGGTAATACAGGTTTTCTGTTTTATCGAACAGGAAGTCGGTGGTTTTCCACCAAAGTTTGGTGGCAGTTTCGAGATAACGCGGATCACCGGTAGCGGTAGATAAATAAGCCAGTGCCGGCGGGCCCATAAAGAGGGCATCACACCAGGCCCATTCCCGCAGGTGGATACTGTTTTTCCATTCGAGGCCTTCTGTATGTGGCGCCGCAACAATGCTGTCGGCCAGTTTGCGGAACCGGTCTGTCATCACCGGATCTTTATACAGCGAATACAGCTGGGCATATAACTGACCAATACAATAATCATCCGCGAAAAAACGGAGTGGCCCTGTATTCCAGCTATTATCACGACCTATTTGTGTAAGTCTTTCTATGAAATAAGGATTGGCTGTTACTTCGCTGAGTGCCATCATACCCGCATACATGGCGCCGTTGGTCCAGTCGGTTTGCGCATAGGTCCAGCCTTTTTCTTCAATATGTTTCCACTGCCACGCAGCGGTACGTTCCATTTGCGATAGTATCACCGCTGCGGTATAGGTATCCGCACCGGTATATGTAGGTGTTGCCAGTTGCGGGCCATGGTCCGGTGCTGTGGCATACACCGGCAATCCGACCCCGAGAAAAGATAATCCCAGCAAGCTGCCTGCGATAATTTTTTTTACCATGATGATTGCAGTTATGATCGGTTGATTAACGTAATTCGTTGATTTTACAATGGTCCATATCACCGTAGTCCAGGTTTTCGCCGGCCATGCCCCATATAAAAGTATAGTTGCTGGTACCGGCACCGGAATGTACAGACCAGGGTGGAGAAATCACCGCCTGTTCATTCTGCATCCAGATGTGGCGGGTTTCCTGTGGCTCGCCCATAAAGTGACATACCGACTGTCCTTCCGGTACTTCAAAGTAGAAGTATACTTCCATTCTGCGGTCGTGTGTGTGCGCCGGCATGGTGTTCCATACGCTGCCAGGTTGCAGCTCCGTCATGCCCATTTGCAGCTGACAGGTTTCCAGTACGGAGTTCACCAACAGTTTGTTGATGGTACGATGGTTGGAGGTTTCCAGTGTACCCAGCGTAACTACTTCCGCTTCACTCCTGGCTACTTTGCGCGTAGGATAGGTATGATGTGCCGGGGTGGAGTTCAGGTAAAACTTAGCGGGATGCTGCGCATCCTTGCTGTGGAATATTACCTGCTGCTTGCCCTTACCGATATATAAAGCTTCTTTAAAAGACAATTCAAATTTTTCGCCATCTACTTCCACGATGCCATCTCCCCCTACATTGATCATGCCCAACTCTCTTCTTTCCAGGAAATAATCTGCTTTCAGCAAGTCTATATTTTCCAGTGCTACCGGTCCTTTCACGGGCATCGCGCCACCAGTCAGGTAACGATCGTAGTGCGTATGTACCCAGTGAATATGATCCGCTGTAAACACCTGTGGTATCAGGAAAGCATGGCGGAGCGCAGCGGTATCCATTTGTTTCACTTCATTCGGGCTGCTGGCATATCTTGATTCAAATGCTGTACTCATATTACTATTGTTGGACGTTTTAAATACTAATAATTAACGTGGTAATCTTTTTTGATTTTTTTGCCGGACCATACTTTCTGTGCGGTCCATTCTGCTGCCGGGTCTGCCCAGAAAGGATCCGACGCCGGTAATCCCAATGCGAGGAAACCATTGGTACAGATATACAGGCTACCGGTAGAAGTATACACGTCGGCTACTTCCGGCTGATGCCCGCAGATGCCTAATTGCAGCCAGCCTTTTTTATCGAAGGTGCCTTCCATGTCAAAAATATTTTTCATGATGGCCGTCATTGCACAACGCACCTGCGCCGGCACAATGCCTTCGGGCAGTTTATGTTGCAGGGCCAGTTGTACCAGGGGCTGAAAGGCAGCCGTACGATAGGTCATGGAACGACCCAGTGCAGGGTAGGTACCATCCGGTGCAATCATGCGTTCCTGCAGTTCTGCAAAACGTTGCATGCGTTTCAAGGCCTGTTCATAATCTGCTGCACTGGTTTGTTTTTTATCAACCAGTATCTGCAGCATGTCTGTAAACATGGGATGAATCACATAGCCGTTATAGTAGTCGAGTGAAAATTGCGGACCATCTGCATAAAAACCATCACCGGCATACCATTCCTGTATTTTTTTGGTAGCTACCATCGTCCGCAGGGGTTCCCATTCTTCTCCGATCGATAGCAGGAAAGCCTCTACCATAGCGGCAAACAGGAGCCAGTTATTATAGGCCGGGCGAATGCGCCGGAGTTCTTTCAGTTCTTTGATGATATTGGCTTTGGTGGTATTATCCAACGGTTGCCAAAGGGCTTCCGGCGCCCGCATGAAGGTCTGACATAAATAGGCCGCATCTACCAGCGGCTGTGCCTCTGAACGGAAGTTCAGGTAGTCGGGAGAAGCCGGATTTACGCCATTCACAATACCCTGCAATACCTGTTCCTTCATTTGCTTACGCACTTTACCTTCTGCCGTATTATCGTCTGGTAATGCCAGCCAGGGCGCCAGGCCGGATATACAGCGGCCGAAGGCTTCCAGGTAGGTTACCTTTTCTACGGCCAGGCCATATCCCGGGCCTTTTTCCAGCGGCATATTTTTCCGGAGGGTGCCTTTACTCATGTTCTCCACTACGGGGGTGGCAATACGCTGTAACAGCTTTACGTGGTATTCCCGGTCGGTGGCTGCTGCATTTGCATGCTGCGCGGTGGTTGGTCCGGCTACGGCATCGGCCAGTGTTTTACCGGGTGCCATGGCGCCTGCCAATCCTGCCAGGGGCGCTATTTTGATGAAGTTCCTGCGTTCCAAATCTGTCTTGCTTTTAATAGTGAAAAGGTGGTGGTTTCAACAGCTTTTCATTGCCTCAAAACCCTAATTTAATGCAAACGTTTGCAAAAAGCAAACCTTTACGGAAAAAACCCGGTCGGGAAAGTGCTGTTTATGGCTGCATCACAAACCGGATCTGATGTTTGCCGGATAATTTTTCCTGGCGGGCCCGTAAGGTGATACGGGTAACCGTACTTCCCCATACCGGTGTTAACCGGCCATCTGTCACGGGCTGCTGTTCGGTCAGTACTTCCAGCAAAGCCGGATCATACGTCATCACCAGCTGTGCACCCTCTCCCTGTAATAACAACTTACCAGGCGTAGTGGTATCAACCGGCAATACCGTCATAAAATGCAGCTTAAAGGCCTCTTTCCAGGCACGCAGGCGGTATATTTCTTCCAGCTGTAAGCTACGGGTAGCAGGCGTGAATGTAAAGATCCGTTGCCAGCTGTCTGCGGCGGCAGCTTCCGGATAGGCAGCGGCAATATCCATCCGCAATACACTACGTGCAGCCGTATGCGTGAATTGTACCTCCCTGGCGGCAAATTGCCGGCCAGCCAGTTGTTGTACCCCATTGATGGTCGGACAGTTATGCCATTGCGACTGCATATACCACAGCTGATAACGATCTGCACTAAAGGTTTGTTTGGTATAGGTACCTACTCCCACATCCAGCAGCGCGGGTTTGCCATTCATATATAATACAAAGTTGCCTACATCATTGTGGTTATGGCTTTCTGCATTATGTCCGCCCTGTGCGGCAAAGAACAACCCTTTGGCCGTGCCGGCCTTTGAACGCAGGGATACTACCTGCAGGTCAGGCAGCCAGTTCACGGCATGATACGGCGCTTTCGGCGTGGTAGCCAGTAAACTATCACGCGTCAGCACTTCATAAATAAAAAACGGCAGGGAAGCGGTTTTCACTTCGGTGGTATCCTTATTGGACAAACGATACAAGCTGGCGGCAAAACCTTTCAGCAACGGATCGTTATAGGCTTCGCCATACCAATACACGGTATGAGGCGGCGGAATGGTGCTGGCAGAAGCATCGGCAAAATTTACAAACCGGCTGCTGTCTACATGCATTTTGTAGATATAGGCGCCGATCTGGTGAATGAGTTCATTTTTACGCCAGTCCAAACGATGACCGGAAGCGCTTTGCAGCCAGGTAATCATTTCAATCAGTTTACCGCCTGCATGGCCCCAGTAGGTAGGCCCTTCATCACAGCCGCCATCAGGTGGGTAGGCATTCAGAAAGTTATCGGCACTGCGGATTGTTTTTTCGATCACCCGGTTACGTATATCCGTTTCCGGTATCACCAGTAATGCCGTCTGTAAGATATTGGTATTCACCCAGATATTCCAGTTGTTCACCATCCCTCCTTTAAAACCCATCCACCAGAAATCCTGGCGCTCCAGGAAAGGCGTAATGACGCGGTGTTGCAGCTCGTAAGTGATGCGTTTATTCACCATGGGATCCACGCTATCCAGTTGATCATGCAGCAGGAACTGCGTCCAGCTTAATGCCGCCGCGGTTTCTCCCACTACCAGGTCTATCACTGGTTCAGCCGGATCGGGCAGGCCGCTGCCGGCCTTTTGTGCGGTAATATGCGCCGGTAATACCCAGGTACTTTCTTCCAGTATCATCCACAGTGCATTCACTATCTGCGGCAGGTATTTTCCTTTTCCTTCCACCAGTTCACCCGCTACCAGGGTACTGAGTACTTTGCGGCGCGCTGCCTGCACCTGTTCAAAATTGCTACGGTTGCCGTTGATTTTATATTCCCGGTAAAGGGATGCGGTCAAGGCAGGCCAGGTGAAATCCAGGGCCTTATCGGCTTCCTGCAGCAATGCTTTACGGGTAGCCGGCGGCAACTGTGCTGTTTTTTCCCGGATAATACGGTATTGTGTTGCCCGCCAGCTGGCAGTAGCTGCCAATGCCTGCCCGCCGCCGGCCTGTTCCCAGGTGGTGTACAGGATATTCCGGGGCGTAGCCGGATGTTGTGCCTGCATCCGGCCCGGCAGCAATAATGCAGCACTGCAAATAGCTATGCGGGTTATCTTTTTAATGTACATATGACAATTATTTTTATAAAATAAGCATTACGCATTTTCAGAAGAATCAGTAATACATCTTCCTGTAAATGCGTAATGCTTAATACTTAATGAGCAATGCCTATCGTACGTAATCCGGATTCTGTACCAGGTTACTGTTCAGGTCTATTTCCTTTTGCGGAATGGGCCACAGGTTAAAAGCCTTGATGAAGGTTATTTTATCCAGTTGCTGTCCGGCAATATTGGTAACCACCAATCCATTCATCGTATTGGTAGCGATATCCCATCTTCTGAGATCGGAATAGTAGGAGCCTTCCATGGCAAATTCGATCATACGTTCGTGACGGATAATATCCCGCATCTGGTCACGCGTTTTACCAGCCGGAATAGCCGGCATGTTTACGCCTTCTCTCGCACGTACCTTGTTAATGGCATCATAGGTGATACCATCTGCACCCGCCGCTTCATTTTCTGCTTCCGCCAGCATCAGCAATACATCTGCATAGCGGAAAATGATATAGTTCAACGGAGAATCGCCGGCACCATAACCATCCACTTCCAGCACATATTTACGGGTCATATAACCGGTGAATTTGGATTTATTGTCTACCCGCATATCTTCATACTTAATCTCTCTCCAGGTAGCGCCAGGTCTTACAATGGTGTAGTCCAGGCGAGGGTCCCTGTCTTTGTAGGGGTTAGCCGAGTCGTAACCGGAACCGGTTTCTGTGATGGCTTTCCCGTTCTTCATTTCATAACTGTTCACCAGCGTAACTGAAGGATATACGTTACTCCAGCCACTGGAGAACGAACTACGGGTAGATAAACGTTTATCCAGCAGACTACCTTGCCCTAAACCAGGTCCGATATACTGTATATCAAAGATGACTTCTGTATTATTCTCCGCCGCGGTAGAGATAAACATATTGCGGTAATCTTTGTACAACTCATACCCCAACGTACCAATGGTCTGACAGGTAGTGACTACTTCCGGATAACGTTTGGCCATCAGGAGCGCTTTGGCTTTCAGCGTGAGCGCAGCGCCTTTCGTGGCTTTGCCGGTGGTGTTTTTAGCAGCCGGCAATGCTTCCGCTGCCGTATTGGCTTCCGCAATAATGAAGTCGAGCAGTTTTGCTTTGGTTTCTTTTCCGGGCAGTGCATCACCCAGTTGCAGCACCTTGGTGATCAACGGTACATCCCCGTAAAAATCCACCAGGTGATAATAGAACAAAGCCCGCAGGAAAGTAGCTTCTCCGATCAGTCGTTTTTTGGCGGCATCGTCCATATTTACACCTGGTAATTTGGCAATAGCCAGGTTAGCCCGGAAAACCGCATTGTACAGTACCTTAAACTTATTGGCAGGTGCATTGCCAAAAGGATCCATGTTGCCTTTGCTGATAGGGCCTAAACCAGTACCGCCATCATCCCAGATCCAGGCAATGGGTGTAAGCCCATCATAGTAAACATTCAGGCCGTAAATATCATTGTTTTGTAACGCATTGTAAATGGCCGTTACACCCAGGTTGGCATCTTTTTCGGTTCGCCAGAAATTTTCTTCTGACACTTTATCCGCCGGTACGGTATTCAAAAAATCCTTCTTGCAGGCGCTCAGTGCCAACAGGCTGCAAGCGTAAATGGCTGTTAATATCTTCTTGTTCATGACACTTGTTTAATAAATTAGAAAATCACATTTACACCACCTGTAATCATCCGCACATTCGGATATTGAATACCTGCCTTCGTATAATCCGCTATTTCCGGATCTAACCCTTTGAATTTGGTCCAGGTAAAGGCATTCTGTGCATTTACGTATACCCGTACACTTTGCAGGGCATTATTGAAAAAGTGTTTAGGGAAAGTATAGGACAACTGTATATTTTTCAGTCGCACAAAGGAGGCATCCTGTACCCAGAAAGAAGAGGCACGATTATTATCCGTATTGCTGGCATCTGTTAAACGAGGGAGGTTTGTTTCCCTGTTTTCCGGTGTCCAGGCATTCAGGAAGTCGGCATTGATCTGGCGGCCGAAGCGGATCGAACTGTTATACCAGCTATCCTGGTAATACCTGTTTACGCCACCTACACCCTGGAATAAGAGGGCCAGGTCAAAGCCTTTATAACCTGCATTCAGGTTCAGGCCGAAGTACCATTTAGGAATGGTATTACCAATATTTACGCGGTCACTACCATCAATTTTTTTATCACCCTGGATATCCACATATTTCAGGTCACCAGGTTTATTCAGGCCGGAACTACGTTGCCGTGCCCATGCTGCCACTTCTTCATCCGACTGGAAAATACCGGCCACCTGGTAGCCATACAGCGAACCAATAGACCATCCTTCCCGGATCACAGCAGCGCCATTGATGATACCTACGGCATCCGGATTGGCCTGATATCTTACCACCTTGTTGTTGATGTTACTAACGTTACCGGATATACCATAACTGAATGCACCTGCTTTATTATTGTATCCCATGGTCAGTTCCCATCCTTTGTTTTCCACAATGCCCACATTCTGGTAAGGCGGGTTCAAACCATACAGGGAAGATACTTCCAGCTGCACCAGGATATCGGAAGTACGGCGGTTAAATACATCCAGGGAAACATTAAAGTGATCATTAAACAGGTTCGCATCCAGTCCTAAGTTGGAAGACACCGCTTTCTCCCAGGTAATAAACGGATTGGCCATCACCTGCGGAGAAAGTCCTCCGGTGATTTTTCCACCGGAAGAATAGTTCAGACCAGCAGCATACAAACTCATAAACTGGAAGGAAGGAATACGGTCATTTCCCAGTTTACCCCAGGAAGCCCGCAGCTTCACATTGTTTACCCAACCTGGCATCGCGTCTTTGATAAAAGGTTCTTCCAGCAGGCGCCACGCAGCAGAGAAAGAGGGATACAGGCCCCATTGTCTGCCCGGTGCAAAACTGGATGAACCATCGCGACGCAGATTCGCTTCCAGTAAATATTTTCCTTTGTAATCGTAGTTAACACGACCGAAGAAAGATAACAGGTTATTCTTCAGGGAGGTACCGCCTACTTTGGGTTGTTCCAGACCAGCGCCCAGTTCCCAGGTATTGTTGGTAGGAAAGTTCATCACACTGGCGGTCATCAGCGTACCTTTCACGGTTTCACTGCTGGTACCCAGCAATACATTCAGGTGATGATCCTGCCCGATATTTTTAGTATAGTTTAATGTAGCGTAATAGGCCAGCCGCAGGTTGGTGGAATCCGTCTGCAACAGGTTGGCAGGTAACTGATCCAGCGTTTGTACCACCTGATTTTTCTGGAAGTTCCAGCGGTTCTGGATAGCGCCGGCTTCCGCATAACTTTTCTCTGCGGAGTTCCAGTAGTCAGCCGCCCCATTCACCTGGAATTTTAATCCGTCGATAATTTCCCATTCGCCCCATACCTTGGCAAAGGTGCGCTGCTGGCGGTTAGGCCGGTACCAGGTTTCGATGTACTGCAGTGGATTATCCAGCTGACCGTTTTCATCATCTGTATTCCGGGCGCCATAGCGGGTACCGCTGGCATCTGTAATTTTAGGCGTAGTACCGGGAGAGCTGCTGGATGCATTCGTGAGTATAGTACCCACATCCTGCGGTTCTTTCCGGTCTTTCCAGGTCAGGTTAATGTTGGCGCCAATCTTTATTTTTTTACTGATAGCGTGATCTGCATTGAGTCGCAGCATATAACGATCCTGGCTGGTATTTTTCATGATACCATTGTTGCGCAGGTAGTCGAGTGACATATAATAGGTAGTCTTTTCAGAACCACCGGCTACAGATACGTTATGTCCGGTAAGGTTGCCCTGACCAAACATGACATCCATCCAGTCAGTATTAGGGAACAGTGTTCTGTCCGTAGCATTGCGCCAGGAATCGATGGTGGTTTGTTTGAATGGCTGTACTGCAGCAGGATTATCTGCCGTAGCCACGCGGTTCATGAGTTCCATGTAGGTGGGATAATCATTCACCATGTTAAACAGCCGGGTCGCCTTTTGTACACCATAGTAACCATTATAGGCAACGGTGGTTTTCCCTTTCTTTCCTTTTTTAGTGGTGACCAGTACCACGCCATTTGCCGCGCGGGAACCGTAGATAGCAGCAGCAGCGGCATCTTTCAGTACAGAAATGCTTTCCACATCTGTCATGTTTACATCGCTCATACTGCTTTCAATACCATCTACCATTACCAGCGGATCGGCATTGTTCAGCGTGCCGACGCCCCTGATGCGGATGGTGGCATTTTCGCGGCCCGGTTGTCCGGAAGCCTGAGCAATGCTCACGCCTGGCGCCATACCGCTGAGCGCTGTACTCAGATCGGTTACGGGCCTGCTTTGCATGGCTTTATCAAAGTTCACGCTGGTGACAGCGCCGGAAAGGTTGATTTTCTTTTGTACCCCGTATCCTACTACTACGGTTTCATTAAGGCTGGTGGCGCTTCCATCGAGGAGGATACTCAGATCAGACTGGTTATTGATGGCGGTTTCTTTTTTGTTGAATCCCACGAAACTAAATACCAGGGTATCTTTCGCGGAAGCGTTCAATTGAAATTTACCGTCTGCTCCTGTTACAGTACCGGCAGCGGTATGTTTGATGCCAACCGTTACTCCGGGGAGTCGCGTGCCCTGCGCATCTTTCACCGTGCCTGTAACGGGACGTTTTTCCTGGGCAATAGCCGTTTGAGCCATGCATATGCCCCATATGCAAAGGGTGGTACCTAGCAGTTTTTTCATAAACGTGTATTTAATGTAAACGTTTGCATTAATCTATAATAAAAAGGAATGCTGTTCACTATCTTTTCAAGTAAGTCTATAACGATGGATGGAAGATGGTTTTATCGGAACATTGTTCAAATACAGTGCTATAGGCATTTATAATAGATTTACCCTGGTTGATAAATGCTGTAAGCTTCAATAACGTGCGCTAAAATCAAAAATATTTAATTATTCCAATAATTCAAACGTTTGCATAAATATTTTTTTTCGGGAGATGACCAACGCGTATCCGGAACAAGCAGCTATCCATTCGGACAATAGCAGTTCCTTCCGCCCGGTGGCAGGATAAATATGGGGGCACTTATTAAGGGAAAGTAGCGGGTATTATCAGGCAGAAGCCCGCTTCACCAGTTCCACGGCCGTAATAACCGGTGTCAGGATCTGTTCTCTTTTACGGGGGCCTCTTTTCAGCAACGCCAGCAGCGCCGTCACGGCCTCCTCACCTACGCGGCCGGGAAACTGCTCTACGGTAGTAATAGGCGGACTGATAATAGCGGTACGGGGATCATTGGAATATCCTACAATACGCAAGGCTTCCGGCACGGCAATACCCTGTGCACGGGCATATTCCAGGATGGTAATGGCCGAAGTATCATTGGAAGCAAATACGCCCTGGGGGTAAGGCCGGCGGGCAAACAACTGTTGCGCAATACGCGTGGCATTGGCGGGTGTCAGCTCATTAAAAAACACCCATTCTTTTTTGAAAGGTAATTTGTACTGGCGCAGCGCAGCTACATAACCGGCATAACGGTCTTTATACAAATTACAACTCAACGGCCCTGATAAATGCGCAATGGTTTTACAACCCGCTTCGGCCAGGTGGGCCGTTGCCATAAAACCTCCCTGGTAATCATCTCCCCGGATTACCTGCGCCGGGTAAAAATCTACCGGTACCCGATCAAAAAATACCAGTGGAATATCATTCCGGATAAATACATCGAAGTGCGTATAATCGGTGGTATAAAAAGTAGACGCCACCATCAACCCCGCCACCCTGGAAGAAAACATGGCACTGGCCAGCTCTTTCTCCATTTCCGGTGCATCATTGGACTGGCCGATAATCAGGTTGTATCCATGCCGGTGCAGCAGATTCTGAATGGCGGTAATAGCCGTTGCATGAAAGTACATGGAAACCCGGGGAATAATCAACCCGATATTATTGGAACGGCTGCCACGCAATCCGGATGCCAGTGTATTACGCCGGTATTCCACAGCATCGGCCTGCTCTTTCACTTTCTTTTTGGTTGCCTCACTGATCTTCGGATGATTGTTGAGTGCCCTGGAAACGGTAGCTATAGACAGGTTCAGCGCCCTGGCGATATCCACAATCGTGCTTTCATGTTTTTGCTGCATAACGGGAACAAGGAGTTTTCGGATAACAAATTACAAATAAGCAGGCAGCATTTTCTGGTTAATTATTAGCATCATTTAATATTTTATAATCAAAAACCTGCATTTATCAATTCATTCGTAACTTGCTGCCATCAAACATTCCAGCTGTTTTGGCAAATAGGCAAAATCTCATCAAGGATTAAGATTTTAGTATTAACAGCCGGAAACGTAATTTACTACTTTAGCTCTTATGAACACTTTTTTACAAATACATCCTGATGATAACGTGCTGGTTGCTCTGCAGGACATCCCGGAAGGGACCACCATATCTTTCAACGGACAAAATATCGAACTACAGCAAAGCATTGCTGCCAAACATAAATTCCTGATTCATCCTGTTCAGCATGGAGATCCGATCACCATGTACGGCGTACTCGTGGGTAAAGCTACCAAACCAATGATTCCGGGCGAAAGTATTACCACCGAAAACATTGTACATGACGCCAATGCCTTTCATGAAAAAGATGCATCTCTGCAGTGGCAGGCGCCGGATGTAAGCAAATGGAAAAAACGCTCCTTCATGGGCTATCAGCGGAACGACGGACAGGTAGGCACGCGTAACTACTGGCTGGTTATCCCCCTGGTTTTCTGTGAAAACAGGAACGTGGCCGTGATTAAAACAGCCTTCGAAAAAGGACTGGGATTTTCACCGGCAGAAATATACAACGAACAGGTACAGGACCTCGTATCACTTTATAAAAGTGGTAACCTGGAAGCCATTCATAACTACAAAGCGGAATTACTAACGGAAACGAATAAACGTCATTTAGTATTCCCCAATATAGATGGTATTAAATTCCTCACCCACGAAGGTGGCTGCGGGGGCACCCGGCAGGATTCTGATGCCCTGTGTGCCCTGCTGGCAGGATATATTCACCATCCCAATGTGGCCGGCGCCACCATTCTCAGCCTGGGTTGCCAGCATGCGCAGGTATCTATTTTACAGACAGCACTGAAAAAACTGAATCCGGCTTTTAACAAACCGGTACTGGTATACGAACAGCAGAAAAGTCCGTCCGAATTTGACATGCTCTCTGCAGCTATTAAAGATACCTTCCTGGCCCTCGTGGAAGCCAACAAACAGGAACGTCAACCCAGCCCGTTATCCAAACTGGTAATAGGCCTGGAATGCGGCGGCTCCGATGGATTCTCCGGTATCTCTGCCAACCCCGCTGTCGGACATACTTCCGATCTGCTGGTAGCATTAGGCGGTACGTCTATCCTCTCCGAATTTCCGGAGCTATGCGGCGTAGAACAGGAACTGATCAACCGTTGCGAAACAGCAGCTACCTCCGATAAATTCATCCGTATCATGCGGGCATACGAATCGCAGGCCAACGCAGTAGGCTCTGGCTTTTATATGAACCCATCCCCGGGCAATATCAAAGACGGTCTGATCACCGATGCCATCAAATCGGCCGGTGCAGCCAAAAAAGGCGGTACCTCTCCGGTAACAGATGTACTGGACTATACGGAGTATGTCACCAAACCCGGTTTAAACCTGTTGTGCACCCCCGGCAATGATGTGGAGTCTACCTCTGCAGAAGTGGGTTCCGGCGCCAATATCGTACTGTTTACCACAGGACTGGGTACCCCTACCGGCAACCCGATTGCACCGGTGGTTAAACTGGCTACCAACACCAAACTCGCTACCCGTATGAAAGATATTATCGACATCGATACCGGTACTATCATCAGCGGACAACATAGCATTGAAGAAATGGGAGAACAGATACTGGAATACGTGATTGAAGCCGCTAACGGTAACATCTATACCAAAGCGGAACTGCTGCACCAGGATGACTTCATCCCCTGGAAAAGAGGCGTATCCCTGTAATAACAGCGAAGCAAAAAGTACCTTTAAATACTACGCCTTGTTAAATAAGCACCTGACGGTTTTATTTAACAAGGCGTAGCTCTTTTTATGCAGTAGTGATTAATCCAGCTTGACGCTTTCCATACGTGGGGCAAAAAGATGCATCACACCCCATGCCAGCAAATAGGCAATCCCACACATGGTAAACAGAATATTATAACCTACCCCGATATTACCAATCAGTTTATAGTGATCCAGCATGCCGCCGATTACAATCGGAAACAGGGTACCACCAATAGAACCAGCCATACCGCCGATACCTACCACCGAACTTACCGCCCGCTTCGGGAACATATCCGATGCTGTGGTAAAGATCGTGGCCGACCAGGCCTGATGCGCTGCAGTAGCCAGGCTGATTAAGGCAATCGCCAGCCATAGGTTAGTAGTATACTGGATAAATAAGATAGGCACCACACACACGGCAAAAATCAGCATAGATACCTTGCGTGCCCGGAATACCGGCCAACCAGTTTTGATCAGATGAGAAGATAACCATCCGCCCCCGATACTACCAAAGCTGGTCACCGAATAGATCACGATAATAGGTAAGCCCAGATTGGCTTTGAGATCTACATGAAAAATAGATTCCAGGTATCCCGGTAACCAGAATAAAAAGAACCACCACACCGGATCCGTGAGCAGTTTACCGAAAACAAATGCCCACGTTTGCCGTACACCCAGCAGTTTCCCCCATTTTACCGGCTGCGGTTTTATGGCTTCTTCCTCCTGGTCACTATGGATGTAGTCATATTCTTCCTTAGATAATTTTTTATGTTTTGCCGGCAGTTCATAATAAATCCACCAGAACAACAGCCATACAAAACCAATGGCGCCGGTCCACATAAAGGCACTTCTCCAGCCATGATTACGGGCCAGCCAGTATACCATTACGGGTCCTACGACCGCTGCGATATTGGCGCCGGAGTTAAAAATACCGGTTGCCAGTGCTCTTTCTCTTTTAGGAAACCACTCCGCGGTAGCTTTGATGGCCGCCGGAAAATTCCCGGCCTCACTGAGCCCCAGGATAGAACGTACCACGCCAAATCCCAGTGTGGAACGTACCAGCGCATGCGCCATGGCGGAAAAACTCCAGATAACAATAGATACACCGTATCCCAGCTTGGACCCTATTTTGTCTATCAACCTGCCAAAGCCTAATAATCCGATGGAATAAGCAGCAGAGAAAGCCATCACGAGATTACTGTAGTCTGTTTCCGTCCAGTTGAATTCCCTGGACAGATCTCCTTTCAGCAATCCCAATACCTGCCTGTCTACATAGTTAATAGTGGTGGCTACAAATAGCAGTGCGCATACCCGCCAGCGATACTTACCTAAAGTTGTGGAATTCATTATGGCTTGATTTGGAATTTATAAAGTGGCATTAAGTTAATGCATCGCTTTGAGAAATGCAAACGTTTGCATAATTTTCTCTTTCAGCGAAGTCCAATCACGGCCATCAATCAGGCTTTTAGCTAATAAATTAGAGCCCATTCCCACACATACCACACCAGCATCAAACCAGGCATCCATGCTTAACTGCGTTGGCTCCACACCACCGGTAGGCATAAATTTCAGTTTAGGGAACAAAGGCTTGATGGCTTTCACATAGCCAGGCCCCAGTACATTACCGGGAAACAGTTTCACCAGTTTCGCTTCATTTTTTTCTGCCACCGCAATTTCCGAAGGCGTCATACAACCCGGGATCCACAGGATACCGGCGGATTTACAATAGGCAGCTGTTTCCGGATCGGTGATCGGGCACACAATAAAATCAGCGCCCAATGCGGTATAAACGGCGGCATCAGCAGCCTGTTTAATGGTACCGATGCCCAGGTATAAATCCGGCATCGTTGCCTGCTTTCTTTCGCGCAGCAAAGCAAAATTCTGTGGCGCACTGGCCCCTCTGCTGGTAAACTCAAATACCCGCAAACCACCGTCGTAGCAGGCTTGCAGCACATTCAAACATACATCTGCATCATCGTGATAGAAAACAGGAATGATACCGCTCTGCTCAAACGCAGCAATAATTTCTTCCGGATTAGGTGCCATCTTACATCAGTTTTAAAATATCGTTAGCGGAAGTAGTGTTAAAATCACCCTTCACAAAAAATTTGGAATACGCAGCTGCTGCTGCAAAGTCAATAATCTGCCGGTCGGTCATTCCCTGTAACTGTGCATGTATCAGGCCCGCCATAAAACAATCGCCACTGCCTACCCGGTCTACTACTTCATTCGTTTCATATTCCTTCGAAACACTGACCTGTCCTTCGTGGTAATAAAAGGCATAGTATCGGTTGTGCGCAGGGGCATCACTGAAACGGAAGGTAAACGCCACCCGTTTACAACGGGGATACTGCGCTGTTACAGCCGCTGCCACCTTTGTGGCCTCTTCCAGGAAAACCGCTTTGCTAGCCGTTTCCAGGGCTACCGTATCCAGCGGTGTATCCAGCATGGTATGTGCCGCCCAGATATTTCCCATCACCACATCACAGTATTGTACCAGTTCGGGCATTACCTCAAAAGGTTGTTTGCCATACTGCCATAATTTACTGCGATAGTTCAGGTCGGTGGAAATCGTCATCCCTTTTCGGGTAGCCGCTTCCAGCACTTCTTTGCATACAATGGCTGCTTCCGGATTGAGGGCAGGTGAGATGGCGCTCCAGTGCAGCCAGTCTGCCCCTTCCAGCAAAGCCTCCCAATCAACCGTATCCGGCTGTATCTGACTGAAAGCACTATACTTCCGGTCGTACACCACCTCTGCATGTTTCAGGTCACTGCCCTGTGCGAGGTAATAGGTACCAATACGGTCGCCACCCCATAACATACGGTCTGTTGCCATCCCATAATGTTCCAGCTGTGCCAGTACGCCTTTCGACAAACCATTATCCGGTACTTTGCTGATATAGGCTACGGGTGTTCCCCATTGTGCCAATGCGGCGGCCACATTGGCCTCCGCGCCACCTACGTATACGGCGGCCGTCTGTTGCGCCAGTTCCGGTGACAGGCGCAATAAAATTTCTCCGAGTGTGATTACTTTTACAGGCTTCATTAAAATCCAAAATACGACTTAGCATTATAGTAACAAATATCCTGTACTATTTTTCCCAGCCATGGCATATCCTGTGGCAGCTCTCCTGCTTCCACATCGTTGCCGATGAGGTTACACAGGATACGCCGGAAATATTCGTGGCGCGAATAGGACAGGAAGCTGCGGGAGTCGGTGAGCATGCCTACAAACCGGCTTAACAGCCCCATGTTACTCAGCGTATTCAGTTGTTTTTCCATGCCGTCTTTCTGATCCAGGAACCACCAGCCGGAGCCAAACTGTATTTTCCCCGGTACGGTACCGTCCTGGAAATTACCCGCCATGGTGGCAAATACTTCATTATAGGCGGGGTTCAGGTTATATACAATTGTTTTCGCCAGCTTATCTTTCTTATCCAGTGCATCAAAAAAAGCACTCATCGCCACTGCCATATTCCAGTCTCCAATAGAATCTACACCGGCATCCGCACCCAGCTGCTGTAACAAACGGCTGTTGTTGTTGCGGATAGCCCCCACATGAAACTGTTGTACCCAGCCCCTTTCGTGATTCCATTCTCCCAATGCCAGCAGCAAGGCGGTTTTAAACTGGGTATTTTCATCGCTGGTAGCGGCGCGGCCACTCCGGACCTTATCAAAAATCGCCGTCAGATCCTGGTGTGTATAAGAAGCGAAATAAAACGTATTCAGGCCATGATCACTCAGCCGGCAACCCTGCTCATGGAAGTAGCTGTGGCGGCTTTTCAATGCTTCCAGCAAATCGTCGAAACGCTGTATCTCCCTGTTGGTAACCGCCTCCAATTGCGCCACAAACTGATTGAATACTGTGGGGTTATCTACTGTCATGGCCCTGTCCGGACGAAACGTGGGCAGTACCCGGGTACCGAAAGGCTGCCGGGCAATCGCCTGGTGATGTGCCAGCGTATCCACCGGATCATCGGTGGTACACAGCGTAGTGACTTTAAAATGCAGGAGCAACGCCTGCGTAGAGAAACGAGGCAACTGTGCATTACAATCATGGTATATTTTTTCCGCTGTGGTACTATCCAGTAAAGCCTGTATACCAAAGGGGTTACGCAGTTCCATGTGCGACCAGTGATAAAGCGGATTACGCATGGTATATGGCGCCGTAGCAGCCCAATGCCGGAATTTGGTGTAGTCATCCGCAGTCCCTGTAATATATTCCTCCGCCACCCCATTGGCCCGCATCGCCCGCCATTTATAGTGATCCCCTTTCAGCCAGATAGCCGTGAGATTTTCAAAGGTTTTATTCTGTGCTATTTCATCCGGCGGCAGGTGATTGTGATAATCGATCACCGGCATCGCCTGTGCGTAATCAAAGTATAATCGTTTAGCCGTCTCCGTTTGCAATAAAAAATCTTCCGACAAAAATGCTTTCATATAGGATGATTATTTTGTTTGATACCATTGTTCTGTAACTGCTTTCACCCCATTTTCCATGAAGGCCTCCAGGTAAGTGGCCACCTGTGCGGTAAAGCCGGGGATATCTGCCAGCCGGGCTTCCCACAGGCGTTCATCGCTGCACACCTGCTGTACCAGCGCCGGCAGGGTGGTATATTGTTGCCAGTAAGCGGCAAACTGGCTGGCATTGTCGTCGGTAATCAGGTATTCACCTGCTTCCCGGCGGCCGTAATACTTTCCGTTTTCTTCCCGTACCGGCCGTAAAAACAGCAGCATGGCCGCAAATCCCAGGCACATGTGCGCCGGCAGGGTACCTGTTTGCTCATAATAACGTACGAAAGTGCGCGCATTGCGGGCATTCATTTTTGTGCTTTCCTGGAACGTGATGCTGATCAGCTGATGCGCGATAAACGGATTGGCAAACCGATCCAGTACATCCTGCGCAAAGGCCGCAGCGGTAGGACATGCCGCCGTAATGGTCGGCAATATTTCCTGTAAAATCACTTCCCGGAAAAACCGCCCCATATAGGCGTCCTGCATACATTCATATACCGTATTGCATCCCAGCAGATAGGCCAGTGGTACGGAAATGGTGTGTCCACCATTCAGGATACGCAGCTTCTGTTCCCGGAAGGGGGTAATATCCGGCGTAATCAACATCCGGTCATCTGCTTCGCAAAAAGACAATACCGAACGGATGTAGGCATCGCCTTCAATAGCCCATAACAGGAATGGCTCTACTTCTATCCACAATTGGTCCGTGTAGCCCACCTTCTGCGCGATCTCCGGCAGATTACGGGGCCTGCCCGGTACAATACGGTCTACCAGCGAATTACAGAAATGGTTGTCTTCCTGTATCCAGGTGATAAAGGCAGCAGCCATCTTATTAAACGCCGCCAGCTGCAGGATGGTTTCCCGCAATAACCGGCCGTTATTGGTGACCAGTTCCGTGGGCACTATGACAAAGCCGGTGCCGGTAGCACCTCCCAAATGCTGATACCTTTCCCATAATACCGCCAGCAGTTTCCCGGGGAAAGAAGCGGGGGCTGTTGCACCGATTTGCTCCGGTACATACTGAATCCCTACTTCCGTGGTATTGGAAATGATGGTTTGCACGGTAGGCTGCCGAGCCGCTGCCAGTACGGCCGGCCATTCTGCATTCGATTGCAAAACACGACTAATAACAGGGTTTACCCCGGAGCTATCCACCAGTTTCCCCTGATGAATACCTTTAATATGTGTGGTAAACAGATTATCCTGGGCGGCGAATTCCCGGGTATCGCCTGGCGTGGATTTGACCACTACAATGCGGCCTTCGTACCTGCCCTGGCGGTTAGCTTTATCCACCAGATAATCTACCAGCCCGCGTAACAGGACGCCGGTGCCGAATTGCAGGATCTTTTCAGGAAGTGTGAAGTAGTTTTCATGAACGTCGGAATCCTGTTGGTTTAATATAAACTCTTTATTTAATATGGGTAGCATCTCAACTAATTTATGCCAAAGGGTACTTATTTCAATAAATATAAAATTCATAATTAACATTTTGTAATACCTGGAGAAATAATCGTCACGATCCGGTAAAATGCTACCGCCGTATAGGCAGAATCAATCCGCCCATTGTTAGTATCAATAAAGGAGCGATGGCGGTTGGCGGGAATTTAAGTAATTTTGCATCCTTAAACTTTTTCAAATGAGCAAGCATGGTAAAGTGCTGGTAGCCATGAGCGGTGGTATAGACAGTACTGTTACAGCGCTGATGTTGCATGAACAAGGTTACGAAGTGGTAGGTATTACCATGAAAACCTGGGATTATGCATCAGCTGGTTCCAGCAAGAAGGAAACCGGCTGCTGTAACCTCGATTCTTTCAACGATGCCCGCGCAGCTGCGGTGCATCACGGTTTCCCGCACTTCGTGCTGGATATCCGGGACGAATTCGGTGATTTCGTTGTGAATAACTTTGTGGAGGAATATATCGCAGGCCGTACACCTAATCCGTGTGTACTCTGCAATACACATATAAAGTGGCGCGCCCTGATGAAACGGGCCGATGCCATGGATTGTGAATTTATTGCCACCGGTCACTACGCGCAGATTCGCCGCCACGACAACGATCGCTATGTGATCAGCCGCGGCATCGATGAAACCAAAGACCAAAGTTATGTACTGTGGGGCATCCAGCAGGATGTACTCGCCCGTACCATCCTTCCTCTCGGAGAATACCGCAAAACGGCCATCCGCCAGATGGCATTCGACTTCGGCTATCCCGAACTCGCCAAGAAAGCAGAAAGCTATGAAATCTGCTTTGTGCCCGACAATGACTACCGCGGCTTCCTGAAAAGGAAGGTAGACGGCCTCGAAGAACGGGTCAACGGTGGTAATTTCGTACTGGCAGACGGCACGATCGTAGGTCATCACAAGGGTTACCCCTTCTATACCGTAGGTCAGCGTAAAGGCCTCGATATTGCCCTTGGCCGCCCGGTATTCGTAACTGAAATCATTCCGGAAACCAACACTGTGGTATTAGGCAATGAAGATGAACTGCAGAAAAGCGATATGCTGGTCAGCGGTATCAACATGGGTAAGTATGATACCATTCCCGAAGGCATGGAAGCCATCACCAAAATCCGTTACAAAGACAAGGGCGCACTCAGCAACCTGTACAACGAAAACGGCAAGGTGAGAGTTAACTTCTATGAAAGCGTGAAAGGCATAGCCCCCGGACAATCCGCCGTATTTTATGAAGGCGATGATGTAGTAGGTGGCGGGATTATACAACGTGGACAGATTACTTTATAAGTAGTATCCTTTAGATATAAACAGCAAGGCCGGGAAAATTTCCCGGCCTTGCTGTTTATATCTATCAAGCTTTTTCATTACTCTGATGACTTTTTTCCCACGTAGCACGAATGTTATTAACTGAATCAACAGCTTTCGAATAAATCCCTTTATTTACTTTGAATGCCTCCGAATGAATAGATTCTTCTTTTTTCACACATAAGTCAATTAATTTTTCGATATCCCAACCGTCAGTTTTCGATACCGGAAAAACCGCAGCTACTTTCCTGGCAAATTCATAATACTCCCCAGCAATAAACGTATAAATGATTATCATGTAAAGTTGAATTTCATTTAGGGAAGAAAATGTTACGTGTTGTATCACCTTTTCATTCGTTATATTCTTTACTAATGCCAATAAAGCCGTATCGTTTTTCTCTGTAACCAGCATGTATATTGTTTTGTATGCCCAGTTAATCACAAAAGAGAATACAAAATAATTATGTGCCTGTTGATTCCGTTGAAGTGTTTTATCCTCAAAAACTGTACGCGCCGCCTTCCCGATCCCCGACAAACAGTCGAATGTCAATTGCTCGAAAATATCTAGGTACTGGTCTTTTTGTTCTGCCGTTGTAAGCTCTCTATTGATCGAGAGCTTAATAAATTTTATATACTCTTTTTTCTTGCATGCGTTCTTTAATAGTCTATTAAACTCCTGGTCCGTAAACGTAACATTG
This sequence comes from Chitinophaga nivalis, assembly GCF_025989125.1. Classification (NCBI taxonomy): domain Bacteria; kingdom Pseudomonadati; phylum Bacteroidota; class Chitinophagia; order Chitinophagales; family Chitinophagaceae; genus Chitinophaga; species Chitinophaga nivalis. The sequence goes on along the minus strand of NZ_JAPDNR010000001.1, from coordinate 1,969,280 downwards.
TCTGCTATGTAAGGTGGTGTATTCTCCTTCAGCAACATCTTTACTTCGGGATCTATCTGCTCAAAAAAAGTATACGCCAGCCCAAATATTTCCATAATATGGGTATCCAGCCCATTGTTATTTACTTCCTTTATATAACTTCTAATCCGCCGTTCAATTTCCGGTGTATCACACAAGGCTTCCAGGAACTTTACCACGCAAATCATCTGGTACCGGCCTTGTTTCCGGCCATAACGCATCAGGTACCAGATATTAAAAAAACGCTCCCGTAACCTATACTGGTGATTCTTGGTACCAGTAGCTATTTTTTCAATTACCTGATTTTTCTCCAGCTGCCGTAACTGGGCAGAAATCACTTTACTATCCAGGCGTACTTTTTTCGTCAGCTCCTTTACCTCAACCGGGTACCAGTGGAGCGCTACAGCGTCCACTATTTTCTGTTGCTGCGGCGGTAGATCGTCCATCTGGTGTTTGTACAAAGGTGTTACCATATCCAGTACTTTTTCCAGATCGCTCAGTACGTTGCCATGCGCATTATCCACAAACACATTAAACAACAAAGACATCGTTCGAGGTACGCCACCAGACAATTCTCGAAAAGCGGAAATCCGGGCAGGTTTTTTCGCAATGATCCTTTCTACAGTTGTCTCTTGATGATACAATACCGCAAATTTCCGCAGCAAAACAATGCACTCTTCGTCTGTTAAATCTTTCAGCTGTATCATTTTAAAAAATTCAAACAACGGTTGCTGATAGTCCAGTATACTCTCCAGCACTACAGGCGATCCGGCTATTAACCTGAAATGCGGGATGGTTTGCAATACCTCCCTCAGCCGGCGTACTTCCAGCTCTCCGAATTTCCTGAGTAACTGCCCCATATTATCTACGAATAACACCAGCTTCTTCTCTTGCTGGTTCAGGTGCTTCAATAGTACCCGGAGTGCCGCCGCTTCATAGTTATCCTGTTTTACATAAGGCTCCATTTCACTGACCAGCCCTTCAAATCCACAGTTTTCTTCCAGGTATTCTGCGATCTTTTCCCATAGGTTTCCCAGCTCTCCGATGTTATGCTGTTCTTCACTGAAAATAACCGGTATTAACCACTGAGATAATTGAACATCGTCTTCTATCGCATATTTCAACCGGAGCAACAAGGTTGTTTTACCAGCTCCCCGTTGCCCCAGTAACAAGTAATGTTGTTCCGGCGTAGCCATTTTACCGGAACGGATATCGGCAAATATTTCCTCAAATATCCGCGTACGGATCACAAATTCGGCAATAAAATCATGTTTGTTTTTTCTGTCTGGATTATACAATAGTAAGCTCATAACTAACAAATAAATAACTCCCACCATCTTTTCAGGATAGGTGAGTTAAAGAGATAAACTCTAGTTGTTGTATTAAAATGAATGTAACCATCATGCATCAGGTCTTCAATGATCATTTTATAATGCTCTTCCTGCTGATGCCTCACCGCCATTTCAAAAGCATCCTGTTTATTTAAGGAATTTGTGGCAGCCAGTTTTTTTAGCAACTCATCTGCATACTTAAACGCCTGATCCTTAAAATGTGTTTTCAACCGGGAATGATAATGTTGAAAATGATTCTTATGCCGCAGAGTTAATAACTCTGTTAGTGCCTTTTCAATAGTTATGTCTGTGATTTCTGCATGGTCGCTGGTACACTGTATAATTTCCTGCACCAATAATTGAATATGGAAAGGAATATACCATTGCAATACTGTTTTAAAAGCCGCTTCTGCACTGGAATTGATGGAACGTTGGTGTGCATGCAGCAGTGTACGGAAAAGTTCAATAGCTTCGGTTTCTGATAAAGGTGCTACCTCAATAGAAGCCAGATCATTGATCATTGCAGTAGCGTCGATAGCAGCCACAGTCTGATTCAGACCAATGGAGCCGGTATAAATAAAACGAATCTTTTGGGAAATAACCGGATCTATTCTCAGTGCCCGCTTCTTTTGCAGGAAGTTCACTGCCCGTTCACTGCTTACCTTACGCATATTTTCAATGGTCTGTGGAAATTCGTCGATCAGTAGTACCAACTCTATTTCCTCTGTAATCGCATATCCCGATAAGAAGGCATGGAACTCATCATAATAATCACGTATGGTTGTTTCCTGGTTAAATTCCAGGGAGGTTTCCAATACTGAAATACTTTTAATACGCTGGAAAAAACGGTTGGCTTTCTCCCGAAATCCGGTTTTAAGTTTAACAGACCGGGAAATCTGGGGGTCGTTAATAACTGCTTCCAGTACTTTTCTATAGAAATGGGGTTCTTCGGCCACGCTCTCTGTATCGACATATACATAATGCCGGCCGGCAATACGATTATCCAGCAAATACCATAAAATGGAGGTTTTCCCAACCCTCCGCGGGGCGGTAATTTGGATATTGTTACCACCAGACAAACAACTGGTGATTTTTTCTATTTCTCTTTTACGTTGAAAAAAATCGCCGCCCCTTGCAGGCAGTCCAATGAGGTTTTTCATGACAATAGAATTTTTGTCAAAGTAAATGACAAAAATTCTATTGTCAAAATATTTAACAAAATTTCTATTGTCAAAATTATAACTAACTGATTAAGAAAGCCTTACTGCATACATCGTATCCGCTCCCTTATCGTACCCCGCAATCACACCGCCTTCCTGTCGCCTTAAATCACTGTTATCCTCAATATATTGTACCACTTCCTCATTCTCCTGCTTGAAAACAGAACAGGTAATATAAATCAACGCACCTCCTTTCTTCACAAAAGGAATAACGTTATGGGCTATACGTTTTTGCAGCGACTGGTATTTATCAATTTCTTCCCGCTTAAAGAAAGCCAGGCTTTCTGGTGTACGGCCCCAGGTACCGGAACCACTGCACGGTGCATCGAGGATAACACCATCAAACTGGCGGTTGTTCATGGAAGCCGCAAAGTTGGGCGCTGTAAGATCTGCCACGCGGGCCTCATAATGCCGGACACCTGCTGCACTAAAGCGTTGCTGCAGATTCTCCAGTATAGACCGGCGTACATCTGTTACCAGCAACTGTACATCCGGCTGCTGATCTTTCAGCAGAATAGATTTACCTCCGCTGGCTGCGCAGCAGTCCCACCACTGCGTTTGTTTACCGGGCATAAACAACGTACCGGTTTGCTGACTGGAAGCATCCTGTACTTCGTACCAGCTTTTCTCCGGCACAATGGTTTCTATCTTGGTGCCATTCGGTAATGCTACCGTTGTTTTGTTGGCGAAGACCTCTCCGGCAACGCCTGCTTTTTCCAGCAACTGCAATACCTTATCCAGTTTATTATTTCTAACCCGAATGAATAAACGTGGCTGCTTCAATAGCGTATATGCATAAGCGTTAGTATCTATACCAGCAGATAAATCAGACAGGAAAGGAAAAATACTTTGCGGTGCCAGGGTAATTCCCATCAGCAATAATTTATCTGCTAATGGTGCTTGCACCTGCTCATTCCAATCCGGCTTGAGTGCGGCCAGCAAATCATTGGGTACACTTTCACACAGGAAGGCGCCGGCCAACAATCGCTCCTGTACAGGCAATCCCCGTTCCCAGTGTCCTAACCGGAAATAGTGATACACCAGCTGCGAAATCCAGCGCCGGTCGCGGCTTCCCATATAGGGATGTTCCTTAAAAAAAGCTTTCAGGAAATGATGCAGTGGCAGGCTGCCACTATAGGTATCAATAATTTTTGCTGCAGATGCTAAGTAATTTTCCCAACGGGTCATACGCAAAGATACGCGCTAATATTGATGTCGCCGCATTACAGTACCTCCTGCTATATTCACATCGTTTTATTTATCCACCCTAAACTATACCAATATGAAAACGCACTTGCGTACAGTGCTGTTAACGGCACTCTCATTCCTGCTATTATACGGCTGCGTCAAACACCCCGGCTTCCCGCCTATCAACGGACTGGTGAAAAAGGTAACAACCTATGATCTCCAGTCAGGGAAAATAATCCGGGAACGACACTACACCTATAATCAGCAGCACCTGGTAGACACCCTGATAGAAATCGGCTTCAACGATGGCGTACATGGGTTTTGGCGTACGATGACCATGAATTATGATGCCAAAAATTTCCTGCAATGGCTGACGGTAGATGTGCACCCAGGTCCTGCATATGTCTCGTACACCTACTGGCAGGATACCCTGCGTTACTTCTCCAGTGAACTTTTTCCTGTTACAGTCAGTAATAACACTTTCTACTACCGGGAGTACAGGCGGGACCGGCTGGCAGATATCTTCTCCACCAGTCATACGCCATTCTATCAGGACTGCAGCTACTATCTGAATCCGCAACACCGCGACGATGCAGACAGTATCATTGTGGGATCTTATCAAGACTGGCCGGATGAAACAAAGTACACCTATACCCGGTCTGCCATTGTAAACCCCGACTACCGCATCTTCCGGGATGCCCGTTTCTTTGAATACCGGACCAACGGCATAAATATTCTCAGTGATCTGCAACCAGGAGACGCCAATAAACATCTACCTCTGTCGGTCAGCCGGCAGCGGCTTTCAAGGCCTGATGTGACAGTCACCAACTATTCGTATGAAAAAGATCAGTGGGGCAGAGTAATAAAAGCCTATGAGCTGGTCAACGGTACGCCTAAATTGTATAAAACCTTTACCTATTGATGGTATAGAGCAAAAAGCCCCGCATTCATTGAATGCGGGGCCTGTTATAGTAAATAACTGTTGTTATAAACGATTAGAGTTTCAGCAATGCTTTCAGCGGATCTTTACCGAACAGTAACTGCTCAGGATTTTCCAGCATTTCTTTTACCCTTACCAGGAAGCTTACTGATTCACGGCCATCGATGATACGGTGGTCGTAACTCAGCGCCAGGTACATCATCGGACGGATCACTACCTGTCCGTCGATAGCCATCGGACGCTCCTGAATTTTGTGCATACCCAGGATAGCTGACTGCGGAATATTGATGATAGGCGTGCTCATTAAGGAACCAAACACACCACCGTTGGTGATGGTGAAGGTACCACCGGTCATTTCAGGCACGGTCAATTTGTTGTCGCGCGCTTTGGTAGCCAGTTCCACTACTTTTTTCTCAATACCGGCCATATCCAGGCTTTCTGCATTACGGATCACCGGTACCACCAATCCTTTCGGAGCAGATACGGCGATGGAGATATCACAGAAGTCGTGGTATACCAGTTCTTCACCATCGATGTATGCATTCACAGACGGGAATTCCTGTAAGGCAAAGCAAGCTGCTTTGGTAAAGAAGCTCATGAAGCCCAGGTTTACCTCGTGTTGTTTTTTGAATACTTCTTTGTATTTCGCGCGCAGTGCCATGATGTTGGTCATGTCTACCTCATTGAAGGTAGTCAGCATAGCGGTCGTATTCTTCGCTTCTACCAGGCGACGGGACACCGTTTTACGCAGGTTGCTCATTTTTTCGCGGCGTTCCTGACGGGTGAACAGTTCCTGACCGATAGCTACACCTGGATTTTGCAGGGCAGCATATACATCATCTTTCAGGATTTTGCCGTGGGCGCCGGAACCTTTGATACTGGTCGCATCCACATGTTTGTCTGCAATCACGGCAGCAGCTACCGGCGTTGTTTTCACATCGTTCGGGATGCTGGTTACCGGTGCTTGCTTCGGTTGTGGTGCAGCTGCTGCAGGCTGTGCAGCAGGAGCGGCAGCCGGTGCAGTTTTACCTGCAGGGCGGGCAGCGCTGGTATCTATTTTACAGGCAACATCGCCTATTTTTAAAGTATCTCCTTCTTTGGCAACAGTGATCAGGGCGCCTGCTTCTTCCGCATTCAGTTCGAAGGTAGCTTTCTCTGATTCCAGTTCACATACCACTTCGTCCCTTTCTACGTAATCACCATCTTTCCGGATCCATTTCACCAATGTTACTTCGCTGATCGACTCTCCTACTGTAGGTACTTTCATTTCAATGGTCCCTTTGTTCACCGCAGGTGCAGCCGGTGCGGCGGCAGGTGCAGGTTCAGCAGCAGGAGCAGCGTTGGCAGCCGGTGCGGCGGGCGCTTCAGCAGAAGCCGGCGCAGCTGCATCGGTATCAATTGTACAAGCTACGTCTCCGATTTTCAAAGTAGCTCCTTCCTGTGAGGCCGGGGCTATTTTCAGGATACCTGCTTTTTCTGCATTCAGTTCGAAAGTAGCTTTCTCAGATTCCATTTCACACAGCACTTCATCCTGTTGCACATAATCTCCGTCTTTTTTCAACCACTTCGCAATTGTTACCTCGCTAATAGATTCTCCTACCGTAGGGACTTTGATTTCGATAACCATATTATATCAGTTGATGGTGATTGTTGTCAGTGAAAAGCTGTTTATATATAGCTGCTCACTAACAACAATTATTTTCAGTTTATAGTTTGCAATTCTTTCTACTAGATGTTAAAGGCAGTATCAATGATCTGCTGCTGTTCGCGGGCATGCACTTTGGAATAACCGGTCGCAGTGGAAGCACTTGGATTACGGCTGATAACACCATAGTTGATCTGCTTCAGATTCATTTGCAGGAATGCTGCTGCACCCATGTTCAGCGGCTCTTCCTGTACCCAGAAGAAGGTAGCACCTTTATATTTCTGCGCAATCGCATCCAGCTGTTTCAGTGGCAGCGGATACAGTTGTTCCAGTCTTACAATGGCTACATCCTTACGGTCATCTTTCGCCTGTTTATCGCTGAGGTCAAAGTACATTTTACCGGTACACAGCAGTACTTTTTTCACCAGGGAAGCATCTTCGATGAACGGATCATCCAGTACTTCCTTAAATCCACCCTGGGTAAATTCTTCCATGGCAGAATAAGCACCTACGTGACGCAGGTTCGCTTTAGGCGAGAAGTTGATCAGCGGTTTACGGAACTGCCAGGTCAGCTGACGACGCAGCGCGTGGAAGAAGTTAGCCGCAGTAGTAATATTGGTGATCACCACATTCTCTTCCGCACATTGCTGCAGGAAACGCTCCGGACGGGCATTGGAGTGATCTGGTCCACCACCTTCATAACCATGTGGCAGTAACATTACCAGACCATTCTGTGTAGTCCATTTCTGTTCTGCACTGGTGATATACTGGTCAATCACAGTTTGCGCACCGTTTACGAAGTCGCCATACTGTGCTTCCCATAATACCAGGGTATTAGGATTGGCCATGGCATAACCATATTCAAATCCCAGTACACCATATTCACTCAGCAAAGAGTTATAAATCCTGAACTTACCTTGTTTATCCTGCAGATGACTGAGGCGGTTATAGGTTTCGTTGGTATTCTCATCAAATAATACCGCATGACGGTGAGAGAAAGTACCACGTTTTACGTCTTCACCGCTCATACGTACATCCTTTCCTTCAATCAGCAGACTGGCATAGGCCAGCAATTCACCGGTAGCCCAGTCTACTTTACCTTCTTCCTGATACAGTTTAATTTTATCCTGCAGCAGTTTGCTCACCTTACGCAGAGGAACAAAGGTTTCCGGCCATTTCATCAGGCCATCAAACAGGCGTTTGAAGTCTTCTGTTGAAATAGCTGTTGCCGGAGAAGATTCGAAATCCTGTGGCGTGGCTTTACGTAAAGCCTGCCACCACTCTTCCGGTTTCTGGTTGGCATAAGGCAGCGGATGTTGTTTTACTTCATCCAGGCGGGCCTGTAATTCATCCCAGAATCCTTTCTCCATTTCTTTAGCCAATGCCTGTGCGTCCGACTCACCGTTCTTCAGCAGGTATTGGGTATATACTTCACGCGGATTGGCATGTTTATCAATCAGCGCATACAGACTAGGCTGTGTGAACTTAGGTTCATCACCTTCGTTGTGGCCATGTTTACGGTAGCAAACCATGTCAATGAAGATGTCTTCATTGAATTCCTGGCGGTAGCGGGCAGCCAGCTGGGCTACTTTCACTACTGCTTCCGCATCGTCTCCGTTTACGTGGAATACCGGCGCCTGCACAATAGAAGCTACGCTGGTACAGTAGTCGGAAGAACGGGCATCATCAAAATCGGTAGTAAAACCGATCTGGTTATTGATCACAAAGTGGATGGTACCACCTGTGTAATAACCTTTCAGTTTACTCATCTGCTCCACTTCATACACAATGCCCTGACCGGCTACGGCAGCATCACCGTGAATGAGGATTGGCAATATTTTATCATAATCGCTGTCATAGATCACATCTGCTTTACTGCGTGCAAATCCTATTACAATAGGATCTACCACTTCCAGGTGGGAAGGGTTAGGCATCAGTTGCAGGTTTACGGCTTTACCGGAAGGCGTGGTCACCTGTGAGCGGAAGCCCAGGTGGTATTTCACGTCACCGCTACCCATGGTCATATCCGGAATGGCCAGTCCTTCAAATTCGTTGAAGATCTGTTCGTAGGTTTTACCCAGGATGTTGGCCAGTACGCTCAGACGGCCACGGTGTGCCATACCGATTACAGATTCCTGTACGCCGTATTCGGCGGCTACATTGATCATGGCATCCAGTGCAGGAATAGTGGATTCACCACCTTCCAGACCAAAACGTTTCTGACCGATATATTTGGTGTGCAGGAATTTTTCGAAGATAACACCCTGATTCAGCTTTTGCAGAATGCGGCGGCGTTGTTCCAGCGACAGCGGCTGAGTCATCAGGGCTTCGAATTCCCGTTCCAGCCATTTGGATTTGTCGCGGTCATTAATATACGTGTATTGAATACCTACTGAACCGGTATACACCTGTTGCAGACGGGCAACAATATTTTCCAATGTTGTTTTGCCAATTCCGATGGTGGTACCGGCATAAAATTCAGTTTTCAGATCTGCGTCACTCAGTCCATAGCTGGCAAGATCCAGCCTGGCACCTCTGTCTTTTCTTTCACGAATAGGATTGGTTTTAGCAACCAGATGGCCTTTCTTGCGATACGCCTGGATGAGACGGTATGCGCCAAGCTCTTTAGCCAGCTGATCGTCTGTCACCGGCAACGATGTGCTGCCTCCTGCTGCTGGTGCGGCGCCCGGCGCTTTACCATTGACGTTTGATACTGCAAAATCAAATCCTTCGAAAAATTTTACCCAGTCGGGGTCTACGGAATTGGGATCTTTGCGGAAATCCTGATATAACGATTCAATGTAAGCAGGATGTGAGTTGGTGACGAATGAGAAGTCCTTCATTTACAACGAGTTTTGCTGATCTTCAGTTCAAATACTTTTCTGTTGGTCCCAATATATTAATATATGGGATTGCAAATATCGCACGTTTTTCGATACAGAACATGGAAAAAATCAGAAATAATCAAGTGTTTTTGTATCCATAAAGCTGCTTATATTTGCACTTCGGACGAAAACAGACATTAAGTTTGTTTTGTTAAAAATATATAGTTACCTTTGCCGTCCGAAACTTGAAATTTGAAAAATGGCAAACCATAAAGCAACGAAAAAAGACGTACGTCAAAGCAAAAAGCGTAATGAACGTAACCGTTACTACGGTAAAACTACCCGTAATGCCATCCGTGATTTGAAAGCATTAACTGACAAAGCGGCAGCGGAGAAAGATTTATCAGATGTAGCCTCTATGATTGACAAGCTGGCTAAACGTAACGTTATCCACAAAAACAAAGCAGCTAACCTGAAAAGTAAGCTGGCTCTGAAAGTAGCTAAACTGGCGTAATTGCTTCAGTAACAATATTTACAGCTCTTCCTCTCAAGGGAAGGGCTTTTTGTTTTTTTACTTACTTTCATATTTGATTTTTTTATATGAGAAAACTATTTGCTGCCCTCCTATGCCTGTACACCCTATCCACACAGGCTCAGGATCTTTCTACCCGTTATGAAAAAACGGCCGGCCAACAAACCGCCACCTACCCGGAAGTTATTCAATACTATCAGCAACTCAGCAAACGCTTCCCGCAAATAAACCTTCGTACCATCGGTACCACCGACGCCGGTTTTCCCTTGCACCTGGTCACCTATTCCCCGCAAAAAGACTTCGACTTCAACAGTCTCCGTAAAAAAAATAAACGCATCATCCTCATCAATAACGGTATACATCCCGGCGAACCCGATGGCATTGATGCTTCCATGATGCTGCTCCGCGACCTGGCCACAGGTAAAACACGCATTCCCGACAACATCATACTCGCTGTTATACCCGTGTATAATATCGGCGGTATGCTCAACCGCTCCCCCTGGTACCGCGTAGACCAGAACGGACCGGATGCCTTCGGCTTCAGAGGCAATGCCCAAAACCTCGACCTCAACCGCGACTTTATAAAAGCAGATTCCAAAAATGCCCGTGCCTTCCAGCAAATCTACCAGCTGACAGACCCCGACGTATTTGTGGATAACCATGTAAGCAATGGCGCCGACTACCAGCATATCATGACCCTGCTTACTACCCAGCATAACAAACTGGGTGGCCCCATGGGCACTTTCCTGCATGAAACATTTGAACCCGGCCTGTACAGTCTCATGAAAACAAAAGGATACGACCTCGTACCCTATGTGAATCATTTCGGAGAAACGCCCGACAGCGGCTGGGTGGAATTTACGGACGTACCCCGTTATTCTACCGGCTACACGACGTTGTTCCATACTTTCGGTTTTGTACCCGAAACCCATATGCTGAAACCCTATCCGGATCGTGTAAAAGCCACCTACGCCCTGATGGAATGTTTTATACAGTTTACCAGCACCCACAGTGAAACCATCCGGGAACTGCGTGCACAAACCAAAGCTGCCTCCATCAGCCAGCAACGTTTTCCCCTGGCCTGGGAAACCAATCAGCAAGCATACAGCCTGATCAACTTCAAAGGATTTACCTCCGGTTACAAGCCCAGCGCCATCTCCGGCCTGCCCCGCCTGTATTACGACCGGAGCAAACCCTACGAGCGGAAAGTTAAATTCTACAACCAGGCAACTGCTACCCGCTTTGTGGAAAAGCCAGCGGCCTACATCATCCCGCAGGGATGGTGGGCAGTCATCGACCTGCTGAAAAATAATAAGGTGCAAATGCGGCCCCTGCAAAAGGATACCACCATCTACGTGGAAGTATATCACATCACGGATTATAAATCGGCTGCCAAACCTTTCGAAAAACATTACCTGCACACCGATATCCAGGTAAGCAGCAGCAACGATTCTATCCGGTTCCGCAAAGGAGACTATTACATCCCGATGAATCAGCCGGCAAACCGTTACCTCATCGAAACACTGGAACCTACCGCAGGTGACTCCTACTTCGCCTGGAATTTCTTTGATGCGATATTGGGACAAAAAGAAGGTTATTCTTCCTATGTTTTTGAAGATACCGGTGCTGCCTATCTGAAAGAACATCCGGAACTGCAAGCCTTACTGGCGAAGAAAAAAGCCACCGATACTGCATTCAACAACCATGCAGCAGCCCAGCTGGCGTTTGTGTACAAACACTCGCCCTACGCAGAGCCGGAATACCTGCGTTACCCGGTGTACCGGGTCAGATGATGATAGCAAAATTTCAGGACACCCTTTCCAGGAGGATCATCACATGTTGTTCTCCGTAGAAATGATTATAGAATAATACTTTGTTGATACCGGCAGGAAGCGGCGGTAAAGTGGGATACCACTGCTGCGGCACCTGCTGGTCTTTGATGATATGCGCTGCCAGCCACAGTCCGAAGGCACCCGCGGTATCATACTCTCCGCAAAGATGTTTGAAAGGTAACTGGGGAATACCCGGGAAAGAGCGATCCAGGGTTTCATAAAAATGTGCATGATTGCTGTCGCCATTGCAACCGGTAATAATCAGGTCTGCTTCAGGCGCAAAGGCCTGCAATGCTGCCGCCAGCTTATCTGTAGTTGGTTTGTACAACATCCTGAATCCGGAGATAGCGGCATAACTTTGTGGGGTAGGCGTTCCCGTTAGGGTAAAAAATACAGCGCCTTCACCGGCTATGGTACCGGGAGATAAATGGGTATACAGTTCCCGGCTGTCTACTGGTTCCTGTTTCCAGCAACCAATTCTGCTTTTGATATAAAAATGTTCCGCAGTAATTTCTTCGAAAGCACCGGTAAGCGTATGTGCAGCTCCCTCCTGAATCAGCAACATGCTGTCCAGTAATGCATTTTCGAAAGAAAAACCACGATGTACAAAGGTGTTGTTATAGGCGGTACACTTCTGTTGCAAGGCTATCAGCCCGTTGACAGAATTGTAGGTAGATTGTATAAAAGGAGTCGGATTCAGGGCGGTTTCTTCATACTGTACAATTTCCCGGATAAACCGTTCGGTGTCCTGCAGGCTACCTTTACCGGTACCGGTTACAATCGGTCCTGGCGTAGTGATACCACTTTCCTGTATGCATTTGAGTGCCGTGGTGAGTCCTATTTTCAGGACCCTGGTCATGCGACGCAGGCTATTGGCCGGTATAAACGGCTTATAGTCTGGTTCAACACAGCTAAACCGGTTACTGTTTGTATGCACCAGCGGCGCTGAAAAAATGTTCCCGTCAAAAGTATCCTGCGGGGAAATAGCCGCCATTCCTTGTATGTAACACTTACCCTTCATATTTGCTGATCACCAGGGAAGCATTGTTGCCCCCAAATCCAAATGAGTTTGAAATAACATTATTAACAGATTGCCCTTCCATTAGTTCCGTGACAGGTGTGATGGACAATTCTTCCATTCTTTCGGAGAAATGGAGGTTCGGGAATACCAGGTTGTGTTGTATAGCCAGCAGGGAATAGATGGCTTCAATAGCACCGGCAGCTGCCAGGGTGTGGCCGGTAAAAGGTTTGGTGGAACTGAACAAGGGAACTTCCGTTCCGAATAAACGTTCCAGTGCCTTGCCTTCCGACACGTCATTGTTCAGGGTAGCGGTGCCATGTACATTGATGTATTGTACTTCGTCCAGTGTTCTGCCACTCATGGCCAGCGCCGTTTTCATGGCTTCATAAGCGCCATCTCCATCCGGAGAGGGAGAGGTGGGATGAAATGCTTCGTTGGTATTACAGTAACCGCTCAGTTCTCCCAGAATACGGCTGTTGTTGGCACGGGCAAAGGTTTCTCCTTCCAGTACCAGGTAAGCCGCTCCTTCGCCCAGGTTTAATCCTGTTCTTTGCTGATCAAACGGACGACAGAATTGTTTGTCTATGTTTTTTAGCGAGTTGAAACCATTGAGTGTAAAGCGGGTGAGCGCTTCGGTACCACCGCATACCATCCGGGGCAGCAGCCCCTGTTTGATCATACGTGCACCAAACATCAATGCATTTGCGGAAGAAGAACAGGCAGTGCTGATCGTGGCAATATGCTCACTGAATCCTACGATATCGGCTATACGTTGTGTACAGTCTGCGCAATCCAGGGTATCTATGTATTGAATAAAATCACCTTCTTTTTCGGGATTGATAATATCAAAATACCATTTCTCCGTATCACACATGCCGCCTACGGTACTGGCATTCACAAAACCAGTAGGCGCAGACTGTACATCCGTGATGCCTGCATGTTGCAGGGCTTCCCGCATGGCTACCATTCCCAGCAGCGTGGTACGGGTATATCCGCCTGTTTCCGGGATACCGGCCATGGCAAACAGCGACGCATTATCCTGTTTCACTTCTGCCACCGGCAATACCGATTTGTAGATCGTATCAATATAACTGGAATAACCCAGCCCACTTCGCTGCAACCGCAGGTTCTGCAAATTTCCGGCTACATTATCACCGATAGCGGTAATCATTCCTATCCCTGTTATGAACACTCTTTCCGACATGTAGCCTGTTTACTTACGCTGGTTGTTTTGATTGGATAAATGCAGCCATTGACTGAACAGACTGCAGGATTTTACGTCCTTCACGTGGATCTTCTACCTTGATATGGTATTGTCTTTCCAGTAACACCATCAGTTCCAGGGAATCAATACTATCGAGTCCAAGTCCTTCTCCAAATAAAGGCGCATTGTCATCAATATCTTCGGGTTTGGTATCCTGCAGATTCAAAGATTCGATGATCTGCTCTTTCAGTTTCTTTTTTAATTCTTCCATAATGTTGTAGGTTTATCACCCTGTAACTCGCAACAGTGAATATCCCTGTGGGGAGTAAAAATACAGTTTTACAATTGTTTTGAAAATATTTATCAGTTCATTCTTCTTTTTTCTACCCAGCCCGCTATCGCCAGCATACACATACCAGTGCCGGTCAAACGCAGCACATTCTTCCACACGTAGCTGATATCTCCGTTCCGGAGATAAATATCATTGATGGCATCCAGTCCCCAGCTGAGCGGCGACAGATGTCCGATGACCTGCATATTACCCGGCATAACTTCCAACGGAATCCAGATACCACCAATAGCAGAAAGGATCACGATAGAGATGGCGCCAAAGTTCAACGCCTGGTTAGGTGTTTTAAAAATCGTACCAATCAGGATACCATAGGCAGTTGCCGCCAACCCGATACCTGCAGCCACCAGGAAGGTAGCATCCGGATGTTGCCCCATGGCCAGTTGCGGCAGGTGCAGCCAGGGCATCACATAAATACCCACCAACATCATCAGGTAAAACTGCAGCACACATATGCCCACGAAAAACAACATCTTACCCGTCAGAATAGCCAGGTAGGAACCTGGTATCAGTTTCATCCGCAACAGGCTGCCATCTTCCCTTTCCCGGATCATATTACCGGCAATGGGAATCACGATAAAAAACATAGCGAAGATGCTCCAGGCTGGTACATTATGTTGAACAGAATTGGAAATAACATCCAGCTGTTTACCGGTGCCGGTGGCATGTTCTTCCAGGCCTACTGCCTGCAGGCGGATAGGTAAGGTATCTGTAGTGGCAGCCGGTGCATCTTTCTGTCGTAATTGCTGCCGGATGCGGTCCAGCAACATCTCCGTTTCTACCTGGGTAAGAAAATTATCCAGCGCCTGATGTACGGCGCCTTTGAACGCTTTCTTGGCAGCCGGATCAAAATAGATAATGACATTCAGGCTATCCGCTTTCAGCTTTACCGGCAAGGATACTGACATGCCCATCCGGTGTGTAATATCATTCACAATACGGTTAGCATTGCTGACAATAGCCGCCGTTGCGCCGGCAGGTACAATGATGCTGATTTTATACGTGCCATTGTTCACCAGCTCCCGCGCAGCCGCAGCTGTCACCGGTTGGCCATTCAGGGAATCAATAATGTTGAACTGACCACCGGTAGCCAACCCTTCTTTTATCTGACGCCCCAGGCGGCCATGGTCATTGTCGACTGTGAGAATATCGAATTTAACATCCTGGAAGTCCTTAAAAGGCGCATCCTGTATCAGGGCCATTACCGTAATCAACACCACCGGCATGACAAACAGGAGTAATAAACCTGTTTTATCTCTTAACAGCAGTTGCCATTCTTTTCTTATGGTGGCCAGTAATCTTAACATAGCAATAGGCGGGTAGCCGGTAGCATTTAATATATCATTAAAAAATTCCGGTCACATGATAGGACCAGGAACAGTTAGTTGTCAGTCTCTTAACGCCTGTCCGGTAAAATGCAGAAATACATCTTCCAGGTTGCGGCAATGCGGATGTTCGGCAATCAGCCGCAGCGGATTTCCCTGTACTATCATTTTACCTTCATCCATAATCACCACTTCTTCACACAGAGATTGTGCTTCTTCCAGCAGATGGGAAGTATACAGGATACTGGCACCCTGCCGGTTATATTCGCGCAGGAATTGCAGGATCATGCTACGTGATTGTACATCTACACCGGCAGTAGGTTCATCCAGTATCAGCAAACGAGGATCATGCAGGATGGCTGCAATGATATTAGCCCGCCGTTTCATACCACCGGAGTATTTATGAATTTCTTTATGGGCACTCTTTTCGAGTCCGAATAATTCCAGGTAATGCATGATTTTCTGTAAAAGGGGTTTCCCTTTAAAGCCATACAGGTTACCAAAATAGGTCAGGTTTTCTACCGCTGATAACTGTGGATACAGGGCTATCTGCTGAGGAACAATACCAATGATTTGTTTGATTGTTTCCCGGTTGGCGGCGTCCTGTTTTTTACCGTGAATCATTACTTCACCGTTGTCGCCTCTTACCAGTCCGCATAAAATGGAAATGGTAGTGGTCTTACCGGCGCCGTTAGGTCCCAGCAAGCCGGCTATTTTCCCTTCCGGAAATGCGAAGGAGAGTCCTTGCAAAGTAGGGCCCAGTGCACCTTTGTAGGTTTTATATAATTCATTTACAGCGATGCTGAACATAGCAATTGTTATAGTGCTTTACGAATATTATCGCCCCGGTTTCCTCATTCGTAATACAACTGTATCGGATTACCATTTTACCTGTGCCAGTTTACGGAAAAATGCGTCTTCGGAAGCGGCGCATTGCAGCAGCATTTCACTGAGGTCTTTATAAGACACGGTATCTGCAGCCCTGCTTTTACATACACGTCCGGCGGCAAAGGCAAAGTTACGCCAGAGATCACCGGTTTTGGTGAGTTCTCCTGCCAGTTTTCCCAACTCGTCTTTTTGCAGCATCTCTGCAGCTTCCTGTAAAAATGCGGCATACAGGAAACGGAATCCGGCGCCGCCGGTACCAATTTCTTCCTGCATACGGATCACATTACCCAGGTACAGGGTAGCTTTGCGGTCGCCCACTTTTTCCGGATAGGATTTCACCCGGTTGGCCAGGAAACGGATACCACTTACACCAAACATGGGTAAGGGTACTTTCAGCATATAATGACAAGTCTGTTGAATACCTTCTTTAATAGGCTGCCGGAATGATGCATTAGCCGGTACGTGTACCGGATAGTACATTTTTCCTTTGGGAGCCGGAAATCCTTTGGCAAAACGGGCCTGCACCAGGCTGTCCGGATCTATTTCCGTAACGGTATCCATCACCGGATCACTCACCAGGTATTGCCCCTCTTTTTTACCATATACCACGAGGTTATGGGCATTGAAGTGAAAACGATAGGAAGCAGGGAAATAAGGCAGGTAATATACACTGGACAGCAGTCCTACCGGAATACCGGCTTCAATGACGTCATCGAGTGCGGCCATCCCTTTTGCCGGGGTAGAAAATTTTGCTGCCTCCATCTTTACACCCAGCCGCTTACACACGCGTTGGGAAATAGCGCCTGGCCATATCCGGTAGGTGGTGCCGGGTACGCCATTTACCTTAATAAAAGGCAAATGAGCGAAAAAAAGACCCGCGCCGATACCGAAGGCCATCGGTTCGCTGATCTTCAAACCATGGTGCCCCAGCAGGTTGGAAATAACCCCGCTTTCGCAGTGTGCGGTTTGTTTGTGATGGAAGATTGTATTGTTCATAATATTTATTGATCCTGCAAAGACGCAAAGGAGCAAAGAACGCAAAGATTATCGCTGTAAGCTTTGCGGCTTTGCTCCCTGGTGCTGTTGCCGGCAATTTATTTGATCAGCTTCAGATCTGTTATCGTTACTTTGAAGGCATCTGCGTACCGCTGCAACATGCGTTCGCTGAGGCGTTTGAATACGGCGGGCTTCATATGCCTTTTTACCTGCCACTGGAATTTACCGACATAGCTGGCCAGTAAAGCCAGGTCCATCAGGTTCTTTTCCATATAGTAGGCAACCGGGCTTATTTCTCCTGCTTCCACGCGTGCGCGGGCAGTTTTCACCCTTTCATTTACTTCGTCCCAAGCCTGGCCCAGTGCGATATTTTCCGGTTCCCACCCTGCACTTTGTACCTGCACATAATTACCGGAGTTATCCACAGCGTACATAATCTGTTTGAAGGTACCTTCATGCAAATTATCGCCATCCTGAGGAACTTCCTCTTTTTTCATATTGGCAGTGCTTTTTTAGATGACAGCTTACACCACAGTGATGTGTGCATAAGCATATGAAAAACGGGCACTTTCCGGCACCATCATCACCACCTTCTGCCCTTTCTTAAAGCGGCCGGTGCTCATCAGTTCTTCCAGCATCAGGTAAGGCGATGCCGTACCCACGTTGCCTACATTCGCCAGGTTGGTAAACCATTTTTCCAGCGGAATAGGTACACCAAGACGGGTGATTTCTTCATCGATTTTTAACCGGAAGAATTCAGAAGACAGATGCGGCAGGAAGAAATCTATTTCATCCAGATTGATATTATAACGTTCTACCAGTTCTTTCCACATTTTAGCGCCGGAAGGAACAATATTTTTACCCAGTAAACGGGTGTCTTGTTTGAAGGAGAATACACTGTGCTGCGCCCACTCTTCCGGTGTCATATCGATCCAGCCGGTGGTGCTGCCATCCGGTTGTTTGATCGCACCGGCATACATACAGGTTTCCAGTTCATGTGCATAGGAAGCAATTTCTACCCAGTCTACCCGCAGGGATAATCCTGTTTCGTTAGGTTTATCCTGGAAAAGTGCGGCACTGGCGCCATCAGACAACATCCAGCGCAGGAAATCCTTTTCAAAAGCGATGATAGGATTTTCATCCAGGCTTTTCAGATTTTCCGCTTCCGGTTGAAATTTCTTTGCCAGCATCCAGGCAGAAAATTTCTCAGAACCTGTACTCACCGCATTACTGGTATTACCACAACGAATAGACATCCAGGCGTATTTGAATGCCTGCATACCTGCTGCACACGCACCGGTAGCTGCAATCAGCTCTACCGGCTGGCATTGCAGGATACCATGTACCATAGCGGCATGGTTAGGTAATAACTGATCAGGAGAAGTGGTACCACAGGCCAGTAACTGCAGTTTGCTGATAGGAAATTGTTCATCAAACAATTCTGCTACGGCGGCTGCAGTCATCTGTGCATTGGAGTGCGTAGACCTGCCCTGTTCGTCGAGGGAGTAATAACGGGTTTTGATCTTGTTATTCCCCAGGATCTTTAAACGTGCACGGGAAGCTTTTCCATCAACCATTCCGAGGATGCTCTCCATTTCTTCATTTTCAACAGGCTTGTTAGGCAAAAATTTAGATAGCCTGGTAATATAAACTTCCTTCATTTGAATATAATTCGTCTTTTAAGGCCACATGCAAAACCTTAGTAAAACAGTTTTCCTGCCAGGTAAGCCGCGGTGATAAACATGTTTAAATTTATATACGTTCTCGATATAGACAGACGTAAATATATAATTCTAAAGCGAATTACAATTATCACGCCACGGTACAGCCGTTATTCCTATAGCGGCAAAGCTAATTACTCTTTGCGAAATATCATTCTCCGCGGAAGGCAATACCTTTATAGTACTCCACTTCACGCAGCAGCTGATTCTTTTTCAGGTTACGTTTTATAAGAGAAGAGAGAAGCGTTACAGGTGTTAATACGAAGATACCAACCAACAACAAACCTCTGTACATGGAAACCCGTGCCTGACGGGAAGCGGCACCAGGTCCTCCTTTTTCGCTGATAAATTTAGCCCAGAAACGGAAGGCTTTAATACCATTGTCTTCCAGCAATACCAGGTTAGGGATCAATTCTACGGCATTGAGAGCCAGCAGTTCCGGATGCAGCTGCTCCCATGTTTTATTGGCCAGCGCACGGCCTATTGGCTCGGCAAAACGGCCGGAAGTCAGGATTTCATTTTCCTGTACCCCTGCCTGCGGCAAAAAGCGGGTGGCTTCTTTTTTTCCTTTGAAAGCCCAGCGTAATATGGTAATCAGCGATATCAGGTTAGGTGATTTATCTACCAGTACAATGTTGCCAACCAGGTTGGCGCCTGCCTTTTGCAGATAACCTTTCACTTTTTCCTGCGCATTGAGCCACATATTACGGCTTCCCATTAATGTCAATACAGGTTTGCCTTTTAACAACCGGGTAGCCGCTTCACTTTGCAGGAAAGCTGCCGTAGGCTGTGACGGCGATAAAAACCAGGGCTGATAAGCCAGGATAACCAGATCAAAATGTGCATTTACATCCACTTTCAGTGGCTGAATAGCACGCGGCGTACTTTGCACTGTTTCCGGCATGGTATCGTAAAACTGCTGCTTTCCCCACGGGAAAGGAAACGGTGTTACCGGCACCAGCTGCTCAAATGTAATATCTGCCTTCCCTTCCAGGGGAGTCAGCACATGATCTATAATCCTTTTCAGTTGTCCTGTTTGCGTATAGTATACGACCAGGATTTTAGGTCTTTCGTTCATAAAAGGAAACGGAGTTCAACATTCAAACCGTAAACATACAAAAAAACGGCACCATTTATATCATTTAATGATAATTTGATGTTGGACAGGAAGGGAAAGGGGGAAAGAATGTATACGGTAGAGGATTGTGCCCTAGCCAGGTACTGCATCAACCGGCTTTAAAATATTGTTGCAGTACCTGGGCAAAAGGACTTTAGTTAGTTAAATACCACACTAAATAACATAGAAAATGTTAGTCGTATGATAATATAATTGTTAAAAATTTGTAAATCTTTATTTCCTATTTCTTGGTAACAGAGCCGGAACCCGCTATGGAAGAGGATATCTGAGGACTTCCCTTATACCGGACATCACCCGAACCAGCCACTTTTACATCCAGGCTAACACTTGCATAAACATCTGCATTACCACTACCGGCAATATTCACATTTACATTTTCTGCCAAAAGCTCAGTGCCTTTAAAATCGCCACTACCGGCAATTGTCAGACTCAGATCCCGGCTTTCGCCCCTCAGACTCATATCGCCAGAACCGGTAATAGACGCTTTTATCAACGGGGCATTCACCTGCCCGCTGATGTTACCGGAACCAGACAGGCTCAGGATCATCTTTTCCTTGGCATTAAACTTATCTACCAGCTTAATATCGCCCGAACCGGATACCCCCGCTTCGTCTACGTCCGGCGTTGTCAGGTATACGCTGATGCTCTTACGGGTATTGATATGGGTATTGCGCCGCTGGCGTATAATCAGTTTTCCGTCTTCTTCCACAATTTCCACCAGGGGAATAATGTTATCTTCCGCCTCTATCACAGCTGGTTTGGCTGCCCCCTGTGACAAGTATACATCGATACTGCCTTCTACTTTAATTTTATGGAAAGCGGGAACTGTGCGTTCTTCTTTTACAATATGACCACTGCCTTTAATCTGATTTCGGTTGACAACGTTGCAGGCGTTCAAAACAGTACATACCATGATACCCGTGAAGGCATAGTACAGGAATAATTTCATTTGCATGGAACTTGGATTATGGAAGAAAGATACGATTAGATTTCTGATTTTCTAATTTCAAAATCCGAATTTGGCATAAGGGCTTTATCTTTGCACCACCATGACAGAAAAGATACTTATCCTCGATTTCGGCTCCCAATACACACAGCTGATTGCACGCAGCATCCGGGAACTGAATGTTTATTGCGAAATTAAACCTTGTCTCCAGCCCATTACGTGGGACGAAACGATCAAAGGTGTTATTTTATCCGGTAGTCCGTTTTCCGTAAATGACGAAGGGGCTCCCAACATTGACATCGCCGCCATAGCCGCTAAAGTACCGGTATTGGGCATCTGCTACGGCGCCCAGATGATGGCTAAAAACTTTGGTGGAGAAGTGGCGAAAAGCAACATCCGTGAATACGGCCGCGCTTTTATGGAACACACCGACAAAGAGGAAAAACTTTTATACGATATTTCTGCCAAAAGCCAGGTATGGATGAGTCACTCCGACACCATCAAACGTATTCCTGCCGGTTTTGATATCATCGCTACTACAGAAAATATTCCCGTTGCTGCCTTCAAAAGCACTACTGCAGCGGCCAATCCAATATTCGGTCTGCAGTTCCACCCGGAAGTAACACACTCCCTGGAAGGCAAACAGATTCTCCGCAACTTCCTCGTACACATCTGCCAGTGCCTGCAAGACTGGACCCCGGCGGCTTTTGTACAGGAAACCATCGAAAAAATCAAAACACAGGTTGGCGATAAAAGAGTGGTAATGGCACTCAGCGGCGGGGTAGATTCTACCGTAGCAGCTGAACTCATCCACAAAGCCATTGGCAAAAACCTGTTCTGTATCTTCGTAGATAACGGTCTCTTACGTAAAGATGAATTTGACACCGTACTGGAGTCTTATAAGCACATGGGCCTGAACGTAAAAGGCGTGAATGTAAAAGATCTCTTCTACAGTCAGCTCAATGGCGTATCCGATCCGGAACAGAAACGTAAAATAATCGGCCGCCTGTTCATCGAGGTATTCCAGCAGGAAGCTACCCAGCTGACTGATATTTCCTTCCTCGGACAAGGTACCATCTATCCGGATGTAATCGAATCCGTTTCTGTAAACGGCCCTTCCGTTACCATCAAATCCCACCACAACGTAGGTGGCTTACCGGAAAAAATGAACATGCAGCTGGTAGAACCTTTGCGCTTCCTCTTTAAAGATGAAGTACGCCGCGTAGGCCGCGAAATAGGTATCAGCGATGTTTTCCTCGGTCGTCATCCGTTCCCGGGCCCTGGTCTTGCGATCCGCGTACTGGGTGCTATCACCCCTGAGAAAGTGCAGATGCTGCAGGAAGCAGATGCTGTATATATCGAAGGACTGCGTGAAGCTGGCTTGTATGATAAAGTATGGCAGGCAGGTACCATCCTGTTGCCGGTACAAAGTGTAGGTGTAATGGGCGATGAACGTACCTACGAATTCACCGTGGCACTGCGTGCAGTTACCTCTGTAGATGGTATGACCGCTGACTGGGCACACCTCCCGCACGAATTCCTGGCTAAAATGTCCAACGACATTATTAACAAGGTAAAAGGCATTAACCGGGTTGTATACGATATCAGTTCCAAACCACCCGCAACGATCGAGTGGGAATAAATAAAACGGGGTACTCCCGTGAAAGCAGATAAAGAGCAAAGGCGCAAAGATTTTACCTAAATTTTCTTTGCGCCTTCTCATTATATGCCCCATCACGGAACACCCCGGAATGATTTTTGTAAATTAGCGCAAGTTATGAGTCAATTAGTTTCATTAAGATACCTGTTATCCGGACTGGCTGTGGCGGTACTGCTGAGTGCCTGTTCTTCTTCCCGGAAAACAGCCAGTCGCGTAGACGGTCCGCCACCTACCCTTTCTAAACCTGCTCCGGAAAAGAAAAAGCCGGAAGACAAAAAAGAAGTGGCCACCAAAATACCTTTCAACGTTCCTGCATTCGGTAAAGTAGTGAAGAAACCAGTTTACAACGTAGCCATCTTTGCGCCGCTGTACCTGGATTCTGTATTTGCCGGCTCCACCGAACTACCCGGTCGCACCATGCCCCGGTATGTACTGCCCGGACTTGAATTCTATGAAGGCGCCCAACTGGCGCTGGACTCCCTGCAGCAACAGGGATATGCACTGAAGGTGAATATATACGACAGCAAAGGCAAACAAAATGTAGCTTCCCTGATCCGCAACAGAACCCTGGATGCCACCGACCTGATCATCGGCGCCGTGAGCAATCCGGAATTAAAGGATCTCAGCGACTTCGCTAAAAAGAAGGAAATCAATTTTGTATCGGCGACCTTCCCCAACGATGGCGGTATCAACGATAACCCTTTCCTCTTTATCACCAACAGCACCCTTAAAACACATTGTGAAGCCCTGCAAAACTATGTGCAGGATGCTTTCTCCAATAAAAACATTGTGCTGTTTCGCAGGAGCACCACCTTCGAATCCAGACTGGCAGCAGATTTCAAAGCTTCCTACGACAAACTGGAAAGCAACAAAAAATCCCGTATCCGGGAAATGGTATGGAATGATGGTACTACCCCGGAAGAAATAGCAAAAGTTTTGCTGGCCGACCGGCCCAATGTTATCATCGTTACTGCACTGGATGAAAACGGCGCCAAAAACCTGCTGCGCAAACTCAGCGTAAGTGCCGCTACCTATCCCCTGCAGATCTTCGGCATGCCTACCTGGGATGTATTTAAACTGAAAGATCCGGAGTTCAAAGGGTTACAGGTATATTATTCTTCTCCTTATTTCAACGATAAGGCAGATAATTACAGCAGGTATATCAACGACTACTTCCGCAAAACTTACCGCGCACGCCCTTCCGACATGGCGTTCAAAGGATTTGATCTGACGTATTACTTCGTAAAACTGCTGCATGAAAATGGCGTGTATTTCAACAGCGAAGTAGAAACTTCTCCGAAGATTATCACCCAGTACAATTTCCAGCCGGTATACCTGAAAGACGGAGAACAAACGCCATCGTACTTCGAAAACAAAAACATCTTCATCATCCAGAAAGGTGAAACCGGAGATGTTAAAATGAATAAATAATCCAGCCTACCATCACTGATAATAAGGCCTTGCCAAATGATGGCAAGGCCTTATTATTTAGATAACAGTATAGCCCGATCCATCTGTGATGCTGATACTGCCAGCCATCAACACGGTAAAAACATAACGCCTCACCAGGTGCATTCCCGGCAAGGCGCTATATCATTTGTAACCTATATCGCAATTATTAACCTGCTGCTTGTAACCTGCTGCCGATCTCGTTGCGGCCATATTTCCAAAGTTGTGCGATGGCCAGTAAACCCAGTACCACCAATAAACACAGGCCAGCAACATATATATTCCAATCTTGTGTAGCGGCTACCTGCATCATCAATCCGATGAGGGATAAACCCAGTCCGCCACCCAGTGCATTGGCTGTACCATTGATACCGGAGGCCAGCCCCTGGCCGGATTCCGGCACTGCCTGTACTGCCAGGATAGTGACACAAGGAAAGGTAATCGACATTCCCAGTGAATTGATACATAATACCGCCGCAATCACCCACCCCAGCGAATGATCAAGGAAATAACTCACCAGGAAAAAGAGGATTCCCGATAACATACATATATTTCCCAGGATGCCTGTTTTCACCACACCCAGCCTGTTAAACAGGTGAGGCAGTACAAACTTGGAGATCATCCCCGATAAAATACTAAACGGAAATAACAACAATCCCGCCTGCGAGGAGCTAAAGCCCAATACCTGCTGCAGATATAACGTGAGCAGGAAAATGTAGGACAGAAAAATACTTCCCAGCAAGGCTGCGCCTACGTTTCCGGTTATTACACCATCCATCCGGAACAAACGGAAATCGATTAACGGAGACGGATGTACGCGTTCTCTTCTGATAAACAGTACCAGGCATAATACAAATACACCCAGTAAAGTCAGATAAATGCCCGCATGTGCCGCCACCTGTCCCAGGTCATGAATGAGCCATGCTGCCAGTATCATCAGTGTTGTGATCAGCAAAGCACTCCCCGTATTATTTATCCGGGGAACCGTACTCTTCACATCGGCCGGTATATACCTGATAGCCAGCAGCACAGCCGCTCCGATCACAGGGACGTTAATAAAAAACACCCATTGCCAACCCATATAGTGACTGATCAGTCCACCGATAGCCAGCCCGGTGGCAAAGCCAATACCGGCCATAGCACCGAAAATGCCCAGGGCACGGTTTCTTTCAGACGGATCAGGAAAAGTATTGGTGATAATAGCTAAAGCTGCGGGTATCGCCAGCGCTACACCAGTTCCCTGTAAGCCCCGGCATACCAGCAACCATATAAAAGAGGGGGAAAAACCGGCTGCCAATGATGCTACCACAAAGATGCAGGCCCCGGTGACAAAGATGGTTTTTCTGCCAATAGAATCAGATAAACGACCTCCCAGTAATACAAGCCCTCCGTACAATAACACATATACTGTTTGTACCCATTGAATCGCATCTGCACCAAAATGAAAATACTGCTCCATCTGCGGAATAGCCATGTTCAACACCGAAACATCCAGCGCTTCAAAAAATATAGCCATGCAGGCCACCGTAAGTATGATTCTTTCTTTTTTCACAGTGCAAACCTATTAATTTAGAACACAAATAGTGTTTTTTGCATAATTTTGGAATAAACGTCTATTTATATCATTCTAAATAGATCAATATTCTAAATCAATATAAAAATGGCACATAAAAAAGAAGATATTACGGAAGCGCCTTTGCACCTCGATGAAAAAGATATGGGCATCCTCAAATTATTACAACAGGACGCCAAGATGACCATCAGAGATATCGCCGGACAGCTGAACCTCAGCACCACACCGGTATATGAACGTATCCGTAAGATGGAACAGGCAGGCGTCATCAAACAATATGCAGCCATCGTAGATCCCCGGAAAATCAATAAAAGCCTGACTGTATTATGCTATATCACCCTGAAAGAACACAATAAAAAATGCGGGAAGAAGTTTATACAGGAGATTCTCAGTTTTCCTGAAATAACAGAGTGTCTGAACATCTCCGGAGAGTTTGATTTCATGATAAAAGTACAGGTAAAGGATATGGATGAATATCGTGAATTTTATGTGAATAAACTGGGAGAGATGGATAACCTTAGCCATACACAAAGTATATTTGTGATATCGGTGATTAAAGCCACACACCAGGTAGTATACTAACCTGGCAGATGATTGATAAAAACTACCCTAAGCCTATGCCAAGACTACGCACCTTATTACTATGTGCAGTATGTTGCTGTTTATTACCATTATTCGCTGCTGCCCAGCGCACCACCTTATTTTCACACGAAGCAGGGAGCCGTATATATAAAGGCAAAAACCACCTGAGCGGCGGACTGGTATATTCCCCGCGGTATAATTTTGTTGTTTTTTCAACCCGGTCTACTTTGTCTGTTGGTGCGAACATAGGACTGGGAAGCAGTTTCGGTGCTAATTACGATAGTAATATAGGTGGTAACTATACCAGCATCTTCATGGCGGATGTACCTTTCCTGGTTGCCTATAATTTTGGTAATGGGGCTACCTATAAAGCCTATACGAAATGGGGAGGATATATAGGCGGCGGTTATGGTTTTCACAATGGTACCCGCAGCGTGGAATATTATGACGATGAAGAGCTCACCACCAACCAGGTACATGTATCCGGCGTTGTTGTCAGCCTCGGACTACGTTTACCCATAGCCAATACTTCCTGGACCATTCATGTTTCCTATATGCACAATAGCAATGGATTCAATCCGGATATTCCCGGTATCGGCAGTGCCGGTATTGCTTTTAATATCAACACTCCCATCCGCCGGCCGGAGTAACCGGCCGGTCTTATGGCTCCACAGCATTCATCAGATCAAACCCGACGTGATAATCCAGGTATCCGGCAGCGGGTTCTCCGGGATCATGTACCACTACCATATTACATACTGGTTTGCTGCTACGGGTATTGCTGGTTTCAAAGGCAATACCGGCGGCATTATCATCATACACCCAAATACGCCGGGCCTTGTTGGCAGACTCATAGATCTTTACCAGTTTAATAGCCGGATAGGCTTTCTTAATAGCCGCTATGGTGCTGCCGGCGCCTACCTTCCGGTCTGTTCTGAAACGGGGTGAAGTCACCCGGATCTGTTTTACATATTGGGTATCCTGCGTACGCATCGCTGTAAATACCGCCAGCACATGGGCGGAATCAATCGTTTTATCTTTCCGGCGGCTATACCAGATACGCCAGGCCTTCATCATGGCTGCATCTCCGGCATCCGGTTTCCCCAGTACTTCCAGACTTTGCGCCGGCGCTTCCAGCTGAATCTGTCCAACAGATTTACCCGGTACAATCAGCCAGGCCTTTTGCTGCGCGGCAACAGCTGACGCCATCAATGAAAATATCAACAATAAGGTAAGACGCATATGACTTATGGTTTGCTCATGCAGGGCAAAAATATTGCCATGTATGCCAGCTACGGGGAATTGCCAAATTATCCTTATTTTAAATGCATGAACCGCAAACACTTTCTGTCAGCCATGCTCACCGCCGGTGCAGGTATACCTGCCCTGCAAACGCTGGCGGCCATCGGAGAAAATGCCACCGGTAGCAAAGACGCTATCCTGCCTCCTTACCTGCAACCAGGAGATATTATCGGTATTACCTGTCCGGCCGGTTATATCCAAAGAGAAGAATTACAACCGGCTATCCGTATCATGGAAAGCTGGGGGTTTAATATTCGTATAGGCAAAACCGTTGGTCTCCGCGACAATAGCTTTGCCGGTACCGATCAGCAGCGGTTACAGGATATGCAGGCCATGCTGAATGACCCGCATATAAAAGCCATTATGTGCGGTCGTGGGGGATATGGTAGTGCGCGGATCATTGACCAGCTGGATTTTACCACCTTCCGGCGCGCGCCCAAATGGATCATCGGATTCAGTGACATCACAGTACTTCATTGCCACATCAGCCGGCATTTTGGTATTGCTTCCCTGCATGCCAAAATGTGTAACAGTTTCCCCGACGATTTCAATAAAGCGGAACCCGTGGTACAGGAAACAATCCTCTCGATACGACAGGCACTTACCGGCAAAAAAATGCAATACAACGCTACTCCGGATGTCAATAACCGCGCAGGTATAGCCAGCGGCTTACTAATCGGTGGCAACCTCTCCATGATTCAAAGTATTGCGGCCACCGATTCAGAAATAGATACAAACGGAAAAATATTGTTCCTGGAAGAAGTAGGGGAATATCCGTACAGCCTGGACCGGATGTTGGGAAACCTGCAACGTTCCCATAAACTGGACCGCCTCGCCGGTCTCATCATCGGTGGATTCAACAGAATCAAACCGGATGATCCCGGAGAGGAATTCGGTAAAACCATTTATGAAATGGTACTGGAAAAAACGAAAGACTTCCGCTATCCCATCTGTTTCAATTTCCCGGTAGGACACCAGAAAAACAACTACGCACTCAAATGTGGCGTGATGCATACCCTTCGGGTAGATACTAATAAAGTGACCTTACAGGAATAACTATTTCACCAGAAAAGTGACAATAAACAAAGCCGCCAGCACATACATAATAGGACTGATAGTCTTGTATTGTCCGGTCAGTACTTTCAGCAATACATAAGACAACATACCGAATACAATGCCTTCTGCAATGCTGTAGCTGTAAGGCATCATCACAATAGCCAGAAAAGCGGGAATCGCTTCGGTAACGTCATTAAAATCTATCTTACCCACAGATCCCATCATCAGCATTCCTACAATAATCAATGCTGGTGCGGTGGCTGCCGCAGGGATCATGGCAAATACCGGTGCAAAAAACAACGATAATAAAAACATCCCTGCCACAGTGAGGGCAGTTAAACCTGTTTTACCACCGGCAGCAATACCACTGGCACTTTCCACATAGGCCGTTACTACACTGGTACCCAGTAAACCAGCGGCGGTAGTACCCACCGCATCTGCCATCAGTGCTTGTTTTGCACGGGGCAGGCGGCCATTGGCATCCATCAGCCCTGCTTTATTGCACAAACCTATCAGGGTACCTACCGTATCAAATAAATTGACCATTAACAAGGTAAACAGGATCACCACCATATCAAGGCTGAATATTTTGTCGAATTCCAGCTTAAAGGCAATAGGGGCAAGGGAAGGTGGCAGACTCACCAGGTGTCCGTTTTCCGGGAAGTGCGTAAGCCCCAGCGGAATACCGGCAATCGTTGCTGCCAGGATACCAATCAGTAACGCGGCGTTCACCTTCCGGTACATCAATACGGCACTCACGATCAAACCGATCAGTGCTACCAGCGGACCTACACTGGTCACATCTCCCATTTTCAGGATCACGCCATCTAGCCGGCCTTCTCCCACGTGCCGCATACCGGTTTCAATAATACCCGCATTGGCCATGCCTATCAGGGCAATCAGCAAACCAATACCTACTGATATGGCGTGCTTGAGATTTTCCGGGATACTGTTGATAATAGCTTCCCGTATATGAAACAACGATAGAAAAATAAAGATGATACCTTCCAGGAATACGGCGGTCAGCGCAAACTGCCAGCTATATCCCATGGAAGAAACAATGGTGTAAGCAAAGAATGCATTCAATCCCATACCAGGCGCCACGCCGATAGGCAGCTTTGCATACAATGCCATCACGAGTGTACCAATAGCTGCCGTCAGGGCAGTAGCGGTAATCAGTGCATTAAAATCCATTCCTGCCCTGGACAATATACTGGGATTCACCGCCAGGATATAAGCCATGGTGGAGAAGGTGGTTAACCCTGCCAGTACTTCTTTTTTTACAGTAGTCTTATGTGCGTTGAGTTGAAAAAATTTAGCGAGCATGCTGCAAAAATAAGCGATTCATGATTTATCATTTTATCCTAATTTCATCTGTATGCAACAACGTTCGCGCGGATGGGAGGTAGTTACACAATGGCTGGCCGGCAAATCACTGCAGCCTTTCAAATTCCAGGAAGATGCCTGGAAAGCTTACCTGCAGGGCAAATCCGGCCTCGTCAATGCACCTACCGGATTTGGTAAAACCTTCTCACTCTTCCTGGGCGCCGTGATTGCCTGGATAGATGCCCATCCTGATAATTACCAGCATAGCACCAAAAATGGCTTACAGCTTTTATGGATCACGCCCTTACGCGCGCTAGCCAAAGACCTCAGCAGGGCGATGAATGAAGTATTACAAGAGCTGAACATACCCTGGCAAACCGGCATCCGCAGCGGTGACACGCCGATGGCTGCCCGTGCTGCCCAGAAAAAACAAATGCCGGAAGTACTCATCATCACCCCGGAAAGTCTGCACCTGTTGCTGGCGCAGAAAAACTATCCTGCCATTTTCACCCACCTGCATACGGTAGTAGTGGATGAATGGCATGAACTGCTGGGCAGCAAACGCGGCGTGATGACGGAGTTAGGCATCAGCCGGCTGAAAGGCTTACGGGGAAAGGCATTAAAGGTATGGGGTATTTCCGCTACCATCGGTAATCTGGAAGAAGCCCTGGAAGTATTGCTGGGCCCCCATCACAGCCACGGCATTATTATCCGGGCGAAGCTGAAAAAAAATATTGCCCTGCAAAGCGTCATCCCGCATGAAATAGAAAACTATCCGTGGGCAGGTCACCTGGGTATTAAAATGTTGCCGCAGGCCCTGCCTGTGATTGAAGCCGGGCAAACCACCCTGATATTTACCAATACCCGGTCGCAGTCGGAACTGTGGTACCAGGCCCTGCTCCGGGAAGACCCGATGCTGGCGGGCGCCCTGGCCTTACACCATGGCTCCATTGATATGGAACTACGTATATGGGTGGAGGAAGCCCTGCACAACGGTATCCTCAAAGCGGTAGTATGTACCGCCAGCCTCGACCTGGGCGTGGATTTCAGACCGGTCGACAGCGTAATACAGGTAGGCAGCCCCAAGGGAGTGGCACGTTTCCTGCAAAGGGCCGGCCGTAGCGGACATCAGCCAGGCGCTGTCAGTAAAATCTTTTTTCTGCCCACCCATGCCCTCGAGCTGGTAGAAGCAGCTGCATTAAAAGCCGCCATCAAAGAAGACCTGATAGAAAACCGGATGCCGGTACTGCTGGCCTACGATGTACTATTGCAATACCTGATGACCCTGGCCGTATCCGATGGTTTTCATGCGGCTGAAATATGGGAAGAGGTCCGCCATACCTTTTGTTACCAGCATATCTCGGAAGAGGAATGGCAATGGCTCCTGGCCTTTCTTACCACCGGCGGCGAAGCGCTGTCGGGCTACGACGAGTTTAAAAAACTGGAGCGTACGGGCGATTTTTACCGCTGTACCAGCCGGATGCAGGCGATGCGGCACCGGTTGCACATCGGCACGATCGTGAGCGATGCCATGATGAAAGTAAAGTTCATGAGTGGCGGCTATGTAGGTGTGATAGAAGAGAGTTTCATCTCCCGGCTGCAACCGGGCGATTCTTTTATACTGGCCGGTCGCAACCTGGAGCTGGTACTCATCAAAGATATGACGGTGCTGGTGCGGAAGTCGGCCGCCAAACGTGCGGTAGTACCCAGTTACCAGGGGGGCCGTATTCCGTTGTCTTCCAACCTGGGCAGGATGTTGCGCCAGAAATTCAATGAGGCGCTGTCCCGCAAGACACGCGATCCGGAACTGATAGCATTGCAGCCCCTGTTTAACCTGCAGGAGGAGCTATCGCATATTCCCCGGCACGATGAGCTGCTGATAGAACAGATTCAGACCAAAGATGGCTACCACCTGTTTGTATATCCGTTTGAAGGCCGGCTGGTACATGAAGTCATGGCGGCGCTGCTGGCCTACCGGATCAGCCGTATACAGCCGATTACGTTCTCGATGGCCATGAATGACTATGGCTTTGAACTATTGTCTGATCAGCCCATCCCGGTGGATGCAAGCAATGTAAAGACTTTGTTCACCACCGATAACCTGCTCACCGAGTTGCAGACCAGCGTGAATGCGACGGAAATGGCCCGCCGGAAGTTCCGCGACATTGCAGTCATTGCCGGACTCATTTTCCAGGGATACCCGGGAAAACATAAGGCCAACCGGCACCTGCAATCATCTGCCTCTCTCCTGTTCAATGTATTCAAAGACTATGATCCGCAAAACCTCCTGCTGAAACAGGCGTTTAATGAAGCCTTTTTTTATCAGATGGAAGAAGCCCGGCTACGCGAAACACTGGAGCGGATTGCCCAAAGCCGGATTGTGATCACCACGCCGCAAAAGCTCACGCCCTTCTGCTTCCCGATAAAAGTAGACAGCCTGCGGGATACCATGACCAGCGAAAAGCTGGAAGACCGGATTAAAAAATTGATCACGGCAAACGGTTAAGAAAGTAATAATTTGCATCGCAGTTAAAAATCTGTGGAGACAGTGACAGGGGAAATATTTTACTTTCAGGAACAACACTGGCACCTGTTGCCCGAACGGGTGATTTTTTGGGAAGAAGCCAACACTTTTATCCTTTCAGATCTGCATCTGGGGAAAGCAACGCATTTCCGGAAAGCCGGTATTGCCGTACCGGCCGGGATGGTACAGGAAGACCTGTTCCGTCTGCAACAGCTGATTACCCGGTATACGCCCGCCCGTATTATCATTGTCGGAGATATGTTTCATAGCCAGGAAAACAGTGAAGTACAGTATTTCCGGATCTGGCGGCAACAGTTTCCTCACATCCGTATCGATCTGGTGAAAGGCAATCATGACATTATGCCGGAGGAAATATATACCCGGCTGGAGATACATACCCATCCATCGCTGACCATCCATGACATCCATTTCATGCATGAACCATGTGAAGACAGTAACGGCTACCGGTATACTTTTTCCGGCCACCTGCATCCGGGTGTGGTGATGGCCGGCGCCGCCAGACAACGGCTGCGTTTACCCTGCTTTTATTTTGGCCGGCATTGCGGCATTTTACCCGCATTCGGACACTTTACCGGCCTGGCCACCCTTGACCCTTTACCGGGGGAGCCCGTGTTTGTAATCGCCGAAAAATCGATTATCCGGGTACAATAAGCGTATTTATTCAGGAAGATGACTGTATATTTTTTATGAAGATTGCCTACCATGATATTTATACCCACCCGTTGCCGGCCGATCATCGTTTTCCGATGCTCAAATATGAACTGATGGCCACCCAGCTGCTGCGGGAAGGTATTATTACGGAAGACCTGTTATTTACACCGGAACCGGCGCCAGAAGAAGTTATCCTGCTGACCCATACGCGGGAGTACTGGCATAAGCTGCAACAACAAACCTTGTCTGACCGGGAGCAACGGCGTATCGGATTCTTACAGTCGCCGGCCCTTACACAACGGGAAATTGTGATTACACAGGGTACCATTGACATAGCGCTGCATGCACTGGAACAGGGGATCGGGTTTAATATTGCCGGCGGCACGCATCATGCTTTTGCAGATCACGGCGAGGGTTTCTGCCTGCTGAATGATTTTGGGGTTGCCGCCAATTACCTGTTGCAGCAAAAAAAGGTAAAACAGTTGCTGGTAATAGACCTGGATGTACACCAGGGCAATGGTACAGCCGCTTTGTTCGCTCATAACGCCAACGTATATACGTTTAGTATGCATGGCGCCCACAACTATCCTTTCCACAAAGAAACTTCCGACTGGGATATTCCGTTGCCGGATGGGATGACTACCGATGCTTATCTGGTAGAACTGACCGCAGCCCTGCCGGTACTCATTGACCGGGTAAAGCCGGACCTGGTATTTTATCTGTCAGGCGTGGATATACTCGATTCTGATAAATTCGGGAAGCTGAAAGTAACGGCAGCAGGTTGCCGGCAGCGTGATGAGCTGGTATTTCAAGCCCTGCAGCAAAGAGGCATCCCCTGTGCAGTAGCCATGGGTGGCGGTTATGCCACCCATATCAAAGATATTGTGAATGCCCATTGTAATACCTTCCGGGCAGGTATGGATATTTACGGTTACTGAATCAGGGACTGACCCGCATCGGCGATAATCCGGCCGTCTTTCATGACCAGCTGCCGGTTGCTCAGCGGCGCCAGTTCTTCATTATGCGTAACAATGATAAAGGTTTGCTGCAGCTTATCCCGCAGTTCCAGGAACAGGTTATGCAGTTCCCGCGCATTCCGGGAATCGAGGTTACCGGTAGGCTCATCTGCCATCACCACATCGGGATTGTTGATGAGGGCACGTGCTACCGCCACCCGTTGTTGTTCTCCACCGGATAAAGCATTGGGCTTATGTTCCAGCCGTTCTTTCAAACCCAGGGTTTCCAGCAGAAATATAGCCCTTTCCTTTACCTGACGCTGACGGTTACCCGCTATATAGGCAGGAATACATACATTTTCCAGTGCCGTGAATTCGGGCAGCAGGTGGTGAAACTGGAAAATAAAGCCAATATGACGGTTCCGGAAATCGGCCAGCTCGTTGCCGCTCAATCCGGTCAGATTGACATCATTCAGCCAAACCTCCCCTCCGCTGGGTGTATCCAGCGTTCCCAGGATATGTAACAGGGTACTTTTACCGGCGCCGGAAGACCCTACGATAGTAACAATTTCACCTTTACTGACAGTAATATCAACTCCCTTCAGGATGGGCAAGTTGGAATAATTTTTGGTAACATTGCGAGCGGTTAGCATAACCCAAAGAAAAGTAATTAACCAATAAAATAGTAAAAGTTGTTTATTTCAAATTAAATAATACTTTTGCGGAAAATTAAAAAATAAAAATTTTAATAAGATGTACTGGACATTAGAATTAGCTTCATACCTGGAGGACGCTCCATGGCCAGCTACTAAAGACGAACTTATCGACTACGCCATTCGTTCCGGTGCACCGATCGAAGTAATCGAGAACCTTCAGGAGCTGGAGGATGAGGGAGAAATTTACGAGGGGATTGAAGATATCTGGTCTGATTATCCATCGCAGGATGACTTCTTCTTTAACGAGGACGAATATTAGACAGAACGTTCGTTGTTCACGCGCTCCCAGGCATCCCATGCCGGATAACACATTTAAGCCGCTCCTGAGAGGAAGCGGCTTTTTATTTTGTATCCTGTTGATACCGGCATCGGGCAGTGTGTTTACAACACGTTGAACTTCCCGCTTCCGGTATCAAAAAAAGAGGATAATGATTATTTTTCCATCTGATCAATCACAGGCTTGGAAACTCCGGTAAAGGAGAAACCACCATCATGATACAGATTCTGCATGGTTACCATTTTGGTCAGATCAGAGAACAGCGCCACTGCGTAATTGGCACATTCGTCTGCTGTAGCATTACCCAATGGGCTCATATGTTCTGCATAGGAGATAAAACCGTCAAAACCTTTCACACCAGCACCGGCAGTGGTTCTAACCGGAGACTGAGAAATGGTATTCACACGGATCTTTCTGTGGGTACCATAGTGGTAACCGAAGCTGCGGGCAATAGATTCCAACAGGGCTTTGGCATCAGCCATTTCACCGTAGTCAGGGAATACACGTTGTGCAGCGATATAAGACAGCGCAATCACAGATGCCCATTCGTTGAGTGCATCCAGTTTATAAGCTGTTTGCAGCACACGGTGCAATGACATCGCTGAGATATCGAATGTTTTATGATTAAAATCGTAATCCAGGTCAGTATAGCTTCTGCCTTTACGGATATTCATACCCATCGCCACAGAATGCAGTACGAAGTCGATTTTACCACCAAAATGTTCCATGGATTTGTTAAACAGGTTTGACAGATCATCCATGTTGGTTACATCGGCAGGAATTACCGGCGCCTTACAGGTTTCTGCCAGCTTGTTGATCTCACCCATACGCAGGGCAATAGGAGCATTGGTAAGCACAATTTCAGCGCCTTCTTCCACACAACGCAGTGCAGTTCTCCATGCAATAGACTTATCGTCCAGTGCGCCGAAGATAATACCTTTCTTCCCTTTTAATAAGTTATGAGCCATTTGGTCAAAAATTAATTTCGGCAAAAATAGTCGTTATAGTTGAAAAAAAAAGCTATCCGGTACGGCGACCAGTGATAGCTTTATCATTTACATATGGTAGGTGGCGCGGCAAAACACCTGCCGCCTGTTATCATATACCAACTGCCAGCATCTCCCGTGCATTCTCCAGGGCAGCAGCGGTTGGTTTTTCTCCACTCAGCATCTGCGCAATCTTGTTCACTCTTTCTTCCTGCGACAACAACCGTACACTGGTCGTTACTTTATCTGCCTTCGCATCCTTGTACACAAAATAATGTGCATCTGCCTTGCCTGCAATCTGCGGCTGGTGCGTAATACAGATGATCTGGTGCGCTTTGGCCAGGTCTTTCAGGATCACACCCACCTGCCGGGCAGCTTCTCCGGAAATACCGGTATCTATCTCATCAAAAATAAGCGTAGGTAAGGCAACAGATTGTGCCACCAGCGATTTAATACACAACATCAAACGACTCAATTCACCACCGGAAGCTACTTTCCCGACAGGTGCAAACTGATTGCTCTTATTGGCATCAAACAGGAATTCAATAGTATCCTGTCCGAAAGGATTTAATTCACCGGGTATAATATCCGCTCTTAAGCGGGCATTAGGCATACCTACCTGTGCCAGCAGAGTATTCACTTTCTTCTCAAACGGCGTAGCTTCGGCCTGTCTGGCAGCCGTCAGCACCGCTGCCATTTGCAGCAATCCTTCCTGCAACTGCGCCTGTTCTTTTTCCAGGGTAGCGAG
The DNA here is from genome assembly GCF_025989125.1 of Chitinophaga nivalis. Taxonomy (NCBI): domain Bacteria; kingdom Pseudomonadati; phylum Bacteroidota; class Chitinophagia; order Chitinophagales; family Chitinophagaceae; genus Chitinophaga; species Chitinophaga nivalis. The sequence goes on along the minus strand of NZ_JAPDNR010000001.1, from coordinate 1,932,334 downwards.
TTGTTCGTCCAGGTTCAGCACACTTTCCACCTTCACGGTCAGGGCATCTTTTATCTGCAGCAACTCATCTGTTTGTTGCACCCCGTGTTTCTTAAACAACCGGTATCCCAAAGTAAGCCGTTCATTCACCAGCTCTATGCGTTGGGCATCATACTGCACCTGGTCATTAATGTTTTCTATTTCTTCTGCAATATCCTGCAGTTCCACATAGGCCGACAATAAGCGGGCGGCTACACCAGGCATATCTTTATGAAAAGAAGACAATCCCTGCAGGGAAGACTGTAGTTGCTTTAGTTGCTGCAGGATAGGCTGCTCATCTTCTTTCAGCTGGAAATAGGCCCGGTTAAGGCTATTCTTGATTTCTTCCGCGTGACTGAGGAGTTGCAGTTCATTGTCCAGGTCTTCCACTTCATGTGGGGCAAACCCCGCTTCCGACAATTCATCCAGCAGGAAACGGTTGTAATCCAGTTCTTTATTGGCACTGTCGCGGCTATCCGACAGTTGTTTGTATTGTTTCTGTACCTGTACATACTGCTGATAAACACCCTGATATTGTTGCAGGGCAGCAGGTTTATTCACCAGTGCATCTATTACTTCCCGCTGAAAATCTGAATTACCCAGATCCAGGGTATCGAATTGCTGGTGCAGGTCTACCAGATAGGTACTCAGTTCAGACAGCTGCGAAATATTGACCGGCGTATCATTTACGAAAGCCCTGGATTTGCCGGCAGCACTGATTTCCCGGCGGATAATCAGCTGGTCTTCCAGGTCCAGTTCATGCTCCTGAAAAAACGCAGCCACCTGCGATTTCTTCACTTTAAAGAGCCCCTCAATAATACACTTCCCGGTTTTATCGAACAACACACCCGGATCGGCTCTTTCTCCCAGAATCAGGGAGAGGGCGCCCAACAGGATGGATTTACCCGCACCGGTTTCTCCGGTAATCACGTTCAGGTTACCTGAGAAATCAACATCCAGGTGTTCAATAATGGCGTAATTCTTAATTGTTAATCGCTGTAACATAAGTAAGGAAATTCGTAATTATTCCTCCTTCTCCTGTCCGGGAACTGCTTACAGGCCGTTTACACGTTGTATGCCTGCTTTGGCCCGCTGGTCAAGGGAATTTTTATAATCATGGCCTTTCATGTCCAGACATTGCTGGTAACATTGAATAGCTTTGGCTTTATCGTGACGCTTTTCGTAAATATAGCCCATTTGCAGGGAAGCACGGGCAGCATAATATTCCGGCCGGTTGCTTCCCACTTTAATAGTCACTTCATACATGGCAATCGCCTTGTCATCCTGTCCGGTTTCATCATAGATACGGCCCAGGCGATAGGCATATTCCAGTTTATCTTCAATGGCTGTAAAATCAGCCGCTTTTTTTGTCAGTAATAGTTTCAGGGCTTCTGTAAAGTAGCCGCCATCACTCTGCAACCGCACTCTCAGTAAAAAAGAATTGGGCCATTTACCGCTTTTAGCCTCCTTCAGGGCTTGTTTATCGGCATCTGTTTCCGTTCCTCCTCTGGTCAGAATCATGTCGCGGTACTTATTGGCTGCGGCCTGATTACCTTCCAGGTAATAATACCAGCTTAACCGCTGTAAACATTCTTTCAGGTAAAACCGGCCTTTGAAATTATTGACAAACCGCTCCAGGTATACATGTGCATCACTGTCGAGCCGCGTCAGTTTCAATAACCCCATTACATAGTTATAGTACTGGATATCGGCGTATTGGGCAGTATCGTTACGGTCTTCCAGCACTTTCAATCCCACGGCGGCTTTCTGGTTATTCAGGGCCAGGTTGGCCACCATCAGGGCAAAGAGGTAGTTATTCTTTGTATCCAGCTGTTTACGGTGCAGGAACTCCCAGGTATCTTCCGGTTTGTTCACGATAAACAACATCAGGTAACAGTAGTAATAATAGGATTCTTCCCGGAACATTTTCGCCTCTGCCGCATTGCTGTCGATGAACGTATTGACGTTGGCCATCCCCTGCTTGATACTTCCTTTAAGTCCCAGTATATTGGTAATCCACTTGTATCCTTCCGGAATGGTGCCGAAAACCGTTTGCATGGTACCCAGCAGGAGGTAGTTGGGCATAAAGTCCGGAAAACGTTTCTGGTTATCTTTCAGCATAATATATGCTTTCCGGATTTCCCAGGTGGCGTCCCATTTTTCGTCGTACTTGATTTTAACCAATGCCCACTGAAACTTGATAGCTGCCTGTGTATAAAGATAATAAGGAGAGTCAGGAGAACCTTCAGCCATTTTATTCAGGCGGAAAGAACGCAGGCCTCTTTTACGGGAGTATTCCGCGGCATCTTCATTAAAGAAGAGCGGAAAGAAATCTGCGTAATTATCCAGAAAATAGGGCGCCAGGTTATCAGGATGCTCTTTCTTTTCAGCCTCCAGCAATGCTTTGCCGGCATTCAGCCGTAATTGCATAATGGCTTCATACGCTTGTTCACAACGGCTGTTAAAATCAAATACGGGTTGTCTTGCACTCACTCCTAACCACAGACTCATCAAAAGGACCAAAGAAAAAATACTACGCATACGGGCAAAATTCCTGAAATTAAGGCCAAATCTCACATAACCGGTTCACAAATCCCAATAACAATTCACAATTTTTAAAGTTGCTATGCCCATCCAATTTCCTGCCACAAATTAAAAGAACTACTACGCATGTAACCTGCGCAAAAGACGTCGGGAGCAAAGCTAATATATTTAGTAAAACAAAACTAAATAAATTAGTATATATTTTTTTATGGGAGAAGACAGGGGAAACAGCGGGGAACAAAAAACCGTTTAAGGCATTTACTCCGGTAGGAATAAACAGCTTAAACGGCTTTAAAGATGTCTTACTTAATATGCTTAGATCGTTACGGTAGCTTCCAGGTCGTTATCCACGAGGATACGGCCGCAGTGCTCACAAACGATGATTTTTTTGTGCTGACGGATTTCTGCCTGACGCTGAGGAGGGATCGCATTGAAGCAACCACCACAGGAATCACGCTCTACGGTTACCACAGCCAGACCATTACGGTAGTTTCTGCGGATCTTTTCGTAAGCTCCCAGTAAACGGGCATCTACCTTGGTACGGGCATCTTCACTTTCTTTGCGGAAAGCTTTCTCTTCTTTATCCGTTTCACTGATGATCTTTTCCAGCTCACCTTTCTTGTGTTTCAGGTTGGATTCTTTATCAGAAACTGCTTTTTTAGCCATTTCCAGTATCCGGCCTTTCTCTTTTATTTCCTCGTTGGCATCTTTAATGTGCTTCTCAGCCAGTTTAATCTCGAGTGTCTGCATCTCCATTTCTTTGGTGATAGCTTCAAACTCGCGGTTGTTCTTCACATTATCCTGTTGCTTTTCGTACTTCTTGATCAGCGCTTCCGCATCTTTGATGGCTGCTTTCTTGCTGGTAACGAAGTCCTGGATACCTTTCATCTCATTTTCGATGTGAGACTGACGGGTGTTTAAACCTTCGATCTCGTCTTCCAGGTCTTTCACCTCCATCGGCAACTCCCCTTTCAACACCTGGATACCATCCAGTTTGGAATCAATCTTCTGTAACCTGAGTACAGACGCTAATTTTTCTTCAACGGAGTATTCTTTTACGGTTGCCATGTATTATAAATAATTTACCGGGTTTGTTATAATCGTAGATTTAAGAGGCGCAAAATTACGGAATTTTTCAGTCAATATATGATAAAATAATTCCACTGTAAACTGCTCGCTCTCAAAATGTCCTATATCAGCTATAATTAATTGATTTTCAGCATCAAAAAACTCATGATATTTAAAATCTGAGGAAATATAGGCATCTGCTCCGGCACTGATAGCCCGCTTTAACAGAAAACTACCTGCGCCTCCGCATAGCGCCACCTTCTTTACCGGCCGGCCCCGCAACGGCGTATATCTCACACAACCCGTCTGAAACTGCTGCTTTACATATTGCAGGAATGCCTGCTCTTCCATGGCTTCCGGCAGGGTACCGATCATTCCCGAACCCACCTGCTGATAAGCATTATCCAGGCTGACCACGTCATATGCCACCTCCTCATAGGGATGACTGTTTAACAGCGCCTTGATAATCCGGCCTTCCAAATATACCGGAAAAATTACTTCCAACTTTATTTCTGCTTCAAAATGTCTTTCCCCGGGGGTACCTACATAAGGAGTTGTACCGGCCGCCCCCTTGAAAGTGCCCTGTCCGGCAGCGTTAAAGCTGCATTCCCCATAATTGCCGATATTACCTGCCCCCGCGGCAAATAGGGCCGTCCGTACCGCTTCGGCATGCGCCTCCGGCACAAAAGTGTATAACTTTTTGAGCAAGCCCCGTTTCGGCTGCAACACCTCGCAGTTTTCCAGTCCCAGCTTCCCGGCCATCTGCGCACATACCCCGTTACGCACATTATCCAGGTTGGTATGGGCAGCATATACCGCTATATCATGTTTAATCGCTTTAATAGCTACCCGCTCTACGTAATTGTTGCCGTTGATCTTTTTCAACCCGCCAAAAACAATCGGATGATGCGCAATCACCAGGTTACACCCACGGGCAATAGCTTCGTCTATCACCGCCTCGGTAGTATCCAGGGTCAACAACACATTGGTGACCTCCCACTCCGCATTACCAAATAAAAGCCCGGCATTATCGTAGCTTTCCTGGTATTGCAAAGGCGCAAAGTCTTCTATAACTGCAATAATTTCTCTTATTTTCATAGTTGTAAAAATAAAGGGTTCATACCTGTCATCCATTAAATTTGCTAAAAAATTACCGCATGTCCGAAAACAAAGCTACCATAGCATCATATAACGACTACCAGACGAAGCTGCAGAAAATAGCAGATGTAAGAAACACACTGGCTGTATTGAGCTGGGACCAGGAAACCTACCTGCCCGAAAAAGGCGCGGCATTCAGAGGACAACAAATTACCACCCTCAGCACCATTGCCCACGAAATGTATATCGCTCCCGAACTGGAACAGCTGCTGCAAACCCTGCACGGCGCCGAAGGACTGGACGCCATACAAACAAAGAACATCGCTCTTTCCAAGGAAGATTATGATAAAAATAAAAAATACCCGGCAGCCTTTGTAGCGGAAATGTCGCAGGTGACCAACGAGTCTTACCATGCCTGGATAAAAGCCCGCAAAGCCAACGACTACAGTCTCTTTGCGCCTTCCCTCACGAAAATGATTGCGCTCAAAAAACAGGAAACTGATATTCTCGGCTATGAAGGCCATCCCTACAATGCCCTGCTGAATGAATACGAGAAAGGCGCCGATGTAATTCAGCTCGACAAAGTTTTCAACGATGTAAAAACGGCCCTGTCTCCACTGCTGGCACAGATTGAACAAAAAGCACCGGTACAGAAAGATTTCCTGCACCTGCATTATCAACGCGACCGCCAGTGGCAGTTTGGCATCGACCTGCTGAAAGAAATGGGCTATGACCTCACTGCCGGCCGGCAGGATATTTCAGAGCATCCGTTTACCACCAGTTTCAATCCGCAGGATGTACGCGTTACCACCCGCATCGATGAAAATGATTTTGGCAACATGACGTGGAGCTGTATCCATGAAGGCGGCCATGCCTTGTACGAACAGGGGCTCCCGACCGCACAATACGGCCTGCCCTGCGGAGAAGCAACCAGCCTGGGCATCCACGAATCTCAGTCACGACTATGGGAAAATAATGTAGGCCGCAGCCTGGGTTTCTGGCAGCATCAGTATCCCCGCCTGCAACGGTTGTTCCCTGAAAACCTGAGCGCCGTACCGCTTTCCGGCTTCTATCACGCCATCAATAAAGTACAGCCTTCCCTCATCCGCACCGAAGCCGATGAACTGACGTACCATTTTCATATCATGATCCGTTATGAAATAGAAAAAGGATTGATGGATGGCAGCATTGCCGTAAAAGACCTGCACCATACCTGGAATGAATACTACCGTCAGTACCTGCATGTTACCGTACCGGATGATGTACACGGCGTATTACAGGATATTCACTGGTCACATGGCAGCTTCGGTTATTTCCCGACCTATTCCCTCGGCAGCTTCTATGCAGCACAATTTTTTGCAGCTGCACAGCAACAGATAACAGGCCTGGACACCGCCATTGCAGCTGGTGACTACAGTTCTTTATTACAATGGCTCCGCCAACACATTCATCCTTTCGGCAGGTATTATACCTCCAATGAATTGTGCGCCAAAGTAACCGGCAAGCCACTGGAATTCGGTTACTTCCTGGATTATGCGAAGAAAAAATACAGTGATATCTACGGGTTGTAATCCGTAGCAATAAAAGAGGAAGGATGGCTGACCAGCATTACTTGCCGGCAACCATCCTTCCTCATTCGTTATTAGCTGTTTTAGCGTTGTAAAGCTTCCGTCAGCACACGCAATTCCACCACTCCCTGTTTGCGCCACACTTCTTTTCCATCTTTATACAAAATAAAAGTAGGTAGCCCTTTCGCATCAATCGCCTTCATTAACTCCACATCATTGCCCCCATCTACTTTCACCAATGTTACCTGTTTATTTTCGCGGAGAAACTTTTCCAATACCGGTTCCATTTGCCGGCATGGCGGACACCAGGTGGCGCCGACATCGGTTAACACCCAACCCTTTTGTTGAATCGCTTTTTCATAGGTGGCCACACTCATCTGCGGCTTTTTCTCACTTACGCCGGTCAAAGGTTCTCCGGCTTGTTTCCAGGCGTTGATACCACCTTCCAGTTCCACCACCTGCTGAAAACCATTTTCCCGCATCCATCTGGCAGCAGCGCTGCTACGGCCACCACTGAGACAGTATACATATACCGGTTTGGTTTTATTCAGGTACTGTACCCGTTCATTGAATTCCGTTTTTTTTGTATAGTCGGCCTGCAGGGCATCAGGCAGATGACCGGTATTAAATTCTCCGGCGGTACGTACATCAAACACCTGAATACCCGGTTGTTGTATCCCTTTGGCAAAGGTCACCGCATCCACACTCGTTTGCTGTTGCGCCAGCAATGTGCTGCTACTCAACAACAAGGCTAATAAGAATCTGTACATGTGCTGATTATTTTCGGTATAAAGTTAATAAACAACTCTGCGCCCTGTCTGGCCGGATGAGAATTATAACAGGGAGCCAGTGTTTTAATATCAAAATAAGGATCAAAAAGCGCCCGGTATTCCGCCTCATTCCCTCCAAAGGGCGGGCCTTCCTGGGTAAAATCACGGTTGAACAATACGCCCACCAGATGCCCTTCCGGCTTCAGCAGCCGATGCATATGGGCCACATAATCAGGCCGCAGGGCCGGATCAATGGCACAGAAAAAAGTTTGTTCCAGTATCAGGTCATACTGCCCTGCATGTACAAAAAAATCTTCTTCCACCACCTTCACCCGGGTGTATTTAAACTGCTCCTGTAATTTTTGTATAAGCACCGGCGCTATATCCAGCACCGTTACATCACCGAACGCCTTCTCTGCCAGATAAGTAGCTTCATAACTGTTGCCTCCTCCGGGAACGAGTATACGAAGATCCCGGTTGGGTAACTGTTCAATATACTCCTGCAACGGTGGTGATACCCGTCCCATATCCCAGCCGGTAGCGCCATTAATATATCGGTCATTCCAGTATTGACTGTCCATGTAGCGGTTTGTTTTGTGCTAAGTTACGGCCATTCAATCACATAGATAAAAGCACCGTATTTACAAACATTATTACTAATTTCATGCCCGGAATACACCTATGAAACTGCCTTGTTCCGGGCCTATACCTAGCCAACATGAATCACCTGTCATCTTATCTGTGGATTGTTTTCAGACATGCCATTTACTGCCTGTTATTACTGGCAACACTTTCTGCCTCCGCGCAGACCGTGGCCGTATCTGCCGATAAAACAGGAGGATGTCCGCCATTTTCCGTTCAGTTCAATGCAGCTATCGACAATGGTTATCAAAGCATTGAGTGGGATTTTGGCGTAGGCGCCAACGTTAGTAATACCACTACGCCTTCCCGTATATTCCAGACACCCGGTACCTACCATGTGAAATGTACGGTTACCTATCCCAATATGATAATTACCCGGCAAATAGACATTACGGTCTACAATAAACCAGTGGTGAAATTTACAACACCCGCTACCACCGGATGTATACCCTATGCTACTACCTTCAGGGATCAGTCACAACCCGGCGATGGCAGCATCGTATCCATCGACTGGGATTTTGGAGATGGCTCCGGCGCCATCGGCGCCAGCGTACCCCATACGTTCTCACAGCCCGGTACCTTTAATGTGATCAGTATTGTTACCAACAGCCGGGGCTGTAAAAGTAACAGCGACCCATTTCCCCTGAAAGTACAGGATGCACCACAGCCGGCCTTTACCGCCGACAAAACCGAAAGCTGTACCGCCCCGCTGGCCGTACATTTTTTCAATACCACCGTTAACAACAGCACCGATCCCATTACCTATACCTGGGACTACGGTGACGGCACTACGGGAACAGACGGCATACATACCTACACCAAAACAGGCACCTATACTGTCACCCTCACGGCTACCACCAGCGGTGGTTGTAAAAAGGTGTTATCCAAACCAGCCTACATCGTTATTCAACCTATTAAACCATCCTTTACAACATCTTCCCTTTGCGCCGGACAGGACATCACTTTTAAAAATACCACGCAGCCACAGCCAGATGCGGTTACCTGGACTTTCCCTGATGGTACTACGGCAACCACCACAGATGTCACCCGGCAGTTTCCTGCCGGCGGTGATTACCTGATAAAAATGCGGGCCCGGCTGGGCAACTGCGTAGAAGAAACACAACAATTACTACACCTGCTGCCTGCCCCACAGATCAATCCGGTAGCCTCTCCGACCACCGCCTGCATGGTACCTTTTACGACTCAGTTTCAGGCGCAATCCAAAGATGCCACGCAATGGACCTGGAACTTTGGCGACGGTACTACCTCTTCGCTGGAGAACCCCACACACACCTATACCCGTGAAGGGATCTATGATATTAAACTCACCGCTACCAACGGTAACGGCTGTACTAAAACAGTAAACCTGCCCGGCTATATCCGGATCATCAAACCGGTACTGACCATCCAAACCAGCGCGATGACCGGTTGTGTACCATTATCTGTTGATTTTAAAGCATTGTTGAATATCACAGAACCCATTGTCAGTTATGAATGGGATTTCGGTGATGGCAGCACTGCCACCGATGCAGCACCTACCCATATTTTCACTAAAGAAGGTACGTTCACAGTCACCCTGCGCATCCGCACGGCCAGTGGCTGCGTGGCTACCGCTACCACGCTGATACAAACCGGTACGTTGCCGGTAGTAGACTTCACGGCTACGCCACTCATCTCCTGTGCTAAAGATCCCATACAGTTTACCAATTTATCTAAGCCCCGCGGTACTTCCTGGCTGTGGATCTTCCCGCAGGATAACAGCACCAGCACAGAAGAAAATCCCAACCATCATTTTGGGGAAATCGGTAATCATGATGTGACGCTCATTGTTACCAACAATGGTTGCCAGGCACAGCTGACCAAACTGAAATATATCCGGATACTGCCACCTATTGCACACTTCAATACAGCGCCGGACTGCGTGGATCCTTATCACCGTAAGTTCACAGACGGCTCCAATTTTGGTCCCGATCCTACGCTACCTAAAAGCTGGAAATGGGAGTTTGGAGAAGACGGCGCTACCTCCACCGCACAACATCCGGATTTCACCTACAAAACCACGGGGCCTAAAGTGGTAAAGCTGACTATCGACAATGGCTTCTGTACCTCTACCTATACCGAAACCATTCAGATCATTGATGAAAAGCCCGTGATTACAGCCGATAAAGCCAATATTTGTATCAATGAAAAAATAAACATTACCCTCGGGCCACTAAAGCCGGAAAATATCCGGACCTATACCTGGGACTGGGGCGATAACTTCCAGGAAACCCTGCCGGGTAACAATTTCAACCCTGCTGATGGCAGATCTCATCAGTATAGTAAAAGTGGTACCTACACCATTACGTTAACTATCACTGACATGAACGGCTGTATCCGTACAGCGCCGTCTGTACAGGTAACCGTAAACGGGGCGGTACCGGATTTCGATTTTACCGGTAAACGTTGCAAGGACGAGACTTTCACGTTCACCGACAAAAGCACAGTGAATAGCGGAAACCAGATCACCCAATGGAGCTGGGATTTCGGCGATGGCAGCCCCGCCTTGCAATACAATACGCCGCCGGCAGTTATTCAACACAACTACACTAACGTAAACGACTATACGGTAAAATTAACCGTTACAGATAAATTTGGTTGTACGTTGCCCATACAAAAGGTGATTCGCTTCGACAGGGTAAAAGCAGATTTTATGATACCTGTGAATATCGCCTGTCTGAATAAACCTTTTGTATTTTCGGATCAGTCCACAGGTACGATCGCAGATTATGCGTGGGATTTCGGTGACCTGACTACCGGTACTGGTAAGATGCCTTCGAAAACCTATACCAGCTCCGGCACCTACAGCATTACGCTGAAAGTAACGACCAGCGGCGGTTGTACCGATGCTATCACTAAAACCAATGTGATCCGGGTGCCTGATCCGAAAGCAAAATTCACCATCCCGGATAACCTGGATCCTTGTCCGCCGGTGAAAGTGGCATTTACCAATCAGTCTACCGACTATGAAAGATCCGTCTGGGATTTCGGTGACAACGGTACTTCTTCGCAGAATGATCCCGATGAGCATATCTATGTACGCAGTAAAACCTATCAGGTAACACTCACAGTATATGCCGAAGGGGGTTGCAGCAGCAGTGCTACTTTACCAGTGACAATCAAAGGACCGGACGGCAGTATGAAAAGTACACCCACCCAGGGTTGCGTACCATTAGCCGTTACCATCAGTGCCGAAGCAGTGAAAACAGCACAATACATGTGGGACTTTGACGACGGAGTAGTAGTAACGACCACCACGCCAACAGCTCCCGCACACACCTATACGAAATCCGGTATTTATTACCCACGGGTATCCCTCATCGACGACCAGGGCTGCTCCGTACCGGCTATGAATAAAGATAAAATCATTGTAGACCAGGCGATTGCCGATTTCACCATAGACAACAGCCAGGCCTGCGGCGGCGGTATTATCCGTTTTACCAATCGCAGTAAAACACTCACCAAAGATTCCTTGGCGTTAGACTTTACCAACAGCTGGGATTTTGGCGTACCGGGAGATGCAAACAATCATGCGACTACGCCCAATGCCACATTCGACTATACCCGCCCGGGTACCTACCGGGTACAGCTGGCCGTTACCAGCGCCTACGGCTGTATCAGCGATAAAATATTATCCCTGGCTATTCCTCCGCAACCGGAAGCCGCCATTTCCCCCATCGCACCCCTGTGTGTAGCGGGTAAAATCCAGCTGACCGGCAGCGACAACAAGTACGTACCTGGCACCAAATGGCAGTGGAAAGTAGCGCCAAATCTGGTATACAACGATCCCGTACCACCGGAAATCACGCTGGACAAAAGCGGCACCTATCCGGTATCGCTCACCATCACCAACGACGATGGTTCCTGTCCCAGCACCGCTACCGCCAGCATGATCGTACATCCGGCACCGTTACTGCAACTGGCGCCGGCCACCGCTAAAATATGTCTGGGCGGCAGCTTACAGCTGCATGCCAATACTACAGGCGCCGTAACCGTACAATGGACCGATTACAATATATCAGATCCCGCCAGCAAAGACCCACTGGTGAAACCCGCTGTCAATACCGTATACCAGGTGAAGGCGACCAACGAATTTGGTTGCACGAATACCGGTAATATACCCGTTACCGTAGTACAGCCTTTCCACATCTATGCCCTGGATGCAGAAGTATGCGCCGGAAAAAGTGTACAGCTGCTGGCCGGTGGCGCCCTGTCTTACCGCTGGATTGCCGGCAAAGGATTGGACCGTACGGATATACCGGATCCGGTAGCCACCCCGGATAATACAACCACTTACCAGGTAGTAGGCTATGATAATGAAAGCTGTTTCACCGATACGGCATTGGCGAAAGTACACGTAAGAGAAGCACCCACCGTCAACGCGGGTCCCGACATGGAAATTCCTACCGGTACGGTGATCCCCCTGCCGGTGACCGGCAGTGCGGATATTATCCAAACCACCTGGACCCCGCAAACAGGGCTCAGTTGTTTTTCCTGCCTGGCACCTACGGCAACGCCGCTACGTAATACCACCTACAAGGTGACGGTTACCAACCGCTTTGGCTGTGAAAGCAGCGATGAAATCTCCATCCGGCTGGTTTGTACGATTAGCAGCTTGTTTATACCCAATACCTTTTCACCCAATGGCGACGGACAAAATGATATCTTCTATATCCGGGGCAGGGGTATGCAGCGCATCCGTACCTTCCGGATTTTCAACCGCTGGGGACAACTCATTTTTGAACGGGCCAATGTCAACACCGAAGACCCTTCCCAGGGCTGGGATGGTAAATTCAAAGGCACGCCGCTCAATCCGGACGTATTTGTATACTACGCAGAGGTGATCTGTGATACCGGCGAATCTACCCTCCTGAAAGGGAATGTAACATTGATCCGATAAGCCCGTCTGCCGGCGGTTTCAGGCCGCCGGACGATTGGATATAAATTTATATATATAATTTTCGTTAATTTGTGGTATCAAAAGCTATGGAAAACCTGTACAACCTATGAAATACTTCCAGGTCACACACTTATGGGCATGCGTGCTCACACTATTCCTGTTACATTCCCGGGGGGTATCGGCCCAGAAAGCTGATTTTAATTTTACCGCTGTACCAGCCAGTCTTTGCGCACCGGCTGTCATTACCATACAAAATACTTCTACCGGCAATCCGGTGGCCTATGACTGGGATTTTGGCGATGGCAGAACATCTCACGATGTTCATCCGCAGATCACCTATACCTCCGGCGGGCCTAAAAAAATAACACTGACAGCACAATACGACCGGGGCAGCAGCACCTATTATCGCACCTTTACCGTTGGCGCCATACCAGCAGTAGCTTTTACGGCGGATGTCACCAACAGCTGCCGGTTATTCACAGCTAACTTTACAGACGCCACACCCGGCGCCACCAGCCGTACCTGGGATTTCGGGGATGGTACCGCCCCGGTAGTCACCAGCAATGCCTATATTTCACATGCTTATACCAAGGCCGGCAAATTTGATGTAACCCTCACCGTTACTAACACCAACGGCTGTACGGCGACTATAAAAAAACAGGCCTATATCCATGTTTCCCTGCCGGAAATCACCCTGAGTACACCTGTATCGGGCTGCGTACCTTATATCGCTGCCTTTACGGCTGCAGTCACCAACGACGGGAATGACCCGGTTACCACCTGGAACTGGACATTCGGCGATGGCAGCACCCAATCCACCACCACCGGCAACACGACGCACAATTATACCCAAACCGGTACCTATCCGGTAGGCATACTGGCAACTACCGCCGGTGGATGTACCGTCAATAAAACATTCATCCGGCAGGTACATACCGGCAATCCGCCTACCAATGTCAGCTTCACCGTTTCCCCGCAAAGTGCCTGTGTAGGGGAACCCGTAAGATTGCTGGCCAATGCCAACCATGCCGATACCTATAGCTGGGATTTCGGCGATGGACAAACAGAAACCAGCAATACCAATGATATCAAACATGCTTTCAAGGCCAACGGTAATCTCACTATACAACTGAAAGCCGGTAGTAATGGTTGTTATACACAGGCCGCTCCGGCTACTATTGCCATTACCGGCCCTGTATCTCAATTTACTGTGCAACGTGATTGTGCGGATAAAAGCAAATTTATATTTACCAATACCTCCGTCGGTACTTCTCCCAACACCACCTATGAGTGGGATTTCGGAGACAATACCCCGCTGGAACATACGCAACATGCTACCCACCAGTATACTACTCCCGCCAATTATACCGTACGTCTTACCATCGGGGAAAATGGCGGCAACTGCAGCCATAGCAGTTATCAGACGGTATATCATTTTAAGGCGGATTTCTCTACCGGAGTAAGTGCCATCTGCCGGGGCAGCAAAGCCACCTATGAAGTGCTGAATGTACCGCTGGCATTGGTTTCCAACTATACCTGGCAACTGGGTGATGGTACCACCTATACCACTACCGACCAGTTCTATGTAAAAACCTGGCTAACTACCGGCACCTTCGATGACCAGCTGACCATTCACTATAAGGATCCGGCCTACTGCGATGATGTGGTGCATAAACCGGCCAATATAAAAATCCTGGCGCCCCAGGCAGCCTTCAGCACGGGTGCGGTTACCTGCGCTTCTCAGCCGGTTAGCTTTATCAACAATACGCAGCCCTCTCCCAATATTCCTATCACCAACTGGTACTGGGAATTGGGCAATGGCCAAACTTCGGTACTGCAAACACCGGCCGCCGGCAAATACAGTACATCCGGCACCTATACGGTAAAACTGGTGGTCACCGATGCCCGCAACTGTAAAGATTCAGTACAACAGGATATCAGCATCCACCCAACACCCTATGTACGCATTACCACGCAGCAAAAGAAAATATGTGAGGGCAACAGTATTACGTTAAATGTGCTGTCCGACGGTACGATCAAGTGGCTGGATACCGATAACCTGAGTTGTACCACCTGTGCCGACCCCGTAGCCAATCCGGTGGTCAATACCCGGTACCGTATTCGTACCACTAACGTAAATGGCTGTACGACTATGGACTCTATCGACATTACGGTGGTACCTAAAGTGAACCTTACTATCAGCAAGGATACAATGGTGTGTTACGGCAGCTCTGTAAAACTGCAGGCAGGCGGCGCTACTTTCTACGACTGGACGCCCGTAACCGGCTTAACGAATAATACCATTGCCGATCCGATTACAACACCTTCGGTAGATATGGTATATCAGGTAACCGGTACCAATGATCCGGCCTGTCCGATGAGTGCACCGCTATCGGTGAAAGTGAGCGTAAAACCATTGCCATCTGTGAATGCCGGTAAAGACCAGACGGTGATGGTAGGCGACATGGTACGGCTGATGGCCAGCGGCAGTCCTGATGTAGTGAAATGGGAATGGAGCCCGCGCGATTACCTGGATAACACCACCGAACCATTTACCAATGCCCTGGTACGTAAACCGATTACCTATAGCATTACCGGTACCAATCAATACGGCTGTAAGGCGCATGATCTGATGAAAGTAGATCTGGTGTGCAATACAGATGTAGTATTTGTACCCAATACTTTTAGTCCGAATGGAGATGGGCAAAACGACATTTTTTATCCGCGGGGAAAAGGTATCAGCTTCATCAAATCCTTCCGGATTTTCAATCGCTGGGGGCAGGAAGTATTTCGCCGGGAGCGTATCAATATAGACGACATCAATGCGGGCTGGAACGGCTCCTACAAAGGAAATCCACAACCGGCCGATGTGTATATCTATTTCATTGAAGCCTACTGTGATACCAACGAATTCTTTCAGTTAAAAGGCAACGTTACATTACTCAGATAATTCTTTAACGGGTTCAATATGAAAACCATTTTCAACATATTACTGGCTATAGCCTGTCTGACAACCACCTTACCGGTGTTCTCACAGGATATACATCTGTCGCAGTTCTATGAAACACCGATCCTGCGCAACCCTGCATTGATTGGTATTTTCAATGGCGACGTACGTATTCAGGCGGTATACCGCAACCAGTGGAACAGCGTAACCGTACCATACCAGACCGGTACCATCAGCGGAGAAATTAAATTCCCCGTGGGCCGCGGCAATGACTACATCACCACGGGGTTGCAGCTGACGTACGATCGTGCCGGTACCTCCCGGCTGCAGTCTACCCAGATTTTCCCGGCTATCAACTACCACAAATCGCTCAATGAGGATAAAAGCAGTTTCCTCTCTTTAGGCTTTATGGGCGGATTGGTACAGCGCCAGTTTGATCCTAGCAATATGACTTTCAACAACCAGTATTCCGGCGGACGTTTTGATCCGGCTGCGGCTACCGGGGAGGAAGGCAAGCTGGCACTCAAAGGATACAGCTATCTGGATGCCGGCGTAGGATTAAGTTACAACAGTGTGATTGGGGAAGATGTCAATTACTTTATCGGGGCCGGATATTTCCATTTCAACCGGGCCAAAATATCTTTCTACAATGATAAAAATATCGAACTGGATCCTAAAATCACCTTCAATGCCGGTATTACCATTCCGGTGTCTGAAAGGGTAAAGGTGATTGCCCATTACAATCAACTGCATCAGGGTACCTATTCCGAATACATTGGCGGAGGATTGATCGGCTATGGTTTAATGAATGAGGGATTGGAATCTACGCGGGCGATTTATGGCGGTCTCTTCCTGCGCTGGAATGATGCGATCATTCCCACGCTTAAAATTGATATGGACAAATACGAGATTGCGATGAGTTATGACACCAATATCTCCCAGTTGAGAACGGCCAGCAAATCGTTCGGCGGCTTTGAAATATCATTGGTTTTCAAAGGTTTCCTGAACAGCCGCAACAGTACGCTGGAAAGTGTGAATTGCCCGAGATTCTAATTAATTGAAAATCATATGATTATATGATTTTTGAGGATAGCGTTAAAATTTATATAAAAAAGGTCGTAACCCTAACAAAATGGCCGGTAGTTTGTTATTTTTACTGTGAGAGAGGCGTAATTCGGGTGTTGAATGACGTAATATTATCAAACAAAAATTAGGAAATATTTGAATAAAACTTTATTTTTATTATACTATGTGGAAAACCTCTACCCTAGTTCTCATCATACTTTTTAGCCTTTTTTCCCTTACAGGGAAGGCTCAAAATGATAAAACTCTACCGGCAACGGAGGGGGGTAGCAAAATTGTGAAACTATATCCAAACCCCGCTACCACCATTATCAATTTCGAAATAAACCAACATACTAACGATCGTATATACGATCTTATTGTGTATAACTTCCTGGGAAAGAAAATGGAATTGCTGAAAGGCGTCGGTTCCCGCACCACTGTAAACGTTGACAACTACTATAACGGTCTGTATATTTTTCAATTACGCGATCAGCGGGGAAACCTGGTAGAATCGGGTAAATTCAATGTATTTAAATAGGCCGGCAGCTATAAATTATTTAAAAAGAGAAATGGTGTAACCACGCTAAGCGCACGTTACACCATTTCTCTTTTTTATACTTTTTTTATCAGGATACTTCCACGATCAGGAACTTCAGATACGTGGTATTCTCGATATTTCTTAAAATCGGATGGTCCTGGGCCTGGGTCTGGAAAGTGACCTGCCGCAGTTTCTTTTTGGCGTCTTTCGCAGCTGCATCAATGGTTTCCAGGAACAACGACGGCGATACCAGGTTGGTACAGGAAGCCGTTACCAGGAAGCCACCGGGTTTCAGCAACTTCATACCCCGCAGGTTAATTTCTTTATAACCGGTTACTGCTTTCTGAATATTTTCGCGGCTTTTGGTAAAGGCCGGCGGATCGAGGATCACCACATCAAACTTTTTCTCTTCCCGGCTCCATTGTTTCAGCTGGTCGAAAGCATTGACTGCCTGGAACTTACAGATATCCTGCAGGTTGTTCAGCGCGGCATTTTTGCGGGCGGTCTCTACGGCATGCTCTGAAATATCCAGTCCCAGTACGCTTTTCGCGCCATAGTAACCGGCATGACAGGAAAAAGTACCGGTATAGCAAAACGCTTCCATCACGTCGGCGCCGCGGACAATATTTTTTATTTCCCGGCGGTTATCCTGCTGATCCAGGAAATAGCCCGTTTTCTGACCATTTACGATATCCACATGGAACTGCAGCCCATTCTCATTGATGATCACATTTGTGTCGAAAGGTGCGCTCAGGAAGCCCTTTTGCTGGGTCATTCCTTCCAGTTCACGTACCGGCACATCATTCCGTTCATAAATACCTTTGGGAGAGAAAATACGGTTAATCGCATCCACGATGGCATCTTTCCACTTTTCAATACCCAGCGCCAATGTCTGGATGACAAAGTAATCATTGAATTTATCGATGACCAATGCCGGTAATTCATCTGCTTCTCCATACACCAGGCGGCAGTTTTCCACATAACCCAGTTTCTGGCGGTATTCCCAGCATTTCAGCAAACGGCGGTAAAAGAATTCCGCATTGATTTCTTCACTTTTATCGCGGGTAAGTATGCGCACCAGGATCTGGGATTGCGGGTTAATGTAGCCCCTGCCCAGGAAAAAACCTTTATGCGTGTATACATCCACTATATCACCGGGATTTACGTCGCCCTTAATTTCCGATACTTCATTCCCGAAAATCCAGGGATGGCCCTGTAGTACCCTGTTTTGTATCTGTTTCTTTAAAAAAACCTTCGTCATTTATAGTATTTCGAACAGCAAAGGTAGTAGAATTAAAATTGTGTCATTTCTAATTCCTCATCCGAAGCGTTATATATCTGCCTTTTTGTCGTCAAAAACAGTGTTGGCAAAGAAATTGACAACTTCCTCCTGCAGATAATCATTACAATTATGACAGAAAAAGAACAAGACATGCAGACAAACGGACAGGCTAACGCTGGTGGCGAAAACGAAAAGAGCATGCCGGATATCAGTACTGACGAGCAAACAAACAGTACTGCACATATGAATGATGAATCGGAAGCAACAGGAGAACTGGAGAAAAAAGAGAAAGAAGTAAGTGAATTGCGTGATAAGTACCTCCGGTTACAGGCAGAATTTGACAACTACCGTAAACGTACTGCAAAAGAACGTATAGAATTAATGCAAACAGCCAATAAAGAAGTTATCATATCTTTGCTGGATGTACTGGATGATAGTGACAGGGCTGCCAAACAGCTGGAGAATACCACCGATATCAATGCCTTAAAAGATGGCGTAGTACTGGTATTCAACAAGTTACGAACTACCCTGCAGGCAAAAGGACTGAAAGTAATGGAAAGTGCCAACACCCCATTTGATTCTGACCTGCACGAGGCCATCACAGAAATACCCGCTCCTACACCTGATCTGGAAGGAAAAATAGTGGACGTATTACAACCTGGTTATTACCTGAATGACAAATTGATCCGTCATGCGAAGGTAATAGTGGGTAAATAGAATGACGATGTGGCATAAGATGTAAAAACTTATGCTGACAGCTGACTGAATATTTTTACCGGAACAACAATCAGTATGGTATACTGATAAATAAGTAATTACTATAATGTCTACCAAAAGAGATTATTACGAAATACTGGCGGTTGTCAAAACCTCCAGCCAGGATGAAATCAAAAAAGCCTACCGCAAGGTGGCTATGCAATATCACCCTGACCGCAACCCCAATAATAAAGAGGCGGAAGAGAAATTCAAGGAAGCGGCTGAAGCATACGAAGTATTGAGCGACCCTGATAAAAGGGCGCAATATGATCGTTTCGGCCATGCCGGTATGAATGGTAACCGTGGCGGATTTGGCGGCGGTGGCGGCATGAATATGGACGACATCTTCTCCAACTTTGGTGACATTTTCGGTAATGATGATATTTTTGGCAGCTTCTTCGGCGGCGGCGGTCGTGGTGGTGGTGGAAACCGCCGTGGACGCGGTACCCGTGGTTCCAACCTCCGGGTAAAAATCCGGCTGACCTATGAAGAAATAGCCAAAGGCGCCAACAAAAAAATCAAAGTAAAAAAATATGTTCCCTGCCAGCATTGCGGTGGCCTGGGAGCAAAAGATAAAAATGCCTTTCAAAGCTGTAACACCTGTGGCGGTTCCGGTCAGGTAAGGAAAGTAACACAGACTTTCCTGGGCCAGATGCAAACCGTTACCACTTGTCCTACCTGTCATGGCGAAGGCCAGATCATCACCAGCAAATGCGGCCACTGTAAAGGAGAAGGTCGTATGTATGGCGAAGAAATGGTGAGCATCGACATCCCGGCAGGCGTACAGGAAGGTATGCAGCTGAGCATGAGCGGAAAAGGTAATGCCGGTGAAAGAGGCGGCGCCCCTGGCGACCTGCTGATCCTCATCGAAGAAGAACCACATCCGGAACTGCAGCGCGATGGCCTGAATGTAGCCTACGATCTGTATATCTCCTTCCCGGATGCGGTATACGGTACTTCCCTGGAAGTTCCTACCATCGATGGTAAAGCTAAAATCAAGATTCCCGCAGGTACACAAAGTGGTAAAATCTTCCGCCTCAAAGGCAAAGGTTTCCCTTCTGTCAACTCCTACGAGAAAGGCGATCAGCTGATCCATGTAAATGTATGGACACCGCAAACCGTTACCTCCGATGAAAAAGCAATGCTCGATAAATTACAGGCATCCGACAACTTTAAACCAAATCCGGAAAAATCTGAAAAAGGATTTTTTGAGAAGGTAAGAGATATATTCAGCTAACCTAAAGCGGAAAAACATACAGCATAAAAGCTGACCAAAGCGAAGATTTCAGGATCTTCACTCCGGTCAGCTTTCTGCTTTATACCACCACTCACTATGGAGCAAAAAATGCAGATGTTCGAGAACCGGCTTACCAAAGTATTCCGGCACATCAGTAAACTCGCCAGAAGGCAAAACATTACCTGCTACCGGGTATATGACGACGATATTCCTGAATTTCCCTTCAGCATAGAAATGTATGAAGATCAGGTATACATTGCTGAATACAACCGCCGCCATGGCATGGATGATGACGCCCACGAAGCATGGCTGGATACCTGCCTGGAACTGATCAGCAAAATACTGGATGTGGTACCGGAAAAAATCTGGGTGAAACAACGGCAACGTAAGGAAAACAGGAAAAGCCAATACGAAAAACTAAGCCTGGAAAATCACGAGATGATTGTAAAAGAAGGCGGTCTGCAGTTTAGAGTAAACCTCTCCGACTACCTGGATACCGGCTTATTTCTGGACCATCGCATCACCCGCAGCATGGTAAAGGAAGAAGTGAAAGATAAAAAAGTACTGAACCTTTTCTGCTATACCGGTTCCTTCTCTGTATATGCCGCCGCCGGCGGAGCAGCGGAAGTAACCTCCGTGGATCTTTCCAAAACCTACCTCACGTGGGCAGAAGAAAACATGCGCCTCAACGGATTTGATACCACCAAACATCCTTTTGTACACGCGGATGTATTGCAATACCTGGATACCCTGAAGCTGAATACCTTTGACCTGGTGATCATGGATCCGCCCACCTTCTCCAACAGTAAACGGATGAAGGATTTCCTGGACATCCAACGGGACCATGCGGAATTACTGAACAAAGTATTGCTCGCTACCAAAAAAGACGGGGTGGTATATTTCAGTAATAACTATCGCCGGTTTATCATGGAAACAGAAAAGATCAATGCTGCTGCTATCAAGGATATTACCAATCAGACTTTACCTTTTGATTTTCAACAGAAGATGATCCGTAAATGTTACCGGTTGATTAAATAGCCCGGCTAACGCTTCATTTTACGTACCATTTTTACCATTTTCAGGAACTCTTGCCGGTAGCCTTCTTTATCCCGGCCAAGGGCTCCCCGGGCCATCTGTCCTACCATGTCTGTATTGCCACAGCCCCGGTAGGCAGAACCCCGCAGCACCATCCCAAACAACGCTACTGCAGCGGCAAAACGATAATCATCCGGTGCTTCACGGAAAGTTGTCAGCTGCGCAGGCACACTGCCCGGCAGCTCCCGTAGCAACGTATCCTGGGGTTCCCGGTAGCTGATATTCACCCGCGCCAACACAGTATCTGTTGCCAGACTATCCGGTACCGGCATAATTTCGTATAACGCCACGGAGCAATGGCCACTGCCAATGATACCTCCCTCCTGTACTCCAGGATCTGCCGCCGTTGCCGGCAACACCTTGTTCTCATAACCAATAAGCCTATACGATTTCACCACCGCCGGATTAAATACAATACCGGTGCGTACATCCCGCGCCACGGTAAACAAGGTACTGCCAAATTCACGGGCAAATATTTTGTGGGCTTCTTCCAGGTTATCGATATAGGCAAAATTACCATTGCCCATATTGGCCAGCGCCTGCAGTTTCGAGTCTTTATAGTTCTTCATCCCGAATCCCAGGCAAGTCAGCAATACGCCGGTTTCCTTCTTTTCAGTAATCAGTGTTTCCATCTCCTCATCACTGGTCAGCCCCACATTAAAATCACCATCAGTAGCCAGTATTACGCGATTATTACCATCGGGGATAAACTGTGCGGCGGCAATCTGGTAGGCCAGTTTAATAGCCGATTCTCCACCGGTAGTGCCACCGGCACTCAGGTTATCGATGGCCTGCAGGATTTTCGCCTGCTGATCGCCGCTGGTAGCAGGCAACACCACGCCGGGCACACCGGCATAGGCTACAATCGCTACTTTATCCAATGGCCGCAGGTTATTGACCAGCACCCGGAAAGCCGCCTGCAACAAGGGTAATTTATTGGATACACCCATAGAACCGGAAACATCGATCAGGAATACGAGGTTACTGGGCGGTAAGCTATCGATCGCAATAGCACGGGCCCTGATAGCTATTTCCAGCAAACGGTGCGCAGGTTCCCACGGGCAATCGGTATAACGACTGTATAGCGCCATGGTGCTGCCTGCCGGCGGCAACGGATAGTTGTAATGAAAGTAATTCACCATTTCTTCTATCCTTACGGCATCGGTAGGAATGGCTTCCTTTAACCGCAGGAACCGGCGGATATTACTATAAGCTGCCCGGTCTACATCTACTGCAAAAGTGGATAAGGGCTGTGCTGCTGCGCGTACAAACCTGTTTTCGTAGATGGAGCCATAGGTTTCATTATAAAAAGAAGTGGTACCCATGGCCATATTGCCATAGTGGGGATTACTGGTGTGTTGCATCCGTGACCGGGCTTTGGCCACTGCAATGGCATCTGTAGTTTTTCGTATAGGGGATAGCGTTATCAGGAGATGATTATCTATATGCACTGACACCTGCCGGGGCCAGTAGCCCTCGCGGGTAAACAGCAGGGTGGCGGTATCTTCGGGGACCCGTAATTTAAAAAGACCGAAAGCATTGGTAATGGTATGGGCGGTATCCTCCAATACCTGTACAGATACGCCTGCCAGCGGGCGATGCAAGGCACTGTCTTCCACCCCTCCCGACAACCACCGCGTCTGTGCCTGCAGCCCTCCACCCCAGATGAATAAGAGCAAAAGGATTCTCTGCATGCGTCAAGTTAACATTTTTTCATGCAATGCACACAGCAATAAAGTCCGCAAACGGCTTTTCAGGCCGCTGCGGACTTTATCAACATCTTATATCCGATGTTATTCTGCCAGCTGATAAATCTCCGGCAGGTTGCGGCCCAGACCATCATAGTCCAGTCCATACCCCAACAGGAACTTATCCGGTACAGAAAAACCGAGATAATCAATTTTGATCGGATGTATCATGGCTTCCGGCTTAGTCAGCAGGGAGGCTACCACCAGCTTCTTAGGCTGCTGATGTTCCAGCTGCGGCAGGAACTGGCTGAGTGTTCTGCCGGTATCCACAATATCTTCCAGTATCACTACTGTACGGCCATACAGGTCTTCATCCAACCCGATTGCCTGCACCACATTACCGGTCGACTTGGTTCCTTTATAGGAAGCCAGTTTAATAAATGATATTTCTGCATCAATCGTCAGATATTTAAACATATCTGCGGCAAACATAAATGAGCCATTCAAAATAGCGATGAAGAGCGGGCGCTCGTCCTTCATATCCTGATTAATTTGTTCTGCCATCTCCTTAATCCGCTGCTGCAGCTCAGCTGCACCAATATAAGGCTGGAACTTCTTGTCATGCACCTGGATAACCGACATATTCACTAACATTTCCTTATTTAACAATTGTAAACATCAAAAGGATCACTGTTTACCTTTACTTATTCACCAGCAGCCGCTGTCCGATTTTAATATCGAAGCCCTGCAAATTATTCCATTCCTGTATCTGGGTAATAGATTTATTATACATTCTGGCAATGCCATACAATGTTTCTTTGGGTTGTACATCGTGGTACTGTGCTCCTGCTACGGGTGCTGGCGCCGGTTGTGAAGGAGCGGGCTGGGGCTGCGGTGTAGCAGGTCTGGGAGCCGGCTGGTTGCCGCTGGTTACTTCCCCTACTTTTTTCAGGTCTTCCACCATGGCCGGCGGTACGCCGCTGCCGGAGGCCGATGGCCTGGTTTCAGGCACAGCTGCACCACCAGTGTTATGTTTCGCCGTTTCCGCCTTCATATCCTCAATGGCCTTACGCGGAGAAAAATCTTCCGGCGGGGCCTGATCTTCTTCTCTCAGCACCCGGTTATTTTTTGCCAGCGCAGGCGCGCTGCCTGCATAACCTTCCAGGTTCAGACGCTGGCCATAGGCCGGCTCTTCTCCTTCATGCAGTTTGTTGCGGCGACGCAGCCACCGGAGTTGCAGGCCTTCAGCCTGGGCAATATCGTGCATGCTTTCACCACTGGCTACCGTGTGATATTCTTTATTACCGCGTTTACTTTTTTTCTGGAGGAAGATGATCATGTCTTTAGGCAATGGGCGGTCATCTTCCAGATCATTGAACCGCACCAGCTTCCGTAACCGGATATCCTGCTGGGCAGCCAGTTGTATCAGGGAAGTACCGGCTTTTACATACATAGCGCGGCGACCGTTGATTTCAAATACCCCTTTGGGATAATTGATGACTACAGGTTTATTGTAACCACCATTATTGCGGGGAGTAGTGGGTTTGGTCTCCGGTTTACGCGGGTTGTTACCTGCATATACCGGCGGCTCAGTATAAGCCGATTCCGGAGCAGCTTTACCCAAGGCGATCAGCGTATATTGCTGCAGGTTATTCTCTTCAATAATCTTGATCAGCTGTTGCGGATAGGTTTTATTGGTGGCATAACCGGCCTGTTTCAGGCCATAGGCCCAGGATTTATAATCATCTCCGTCAAACTGAAACAGGAAGGCATAACGGGGATTACTGCGTAAAAAATCGGAATGATCTTTATAGGATTCGCGGGCGGAATCATATACGCGGAAACATTCCTGGCGGGCGTCATCATCGTAACGGATGGTTTTGCCGGTCCAGGTGTTTTTACATTTAATACCAAAGTGGTTATTGGACTGCAGGCACAGGGTACCGTTGCCGGACTGTGTCTCCACAATCCCCTGGGCCAGTTTAATGGCAGCAGGTACGCCTGAGCGGCGCATTTCCTCAATGGCCACATTTTTATAGGTAGCAATATATTGCTGGGTAGTGATGTTCTGTGCTTTCAGGAATGGCGTGCAGCCAATAAGAAAACTGACCACCAATAAGTATTTTCTTACTTGCATGTATCGTTGAATTTAATGGGTCCGGGTTATTTTTTTCTGATCATCAGCACACCATCGCGGAGCGTCAGTAATACCTGCTCTGCCCGGTCATCTGCCAGCACTTTTTCACAAAAACGAATCATGGCTTTGGCCTGGCTGCCCTGTTCGCTTTCCGGTAATAATACCTGTCCGTGATACAGTACATTATCTGCCAGTATAAAACCACCTGGGCGCAGCTTTTCCCATACCAGGTCGTAGTAATGCACATAGCCGGCTTTATCTGCATCGATGAACACCAGGTCGAATGTTTCATCGAGGGAGTGGATTACATCCGCCGCTTTACCAATATGCATTTTTATTTTATCTGCATTACCTGTTTCTTCAAAGTACTTATGGCATAGGGTTTCCAGTTCTTCGTTGACATCTATGGTATGCAATATACCTCCGGGTTCCAGCCCTGCTGCCAGACAGATGGCAGAATAGCCGGTGTAGGTGCCTATTTCCAGGATGCGGTGCGGCCGTACCATGTGACTGATCATGCTTAGGAATTGCCCCTGTACCTGACCACTCAGCATATGCGGTAATTCTACTTTCAGGTGCGTTTCCCGGTTTAACCGATACATTGCGTCACTTTCTCCGCTCGTATACTTCTCTGAATAGGCCTCCACAACCGTGGGTATAAGCTCCATATATAAAATTTCTGCAAAACTAAGGAAAAACCAGCATGCTTACAGCACAAAGCTGGTCAGCCACCTATATCCCTTAACGTTATTACGGGGTGTTTTATTCTCCCGGAATAGCCGTTACAGGCACAAGGGGTGCTGACCAGCTGCAGGTCTGCGGTAATTTATCAGAAATTAGGTCTTAATTTATTGGTGGTGTAGAACACCCGGAAATATTCCACCACTTCATCAGCAGTATCAAACAGCTTTAACAGGTCGAGATCCTGTGGGTTAATATTGCTTTCCTTTTCCATCATTACGTTACGTATCCAATCCAGCAAACCACTCCAGTACTCACGTCCTACCAGTACCATCGGCGTTTCTTCCATCTTTTTGGTCTGGATCAGCGTAGCCACTTCAAAAAATTCATCCATCGTTCCAAAGCCACCGGGCATCATGACAAAACCCTGGGAGTATTTGGTAAACATCACTTTACGTACGAAGAAGTAGTCGAAGTTGAGGCTTTTGTCTTTGTCTATAAAATTGTTGGGGTATTGTTCATGCGGGAGAGTAATATTGGCGCCTACAGATTTACCGTGAGCCGCCTGGGCGCCTTTGTTCGCAGCTTCCATCACCCCCGGACCACCACCGGTAATAATACCGAATCCTTCATCTGCCAGCCGGGTCGCGATTTCCTGTGCCAGGTCGTAATATTTGTTTCCCGGTTTAGTACGGGCAGAACCAAAAATGGATATACAGGGCCCTATTTTTGCCAATGCCTCAAAACCATCTACAAATTCGGCCATGATCTTGAATATTTGCCAGCTGGAATGCGCTCTTGTTTCTGTCCAGTCTCTCTCCTTAAGGTTTTTTAAACTATCATTCATGCAATTGCTGTTTTAAATACCAAATAAATACTTCCGCTCCTGTACAGGAGAGAACACCACTAATTTATGTAATTATTGGTTTACCGCCGTATACATACAGGTATTTAAAAAAGCAGGTAACTTAAAAGAAACCCGCTTTACATTTAACACGTTATGAACGTGCAGCCTTGTTTATCAGACATGGCTGCAGAAACGTTGCTAATGCTGGCAAAATCAAATAAGTAAATACTGAAAAAATTTCGCAGGGTACTATCGCGTTAACACACATGGGCTGATCATAACGGTGAATCTGCATTTAATTTATCAATTATTTATGCAACCACCTAATTTTAGTTTACCATGTTGACACTAAGTAAGGGCCTAAAAAAAGCAGACAGTTAGAAAACCGTCTGCTGCATTTTTCGTGAAACACCCTTACGGGATTTAGAAATGTCTGGTAATATCTTCTGCCGTACCAAATGCCAGTGTCATACCTGCTCCTCCAAAACCATTCACCACAGTTACATTTTTTTCCGGAGAGAAAATCAGTTCCGTTGCACCGTTGGTGAGTTTGGGATAGATACCATGCCATTGTTCCTGAATAGTATATACAGGCGCCTCCAGGAAGGTATGCATGTATTGCAGGATCAGGTCATTGATAAATGCTTTATCGAATGGTTCGAAGTCCGGACCATATTCGTGTGAATCGCCTATGGTCAGTTCACCGGCGCCATTCTGGGAGATGAGCAGGTGTATGCCCCATTTCACATACTCCGGCATTTCCTGTTGAAAACGTTGCTGCAGGGGCACCAGCGTTTTACAGCTGTTAAAGGATGAATAGTGTGTTAACGTGAGGCCTGCACAAAGTGCCGGTCCCAGTTGCCAGTTGCCCGGTTGCGGAATCGTACGCATCATCTGCAACTTGCACTTCTTCAAGGGAGCTGCTGCAAAATCAGCAGGGTAAAGGGTTTCAAAATCTGCGCCACTACATACAAACACTTCTTCCACTTTCCATTTTTCTTCCCTTGTTTCAATAAACGGCATATTGATACCATTCACTGCTGTGCCAAAACGCAGGGTAACATTCAGCTGCTCACCCAGGTAGGCTGCAATGGCAGCACTGGCCTGGCGTGGGTTTACCGTCATTTCGGTATCACTCCACATCGCTCCTTTTAATCCGGCAGTTTTGATAGCTTGTGTATATTTTCCTATCTGCGCCGGTGCTATCAGTTCACAGGCATATCCGTTGGCAGGTGCTGCCTGTACAAATTCTTCCAGTACGGCCAGTTCATCTTCCTCATAAACGAGATGCAGCGAACCGGTTTCCTGACATTGCAGTCCCGTTGCGGCAGCCAGTTCTTTCCAGGTACGACGGCTGTTCATGGCGCGTTCGTACATCTTACCCGCTGTTTGCCCGATAGGCCATACCAGGCCGAAATTGCGGATAGAGGCACTGATGGCTTTACTGTTCCGTTCAAATAAAACTACTTTTTTCCCTTTGGCTGCCAGGTGATACGCCATAGCCAAACCCGCTATGCCGGCGCCTATTACAGCCACGTCTGCCTGTTGTTGTTGCATGAGAAGCAAATATGAGTAAGATTAAAAAATGTTGAGTAGTTCGTCGAGGTTAGCCACCAGGTGGGTGTGCGGCCCTTTTGCCAGTTCTTCCCGGGTATAGGCGCCGGTGGTAACGCCTACTACATAGCGGCAACCGGCATTGGTACCTTCTTCCAGGTCAGAAACCGTATCGCCTATTTTAGCGACGGTATCTATACTACAGATTTCCAGCTCCTGCATAATACGGTAAATCATATACGGATAAGGACGACCGTAGGTAACTTCATCGCTGGTAGCCACCGCATTGACCAGTCCTTGTTTTACCCATCCTACTCTTTCCAGGATTACGTTGGTGATCTCTCTGTCGAAACCAGTGTCCAGCGCTACTTTGATGCCTCTTTGCTGCAGGGCGGCAAAAACAGCAGATACCCCTTCTTTTTCACGGATGGCCGGATGATCAGCGTAATGCGCTTTCATATCGGTTACAAAGCGGGTGTGCAGTTCCTGTACATACGCTTCGTCGTTATACCGGTTGTTTTGTTTCTGCTGCAACAGGTAGCGGATCGCGTACGGTTTGGCATATCCCATCACCTCATTTACTTCGGCTATGGTAACGGATACACCGGCCAGTTGCAGGGTTTGTTGTAATACCAAGGCTACGTTGGATTCATCGTGCAGGGTGGTACCTGCAATGTCGAAAACGGCTAACTGTATTCCCATCAGATCTTTGTTTTTTAATAATGCTGGGGCAAAGATAGGAAGTATGTAAAATAAAGTTTAGCATTTATAAACATTTAACATCCGGTTAATATTGTCCGGGCATAAAAAAACATTACGCACCTACCGGAAGCGACACGAAATAATCCGCTGCAGGGAGGTGCGTAATGTAATGATATAAACCGCGCAGGCAGTTCAGGCTAGAAGCCTATACCCGCGCCTATTCTGTAAATCAGGTTACTGCGGTAAGGGGAATTGCTATCCTGCAATACATCATACAGGATGGAAATACCAACACCTACCCGGCCGCCTACACTTTGGGTGTAACCTGCACCCAGCAACAGGCTGGTAGCACCATAGTTACTTTTCCAGCTGTTCTTGCGGTCATCGGTATTGTAAACAGTGGTATTCTGAGAGATCCAGTTATACTCCGGCTGCACGTGAATAAACAGCATCGGCAACGGATATACCCGGCCCCAGACACCGCCACCAAAGATGGTATACTTCTCCCGCTGCAGGGTACGGCCATTATAATCCCGTAACCGGTACTGACCATACTGTGCATTGACATTCACACCGGCAGCAATATAGTCGTTGAAACGGTATCCTACCAACGGAGAGATTTCCACATTGGTATAATCGCCAAATACTGCGCCCAGTGAGCCTCCCAGGATCAGCCGTGAACGGTCAAAACCTTTATGCGCAGACGTATCTGTTTTATAATACTGTGCATGCGCCAGCTGCACCCCAGCCAGGAAAAAAAAGCATATTAACAAGCGTTTCATATCTGGTTTATTAAATTTAATGTTTAGCAGGATTGAACATTCAGTTATCAAATATCTTGCCCCGGTTGAGGATATGATTCGGGTCAAATATCTGTTTTATTTGTTTCATCAGCCTCATGGAAGTTTCATCAAAGATGATATCCATATAATTCTTCTGTACCAGCCCAATGCCGTGTTCACCGGAAATCGTACCGCCCAGTTGTTTTACCAGCCGGAATATTTCCCGGATCCCCTCCTGCAACGTGCCATTCCACTGGTCTTCCGTAAGGCTACCCCGGATAATGTTCACATGCAGGTTACCATCCCCGGCATGGCCATAACAAACCGAGTGGAAACCATATTTCCGTCCAATCTCCTTCACCCCTTTCAGCAGCAAAGGTAATTCTGCCCGGGGCACCACAGTATCTTCTTCTTTATATACCGAATTCGCCTTAACGGCTTCGGCTACACGCCGGCGTAATTTCCACAGCTCTTCTTTCTGCTGATGACTTTCTGCAAACAAAATTTCTCCTACATCAAAACCTTCCACCACACCGGCTATCCCTTCCATTTCCTGCATCAGCACTTCGGGATAATTGCCATCTGTTTCTATCAGCAGGTGTGCCTGAATATCGTCGGCGATAGTAACAGTAGATCCCTGTACATATTGCGATACCCACTCCAGCGCATCCCGCTCCATAAACTCCATGGCGGACGGAACATACCCGGCGCGGAAAATGGCACTCACCGCCGCACAGGCACTTTCTGCCGACCGGAAAGGTACCAGCATCAGCAAATCGTGTTTGGGCGCCGGTATGAGCCGTAATACAATTTTAGTAACAATGCCCAGCGTGCCTTCACTACCTACCACCAACTGGGTCAGGTTATATCCGGTGGCATTTTTCAACACGTTGGCGCCGGTCCAGATCACTTCACCGGTAGGCAACACCATTTCCAGGTTCAGGACATAATCCTTTACCACCCCATATTTCACGGCCTTTGGCCCTCCTGAATTTTCAGCAATATTTCCGCCGATGAAACAAGTACCCCGGCTGCTGGGGTCAGGCGGATAAAACAAGCCCTTTTCTTTCACCGCCATCTGCAGCACTTCCGTGATCACTCCCGGCTCTGTAGTTACCTGCAGGTTTCTTTCATCAATCTGTATAATACGATTAAAGCGCTCCATGGAAATCAGTACCCCGCCATATTGCGGCAGGGCGCCTCCACTTAAACCGGTACCACCGCCACGGGGCGTGACCGGCAGCAATTCCCGGTTACACAGTTGCATGATCTGGCTGACCTGTTCCGTTGTATCCGGTTTTACTACTACCTCCGGCATATAATGCAGGTCTTCCGTTTCATCCCGGGCATAACGATCCCTGTTTTCTTCATCGGCCAGTACATAAGCGACACCGGCAATTTCACGTAATGCCGCAATATGGGCGGCAGTTACTTTATTAAACGTAGTCATGTAACAAAAATAATCATAAAGCCGGTCAGGTGGTTATACCGGCTGATTTAAAAAGATGGGCAGATCGTAGATTTTTTTGCATTGTTAAAACTCCAGTTTGGATAGAGTCCTGTATAAACAATTCCTATTTCATAAGCTCCCCGCCGGTTATTGGAGGAAGCCAATGTAGAAGTAGTGATATCATAGTTGAACATCAGCTTCACATTATTGAGCTGATATCCTACCAGGAAGATGGCGGCATCTTTGGCCCGGTAATATATCCCGCCATGCAGCTGCTGTACCCCGTCGCCAGACAGGTTATAGGCGGCATTCATCCCCAATACAATTTCCTGCGCAGCAGCCTGCCGGGCATAATAGGCACTGGGATTGATGATCACCTTATCACTCATCTTGATACTGGCATTCAGGAACCCGATATACCGCCGGTCAATGATATTATTGCCGGCATAAAAAGTTTCCCTTGGCTTATTGATATGCTGTACGGAAACACCCGCATTGATATAAATATTTTCAGTGGGGAAATAGGCATAGTTCATGCCTGCCTGCAAGTCAAAATAATTCACTTTTGACTGTACAATAGGCTCTGCAGAAGGTACCCCGGCATCAAAAAATTTACCGTTCCACTGATCTCCGAAAGTAAGTTTGGTGATATCTACCCTTTTACCGGCAGTACCTACATTAAATCCCAGCGACAACAAACTGCTTTGTCCCAGTAACTGATGATACGCCACCGAACCATATACTTTGGTGGAGGTGAGGTTTCCACTGCCGGCCACGTCACGCAGGATCACAGCTCCTACGCCCAGCCAGCCATATTCCAGCCTGTCGCGCAGTAACTGGAAATCCGCAGATGCCGACATGGTTTTATAAGGCACCGGTACGGAGGCCCACTGGTTACGGTAATTAACCCCTATCCGGTAATTGCCGTCAGGTATAAAACCGGTATTGGCCGGATTGGTCAGCAAGGGCGTGTTGAAGTACTGCGAAAAGTGCAAATCCTGCGCCTGTCCGCGGGTAACAGCAAACATTCCTATTGCCAGCCAGGTGATAAATTTAACGGTCTGCTTCATGGCTCATCATCTTAACAAGGTTACACTTCCGGATCTATTGGCTTTGGTACCATCGGTAAATTCCATGTTTACAACATATGCGTATGCATCCATGGCCTGCACGGCTCCATTAAACCGGCCATCCCAGCCTATTCTGGAGTCGGAGCTTTCAAATACCAGCTGGCCCCAGCGATTAAATACTTTGAGGTTGAACCGGGTCACACCAAAACATTTTACATAGAATACATCATTGATCCCGTCATTGTTTGGTGAGAACGCAGAAGGTACATCAAATAAAGGCACTACAATCGCACTGACCGGTTTACAGGCAGTTTCTGTACAACCTTCTTTATTGGTACTGGTCAGACATACGTTATAGTTACCGCTTCTCAGATACTGGTGCTGCGGATTAGCGACGGACGTAGTATCCCCATCACCAAAGTTCCACAGGTGCGCCACTGCTCCTTCCGATCTGTTAAAGAAAGTAATCGGGGTATTTTCTACCGGCTTCTCCGGTGTGAAATCAAAATCTACTTTAGGTAAAGCCGCTACGGTTATCTTCTTGGTAATACTGTCTTTTTTATTACAGGTATTGAGGTCATGTACCACCAGCTTGATATCAAATGTGCCCACCTTATTAAAGGTATGCAGCGGATATGGATCTGTGGAAGTACTACCATCATCCCCGAAGGTCCAGAAGAACTTTTCGCCACCCAGGGTAACGTTATCCATTTTCAGTTCTGTTCCCACACAGACAGTATCCGGCATATTAAACAGCGCAGTTACGTTCACGGCTACACGTAATGGAATCGTTTCTGTCTGCGGCGCATTACAGAAATTCTCATCCACTAAAGTGAGGCTTACATTATAGATTCCTGCTGTCTTGAAGCTGTGTTTATACGGGAATTTGGATGGCCCCACCGTTTGCGGTGGCGTTCCGTCTCCCAGATCAAAAATGAAAGACTTATCTGTAAACTGACTCCTGGGTTCCGAATTATTTTCAAAGATATACGTCAGTGCTTCACAGGGCAGCTGCCGGGCGCCGGTAAAGGAAAGCGTAGCCTTGTTGGTACCCAGTTTCACTTCCGTATAGGCCACATCGTTACCATTACAGCTGGCGGCATCATATTTCGTCAGCTTTACCGTGAAAGTTCCCACCTTCGTATATACGTGCTTCACGGTATCTCGTCCCACTACGATCGGAGATCCGTCTCCGAAATCCCACTCCCATCTTTCTGCCGGCAAGCGGGTCGTATCTACAAAAGTGACAGTATCCGGTACACAATAATTTTTGCGGCGGTCAAGGGTTTTGATCCCTGCTTTTACCCCATCCAGGTTAAAGGCAATTTTCAATGCGCCGAAATTACATAATGGCGGCGGCGTACTGGAATAAGCACCCGGCGTAGTAGGATAACGGGGTTTGAAACCATCCCGCACATTACACCATGCGCAGATGCCCTGGTAAATAACCCCATTGCGGTCAAAACGGCTGGTACCTCCATCCACATGTTCATACAAACCAGAGCCACCAAAATAACTGCCGAACAAAATATCTGTCGCGTCGCGCTGTAATACAAAGAAGTAAAAGTCCATCCCGTCTGTAGATGCCTGCAGGGGATTTTTCACCCGCATACCTGTTGTACCGGAATTAGGATATCCGGAAGAAACGTTGATGCCTCCTCCCCAGCCGGATACATACACGTTTTCACAACGATCTACCAGGAAAGCAATCGGGGAAATATTGGGGGTATTTACCTGATTACGTGATCTGCCAAAAGTAGTAGAGTAGATGAAACCAGAAAGATCCGGTTTCAGTTTGGAGATAAACTGTAATCCGTTATCATTATAGAAAGTGCGGGCACCGGCGGGCTGCATGATTGGCCAGGCGCCTTCGGTGGTCCCCATCACATATACATTCCCGTTTTTGTCGAGCTGAATGCCGTATATCTGATCTGCGGCTTCGTTGTTGGAACCCAGATAAGTAGATTGTAAAATGGTTTTGCCATCGTTGGAAATATGCGCAACAAATCCGTCACAGGTACCACCGCGATAAGCAGGATACATGGTCGCTCCCTTTATCGGGAAATTACCGCTGGCCGTTCCTCCTGCCACATATAGGGTATTGAGTCCGTTCAGTGCCAGTACATAAGCAGCATCCTCACCTGAGCCACCCAGGTAACTGGACCATACCACTCCTTTGCACATGGGATTTATTTTAATCACCACCCCATCCTGTGAACCTCCGCTGGCAGGCTGGAATACATCACCCGTTACCGGAAAATCGGTAGAGCGGGTACACCCGGCGACATAGATATAACCGGCATTATCCACCACTACCTCGCTACGTGCATCATCGCCGTAGTTACGTAACAGTACCCATCCGCCCCCGTCACGCTTATCTCTCATGTTCACCCCATCGTCTGCACTACCACCTATCACCATAGAGCCAATGAGCGCGGAACCGGTTGCATTCAGTTTGGTTACCACCATATCCCATCCACCCCGGTTTCCGACTGACACATCATGCGGATAATTACTGGAGTTTGTACGACCTGAAATAACCAGGTTTCTCTCCTGGTCCACAAACAAGCTATGTGGCTGATCCAATCCATCTCCCCCCAGGAAAGTGGCATATAAAAGGCGGGTACCGTTGGCAGAAAACTTGGAGATGGCAATATCATATCTGCCACCACCGTAAACACTTTGTTTTACACCTGGCGTAACCGGATAGGCATCTCCGAATACAATCCCGCCACCGTAAAAGTTACCGGCATCGTCGTAGGTAGCAGTAAAGCCCCAGTTATCAGAACGGGCGCCGGAAACGGTGGAGAATACATATACCGGATCTATTACCAGCGGGTAAGCCGGGTTATACTCACCGGAA
The DNA here is from genome assembly GCF_025989125.1 of Chitinophaga nivalis. Taxonomy (NCBI): domain Bacteria; kingdom Pseudomonadati; phylum Bacteroidota; class Chitinophagia; order Chitinophagales; family Chitinophagaceae; genus Chitinophaga; species Chitinophaga nivalis. The sequence continues at coordinate 1,896,993 of NZ_JAPDNR010000001.1, read as the reverse complement.
ACACGGAATCCCAACCGGGTACCGTTTAAGCGGTAAGTTACTTTTACAGACACCCGTTGTTCGTTGATATATTGATACGCATAAGGGACCTGTTCTATCAGATCTCCTACGGAAGTATGCACATACAGTTGTCCTTTTTTTATTTCCATACCGGAAGCCCCATCATATTGTATCTGAATGTTATCGGGGTTGGCGCCGGGATGTATAATGAGATCATATTTCAGTTTGGAAGCTTCCGAATACACATGTGCATCAATGCCGGGGTAGATAGCAGTATAATTTACACCCTGGAAAGATTTTACACCGGCCGCCCATTTACTTTTATCATTGCCGATAAAGTAATTATTCACAGTTTCCTGTTCTTTCTCTGCCTGTATCAGCGCATTGGGATTGGCGTTCAGGAAAGTAAGGTTAAAGGCATGCCCTCTTACATCCGGCATAAAAGCCGGGCGGGGAGGTGGTTTGCTACCCTGTTTTGCCGTGGCTTTATTTCTGGGCACCAATATAGTATCGTTACTATGGGAGTGACCGTGTATATATTCATTTAAGGCGTTCACATCATCCAGGCTATACATCAGGAAGGTAAACCCCGTGTTTTTCAGGTAGATGGAAGCACCATTCAGTTCTGTTTTATACAGCACTTCTTTCTCCCATTGTCCTTTATTTTCGATGAAATTCAGTGGTGTGTAGTTGGTATATTGCTGCGCCTGGGCAAGATGTCCGGAAAAAAGGAAGATGATCATTCCAATAAGGCCAGTCGGGAAGGTAAATTTCAACGGGATCAGATTTATTTTATTCTTAATAAACTAATATAATACTATAAACGCAGAAGCTTGTTAAATTGTTACGGGACAGTTCATAATAACACCGCAGTTCGCGCACATCGCCTGGGTTCCTATCAGGATAACGGGTGCATTAATTAATAAACGCAAAACGGGTCAGGAAATTTTACTCCACACTGATTTCCCTCGCTGGGCCGTTAAAAAATCTTTCAGTCCCTGGTGTTCCGGCAGTACCAGGTCCGTATCTGCTTCCAGAATCTTTTCTGCGCTGGCCCGGGCGGCATCCAGTATGGCTTTGTCATTGACGATATCCGCCAGCTTAAAATCCAGGATACCACTTTGCCGGGTGCCTTCAATATCACCGGGTCCGCGGAGTTCCATATCTTTCTCGGAGATGATAAAACCGTTGTTGGTTTGTACCATTACATTAATTCGTTCTTTCGAATCCTGGCTCAGTTTGTTGCCTGTCATCAGGATACAGAAAGACTGCTCCGCCCCCCGGCCTACCCGGCCGCGCAACTGGTGCAACTGGGACAGTCCGAAACGTTCGGTACTTTCTATCACCATCACCGAAGCATTGGGTACATTTACCCCTACCTCAATCACAGTGGTAGCCACCATTATATTGGTATCACCGGATACAAAACGCTGCATGTTGGTTTCCCGCATATCTGCCGGCTGCCGGCCATGTACCATACTGATATAGTATTGCGGTTCCGGGAAAAAAGCTTTTACCTCTTCATATCCTTTCATGAGGTTTTCATAATCCAGCTTTTCCGAATCTTCAATCAACGGATAAACGATATAGGCCTGCCGGCCTTTTTTCACTTCTTCCTTGATGAAGTCCATCACCTGTGGCCGCTGGTACTCTGTGCGGTGTACGGTGGTAATCGGTTTACGTCCCGGCGGCATTTCATCGATCACGGATACGTCCAGATCGCCGTAAATGGTCATTGCCAGTGTACGGGGTATCGGGGTAGCCGTCATCACGAGGATATGCGGCGGAATATTGTTCTTTTCCCACAGGCGCGCCCGTTGTGCCACCCCAAAACGATGCTGCTCATCTACGATGGCCATGCCGAGGTTTTTAAAGGCGACCTCTTTTTCCAGGAGGGCATGTGTACCAATGAGGAAGTGGATGCTGCCATCGGCGATACCCGCCAGTATTTGTTTACGGGCTTTCCCTTTGACACTGCCGGTCAGCAGGGCTACGCCTACTTCCATGCGTTGTAGCAGTTCGGAGATCCCTTTAAAATGTTGCTGCGCCAGGATTTCTGTAGGCGCCATGAGGCAGGCCTGGAAACCGTTGTCCATGGCCAGCAGCATGGTGAGTAAAGCCACCATGGTTTTGCCGCTGCCTACATCTCCCTGCAGCAGGCGGTTCATTTGCCGCCCGTTAACTGTATCCATCCTGATTTCCCGCAGCACCCTTTTCTGGGCGCCGGTGAGGGCAAATGGCAGGTGGTTATTATAAAATTCATTGAAGGCCGTACCTACGGCGCCAAACACGTATCCATGCGACACTTTATGCCTTTTTAGCTTCAAACGGCAGATCCGTATCTGGGCTATGAAGAGTTCTTCAAATTTCAAGCGGCGCTGTGCCTGACGAAATTCTTCTTCATTTCCGGGCAGGTGTATTTTGAAATAAGCTAATGATCGTGGCAGGAGGCGGTATTGCTGCAGGATGTCTACCGGTATATTTTCCCGGACTTCCAGGGGCGACATCTGTTCCAGCAGGGCTTTCGTCAATTTTCCGATAGCCTTTCCCGTTAGTCCTCGTGCTTTCAGTTTTTCGGTGGTATAGTATACCGGTTCCAGGAATTGTTTGCCGGTGGCAATTTCTTCTGTGAGCAGGTCCATTTCCGGATGGGCCAACTGCGCTACCCCATTGAATACGGAGATGCGTCCAAATACCAGGTATCCTACATTTTCGCGGAGTGCTTTCTGCATCCACTGCCAGCCCTGAAACCATACCAGGTCAATAACGCCGGTATCGTCTTTAAAAGTGGCGACCAGTCTTTTACCTCTGTTCTCTCCTACTATTTCCATACGGATGATCTTTCCGCGGATCTGCACAAAGTCTTCGTAACCACTCAGGGAAGCAATGGTATCAATGCTGGAACGGTCTACGTACCGGAAAGGAAAGTATTGCAGCAGGTCGCCGAAAGTATGTATTTTAATTTCTTTGCGAAGCAGCTCTCCCCGTTGCGGACCTACGCCTTTCAGGTATTCTATCGGATTGGATAATATGGGTGTATATGTGGAAATGGGCTTTTTTTTGGGCAAAAATAATTACAAATTACCAATAAAAAATTACGCATTGTACAACAGATGTAAGTGAAAATCATTCGCTTCGATCTGTTATACAATGCGTAATTACGTATGGTATGACTGCTATGAAAGGCAGTTACTATTCTGTAATGGCATCTACTTTACCTTCTACAAATTGTTTCATCCATTCGGTGGTAACAGATTTAGGTCTTTCCAGAGAGAGGCCCAGTGCTCTGTCCCAACACAGGGAAGCCAGTACACCGAGTGCACGGGATACACCAAACAATACAGTATAGAATTCGTATTCTACCATGCCGTAGTGAACGAGCAATGCACCGGAGTGTGCATCTACGTTAGGCCATGGGTTTTTCACTTTACCGAGATCCTGCAGGATTGGTGGTACCGTTTCATATACGTTCCACACGATGTTCACCAGTTCGTCGTTAGGCAGGTGTTTTTTTGCAAATTCCATCTGCGCGGTGAAGCGTGGATCAGTTTTACGCAGTACGGCGTGGCCATAACCTGGTACTACTTTTCCATCAGACAGTGTTTTCTTCACGTATGCAGCGATCTGGTCTTTGGTTGGCGTACCGCCACCCAGTTCTTCTCTCATACTGAGAATCCATTTGATCACTTCCTGGTTAGCGAGGCCGTGTAAAGGACCTGCCAGACCGTTCATACCTGCAGCAAATGACAGATAGGCATCGCTGAGGGCAGAACCTACCAGGTGCGTCGTATGTGCACTCACGTTACCACCTTCGTGATCGGCGTGAATGGTCATGTATAAACGCATCAGTTCTTTGAAACCTTCGTCGGAGTAACCCAGCATGTGCGCAAAGTTACCTGCCCAGTCCAGCATGCCGTTAGGCTGTATATGCTGGCCGCCTTTATATTTACGACGGTAGATATAGGCAGCAATGCGGGGCAGACGGGCAATGAGGTTCATGGTATCCTCATAGGTGTAGCTCCAGTAATCTTTTTTATTAATTCCTTCGGCATAGGCATGTGCAAAAGAAGATTCTGTCTGCAGTGCCATAATACCTACGGTAAACATAGTCATTGGGTGCGTAGTGATCGGCAGCGCTTCAATAGCAGCAAATACATGGTTGGGTACATGTGAGCGGCGCCCCCACATACTGGAAAGATATTGTACATCTGCTTCTGTTGGTAACTCTCCCATCAGCATCAGGTAAAATAAGCCCTCCGGTAATGGTTCTGCTCCGTTCTGTGCTTTCGGTAACAGTTCACTCAATTCAGGTATTGAATAACCGCGAAAACGAATTCCTTCATTGGCATCCAGTAAAGAAGTTTCTGTTACCAGTCCGGTAATGCCACGCATCCCCTGGTAAACCTGTGCAATCGTTACGTCGTCAATCTTCTTTGTGCCGTGGTTCTTCACCAGTTCTTTTACTTCAACGTTAACTTCATCTGTTTTAACCTTGAATTTTTCTTTTATGTACCCCATTTTACTGCTATTGTTTATAAAAATGAAAACAAAATCGATCAATAGTCAAAAGTAATGATTTGTTAACGAAGTTACCACCCTTTCGTGGTATTTAATGCCTTGTTAACCGGCTAAAAAGTAAAAACAGACAAGAGAGTCTATAGGGTTAAAATAGCCACATCATACTGTATATTAATCATTTAATAATGCTCATTATATACTATTTATTCCACGTTAAAGAAATGTAAATTTTTTCAGAATGAATTGAAAATATTGAAAGAATGATCTCTCCAAAAAGAAAAAGAAGCAATTTATCATGCCATCGCGAAGGGTTGAAAATGAATAAACCCGGAGGGGAAAATCATTCCGCTCCGGGTTCATGAATATGCTTAACCTGCTTTACAAAACCGGTTATTATTTAGGCGCTTTGAGATACAGATAGAAGGCCAGTCCACCGAAAATAACATTCGGAATCCACACGGCAATAATCGGGTTCAGGTCTGCTTTTACAGAAAACACTGTGGTAAACTGCAGGAATATGATATAACATGCGCTGATCACAATTCCCAATGCCAGATGCAATCCACTACCTCCTCTCACCTTTTTGGCAGCAATAATACCACCAATGAGGGTAAGTACCACCACTGCGGCAGCAGCCGCTGTACGCCGGTAATATTCCACCCAGTAGATATTTAATCCTTCTGCGCCACGAATCGCTTCCCGCTGGATATATTTTCTCAGGTCAGGAGTGGTCATCGCTTCCTGGAGATTTTTCTCATCTACCAGGTCTTTAGGCACCAGCGGAATCTTTAATAAAGTGTCTTGCTTACTGGTCCATACTTCTTTCAGGCCATTCATGGTACGCATGGTCACATAGTCCAGGCGCCATTTCTGGGAAGTAGAATCCCAGCTGACACGGTCGGCCTTCAGCTTGAATCCCATGTTCTGCCCCTTCACCGTTTGAAGAATAAAGTTACCGCCGCTTCTATAGTTCGGATCATAGGAACCAAAAGTCACATAGGTAAAGCTATCTATGCGGGTAGTACGATCGTACTGCGATTTCTGGTCATCATGACTATGCAGGTATTTATTCTCAAAGGAAGTACGGATACGGTTGGCATTGGGAACTACCCAATAGTTGGCCAGCCATAGCACCCCACCGAATAAAAAAGCTCCGATCCAGTAAGGACGCAGGAACCGGCGGAAGCTTACTCCTGCGCAAAGAATCGCGATGATCTCTGAGCGGTAGGCCATCTTGGATGTAAAAAAGATGACAGACAGGAAGATGAACAACGGGAACAGTAACGCCAGGATATGCGGTATAAAACCGAAATAATAGTCTACCACAATCTCCCGTAACGACAGATGATTTTTCATAAAATCATCCACCTTTTCTGTAGTGTCGATCACCACAGAAATCAATAGGAATATCATCAGGGAATAAATGAAAGTACCTATGAGCTTGCGTAAAATGTACCAGTCAATTTTAGTCATGACCCCAAAGATATTAGTTTATTTTATAGTCCGAACTTTTACAGGCGTGTTTTCAACTGGTTTACCATGCCGGCTTTCCATGTGGAAAACGTGCCTGCAAGGATCTGGCGGCGGGCTTCCTGCACCAGCTCCAGATAAAACGCCAGGTTATGCACACTGGCTAATGTCATGCCCAATATTTCTCCGGCTACAAATAAGTGGCGCAGGTAAGCGCGGGAATAGCTGTTGGTAGCGAAACAGGCGCTGTTGCTATCAATTGGTGTGAAGTCGGTCGCCCATTTCTTGTTGCGGATGTTCATCACGCCATTCCAGGTAAACAGCATACCGTTGCGGCCATTACGCGTTGGCATCACACAGTCGAACATATCTATGCCCAGGGCTATATTCTCCAGGATATTCCAGGGAGTGCCCACGCCCATGAGGTAACGGGGTTTATCTGCCGGCAGTATTTCACATACATGCCCACACATTTCATACATTTCGTTTTCCGGCTCGCCCACACTGAGACCACCAATAGCATTACCGGCGCAGTTGCGGGAAGCAATGTATTCGGCAGAAGCTTTACGGAGATCTTTATAGGTGCTGCCCTGTACAATCGGGAACAACGTTTGTTCATGACCATAGGCAGGCTGGGTATCAGCCAGGCGCTGGATACAGCGGTCCAGCCAGCGGTGGGTCAGCTCCATCGACTTACGGGCATACCTGTATTCGGAAGGATAAGGCGGACATTCATCAAAGGCCATAATAATATCGGCTCCGATGGTACGCTGGATATCCATTACATTTTCAGGGGTGAAAAGATGGCGGGAACCATCGATGTGGGATTGAAACACCACACCCTCTTCCTTGATTTTACGGTTGGCTGCCAGGGAAAACACCTGGTATCCCCCGCTATCTGTCAGGATAGGCCGGTCCCACCCGTTGAATTTATGCAGTCCGCCGGCCAGCGACAATACTTCCAGGCCGGGTCTTAAATATAAATGATAAGTATTGCCGAGAATGATTTGTGCCTGCACAGCATCGCGCAGCTGGTCCTGGGTAACAGCCTTTACACTGCCCACGGTACCTACCGGCATAAAAATAGGGGTTTCTATCTCCCCATGGGCGGTGGTTACTTTACCTGCCCTGGCATTGCTGCCGCTATCTGTAGTTATCAGTTCAAAATCCACTGGTCGTAATTTCAGGCCGCAAAGATATTGAAATGAGCATTAAGAAATGACGAATCCGGCAGGATGCCCTTTCTCACCCGTTTTAAAGCAGCATATACGAGCTGCTGCTGCGCCCCGGGCGATCCGTCTTCTTTCCTCCTTCTTAATTTCTATTATTATTTTACAGATAACAAAATTATTATATTTTTGCCAGCATTATGCTTGACCATCTAGGTGAAATTGCCTTATACTTTTTTGCTGCCGTAGCCGGGGTACAGATCATATACTTTCTTTTTATCTTCTCCCGGGTAGCTTTCTACAAACGTAAATTTGACCTGGATCAGGCGCCGGACAGCCCTTTTTCAGTGATCATATGCGCCAAAGACGAAGAGCTGAACCTGCAGAAGAACCTGCCGGGTGTATTACAGCAGCGGTATCATCATCACATGAAACCCGAATATGAGGTGATTGTGGTAAATGATAATTCCGAAGATGATACCAAATATTACCTGCGTTCCATCGAACGGGGTTATCCTCATTACCGTCAGATTGAAATCAAACAGCCGGCGAAATTCATCCCCGGTAAAAAATATCCGTTGTCCATCGGTTTAAAAGGCGCCCAATACGACCATGTATTGCTGACAGACGCTGATTGTAAACCTGGCAGCACCCACTGGTTGTCTTTGATGAGCCAGGGCTTCAGTCATGAAAAAGAAATTGTGCTGGGCTATGGCGCCTATCACAAAAAGCCCGGGTTACTGAATAAGATCATCCGCTATGAAACCTTTTTCGGCGCCCTGCAGCACCTGTCATTTGCCATGAGTGGTATGCCCTATATGGGTGTTGGCCGCAACCTGGCTTATAAAAGAGAACTGTTTTTCAGACATAAAGGTTTTACCAGCCATCAGCATATTCCCGGTGGCGATGATGACCTGTTTGTGAATACAGCTGCCAACCGCCGGAATGTAGGCGTAGTCATTGATAAACTGGCCTTCACCTATTCTGAGCCTAAAATGAGCTGGTCCAGCTGGTTCCGGCAAAAGACCCGGCATATGTCTACCGGCAAACATTATCGTTTCGGACATAAGTTTGTGCTGGGTTTATTCTCCCTTACCCATTTCCTCTTTTACCCGGCCTTTATCGGCGCGCTGTTTTTTCCACCGCCTATCCGCTGGTATATACTGGGCATCTTTGCTTCCAAAGTGCTGGTACAGTCGGTGATCACCTATTTGGCCATGCGTAAGCTGGACGAAAGTGACCTCTTCAAACTCAGCTGGCTGATGGACATCCTGATGGTGTTGTATTACCTGTTATTTGCGCCGGCGTTATTCTTCCGTTCTAAAAACCGGTGGTAAACCCACCGGAAATTTATATCCGGACTGCTGAAAGCTTACAGCGAATAGCTATTTTTGCGGCATGGAAATTATTTTAAAATATTTCAGCGATTTCACACCTGCGCAACTGGCGCAGTTTGAAGCCCTGAAAGAATTATATGAAGAATGGAACGAGAAGATCAATGTGATCTCCCGTAAAGATATTGAATCACTGTACGAGCGGCACATCTTGCATTCCCTGAGTATTGCTGCTGTTGCGGATTTCCAGCCAGACACACAAATCCTCGACCTGGGCACCGGTGGCGGATTTCCCGGCATTCCGCTGGCCATCTTCTTTCCGGAAGTAAAATTCCACCTGGTAGATTCCATCGGTAAAAAAATAAAGGTAGTACAAGGCGTAGCGGAAGCCCTGGGCCTGAAAAATGTTACTACTGCACATTCCCGCGTAGAAGAAATCAAGAACCGTAAGTTTGATATTGTGGTATCCCGTGCCGTAGCGCCTTTACAAGACCTGTGGCGCTGGAGCAAACCCGTACTGAAAAAATCCACTGTACCGGGCAAACAGTTTGAGAAAGGGCTGATCTGCCTGAAAGGTGGCGACCTGGCGCAGGAAATCTCTGAAAGTGGCCTTAAACCACAGCTGGTAAAAATCTATGATCTCTTCCCCGAAGAAAGCTTCAAAGAGAAATTTATTGTGATTGCCAAGAGCTAACACGCCGTTTCCAGGGTGCTGTGCCGGATACCCAGGTGCTCCAGCTCATGACGCAAAGCATCTTTTAATGTGGTAATACCGGCAGCATCCAGTTCCGGATCTACTTTTACCTGGGCCGTCAATGCATTTTCCGTGGTACTGATGGCCCACACATGGATATGATCGACCGACTTCACCCCGGCAACAGCCACCATCGCCTTTTCCACAGCCTCCAGACTAATACCCGACGGTACCCCGTCCAGCGACAACCGTAAACTATCCCGCAACAATCCCCAGGTACCATATATAATAATGACCATCACCAGCAAACTAATCAGCGGATCTATCCAGTTCCAGCCGGTATAGATAATGACGATCCCTGCTATCACAGTACCCAGCGACACCAGCGCATCTGCCACCAGGTGCAGATAGGCGCCTTTTACATTCAGGTCTTTTTCCTGGTCCCGGAAAAACAGCAAGGCGGTGACACCATTAATGACAATACCGATGCCGGCCACCACGGCAATAACACCTCCCGGGACTTCATGCGGCGTATTAAAACGACGGATAGCCCCATAGCCAATGCCGCCTACCACCACCAATAAGAGCAGGGCGTTCAGGAGGGAAATAAGAATTGTACTTTTGCGGTAGCCGTAGGTATACCGGGGCCCCGGTTTCACCCGGGCCAGGCGGAAAGCCAGGAGGGCAAGCGCCAGGCTGGCCACATCACTGAGGTTATGGCCTGCATCAGACAACAAAGCCAGGGAATGCGTCAGGAAACCGGCTATAAATTCAGCGACCACAAAAGCCAGATTAAGGCCAATTCCCCAGCCAAAAACCCGGTTTACAGCGGATGGCTGCAAAACAGCCGGATGTGAATGAGCATGATCATGCATACACGAAAGAACTGTTTACCTAAGTTACGGACGATTTTTTTTACGTACATAAAATATCCTTTACGCAGCTTCGTCATCCTTATTACGATGAAACAGCTGCTCCTTACAAATAGCAATATGGCCATAGAGCAAAACGAGCGCATACAGGCAACTGTGAAGCAGGAACGTAAACGTCTGCTTCACTTTATCCGGCAGCGGGTGAGCAATGCATCGGATGCAGAGGATATTTTGCAGGATGTTTTTTATCAGTTTACCGAATACCTCCGGCTGGGCAGTCAGATAGATTCCATCACAGGATGGCTGTTCGCCGTAACCCGCAACCGGATCACCGACTGGTTCCGCAAGAAAAAAGAAACGCCCTTCGCCGAATACATTCGCGAAGTAGAAGGAGAAGAGGTATTCTTCCTCCCGGAACTGCTGGCGGATGAGAACCTGCAGGCAGATACGCCCATGGTCCGCAAGATTATGTCGGAAACCATTATGGAGGCCATTGACGAATTGCCGCCTGAACAACGGGAAGTATTTCTGCAACATGAACTGGAAGGGAAATCCTTCAAACAAATGAGTGAAGAAACCGGTGTTGGAGTAAACACATTATTATCACGCAAACGCTATGCAGTACTTTATCTGAGAGAAAGATTAGCAGAACTGTACCGCGAATTACTTGACAACTGACCTTAAATTATTGCAAATATGGGAAACGAATTTAACAGACGCAAAGGACGCGGAGTAGCCAAATTTCTGGTGTTGGGGATCTTATTTATAGCAGTAGTAGGATTGGCTACACAGTTCCTGTGGAATGCACTGATCCCGGAACTGTTTCATGGCCCTGTTATTACCTTCTGGCAGGCATTGGGCCTGTTGCTGCTGGGCAAATTACTATTCGGATGGCATAATCACCACCGCTCCTGGGGCGATAAGTGGAACCGCAACCGGGAATGGAAAACCCGGATCAAAGAGCGCATGAGCCATATGACACCGGAAGAACAGGCAAAAATGAGAGAACATTTCCGCAACCGGTGCGGCCGGGGATTTAATAGCTGGTACCGGAATGGATGGGATGCCTGTGAACCGGAAGACCAGGAAAAACCGACTAAAAAAGAAGATTAATACCTGTTTTAAACATTCTGCAAGATGATCGGCATATTCAAAACCAATATCAACAACACACAGGAACGGCAACAAATGATCCATGCCATTGCTACCCGCTTCCCCGTAGGCGACTGTCATGTAGATCTGGAAGACTGTGACAAAGTATTACGCATCGCAGATTTAGAGGTAGGGGAAGATATTATCATAGATTTTGTTAAAAAACAGGGGTTTTTATGTGAGGTACTGGAGTAAAACCTATATTTCAAATAACTACCCCCGTTATTTCAACCCAAAATCCCGTGAACGCATAGATTAAATTATTTTATATACTCATCTGTTGTTGGCAGATTCCCAAATGTGATGTAACTTCAAAGAGAATGCAATGGCCCGGGTATAGTTTGATTAAAGCGCCAGGTTTTGTGTTTTTCGCACCTTTAAATCATTTCCTATGTACCTGAACCAGCACGAGATCCAATCCTTACTGATCACCAGTTTCGACAACTTCATTGACTTTGTCAATACCTTGCCGGACAACCGTTTTACGGCCTCGCCATACGGAAAGTGGTCGGCCGGTCAGCAACTGGAACACCTCACCAAATCCGCCAGGCCGGTCAGCGGCGCGCTGGGATTTCCCAAAATCACCCTGCGGTACTTCGGGGTGAGTCAACGGCCTTCCCGCTCCTACGATACGCTGGTGGAACACTACCTGCAATTATTAACAGCCGGTGGTAAATCTACCAAAGCCTATCTGCCCGGCGTAGTATATACTGCCCAACGCCCGGCCCTGGTACAGGGATTCCTGGCACAAAAAGATAAATTGTCGGAAAAAATGATGGAATGGTCTGAAAACGACCTGGATAAATACCGGCTGCCGCATCCTTTACTGGGCAAACTAACGATACGGGAGATGCTGTACTTTACCGCCTACCATAATCAACATCACCTGGAGCGGTTAAAGGATCAGGAATTACAGGGCCATACCTGGCAGAATCAACTGCAACAACTTATATTTTAAACAACAAACGTTACACATCTCCCTAAAAAATCCTTTTCGGGAAATGTGTAACGTCATTGTTTGCTTTTATCAGCCCTTCGCTTTATTATTGCTCCGGTCCATATCTGCCATTCGTTCGCTCGGATCTATTTCCAGCTCACGAATATCTGCCAGCGGCACATTTACTTCTACTTCATAAGTCGGATTGGTCCAATACCATGCATTTTCCACCACGCGTTTCACACCGGTATACTCATTGGGTTTCTCTCCAAACATTATAGACAATGGAATATAGTGCAGTACTTTATTGCCATTCTTATCCGTTACCATGAAATCTACCGGCATAGGCATATAACCGATGCGGCGTAACCGTACCACGGTTTTATTGCCATTGGCATATACGCTGTCGATACCGTAGTCGATATGTTTGGTGGAATTGATAAAGTATTGTTTGTACCAATCCAGCTCAATGCCGCTCTGCTTTTCCATTACCCGGATGAAATCATTGACATTCGGATGTTTGAAACGCCATTCCTTGTAGTAGCGTAACAGGCCATTATCCCTGTTTTCCGCACCAATCACATAACCCAGCTGCTCCAGGAATACCGCGCCTTTGGAGTATGCCGTTACACTGTATCCAAAATTGGTATTGTAATGATCGGAATGTGTAGTAGCCGGTTCTTCAAACGGACTTTTCGCCAACGCAAAATAACCGGCATAGGAACCTTCATGCGGGTTGAGACCTTTTAGTGAATCTACGGTGTTATAGATGGTATTATCCTGCGCGAAAGTGGTAAACCCTTCGTCCATCCATGGATACAGGCTCTCATTGGTAGCCATCATTCCCTGGTACCAGCTGTGCATCCACTCGTGGATAGCAACGCCATACAATCCATCCATTTTACCATTACCCATGATCAAAGTACTCATCGGATATTCCATACCACCATCGCCTCCTTGAATAAAGGAGAACTGCTGATAAGGATAAGGGCCATAATGTGCTTTGATATACTCGTAGGCTTTCGGAATCATATTTACCAGCTGCGGCCAGGTAGTACGGGTAGTTTCGTTTTCCAGGTACAGGAAGTGCGCGGTAAAGCCATCTATTTTCCGGCTGATATGTTTGTAGTCGGGATCAGCAGCCCACATAAAGTCGTGCACATTAGGCGCAATGAAGTGCCAGGTCAGGTTGTTACCAGCCGGCCGGTTTACCACCGTACCCGGTGCTTCATAACCATGACCGATCTGGTTGGGATTCTGGAGGTAACCGGTACCGCCCAGTACATATTTTTTATCGATGGTGATTTTTACATCGTAATCGCCCCATACCCCGTAGAATTCACGGGCAATGTATGGCGTGGCGTGCCATCCTTCATAATCGTATTCACACATTTTAGGATACCACTGCGCCATGGAGTAATCCACACCTTCTGTGCTATTACGGCCACTACGGCGGATCTGAACAGGTACCTGGGCATCAAACTCCAGGTCAAACACAGCTTTTGAATTAGGTAATACCGGCTTATCCAACACTACTTCCAGGATGGTTTCCACCACCTTGAATTCCTGCGGTTTACCATCCCGTTTCAGCGATCGGATTTTCTGGTAGCCGATTTCATCAGGTTGCAGTTTGGAAATGCGGTCGCGGACACGGTTGTCCCAGTCCAATCGGTTGTTGCCTTTTTTATCTTTCCCGATCACAATCTTTCCCAGTTCCCTGCTACGCACATCCATCATACTGTTGGGTTGAAAAGCATTCCAGTACAGATGGTAAAATACTTTTTTCAGGGTATCGGGGGAGTTATTGTAATACTCCAGGTGTTGTTTACCTGAAAACTGATTGGCCGGCGCGTCCACCTTAACATCCATCGTGTATTTCACGCGCTGCTGCCAGCGATCGGACTGTGCCTGTAGTTGTAACCAGCTCCCCGCCATCATGGTGATGGCCAGGCAGCTTCCTAATACCCGGTTGTTCATTCCTTTTCTGTTTGTTTAAACAGCTAAAATAAAGAATTACCTTTTACGATGCAGGAATTACCCGCAGACTGGCCGCAGTGTGTACTATTTTAAGGGGTAATTCGTATTTTTAGTAAAACATACACCCCCATGTCAGCTCAAAAAATGATTGATGGCTATCCTTTTGTTAGCTATTCACATGAAACCTACGACGCTCCCGGCATGATTTCACATGCCTCCTCCTTTCTAACGTGGATGGACAAACGAAGAACAGTACGTGACTTTGCGGATACACCGGTACCCCGGGAAGTGATAGCAGATATCATACGCACAGCCAACACGGCTCCTTCCGGCGCCCATAAACAACCCTGGACCTTCTGCGCCGTACAGCAACCCGACATTAAAAAAATAATCCGGGAAGAAGCGGAAAAAGAAGAGTACCGGAGTTACAACAGTCGCATGTCGCCTGAATGGCTGGATGACCTGAAACCTTTACAGACCGACTGGCACAAACCTTTCCTGGAAGTTGCGCCGTGGCTGATCATTATGTTCAAACGGATTTATGAAGTGGAAGAAAACGGGCGTAAACGCAACAACTACTACGTACAGGAAAGCGCCGGTATTGCAGCGGGTTTTCTGCTGGCAGCCATTCATAACGCCGGACTGGTAGCCCTCACCCATACACCCAGTCCGATGAATTTCCTGGGGGACATCTTAAACAGACCTGAAAACGAAAAACCGTTCCTACTGGTACCGGTAGGTTATCCGGCAGCAGAATGCTGGGTACCCGATATTCACCGCAAACCGCTGGAAGACGTAGCGGTATTCTATTAATTCTTTCTATTGGCCGGTCTGCAAGCCGGCCAGTTTCTCCTCCGAAAAAGCAGCATAGGTAGCTGCCGCCTGTTCCAATGCTTTATACTGTGCCTTCTTCAACGGCTTAAACGGTGCCAGTTCAATCGTTATGCCGGCTTTATTTTGCGTTTTTTTCCACGTGCCCGCCAGTTCTCCGTTGAATACGATCACCGGGTTGAAAATGCCATTGACCGTCATTACCTTATCGATGTGCTGCGTATCTATACTATGGCTGCGGTCTTTATAGGCAATAAAATATTCGTCGAAAGCCGGCAGCAATAAAGTCGTATCCGCCGGTGCAAGGGTATTTCCCGGCGCCATCCAGTAAGTAGCGGCGCCCAGCTGCAGGGATACCAGGTCTTTTTTAACAGCCTCCAGTGCTGCATTAGCTTCTCCTGTTGCAAATCCCGACCACCACGCAAAGTCTGCCACAGTAGCCGGACCATGGCTGGTAAAGTATCGCAATGCCAGTTTAGCCAGGGCTGCCGCCCGGCTGTAGGTTTCTCCGGCAGGTATCCAGTCTTTCAGCAGGGTAAACGTAAACTGCTTACCTTCCAGCGGGCCATGGCAAAGGATGCCATCGAACGAAGCCTGCCACAGCAGGTGGCTCATTTTTTGTCCGGAGGTATCAATACCTTTTGCTTCAATAGCTGCCGCCAGTGCTTTGCGGGTGAGCTGCTGACCGCCTTCCAGTAATTTTATAAAGAGTTTATTGACTTTTTTCAGGGTAGCTTCATCGAGGCCGGACTGCGTAATAACCGTGCGCATCTTGCTTTTCGCACCATCTCTTATCAATGCCAGCATCCAGTGCAGATCACTGGCGGCAACGAGGTGCAGGGTTCCCCGCAGCATCCAGGTGCGAATAACGGAGCGGTTGGCGATGGCTGCTTCTACGGCCGATGTGGTGATACCAGGCAGCCGTGTGCCGATGGCCCATTTGCTATTGCCAAATTCCTGGCCTTGCATGGCGCCCATCCAGGAAACAATATCGGCAGGTTGCTGAAAGCCGGTGTGGAGCAGTTGCTGGGATTGTAAACGTAATTGCCTGATGTCTGATGATAGCATGAAATATGATTTATGCTGTAAAACAACAATCAGCAGCTGACAACCTTATGTCAGTAGTGTTTTCGGAAATTTTAGGCAGCGCCCTGTACGACTACGACAATTTCGCCTTTCACGCCTTTTTCTTTAAAGTAGTCGTGTACTTCCTGTAAGGTACCCCGTTTGTTTTCTTCAAACATTTTCGTGAGTTCCCGGCTTACGCAACAGGGGCGGTCGGGGCCGAAATACTGGATCAGGTCGGACAAGGTTCTGACCAACCGCATGGGAGATTCGTAAAAAACAATCGTACGTTCTTCGGTGGCCAGTTGGGTAAACAGGGTGTGACGCCCTTTTTTCAGTGGCAGAAAGCCTTCAAAGATAAAGCGGTTCATAGGGATACCGCTATTCACCAACGCGGGTACAAATGCGGTAGCGCCGGGTAAACATTCTACCGGCACACCGGCACGGGCACATTCGCGTACCAGTAAAAAGCCGGGATCAGAAATACCGGGGGTACCGGCATCTGTGAGCATGGCCATGGTTTTACCGGCCTGCAGCTGTTCCAGCAGGTGCTGTACTATTTTGTGTTCGTTATGCTGGTGGTAGGGTGTAACCGGCTTATTGATCTGATAGTGCCGTAGCAATACGCCGGAAGTACGGGTGTCTTCCGCCAGGATCAGCTCCGCTTCCTCCAGTACTTTTACAGCCCGGTAGGTAATATCGGCCAGATTGCCGATCGGAGAAGGAACGAGATATAGTTTCATAATTACAAATTACGTATTACGAACGAAGCATTACACACAGAGGCGTAATGCTTCATTTGTAATAAGTAATTATCTTATTGTATTTGTACTTCAAAAGATTCCATCACCTGGTTTGCCAAAAGCTTCTGGCAGGCATTTTCAGCGATCTGCTGTGCTTCTTCCTTGCTGGCTGCTTCCACTTGCAGGGTAATATGTTTACCAATCCGTACATCCTGTACCTGGCCCATGCCAAGGTTCTTGAGACCACTCATCACCGCTTTACCTTGCGGATCTAATAATTCTTTCAGTGGCATCACATTGATATGTGCAGTAAAAGTCATTGTGCTAGAAATTTTGCCGCAAACCTACATCAAAAATTACGAATTATGAACTCGGAATTGCGGATTTATGAAGAGAGATACCTGCAGCGGATCCTGTAACAGATCCCCCACAGCTGATTATGCGTTTGTGCTGATCGTTATTTTAGGTGGAAATACAATAGAGAGCGCCACATAAACAACAAAAATAAAAGGTACGGTAGCAAACTTCAGCACCGGTATACCTACCAACGTGAGGAGGATCAGTAAAAACCGGGGCCAGTTGTCGACGATATTTTTATTTTTAAATTTCAGGCTGATCATGGGCAATTCCGCTACCATCAGGTAACACAGCGCAGCAATGATACCATACAATACCCAGATATGCTGGAACCAATGCCCCAGATTAAACGGATTGAAGAGGATGATCAACGGGAAAGAAGCGACCAGTAAGCCTACAGCCGGGGTAGGCACGCCGATGAAGTTTTCAGACTGACGCGTATCCAGGTTGAATTTAGCCAGGCGGTAAGCCGCAAAACAGGGTACCAGTAAGGCCGGCGCCAGGTTAAACACCGATACATCAAATACATCCGGTTGCTGAAAATAGGCACTGCGTAACAGCCGGTATAACATCATACCCGGTACCACGCCAAAAGTAACCATATCTGCCAGCGAGTCCAGTTCTTTACCCATGGGGGATTGTACCCGCAGCAGCCGGGCGGCCAGGCCATCGAAGAAATCGAATATAGCTGCCAGTACTACCAGGGCAGAAGCCCAGTATATCGGCTCAGGATTCACAATCGTATAATCGACACCGTTAAACTCTGCCCGGAACTCGGGTGCGTGCAGCGTACAGATGATCGCCAGCGCGCCGCAGAAGAGATTACATAGGGTAATGATATTGGGTATTTGTCGCATCTAAATCATTTAAAAATGCAAGATAGTTTAAGAATTAAAATTATGAATAAAGAATTATGCAACAATCAGGAGATCCTGCCTGTGCCACATCGGAAAAAAATTACGCATGGTAACTATACCAGTTGGTATCGCCACCATGCGTAATATATTACGTGTATAACGTCTGATTTATTGCATCAGCGCCTCGATCTCATCGGCCGTAATCGGGAAGTTTTTCATCAGGTCTACATTGCCTTCGGCTGTAATCCAGATGTTGTTTTCGATACGGATACCGATTTGTTCTTCTTCGATATAGATACCAGGTTCCACGGTCATTACCGCACCGGCAGGAATAGGCTGATGGAAGGAAGGACCCAGGTCATGTACATCCACACCCAGGTGATGGGAGATGCCATGATAGAGATATCTGCGGTAAGCAGGCGATTCAGGATCCTGGTTTTTCACGTCTGCTTCGGTGATCAGGCCCAGTTTAATGAATGCTTTTGTAGCCTCTTCACCTACCATTTCGTGGTATTTCGCGATGGTAATACCCGGACGCAGGATAGATTTGGCGTAGTTATGCAGGTGCAGGCATGCATCATAAATTTCGCGCTGACGTGGCGTGAATTTACCATTTACCGGAACGGTACGGGTAAGGTCAGCATTATAACCACCGTATTCAGCCCCGAAGTCCATCAGGATCACTTCACCATCTTTACATTCCTGGTTGTTGGATACATAGTGCAGGGTACGGGCACGATCGCCGGAGGCGATGATGGAACCGTATGCTTCACCGGCAGAGCGGTTGCGCAGGAATTCGTGCAGAATTTCTGCATGAATTTCATGTTCCCATACACCGGGTTTGATGAAGGTCAGCAAGCGGCGGAAAGCTTTCTCCGTAATGTTCATGGCTTCCTGCATTACTTTTATTTCTTCCGGTGTTTTTATTGCACGCAGTTCCTTGAAAATAACGGCTGCCCGGCGCAGTTCATGCAGGGGGTAGCGGGCTTTGATTTCCTCCGCATAGCGATAATCTCTTACCGGTACCAGGTTGGATTTACGGTTATTTTCGTTGGTGTTGAGGTAAATGTATTGGGCTTCGTTGATCCACTGCTGGAGTACGGCATCCAGGCTATCGAGCCATACTACCGTAGACATACCGGATATGGCATACGCTTCGTCTTTACGCAAACGATGTCCGTCCCACTTCTCTTTCAGTTCGTTTGGGCGCACGAGTACCAGTACTTCCCTGAATTTAGGGTCTGGATTATCCGGATAAAGGATCACCATGGTATCTTCCTGATCTATACCGGTAAGCCAGTACAGGTCTGAGTTCTGCTTGAACTTATGTAAAGCGTCGCCATTGGTTGGCAATTCATCATTGGAATTGATAATAGCTATAGACTGTGGCTGCATTTTGGCCACAAAACGCTGACGGTTCTTTATAAACAGCTGCGGATCTAAGGGCAAATTCTTCATATCTCTTGATTTCAAATGTGGTTCCAAACCTAGGTAAATTTTGGGATTTAGCGACAGGTGAAATTTTGAGAACCGGCAAATCGGTCAATATCTGCACGTTTAAATGACAAAATCGTACTAATGCCCAATTGCAAATACTTAATGTTATATTAACACGCCGAGCGTTTGATAAACCTACAAGGAAAATGGATCGATATTGAAGATATTGCAATAATTGTCTGGAACAATACCGTAATTGTCTAAATTTCAGTGGTGTAACACGGATAAAATTTGACAATATCAAAAAATCCCTAGTTTTGCTTTTACACCAAAACAATCTTGCTTTTATGCAAATGAGTAGCGTAAGGAATCCTGTTGCTGACTTACGGGAATTAGGCATAGAGAACGCGTCTAACGTTTATTATCAACTTTCTCCTGAGAAACTGGCAGAGCAAACTATTGCCAGAAAACAGGGAGTATTATCAGACACCGGCGCCCTTGCAGTGAATACGGGCACTTTCACCGGCCGTTCTCCTAAAGACAAGTTTATCGTTAAAGACACGATCACTGCCGATACGGTAAACTGGAATGATTTTAACATTCCCATTTCTGAGGAAAATTTTGATCGTCTATATAGCAAAATCACCAGCTATTTTTCCGGTAAAGATGTGTGGGTACGCGACTGCTACGCCTGCGCTGATGAAGATTACCGGGTAAATATCAAAGTGGTGACTGAGCTGCCATGGTCAAGCCTGTTTGCGTATAACATGTTTCTCCGCCCTGCAGAAGAAGAGCTGGACTACATGCATACCGACTGGACTGTGATTCAGGCGCCCGGCTGCCTCGCTGATCCTGCTACAGACGGTACCCGTCAGCAAAACTTCTCCGTTGTAAACTTCACTAAAAAAGTGATCATCATAGGCGGTAGCGCTTATACCGGAGAAATCAAAAAAGGTATTTTCACCATCCTCAACTATGTACTGCCGCACAACAAAAATGTGCTGAGCATGCACTGCTCTGCCAACCAGGGAGATAATGGCGACACAGCTATTTTCTTTGGTCTGAGCGGTACCGGAAAAACCACGCTGAGTGCTGATCCATCCCGCAAACTGATCGGTGATGATGAGCATGGCTGGACAGCTTCCGGTGTATTCAATTTCGAAGGCGGATGCTATGCAAAATGTATTGATCTGACCGAAGAAAAAGAACCACAGATCTTCCGTGCAGTACGTGAAGGCGCTTTGCTGGAGAACATTACTTTCTTCCCGGGCACCCAAACCGTTAACTACGCCGATAAAAGCATTACGGAAAATACCCGCGTATCTTATCCGTTGCCTTATATCGACAATGCACTGGAACCTTCTGTAGGTGGTATTCCTAAAAACATCTTCTTCCTCACCTGCGACGCTTATGGCGTATTACCGCCAATTTCCAGGCTGTCTCCAGGTCAGGCGATGTACCAGTTCATTTCCGGCTATACTGCTAAAGTAGCGGGTACCGAAGCTGGTATCACCGAACCTAAATCTACTTTCAGCGCATGTTTTGGCGCACCTTTCCTCCCGCTGCACCCTGCGCAGTATGCACAGATGCTGGGCGAAAGAATGCGTAAATACGATGTAAACGTATGGCTCATCAACACAGGTTGGACAGGTGGTGCCTATGGCATTGGTAACCGTATTAAACTGGCTTACACCCGTGCGATGATTACCGCTGCCTTAAATGGCGAACTGACTAATGCAACCTTCCAGGCACATAGTGTATTTGGTTTCGAAGTTCCTGCCAGCTGCCCTGGTGTTCCGGATGAAATTCTGGACCCACGCAATACCTGGGAAGATAAAGCGGCATACGATGCACAGGCAAAAGACCTGGCTACCCAGTTTGTACGCAATTTCGAGAAATACGCATCCGCTGCAGAAGCAGAGATCTTAGCTGCTGCTCCGAAAATCGGATAATCAAATGTGATCTGAGTGAGCTTATTGCACGCGACAATGAGTAACCTTATTATAAAGTTTTGCCTTATAAATTTCCACAACGTACGTTCTGACGGGCGCAATGCCTGAGCAAAACAGGTTCCTTTCCCGGGAACTTGTTTTGCTGAACTGCGACAACTTATTCATTTAAAGACACGCTGGGGTTCACCCAAAATCAAACATTTTGGGTGAACTTTTTTTCTTTCGCCTCCTGTATTTCCAGCCTGCCACTTCCCCTGTCATCTCCCTGTAATGTAATTCTCCCGGCAGATTTCTGCTTTTTCCTTACCTTTGCACATGCAAATTTTAGACGGTAAACTAGTTTCTGAGGCTATAAAAGCCCAATTAGCCGCTCAGGTGGCTGAGTTAAAGGCCGCTGGTAAAAAGGTTCCTCACCTGGCAGCC
Source organism: Chitinophaga nivalis (assembly GCF_025989125.1). Classification (NCBI taxonomy): domain Bacteria; kingdom Pseudomonadati; phylum Bacteroidota; class Chitinophagia; order Chitinophagales; family Chitinophagaceae; genus Chitinophaga; species Chitinophaga nivalis. Next base: position 1,875,205 of record NZ_JAPDNR010000001.1, on the reverse strand, counting down.
ATTCTGGTAGGTAACAATCCTGCAAGTGAAACCTACGTAGCATCCAAAGTAAAGTCATGTGCTGAATGCGGGTATAATTCCACACTCTTCCGCTTTGATGCCCAGATCTCTGAAAAGCATCTGCTGGATCAGATTATCCTGCTCAACGAAAATCCTGATATCGATGGTATCCTGGTACAGTTACCACTGCCTAAACATATCAGCGAAGAATTGGTTATCAATACTATAGATCCCAGCAAAGACGTGGATGGTTTCCATCCGATGAATGTGGGTAAAATGGTAAGCGGTTTACCTGCTTTCATTCCGGCCACACCATACGGCATTATGCTGATGCTGGAACATTACAATATTCCCACCAAGGGCAAACACGCCGTAGTAATCGGCCGCAGCCATATTGTGGGTACACCGATGAGCATCTTACTGAGCCGCAATACCAATCCGGGCAACTGCACAGTTACCCTCACCCACTCCCAGACACATAATCTGGCAGAAATTTGTAAACAGGCAGATATTATCATCGCTGCGATCGGTAAACCGGACTTTGTAACCGCAGATATGGTAAAAGAAGGCGCAGTAATCGTAGATGTAGGTATTAACCGGGTAGAAGACGCCAGCAAGAAAAGCGGATTCCGCCTGAAAGGAGATGTGAAGTTTGATGAAGTAGCGCCTAAGTGCAGCTACATTTCTCCGGTACCAGGTGGCGTAGGACCCATGACTATTGCTGCTTTGCTTAAAAACACCTACCACGCCGCCATCGGCCTGAAAGGAAGTATGAATTAAAAGAAATGCCGGTATAATACCGGACATTTGTGAAGTAAGTCATGTCAGCAATTACAACAAATATTAGTATCAATACAGCCACCTTGCCAGTGATGGAACGTTTTTACACCATCCAGGGAGAAGGGTTTCACCAGGGAAGGGCGGCTTATTTTATCAGACTGGGCGGCTGTGATGTCGGTTGCGTATGGTGTGATGTAAAAGACAGCTGGGACGCCAGCAAACACCCGCAGTTACCGATTACGGAACTGGTGGCAGATGCAGCGCGTAACCCTGGCCGTATTGCCGTTATTACCGGTGGCGAGCCCTTGTTACACAACCTCGACGCACTCACCAAAGCCCTGCATAAGGCAGGTTTTCATACCCATATGGAAACATCCGGCTCCTCTCCGCTCAGCGGCAGCTGGGACTGGATTACCCTGTCGCCTAAAAAGTTCAAAGCACCTTTACCGGAAGTATGTAAAGCGGCGCATGAACTGAAAGTAGTGGTGTACAACAAAACTGATTTTGCCTGGGCTGAGAAATATGCAGCACTGGCGGGCAAACACTGTAAACTGTACCTGCAGCCTGAATGGGAACGCAGTGCAGAAATGACACCCCTGATTATCGATTACATCAAAGACAACCCGCAATGGGAACTGTCTTTGCAGATCCATAAGTACATACAGGTACCTTAATAAAACCTGGATCATAACAGATTGGCCGGAAGATATACGCAGCAAACAACTGCCTTATCTTTCGGCCAATTTGTTATTGTTAATAGGTAATTCGTAATTTTCATTATGAAAAATACCTTGCTGTTACTATTCGCTTGTTTATGTGCATCAGCAGTGCACGCGCAAACGGTCACCTATGAAACCGCACCAAAGAAAGCCAAAGCCAGTTTTGACCGTGCAGTAGATGCGGTACGTACCTATCAGTCGCAGGAAGCCATCAAATGGCTGCAGGATGCCCTGAAAATTGCGCCAGGCTTCACCGACGCATACGGACAAATGGGCCTGTGTTATGTAGAAATGAAAAACTATGCGGCCGCTGTCCGGGCCTTTGAACAATTAAAACAGCTGGATAGCAGCGGACTTCGCCCCGTGATGGTACCTTATTCCAAAGCACTGGCAGGAACCGGAAATTTCGTAGGGGCGTTACAGTTAATCAGTCAGTATCTCGCCGTTGCCAAATCTAAAAATCCGGCAGCAGAAAAACTGAAAACCAACTACACCTTTGCCGTCCAACAACAACATACGGTTCCCTTTCAGCCGCAAAACCTGGGCGATCCTATCAACAGCAAAGACCCGGAATATTTTCCTTCGCTCACCATCGATAGTAAGACCCTTATTTATACCCGCCGGGTAAACGGACGGAATGAAGATTTTTATATCAGCCATCGGGATAGCACCGGCTGGCAACCCGCACAGAATATGGGCGAACCAGTGAACTCCTCTTTCAATGAAGGCGCACAGAATATTTCCCAGGATGGCAGCTTACTGATATTTACCGGTTGTGAATTTCCGGAAGGGAGAGGCAGCTGCGACCTTTATTACTCAGAAAAAACAGCTACCGGCTGGACGGCTCCCAAAAACCTGGGGGCACCGGTTAACACCCGCGACTGGGAATCACAGCCTTGTTTATCTGCCGATAACCAAACCCTGTATTTTGCCCGGGAAACACCGGAAAGCGGCGCGGATATTTTTGTGACTACGCGGCAGCAAAACGGACAGTGGAGTGTACCGCAACGGTTAGGCCCCAACATCAACACCGGCGGCCGGGAAACCACTCCTTTTATCCATGCCGACGGGCAAACGCTGTATTTCGCATCCAATGGTCACCCGGGTTATGGTGGCCTGGATATTTTCTATTCCCGGCGGCAACCGGACGGCAGCTGGGGGCCTGCTACCAACCTGGGATATCCTATCAATACCATCGATGAAGATGCCTCCCTCGTCGTAGAAGCCAATGGCAAAACTGCCTACTTTGCTTCCGATCGTTCCGATACCCGCGGCGCACTGGATATCTATAGTTTTGAACTATATCCGGAAGCCCGGCCGCTGCAAACTTTGTATGTAAAAGGTTATGTGTATGATACCCTTTCCCATGCCCGGCTGACAGCTAATATTGATGTGATTGACCTGCAGGGTGGTTATACCATTGCAGCCGTACGTACCAACGAGAACGGCGATTTCCTCGCACCACTGCCGGTAGGGAAAGATTATGCTTTTCATGTCAATAAAAAAGGGTATCTTTTTTACTCAGATAATTTCTCACTGAAAACACATAACCCAGGCATTCCGTTTGAAAAAAACATTCCACTACAACCACTGGCAGCCAATGCCAGTATTATCCTGCATAATATTTTCTTCGACAGTAAGGCCTATGACCTGAAACCGGCATCGCTGACAGAACTGAATAAACTGGTGAATCTTTTACAGGATAATCCAACCGTGAAAATTGAAATAGCTGGTCATACCGACAATGTTGGCAGTGATAAAGACAACCTGTTGTTATCAGAAAACCGGGCCAAAGCAGTGGTGAAATACCTGACTGGAAAAGGCATTGCTGCAAGCCGGCTGACAGCGAAAGGCTTTGGAGAAACACAGCCAATCGCCACCAATGATACCGAAGATGGGCGTGCTGCCAACAGGCGTACCGTATTCCGGATTATCAGTATGTAGTTATCCATTAAAACCACCAATATGATGGCAACCGATTTTTTAACAGCTCCTCAACTGACGGTCTATCTCGAACGACTACACGAAGATACGCCTGCTGTATGGGGAAAGATGAATGCGATACAGATGCTGGAGCACCTGGGCGCTGCGTTACAGGCATCCTGCAACACGAAGGGGCCGCAGGAGGTAGTAACCCCTCCTGAAAAGATAGACCAGTACAAAGCGTTCCTGCACAACGATCAGGAAATAAGACGTCATACGCCGAGCCCACTCCAGGGCGAGATACCACCACCTCCCAGGGCAGCCGATATTGCCACAGCGGCAGACAGACTACTGGAGGAAGTAAATAATTTTCATACCTACTTTCAACAGCTGCCCGAACGGCAAACCGTACATCATATTTTCGGCCTGCTGGATTATAATGAGTGGTTACTGTTTCATAAAAAACATATCGAACACCACTTCCGGCAATTTGCGGTCTTGTAAAAACGTCGCCTGTTGACGCAGGTAATAAAATACATTGGCCCGTAAACTCAGCTGCTCCTGCACTGAGTTTATGGGCCAATATGCTTTATCGCTTATAATAAAGTAATCAGTAATTCTTCAACCGGCTTTGCATCACGGAGTCTTTCTGTTGTGTGGAAAGGTTATATTGATAATTATACAAAGCGCCTTCCCAATCGCCATACATCGGGTTGGGCAGCACAATAAAGCGGCTGCCGAAGTTGGCAGCAGCCTTCAATGCCGTTTCGTTTCTGACAGCATATGGCTTTTTATCGAAGATGTCGGAAAAGTCGCTCAGGTTATCTCCAAACAATAACACAATTTCATACTGTTTCAACACTTCCTGCCGGCGTGGTTCTTTACCGGAGGTAGTTGTTTTCAGCAACAGGTGTTGTGCATCAGCATTCGGGAACCCGTACTGCTGCAGGTTTTTCAGGGTTGCTTCTTTTTCAGCCGCTACTCTGTTGGTGATATAAAACACGGTTACATTTCTGGAAGCCGCATATTTAAAAAAGGCAGGTGCTCCGGGTACCGTATCTGCACTGGCTTTAGCGGTCCATTCTGCCCAGCTTTTTTCATCATAGGTTTTTCCGCTCAATGCCTGATGTACAGAATAAGGACTGTTATCCAATACTGTTTCATCAATGTCTGTCACTACTGCCAGTGGTTTATTTCCCCGTTGTGCCAGGTATTGATCTAACCGCCATGCTGCCAGCTGATAGGCCTGCAGACACAACGCCTTGTATTCACCGGATTGCTGCTGATACAGCGCCGCCCATGCCGGCCCTTTGGGCAGCAGTGGGGCAGTGGTATTTTGGGTAACCACAGGTTGTGTTGTTTTACATGCCAACATACCTAACAATAATACACTTATCCATAACCGTTTCCTGATCATAAAATTTTCTATTTGAGGTTACAAAAATAATTCGTGCTGCGGATAAAAAAGTAAAGAAGGAAAATTGTAATTTAATTACAAATTGTTTGTTATGCCCGATGAATTAATGTATCAGATTGCATTAACACGGATACCATTAATCGGAGATGTTATTATTAAGAAGTTATTGGAACATTTCGGCAGTGCTGCCCACATCTTTAAAGCAAAAAAATATGAGCTGGAAAGAATAGAGACAGTAGGGGTTATCAGGGCTGCTGCCATCCTTCATTTCCGTGATTTTACTGCCATAGAAAAAGAAATCAGCTTTATACAAAAATATCATATACAGCCTTTATTCTGTACAGATCCAGCATATCCGCAACGGTTGTTACAATGCTATGACAGTCCGGCGATGTTGTATTTCAAAGGCAATGCAACACTCAATCCTTCCCGGATGGTAAACATGGTGGGCACCCGGCATCCTTCTGCATATGGCAAAATGATCTGTGAGCAACTGGTACAGGAGCTGGCAGCAGCAGGAGTTACCCTTGTCAGTGGTTTGGCGTATGGTATAGACATTATTGCCCATCAGGCGGCACTGCTACATCAACTGCCTACCATCGGGGTATTGGCGCACGGACTGGACCGCATTTATCCGCCGGCACACAAGCAGATTGCCGTGCAAATGCTGGAGCAGGGCGGGTTACTGACGGACTATATGAGTCAGACTCAACCGGACCGCCAGAATTTCCCCAGGCGCAATCGCATTGTAGCGGGGCTTTGCGATGCCACCATTGTGATTGAAAGTGGCCTGGGTGGCGGCTCATTGATTACTGCAGACCTAGCTAACGGCTACAACCGGGATGTGTTCTGCATTCCGGGGCGGGTACATGAGTCACAGGCAGCCGGCTGTAATTATCTGATCAAAAATAACAAGGCCATGCTGATTACCTGCGCAGCAGATATCCTGGACGTCATGCGGTGGCAGGAACAAGCCCCGTTGGCACCCCGGGCAGCGCCAGGACTGTTTCCGGAGTTATCTGCCGCAGAACAGGAGATTATGACCCTTTTCCGGGAAAAATCGCAGCGGCACCTGGATGAATTATATCTCCAAACCCGGCTTTCCGGTAGTCAGGTGGCTACGGCTGTGTTTAATCTGGAAATGCAAAGTATGCTAAGATGCTTACCAGGACAGGTATACGAGCTGATTTAACAGCTACTTTACAGCTTAAGCAAATGTCAATAACGATTATTTAACAGCTGAAAACAGGAGGCTGCGAGCCATTATTTTATTTATTGGGCAAATAGGTGTACATTTGCGTGCAATTATTTTTTAACTGATTAATAGTTGCATCATGCCTGCGGGAAAATCTAAACCCAAATTTGTAGCTGACGGACTAACATTCGATGATGTGCTCCTGGTACCGGCCTACTCTGAAGTTCTGCCTAAAGAAGTAAATATCTCTACGCAATTAACAAAAAACATCCGGCTGAATATACCGATGGTATCTGCAGCGATGGATACTGTTACAGAAGCCACGCTGGCAATCTCCCTGGCGAGGGAAGGCGGAATAGGTATTCTCCACAAAAACATGAGCATCGAACGGCAAGCCGAAATGGTAAGACGGGTTAAACGTAGTGAAAGCGGATTAATCATCGATCCGGTTACACTGAAACCCGACGCTACTATCGGTGAAGCGTTACGACTCATGAAAGAAAACGGCATCGGTGGTATTCCCATTACTGATGACAACGCCAAACTGGTAGGCATCCTTACCAACAGGGATCTCCGGTTTGAGAAAAATAAAAAACGCCTGGTAAAGGACGTAATGACCAGCGAAAAGCTGATCACTGCACCTGAAGGTACCGATCTGAAAAAAGCAGAGAAAATTCTCCAGCAATATAAGATTGAGAAATTACCGGTTGTTAATAAACAAGGTAAACTGGCCGGCCTGATCACTTACCGTGATATTCTGCAGCTGACCAGCTACCCTAACGCGGTAAAAGATGAATTCGGCCGTTTACTGGTAGGTGCTGCACTGGGTATCACCAATGATCTGCTGGATCGCGCACAGGCCCTGATCAACGTAGGAGTGGACGTGGTTTGCCTGGATAGCTCTCATGGTCACGCCGTTGCGGTATTAAACAACCTGAAAAAATTAAAGAAAACCTTCCCTAAACTGCAGGTGATAGCTGGTAACGTAGCTACCGGCGACGGCGCACTGGCACTGGCGCAAGCCGGCGCTGATGCCGTAAAAGTAGGCGTAGGTCCGGGTTCTATCTGTACTACCCGTATCGTAACAGGTGCCGGATTCCCGCAGCTGTCTGCCGTACTGGAAGCCGCAGAAGCCCTGAAAAAACTGGGTATTCCGGTGATTGCAGATGGTGGTATCCGATATACCGGTGATATGGTAAAAGCACTGGCTGCCGGCGCTTCCTGTATCATGGCAGGTTCCATCTTTGCCGGTGTGGAAGAAAGCCCCGGAGAAACCATCATCTACGAAGGACGTAAATTCAAATCCTACCGTGGTATGGGTTCTATTGAAGCCATGCAGGAAGGAAGTAAAGATCGTTACTTCCAGGATGAAGATGATATCAAGAAACTGGTACCGGAAGGTATCGTAGGTCGTGTTCCCTACAAAGGTATGCTGGCTGAAATTGTACAGCAATTTGTAGGCGGTTTACGTGCAGGTATGGGTCTTACCGGTTCTAAAGACATCAAAACGCTGCAAGGTGCACAGTTCGTGAAGATCACTTCTGCTACCGTAAGGGAAAACCACCCGCACGATGTAGTGATCACCAAAGAAGCACCTAACTACAGCAGATAAGCATAACGTCATAACACAAACATAATACAACGCCTGGTATCTCCTATACCGGGCGTTGTTGCTTTCTGACACGCCAGTTATTGCCATTATATACCATTCCCACCGCTTGTACAGGCTTAGTTGTTTGTTTTCCGCTATTCCCCGCTTATCTTCGCTCCGGTACATCATCCGTAATTTGTAGTGCTACATGAAATTCGTATTAAGTATACTTACCGGTGTGTTGCTTTGGCTGGCCTGGCCCACCCTTCCGCTGACACCGCTCATTTTTATCGGGCTTACCCCGTTGTTTTATCTCACGGAACGTGTACAAAACCGCTGGCAATACTTTGGCCTTATCTTCCTGGCTTTCCTCACCTGGAACGTGGGTTCCACCTGGTGGGTAGGTAATACTACCGTACCTGCCAGCGGCGTATTTGCCAATTGTTTTAATGCCCTGCTGATGAGTATCCCCTGGCTGGGATATAAAAATACCCGGCGCAAATTGCCGGAATCCGCCGCTTATTTTGCCCTGATCGTATATTGGTTAACGTTTGAACTCATTCACCAGACCTGGGAGCTAAGCTGGCCATGGCTGGTGTTGGGCAATGCTTTTGCCCTCCGGCCGGGATGGATACAATGGTATGAATTTACCGGCGCCAGCGGCGGTACCCTATGGGTGCTCACAGCTAATATAGCGGTATATCATACCTGGAAACAATTACGGCTACACGGCGCAGCGGGTATTACACACATAGTGAAATCCCTGCTGGCGCCATTGGCGGTTATACTGCTGCCTTTACTGTTATCCGCCTTTATTCATCCCATACCGGATAATCCGGCCCGCAAAACAGGCATCGTCATTGTGCAACCCAATATTGATCCCTATGACGAGAAATTTAATTCCGGCACCGCGATGCAGCAGCTGGAAAAGTTCCTGCGCCTCACCCAACAGCAGGCCGACAGCAATACCCGTTACATCATATGGCCCGAAACAGCGCTGTTTCCCCGGGGAGCCTGGGAGAGCCAGCTGAACTACCAGCAGGAAGTAATTGCCATCCGGGAGATGCTGCGTAAGTATCCTAAAGCCCGGCTCATTACCGGCGGCGTGACCATGAAAGAATATCCGGCCGGAGAAGCTCCTGCCACTGCCCGCGACCTGGAAGGTGACCGGAAATGGGATGCCTTCAACAGTGCCCTGCAGATTGATACTTCCAATAGCATTCAGATATACCACAAATATGAACTGGTGCCTGGTGTAGAACTGATTCCCTACGTCCGGTATCTCACCTTCATGCAATATGTAGCCATGGATATGGGCGGCATTTCGGGCAGCTACGGCCGTACACCGGATGCCACCCTGCTGACCAATACCAGCGACAGTATAAAAGTGTTTCCTACCATCTGCTACGAATCCGTATTCAGCAATTATGTGGGCGCACAGGTAAAAACCGGTGCAGACCTGCTGGTAATCATCACCAATGATGGCTGGTGGGGCAATACGGAAGGGCACCGGCAACACCTGCAGTATGCCCGCATCCGGGCCATCGAAACCCGCCGCTGGGTGGCCCGCAGCGCCAATACCGGCATCTCCGCGGTAGTAGATCCGGCCGGCAATATTTCACATCCGCAGCCTTACTGGCAGGAAGCAGTTATTAAAGCAACTGTAACTCCCAGGAAGGATATTACGTTTTATGTGAAAAATGGAGATCTCATTTCGAAAGGAGCGGTGATATTTTGTATCTTGTTATTGGTATATAGTTTTATGTCACGTTTTATTCCCGGTTTAAAACATGCGGAAATCCATCAATAACGGCAGTAACAGCTGGCAGGACGACGGCAATGGCGCAGTAGTAGTATTGATACATGGTTTTGCAGAAAACAGCCAGCTGTGGGAAGAACAGGCTGCCGCACTTGCGTCGCATTACCGGGTGATTATCCCTGATTTACCTGGCACGGCCGGTGTACCCCTGACTACCCCACTCAGTATCGACTCCATGGCGGAGTACGTGTATGCGATATTGTTAGCCGAAGACATTAAAAATATCACAGTAATCGGACATTCCATGGGAGGCTATGTTGCCCTCGCCATGGCAGAGAAATATCCCGGGCTCCTGAAGGGATTGGGGCTTTTCCACTCCACTGCTACCGCAGACAGTGAAGAAAAAAAAGAAGGCCGGCGCAAGTCCATCAAGATGATGCAGCAATACGGCGCGGATACATTTTTACGGCAAACCCTGCCCAATATGTTCAGCCCTGTATTTAAAGCCGGGCATCCTGCCGTTGTGGAAGCGTATGTGAAAATGGGTGCTGCCTGTCCACTGCCCACCCTCATTGCTTACTATGAAGCCATGATGGTACGTCCGGACAGAACAGCCGTATTAAAAAGTTTGCCCGTTCCCGCACTTTTTGTGATCGGGAAGGATGACGTAGCGGTACCGCCGGAAGTAGTGTTACCACAAATAACACTGCCGCGTATCAGCAGCATCCACATCTTTGAAGAAGTAGGCCACATGGGTATGTGGGAGGTGAAAGAGGCCAGTGAGGTGATTTTACAGCAGTTTATTGCATTTTGTCAACTATAACACTCTGAATCACTTATGGTGCAAAAGACCATTATCATCATGCTCTGCACGATGTGTTCCCTCATGGCACAAGCCAGCCATATTATAGGCGGACAGGTCTACTATAAATTTATCCGGAGCTCCGGTAATATGTATACTTACCGGATCTCCCTGAAGCTATACCGCATTTGTGAAAGCGGCGACAGAATAGCAGAAATGCCTGCTGCCGTTATCCTCTCTTCCTTTAACAGACCAGACAATACCCTGAAAGACAGGTACACCATCAACCGTACCGACTTCCAGGTAAAAGAACTCAACAATGTAGACCCTTGTATTGTCAATCCTCCGCGTGTATGCTTCCAGGTAGGTTTATACGAAACCGAAATTACGCTGCCACTTAACGAAGAAGGCTATACGATTGCCTTTCAAAGTTGCTGTCGCGACCCGTTCATGGTCAATATTATATCTGACCCCATTCCCAATCAGCCAGGAGACTTTGGCTCGGGGGCCACTTATTTTATAGAAATTCCCGGCAGTAACAGCAATGCTGCCAACAACTCCAGCCCGGTGTTTAAAAAAGAAGAAGCCACCCTGGTTTGTGCTGAGCGAAAATTCTCCTACGATTTTTCGGCCAGTGATCCGGACGGCGATCAACTGACCTATGAACTTTGTAATGCCTACAAAGGAGGCCAGCTCACCCCGCAGGGAGGTATTCCGCCTGCTGCCGGTAATCCGCCTTATCCATTACTGTCTTATCAATCACCTTATAGCGGATCCCAGCCATTGGGACCCAATGTAACCATCGATGCCAAAACCGGTATCATCTCCGGAATTGCGCCTTCCGCCGGTAAATATGTGGTAACGGTTTGTGTCAATGAATTCCGTAATGGCGTGAAAATAGGGACGTTGCGGAAAGACTTCCATGTGAATGTTACCACCTGTGTAAAACGGGTGACAGCCGCCATGCCCGAGAAATACGCGGAGTGTACTGGTCTTACCATTCAGTTTATCAACAAAAGTACCCCCGGCAAGCCTTATTTCTGGGACTTCGGCGATGGTACTACCCTAAGTACCACCAGTCTGGGCCCCATTTCCCATACCTACCCGGCAGCCGGTACTTATCATGTAAAGTTATATGTAGATAAAAACAGTAATTGCGGCGATAGTGCGACGGCTATCGTATACGCCTATCCGTTTTTCAGTCCGGACTTTATCGTTACCGGCAAGTGTGTGCAAAAGCCCAGCCTTTTCACCGACCGATCGCGGATCGATGTAGGGGCAAAAGAATATGTGAAATGGGATTTTGGCAACGGCGATACCTCCAATGTCCCTAATCCCCTGTATCAGTATAAAAAGGCCGGCACCTATATGGTGACCATGTACCTGCGCTCTACCAAAGGCTGCGAACGTATTGATACGCAAAATGTCACCATTTACGACAAGCCGCCTTTCAGTGCTACCGAAGACACCCTGCTGTGCGCCAAAGACAGCCTGCATATGTGGGCTACCAGCAGTTTACCCGGTACCTATTCCTGGACGCCCGATAACTATTTCATCCTGCATCCCCGTACCTCCCATCCGATTGTATTTCCTAAAAAAGATACTACCTACCGCGTCACCTTTACAGACAACGAAGGCTGTACCAATGATAAAGACATTTTTGTAGATGTAAGAGACAGTATTGTCGTGCATACCCTCAGCGACAGTACCGTTTGTACCGGCGATGAAATACACCTGTATGTGGTGCCCGACGGACAGTACACTTACCGCTGGACAACACTACCCTCCAACAACCTGATCAGCACCAACCCCGATGCCTATGTAACGCCCACACCCCCACGTCAGACCTATGCCGTGGAAGCTGCATTGGGTAAATGCCGTACAGCCGATACCGTTACCCTGAAAGTAGTAGACCCACCGAAAGCTACGGCAGCACCGGATACGACTGTGTGTTACGGCGTACCCTTAACCCTCCGGGCCGGAGGCGGTTCTTCCTATCGGTGGTCGCCAGCCTACTATGTGGATGAACCAACCAGGCCGGTGACACTGGCACATCCTGTTGATACTACTTTGTTTATTGTTACGGTAACGGATACACTGGGTTGTCCCAAACTGGTGAAAGATACTGCCTGGGTAAATGTAGTGCCGCAGGTACATGCCTTTGCCGGCAACGATACCATTATCATGCTGCATACGCCGTTTCAGCTGCATGGCAGCGGGGGCGTACGTTATACCTGGTCGCCTCCCGACGGATTGAGTGATCCGAAATCCGCTGATCCCATCACCACGGTCAACCGGGACATTACCTATACCCTTACCGCCTATACGAAAGAAGGTTGTACCGGTACCGATGATATTTTTGTCCGCTTTATTGTAGGGCCGGAAATCTATGTCCCCAATGCTTTTTCGCCCAATGGGGATGGCTTAAATGATATTTTCCGGCCGTTGCCGGTAGGTATTGTTAAGATGAATTTCTTCCGGGTCTTTGACCGGTGGGGGAAACTGCTCTATAGCAGTACCGCCTATCTGAAAGGATGGGATGGCACCGTTAACGGACAGATTGCCGGCGTAGGAACCTACGTATGGGTGGTAGAAGGACTGGACATCAATAACCGTACAGTCATCCGGAAAGGTACAGTGACCCTGGTAAAATAGCCTGTTTACGCTATTTGCCGGCCTGTATCACGAAACATGCTGTGGATCCCGTGATCCTTAGTAAATTGCATAAAAACGTTACAACTCATGGGTATTGTTCTTATTACCGGCGCCACTTCCGGTTTTGGGCTGGCTTGCGCTTCTACATATGCGGCAAAAGGTTTTGATGTGATTGTTACCGGCCGCCGGAAAGACCGGTTGGACGCCTTACAGACACAACTTACACAGGAATACGGGATTAATGTATTACCCCTGCATTTCGATGTCAGAAATGAAGCGGAAGTACAAACTGTGCTGGGCAATATTCCGGAGAACTGGCAAGACATCGATATCCTCATCAATAATGCCGGCCTTGCAGCAGGGTTGAGTACCATTGATGAAGGCAGTACCGCTGACTGGGATGCTATGATAGATACCAATGTAAAAGGACTATTGTATGTATCCCGAACCGTGATTCCCTGGATGCGTAGTCGCACCAAAGGCCATATTATCAACATAGGATCAACAGCCGCTAAAAATGTATATGCCAAAGGCAATGTATACTGTGCCACCAAAGCCGCTGTAGATGCTATTTCCCAAGGTATGCGCATTGACCTGCTCCCTTATCGTATTAAAGTAACAGCGGTACACCCGGGGGCAGCAGAAACAGAATTTTCCCTGGTACGGTTCAAAGGAGATGAGGCCAAAGCCAAAGAGGTGTATAACGGTTTTATTTCCCTGAGTGCACAGGATGTAGCAGATGTAGTGTACTACTGCACTTCGTTGCCGCCGCATGTTTGTATCAATGACCTCGTGGTCACTCCCCTACAACAAGCAAATGCCTACTATATCGATAAAAATTAGCACGATGATGTGATTTCATTTTATATAGATAGTTTTGTATATTTGAAAACAATTATATCTTTTGCGTAGAACGGCATCCGGGATGCAAGAATTTGAAAGCAATGCCGACGAACTAAACTGACTATCTATCCATCATGAAACCATATCCCTATGCTTACATTTATCACTATGTATCTGTTACGCCTGTATTATCCGAGATGGAAAAATCAATGGCGTTTTCATGCAGACCGGTCGAAGAAGAATAATTATGGCCGTTGGGCATCCGGTAAAGACTGGATCGGACAAGGTGGTTATTCTTTCGGCTGAGCGCTGAGCAAGGTTTTTAAAGCTGCCCATGAAATATCAGCTATTTCAGGGCAGCTTTCTTTTTTTAATGCATGGTCTCCATATCCAGCCATACGGCAGCAATCCTGCCGGTATCACCGGTTTTTTCTTTATAGGCTACTAATACCTGATTTTGCTGAATGGCGCTGATCACCGGAAAAGCAGCATATACACTATCTGGGGTCAGCTGCTTTGCCGTCATGGTTTTACCGGCAGCCGATTTCAACTGAAAGCCTATCCGGCTGTTAAATCCATCCCGCCATTTTACCGGTTCATCCCATACAATGGCTACCTGATCGGCAGTAGTGGTGGCAAGCTGCGGATGTTTGGCCATAGGCGATTTACTCAACGACTCCTTTTGCGTATAGGTATGACCGTTATCCGGCGAACGACAATAGAAAACACCTTGCCCGCCTCCCATGGTAAACCAGGTAAAATGCAATCCCTGACTATTGGCCGTCAACGCCGGCCCTGTATGCGGACAGCCGTTAATTACCCAGTTGTCTGCACTGATACGCACCGGCGCCGAAAAAGTTTGTCCCTTATTCACAGATACCTGGTGTACCATGTCCCGGATTGTGTCGTTAATAATATCCCGGTAAGCCACATGGATATCGCCATTACCGGCTACATACAGCTTGGTGCGGCAACACTGACATACTGTACCCGCAATGGGCCGGGCCTCTTGAAAACCAGCTTTGGCAGCTGTAGTGGCAAAATACAACGTAGACCCTTCCGCCTGGGTATCCTTGCGGTTATCCAGCCAGATGGCCGCCGCTTCTCCACTGGGCAATAACGCCATATCAAAGTAACGCTGGTCATATCCTGCCGTATCTGTTACCAGTGGCACCGCTGGTTCCCAGGTACTTCCCTTGTCAAATGACTGGGCATACATCACCTTACCTGCGTATTTATTCCGGGCGTCATGTTGCTCCACACCAAACATTACGATCACCGTGCCATCCGGTTTAAACAACAGTTTAGGCAGGTTTTCATCATGCGGACGTACCCCGGTGGTAACCGGAATCCGTACCGGTGTACCAAACGTATAACCGTCGTCGTTAGCCACGGCGTAATACATGGTACCAGTATCGGCAGCCGGCTCTTTTTCCACCCAGCTGATTACCGGATGGCCTGTGGCATCTTTTGTGATAAACGGGCAGGAAGCATCCCTGCCACTCCCCGACAACAGATGTACCTGCTCCTTTGGTGTATTCCCTTGCTGGCAGGATACCAGCAGCCACACTATTATTCCTGCGATTAATGGTTTCATCTGATTATTTTTTTCCGGTAAATGTATATGCCACGCCAACGTTGAAGGTTTGCCGTGGTCCCGGGCGATAGGACTTGCCATAAGCCGATTTCTCTGCCGTAGTTGCATACAGCTGATCTCCCAGATTCATACAGTTCAGCCAGCATTCAAATCCATGGTATTGGTAGCCTACCCGGGCATTAAACAAATGGTAGCCACCATACATGGTGGTGTTGGCGGGGTCCATATAATAACTGCCCACATACTGCCATTCTCCACCTAACCGGAAACCGCGTAAAGACAAGGGCTTCCAGGTGATTTCCGTATTGGTGATCCACTGGGGAGCATTGTTCATCCGGTTATTGTTATAGACCACTCCTTTTTCCGTATAGGCGTTGAAGATATGTGCCGCATAGGTGCCCCCTGTACGGAAAAATATACTTTGCAGCGGGGTGTATTTTATATTCCATTCTATGCCCCTGTGTGTAGTGGCGCCGGTATTCCGGTTTTCATAAGCGCCGGATTCATTCCTCACACTTACAATTTCATTGGTACCCTTCATCGTATATAAACTCACATCTACAGATCCCTTGTTCTGTGCAAAGGCAAACCAGCCGCCAGCCTCATAGTTATAGTAGGTAGCAGATTGCAGTACCGGTACCTTCACCCCCCGATACAGTTCTGAGATATTAGGCGGTGCAAATCCTACGCTGTAATTGGCATACAATCCCCGGTTGTTGCCCAGGTTGTAGGTAAGGCCCAGTTTGGGCGTGAGGGCGTTGAAATTATTCCGCTCACTCGGCGCACCGGTAAAGGCGGAAGGCGTAAGATGATTATTAAAGTCATAATCCATTCTGTCGTAACGCAAAGCCGCTACCACTCTCAGGTTCTCTGCCGGTGAAAATTCAAACTGTGCATAAGCGGCTGTATTCAGTAGTCCTACCCGGTAATCTGTCAATACAGAATCGGTTGGCTGATAACTGATATAATAGCCTGCTTTATCTTTATCGATAGCGATATAATCCGCCACATAGGTCGCAGGACTGTAATCCACGCTCACACCCGTGATCAGCACGGCCTGTTTCCAGGCAATATTTTTCCGGTGTTGTACAATAGCGCCATAACTCTGAAAAGCATCTTTATTGATTTCTCCGTTGGCCCGCAGGGTATTTTTAATATCCCTGATTGCATAAAACGGATTCTGTCCGATGGTACTATTCCGGAAGAAAGCTGTGAAGCTGGTGTGGTTACTGCTGTTCCAGGTATGTTCGAGTGTACTGCGGAGGCGTAATGCTTTTACCTCCCGGTAGCTGAATGTTTGAAAGTTGCGGTAATCTTTGGCAAAGAAATGCGCACTATCCAGCCCGCCTGTCTGATCTGTTTTATAGTTGATCAGGGTCGCCGTATTGATCCATTTATTTTTATCGTTGAACTGATGTTCGAGTTTTGCCGTTACCGCCAGTTTGTGAAAATCGCTATGATCCATATACCCATTGGTCTGACGGGCATAATATCCTCCTATGGCATAACCTGTTTTACCCGTCGTACCGGATACCCTTACATCCGTGCGCTTATATCCCCAGTTGCTGCCTTCTACCTGTACTTTGGCTACTGGTATCCAGGTAGGCGCCATTGTAATAAAATTTACGGCCCCTCCTACCGCCTCGCTGCCATATAATGAAGAGGCAGGGCCACGGATTACTTCAATGTTCCGTAAAGCCGCCATATTCACTTCTATCAGGGCATTGTGATTAAAGTCACCCGTAGTACGGATGGGAATCCCATCCTCCAGATACAGAAACAGGCTTTTGTAACCGATAGGCTGCCGGATCGCCATGGTATGTTGTTCATTGCCCAGGTCCACCATATATACGCCGCTCACTTTATTCAGTACTTTATCCAGGGTAGTGGCTTTGGTATCCTGTAATGTTTGCGGGGATATGGTACTGATGGCCACCGGGGCTTCTGTCCGGTATTGTTTATCCCGGGAAGAAGATACAATGATCTCATTCAGATTGGTGGTGCGGGGCTGCAGGTACAGCACCGGCATTTTCGCGGCGGTAGCAACGGCTATCTGCCGGGTAATATATCCCATATAGGATATTTCTATGGAATCTGCAGCGCTGGCAGCTATGGTATATTTCCCCTGTGCATCGGTCTGGTGGCCGGCGAATTGATGCAGCAAGCGGATATTCACTCCCGGCAATACTTCCTTCGTCTGGGCATCGGCCACACGGCCATTTAATTGCTGGGCATAGCTATAGCATACAGCCATGCACGCAATGATGAGTAAACAACATTGTTTCATGTAACGTAATCATTTGCTGTCTGCAGTTAACAGACAGGAGTAGTAATCAGGTAAAGTAAGGAGGAGGAAGGGCTGCAACAGATCTGCACTGCCTGTACATCCTGCAAAGATCCGCAGATCTCCGTATGATCACAGCCGGCAGGCATCTACCCGTAAAATCAGCCAACAGTGGGCAATTGGGGTGGGTGGAAGATGGGAAATAAAGGTGTTTGTATAAACAGGTCTTTATAAAAAGCCGTACAGGTAAGCTGATCTGCCGGCGGAACGGTATAAAAAGAAGGCAGTACTTCCACAAACATCACTTCGTAACTGTCTTTTCCCCGGTTATTGTTTTTTTCCTGGCGGGTATCTTTCTCCAGCTCTTTTTTCAACTGGCATTTACCGTTACAATGCTTTTCAGGCTTATCCCTGTTTTCACAAAGTACCCGTGCGATGAATGACTGGTTGATGGTGAATTGCATCATAATAAGGCCTTTGCTGAAGTTTTGCAACAGCAGCCCTAATAAAATGCCTATGACCATCCATCTTTTCACTGCGCAAAGGTAGGGGAATGAGCAACAAGGAGCAAGGATTTTACCTGTAAAGCGAAGGCCGCGATCGGGAATACGATCGCGGCCTTCGCTTTATATACTTTATACATCCGGTTTTATTGAGATAATACAAACCGGAAGGTAATACCACCTTTGGTGTTGATAATCGGATACGAAGTGGAAATAACCGGTATGGTCTGCCGGCGGTCATAGAAGAAACGCAGGTTCAGGCGGTTATTCACAATGTAATCGATAGACGGTGCAATACCGATCACTTTCTGACCGCTGGTTGGAATCGCCAGGTCTGCATCCAAACGGTTGTTGGCCGTTTTATCATCCCGGAAGCTGAGGTCCAGCCGGAAATTCAGATCGTTCTGCAGTTTTTTGCCTCCCCTGCCGAAAGCGAATGGCAGTTGTAAGCCCCTTACCCGGTATCCTGCACCTATAATTATTTCATTGGAACGCAGCTCAGTGAGCTGGTAATCGATCAGGCTCAAACTGAGGGAACGGCTTTTCCGGAACTCTACCCTGGCATTCAGGCTGTTGGTAAAGGTCAGGTCTACTCCCAGTAATGGCGAGAAAGCCTCCGTCATGGTAATATTAGGTACTACATAGTACGGATAATAATTACCGGAAACGGTGTCCCTGAAAGCCGGATATCCTGCCAGGCGCGGATCTTCATAATACATGGAAGTATTATAGGAGTTCATGCTCAGATTACCCACATAACCATGCGTAATGGTAAAGTTGGTCAGGATGGAACGGAACGGCTCCAGTTTATTTAAGCCATTATAGGTAAGCCGCCAGTTGGGTTTCGGGAAGTAGTTTTTAAACGGATTACTCTTCACACTACCACCACTACCCTGGTTCAACAAACCGATTTTATCCGGGCTTTTGCCGGTATATGCCGCCAGGAAAGCCGGGATCAGCACATCCTGCGCATACCGCGTGTAGCCGTACCGGTAAGCCGGATCTTTCGGATCGTTGGTAGGCACGCTCGGGTCTTTGTTATAAGGATTCTCTTCGGCCAGCCTTTGTGAAATAGTTCTCCGATACGCTTCAAAATTGCGGAATGTTTCAGAAATACCATCCGTACTGTTAATCTTGCCAAACATGGTTTTGAGGGCGATATAGGTGATTTCAAATCCACCCGCATCATATGGATTCAGGTGTTGAAAATCTGTACCGCCTCCTTCTGACATGTTCTTAAACAGTTCCGTATGTGTTTTGGTAAACGATTTCGTCATGGTCAGATCTATCCGCAAATCGTTCAGTGGCTCCAGCTGTGCCTGTGCATCCCATCTTTGGGTGAACTGCTGCTGGAACTGAATGTTCATACTCGGGTCGCGGGTAATCAGGCCTTTTGCCGCAAATTTATCCAGCCACTTTTTATCCGGTTGATGACCTAATACGAAAGCGAGTCCCGGCGACATAGAAGCCCAGTTCATACCCAGTACCTTCGTACTGTCTATATAACCCGGCAAACGGGTACCTGCGTTTTCATTGTAGTTGAACCCGATCCGTTTCAGCATCATCAAAGGTTTCAGTATACCTTTCACCCAAGGCGACAGTTCTGTCGTATTGGAGGCTGTCTGCTGATCTTTTTGTCCGGCGGCAGCTTTGTTATTGTTGTTGTTATTATTGTTCTGTTGCGGCTGCCGGGCATTGATCTCCCGCAGGATTTTAAACTTGTTATACAGCTCTGAGAATTTCAGTTCTGCCGTCAGCGTTTTCTGCTGGGTATTTTCGATGGCATTACCCAGGTACAAAGCCAGACGGGATGCACCAATCCAGCGGTATTCCGTACTATAGCCAATGGCAATGTTTGTCCAGCTTAAAGCCGGGAATTTGGCTGTAGGTAAGGTATACGTGAAGTTGGCGTTGTGCATGTAGTTGGTGGTACGGCCACCTTTGAAGAAGTTGCCCCGTACGGTATCTTTCTTCGCACCGGTATTGATACGGCCGCTCGGCTCATCAATACGGGCATTATTCACAGCATTGAATTCAATATTGATACTCCGGCTCAGATCCCATTTCAGGGTGTAGTAGCGGTCGAATGTGAAGTACTTATCGTATGTTTCCGGCAACTGGTATTTTTTATCGCCGCCCACATTCCGGATACGGGTCACCCCAAACTGACGCGACACATCTGCCCGGAAACTCACAATAGCCGGTACATAGTTGATATTAAAATCCCGGATCAGATCCAGCCAGCGGGACTTGCTTTTGATCAGCTTTTTGAACGGCTCCAGGTAACGCGGCTGTCCGGCATAGTTATAGCCCAATCCTCCGCGGTGTTTCACGAGCTGGTCATTTTCAATCAGCGGATTATGTTTGTTGATTTTGGAGAAGGAGTAGCTGACGTCAAAGTTTTCAATATCCCAGATATGTCTTCTGTTACCATTACCCGCCACATTCATCTTCCGCACGTTGGTAAAGTTCAGACTGGTGATCGAGGTAAAGTCCTGTGCTTCGCGTTTTATAGAGTCCTTTTCCCGCCTGTTTCTGGCCAGGGCAAGTTTATCTTTCAGTTTAATATCCAGGTCATACGGGTCGTATTCCGGATTGCTGACGGACTGTGAATAACCGGCATATACCGGTATCGACATCCCTATTTTTTTAGGCAACAGTTTACCCAGATCCAGGTTCGCCGCAGCGTCATACTGCAGGAAGTTATCCCGGAAACGGTCATTCACCCGCTGGTCGATGTTACCAAAACCGGCAGTATGCATATTTCCGGACACCGATATGGTACCCAGGTCCGCCAGTTGAATATCTACCCTACCTTGTGCCGCATATCCCCCTTTTTCATCGAAGTCGGACAAGCGCAGTTCATCCAGCCACACTTCCGCGCATCGCGGCATACCATCATCCTTGGGATTGGCAATACCGATCATCATGGTACGGGCATCTCCCAAACTCGGGTTACCCACTACCGACATAAAGTTGCCATACTGATCTGCCACTGGTATCCGTGGATAAGGCAACAACGGCGAACAGGAATCGCACATGTTACGCTTCTGTTTCAGCTGACTCAGACTAGCCAGTACCAGTTCCATGTTATTTCTGTCAGGCCAGATATCCAATGCCGCTTTCGGACCATTCCAGTCCGTTACTTTCAATGGAATACGGTATTCGTAGTAGTTACTTACAAAGTCGCTACCAATACGGATTACCGCCTGTACCTGGCCATCTTTCAGGGAACTGGCCGTACCTACAGCCTCCGCGTGGAGGTACATTTCCATTTTCTTGTACTGGCGCAAGTCCATGTTCAATGTTTTATACAAAGCACGGATCTCGCCATCCTGCAGGTTACATACCTGTACAGACAAAGACTGTTCATTCAGCTGCAGGGTGGTGTTATTGGTACTGATGGTATTCTGCCGTACTACTCCCGGAGGCAATACATATGGAATCGGTGTACGGGAAGAGTTTTCTTCAATATTTACTGCAGAAGAGTTGAACTGGGTGGTTTGATCCAATGGTACAGGATCGCCTGGTTGCAGTTCATACATATACCGGCGCCATTGGCTGCGTACCAGCTCCAGTTTCGCAAAACGTACCACTACTGAATCAGTAAAGTTGGTCAGGAACATACGCATAAAGCGGATGGATTTGAAATCCGGTATATTCCCTACTTTATGATCGTACTGGCTCACCGGTACTTTAAACTGATACCAGGTTTCTTTGGTTTTGGAACCATTCGGTAAATCTACTGCTGCTTCAATTTTATCCACAATGAAGTTAGAGCCTACCGCCATGTTAGGTTTCAGGTCTATCCGGTACTGGAAGTACTCTTCTGTTTCATTCATGGTATTATCGCGGTTCAGGTCTTCCGACTCCGGTATGTTGGTGGCGGCAGAAGAGAACTGTGATTTATTATCAGACACCGGCGAGTTGCCTTCCGGATTGCTGTAGTTTTTATAACGACCCAGGATATTGGTTCTGCGCGCATCGTAGGTGCTGCTGCGATAATGTTCATAGTCATCGTTCGCAGGGTCTCTACGTGCAGCCTCCATCACCGGGGAACCGGCAAAATTACGGCTCAGGGTATCCATATAGGAACGGAAGAAGGATGCTTCATCACTTGATTTCAGACCATCATAACCTACGTCCTGGTAGCTGCGGATATTCGGATCGTTATCAAATGCCTGGGTGATTTGTTGCTGGAATTTAGGTACGCGGCCCCATTTGGAAGAATCTATTTTATTGGGATTCTGGTTGGGATCAGGCATACCGTTTTCAAAAAATTTCTTGGAGTCTTTCAGGATATCCTCAGAAACGTTACCCAGGTTGAAATACAGGGAACCGCCGTTGCTACCTTGTTGTCTGATGAAAGGATCCTGTATCCAGAATTCGATGTATTCAATATTCGCCGTCTCAAAATCACTGTTGTCAATGGCGCGCATAATACCACCCCAGCGTGTCTTGGGCCGGTTCAGGAAACCATTACGATCCATCGAAGTGGTACTGGAGGTAAAGTTATACGGACCCCTTTCTGTTGGATAATAGGCCAGATCGAGGGTACTCAGCTGGCTTTGTCCGAAATCGGTAGACCTGTTTTTGAATACTTCTTTCTGGTATACGAGCCTTACACGGGGATCTGACTGATCTTCTGCCGTAATACCTGCCGGCAGGTTGGGTGATTTCGGTAGTTGTAAGGTAGGTTCAATGATATACCAGGCCAATTTTGCCCTGTTTTTTCCATAATCCAGCAGATTATTGTAATCCGCTTCCGGAAACAACACGTTGCCGCTGGCATCTCTGGCATCCTTTGGTGTAGTGGCCAGCGCCCAGTTGGTAGCCGGAAATTTAAGATCGTAGCCGCTTTTCACCCCTTCAAAGTCATCGATAAAAGCAGTACCGGATTTACTGCCGGCCTGATTAATCAGTTTATTATGTCCCGGGAACAACCGCGCCACCTCACCGGTAAACAGGATACTGGATGGCGCACTGGGGGTGAAGTTAGGGAGCTTGTCCAACAGGCGGGACAGGCCTTTCCATTCAGATGCATAGTTCGCATCCAATCCGACCATGGTATTTTTAATCGGATCTTCCCCATAGTTTACTTTCTGGTAGTAAGGTCTTTCACTCATACGTACCACAGTACCTCCCAGGCTTAACTTATCATTCACCACATAATCCAGGCGGGTACCAAAATAGTTGCGGACCTGTTGTCCGAAGAGGGAGTTATTTTCAAATTGTACGTTGATCGGTACCCCTGAATTCAGGATACCGGCATTAATGATTTTAAGCCTGCCCAGGTTGTAGTCGATAATAAAGTCTACGTTCTCCCGTAATTGCTGGCCGCCTGCGGTAACAGTTACCGATCCGGGTGGAATGGAACCGCTGCCGAGGTTAATCTCGGAGGAGTTGGCCGATTTATAGGAGCCTCTTATCACGTAGCGGTTCAATTGCTGGAACTGCTGGGCCACTACTTTGATGGAGTCATATAGTACGCGGTAGAGATATTGTTTTTCCAGGGCTGCATCTCCGCCAAAGGCTTTCTTAATCCCGCCAGCAAAAGGTTCCAGCACGGGGAACATAATTTTACCGGTCAGGGAATTAATCGTGTAGCCATCTACGTAGTCAAACACACCATCCGGCTGGGGGTCCAGCTGGTTATTCAAACGGTCCAGGTTCAGGATAGAGATGATAGGCGCACCCGCGTATTCGTTCTTGGCATCAGGCAGGTAACGTTTATCACTTGGAGGACGGTCCTGTGAACCGGGGTCTTTATAATATACATCCATCCGGAAGTCTTCCTTATTTACCTGATAGGCGCCGGTGGCGTATACGTTTTTCATCATCAGGTCCCAGATAGGCAAGGTAGGACGGGCGCTGGTAGCTTTCAGCAATTTCAGGAACAGTACCGGCTGATTGGCGCTGTTGTTCTGATCCGGCGGCACGTCCTGGGAAAATTCACCCACCTGATATACTTTTCCGTTATAGGTATACTGGTAAGCTACTGCCAGTACTTCATCTGCCTGCAGTTGCTGATTCAGGGAGATATACCCCAGTTGTTTGTTATAGATATATTCTGTGGAATCCAGTTTACGGGCAAAGGTTTTTTCGAATGATGATACTGGTTTTAAACCTAATGCGAGTAACCGGCTTACCACAATACCGGTATTGCGGTTGGCCTGGTTGCTGATCAGATTTGTATACAGGTCATTCGCCGCTCTGTCGGGCAGTTTGGAACTGGTAGTAGGGTGTACTACCAAGCTATCCCAGGGTTTAGATTCCCCGAGGTCCATTAAACCCACGATATCACGGGTTTGCGTAGTAGCGCCGGTTTTATTGGTTACCCACACTTCCACCCGGGTGATATTTGCCAGGGAGCGTATTACCGGCAGGTTGGACATGGAGTAATCAAAGTTGTCGCGGAAGTACTGCGCCAGGAGGAAGTGGCGGTTGTCTTCATATTCATCGGCGCGGACATTATAATCCTGTACCATGGTACCGCCTTTGAGCATGAGGTTTTGCTTTTGTGATTTCTGGCTGGAGAGTACACTGGTTACCGTCAGGCGGCCAAACTGCAACTGGGTTTTCACCCCAAACAGGGATTGTATCCCGGTAATGAGAGAGCTGCGTAGCGGAAAACTAACGTTACCGGCTTCGATTTTCTTAATGATTTCATCGTTATAGCCGGTATATTCCAGTTTCACCTGGTTTTCGAAATCGAAAGCGGATTGGGTATTATAGTTGGTAATCAGTTTCAGTTTATCACCGATCTTACCAACTACGTTCATATTAATACCCATATCAAAATTGAACCCGCCGTTCTTACGGGCCTGTTCAACCAGTACGGGGTTTTTGATATTCTGTCCCTGATACCCGAAGGTCAGATCCAGGCTTCCCTGCGGACGTATATCCACCTTACTGCCGCCGAAAATGCGGTCAAAGAGGTTGCTGCCATTATACAATGCAGGTCCTTTGGCGCGCTGGTTCAGGTTTCCCAGAGCGCTGGCTCTTTTTTGCCAGTAACTTTGTTCGCTCTCTTTGGACTGCAGTTTATAGAACTCGTCGAAATTGAGGTAGGTAGGATTACGGTAATACTGGTCACCAATTTTCTCCTGAACGGTATATTGTTTGGTGACAGGATCGTATTCTACTGTTTTATTGATATTTGCAGGGTCTTTCAGGTCGATAGCGCTCCTCGACGAGGGTTCCGCAATACTGGGGCCTCGTCTGTCCTTAATGGGGTATTTAAGCGTATCTTTCTTTCCGGTAGTATCGATTTTGGTTTTACCTGTAATAGCGGTGTCTAAACTCCAGCTCTTCCTATTCAAAAATTTCAGACTCCCAGAACGATCCCTAGCGGCAGTATCAACAATGATAAAGGATACTATTGCTATGATGGCAACAGTACCATAGTATGTTTTTCTTGCCAAGAAAAATAGGTTTTATAGAGGACATATATAATTTATAAACTTTTCAGGGCTTTTTTTATCAACTCTTCCAAGTTTTGCAATAGTGGTTCGTTCTTTAAAACTTTCTGAATAGCTGTTTCTGCCATGCTCCGGGCAATCCCGAGCGTTACCAGTGCATTTAACGCGTCTTCGTGAATAGTATTGTTTACGGTGACAGATAAATGTGTGCCGGCGTCTTTGTGTTTCTTTATTTTGTCTTTCAGCTCCAGAATAATTCTTTTAGCCGTTTTGGCCCCAATACCCTTCACTCCTTCCAGCATTTTCTCATTTTCCATCATGATCGCCCGCTGTATGTCTTCCGGCTGCAGGGAAGACAGCATCATTCGTGCGGTGCTGGCGCCTACCCCGGACACACTGATCAATAACAGAAAAAGACTTCTCTCCGCCTCTTCAAAGAAACCATACAGGGTATGAGCGTCCTCCTTTATCTGGAGGTAGGTTAACAATTTGCAACTATCCAACTCCTGTATTCTGGAATATGTATTCAGGCTAATCTGTACTTCATAGCCTATCCCATGCACGTCAATGTGAACAAGAGCGGGTGATTTATAGGCCAGTTTTCCATTCAAATAAGCGATCATACAAGGTAAAGGTTCAGTAATTTAATTAAACTTACGTAAAAAGAATAAAAATCTATTTTTGAATAAATACGGGCAAAGATGCTAACTTTTAACGGATTGTCAATCCTTTAAGTATGTCATATGTGACTTTTTTAGGAAATATTCGTTTATATCGTATTTTTACGCCTCGTTTTAAACACATATTTAGTCTATATGAATAAAATAACGGCCGCCATTACAGCGGTAGGTGGGTATGTTCCAGATTACGTGCTAACCAACCAGGAACTGGAGAAATTAGTAGATACAACAAACGACTGGATATTAACCCGCACGGGCATTTCAGAAAGAAGAATACTGAAAGGAGAAGGGAAAGGGACCTCTGATCTGTGTGTGCCGGTCGCTCTCGAAATTTGTAAGAAAAGAGGGATCACTCCGCAAGAAATTGATCTGTTAATTGTGGCCACTGTTACACCGGATATGACCTTTCCGGCTACAGCGAACGTAGTAACTGATAAAATCGGCGCTGTCAATGCCTTTGGTTTCGATATCAGTGCCGCCTGTTCCGGCTTCCTGTATGCACTGGATACGGGAGCACGCTATATCGAAAGTGGCCGTTACAAGAAAGTAATGGTTATTGGCGCCGACAAAATGAGTTCTATCATTGACTATACCGATAGAACCACCTGTATTATTTTTGGTGATGGCGCCGGTGGCGTACTGCTGGAACCTAATACAGAAGGCTACGGTTTACAGGACAGCATCCTGAAAAGTGATGGTCATGGCCGCGAATACCTGCATATGAAGGCAGGTGGCTCTGTAAAACCAGCCAGCCTGGAAACCATCACCAATCGGGAACACTTTGTATACCAGGAAGGTAAAATGGTGTTTAAGTATGCAGTAGCCAACATGTCGGAAGCAGCCAAAAATATCATGGAGCGTAATAACCTGACCGCTGCAGATATCGCCTGGCTGGTACCACATCAGGCCAACAAACGCATTATTTCCGCTACTTCCCAATACATCGATGTACCGGATGAAAAAGTAATGATGAATATCCACCGCTATGGTAATACCACTGCCGGTACTATTCCATTATGCCTCTGGGACTACGAAAAACAACTGAAAAAAGGAGATAACATCATGATGGCTGCCTTTGGTGGTGGCTTTACATGGGGCGCCAATTATATCAAATGGGCGTACGACGGAGATAAAGTAGGCAAATAATATTATTATCTGTTTTCTGATAAGAGATTATGCACGGTGCTACATCGTGCGTAATCTCTTATTATTGTTTCAGGACATACCGCAAGGTCAGGTATCGCTCTTCACTTTCCCCCGTGGAAATAGCTCCTTCCATCTTATCCATAAAATCCCTGCTGATAGCATATCCCAGGGCATAGGTATTTTGCTGCCAATCCGATAACTCTTTCAGGATCACCTTCAGCTGCTTCCCGGTATCCACAATAATTCCCACACTACTATGCGCATCTTCCTGTTCCCAGGGAACAATCAGGAGCAAACTACCCCGCACTGCATAATGCGTGGCAATTTGCAGCAGCTGTATATTCACCAGCTTCAACATTTCTTCATCTGCCATAACTTTGGTGGCCATCCCCAGGTGGTTTAATACCACCAGCTCTTTTTCCGTCACCGTGTTTTGTACCGTAGTTAAAGCCGTATCTACTAGCCGGCGAAGTTTACAAGGTACCGGTGTGTATACAAAACCTGCCAGTTGCAACCGGATCCATTTCAGAATATTGTCGAATACCACCAGCGTTCTGCCGGATGCATCTGCAATTTCCCGGAGCAAACCGGCCATCGTAGCCCGGTCTACTCCTTTTTTATTTAATCTTGCCGCTACTTCAATAATGTATAGCAGCGGCGCCTTGAAATCATTGGCAATAATACTGAGTAGCTTATTTTTAAATTCATCGTTGGCACGTAATGCTGTATTCTGCAGAGAGATATCTGCATAACGCCTGGATAATGCCAGCTCCTGTTGCCTGGACAAACGATAATGCCAATAGCGGCTGAACAGCAAGGCTATCAATAACAAGGTAATGGTAAATAAACCGGCTACCATCAGTTTATTGCGGCGCTGCGTCGCCATTTTCTCCATCAGCTCCTGCTGTTGCAAACGGTTTTGCATGGATAAGGTATGCCGGGCGCGTTCTTTCAGAAAATAGTCGATGTAATTTACGTTGCCGGCCTGCTGGTGATAACGTTGCTGTGCAGCCAGCCGCATAATTTCACTGCTGTAGTAATCCAGTTTGGCAGCATCCTTCCGCTGATCATAAAAGTCATAAATAGCTGCCAGGGCAGGCAGGTTTAATTCAATACACCCGGTAGCACGGGCCAGTTCATAGGATCGTTCCCGGTAGCGCGCGGAATCGGGATAATACCCCAGTCGCGGATAATCATCGAGACGGTTATACATATCCTTGGCTACATAGGGTAATCCTACCGCCAGCGCCTGATCTGCCAGCCGGTATATACGCTCTTCCGCTGCCCGCCCGTGGCCCTGTCTTACCAGGTTTTCTGCATCAAAAGCATGCAGGTAAAAAGGAATCCTGCTCCGCGGATATTTACGGGAAATACGCAGCCCCTCCCGGATGGCCCATTGTACCGAATCGCGCCGGCTATCGTCCTGGTAATAACGCCATACATAATTGGTCAGGAGTATACTGTAGGTAGAATCCCGGTCAGGGGGCAACCGGGATGCCATGTGTAAGGCTTCGAAAAAGTAATTATCCGCTTCCGCCTGCCGGCCGGTATTTTTATAACAGAGATAAATATTACTCAGGCTTTTACAGACCCGTGCCGAATCGCCCTGTGCCAGATGCAACTGCAACGCCTGATGTGCATATAGAATGGCAATGTCAAAATCCGTTTTTACGGCATAATTAAAACAGATCACATCATAGGCATCTGCCACGCCCCGCCGGTACCGCAAACGACCCGCCAGTTCCTTCTCCTGTATAGCATACATAAAGCTCGTATCCAGGTTGATCATCTGGTATAGTGCCGCCAGTTTACCCAGGGTATTGCAGTAGGCAATACTATCCCGGGGCTGCACCAGCTCCGCCTGCAACACTGCCAGCTGGGTACGTTGCGCCCGTGCCGGTATAGCCAGGCATAACACACAGCACCAGGCGACGATGTGTATATAACGTAAACAACTATACGCATTTATCTTTTGCCACATAACGAGACTGTTAGGGTTTATCCGGTAACCGGTAAAAAAATGTACTTCCTCTTCCGCTATTATTGGAAACGCCTACCGTGCCTTTCATCTTCGTAATAAAATCCCGGCAGATAATCAATGCGACGCCGGCTCCTTTGCTGTTGTTCTCCCCGCTGGCAGCAGTGGATTTGTGGGTAAACAAATACGGTAGTATGGCCGCATCAATTCCCCGTCCTTCATCTGCGAAGGCAACTTCCAGTTGCCCTTCTATACGTATAGCCGTTACTGTTATCACCGCATTGGAGGGCGAAAATTTAATCGCATTATGCAAAAAATTACGGTGAATAAATTGCAGCATTTCGAAGTCGGCATACACCTGTGTACCCGGTAAAATATCCAGGTTTATCGTAACACCTTTATCTGTTGCCAGGTACTGCAAGCCATGCAGTACAGCAGTCAGCATATCTGCCAGCATAAAGGAAGATGGCCGGTATACAAAACCCGACAGCTGGGTACGTATCCATCCCAGTATTTCTTCAAATACTATCAGGGTGGAAGTAGCCGTTTGTTCTACCGTTGTCATCATCTCCGCTGCTTCGTGCACAGTTAATGCATCTTCATCCACAAACCCTGTGATGTTAACAATATTATACAAGGGCGTTCTGAAATCATGTGCTATCAGCGAGATCAGTTTATTTTTAAAATCATCATTGGTTTGCAGGGTTTCATTTTTTTCCCGGATCTCTTCTTCCAGTTGTACCAACTGTGTGGTATTACGCCTGGACACCCGGTATAGCTGCAGCAGGTAGAGGAACAACAGCAATAATAACAACGTGGCCACTGCAATCATCACCCCCAGATAGAACCAGTAATTATTGGTTACCTTACTTTGGTGCAACTGTTTTGTCTGCAGGGTAGCAGTATACCGGAGCGAGTCCAGTATCTGATCCTGCTGTGCATAGGCCAGGTAATCCATTTCTCCCTTCTGCATATCTTCCTGCTGCTGTACTAATATCATCAGGGTTAGGCGGCTGTATTTTGCCGCCCGGGCATAATCCATGTGATGATAAAAATAATGATAGAGCTGTGTAGTGACGCGGAGCAACAAACCCAGATAACCGCCGGCAACGGCATAATCGGTTGCTTTTTGCAGATACACCAGCGAATCCGCCTGGTGCAGCCGGCTGCTGTAATCAGCCAGTTGCATGCCGGCATGCATAGCCAGGTAATACAGTCCCTGACTGGCAGCAGTATCCATCACATTTTTCAATGCCACTGTTGCCGCCTCCACTTGCCCATTCCGCATCATGACGTCTGAACGGAGCAAACGGACGTATAATGACGTGCGGTGATCATGAAACCGGGTAGCCAGCAAACCAGCCTGCTGCAATGCCTTCCGTGCCAGAGACGATCTGCTGCTGTCGCCCGCATTCACAAGATAATAGTTGGCCAGTACCAATGCCCGTAAAGAGTCCAGCTGAAATTTCCAGGTACGCTGCAGCGCCCGGTCAATATAACTCCGTGCCTTCTCCTCTTTTCCTTCATAATAGTGATAGAGGCCCAGGTTCATCAGGGTTTGTACTACGCCGGCCGTATCGCCGGCAGCGCGGCTGGCGGCTAAAGCATCTTTATAAAAAAGAGAAGAAAGGTACCGGTGCGGGCGAAATGCATAATAACTACCCAGGGTTCTCAGCGCCATAGCGCTGCCTGCGCTGTAATCAATACGTATAGCCATCTCCCGGGCTTTATCGGCATATGCTCCACAACTATCCAGCTGGGTAGCCTGATAAAGTACGGCAAGCCTGTTAAGGGCATCTACGTAAGCAATACTGTCGGTGATCCGGGGTAAGGTCTGTTTTATGGCGGAGATAACACTGTGCTGGGCAGACAGCGTCACAGGAATCAACAGCCACCACACCATACCTCCTCTTTTGAGATATAGTAATAGGTTCATCAATACACCAGTAAGGTAAACAGATATCGTCTATGGGGTTCCGGCCATTTTATTATTCCTGTGCCAAACGTTCTTTCTACACTTTAAGATATTGTTTATTTTGACACCCCGCCGAAAAAAAAATATAAACACGTTCACCAGACACCAGCACAATGATCTTACCAGCCTGTGGAAAGGCCCGTAGCTGGCGGATTTGTGGCAAAAAAAGAATATACAGATGACTTATCTGTCAGGGGGATACCTTCGTTAAATCTCAAATACCAGCCCCTTTCGTTGCAGGGCTTCATATTTCTGTGCATCGAAACGATAGAGGTGTGCTCCTTTTTTGGAAGAGGTTTTATCCTTTTCTTCCAGCTTTTCCATCACATCGAGCGCGAGTATCTTTTTACGGAAGTTTCTTTTGTCCAGTGTCTTCTGATAGATTTCTTCGTATAGGCTCCGCAGTTGAGACAAAGTAAATTTCTCCGGCAGCAATTCAAAACCTATCGGATGAAACTGGGCATTGTTGCGGAGTTGTTTCAGGGCATCCGCTATCATGCGGTTATGGTCAAAGATAAGTGTGGGGATTTCATGCAGTTCGAGCCAATGTGCGCCGTGTTCCTGTGCCAGTGGCCGGTCATGTTCATTAATACGAATGAGCGCATAATACGCCATGGAAATAACCCGGGCGCCGGCATCACGGGCTACATCACCATAACACCGCAGCTGATCCATATAAATATTATTCAGTCCGGTAGTATGTTCCAGTACACGTGCCGCTGCTTCATCTGTACTTTCCGCTTCCTGTACAAAGCCACCTACCAACGACCATTCACCGGCCATTGGCGCTACTTTACGTTGTATAAGCAATAACTTCAGCCGGCCCTCATCAAAACCAAAAATGATACAATCCACTGCCACCAGATGTTTGGGCACTTTAGCATAAAAAGACGCAGCACTCATAAAGGAAATTTAAATCCGGGTTAGTAGGGGTAAAAGTAATATAAAACGGTTATTTTTTTGGCTTAAAACGATGGTAGTCGGTGTTGGGAATTTTGGTCACGCCCAATTGCCGGAGCATGTGTACCAACTGCCCGCGATGATAGGTACCGTGGTTATTGACATGCATCACTACCTGAAAGACATCCATCTTATGTGGTTCATTTTTCTTCCGCATAAAAGCAATGGTATGATTCAGTCTGACCTGCGTAGCCTGTTGCACCCACTGTTGCAGCAACAAGGATTGCTCCAGCCAATGCTGACAGGCTGTTGCAAAAGTACCCGTAAAACCGGCCAATGGGTCCGTGGTTTTTTCCTGCAACTGCAACCGCTGATACCACACCTGTTCTGTACACCAGAGATGATGCACCGTTTGCCGTAAAGTCGCAAAACTGCCTCCCAGTTCACGATCCAGCTGTTCCTCATTCAGTTTAAGCAAAGCCCCCGCCAGTTGCTGGTTGGCCCAGTAATTATAAGCGGCATAATGCGAAAGAATTTCTTTCATGTACTAAAGCGGTTAAAAAAGATCTCCATACAATCCTACACCAAATTACAATATTGTTTTTCATTTTCACTTACGATCTTTGACAACGCCTGAATCCTTATACCATGCATACCTTACAATATCTCAGCAGGTGCCTGTTTTACAATGTCCCTGCCATTGATGATTACCGGCATTTCCCCGCTGCTCCTGTCTGCCGGCACAACAGCCCTGTGCTGCACTTTGCCGCAGCGCATGATAACAGCATCGGGCAACAGGTGCAATGGACCTACCGCGGACAACCACAATACGGCGCCCTGCAGCCGTTACTGCAACACACCGGCACCACTGCCTGCATTGTCATGCAACACCAGAAAATATTGCTGGAAACCTATCTGAATGGTTATGACCGGCATTCCATCAACACGTCTTTTTCCATTGCCAAATCCATGACTTCCGCCCTGATAGGCATCGCATTGGAAGCCGGACATATTCACAGCATTCATGATCCGGTAGCCCGCTATATTCCTGCCTTTGGCTCGCATGGCCGGGATACCGTCACCATCGCCCATCTGCTGCAGATGTGTTCGGGCCTGCGGTATCGCGAAGGCGTTATGCCCTGGTCGGATGATGCCCTGATTTATTATGGCACACACCTGAAAGAACAAGCCCTGAAATCCAGGCTAGCAGAGCCTCCCGGCAGTACTTATCATTACAACAACTATAATCTCCTGTTGCTGGGTATGATACTGGAAACCACCACCGGGCAATCTGTTGCCAGACTTTTCCAGGATCAGATCTGGCAACGTATCGGTGCAGAAGCGGATGCTTCCTGGAGTATGGATAGCCGCCAGTCTGGTTATTGCAAAATGGAAAGCGGCATTAATGCCCTGGCCATGGATTTTGTACGCTTCGGCAACCTCTATCTGCAACAGGGACAGGTAGGACAACAACAAGTGGTTCCACCAGCATGGATAGCTGCTTCTGTTAGTCCGCCGGCCTTTCAGGCAGATAGCCGGAAGTATCTTTCCCGGTTATCGCCACCGCTCTGTAAGTGGACCAGCAGTGCCAAAGGATACTACAAGTATCTGTGGTGGGGCTATCAAACGGATACCCGGAATTTTGATTATTTTGCATTGGGAGCCAAAGGACAACTGCTGTATATTTCCCCACGTAAACAGGCAGTCATCGTACGTTTCGGCAAGCAATGGGGAAAAATAGACTGGTGGCCCGATCTCCTGAAACAAATAGCAGACTCACTTGATTAATTTAACCCGGCATGGAAAATATAACGTTAAGGATTGCACGAAAAGAAGATTGTCCAAGATTACTGGAACTGATACGCGAACTGGCCGCCTTTGAAAATGCATCCGCAGAAGTAACCGTCAGCTTATCGCATTTTGAAACAGCCGGCTTCGGGCCTAACCCGGTATGGAAAGCATTTGTAGCCACCGCCACTTCCGCAACCGGAGAAACGATTGTAGGCTTTGCCTTATACTACACGCGTTATTCTACCTGGAAAGGTTGCAGGATGTACCTGGAAGATATTCTGGTAACAGAAAGCTGGAGAGGAAAAGGCGTTGGCAAATTATTGTTTGAGCAGCTGTTCGCAGAAGCCCGTGAAAAACAGTTTACCGGTATCACTTTCCAGGTGCTGGAATGGAATAAACCAGCCATTGCTTTCTACGAAAAATACGCCTCTCATTTCGATCCGGAATGGGTGAATGTACGGATCGAACTTTCTTGAGTTTTCCATTCATGTAAAACCGGATGGGTATGTCGTCAAGGATACCTAATATTGATAACAGACCCATTCAGTTATGATATTCTTACACGATTTCCACAACCTCGATAACATATCCACAGAAGCCATCTGCCATACATTTAATGCTGCTTTCAGTGATTATGTGGTACCACTGCACCTTACCCCTTCTATCCTGGAACAAAAAATGAAAGGGGAAAACCTGCAGCGTCATTTTTCTGTTGGCGCTTTCCATGGTAATGAACTGGGAGCCTTCATGTTACATGGTGCCGATCAGGATGAAAATCCAACGGTGCTCTATAACGGCGGTACCGGTGTGGTACCGGCATACCGTGGCCAGCATCTGATACAAAAAATGTACGATCAGTTTATTCCGCTTTATAAGGCACAGGGCATCCGGAAAATTATACTGGAGGTCATCAGTACCAACCTCCCGGCTATCAAGGCCTATACCAACAGCGGATTTCATAAAATACGCACCTTCCGTTGCTATAAGGGAACCGTACAGGTACAGAAAACCGCGGCAGACATCTCCATAAAAGAAAATAATACGCCCGATTGGGCACTGCTGGCTGCTTTTACAGATATGGCACCTTCCTGGTCCAACAGTTATCAAAGCATACAGCGGGAACTGGCTTTCACCCATACCTGGGAAGCCTATACTGCTGCAGGAGCATTAGCAGGTTATATCAGTGTAAACCGCGACAGTCGTCGGATCAGGAGCATAGCGGTACATCCGGATCATCGGAGGAAAGGCATTGCCAGTACCTTATTACAACATGCAGCTACTGCGTTGAATGGCCCTATGAGTATTATCAACATTGATGAACATCATCCGGAAATCGGTACTTTCCTGGAAAGTGCAGGGCTGGCGTTTTACTTAACGCAATATGAGATGGTAGCAGAAATCTAAAAAAAACGCACTTTCCGGCAATTATCGGCAAAACATATAGGCCGATAACGATGGGAAAGTGCGTGATATAATAATGATCAGGTGCTTAGTTGATACCGTTTACAACGGTTTCTTTGTTAATCTTCTGCACCAGTCCCTGTAAAACTTTACCAGGACCTACTTCCGTAAATTCATGGGCGCCATCGGCAATCATGGCCTGTACAGACTGTGTCCATTTCACAGCACCTGTGAGCTGATCGATCAGGTTTTGTTTGATGGCAGCAGCATCTGTAACAGCCGCCGCTACTACGTTCTGGTAAACCGGGCAGGAAGGAGTATTAAAAGTAGCTTCTTCAATTGCTGCTTTCAGTTCTTCTTTGGCAGGCGCCATCAGCGGAGAGTGGAATGCGCCGCCTACAGGCAGTTTCATCGCTCTTTTCGCACCAGCGGCCTTCATTCTTTCGCAGGCAATATCTATACCGGCTAAGGTGCCGGAAATAACCAGCTGACCAGGACAGTTATAATTGGCTGCTACCACTATTTCACCTGTTTCAGCAGTTACTGCTGCACAGATTTCTTCTACTTTAGCATCATCCAGCGCCAGTACTGCGGCCATGGTGGAAGGCTGCTGTTCGCAGGCTTTCTGCATAGCATTGGCACGGATAGCCACCAGTCGCAGGGCTGCTTCAAATGATAACACACCATTGGCAACCAGGGCAGAAAATTCACCCAGAGAGTGACCTGCTACCATTTCAGGCTGCGCGTTTTCGGTGCAGAGAAAAGCAATGACTGCATGCAGAAATACAGCTGGTTGTGTCACCTTTGTTTGCTTCAGGTCTTCTTCTGTACCGGTGAACATAATATCAGAAATACGAAAACCTAAAATTTCGTTGGCTTGCTCGAACAGTTCCTTCGCTTTTGCATTGGTGTCGTACAGGTTTTTACCCATACCCGGAAACTGAGACCCTTGTCCGGGAAATACGTAAGCATGCTTCATGTTGGATATATTAGTATTAGTCTTATCAAATAATAAATAATTCAAATATACAATCTATTAAATACAAATTACAATCGTATATCTTCGGCTAGATTTATGGTTGTAAAAGATGCAAATAAAATAAAAATGGTTTAACCAGCTGCTGGCTAAACCATTTTTTATTAAATCGGTGGAATTTATTTTCCAATCAGTTTCAGGAATTCACTTCTTGTTCTGCCATCTTCAAATTGTCCGCTGAAAGCAGAAGTGGTCGTGAGTGAGTTCTGTTTCTGTACGCCACGCATCATCATACACAGATGCTGCGCTTCTATTACAACGGCCACGCCCTGAGGCTGTAAGGTTTCCTGTATGGCATCCAGAATCTGGTGCGTCATACGTTCCTGTACCTGCAGGCGGCGGGCATATACATCCACCACACGGGCCAGTTTACTTAAACCGGTAATATAACCGTTGGGAATATAAGCTACGTGCGCTTTTCCGAAGAAAGGCAACATATGGTGTTCGCACATGGAATAGAGTTCTATATCCTTGACGATCACCATTTCACTATAGGATTCTGTAAACTTGGCGCCCTCCAGTATTTCACGGGCATCCAGCTGGTATCCCTGTGTGAGGAACTGCATGGCTTTAGCCATCCGTTCCGGGGTCTTTTGCAGTCCTTCCCGCTCCGGATTTTCTCCCAGCAGTTGCAGACATTCTTTATAATTTTCTACAAGACCCGACGTGATCTTATCTTCAAAACGTTCAATCTTATTATACGCCATTCTTATATGATTTTAATCAGGGTTCGAATGCTGCCATACCTGCCTCCCGGCACGCATGGTTATTCTGCGGGACTACTTAATTGCCCCCGTAATATTCTACGTATATACGTGGTGTTTCGTACAACTTAATACAATGCAATTGTATCTCCCGGGGCAAATGTTTTTCCAGCTGATCCCAGATGGCAATCGCCAGGTTCTCTGCAGAAGTAAATTTACCTGCCATAAAATCCACGTCCAGATTCAGGTTACGATGATCCACTTTCTCTATCACTTCATCCCGTATCAGTATGCCCAGTGTTTTAGCATTGAAGACAAAACCGGTTTCAGGGTCCGGACTGCCTTTTATCGTAACATGCAGCTCGTAGTTATGCCCATGCCAGTTATCGTTGGCACATTTTCCAAATACTTCGTCGTTCTTTTCTTTGCTCCATGCCGGGTTAGATAACTTATGCGCCGCATTAAAGTTCTCTACTCGCGTTAAATAAATCATTATTGCAAAAAATTTTCGCAAAAATACCACTATTATATGAGTAGAGCCAATTTATCCTAAATACTGTCAATTGTTTTACACGGGCAACATGCATTTTTGACGTAATTTCACCGGATGAAATTATTGATCACAGCGGCTACCACACTGGAGATACAGCCGTTTCTGCACCACCTGGATCAACATGGCCAAACCACCGGCCCCGGTCAGTACCACTTTGCCGGCTGCGATATCACTATCCTCATTGCCGGCATCGGTATGATGCACACTGCCTATAGCCTGGGACGACATCTGGCGGCGCATAAGCCCCATTTGGCCATTCAGGCCGGTATTGCCGGTACCTTCCGGCACGACTGGGAATTGGGCAGCGTAGTAATGGTAGCGAGAGAATACCTCGGAGATCTGGGCGCAGAAGATCAATTACAATTTAAAGATTTATTTGATATAGAGCTCTGGCAGCCATCACAGCCACCTTTCACAGGAAAAAGCCTGGTCAATACCTTTGCCGGCCTGCCCTACCTGCCCGCTTTACAGCAGGTAAGCAGTGCCAGTGTAAACCTCGTCAGCGGCCACCTCCCTACTATCGACCGGCTCGTAACCAAATATGCACCCGATATCGAAAGCATGGAAGGAGCAGCCTTTCACTATGCCTGCCTCCTGGAAAATATTCCTTTCCTGCAGCTACGCAGCCTGTCTAACTACGTTGAAATCAGGGATAAAAGCAAATGGAAAATTCCGCTCGCGGTAAAAGCAATAAACGATGAACTGGTTCGCACAGTCGAAACACTGGGCAGCCACACTATAAACCATTAAAATTTTGACGGCATATGCATTTATCACTTGGTTTTTCACCATGCCCCAACGATACTTTCATCTTTGATGCACTGGTAAACAATAAAATAGATACGCAGGGCTTCACCTTCGACACCCAGCTGGAAGATGTGGAAACCCTGAACAACTGGGCCTTACAAGGCAAACTGGCCGTTACCAAACTGAGTTTCGCGGTATACCTGAAAGTAAAAGATCAATATGATCTGCTGAACAGCGGTAGTGCCCTGGGACGTGGCTGCGGCCCGTTACTGATTGCCAGAAAAGATATTGCCAAAGCTGATATCTCCCAGCTGACCATCGCCATTCCCGGCGAAAACACCACGGCCAATCTCTTGTTCTCCATCGCTTTTCCGGAAGCAAAAAATAAAAAAGTGATGCTGTTTTCTGAGATAGAAAACGCCGTACTGAGTGGTGCTGTAGATGCCGGTGTTATCATCCATGAAAACCGTTTTACCTACCAGCAAAAAGGCCTGGTGAAACTCATGGATATGGGCGAATACTGGGAACAAACTACCGGCAACCCGATTCCGCTGGGAGGTATTTTTATCCGGAAAGATGTACCTGCCGATATCCGTGCACAACTGGATAGCCTGATTCATCAAAGCCTGCAGCACAGCTATACCACTTATCCGCAACTGTCTGAGTATGTAAAATCACATGCCCAGGAAATGGATGAACAAGTAATGCGGCAACATATTGACTTGTATGTAAATGATTTCAGCCTTGATCTGGGAACAGAAGGCAAAGCTGCAGTTGTAGCCCTGATGGATGCTGCCGCACAGATAAGACGATAAAATAACTACGCCCTGTACAACAGGCTGATAGCGGTTGTACAGGGCGTTTATCAGGGATATATATCCGCTATTTTTCTTTCAGCGCCCGGCCATATACTTCCAACGCCCGTTTACGCGCTGCTTCATGTGACACGATTGGTTGCACATAGTCAAATCCATCCAGCTCCGGTACCCACTTCCGGATATAGTCCAGTTGCTTATCAAACTTCTGTGTTTGTAAAGCGGGGTTGAATACCCGGAAATACGGCGCCGCATCACATCCGGTTCCTGCGGCCCATTGCCAGCCACCGTTGTTGGCTGCCAGGTCATAGTCCAGTAGTTTCTCTGCGAAATAAGCTTCCCCCCAGCGCCAATCCACCAACAGGTGTTTCGTTAGAAAGCTGGCCGTAATCATACGTACCCGGTTGTGCATATATCCGGTAGCATTCAGCTCCCGCATTCCCGCATCTACAATCGGATACCCCGTCATACCCTGACACCATCGCTCAAACTCCGTTTCATTGTTACGCCACTGAATACGATCGTATGCCGGCCGGAAAGAATGGGTAGCCACTGCAGGAAAATGCCAGAGTATCATCTGATAAAACTCCCGCCATACCAACTCCTTCGCAAAAGTAGCATTGAGTTGTAAAGCCGTTTGCATGACTTCCCGGATACTGACCGTTCCGAAACGTAAATGTACCCCTAACCGCGAAGTACCTTCCAATGCCGGATAGTCACGGGTTTCATCATAATGCCGGATCACCTGTATGTTCATCTCCCGATCCGGAAATGGTAATGGTATCACCTTAAACCCTATCTCTTCCGGTGTAGGTATTTTCACCGGCGCCTGTTGATAAAATTTTGAAAAATATTGGCTGCAGGCATAGGATTGTAGGTGCGCCGGTTGCAAAACCTGCTGCCACTTTTTATGATAGGGAGTAAACACCGTATAGGGTTCACCGTTATCTTTCAGCACTTCATTTTTTTCCAGTATTACCTGATCTTTACCCATATGAAAAGAGATACCCTGTTCCCGTAATTGTTGGGCAATAGCCGCATCACGCTGCCGAGCATAGGGTTCATAATCATGATTGGTAAATACCTTTGCTACCTGGTATTTGGCGGTCCAATGAGCAAAGGCTGCAGCCGGCGTACCATAAAAAACGTCCAGCGAACTGCCCAGCTGCAGGAGCTGCTGTTGCATGACCTCCAATGCTCCATAAATAAAAGCCACCCGCTTGTCTGTATTATCTGCCAGGTCATCCAGAATAGCCTTATCCAATACAAACACCGGCACTACCGGATGTTCCGCTTTCAATGCATGATACAAGGCTGCCTG
The DNA here is from genome assembly GCF_025989125.1 of Chitinophaga nivalis. NCBI lineage: Bacteria > Pseudomonadati > Bacteroidota > Chitinophagia > Chitinophagales > Chitinophagaceae > Chitinophaga > Chitinophaga nivalis. The sequence goes on along the minus strand of NZ_JAPDNR010000001.1, from coordinate 1,834,669 downwards.
ATCTTCCAGCCGCAGGTCCCGGCGAAACCAAATAAGATTTACAACGCTCATATTGATGATAGCTGCCATTAAACATCCAATACATGCCTGTTGCCCGGATATTTCCGGAGACATCACGATGTTCAATTTTTTTTAGAATTATAAAATGCTTTCGTGTAGTACTTCGTGTAAGATGGCCGCCGTGGCATTACCATAGCTGCTGTCCCGGAAATGCCCTACCCAGCGGATACCCTGGATAGCATTGGTCAAAAATATTTCATCTGCATTTTCGAGATCTTCAATAGATATGATTTTTTCTTCCAGCTTAAAAGGCAGATCTGTTTTAAAAAGATGCTTACGCATCACCCCACAAACACCACCTTCCGACAAAGGAGGTGTATAGATTTTTTTATTACTGACCACAAACACATTTGCAATGGTACTATCTGCCACACGACCATACTGATTCAACAGGATCATTTCATTCAGCTGATGCTGTCTGGCGTACATGGCAGCCATTACATAAGGTAAACAGTTATTGGATTTAATGGAAGCGTATTTATCGCAGCTCTTTTTCACATCCGGAAAAATATCAACGATCAAACCGTTTTCATTTAACTCAAAAACGGTTTTAGCCAGTTCCCAACTTTGTATGACGATCTGCGGCGAATTATTAACAGGATCATATAGCCCGCCATCCGCCCGGAATACAGACACACGCACCCTTGCCAGGTTCGTCATATTGTTTTTATGACACAACTCTGTAATCTGTTTTACGAAAAAAGCTTTGGTAAAATAAGGGGGTATATCAAAATGCAGCAGATTCAGACTGGCCTGTAACCGCTCAAAATGCAGATCTGCCAGTAAAACATTACCCTGGTATACTTTCAGGGTTTCAAAACATCCGTCCCCGTACCGGAAAGAGCGATTATCTGCCGTAAAAACCGGGTCTGCAACGGGGAGGTATTTACCATTGTAATAAAGAAAACCAACTTGCACCTCGGACACTTTTTTAGCAGTGTTAAGTTAGCCAATAATTCTGAATATCAGGGGTTTTCAACAACAGATATTTTGTTCCCGGCACTATCACAGACCAGGAACAAAATATCCGGGAGGATTATAATTGCATTTCAGGAATGTCGCCGTCAACGATCAGTTTACCGGCAGTTTTGGATTTGATTTCTTCCACACTTACACCCGGTGCACGCTCCAGCAAACGGAAACCATCTGCGGTTACGTCCATTACAGCCAGTTCCGTTACTATTTTTTTCACACAGTTCACACCGGTGAGGGGCAGGGTACATTGGGGCAGCAATTTGCTTTCTCCCTTTGGGTTGGTGTGCATCATGGCCACAATAATATTTTTGGCTGATGCTACCAGGTCCATGGCGCCACCCATTCCTTTTACCATTTTACCGGGAATCTTCCAGTTGGCAATATCTCCGTTTTCGGAAACTTCCATCGCACCTAATACCGTAAGATCTACCTTACCGGCGCGGATCATGCCAAAGCTTTCCGCAGAGTCGAAGAAACTGCCGCCTGGCAACAGGGTAACGGTTTCTTTACCAGCATTGATCAGGTCTGCATCCACATCAGCTTCCACCGGATAAGGGCCCATCCCCAGGATACCGTTTTCAGACTGCAGCATGATGGATATATTTGCAGGTACATAATTGGATACCAGCGTAGGAATGCCGATACCCAGGTTTACATACATACCATCCTTTAATTCCTGCGCTATTCTTTTGGCGATGCCATATTTATCGAGAGGCATAAATTGTCAGATTTGAAGAGTGGGAAATTTGATGAACGGGAGATGATCACCTAGATCGTTACTGTTTTCCGTTCAATCCGTTTTTCATAATTGTTACCCTGGAAGATGCGGTGTACATAGATACCCGCTACGTGGATGTTATCAGGGTCCAGCTCACCGGGCTGCACGAGGTGCTCTACTTCCGCAATGGTGAGTTGTCCGGCTTTAGCCATACTGGTGCTAAAGTTGCGGGTGGTTTTACGGAATACCAGGTTTCCCATGGTATCTCCTTTCCAGGCTTTCACGATGGAGAAATCTGCATGCAGGGCCAGCTCCATCAGGTGTTTTTTACCATTGAACTCCCGCACTTCTTTCCCTGCTGCTATTTCAGTACCGTAACCAGCCGGGGTAAAAAAAGCGGGGATGCCCATACCCGCCATTTGTATGCGGGTGGCCAGCGTACCCTGGGGGATCAGGTCTACTTCCAGCTCTCCGGCCAGGAGCTGTCTTTCAAATTCGGCGTTTTCTCCTACATAGGATGACATCATTTTGCGGATCTGCCGGGTTTTCAGCAGTTGTCCCAATCCAAAATCATCTACGCCGGCATTGTTGGAAATACATGTCAGGTCTTTGATACCTTTACGCACCAACGCAGCAATACAGTTTTCCGGAATACCACACAAACCAAATCCTCCCAGCATGATCACCGCGCCATCCCGGATATCATGTATGGCGTCGTCGGCATTAGCTACTACTTTGTTCATGTTTTGGTGTTTTTATTTATTAGGGCTGCCGCTTAATGAAAGGCAGCGTCGTATCGGGTTTTATCAGGATTACCTTTTCGGCATACGGGAATATAGTTTTTAACCGGATGAAGACAGGCGTATGCTCATCCATCGGATTACCCAGTTTATTTTTTTGCTCCGAAATGCTCGCCTGGGCTATTTGCAATACTTCTCTGAATCTGTTGGGATGGCTTTCATAGTACTTGTAACTCTCCGTAAATTCCTTCACAGTTACCTTATGAAGATCCAGTATCTGTTTGTAGTAAATCTTCACCTTCTCCTGTCGCAGGGAATCTGCCTGCGGTACCTGAATCTCATGCAACATCATTTCACTGCCATAGGCATCTGCCAGGGCCATATCCACAAGAATACTGCTCATCTTTGTTTTGGAAAGGTATTCTTTTGGTACCCGGTCTCCTTGCCCACAGGCAAATAAAAATACCAGTGATACAGCCAGTACACCGGTTTTCATCTTATTCTTCATTATAGCTTTTCGCTTTTCGTTTTTCAGGGCCGACCATATGCCGACCCTGAAAAACTGTTATTTCATCTGTTGATATTTCTGCGCATTGGGTACATCCAGCTGGGAAAGCAATTCTGCTGCCCGTGTCTTTTCCTGTGGCATCGCCTTGGAAAAGACTTTCTGCAGCTCATCTGATTTCGCAGAGAAGAAGGTCTGCATCAGCATGGAATTGGGAATATCCTGATGAATAGCATACAACAGGTTCAGGCAGTTCATAATCGTACTGCGGCCCTTATTCACATCCTCATACATTTTATCCAATCCGAGGCGATGGTACTGGTACATAACATCATGGAAGTTAAGGAACTTGGCGTTCAGCAGGTTATCCTGCAGCCAATAGCGGTTACGCTGTCCCTCAAAGGCTTTCCACCCTGCCACATCTTTCCCTTCCGGCGCATTATTGACAATATTGAGTGCTTTCCGGAAATATACATCTCCGCCTCTCGGGGAAAAGGAATCATAATCCATTCCCAGGATGATGTATACATAGTAAGCCACAATCGCCGTAAGATTGGATGCCAGCGGATCATTGCTCACGATCCGGGTATCACTGAATTCCAGCGGCTGGAACTCAGCATACCGGAATACCACATTGTTATCCTGGATGTTGAGCAGACTGGTGGCATACCCACTGTTGAATACCGGCCGTGTAGCCTGTACCGTCAGGGTAGCTTTATAGCTGTTGTTGCCGGTTTCGCCGGTTACATTCAGCAGAAAATTACATTCAATACGTTCCGCCGGCGTAAAGGCATCATTGGCCCAGTGGCGGTTGTTCAGGAATTCACGGAGGGCAGTCTGCAGGGTGGTAAATATCTTCTTATCCACGCCTGTCAGCTGGTTGGCCACTACGGTGACATTGGCCCGGATTTCCTGGGCCTGCACCGGGCGGCAGCATAATAATACCCATATGGCAGCCAGCAATATGGGATAGGGAAAACGACTATGCATGTTGCAGTTCAATTATAGCGGAAACAATATCCTGAGCCACCGCCTGTTTTGACTTCAGGGGGAAGCTACGTTCCTGCCCGTTGCGGTCAAACAGCGTTACTTTGTTGGTATCATAGTTAAATCCGGCACCTGCATCTGCGAGGGAATTCATGACGATTAAGTCCAGGTGCTTTTCACGCAGCTTTTTGAGGGCATACTCCTTTTCGTTGTTGGTTTCGAGTGAGAAGCCGACCAGCAGTTGCTGCGGGCCTTTGGTATCGCCGAGGGTACGCAGGATATCGGTTGTTTTCTCCAGTGCAATACTCAGCTGGGCTTCTCCTTTTTTGATTTTCTTATCCGCTGCCTGCGACGGCCGGTAGTCCGCCACTGCGGCGGCAGCCACAACAACAGTAGCCTGCGGGAAAGCCGCTACTACCTGCTGCAGCATATCTGCGGCTGATTGTACCGGAATAGTTTCTACGCCCGGGTGAGTGGTACCCAGGTGGGTAGGCCCCAGTACCAGCTTTACCTGCGCACCGGCATCCGCGAGGGTTTCGGCGATGGCGATGCCCATCTTCCCGCTGGAATGGTTGCTGATATAACGTACCGGGTCAATATGTTCGATGGTAGGGCCGGCGGTAACTATCGCCAGTTTGCCTGCCAATGGTTTAGTCGTATCGGGATTTGTTTGCAGAAAGTGTTGCTGCAGATAGGCAATGATTTGTTCCGGTTCCGCCATCCGGCCTTCGCCGAAGAGGCCACTGGCCAGTTCGCCGGATACTACCGGCAGTTGCCGGTGACCGTAGCTGAGGAGCTTTTCCACATTGTGGCGGGTAGCCGGATGATGCCACATATCTTCATCCATAGCCGGGGCAAAAAACACCGGGCAGGTAGCAGATAAGTAGGTGGCCAGCAGGAGGTTATCGCATAAGCCCTGCGCCATTTTTGCGATGGTATTGGCAGAAGCAGGTGCAATGAGCATCACATCTGCCCATCGGCCCAGCATCACATGGTTATTCCAGCTGTTATGGTCGCTGATATGTAAGGGAACTTCGTTTTTCGACAGGGTAGCCAGGGTAAGCGGCGTAATGAAATCTGCTGCGGCAGGCGTCATGACAACTTTTACTTCCGCGCCGGCTTTCACCAGCAAACGGGTAAGGGTAGCGGCCTTATAGGCAGCGATGCTGCCGGATACGCCCAGGAGGATCTTTTTTCCTTGTAGTATGGTGGTATTATCTGTGGACATATATAAAAACAAAAGCGGCAGAACTCATTCTGCCGCCATGAAATTAATATTTTTATTTTTCGCAATCACGTACCTCACAAAATAATGTGTGGCGGATTAGCTAAACAGATCGTCGTCGTTCTTGCGGAAATAAATTTTGTTATCCAGAAATTCCTGTGTGGCCTGGATAGCAGGATTTGCCAGTCTTTCGTAAAAACGGGAAATCTCAATCTGCTCCTTATTTTCGTGTACTTCTTCGAGGTTGTCAGTATGACTGGCAAACTCTTCCAGTTTGGAATGGAGCTCCTCTTTCACGGAAATATTGATCTGATTGGCGCGTTTGGCTATCACGGCAATAGACTCATATAAATTACCAGTTCTGTTCTTAATATCGGTAGTATTTTTAGTTTCTACCCAGGGATTAAGACTACTGGTTAGACTTCGCTTTATTTTGCTCATTTTCCAGTGATTTTATATTGTTTTGCGCTAAGGTATAAAATTTTTCGGCATCTGGCTTCAATTTGCTATTGGGATAGTGGTCGGCAAAATCGAGATATTCGCCTAATACTGTCTCGTAGCGCTCTTTTTGTTTTTCCAGGATGCTGTTTTTAGCATAGTTGTAATAAGCGCGGATAGCCATTATCTTATAACCGTCGCTTTTATCGGAGTCGGGGTAGTTGCGCATCAGGTTTTTGAAGGCAATACCGGCGGCTTTATAGAAGCCCAGGTTATAATAGAGCTCGGCACTGGTAAACTCTTTCTTTTCCAGTTTCCGGCGGCACAGTTCAATCACCAGGTTGGCTTCTGCCACTTTTTCCGCGTTGGGATAGTTGTTGATGAAGGTTTGCATAGCAGCAATGGCCTTCATGGTGTTGGTCTGATCCAGTGATACCTTTGGTGACTGTTTATAGTAGCAGTATGCCTGCATGTAGTCGATTTCCACGGCTCTGGGGCTGTTGGGAAATACGTCCAGGTAGTTTTTAAAATGGAAAGCTGCCTGTACGTAGTCTTTTACGTAGTAGGAGCAGTATGCGAAATTATAATACAGACCTTCAAACTTCTCTGTCCCTTTGTACACCTGTAACAGGTCCTGGTAAAGTGTTTGCGCCGTATTGTATTTCTTTTTCTGGTACAACTTATCGGCATATGCCAGCTTCTTTTCAAAGTTGTTGCTTTTCTCTATCCTCCTCAGTTCATTATTACAGGAGGTAGATACGATAAGCGCAAGAACACTAATGTACAATAAAAATTTCCGCATAAAAGAGTGGCAAAATTAAGAATTAAATGTAAATGTAAGGCAGACAGATTTTCAATGCTGTTAAAATTTTGCAAAAGAGGGAATTTAATCGCCGGAACCGGGGTTTTCCACGGCAGGGAGGAAGTTAAGGGTATTTCCTGAAAGCAGAAAGCAGCCAGGCGGGATGTGCAAAAAAGTCTGGCACGGGCAACAGATTAAACAAATTATACACATAACACACATACCCGTCACTTTTTCCCACCAGTAGAAGGTTCGGCAGGTGCGTGTTTATTGCTGGTTCACATGATATACACACGAAATACACATCAACACACACATTATACACACTCATTTCCCAATAATGTACACATCACGTGCATAAACGGTGGCAGAAGGCCTCCTGCAGCAGTCCTACCACTTGTGGAAAAAATTTATAAAGTATTTTTTCGTTAAAAAGTGGGAAAAAGTGTTATTTTGTGTTAGAAATTGGATTTTCAAGGACTTTGCCCCATGGTATGACAGGTTTTCTCGGTGAATATGAATCGACGCTGGACGCAAAAGGACGCTTTCTGTTACCTGCCGGATTCAAAAAGCAGTTAGCAGACGGGGCCGGAGGACAGTTTGTGATTAACCGAGGGTTTGAAAAATGCTTGTCCCTGTATCCCATGAATGAATGGCAGCCGATTTTTGAACGCATCAGCAAGCTGAATGATTTTGATCCGAAAGTAAGGGAGTTCAGACGCTACTTCTTAAATGGCGCCACTATTTTGGAGTTAGACAGCGCAGGAAGACTGCTGGTACCGAAAAACCTACTGTCATACGCCAATCTGGAAAAAGATATTGTGCTGGTAGCAGCATTAAATAAAATCGAGATCTGGGATAAAGGTAAATACCAGGAGTTCTTTGAAAATTTCTCACCAGGGGCCTTCAGTGATTTGGCACAACAGGTAATGGGAGGAGGAGATCATAATATTTCAATTTAAAGACGTAGCACATGGGCGAAGCACAACAATATCACTTACCCGTTCTGCTGCAGGAAACAACAGCGCTGTTAAACATTAATCCCGCAGGGACATATGTAGATGCTACGTTTGGAGGCGGTGGACATTCAAAAGCCATACTGGAGAAACTGGGTGAACAAGGAAGACTGATAGTATTTGATCAGGATGAAGATGCTTACCGTAACCGGATCATTGATGAACGTGTAACATTTGTACAACAAAATTTCCGGCACCTGCAACGTTTTCTGAAACTACACAAAGCAGCTCAGGTAGACGGCATACTGGCAGATCTGGGCGTTTCGTCGCACCAGTTTGATACAGCAACGAGAGGATTCAGTACCCGCTTCGACGGCGACCTGGATATGCGGATGGATACAAGAACCGAATTTACTGCCGCACAATTACTGGCAACCTGGTCTGAAAAAAGGTTACAACTGGTATTCCAGGAATATGGCGAAGTTACCAACGCCAAAACCCTGGCACAAACTATTGTAAAGCAGCGGAAAACTCATCCTATGCGTACCATTGCGGAATTTAAATCTGTAATTCAGCCCATCGTAAAAGGGAATCCGCAAAAGTACCTGGCACAGGTGTTTCAGGCTTTACGTATAGCCGTGAATGATGAATTAGGTGCTTTAAAAGATTTACTGGAACAAGCCGCCGGCAGTTTAAAACCAGGAGGCAGGCTGGCCATCATTACCTTCCACTCGCTGGAAGACAGGTTGGTGAAAAATTTTATGAAGACAGGCAGTTTCGAGGAAGCACAGGATGATCCGTTTGCAAAGGAAACACCCCCTAAATTGTTCAGATTAATCACAAAAAAACCAGTTACCGCCGGTGATGCAGAACTGAAGATCAATGGAAGGTCGAGAAGTGCAAAACTGCGGGTAGCCGAAAAAACATCGTGATATGGCATTTCGCCGGCTCACAACATCCTATCCTATCCTATACACATCTGTTTTGATTTGCGTTCAATTTTATATTGTCAATTATTAAAAAGGCAAAGAGCGTGTTGCAGGAAGAAGAAACTATAGAAACAAACCAGGAACCTCCGGTGGAAGATAACAACACTCCCCCGGAACCAAAAAGAGAATGGCGGTTGCGCATCAACTACAGAGCGCTGGTGCTAAACATGCCCTTTATTGGCTTTCTCTCCGTTCTGGCATTGATCTATATCGCTAACAGTCACCTCGCTGAAAAAAAAATCCGCCGGATTAATAAACTGGGCAAAGAAATAAAAGAACTGAAGTGGGAATATATCAATGTGAAGAGTGAGCTTATGTTCCGCAGCAAAATGAGTGAAGTCAGTAAATCCGTAGAGCCGCTGGGTCTTAAACAACTTAGCTCCCCTCCACAAAAGATCATACTGAAAGAAGAAACAGAAAAATGAATTTAATACTGATACCTGATGCTGCCCGCCTGAAGTAATTCAGGTCGGGGATGCTGGTAAATCTAAAAATGGCAAGCATCTCAGATACAAATGCAGCCAGCGTCAGGTATCTTCTAATAAGCTTTTTGCTTTTAGCCGTTAGCTTTTAGAACTCCTGAAAGTAACGGCTTTAAGCCCTTAACAAAACAGCTAACTGCTTAAAGCATCGTGGATGTAAAAAAAGACATATTGTGGAGAGTGTATCTGTGCCTCATTGGCATGGCGTTGTTTGGCATTGCCATTCTGGTGAAAGTATTTTATATCCAAAACGTACAAGGCGCATACTGGCGTGGCATGGCCGATAGCCTCCACACCGGCTACGTAGCCCTGGATGCAGAAAGAGGAACCATCTATTCAGAGGAAGGCAGAATGCTGTCGACCTCTATTCCTTATTTCGATATCCGGATCGACTTCAAAGCAGATGGCCTTCGTGATAAAGGCGGCAAAGTATTCAAGGAAAACCTGGATTCCCTGGCATTACGTCTCTCTCAGGTTTTCGGCGACCGTAGCAAAGCCGGCTATAAACAACTGTTACAGGAAGGTTACAAATCAAAGGATCGCTATTTTCTCCTGAAAAGAGACGTTCCCTTTAACCAGTATCAGGAAATGCGTGCGTTCCCCATGTTCCGGCTGGGTAAAAATAAAGGCGGTATGATTGCTGAAACCAAAAGCAAACGTATCAACCCCTTTAAACTACTCGCCAACAGAACAATCGGGCTCGCCCGCGAAAACTCCCAGAGCGTAGGTCTCGAAAGAACCTACAATGAATACCTCAAGGGAGTAACCGGTAAAAGACTGATGCGCCGCATTGCCGGCGGTACCTATGTACCGGTAGACGGATACGATATTGAACCGGAAAACGGCCACGATATCGTTACCACCATCGATGTAAACATGCAGGATATCGTAGAAACGGCCCTCATGAATATGATGGTGCAGAATGAAGCAGACCACGGCACCTGCATTCTGATGGAAGTAAAAACAGGAAAAATAAAAGCAGTAGCCAATCTCGGACGCCAACCGGATGGCAGCTACTGGGAAGATATGAACTATGCACTGCAGGTAGGGGAACCCGGTTCTACTTTTAAACTGGCTACCATGATTGCAGTACTGGAAGATAAATTCGTCACCATGAACTCCATGGTAAACATGGACGGTGGCCGCTGGCAGGTAGGTCGCAGAACGGTATTCGATTCCGAACCGCACCCCGGCCCGCAAAATGTAACCATCAAGCACGCATTTGAACTCAGTTCAAATGTAGGCATGGCCAAACTGGCGTGGCAGTTTTACGGCAGACAACCGAACAACTTTGTCGCACATCTGAAAAGATTAAAGCTCGATCAAAGTACCGGAATAGATCTGGTGGGAGAAGGAAGACCTGTCGTGAAAACTACAGCTTCCAAAACCTGGAGTAACACCTCCCTGCCCTGGATGGCTTTTGGCTATGAAGTGCTGATAAGCCCGCTGCAAACGTGCATGTTGTACAATGCAGTGGCCAACAACGGTAAAATGATGAAACCCTACCTCGTCAATTCTGTCATGGAATACGGCCAGGTAGTTAAACAGTTTGAGCCTACTGTAATGCTGGACAGTATCTGCTCCCGCAGTACACTCAGGCAGGTACAGGCCATGCTCGAAGGAGTGCCTGTAGAGGGTACCGCCAAAAGGCTGCGTACTCCTTACTATTCCTTCGCCGCTAAAACCGGAACCGCCCTGGTAGCCAATGGCAGCCGGGGTTATGCTGATAAAATCTACCAATCATCCTTTGCTGGTTATTTCCCGGCAAATGATCCGCAGTATACCTGCGTGGTAGTTATCAAAAACAAACCGCACGCTTTACGCTTCTATGGCGCAGGCGTTGCGGGTCCTGTGTTCCGGGAAGTAGCTGATAAACTGTACGCGATCGCTGTTGAAAAACAAAGACCCATGCAGGCCACCATGCAACTGGATACCCTGCTGGCTTTGAAAAATGGTAAAGGAGGGGAATGGAAAAAAATACTCAATACCCTGCAGCTGCCGGTACGCGGTTCAGTAGCAAACAACAGCTGGGTAAGTGCGAAAGTAACCGATCGGAAAATTACATTCCAACCGGTTACCCAATCCAAAGGCGCCGTGCCGGATGTAACAGGAATGGGATTGAAAGATGCACTGTATCTGCTGGAAAATGCAGGATTGAGGGTAATCGTAAAAGGCGCCGGTAAAGTGAGAATGCAATCACTACCTGGTGGCACCAGAATAGGTAATGAACAAACAATCGTAATAGAACTGAGCTAGATGAAGACGCTGCGCGACATATTGTATAATGTAAGCATTCAGTCCATTCAGGGTAATGCAGATATTACCCTGCAGGCATTGGCTATTGATTCCCGGGCAGTAAAAACCGGAGATGCTTTCATTGCTGTGAAAGGAGTACACGTGGATGGTCATGTGTATATTGATAAAGCGATCGCACAAGGTGCAGCAGCAGTTATCTGTGAAACACTGCCTGAAAACCTGTCTGAACAGGTATGTTATGTACAGGTAAACAACACGGCCCTGGCCAGCGGTATCATAGCAGGCAACTTTTATGATAACCCTTCGCATCAGCTGCAACTGACCGGGGTTACCGGCACCAATGGTAAAACTACCATCGCCACCATGTTGTTCCGCTTATTTACCAGATTGGGGCATCACTGTGGATTATTGTCCACTGTGCAAAATCAGATAGGCGATACCGTTATACCGGCTACCCATACCACACCGGATCCGGTAAGTCTCAATGCCTTACTGGCACAGATGCTGGCTGCCGGATGTACGCATGTATTTATGGAGGTAAGCTCCCATGCTATTCACCAGCAACGCATTGCCGGATTAAAATTCGCGGGAGGCATCTTCAGTAATATTACCCATGATCACCTCGACTACCATCATACATTTGATGAATACATCCGGGTGAAAAAAGCCTTCTTCGACAACCTGCCTTCCGGCGCGTTTGCACTGACCAACCTCGACGACAAAAGAGGAATGGTTATGTTACAAAACACCAAAGCCCGGAAAGCGACCTATAGTCTCCGTACACTGGCCGACTATAAAGGGAAGATCCTGGAAAACAACCTTACCGGGTTGATCATGCTGGTAGATGATATCGAAGTACACTTCCGGCTCATTGGTGAGTTCAATGCCTACAACCTGCTGGCTGTCTATGGTGCAGCCATCCTGCTGGGAGAAGATAAAGCGCATGTGTTGCAGGCGCTCAGCGATATCCAGGGAGCAGAAGGCAGATTCGATTATATCGTCTCCGATCGGGAACAGATTATCGCGATTGTGGATTACGCACATACGCCCGATGCCTTGAAGAATGTACTGGCAACGATCAAAAATCTGCGTAAAGGCATCGAACAGGTGATTACAGTAGTAGGTTGCGGAGGCGACAGAGACACTACCAAACGTCCTATCATGGCGGATGTAGCAGCAGAAAGCAGTGACCGGGTTATCTTCACATCAGATAATCCCCGCACTGAAGATCCTGCAGCCATCATCCGGGAAATGGAAGCAGGTGTGCCGGTACATCTGAAAAAGAAAACACTGTCTATTGCCGACAGGAAAGAAGCGATTAAAACCGCTATCACCCTGGCCAACAAGGAAGATATTATCCTGGTGGCTGGTAAAGGACACGAAAAATACCAGGAAATCAATGGGGTGAAACATCCCTTCGATGATAAACAAGTGCTGCTGGAAATGATGAAGATGATGGACAAATAATTTTTTTAGTAAGAATAGAAATACTTAATAATCCAATGCTTAAAAGCTGTTGACCGCCACTGGCGGTTTACAGGCTTCGACTAAAACGTATGTTATATTATTTTTTAAATTACCTGAAAACAGAATTTAAGATCAGCGTCATCGGCGGTGGTATGTTCCAGTATATCACTTTCCGTGTTACGATGGCATTACTGCTGTCGCTGGTGATTTCTTTGCTGTTTGGTAAACGTATTATTAAGTTCCTGCAACGTAAACAAATTGGCGAAACCATCCGCGAACTGGGTCTCCAGGGAGAAAATACCAAAAAAGGTACGCCTACCATGGGTGGTCTCATCATTTTATCTGCTATTGTTATTCCTACTTTATTATTTGCCCAGATCGCCAATGTATATATCTGGCTGATCCTCTTGTCGACTGTATGGTTAGGCATGATCGGGTTCCTGGATGACTATATCAAAGTATTCAAAAAGAATAAGGAAGGGCTGGCCGGCCGTTTCAAGATCATGGGACAGGTAGGACTGGGCCTGATCGTTGGCTGCACCCTGTATTTCAATAACGATGTAGTGGTTTCCCGCGAAGTCATGGGTGCTAAAAAACTGGCTCCCTATGAAAGACAAATCACCAATCATCCGGAACGCGTAACCCGCGACGGACACCGCTTTGTGGATGTTAAAACGCCGATTACCACTATTCCTTTCGTGAAAAATCACGAATTCAATTATGCGAAACTGATCTCCTGGATTCCGGGAGCCGAGAAATACACCTTCGTACTGTATATCCTGATCGTGATCTTTATTATTACCGCTGTTTCCAACGGCGCCAATATTACAGACGGACTGGATGGACTAGCCACCGGTGTATCGGGGATTATAGGGGTATGCCTTGGCATCTTCGCCTATGTATCCGGTAATATCCAGTTTGCGGAATACCTGAATATCATGTATATCCCCAACCTGGGCGAGTTGTCGATATTCATTGCAGCCTTTGTGGGCGCCTGCATAGGTTTCCTCTGGTACAATGCCTATCCGGCACAGGTATTCATGGGCGATACCGGTAGCCTGGCGCTGGGTGGTATCATCGCTTCCCTGGCCATCATTGTTCGCAAGGAGCTGCTGATTCCTATTTTCTGTGGCGTATTCCTGATAGAGCTATTATCTGTGATGTTACAGGTATCCTATTTCAAATACACCAAGAAGAAGTATGGGGAAGGCCGGCGTATTCTGAAAATGTCGCCGCTGCACCACCACTACCAGAAAGTAGGCTATCATGAAAGTAAAATATCCGTACGCTTCTGGATTATTACCATTATGTGTGTGGTATTTGCGATTGCTACTTTAAAAATGAGATAACAAATAAAAGTTAATATATCAGTATCAAAGAAATGGAACATAAACTCGTCATATTAGGAGCCGGTGAAAGCGGAATTGGAGCAGCCTTGTTGGGAAAACAACAGGGGTATGATGTTTTTGTGTCTGATGGCAGCATAATAAAAGATAACTATAAACAGGAACTGGCGGTAAACCAGATCTCTTTTGAAGAAGGACATCATTCCTGGGACATTATCCTGGACGCAAACGAAATCGTAAAAAGTCCGGGGATCCCTGAAAAATCGGAACTGATGAAAAAGGTACGTGCGAAAGGCATACCTGTCATCTCCGAAATAGAGCTGGCCTACCGTTTCTCGAAAGGTAAAAAGATTATTGCTATCACCGGCAGCAACGGCAAAAGCACCACTACTGCCCTCACCTATCACCTGTTCAAGACGGCTGGTCTGGATGTGGCGATGGTAGGGAATATTGGCGTGAGCTATGCCCGGCAGGTAGCAACCGCACCAGCGGAGTATTATGTGATTGAAATCAGCAGCTTTCAGCTGGATGACATCCGGGAATTTAAACCCGATGTGGCCATTCTCCTGAATATTACGCCTGATCACCTGGATCGCTACGATTATAAAATGGAAAATTATGTAGCCTCCAAATTCAGAATCGCCATGAACCAAACCGCAGCAGATTATTTTATCTACTGCATGGACGATCCTGAGATCATGCAACATTTAGCGAAGCAACCCATTTATTCAACATCAATACCTTTTACCATCATGAAACCACTGAAAGAAGGCGGCTTTATTGCCAACGACCAGGTGCATATCGAGGTTAACGGAGAACCGGTTATCATGTCCATGTACGACCTCGCATTAAAAGGGAAACACAATTTATATAATTCGATGGCAGCTGGAATTACAGGCAGAACCATGGATATACGAAAAGAAAAAATCCGCGAGAGCCTGACCTCATTCAAGAGCCTCGAGCACCGGATGGAATATGTGACCACTGTAAGAGGAGTTGATTTTATTAATGACAGCAAAGCTACCAATGTCAATTCCGTATGGTTTGCACTGGAAAGTATTGAAAAGCCCATCGTGCTGATCATGGGTGGCGTAGACAAAGGCAATGACTATGATGCAATCCGGGAACTGGTGAAAGAGAAGGTAAAGGCAATCATTTGTCTGGGTGTGGACAACACACCTATTGAAGCTGCGTTATCTAAAGATACACCGGTCATGATCAATACGGCCAGTATGCATGACGCAGTACAGGAAGCCTTTAAACAGGCCGGCAAAGGAGATGTGGTGATGTTATCACCTGCCTGTGCAAGTTTCGACCTGTTTAAAAATTATGAAGACAGGGGACGGAAATTCAAGGAAGAGGTAAAACAGCTGTAGTAAAAGGGAAAATTGGGTTGAATAACGGTAAAGATTAAACGAAAAGCAGTTAATAAAATAGTTAACTGCTAAAAATAAATAAATGAACGGTTTGCTATATAGAACAAAAGGCGATAAAGTTATCTGGACGATAGTGGTTTTCCTATCGCTGGTAAGCCTGTTGGCTGTATATAGCGCCACCGGTTCACTGGCCTACCGCGAAAGAGGCGGCCATACAGAGTACTATCTCCTGAAGCAATTAACGGTACTGGTAATGGGACTGGTAATCATCTACTTTGCACACCGGGTAAATTATACGATTTACTCCCGGGTGGCGCAGATAGGCTTCCTGATCTCCATCCCCCTGCTGATATACACACTGGCTTTCGGGTCCAATATCAATGATGCCAGCAGGTGGATACGGTTACCTATTATCAATCTGACCTTCCAGACATCGGATGTGGCCAAACTGGCCATCTTCATGTATGTCAGCAGACAGCTGTCCAGATTGCAACACGTGATCAATGATTTCAAAAAAGGATTTCTGCCCATCATTATTCCGGTAGGCGTTATCTGTTTGCTGATCATGCCGGCCAATATGAGTACAGCCTTGCTGCTGGGCGCCAGCTGTATGTTACTGTGTTTCATTGGCAGGGTACCGGTAAGGTTCCTCGCTTCTATGATAGCAGCGGGTCTGGTACTGGTGATGCTGATGTTTTTTGTGGCCAAGCTCACCGGCATGGAAATGCGTACCAAAACATGGGAAAAGCGTATCGACAGCTTTTTGCATGATGATCATACGGAAATACCTTATCAGGTGCAACAGGCCAATATCGCCATAGCCGGCGGCGGCGTGCTGGGAAAAGGACCGGGTAATAGTACCCAGCGTAACTTTTTACCCCATGCCTACTCCGACTATATTTATGCAACGATCATTGAAGAGTATGGCATGTTCGGTGCGTTCCTGATTCTCGCCGCCTACATGATATTGCTTTTACGGTCGATCCGGATTTATAAGCGATGTCCGTATGCATTCGGTGCATTCCTGGCAGTAGGGTTAAGTGTAACACTGGTGATACAGGCATTGACCAATATGGCAGTAAACGTACACCTGTTCCCGGTTACCGGGGTTACCTTACCGCTGGTAAGTATGGGAGGATCTTCCGTATTGTTTACCAGTATGGCCATCGGTATTATACTGAGTGTATCCAGGAACGTGGAAGAGATGGAAGGGAAACAGGCAGAAAAAGAGCGGTTGGAAAGAGTAATGGCGCAAACAGAAAACGCTGCTGTTGCTTAATTCGTATTTAACTTAAAGAGACAATTGTAACTAGTAGTATATGCAACGCAAAGTAATTATAGCAGGTGGTGGTACCGGAGGACATATCTTCCCGGCGATAGCGATTGCCAATGCGTTGAAAAAAATCCAGCCAGACACCGACATCCTTTTTGTAGGTGCTGCCGGAAAAATGGAAATGGAAAAAGTACCACAGGCCGGATATCCGATTGAAGGCCTGGAAATCGTAGGATTCAATCGTAGCAATATTTTTAAAAACATATTATTACCCTGGAAAATCTGGAAAAGTTTACGGCATGCTAAAGGTATCCTGCAACGATTTCAGCCGGATGTAGTGGTAGGGGTAGGTGGCTACGCCAGCTTCCCGATGTTAAGACAGGCGCAGAAAAATGATATTCCAACCCTGATACAGGAACAGAATTCATTTGCCGGTAAAACCAATAAAATATTAGGTAAGAAAGCGAGAAAGATCTGTGTGGCGTACGATGGTATGGATAAATTTTTCCCGGCAGACAAACTGATTGCTACCGGAAATCCTGTCAGGAACAACATTACACAGTCTGCGGTGACCAGAGAAGATGCCCTGCAGCATTTTGGTTTAAGCAACAGCAAACAAACCATATTCGCCGTAGGTGGCAGTCTGGGTGCGAAATCCATCAATGAAGGATTGTTGCCTTTACTGGAAACTATCGCGGAAAAAGATATACAGCTGATATGGCAAACCGGTAAACCTTTCTTTGAAACGGCTAAAGCAGCGGCGGCGCCTTATGCATCACATATTAAAGTGTACGACTTTATCAACGTGATGGATTTCGCCTACAAAGCAGCCGATGTAGTGGTTTCCCGGGCAGGGGCACTGGCAATTGCAGAATTGTGTGTGGTAAAGAAACCAGTCATATTCGTGCCTTATCCTTTTGCAGCGGAAGATCACCAGACATCCAACGCGATGAACCTGGTCAATAAAAAAGCCGGGCTGATTATCCGGGATGACGAAGTAAAAAGCCAGTTAGGCAATGTGGTATTCAACCTCCTGCAGAACAGGGCGCTGATGGAACAACTGGAAACCAATATCGGGCAACTGGGACGCCCCAACGCAGATATGGTCATTGCCAAAGAAGTACTGGGTATTATAGCATAATTGTAAAGATTAAACATACAGAGACGAATAGTATATATGGATTTGAATAACATACAACGGGTTTATTTCATCGGTATCGGTGGTATTGGCATGAGCGCCATTGCACGCTTTTTCAACGAAAAAGGAGTGCAGGTAAGTGGTTATGACCGTACCGCAACAGTGCTTACCAGGCAGCTGGAAGCAGAGGGTATGCAAATCCATTATACAGACGATATACAACTTTTAGATAAAGCAGCTAACCTGGTCGTATATACGCCGGCCATACCGGCAGCACACCAGGAACTGCAATGGTACCGCGACAACGGTTATGAAGTAGTGAAACGCAGCGATGTATTGCAGGAAATCACCCATACACAGTTTGCGATTACCGTAGCCGGCACCCATGGTAAAACCACTGTTTCCACCATGATTGCCCATCTGCTTACCGACAGCGGTTATGGCTGTAATGCTTTCCTGGGAGGCATCAGCGTTAACTACAATAAAAATTTCTGGAGCAGCGACAAAGCGGTAGCCGTTATTGAAGCAGATGAATACGATCGCTCTTTCCTGAAATTAAGTCCGGATATCGCCGTATTGACTGCCATGGATGCAGATCACCTGGATATTTACGGTACACCGGAGGCAATGGAAGATGCTTTTATTGAATATACACACAATATTAAGCCCAATGGCACGCTGATTGCTAGGTTCGGCCTGCATCGCAATAAAGAACTGCATGCATCCAACAAATTGCTGTACAGTTTACAGAACAATGCCGCCAATGCCTATGCCGCCAATATCCGTATGATCAACGGCGGATACGAGTTTGATGTGATGCATCAGGACTGGATGATTGATAATGTGCAGCTGCATATTGGTGGCATGCACAATGTGGAAAATGCCGTAGCCGCCATCACAGTAGCACATTTGCTGGGTATCGGTGCCGACAAAATCAAAGCAGCCGTGGCAAGTTTTAAAGGTATCCGGCGCAGATTTGAATATGCGATAAAAAATGACAAACAGGTTTATATAGATGATTACGCACACCATCCGGAAGAACTGCGGGCACTGATCACCAGCGCCAAAGCACTGTTCCCCGGCCGGAAATGCACAGTGATTTTTCAACCGCATTTATTCACCCGCACCCGCGACCTCGCAGACGGATTCGCAGACAGTTTATCACTGGCAGATGAAGTAATCCTGCTGCCGATATATCCGGCCAGGGAATTACCGATAGCAGGTGTTACCAGTGAAATGATTGCAGAAAAGATCACCGTACCGGTACAGATAATGCCTAAAGAAGCAATAACGGAATGGTTAAAACAATCACCCACTCCGTTGCTGATCACTGCAGGAGCCGGTGATATAGATCAACTGAAAGAACCGATCAGTCATCTGCTGAACTAAAAACAAACAACAAAACGATCGCTATAATATGTCCAAGGCCCGTACAATATTTAAAAGACTCGCCACCATCGTTCTCTGGGGAATGGTGCTGACAGGCTTTGTAATATTACTGGTGGCGGCCATCCAGGATAAAGATGCGGGTAAATGCAAAAGTATCCAGGTGAAATTCGAAGGAAAAGATGATAATTTTTTCATCGAAGCGAAAGACATCAGATCTTTGATTACGAAAGATAAAAACCTGAACCCGATCGGCAAATCCATTGGCGATATCAACATCCGTCAGCTGGAAGCGGCAGTAGATCAGGACCCGTGGGTAAAGAATGCGGAAATTTATTTCGACAGTCAGCAAAAGCTGAATGTGAAAGTAACCCAACGCGAACCGGTAGCCCGGATCTTTACTTTTTCCGGTAACAGTTTTTATCTCGATGAATCCGGCGAACGGATTCCGGTATCTACCCGTTATGCGGCCAGAGTGCCTGTTTTTACCGGCTTTCCTACCGATGCGGAAAAGTTGCAACAGGCAGACAGCCTGTTAGCTACCCAGATTGTGGAGATGGGCAGGTATATCAGTAAAGACGCTTTCTGGATGGCACAGGTAGAACAACTGGTGATCACAGATGATCGTCGGTTTGAGTTCATACCTAAACTGGGAGATCAGATCATCACCTTTGGAGAAGGTACCGATATCGAAAAAAAATTCAACAAATTGCTGGCTTTTTACAAGGAAGGATTAAATAAAGTAGGCTGGAATAACTATACACGTATCAATATCGCATTTGAAAATGAAGTGGTATGTACACGTAAAGACGGGATAGCTCCCATGCAGCCGCCTCCTGCACAGGACAGCCTGAAACTGGTAGTCGCAGACGAACCGCCGATTTCAGACAGTGCAGTGGCTACGGAACATGTACCGGTAAAACAACCGGCACATGCAGCCATAGCAAAACCGGTCGTAAAACCACCGGCACCAACAAAAGCAAAAGCTAAAACGCAGAAAGGAAAAGAAGAAGTGAAAAAAGAAAAAGCAGCAGCGCCGCCGAAGCAACAACCTAAAGCAGTGTATAAGCCAGGGAATAAATCTGTTAACACATCAAAAAAACAAAAAACGCCATGAATCAGGAAGCTCCTATCATTGTAGGCCTCGACATAGGCACTACGAAGATTGCTGCCATTGCAGGACGGAAGAATGAATACGGGAAACTGGAAATCCTGGGATTCGGAAAAGCTACATCGTTTGGGGTGCAGCACGGTATGGTGCTGAACATTGACCAAACAATAAAAGCTATCAGGCAGGCACTTGAGAATTGTTATGCATCCAACCCCAACCTGGAGATTAACGAAGTATACGTAGGCATAGCCGGACACCATATAAAGAGTTTACAAACACGCGGCGATATCGTACGTAACGATACCGATGCGGAAATATCCCAGAAAGATATTGATCAGCTTATCAATGATCAGTATAAAACAGTCATTCCTGCCAGTGATCAGATCATTGATGTGATCCCACAGCAGTATATTGTGGATAGCTTGCAGAATATCACCTACCCCATTGGTATGTCGGGGGTGAAGGTGGGTGCAAACTTCCATATCATTACCGGCGACAAAAACGCCATCCGCAACATTAACCGCAGCGTGGAAAAATCAGGTCTGAAAATCCGCGACCTGGTACTCCAGCCCCTGGCTTCCGCCGCCGCTGTTATGTGCGATATGGATTTTGAAGCAGGTGTTGCCATTGTGGACATCGGTGGCGGTACCACTGACCTGGCCGTATTCTACGAAGGTATTCTGAAACACACCGCGGTGATTCCGTACGGCGGTGAAAACATTACCAACGATATTAAAAACGGTCTCGGTGTATTAAAAACACAGGCAGAACAGATGAAGGTGCAATTTGGCTACGCCCTGGCAGATGAAGCTAAAAGCAACGCCTACATCACCATTCCTGGTTTACGTGGACAGAGCCCGAAAGAAATATCTGTAAAAAATCTGGCACATATCATCCAGGCACGCATGAGTGAAATACTCGACTTTGTGGTGTATCACCTCAAACAGATCGGTATGGACAACAAAATGCTGAATGGTGGTATCATTCTTACCGGTGGCGGCTCTCAGCTGAAACACCTCATACAGTTAACAGAGTATACAACCGGTGCAAGTGCCCGTATCGGATTCCCCAATGAGCATCTCGCCAGCGGCCACATAGACGAACTTACCAAGCCTATGTATGCTACCTGCGTGGGACTTATTCTGAAAGGCTACAATGATTTTGAAAATGATCGCAAAGCGCTGGAAGAAAATTATGTAAAAATTAATACCAGCTACCTGGCCAAAGAACAGGCAGCGCAATCCCTTGCGTCGCAGGAAGAATGGATAGAAGAAACTGCTCCCAGCAGCCAGGAAATCCAGGACAGGAAAGCAAAAGAAAGAAACGCATCACTGAAAAACTTTCTGGACAAAATGAAAACAAAAATCATTGACATGTTCACAGAAGAAGAAGATGCAAAACTGTAAAAGGAAATGGCGCAATTGTTGCACCCGGCAAACGTTTAGTAAATAAGTAAGAATTAAGCACAATAATTAATAATGACAGGACCATGAACCATAGTAACAGTAAAATAGATACACACTTAATTCTTAATAGTTCATTATTAATTATTCGTACTAACCCATAAAAGTATAGAGTCATGATACATTTTGATCTTCCTAAGGAAAAATCTTCTATCATCAAGGTTATAGGCATTGGTGGCGGTGGAAGTAATGCGGTGAATCATATGTATAGTCAACGCATTGAAGGGGTGAATTTTATAATCTGCAATACTGATGCTCAGGCTATTGCTAACAGTCCTGTGCCCAATAAAATACAATTGGGACCACACCTCACACAGGGGCTGGGAGCAGGTGCCAATCCTGAGATTGGCAAACAAGCCACTGAAGAATCCTTTGAAGAAATCAAAAAGATCCTGGAGGTAAATACCAAAATGGCCTTCATTACTGCCGGTATGGGCGGTGGTACCGGAACCGGTGGCGCCCCTATCATTGCGCGGATATGTAAGGAACTGGGTATCCTGACTGTAGGTATCGTGACCACTCCCTTCTCCTATGAAGGTAAAAAAAGGATGCTGCAGGCAGACGAAGGGGTAACCCGGCTGAAAGAGTATGTAGATACCCTGCTGATCATCTCCAATGATAAATTACGTCAGAAATTCGGCGACCTTAAATTCAAAGCGGCCTTCGAAAAAGCAGATAACGTACTCGCTACTGCGGCTAAATGTATCACAGATGTGATCAACTCTACTGGTCAGATCAACGTCGATTTTGCCGATGTATGTACCGTTATGCGTAATGGTGGTGTGGCCATCCTCGGCGCATCGCTGGCTGAAGGTGAAAACCGTGCACAGAGAGCAATCGAAGATGCACTCACTTCTCCGCTGCTGAATGATAACGATATCCGTGGTGCAAAATGGATCCTGATCAATATCTCTTCTTCCGAAGGTGAATTCGAACACACCCTCGATGAAATGGATATTATCCAGGCCTATGTACAAAGCCAGGCCGGTGAAGACTGCGATGTCATCCTCGGTGTGGGCTACGACCAGTCTCTCGACAGACAGCTGGGCGTTACCATCATTGCTACCGGTTTTGAACAAAAACCCATTACGCAGCAAAAGCTGACTCCCTCCAACCCGGAGCGCGTGGAACCTAAAATTGTGATGCAATTAGGTAAAGACGGAGATGAAAAAAAAATGAACACACAACAGGCCCAGGGAGTCCTCTTCCAGGAGCCACAGGACCTCATGGCACCCCGCCTGATGGAACCAGTGATCGTTCATCCTGAACCCGTTACTTCCTATACTCCACCACAGCAGGTAACACCGCAGGCGCCTATTGCACCTGCCCGTCAGAACTATGTGCTGAATGTACAACAGGTACCTGTACAACCGCAGCAAATAGATCAGCAACAACAGCAGTTAATGCAGCAGATGCAACAACAACAGCTGCAACAGCAACAGATGCAGCAGCAACAACAGCAACTGCAGCAACAACAACAACCGATACAACAGATTCCTCCTGCACATATGCAGATGCCTGGCAATACCCAGCAGAATGTGAATATCATTCAGCCACAAACTGGTAATGCAGCAGGTGGGTACTTAAATCGCCCTTCCCACATTTATGTGGAACCAGGCAACGCCGTACCACCTGAAATGAAAATGGTATACCGGGAAGAAGATGATAATAACATAAACAATGCGCCTGCTCCTCCGGAAGTGCCCATGCAACAGAGCTATGAAGATCTGGAAGAACAGAAACGCAAACAAGCGGAAAGAGTGGCCAAATTACGCAGTATCAGCTTCAATGTGAAGAACATGGATAACAATGCGGAACTGGAAAATGTACCGGCTTATCTGCGTCGCAATGTAAACCTGGATAATGGCGCCGGCTCCGCTGAGCACTTTTATTCCAACTACACGGTAAGCGATCCGGGACAAAACAACCACACTGAAATCAATACGATTAATACCTTTTTAGATGGGAAAAAGCCCGATTGATGAACATAAAATATTTCCATTCGGACATTTGATTGTTTTTTAGTTGTGTTAAAAAAAAGAAATCCTCCGGTTCTCCGGAGGATTTCTTTTTTTCCGATAAGATAGTCGTTACCTACCATCCGTTCAGCATATCTTTTGCCGGTTGCAGCATCGTTGCTGCAGGAATAGTTTTCAGCGCAGGGGCTTCAAACGGCTGCAACATCTTTTCCAGTTTAGCCAGTGCCGCCTGATTGTTTGTACGGATAAACTCCGCTTTCAGTAACCGGATCTTCTCAAAATCCTGAATACCTTCCACCAGTCTTTCAAAACGGATCGAAGATCTCGGTCCCGGATATACGAAATAAGTATCGCCGGCTGCCCATGCACGGAAACGGGAATCCAGCAGGGGTTCCTTCACCCAGCAATTATAGGCCCACCGCAGATAACCGGTATATCCTTTATGTGCAGCATGCCATCCCATCCAGGTAGCTTCTGCCGGCGGTGAAAACGTAAATGTATTCGGATACCCTTCAGTACAGCAGGTATAGAACGTAGTGGGTAACCCTTGTTTTAAACGGGTCGCCATCACGGCAGCAGGAAAGCTATCGCCTACTGCAATACAATAATCATGGATCTCATAAGCCAGCGGCGCATGGTAACTGCCTGCCAGCGATACCTTCAAACGAGGGTCTGCCTGCCGGATCAACGAAAGCGCCTGTTGCATATCTTCCATCGGTCTTTCATCCATGGCAATCGCCGTGATATCAAACCAGCCTTTTGCTTTCAGGTGTTTTACAAAGTCCTGCAACATCGGCTGCCAATGCGCGGTATAAGCAGGCGTTCCTGGTTTTGCTACAATGAAAGTATCTTTTGCAGTAGCTTCATCATAATAGTAAAAGCGAAGATTCCAGGGAATCATGCTGTAACAGTTGATTTCTTTGCGGATGCCCAGCTCCATCATGAACTGCACCCATTTATCGAATACGGTATAATCATAGGACCAGGTACCATTTTTCTTTTTGGTCCACTTCACCATGGTACTGTATATATCTTCTGTCTGGCTGTTCCAGGGATCATAGATCAGGGTAGCGGTGATCACTTTCTGGCCGGCTGCTGCCAGCATTTTCATATAGGGCTTCATCGCCTTGAAATGAGCATCACTCCAGGGTTTCACGTTGTATACCCTGGCCACTGCGTCCGGACTTTGCCAGAGGTCCAGGTGAAATTGCCAATCTTTGGCAGCAGGTAAAGTGCGGTTCAATACTTCTACCTGATAAGGCAGGGTGATAGTAGCAGTGGCTGTTTTCACCTGAATAGCGCCCTTATAAACACCTTCAGGGGTATTGGCGGGTACCTGAATACTCAGCCACACCGGCTGGGTATTTTTGGCAGCGATATTTTTCTGGCGGATGATATCAATACCATCAGCAACGAGAGAAGAATCAAAATCCTTGCTTTTACGATAGCCGCAGCCACTACCATCTTTATTCAGTTCATCTGTCATTACATACCGTACAAAGCCAGTGGAAATAGCATTCGCCGCAATTTTGTGGCCATTGGCATGTTGCAGGAAAGTAGCCTGCATACTCACCGCCGGCTGACTCACCGCAGACCAGATTACCAGTTGCGTATGTATTCTTTCACCTTTCCAGGCTTTAGCGTGCCAGGTAGCAGTAAGGGAGGAAGCTGCCGGTGCGTTGCTTTTTTCGTAGCGGGTATCCGGTGTACCGAAGGCAATGTGGAGTTGTGTGTCTTTTACCGCTTCCCAGGAAGCAGCATTAACAGGTCGTGGATCGGGTAATTCCTGGTAGTCGCCGGCCGGAGATGCCTGCGCCCACACGTTTTGTTGCAATACCAGCATAATAGCCAGTACGCCAAAAAATTTGTTCACCATACTAATTAACAATTTCGTTATTTGATAATGCCGGAATAGTGTTACCTCCCAACATTCACCGCTTCCAAGATCTGCAAAATTTCCGGGATTTTCATTACCCCACTGCTGCCTGCATCATCAAATAACGAAATGGCTGTGTATTAGTGAATGATTCGCTTTAACTGTAAATTGGTTACCGGCGCTACTACCAGCGGGTATTTCTCGATGGTTACATAACTGGAGTCCAGCCCGAAACCTCTTTCTTCCGACAAACTGATTTTTTTCAGGAAGAAATACATCTTCATAATCATCCGTTCATAGAGTGGCAGATCATTATCGTGCGACAGGAATTTCTCCATTACAATAAACTGGAAGTCTCCTACCACATTATTTTTGCTCAATGATTCATAACGACTGGTAATATTTACTTCCTTGTTACGTACCATGTCTTCCACCACCATTCTGAACATCAGGTTAATACGTTGTTCCACTTTAAAGCCCAGGCGGAATTCCACCCGTATCACTTCATTGGGGATAATCGTTTGTACAGAATATTCACTCAGGTAAGGTTCATCTACCACATCTACATGCACAAACCAGTAGATATCTGCCCTTTTGGGCTTTTTATTGAGGATAGAGTAGATAATCTTATGTTCTATTTCCTTTGGATTATCGGCACTACTCATATATACCAGGTGGGTGGCATATTTAGGAATAGAGGTATCGTTACTGAGTTCCTGTATAATAGGCAGGTAGTCTTCCAGGCGTACAAACTCCACATAGCGGTTTTTGATTTTGCGGGATTTGAACCATACGATCATCACCAGGAATAACAGGCCGGCCACGATAACGGTTACATAACCGCCATGCATAAACTTCACCAGGTTGGCAAAGAGGAACGAGAATTCTATGGTAAAATACACCGCAAGGTATAGCAGGATCCAGCCGACCCATACCCTTCGGGTATATAGATAAAAAGCAAAGAGACAGGATGTCATGAGCATACAGATGGTAATGGATAATCCATATGCCGCCTCCATGTTCGACGATTCCTTGAAGAGCAGTACAATGCTCACACATCCGATAAACAACATGGTATTGATACCAGGGATGTAGAGTTGCCCGCGCATTTCCGTAGGATAGTTCACCCGCATTTTAGGCCAGAGGTTCAGGCGCATGGCTTCGGCGATAAGGGTAAAGGAGCCAGAGATCAATGCCTGGCTGGCAATAATGGAGGCCAATGTGGCAATCAGTACCCCAAAGATGATGAACCATTCCGGCATGATGGTAAAGAAGGGGTTCTGGTCTTTCGGCAGGATCTGTCCTTTTTGGGTGAGCAACCAGGCGCCCTGGCCCAGATAGTTCAAAATAAGGCAGGATTTGACGAAAATCCAGGAGATGCGGATGTTACCCCTTCCGCAGTGACCGAGGTCAGAATACAGCGCCTCAGCCCCCGTAGTACACAAAAATACCGCACCCAGGATCAGGAATCCTTTAGGATAGGTAGTTAAGAGTTCGATAGCATAATGCGGACTGAAAGCTTTGAAGATGCTGAGGTCATCAGCAATATGGGAGATCCCCAGTATGCCGAGCATGGAGAACCACAATACCATGATAGGGCCAAACATACGCCCGATAGATACTGTACCAAATTGCTGCATGATAAACAGCCCTGAGATAATGGTCAGTACTATTTTTACAATGGTCATCTGGCCGAGGTCTTTAAACACCTCCAGGGTACGTAAACCTTCGATGGCGGAAGTTACCGTGATGGGAGGTGTGATGATCCCATCTGCCAGGAGTGCGGCGCCGCCGATCATACCGAAGATGACGGTCCATTTGGCATGTCTGCGAACCAGCGCATAAAGTGAAAAGATACCTCCTTCTCCTTTATTATCTGCCCGCAGGGTCAGAATAACGTATTTAATGGTGGTTTGCAGGGTGAGCGTCCAGATAATACAGGAAATACCGCCAATCACCAGGAGATCGCTGATGGGGTTTCCTCCTACGATGGCTTTAAAAACATAAAGCGGAGAGGTTCCGATGTCGCCGTAGATAATACCCAGCGCTACTACTAAACCTGCCAGGGAGACCCTGTTAATGTTTATTCCCACGTAAAAATAAGTTAGTTAAAAAAGCCTTCAAAATTAGGGGTAAATATTGATATCAGCAATTGAATATTGAACAGGAAATATTAGGAAGAGAAAGGCTGTGATAGTTATCCGGCAGCAATGTTATATAGTATATACATAATCAATTGTGCGACAGTTCTTCTTCAACATGCTGTAATTAAAAATCCTCTCCGGCCAAAGCGCGGAGAGGATCTTTAAATTATCATCTCAATGAGTGATACTTATTAGTTAGCAGGAGCTAAGTCAACAGTACCAGACTCACCAGGAGTGTTTTGTTTGATGAAACGACCGCGATCGATTCCTTGTTTGTCGGCCAGGTAGTCGATAACTGAATCAACACGACGGCTGCTCAGATCAACACCACCTTTTTTACCTTTAGCACCTGCGTGACCGGTAACCAGTACGTTGCAGGAAGGATTGGATTTCAGGGTAGCAGCAACAGAAGCGAGGATTGCTTCCTGGTCTTTACCTACTTTAGTAGAGCTACCTTTGAAAGATA
This sequence comes from Chitinophaga nivalis, assembly GCF_025989125.1. Classification (NCBI taxonomy): domain Bacteria; kingdom Pseudomonadati; phylum Bacteroidota; class Chitinophagia; order Chitinophagales; family Chitinophagaceae; genus Chitinophaga; species Chitinophaga nivalis. The sequence continues at coordinate 1,806,511 of NZ_JAPDNR010000001.1, read as the reverse complement.
CGCTAGGCAGTACCAGGGAAGCGCAGGAAACGTTGTTGTTACCTTTGCAGCACTCTGGATCCGGGCATTTACCAACGCCATCAGCATCAACTGGCTGGCAGTAAGTAGGCGTGATCAGTTGTTTGTCTTTGTAGTCAGGAACACCGTCACCATCAGTATCTTTAGCTACACCGTGAACATCAACAGGAGCACCTGCTGGTGTGTTAGGTTCGCGATCGAACTGGTCAGTAACACCATCACCGTCAGCATCAGGCAGAACCGGTGCAGGCAGTTTCATGTGACGTGGGCTGCTCAGCTCGCTGTAAGCGTATTCCAGTGGGTTGATCCACCATAATGGTTGTACGCGACGGCTAGGATTACCCAGGTTGAAGTTCAGACGAACGCTGGTGTAAGAATAGAAATCTTTAGATGCGCCATAAGGATTAGAATACCCATCCAGGTATGCATCGAAAGGCATGGTGATTTTTTCTTCAATACCGATGTTGAAACGTTTAGAAACTTTGAACGCTACACCAGTACCGAGATCCAGGGCGTGACGCAACAGTTGGTTGTCGTTAGTACGGCCGATGGTAACGCGGTTGCCCTGAGAAGGAGCGTTTTGTTCGTATTTCTTGTCCTGTACACTTTTGATGTAGCTCTTAATGTCAGAACGTTTGCCGGTTAATTTAGCCGGATCGTATTTGTAACCGTTACCGTTTGCATCCAATGCATCAACGTCAACGTCAGCCATTACGATAGAGTAACCAGCCAATACGTACCAGTTAACTTTAGGCTCTGCTCTGTAGAACATGATGTTGCTCAGGGAAGCGATCACGTCCAAAGACAGCTGGTGGTTCTGGGATTTGTAGTTGCCGATAATCTGGCCACCGTTCAGCGCAGCAGTTTTTGCCCACGGATTACCGTTAGCAGCAATTACAGGACGCAGCTTATAATCCTGACCTTTATCGATAGACCCGATATATTCAGCTCTTAAGGAGAATACGTGACCCAGAGACTTTCTCAGGGAGATACCTCCACCGAAGCCAGGCTGAGCAGGAATTGTTCCGCTGATCAGGTGCAAACCACCGTGAAAGCCCAGTTCCCACATATCCCTTGGTTTAGCAGGGAAATTAGACTGATGGTTCAGGAAGTTATTTTGTTGTACCATACGCTTGCCAGACACTTTGGAGGAATCCAGAGCATCGTAGCCGGTTGGTTGAACCTGTGCAAAACTAGAAGATGCTGCTAGTAAACCCACAGCGCCTGCCAGTAATAAGTACTTTTTGCTTGCCATAATTGTTTTTTTTATTAAAAACTGTTAAAAATTTACTAATAACCCGTTTTTTACCTAGCAAAGGTAAATATCATAAATGAATATACAAATTTTTCTTGCAATATTATTTTCATTGATAAGTCCCTCAATATTAGAGCTTAAATGAAAGTATTTATATACCTTATTTACTGTTACGTTAAACTTCTGTTTACCTCTTGTTAAAAGAATCTTTAAGTCCTGTTAAAAGAATGTTATACTCCTTATACAAATTAAAGGCCAAAATGTTAAAATATCCATTTTAAAACCTAGCTTAGCAATCCTTTTTATTATTACATGGACGAGATTAAACACCTGATAGGTAAAGAATTACACGATTTCGAAAGCAAATTTGCGGATTCAGTAAAGAGTCATGTTCCCCTGCTGGACAGGATCATGCACTATATTGTAAAGCGTAAAGGCAAACAGATCAGGCCCATGTTTGTGCTATTATCAGCCAAACTGTTCAACGACAACATTCAGGAAAGTACCTACCGCGCCGCTGCCCTGGTAGAACTATTACATACTGCTACCCTGGTGCATGACGATGTGGTGGATGACGCCAATCAGCGCCGGGGCCTTTTTTCTATCAACGCACTTTGGAAAAATAAAATTGCCGTACTGGTTGGAGACTATCTGCTTTCCAAAGGACTACTGCTGTCACTTAACAATAACGACTTCCGGACGCTGCAAATATTATCACAGGCCGTAAAAGAAATGAGTGAAGGAGAATTACTCCAGATCGAGAAAACCCGGAAGCTCAATATTAAAGAAGACATCTATTTTGAAATTATCCGCCGTAAAACAGCTTCCCTCCTGGCATCTGCCTGCGCTGCAGGCGCATGGAGCACCAGCAATGATGAACACATCACAGAACAAATGCGGCTGTTCGGCGAAAAAGTAGGCATCGCATTCCAGATTAAAGATGACCTGTTCGATTATGGCTCTGCCAAAATTGGTAAACCTACCGGTATTGATATCCGGGAGAAAAAAATGACCCTCCCGCTGATCTATACCCTCGAACATGCTTCTACCGAAACCCGGCGGAAAATTATAAATATTGTAAAAAATCATAATACAGAAAAAGACCGGGTGGAAGAAGTCATCCAACTGGTAAAAGCATCCGGTGGTATCGACTATACCAAACAAAAAATGTTTGAATACCGTGACGAAGCCCTTGCCATCCTCAATAAACTCCCGGAAAATGCCTTCAGATCCGGACTGGAGTCGCTGGTGAGATTTACAACAGACCGGACTTTCTAAAAAGAAAAATGCAGAGAATGTAAAATAATAAATGTAAAATGCAGCAGGCAACTCACTGGTAATAATTACACATGCTACATTAAAATTACACGGAAACCAGCAGCTGAAAATAAGATATACGCCGGCTGTTTTTTTTGGATAAACGGGTAATGTTTAATACATCCTGCGTAACTATTCAACAAAACAGCCTTTAAATTTACATCGACATCTAATGCAAAAACGCTGGACAGTAAAAGCTTATCAACCAAATCAGGAACAGTTACTTCAGTCATCATTACGCATACATCCCCTGTTATGCAGGCTGTTGGTACAACGGGGTGTGACTAATTACGAGATTGCCCGGCAGTTTTTCCGCCCGTCCCTTTCAGATTTACACGATCCCTGGCTCATGAAGGACATGGATAAAGCCATCTCCAGAATTGAACTGGCCTTTTTCCGGCACGAAAAAATACTGATCTACGGCGATTATGATGTGGATGGTACCACTGCTGTAGCTACTGTCTATGCTTTTCTCCAGAAACGTTATCAAAATATTGAATTCTATATTCCGCACCGTTATCGCGAAGGTTATGGTATTTCTATGCAAGGCATTGAGTATGCGCGAGATAATGATTTCAGTCTGGTAATTGCCCTGGATTGCGGTATCAAGTCCATTGAACATATTACCTATGCCAAAGAACTGGGTATCGACTTTATTATCTGCGACCATCACCTGCCGGATGCAGTACTGCCACCGGCAGTAGCCATCCTGAATCCCAAGCAACAAGACTGTACATATCCTTATAAAGAACTGAGCGGATGCGGCATCGGTTATAAACTGATTGCAGCCTTTGCCCAGAAAAGAGGACTACCACCTGCAGAAGCCAACCAGTTCCTGGACCTGGTAGCCACCAGTATCGCGGCAGACATTGTACCCATGACCGGGGAAAACAGGATACTCGCATTTCATGGCCTCATCAAGGTAAATGAAGATCCTTTACCTGGTATAAAGGCACTGATTACACTTAGTGGCCTGAAAGAACAACTCACCATTGCCAACCTGGTTTTTGTGATTGCTCCCCGCGTAAATGCTGCAGGCAGAATGGATGATGCCCGGAAAGCGGTCAATCTCTTCATTGAAAACGATGCGGATAAAGCCATGGCCATTGCGGAGGTACTCCATGCAGATAATTTCGACCGGAAAGAAATCGATAATACCATCACCCAGGAAGCTATCTCTTTACTACAGGGAGATACCAGCCTGGCCAATAAAAAGTCAACAGTACTGTACCAGTCACACTGGCACAAAGGCGTAGTAGGCATTGTGGCGTCCCGGTTAATTGATAAATACTATTACCGTCCTACCGTTATCCTCACCCAATCCAATGATAAAGTGGCCGGATCTGCGCGATCGGTAACCGGCTTTAATGTATATGAAGCGATTCACCAGTGTAAAGATCTGCTGGAAAATTATGGCGGCCATTTTTATGCAGCCGGCATGACCCTGAAACCAGAAAATGTAAAAGCATTCCAGGACCGTTTTGAGGAAGTGGTAGCCAACACCATTCAACCGGATCAACTGGTACCGGAAATCGTGATAGATTCCGAAATTCATCTCAGCGACATCACCACCCCTTTCTTCAATATTCTCAAACAATTTGAACCACTGGGACCAGACAACCTGCGGCCGGTATTTCTGGCAAGGAACATCACCGACAACGGATTCTCCAGGCTGGTAAAGGAAGAACACATCAAGTTTTCTGTCAGACAAGGCCGGTCCGGACAAAGCATATCCGGTATTGGTTTCTATATGTCAGAGAAATACCACATTGTAGCCAGCAAAAAACCTTTTGATATGGTCTTTACCATTGATGAAAATGAATGGAATGGTCATGTCAGCCTACAGCTGAAAGTGATAGATATCAGGCCCAGTCATTGATTTCATTGTTATTGATATTGTTTTAACAGCCAGGTAAATACGGCTTCGTTGGCATACGTGCGTGTCCAGGCATCATGTCCGCCGGATGGATATTCCGTGTATTGTACAGTACTGCCAAGTTCCTGCAGTGCTTTCACCAATACGCGTGAACTGGTGACTTTTACCGTAGAATCATCTTTACTATGGAAAACCCAGATGGGCATTTTTTTGAGCCGCGACATCAGCTCCGTTTTTCCACCACCGCAGATAGGAATGATACCGGCAAACCTTTCCGGCTTCTCCGATGCCCAGTCCCAGGTACCGAATCCCCCCATGCTTAGTCCGGTCAGATATACCCGACGGGTATCCACGTTGTATTTTTTGATAACATCCTGGTATAGCGTCTCCAATGAATTTACATTCCACCAGTTTTTACCACATACAGGTGCAATCATCACAAAGGGTTTACCGGATACGACCCTTACCAATCCCACTTTCCGGAGGATGTTCACATCTTTCCCCATTTCGCTGATGCCGTGCAGAAAAATCACCACCGGCCATTTATAGTTGGGCTGTTGATTATAGGTATCCGGAATATATACCAGGTAATCACTGATATTACCTCCCTTTGCATCCATTTTTTTTGCGGTAATACCCACTGTTTGCGGTGTAAATACACCTGGCACCGGCGTTTCTTCTGGTGTCGGAGCAACCTCATTGTCTTTGCGGGAACAAGCAAAAAGCAGACAGACACTTAGCAGACAGACATGACTTAAAATTTTAATTGCTCTTTTTTTCATATAACTACTTAAAACTGAAAATCCCCTGGCATATGCCAGGGGATTAAATGTATTGCTGATAATTTTATACTGTTTTACTATCTAAAGATAAACAGTCAGCGAAGCATTTTTATTGTATCCTATGCTTATTTATTTCCGCTCATCAATTCCACGCTTCTGTTTACAAAGGCGGTCAAATCAGCACCGGTCAGCAAATTCTGAGATAACAGGGCAAGGTCAGCCAGGTTTTTCACCAGCTTCTGTTGCAATTCATTGCTATTTTCTTTCAGGATCTGCGTATATACCGGGTGATTGGCGTTTACGGTCATATTGATTTCTTCCGGCATATTGGCATACCAGCTCATACCGCCACCCATGGCAGCCATATCTTTCATACGACGCATAAACTCAGGGCGGGTAACAATTACCGGCTGCGCATCTGCACTCAGTCCTTTTAATTCTACCTTGATATTAGGCTGTGTGATCTGGGTACCAAAAATATCTTTCAGGGTACCTTCCTGTTCTTCTGATAAAACAGTAGTACTGTTTTCATCTTTATCCACCAGGTTATCAGCAATATCTGCATCCACACGGGTAAATTGCACTTTATCCCATTTCATCTCCACGTTGTTGATGAATGCCGCATCCACCAGTGTTTCCATTTTCACTACCTTATACCCTTTGTTTTTCGCAGCCTGTACATAGCTGTCCTGTTGTACTGGGTTGGTAGCATATAATATTACCAGTTTGTCTTCCTTATTGGTCTGGAGTGCAGCAGCTTCCGCGCGGTATTCTTCCTGTGTATAGAATTTACCACCGTCTACATCTTCCATTACCAGGAACTTATTGCCTTTGTCCAGGAATTTGTCGTCGGTCATCATACCATACTTCACAAACAGGCCGATAGATCCCCATTTCTCTTCAAATCCTGCCCGGTCATTACGGAATATTTCATCCAGTTTGTCCGCCACTTTTTTAGTGATGTGGGCATTGATTTTTTTCACGTTAGGATCGCCTTGTAAGTAGCTACGGCTCACGTTCAGCGGAATATCCGGACTGTCAATTACCCCGTGCAGCAACATCAGGAATTCCGGAACGATATCCTTTACTTCATCCGTTACATATACCTGGTTGGAGTAGAGATTGATTTTATCTTTCTGGATTTCGTGGCTCTTGTTGATTTTCGGGAAGTACAGAATACCCGTCAGGTTGAACGGATAATCTACGTTCAGGTGAATCCAGAACAAAGGAGCTTCTGCAAACGGATATAATTCTTTGTAGAAGTTCTGGTAATCTTCTGTTGTTAACTCGCTTGGTTTTTTAGTCCAGGCCGGCGTTGTATTATTGATTTGTTGTCCTTCAAATTTCACCGGTACCGGCAGGAATTTACAGAACTTGGTAAGGATGGAACGGATACGGCCTTCATCCAGGAATTCTTCACTCTCCTCGTTGATGTACATCACGATTTCAGTACCTCTCTCTTCCTTGGTCACTTCTTCCAGTTCGTACTCCGGACTACCGTCGCATTCCCAACGAACCGGCGTTGTATTTTCCCTCCAGGATTTGGAATAGATTTCTACTTTACTGCTCACCATGAAGGAGGAGTAAAAACCAAGCCCGAAGTGTCCGATGATGTTGGTACCACTTTCCTGGCCTTTATATTTTTTCAGGAACTCTTCTGCACCGGAAAAAGCTACCTGGTTAATGTATTTATCTACTTCTTCTCCGGTCATACCGATCCCGTGGTCGGCGATGGTGATCGTTTTTTTCTCTTTATCCAGTTTAACTTCAATGTCTATGTTGCCCAGTTCTCCTTTGTACTCGCCCACACTCGCCAGGGTTTTCAATTTCTGGGTAGCGTCTACTGCGTTACTTACCAGTTCGCGGATAAAGATCTCATGATCTGAATACAGGAATTTCTTGATAATGGGGAAAATGTTCTCGGTCTGAACACGTATTGCGCCTTTTTGCATCGGTTATCTGATTTTTTTCGTGTAGTTTTTTCAAAGTATGTGCCAGCAGGATCATAGCTGACAAGATGGCAAGCATCAATTTTAAAAATTTCAAATATGGAATTAACAATAAAACAGGATTAATAATATACTGATTTAAAATCATATTACTTCCTGGTTCAAGTTAACACAAAAATCATATTAAAAGAAAATAAAACAAATGCAATTTATTAGATTTAATCTACCGTAGAGAAACGATCCCCATCACTAAAATCACACTATGAGTAAATCTTTACCCCTCCTTCTATCCTGTTTACTGCTGATTTGCTGCACCACGTACGCGCAAACAAATCCTACAGCCCAGTCGCTGCCATATCAACAGGACTTTGACGCTTTGCCAGCCAGTGCTACCACTTACCCCGCCGGTTGGCAGGGATGGTTACTGACTGGTTCGCCTTCCGGTAATTTTAATACCGCGGCACCTGCTGCAGACAAACCACTCATCGCAAACGGCACCGCCTCCGCCACTGCTAACGGTGTGTACAATTATGCAGGCAAAGCCGGTTTTCTGAACAGCGGTTCTGCAGACAATAGTCTGGTACTGGCCCTGAATACCAGCGGCCAGCAAAACATCACTGTCAGCTATGATGTGATGACACTCAGGAATCCTTACGATGGTGCTTCCAACACACGTATTAATGAAGTAGCACTACAATATCGTATAGGCGATACCGGTAGCTTCGTTACTATCGCTGATGTAGCCTACCAGAACAATTCCACCACCCAAACCGGCAGCGGGGTAACCACGCCGCAAAACCTTGCCGGCAGAACTACCTTACTCCCCGCGGCTTGTAACAATCAACCATTGGTACAACTGCGCTGGGTAAACCGGCAAATCAGTGGCGCCGGCTCCCGCCCTTCTTTTGCCATCGATAATATACAAGCCGGTGGCGCCGGCGGAGATGTAACGCCTCCCGTTATCAGTAGTCTGCAACCAGCTACCGGTAGTACGGATGTTTCTCCGGTAACGGCTATTATCGCTACTTTCAGCGAAAATATACAGGCAGGTACCGGCAACCTCCTATTGCATAACACCACCACTGCTGCTGTTGATACCTTCCCCATCAATAGCGGAGCCATTGTTATCAGCAATAATACCCTGACATTACAACAACTGCTGGCACCTCACCAGCATTATTATCTGACGATTGACAGTGGTAGTCTTCACGACTTATCCGGTAACCATTTTGCTGGTATTACCGATAGTCTGCAATGGCATTTTACCACCGGTAACCAGGAATTGCAGTATAACTTCAACGACTGTACGCCATCAGGCAATCCCCGGTTAAGTGGCGGGTTTTCGCAGTACAGTGTAAGTGGCGCCCAGGTATGGGCCTGCACCACCTTCGGACAAAATAACAGCAATGGCGTACAAATCAACGGGTTTAACAGTGGCGCCATCGAAAACGAAGACTGGCTGATTTCTCCTGCCTTTGACCTGACCAGCCTGCAGTTTCCGTTGTTATCTTTCAGCAGCCGTACCGCCTTTGCCGGTCCGGCACTCAGTTTACGGATATCGACTGATTACAGCGGCAACGGCGATCCCCGGCTGGCCACCTGGAAAACCCTCAACGGACGCTTTCCGGAGGCCGGCAGCGATGCCTGGAAATTATCTTCCGGCATCAACCTCACCGCCTATAAACAATCCAGGGTGTATGTTGCCTTTGTGTATACCTCCGGCCCTGCCGTACAAGCAGCCCGCTGGACGATCGATGATTTTGGTATTACCGACACTACGGCAGCTCCGGCACCAAGCCTGAGCAGTAACCCCGCCGCACTGGATTTCGACTATATCAAAGCCGGACAACAATCTGCCGCACAGGCGATCCGCTTCTGGGGCAATGACTTCACCGGTAATCTCCGTATCAGCGTGCCCAATGGATTCCGGATTTCCCGCGACAGTACCAGCTATGGCAGCCAGGTGGACTTCTCCCTGGCAGAAGTAAACAACGGTCCGCAAAACATCTGGATTAAATTTGCGCCTGCTGCTGCCAGTCAGGCTTATACCGGTGCTGTTCATTTCAGTACCGCTGCCCTGACAGACCAGCACATCATCCTGAGCGGCACTTCTCTCCGTTCCTTAAAAGTGGTGAACTGGAATATAGAATGGTTTGGCAGCCCGGTACAAAATCCTGCCAATGACAGTTTACAGCAAGCCAACGTTACCACGATCCTTCAAAAGCTGGATGCCGATATCTATGCACTGGCCGAAGTGGTAGACACTGCCCGCTTCCGTGCCGTGGTGAATCAGTTACCAGGCTACAGCTATGTGTTGTCTGACTTCGGATCTTATGCCGACAGTTTAACAGATGTGGATTACGTTTCCGCGCAAAAGCTGGCTTTTGTATATAAAAACAGTGTAATCCGGAAAATCAATACCTATGGTATATTACGCAAGGGAGGCAGTTCAACCGCCTATTACAACTGGTCGTCCGGCCGTTTCCCCTATCTGCTGGAAGCTACTGCCAGACTGGAGAATGACTCTGCCCGCATCCGGTTTATCTTGCTGCATGCCAAAGCCAATACCGGTACCAAACCGGAAAAGATCACGTCCTGGCATCGTCGTAAAGACGGCCTCAAAGAGCTGAAAGACTCCCTGGATCTGCAGTATCCTTACAGTAATCTGATTATGCTGGGTGATTTTAATGATGACCTGTCGCGGACTATTACCACCGAACTGGCTCCGGATACCACGACTTCCTATATCGACTTTATAGCAGACAGCGTACATTACAAGCCGCTGACCCTGCCGTTAAGTCTGGCGAAACAGCGGTCTACCGTTAGCTTCTCCTCTGTCATCGATAATGTGATTGCTTCCGATGAAACGGGAGTAGCCTATATTCCCGGATCGGCACGTATACAAACGGGCGTAGCGCAACTGGTTAATAACTATGGTACCACTACCACGGATCATTACCCGGTACTAACCCGTTATAATCTGCAAATACTGGGCAATCCACTGCCTTTATCCGGATTTGATGCCAAACCGGAAGGCAGCAAGGTGGCGGTCACCTGGAATACACCTTATGAAATCAATAGTGCGGCCTTTGTGATCGAGCGTTCCCGTAATTTCCGCACGTTTGAGCCCATCGATACCATTGCTGCCCGGGGTATCTCCGGGGAGACAGCTAATTATCTGGCTTATGATGAGCGGCCATGGCCGGGCTTCTCCTGTTACCGGCTGAAACAAACCAGCCTGGATGGCAGTGTGAAATACAGTGCGGTAAAAACCGTACTGGTGACCGACCGCGAAGTGTGGTGGCGGTTTATCTGGTGTATACTGGGGCATCAGCTGCAATACTGGCTGGACTGGACCGGCAGCGGCCCGGCAAACATACAGCTGGTAGACATGCAAGGCAGAATACGCTACCAGGGCAGAACAGAGCTGTCTAAAGGCCGGAATTACCGGAGTATAGATGTTACGTCGCTTCCTGCGGGTGTATATTTCCTGCGTATACAATCGGGTACGAAAGTGCAGGTAGACCGGGTTTTCATCTCCCGCTGACATTATTGATCAGGTAATATAAAGGCATTTCCCGGAAGATAAAAGCACCTGTCTGGTGTGTATCTCTTCCGGGAAATGTGTTTTAAGGTGGTATTCTCCATAATTACATCTATATAATTATTTAATAATCAATACATTATAATATATTTCAGGAATTCCGCCGGTAGCATATTGAAAATGCAGATAGGTTCTGTATCTTTGCGGTCCAATTTTTTTATTTAAACCATTTAAAACAGGGAATTATGAACTACGAATTGATGGTGATCTTTACCCCTGTGCTTTCTGAAGACGATTACAAAGCGGCTCAGAAAAAATTCGCTGATATCATTAAAGATAACGGCGGAGAAATTACGCACGAAAATCCCTGGGGATTAAGATCACTGGCGTATCCTATCCGGAAAAAAACTACAGGAATGTATGTTGTTCTGGAGTACAGTGCGCCATCCGACCTCAATGAGAAGCTGAAAATTCAGCTCAATCGCGATGAAAATGTATTACGCCACATGGTCACTGCACTGGATAAGCACGCTGTAGCTTACAACGGTCGCAAGAGATATGGAGCGAATGCTGAATCTAAAACCACTGAAGCTTAAAATTATGGCAGTTAAACCGAAACAAGAAATCAAATACTTAACGGCCGTAAAAACCGAGAAACGTCAAAAGAAATATTGTCGTTTCAAGAAAATGGGCATCAAGTATGTAGATTACAAAGACGCGGAGTTTTTGAAGAAATTTTTGAACGATCAAGGTAAAATGTTACCTCGTCGTATTACGGGTAACTCCCTGAAATTTCAGCGTAAAGTAGCCCAGGCTATTAAGAAAGCTCGTCAAATGGCTTTATTGCCTTATGTTACTGACCTTTTAAAGTAAGAAGTTATGCAAATTATCTTAATACAAGACGTAGATAACCTGGGTCAGAAGAATGAACTGGTTAACGTAAAAAATGGTTACGCCAGAAACTTCCTGATTCCCCAGAAATTTGCGGTAGAAGCAAGTCCTTCTAACATGAAGCAACTGCAGGAGCGCCTGAAAGTGCAGAAAGTGAAAGAAGAGAAACTGCTGGCGGAAATTGCGAAAGTAGTGGAAGTTCTGAAAGCATCTCCCGTTAAGATTGGTGCTAAGACCGGTACTTCCGGCAAAATTTTCGGTAGCGTAACTGGTGTGCAGATTGCACGTGCTATTAAAGAGCAGAAAGGTTATGAAATCGACCGTCGCCGCATCCACATCCTGGATGATGTGAAAGAATTAGGTACTTACAAAGCTCGCCTGGATTTCGGTAAAGGCAACGAAACCGAACTGGAATTTGAAGTAGTAGCTGAGTAATATCCGGCTTACCGGAAAAAAGAAACTTCCCGGACTAATTCAGTCCGGGATTTTTTTGTGGCATAGTGAAAGCGTTTGGGTTTGGTTAACAAACGGCTGTTGGAAACGGCTTAAATTTAAGCTATATTTGTAATACAACAAGCATGAACCCAAAAGAGAACATACCAACACAGCCTAAAATTGTCGCTATCTTCCAAAAGATGATAGCCGACAAGAAAATGATTAATGACCACCTGGCCAACGGTGGAAAAATATCAGCATTAAAGGCTAAAGGTTTTAAGTTTGTTAAGCCCATATAATATCTCCGAATCTACAGACGGTGATTTCCTATTTACGACAACAGCCAATGTTGTTTATATCGTTTATTTACTGAAAGATCAAGGTTATTTTGATGACTACACTGAATTTTCAGCAAACGTACTGACTTTCGGATTCGCTATTACATCTAATCCCACCCGGAAAACTCCTTTTGACGAAAGGGTAAGAATCACCATATCTGCCATTATTCAAGCCTTTCTCCGTAACCATCCAGAGAAAGTACTCTTCTTTATTTGTGATAACAGCGACTCCAGGGAACGTTTCAGAATGAAAATTTTTAATTTATGGTACCAACTGCTGAAAGTTGATTTCATTGAGAAACATAATGAAGTGATGCACCTCGATCAGTTGGAAATTCACTTCTCCATCATATTACATATCAATAATCCTCTCAAAAAGTTCATCATCTCCTCCTTTCACGATCTCAGTTATACCACCGCTGAAAAACTCAAATGTTATTAGTATTTTCATACCACTATTCTCCGTTCGTATGAAAAATATTATTTACTGTCTGCTCATTCCCATTTTCATTACTGCCTGCAGTACCAATAAAAATAAAAGGGCACCTGTACGCCTCGCTGCCATTGGTATAAAAGGTGAAAGTATACCGCAATATACTTTCCGCTATGATGCCGGCGGCCACCTCGTTGCCATCGTACAGTATCTCCGGGAAAACGACACCAGCACCATCAGCTTCCGGTATGATGCTCACGACCGGCTTACCAGTATGGTAACGATTGATAGCAGTAACCAGCAACATACCATCCGCCAGCAGGCCCGTATTACGGCCTGGGACGAGGCCGGAAATATTACGGCGATACAATATTATGATGGCCACTGCCGGCCTACCCGTACCGCAAAAGTAGCCTGGAAAGGAGGATGGCCCAGTCGCCTGAAATACTCCGACTCCTCTCAGGCCATCAGCTGGGATAGCTGCGACGGGAATGCAGCCTGGAAAGATCTTTGTACCACTACTCCGTCCGGGAAGAAAACAGATACCAATATTGTACTACGCAGCGTCCGCGCTGAATGGGATCGTTCTGAAAGCCCGTTACGACTATTGGCCAATCAAATGTTGCTGGGGCCCGCGCTCTCCCCGGTAGTACACACCGCTCCCTTCGGTTATCTGCCCAATATGCTCCTGTATGTAGGCGCCAACAATCCGACCCTGGTTAAAATCACCGAAAAAGAAAAATCAGTTTACCCGGAAAAGATGCTGGCATACGAACGCTCCACCACCCTGCAATATTTTTATGACTATCATGACAATGGTTACCCGGCAACGGCCTCCGTACACCTTCACACCGAAGGCTATACGAAGTTAAGCACCGACACCAGATTTACGATGGATTATACCTATGAGTAAGTGATTGCGGATTTATCCGTAACTTATGGTATATGAACATTCTGCTCCGGCTCAGACAAATGCCGGTTACCATACTGTTGATCGTAATTAATACCCTGCTATTCTGTTATTCCGTACTAACGGGAATGGATATATGGAATGGCGATGGGGAAGTTTTGCTGCGCCTGGGCGGTAACTACTGGCCGCTCACCATGCAGGGTGAATACTGGCGGTTATTTACCAGCATGTTTCTGCATGCCGGCCTGCCACATCTGCTGACCAATATGATTGGCTTACTGATAGCCGGTATTTTCCTGGAATCGGTACTACGTACCTGGCGGTATACAAGCGCTTATGTGATCACCGGCTTCATAGCAGATTACGCCAGTATCCGGTTTCACCCTTATGCCATTGGTGTAGGAGCGTCGGGGGCTATTTTTGGCATTTACGGCGTATTTCTGGCGCTGTTGACGACTCGTCTGTTCCGTCCTTCCGTCAGGAAGGGTTTTCTTGTTTTTATAGCCTTATTTGCAGGATTAAACATCATTGCGGCCTTCTTCTCGGGAGGTATTGACAATATTGCCCACCTCGCCGGTTTCCTCAGCGGTATACTCATGGGCTACCTGCTCTTCTTTACACTCTCCAAAACAGCTGGTGACCGCTTACCCGGATAATGCAGTATCCCTTCATTGAAATAGTTACATTTGTGCACCTAAATGCTAACACGACATGAAGAAAGTACTGTCCCTGCTCGTCGCCCCCGCCTTGCTGCTTTGGGGTTGCCATTCCCAACCGGACACCAACACCAATGCCACTACGGTACAACAGGATACCCTGGCGGCACCGGTAGGAAAGCAGGAAATCCCGATGGATACCATCCAATTGGGCACCAAAACTTTTTATGTATACGCCATTGATCAGGCTACCTTCGAAAAATATCCGCCCATACCGCTGGATTCCAACGAAAATGAAGCGCTGCTAAAAGATACGCTCGTAAAACGGTCCGGCGATAAGCTGATCTTTAAACTGGAAAACGGCAAAGAACAGGTACTTACCAACAATCAAAGCGAAGGCGATGATTACGTGAACTATACTTACCTGACCAACTATCCGCAGATTAAACAGAAAGGCGTATTGCTGAACTACTATGAAGGGATGGGGTACACTCTGGTTAATACACAAAATGGCGATACCGTATATACCTGGTCTCCCGCGGTTATCTCACCGGATAAAAAATACCTGGTGACGGCCTCTATGGACCTGGTAGCGGCCTTCGATCCGAACGGCTTTCAGTTATACGAAATCAGTCCCAACTACCAAGTAAAACTGATCGGCGAAAAATACCTGGAGAAATGGGGTCCTGTGGATGTACAATGGATTGACAACAAAACTCTTATCTGCAAGCACGTCACCATTGACGACAATACGATGGAGACACGGGTCAAATACGTGAAACTGGTGATGCAATAAATAAGTATATTTAATGGTAATCAGCCAAGTTTAAATTCACGTGTTGTATGAAGAAGTATATCATTACAGCCCTGTTGCTGTCTGTTATCAGTTGTTACATCGCACCTGACGTTACTGCAGGTAACGGAATCATTTTCCAGGCGCCTACCATGAATATTGAAGGCACCGCCGGTTCCATCGTCAGCCGGCTGGACAAATCACTGCAGCTGACAGCTACCCAGAAACCCAGGATGTTACACATCATCACAGGTTATCTGAAACAGAAAGTAAATATCCAATCATTGCAACACAGTAATGCCACTGCCTATAAAACAAAACTTAACAGCATGCAGAATGGTTTGCATGCCAAACTAAAACCATTACTCACACTCACACAATACACGGAATTTATGGCCCAACAGCCTAAATCCTATGATGAAACCAATGTTTTATCACAACTGTATTATTGAGTTACGATATAACCGGACAAGCAATACATCTCCGGCTACTATTTAATAAGATCATATGGAACCCTTCGGCGCTTAGCCCGGAGGGTTTTCTTTAAAGAACAGGAACAATGAAGTTTATTTTTCGTACTGCAGTAGCCAGCTGTCTGCTCGCCTGGGCAAGCCCTGCTGCTGCTCAGCAACTTACCGACTCTACCGCCTTCCGGCAGGCGATAGCAACTATTCCACCAATACCTGCAATCCGGAAAGGTGCATCACAACTGGTATTGCCACCCGCCCCCACCGGCTACCGGTTACTCCTGAAAGGAACGGACCGGCTCCCCGTGATTGACCGCACCGGACGTATCACCACACCTTTAACAACAGCAACGGTACAACTATACCTCGTGCTGCAACGAGAACAGGACAGCACACAAATGGAACTGCCGAACCTGGCGGTGACCGTACCAGGAAAGTATAACGCTAGTCCTGCTGATAATGCTGTTCCTTTTGTTATTCCTGCATTACGGGAATGGTATGGCGGAAAAGGATCTTTCACTGTAGGCGAAAAAACAGGTATCGTAATAGATCCCGTATATGCGTCGCAGTTATTCCCGGCAGCAACAGTATTGCTGCACGATATGCGGCTACTGACAGGTCATAAACAATATACCCTCAGAAGAGGTAAACCGGCAAAAGGCGATATTTACCTGACCCTGGATAACAAAGAAAAAAGCCTGGGATCAGAAGGGTATCTGATGCATATTGGTGAGCATATTACTATTGCTGCCTTTCATCCGCAAGGCGCCTTCTGGGCCACCCGAAGCCTCCTTCAGATATTGGAGCAGGACAGCCTTCACAAAAGTATTCCGCAAGGGATTACCCGGGATTATCCTAAATATGCCGTGCGTAGTTTTGTGTTGGATGCAGGCCGGAAATTTTTTACCATGGATTTCCTCCGGCATTATGTAAAATTCATGTCCTACTACAAGATGAATGATTTTCATATTCATCTCAATGATAACGGATTCAAACAATACTTCGGCAACAACTGGGATAGTACCTATTCAGCATTCAGGTTGGAGAATGAAACATTTCCGGGCCTGACAGCTACCGATGGCGCCTATACGAAAAAAGAATTCATCGCCTTACAGGATCTGGCAGAAGACTATGGTGTACGGATCATTCCTGAAATAGATGTGCCGGCACACGCACTCGCCTTTACCAAAGCAGTACCACAAACAGCCAGCTTATCCTACGGCCGCGATCATCTTAACTTCGACAGTGCCTCCTATCAGCTGATAGATCAGGTATTTAAAGAATACCTGGAAGGCCCAAAACCTGTGTTTAAAGGCGCGGAAGTACATATTGGCACAGACGAATACGCCAAAAAAGAAGCGGAACCCTTCCGGGCATTCACGGATCATTATATCCGGTATGTAGAAGGCTTCGGCAAGAAAGTACGCTTGTGGGGAGCCCTCACCCATGCCCAGGGCAATACCCCGGTAAAAGCAACCGGCGTTACCATGAATGCCTGGTATAATGGTTATGCCGATCCTGCTACGATGATACGGCTGGGCTATGACCTGATCAGTACACCCGATGGCTCACTCTATATTGTACCTGCAGCCGGCTATTACTTTGATTACCTGGATACCCGCCACCTCTATGAAAACTGGGAACCTAATCAGATCGGCGCTACTACTTTTCCCATGGGACATCCGCAGATACGGGGTGGCGCCTTTGCCGTATGGAATGATCACGTAGGCAACGGTATTACCGCACAGGATGTACATGACCGCGTTTTCCCCGCCATGCAGACATTGGCAGAAAAAATGTGGACCGGGCGTACGGCACAAAGTAATTACACTACTTTTCTGCACAACAGCCAGCATGTAGGCGAAGGCCCTGGCTTAAACATGCGTGCAAAAATAACCGGAAAAGACAGCCTGGTATTGGCCTATGACTTTGATACTGCAGCCATAACAGATAAAAGCGGGAATCAACGCGATGCCTTGCAGACAGTACATGCCAGCATTACCCCGCAACATACCCTGCTCCTCTCTGATAACAACAGCCGTATACAAACACCACTGACAGAAATTGGTTATAACTACACTGTGAGTTTCGACATAAAACCCGCTCAGCATAATCAACCTGACGCGGTGATTTTTTCTTCGCCACATGCAGTAGTAAAATTACGGCAACAGGAAACCGGTCAGCTGGGTTTTTCACGGGAAGGGTATCATTATCATTTTAACTATACAGTACCGGCAGATACCTGGACGCATATCGCCATTTCCGGCAATAACAAGGGCACCAGTCTTTATATAAACGGTGTACTGCAGGAACGGCTCGAACATGCTATCCAGACATTTCCGGGCACAAAAGATACCATGGCTAAAATACAAACACTGGTGTTTCCATTGCAATGGATAGGGGATCAGCAAAACAGTTTTATAGGAGAGATAGATAATATCCGGGTAGTGAACAAAGAACAGCAATAAACCGGATCAAATACTATATAAAAAAGCCATTTTACGATAAAACAAACTATAGCTGTTTTATCGTAAAATGGCTTTCTTTATTATGCTACAAAGATATCTGTCTGTCGCGGGCCACAATACGCCAGTTGGCATTCACTATGTTTTCCTGCGCCACATAAGCTTTTTCATATAATGCTACCGTAGGGCAAATATGTAATGGTACGCCGTAAAACACTGTGCCCAAGGGATAGGCAGTTGCATCCGGTACCTGTAGTACCAGGTGTTCTTCACTTTGTGACACCGGCCGGGCTTCCGGCGCATTCAGAAAATGTACACGCGGCTGCGGATTTTCGGCCGCTACCGATTTATGTCCGAGGTCCAGGCAGATATGCTGCTCATCGATAATGGATATCACCCGTGTAACGACCAGTGCTGCCCAGTTATAGGTTTGCTCCTGCAGATTATTATGATACCCCCAGTCCCAGAAAATGAACGTACCAGGGCTGCATTCCACCTCTTTTCGCTGTGCATGTACCGGGAAGGTAGGTGATCCGCCCGCTACAATAACAGGTGCGGGAAGACCGGCAGCAACAATTGCTGTCTGCAGCGCGGATACAGGTGCATAAGCTTCGTCACATCTCTTTTTACGTATATCCATATCCGTATCATGCAGATGACCATCATAGGCATGTAACCCTACGGGAACGATTCCCGGCAAAGTAGCCAGATATTGGTACAATGCCAGTGCATCCGGGCCGGGTTTAATGCCGGTACGGTTCATGCCTACGTTCAGGTCCATGAATACGTTTATCTGCCGCCGTTGCTCCGCAAATACAGCACTGATGGCAGCAGCGCCTTCCCTGTTATCTACCAGACAGGAAAAACGCGTTTGCGGGTACCTTTGTACCAGTTCCAGCAACCGTATGATCTTGGGCCCTACCGGCTGATAGGCCAGCAAGGCATCCGGTGCGCCTGCAATACCCAGCATTTCTGCTTCAGCGATAGTAGCGCATTTAAATTTTTGTATACCGGCTTTCAGCATCAGCTGTACCACTTCTGTAATCTTACACGTTTTTACGTGTATACGTAACCGTTGTATATTGTCGATTCTTTCTTTCAGCAGGTTGATATTATCTGTCACCCGGTCTTTGTAGAGAACTACCGCCGGCGAATCTACCTGATCTGCATTGATTAGCTGATACCAGTTCATGAGTTATATTTATGCTTTATTTTTCCGGTTACTTATCCTTACGCCAGTTCAAACAGCGCTTCAATTTCGACAGGAATATTATCGGGTAAAGATCCCATTCCAATGGCACTGCGCACGCCGACACCATATTCTTCTCCCCACACCTGTGCAAACAATTCACTGCATCCGTTGATCACATACGGATGACGTTCAAAATCAGGCGTACAGTTGATCATACCCAATACTTTTATGACGCGTTTGATTTTATCCAGGGAGCCCAGGTTCTTAACCAGCGTAGACAGGATAGCCAAACCAACCTGTCTTGCTGCCAGTTTACCGGCTTCTATATCCAGGTCGGTACCGATACGGCCAATTATCAGTGTTCCATCTTCCTGCATGGTGCCATGCCCGGATACATATACGTGATTACCATGTACCAGCAGGGGCTTATACACACCCAGCGGCTTCGGCGCCGGCGGAAGTTGAAGGCCCAGTGCGTTGAAATTTTCAGTGGGAGTCATTTTCGTTTATCCGTTTAAGTTATACAAACAAATTCAGGATCAGACAACCTGCCAGTCCCGTTACTGAAACGATGGTTTCCATTACTGACCAGGTTTTGATCGTATCTTTCACAGACAAGTTAAAATATTCTTTGAACATCCAGAAACCGGCGTCGTTGACGTGCGAAAACATCAGGCTGCCGGCGCCTGTAGCAAGCACCATCAAACTGGGGTTTACACCTGAACCAGGAATCAGCGGCGCTACAATACCCGCCGTGGTAAGTCCGGCTACGGTAGCCGAGCCTATACATACCCGGATAATAGCTGCAATACCCCATGCCAGCAACAACGGATGCAACTGCATATTCCGCAAGGTAACCGCAATGTATTCACTCACCTTACTGTCGTGCAGCAGCTGCGTTAATGCTCCGGAACCACCAATGATCAATATGATCACCGCTACATCCCGCACCGCTTCATCCATCATTCCCATCACCTTTTTCATCGGCGTTTGTTTTCTCAATCCCAGAAAACAGATACCATTCAATACTGCCAGCAGCATCACAATCAACGGGTCGCCCAGCCAGGTAATGATCCTGAAATATCCGGCATCCGGAGGTACCCATAAACGGAGTAAAGCAGTGCCAGCCAGCAGTAACACAGGTAATAAGGCCGTGAAGAGGCTGACCAGCAGCCCCGGTAACTGTGCTTCCGGCAATGGCGCCGTTACAAACATCTTTCCGGGTGTAGTCGTATAGTGTTTGAGAAAACGGGAAAATACAGGGCCTGCCAGTATAATGGCGGGAATCGCCACCAGGATACCATATACCAGTGTCAGGCCCATATTGGCATGAAACTGCTGTACCAGGGCTGTAGGAGAAGGATGCGGTGGCAAATAGCCATGCGTAACCGATAAAGCAGCCAGCATGGGAATGCCCAGGTATACTACCGGCAATCCGGTACTGGCTGCCACCGTAAAAATCAAGGGTACCATCAGTACAAATCCGATATTGTAAAACAAGGGAATGCCTACAATGAAACCGGTTAACATCAAAGACCATTGTACATAACGAGGCCCCAAAAGCTGCATCAGCGCTCCGGCAATCTTTTGACCGGCGCCACTCTCTGCCACCAGTTTTCCCAGCATACTACCGAATACAATCACAACTATCAGTGATCCCAGTGTTTTGCCGATGCCGGTTTGTATAGACTGGGTAATGGCCGTAACATCCATGTGTAACGCCAACCCCATTAATATGGATACAATCAGAAAAGATAGAAAAGTATTTAAACGGCACCAGGTAACGAGTAATACCAACAGGATGATAGCGGCAAGTACAATAAATAAGGGCATACGACTTGTTGTTTTACATAACGAATGGAAAACAACAAGATAATAAATAGATTCCGTGATTTCATTACTGCTATAAACAGCTGTAACCGGTGCGGACCGGTTACAGTAAAATCATTTATCTCTCTGAAAAAAGGTTTTATTATTCGTACCGCAGTGCGATGATAGGGTCTAGTTTAGAGGCCTTGTAAGCAGGGTAAATACCGGAGATCAGCCCCACGGCAGCACATAGGCTTACCCCTATCATAATCCAGAGCCAGGGCACTAAAAATGCGGATTTCAACAGTACGGAAACGATGTTACCCAGTAACATCCCCATAATAACGCCGATAACGCCCCCCATTACACTGATAATAATGGCTTCATATAAAAACTGTACCCGGATAACATGGCTGGTGGCGCCCAATGCTTTGGTCACACCTATTTCGCGGGTACGTTCGGCTACAGATACCAGCATGATATTCATCAAACCGATCGCAGAACCAAACAGGGTAATAAATGCAATGGCAATAGCAAAGAGGTTGACTTTACTCAAACTGGAAAACAACATTTCCGCTATGCTATCGCTTTTGCTAAGTGTAAAATTATCTTCTTCATTCACTGCCAGGCCCCGGATAATCCGGAAAAGGCCGATAGCCTCTCCCTGAGCGGCTTCCATTTGCGTCACATCATTTACAGACACAGATACCTGATAGCTGGCATTCGGGCTTTCAAAGATCCGGCGTGTATTGTTCACCGTAGTAATCACGACATTGTCTGCACTCATGAAGTTACTGCTTCCTTTGGAGGCCAGCACCCCTACTACCCGGTATCGCACATCACCTACCCGTACCGTATTATTGACAACATTCTTCAGTTGCTTGCCAAACAGTTTTTTGGCCACGTCCATCCCCAGGATGGCCACATTACGCCCGGACTGTACATCCAGACTATTGAAGTCTCGCCCGTCTGCTATTTCGTAGTTGGATATTTTGAGATAATGTTCATCCCCTCCGATGACGTTTACATTCGGATTGGTTTTCTTATCCCCCTTATAAACAGTGGCAATACCTGATGCCTTGTAAGAAACACTGGTAATAGCCGGAAAATGGAAACGTTCTTTAAACTGTACCGCTTCCTGATACCGGATTGTTTTATTACTGTTGGATTTTTTTACTTTTTTCTTGATGTTTTTATTGCCTTTGGAGGCCTGTTCGCTGCCGCCATCACCGATGTTTACCTGCATATCCTTGTTGCGGAGAGAGAAACTATTGGCGCCCATACTGGCAAAGCTGCTGTAAATGCTGCTTTTCATACTGTCGATAGCGGTCAGAATACCAACCAGTACAGTGATACCTACGGCGATAATAGCTACTGTAAGACCGGTGCGAAGCCTGTTGCCACTCACCGAACGATATGCCAGGGAAAAAATATCTCGAGATTGCATAATAAAGGGTTACAAGTAAAGTTAATGTAATATCTGCAGGAATTCCAGTCAATTTGGGATGAACGGCGCAAAACATCTAGCAAAAAAGCGGATTTCCACTAAAACAAAAGCATCAGCCGGAACCCCGCTGATGCTTTTATTTTAATAATATTTACAGGTGGATAAATCCAGTGCCTACAGGTAACATAACAGCAGATTCGGGAACAGTCCCAATGCCAGTACAATTACAATAGCCAGGATCAGGCCGGCCTTAAAGCCGCCACTCACCGGTTCTACACCAGGATCTCCCTGTTTGAAATACATCGCAATGATTACCCGGAAATAGTAGTATACGCTGATAGCAGCACATAATACCGCCAGGAGTACCAGCCATAATAAGTGGCCGTGTTGTACCGCCGCTGCCAGTACAAAGTATTTGGCGAAGAAACCGGCTGTTACCGGAATACCTGCCAGTGAAAACAGGAAGATGGTTACTGCTACCGCCAGTAAAGGTTCTTTGCGGGCCAGGCCATTAAATCCTTCGAAGGTGTAATCCTTCAGTTTCAGCAATACAGCAAAAATACCAATGGTAGCCACGCTATACGCCGCTGCGTACAGGATAACACCCTGTGTACCGGTATTATTCAGGGCAATTACGGCAAACAGCATAAAACCTGCCTGCGCAATACTGGAGTAGGCCAGCATACGTTTTACGCTTTGCTGGAATACAGCTGCAAAGTTACCCAGTATCAGCGTCGCCGCTGTAATGATAGATAAGATGAGCGTCCAGTGGCTGCTGATAGCACCGCCGGAAAAACCAGTATGGAACATGCGGAGAAAAGCGATGAAAGCACCGGCTTTTACTACAGTAGCCATAAAGGAAGTAAATACGGTAGGAGAACCATCATACACGTCCGGTGTCCAGAAGTGGAAAGGCGCAGCCGATACTTTGAAAGACAGGGCAAACACCATCAGGATAATACCGCATAACGATAAAGGATGTACGCTTTCAGCACCCAGTCCCAGCTCGGTAACATTAAAGCTGCCCGCCGCACCATAAATCAGGGTAATACCCATCAGGAGGATACCGGTAGAAAATGCACCCATCAGGAAGTATTTCAGGGAAGCCTCATTGCTTTTCAGGTTCTTTTTATCACTTCCGGCCAGGATGTATTGCGGAATAGACATGATTTCTATAGCCAGGAACAACATCAGCAGGTTACTGAAAGTAGCTGCCAAAGTAATACCGGAAAGAATGAAAAATACCAGGGCGAAATAATCGGAGGTATGTTCACCTACCTTTTCAAACTCACCGCCGGATAAAATGAAGTATAACAAAGTGGCTCCCAGGGCAACTGCATTAAACAATACCCCGAACTTGGTCACTTCTATCATACCAAACATGATATAACCTCCCTCCTGTACAGAAGGATACTGCATCAGGTTGGCGACAAATGCAATCAGAATGGCCGCTATGGCAAAAAATTTAATATGCTGCTTATTACGTACAAATAAACCAACAAACATCATTACAACACCCGATAAAGCAGTAGAAATTAGTGCATTCATATTTTTGCGTTACAAAACCCCATTAAAATTTTTTGACTTTGGGATGTTCAGCAGCAGCTGCCTTCCGGTAGCCGCTACTTCAGATCTCAAAATAATTTACTTGCCATTTCAGTGGTGCCGCTCACCAAATCCAGCATTGGTTTTGGATAAACACCCAGCACAATAATCATGATTACCACCAGACTCAATACCAGGGTTTCACCAGGCAGCAGGTCCGTAGTTGTTTCGGTTAAAGTATTTCCCTGACCGAATATTACTTTCTGAATCATATTCAGTGTATACACTGCAGACAGAATAATACCCAATCCGGCAAATGCCATAAACCAATGATTATGTTGGAACAATCCGCTGAACATCAGGAACTCACCAATAAAACCGTTGGTAAGCGGGAGACCGATGTTAGCCAGACTGATAATAACGAGGAAAATAGCGAGACGTGGCGCTTTCTGTGCAATGCCTCCCAGTTCGTCCATGTTCTTTACACCCAGGCGTTGCTGAATAATTTCTACCACAATCCACAATCCCACAATGTTGATACCGTGGTTGAACAACTGTACCAACACCCCTTGCAGGCTTTGCTCATTGTTGGCAAAGATAGCCGCACACATCAGACCGATGTGGGCAATAGAGGAATAAGCGATCAGGCGTTTCAGGTCATTTTGTACCATAGCGATGCAGGAAGCATAGATGATACCGATGATGCTCAGCACAATCACTACATCAGACCACATGGCAGCACCCTGCGGCACTACCGGCAGTAACCAGCGGATCACGCCGAACAGCCCCATCTTCACCATTACACCGGAAAGGATCATGGTAACAGGTGTGGGAGATTGTTCATACGTATCGGGCTGCCAGGTATGGAAAGGAAATACCGGCATCTTGATGGCAAAGGCCACAAAGAACAGCCAGAATAACCATTTCTGGTCGCCGGCACTCAGCTGTGTACCCGTGAAGGAGGTCCAGCTGAAAGAGTGATCCGGTGTCTGGAAATACAGGTAGATAATACCTACCAGCATTAACAGGGAACCCAGGAAAGTGTAAATGAAGAATTTAAAGGTAACGGCGATCCGTTTTTCTCCTCCCCACAGGGAGCAAAGAAAATAAACAGGAATCAGTGCCAGTTCCCAGAATATGTAAAACTGCAGGGCGTCAAATGCGGTGAATACACCGGTAAGACCCGCCTGCGATAATAACATTAAACCATAGAAGCTGTTGGACTGCTCGTAGTTGCGGTTATAAATGGTGATGAAAATAAGCAGAAAAGCAATCGCTGTAAGTAAGCAAAGCATCACCCCCATTCCATCTAATCCTACCCGGAACTGGCTCCCCAGCTGCGGAATCCAGTTGGCAACCAGATTGAGACTTTCCGGCGCCGTCCGAAAGCGGCACCATGTCCCTATTGCCAGTGTCACCGTAGCCAGCGACGAAATCATGCCCAGTACTTTAGGCCCGGACCCCTTCAGACCAAATGTAATCAGGCCTGCAATGAAAGGAATCAATATTAATAAAACTGTCAACATAATTTATCTGCGCTTGTAACTTCTGCTATTGGTTTATAATAAGAATCCGATCACAAATAATACAATCATACCGATCACCATGGCAAAGATGTAAAAACCTACCTGTCCGTTCTGTACGAGGCGGATTTTCTGACCACCCCATTGTACACCACTTCCGATACCATTTACCAGTTTGTCGATACCTGCCTTTTCTACTACATCCCGGAAGAAGCGGGCCAGTTCATATAATGGCTTTACAATGATTGCATCGTACAGTTCATCGATATACCATTTGTTCTCGAGTACTTTCGCCAGGCCTGTATTTTCTTTACCGGTTTCTTCATAAGCGGCAAATTTCCCACGGGCCAGCAGTATCATTACAATGACCAGGGCACTGCTGATACCCATCAGTAACCATTCTGTACTATGAGAGAGGTGATGTGCGGTAGCAAAAGGAGCTGACTGGGCAAAGATGGGTTCCAGGTAAGTAGCCAGGAAATTCTTTACACCAAATACTTCCGGTAAACCAACATAACCACCAAATACGGAGAGCAGCGCCAGGATAATCAACGGCAACGTCATCGCTGCAGGACTTTCATGCAGGTGATGCTCCTGATCATGGGTACCCCGGAATTTACCGGAGAAGGTAATGAAATATAACCGGAACATATAAAAAGCCGTCATCAGCGCACCCAATAATCCGAGTACATATAATACCGGGTTGTTGGCAAACGCGTTGGCAAGGATTTCATCTTTGGAGAAGAAGCCGGAGAAACCGGGGATACCGGCAATCGCCAGACAGCCTACCAGGAATGTCCAATGGGTAGTAGGCATGAATTTTTTCAGCCCGCCCATTTTACGGATATCCTGTTCGCCTCCCATGGCATGGATCACGGAACCGGAACCCAGGAACAACAACGCTTTGAAGAAAGCGTGTGTCATTACGTGGAATACCGCTGCTGAATAAGCGCCCACGCCCAGTGCCAGGAACATATAACCCAACTGGCTCACCGTAGAATAAGCCAGCACTTTTTTAATATCATTTTGTTTGAGGGCAATGGAAGCAGCAAATAACGCTGTAGCCACCCCAATTACGGCAATCACCGTCTGGATAGAAGGAGCCAGCGTATAAATCACGTTACTGCGGGCAATCATATAGATACCTGCGGTTACCATCGTTGCCGCGTGGATCAGCGCTGATACCGGTGTAGGACCCGCCATCGCATCCGGTAACCAGGTATAAAGCGGAATCTGAGCCGATTTACCCATTGCACCCACAAACATCAGCATGGCAATGGCCACCAGTGTTGGATTATTGATACCCAGCGGTGCTGCTTTGGCAAATACTTCCGGGAAAGTAACGGTGCCAAACTGCATAATCATGAAGAAGATACCGAGCAGGAAACCCAGGTCTCCGATACGGTTCATCACGAATGCCTTTTTAGCGGCGTTGTTATAGCTGGGATTTTTAAACCAGAAACCAATCAGGAGGTAAGAACATAATCCTACACCTTCCCAACCGATGAACATCATTACATAGTTTGCACCCAGTACCAGAATCAGCATGGAGAATACAAAGAGGTTCAGGTACGCAAAATACCGTGCGAAACTCTCATCGCTTTCCTCATGCATGTAAGAGGTAGAGTAGATATGGATCAGGGTACCTACGCCGGTGATCACCAGCAGGAACAAGGCACTCAGCTGATCTACCTGAAAGGCAAAAGGAATGTGCAGGGTACCTACCGTAATAAAATCAAACAAGGTTACTACCTGTGGCGTAAAGCCCGGGGCTTTTGCTTCCAGGAACATTAATACACTTATCACAAAAGCAGCCAGCACTGTGCCACTGCCAACAAATCCTACCAGGGACTTGGATAAAAATCTGCGTCCCAACCCATTCACCAGGAAACCCAATAATGGTAAAAATGGTACCAGCCAAACTAGATTAATCATTTATCAATTCTATTTACGACGTCGAAGAAATTAATAATCAGAAAAGGGAATTATTAATTTTTCAGCCTGTTAAGAATGTTAATATCTACCGAATGTGTATTTCTGTAGACCATTGTAATAATAGCCAGGCCTACTGCTACTTCCGCAGCTGCCACCACCATAATAAAGAATACAAACAGCTGTGCGCCGCCGGCATCTATCTTACCTGCATCTGCCCACATTTTGGAAAATGCTACCATCAGGAGGTTTACCGCATTCAGCATCAGCTCCACACACATAAAAATGATGATCGCATTTCTGCGCATCAATACTCCCATTACACCTATACAGAATAAGGCAATACTTAGAAATATGTAATATTGAACAGGCATAAAATAAATTACGAATTACAAATTGTGAATAACGTTGTACGCTTCACGTTATAACGGCTTAATCCTTTTTTCCGATTACCACGGCACCTACCATGGCGCTGAGGAACAGGATGCTGCTCACCTCAAAAGGTACCACATACTGTTTGAACAGGATCTGGCCCAGATTTTTGATCAATCCTACTTCCGTAGCCTGCGACGTCAGTCCGGGCATGCTGGCATCACGCAGCGCAGCTACCAGTACTACCAGTAAGGCGCCGCCGCTGATCGCGCCGGCATACTTCAGCCAGTTACGTTTCTGTGGTTCCAGGTCTGCATTCATATTCATCAGCATCATCACATACAGGAACAGTACCATGATGGCGCCGGAATAAACAATGATGTGTACCACCGCCAGGAACTGGGCATTCAGCATGATGTAGTGACCTGCAATGGTAAAGAAGGTTACGATCAGGCACAATACGCTCGTCACGGGATTCTTACTCAATACCACGCCCAACGCTGATACCAGCGCAATGAACGAAAGCACCATGAAAATTATTTGTTGTGTACTCATTCCCATCTCTGCTATGTTTGACTATTGTATTTTTAGCTATGTGCGCTGTGAATAATTATTTACCCTGCTCTTTCGGATGAGGAATCAGCAGATCATCTTTTCCGTAAATGAAACCTTTACGCTGATAGTTTGCCGGAGCAAATGTTTCAGACATATATACCGCATCTTTCGGGCAGGCTTCTTCACAGAAACCACAGAAAATACAACGCAGCATATTGATTTCATATTTTGCGGCGTATTTCTCTTCGCGGTACAGGTTTTCTTCTCCCGGTAATCTTTCCGCAGCTTCCATGGTAATGGCTTCTGCCGGACAGGCCACCGCACATAATCCACACGCAGTGCATCTTTCACGTCCTTCCTCGTCCCGGTTCAATACGTGCAAACCACGGAATACCGGGCTGAAATCACGTTTCTTTTCCGGAAAACTTACCGTTGCCTTACGTTGAAAAAGGTGTTTCATGGTAATACTCATCCCTTTTGCGATAGCGGGGATATAGAGTTTCTCCATGAAAGTCATAGGCCTGCGGTCTACTGCTTTTGCCCTGTTTGTTAATGCTTGCATAATAAATGCTTTATTTAATCCACACCAGCGGTGTGTACTTCATTAGTAATTAATTAGTGTTGACGCATCAATACTACAGCTCCTGTAATCAACATATTCGCCAACGCCAGCGGAATCAATACTTTCCAGCCCAAACGCATCAGCTGATCATACCGGAATCTCGGGATGGTCCAGCGTACCCACATAAACAGGAATATGAAGAGCAATGTTTTGATGAACAATGCCAGGAAGCCTAAAACAGTCAACATATTCGGGCTCAGACCCAGGCTGTCCATGAAAGGGAAAGCATAGCCACCAAAATACATGGTCGCCATCAGGGCAGAACTGATAAACATGTTAATATACTCTGCGAAAAGGAAGAAACCCAGTTTCATGGAAGAATATTCCAGGTGGTAACCACCATTCAGTTCGTTCTCTGCTTCCGGTAAGTCGAAAGGAGTACGGTTACATTCCGCAAAAGCGCATATCAGGAAGATAAAAAATCCGAGTGGTTGGTATACTACGTTCCACAGACCATGCCGCTGTGCTTCCACAATTTCTTTCAGGCTGAGGGTGCCGGTGAGCATCAGCAAGGCTATCAGCGCCAGACCCATTGGCAGTTCGTAGGAGATGATCTGCGAAGCTGCACGAACGGAAGCCAGCAGGGAGTATTTATTGTTAGACGCCCATCCGCCGATCATGATACCATAAACACCCATACTTACTACTCCGAAAATGAAGAGGATACCGATGTTTACGTCAGCTACCTGCAGGGAAACCGTGCGGCCGGCAATCGTGAGGTTATCACCCCACGGAATAACGGCGCTGGTCATACAAGCCACCATCATGGCAATGGAAGGACCCAGGATAAACATGAAGCGATTGGCATGGGTAGGAATAATTTCTTCCTTGAAGAAGAGTTTACCGCCATCGGCCAGTGGCTGCAGCAATCCCATCGGACCTGCACGGTTAGGACCTAAACGATCCTGTATCCATGCCGCTACCTTTCTTTCACCCCAGGTAGAGTACATGGCTACTACCAGGGAAAGTACCAGTACTGCTGAAATCAGGAGTACTTTTTCAATAATAAAAAACCAGTCTATGCTTAATAACGTCATTACCAATTGCGGATTACGAATTACGAATTACGATTGTTGCTTTGTAAAGTCATTGGAGTGAGCCGGGCCGTCTATTTTCGACAAATCTACTTCCGGCCTGTTTACCTGGCTTTCGGAGTGAATATCGAACAACAATTTAGGTTTCCTTCCATCCAGTACTTCTACCAGCGGATCTTTAGGTTTTACCGTATTCACGTAATGTCCCTGGGAAATAACGCTCTGACGGTCTATTTTACGTGGTCCTTCGATCACCCAGTCTTTCGCTTCTTTTTTATCGAAACGGCAGGTATCACAGATAAAGTCTTCTACTTCTCCATATTGGTCTTTGCGGGCAGTCACACGGAATACTTCGTCTCCGCGCATCCACAATACCGTTTTACCGCAGCATTTTTCGTTGTCGCAGTGACGGTGTGCATCTACCGGCTTCAGGAACCATACCCTGTTTTTGAAACGGAAGGTCTGATCGGTTAAAGCGCCTACCGGACATACATCGATTACGTTACCGATAAAGTCGTTATCCAGTGATTGGGAGATATAGGTGCTGATTTCAGAAGCATCACCACGGCCCAGGACACCGTGTTCCCGTTTGTTGGTGAGCTGGTCTGCTGTATACACACAACGGTAGCAAAGGATGCAACGGGTCATGTGTAATTTGATTTTATCGCCTATATCTATTTTATCAAAAGTTCTGCGTTTAAATTCGTAGCGGGTGCTGTCTGCGCCATGTTCGTAGCTCAGATCCTGCAGGTGACATTCACCGGCCTGGTCGCAAACCGGACAATCCAGCGGGTGATTGAGCAGCAGGAATTCCACCACTCCTTTACGGGCCTCCTGTACTTCAGGAGAGGTGATGTTGGCGACTTCCATACCATCCATAACAGTAGTACGGCAGCTGGCCACCAGTTTAGGCATCGGGCGCGGATCGGCATCGGAGCCTTTGGATACTTTTACCAGGCAGGTACGGCATTTACCACCGCTGCCATTCAGTTTGGAATAGTAGCACATGGCCGGCGGCACAATATCTCCTCCTATCTTCCTCGCCGCATTGAGAATGGTTGTACCGGGTTCTACCTCCACAGAGATGTTATCGATCTTAACCTTGAATAATTTTATTTCCTCCGCCATCTTGATATATCTTTTTTGCTCTCCGGGAGAGCAACGTTTATTTATATATTGATTCCTTAATTCAGTATATGCATTGCCGTTATACAGCGGCAGGTATTGTCAGCGGATCTGCGTAGTGTGCCAGGCCGAAGTTGCGGGTGAGCGCTTCTTCCGGATGGGTTACGTGCCATTCAAACTCGTCACGGAAATGACGGATAGCAGCAGCTACCGGCCATGCAGCAGCATCACCGAGCGGGCAAATCGTATTTCCTTCTATTTTACGCTGAATATCCCACAGCAGATCGATATCACTCATTTTACCTTTACCGTTTTCGAGGTTCAGCAGGACTTTTTTCATCCAGCCGGTACCTTCGCGGCAAGGGCTGCACTGACCGCAGCTTTCATGGTGGTAGAAACGGGCAAAAGTGAGGGTGTTACGTACAATACACTGGTCTTCGTCCATCACAATAAATCCACCGGAACCCAACATGGAACCGGTAGCAAATCCGCCATCACTGAGGCTTTCGTACGTCATCATGCGGGTTTCACCTTTAGCGGTTTTCAGCAGCAGGTTAGCTGGTAATACCGGAACGGAAGATCCTCCGGGAATACAGGCTTTCAGGCGTTTACCATTTTTGATACCGCCGCAGTATTCATCGGAGTAAATAAATTCTTCTACAGAGATGTTCATTTCGATCTCATAAACACCGGGTTTGTTGATATTACCGCAGGCGGAGATCAGTTTGGTACCGGTAGATTTGCCGGTGCCGTATTTAATATATTCATCGCCGCCGATATTGATGATGGGCACAACGGCTGCGAGGGTTTCCACATTGTTTACAACAGTAGGGCACTGCCATAATCCTTTTACTGCCGGGAAAGGAGGTTTGATACGGGGATTACCGCGTTTACCTTCCAGGGATTCTATCAGGGCAGTTTCCTCCCCACAGATATAAGCGCCGGCGCCGCGTTGTACATATATTTCCAGATCGAAACCGGTGCCCTGGATATTTTTACCCAGCCAGCCTTTATTTTTTGCTTCTGCGATGGCCTGCTCCAGGATGTCCGGAATCCAGGCATATTCACCACGGATGTAGATGTACGCACTGTTAGCGCCTAATGCAAAGCTGGAAATCAGCAACCCTTCAATGAGGAGGTGCGGAATGAATTCCATCAGATAACGGTCTTTAAAAGTACCCGGCTCTGATTCATCTGCATTACAAACGAGATAACGGGGAACACCTTCCGGCCTGGCGATGAAGCTCCATTTTAAACCGGTAGGAAAACCCGCACCACCCCGGCCTCTCAGGCCACTCTTCTTCACTTCCTCCAGTACGCCTTCGGGGCCCATGCTTTTCAGCGCTTTTTCAGCTGCCGCATAACCGCCGTTGCTCCGGTAAGTATCATAATACCGGATACCTTCTATATGTGCTTTGTCTAACAGTAATTTGCGTCCCATTTTCTTCCTTATGGTTTAATGATATCCGGTATATCCGGCTACCATTAACAGATTTTTTGTGTATATCTTTTATGCCTTACGTATACCGTGTTGTGACATGCGTTCAGCCAGGCGATAAAACAACAGCCCGGCACTCAAACCACACACGAGGGAAACCAACCAGTTATCGATCCGCCACAGGGCCGTAAGTAAGCCCATTAACAGTACTGCTTCCAGCAGTTGCAACCTGTGACGCTGATACCATCCCTTTATACGCATGGTTCTGTTATTTTTTGGATGCATCAGTTTGCGTTTGCGTTTGCCCGGCATTCAGCAATGATTTCATCTACTTTTGCTGGTGTCAGGTGTTCGCGATAATGTTTTCCTAACTGCATCATGGGTGCATATCCGCAGGCACCGAGGCATTCCACCGTTTTAAGGGTGAAAAGGCCATCCGCGGTAGTTTCGCCTACGCCAATACCCAACTTGCTTTTTATATAGTCAATGATCTGATCAGAACCGCTTACCATGCACGGACCTGTATGACATACCTCAAAGAGATAAGCACCTACCGGTTTCAGGTTAAACATGCTATAGAAAGTGGCTACTTCGTATACTTCAATGGGTTTCAGTTGCAAAAGTGATGCAACATAGTCCATCGTCTCTGCACTCAACCATCCGTCAAATGATTCCTGAGCCAGGTGCAGCACAGGTATCAATGCACTTTTCTGCTTGCCTTCCGGGTAGCGTGCAATGATTTCTTTTACTTTATTCAGTTTCTCTTCAGAAAATTGAACTACAGCCATTATTTTAATCAGCTTTAATCTTCAAAATATTCAATCAGAATGACTAGGCATCCAGCTCTCCTGCAATCAGGTTCAGACTACTCATACAAACGATCGCATCGCTCAGCATGGCTCCTTTTACCAGTTCAGGATAAGCCTGGTAATAAATGAAGCAGGGACGGCGGAAATGCAGCCTGTAAGGGCTACGGCCTCCATCACTGATCAGATAGAATCCCAGCTCACCATTCGCACCTTCTACGGCATTGTATATTTCACCAGGTAATATTTCTGATTCACCCATCACAATTTTAAAGTGATAGATCAATGCTTCCATCTTCGTGTATACGTCCTTTTTGTCCGGCAGGTAATAAGCCGGTACATCAGCATGGTAGATATCTCCTGGTAAACCTTTCAGTTTTTCCATGGCCTGACGAACGATGCTGATACTTTCCCACATTTCCGCATTACGCACCAGGTAACGGTCGTAGCTATCGCCGGTAGTACCTACAGGTACAGCGAAATCGAAGTCCTGGTAAGAACTGTAAGGGGAAGCAATACGCACATCATAGTCCACACCGGCCGCCCGCAGGTTAGGACCGGTAAAACCGTAACTCATAGCTCTTTCCGCTGAAATACCGCCAACGCCCTGGGTCCGTTCCATAAAAATACGGTTACGGGTGAGCATGGTTTCGAATTCTTTCAGTACAGCCGGAAATTCAGCCAGGAAACGTTCTATTTTCTGAAACGCAGCAGGCGTGAAATTTCTTTCAAAGCCACCCACACGGCCGATATTGGTCGTCAGGCGGGAGCCGCATATTTCTTCGTAAATTTCGTATATCAGTTCGCGGTAGGTCATCAGGTAAACGAACCCTGTCAACGCACCGGTATCCACACCCATTACGGCACTACAGATCAGGTGATCTGCAATACGCGCCAGCTCCATGATAATTACCCGCATGTAGTCCACTCTTTTAGGCGTTTCCACGCCCAGCAGTTTTTCTACAGTCAGGTGCCAGCCCATATTATTAATAGGGGCCGAGCAATAGTTAAGACGGTCTGTCAGGGGAGTGATCTGGTAGTAAGGACGACGTTCAGCGATTTTTTCAAATGCACGGTGAATATACCCTACAGTAGATTCAGCGCTGACAATGCGTTCCCCGTCTATTTCCAGAATATTCTGAAATACACCATGTGTTGCCGGGTGCGTAGGACCCAGGTTCAGCGTGGTAGTATCTTTTTCTATAGAGCCTTCCGGCAGCTTTATATGTTGTTTCTGCTCTAACATATCCTAGTAATATTAAATGTTTCCGCCCCGACCAAACATCTCGTCGTCTTTATCTATTCGCATGGAGTCTTCCAGCGGGAATTCCTTACGCATGGGGAAATATTCCATTTCATCCACGTTCAGGATACGTTTCAGGTTGGGATGTCCTACGAAATCGATCCCAAAAAAGTCATAGGTCTCGCGTTCCATCCAGTTGGCAGATTCAAACAGCCGGGTAGCTGTAAACACCTGCGGTGCTGCTACCGGTGCAAATACTTTCAACCGCATCCGGACATTATCCTGGAAATTGTGTAAATGATAGACTACTGCCAGTTCTTCTCCTTTTCTCTCCGGATAATGCACCGCAGTCACATCTGTCAGAAAACGAAAACGCAATTCCTCATCATCAAACAGGAATTGCATCACTTTCAGGTTATAATCTTTCTGCGCGGTGAAGGTAAGCAGCCCAAACGGCTCTTCAAAGCCGGTAAGCACATCTCCAAACTTTTCCGTCAGGCGTTGCTGTATGCGTTCGTTTGTTAAAGACATTAACAATTTGAATTTACGATTTACGATTAACCATTCACCCGCTATTTGATACCGTAAGACTCCATCAGTTCTTTGTACTTGTCGGAGTTACGGCGGCGGAGACTTTCCTGGCCTACCAGTTCCTGTATTTTCATGAAGCCGTCGATAATGCCTTCCGGTCTGGGAGGACATCCCGGCACATACACATCTACCGGGATAACCTGGTCGATGCCCTGTAATACGGAATAGGTATCAAATATACCGCCACTGGAAGCGCAGGCACCTACTGCCAGTACCCAGCGGGGTTCTGCCATTTGCAGGTATACCTGGCGTACAATAGGGCCCATTTTTTTGGAAATAGTCCCCATTACCATGAGCAGGTCGCACTGACGGGGTGTAAACGCCATACGTTCAGCACCGAAACGCGCCAGGTCATAGGTAGCTGCCATCGTTGCCATGAATTCAATACCACAGCAGGAAGTAGCAAACGGTAACGGCCAGATCGAGTTTCTACGCGCCAGACCTATCACCTTATCAAAAGAAGTGGCATAAAATCCTTCTCCGGAGTATCCTTCCGGGATTTCCACCATCTTAACCTTGGTATTATATTGAACGGGACGAGCCATTTGATTTAAGATTTAAAGATTTTAAGATTAGTCTTCCCACTTCAGGGCGCCTTTCTTGGTGATATAAATAAAACCACACAGGAAGAAGCCAACAAACATCAACACTGCTGTAAAACCTTCCCAGCCCAGTTCTTTGAAGTTAACAGCATAAGGGTAGAAGAAAATCACCTCTACATCAAACAATACAAAAAGAATGGCAGTTAAAAAGTATTTAATGGCAACTGGCTGGCGGGCATTTCCTTTTTGCTCAATTCCACTCTCAAAGTTAATCAGCTTATCGCTGGTTTTACGTTTGGGACCCAAAAAGTGAGTAGCTAACATCGTGATCCCAACGAAACCTACAGCAGCAATTAATTGCAATACAATAGGGAAATAGCTAAAAGGAGTAGTCGTTGCTGACAAAAATTCAGTTTCTGTATACATAAGCTTCCCGATAAAACATTGTCCGAATGCGCAAAAATACTGCAAGTAAACCAAAAATCAAATCTATTAGGTTGTAAAATATTATCTTTTTTTACCAACCAGAAACGAAAAAACCTCCTGCAGGGCAGGAGGTTTTTTCGTTATATCGACCAAGGTCAATTACTTATTTTTTGTTCTGCGCTGGTTTTGCAGTTTTAGCCGGCGCTTTCTCACGGGCAGCCATGTTATCTACGATCTGTTTAACAGTAATGTTATTCGGATCGATAGCAGCCAGTTTATCAGCATAAACCTTTACATTGGCTTTATCTTCCTTGAAGTAGAAGTACAGCAACTCGTAGGTGTACGCGTTGATCAGGGTACCTCTGTTTTTCTCAGGATTAGATTCAGACATTTCTATGTACTTGTCATAGAATGGTTTAGCAATACCTGTCTGTGCCTGCTGGTCTTTGGCAAAGTTGGTCTGTCCTCTCCAGTAGTAACCTGTACCCAGGTCTGGTTTTACATCAATTACCTTCTGGAAAGCAGCATCTGCTTTATTCAGCTGTGCGGTATCGATTGGTTTTACACCTAAACCTGCGTAGTAGTAGTTCAAGCCTACGTTGAAGTGATCGATCGCCTGTAATTCTTCTTTATTGGCCACTTTCAGATCATTGGCTTTGGAATACCATTCAGCCGCCTGACCATATTTTTTCGCTGCTTTCAGCTGTTCTGCAATCTGAACGAAGTTTTCCGGATCTTTAGATACAGTGGAATTAGCGTATTGTTCCAGGTAAGTCAGCGCTTTGCTGATATATTGTTCCTGTGTGGTAGAATCAGGAGATTTTAAACGCAGATAGATGGCACTCAGCAGTTTGTAGTCGTTAGAGTCCAGTTTGCTCTCACCAGCTGCCTGTGCATATTCATCCATTACTTTTTTCGCATTCAGGGAATCACCTTTCTGCAGGTAAGAGTCACCAAGCAGCAGGCTCAGCTTATTCTTGTAGAATTCGTTGGCACCGCCCAATGCAGCCTGACCTTTGCTGATAGCACCATCATAATCTTTCTTGAAGAAAGCGATGGAAGCTGCCAGGTATTCGTTTTTGGTTCTGTCTGCAGGATCTGCTACAGCCATATATTTTTCCAGATATTCTGCCGCTCTTTCCCAGGAAAGCTGATCTTTCTTAGGTGTAGTGTAGAACAAGAAAAGTTCATTGAATGCAGGCGCATATTTAGCGTCCATGTTGGTAGCTTTGGTCCAGTCAGCTACTGCTTCTGCTTTCAGTCTGGCATTGTAGTTTACCAAACCTTCTTTCATGACAGCTTCTGCGTTGTTGGCATCCAGCTCCAGTGCTTTTTCATAAGCCGTGATAGCTTTACCACCGTTTTCACCACCGAGGTAACGGTAAGCATCTCCCAACTCAATATAGTCAGCTGCTACAGGTGTATACACTTGTTTTTTCTTACGGCCTTCATTATTCAGGAGTTTCTCCATAATAGTGAGTGCATAGCCGCGGTCACCGCCTTTCACTTCAGTGTTGGCATCCGCAATAGCGCGGGCAACATCTCCGTCACGACCTTCTGTTACTGTGCTGGCATTTTCAAATTTCTGTTTGGCAGCAGCAGCATTACCATTTAGCAGATCAATACGGCCCATTCCCGCCTGCAGTAAAGCAGAAGTAGGAACAGCCTGTAACCCTTTCTGGAAAGTGGCGGCAGCGCCTGCGTTATCTTCCAGTCCGAGTTGTGCTATACCCAGGTAATAATAGGCTTTGTCCTCCGTAGGCTTTGCGGCAATCACTTTCTCTAAATTCTGCTTTGCAGACAGATATTTCCCATAATACAGGTCTTTTAATCCATCCTCCACAGATTGGGCCATCACACTACCTGAGGCAGCGCACAGCAATGCTACGATTAAACTTTTCCGTTTGTTCATTTGCAATCTGGTTTTTTAGTTTTAGTTGTGTTTTTTTATTATTTAAGATTGGCTTCCCTGAATACCACATTTAACCTCGCCGGAAATAACCGGAACTGCTTAATCACAAGTTGACCTTCATAACTGCCCAGGAAAGTTGCAAATCCTGTGCCTAAGCCATGGTAAGGTTCTTTCAAGCCATAATAGAAGCCTCTCTTTAATGGATAGGATCCAATACCAATATAAGCCTGATAAGGTTTGACAAAATCAGAACCACCATCTGCCCGCAGCTTTACTACAGATACTTTATTGGTAAAGGCCATCGACAGGGAGTCGTTAGGATCAGAGATCCAACTAACACCGATCACACCAATAGCGTCCTTGTTTTTTGATACATAGTCTACTACTTCCGGATTGGTTTTAGCCGCCATTGTGTTGGCAGGTAACGGCTTACCACGATTGATGGAATCCATTATATAACGCACTGTGCTTGAGTTGGCATTATCAAACACGAGTTGCCATTTTCTGTCTGTATTTGTTCCGTTCATAATGCCGCGTACCTGGTCCATATTTAATACAGAATCCGGGTTGGCATGATTTACCACCAGCGCCAATGCATCCCAGGCCAGCATCAGACTGTTGGGTACAATTTTAATCTGCTTGAAGTAATCACGCTCCTGCTGGTTGAAATCGCGTGTAACGATCACCATGCGGGCACTATCATTTAAAAGATCTTTAAAACAATCAGCCTCCGGTTTATAGGAGGGAATGATATGTGCTTTCGGATACAACGATTCAAAAACCTTTATTTCTGAATCTATCAGCGGCTTATATGTTTCATCCACACTGATGTGAATGGTGCCCTCTGTAGCTGTATCCAATTTCTTTTTCGCATTATCGGGGCCGCAAGCCGCCATCAGTACAGTAACTGCTGCTAAATATACAGCATTCATTTTTGTTAAACTGAAAAACATATCACATTCCCTTTAGTTCCTGTTAAAAAAAAGCTTTCTGATCCCGTTATACATCCTGAAGACACCATATAATACCAACACTGCTCCCAAAATACTCATTGCCTCCGGTGATATACGAAACTCACCCATGCCCAGTTTTTCCGCAAAAATTGCGAACAGGCCAAAGAGAATAAAGAACACACCTCTTACTAACTCGCCCAAAGGCCGATACTTATTTTCCACCCGTCTGTTTGTTTGTTCGTCTTGCATTTCCTTGTTGCGATTTACAATTATACAAAAAAATATTTTTTAATCCGGCATTCGGAACTCTAGAAGAATGTTAAAAAAAAAACGTTAAAACTCTCATGATTTGCATAACCAGCCGCAATTTGAGTCATTTTTTCAACATGTTATAATTTTTTGATTTAAAAAATGATCATTCTTTGAGAATTAGCACCTTTCTCCGGCTACCCATGCACTTTTTATGCCTGTTCATATCTGTCATTATTTTTTATGATAAATAACATTATAAAGATGCAATGGGTAAAGATTTCCATAATATCTTGTAGGTTTGCGGGCTGATAGCTACAAACTCCATTATCATGAAGATACTGATGGTTTGCCTGGGTAACATATGCCGCTCGCCACTGGCGGAAGGCATCATGAGAACTTTGGCAGAAAAGAAAGGACTACACTGGGAAATTGACTCCGCCGGCACCGGCAACTGGCACGTAGGCGATCCGCCGGATCATCGTGCCATCAAAGAAGCACGCAAACAAGGCGTAGACATTTCCGGCCTGCGTGGCCGCCAGTTTCAGGTAACCGATTTCGATACCTTTGACCGGATCTACGTTATGGACCATAGCAACTACACCAATGTATTACGCCTGGCCCGTAACGAATCAGATAAAGCCAAAGTAGCCTATCTCCTCCATCAGGAACAGGAAGTACCCGATCCCTGGTTCGACGACGCCTTGTTTACACCGGTATATAAACTGATTTATGATGCCTGTGACGGCATCACTGATAAAGAACAATAAAACTTAATATTTTTTTAGATGATAAAGCCAAGTATTCCCAAAGGCACCCGTGATTTTGGCCCCGTGGTAGTAAGAAAACGTAACTATATTTTCCAGACCATCCGCGACACCTTTGAGGTATTCGGTTTCCAGCCACTGGAAACACCTTCTATGGAAAACCTCTCTACCCTCACCGGTAAATACGGCGAAGAAGGAGATAAACTGATCTTTAAAATACTGGACAACGGCGAAATATATGAACGCGCACAACAGGCGAAAGACAGCCGCGAGCTGGCTTCCCTGATCAGCGAAAAAGCCCTCCGCTATGACCTCACCATTCCGTTTGCCCGCTATGTGGTGATGAATCAGCACGAACTGGCACTGCCCTTCAAACGCTATCAGATGCAACCGGTATGGCGGGGCGATCGCCCGGCGAAAGGCCGCTACCGCGAATTCTACCAATGTGATGCCGATGTGGTAGGCAGCAACTCCCTGCTCAATGAAACGGAACTGCTCCTGATTTACGATACCGTATTTACCAAACTGGGAATGCATGGCTATGAACTGCGCATCAACAACCGGAAAATCCTGGCTGCCCTGGCAGAACTGGTGGGTAAACCGGAAATGATGACAGACATTACCATCTCCATCGATAAACTGGATAAAATCGGAATGGAAGGCGTAAAAGGAGAATTACAGGAAAGAGGATTAACGGATGCAGATATTGCCATCATCGAAAACTTCCTGCAAATCTCCGGCGACAACGCTTCTGTACTGCAACAGCTGCGGGAACTGTTTGCCAATTCTGCTACCGGACAAAAAGGAATCGAAGAATTGGACTTCATCCTGCACGCCGGTTATGCTTCTTACAACACCACGCCTGTACTGGACCTTACCCTGGCACGTGGCCTCAATTACTACACAGGTCTTATTGTGGAAGTAAAAGCACCAGCCAGTGTAAAAATGGGGAGCATCGGTGGTGGTGGCCGTTATGATGACCTCACCGGATTATTTGGCCTGCCGGGCATTTCCGGCGTAGGTATCTCCTTTGGAGTAGACCGTATCTACGATGTCATGGAAGAACTACAACTATTCCCCGATGCAGCCCAGCAATCTACCCGGGTACTGTTCCTGAACCTCGGCGAAGCCTGCGCCCGTAAAGCATTTGAACTCATGATGCAATTACGTGCCAAAGGTATTGCAGCAGAACTGTTCCACGAAAATGCCAAGATGGACAAACAGATGAAATATGCCAATAAAAGAGGCATTCCTTATGTGGCTATTATGGGAGAATCCGAATTACAGGAAAATGTGATCAGTGTTAAAAACCTGGTAAACGGCCAACAAGAGAAGATCAGCGCAGCTGCCCTGATTGATGTTGATTTTCAATAACCCTTACCGGTGATCTTATAAAAGTAAAACGCCTTGTACTGGAGTACAAGGCGTTTTACTTTTATAAAAGAATAGTTTTATTTTCTTTTGGCGAATTCCGCTTTGGCACTTTCCAGATAGGCAATAAATGCAGCTGCATCTTCCTTCGGATCATAACCATAACCTTTGTTCACCAGCGCCTTTCCTTCCAGATCTACCGGAATATAGTACGGCTGTGAGTTCCGGTTAAAGTGAGTCGCTTCCAGGTCCAGGTTCTTCTGGCCGATGTTTTTAATTTTGGTACCATCGAACTTGGAAACATATTGTTCTCCTTCCGGCAGGGATGTTTTCTCATCTGTG
Source organism: Chitinophaga nivalis (assembly GCF_025989125.1). NCBI lineage: Bacteria > Pseudomonadati > Bacteroidota > Chitinophagia > Chitinophagales > Chitinophagaceae > Chitinophaga > Chitinophaga nivalis. The sequence goes on along the minus strand of NZ_JAPDNR010000001.1, from coordinate 1,764,586 downwards.
TATAGTGAGGCTACGATGAAGTCATTGCGTAATATCTTCATTACCGCCGGATTGGATAACACCGACTTTTCAAATTTACGGCAGTTTACGCAGGTATGTCCGGTGAAATCGAGCATAAGTGGCTTACCAGCGGCTTTGGCAGCAGCCAGGGCTTCTTCATAATCAAAAAACACATTTTCCACACCTGGTATTTCAGAATGCAGGATGTCTACCAGTTTCTTTGGTTTAACACTGTTGGCATGACTTCCTCCGGTTCCGCTACCAGCACCACTTTCGAGGGCAGCCTGAATATCCACGATGGATTTATTCAGGTTAAAGTCCTGAGAACCTTCGTGTGGCAGGAAACCGCTGATACCTTTCAGTGGCGCTCCCCACATACCTGGTATCATATATACCACGAAGGTGAAAGTGACAATGGCAAAACAGAGGCGGGTTACAGAGAGGAAAGGTACATCACTGTCGTGGCTGAATTTCAGCTTACCGATCAGATACAATCCCATCAGGCCAAAGATAGCGATCCACAGGGCCAGGAAGATTTCGCGGTCCAGCAAATTCCAGTGATACGCCATATCCACATTGGAGAAGAATTTCAGCGCCAGTGCCAGTTCCAGGAACCCGAGGGTTACCTTCACGGCATTCAGCCAGCCACCGGATTTACCGATTTTATTCAACAAGCTGGGGAACAAGGCAAAAAGCGAAAAAGGAATCGCCAATGCCAGGGAGAACCCGAACATCCCTACCAATGGCCCGGAGTTTCCTCCTTTAGCCGCCAGTACCAGCAGGTTACCTAAGATAGGTCCTGTGCAGGAGAAAGAAACAATAGCCAGGGTCAATGCCATAAAGAAAATACCCAGCATACTGCTCATACCTGCTTTGGAATCAGATACGCTGGCCCAGGAACTAGGCAGGCTGATTTCAAAGGCTCCCAGGAACGAAAAACCGAACAATACGAATATTACAAAGAATATCATATTGGCGATACCGTTACTGGATAAGGAATTGAGCGCACTGGCACCAAAGATTTTGGTGATCAGGAAGCCCAGTAATGTATAAATGATGATGATAGACAAAGAATAGGTAAAGGCATTCTTAATTCCCTGTGCCCGGGTGGCGCTACGTTTGGTAAAGAAGCTCACGGTAATGGGAATCATCGAGAACACACAAGGTGTAATCAGGGCAATAAATCCACCGCCAAAGCTGGCCAGGAAGATCCACCACAAAGATTTATCCGAAGCATCATCTTCTGCCACATCTTTTTTCACCGGATCAGCAGTAGCCCCATTATCTGCCGTAGCAGCGGTAGTGGTACTGTTATCCAATGGGATCTCAAATTTTTCTTCTTCCGGTACGGCATCTTCTCCCTTGAGGGCCATATAGGTGATGGTACCAGTGATTTTAGCAGGTGTGCCTTTCAGTTTTACTACTGTCTGTAAGGTTACTTCCTGTTGAAAATATTTGATGTCCAGGTTATCGAACAAAGGTTCTTTACGGTTTTCCAGTTTTCCTTCTTCGGTGATACCGGTGATGGTAGCGTTGGAAGCGCTGTCCAGCACTACCCGGGTATTGGGATCATCGTTACCCATGGTAGTAGAAAAGAGTAACCAGCCGTTGGCAATATTCCCTTTCAGGTGCAGTACATATTCCTGGTCATTTTTCTTTTCTGCAGAAAACTGCCATTTCACGGGTTTGGGTGCTTGTTCCTGCGCCTTTGCCCCGAGGGCGAAGAAAGCAAAAACAGGTATAAAAAAAGTCAGCAAATGCTTCATAAAGTCAATAGGCTTTAAATGATAAAGATCAGAGAAAACAACAAACGAGTTCCCATGCTGAGGAACTCGTTTGATCTGTTATTTTTTCAGTTATCGGATACGAATTATTTTCCTCCTACACTCACGGCAAATTCAATCTCTTTCGGAGGTAAGCACTGATGATCATCACATACCATGAACTCTACGGAACCTTTTACTTTGGTAGCAGCTTTACCTTTCACAGTTACTTTCTGTACGAAGTCCACGGTGTTTTCGTAGTATTTCAGTTCAGAATTGAAGTTCTTGTCGAAAGATTTATGGATTTTACCCACTTCTGTCACTTTACCTGCGAGGGCAGTCAGTGGATTTTTAGTGAATTTGAAAGTGGTGGGTACCGGACCTTCTCCTGCTTCCTGCGCATACAGATGCCAGCCGGCATCGATCGTTGCGGTGAGGTGCAGCTCATAGGTAGTGGCATTCACTTTCTTGGAAGTAAAGTTCCATTTTACCGGATTCTCAATCTGCGCACTTGCCAGGAAAGGCAAGACAAATAAAGCCAGTGCTGTTAGTAATTTTTTCATGCGTTTTCTTTTTAATTGGTTGGTTGGTTGATTTTATCAGTTGTTATTGAGCAGGCTTTGGAATATCAGCTGCCCGTCTGTGTTGCCCAGTGCCAGGCTGGTAGCTCTTTCCGGGTGCGGCATCATTCCAAATACGTTCCTGTTTTTGTTGCAGATACCTGCGATATTACGGATAGCGCCGTTGTGGTTTGCTTCGTCGGTGATATTGCCGAATTCATCACAATAGCGGAACAGGATCTGGTTATTATTGGCCAGTTCGTCCAGGGTGGCATCGTCTGCATAATAACGGCCTTCTCCATGGGCAATAGGTATCATCAATGGTCTGCCGGTCACTTCTTTAGTGAGGGAAGCCACGGTATTTTCACTTTTCAGGTAAATGTTTTTGCAAATGAATTGCTGGTTCTGGTTCTGCAGTAAAACACCTGGCAGCAGGCCAGCTTCGCACAGTACCTGGAATCCATTACAGATACCAATTACACGACCACCTTTATTGGCGAATTCGATCACACTCTGCATCATAGGGCTGAACCGGGCGATTGCACCGCAACGCAGGTAGTCGCCATAGGAAAATCCTCCTGGTAAAATAATACAATCTGTTGTACTAAATGCGCTCAGGTCCTTATCCTTATGCCACAGCTCTATTACTTCTTGTCCCAGGTCATTGCGCAGGGAATCAATCATATCATGATCACAGTTAGAGCCCGGAAAGGTGACAACGCCAAATTTCATCTGAAAATGTTTTGTGTTTATGTGTAAATAATGACTTAAAAAATCCGTTTTTTCCTGTGTTTTATACCTCATTATTCACTGATAACAAAACTAACAGGAAAGGACAAAATTACTTCGCCGTTCGCAATTTTCCATTGCCGCTCATCCTGATTTAACAAATTACTGAAAATCAATCTCTTAAAATGGCAGTTTAGCTGAAATATTGCATAACAATCACATATGCCAGGGTAATAAAGTGGATAATATTGGCAAATGTTTCATTGGTGACAGACCAAAATACGTTCCCGGCAAACATCGCTACCGGCAATACAGCCAATACCCAGTAAGCAGCGGAAAAATGTACGTTAAAAAACGGTACCAGCATGGCTACCAGTACATATACAATCAATGCCGCCCATATCTTACGGCCCTGTATCAGCATTTTCTTCAGCGGGCGTTGTAATAACAACCAGCCCAGTATAAAAAACAGGATACAGGCTACCATGGCGCCCCATACCTTATAATCGGTAATCAGCGGCAAGGAGAATCCGATATTAGGAATCCTGCGCAAAGCGGTCATCTGTCCTGTCAGAAACAGATAAGTTCCCATCAGGTATAGCGGACACACCAGCCCCAGCAGGGCAATGATCCATTCTGCCAGCCGGAAAGCCCGCATAATCAACATACTAACCAGCAACAGTAAACAAAAGATGATAGCCGGGAAATAAATCAACCCGCAAACACCCAATGCAAAACCAATATTAAATACCACATCACGGGCCGAAGTACGTGTATACAATTCCGTTATACTGGAGAACACCCACAGCATAATCATGTTTACCAGCAGTGCAGGCGAAAAGGTGTTCCAGCTCTGTAACATGGAAGTAAACAGCAGGTAACACATGGCCGGCAGATAGGTAGACCGGGCAAATAATCTGTGGTGGTTAATAATTTTTGTGAACAGCAACGATTGCAGCAACAGCAGCAATACCGCCAGGGCCGTGAAAAACAGGGGGCTATCTCCGGTAAAGGACTTTATCCACTTTACCAGCAGGTCGTACAAAAGCCCTTCTGACCCATCCGCTATAAAGGTAACCGGATGGATCAGATAATAGCACTTAATCAGCAGCGTATAGATCAGAAGCAGCAATACCGTTAACGGATTGCCTGAGCGGAAAAATTTTATCACTATGCAAAGGTGTGATTAAAAGTCAATTTTAGCAAAGCAAATATAGTTCCTGTATACACATGGTATCAGTACCGTGCGGCCACTGATTTGTTTTCCGTAACGGGGCATCCAGGTAAATCCCTTGTCCAGGTTGCGCAGCGTAGGCATCCGGTTGATTTTACCGCCGGGCGCCAGGCTTACATCCGTGAGCATATAATTTCTTCTGTCCAGTTCGTTGTAAAGGAAACGCAGCTCACTGCCCACGTTTACCATCAGGTAAGACAGATACAGGTCTGCATTGTCGTCGTACTGGCTTTTGCGGATAAAGTTGCTCCACTGCATATTACCTTCTTCATCAAAAGATAATACAGCTACATTGTCATAATGATATCGTACCCCCTGACTGTTGTTCCAGTTCCAGGGATTATAATACATGGAAGAATAAGGAGAATAATAATAAGGGGAATACATCCCACCGTATCCATAAGGGCCGCCATACATATAGTTCCAGCGGTTCCAGGGCTGATAGCGGGAAGAGGTATAAAACGATTCTGCAGCCAGCAGGAAACCACCATTACTGGTATTAATCACCTTGCGGATGAAGTAATCGTTAAAAGCACTGTTGGTATTGGATTCACCGCGGGCATTCATTTTCAGCTCATTGCTGAAAATCACGGTTTTTTCATACAATGGTTTATCCGATGCATAATCATATTTATAAAGGTACATGCCTTCTACATTGCCTCTTTTCTGCTTATAATAGAAAGCAGTGACCAAGGCAGTATGCCGGCTGTTGTCCAGTTTCATCTTCACTTCATCCAGCAGCTGCGCTTTGAATTCCATGCGGGTTGTCTCAAAGCTGTCTACCAGCGAACGTTTCCGGACCATGCTGCCGCTGATAACGTAATCCCGGTTGGAGGTACGTTCCAGTTTATTGAAGATAAAGTCGCCCTCATTGGTGAGATTAAAGTTGCTGAGGAACTGTTTCTTTCCCTGCATGGGCAAGGATAAACGGCTGTTATTCACCAGGGCAACTGCGCTGTCATACAGGAAAGTGTAGAACACATTGTTATCTTCCTTATCCTGATTGATCTTATACACCATGATACGGTTCTTGTCTTCTGAGATTTCTACAGAATACACTTTATTCTCTTTGGAATAAAAACCGATCCGGGTGGAGTCGATCATCACAGGTGCATCATTGAATTTAGCATCTGGTGTCATCGTGGCGCAGAAACTGTAAACGGCATCTTTACGCTGGAACTGGTAGAACATCAGCACTTTGTTGGGATATGCCACAAAGTCCATGCTGATCACTTTTTTAGGTAAAAAGTCCAGTTTTATACGATCCTTCAGTTGCATGGCGTTATCATATACAGAAACGAAATAATCGCCGCGATCTGTTTTATAAACCAGGATGTTGCCGGCTACCTTTCCGATGATCTCAAATTCAGTACTTTTATAATCATCTTTCTCCGGTACGGAGTAGGAAATTTTCTGAGCCATTGCAGCGGTACCGGTAAATAGCAGCAACAATAACAGGTGGAGGCGATGTAGCGTATGCATGCGGTAGTAGAGTTTCAGATATTATCGACAAAGCTGAGGTGAAGATAAAACACCCCGGTTTCAAACTTACATTAAAAATCAGAAAATAAATAATAGCAGCAATTTCCTGTAACCGTATATTGCTGTTACTTAAAATACCAAAAGGCACGATTTATTGTGTATTTTTAATAAATTATTTTTAAAAGCAGTTAATACTGAATGGAATCCGTTATTATAACCGGTGGAACGGGACTGGTAGGAACGGCATTAACCCGCCTGCTGCTGGAGCGGGGCTTCAAAGTAATTATACTTACCCGCCAGCCGGAACAAAACAATAACCCCGCTGTAACTTACGCCCATTGGGATGTAAATAAACAAACTATCGACGTGGCCGCCCTTCAGGAAGCGGATTATATTGTACACCTGGCAGGCGCCAATGTGGCCGGTAAACGCTGGAGCAACGCCCGTAAACAAGAGATCCGGGATAGCCGTACCCAAAGCAGTGAGTTGCTTTTCCGGTCGCTGCAGCAATACCCGAATAAAGTAAAAAAGGTCATCAGCGCTTCTGCCACGGGTTACTATGGCAGCAATAAACAACATCCGTTTACGGAAACAGATGCGCCGGCGACGGATTATCTGGGGACTACCACTGTGGCCTGGGAAAAAAGCATCGGACAGGTAGCTACGCTTGATAAAAAGCTGGTGATCTTCCGGCTGGGTATGGTGCTGAGCCGGGACGGCGGCGCCCTGAAAGAGTTTTACAAACCACTCCGGTTTGGATTTGCCTCCATTCTGGGTTCCGGCGATCAATACATCAGCTGGATCCACATCCAGGATCTGGTAAGACTGTTTTTTAATGCGATTGTCAATGATAAGCTGGAAGGGGTTTACAATGCTGTAGCGCCGCAACCGGTGACCAACCGGGAACTGATTTTAACCATGGCACGGGTGGCAAAGGGGCATAGCTTCATGACCACGTATGTACCGGCTTTCGCCCTGAAACTGATATTTGGGGAGATGAGTGTGGAAGTGCTTAAAAGTGTCAATGTATCTTCTGCTAAGATACAACGTACCGGTTTTCTGTTTTCCTACCCGACTATCGGCGAGGCGATGGAGCAGTTATTCAGCTCATAACCGCAGCTCTCATGGCGGCAGCTTTGAGTAAACATTCTTCCCATTCTTTTTCCGGATCACTGTAAAAAGTGATGGCCGATCCGGTCTGAAAAGACAAATACCGGTTGGCGGCATTATACAATACGCTGCGGATCACTACATTAAAATCAAAATCACCTTCCGGTGTAATATAGCCTACCGCGCCGGAGTACAATCCACGGCGGCTTTGCTCATATTGTTCAATTAACTCCATCACCCTGATTTTGGGGGCACCTGTCATAGAGCCCATCGGGAATGCCGTACGAATCACATCGGTAAGCGGCGCACCGGGAGCCAGTGAAGCGGTAATCGTGGAAATCATGTGATGTACATGTTCAAAAGAATAGATACCGCATAACTCCTTTACCTGTACACTTCCCTGCAATGCAGTGTGTGACAGATCGTTTCTCACCAGGTCTACCACCATGATATTTTCCGCCCGTTCCTTGGTGCTGTGATACAGTGCCTGCTGGAGTGCCAGGTCTGTTGCCGGGTCCGGATCTTTCTTGCTGGTACCTTTAATAGGTTGGGAAATAACGGTGTTGCCTGTTTTCTGTATAAAACGTTCCGGACTGGAACAAACCAGGTATTTGTCCTGCAGCCGGTAGTAGGCTGCAAAAGGGGCCGGCGACAAGGTATTCAGCCGGGTAAATAACGCTGGTGGATATACGTTTACCTCTTCCAGGAAATTTTCCCTGCAAAAATTAACTTCATAGCAGTCGCCACGAACAATATGCTGCCGGAGGTTTTCAACAGCACTGATATAACTGTTGTGATCCAGGTGAGCCTGCAGCATAGATGCAGTGACCGGGGCTGCGGCAGGTATCACGTGAACGGGCATACGTAAACATTCGTTGTACACAGCCAGTGCATCATGTCTGCTAAAGCCGATGCCTCCGATATGTACGGCCTGACCGGCCAACTGCATGACCACGCGGGGCCGGAAGAAGTACATATCAGGGAAGCCGATACCATCAGGGTTATCAGACTGCAATCCCGGTACAGTTTCATTTTTCAAATCGTAAGCCAGGTGACCGAAAAGCCAATCGCGATGGGTATTGCAAAAGTCCTGTAAAGTTGCAAAGGCGTTGCCGGCACTTACTTCGAGGGTTTGTAATGCATCTGCTGCCAGTAAAGCTTCGTGTTGATGATAGGGAGAGGTATAGTTATTGTTATCCAATAAACAACAAATGTTGAACTGGTTTCCCCAATTCAACATTTGTTGTTTAAATATCTTCTGATCATCAACCGGAAAAGTGTGAAATATCCTGATAATAATCGTTTTTAATGCTTAAAAATCATCATCTTCATCATCAAAACGATCATTGAACAGATCCATGTCTTTGAATTCATCATCCAGGCCCAGATCATCATCATCATCGGCTTTTTTGCTACCGGTACTAGGGCGGCCGCGTTTACCTTTTGATTTGGGCATATCAAATTCTTCAAAATCAGGGTCGTAATCATCATCTTCACCTTTCTCCCAGGCATCTGCATCATCACTATCGTCATCTTCGTCATCATCATCATCATCGTCATCACTGCTGCGTTTGGATTTTGAGGGTGACTTATCTGATTTTTTGGAAGTAGATTTAGAAGTAGTTTCTTCCTCTTCATCCAACTCCTCATCATCTTCATCCACCTCTTTCTTAGGCTTGGCTGCAGCTTTAGAAGTGCCTTTTGCAGTCTTAGGAGAAGTAGTTTTTTTGGTCTCTTTCTCTTTATCAGATTTTGATTTCATAATAGGTTCACTTAATTTCTTTGCCGTAAAGTTTTAATAGTTTTTTTTATTCGCCAAATTTTTTTTGCCGTTTTTTTTCCTTACTTTTTTGAGACTACTTTTCGAGGATCTGATCACGTCCGGGTCCGTTGGAAACGTATTTCACGGGAACGCCCAAATATTTATCTACTGCAGCTACGAATACTTTCATCTCTTCTGGTAACTCATTGAATTGCTTGCAGGTAGCTGTTTTTTCAGACCAGCCTTTGAAAGTTTCCCACACAGGCTTAATGTCCATACCGTTGATCTGGAAAGGTAACTGTTTGGTTTGCTTGCCTTCAATTTCGTAGGCAGTACAGGCCAGTACTTCATCAAATTCATCCAGTACATCGCTTTTGGTCATAACCAATTGGGTAACACCACTCAGCATACAGGTGTAGTTGAGGGCTACCAGGTCGATCCAGCCGCAGCGGCGTGGACGGCCGGTAACAGCGCCAAATTCATGACCTGCCACCCGCAGTTGTTCGCCGGTTGCATCGTGCAGTTCAGTAGGGAAAGGACCGCCACCAACACGGGTACAGTAAGCTTTGGTTACACCAATCACTTCCTTGATCCACTGCGGTGCAATACCCAGTCCGGTACAAACACCGGCAGAAATGGTATTGGAAGACGTTACAAACGGATAGGTACCGAAGTCAACATCCAGCATACTTCCCTGCGCTCCTTCTGCCAGTACTTTCTTGCCAGCTTTCAGTTGCTCGTTGAGGAAGTATTCACCACTTACCACATTCATTTGCTGCAGGAAAGGAATCGCTTCAAAGAATTCTTTTTCCCAGTTATTAATATCTTCAGTGAATTCACTCAGATCAAAATGAGATAACAATTGCAGGTGTTTCTGCTTCAGTTTCTCATACAGATTTTTAAAATCAGGAGATAAAACATCACCCACACGTAAGCCATTTCTTCCGGTTTTATCCATATAGGCAGGGCCGATACCTTTCAGGGTAGAGCCGATTTTATCATTTCCTTTGGCCATTTCGGAAGCCTTATCGAGCGCCCGGTGGGTAGGAACAATGATATGCGTTTTTTCTGCTATAAAAAGATTTTTTGTCAGATCCACTCCCAGCGCAGCGATATCTTCGCTCTCCTTTTTAAAGGCTACCGGGTCCAACACCACTCCGTTACCAATGAGGTTGATGGTTTTTTCATGAAACACACCGGAGGGAATGGTACGCAGCACTACTTTCTGACCATTTACATACAAAGTATGACCCGCGTTTGGTCCACCCTGGAAACGGGCAATCACGTCGTACCTGCCGGCAAAATAGTCCACAATTTTACCTTTACCTTCGTCGCCCCATTGCAGGCCTAACAAAACGTCTACCATAATGATTTAATTAATTATCGGAGGTTGTTGCTTTAAAAGAAGTCGCAAAATTAAGTGGAAATACAACAAAATCAAATTACGAATTAAGAATTAAAAATTACGCATCCTGCAGAAGATATACAGGAAGTGTTTATTTTCCCTGTTACCGCCTGATGCGTAATTTCTAATGTCTTAGCTGTAAAGTATATTTTGTCAGGACTCTTCCAACCGTTGTACAGATTGAATGCCATCCAGCTTTTTAAGCCTTTCTACCAGTTCGTCCAACTCCTCCTTGTCGTGTACATACACCTTGATCAACCCCTCAAAAAGGCCCTCTTTAGACTCAATACTGAGCGCGGAGATATTTACTTTTAATTCGCCGGAGATGATATTGGTAATTTTATGGATAACACCCACATCGTCCATACCAATAATGCGGAGACCGGTGAGGAAGGATATTTCGCGGTTTTTAACCCATTTGGTTTTTACAACCCGATGGCCATAATTGGCCAGCAGCTGAGCAGCATTGGGACAATTGGTGCGGTGAATTTTAAGCCCCTCACTGGCGGTAATAAAGCCAAACACGTCATCTCCCGGAATAGGACGGCAGCAATTGGCCAGTTTATAGGCAATCTTATCCGAACTTTCCCCGAAAATGATCAGTTCTGCATCTTTTTTAGAAGGCAGCTGGTGTTTGATATGCTCTTCCGGTACGTGTTCCGGCAGTTTTACCGGCTTAGGTGGCTCCAGCTTGTCGCCCAGTACAGAAAACTGGCGCAGCTCCTTCAGGTCAATATTTTTAACCGCTACCTGGTAATACAGGTCCAGCGGAGAAGGTTGTTTATAGAATTGTACCAGCTCATTGATATTATGCTGACTGGCAGAGATTTTCATATGATCCAGCTTACGCTCCAGCGCAGCTTTCCCATCCATGGCCACTTTTCGCTTTTCTTCCTTCAGGGCGTCCTTGATTTTGGACTTGGCCTTGGCGGTCAGTACGAAGTTGAGCCAGTCTTCCGAAGGCTTTTGTTTATTGGAAGTAATGATTTCCACCTGATCTCCACTGCGCAGCTTATGACTCAGCGGCACCAGCTTGTAGTTCACTTTAGCCCCGATACACTTGTTTCCTACCGCACTGTGGATAGAATAGGCAAAATCCAGGGCCGTGGAGTTCACCGGTAATATTTTCAGGTCACCTTTCGGGGTGTAGACATAGATTTCTTCTGTAAAGAGATTGCTCTTGAAATCGGCCAGGAAATCGAGTGTATTGGAATCCGGATTGCTCAGGATTTCCCGGATCTGGGTAAACCACTGATCGAATTTGGACTCCTGCTGCGGTGTCTGACTACCTTCTTTATAGCGCCAGTGGGCAGCTACCCCTTTTTCCGCATAATCGTTCATTCTTTTAGAACGGATCTGCACTTCCACCCATTTACCGTTGGGGCCCATCACTGTTACGTGCAGCGCCTCATATCCGTTGGATTTGGGGTTACTGAGCCAGTCGCGCGTTCTTTCCGGGCTGGGGTGATAGAAGTCGGTGATGATAGAATATACTTTCCAGCAATCTGCCTTTTCTTTATCCAAGGCTGAATCCAGGATAATACGTATAGCAAAAAGATCATATACCTCTTCAAAGGCCACGCCTTTGGTTTTGATCTTATTGTGGATTGAGTGGATAGACTTGGGCCTGCCGTAGATTTCGAAGTTGAATCCTTCTTCCTGCAGCACTTCCTTTATCGGCTTGATGAATTCGTTGATATAGCGGGTACGTTCGCGTTTTGTTTCTTTCAGTCGTTTGGCGATCTCCCGGTAGGTTTGCTGCTCCGTATATTTCATGGCCAGGTCTTCCATCTCGGATTTGATATTGTACAAACCGAGGCGGTGAGCCAGTGGCGCATAGATAAAGACTGTTTCAGAGGCAATTTTCAGCTGTTTCTCGCGACTCATGCTATCCAATGTGCGCATGTTGTGCAGGCGATCTGCCAGCTTTATCAGTATCACCCGGGGATCATCGGCCAGGGTGAGTAATATTTTCTTGAAATTTTCGGCCTGGGCCGTGCTGGTGCTGGAATCAATGACCGTAGAGATTTTGGTGAGACCATCTACGATGTGGGCGATTTCGATACCGAATTCGCGGGATACGTCTTCCAGGGTAACTTCCGTATCTTCCACAGTATCATGTAATAACGCACAGATGGCGGAGCGTACGCCCAGCCCTATTTCTTCCACACATATCTGTGCTACTGCGAGCGGATGCAGGATATAGGGTTCACCGGATTTACGGCGCATTTCCTTGTGTGCATCTGCTGCCATTTCAAAAGCAGTACGTACGAGTTCCCTGTCGCCTTTTTTCAAACGGGGTTTTAATGCCCTCAATAAAGCGCGGTAATGCCGGACTATTTCTTTTTTTTCCTGCTCTTCGTCGAGATTATATTTTTGAACTACCACTGTTTCCATTGGCTTAAAGTTACGATTTAATATAATCTGAAAGAAAAGCGGGCAGTGAAAAAACAGCCGGAACCTTCCGGAAGATCCGGCAAATAAAAAGCGGACGGCACGCAGTGCGTGTCATCATATCTATATTTTTTAGGTGTAAAACAGCCAGTGGCCGGAGAAAAACCTGATTAAGAAAGGACTGTATTGGTAATCGGCACAGTAATCTTTTCAGGGATCAACATCTCGGGTACATTGAGGCGCAGGCCTACATTGTATACGGTTTCCAGTTCTATTTTTGGTTCGATCTTTAACTGTCTTCGGATACGTCCGATGAATACATCCATACTCCGGCTGGCGTAGAAGTCTTCCTTTCCCCATACCCGCAACAGTACTTCATCTTTTTTCACAATGATGTTGGGCCGGTTCAGGAAGTAGCGCAGCATTTTGGCTTCAATGGGCGACATCCTGGCTACCACCAGCTTACTGTCATTGTCGTAGATTTTCAGTTTTCTGTAGTGGTAGGTATAGCGGCCGAACTTATGCCCGATGAGCAGTTCTTTTTTTTCAGGCCGGGTCCATTTCAGGATTACGCGGATACGTTTCAGCAGTTCATTGTAGCTGAACGGCTTAATGATATATCCGTCCGCGCCCAGCTGAAAGCCACTGATACGATCTTCATCCAGGGTTTTTTCGGAAGACAGGAAGAAGATGGGAACCAGTACATTTTTTTTGCGGATTTCTTTGGCCAGCTCGAACCCATTCATTTTGGGTACTACAATGTCCAGCAGGCAGATGTCATAACGTGTTCTCAGGAATTCCTGCCAGGCTTCTACCCCATCATGGCAGTGTTCTACTCTATAACCGGCAGCTTCGAGGTGCTGCTTCATAGTATTCCCAAAAATAACATCATCTTCAACTAATAAGATTCGTGGATTTCTGTTCATAAAACTACCTTTTGTGAAAGCTCTTCTATATAACAGAAAAGCGGCAACCGCGGGGGAGCGGCAGCCGCGTTTGTTTTATCCACATGAAAAGGATATTATTTTAATAGTTTTTCCACATTTGAAATACGAATACTAACAGCATGTTGAAAACCTTTATTAATAATACTCTCAGGCACTTTTACCTCTACTCCGTCATTAGTAGTTTTCCACACTAAAGACTGACTTATTCCCAATATTTTCAACTGTGCTCCTTTCGCAGGTGTGATCCCTTTGAAAGTAATCACCGCCGGCACCGATTCTTTTTCATCCAGTAAACGGATTGCATACACACTGCCATCTTTTTTACGGGTGAAACATACCTTGCCATCTTTATAAGGTGCTACTGCCCTGGTTCCATAAATGGCCTCTCCGTTGATACGCATCCAGTCACCCATACCTTTCATAGTAGTATAAGCAGCATCATGCAACTCTCCATCCGGGCCTGGCGCCACATTTAGCAGATAGTTACCTCCTTTGGCCACAATATCCACCAGATTGTGAATCAGCGTATTCACCGGTTTGTATTTATCATCCGGTGCATACGACCAGGAGCCGCCCATCGTCATACAGGTTTCCCAAGGATAGCTCAGCGGCTTATCCGGAATCTGCTGCTCAGGAGTACGATAGTTTTCATAGGGTCCGTGCACACTGCGGTCTACCACAATCAATCCGGGTTGATGACTGCGCGCCATGGCGGCAATCTTACCCATATCAATATCCTGGTCCTGTGGCAATGTTTTACTCCAGGACAGCGACTCTTTCGTTTGCTGCTTCAACGGCCGTACCCAGCCGCCATCCAGCCACAGCACTTCCAGCTTGCCGTAACCTGTCATCAGTTCTTCGATCTGATTATAGGTATACTGCTTGAAGCGGTTCCACCGGTCGGCATATTTCTGCACATCATAATTCACATTCCGGTCTTTCGGCGGGAAGTAATCCCACCAATAGTCCTGCGAATGCCAGTCAGGTTTAGAGAAGTAGGCACCGGCATGAATCCCTTCCTTCCGGAAAGCGGCAAACACCTCTTTCGCAATATTGGCCCGTGGATTTTTGCTAAAAGCCACATCTGGCGCGGTCACCCGGTAGTCTGTCTGCCGGGTATCAAACATGCAATAGCCATCGTGATGCTTAGTAGTAAACACTACGTATTTCATCCCCGCATCCCTGGCGGCTTTCGCCCATTTCTCCGGATTAAAACGGGTAGGGTTAAACGATTTCCCCAGCGCTTCATATTTTTTCAGGTAGTCGTAGTAAGGAATACCGGCCGGCTTCCGCTGCGTCCAGTCTTCATCTTCCGGACAGATACTCCAGGATTCCACTACGCCCCATTGGGAATAAGGGCCCCAGTGCATAATAATCCCGAATTTCCAATCCTGCCACGCTTCCAGTTGCTGCACCACAGCCTTATCTGTTTCGGGCACATAAGGTGGCTCTTCCTGCTGTGCATAGGCTGCACTGATTCCCATCAGCGCCCCACCCAATGCCATCCATAATTTTCGCATCATAATCAATGTTTATAAGCATCTACCAAAGACGTTACTTTCAACGACTGCTTCACCTGCTCCGGCAAACGAGCCGTCCGCAGCCGGATGGTTTTGGTTTCCCCTGGCAGGAGATCAAAATAGTTATCACTAAAATGCTCCTGATCATTCTCCTGATTCAGCACCAGGTATACATTCCGGGCCAGTTTATCTGACCGGAGCTGCAATACCACTTCCGATGCACTTTTATCAACGGTCACCGTTATCTGCGGTATTTCCAGGTTCATTTCCTTCGCCGGGGCAAAGTAAAAGAGATTCTTATCTTCAAGCTTATTGTCTATTCGCAGTTGTGCATACCATATTACCGTAGCAGGGTTTCTTCCCTGTAATACCTGCGCCGTATCAATACTGAAAGCTTTTTTACTGCTGCTGCCATTCACTGCCACCTGCCGCAATTCGCGTTCCCAGATCACCTTGCCGGAAAGATCCATTGCCTTCAACAGCAGGTCTGCTTTCCGGTTGGTCTGCTCATCAGATACCACCCACGTTTCCAGCTGATGCCCGTTGACAACACTGGATACCAGCAGTGGTTTAAAGGCTGTTTTTACATAATACTGTAAAGCTTTCCAGCGGCCATAATAATCGCGGCCCGACCAGGATGGTCCCGGCCAGCAATCATTTAGCTGCCAGTATAAGGTACCCATACAATAAGGCATGGCCCGGCGATGTGCTTCTATCGCTACTTTCATCCCTTCGGCCTGCAGCACCTGGCTCAGGTATACAAACGCCGGAAAATCTACCGGCTCCCTGTAATAGTGCCGCATATAGGTTTGGATAGCAGTATTCCCTTTAGCCGGACTTTTCTGGTGCGCCTGCATCACATTGGAATAAATATGATAGTCATCTTTCCCCGCAAACGTATTGATGGTTTCCATGCCCGGGAAAGACTGAAAACCGTATTCACTCATAAAGCGCGGCACATGGGTGTTAAAGGCCTCAAACCATTCCATGCCATGCCATACGCCCCAGTAGTGATTATCTCCTTTGGTGAAGTCTTCTTTGGTGCCCCAGTTACTGATGGGGGAAGAATGAAAATAGAAGGTACCCGGGCTATATGTTTGTACGGCCTGTGGCAGCACCTCTTTAAATAATTTGTCGTATCCCTGCTGCAAGCTTTGCCACTGCGTATCTGTATAGGCATAGCCGCTTTGCCAGCCCCAGTTTTTAATGGCTACTGCCACTTCATTGTTGCCGCACCACAATGCTACGGAAGGATGGTTGCGTAACCGCCGGATATTGTATGCTGCTTCGGCTTTTACATTGGTCAGGAAAGCGGTATCGGAAGGATACAGGGTACAGGCAAACATAAAATCCTGCCATACCAGGATACCGTATTGATCTGCCAGGGTATAAAACCGGTCATCTTCATAAATACCACCGCCCCATATGCGCACCATATTAAAATTGGATTCCTTCATGTCATCAAAGAGGCGGGTATATTTTTCTGCGGACACCCGCGGCAGGAAATTATCCTGCGGGATATAATTCGCCCCTTTCATAAATACCGGCCGGCCATTCACTTTGAGATAAAAACTTTCACCCAGGCTATCCGGCTGATTCACCACCTCAATAGTACGCAAGGCTACCTGTTCTTTTTGAGCCGCTACTTCCTGCCGGTTTTGCAGCAAGGCTACCTTAAAATGATACATAAACTGCGCGCCCATGCCTGCCGGCCACCAACGCTGCGGATTTTTAATCACCACCGGCACCTGCAGGGTGTTTGTTCCTTTACGGAGTGTAGCCGGTACCGTAACAACGGTGCCCTGCCCTGTTTCCTGGCGGATCTGTACCTGATAATCACCCGGCGTGGCAGCATCCACGGTTACCTGTGCCTGTACGACTGCCTTCGCCGCATCCAGCTGCTGCTGTTGCCACCACACTTCCCGGATAGCAGCCTTGTTCCAGGATACCAGGCGTATCGGACGCCAGATGCCACAGGTAATCAGCCGTGGCCCCCAGTCCCAGCCATAGTGGTAAGGCGCTTTGCGGGCATAAATACTGAGGGGAATATCGCTGGCATCGTTGCCGGCGGGATAAATGATACTATCCTGCAGGAATTTCGGCATGTCGTGTTTCACCGCACTGCGGAATACGATCCGCAATTCATTTTCACCAGCCACCAGCCAGGGCTTCACATTTACCTGATGCGCCACAAACATATTGGCTGATTGTAGTATCAGCTGATTGTTAAGGTATACTTCGGCATAGGTATCCAGTCCCTGAAAATCTATTTCAATCACCTCATCTTTTAAATCTGCGGCAGACATCCGCCATTTCTTCCGGTATTGCCAGTCTTTTTTATCTACCCATTGCACAGCTTTTTCATTCGTGCCGGCAAACGGATCAGGAATCAGTTTCAATGCCATCAGATCAGTGTGTACAGTACCCGGTACTGTTGCCGGGCGCCAGATCCCTTCATCGGTACGGGCAAATTCCCATCCTCCTTCCAGGACGCGCTGATCAGTCGCGTAAATCGATTTAGTAAAACAGGTTAAAAAAAAGACCACTACCCATAAGCGGCCTGCTGATAAGTATCTCATAAGCTCAGTTTTCTGCCGTATCAAAAATAGGATTGATTTACGATCTTTGCCGCATGAAAAGCATGTGGCAGCAAATATTGCGATATTTCTATATTGGGAAAGGAGATCCCAATGCACCTAAAACGCGCTATGTGGCAATGATGCACGGTATGAACCGGCTCTCACTCCTGTTGTTTATTGTAGCGCTGGTGATTATGATAGTGCGGTTATGGAAAAGACATTAGGGAAGACCGGAGCGGCTCCCCTAATGCTTATCAGGCAATAGCGTATTCGTAAATAACTTCCGCAGCCCGGCGGGAAGCATCTTTTTCTCCCAGTTTATGCCAAAGCGTAGCATAATCTTTCATGACCTGTTCTCGGGCAGCTTCATTCTTCAATAACCCGGTTAGTTCCCGCAACAAATTAGCTTCGGTGAGGTCGTGCTGAATCAGTTCTTTCACCACCAGCTTATCCATTACCAGGTTTACCAGGGAAATGTATTTTACTTTAATGAGTTTTTTGGCCAATACGTAAGAGATAGGATTCCCTTTGTAACAAACCACTTCCGGCACACCAAACAATGCCGTTTCCAATGTAGCAGTACCCGAAGTAACCAATGCTGCTTTGGCCTGCCGTAACAGGTTATAGGTTTGTCCTTTTACCATCGACACATTCGGATGCTGGCCGGTAAGGCTTAGCAGAAATTCATCATCCAGACTAGGCGCCTGTGCCACCACAAACTGATATTCCGGAAAGTGTTTGGCCATGGTGAGCATAATCGGCAGTTTCACACCAACTTCCTGTTTACGGCTGCCCGGCAGCACGGCAATCACCGGCTTATCGGCCAGCGGTGCATCGGCCGGTTGGTCTTTGGCGGCCTTGATCACTTCTACCAGCGGGTGTCCTACATATTCTACTTCGTAGTTCCACTTGTGGTAAAATTCCTGCTCAAATGGCAGGATACACAGCATTTTATCTACACATTCCCGGATCTTTTTCACCCGGTTCTCTTTCCAGGCCCATACCTGCGGAGAGATATAATATACAATCCGGAAACCTTGCTTTTTAGCCCATTCTGCTATACGCAGGTTAAAGCCCGGATAATCTATCAGCACCAGTACATCGGGCTGGAAAGCAGTGATATCCTTTTTACAAAGATCCATATTACGCAGGATCGTACGCAGGTTCAGTATTACTTCCACAAATCCCATGAAAGCCAGCTCCTTGTAGTGTTTCACTACATGCGCGCCTGCCTGCTCCATCAAATCGCCGCCCCAGCTGCGGATATCCGCAGCTGTATCCAGTTGTTTCAGCTGTTTCACCAGGTTACTGCCATGCAGATCACCGGATGCTTCGCCTGCAATAATGTAATATTTCAATATGGTGTAGTATTAATAATTATCTGATCAATTTCACTAACAGTATGGCGATCGCATAAAGCATCGTCATCAGAAAAATACCTTTGGCCGTAATATCTTTCCTGGTGCGGGTATAGAGATAAAAAACCAGTCCGTTCACCAATAAACAAATGCTGGTAATCTTCGGAATCATTTGGGTATTATCTTTCAGAATACCGAAGAATTGTCCCAGCCCGATGTTATTGTGTGGTCTGATCAGGAAAAAATAGTACAGGAAAAATGCCACCAGTGGGGTCAGCAACCCCAGTAATATCCCTAGTGAAAGATTGTCTTTTTTAAACATACTGTTATTATAATGGCGATACAACAAATTACCCCAGGTCTTTCCAATCTTCTTCCAGCTTCTTTTTCAGTTGATAGTTGGTCAGGTCAAACTGTACCGGTACCAGCGAAGCATAATTATTCTCCAGCGCCCATACATCTGTGTCTTCACCGGTATCCCGGTTTTTAAACTGGCCGGTAAGCCAGTAGTATTTTTTGCCATGCGGATCTCTGCGCTCATCAAATTCCTCTACCCATTTGGCATCCGCCTGACGGCATAATTTCAATCCTTTATATTCCCTTTCGCTGACAATCGGAATATTCACGTTAAACAGCGTACCTACCGGCAAGGTAGTTTCCAGCATCCGCGAAGTGACTTCCCGCGCCACTTTGGCCGGCAGCGAAAAATCAGCATCATAGCTGTATTCCATAAAAGAGAACCCTACGGAAGGAATCCCTTCAATAGCGGCTTCCATGGCAGCCGACATGGTACCGGAATAAATCACGTTGATAGAGTGATTAGCACCGTGGTTGATGCCACTCACACAGATATCCGGTTTGCGGTGCAGTATTTTATCCCGGGCCAGCTTCACACAATCCACCGGCGTACCGGAACACTGCCATGCTTCTATATCTTCGAAAATATCCACTTGGTTCAAACGTAAGGGCGTACCAATCGTAATAGCATGTCCTTTTCCTGATTGCGGGCTATCCGGCGCTACTACCACCACTTTTCCCAAAGGTTTTACTGCTTCTATCAAAGCACGTATACCCGGTGCCGTTATACCGTCATCATTGGTCACTAATATTATTCGCTCCTGTTTTTCCATAATACACATTTAGCATTCCACACAAATTTAAGCTCTCCCGAAGAAATTTCGCTTTAAAAGAATGTGAAATATATAGATATTTTTAAAGATCCGATTTTAATATTTTCCTGAAAACCAGGGAGATACCTCCACCGATATATACCAGCATAGCCGATACATATACATAAGCATCATAGGATACCGCTCCCGGTATCATTTTCCCTACCAGCGGAAAAGGCAGTAATTCGTCCCCGCTTTGCAACGGCAATAGTCCGCCAATATTACCGAAATTGAACTTGACAATCATCACCAGCAACTGTTCCAGCATCATATTATAGGCCAGGAACAGCACGATGGACAGACCAGCGCGTTTTACCCAAACGCTGATCAGCAGGGCAATCGTGAGCATCACCAGCAACTGCAGCCAGTAATAGATCATATAACTGAATCCCTCCAGACTAAAAGGCCTGCCCCCATAAACGATCCCCAGTACCAGGGCGCTGCCGGATGCTACTGCCAGTGCCGCAAGGGATAAACCCACCAGCCAGCACAACTTGGCATAGACGAATTCTTTCCGGTCCCACCCATCAATAACGTTCTGCCGGTTTGTACGGTAAGTATATTCATTCGTAACGAGAATGATCAGCAGCAAACCAAATAAAACAGAAATATAACTGTTGATAGAGGCTGCCGTCAGCCAGATTTCCGGGAAACTGAACGGATTACCCAGCATTTTGCTGACTTTATTCAGTTCTCCCGAACTGAACTTGTCGGCCACGATATAGTTTCCTGCCGGGATTACCAGCAATGCCAGCGATACCATCACCCAAAAAGTACGGTAGGATTTCACTTTGAGCCACTCGGCATAGATTATTTGTTTCATTGTACGGGATGATTGGTAATTTCAAGAAATGCGGTTTCCAGGCTCTTCTTACGCAACTGCAGGTGGCTTAACCAGATTCCCTGCTGTGCGCAATAGTTGTTGACGGCAGCAGCATCCGGCGATACGCTGAATGTGGCTTTTACCAACACACCCTGCAATTCCGCACCAGTACAGGCAGGATACTGCAACAAAGCGGCACGCAGTGCCTGGTTATCGGGGGCGGCCAGCTCCAGGTAATCATTCCGGCTGATCACTTCCCCGACTGCGCCGGATTTCAGCAACCGGCCGGCACGCAGAATCGCCACATGTGTGCATACCTTCTCCACTTCATCCAGCAGGTGGCTGGCCAGGATAATGGTTTTTCCGGTAGCAGCCAGCTGATGTACCAGCTCTCTTACTTCTGCAATACCAGAAGGATCCAGCCCATTGGTAGGTTCATCCAGGATCAGTACATCCGGGTCACCCAGCAATACAGCAGCAATAGCCAGCCGCTGTTTCATGCCCAGGGAAAATGTTTTAAAAGCGGAATGCTGCCGTTCTTCCAGGCCGCAGATCTTCAATACGCGGGAAATATCTGTCTGGCCACGTTGTTTTATGGCGGCGGAAATTTCCAGGTTTTTATAGGCACTCAGGTAATGATAGAAATTGGGTGTTTCCAGTAACGTACCAATCTGCCGGCGTTGCTGCGCCGTTGCCGGCTTGCCGAATAAGGTGAAGCTGCCGCTATCGGCTTTCAATACATCAGTAACAATACCGAGCAACGTCGTTTTGCCGCTACCGTTAGGTCCCAGTACGCCGAATACACTGCCGGCCGGCACGTCGAAAGATACCTCCGATAACGCCTGGACACGGCCATACCGCTTGGAAATATGTTGTAAGGATAAAACAGACACGAGTAAAGTATAAGAGTGAGCAATAAAAAAGGGAAATGCAGCGAATGATCTTATGGCTAATCTTCACTACATTTCCCATGAATTAAAATAACAGTTTTTACTAATTACGCACCGGTCTACCCGTCTTGATCACGCTTTGCAGGCGTTCCAGCGTTTTGCGTTCACCGCATAAGCTCAGGAAGGCCTCTCTTTCGAGATCCAGCAGGTATTGTTCACTAACGAAAGCCGGTTCTGTCAAATCTCCGCCACACATTACATACGCCAGCTTATTGGCTACTTTCTGGTCATGTTCGGAGATATAGTTTCCTAACCTCATGGAATATACACCTACCAGCAAAGCGCCCAGCGCACTGCGGCCCATCACTTTGATATCTGTTCTTTCCACCGGCTGGGTATATCCTTCGTCTGCCAGTACCAATACACTGCGTTTCGCATCGGCAATCAGGCGGCTGGCATTCATGGTGATCTCATCATGGCCTTTACGTAGCACGCCCATATCAAAACCTTCAAAACCGGAAGTCGCTACTTTAGCAGTAGCTACGGTCATAAAGTAATCTTTAAGCGGTTCTTCTTCAATGCGGCCCTCTTTAAATTCCAGGCTGGCACGCAGTGCCATTTCTTTGGTACCACCGCCACCAGGAATGATACCTACTCCCAGTTCCACTAATCCGATATAGGTTTCTGCTGCTGCCTGTACCTTATCGGCATGTAAACACATCTCACAGCCACCACCGAGGGTAAGTCCGTGTGGTGCTATCACTACCGGTATGGAAGAATAACGCAACCGCATGGTCGTACGCTGGAACATGCGTACTGCCATATCCAGTTCATCGTACTCCTGTTCTGCTGCCAGCATAAAGATCATTCCTACGTTGGCGCCGGCAGAAAAGTTCGTACCATCATTACCTACTACCAACCCCCGGAAATCTTTTTCTGCGCGGTCTACCGCCTTATTCAGGCCTTCCAGCACATCTCCGCCGAGGGTATTCATTTTCGTCTTCCAGTCAAAACATACAACGCCGTCTCCAATATCAATCAGGCTGCTGCTGCTGTTTTTCCAGATAATATTGTTAGAGAAATTTTCGAGTATAATGAATTCCCCTTCACCGGGTACAGATTTATAGGATTGACTGGCTACATCATAATACAACTTCTTCCCGTTTTCTACCTGGTAGAAGCTTTTAATACCTTTAGCCAGCATATCTTTCACCCATTGGGCTACGGTAAGGCCTTTTTCTTCCAGCAATTTCACCGAAGCTTCCACACCCAGCAGATCCCAGGTTTCAAAAGGACCTATCTCCCAGCCAAAGCCGGCTTTCATCGCGTCATCTACTTTATACAGATCGTCGGCGATTTCCGGAATACGGTGAGACACATAGGAGAAGAGATGTGCATGGAACTGCTGATAGAACTGTCCGGCTTTATCTGTGGCAGCTGCCAGCGCGCGGAGACGTTGTTTCAGGTCCTCTATCGGTTTGGCGGCTTCTATACTGCCGAATTTAGGTTTTTGTTTAGGACCATATTCCATGGTCTGCAGGTTCAGCGTAAGAATTTCCTTACTACCGCCTTCTCCTTTGGTTTTTTTATAGAAACCCTGACCGGTTTTATCACCCAGCCATTTGTTTTCCACTACCTGTTGCAGAAATGCCGGTATTTTGAAGATACTGATCGCTTCATCATTGGGGCAGTTTTCCACCACACCATTGGCCACTTTCACCAGGGTATCTATTCCCACTACATCAGCAGTGCGGAAAGTAGCCGATTTCGGGTGACCAATCACCGGACCAGTCAGTGCATCAATATCATCAATGCTCAGGCCCATTTCCCCCATAATATGGAAAACAGCCATGATGGAGAATACGCCTACTCTGTTGGCAATGAATGCCGGGGTATCTTTACATAATACAGTGGTTTTACCCAGG
Organism: Chitinophaga nivalis; assembly: GCF_025989125.1. NCBI lineage: Bacteria > Pseudomonadati > Bacteroidota > Chitinophagia > Chitinophagales > Chitinophagaceae > Chitinophaga > Chitinophaga nivalis. The sequence continues at coordinate 1,740,936 of NZ_JAPDNR010000001.1, read as the reverse complement.
TACCGGTCGCCGTAGTGCATCAGGAAGTTGGTAACTGCGGGATTAGTGAGTGGGGTAGGAATAATTTCGAGCAAACGGAGGTAACGAGGCGGGTTAAAGAAATGCGTGCCACAAAAATGTTGCTGAAAGTCCTGACTACGGCCTTCTGTCATCAGGTGAATGGGAATACCGGAAGTGTTGGAAGTAATCAGGGTACCGGGTTTCCGGAATTTTTCCACCTGTTCAAACACTGTTTTTTTCACGTCCAGATTTTCGACTACCACTTCAATGATCCAGTCCACATCAGCGATACGTTTCATATCGTCTGTAAAGTTGCCTGTTTTAATGAGTTTAATTACATCTTTTGTGAATACAGGGGAAGGGTTAGACTTAATGGCTGCCTGCAGGGCATCGTTAACGATACGGTTCTTCACCGCAGGGCTATCCAGCGTCAGGTTCTTCGCTTTTTCTACTTCATTTAATTCTCTGGGGGCAATGTCCAACAGTAAAACCTGTACTCCGATACCTGCAAAATGACAGGCAATCCTTGATCCCATTACTCCCGAGCCAAGTACGGCTACTTTATTAATGTGTCTTTGCATAGCTATTAGCTTTAAGCTGTTAGTCTTTCGTGGAGCTTCCAGCGGTTGTAACTTAAGTTTACCGATCCTTGAATTTAGCATTTTTTGTACATCCATGATCACAGTGCCCGGAATTCTCGCTGACTTTTTTCAGGAGTTGTATCAGGCTGGTTTTTCCCTGTTCCTGTCAGACGTACAATAAAAAAGCCGGTACAAGGTTGTACCGGCTAAAAGTTAATTCCTGTAAGGATTTATCAGCTTACCCCACTGCCGGGTTTCACGGCTTCCGCAGGGTTTACAAAAATCAGTTTACCGTTATCTTCGGCCATCAGGATCATGCCCTGGCTTTCAATACCGCGCATTTTGCGGGGAGCCAGGTTGGCTACCAGGGTTACCTGTTTGCCAATGATATCTTCCGGCTGGAAATGCATGGCAATACCGGAAACTACGGTACGCTGTTCGGTACCGATATCTACCAGTAATTTCAGCAGTTTATCTGCTTTTTCCACTTTTTCCGCCTGCAGAATGGTACCTACCCGAAGGTCCAGTTTCGCAAAATCATCAAACTGAATTTCCGGTTTGGCCGGGGCAGCAGGTTTTTCTTCCGCTACCGGGGCCGGAGCTGCTGCAGCAGCTGCCAGTTTCAGGCCAGCGTGTAATTTTTCTACCTGTGCTTTCACCTCTTCATCTTCAATTTTACGGAACAACAACTCCGGTGCGCGCAGGGAATAGCCTACGCTGAGTAATTTATCGCTGCCGGCATTTTCCCAATCCAGCATGCGGTCTACCACTTTCAGCAGGTGGCAGATTTTTTTCGCCGTAAACGGCAGGAATGGATTGATAAAGATCGCCAGGTTGGCTGTCAGCTGTAAAGCGATATGTAAACAGTTATCAATTCTGCCCTGTAAGGCTGGCAGGTCTTTTTCTGTATACTGCGGATACTTTGGATGCTGCTCCTGCTGGTTTAATTTCTCGATTACGCTGGCCAGTGTCCAGGGTTCATTTTTCTGGAGATAGATATTTCCTTTTCTGGAAAGATCTATCACTTCTGCCAGTGCTTCCCGGAACCGGTAGTTCTCAATACTGCTTTCGATTTTTTCTTTGGCAGCAGCGAGGTGGCCCAGCAATTCGCGGTCAGATTCGTCCAGGTATTCGCTGTGTAAACGAGGTACTTTACCACCGCACAGTTTGTGCATCAGCACCATCGCCCGATTTACGAAGTTACCGAAAACAGCTACCAGCTCATTGTTATTACGATCCTGAAAATCTTTCCAGGTAAAGTCGTTATCTTTTGTTTCCGGCGCCGTACTGCAAAGTACATAGCGCAGTACATCCTGCTGATCCGGGAAATCCTTGATATAATCGTGTACCCACACCGCCCAGTTCCGGGAAGTGGATACTTTTTCGCCTTCGATATTCAGGAATTCGTTGGCTGGTACGTTATCCGGTAATACAAATCCGCCGTGCGCCTTCAGCATCGCCGGGAAAATAATACAGTGGAATACGATGTTATCTTTTCCGATAAAGTGTACCAGTTTGGTATCATCTTTACACCAGTAGTCTGCCCAGTTATCGGTCAGTTCTTTGGTGGCAGAAATATAGCCGATAGGTGCATCAAACCATACGTACAGCACTTTTCCTTCTGCTTCCGGCAACGGTACTTTTACGCCCCAGCTGCTATCGCGGGTCATTGCCCGGCTTTGCAGACCGCTGTCCAGCCAGCTTTTACACTGCCCGTATACGTTATTTTTCCATTCTTTATGATCTTCCAGTACATATTGCTTCAGCCACGGTTCGTAGTTCTGCAGCGGCATGTACCAGTGTTTGGTTGTTTTTTTCACGGGAACAGCCTCACTGAGCGCAGAATGCGGGTTAATGAGTTCATCCGGGCTTAAAGAGGAGCCACAGCGTTCGCATTGGTCACCGTAAGCCTTGTCATTACCGCATTTGGGGCAGGTACCCACAATATACCGGTCGGCCAGGAATACATTTTTCACCGGATCGAAATACTGTTCGCTTTCTTTCTCTTCAAACAAACCATCGTTATACATCTTCAGAAAGAAATCGGATGCCATCTGATGGTGCACAGGAGAGCTGGTACGGGCATAAATATCGAAGGAAATACCCATAGCGGCGAAGCTGTCGCCAATAATTTTATGGTACTTGTCTACCACGTCCTGAGGCGATACATTTTCCCGCATCGCTTTGATGGTGATAGGTACACCATGTTCATCAGATCCGCAAACAAATTTCACATCTGCCTTCCTGGCGCGCAAATAGCGCACGTATATATCTGCAGGCAGGTAGCAGCCGGCAAGGTGCCCTATGTGCACCGGACCATTAGCGTACGGTAACGCTGCAGTTATTAAATATCTATTAAATTTTCCCATGCTATCTTAAAGAATACTTAAATAAATTTTAAATCAGATTATTGTTTTTGGAATTCCGCAACAATTTATCAACTTAGTTCGTGAATATATAGTAATTGCAATTCACTAACTAATCTGCAAAGGTAAACAAAAGTACAATGGTAAAAATTCCACCATATTTGAAAAAAGGGGATCTGATTGGAGTTACCTGTTCCAGCAGTAAAATGGAGCTGTCTGCTGCTACGTATGCAGCAGACGTATTAAGTTCCTGGGGATACCGGGTACATCTGGGTATCACGGTGGGTACAAGCTTTCATAATTTTTCCGCACCAGATGAACTGCGGTTGGAAGAGCTGCAGGATATGCTGGATGATCCCGAAATAAAAGCGATTGTATTTGGCCGCGGTGGTTACGGCATGATCTGTATCCTGGATAAACTGGATTTTACCCGTTTTCGTAAAAACCCAAAATGGATATGTGGCTACAGTGATGTAACTGCTCTTCATGCACATATACATCAGCGTTATCGTATTGCGACCTTGCATTCCATGATGTGTAGCGGCATTACCCCGGAAACGGCGGATAATGAATACGTACATAGTCTGGCAGCCGCACTCAAAGGAAAGACCTATCGCTACAGCGCACCGGCACATCCTTTAAACCGCGAGGGCAAAGCTTCCGGGCAGCTCATTGGCGGCAACCTGGCGTTGCTGGCCAATATTTCCGGCAGTATTTCACAGCCGGATACCAAAGGAAAAATTCTGTTACTGGAAGATATCGGCGAATACCGCTACAGCATTGACCGGATGATGTATAACCTGAAAAGAGCCGGCTGGCTGGATAAACTGGCGGGGCTGGTAGTAGGGGCATTCACTGACGGGAAAGAAACGGATACGCCTTTCGGGCAATCGGAGTATGAAATTATCATGAATCTGGTCAAAGATTATGATTACCCGGTTTGCTTTGGATTCCCCAGTGGGCATCAGGAAGCGAATTATGCCCTGAAACTGGGTGTAAAACACGAATTAAAAGTCGGCGCCAAAAGCTTTCTCTCCGAACAGCGATAAGTCTTGTAACAGGCTGTTACCGGTAGCCGGCAACAGCCTGTTTTTCATTAATCTTCCACGTCCGGTACAATCTCCAATCCGTAATCATCTGCCGTCAGTATCCCATGCGCCCGGGTAGCCGCCAATACTTCCGCATCCGGCACGAGGTCATGTACCTGCCGCTGATTATGCAGGTAGTCTACCCCATACAGTTTACCGGCAATGTCACCGGTTACTCCCAGCAGGTATTTCAGTGTTTCACAAACGATCTGCATGCCGGTAGCGCCGTGTGTAGCGCCAATCGCTCCTGCGTCGAAGTTGCGGTAGGTTTCCGTGAGTGGTAATGCACAGCGGTAGGAAGCAGAAGTAGTCCCATCTGCCAGCGGCATGTTGAAACCACCCCACCAGGCCTGCCAGTTATGCACTTCTCCGGTGATAAAAGGTTTGTTGTGTACGATGCAGGCATCATTCAGCACGAGGTGAGTAGGTGTGTGCTGGGAACAATCGATGACCAGGTCGAATCCTACGAGCATCATCCCGATGGTTTCCGGTTTTACCTGTACCAGAATCGGATAATGTTTGGTATATGGATTTACTGCCCACAATCTGCTGGCAGCCATTTTAGCTTTGTGTTTGCGCACATCCTGCATCTGGTAAACCGGCTGGCGGTGCATATCTTCATCGTTGATCACCCCGTAATCCGCAATGCCGATTACCCCGATGCCACTTGCGCTGAGATATTGCATCACCGGACTGCCCAGCCCCCCGGCGCCTACTACCAGTATACGGGCTTCCTTTAGTTTCTCCTGTGCACTTACGCCCATACCGGGCACGGCTATCGGATGCTGAAAATGTAATGCTTCTTTTTCACTGAGTATCATGTGCTATATCCTTTATCTAATCCTGCGGAAATTCCAGGGTAAACTTACTGCCTTTACCGACGGTGCTCTCCACTTTAATTTTTCCTTTATGTGCGTCCACAATAGCTTTCACATAGGTAAGCCCGAGGCCGAAACCTTTTACGTTGTGTACATTCCCGGTGTGTGCGCGGTAGAATTTTTCAAAGATACGTGAAATCGTATCGCGGCTCATACCGATACCATTGTCCTGGATAACGATGAAGAGATTTTTGCGGGTATTGTAGGTTTGGATAACGATTTCCAGTTCGTCGCGGGAATACTTGATAGCGTTATCCATGAGATTGAAGATCAGGTTGGAGAAATGCACATCATCGGCCATGATCACCGGATTGATGGCATTCAGCTGGAGATCGACCACTCCCTTTTTGGCGGCCAGCTGCAGCTGCAGGTTATCCGTTGTATTCTGGATCACCTTGTGTGCATCGGTGGCCTGCAGTTTCAGACCAATTTCATCTTTTTCCAGGAGGGCGGACTGCAGGATACTTTCCACCTGTTTATTCATCCGTTTATTTTCTTCCTTGATGATACCGGAGAAGTATTGGATTTTATCCGGGTTGTTCATCACTTTTTCATTGCCGATAGCATCGATGGCCAGCGAGATGGTGGCCAGGGGTGTTTTCAGCTCATGGGTCATGTTGTTGATGAAATCGGATTTTATTTCAGAGAGTTTTTTCTGGTTCAGTAACGTGCGGATGGTGAGGGCAAAAGCCGTGATAATGATAAGCGTGAACAACACACCACCGGTAATCATAAATCCCAGCTGTTTCGCGATGGAATCATTAACCGGCAGGATGATCCACAGACTTTCATTCCGCGGAGCGAGGTCGTTCAGATCGGCCAGCATGACTACCTGAATGCGGTATTTACTGTTGTTGTTATTCACACTGCTGTCTTTCAGATTTTCCTGGTACATTTTCAGGAAGCCCGGAGAATGCATTTTGATATTCGCTTCATATCCGGCAACCGGCGCCAGGATCGCAAATTCAAAATTGGTAGAGTCCAGGTGATTTTTGCGGAGGTTGGATTGAATACAGGCACGTAGTTCCTGTACGGTATAAAAATCACTTACCGGCGGCATGTTATAGGGCTGCCGGTTGATATCGATAGAGAACGTTTTGGTAGATCCGCTTCTGTTGCTGTACATTTTGAACATGACAGCTGTTTGCCGGGTGTACAGCATATCGCTGACGAGGTCTTTGCCCATCATGGCCAGGTTCTGGGAGAACTGTTCTTTCTTGATGGCAATACCACTTTTGATCCAGTTCACCTGAATATAGATGATGCCTAACAGGGAAATGGTAATCAGAATTACGATGACAGGAAAGATTCTCTTCAGTGGTATCATGAAAAATATGTCGGCTTTAAAGATAAATCAAAAATAAGGGCGTGGAAATATTAAAATTTGTTAAAAAATATCGCCCGAATAACCGCAATGATACAAAATTAGTACTTCAATCGGCTTCCCTGCCTTCCTTTAGCAATTCAATATCACTTTAACGTAATTTTAACGGGGCACTCCTGATTTTATTATGGTGACTTTCCTTACCTTTGCTTTACAATCTGGTACTAAATTTGATAAGTATCAGATAGAAAAAAATAATTAAACTTTCTACATACATCGATGTGGATTCGTTCCATAAGCGATTTAGATTTTGGTTGATAAAATGGTAAGGAGGTTTTCTAGCCTCCTTTTTTTATTTCCTTTACTTTCCCTCTCTTCTTCTTTATCTTTTAAGCTTTGTATCAATCATTTAATTAAATTTGGTTAAGCGATAAAATTGTATGCGTATGATAAACTTGTCGCCTGGCATTTTGTTGATAGCAGATCCATTTCTGAAAGATCCGAATTTTGCACGTACTGTTATTCTGCTCTGTGAGCATCAACCCAAAGGGAGCCTGGGTTTCGTCATCAATAAATTATTTGATCAGCAGCTGCACCACCTGGTGCCGGAGGTCATGATCAGCAACATTCCTGTATATTTTGGGGGGCCTGTACAGATGGATACGATTCATTTTGTACACCAGCAGCCGGAGCTGATAGACGGCGGGGTAGAGATTATTCCCGGCGTGTATTGGGGTGGCCATTTTGAACAGGTAGTCGCTGCCTTGAATAAGGGATTGCTGGAGCCCGGGCAGATCAAATTCTTTATTGGTTATGCCGGCTGGACAGATGGGCAGCTGGAAGGGGAAATACAGGAGAAGTCGTGGATTATTTCCCACAGCGATACGACGCTTGTTTTTGAGCAGCAGGAGCAGTTAATCTGGCAGCAATCACTCCGAAACCTTGGCAGTAACTTTGCCATGATGGCAAATTTCCCCATTGATCCTTCCTTAAATTAATACGTGATAACAGCTATTCTGCTGTGTACCAAGGCATTAAAAAAACACCGGATAAATATCGGATAAGAAAATAAAAAATGCCTCATGTGAATGGTGTTTATTTAAAACAAATTAAATATCTTGCTTAAATAATTGATGTGAAAAACGATAGTATAACCCGTTTTCAGGTAAGCATAACCGAGTAAGAATACACCTATGAAGGCAAAAGACCTATGAGAAATATTTTGATTTTGCACCTTCTATAGACAGACGCCCAGAATTTTACCTGATCGACAATTACATTATCAACATAAAGGCATATTCATTAGGTAAATATATACAGCCCTTGATAAGGCTGTTTATTGATGTACATATATGACCCACGGCTTATTTCGTATAACCGTGCAGGTAATGTATTGTGCAAAAATGAATAGAGGAAATCCCGGCGGGGTAATCTTACGGCATTACCGGGTCTTCTAAGATTGGAATAGTTAGGACAAAACAAAGGCCGGGTACTCTTACCCGGCCTGGTTTTTATTATTTTCTACTGTTAGTATGCTTATTTCTCCACAGCTACAGCGCCTTCTACGAGTACGGTAGCCTTATTGCGCAGTACTTCCACAAATCCGCCGCTGATAGTAAAAAACTCATTATGGGTTTTATCTTTCAGCACTTTCATTTTACCATTTCCGAGAGCTGCAATTAATGGCGCATGTTTATCCAGTATTTCAAAAGAACCGTCAATACCTGGCAGCTGTACTCCGTACACTTCGCCGGCATATAATTTTCTTTCTGGTGTTAATACTTCTAATAGCATGTTATGATCGTAAATGGTGAAGGGTAAATGATCCCGGCAGAACCGGGATCATCGACTTAATTAGTTATTCGCTGCTTCCAGTAATTTCTTACCTTTTTCAATAGCTGCTTCGATGTTACCTACGAGGTTGAAAGCTGCTTCAGGATACTCATCTACTTCACCGTCCATGATCATGTTGAAACCACGGATAGTTTCTTCGATTGGTACCAGTACACCTTTCAGACCGGTAAACTGTTCTGCCACGTGGAAAGGCTGTGACAGGAAACGTTGTACACGGCGTGCGCGGGATACAGTCAGTTTATCTTCGTCGCTCAGCTCATCCAGACCGAGGATCGCGATGATATCCTGCAGTTCTTTATAGCGCTGCAGAATCGCTTTCACACGCTGTGCGCAGTTGTAGTGCGCTTCACCTACGATAATAGGTGTAAGGATACGGGAAGTAGAGTCCAGTGGGCTCACCGCCGGGTAGATACCAAGATCGGAGATCTTACGATCCAATACCGTGGTAGCATCCAGGTGGGAGAAGGTAGTTGCCGGAGCCGGATCCGTCAAGTCATCCGCAGGTACGTAAACCGCCTGTACGGAAGTGATGGAACCATTTTTAGTAGAGGTGATACGCTCTTGCATCAGACCCATTTCAGTAGCCAGTGTAGGCTGGTAACCTACCGCAGAAGGCATACGACCTAACAGCGCGGATACTTCAGAACCTGCCTGGGTGAAACGGAAGATGTTATCAACGAAGAACAGGATATCACGACCGCCACCTGCAGAACCATCTCCATCACGGAAATATTCAGCCAGTGTCAGACCAGATAATGCCACACGTGCACGGGCTCCCGGAGGTTCGTTCATCTGACCGAACACGAAAGTAGCCTGTGAGTTTTTCAGCATTTCTTTATCTACAGCGGTAACATCCCAGTCACCGTGCTCCATGGATTCTTTAAATTTATCACCGTATTTTACGATGTTTGCTTCGATCATTTCGCGCATCAGATCGTTCCCTTCACGGGTACGCTCACCCACACCGGCGAATACGGACAAACCTTCGTAACCTTTTGCGATGTTATTGATCAGCTCCTGGATCAATACAGTTTTACCCACACCAGCACCACCGAACAAACCGATTTTACCACCTTTTGCGTATGGCTCAATCAGGTCAATTACTTTAATACCGGTAAAAAGTACTTCTGTTTCAGTAGCCAGGTCTTCGAATCTTGGCGGCTGACGGTGAATAGGATAACCATTCGAAGCGTCAATATCACCCAGACCGTCAATAGCTTCACCTACCACATTGAACAAACGTCCTTTAACCTGGTCGCCAATTGGCATTTTAATAGGCGCGCCTTTATCAACTACGTTCATTCCACGAACCATACCGTCGGTGGAGTCCATCGCCACACAACGTACGCTGTCTTCACCCAGGTGCTGTTGTACTTCCAATACTACCTTCTGACCATTCTCGCGGGTAATTTCCAATGCGCTGTAGATTTCGGGCAACTTGTCATCAAAGTGCACGTCCACCACGGGACCGATAATTTGTTTGATCTTACCTGTGTTAGGCATATTTTTAAAGAGGTTTATAAAATACTAAAAAGTTACTTCCTCAAAAACAGTTTACCAGCAGTAAACTGTTTCTAAAATTTGCCGCAAAGGTAATAGTTAATGGGTGAAAATCAAAAAGCTAATGACGAAAAAAAACCTTTTCCCGTCGCATTTTACCCGCATTTTCACATTATCCGGCATTTATACCCTGCCAATACAAAGCGCAGTCTATCAAATTACTAAATAAATTTATATATAATTATTCCCGGATTTAAAGCCCCCACTCATGTAAAATATCCCCTTTTATACCCTCCGGATACTATTTTTAACCCTCTTCTTCATAATACACAATATCAACATATGAAAATCAAACACAGTGAACAATCCCGCCGATCTTTCCTCAGCCGCCTGTCTAAAGCAAGCCTCCTGGGAATGACCGGCCTCAGCCCGGCACTGGTACGGGCAGCTACCCACGAACAGCCCGCCACCAGTGAGCCGGCACACACCTTTTTATGCAAACCTTATCTGCAGTATCCCGCGCCTGGTACCATTTCCATCAACTGGATCACCGCACGCCCCTGCTACAGCTGGGTCACATTCGGTACCAACGGCCAACTACAGGAAAAAGCACACCATGTAACCAACGGCCTGGTAGATGCCAACAACCGCCTGCACCGCATCGAACTGAGCCACCTCCAGCCCGGCCGGCAATACAGCTACCAGGTACACTCGAAAGATATCGTTGATTTTCAGCCCTACCGGCTCACCTATGGCGATACCATCAGCAGTGAGACCTACACCTTCACGGCGCCCGATCCACACGCCCATACCGTATCCTGGTCCATCCTCAACGACATTCACGATCGCCCCGCCTCCATCCCGCATCTGCTGCAGCTCCAGGCAGGTGAACCTGGCGACTTTGTATTCCTTAATGGGGATATATTTGATTATCAGTCGGATGAACAACAGATTATTGATCACCTGCTAACGCCCGCCGGCGAATCCTTTTCGACCCATACGCCCTTCCTGTATGTAAGAGGTAACCACGAAACCCGGGGCAAATACGCGCGGGAATGGCATCGCTATTTCGATAACCCCGGGCAGGGCAATTACTTCTCCTTCACCTGGGGGCCTGTTTTTGCCATTGTACTGGATACCGGAGAAGATAAGGAAGATACCCACCCGGTATACGCCGGTATCACCGATTTCGATGCCTATCGTGCCCACCAGGCAGTATGGCTGGAACAGCAATTACAGTCTGCAGCCTATAAAAAGGCGAAACATAAAATAGTGATGATGCACATTCCTCCTTACCATGCGGGCGAATGGCATGGCCCGGTGCACTGCCGGGAAATGTTCGGACCCCTGTTCAATAAATATAAAATAGATATGCTCATTTGCGGCCATACCCATACCTATGGCATTCATGCGCCGGATAAAACGCAGCACCATTATCCGATTATTATTGGCGGCGGCCCGAAAGACGGCAACCGTACCCTCATTAAAATAAAGGCAGATCCGCAAAAACTGGTACTCACCCTGTTAAAGGATGATGGCACTACCATAGGCACCTATACCGTATAAACTGCCGGCAGCCATAACAATGTTGTTATGGCTGCTGTATTGACTGCCACTGCTGCCGGTACGAACGATACCATTTCAGCAGCCCCGCTGCCGCTATGATTAAAAGAATAAAGTATTCTGCTCCAAGGAATAAGACGTCTTTTTTCACATAAATCATGGTAGCTATCACATCTACAATTACCCATAACAACCAGTTCTCCCAGATCCTTTTAGCCAGCAGGATATTAGCAATCACGCTCAGTACCGCCACAATTGAATCCACATAAGGATAGGCCGCCGGCTGCCGAAAGGTTTGCGGCCACCAGTTATGTACCTGGCTGATGACCCATCCGGTCAGCGCAGATAATATCACGGCTGCTATTCCCAGCCACCAGCGCTGTTGCCGGCTCAATGCATACACCGGCTCCTGCTCCGGTTGTTTACGCAACCAGAATATCCAGCCATATACACCGGTCGCAAAAAAATAAAGTTGCAGGAACATATCTGCATACAATTGCAATTGCCAGAATAATATGAAAAAACAGCTCACATTCATCAATCCCACCGGCCAGGTAAAAATATGATCGCGGGCAGCCAGCCATACGCATAATAATCCAGTGACAGTGCCAATAAATTCTATATAACTAACGGCATATCCTCCTATGGAGAAAAAGTAATGGGTAATACTAAAGAAAGCAGTCATTGTTTTTCGTTACAACCGGACTAAAGATAGCGTTATTTTCTACCATACATCGTCGCCCTTATCCAACAAGGATTTCCCGCTGCAGATGGGAATTGGAATCATTTTTGTCATACATGAAATGTAGTACCAGAAAGCGATCTGGCGTTATAAAAATTTTAACAATATCCTTTAACAATTTAAAAAAATATTACAGCCGTTACCATGCGAACATGAGTCAGTTTTCAGCATTAACCAACTGTACAAAACAGCCGATAGGACTTCCTCCATCCTGTAGCAGCAAATAACCAATCAAGTATTAAAAACAGGCATATGAAAAAGTTAACAAAATATACCGGATTGTCTATATTACTTCTCTCCTTTTTTCTGGGCAGCTGTGCATCCTCCTACTATGCCGCTATGCCAACTCAGGGAGTACAAGTAGGTGGATCTATCTCTTTTTATGATGAATTAAGTCCCTACGGCCGCTGGATCAACTATCCCGGATATGACCAGGTATGGGTACCCAATGCAGGCCGGGATTTCAGACCTTATTACACTAATGGCCACTGGGTTTACAGTGATTACGGCTGGACCTGGGCGTCTGATTATTCCTGGGGATGGGCTCCTTTCCACTATGGTCGCTGGTTATATGACAACTTCCAGGGCTGGCTCTGGGTACCGGGTAATGAATGGGGACCGGCCTGGGTAAACTGGAGAAGTGGCGGTGACTATTATGGTTGGGCACCGATGGGACCACAGATGTATGTGGGTAGTGACTATTACAACGTACCTGCCAACTACTGGGCATTTGTACCCAGGCAGTATATCAACAGTAGCCGTCTTTCCAATTACTATATCAGTGGCAACCGGAATGTGACGATCATCAACAACACCACTATCATCAACAATACCAATATATATAACCGTAACCGTTACTACACCGGACCAGATGCCAATGAAGTAGGACGTTATACCCGGACATCCGTAAGACCGGTAAGGGTAAGCGATCTGGAAAGACCAGGTGTGGAAAGAGTTACCAATGACCGCTTGCGTATGTACCGCCCGGATGCTGCCGCACTCCAGCGGGGCAGGGAAGCCGACAGAAATCGTCCGGTACAACCAGGCAATGATGGCAACCGCCCAACCCGGGTAACACCCGGCAATAACGGAGGTACCATCTGGAATGGTAACAATGGCAACAATAGTAATAATGGTAACAATAATAACGGCGGATATACCCGTCCGACCAGAGTACCTAATCAGCAACCACCGGTAAATAATAACAACAATAATGGTGGTACCATCTGGAACGGTAACAACGGGAATAACAATAATGGCGGGTATACCCGCCCAACGAGGGTACCCAATCCGCAACAGCCGGTGAACAACGGTAATAACAACAACGGCAACAATAATAATGGCGGATATACCCGTCCTTCCAGAGGAGACGATCAATATCGCCAGCAACAACAGCAACAGGAACAGCTGCAACGGATACAAAGGGAACAACAACAACAGCAACAAAGACAACAGCAACAACAACAGGAACAGATACAACGCGTACAACGGGAACAGCAGCAACAACAGGAACAGATGCAACGTGCACAACGCGAACAACAACAGCAACAACAAAGACAACAGCAACAACAACAGGAACAGATACAACGTGCACAACGCGAACAACAACAGCAACAACAAAGACAACAGCAACAACAACAGGAACAGATACAACGCGTACAACGGGAACAGCAGCAGCAACAAAGACAACAACAGCAACAGCAACAACAGCAAGGTTCCTATCAGCGGCCACGCAGAGGAGAATAACAACACGCCTGACGCAGGCTATCCATAAAGAGAAAGGGGAAGCGGTAACTCGCTTCCCCTTTCTCTTTATGTTTTTTACTTACTATAGATATTTTTATACAGCTGATCTTTGATTTCCTGAAAAGCCGCATCGGTAGATGACATCCCTTTTTGCATGAGCCGCAGCTCCAGCGGCGGCAGGTGTGCATGATGCGGTGGCTGATGGTATAGCTGGGGAAAAGTCTGGTAGCCCAATCGTTCATAGAATCCGATACGACGTACAGCCTCCTCCGTTAGTGGCGGTTCTACCTCCAATACAATGTGACTAAATCGTTGCTCCAGCAACTGCATTACCTGCGTGCCCGAGCCACCACCACGCGCTGCGGGCAGAATAGCAAAATAGTCGATAAAACAAAAATCGGGGAGTTCCCAGTAGAACACAAATCCTGCAAATACATCATCTTTCAGAATATGCAACAAGCGCAATTCTCCGATGGCCATTAAATGCAATTGTTTATCCCATGGCCTCCGCTCTTCGATGGGAAAAGCGGCTTCAAATAAATTGTACACGGCTTCATTTGCTTCCGTAACAGACACTAACTGAATCATGCCGGCAAAGCTAATGATTCTATTTCGCAGACGGCACACATTCAAAAGGATCGGGGTTCCCAGCGGGAGCCGGCTTGCTTACCGCCCAGCAAAAGTTCATGGCCTGACTGGTAATACTCATCAGCTTTACCTGTACCTTACTGCCTTTACGGCTATTGGAAGCAGTAATTGTACGCACCCCTTTCTCCGGAATATTACTGATGGTGTATTGTTCTGTTTTAAACAGTTCATTATTATTTTTCAGGTATTCCACCTTTACCATTACATTATCCAGCGGGTATTCTGTTTGATTACGAACGATTATTTCCAGGTTTCTGATACCACCCAATAATCCTGTGCGGTAATCGCCGGCAGTAGCAGCAATAAACTGCTGCCAGTTACGGCGGTAGTAAGAACGACGTTCAATGAACTGCCCGGCAGACCGTTGCCGGATATCCTGCCGGTTGGTAATCTGCGAAGTTACAGCACTCGCCTGCTCTACCTGTTTACGCAGGTCGCGGTTTTCGTTCCAGAGTCGCTGATTTTCGGCACCAATGCGGCGCATCTGGCGTTGTTGCTGGCAATAGCCGATACTTATAAGGATAATAATGACCAATAATATGACAGAATAAAGATATGGGCGTTTCATAGAAAGCTTTCCTGAAAAAATGATGCCAATACACTTTTTTTCTACATTTGTACAAATGGTCAGGTTACAATGCAATTGATTACTGTAAATAACGAACAAACAGCACGGCAATTTCTGGACGTCCATGTTACCTTGAATAAAGATGTACCCGGATGGATAAGACCTTTCGACAAAGATATCAATGGGGTATTTAATCCGGATACTAACAAAGCCTTCAGACATGGAGAATGCATCAGATGGATATTAAAGGATGAACAAGGGAAATATCTGGGCAGAATAGCCGCTTTTGTCAATAAAAAATATAAAAATAAGGGAGATAAAGTGCCGGTAGGTGGTATTGGTTTTTTTGATTGTGTAAATGATCAGCAAACCGCCAACCTTTTATTTGACACGGCCAGACAGTGGTTACAGGAAAGAGGGATGCAGGCGATGGATGGCCCTATCAACTTCGGCGAACGCAATAACTGGTGGGGACTATTAACCAAAGGATATCATGAACCTTTATATGGCATGAATTTCAATCCGCCCTATTATGTACAGCTCTTTGAAACATATGGCTTCCAGCTGTATTTCAACCAGATCTGTTATGGGATGCCTCTCAAAACGCCTTTGCAGGAAAAATTCACTGCCAGACATGCGCTCATTGCACAGGATCCGGCTTTCAGTGCCCGGCATTTACGGAAAAGTGAACTGGAAAAATTTGCCACTGATTTCAGTATCGTGTATAACAAAGCCTGGGCGCAGCATGACGGAGGAAAAGAGATGAGCAAGGTGCAGGCTTTTAGTCTCTTTAAACAAATGAAACCACTGCTGGATGAAAAGATAGCCTGGTTTGCCTACCACAACAATGAGCCTATAGCCATCTGGCTGAATCTACCGGATCTGAACCAGTACCTGAAACACATGAACGGCCAGTTTGGTCTGTTACAGAAACTGATCTTCCTCTGGCACAAAATCATCCGCAGCAATAACAAAACCGTAGGGATAATTTTCGGTGTGGCCCCTGAATTTCAGGGAAAAGGAGTGGATGCCTATATCATCATCGAAGGTGCCCGGTACATGCAAGGGGACACCAGCCCTTACCTGGAGTTTGAAATGCAGTGGATCGGTGATTTTAATCCCAAGATGCTGAATGTTGCAGAAAGTCTGGGAGGAGCGCCTTCGCGGCAGCTGACCACCTACCGGTACCTGTTTGACCGCTCCGCTCCATATGAAAGGCATCCCATGGTATCCTAATAAAATACAGTCATACTTTCCATTTATAAAAAAGCAGCGTACCCGGCTTACCGGATTTCACGCTGCTTTTGTTTTTTTTATTCCGGTATCCGACCACCTAACAGTATGATTTAAAGCGTTAATCCCGCTAAACGCTTCTACCCGCTTCCTTTCCCGGCAGGCAGCCTATCAATAAATTACCGGATATTCGATATATTTAGATCCCTTTTGCAACGATTATTATCTAAACCTGGTATGATGTCATGACCAACTTATATCCCGGGAGCCCGAGGCATGTGCGCGCAATCCCCATGACTACTACTCCGCAGTTCAGGCGAAAGACTATAAAAGTCATCAGTTGCGTGATCTTGTTCTTCCTGCTATATGTAATATTACTGGCCGCTGCTGTCACCTTATCTGCAGCTTGTATAGCCGGAGGCATCCTGTTGTTCCGGGCCAATCCGAAAGTACTGACAGCCCTCCTTTCCGGCGTCATGATATTACTGGGAGGTATGGTGCTGTTTTTTCTGCTGACTTTTCTCTTCCACCCGCCTGCGGCTACGCATACTTACCGCACCGAGATCAGTGCCCGTCATCATCCCCGGTTATTTGACTTTATCCGGCAACTGGTAAAAGATAGTCACATCAGCTTTCCCCGGAAAATATTTGTAGTACCGGATGTTAGCGCCTCCATGTGTTATCGCTCCGGTTTTCTGAGCATTTTTCTGCCGGTACGCCAGCATCTTGAAATAGGATTGGGACTCGTCAACTGCGTTAATATCAGTGAGTTTAAAATGGCGCTGGCGCATGAATTCGGGTTCTTTTCCCACCATACGGTCAACCCTGCCAGCTATATATACCTGTTGAACAAACGTCTGTATCATTTACTGTACGAGAACGACAGCTGGCAAATGCTTGTCAGCAGATGGCAGGCCGGTAGTGGTTTATTCAGTTTTTTCCTGCACATTACCACCGGTGTGATCAGCGGCATGCAATACCTGCTTAGAAAAATATATCAGCTGTTTAACCGCCAATATCAGGCGCTGAGCCGGGAGATGGCTTTACAGGCAGATACGCTGGCCGTATCTCTTGCCGGTACCGAGGCAGCAGTAAGTAGTATCCGCAGGATGGAAATGGGGAGTCACTGCCTGGATTATTGTTTACATAAAATACCTGAACTGGCAGAACGGGCCTTACGTTTTCCCAATGTGTTTACGGCACAACGGGAGCTGATGACCTATTACGCGCGGCAGCATCACCTGTTGCCGGATGCCGGAGGACTGCCGGTCATCACCGATACTTATTTTCATTCGTTTCTGAAAAGCCGGGTACAGTTCCGGGATCAATGGACCAGTCATCCTACCCGGGAGGCCCGGGAAGCCCGGTACCTGGCGGCCAATGTATCGTGTGAACAGGCTGTAGCCAGCGCCTGGCTGCTGTTTGATGAACCAGAGCACCTGCAAGAAGAAGTAACGGCCCAGCTCTATACTTTCCTGGCGCCGGATGAGCCGTTGACTCTTTTTCCGCCGGCCGCATTTATTGCCGAACTGGCCCAACGTCACCGGTTATACGAATATCCCAGACCGTTTAACGATTATTATGATAACCGTTCTTTTCCGCCTATAGCAGCGGTGACAGACCCAACGCTGCTCCCTGCGGAAACAACCACGCTGACCTTTCACGCCTTGTATCATCCGGATATAGTATTCCGGATGCGTGCTTTCTACCGCAATCAACAGGACGCAGAGACATTACAGGCTATTGCATCCGGACAGTTTACGACCCGGTACTTTGAATTCGACGGTATCAAATACCCCGCTCCGCAGGCAAGTCTGCTGGCGCAGCAACTTCACGTACAGGTAGCTGCAGAGCAAACCTGGCTGTTACAACACGACCAGCTGGCCTTCCACTATCACTGCTACCGCGCGGGTCTTAAAAGCAGGGAAACCTTGCAGCAGCTGGAGCACCAATACCATCAGATCCTGCAACATCAGCAAAACAGCGGGTTACTGGGTAATCAGGTAATCCGGCTGATTGACTGTATCAGCAGGTTGTTTAATATCAGTATACGCCAAACAGCGATCCTGCAGCCCTGCCTGGAGGAACTATCTACTGAAAGCCACCACTTCCGGAACATGGTGGGCGATATGGTCATGCATACGGATATCTGTGATACATTTCCACCGGACATTAACCGGCAGATGATCACCTTCCGGCATAAAGTGCCCGTATTCAGCCGGAATACGGTACCCGATTATCCTGCCATCAAAGAACTGCATGAAATGAGTTCTCTCATCCTCGAACATTACAACAATGGTATCATCTTGTTAAAAAGGTCTTATCTGGAATTTATCCTGGCTTTGGAACCGGGCAGCTAATCCGCTGCTGGCGCGGGGTCGGTCCCTGCATTTTTCTCTTACTGAATTTGTGCGTATTTTCGGCCCTCGCGAAAGCGTAGCAGTCATATGGAGAATTTTATCGTTTCAGCCCGGAAATACCGTCCACAAAACTTTTCAACAGTAGTCGGACAGGCACACATTACTACCACCCTTAAAAACGCCATCCGCAATCACCAGCTGGCACATGCCTTCCTGTTTTGCGGACCACGGGGGGTGGGAAAAACTACCTGTGCCCGTATTCTGGCAAAAACTATCAACTGCGAAAACCTGCAACCAGACGGGGAAGCCTGTAACGAATGTCATTCCTGTAAATCCTTCAACGAAGGAAGTTCGTTTAATATTCACGAGCTGGATGCCGCGTCTAACAACTCGGTAGATGATATCAGGACCCTGGTGGAGCAGGTACGTTTTTCTCCGCAGGCAGGTAAATACAAGATCTATATCATAGATGAGGTACACATGCTGAGTTCCTCGGCTTTCAACGCATTTCTGAAAACGCTGGAAGAACCGCCCTCCTATGCTATCTTCATCCTGGCCACCACAGAGAAACACAAGATATTACCAACGATCCTCAGTCGTTGTCAGATATTTGATTTTAAACGTATTACCATACAGGATACGGTAGATCACCTGCAGGAAATCTGTGGTAAAGAAAATATCCAGGCAGATACAGATGCCTTGCACCTGGTAGCGCAGAAAACCGATGGTTGTATGCGTGACTCCCTGAGTACACTGGATAAAATCGTCAGCTTTACCAGCGGCCATCTTACCTATCAGAATACCCTGGAACACCTGAACATCCTGGATTACGATTACTTTTTCCGGGTAATGGACACGGTTTTACAGGAAGATATCGCCACAGCACTGTTATTATTTGATGAAATTTTACAGAAAGGATTTGAGGGAGATAATTTCCTGAACGGCTGGGCAGAATTCTTACGGAACCTGTTATTGTGCAAGGAAGAGAAGGCCTTACACCTGGTAGAAGTATCCGGTAACCTGAAAGAACGTTACAAACAGCTATCCAGCCAGATCAGTCCGGCCTACCTCATTACAGCCCTGCACCTGCTCAATGAAACCGAGATCAATTACCGCATGGCGCGTAATAAGCGGTTGCATGTGGAAATGGCGCTGATTAAACTTTGTTATCTCCAGCAGGCAGTTACCCTGGTAAGTGATGACAATACCGGCGAGGTATCAAAAAAAAAATTAGTTCCTGACGGCTCCGCTCCGCAACAGCTGCGGACTGCGGCAGCCCAGCCCACAGCGGCCCGGCCCGTTACGGAAAAACCGGCAGCCCCTGCTGCACCGGTTACTCCACCTGCATCAACAACTAACACAGCTACTCCACCGGTTCCTCCTGTACAGGCGCCTCCGGTGGCAGCATCCCATACACCTGCTCCGGCCGAGGCTACACCGCCACCAGCTGCTCCGGTAACACCGCCAGTGGTGCCTCCGGTAGCAACCACTGCACCACAGACCAGCGCTCCGGCTCAGCCAACAGCACCAGTCAGTGCCCCGGCTGCCAAACCAGCTACTACAGCCGCACCAGCAGGCAAACTCACCGGCCTGGCCGCAATGAAGCAGGCCATGGCTGCCAAACAGCAGGATACGCCGCAGGCGACCATCATTCCACTCACCCAGGGCGCTATTCACGTGTACTGGGAGGAATTCATTGACCAATACCGGCAGGCCAATAAAATGACTGTAGTCAGCAACCTGCAGCTGGCCCTGTTAAAGCTGCTGACACCTACCGAAATTGGTATTGTCAGCCGGAACATTGTACAGTTCCGGTTTATGGAAGAAGAGAAGCTGGTGATTTCCGAGTTCTTCAAGCAAAAATTCAATAATCCGACCATTATACTCACCCTGTTGCTGGACGAAAGCCAGCAGACCCAGGATATTGGTCCGGCTCCCCTTTCCAGCAGGGAACAATTCCAGCAAATGGCGGAGAAATTCCCCCTGGTAAAGGAGCTGAAAGACAGGCTTAATATGGAGCTAGACTTTTAGTTTTGGGTACCTGATTTTAAATTAACGATAGATATACATTTTTAAACCGTTTGCAATTCCTTCTTTGCGTTTTTGAGCAAAAACATGTAGGTTTGAGCAAAATTTTGAATAAACACTATGGCAGAAGTTATCAGAATGCCCCTTTTGAGTGATACGATGACGGAAGGGGTCATTGCGGAATGGCATAAAAAGGTGGGCGATACCGTAAAGGCAGACGATGTTATTGCTGAAGTGGAAACTGACAAGGCAACAATGGAAGTGATGGGCTATGTGGAAGGGACCTTGTTGTACATTGGTGTGGAAAAAGGAAAAGCAGCTAAGGTTAACGGAATTATTGCCATTGTTGGTAAGCCAGGAGAAGACTATACGGCTTTACTGGAAGGAAATAACAGCGCTGCTCCGGCAGCTGCACAGGCGCAACCCGCTGCCAGCCCTGCACCGCAGGCCGCTGCACCAGCTGCTGCTCCGGCAGTAAATGATGCTGCGCTGCAAGAAGCACTGAAAAACGCGACTGTTGTCCGGATGCCACTGCTCAGCGATACCATGACGGAAGGAAAAATCGTAGCCTGGAACAAAAAAGTAGGCGACGTAGTGAAAAGTGATGATGTACTGGCTGAAGTAGAAACGGATAAAGCAACCATGGAAGTCATCGGTTATGCTGATGGCACTTTGTTATATATAGGTGTAAAAGAAGGCGATGCTGCCAAAGTAAACGGTATTATTGCCATTGTTGGTAAAGCCGGTACCAGTGTAGATGCCATTCTCGCGGCTGAAAACGGTGCTCCTGCTGCTACAGCAGCACCTGCTACGGAAGCTGCACCCGCTGCTACTACTGCCGCTCCTGCCGAAACTGCTGCTGCCGGTAATGCCGATGGCCGTGTTAAAGCATCTCCGCTGGCTAAGAAACTGGCCCAGGAGAAAGGTATTGATATCCAACAGGTAACAGGTTCCGGAGAC
Source organism: Chitinophaga nivalis (assembly GCF_025989125.1). Taxonomy (NCBI): domain Bacteria; kingdom Pseudomonadati; phylum Bacteroidota; class Chitinophagia; order Chitinophagales; family Chitinophagaceae; genus Chitinophaga; species Chitinophaga nivalis. The sequence goes on along the minus strand of NZ_JAPDNR010000001.1, from coordinate 1,719,497 downwards.
GGTGGCCGTATCGTGAAAAAAGATGTTGATGGTTTTGTACCGGCTGCTGCTGCACCAGCACCTGCTGCCGCACAAACAACTGCTGCTGCTCCTGCTGCCAGCGCACCTGCCGCCACATTTGCTGCACAATCCGGCGAAGGTTATACCGACATTCCGGTAAGCAAAATGCGTTCGGTTATTGCCAAACGTCTCAGCGAAAGCAAATTCTCCGCTCCTCACTTCTACCTGAAAGTAGATGTGAATATGGATAAAGCGATGGAAATACGTAAATCCATCAACGAAGTTTCTCCGGTGAAGATTTCCTTCAACGATATGGTGATCAAAGCTGCCTCCCTGGCGCTGCGTCAGCATCCGGATGTAAACAGCAGCTGGATGGGTGATTTTATCCGTCAGAACAAACACATTCACATCGGTTCTGCAGTAGCCATCGAAGATGGACTGATTGTGCCGGTAGTACGCTTTGCTGATCAGAAAACACTGAGCCAGATTGCGAGTGAAGCAAAAGTGCTGTACGATAAAGCCAAAAACAAAAAACTGCAGCCGCAGGATTTCAGCGGTAATACCTTTACCGTATCCAACCTCGGTATGCTGGGTATAGACGAGTTCACCGCCATCATCAATCCACCGGATTCCGCTATCCTCGCAGTAGGCGGTATTAAGGAAACAGCGATTGTGGAAAAAGGTGAAGTGAAAGTGGCCAACATCATGAAACTGACCCTGAGCTGCGACCACAGAAGTGTGGACGGAGCAGTAGGCGCCCGTTTCCTGGCGACCCTGAAAGCTTACCTGGAAAGCCCGCTGACCATGATGGTGTAAAGCAGGATATTCCTCTAACGATAATAGCTATACGAAAAGGCGGAGCAAATGCTCCGCCTTTTTATTTGTGGAAATTCCTGGGGGTAGCGGTTATATACTTTTCGATACCAATAAAATCCTCCACATTGTCAGGAGAAATAATCCGGGTGGTTGCTTCGGGATAATTAGTGGTAAAGGTCTGAGGAAAACGTACTTTCTCCGTTTTACTCCATTTAAACTCATATGCTTTCAGCTTACTAAGGATTATAATCCATTTTTATTATAATATTTATGGATTATACGCTTAAATCCCACCAGCTAATGATTCAGTGGGAACAATCTTGTGGGAAACAAGTACAACTGACCATCTCACTGATGATTTTAATTGCGTCAGCGCCATTACTCTATGGTATAACCAGATAGCAATTTTGCGTAATACCAATACAAATGTTGATAGAGATGCCACCAATCAACCCTAGCACCTCCAAAATGTTTCATTATATTTTGAAAGTTCAAAAACTTGGTATACATTTGTTCCTATATTAGTAATCGTCTATAAATTACGACCTACATGAACTTAGTGGAAGCAAAAGCGCAATTCATCCAAACCTGGGGATCTTTAGGGGCACAATGGGGTATCAACCGTACTATGGCTCAGATTCATGCGTTATTGCTGGTTATGCCGGATCCGTTGAGTGCGGATGATATCATGGAAGAATTAAACATCTCCCGGGGCAATACCAATATGAATGTGCGGGAACTCATCAACTGGGGCCTCGTAGAACGTGTACTCATTCCCGGTGAAAGGAAAGAGTTTTTTATCGCAGAAAAGGACATCTGGAAAGTAGCTACCTACATTGCCCGCGAAAGAAAAAAACGGGAGCTGGATCCTATTATGAAAGTATTACTGCAACTCCAGCAGGCAGAAGGCGATTCCAAAGATAAAGAGCTGAAAGCCTTTAAAGATGCCATTTCCAACATCAACAAATTTGCCGTACAAACCGACAAAACCATCAGTGCCTTCATTAAATCTGAAGAAAGCTGGTTTTATAGCAGCCTGATTAAGCTAATCAAATAATTTTTTTTGCCTCAATATTTCAATATTTACTGAAAGTTCTGAAATAAAAAATAAAAAAGTATATGTCATCTACCGCAGGTATACAACATAAAAAAATAGTGATTGCCGCCGGCACCGGCTTTATTGGTAAAAGTCTGCTGGAATACTTCGGCCCCCATAACGACATCGTCATACTCACCCGGCAGCCCCGTGCCGGTAATAAACAAGTCAGCTATGTACAATGGGATGCCCGCACCCCCGGCGACTGGATCTCTTCCCTGGAAAAAGCAGATATCCTGATCAACCTGACTGGCAAAAGCGTTAATTGTCGCTATAACGACCGGAACAAACAGCTCATTACCGAAAGCCGCATCGAGGCAACGGAAGTACTGGGGCAGGCCATACGCACCCTGCAACATCCCCCCGCACTATGGATCAACGCTGCCAGCGCCACGATCTACCGGCATGCCACCGACCGGCCGATGGATGAATTCACCGGTGAAATAGCCAACGACTTTTCCGTACAGGTATGCAAGCGCTGGGAACAGACATTTAATGATATAACCCTACCCCATACACGAAAAGTGATCCTGCGTATAGGCGTAACACTCGGATGGCAACCCGGTGGCGTCATGCAGCCTTATCTCAATCTTGTTAAATTCGGACTGGGCGGCTTTCAGGGCACCGGGCAACAAATGTTTACCTGGATACATCAGGCCGATGTATGCCGGATGGTGGAATGGCTGGCCGGCCGCGAAGATCTTTCCGGTGTGTTCAACTGCACAGCGCCGCAACCGGTTCCCAATAAAGTATTTATGAAAACATTGCGGCAGACGGCCGGCCATCTCTTCGGCCTTCCGGCACCCGCTCCCCTGCTGGCCATCGGCGCCGCGCTGATAGGTACTGAAACGGAACTGCTGCTGAAAAGCAGGTGGGTACTCCCTACCCGGGCATTGCGGGAAGGATTTGTATTCCTGTATCCGGCATTACCGGAAGCCTTTAAAGACATCCTGGCGCATATGCCTCGTTCCGCTTATCACTTGTTTTGAAATGCGTAATTTAGAACAATGGATACGATCAATGATAAAAAGCTCACCGTTGTATTAGGTGCCTCACCTAATCCGGAAAGATACAGTAACATGGCTGTAAACAGACTGAAAGCCAAAGGCCATCCGGTAGTAGCTATCGGCAACCGTGCCGCTGCCATAGACGACACGCCGATCATTACGGAACATCCGGCCCTGGAAAATGTAGATACCGTTACCCTTTATCTGAACCCTTTACTGCAGGAAGCATACTATGACTATATCCTGCAGCTGCAACCCAAACGTATTATTTTTAATCCGGGAACAGAAAATGAGGAGCTGGCCAACATCGCCAGGGAACATCATATTGAACCACTGGAGGCCTGTACCCTGGTATTACTCACTACCGGACAGTTTTAGGTCACCGGCACCATTACCCCGTTCTCCCTCCTGTTATCGGCCCATGGTATAAAGATTAACGAAAAGCTAATAGCGTAAAGCTGTCAGCTTTTCGTATATTCGTCATAGATCATCACCCCCTGTACACACATCCCCATTTGTTAACCGGATACACCCGCGCGGCATTACTTCATCGACAGGCATTACCCGGCATTTTGTATACGTATGTTCACCCTTTAATCATACATAATATGCAATGGAGAAGATTTAATGGAGAAGTGATTCATCTTCCGGTTAAGGAAGAAGTACGCCAGGCCATTATCCGTGAAACGGCACACGGATTCCGGCTGAAAGTATGTATCGGTACCGATTCTCAGGTAAAAGGCCTGGAGACGGAATTTGCGACCGTGATCGTATTTCTGCGGGAAGGCCATGGTGGATTCATGTTTATCCACAATGAAAAAACCAAAGACCGCTATTCCATCAAAGAAAGGATGCTGGTGGAAGTAGCCAAGAGTATTGAAATTGCCTATGAACTGTGCGACCTGTTCACCCAATACGATGTGGATATGGAAGTACATGCAGACATCAATACCAATCCGCAGTTCAAAAGTAACCTGGCATTGCGGGAAGCAATGGGTTACATCCTGGGTATGGGCTTTGCCTTTAAAGCCAAACCAGAAGCTTTTGCCAGCAGCAGCTGCGCCAATAAAATGGTGAATTAAAAGCCGCTGTCGTCTGTTAATTGTATCTCTCTCAAAGTATTGCTGATATGACAGTTCATATCAGCCGGTTATCTTTCCCCCTTATCCAGCTATATTTTGTACCTTCCTGCTGTAACATTTCCTTCGTAGTTGCGCTTTACTTATGCTATTGTACTTATCGCCCAAACAAATACAGATTATGATATCAACAAAATCGACCTTCGCTGTAGTAGTAATTTTTTCGCTGTTTATGATGGCCTGTGGTGTAAAGAAAAAAGCAACCGGTCATCCGGAAATCCAGACACTTTCCTTTACTTCTGCCGGCTATTCCACCGCTGGTTTCCAGCCAGCCGCTTTCCGGATAACAGATAAAGGTGTTTATCAGGAGACCGCCGGAAAAACACCCGTTGAGCTGCCAGCCAATATCTACGACAGTTTAAAGCCTTACCTGGAGCAGTTTCCCCTGGACTCCCTGCGCAAAGAAGGCGGCAAACAACTCAGCCTGAAAGGCGCCAGTGATATTCCCTACTGGATATTTACCGTACAAGGCCCGGACAATAAACCGGAAGTATATGAAATAGATTTCGGCGGAGGCCCGGACTATATAAAAGGTTATCTCGAAAAATTACAGCAAACCATCAGCAACTGTAAGCTATAAGCCAATAAGACTGCCACTGCCAGGTAGTTCGCCATTCTAAAATCACTTAATCCGCTAAACCATGTTTGCTTTTAAATCAGCTATTGCTGTGGCATTGAGCCTCAGCCTCCTTTCTATTGCCTGTAAAAAAGATGCCGCTTTACAGGATAACGTTGAAAACACACGCTCCGGCACCCGAGGCTTCAAAAGCAGCCAATACCAGGGCGTAGATTATCTGAGTGTACAACTGGCGGGAGGATTTACTACTGCTGGCGCTCAGCCGCCAACTTATCTGATCACTGCTACAGAAAGCTTTGAGATTAAGAACGTATACATCGCCCCCGTTTATGTGAAGCTTTCTGCGGATGCCCATGAAAGTCTGAAAGGTTATTTTTCCGGCTTTCCGAAATCCCATATAAAAGGCGATGCCAATGTGGGAAAATACAGCTGCCGCAGCTGCGCCGATAATGCTTACTGGGTATTAAACTATCACGAGCATAATGGTACAGACGATACGATGATAGAAGTGGATCTTGGTCATGGGCCGGATTATATCAAACATTATCTGGAGCAATTAAAAACTGCGCTATCCCACCTCTGATACCAACAGGCTGGATAACGGTCAGGAATATACGTCGCCCCGCCATTCTATAATAGTAAAGCCTGACGTGAGTACACATCAGGCTTTTTATCTTCTTTATCCCCCTTAAGCGATGGCGCGAAACTGGGCGTTTAATTCGTCTATATAGTTCAGAATAGCATCCCGGCCGGTTTTCTTTACGGTAGATGTAACGAAATTGGGCGGGAGAAACTGCCAGGTTTCCCGCATTTTATTCAGGAAAGCCTTTACGTTGCGGCTTACTTCTGCCTGCGTACTTTTATCGGCCTTGGTAAACACGAGGCTGAAAGGAATATTCCACTCACCCAGCTGGTTTATAAACTCAATATCTATTTTCTGCGGACTATGCCGGCTGTCGATCAACACAAAAACACTCACCAGGTTAGGCCGTTTGCGCAGGTAGTTTTCAATCATTTGTTCCCACTGCCGGCGCTGGCTCAGACTTCTTTTGGCAAATCCATACCCGGGCAGATCCACCAGGTACCAGGCATTATTTATCGCAAAATGATTAATCAACTGCGTTTTACCGGGAGTTCCGGACGTTTTGGCCAGTTTTTCATTGTTGGCTAAGATGTTGATCAATGAAGACTTACCTACGTTGGAACGGCCAATAAAAGCATATTCCGGCCATACCGGATTGGGGCACTTTTCCCAATCAGGGCTGCTGATCAGATATTCAGCTGACTTGATAATCATAATAATACTACTTTGTTCTGTTAAAAATCCCGCAACACTACATTTGCTTTCCATCTCATGACTACATTTCCTTAACTTTGCGGTCTATGTCAGAAAATATAAATGTTCAGAAGATTGTTCCCTTCGAAGGGTCAAAATTAAGCAAGAAGGAGCAGATAGCGACCATATTTAACGATATTGCCTATCGCTATGACTTTCTCAATCACTTTATGTCGCTTGGGATCGACATTATCTGGCGGAAAAAAGCACTCAAACAACTGCGTTCCCTGCAGCCCAAATACATGCTGGACGTGGCCACCGGCACTGGCGATTTTGCCATCATGGCTGAAAAGAAACTGCATCCGGAAAAAATTGTAGGCATAGACATTTCTGCCGGAATGCTGGAACATGGCCGCCAGAAAATAGAAAAACTGGGACTTGGCCATAAAATCACCCTCGAACTGGGCGATAGTGAAACAATAAGTTTCCCTGATCAGACGTTTGATGCCATAACAGTGGCGTTTGGTGTGCGGAATTTTGAAAACCTGGAAAAAGGACTGGCTGAAATGAGAAGAGTGCTAAAACCAGGCGGTAAACTAGTGATCCTTGAATTCTCCAATCCCACCGTATTCCCTATTAAACAATTATATAATTTATATTCCAGTTACCTGATCCCCCTGTTTGGAAAATGGATAGCTAAAAGCCAGGCGGCCTACAGCTATCTGCCCGAATCCGTGAAAGCGTTCCCACAGGGAGAAGCAATGAAAACGATATTAACTAACATAGGTTTCCAGGCCGTTACATGCAAAACGCTTACATTCGGCATATGTTCCATTTACTGCGCTACGCGCTGATATTCCTGTTACTGTTGATAGTGCTGCCAACAAAAGCACAGGTCAATCTGAATATGGTGGATCACGATGCAAAACCCTATTACTTTGGAATAACACTGGCTACTAACCAGTCCAATTTTAAACTCTATCATTCAACCGCCTTCCTGGCAGATGATTCCATTATGGTGGCCGAGCCACTGAAAAGTATGGGATTCAACCTGGGGTTGCTGGCGAATGCGCGATTAAGTGAACACTTCGATCTGCGCTTTAACCCGCAACTGGTGTTTGCTTCCAAAAACCTGTATTACCGGGAAAGCTATCCCAAACCACAGGATACCAACAAGAAGATAGAGTCTATTCTGCTCAGCTTTCCGCTCCAGATCAAATTTAAATCAGACCGCATCGGTAACATGCGCGTATATACGATCGGGGGCTTCAAGTATGACTATGACCTGGCTTCCAACGCACGTTCCCGCCGGGCGGAAGACCTGATTAAAATCAATAAAAGCGACTTCGGCTATGAAGTCGGCGCCGGGTTTGAATTCTACTTTGAAAGTTTCATCTTTTCTCCGGAATTCAAGATCAGTAACGGATTTGGCAACGTACACGTCAAAGATCCCAACCTCCGGTACTCCAACGTCATCGACAAAATGCAATCCCGGATGATTGTATTTTCCATCCATCTCGAAGGATAAATAAACAATTGATATATAAAATATAACGCCCGGCGCCCGCAGCATCGGGCATTATATTTTATTCCCCACTTCTTCCTCGCCTGCCTGTCAATTATTCTTTATTTTTGCGTTATGCAAAACTATCTCATCAGGAATATAGCTGTGGTAAATGAAGGGCGTACCACAGCACAGGATGTCTGGATAAAAAACAACCGCATTGAAAAAATAGCGCCTAACATTACTGTCAGCGGTAACTATCAGGAAATCAACGGAGAAGGGAAACACCTCTTACCTGGTGTCATCGACGACCAGGTACATTTCCGGGAACCGGGATTAACAGAAAAGGCCACCATCTATACAGAAGCCCGGGCAGCCGTAGCCGGAGGTACCACCACCTTCATGGAAATGCCCAACACCAAGCCTGCTGCACTCACCCAGGAATTACTGGAAGATAAATACACCATCGGCAGCCAGCACTCGCTGGCCAACTACTCTTTTTTCATGGGCGCCTCCAACGATAACGTGGAAGAAATCCTGCGCACCAATGCGAAAAAAGACAGCGTTTGCGGCGTTAAAATATTCATGGGTTCCTCTACCGGCAACATGCTGGTAGATAACTACCTGACCCTGGAAAAAGTATTTTCTACCAGCGAACTGCTGATCGCCACCCATTGCGAAGATGAAAAGATCGTTCGCAGCAACATGGAAGCGTTTGAACGCGAAAAAGGCGACCAGCTGACTGCGGCAGACCATCCACTGATACGTAATGTGGAAGCCTGCTTCGAATCGTCGCTGGTAGCGATTCAGTTTGCCCAGAAACATGATGCCCGCCTGCATATCCTGCACATTTCCACCGCCAGGGAACTGCAATTATTCGGTAACATGGAACCACTGGCACAGAAACGTATAACCGCTGAGGTATGCGTACATCACCTGCACTTTACCGCAGATGATTATGCCCAATACGGCAACCTGATCAAATGTAATCCGGCCATCAAATCACCGGAGAATAAAACGGCCCTCTGGCAGGCATTACTGGACGATCGGCTGGATATTATCGCCACCGACCATGCCCCGCATACCTGGGCAGAAAAACAGCAACATTACCTGAAGGCGCCATCCGGCGTACCATTGGTACAACACAGCCTGTTATTGATGCTGGAACACGTCAAACAAGGCGATATTACCATCGAAAAAACCGTGGAGAAAATGAGCCATGCCCCTGCTATCTGTTTCCAGATAAAGGAAAGAGGCTTCTTACGGGAAGGATACTATGCTGACTGTGTTATTGTAGATCTGCAGGCCGAAACTGCCGTTAATAAAGACAATATCTATTATAAATGCGCCTGGAGCCCGTTTGAAGGACACCGCTTCCCGGCCGCCATCACCCATACTTTTGTAAGCGGCCATCTGGCCTACGCCAATGGCGTATTTAATGAGTCGGTGATGGGCCAGCGGTTAGCATTCAGCCGCCCATAAATGAGCTTGCCGGCAGCCGGAAACAACCTGTTTTCTACTGCCGGCTTCCTTTCTTATCGTTATGGATTTTTTTCATCTGTGCATCTTCCCTTGTATATTCACTAAAAAGTACGCTGCATGCAACTGGACAAAACTTCCTATTACGATCTCTCTATCTTTAACCGCGATGAAGAATATTCCCTGTTTCACCGGCTGGATTTCACGACTACCGCCGGCGGGCGTGACTATTTACGCCAGCTGTTCAGTAAACCCCTGCAGGACATCACCGCTATACAAAACAGACAAAAAGCATTAAAATATATACTGGACCTGGAAAGCAAGTGGCCTTCCATTATATCCAACGGCACCATTGTAGTGGTGGAAAATTATATGGAGGCCCATATTGAGCCTATCTCTACTACAGAAGGGCCAGCACTCTGGCTAAACGCTGTCATCACCAAAACCCTGTATGCTCCTGATTTCAGCTTCATCAAATTTTCTTTTACACAACTGGTGAATCTGCTCCGGGGCTTCCGTGCCTTCATCGATGTATTTAATTCAGACGACGCACCGAAAGTATTAAAAACGATGCTGGACCGGGCCCAGCACCTGCTGAACCAACGCGACTTTTCAGATATCCTGCAGGCAGAGGCAACAGGTACCCTGAATTTCGTGCAGATCCTGCGTTATGATCATTACATCCGTAGAAGGCATAAAAAAGTTATCATCGAACTGGTCACCCTGTACCAGCAACTGGATGCCTATTACGCGATGGCTAAAGCCATCCGGCACTTCAACCTGCAGTTTCCCATTTTCTCCGGCAGTACACGCCCGCAGGTAAAGGCTTCTCAGCTATATCACCTTATTCTGGACACACCGGTAGCGTATGATCTTACCCTGGATGAACAGCAACATTTTATGTTTCTCACGGGCGCTAATATGGCTGGGAAAACGACTTTCATCCGGGCAGTGGGACTTGCAGTATTCCTGGCACACATCGGGATGGGGGTGCCCGCAGCTGCGATGGAACTGAGTTTCTTCCATGGTATCTTCAGCAATATCCAGGTGCAGGATAATATCTTCAAGGGAGAAAGTTATTTCTACAGTGAAGTATTACGTATCAAAAACACCATTACACAGGTGACAGATGGCAAAAACTGGCTGGTGCTGATTGATGAAATGTTTAAGGGCACCAATATAGAAGATGCCCGGAACTGTTCACTGGCAGTCATCCGTGGGTTATTACGCAGCTCCAACTGTCTCTTTATATTATCTACCCACCTGTATGAAATTGCGGAAGACCTGAGCCAGGAAAAACGTATTCAGTTCAAATACTTTGAGTCGCAGGTGATAGAAGATAACCTGCATTTCACCTATCAGCTGAAAGATGGTATCGCCAAAGAAAAAATCGGTTACCTGATTCTGAAAAGAGAAAAGGTATTGGACCTGCTGGATCAGATCCGGTAAATAAAAAATATCCGGCCACCGCCCCGAAGACCGCCACCGCCGCTGTTTTCGGGGCGGTGGCTTTCCCGCTGCTTCCTACTGCTTAATTGTTTATCTTAGCAGAGTTAACCCAATCCCACTCCATATGATTGTCAAAACCTTTGGCAGCGCCATACAGGGCGTACACGCCATTACCATCACGATTGAAGTGAATGTGTCTTCCCAGGGAAATAAACTGTTTATTGTAGGGCTACCCGACAATGCAGTAAAAGAAAGTGAACGGCGTATTGAATCCACCATTCAGTACCTGGGATACCGGATGCCCAGAACCCGCACGGTGGTAAATATGGCGCCGGCAGATATCCGGAAAGCCGGTGCGGCCTACGACCTCCCTATTGCCATTGGAATTCTTTGTGCAGCAGGATATGCCGATGCTACCCACTGCCCCCGGTATGTACTGATGGGGGAACTATCGCTGGATGGCGCTGTACTGCCCGTGAAAGGCGCATTACCGATGGCTATACAGGCATGGCAGGAAGGATTCACCGGTTTTATATTACCGCTGCAAAACGCGCGGGAAGCGGCTATGGTAAAAGGCCTGGAAATATATGGCGTATCGCATATCCGGGAGGTGCTGCAGTTTTTAGCGGACCCGCATAGCCTATCGCCGGTAACCGTAGATATCGAAGCGGAGTTTAACCAGGCCACAAGTGCGACTGATCTGGATTTCAGCGATGTGAAAGGGCAACAGTCCATTAAACGGGCACTGGAAATAGCAGCAGCCGGCGGGCACAATGCGATCCTGATCGGGCCACCGGGCGCCGGTAAAACCATGCTGGCCAAACGATTCCCGGGTATATTGCCGCCACTTACCCTGGCAGAAGCACTGGAAACCACCAAGATCCATTCCGTTGCCGGCAAACTGTCGCAACATACTTCGCTGATCACGCAACGGCCTTTTCGCTCACCGCATCATACCATCAGCGATGCCGCGCTGGTAGGTGGCGGCAGCGCACCGCAACCCGGGGAAATATCGCTGGCACACAACGGCGTATTATTCCTGGATGAGCTGCCGGAGTTCCGGCGAAAAGTGCTGGAAGTGATGCGGCAACCGATAGAAGAAAGAAAGGTCACCATCTCGCGCGCCAAAAACGCGATCGATTTTCCGGCCGGCTTTATGCTGCTGGCGGCCATGAATCCCTGTCCCTGCGGGTATTTCAATCATCCTGAAAAAAACTGCACCTGTGCTTCCGGACAGGTACAGCAATACCTGAATAAAGTATCAGGGCCGCTACTGGACCGGATAGACCTGCATGTAGAAGTAACGCCGGTTTCTTTTACTGCTTTAACCGATCGCAGCGTCCCTGAAAATAGTGCGTGTATCCGTCACCGTGTGGCCGCCGCCCGGGATATACAGGCACGCCGGTTCGCCCATCTGGAAGGTATTTACTGCAATGCCCAGTTACATAGTCAGTTGCTGGCCAGTATCGGTAACATTCATGAGAGCTGTATGGCCTTATTGAAACAGGCCATGGAACGGTTCCGGCTATCGGCCCGGGCATACGACCGGATACTCAAGGTAAGCCGTACCATTGCCGACCTGGCCGGCAGCGATTATGTAACGGCGGAACATATGGCAGAAGCCATTCAATACAGGAGCCTGGACCGGGAAGGATGGAGTAATTAAGCGAGAGGTGTGCCGGTTCCGGAATAACGAGGCGTTGTTCCGGAACCAGGTTTATCAGTCACTATGCACTTCTTCTTTTTTGTAGTCTTCGCTGAGTTTACGCTGTACCTCTGCCGGCACAGGTGCATATTCTGCAAACTGCGATTTTAGTTTGGCTTTACCCTGCGTTACGTTACGGAGGGCGGAAAAGAGTTTGTCCAGTTCGGCCTGCGGGGTGCGGGCTTTGATGACCTGGTAGCCATTAAGTGTATCCATGCCCGTTATGATACTGCGGCGGCTCTGCAATTCGCTCATGATGTCGCCCATCATGACATCAGGCGCTGTGGCCTCCAGGTCGAATACCGGCTCCAGCAGCTGGGGGGCTGCCTGGTGAAAGGCTTCCCGGAAAGCCATCATACCGGCTATTTTAAAGGAAATATCGTTACTGTCTACCGGATGCATTTTTCCATCGTATACGCTTACCCGTATATCGCGTACATACGATCCCGTTAGTGGGCCTTCCTGCATTTTCTCCATTACCCCTTTCAGGATAGAGGGCAGGAAACGATTGTCGATAGCCCCACCTACGATACAGTTGTTGAAGACCAGTTTACCGCCCCACTGTAAGGATACTTCTTCCGTGTCGCGTACGGGATGTTCCTTATAGGGGGGCATACCCTCAAACCAGGGCTCTATCTTCAGGTATACCTCCCCGAATTGTCCGGCCCCGCCGGATTGCTTCTTATGGCGGTAAGAGGCGATGGCTGCTTTCTGGATGGTTTCGCGGTAAGGAATTTTTGCGGCATGGTAGGCTACTTCCATTTTATAGATATTTTCCAGCCGCCATTTGGTCACCAGCAGGTGCAGTTCTCCCTGCCCGTGCAGGATTACCTGTTTCAGTTCCCGGTTGAATTCCACTTCCAGGGTAGGATCTTCTATATGTATTTCTGCCAGTACTTCACTCAGTTTTTCATCGTCGCTTTTGTTCAGGGCTTCGATAGCTACCCGTACTTTAGGTGGCGGGAAGTCGATGGGAGCAATCTGGCCGGGGAAGTTTTTTTCGCAAAGGGTATGGTTGGTGAGGGTATTTTTCAGTTTCAGGGTACAACCGATATCGCCTGCCCGCAGGCGTTCTACATTGTTACGGTTTTTTCCGTCGGTGATAAAGAGCTGGCTGATACGTTCGGTGGTATTGCCTTTTTCATTGATCAGCTCCATGCCCCCTTTTATCTCACCGGATATGACCTTAAAAAAAGAGAGGCGGCCGATGTGTGGTTCCTGCAGCGTTTTGAAGATAAACAGGCAGGCAGGACCTGCGGGGTCGCAGGGAATTTCCTGCAAGGTTTCCGTAATTTCCGGGGGCATTTCCACGGCAGAAGGCGCCACGTTATCAATAAAGCCCATTAATCGGCCACTGCCCATGTTGTTTTTGGCGGAGAGGCAAAACACCGGGAATAGCTGGTGTTTCAGCATACCGATCTTAATACCCTGGCGAAGTTCATCTTCATCGAGACTTCCTTTTTCAAAATAAAGCTCCATCAGGGTATCATCATTTTCAGCGGCTTTTTCCACGAGCTCATTATGCAGTTGTTCCGCGCGTTCCTTTTCGGCATCAGGGATGGGGAGTTTTTCCGGTTTGCCGCCATTTTCGGGGAAACGGTACAGGGTCATTTTCAGCAGATCGATGATGGCATTAAAGCCAGAGCCCTGGTTAACGGGGTATTGCATGATGGTAACGGCATTCCCCAGGATGTGGGCGGCATCTTCCACTGTTTTGTTGAAATTGGCTTGTTCTGCGTCGAGCTGGTTGATGGTGAGGATGGTGGGTTTCCGGTATTTGTCTACATAATCCCAGATGAGTTCTGTTCCTACTTCTACACCATATTGTGCATTCAGCAGCAATACGGCAGTATCGCATACGCGGATGGCGGCTATCACCTCGCCTGCGAAGTCTTCCAGGCCGGGCGTATCGATGATATTGATTTTGTAATCTTTCCATTCCGTATGCATCAGGGTCGCATATACGGAATTACCCCGTTGGTGTTCAATTTCATGGTAATCGGAGATAGTATTATTTTCTTCTATCGTACCCCGTTTGTTGATGATGCCGGCTTCAAACAGCATTGTTTCGGAGAGGGTTGTTTTGCCGCTTTTGGGTGCGCCCAGCAGTACGATGTTTTTGATGTGTTTTTCATCATACGTCTTCATATGTGGAGATTTAATTAAATGAACCTTAATCACCGTTGTCTTTGCAAAGAACTTACTATTAAGTTAACGTTTTTTAGCCAAAATAGCCAGCACTTTTAGCTTAAATATGTTACAACATCCAGTAACTTTATGCACTAACTTTGCAGCTCAGGAAGACCAACATATGAAACTATTATTGCATTATCTGAAGAACTATAAAGGACTTATTGTACTGGCGTTATTGCTTGCAGCCATTAACCAGTTATTCTCCTTAATGGACCCATATATTTTTGGGAAGATCATTGACCAGTTTGCCTCTCACCCGCATACAACGGTAAAGGGCGGCACTGCATCCAGGCCGGAAGGTAGTTATCTGAACGGCGTATTGTTATTACTGCTCGCAGCTATCGGCGTAGCGATGGTATCCCGGATTGCCAAAGCATTCCAGGATTATTTTGTCAACGTAATTGTACAGAAATTCGGGGCACAGGTATATACTGATGGTCTGAAACATTCTTTAAGACTGCCATACCAGCAGTTTGAAGATCAACGTAGCGGAGAAACGCTGGCTATTCTGCAGAAGGTACGTACCGACTGTGAGAAATTCATTACCTCTTTTGTGAATGTACTTTTTGTTGCATTGATAGGAGTGATCTTTGTGATGGTGTACGCCATCAGTGTACACTGGACATTGGTATTGGTATACCTGGGCGGTTCCATATTGCTGGGTTTACTGATGAATGTACTGAGTAAAAAAATCAAGGTAATCCAGAAAACCATTGTCAGGGAAACGACAGCACTGGCTGGTTCTACAACGGAATCGCTCCGTAATATAGAACTGGTGAAAAGTCTGGGGCTGACCAACCAGGAAATCCGGCGCCTAAACTCCACAACCCTGAAAATACTGATGCTGGAGCTGAAGAAAGTACGCAGCATCCGTAGTATCAGTTTTGTGCAGGGTACCTTTGTGAACCTCATGCGGCAGGCGATTCTGTTTTTGCTGCTGTTTTACATTTACCGGGATATCGTATCCATCGGGCAGCTGATGACTTTACAGTTGTATTCCTTCTTTATTTTCGGACCGTTGCAGGAATTGGGTAATATCATTCTGAATTATCGGGAAGCACAGGTATCTTTATCCAACTTCCAAAGCATCCTGAATACACCGGTAGAAGTGATGCCAGCCAATCCGGTTAAAGTAAAACATATTGAAGAGTTATCTTTCAAAAACGTAGGTTTCAAACACCTGACAGCAAACAATAAAGCTTTGCAGCAGGTGAATTTTTCCGTGAAAGTAGGGGAAACCATTGCTTTCGTAGGGCCTTCCGGTTCCGGTAAAACCACGCTGGTAAAACTGCTGGTAGGTTTGTACAAACCCAATGAAGGGCATATTATGTACAACGGTACCGATGCCAATGAGGTAGACATGGAAGAACTGCGCCATCAGGTGGGCTTTGTCACACAGGACACCCAGTTGTTTGCAGGTAGTATCAAGGAAAACCTGTTGTTTGTGAATCCGGGAGCTACTGATGCAGAAGTAATGGAGGCCTTAAACAGGGCTTCCTGTCATACGTTACTGGCAAGGGCAGACAAAGGGCTGGAAACAGTTATCGGTGAAGGCGGTATTAAAATATCCGGCGGAGAAAAACAACGTTTATCCATTGCCCGTGCCTTGCTGCGCAAACCACGGTTACTGGTATTTGATGAAGCTACTTCCGCGCTGGATTCCATTACAGAAGAAGAAATTACCAAAACAGTACGCCAGGTTACCGCCAGCAAGCAACATATTACCGTTATGATTGCACACAGGCTGAGTACTATTATGCACGCAGATCGTATTTATGTACTGGAAAAAGGCAACATCGTAGAAGTGGGCAGACATGAAGACCTGCTGGTAGAAAAAGGGCTGTATTACGCCATGTGGCGCCAACAGATCGGGGAGCGTAAAGTAGAAGCTGTATAAGCAAAGTATTGCCGCCTCATATTTTGTATTTAACTATTTTTGCACCATGAGTACACAAAAGCCTAAACGCCCTAATTATTTTCTCAGCATATTATCCATGAAATGCCCGAGATGCAGAAGAGGTCATATGTTTAAAGACCAGAATCCCTTTCATGTAAAGTTCTCCAGGATCTTTAACATGTATGACAACTGCCCGGTATGTGGACAAAAATATGAGCTGGAAACAGGATTCTGGTTTGGGACAGGTTATGTGAGCTATGCCTTATCCGTAGCTTTCAGTGTATTTAACCTGATCTGGTTCTGGCTGTTTTTTGGCTTAAGCTGGAGAGACAACAGTATTTTTATATGGCTGGCCGTAAATGGTGTGTTGCTGGTACTCATACAACCCTGGCTGATGCGGTTATCGCGGGCTATTTACCTGTATTTTTTCGTGTATTATGATGAAGATGCAGTAGCGGAAGCAGAAAAACAACATCAACATTAAGTAAAATATACTGACTGAAAAATTTTGGGGCTGTAAAAACAGCCCCTTTCTTTTTCAACCAAAATCTGAACCAATGGTGGTCAGAAAATCTTTATCGGGGCAAAAACCAATATTCGAAAAATGAGGGAAAACTGCTCATGCAAACCGAGGCAGGAATATCTAACATACACTTTTCATAAAGTTGCGCTAAACTACAAAATCTAAATATATCCCACTGAATATTTTACATCAGTGGTATCAGCCTTTCCCCTACTACTATTCCAGCATACACGTCTATACGCACAATTATTACCCTATACGCTATAACGCATCCTGCTAAAAAAGGCGTATAATCTTTGCCTATAAAAAGGCGACCTTGTTATATAAATAAATTATATATATTTATCTGCCGGCAAATCTTCCCTAAAAAAAAATTATCTCCTGCGGCTGATAATTATAAAATTTGTATTTTTAAGGGGAAGACAACGTATGTCTTTTTACCAAAAGCAGGATTATCACCGGGAGCTATTCCCATAGTTCCAACTAATCCGGCCACCTTCACTTTTCAGCAAACTTTGTATTTCCGTTGTAGTATTTCATCATTAACAAATCTTGTTATGTCATTGAATACGCACGCGGTTATTGCTATTGCCGGCAAACAGTTCCGGCACTTCCGGCATTTAACGTTACAACAACAATTAAATGGCCATCATACCTGCAGTATCCTGTTTTCCTACGACGGGCTGCTCAGCGCCGGGCAAGAGCTTTCTACGGCCAGCCAGGCATTTCTGGGCAAGGAGCTGCATATTACCATACGCCCGGCAGAACCAGCCCACGCCCTCCGGGAGCTGGTTTTCCAGGGGCTGGTTACCGCTGTATGCACCGGCAAGGAAACCGATGACACCCATGGCTACTGCCTGGTAAAAGGACATAGTCCTACCATTGTGCTGGACGGCGATCCACACCTGCAGTCGTTTGAACAGCAAACCTTGCGTACCGTTATACAAGCCGTTATAAAAAAGGGCGCCCCCTTTATTGATACCGCCCTTATTGATCCGGCACACACCGCCATCCTGCCTTACACTGTGCAATACCGGGAAAGTCATTTTGCCTTTATACAACGCCTGGCACAACGATTCGGAGAATGGTGCTTTTATAACGGACAACACCTGGTATTCGGGAACTATACGCCACGCGACATCATACTTACCCACCCGGCCACCCTCACCGACTTTCACCTGCAATGGCAGGTACGCCCGCGGCAACAACAATGGTATACCTACGACTATCAACAGCCGGCCGTGGTGACAGCCCCTCCCCATCCTGCAGGCGACAGGCTGCCTGGGGTTGTCCAAACTGCCATACAAGCCAGCCACCAGTTGTTCTCCGCCACTACCCGGGAGAAGGCACTCCAGGCCTTTGCCAGCCCTGCCACACTCCCGCTTACACAGCTGGCCACCCTCCATGATAAAAGCAAACTGGCAGGTATGCTACAACTCCAGGGCACCAGTATTCATCCGGCCCTACGTATAGGCGATACCGTATCTATCCGGGAAAACCTGTATACCGACACGCAACACGGCGGATACACCCTCACCGCCATCACACATTATTGCAATGGCAGCGGAGAATATCATAACCAATTCAGCGGCATTCCGGCAGGCAGTGCTGCCCCTTATGGTTCTCCGGATGTACATCCGCCCTGTGAAGCACAAAGCGCGATCGTCACCGACAATCATGATCCACAGGGACTGGGCCGCATCCGCGTACGGTTCCACTGGCAAACAACCGGGCAATCACCCTGGATACGGTTGGTACTTCCACACAGCGGCGCCAGCAAAGGATTTTACTTTATGCCGGAAACAGGAGAAGAAGTATGGACCGGTTTTGAAAACAACCATCCGGAACTACCGTATGTATATGGATCATTATATAACGGTATAGACTACACGTCATTCGGAGATGCCGCCAACAACCGGAAGATCATCAAAACCCGCAGCGGTCATACTATTCAACTGGACGACACCCATGGCGCGGAACAACTGACCATCTGCGACCGTAGCGGCAATCACATTACCCTGGATACTTCCACCGGTAACCTCACTATCGCCGCCCCCGCCCAGTTGCAGCTTACAGCCACCAATATCCGGCTGCAGGCCAGTGAAAACATCTACCTCCATGCGGGCGAAAACATCGCTGCCGGCGCTGGTGAAAATGTGCATATTCATGCCGGCAGCCATGCCAGTCAGACTGCCAGACATATTGTACAACACGCGCAGGAAAATTGTACCCGTACCGCCCATACCCTCACGGAAACAGCCGAAGCCATACATTTCAGCAGCACACAGGAAAACATGGTATTATCTGCCGCTAAAACCATTGCTATTAAAAGTGCTGAAAAAGTGAAACTGTTCTGATATGCAGATAGCTGTACCCGATATGGCCAATAGCCGTACCTATGCTGCACGGCATAGGTTCTGTGAATACCACAGTGACCATCCGCCTTCACAGCTGGTCACCTACCGGATGACGGTACGAACGCGCCCGGCTGCCACACTGGAATTTCAGCGGCACGAGGTATTGCTCAACCAGGCGCCTCCGGCTTTTATGATTGATCAGCTGCTGCAGCAAACCGGCGATCTCCTGTATCCGTTGCAGATAGCCTTCCGGCAGCCGGCAGCTACCCCACACCTCATCAATGCGGAGACCATCCGGCAACGATGGCGACAAGCCTTACCCTACCTGCAAACCTGTTATGGCGGCGACATGGCCGGCAACCTGCTACAACTGCTTACTGATAAAATCATGGACTCACTCCTGTCAGATAAATTGCCGGAACACGAACCTTTCATTCAGTGTTATCGCTTATCCGTGATAACGGCATCGCCTGTACGCTTTATTTACCAGGGACATTCTTTTCTCCTGACACCGGGCGCACCGCACGCTACCGGGAAAGATACGTATTCAACTTCCTGGCAAGGAACTACCACCGGTCATATCACCCGGGAAATATACTACCATGCTGTCTCCCATATCCAGACAAGACATTTATTATCCTGCTCCTGCCGGTTGCTGCAATATCAGCAACAACAACTACAGCAACAGGAAGAGCTACAGATCACTTGTACAGCCACCTAACCATCATCCTGAAAAACATATACAACATGCAGCAAACATCTGAAAACAGCACTAAGAGAAACACTAAAACCATCACACCAGGCATACTGGTATGTCAGGGCGCTATCTGTCAATGCGACAAATCCACCGTGACAGCCCGCATGCAGGTAGTATCTCACCAAAAGTATTTTATCAACAACAACCTGCTGGTGGCCACCGATCAGGACCGGGCTGTTACCTCCCTGTACTTTGGCGCCTGTATGGCTACCGGTAAACCAGAACCCTGCGTGCCCGCATTGCAATGGGAAGTAACCGGCGATGGTCCGGTTACCCAACACAATGCCCGCTTCCTGCTGGATACCTTCACGGCCACCTGCACGCTCAAAGGCGGACGGATACGCATTCTTCATCATGGCCAGCAAATGCAGCCCGGCCCGGCCAACTGGCGGCATATCAACAACAACACTGCCGCATTACTCCAGCCCCTATTGCCTGCCGATACCCTGACTCCACTGCAACAACCGCCAGCGCGCCCGGTGACGGTACAACAACTTGCCATACGCACGCCGTTCCACGACAACAACGGACAACTATCCGTGCGCGCCGGCCAGTCGCACACCTTTGAAGTAAGTGCCTATGGGGCCGACAACCCCACACCTGCAGCAACGGAAAAACAACAAATCAGCTGGAAGGTATACCGTACCGGAGATAGCACTCCCCTATATCATTTCAGCCAACAGGGTGAAACACTTACCCTCGTTACAGACACCGGTACCTTATTGATAGAAGCCTGGGATGAAGTACATCAGACGCCCCCCGCCCAGCTAACCATACAAGCCGGCGACAACTACCTCCTCTACATTGACGGACCAGCTGATTTTCATTACAAGACAATGCCCACCTATTACTGCTACTTTGCCTTCCCGCCCACACCAGCAGAACTCGTGCAGTTACACTGGATACTAACGGATCAAAACGAATGTATACTCACCACCACCAGTGACAGTACTGTTTTTGAATATTTTTTCACCAGCGAAGGCACGTACACTTTAAGCGCTTACCTCGCTGATCATCCATCCCAATCTGTAGAAAAAATCATACATGCTACCTGCAATCAGGTAATCAGACTAACGTCTACGCACACACGCATACGACCAGGAGAAACAGCCACCTTTTCGCTTATCCTGAAATACGATACCACTATCCTGCAAGACGAGGGCATGATTCGCTGGCAACAACAGGCACCTACCGGCATAATTACCCCATTGCAGCAAGCCTGTGGCGCCCGCAGCTGTACCTTATCCTTCTCCCTCCCTGGCAGATATATCATTGAAGCGGCCACCGATCAGCGGCACCTCAACTTCGCCGGCAGCGATCAACAGGAAATCCTGGTATGCCAGAATGCCGTACAAATGATTACGATGGACAAAAGACCGCGTACCGGCGCCAACCTCACTTTCCGGGCAAGTCGGTTTATATTTCCCCGGCTTACGGCAGCAGAATCCAGGAAATTGCACTGGCAGCTGGAAGGACCGGAAAACATCCGTACCTACGGTGGCCGCTCCTGGCAACATACCTTTGAAAAAACAGGCAAATACCAACTGTACGCTTTTCTCTATGATCAGCAAGCGGAAGCCCGGCTGGAATTTGAAGTCGTCAAAACTCACATCCATAGTGGCAAATGGATCGACAGTGATGGTAACGTGATCCGCGAGGCGGGTTATGATCAGGAGGTATGTATTTATTTTGAACACACCGGGCTGGAAAATGAAACCATTACCCTGGAGATATATCACCAGCAACTGGTACATCATCAGCTGCTGCATACGCAAACACTACAGCTACCGGCCACTACGAAAGTATACCATGCTTTTTATCCCGGAGAAAATATCAGGAAAAAGACAAGCAGCAACGGGCAACCGGGTAAATTATACTTTAAGATTATTCCGGAAAATACACTCCCATCATCGCCTCCCGATCAGCTATGTCCCTTACAGGAAAAAGACTATCTCCAGCTAACGGAAACACGAAAAATATGCAAGGCCTACTTTTCGGACGTACGTGACCGTAAGCAATTCCTCGCCACTTCCCGCCAACAATCTGCCACGTTAAAAATATATGCGCTGAATCTTTGCGGCCAACAACTGCAGGTAAGCCTGCTACAGGTAAAAAAAGCGGCGCCATTGAGTCATCCGCTCACCCCTTATCCCACAGCAGTGATGCATCAGCTGATAAAAGACGATGATATTCTGCAGACAGGCATCTACACTGTGGATAAAAAGGGAGAAGTCAACCTGCAGTTAGACCTTAGCCAGCTACCTGCTCAGGAGAGTTGCCATATGGTATATGCCATGATCCGTATGCCTGGTTTCAACTGTGTATATACCGGGCCGCTGCTGGTATACCGGGAAAACAACCTGCGCCTCCCCGATGCCATCAAAGGCAGAACAATCGTAGCCGTAGAACGGGTACAACTGCAGTCCGCCACTACCAGTGGTTGCCAGGAGCTGGTATGGGGAAACAAAGTAAGTTGTGCTTTCCGCCGGAAGGTGATCGCCATAGCCACTCAACTGCAGGCAGATCCCAATCATCTCATGACCTGTATGGCCTTTGAAACCGGTGGTTTGTTTCTCCCTTATCTGTTAAACGGCTATAATAAAAACACCACGCCGTTGCCCGACCAACTCACCGACAAACAGCTGCGTAAACGCGCCGTTGGACTGATTCAGTTTACCCATGCAGCCATCAAGGGTATCAATCAGCGAAAAGGCCTGACACTGACCAAAAGGCAACTGGCAGAAATGTCTGCAGAGCAACAACTGGACTATGTTCACTACTATCTGGAACCTTTCGCGACACGCCTGACAACACTGGAAGATTTTTACATGGCAGTACTGAAACCTGTGGGCATTGGCAAAAGCAATGACTATCCGGTTTTCAGCGTAGCGGATGATGAAAAGCGTCATCGCAACTGGTACCGGGCCAATAAAGGATTAGATAAAGATCAGGACTTGGTTGTCACCAAAGCAGAAGTAAGCGTGATCATACATACCAAATACACCGAAGGATTACTTTATAAAAATACCTGCTCGGCCAATTGTCCACTGCAACCGGAGAAACCGCTACCAGCAGCGCTGCAATGGCATCATCCGACAGACAATCTGCAACTCAGGGGCTGGTACCGTACCTGGTCGCCGGATAGCAGCAAGTACGGACTGATTTCGCAAAGAAGCAGCGGCAAACACCAGGGACTGGATTTTTATGCTCCTGCAGGTTCCCCTGTATATGCCTGTGTATCGGGCCAGATACATGCGTCTTATTTTTCCAGCTCCTATGGCCATGTTATTGTACTGCAGGGCAACTATAAAGGCAATACCTATTACTTTATGTACGCCCATCTGCAACAATCCGGTATTTACAAAGCCGGCGAATCGGTAACTATAGGCACCCTCATCGGCTATACCGGCAAAACAGGTAATGCTACTACTTTACAAAAGAAACAGGAACATCTTCATTTTGAAATCAGAACAAAAGAGCAGGTCCAGACCGGCTTTCACGGCAGGCTGAATCCACTCGATGTTATTACCGAATTAAATGACCCCACCATACTCACACCCCATGAACAAGATCAGCAATAATATCTATCTCACCGGCCTGTTATTATTATTTTGCCATTGTCATTACCGGCAGTCCCGTGCACACACTGGGGACAGCAGCTTTCAGGCATACCTGGCGCTTTTTGAGAAAAAGACACTACCCTTGCATTATAATGCCGGAGAGTTGCCTGTTTATCTATCTCATACCGGGAAACCGATTGATACACAGTTCAGCAAATACCTGGTCACCAGGGATGCTCAACCAGCCCCTGACCTGGTATATACCCGTTATGCAGCACTATATGCCTTGCATGCAGGCGCCTATATTCCTGTCATCATCAAAGTAAGCAGTACCGACACGGACGCCGCTATTCCGGAGCTGGTAATGATTGTCTACAACAAAGACGGTAGTATTCATTCATTTCAGCAAATAACCGACAACGCGGAAGATGCGTTTACAACCGGCTTTTCTCTGACGGATAGCCTGTTGACCATGTACCAGACTTCCACACAAGGTATTCCCCGGTTATATACCAGCCGTATTTCAGCATCCTGGCAATGTTCACCATTGCAACCGGTTACCACCGGCATCGATAGCAGCTGGTATGGCACCTATACCTTCAGCGTAAAAGGAAAGGATTATTTGCAGCATATGCAGACAGGCATTAATTATACACTTGTTATTACCGGTGATACCTGTATATTTTCTGCAGATGGATTGCAATACGCCTTTACAGAAAAATGTATCCTGCATCAGACAGGATCTGTCTTAAACGGGCATTATTATAGTACGCTTAGCGGCACTGATTATCATCATGCCGCTATACAACCTTTATTCCGGATCATCCGCAAAGGGCAGCAGTACTACATACAAACACCTATACCAGATCGAAGTACCGCACGTATTCCGCTACAATACACCCGGTAAATCAACAACGGATATAGGAGGTGATATTAAGTAATCCGGAAACAGCGGAGCAATTATCTGTTTCCGGATTATCAGTCAGGAAGAAAATAATAAATGTGGTTAGTGAAATGGTATTGATCATCTGCTGATGAACAGGCATTCATATGCCCTGTCGGGAAGATGAACAACAACTGTTTATTCAAATGAGCTGAATAAAGAAAACAATACACGCAGTCAGTAAGGCTATATGATCATCAGCTGATGAACAAGCATTCATATGCCCTGTCGGGAAGATGAACAACAGCTGTTTATTCAAATGAGCTGAATAAAGAAAACAATACATGCAGTCAGTAAGAATATATGATCATCTGCTGATGAACAAGTATTTATATACCCTATCGGGAAGATGAACAACAACTGTTTATTCGGATTAGCCGAATAAAGAAAACAATACATGCAGTTAGTAGGACGATATGATCATCTGCTGATAAACAAGCATTTATATACCCTGTCGGGAAGATGAACAACAACTGTTTATTCAAATGAGCTGAATAAAGAAAACAATAAATGTAGTTAGTAAGACGATATGATCATCTGCTGATGAACAGGCATTTATATGCCCTGTCGGGCAGATGACCAACAACTGTTTATTCGGATTAGCCGAATAAAGAAAACAATACATGCAGTCAGTAAGACGATATGATCATCTGCTGATGAACAAGCATTTATATACCCTGTCGGGAAGATGCCCAACAACTGTTTATTCAGATTAGTTAAATAAAGAAAATAATAAGTGATCATGTATCACTATCTGCTGATAACAGACGCTTATATGCCTCATCATCATACGCCCTGGCTCTTCATCTTCTTGTTCTAGTGGATCTATCTCTGCCGCGTCTACAGCCGATTCCCGGGTAATACATCTCACTAAATAAAAATTTAATAGCTTTATACACAAATCAACAATAATACCGTGCAGAAACCTTTATTCCTATTTGCGCTTTCACTATCCTTACTGGCCTGCAACAATGACCAACAGGACACTACAGGTAAAACGGGACCTGGCAGTAACGGCAAAGGACGTTCCAAAGCATTTAAGCTGACCAGTGGCGATACCAGCAGCGATACCGCAACCTTTGAACTGGCAGGTATCCGGGCTACTTTCCATAACGGCGCCGGCCATACGCAAACACTCCGTATCTCACAAAGTGGCCGACAACTGATTAACTATATACGGGCTATTGATACTGTGGAGAAGGAAATCCCACAACCTCATTTACTCATCAGGGGGAAAGACACCGCGATCACTTTCACCATCCCCAAAGGAGACAGTGTTAAAAATGTTTTGCTGCAGTTGAAAAACAATAAGGTGAAACGGGGGAAAACAATCGACAGTATCGGCAATACTTTATAAAATACATACCCTATAAAATACGTTGGGGAAGCTATAAACGGATGTTATCCGCTCATGGCTTCCCCAACACATTTATCAACATGACTTATCTGAACTCAATCGGAATAGCCAGTTTCACACTGAAATTACGACCTACATTATACACGCCGGAACGACCGGTTACCTGATTTACCGGGGCATATTTCAACCTGCTCAGGTGATTCTGATAGGCCACATCGGTAAGGTTATCCACGGCGAAATGAAGGGAGAACAAGGTTCTGTTTTTCCTGTTCACTACATCTGTTCCCAGGCCTGCATTAAACAAAGTATAGCTACCGGTAGGCGTTTCGGTCTGATAAGCCGTAAACACATTGTTCTGTGCAAAATTCATATCCATCTGCACGCCGATATAGGCATTCTGCAAACAGCTGTTTCCTACCTTTTTAAACCGGGCCTTCAGTTCAGACAACCATCTGGCAGCAGGAATATTGGGCAGGTACTTCGTAGAATCTGTACCACGGCTGGCAGTTCCTTTCACATAGGAAAGGGTATTTTCGAAATGCAGCCAGTCAATCGGATGCGGGTGTATGTCGATCATCAGTTCTCCCCCATACAGGTTAGCATCTGTTTGCTGGTATTTGAAGGCAGAAAAACCTTCTTCATTATCAGCAGCAGGAATAGAATCAGTACCCGCCTGATTAAACAGTTTACGGGAGAAGATGAAATTATTAATATGATTGTAGAACAGGCTGGCCGTAAAGGACACATGTTGTGTATTAAAATCAATACCTGCATCTACCTGGGTACTTACTTCCGGTTTCAGGTCCTGGTTACCGTATTCATATTTGATGGTACCTTCATGTACACCATTGGCAGACAGCTCGCTGATATTCGGTGCACGGAAGCCACGGGCAGCATTGAGTTTCAGCACAACGCGGTCGCTGGCTTCATAACTCAGTCCTACGCTTCCGGAAACATTGGAGAAGTTCCGTTTAAAAGCATCAAATTTTGCTTCTCCGGCAGGAGCAGGTTTGCCTTCTTCATCCAGCAATAAAGCTTTGGAACGCATGGAACGGTTATCAAAACGTACCCCACCACTTAACGTCAGCTTATTGAAGGTTTTGCTGGTAACGGCAAAACCACCGATGTCGAATAAGTCGTAAGCAGGAATCAGGAATTCGCTGCCTTTATTTTCATTCTTCTGCTGCATACCGTTTACCCCTACAGTTGTCTGCCAGCCATTCATTTCAGGCAGATAGTATTTCAGGGCATAGGTAAACGTCTGCAGATGCAGGTACAGCTCCGGCACATCCGGCAGCAATACATTCCCGTATTCGCGGCGTTTATTCAGCTGGTACCCCAGGGTAAGTCCCAGACGGCCACCATTATGCAGGTACAAACTATTATCCCACACCAGCTTCTGGTGGTTGATCTGTTGTTTAGGTACCGTCATGCTATAGGATTTGTGATCACTGTCGGTAATCGGTGCTTCACCGGCAGTACCGTTTTCATCTACCGGTTTAATGAAACGTCCGGTTTCATCCCGTTCTCCTTCCACCAGGCCCAGGTGCTGATTAAAAGAGGTAAAAGACAGGTGGGAATAGCCCCATTGTTTATTGATACCGATGTTAGCGCCGTAGTTGGTATTATTAAAACGGGAGTTAAATACGTAGTCGTCGTACTTATTTTTGTAGTCGTGTGCACGTTTCTGTGTCACAAAAGCACCCCAGCTAAAACCGTTGTTGTTACCGGCGATATCCGCATGATAAGCCATTAAACCGCTGTTGGTCTGGTAGTTGGCCGAAACGTTTCCTTTTATTTTGCCTAATGGCAATGGATCAGGCGATACAATGTTGATCACACCCGCCAATGCATCGGAGCCATAGGTCAGCGAAGCAGGTCCCTTCAGGACTTCTATCTTTCCTACATTATTATCATCTATCTCAATACCATGTTCATCGCCCCATTGCTGGCCTTCCTGACGTACACCATCTCCAATTACTACCACGCGGTTGTAACCCAATCCACGAATAAAAGGTTTGGAGATCGCCGGACCGGTAGACAGTTGTGTCACACCAGGCACTTTGGCAATAGCGTCGATGATGTTGGTGGAGATATGATCATCGAGATAATCCCGGCGGATAATGCTGATGGGAGTGGGTGTTTTCCGGGCTGAAGTAGCCAGGTTGGCACCGGTGATCACGACTTCATTTTTTTCTATCAATGTTTCAGACAGTTCCACATCCAGGGTAGTAGCGCCGGTAATCGTTACCAGGGAAGAGTAGGCGGCATATCCGATAGAATGTACTTCTACTACATATTTTCCTTTAGGCAGGTTGCTGATCGTATATACCCCCTCAGCATTGGCGGCAGCGCCGACGCGGAGGTCTGGTAAATACACCGTTGCGCCGGGCAAAGGCGTATGCAATAATTTATCAGTTATTTTTCCGGTTAAGGAGTTGGCATTCACCCCATCTCCGGGGTTGTTGCTGGCATAGGCGGTTGGCATCGCCCATAAGATTACACTTAATACGCCAAGTATAAGTACACGCAAGTAATGCATATCTGAAATAATATAGAATCAGTAATATGAATAAGGGGAACAATAGATCAACTGATACGTGTCAGACACGTCATCATCCGTAAAATTTATGCGTATACTACCGGGGGCGCCCGGGGAGAGAGGTCGTGATAAACGGCCAGTGTAGCCGCCAGAATGGCTGGTGGATAGAATATCCAGGAGATTTTACGAACCGGTGCAAAATAGTCGGCCGAAAACTGTGTGTAAGGCTCTACACCGATCTGCAGAAAGTCGCAGTGACGGTGCTGCTCAGATATGGTGATGCCATGGGTAATTACCCGTTCATCTTCCGTATCGCTGTGGCCTGCAAAATGGTGTATAAACTCCCGTGGGATCGTATTTATGGAAAATACGCCCAACAGGATGATCGCTACTACCTTATGCAGAAATTTGCTATACACGTTGGCAAAGGTAGGGAAAAACAGCTATTTGCAACACTGTTGCACAACATATTCTTAAAGATACTGATCAGTTTACTTTCAGCATCGGCCGTACCTGTTGCACGGCGCCGTTCTGGAAACGGGCATAATAGATCCCGTTGGGCAGGTAGCCGGCATCAAATGTAATGGTATAGGTACCTGGTGTATGTACTTTATTTACCGGCACTGTCACCAAACGGCCCATGGTATCAAAAATCTGGATCATGGTATGACCGCTGCCAGTCACATAGGTAATGTTGGTAGCCGAAGTAAAGGGATTAGGATTATTGGTAATCAGGAATTTATCTTCCGGTACGAGCTCCGGTAAACCGGTAATAAGGCCGCAGGCCACGCCACTGACCAGGGGCAACCGCTGATAATCTTTCTGCAGAATGGATTGCAACACGTCCTGGTCTACACAGAACCATTGCTCCAGCAGGGAAGCATATATCGACCTGAAATCATACTGCATGGGGATATTATCCGCTACCGCGGTGACTTCTGGTAAAGCAGGCGAATTACCCAGCACTCCCTGATTCACATAATCCCCGAAGAGGATCATCGGTGCCGCAGCACCGTGGTCCGTACCCATACTGTAATTGGATTTGATACGGCGGCCAAATTCAGAGAAGGTCATACCGATGACCCGCCGGGAAGACTTGAGCCCTTTGAGGTCATCCATGAATGCTTTGATGGCATCTGATACATCTCCCAGGAGCTTGGCATGGCCACCTTTGGTCGTATCACCGGATTCGGTCTGGCTGGCATGCGTATCGAAACCGCCGGCTGTAACCATATACAGCCTGGTTTTAAGTCCACCGGCTACCAGGCGCGCTACAATTTTCAGCTGTGCAGCCAGGCTGTTATCCGCAGGATAGGCGCCTTGTGAAGTCACTTTTGCGGCGGCCGATTTAATCGTTTTCTCGTAGCTGTTGGCCTGTTGCGCAATCTTGCGGATATACGTCAGTTCTTTACCGGCTTTGGTATTGGGCGCCGGATCTGTTACCCCGTCTATCAGGTTATAGAAATCCGTAGCGCTGGTGATGGCAATACCCATACTGGCGTTACTGCCCTGGAAAGCGGGCGACACAATAGAACCAATCTGTATGGCGAGGGGATCTGGTGTATCTGCATTCGGATAATTGTCCGGAAAATCCGGGTACTGCGTTTCGAGATAACGGCCGCTCCAACCGGAGGTGATGACTTCATTGGAGTCGGAACCACTGAGCCAGATATCTGTAGCCCGGAAATGGGAGAAATTCGGAGAAGGATATCCTACGCTTTGTATGATGCAGGCTTTCCCTTCATTGTATAATTGTTGTACGCCTTTCATGGCAGGATGCAAACCGGCTTTACGGTAGTTATCCAACCGCAGTACTTTTCCTTCCGGAATAGCGATGTTACTGCGGGCTGCCTGATAGCGACCATAAATATCCAGCGGTATCACCATGTTCAAGCCATCATTACCACCTGTCAGCTGTATCATGACCAACACATGATCATTATCTTTTGCGGCACTACCTAATGCGTTCAGCATGGAAGATGCGCCAAATGCCTTCACCGAAAAGCCATTGAGGATCGTTGGCAGAATAGTAGCTGGCGCCGTGTATTTAAGAAAATCTCTTCTTCTCATAAAAGGTCTTTCAGGGATCAGGATAATTGGTATTCCGACAGGTCCATGATGTACTTGTACAGCGCCTGCAGGCGGATGTAGATGTCTTGCTTTTTCGCAGCATCACCAGGAGCAGCTTTATAGGCTTTCCAGGCGGAAGTCCAGTAGTAATCACTATTGGGACTTTGTCCGCTGAGCAGGATGGTATTTTTCAGGAATGCTTTCAGGTTATCGGAAACGCCTACACGATATAGAATATCCAGCGAGTCATTGACCAGGGTAACCGGATTGGCAGGATCGGAGAGCTGCTCCGCAAAAAAGATGGGATCTATCTGCAGTCCGTTGGTACCGGCGCTGCTGATAAGACCGTCGCTCAACTGGTTACGTTTAGGCAAGGTGTCGGTATTGATCCATAGCTCATGAAAAGCCGGTTCCTGGTAATAGGCGTCCCAACCAGCTACCAGCGGCGGATCGCCGAGGTTCTGCAGCATGGCTGCCGCGCGGGCTTGCAGGAAGTTCCAGGCTTTATATCGCGCTGTTTCATCCGTCGGAAAACGAACGCTGTATTCGCGGCAAAGCCCTACGCAAAAGTCGGCCGGACTTTTAATCAAACAAGCCATGTTCAGCTGATCGTAGAAATGTTCGCTGGTAAACAGGGCATTGAGCATGGTATGGATATCGTAGCCACTTTCGCGGAAGATAGTGGCCAGCGGTACAATCACATTTTTTTCTGTAGCCGCATCTATATCGTAGTAAACAAAGAAGCGGTATAGTTTACGGCAGATAAATTTCGCGGCTTCCGGTTGCAGGAAGATAATGCCGAGCAGGTCGTCCAGTTCAGAAGCCCCTTCTGCGCCGGTTTTCCCGGAGATCACTTTATTGGCATAAAATCCGGAAAAGGCTTTATTGGTAATATCGTGCTTGGTAGAATCAAAGTAGCTGGTGATGGTGCTGTCATTTATCCGGAAACCTGTGAGCACGCGGGCGGTAGCTCTTACGTCTTCTTCTGTATAGTGAGAGTCCGGCCCTTTACCTACGGTGAATAATTCATGTAATTCCCGGGCGTAGTTTTCATCGGCCGCTTCTTTGGAGTTACGGTCACCGTTGAGGTATACCAACATGCCGGGGTCCAGTGTCACGGCTTTCGTCAGGTCTTTAAAATTCCCCAGGGCGTATTGCCGCAGCGTCAGGTTATATTGATAGCTATACCGGCTATCGTGTATCATAGCCGTTTCTGTCACAAAGTGATTGTGCCAGAAGAGCACCATTTTTTCGTGTATGCTGGCTGGTTGGTTAATCATTTGACCGATCCACCACGCCTTATAGGAGGATATTCTTTTCCTCTCCAGCATGGCATCTCCCCGCGGTGCCTTCACCCAGGTAGCGCCGGGGGCTACGCCGGTATCATCTACCCCATAGTTGTTGACAGGTGGTGTGGGTGCTGCCTGCGGTGTCAGGAGCAGGTCTACCGCCTGTTGCATGCTGAGGTTGCGGAAAGTATGGATGTTGGCTGGTGAAACACCGAATAGCGTACGTTTCAGCAGATGAATCAATTGTAAGGTTCCCCAGCTACCGGTGTACGGTGCGATGCCGGTATCGGTACGGGCAAAGGCGGTACTTGTCCGCGCACGGCGGTCTGGCGATAAGGTTAGGAATTGTCGACGATCCATAAGGTGATATGGTTGAGTGGCGAGGGGCCGATTACGCCGCCAAATTAGCATTTTTTTTAATCTAACCAAGTTAAAATGTAGGTAAATATACAAGTATGGGGTGTTACTCAATTGAATAATCTTCTCAGATTGATCAACAAAATATCATTTTAATAATTTGATTATCAATAATTTACAAATATAAAATATCGATGTATTTCAGATAAAATATTTAACTTCGTGTATCGCCCAAAATGCGATGGCACGAAAAAAAAGGAAGCTGCCCTCCTTTGCACAGACAGGCAGCTCTCCTTTGTGTTTTTGAATGAACAAAAACTTCTTTTATGAACCCATTGCTACAAGGCTGGCGCCCGCCGCGGGTCAGCAATATTTCTTTTCCGGTTTCCGGCAATATCTTCTACCATCATTACCGACATTGGTTTTTTAACAGCCGTTAAAAGTACATTCTCCTTGTTGTAGATGTTTACCGCTTTATTGCGGTAACGGACAGGCATTGCCGTTAGTATCGTATTGAGTGACCAGGGATCAATTTAATACACTATTTATCAGCTAATTACACATTACAACACAAATATAATCATTACTTGTTACAAACACCACACGGCTGTAACATTTATACTATTGTTATACATAATTCATAAAAAATGAATCATAATATCAACAGATTTTTAAAACCCATCCGCTTACAGTTATACCTCTCCCAAACAACCATCAGCAATATGATAGGCATCCCCCGGATCACCTATCACAGCTATGAATGCGGTAGCCGGTCTGCCAACAGGCCTTTCCTGCTGGAAAGATTCCTGCAGTTGTTTGGAATAGACCTGCATTTATCAGATCAATTACACAGTATTGTGTTTATTGATGATACCAAATTACCTGCTGCCACAGTGATGGCTTTACAGGCTTTATCATTTGATGATAATGATAACGACCACGAAAAAAGCCCTGCATCAAACGTATAAAAGTGATCGTGAGGTTACAGATCGTACAGCCATAACGGTTGTGCGATCTGTCGTTACCGGCAGGCATATCGTTGCCCGATCAATGGAAAACCCTGATTGATCCAAAAATCACAACAGATGAATCCTCCGGACATACCACCGGTATGATATGGCGCCATAAAAAAGGTTTTGCCTGCAGTCAGTACTTCACCCGTCAGCTCCTGAAACAACCTGCATAAAACAGCTTCCAATTCCACTGCGGTAGCAGGTACCGGTATTGTTTGCGTAGCCTGTTGCAAGGCGTCCCACAACTGCGGGTCTCCCCGTAAGCCCCAGATGACCGGACGCTCTTCAAAAAACATCGTTACCCTGTCTGTCATCTTCCTTTATTTTCCTGTATCCGGCAGGTAACACACCTGCTGTCGGGAAGTTAGTGCAAAAGCGATCAGCAGGTAGGGAAATATCTGCAACTGTTTCAGGATAAGCAATTTATTTTCGATATTTTTATAAAGACATCCTGTAATTATTTAACCCATTCGCAGCATGCTGTTTATCAGACTATTTTTCCCTTTGTTTTTATTGATCAGCCAACCGGTTATCAGCGCTACGGCTCAGACACCGGTAAACAGGGTAGATACACCCATTATAACAAGTGCCATCAATGATTACGAAGATCTTTATACGGCGGGGGAGGAAGCCTCGCTGGACAGCCTCCTGCACGCATTCCAGCAACGTACGGGCATCCGGGTTATACTGGTTACATTGCCCGCCGGTATGACGACGAAAGACAGCGTGGATACTTTTGTACATCATCTTTTCAGCGAATGGACCGCCCCCATCGATCAAAAAGAAAAAGGTATCCTCATTGGTATCTCCAAAACATACCGGAAGATGAGAATAGAAAACGGCTATGCCATTACCGGAATACTTTCCGATGCAGCCACCCAAACCATTATCAATACAGGATTTATACCCGGATTCAAAACCGGCAGATATTATGATGGCACGTTAACAGGATTGCAAACCCTGATAACTGCCCTGGACAAACAACTTTAGATTCATTTAAAAAGCAGCGCAACATGACGTTTCAAAATCGCACTATTTTTATTACCGGCGCCAGTCGTGGTATTGGCGAATCTATTGCCTTAAAACTGGCTGCAGCAGGTGCCAATATTGTAATTGCCGCTAAAAGCGTAGAAGAAGATCCCCGCCTGGGAGGCACCATCTTTTCAGTGGCCAAAGCAGTAGAAGCTGCCGGCGGCAAGGCGTTGCCTGTACAGGTAGACATCCGGGATGAAGCCCAGATACAACAGGCCGTAAAACAGGCAGCAGAAAAATTCGGCGGTATTGATGTACTGATCAACAATGCTTCTGCTATACAACTGACGAATACCGAACAAACACCCGCCAAACGATTTGACCTGATACATGATATTAATGTGCGGGGTACCTTTCTCATGACCCAGCATTGTATTCCATATCTGAAAGCTGGTAACAATCCACATATCCTCACCTTATCGCCCCCCATCAACCTGGATCCTAAATGGATGGGCGGCCATATTGCCTACACCATCAGCAAATACAATATGAGCATGCTCGCATTAGGATGGGCAGCAGAACTGAAACCATACGGCATCGCCGCTAACTCACTCTGGCCTGCCACAACTATTGCTACCGCCGCAGTAAAAAATCTGCTGGGAGGCGATGCCCTCATGAGTGTGAGCCGCAAACCGGAGATCATTGCCGACGCGGTTAGCTATATTCTCAGCAAACCTGCTGCCACCTGCACCGGTAACAACTTCATTGATGAAGCAGTATTGCAAGCGGAAGGTATTACCGACTTTGAAAAATATGCCGTTACTCCCGGTGGCAGACTACAGTCGGATCTGTTTCTGTAAATATATACCAGGGAGCCCTGCTTATTTTTTGCAGCGGATCTTCTTTATGTTATTCAAGTACCGTATCCTAAACTGGATACGGTACTTTTCTTTACAACACGATCACTGCAACATTCCTCTTCCGATATTTACAAGGCTGATTTACTGGCTTGATTAATTAAGCAAATAACATCGCCTTCCCGGCATAAAAAGCATGATCTGCAGGTATCGCTTATCTATACCACATTACGGCCAATATCCTGTTATGGCAGGTATCAAGAAATGTCAGCTCCCTGCGATCTGATCTCGCCCGGATCCACTAATTTTCTATTGTAAAAAACAGTATTGCTAACGATAGTTATCACCTGCCACCTGTATTCCTATTCCGTGAAACCATTTTTCAGCAATTGCTTGATTGACATACACCATTCAATAAATCTATCTATGAACCGATCAGACAATCATACAGCGGTTTATGACGGCTTTATTCCGGCTCAAAAAAACCTCGCCGGATAGTAATAGCCATTCGACTTACCCACTCCAACACGCTATTAAAACCTATTTTCATGTCCAGCGCAAAGTTTTTATTTTTTCTGTTGATAGCTGTCAGCTGTAGCCACTGCGGGACTTTT
Organism: Chitinophaga nivalis; assembly: GCF_025989125.1. Lineage (NCBI taxonomy): Bacteria > Pseudomonadati > Bacteroidota > Chitinophagia > Chitinophagales > Chitinophagaceae > Chitinophaga > Chitinophaga nivalis. The sequence continues at coordinate 1,684,148 of NZ_JAPDNR010000001.1, read as the reverse complement.
CTGGCCGCAAACATGGGAGAAGATAAATATCAGATAAAAAAGTCCGGACAAACCAGTGTCCCCCATGCAGTACTGATCATCCATACCTGGGAATATGCCTCCAGCCCTTTATTTCCGCTGGCAGGTATTCAGATCATGCCGGATAAAGACTCAATGCCTCATTATATGGTTACTGATTCATCCGGTAGATGTAAAGTATTTTTGTCGCCCGGCGTACATTCCCTGCAGGCTTCCTGTACCGGATTCAGATCCGTACACATCGATCGGTTAAAGGTTAATAAAGGAGATTCGCTTACCATTCATTTCTATCTGCCAACAGATAAAAACTAATCCCGTAAACACGCCCTCCTTCCGGCCCGCCAGCCGGATTTTCACGATCCTGCAACTGCCGATACTGGCCTCCTGATCCCAAATACGATCAAACTGATCACCGCCAACAGCCATATACTGATACCCCCATATAACATCACTCCATCAAATCCCTGCAGCAATGCGGCATGTACAATATTCCCAGTCGGGTCCAGCGCTGCACCACCCGGTAATGCCGGCAACGCATCGCTGCTACCAGCCGCAATTTTTGCTGCAGCAGCATGCAGTTGCTGTGTATCCAAAGATGCCGGCAACACCGCTTTCAGATAAGTCAGTATACCTGCCAGCAAAATGAATCCCATCAGCGCAATATTAACGGCCAACGCAATCAGCCGGGCACTCATATCTATGCCGGAGGCCATACCCGCGCGGGAAGCCGGCACCGCACCGGTAGTTGTATTAGTGACGAGCGTGTTGGTAATTCCCAATCCAATCCCCGCCAGCAAAGATCCTGGCAACATGGTTAACCAACTGGCATCTTCCCGGATGCCTCCATACCGCATCAACATAAATCCAGCTCCTATGATAAACAATCCCGCAGGAATCACCACACCTGGCTGAAAGCGGAGAGACAACCGCTCTCCCAACGGCGGAAATACCAATGTTGGCAGGGTATAGGCCAGCAACGCCAGGCCAGCTGTAATACTGTCGTAACCCAATCCACTCTGAAAATATACCGGCAGATAAATCATGAATGGCCAGAAGCTGAAATTCATCGCCATAGCGCCTAACAAGGCACCTGAAAAATGACGGATACGAAACACCGAAAAATCAAACATAGGATGTGGATTCATTTTTTCTGCCACCACAAAAGCAACCAGAAAAATAACTACCAGCGCTATCATCAGGTAACCGGTTGTACTGAAAAAGCCGATCTCCGGCCCCTGCGTAATGTAATAGGTTAATCCAAACACCGCCAGCGATAAAGTAACAATACCTGCTATATCTACTTTTCCTGCCTGCGGATCGCGGGACTCGGCTATTCCGCTGAACACCAGCAGGAGGGTTAGCGCAGTAATCAGCACATGCACCAGGAATACCCATTGCCAGTTGGATACGGCCACAATCATACCGCCAATAATAGGGCCGAAGCCCAGGCCTATCCCAAAAACAATTCCCCATATACCAAAAGCTCTTCCTCTTTCTGCACCGGCGCGGAACTGATGAGAAAGGATCGCTATCTGGCAGATCAACATCGCACCGCCTCCCATTCCCTGCAGGAAGCGACTGACAATCAATACCGTTACGTTTTGTGCCAGTCCGCAAATAAGAGAAGTGATGCCGAATACCGTCAGGCTGATAATAAACACACGTTTCCGGCCATACCGGTCGGCCAATGTACCGGTAGCCATCAATACCGTTGTACAGGCAATGGTATAAGCATTCATAATCCATTGCATGTCTTTGAAGTCACCGTGCAATACTTTTTCCAGGGTCGGTAATATAACGGGGACGCTGGAAATTTCCAGTCCAAACATCAGCGAAGCCAGACAAATAGCTGTTAACGCGATAAAATTCTTGTTGAAATACGTAGTCTTTTTCATGTTTCAGGTTATCATACTCAGCAGGCAAAAATAGGTTGACTACCCTCTAAATTCCCGGTACATATCTATGATAAAAAGGTACTTTTACAAGATGGGAAAAGAACATATGCGTCAGTCAGTAGAAGTGCTCTATAAAGTGGTAGAAGAATGCCCGGTTACAACTTTACAATTAACTTTTTTCCAGGTAGCCTATGTAATTTCCGGCACTGGTACCATGCGTATTAACGGCCATGAAATGCCGTATCGTGCAGCCAATCTTTTTCTGCTCACCCCCCAAGACCATTACACCTTTGAGATTGGCACCACCACTGAGTTTCTACTCGTACGGTTTGATCACAGTTATATAAAAGAATACCAATGGAAAGGTATCGATCATATGGCTCACCTGTTGGATCATGCGACGCATATGTCTGGTTGTATTCTGAAAAACAAGCCGGATGAAGCACTGGTAAAATCCATTGTTGATTCACTTGTACACGAAATACATCACCAGGATCTTTACAATGAAGACCTCATCATGCATTTTGTCAATGCCCTGATTGTTATTTCTGCCCGTAATATTTCCAAAATAAAACCGGCACATCTAAAACAAAATGCTGATAAAAGAATATTGGAAATCATCAACTACATCAAAACCAACATCTATTATCCACAAAAGCTAAAGGCAGTAGCGATGGGTGAAGCGTTTGGTATTTCCACCACTTATCTGGGCAGTTATTTCAAAACACAAAGCGGAGAAACGATCCAGCATTTTATTGCCACTTATAAAATCAGGATGATAGAACACAGGTTAAAATTCAGTGACCGGCGTATTAATGAAATTGCCCTTGAATTTGGCTTTGCAGATGAGAGTCATCTGAACAAGTTTTTCAGGAAACACAAAGGCATAAATTTAACGGGGTACAGGAAAGCGGAAGCGGGGTAGTGGGGGAGCTTGGTTATTTAAACACCTCACTTTTCATTTAAAAGCGGTAAATTAGACTTGATTATTCCATAATTTTGTAACTGAATTACAAATTTCAGGTAAAAAAATGATAATTAGCTTTTCCGCACAGAATTTCAAATGTATTAAAGAGAAGGTTACCCTTTCTTTTGAGCCGGAGAATTCGGATACGCTACAGGATTATTATTTTATTGAGCCTATGAAGGGGGTAAAGCTGTTAAAGCTGGGACTCATTTATGGCCCTAACGGTTCGGGTAAAACAACGATATTGACAAGCCTCAATTTTTTACGGAACCTTGTTATACATCCACTCCAACAAAAGCAAGAGGTACTGGATTTTAAGCCATTTTTATTTGATGATAAAACACAGGATGCAGCAAGCAGCTTTGAATTATCTTTTATTCATAACAATACTAAATATTCCTATTATCTGCAGTTCAACCGACAGGCTATTTTATCTGAAAAACTATATTTCCATTCTCCCAATAAAGCATTAGTATTTCAGAGAACAACCAACACACTTAAACAACTTACTTCCATAAAATTTGGCGGAAAAATCAAGATAAAAAAAACGGCAGAAGAAACCCTTGAGGCCAATACACTTTGGAATACTACGGTACTCAGTGCATTTTTAAAAACAAACATTGAATTGCCGGAACTCAAAAATGTGACAGATTGGTTCATAGAAGTTTTAAAGGCAGTTATTACACCAGGTGCCAGTTTTAAAAACTATATCACCCGAGGATTATCTGAACATAAAATTAACAAGGCATACATTATACAGTTTTTAAAGAAAGCCGATTTTGCCATCAATGACATTACCATTCAAACGACTAAAGTCAATATAAAACCGAACACATTGGAAATGGTCGCCTTGTTGAATAAGCAAATAGAAAGCAGCCACCCCGATGCGCCCTCATTACCTCTTTTGGAAGAGTTAGAAAAAAAAGATTTACTATTTGAACATGTTATTCAAAAAACAGACGGTACCACCGCCAGCTACAGGTTACCTTATGAAGAGGAATCGGAAGGTACGCAGCGGTATTTTCAGTTCAGCGGCTTATTAGACGTCATGCTTCATCAGGAAAGCGTTTTTATGCTGGATGAACTGGAGTCTTCTCTACATCCAGACCTTATCAAACACTTTATGTTACTCTTCCTGGTGAATGTAAAAAAAACACAGTTGATGGCTACTACGCATCATCGGGAACTGCTGATGGAAAGAGATATCCTGCGGGAAGATGCTATCTGGTTTACAGAGAAAAAAGCAGATGGCAGTATAGACCTTTTTTCGCTTAGTGACTTCGATTCCAGTGTGGTAAGAGATACCACCTCTATCTACAATGCTTATAAATCCGGTAAACTGGGAGCCAAACCCGTTTTAAGCGATTATTATTTAAACATCCCCAATGGCGAGATCCACTGAAAAGAGGAAAGGTAGTGGCAGACAAACCTTTGCCATACTGGTTGACGGAGAAACAGAAAAATGGTACCTGGAACAACTACGGAATACCGAAAACCCAGCCGGCATCACCATCAAGCCAGATCTCCCCAGAAAAACCAAACTGGAAGACCAATATCTTACCGTAAAAGACAATGCCGATATCTATGATCTTTCTATCTGGATCATTGACCTGGACGTTGTTATCCGCGAAAACAAAGTGTCTCAACTAATAACTTATCTGGCTGCGGTGAAGGGTAATAAAAAAATCCAGATCCTGATTAATACACCTTGCCTCGAATACTGGTTTCTACAGCATGTTAATGATTGCGGAAAATACTTCGCAGATTGCCATGCTGTTATGCGGGAACTAAAGAAACATGCACCATTACAGGAATACTCCAAAAGTGCCAGATACTTTATTCAAACCCAACCTGATATCTACCAAAGACTCAAACCATATCTGAACAATGGCATTTCCAACGCCAGGAAAAGAGGAGCATTTGACCCAGTGCACCCACAAAAAGGGAAAGCAGAAATCTATAAATTATTTGAAATACCGGGTTTATTACCCACCCTTAGCCGTTAAAAACAATACACCCGGATGGCAAAAACCAACTCCGGGTGTATTTATATATTGGATATCAACTTAACTATTAAAATACACCGGCTTTAATGCCCAGGTGAAAAGACGGGGCACTCAGCTGATTATCCGAAAAAGGGTTACCGCCAGCTCCTACTGCAAAACGATAAGAACCACCGCCTACCAACCGGATATTCCGCGAAATATTTAATTCAACATTTACAAACGGCTCTGCGACAAAAAAACCATGGGCAGTAGTATATCTGTATTTGTCTTTTTCCCAGCCATCTTCCCACACTTTGTATTTTTTCCCCTGCTCTGTTAATCCACCACCGCCAATCAGCGTACCTGCAGACCAGTGAAACAGTTTATCAGAATGATGTACATATTCAAACACGAAGCCTGTATACCACAAATTATATTTCCCGCCATCAGAAGCCTTTGCTTCCAATTTATTTATCAAGGAATAAGCTCCCGCTCCCAGCAGGAACTTTTTATTCAATAGCACGCCGCCGTAAGCACCTGTCATTATAGCAACAGTACCATCAAAACCCGTAATTTTACCTAATGCAGTACCATAGCCGCCTACTTTAGTCTTGCCGGCAGATTTGGGACGGGAAGTAAGTGTCTGGATTTCCTGCGCCTTTACACTCAGCGCAACAATTGATAAGGCAACAGCCAACAAAATTTTTCTCATGTCCGGTTTGGATTAAAAGTCTACTCTATAAGACACCCAACTCAGCTATTACCCCTACTTGCACCGGAACTTTTTTCCTGACAAAAATTAATTGATAGTCCATCCGGCACGTGTTTTTAAAAAACTCGATTAGTTGGCATTTATATATCTCTGCCAAAATTATTTCCGGATCTTCATTATTACACGCCGCTATCATCAGCTCTCAGTAAGCAATACGCAAATATTGCGCTTCTGCAGAAAATGATAGAAGCGGCTGAAGTTATCACTAGCAAACAAAAAAATGTGATTTGATTAGGATTTCATCAATTAATTTTTATATTAAAATCACCAAATTATAATTGGTTCGCTGGCATTGTATTAACTATTAGATAGATAAAGCCCCAACATACTCCCAAAGGAGTATCTGCTATGCGCAGGCAAATTGCCTATTTAAAAAGGCACCTGTAATATGTTGTAAGCTAATCTGATACTATTGTATTCATCATTCCCCTGTATGGGCTGTCATAAAAAACCTTTGCCCACAGGAAATGTCTGATGCAGACAATTTACTGGTCGCATTTATTTCAACTCAATCCATACTGGTGCATGATCGCTCGATTTCTCCCAGCCACGCACCTGACGGTCTACACCAGCAGCAGTAAGCCGCGTTTCCAGCTGCGGACTTAACAGGAAATGGTCGATACGCAACCCGGCATCTCGTCCGAATGCATCCCGGAAATAATCCCAGTACGTATATATTTTTTCTTCCGGATACAGTTTTCTGATAGCATCCGTCCATCCTTGCGCTGTCAGCTTTTGAAAGGCAGCACGGGTTTCTGGCCGGAACAGGGCATCATCTACCCAACGTTCAGGTTTATAGACATCCTGCGGGGTAGGTATCACATTAAAATCCCCGGTCAACACCACCGGTATTTCCTGCGCCAACAACTGCTTTGCATGCGTGGTTAGCCTTTCGAACCAACTTAGTTTATAATCGAATTTCGGGCCTGGCGCCGGGTTCCCATTGGGTAGATAAAGACAAGCTATCAATACATCATTGACCACGGCCTCTATATAACGACTATGTACATCTTCCGGATCACCAGGAAGTACTCTTCTGATTTCTTTAATGGCACCGATACGCGATAGAATCGCCACACCATTCCAACTCTTCTGACCATGCCAGATCACTTCGTAACCTGCATCCAGAATAGCCTGTTCCGGAAATTTTTCCTGCGGCGCCTTCAATTCCTGTAAACATGCGACATCAGGCATTGTTTCGCCTAACCAGCGTAACAATACAGGCAGACGTCCATTGACGCCGTTTACATTATAAGTGGCAATTTTCATTCTCCAACAGATTAGGTTTGTACAACAATTTAAGCATAAATATTCATGCGTCCATCATTTGTACACACAGCTATCCGGCATGAGAGTGATTGGCCTTTCATGACTTTATCAGGACCCAACATGAATCCAGAAAAACATTGTTATCCAGGAAAAAAAATGCAGCGAAAACTGCTAGGTAGAAGAGCCATGCTCTTTGAAACATAAGCGTTCATCAGGTTTTAAGCCGGCAATATCCATAGACAAGTACGGGTGGTACCCCCCGCACCTGATATAAGAACCGGTTTGATTTCCTTCAATAGGCCGTCGTTATTGTCCTGTATGAGCGCAGGCCATACAACGTATCCGGTTATTAATGGCTCTTATCAACCTACTACTCTGAAAGAAGAAATAATATCATTCGGGATATTTACATCTTCTACCCAGCGATAGTAACCAGGTCCAAGGCGCCATCTCGGGCCATTATAATTGTCGTGCTGATAAAACTCCCATACACCGGCTACTACAACGATAGAAGAGATTTTATCATTCCAGAAGTCACCAACATAGGTATAGTTCAAATTGGTTCTCCAGTTAGCACCACCAAAGTCATTATGCTCATAGAGAACTACTTCAGGCAATGCTCTTTCAGTCTGTGAATTATCCAGACCAGCAGGCACACCTTTTAACAGCTTAAATGGACCCACAGGAGATTCCAGGTCAACAACACTTCCATTATATGGGCTTAATACAAATTCGGGAACATTAGTCCGTGACATAAAATTACTTTTAGATTAACAAAATAATGCTTACTCTTTTTTACAGGTTTTCAGCGATCCCTGCTTCTATTGCGCAATAAATATCTTTTTCGTTATCGTTATAAACAGATGGTAAATAGAATAATATGGGAAGTTATACTGATTATTCTGGTGTCGAGACTACTATAAGGTTAACTTAAAAAGGGATAATATACATTGTAAATGTGGTCTCCAATATTCCGGTCAGGTTAACAAATAATATGCTATGGTTATTTTGTAAAATTAGCTAATGGTACTGCTAAAACAAGTCATTTATGGATATTCCGGGTATAAAAATTTATTAATCCGAAAATATTGTATCATTACTAAACGGCAAATCAGATTCAGTGAATCACCATTTTCGCATACAATAATTATGCACAACCCGGGTCGCGGCTATGCAGTCATTCCTACATTTATCACGCAATAACAGTTCAGGATAATTCATCCTGCTAACTACGATCCATGTAAAAAAATCACACCATAATCATTTAATTGTTTAGATAATCTGTTTATTTAATCTGTATATTAGCCATCATCTTCCTGATTATTCCGTCATTCGATGTATATTTTCCGGAGCTGACGATCATCTGTATGAAAAAATCCGATATACTGCCACCAGGTATTGCAGACAAAAATGATAGCTTACTGGTAAGCGCCTTTAAGACTCACCTGCATTTTAGTATCCCTGATTACCTTTCCATCAAAACACATTTTCAATTTTATACCCGAAAAAAAAAGGATTTTCTACTTCGTGAAGGCCAAACCTCTTCCGATTATTTTTTTATTCTGGAGGGATATGTACGTACGTTTTACAGCACAGAAAGCGGAGAGGAGGTAACTATCGATATTCTGAGAAAAGGAGAGTTTGCCTCTTCGATGTACAGCATACTAAAGCAAGCGCCCTCTTTCGAATCTATCCAATGCGTAACGGATTGCAACATTTGTAAAATATCTGCGGCCTCCTTTGAAACACTCGCTATTAAAAATCCTGAATGGATTCAGCTAGGCATGAAATGTCTGCAATCGGCCCTGCTCAAAAAAGAAGAAAGAATACTCACCTTCGGGAAATTAAAGGGGAAAGCACGTTATGCCAAACTAATGGCTGAAAGACCTGATATCATTCAACATGTACCTGTCCAATATATAGCGTCTTATCTTGGGATGAAGCCGGAATCCCTGAGCCGGATAAAAAACTGAGTCGTTTTTTCCTAACAATTGTTATTTTAATTCCTGGTGATTGCTGTGATTTTTGCAGTTCATTAATTGAACATTTCAATATGGCAGCAAACATATTAATTACCGGCGTTAATGGCCACCTGGGCAATAACTTACTGAGAAATCTCCTGCAAAAAGGTGAGCAGGTCAGGGGAACAGTCCGGAATCTTCATCATACGGCTCCATTTGAAGGATTGGATTTTACACCCGTTTATGCAGACTTACACGATAAAGCATCTCTTTTAAAAGCGTTACAGGGAATAGACACCTTATATCAGGTAGCTGCTGTTTATGAGTTGTGGACCAAAAATCCGAAAAAGGATGTCTACCAGGCCAACATGACCGCCACCAGAAATATTATGGAGGCAGCAGCCATCATGGGTGTAAAGAAAGTTATTTACGTCAGCTCTGTTGCAGCGATGGGTAGACAAACCTTCCCTATCAGCCCTGAAACATACAATACTGAAACCCGTAGTGTTTATTACCGATCCAAAATTGATAGCGAAAAACTGGCCTGGAAGATCGCCAAAGCACATCAGATACATATGGTCAGTGTATGTCCTTCCGCTATGATCGGAGAAGTGGCTACCCGGCTGACACCTTCTCAAAATACCTTGCAAATGGTGTTGAACAAAGCAATAAAAATCGACGCGCGATTCTATATTAACTGGGTAGACGTCAAAGATGTGTCAGAAGGTTGCTACCTGGCGGCACAAAAAGGCCGTAACGGAGAACGTTATGGTCTTGGTACCGCTACCGCCGTAGGCATTACGGAGATAGCCACCATCGCACAAAACCTATTCCCCGAACGGGGCATTAAGACACCAGCAACCGCTCCCAAATGGGGACTTTACCTGTATGCCTGGCTGCAGGCAACCACGGCGAAAATCACCCGCAAAAGGCCTAAACTATTGATCCATCAAATCAGCATGTATTACAATGTGCATCAGGACATGGATATCAGTAAATCAGTAAGAGAGCTGGGCTATCATCCTACTCCACCCAAAACCGCCATTGAGCAGGCGTTGAGATACTTATATCATCAAACAATACAATAGTCCGTCACCAACACGACAATTAAAAACAATGGAAACATACGATCGGAAAACACCAGCAGGTGCTGTCGCCTATTTTCGTCACCGCCTGCAACAAGGAGATATCACCGGCGCTATGAGCTGCTTTGATGCACAGGGCACGTACATAGAGCGGGATGGTACCCCAATAAAAGGCCTGCCACAAATTGAACGGGCAATAGGTAACCTATGTGTCTTGCGGCCCACGATAAAAGGCGGCGTATCGCATGTTACAATATGGGAAGATTTATCCGTTTGGCTGGATAAATGGGAGATGACAGCAATCAGCCCTGATGGTCATTCCATCAATATGAGTGGCCATACCAGCTGCCTCCTGAAAAGAAATGAAGCTGGTATCTGGTTATGGCTGGTGGATAATCCTTTTGGGGCAGCCGTACTCGACATATAGGGTACAAAATAATACAGGTTGCTATAGGATAGCTATAGCAACCTGTTATTTTTATTAAGGAAGATTGAAGATATGTACAGATTGATCTTTGTAGGTCTGATAGCTGGGTTGATCTGATTTTACTTTATCAGACACCACTACAATCTGGTTGGCACTGATAAAGGATACTCCTTCCACATTTCCATATAACACATTACTACCGGCACCTACCACACCCTGACTATTACCTGTTGGGAAGCTATAGGTGGTTCCGCCTGAAAAAGACCAGGAAGTGTCACTTAAAGTACCGACCCATAACAGCGCATCTTCCTGTCCTACGATAGCTACTTTATTACCGTAAACAGCGATATCTGCATAATCACTGAAAGCAGCAGAAGCAGGCAAGGTGATCTCCGCAATCTTTTCCCACTTCGAATTGGTTTTCTTCAATACCGGCACTTTACCTGTACCTTCTACCAGGCCTAAGATATAATCTTCTCCCCCACGATATACGCGGGCAATTCCTTCAAACCCTTTGTTACTGTTAGATGAGGAAAAGTTATAACCCACCCATTTATTGCTCAGGTAATTCATATCAGCATCATACTCTCTTATTCTTGGCTGATAGTTACTACCATTTTGTACCGCTTCTTCCACCACATAAAAGCGGGCCGGATTCGCATTACTATAGGTAATACCTTCAAAATCAGAGTCACCGGAGCCAGATCCCAACAGGGTATTCTGACTGCTATTGATAGGCAGCGTACTCTTTATTTTCGCAATTTTAAAACGGTTATCAAAGACAACATAAAAAAATCCATCCAGGTAATAAACACCACTGGCTTCAAATTTTTCGTTTTTGTCATAACCGGGAATCAGCTTATAGACTTTGGCTTCTGCCACCGGAGCCCCCAGGCTGGTAGCTGTACGTTTTACCGCTCCGCTAACAACGGTATTATTATTTGAAGCATTTTCCGGCGCCATTTCTTCTTTTTCTTTCTTACAGGAAATGGCCAGCATTAATAAAGCAATAGCAGGAAGAAGGAGTTTTCTTTTCATAAATGGGTTTTACAAAAGATGATATAATAGGGTTATCGTTGTTTGAAGCTGCTTTTAATGCAGCCTTTGTGTTATAAATATAAGCTTTACTTTAAAACGGAGGTAGTGGAATTGCAACAATAAAATGGACAGTCGGTTAAGCTGCAATGTTTTGCTTGTTTAGAAATTCTCCAAAGTCATGTGGTGACATATATCCCAGGGTAGAATGCAATCTTTTACGGTTGTACCAGATTTCTATATATTCGAATACGGCTAATGCTGCCTCGGCTTTATCTACGAATTTATTCTGATATACCAACTCTGTTTTAAGTGTTTTGAAGAAGCTTTCAGCGACTGCATTATCCCAGCAATTTCCCTTACGGCTCATACTTCTTGTGATTAATGGATTAGGCGCCAATAGGCTCTTAAATTCGTTACAGGCATGCTGTATACCCCTGTCAGAATGAAATATCAATGCACCTTTCACTGGTCTGTTTTTTCGGCCATCTTCCATGCAGGGACAACTGTTTCTACTGCTTTCATGGTGGTACTTAGCGACCATCCGACAACTTTCCTATCTCCCAAATCACTTCGTTTGTTACTCAGTTCAACGCTCATTAGCTTGAACTCCTTGTCATATACTTTTCTTTCTCTTGACATGCTGTTAAGTTATTGATTTTTCTATTAACTTACTGTCCTGACAAATGTAGCAACTTCACAAAGGCGGAGAAGTTAAAACAGTTACGATACATCTTAAAAACGGCAATATCACTAAAGTTGATCAATAATGATAAAAAATACTTTGCCATTTATTTTGATGTTCATTTATTCGAGTTGTACTCTTGCACAAAAAAAAAATAGCGTTTCAACTAAGAATGGGCGCGATTCCCTTTTTGATTATCATTTTAGAATACTAGACTCAGTTGTTAATGCCAATAGAATGGACACCGTTTATTATTGCTGCACGCAGCAAATAGCATTTATGGAGGAAAAAACGAAAATAGAATCGAAGTCAGATGGGACTCTGTTAGGCAAGTTGAGTTTTAGTAAGAGGGATTGGGAGGAGTGGCATAGATGGTACAAAGAACATTGTCAAAAATAAGAAGATGTAATAGAAGAGCCGTAGGCAATGCCTGGCGGCTCTTCTATTATGTGAAATAGTCAAAACTTAATCTGACAGTTATTGTTAAACAAATAACATAAAAAGATTAAGCAGAACGATTCAAGAGGAGTTTTATGCCATTGCATTTAGGAAAAAAATATATACGAGTCTGGAGTCAATGCAAGCCGATCTGGATGATTGGATAAACTATTATAACAGACAAAGAGCCCACAGTGGGAAGTATTGCTTTGGAAAGACACCTTTGGAAACTTTTAAAGACAGTATTGGACTAGCTAAGGAAAAGCGCATTGCAGACTGGTATTTAGCCGCTGACGCAACTTCCTGATGCTTTATCCACAAAAAAAATTGCAGAGCCCCAAAGGCGGATAGCTCGGCAAATTTTTTTGTGGATAAAATATTCATAGATTTACAGCTGATTCATTGGGCCCAAAATTAGCTGTCTGTCAGATTAAATATTGATTATTACAAGCTTTGGAAGAATTGATTTACCAGACGTTATTGGCAATACGATTCGTGAAGAGATGTCTGCTGTTACAGGTACAAATTGGAGACAAAGGTCATCATACACTAGATTGCCTGTGAATGGAGTTATTTATACTCCTTATTCAGCAGCAGCCTCAAAAGCTCTTATGCAAGCCAAGCGCTTAGAAGGCACAATGCGTGGATATATATCTGCTCCCCCACCAGTAAAAGAAGTTATAGCTGAATATCCTAAATAAATAGATTATGAAATTTCTTATTTTTTTATATTTTATGATACCACTGAATCTTCATTATAAGGAAAAGCAGTATTCTCATAGAGATATTATTTGTACTTATTCCTATACTGTTACAAAGGAATGGAATCTGCTGTTAAAAGAACAGGGTACTTTTAGTCTAATGTTTCGTAAAAAAGATAACCAGTATGGGAAGCTGGTTGAAAATAAAACTGATTTTTTAGGTACCTGGGAAAATAAAAACGATACAATTATCTTAACGGTATCAGCTCCTTTACCCAACGATTATGATTTCAAGAATACAAAATATATATTGTCAAAGGACACTCTTAAATCACTTGCCAATAATAATATCTGCTTGCCAGCAATATTAGAACCAGGTAGATTGAGTATTGTATTTTGATGCGTCAAATTCACAGATAAAAGGCGTAGTATCCGGCATTCCAAAAAATACATGTGCCATATTATCACTTATCACCACCCCTTTTATAAGGATTTCACCAATTTCTTAAATATTTCTGCTTGTTCTTTTGTTTGAATATGCTCTGCTAATGAATTTAGATGCTGTCTACTATTAATTTTGATCTCATTTAAAGCTTTTGCTTTCTCATTTATATCCTTTATTTTTTCTAAAACCTTGTTCTTCATACAAGTATTTTAAACAGTGGCTAATATTGCAAACTTACGTAAGAAATCAAATATTTAAACAATAATATTACGTTACAAGTAGTCAAAAAACGCTACAAACATCGACCCTTAGGCAAACAGAAATACAATCTATTTAATATCAATCAAAAACAGACAATACTGCATTTACCTATCAATATTACCCCCGCAAGCTATTAGGTGTCACGCCAAACTTTTGCTTAAACGCCCGTTGAAAATGTTGGGAATGCGCATATCCCAGGTCATAAGCTATTTCCGACATCGTCATGTCGGTGTCCCGGATCAGTTGTTGTGCCTTTTCCAGTCGTATCCCCTGCGCATAATTAGACACAGTCGTACCAAAAATCTGCTTGAATCCTGCTTTCAATTTGTATTCATTCAATTGACAAGCTTTGGCCAGCCACTCTAAGGAAGGTGGCTCTTGTAGAGCGTTGGATAACAAGTGGGTGGCGTGATGCAGTTTTTCAATATCTGCATCACGAAGTTTTATACCTATGCACTTCTCCGGCTTTACCAACATCGCTTCCCATTGCCAGCAAAACAGTTCATTTACCAATGACTCGTAATAAAGACTTTTTAGTTTCTCCTGCGCAGGGGCATCCCAAAGATGACGAAGGATACGGGTGATATGCGGTGAAAGCCTTTTTTGTGGCGCCTCCTGAAAGAATGGCTGATAACGTTGCAGTTGTTGCGAGTAATGCTCCCATTCAGGCAAATACGCATTAAAAAGCGATAATGCTTTATTTACCGGCATATAAATACTGATAATATTGTAGTTCCCATTCCCTATCAATCTGTTTTCCTCCGTAGCATCCGGATTGAATAAAAAATGATGGCTTCCTTCTGACAACAGATAATCGTTAAACAAACCACTTTGAGACTGATACACATTTCCTTTCAGCATAAAGCTGAACTCTATCCAATCAGGACTGTTGTAATGTGACCAGGCGGGTGTTTCGCTATGGGTAAATGTATTAGACTCCATGATAATGAAGTCCTTTCCATGATAAATCTGCAGAGAGATATTCCGCTTCTCAAAACTACTTTCAAACGTCTGTTTTTCAAATGGCGTTGCACCTTGCAACAACAGGTTGATGATATCCCTTTTATGGTCTTTTCTTATAGCCATTTTTTTGCTTTTCAAAAATGGTAGATGTAATGTAATATCCCCATCACTTGCTCCTCTTCCAATATAACAATTTACACCTATTATACTGACTGATAAGAGAGAAAACTATGCGCTTATCAAGTGTTGTTATTACTACTGCCATTAAAGACGAAATGCCTGTAAAAATATTTTAAACCAGCACCGATTCTCTTATTTGCGATAATGGTACATTTTAATCCGTTTCATGCACAGCATATGACACCTGGCTATAGAAATTTGTCCTAAACGATTTAAATACAATGGAAAACGATGTTATCAGGACACAGGTGATCATACTCGGCGGAGGCATTACAGGGCTCGCTGCCGCCTTATTTTTAGCCCAGCAAGGCGTTGATTTTATTTTGATAGAAAAGCGGGAAGGCACCTCCGTTTATCCGCGCTCAAGAACCATCGATGCCCGAACCATGGAGTTATTCAGAGGGATTGGGCTTAGCGAGGCGCTCCGTGAAGGCGGCAAAGCACTGGCGCCGGCCTGGGGCATCCTCCGTGGTAATACCTTAGTAGAAGCTTTACAAACACCTGCAGCCGAAATCATGTCTCCGGCTAAGTTGGCAGCGACGCAAAAAGAGATAGCAGACTTTATTAAAAATTCGCCGGAAGGCGTATGTCGTTGTACACAGGATATTAGTGAGGCCATCATGTGTACACATGCGCAGCAACAAGGTGCGGATATTCGCTTCCATCATCATCTCTTATCTTTTACACAGCACCCTAATGAAGTAGAAGTGTTGGTACAAAACAGGCAAACAGCAGCACAATACACCATCCGGGCAGATTACATGATTGCTGCGGATGGCGCCAGTAGTTTTGTAAGAAACCAATTAAACGTACCTGTGTCCGGCAATGGCTCCTGGACCGACTTGTTGAATATTTATTTTGAAGCCGACCTGGCAGCAATAGTAAAAGGACGGGAATTTAGCCAGTTCTTGATTGAAACACCTGAGATAACCGGCTTTCTTTTAACGATCAATAACCAAAATAAATGGGCGTTTCACTTACGCTATTATCCTGAAAAAGGAGAAACAGCGGCAGACTATACTATTACAAAGCTAACGACTATACTTCACCGCATCCTGGGGATACCAGCTATAAAAATCTCCATTCTTAAAGTACTGCCATGGCAACTAACCGTGCGCATTGCTGAGCAACTACGCAGGAATCGCATTTTTCTTGCCGGAGACGCCGCCCACACCATGACCCCTTACGCTGGCAAAGGAGCCAATACAGGCGTACAAGATGCGCAGAATATAGCCTGGAAACTGGCGGCAGTGTTGAAAAACCAGGCGGCAACCACTTTACTGGATACCTACCATACGGAGCGGCAGCCTGTCGGCGCTTATTATGCCACCCTTTCCGGTCAGCTGGCAGGTACAAATGGGCTGGTAAATACCTCGTTACTGCCCACCAAAGCCAAAGACCTCATGGGACTACCTAATTTCGGTTATCAGTCATCCGCCATAAAAAGAGACACCAACCTGCCGTTCACCTATTTCGTGGGCGAACCAGGTACCCGTGTGCCACATGTATGGCTGGATGAATTACACAACATCTCTTCGATTGACTGGATAAAAGGGCAATTCGTTTTAATTGCTGGCAACAACAACTGGCAGGCTGCCTGTGACAAGGTGAAAGAACAGCTATCTATCGATATTCGGCTGGTTGTATCAGCCGACGAAAAATGGCAGGCCATCACCGGTATGAGTAATGATGAAGCATTGCTCGTCAGACCGGATGACTTTGTAGTGGCGAGATTGGCGGCTATTGATAGTTTGGGAAATGTGATGACGGTGATTTTGGGGAAGGCGGTACCATTGCAGCTGCAGGTCAACAACTCATTAGAAAATTTATAACCTTTGAGCTTGATATTAATTATTTCCAGATAACTGAGGATCGCGTATTCCGGATTGCGATAAAGAAGCAGCCCGGTTGCAATGTGCACCGGGCTTAATTAATTTATTTTAACTTAAAATGATCTATTAAGAACTGGCCTTATTGACGTGGGGGCAAAATCTATATAATCAGAATGGGATTGAATGGTGATAGTTGTTACAGGAAATCTCAGTGTGGAATGGGTAACTCCCTCTTTGAACATAATAACTGTAGTACCAGCATCCGTCGACCAACCATAAACAATATTACCATAAGGTTGCCCCATAGAGCTTTGCCCGGTCGAATATTCTGGTCCCAATACCTTTGTTAGTATCGTTAATGCTTTATTATTGCTATCATCAATGAGTACAATAATTTTATTTAAAACCTTATCCTTATTGCATTGTAAGAAAAAATATTTTACTATCAACGAATCCTGGCTTTTTATTATCGGGAGATAATAAAAAGCCGAAGCCGGTGTAGCGTTGAAATGATCTTTTTCAGAAAAGTCATTAAAATTAACACATCCGGGTATATCATTTATATTACTGTGCAGCGCAATTCCATTAAATGAAGTAGCAGAAATTTGACCGATTGCGTTCATTTTAAAAATTAAAAAGAAGGTGATAACGATTAATATTTTTGTCATAAACTCTCTTTATTCCTTTTGGGTACACTATAAAGATCTTAAAAGTTAAATGGCATTTAGGAAATAAGCGCTATACATTGAATGCCCAATGACCTTCCTCAAAGGCCAGCATTGTTTTTCACCGAATATAAATCATATCGGAAATTTAAAAGTATAGTATGGATAAATCGTGTACTGGATTTGAGGCATCCAAATATCTTTCGTAAAAAAATATTGTAAGTAACGGATCGTAGGCCGAACAGATAATAAAGTTTCCAACACATATTGTAGTAGGGACACTTAATTTATTTTAAATTAAAAGCTTCTATGAAGAACCGGGCTAATTGACGTATTTTGAAGTGCCTCGTAATCCGATTTATATCGAATAGTAATGGTCGTTACTGGGAAATTTAATACAGAATGCTCTCTTCCTTCTTTGAACATAAGAACTGTAGTACCAGCATTTGTTGACCAACCGTAAACAATATTACCATAAGGTTGCCCCATTGAACTTTGCCCGGTAGTGTGTTCAGGTCCTAAAACTCTTTTCAAGATGGATAATGCATTATTATTACTATCATCAATGAGAATAAAAATTTTGTTTAACTCTTTATCATTATTGCATTGTAAGAATACATACTTTACAATCAACGAATCCTGACTATCTATTATTGGGAGATAATAAAAATTTAAATCTGGCTCTGCACTGAAAAGGTGCTTTTCTGCAAAATCTTTATAACTAATACATCCCGGTATGTCCTTTATATTAGTATGCAACGCTACTCCATTAAATGAAGTGGCAGAAATTTGACCAGTTACGTTCATTTGAAAAATTAAAAAGAAGGTGACAACGATTAATACCTTTGTCATAAATTTTTATTGAGTATTATAATAAGGAATTAGGATGACACTTTGAAGCGCCACTCTAAAAAATAAAATCAGTCGCACCCCATGCGCAGTATTCCGTTATATTTGGCCATCACCGGAGCCGTTCCTCAAAGGGCAATTTGTATCTATGGTGTAACTTTTGAAATTTTCATGGTACAATTTGATCCAGCCAGTACTGCTTCCCAATCCAAGCGTCTATTCCCAGTAGGGAAACTTACCCAATAGGAATCACGAGCACTTAGCAGCAACTGACAACCATAAAAATTAATATCCAGTTCATTTACAAGCACTAAATTGATTATGATATTACCGCCTAATGGACCAGTATGAAAGCCTATGTATGCATCTTGTAATGTCCAACTAGTAGATGAATATTTATAATCATTTATGAGCGTCCATTTATTTGGCGAAGAAGCTGGATTTGGAACTGGAATATTTAAATAATGTTCATCTCCATAATAAGAAGGATCTGTATAATATGTTTTACAGTGTGCTTCCATTTGAGGTCTGTCGTCCGTAATTGTATTGACTACTTGCGATTTTTGTGGAGAACTAGAACTTTGTCCTGCTGTCACTAAAAAAAGCGAAAGATAGGAATCGTTGTTGTCATTATCTGTAGAGTCTTCAGACATTATCTCTATTGTGGTAAACATTGCCTTCTGAGTGATTATTGGCTGCTGAACAGAATCTACTGTTGAAAATTTCTCAAATGGCTCTTCAGCAAATTCGAATAACGCCTGAATATTGTACGAAGACGGCGCAAAAGGAAGCAAAAAAGAATCATCCCCATTTGGTAGAAGCATCGGCTTGTCTTCTCCATTTCCTGTAAATACTATTTCTGCATTGTCCCAGGAAAGAGTGACTCTTTGCATGTTATATGCATTTGATATACAGCTAATTATGCCTTGAGTTTTTGCTGGGATAGCAATAATTGTTGGATTTGGTCCAGAGTCCATTGGTTAAAGGTTTACGGGTTAATAAAAAGTATTAATGGTTATGAGATTATTACTTTGGATAGTGTTTTCTAAATTAACGCTTTTCATTTAAGAATAATGAGATTCAAGGCCAAATTTTAAACCAATAAATTATTCGGTATTTCAGCATCTAACATGATAAGATGAAGGCAGGCATTTAATGGCAGCACAAACCCTAATACTGGACCTCCGTCACATCTAATATGATATAAAAAATTTTCCTCAAAGCCACCAACTGCCAAATCTCACCACAACATGCCAAAAGTTAATTAGGGCGCTGCTTCCATAGCACATTTGCTGCGACACCCCGTCATAGTGGGATTTACGCAACAAAAAATCGCTATCCTGGCAGCCGGGTTTAACTTTTTAAATGAGCGATTATGACCCGTATAGATAGGAAAACTACAATACCTCTAGACATACATCATTTTGTGGTAAAAAAAGCCGTTGAAGAAGCTGAAATACGTATTACTGCTCATTTACAGTTACAGATTGATCTATATAAGACACTATGCCGGTTACTAATATATCTATTAGGAATAATTACATTAATATTTCTCTCATCAATCGCATATTACTTTATAAAAAGTAACGTGGATATACTTCTCCTGTTTTTCAAGGTTGAGGGATAATTTAGGTTATGATAATTCATTGGGACTTGTTAAGGAATTAATCAATCGGGAATAATTATGAACGTATTTAGACATACAACCAAACGCTCTAACCATTCCTGGTTGGGGTTTAATCATAAACACTTCAACTATCAGTGTTTTCTGACATATAAAAAAGGTAAATGTTCATAAACGATTAGACAAGAGCAGTAATACAATAGCCTATAATGTAGGATGTGCAGGGAATGTAGCAGTAAAGAATAGTTTTAAAAATCCGTGAAACACTTCAATACCAATCAACGTTTAGGTACAAGATTTTGAAGCCCTTTGTATGCAAATTGTATGCAAATAAAAAAAGGATCTCAAAGCTAAAAACTTTGAAATCCTTTATCGTGGCTGTGACCCTGTAGGGACTCGAACCCTAGACCCGCTGATTAAGAGTCAGCTGCTCTACCAACTGAGCTACAGAGTCATCAATCCGTTAAAAAACGTGAGGTCAAATTTAATGGTTCTGTTGAACTTTTGTGTACTTTATTTATTTAAATTTGGTAAAACCGAAAAATAGGGGATAATTATCCAATCAGTTGATAATCTAATCGTTAGCTCATTATAAAATTTTTTCTCATGCAAGAAGCGTATATAGTAGCTGGATTCCGCACCGCAGTGGGCAAAGCAAAAAGAGGAGGATTCCGATTTTCAAGACCCGACGACCTGGCCGTAGATGTCATCACCGGTTTAATGCAGTCCTTACCACAACTCGACCCTAAACGGGTAGACGATGTTATTGTAGGGAATGCCGTGCCGGAAGCAGAACAGGGCTTACAGATAGGACGCCTCATTGCAGCAAGAGCATTAGGTATTGAAGCTTCCGGCGTTACCGTTAACCGTTATTGCGGTTCCGGCCTGGAAACCATCGCCATCGCTACCGCTAAAATCCGCACCGGTATGGCAGATTGCATTATCGCCGGTGGTACCGAAAGCATGAGCCTTGTACCCACCATTGGCTGGAAAACAGTTCCCAACTATTCCGTAGCCAGTACCACCCCCGACTTTTATTTAGGCATGGGACTCACCGCTGAAGCAGTGGCTAATCAATATAAAGTAAGCCGCCAGGACCAGGATGAGTTCTCTTATAAATCTCACCAGAAAGCATTGGCAGCTATTCAACAGGGCCATTTCAAATCAGGTATACTCCCCATCAATGTGGAAGAAGTATACCTGGATCCAAAAGGTAAAAAACAAAAACGTACCTATATCGTTGACACCGATGAAGGACCACGTGCAGATACTTCCGTGGAAGCCCTGGGTAAATTAAAACCTGTATTTGCTGCCGGCGGTTCTGTGACGGCAGGTAACTCTTCCCAGACTTCCGATGGCGCCGCCTTCGTGGTAGTGATGAGTGAAAAGATGGTCAATGAACTGGGGTTGAAACCTATCGGCCGTTTGGTAAGCTGCTCTACTGCAGGCGTAGATCCAAAGATTATGGGTATCGGCCCGGTTGCCGCTGTTCCCAAAGCGTTGCAACAAGCCGGTAAATCCTTACAGGACATTGATCTCGTAGAATTAAACGAAGCCTTCGCCTCCCAGTCGCTTGCGGTTATCCGTGAACTGGGTATCAATCCGGATATCGTGAATATCAACGGCGGTGCCATTGCCCTCGGACATCCATTGGGATGCACCGGCGCCAAACTCACCGTACAGATCCTGGGCGATATGAAACGGTTAAACAAAAAATACGGCATCGTTACCGCCTGTATCGGTGGTGGACAAGGAATTGCCGGCATCATAGAAAACATCAACTAACTACAACATAGCTATATAAAAAAAGAGAAGCCGCAAAGCTTCTCTTTTTTTATGCGCACTTCCATGCTTAATGCACAATTTCCACTTCCTTCCGGTCCTGATACAACTGCCAGAAAATATCCGCTAGAATAGCAGGTGAGTGGGTCGTACTTTCCGGCGTAATATGAGCGGTGACAGATAGCGTACCTACAAATACATCGGCTGCTTTCAGCCGGTCATGCAGTTGCAATGCCAGGCTACGGATGCCTGCCTTGCCAATAGACAAAGAACCATAAGCTGCTTTCGGTTCAATCGCTAATCCGCCGCCGGAAAACAGGATAGCCCCTTTATGCTTTTGCAGTTCCTCAAACACCAGCTGGGTACTTTGTAAAGCAGCGGCTACATTTACTTTAAAGTCGGCGATCAGGTTATCCGGCGTTGTTTCCAGGATGTCCTGCTGCCGGATATGCGCCGCATTGTATAACAATACATGTATATCTCCCAATTTTGTTTTCAGCGCCTGTATGGCCTGCTCCAGGGCTTCCGGCCGGGTTACATCGGCGGAGTGGGTATAGGCAGTAATACCTTTTGCGGTCAGCTGCTGCAATAAGGCAGCAGCCTTTTCTGCATCGCGGTTAATAAATCCTATCTGAAATCCTTCGCGACCAAAACGCTCTGCCAGGGCCAATCCCTGCCCTGCACCTGCTCCTACGATGATGATTGATTTTGCCATCTTTGAAATATGTTTTTGATAGTGCAAAGATATTTACCGTCCTCCAATCTACCGATGTAAAAAGCAAAGCAATAGTTGTAAAAATCAATCCATTTACTTACGATAGGCGGCAGGCGTCATCTGTACATTTTTACGAAAGAAATGAATGAAGTGAGGCAGCTCTTCAAATCCCAGGCAATTGGCTATTTCTGATACATTCCATTGGGTACGCTTCAGCAATAACCGGGCTTCCTGTATGATTCTTTCGGCAATCAGCGCCGAAGTGGTTTTCCCAGTAATTTCCTTTAATGCTTTGTTGAGATGATTAACATGTATAGATAAAGCCTCCGCAAAGTCGCCGGGGGTACGCAGGGCTATCTGTTGCGATAGCGATGCCACCGGAAACTGCCGCTCCAGCAATTCTGTAAACATGGCGGCAATACGGGCAGCGGCGTTGGAATGCTGCAGTAAGCTAACCTCCGGCTGCAGCTTCGATGCCTCATGTACCAGGTCCAGCACACAGTTTCTCAATACATCATACTTGTATAGGTAATCAGTACTGATTTCGGCAAACATCTTATGAAAAATGCGAACCACTTCCTGTTGCCGCGCCGGCGTGAGTTTATAAAATGATTGGGCGCCGGCACTGAAAACGGGATATTCCTGCAGCTGAATACCACCGTAGCGGGAAAAGAAATCAGCCGTAAAAATGCATAACATACCGGATTTCTTCATGGTAACAGGTTCCAGCTCATAAGGCACATCGGGTGTGCAAAATACCAGGGTATTATCTTCCACAGTAACCGTCTGCTCGGCATAATGGTATTTACACCGGCCTTTTACCAGGATGATGGTATAAAATTCCTTGCGGCCGAAAGAAGAGCACCGCGATTGCATATCCGACACTTTAAATACATTAAAATGTCCTACTTCTTTCCGGATATTATCCGGCAAATACTTCGAATGACAAGAGTAAAATTCTGCTACGCTTAAATTTTTCCGCATGTATCAAAGTTATAAAAATCAAATCACCGGCAAAACCTGGTAGTCACAAAAAAATTCAGTAATACCGGCTTCGTTGTATTACACCATCCGGGCCAGTCTTTTATAATTAGCGGCACATACCACCACTAAAGACAATAATAACAATACAACACTCGTCCACATAATCTGATGTACCCCGGCGTGAGCAATAGTTACACCACCAACAGTAGCGCCAATCGTTACCGCCAGGTTGCCACAGGAAGTGAAGATACTATTCACCAGCTCCGGTGCTTCCGGCGCCATGGTAGTGACATTGATATTACTGATCAGAAATCCGCCGGTATGGATAAACCCCCATAAACAAACCATGACGATCATCGGCACCATATATATCCCGGCAAAATACAGCAACACATGTGTTAACAGTAACAACCCAATAAAACCCATCGTCGTATAAAGCCGGCTCCTGCTCAACAGTTTTCCTGCCAGCCAGTTGCCGGCTACGCCGGTAATACCGAATACCAGCAGCATCATACTGATCTGTGCGCCGTTCATCCTCGTTACTTCCCGCAGATATACTGCCATATAACCATAGCTGGCATACATGGCAGCCACGATCAGACAGGCCAGCCCCAGACTCACCCACAGGGCCGGCTTACGCAGTACCTGCAACTGTGTACCGAAACTGGTTTTTACGCCTGGCATATCCGGCAAAAACAATAATAATCCGAGAAAAGAGATTCCGTTAACAACGGCACATAAAAGAAAGGATGCCTGCCAGCTAAACAGGTCTGCCATCCAGGTGGCCAGCGGTACACCCAGCACACTGGCAATGGTAAAGCCACCGAATACAATACTCACCGCCTTCGGCGATTCCGCTTCCGGCACGGAGTTGGCCGCCATGGTAAGCCCGTTTGACCAGTATACCGGATGCATAAATGCCGGCAACATCCGGGCAATTAACAACATCGGAAAACTGGTGGATAAGGCAGCAATAATATTACCGCCTGTGAAGACAGCCAAAACAAGTATCATCGACTGTTTCCTGTTCCAGGAAGAAAAAAACAAGGTTACAAAAGGACCGCTGACGGCGATGATCAGTGCAAACGCACTTAACAGCCAGCCGGCTTTATCCGTAGTGATATTAAAAGCTGTGGCTATCTGCGGTAAGATACCGATGACACCAAATTCTGTGGTGGCAATTCCAAATATTCCCAGCGCAAGTACATAAAGTATGCGTTTCATAATTCTTCCTGTTTGCTGATTTTTTTTGTGCAAATTTGTAGGAAATGCACGCATACTTTGTATCATACACTTTTATGTATGATACTCACCTTTTAGAAAGTATTGAACGGAACCTAACGCTTATAACCATGCCTGAGTTTATTTACGATAACAAACTTTTTTATACGCCAATTGAATTTGCGCTAAACCATATTGGTGGCACCTGGAAGATGCCCATCCTGTGGCGGCTCCGGACGAATGTGTTAAGGTATGGCGAGCTGAAAAATGATATTCCGCATATCACCCATAAGATGCTGACCACGCAGCTGAAGGAGCTGGAAGAGAAAGGCTTTATTACCCGTACGGCCTATCCGGTAGTACCGCCGAAAGTAGAATACCGGATTACCGAAAAAGGCCAGCAGGCAATACCTGTGATTGAGCGAATTATGCAATATGGTCTGGAGCTGATGAAGGACGCAGGTATCCAGCATCCCCCCAGACCCTGACATTTATTTTACGATGGGCACCGTATCATGAACAGATACAACCGCAGAGCGGTTACCGGTAATTTTCCAGCCACCGCTTTGTTGTTGTATTTCCCATAGATGATGATACAGTCCTTTCTTTTCCATGAGCTGTGTATGCGTACCTGTTTCCGCAATACAGCCTTCCTGTAATACCAATATTTGCTCCGCGTGTCTGATGGTGGCCAGCTTATGCGCCACCACTACTACTGTTTTGTCTTTTACCAGCTCCCGAATGGCCTGCTGAATGTAGATCTCATTTTCAGGATCCAGCGAAGCAGTGGCTTCATCCAGCAATACAATAGGCGCATTCTTAAGCAGGGCGCGGGCAATACTGATCCGTTGTTTTTGACCACCGGAGAGTTTGTTGCCCCCTTCACCGGTACGGGCATGCAGGCCTTCCGGCAGATCCCATGCAAAATCCAGAACCATGGCACGGGCAGCGGCATCCCTCACTTCTTCATCGGTAGCATCCATTCTGCCAAATCTGATGTTGTTGTAAATCGTATCATCAAACAGGTATACATCCTGGAATACTTCACTGATAAGGCTATACACCCGGGAAGGATCCATCTCTTTCACATCCGTACCACCTATTTTCACGCTGCCGGACTGCACATCCCAGAAGCGCGCCATCAATGCGGTGATAGTGGTTTTACCGGAACCGGAAGGCCCTACCAGCGCTAGCATACTTCTTTCCGGCACTTCAAAGGATACATTTTGTAATACCGCTTTATCATCCTGGTAACCAAAGGTCACCTGCTCAAAGCTGATATTGAAACCGGCAGGCACATATCCTTTACCGGCAGACTGCTCCGGCGTACGCAACACTTCAATCACCCGATCCAGGCTGATATTCATGTAACGCAGAATCACATAATCTACCAGCACTATTTTGATAGGCTCATATAAACGGTAGCCTACAATCAGAAAGGTAATCACTGCTGCAGGCGTCAGGCTGCCATTGGTCAGGAAGGTAACCGCCAGGTATATCATCAGCAGAAAAAAAACTTCCAGTGCCAATCCTGCTACCAGTACGAAAGGACCCGGGATGGCCTCTGTACGGATACTGGCCCGGCGAAAATCATTCAGGGCCGTTTCCAGACTGGTAAACCGTTTGCCGGTCATACCAAAGGATTTGATATGACGGATTCCCTGTACATATTCCAGGAAACGGGCACTCGTTTCATTCCGTGCCGCCACATGTTTACTCCCTTGTTGTACGATCAGGTAATTGGATATGCGAATCATCACCCAGCTAAGCGGCAAAGCGCATAACAGCACCAATGCCAACCGCCAGTCGGTGATAAACAGGAATACGGAGATAATCAGTGTGGCAAATACAGCACCGGCAATATTACCAATGGTGTGCGCAAATATCATTTCAAAGTTGGCGACATCCTGTAATACGACTGCAGCCAGATCCCCTGGGTCCCGTTGTTTGAAAGTACCCATGGACAAACGTTGCAGATGATCTCCCAGTTTGATGCGCAGGTTGGTAGACAACGTATAAGCCATGACGTTGGTACCTATCATCGTTTTGGCGGCCAGCCATAATTGTACGCCCAACAGCACCACCATAATAATAACGTATAACCATATCCGTTGTGCAACCGGATTCCCGGAAAAAAGTTCCTGTATAATCAGTAGCAGGAAACCAGTAGGTACTGCTACCAGCAAGCCATGCAGCAGCTCTGAAAGAAGGCTCTTTCTTACCAGTGCAGGCGCTGTTTTAAAAGTATAAAAAAGATTGCTGATCATTGTTGCGATTGTTACTAAAGTTGTCTGATATAAATTGCCGTTGCTGTCTATGCCGTGATGGCAAAGTTTTTGGCCCGGGTATGGGCATTCCACATATTGGCATACAGTTCACAGCTTTCCAGTAGCTGTGTATGCTGATCACTGCCTACCACCTGTCCGCCTTTCATCACCACAATCTGATCACAGCTGGTAATGGTGCTGAGACGATGCGCAATAATGATGACGGTTTTATTACTGATCAGTTTATTGAAAGCCTGCTGAATCAGCTGCTCATTCTCCGGATCACTGAAGGCGGTTGCTTCATCCAGCACCAGCACGGGGGCATCTTTCAGGATCGCTCTGGCCAGCTGTATCCGTTGTTGTTCTCCTCCGCTGAGGTGTACGCCTTTGCTACCATAAAAAGTCTCATATCCCTGCGGAAGCTTGCTGATGAAGTCGTGGCACTGCGCCGCCTTTGCGGCAGCAACAATTTCTGCTGCTGTTTTATCCATGCCCATCCGGATATTTTCGTACAGGCTCTGATGAAACATAAAGTTATCCTGAAAAACAAAAGACACCTGCCGCATCAGCTCTTCCGGCGCTACTTTGCGGATATCCTGCTGCCCAATAAAAATGTGTCCCTCCTGTACATCCCAGAAGCGGGCTACCAACTGGGCAGCAGTAGACTTACCTGAACCGGATGGTCCCACCAGCGCAGTAATAGTACCTTGTGGCACGGTGAAATTTACACGCTCCAGCACATTCCGCTTCCCATCATAACTGAAAGAAACATTTTCGAACCGGATGCTGAAATCATCCGACAACACCTCGTGACCAGCTGTTTCCTGCTCATGACTGAACAGGATTTCATCCAGCCGCTTTACACCATGGTTGATCAGGGAAATCTGGGAGCCCAGGTTACTGAGCGCAAACAGCGGGCGGATATAACCCACGCCCAGTATCAGGAAGAGAAATAATACCGACAGGGTAATTCCTCCGGAGAAATACAGATAACTCCCCAATGCCAGTACCGGCAGGGAAGCATTGCTGATAAAACTGATAAAAATGCCAAATCCTGGCGAAACATCCCGGATATAGGCAATCACCATCTCTTTAAAGCGATAGGCCCGGCCACTGTACTGATCAAAGCTGCCCGCGGTATGACCAAATATTTTGATCACAGGCATCCCCCGTACAAATTCAACAATGCCTGCATTCATCTCTTCCAGAGAACGATGGTATTCCCGTAATACATCCGTACGTTTTTTACTGAACAGTAAAGGCATCACCGCTGCCAGCAGTACTATCGGCAAACAGCTGCTGATGGCGAGCCGCCAGTCGGTAACAAATAAATATACCAGGGTAATAAGCGGGAGGGTAATTCCTTTTACAAAATCAGGAATGCTATGCGCAATAAAATTTTCAATCCGCTCCACATCATCTGCCATTATCTTCTTTAAAGCGCCGGAATTGTTTTTGTTAATAAAACCTAATGGCAGCTTTCCTAACTTTTCTGCCATCTGCTTCCGTAGCTCATATAAAATATTAAAAGCGGCTACGTGTGAAGCCATACCCGATGCATATAGCAAGGCATAGGAAGCCAGGGAAGCGCCTGCCGCCAGCAGGATATTATGTTGAATCAGGGCAACATCAACAGGCGGGGTAAGCATGGCCTTAATAATGGTATAGATCAGGATATAGGGCACTATAGCCAGTAATACGTGCGCCACAGCCAGTATCGCCGACAAAAGCAACAGCTTTTTCCTTTTCCCGGCAATTTCCAGCAGCCGGCTTACGCCACTCCGGGGTTTCGTTTCTTTCATAATAGCGGTGTTATTGATATTCCGTTTAAATAATGATAACTTTGGTTCAAAGGTGTTGCTTATCTAAAAAAGAACTTTATATAAAACGGATAGCTTTTAATACTAAACGGAGTATTTATGTCCATGAGCATAAGTGATGAAGCAGGGCGTTGGATTAATTTAGGTCAGTATCCACTTGCTGCAGACCTGCTTGAACCACTGGTAAAAGAACGGAGAGAGCGATACAGTTTTCCTTTCGGAGATATGGAGCTGGTACAGATCACCCTGCCTAATATCTTTATTGTTTACGGAGATATGCACATCCGTAAAGAAGAGCTGCGTTTTCACGCTATTAACCGACCCAACTTTGTGGAACTCCACTTTGCCCTGTCCGGTGGCGGTGTCATGGAAAACAAGATGAACGGGCACAAATACAATTTTATCTCTCAGCAGCATAACATGCTCTATACCCGGGAGTTGGATGGCATTGGCTACTACAATACCGGGCAACCCTATAAATTTTTTGAAGTACACTTTACCAGCGAGCATTTCCTGAACCTGGTAAAAGATACCGGTACCTTACTCGCGCGATTCTGTGAAAGTATAGCGAAAGGAAAATCTGTAGATCTGTCAGACGAGAACCAGGCCATCACGCCTGAGATGCATCACTGCATCCGGGATATTATGAACTGCCGTTTTCAGGGAGGTTTAAAACTGCTTTTCTTGCAGGCTAAGTGTATTGAATTACTGACACTGCAAGCCTACTCCTTTGAAAAGGCACATCAGTCCGGCCCCCGGTCTGTACTAAAGTCGGCACATGATAAAGAGGCGATCCATCAGGCCCGGGAATACCTCATTCAAAATATAGACGCCACGCCTTCTTTACCAGAGCTGGCTAAAATTGTAGGTATCAATGAATTCAAACTGAAAACCGGTTTTAAGGAAGTATTTAACCATACCGTTTTCGGCTACCTGAATGAAATCCGGCTGCTGCAGGCAAGAGAACAGTTGTTATCCGGTTATCCGATTAAAACGATTGCCAACGAACTAGGTTATTCTTCCGTGCAACATTTCGCTACTGCTTTCCGCAAGAAATTCGGCGTTCCTCCCGGGAAAGCCAAACAATAAAAGAGAAAGGGCGTACTGGTTTGCCAACCAATACGCCCTTTCTCTTTTATACTATTTACCTCCCTAGAAAGCCGGATCATCCGGTGTATTCGGATTATCATTTCTTTCTACAAAAGGATAAGGGAAATAATTCCTTTTACGTTCCGTCACGGGGCGGCCAAAACGACGGCTGTCTTCCAGCTCCTGTCCTCCCATAAATAATTCTATGCGACGGTGTTTATAAATCAGTGTCAGCAGCGTAGCTTCATCTGCAGTATTTACTTTCGGCAGATCAGCCCCTACGCGGAACGGATCATCTGCCGGCTTTTTCGTCACTACCCGGTTCAATGCTTTCAGCCCTTCTTCTACATTGTGCTGGCGGGCATGGCATTCTGCCTGTATCAGCAAAATCTCGCCCGGCAGGAAGATAGGAACAGAGTCTACATTGGTAGAGAAAAATCCGTTGATGCTGAAACGCGGACCCGGCGGAACAGGACGGGAAATATAGAAAGGTACCCGTTTGTCTGTGAGATCCGGCTGCAGGGCTACCGGCAATCCCATCGCAGAATCTACCACCTGATAAATGTTATTGGTGGAGGTAACGAGGGTAAAGATCGGATTCATCACCTGTGGATTATATTGCAGAGAAGACCGGCCATTTGCTGTCAGGTCTACTTTTCCCGCCGCTTCCAGTGCGATGGTATAATCCCCGGCATACAAAGCATAACGCGCCTTTAATGCATACAGGGTATTCACCACGTTGATACTTTTCGGAATGTTACGCAGAAAGGCATCACTGATAGGCGCGGCATTCACCGCATTAATGGCATTATCCAACACCGCTACTGCCTTTTTATACCCATCTTTTCCGGAGATGAATGTCACGTTGGGCGCTGCATCATTCGGTTTTCCGCTGGTTGACGGCACTTTTTCCCAGAAATTAGCCTGTACCCCAATGGCCAGGGCCTTGAAGATAGACGTGTACGCTACCAGGCCGCTGGCATAACCTTTATCAGGGAAGGCCAGGGTCTGACTTCTCCGCAGGATACTGTCGGCTTCATAATTGATTTTGTTGGTAACCGCCCACATGCCTGTTACGATAATATTGTTATTCAGCAGCGTACTACCACCGGTACCCAGCTGCGCTTCATCTGTATTACCTCTGTTGGTAACAAATGTTTCGCCGGTCAGCAAACTGCCGGAAGTAACGGTGGTATACAACAGGCCTACCCGGTCGCGCGAATACCAGTTTTGTAAGCCCACTGCTGCATTGGTCACTGCGTTTACAGTACTGTAGGCTTCTTCTGCCGAAGGACCTGACGGATCCTGATAATCTTTTTTGCAGCCTATAGTGGCAGCCAGTAGTGCTGCGATCAGCCAGCTATAGGTGATGGAGCTTATATATCGTTTCATGATCTGCTTGTTTTGAGGATTTAAAATTTAGCACGCAACGCAATGTTGTAAGTTCTGGGAACGGGTACGGTACCGAAGTCGATGCCACGCAGGATGGTACTCTGACCAGCGGCATTTACTTCCGGATCATATCCTCTGTAGTTATCCCAGGAAATCAGGTTTCTGCCACCTACGGTAACGGTGAGGTCGCGGAAGCCTTTTATTTTACCTACATTATAGCTTAGTGCCAGCTCGCGGAGTTTTACAAAAGAGCCATTATCAATCCTCCATTCCAGGATATCGTAGCTGCCGGCAATATAACCACGTGGCAGCAGGCCCAGGTCTTCCTGTTCTGCTACTTTACCGTTATCCACACCCTGGCGGGTTCTGAAATCCGCATTAAATACATCTACACCCTGTACCGCATCCAGCTGGATGTGCAAGCCGAATTTTTTGTATTGAAAATCATTGGTGAGGGTAGCAGTATAACGGGGATTAGGATCACCTATTTTTTTATTCAGCGCCGCCGTATTGGTGGTAGATGGTAATCCGGTAGCCGGATCACGTACAGGCGTATACGTTAATGGTCCGTTTTGTACACCTCTTTCCATCAAAGGAATGCCTGCCGCATTAGTGAGGATATTACCATTGGCATCCCGTGCATAGAAGGTACCGTAGAAAAATCCGATGGGTTCTCCGTTCGCGATGCCGATAGGCGCTCCGCCGACGGTGTTATATAACGCCAACGCCTGTCCGATATCCAGGGCTTTGTTGCGGTTACGGTTAAAGATAGCCGTCAGATCCCAGGTGAAATTGGTGGTTTTAACCGGAGTGGCGTTCAATACTACCTCTATCCCGTTGTTCTGTAAGGAACCGATATTGTTCAGGTAGAAAGAATAACCTTTGGTAGGCGCAATCGCTCTGCTGATCAGCAGATCTTCCACCCGTTTCTGATAGTAGTTAACGGATAAGCCTATACGGTTATTCAGGAAAGCCAGGTCAGCACCGAACTCCAGTTCTTTCTGTCTTTCCGGTTTCACATCCGGCGCCGTGTAGGTATTAGGCGACTGGAAGGAACCTGCGCCAATAAAGGCTGTGGCATTATAGGTATTGAAGCGGCCATAGGCAGGAATACCGGTAAGGTTACCGGATTCACCGTAAGCAGCACGCAGTTTCAACAGATTCCACCATTTGGATACGGCCAGTTTCTCCCAGTAGTCGGTACCGGATAATACATAGCTACCACTTAATTTGGTGTACAGCTGATTTCTTTCATTTTTTCCGAATACAGAAGAGCCATCCAGTCGCAGGGCGCCAGTCAGGAACAACTGGTTTCTGTATTTGAAATTCTGCTGGATAAATTCTCCGGAGATCGATAACTCGGTACGCTGATCAGCGCCGGGGATGATGGTAGTAGCCCGGTCTGCTGTTTGTACAAACGGCGGTAAGCCGCGTCCCTGCTGCAGTGCGTAGTGCTGCCGCTGGTATTGCAGGGAATAACCTACCTGCGTAACGGACGACAGGTTTTCGTTGATATCCCAGTTATAGGTAGCATTCAGGTCGTGGTTGATGAGAAACGACGTGTTGGAACCGGTACTGGCATAACCATTCTGTGCAGCATCCAGTTTGGGGCCGCCACCAAAGAAGCCAGGGCTTACGTTATAGGCAAAAGCCGGCATAAACGTAGTACCGTCCTGGTTATAGTGGTCGATACCCAGCCGGTAGTCTACCGTCAGGTTTTTAATAGGGCGAAGTTTCACACCCGCACCGGCAATGATACGGCCTACCTGTTGCTGTTGGCGGAAATCCTCTATCACGGAAACCGGGTTTACCCGTCCGCGCTCACCCACACTCATCAGTTGGCCCAGTGCATCTCTTTTCTGAATATCATAATAGTTACCCAGGATAGTCACGGAGTTCATGGGTGAATAAAATGTATTCCCATCCGGCTTTTCATTTGATTTGCTGTATACGTAGTTCAGGCTGGCATTCATGCTGATCCAGCTGTTGATTTCCTGGTCCAGGTTCAGGCGGAAGCTATAGCGGCTGAAATCTGTATTCTTGATAATACCCTGGTTATAGAAGTAACTGGCGGAAGCATAGTATTTCGTTTTATCTTTTCCTCCGGCTACAGAGAGATTATTATCAGTACCTACACCGGTACGGAAAATATAATCCTGGTAGTCATAACGATTTACCGGCGTCGTATTTTTCACATCCGGGGTAAGAATGTTCTGGGTAGATACATCCGGGGAGCCGCCGAATTTCAGCGGGGCCTGATTTACTTCCAGTTTTTTACGCAGCTGGTTAACGGAAAAGCTGGTAGAGAAGCTTACTTCCGGCGCACCACTGCTACCTCTTTTGGTAAAAATCTGTACTACCCCTGCGTTGGCACGGGAGCCATAGATGGCCGCTGCCGCTGCACCATTCAGCACTTCCACCCGTTCAATATCTGCCGGATTGATATCTACGATACGGTTCTGACCTACATTTCCTACAAAAGTACCGCCGGAGCCACCAGTAGCGCCACCACCTGCATAACTGGGATCGGCGTTGGTAACACGGGTAGAGGAGTTATCAATAATCACCCCGTCAACAATATATAACGGCTCTGTAGAACCGGAGATGGTACTGATACCCCGCAGTTTTACGGAGATACCACCGGCCGGATCACCGGAGTTCTGCGAAATCTGTGCACCGGCTGTTTTACCCTGCAAGGCTGCCAGCACGTTGCCGGAAGCGCCTTTATTCAGATCGTCGGCTTTTACGGTGCTGATATAGTTACCCAGTTGTCGCCGGGTCGTTCCTTCAGATGTACCGGTGACCACAATTTCATCGAGTTTGGATACTGCGGTGGAAAGCTGTGTCGACAACGTATAGGTGTTGGTGTTAGCTGTGATGACCAGCGTATTTTCTTTGGTGGAAAAACCGATGCCGGAAAATGCCAGGGTATAACTACCCGGTTGCAACGGTGTATTAAATGTATAACGTCCTTCTCCATCTGTTTGGGTACCTACTTTGGTACTTCTGATAGCAACGGTGATACCAGGTAGCGGAGCGCCTCCTTCATCCGTTACCTTTCCGGTGATTTTAACCTGCGCCCATGCTGCAGTTGCCAGGCAGTTGAAGAATAAGAACAGCAAGAACAAACTGCATCTTGCCATTCTCCTAAGTGGATGCATTTTCATAACAGAATTTTAAAATTGTTGTTTTTCAAGTTGATTCGCGAAACTGGGGGTAAACACACCGGACGTTGCTAAACCATTCAAGGTTTCAGGTAAATTATTCTTCGGTTACTACGCCGCACAACCTGTGCGGTGGTGGTACAGTGATGATATACTGGTTGATGAGCGCCGAATTAGATTTCGGTTATTTGCTTCTTTCAGCGAAGGAAATTCGGCAAAAAAACGCAAGTCACCAAAAATAGTTACGGTAATAATACCGGCAGCGGTACAAACTGATAGCCTTTTTGCCGGAGAATATGAATCAACCGGGGTAATAAGCGATAAAACTTATCTGTCCGGCGGGGATCTGTGCCCATGTGCGTTAAGAGCAAAAAACCATTCAGTCCGCCCGGATGTGTAGCTTCATACTGCAGAATTGCCTGGTAAATGGCTTCCGACGACCGGTAACGTTTCCCCATAGCCGGAAAAGTATAATCGGCATTTGAGCCGGTACCCGGGGTAAAATTCACCAGTCGTTTCCCGGCGGCGGCAGTCCAGGCAGCGATGCTATCATTATACCATTCATAAGCCGGCAGGAAATAAGCAGGAGCGGGAATACCCAGCGCAGTCATTTTTGCGGTATTAGCTGCCAGGTCAGCGTGAAATTGTTCCCGCGTGACCAGCAGGCTATCGCGCCGCAACCAGTCGCAATACAGCAGGTGCTGGTCTGAATGGGGCCCCAGATAATGCCCATCTGCCTGCAATTGCCGGATGAGTGGCTGAAAAGCCGGGGTGGCATAAAAGCGCCCGGTAAAAAAGAAAGCACCAGGCACCTGTTGCTGCCGCAGGATATGCCGGATAGTGGTACCGCCATCTGCAAATTCATCGCCGGTAAAAACCAGCGTCAGTGTTTTCCGGGTACTGTCGCCCCGGATGATGCCACCGGCATCGGTCGTATATTTTTTCCGGCCTTCTGCTGCCTGCGCAGCCAGCAGATATACCAGCGATGCCGTACCATCCATGGTAGGTTCATTCGTACTGTAGTCACCGTTATCATCATGATACACTGCCAGCTCACTTTGAAAAGGAGCATATTCATCCGCTTCCGCGAGACGGATACCGATCAGGTTTTTATAAATAGCGGTATATACCGGCCCATCTACCAATCCGCCATCCAACGGGTAATGCCCGATTGTAGCCAGGGAAGAATGCGGATCAACCGGACTGTCGCCGGATGCGGGCAAGCCGCCTATCATACTGGTACCCCAGGGATTACATCCCAGCAACCAGTCGATATTGGCCTGTTCCAGCTCCATAAAGGCCGTGCTGCCGCTTAACTGCCGGTACCAGTAACATTGTGTGGCAAAAGCAGTAGTGAGGTTATTACTGCACCAGATAAAAGGGATACCACGATAAAAAGCATTCTGCCGGGCTTTGGCCCACACCCGTTCTATACCGGTACGATAATAATTAATAAGCGCTTCCCGGCGAGTGCCGGTGGTTTGTGCCGCCAGCGCGGCATGGCCGGGATTAATGAACGGATACCATTGATAATGCGCGGCAGTATCTTTTCCCAGCCAGGGCGTTATGGTTTCCTGCTGCGCATATTGCCAGGCGGCTTCCCGGTAGGCCGGTTGCCGGGTCATATTATATAGTGAAGCGGCGGCCAGCTCCATATCATCGGTCCAGTTATCTTCTGCATATATATAAGGAGACCGCACTGAAGCCGTCTGACAAACGCCTGGTTGTTGTACGCCCATTGCATAGGCCGATAATGCACGGGTACGGAGCAACGCAGCATAGCCGGTATCGGTGGCCTGCAGCAACGATGCGCCCAGCGCAAAAGTGCTGGCAAACTTTCCGGCAGTGGAAGCTACGCCGGTGGTCTTATTCTTATACTTCCCCAATCCTTGTGGTAATCCATTACAGAAATATACCGGCCGCTCCCAGCCTTTCCCATAAAAATCATCTTCTTTCGGCAGCCGCATCCCCTGATGATCACGGTCATCGGCAATCTGGTTGAACATCCAGTCTGCTTTCGGATGCATCTTCAATAGCCAGTCAAGTCCCCATCGGGCTTCATCCAGCACATCTTTCACCTGATTACTGCCAGGCATACCATTGGCGGTAAACTGATCGGCAAATACTTCCGGGAAATCGCGGCAGGCAGCCAGCAGGTGCCAGGCAGCATTGGCGGATGTAGTCACATATTGCAGGTAATCGCTGGCATCATGCCAGCCACCGGTGACGTCTATATGTGTACTGTCGGGCATCGGCCCATACATCGTATAGCCGTCATGGGTATGACAGGAGTCTTTCAGAAAAGGATTATAACCACAGCGTTGCTGCCGCAGGTAACGTAACAAAAAGTCGGCAGTACCATCGTAAACGTGATCGCCTATACGAAAAACAGGAGAAGCCGTGGCGCCGGCTCGCAGGTAATATTGCCCCTCCGGCGTATAGCCGCTGAAGTTAAGCCGGGCTGTCTGAGAAAAAGGGCCATAGCGACCATATGCAGCACCGGAACGGCCGGTAAACACGACCTGACCAGTAACAGCATTCACCAGCTGAAAAGTGGCGGGCAGGGTATCGTGTTGGGTAGCCCATACCGCTACTTTGCTGCCGCCCGGCAGATAGCCCAACTGATTAATACGTATCCAGGTAGTGGGAGGCTGCTGAGCAACCATTAAAAAAGGACATAACAGGAACAGCCAGCACATGACATATCGTGGAAAATATTTCATCTTACGGATTCTGGTGAAACAGATCAGCCGGAGATATCTCCGGCTATAAAGCCAGATCAATAATATTCATTTTCTGCGGGATGATCACCACCGTTGCTCACATATTCCTGTTATCCGACCACTGCTCCTGCGTTATGCCGGCTGCTGCACAATCACACATACTTCTTCGGCATCTCTCAGGGCAAATTCCAGGGCGCCCCAGGGCTTCAGTGTAATTTCGGCGGCATTGGGATGCAACAATTCCGGGTGGCTGCTATTAACAGCGGCAAAGGCAGCGTGGATATCGTCTGTTTCCAATCTTATTTCCGGCCGGTCTTTGACAGCCCATTCCCGGCATTCGATCAGGTGGATGACCAACGTATCCCGTTTAATAATATAAAAGGGCTGTTCTCCTTTATCATCACTATAGGCAACTGCAAAACCAAGGGTATCTACAAAAAGCTGCAGGGCTACTTTTATGTCCGAATAAAAAATATTCGGGATCAGTTTGGTGAATTGCATAAGATCATTTTATAGAAAAGGTAAATAATAATTAGCTTTGAAACCATGAAAGATTACAAAAAACACTTCATCATACCCGCACTGCCGGAAGAAGTATATGCAGCCCTGACCAACCCGGCTACCATACAACTGTGGAGCGGAGAAGCCGCTGAAATGTCTACAGAACCCGGTTCTGAATTTGCGCTGTGGGAAGAGAGCATTGTAGGTAAAAACCTGGAATTTGAGCAGGACAAAAAAATTGTACAGCAATGGTATTTCGGGGAAGATGAAGAAACGCCTTCCATCGTTACCATCAAACTGCACAGTTCCCCAAAAGGAACGGATGTAGAGCTGAAGCATACCAACATCCCGGATGAAGCGTATGAGGACATTACCGAAGGCTGGAATGATCAGTACTTTGGCGCCCTGATTGATTTTTATAAAGAATAGTAGCCTGCCAGGCATTGAAGCGGCCGTGCTGCTTCAATGCCTGATGGCGATCAGGTCAATCTTCATTGACCTGATAAGGGAAACTGCTGTCCAGCCATTCAAAGTTCATTTCCTGTTCTACAATCTCGTCCAGTTCTTCACCACTCAGCTTACCTTTCGCAAAGGCTGCAGCCACAATGGCTTGTTGCCGATCGGTGAGATAAGGCGTATGTGTCTGTAAAATGTTGCGGCAGTTGACTGCAAAATCCCCGTCTTCAATTAAGCCCGGATAATCCGGGTCCATATCCGTTATTGCTTCGAGTAATTGCAGAAAAATAAAGTCCTGCAGGTTTTTCGCCAGGATACAGGCTTCGTTGGCATCATGCCATACCTGTACCACCGGCACATCATCGCCATCCTGCAGATTGAAATAAAAAGCAAACCAGTCACCGGCGCCATTGGTGGCGAAAGGGATGAACTGGTGCTCCGGGTCAGCAAATAATAATCCGTCTTCCAGGAGCAATGCCACCTGTTCCGGGTTCATGACCTCCAGATCGTTGGCAAATAACAAGAGCGGCGGCGTGTGTTTAATGTCCGGAAATACGGTTGTATACCAATCCGGCCCAAACTGGCCCCAATCCAGCATTCCATCCTTGTTCAACTGTTTGTACAAAGCAGGATAGCTAAATGCATATTGTTCTTCTAATTCTTCCAACATAGTGTAATGATCGGTTTTGCCGGCCTCCAATATATCTATAAAAATATTATACTTTGGCGAAAGTCCTTTCTGCCTGCTTATGATAAGGATTCATGAGATAAGACACCATGCTGCCATCTGTCTTTAACTCCACCACCCGGAAACCCCGGTAGTCGGTACCCCAGCTACCACCCATGTGGCCATCAAACAGGAATGGTATTTTATCATCCAACAGCTTTACACCATCCTGGTCATGATCATGCCCGTTAAAGACGGCCCGCACATTTGGATATTTCCGGATCAGGTCCTGAAATTCGGGACAATCTACGCCGCTTTTGGTCCACTTCACCGGGGTAATATGCAGGAATATAAAGATGTTGGACGCTGATTTATATTGCTCCAGCTTCGCTGTAAACCAGCTGACATCCGGACACAGGTACTGTCCTTTTTCATTGGCGGTGTCGCCCAGTAAAATTACCTGGTCTTTTATCACCACATCATGACAGAGCGGAAAACCCCAGGCCTGTTCCCAGGCAGCAGGTGTTACCATATCGTGGTTACCCCGGGTTACGTATAGCCGTGGGTGTAATTGTTTCAATAAAGTAGCAGCAGGTAACAATAAGGCAGGGTCATTGTGAATCACATCTCCGTTCAGCACAAAAAACTCACAGGGGTATTGTGCCTGGTAAGCCGCAAATGCTTTTTGCAGATCATGATAAAATTGCGTAGCATCCGTACCAGGTTGCCCGTAATGCCAGTCTGAGGCCACGACAAAGCGGAAAACCGTCTCGCGGCTGAGATGCTGCCGGGTGGCGGCCGTCACTATTTTTCCACAGGCTTGTATCACCACAGCTGCTGATACGCCTCTTAAAAAATCTCTTCTGTTCATCTGATTAAGTTACAAATTTTAAAGCGATAAAAGTAAGCTACACTGCGCCACTATAGCAGTATTAACCGGATTAATTAACAGAAACATAAAGTCTGTGTTGGTTTTCCCGGGCCGATTATCCAGGTATGCAACTTTCAATTTATTCAGAAAGAATTGTAAATAGTTTGTTAATTGTCACGTAATCTGTCATTTTATGCCATCCCTTAAATGATTTGATTGTAACTTCGCACCTCGAATAAAAATGGGTTATGTTTAGAAGCAAGAGTACGTCTGAAACAGGTCCGGATGTTGTATTAATTGGCGCTGGTATAATGAGCGCCACACTGGGGACCCTCCTGAAAGAGCTCGACCCCGCGCTCACGATAGCAGTATATGAAAGACTGGATGTAGCGGCTGCAGAAAGTTCCGATGCATGGAACAATGCAGGTACCGGCCACTCCGCATTTTGTGAGCTCAATTACACCCCCCAAAAGCAGGACGGATCAGTAGATATCAAAAAAGCAGTAAACATCGCAGAACAATTCGAAGTCTCCCGTCAGTTCTGGTCTTACCTGGTAGAGAACAATGTTGTTTCCGATCCGCATAAATTCATACAAAGTATTCCTCATATGAGCTTTGTTTGGGGAGAAGAGAATGTGGATTATCTCAAAAAAAGATATCAGGCGCTGCAACAGTGTCATCTTTTTAAAGGGATGGAATATTCAGAAGACCCTGAACAACTGAAAGCCTGGATGCCGCTTGTCATGGACGGCCGGGAACCAGGACAGAAAGTAGCAGCTACACACATGGAGCTGGGTACGGATGTAAACTTCGGCGCATTAAGCCGCGCCCTGTTCGATCACCTGGCACAAATGGAGGGCGTTTCCCTGCATTTCAACCATGATGTACGTGATCTGCAAAAAGAAGCCGATGGCAGCTGGCAGATCAAGGTAAAGAACCGTGAAAACGGAGACAAACAAACGGTAAACGCAAAATTCGTATTCATTGGCGCCGGCGGCGGCTCCCTGCCCCTGCTGGAGAAATCCGGTATTCCGGAAGGAAAAGGCTTCGGCGGTTTCCCCGTTAGCGGACAATGGCTGCGTTGCAACAATCCGGAAATCATCGCAAAACATGAAGCCAAAGTATATGGTAAAGCATCTGTAGGCGCGCCTCCGATGTCTGTACCACACCTCGATACCCGCATGATCGATGGCCAAAGAGCCCTGCTCTTCGGACCATACGCGGGCTTCTCCACCAAATTCCTCAAGAACGGCTCTGTATTCGATCTTCCTTTATCCATCAAGCTGAATAACATCCACCCGATGGTGTCTGCCGGCCTCGATAATATTCCGCTGACCAAATACCTGATTGCTCAGGTACGCCAAAAGCCACAGGACAGGCTGGAAGCACTGCGTGAATATTTCCCGGAAGCAAAAATGGAAGACTGGGAACTGGAAATTGCCGGACAACGCGTACAGGTTATTAAAAAAGATCCTGAACACGGCGGTATCCTGGAATTCGGTACAGAAGTGGTGAGTGCGGCAGATGGCTCCATTGCAGCCTTGCTGGGCGCCTCCCCGGGTGCTTCTACTGCCGTATCCATTATGCTCAATCTGTTGAAACGTTGCTTCAAAGATCAGATCGATACAGAAGCATGGCAGATCAAGCTGAAAAAAATGATTCCTTCCTACGGTCAATCCCTGCTCAACAACCCACAGCTGTGTAATCAGCTGCGTACCTGGACTACCGACGTCCTGGAACTGAGAGAAATGGAAACCGTATAGTGCTATAACATTTCATAAAAACGCCCCTTTTGCGATATATGCAAAAGGGGCGTTTTATTTTACTTATTCAGCCAGTCTATTGCTTGTATATTTTCTGCACGGCCACGCGGCCGTTATGTACCAGCTTGAGTACATAAATACCTGCCGGCAATTGTGCCGCTTCATAGTTACGGCTATGGTTTCCAGCCGGTAACTGTTCATGAATCAGTTCACCTGTTAATTTGCCATTCAGGTCATATACGCCCAAAGTAGTATATCCTGCCTGTGGTAAGTTAAACTGAATGGTAAACCGACTCACAGAAGGATTCGGGAATACCGTAAATACCACCGGCGTTGCTGCTTTGGTGGTGGCTTGTTCTTCCGGCATCATAGCGGCAGTAATGGCCACACCGGTTTTCACCTTTATTTCCGTATAGCTGTTCCATTCATTCACGTTATTGCCATGGCCCAGAATACGTATATACTTCGCCGTTACTGCATTAAACGTAAAAGACTCAAAGTTCAGGGAGCTACCGCTGCTTTGCAGGTTAGTGGCTACATTGGTCCAGTTGGTACCATCATTGCCTACCTGGATATCAAATTTGGCCTTACGGGCGTCGCCTTTGAAGAAGGCGATTTCCACACCAGTGATGCGGGTAGCGCTGTTCAGGCACAACTGAATCCATTCGTTGGTACCGGTAGCAGACCAGCGGGTATTCAGGTCGCCGTCTATCGCGTTGGCAGCCACATTACCATCATCGCTGCTGGCTTTTGCCGGTACACATGCTGGGGTGGTAGTAGTATCTGTCGGAAATTCATCCGCCGGATTCATGATTTTATCCCTGATCCACACACCGGCCGGTTTCAGGTTAGCCACTTTCCAGGGGCCGCTGCCATCACTGGTCGTAGTATGATTCCACACGGCACCTGTAAGCGGATCTCTGGAATAGTTCCAGTTCGTCCAGCTTATTTTTTTACGCCGCATCAGGTCAATATACTTCTGCGACATGGTAAAATCATTCGGCCCATCTCCGGAAGCTTCCTGGGTACCAAATTCCGTTACAAACACAGGAAAACGGTCTGATGCCCAATCCAGTTCATTCAGATAATTAGTCTGATGGTCCTTCGCATAGAAATGGAAGTTATACATGATGTTGGGGAAATTCACCGGATTATTCACAATATCCTGGGCGGACCGGCCGTCAGAAACGCCGAAAGAAGACCAGGCATGTGTACCAATGAGAATCACAGCATCGTTATCAATCGCGCGGATAACCGGAATGATCTGATCTGCGTATGTTTTGATCCTCGCCCAGGCTACCTTGTTGGGTTCATTACAGATATCATAGAAGATATTATTCCGGTTCTTGTGAGCGTTGGCAATGGCCGTGAAGTAAGTTTTAGCCATACTCAACTGCGTATTCGGATCTCCCTTCTTCAAATGATGCCAGTCTACCAGCACATACATGCCCCGGTTGCTGGCTTCTTCTATCAGTTTGCTCGCCTGCGCGGTGAAACCCGCAGGATCTGTTTCATACCCATCTTCATCCACATACAGGGAGATTCTCAACACATCCGCTCCCCAGCCATAGGCAAGGGTATCAAGAGAGGCTGCTGTTAAGCTCTTACCCCAGCCATGCCATTGTATACCATGGGTACTCATACCACGCAGCTGAATGGGCTGGCCATACTGATTGCACAGTTTCAATCCGATTACTTTCAGCTGGCCGTTGCGGGCTACCGGTGAATTGGCAGGTGCAGCGGCAATCACAGAGGGTGCAAGCGTGATGGCAGTCACCTCATCTGCTGCTGCCGGGCCGCCCAGATAAGAAGGGCCTACATCCGCGGGATCCAATGGCCGGTTCGTAGCAGCACCGGTACCATATTCATCACAGCCTACATCTTTACGTCCTACTCTCGGATGGCCTTCTATATCCCAGGCTACCTGTGTATCCACATCCAGTCCACTGATAGCACGAATGCCGCCCCAGCCACCTTTACCGGAATCTATTGCCACACTGTTAGCGGCCAATCGCCAGCTGGCAGCGGTGAGCTGCGGATCTTTCACGTCGATACCACCGGGATTGCTGATACCCAGAGGACCGGTGAAAATATTACCCCGCCAGTCTTCGTCACCGGTGAGATTATTGGCTACGTTGGTACCATTGCTTTTTACCAGGTTGTTAGCTACAACCACCCCGGCAGGCGCTAACGGCCTGCCGCCATTATTCAGGTCTATCGCTTTACCACTGGAGTAATCTCTGATGGTATTATAGGCGATCACACAACTATCTATCTTCGGATTGAAACGTACTTCTCCTGCAGGATAGGATTCGCCCCGTTGCAGGATGATCACGGCATCCCCGGTGGTGTTGGCGGCATCCAATCCGGAGAAATAGTTATTCACGATATAATTCTTCGATCCGATCACCCGCACACCACCGGTGCCGGCTTTCCCTTCTCCCAGGAAAAAATTACTGTACAGCACATTGCGGTCGCCATGCCGGAAACAGAACTGCCCTTTGGACTTCCGGAAAGTATTAAAGCGATACAGGTTTTCACTGGATTTGTTGGATACGATTTCATTTTCTCCGTCACACTCTTCAAACAAATTGTATTCAAAAATCGTCCGGGAGATATTGTCCATCTGACCACTGTAGCCGGTGCGGATCGTTTCTCCACCGTTGGCGCCCAGCTCCGGGCGCTTAGCGAAGTGATTGTGATCTACCAGGTGATAATCCGCATTTTTATCTCTCACTTCTACCTGCATGGTAGGATCGGCGGTATTTTTTCCTTCAAAACGGTTATGATCTACCCGTAGTTTAAATCCATCCAGCACAATCCATTTTTTACCGGCGTTGTAATTGACCATCGCACATTGGGTCACGCGGTTATAGCTGCCTTTGATGGT
Organism: Chitinophaga nivalis; assembly: GCF_025989125.1. Classification (NCBI taxonomy): domain Bacteria; kingdom Pseudomonadati; phylum Bacteroidota; class Chitinophagia; order Chitinophagales; family Chitinophagaceae; genus Chitinophaga; species Chitinophaga nivalis. The sequence goes on along the minus strand of NZ_JAPDNR010000001.1, from coordinate 1,639,786 downwards.
GATGATGTTGGCATCTATTTTACCATTGGTCCAGCGTAATCCGCTTACCACAGTGTAGCTGCCGGAAATAGTGAGGGTAGAAGCACCGGAGATGGTGACGCCACCCGGTGTTTCCGCTTTCAGGGTAATCAGTGCCGCCGCGGTTCCGGAAGCGCTCAGGTCAATGGTCACATCTTTCCAGGTGCCATTTTTAAGGATAATATTATCGCCGGGTTTGGCTGCACCGATAGCGGTATTCAGCTGCGCCGCGGTTGTTACCAAGCGGTCTGTTGCCAGTACAGATCCCTGTACACACAAGCCACCGATGAATAACCCTGCTGTTTGTATAAGCTGTTTTAACTGCATAGATATTCGTTTATTCTTTGATTAATTTTTTAGTCACTGCTTTACCGTTATGTACCAGTTTTATCACATAAATACCGGCGGGAATATTGGCAGTGGAAATTGTTTTCGTATAGGCGCCTGCCGTTAGCTGTCCATTGATCGGCATCTGTACCAGTTTACCGGACATATCATAGATACCCAGGGTAGTATAGCCATTACCGGTCAGCTGGTATTGCAGGGTGAATTGTTCGCCTACCGGATTCGGGAACACATGCAGTGTCACCGGTGCGGTTGTTTTAACTGCCGGGGCATTACCGGTTGTATTTACTTTCACTTCGGCATAGCTGTTCCAGTCATTTACATTATTGCCATGGCCTACAATACGTATATACTTCGACGTTACTGCGTTAAAGGAGAAGTTTTCGAAGTTGACGGAAGTACCACTGCTCTGTAAACCGGTAGCCACAGTGTTCCAGTTATTATCATCGGTGCTGGTCTGAATATCAAACAGGGCGCGGCGGGCATCTCCTTTGAAGAAAGCGATCTGTATGCCATTAACGGTAGCGGTATTGCCGAGGCACAACTTGAGCCACTGCGGGTTGCCGGAGGCAGACCAGCGGGTGTTCAGGTCACCGTCTATAGCGTTGGCCGCCACATTGCCATCATCGCCACTGGCTGTAGCAGGTATACAGGCCGGGGCTACGCCGGAATCCGGAATGATCCGCAGCTTAGGCACATTCGCGCCAGCTTCTTTTGAGTTGAAGAAAATACGGGGATCATGTGCCTGCTGGCTTTTCAGCACCAGGGAGATTAATTTATGTCCCAATGCACGCTCACTTTTCACATAGCTGGTAATATCCCAGGAATAGTATACGGCACTACCGTTGTTGATGGTGGTGGTTGCCAGGGCGGTTGTACCGCTGGCTGGTTTATTGTTCCAGGTAATGGCTGTTTCTGACCAGGTAGTATTGCTGACAGGATACACACTTACGGGCACCGTTGGCGCCGCGGTACCATCTACATTACCATAGAGCTGCAGTACTGCGGATGATACGCCCCGGATGTCTGTTGTATCCAGTTCAAAAGTAAGATACGCTTCCCGGGCATTATTCAGCTGACCGGCAGGGGATACTTTGGTAATCAGGAAGGCAGAATCAGTTACGCCATGTTTGATAGCGGCGTTGCTGCCATCGCGTACATAGGCGTCCTGCACCGGTGTCAGGTCCTGTGCCGGTTGTCCTGCTTTAAAGTAGGCAAGGAAGGTGGTATCCTGGTCGCCAACAGTGATGGACTGTACCCGATTACCACCATGCGCCCAGCGGTCAAAAATATAGGTAGTACCGTTCAACACCTGCGGAGAAGGGGCTTCCAGCGGTCTTACCATGCCGGATAATCCTTCCTGGGTGTCGGGGGTTGTGATAGGTACACTGTTCAGTTTCAGCTGCAGGCCGGCAGGCTGTGTGGCCAGCGTCAGGCGGGAAGTCACCGGAAATAATTCCACATAGGAAGTATCCCATTCGCCTCTGCTGTCCTTAACGGCCAGGTATATACGATACCAGATATCTGTTTCCGTATGTCCTTCGGCTGAAATGGTAAAAGTACCGTTCTTAACGCTGTCACGCAGTTGTGGTCCCGGGTGGATGTGATTGGCATGATGGAAATCCACCCACCAACGGAAAGCGCTGGCGGGCAGCGTACCATCTTCCGCATCGGTACCGGTGCCGGCATAGGTGATGACATCACCTGCGCGGAATTTGCCGTTATTGACAGGTGCGGTAATCGTTGCTACTGGTAGATTATTAGGGCTGGTAACTGTTAGCCGGGCATTGTTACTGGTAACACTGCCGGCGCTGTTGGTAACTACAACGCTGTATAAGCCGGAATCTGCATACTGTACATTGGCTTTGGCATAAGTGGCCGCAGTAGCGCCGCTGATGTTGCTGCCGTTTTTCCGCCACTGGTAAGTGGGAGCCGGATTGGCAGTGGCAATAACGTTGAAGGTAGCAGTTTGCCCCTGTGGCACAGCGATAGATTGAGGCTGTGTGGAAATAGCCGGCGCCTGTGTACCGGTATAAATAACTTTAAACAGCGCACTGCTGTTGCGGCTCAGGTAATACAGGTTGCCATCCAGCCCCTGTTTGATGTAAACGAGGCCGCCGCCCAAACCGGTGGCAAAAGAGGTACGGGCCGGATTCAGGTAGTTGATCCATCCACCGCAATAGTCCAGGAAAAAATATTTCCCGTTATAGGCAGCAGGATAGTTGCTGATAGCACCGTTAAAAAAAGTACCGCCATTGATAGAGCAACCTTCGCCATCCGGAGGACTGGCAGTGCGGTTGATACGATAGTAATGTATCGGATTGGTGATACCACTGCAGCTACCGGAACAAAGGCCTTCCTGGGCAGGCCAGCCGAAATTACGACCACTGGCGGTAGCGTCATCTATTTCCTCCCATTTGGCATCTCCAACCTCATTGATGTAGAACTTACCGGATACGGGGTCCACACTGGTGGTGAAGGGGTTACGTAAACCATAGGCCCATACCCGGCTGCGAACGGCGCCGCCACTGAATGGGTTACCGGCAGGTACAGATCCATCGGTATTGATACGCAGGATTTTTCCCAGGTAGCTGTCGAGATCCTGGGAATTGTCGCCCAGCTTATTATCGCCGACAGACACATATAGTTTTCCATCCTTACCAAATATCAAACCACCGCCGTTGTGAAAGAGGGCGCCCAGATTGGGAAGGTCCAGTATCGGTGTTTCTGAACCGGCAACATCACCGGTGAGGGTGTAGCGGCTAACGCGGTTATGCGGGCCGGTAGTGTGGGTGTAATAAATGTAGATATTACGATTGTTGTTGAAATCAGGATCTACGGCGATGCCGAGCAATCCGCGTTCTCCCCCGCTCGTGGTAGACACAGTCAACACCGGGGTAGACAGGAGGCTCCCGTTTTTAATGATCCGGAGTTTTCCGCCCTGCTCTGCCACCAGGATGCGGCCATCGGGGAGAAAGGCCAGGGCAGTAGGACTGCTAAGCCCATTAACCACCTGCACCCGCTGGAAATTTGCCGGCAGGGACTGGGCCAATAGGGTCATTGGTAGCAATAGCCATAGCAGTGGCAATAGCAAACCAATAGTTGCGTAACTTTTTTTCATAAGGAAGTGTTTATTAGTTGGAGGATGACATAATATGTCCGGTACAGGTACAATACCTTCCTGTTACGTATAGCCATATCAGTTATACGCAGCAACAGTTGCCGGTCCGGGAATAAGTTGTTACTAAAAAGAACGGGTTACGGGTAATTCATACGGTATATATTTTTTTTATGATTAACAAATCATGCGATAAAATAACAGGGAAACAAGGTTCTTCAACACGGTGCTACGGATAGTTTCCGGTAGTAATAATTATTAGCAGTCGGTTTAGTCTGGTCAGTCAGAGAATGGGCGTTGCGTCCGGGTATTAGGCTAATAAAATAAAGTTATGCAATCGTTTGCAAAATAAAAAGATATTATCTTATCAATTTACTATATTATTTTATCAGAAAAAAAGAGTTTATGCCAAAACCTAAAACAGGCACCATTATATGGACCGATCTGACGGTAACAGATGCCACCCGTATCAGTGAGTTTTATAAAAGTGTAGTAGGCTGGGAAAAAGTGCCATTGAGTATGGGCGCCTACAATGACTACAGCATGAACGAACCGGCAGATGGACAAACCATTGCAGGCATTTGCCATGCACGCGGCAACAACAATTATTTACCACCACAATGGTTGCCTTATATCATTGTGGATAACCTGGATGTCAGTATTGAGAAGTGTGTAGCGCTGGGTGGGAAAGTACTGGGAGAAAAAAGAGCGTGGGAAGACATGCATTATTGTCTGATACAGGATCCGGCAGGCGCCTATGTGATGATTTGCGGATAAAACAACAGCGCTGTGCAGCACGGGATGCTGCACAGCGCTGATTACTTTTTTATCTGCTGCGGCCGGCTTTTTTAAGTGCCTGCAGATTAGCCGCCAGTTCTTTTACGATCTGCGGATACCTGACAGCAACATTATTTTGTTCACCGGGATCTTTGCGCAGGTCATACAACTGCGGCGCCGGATCATTGCCTAGTTCAATGTCTACTGCCTCGTCGTAACGTGCGCCGTTGCCTGGTTCTATGTATTTCCAGTTGCCTTTGATAATGCTCAGCGCACCGGCATGTTCAATCAGGGAAGTACGTCCTTTCTTGTCTTTGCCGGTAAAGGCAGCCATCATATCAAAGCTATCCGGTCCTTCCTGCTTTTCCAGCGGATGCCCAGTGGTTAAGGCGCCGAAAGATGCCATGAAATCCACCTGGCTTAGCAGGGCTGCGGAAGTACCACCAGCTTTTATGTGGCCTGGCCAGCGAATGATGAGCGGCACACGGGTACCTGCATCGAAATTGCTGTATTTACCACCGCGCAGCGGGCCGCTGGGTTTATGCCCGTTGAGCAATGCCACTGCCTGATCCTGGTAACCATCATCTACTACGGGGCCGTTATCACTACTGAAAACAAGGATCGTATTTTCCGTCAGGTGTAAACTATCCAGGGTATGCATAATTTGTCCGACCGTCCAGTCGAGTTGCAGGATAGCATCGCCTCTTACACCTAAACCGCTTTTGCCGGCAAAAGCAGCACCTGGCACCCGCGGTACGTGAATATCATGTGTGGCGAAATAGAGGAAAAAAGGATGGGATTTATGTTGTGCGATAAAGTGCTGCGCTTTGGCAGTCAGCGTTTCCGCAATCAGGTCATCTTTCCACAGTGCAGCGGTACCGCCCTGCATAAAACCAATGCGGCCAATACCGTTTACAATGGCATCGCTATGGCCCTGGGAAGATTTCATCACCAGCAGTTCCGGATTCTTTTTTCCCGTAGGTTCGTTACCGATAGGAGCGGTGTAACTTACCTTAATCGGATCATTGGGATCTAAACCGGCTACCCGGTGGTTTTCCACATATACGCAGGGAACACGGTCTGCCGTAGCAGGCATAATCCAACAATAGTTAAAACCAATTTCCAACGGACCTGGTTTCAGTTCTCCATTCCAGTCCGGACCTTTTTCATCGCCCACACCGAGGTGCCATTTACCCACCGCAGCTGTTGCATAACCCGCGCGGCGCAACAGGGAAGGTAAGGTGGTAATAGTGGTATCTATAATCAGGGAAGCGTTGCCGGGTGCAATACCGGTGCCTTTTTTACGCCATGCATACTGACCGGTGAGCATGGAATAACGGGAAGGAGTACACGTAGCGGAAGAAGCATGCCCGTTGGTAAACCGGATGCCCTGCGCCGCCAGCCGGTCAATATTGGGCGTATGTACCTTCGTGGCGCCATTACAGCTGATATCGCCATATCCCAGGTCATCTGCATAAATCAATACAATATTGGGGCGCGAATAGCCACCCCGCTGCTGTGCCGTTACCAGCCCGGCGATACAAATAGCCGCTGCCAGCATAAAGCTGCCTTTCATGTTCACCATATCTGATCTTTTTGTTGTGGATCTATGCTAAGATAATACCTGCCATCTTAAAATGGTAATTGTTTAACCCATAAAAAAACAAGGAGAAGAAAACACGAGGAATGGTTAAAATCTAGTCATTCTACCCCGTTTTTATTTCCGATCTTTCTCTAATCATAACACACAAAGCAGTACAACAGCGCGCATGCGCTTATTTTTTACACCAACTTGCAATCGTTTGCAATTTTACCGGAACTTTTATCACCAAATAATGACCACTACATGAAAAAACTAATTTGCCTGTTACTAATCCGGTGCCTGCTCCCCACCGCCGCTCACGCCCAGACTGCCGACACAGGCGGGCAACGTATGCAATGGTGGCGGGAAGCGCGTTTCGGCCTGTTCATCCACTGGGGCATCTATGCCGTGCCGGCTGGCGTCCACAATGGCAGACAGATAGGCCGGGGTGGAGAATGGATTATGAACAGGGGCAAAATATCCGTAGCCGATTATCAGCAATATGCGCGGCAATTTAACCCTACTGCCTACGATGCCGACGCCTGGGTGAAAGCAGCCCGCGATGCCGGTATGAAATACATTGTGATCACGGCCAAACACCACGATGGATTTGCCTTGTTTAAATCCAACGCCAGCAAATGGAATATTGCAGACGCCACGCCTTACGGCAAAGACCTGTTAAAGCCGCTGGCAGCAGCCTGTAAGAAGTACGGCCTTAAACTGGGCTTCTACTATTCCCATGCGCAGGACTGGAACAATCCAGGTGGCGCAGCTGCCCGCAAAGCCACGGCAGAAGGCTGGCCCAATCCCGACTCTGCTACCATAGACGCCTACACGCAGGCTAATTCCGGCCACTGGGACCCGGCACAAACAACCGCCTCCATGTCGGACTACATCGACCGGGTAGCGGTACCGCAGGTAAAGGAATTGCTCACCAACTACGGTGAAGTAGCGGTACTCTGGTGGGATACGCCTACCGGCATGACAGCGGAATACGCCCGTAAACTACAGGCAGTACTGGCTTTGCAGCCTGGCATTATCACCAACGACCGGCTCAAACGCCCGGACTTTCCCGGCGACTACAAAACCCCGGAACAGAAAATTCCTACCGCCGCCGAGCTGGATGGCCGCGACTGGGAAACCTGTATGACGATGAATGGTACCTGGGGCTATAAAAGTTATGATAACCGCTGGAAATCAACGGGCACGCTGATACGTAACCTGATAGATATTGCTTCCAAAAATGGAAATTATCTGCTGAATGTAGGTCCTGATGCTACCGGCGCATTTCCGGCAGCCAGTATAGCAGCGCTGAAAGGCATCGGCCAGTGGATGAAGATAAACGGAGAAGCTATTTATGCGACGCAAGGCAGCGCCATGGGCACACCTGCCTGGGGACGTTATACCCGGAAACAGGCGGATGGCAAAACAGTGTTATACCTGCATGTATTTGACTGGCCGGCCAATGGCAAACTGCTTATACCGGACCTGAAAGATAAGGTCAGCCATGCACGGCTGCTGGCAGGTAATAAAAAACTGACCACGCATACCACCGCAGCCGGACTGGAAATTGAGGTACCGGTAGCTGCACCTGATACCATCGCTACGGTGATAAAAGTAACCTTGTAAAACAGCCACGCCCCTACGCCATTGGGGCGTGGGGGCGTGGTATATTTATCCGGCAATACCGCCCAGCATGCTGAACAGCATTACACTCAACACAATCAAGGTAATCACGACATAGAGATAATCTTTCTCCAACAGAAAAGAAATAACGGAAAAGACTATACGTAGAATAGGTGTAGCCACCAATAATACAATCCCCAGCTGAATAATATCCCTTCCCTGGTTAGCCAGCACACCACGCCAGATGCCCGGCAGGTTGTCCAGCCCTTCCCGCACGCCGGTAAACTCATGGTACTGCGGTAATTCATGCCCATGACGGTACAGGTAAATAAGACCGCCGATAAAAACAATAATACTGGAAGATATAACGCCTACACGTAGTTGCTGCCCGATGAGCTGCTGAATATCCTTATCGCCCCAGAAATTTTTCGTGAATAATCGCTTCATAACGTTATAATTTTCCGGTAAAACCATTGTAGATCATCTGCAGGGCAAGAAAGGTAATGACTACGCTGAAGACTATACGTAAATTTTTCGTGTTGGCGCGGATGAGCAGGCGGGAACCTCCCAGCGCACCGGCCAATACGCCCAGTACTACCGGCATACACAACCCGGGAGAAATATATCCCCTTTGCAGGTATACCACGGCACTGGCAGCTGCTGTTACGCCGATCATAAAATTACTGGTAGTGGTAGACACTTTAAAAGGGATACGCATGATGTTATCCATAGCCAGTACCTTTAATGCACCGGAACCAATGCCCAGCAGGCCAGACATAACGCCCGCAAACATCATCATCAGATAACCGCCCGGTACGTGCCGTACACTGTAGGCCACCGGCCCTTCCGGAGAAGGATAGGTACTGTTTAGTTTTAACTGGCGGGCCAGTTTACTGCCTTGTTCATCGGCTGCATATGCCACCTTTTTCCGCATAGACATAATAGCAGAAAAGATCAGTACGCAGCCAAAAATAATAGCCACCACACTGGTTGGCAGATACACGGCAATGAGGGCGCCTACGATAGCCCCCGTGGTAGTGGCAATTTCCAGGAACATCCCTAGCCGGATGTTGGTAATACCTTCCTTTACATAAGCAACAGCAGATCCGGAAGAAGTGGCGATAGAAGCTATCAGCGCGGTGCCGATCGCATAACGGATGTCAACGTGGAAAACAAGCGTTAGCAAAGGAATAATCACTACACCGCCGCCTAAGCCGGTCAGCGATCCCAATAGGCCGGCCAGAAAGGCCCCGCAAAGCAGGATCAACGTGAAAGACAAAATTGTCATAAGAATGGGTTGGTTGGTTTGGTTTGGTTTAGATCACAAATTACAGGTATACCTACACACTGATAAATCTCTGATGACTGCAAAAGTAAGCAGAATATGATTCTGACAATCCGGTAATCTATAAGTAACTTGCACCCTGATAACTAATTGTATTTTATGATAAAGGTGGGTGCATACAACCTGTTAAGGGTAAAAAAAGAAATTGATTTTGGCGTATATCTCGAAGGCTTTGACCAGGAAATCCTGCTCCCTGCCCGGTTTGTACCCGCCAATACACAGGTGGGGGATGAACTGGAAGTATTTCTTTACCACGATTCCGAAAACCGCCTGATTGCTACTACCCAGCGTCCGTTAGGCATTGTAGGGGATATTGTGAACCTGAAAGCCGTGAGTGTCACCAAACAAGGCGCTTTCCTCGACTGGGGCCTGATGAAGGACCTGTTTGTCGCCAAATCCCAGCAGCTTACCCAAATGGCCACCGGCCAGGAATACCTGGTTAAAATATACATTGATGAACTGACCGGCCGTATTGCGGCTACCGAAAAAATAGAACGTTTTCTGAGCAACGAAAACCTCACCGTCAATGAACTGGATACCGTAAACCTGATTGTATACCGCCGTACCGATATCGGGTATGTGGTGATCATCAACAACCTCCACACCGGTATCCTGCATCACAGCGAAATATTCCGCCCCATCGATATCGGCGATCAGCTGAAAGGCTTTATCCGGCAGATTAAAGGCGATAAAATTGATGTGGTGATCGGCCAGCCCGGATTTAAACGCGTGGAAGATGAAGGAGAAAAAATTCTGCGGCTGCTACAGGAAAACAACGGCTATCTGCCCTATCACGATAAATCTACTCCGGAAGAAATCCAGGACTTTTTCGGCATGAGCAAAAAAACGTTTAAGATGACAATCGGGAATTTGTATAAGCAACGGAAGGTCATTTTCACCCAAACCGGGCTTAAAGCAGCGGAAGAATAACCGGATCTGCCGTTTTAACACAATACAGCTTGCAGTTATAGCACAAATATGTTATCTTTAGAAAGACGATCACCCTAACCTTATCTTTATGAAGAAAACAACCCTTTTTGTTATAACTGCAGGAATTGCCCTCATACTGGCCGCCATTCCTATTAATAATACGGGATTAACAGACGTAAAAACCTGTTTTGTACTGGGGTTGGCCGGCCTTGGACTCCTGCTGCTCTTTTCTACCTGCTACCTGACCCTTTGCATCAGCAGACAGGCCAGTGCCGCTGCAGGCCACTACCAGCTGTTGCAGCAACCTATAAGGTAACCAGTTCTCCCGCACTCACGCCCAACGCTTCTGCCAGTGCTATAATCGTACTCAGCTTAGGCTCCACTTTACCATTTTCCAGTTTTGTCATGTAGCTGGGTTCCAGATTTGCTTCAATAGCCAGTTCCACCTGCGTCATGTCTTTTTGCCTGCGCAACCTTTTCAGATTGGCACCAAACTGTTGACCGATATGCGGATTCCTTTCCATTACGAAGGAAATATAGAACCTATCCGCACAATTATACTAGTACAACATCACTAGTATAATTGTACTATATTTATAATTAACTAATAATCAAATAAGAAATGACAGAAAATAAAGAGAAGCTGGAAATCATTTTGATAAAATTTTTACAGGATCTGGCAGCTTTGCCCAATCAACCGATAGAAATGTTATCCATTACTTTAACAATGGACGCCGCCTGCTTTCCTACAAAAGGACATACCTACGGCGTCATGATAGAGGGGCAACGTAAACAGATCAACGAACAAAGAGGTACCGATCCGTTACTCTATCATATTGCCTGCTACGAAAAGTGACGACCCGCCACTCACCCGGTCTGTACAACCGGAAAACCAATCAGGAAACTGGTACCGGTACCCGGCATGCTCTCTACCTGTATCGTTCCTTTATGATGCAGGATAATGTTCTGGGTGGCTGTTAAGCCCAATCCGGTTCCTTTTGTTTTACTGGTAAAGAACGGTTCAAACAGTTTGACCAGGTTCTCTTTGGGGATACCACTACCGTTGTCGGATATACGAATATATGTTTTATCCTGCTCATGATAGGTATACACACTCAGGATACCTTCTCCCGCTTTCATGGCTTCAATACCATTGATAATAATATTCAGCAAGGCAATCAGTATTTTATCTTCATCCGCCATCATCAGCTGATCCGGTGTCTGCAATGTTTTATCCACCCGCATATTATGCAGTTGCAAGCGGTCTGCAGCCTGCTGCAGTGCTTTCTCCGCCAGGCTGTTGAGCCCCTGTGGCTGCATATTCAGCTCCGACATACGGGTAGATTGCAATAACTCTGTCACCAATTGATTAATGCGGTGACAGTTACGTTCCATAATATCCAGGTAAAGCTGGATATCCGCATTCTCTTCTACCTGATCTGCTTTCAGCTGCGATACGGCCAGCAAAATATTGGTGAGCGGATTACGCACTTCGTGTGCAATCAACCGCGCAATACGGCCGGTAATGGCAAATTTTTCCTGTTGCTGTTTCTCCCGCTCTTTTCGCTTACGCTCTGTGATATTCTGGATGATGCACAGGTACAATTGTTTTTTTTCATCCAGCAGCGAGGCATTGATCATAACATCCAGCAATTGCCCGGCCTGATTCCGGAAAACATACTCCTGCTGCACCACCCCGTTCTCCGTACAAAGCTGATCCAGGAAGGCCTGTATGGTACCTTCTTCTGCAAACAGATTGGGCAAATGACGACTATACAATTCCGTTTCCTCATATCCCAATACCTGCAGTGCAGCCGGATTGGCAGCTACAATCTTATGTTCACAGTCTGCCAGTAAGATGAGGTCATTGGATTTTTCGAAGATGCTGAAATAACGCTTTTCACTTTTTTCAATGGCGTTCAGGTGGCCGAATTTGTCGAGGGTATACCGGATAGCCCGCTCCAGCAGTGCGGCATTGATTTCGCTCTTTACCAGATAGTCTGATGCACCTGCCAGCATTGCTTCTTTATCGATAAGATAATCTCCTTTCCCGGTAAACAGGATCACCGGTGCTTTATACCCCAGGTTGCGGAAGTGATGCAGTACATCAATACCGGTATGTGCACCCAGACGGTAATCTACCAGGTACAAATCATGGGTCCGCGTTTCAATAGCGGCCAGTGCTTCTTTGTAGGAAGATACCCACTTCAGTATATATTGATCAGGCGAGATATCCTGGAGTAAAGCATTTACCAGGAAAAAATCATCTTCATCATCATCAATCATTAAAATATACTTCTTACCATTCGTTACCATATCTCAAAAATTACCCGGTTCAGGAAAAACCGGTCAGGTATCAATATGTGCATCACTGTTTTTCAGCACCACATTGCTGCGTGGCAAAAACCATGCGGGAATAAGTGTTACCAGCAATATAATCAATGAAATATGAAACCCGTGTTTTAATGCGAGGTGATGCGCGTAATGATTGGAAGCACCGGCAAGGATGTGTTGATTAAAAGAGGCCTGCGTAATAATGGCCAGCACCGCAATTCCGATAGCACCGCCTACCTGTTGCATCAGCGTACTGATAGAAGACGCCATGGTTACTTCTTCCGGACGTACGGCACTCAACGTAGCAGCATTGAGCGGCGCCAGCAACAGCCCCATGCCCAATCCCCTGACGGTCATAGACAATATCACCATGCTAATACTGCTGCCTTTGTCCAGTATGGAAAAAAGATACATGGATACCGCCAGCAAAAAAAGACCACACATGGAAATCTCCCGGGAACCATGCTTATCCGACCATTTTCCGGCAAAAGGCATCAGGGCAGCCATAAAAACGGCATTGGGCAAAATCAGTAGTCCCGACATTCCTTCCGAAAAGCCCATTTGCTCCTGTAACAAAAAAGGCATCAGGAACAAGCCACCATACAACGCCGCCGAACGGGAAATCGTTACGAGAATACAACTAACGAAAGCATAGTTGGTAAATAATCCCAGGTCAATAATAGCCGTGGTTTTGTTACGATCCAGCCATATAAACGCCATCAACGCCACCACCGCTACTCCCAATGTGGCCAGGATAGCCGGCGAACCAATACCTGCTACTTCTGCTTTGGCAACCCCATATTGTAAACACACGAGGAAAATAGTCAGCAGTATGAATCCCGGTAAATCAAATGGCAGCTTTAGCTTAGGCTGTTTACGCAATACATCCAGGTATTTAAATGCCAGCACCACCGTGAGGATACCAATCGGGAGATTGATATAAAAGATAGATGGCCAGCCGAATTTCTCTGTCAGAATACCGCCCAGTGTGGGGCCCAGTGCCGGCCCTACCAGGTTGCCCAGTCCCCACCATCCCAATACGGCGCCCCGCACCCTGGCTGGAAAAATATAGGAAATGATGGCCATGGAAGTAGGCGCCATTGCACCGCCACCTAATGCCTGAATAACGCGGGCCGTCAACAATGACTCCAGATTGGTGGATAATGCACACAACAATGATCCGATGGTAAACAGGGAAATGGCGCCGATATACAGATTAAAAAATCCGATCCGGTTTTTCAGCCAGCTCGTCAGGGGCATCAGTACCGAAAAGCTGAGCATGTATACGGTAATTACCCACTCTATTTCATCGAGCGTACAGTTAAACTGCTTGCTCATAACGGGCAGGGATATATTAACAATGCTGGAATCTATACCCGCCATGGTAGTTCCCATAATCACCACCATGAGAATACCCGTTCTGTTAATATCTCTCATACCCTGTCTTTCATCATAAATATCAGCTGTGCCTTGGCTACAAAAGGATTCAGCGGATTGCAGTTAATCATAAACAAATAGGTAGCCAGTTCAGACAATTGCCAGTCTGTTACCAGCTCGCCATCTTTGAAGCAATAAATTTTTCTGAAATTAAAATCCACTGGAATCTGCAGTGCTGCGCAGGCATGCATGGCTCTGTCCAGTGGTTCCTGTTCCATCCCTTTATCCACATAGCCTAACTCCTGCATAATCTCGCTGGCAGTATACAGTAACGGCGGGTTTTTCAACTGGGAAATTTTTTCCGTTGCCATTACCTCTTCCAGATAATCAAAAAGTTTAAGCATGACCATTCTCGTTTAGTTGTGAAAGTTGCTGAAACAATTCTTTTTCCTTGTCAGAAAGTTGGGTGGGTATATGAACGATCGATTTCAGATACAGGTCGCCGGCTTCTCCTTTGTTATCATAGGCCGGCATGCCTTTACCTTTTAACCGGAATATTTTGCCACTGTCGGTACCCGCAGGAATATTCATATTGAGTGCCGTACCCGGGGTAGGTATGTGCAATTTACCGCCCAATACTGCGGTGTACAACGGTACAGCCACATTGGTATAAATGTCCTGTCCCCTTAATTCATATTGCGGATGTGCGCTCAGTTGAATGGTAATTAACAGGTCGCCGTTTTCACCACCTTTACGCCCCGGGCTGCCCTGGCCTTTTAAGCGGATTACCTGCCCTTCAGATAAGCCAGGTTTGAGTTTGATATTGAGCCGGCTGCCGTTTACTTCTACCTGGCGGGTAGCGCCACTGTAGGCATCTTCCAGCGATACTTCCATGGTAGCCTGTATATCGCGGCCACGACCCGGCTTTTGCTGCTGCCGGCGCTGACTGCCCGAAAAACGGCTGCCAAACAGCTGTTCAAAGAAATCAGAAAATTGCTCACCGCCTTCACCGCCAAACATATCTTCCATATTCCCCTGATAGGAATAGGATTGTCCCTGCCGGCTACCTCCATACTTCGACCAGTCAAAATCCTCCGGCCGGCCGCCATGCTGTTCATAATACTTATAATTCTCCCCAAACTGATCATATTTTTTCCGCTTCTCTGCATCACTCAATACTTCATATGCTTCGTTGATTTCTTTGAATTTATCTTCTGCGGCTTTATCCCCGGGATTCTTATCGGGATGATACTTTACGGCGAGTTTACGGTAGGCTTTCTTGATTTGTTCTGCTGTTGCTGCTTTGTCTACCCCTAATATCCTGTAGTAATCTTTTACATCCATATCTCTAAACATGTTAAGGTTAGCACTTGTTTTATGAATTTACGAATTACCCGGGAATCCTATATTTAAAAAATGGTGAACAGTAACGGAAACAACCATATACTATTCACCATGATGCTGTACTGAAACAGCCTGTTTATTTGCCCAGGTACACATTCGCCTGCAGCTTCTCTGCAATATACCCGATCGCTTTCTGTGCTTTTACACTGTTACCGGCTTTATCCAATGGCGGCGCGAAAACTGCGATCGCATATTTTCCCGGCACCACCGAAATAATACCGCCGCCCACGCCGCTCTTGCTGGGTAAACCTACATTAAACATCCAGGTACCGGTGGTTTCATACAAACCGGTCGTGCCCATAATAGCCAATACTTTCGGTACATACTTTTCTTTCACCAGTCTTTCCTTTGTTAGCGGGTTAACACCGCCATTGGCCAGTACAGCCGCCATCACGGCCAGATCGCGGGTATTGACGCCATAGGAACACTGTTTCGTATACACGTCGCAGGCTACCAGCGGATCATCATACATATAGCCATAGGATTTCAGCAACAAGGCGATGGCCTGGTTATGTACATTTGTAGCCGCTTCTGATTGATACAGCTCATCCAGCACTTTCAGGTCTCTCCCCGCCAGCTTATCAAAATAGGCATCTATCTTCTCCCACATCGTGGCTTTACCATAATAACCTGTGATTAAACTGGTAGTAGCCATTGCACCGGCATTCACCATCGGATTGGCAGGTTTCCGGCCGGCCATTTCGATGGCGGGTATCGAGTTAAAAGCTTGTCCGGTCTGATCGGCGCCGATTTTTTCCAGGATCACACTATCGCCGAAAAGCTCCATGGCCATACAAAGTGTGAATACTTTTTCTATGGATTCAATACCGAATTCATATTTGGTTTCTCCGATCTCGTAGATTTTCCCGTCTTTGGTAGCCAGTACAATACCGTACATATCCGGATTTACTGCTGCCAGGAAAGGAATATAGTCTGCATTTTTTCCGCTCTTATCATCTTTATACAACTCAAATGCTTCTTTGATCACCGCCTGGTAATCGACCGTTTTCTCCCGTTGCTGGGCGTATCCTGTGACAACGCCTGATAACAGTACAAGCAGTATGGTAACGATCCTTTTCATATTATTTTACTTTTATGTGGATGATCAGAATTTGAAGAAAGCACTGAATTGTGCCCGTATATCATCTCCTGTTTTATAATCTGAATTTTTCCTTATTCCGTACAATACCTCTCCGCCTATCTTGAAAAAGCCTGTAAAATAATAAGTCATACTCAACGAGCTATAATGCGTGGCTTTCAGCAAGGTGACCGGCAGGTTCAGCTTATCCGTATCAAGATTCAGATAACCCCATCCGATGGTTGAGCCCAGGCTCTCCGACCAGAAATGGTCGTAATACAGCCAGGTGGCCAGCATACTGATCTGCCGCAATCTTTTGTCGTCTATGGCGGCATAACCATCCAATCCTTGTCCACCCAGGTCTTCACTGTATTTGGCAAAGCCATTGCCATAGGCAAACTGAAACTTAACCGCATTATCGCCCTGCAAAGTAATACTTCCGGAGAAATTAAACGCGCCACCGATACCCCGCCGTTTTTCCTGCTCACCGTTACGATACTCCAACGGATGAAACAAGCCCGATACCCGGATATGACTGCGGGCATCTTCTCCGAAATTTTTCTGAAAGGCGACAGAAACATCCGGATAAAAAGTGCGGACTTTCCAGGTAGCCGGAATATTAATATCTGCCCCTGGTTGTTCCACCGCTACGGAAAAGGAAAAAGAGTCTTTCAACTGCTGGGTAAACCGCAGCTGTGCCTGTCGTATCCAGACATAGGAATTCGGGCCCCAGTAATCCAGGATATTAGGCCAGTTATCGGCATCCATAAAATTGCTCCAGTATTGCCCAAACGTCCATTTACCATGCTGAATATACGCATGCCTCAGCCGGGGCGCGCCACTGGTACTTCCCCACAGATCAAACTCCAGCACGGCTTTCAGGGCACGCCCTTTTTTATCAGGCTGCCCGTAGGCACTGAATGAAAACCGCGACTGACGGATAGAGAAAGCGGTATTGCCATCGGTGGTGGAGGGTACCGGAATGGTAGATGGCTGAAACGCATGCTGGTTCTCTATCTCCATAAAATCATGTATAAAATCGGCCTGTACATAGCCATTGAACTGCAACCGGATTCCTTTCACATCGGTAAACAGAAACCCATTATAACGGCCACCTTCCAGGAGGTTACGGGTCAGCCCTTTACCATGCTCTATTGTATCACGCTGCGCATAGACATGCATGCTGATCATCAATATAACGCATAAGACTATACGCTTTCCAGCCAGCAGCGGAAAGATAATATTGGTTTTCACATGAGGTGGTTTATAATGGAAAAGTCGTACTGCATTTGGTGATACCTGCGGATATTCCCCTACGAACATCCGTAACGTATAACAGACCAGCGCTGTATTTGTTCAGACAATTATCCCCCAACGGGGACCACATATGGTCACCGCAAAAACAGCTACCCCCAAAAACAAGACGCGATACCCGGTCACACCGGATATCGCATCTCTACCTACAGGCAGCAGTAAAAGACATACCAACTCCCACCTGAGGAACACTCACAGTAGAAAAATAGCGTCATCCAACAGGAGGATACTCCCGTTGCCAACAGCAAAAAAACAGTTCAGGGATCAATCCTCTTCCATATATTGGGAAGGTGCATCCAGGATTTCGTAGACGGACAACAATCCATGTACCTCTGCGGTAATATCCGCCAGCCTGGACACTTCTGCAGGTGTCAGTAACATCATTACGTGGTCTGCAGGTAATGGCAAACAAATCATTTTTTCATTGCCGGCCTGTTCAAAGGTCTTCTCTTCTGCAAGACGGGACACCATCTCCGCAAAGCAAACAAACTCCGCACCCGTCAGGTTAACAACGGTGGTACCAAATGCGAGCTGTACTCCTTTACAATGAGGACAACGAATCACATATCCGGCAGTACCATGGTATAAAGTCTGGTAATTACACATAGTCAATGGGTTTGTGCCTCCAGCGGCCATTGGAATGGCCGCTGTCAGGACTTATTTCATCACTCTTTTACTGTAATAATGGTGGTACAAACAACAGATGCATCATGTATAGCAAAATTACTCCGGGGTATCAAATACATATTGCAAATGTAAAGGGTGGAATATTGCCGGGTGGATCAAATCAGGAAAACGACTTACGCAAAAGGGAAACATTATAGTTAGGAATACAGCCATATATACCTGAAAAAGCGGCAACCAGCCTGTCATAGCCGATTACCGCCTTTTATGCGATGGATGGTATTGATTTTTTATTTGATATTCAGGTCCCGGGAACCATTCATTTGTATGGCATAACGGAAACTGATATAACCTGTTTTATTATCTCTGGTAGGATCTGCCGGACTATCCTTGTACACACTTGTTATCTGCAGTTTGGCAAAATTACCTTTCGCTGTTTTCACAATAACCGTGCGGGGAAAAGTATAAACGATATGGGATTTTTTAGGATTGCCCGGAAACAACGCGCCGCTGAAATCATAAAAAGCATACCCATTACCCGTACCCATAAAGTGATCCAGACCAATGTAATCATTGGTGACCATTTCTTCGTCTTTGACGGCTACCGAAGTAATATTGCTGAAAGAAGCACCAAACAGGCTTTGTGCCACCGGCAGGGAAGTAGGCTTATTGTTGGCCGCATCAAAAAATTTCGGTTCTATTGTGTTGTCCAGTACCAGGTATACCGCTCCTTTACCAGGTCCGCCAAAGCCTGGGCTATTGGCTGCTTTTCCATTATTAGGCGCAATACTGCTGTTATAGATACCGGTAAAGGCAACATCCCAGTTATTGGTTTGTGCCTGTGAAGCCGGTACGATACGGTTTTGCTCCAGGCTGAAATAAATAGTGGTAGCGCTGCCGGCAGAATTGGCCGCCGTATCCGCCATCATATTGTTAATCGTATATACCCCTGTTTTTACATTTTCACCGGCAGGAACAGGAGGAGGTGTCGGTTCCGGCTTATCATCACTCCCTTTCGAGCAGGCCGCCAGCATCATGATAACGGCAACGGCTAATGGAAAACTGCATTTCATATCTGATATTTTTATTGCGTGATTGATCGGTTAATTGTTCGGTGTTGTCAGGTTTCTGCTGCCATCGGTCTGCAGAAAATAGCGGAAAGTAAAATAAGGCGCCGGCCATAACAGGTCTGTTACCGTAGGCGGATTGCCTTTGTACATGCTGATCAGTTCCAGTTTGGCAAACTGCCCATCTGCGGTGCGTATTACAAAAGTGCGGTTGGGGATAGGGCGGGCCAGGTGCGTGGTTAAACTATAAAAGTACCAGCCCCGGTTCGAAGGCAACGGATAACCATCCCAGCCTGTACTCACCATATTGTGGGCCTTGAAATATTCATCGTCCGGTGCTGTGGTTAAAGTGGCATAAGGCTGGTCATAAAAAACGATTTCACCTACACCATTGCCACCATTACCGGGGCTCTTGCTGTTTTTGCCATTATTGACCACTACCATGGCATTATACAACTCCGTAAAAGCCACATCCCAGCTGTTGCTTTTCAGGTTGGCCGCCGAAGTATCCCATGATTGTTTACCGGTTTTAAAACTGAACAGAAAAGGCTTGAAAGGTCTTTTCTCCTTGTCGTCGATGCCCCCGCCTACAGAAGCACGGGTATCGCCGGCCATATCATAGATGACCGTACTCTTACCATCTTCGTAGGAACGTGTATTTTTAACTTCGTTATTGTCTTTTTTACAGGCAGTCATACCTGCCAGCAGCAACACGATAATGCCATAATTTAAACGCATGGTGATTATTTTTTAATGTCTTTAAAAAAACGCCAGGTAAGCCCACCCATAATAATACGGCCAGGTTGCGCAGGCATCAGCATATCTGTATAGTTCAACAGGTTATCAGCTGTCACCTGTATGGATAAATGTTTGTTGAATAATTTTTTTTCGAGGGAGGCATACAAAAGATAGTAGCCTTCCACATAGGTATCATACTTATCAATGAACCGGTTTCCATTGGCATCATCAAAACCATATTTACCGCGGTAGTTCACCCGGCAGCTGGCCGTAATACCCAGGGGTTCATATTCATAAAACACCCGCAGGTTCAACATATGCCGGGAACGGTTTTCGAGACCGAAGTAATCGGACGCTACTGCTTTTCCGGATTCACCGGTATTGTTATTGCGCACGGTTCTGTAAGGATAGGCGCCGGCATTAATGGAATCAATCACACCGCGGTCCTTGGCATACAACAGCTGATATCCGATACTCACATCCATACCTGTAAACGGTTTCCACAGCAAACTGGCTTCCAGTCCTTTCATATAGGAACGATTCAGGTTCATATAGGAAAATACCTGCTGGTAATTGGTTTTGGTAGCCACCTGTATGGTGTTGATCAGGTTATGAACATCGTGATAAAATGCATTTACATCCAGCTTAATATTGGCAGGAAGACTAACGGTGACGCCTACGTTATAAGAGACGGAAGTTTCTGGTTGCAGGTTTTTGCCGATCCGGTCTGCCACAGGTCTTATTTCGCTGATTTGTCCGCTGGCCTGCATTTCTTTCAGGGCGTCTTCCATTACAGCGGCGCCCAGTACGGTATATCCTTGTTGCAGGTTGGTGAATACCTGGTAGCGTTCTTTAAAATCCGGTGTTTTGAACCCGGTACCCAGTGAGGCTTTCAGTGTTAACTGCGGCAAAGGGGAGTAGCGCAGTCCGGCGCTGGGATTTAAGCGGCCGCCGTAAGTATTGTGGTGGTCATACCGCAGGCCTGCCAGTGCATTGAATTTTTCGTGTGGCTTCCAGTCGGCCTGTGTATAGGCAAACAGCCCGTTCATATTACCTGCTTCCCGGTAGTTCACGTTATTCATGGTTTCCAAAGTAGCGCCGGCGCCGGCTGTCAGCGACCATTGGCGGCCCAGTTCCCGTGCGGCCCGTACTTCTGCCCGGTGCAGGTACTGGGTAAAAATGCTCTGGCTGTTTACCACGCCTCCCGCATCCGGCAGGGTAGTTTGCTGATCAGAAGTATACCTGGTCAGATAGTATTGGGTACTGAGGCGGGTACCGCCTTTGAAGTTGTTGTGCAGGAGTACCGAAATATTCATGTCTCCTTCTTTCAGTACATCTTTGCTGGTATGGGTAGCGCCTTTTCCATAACTGTTTTCTGTCACGGAACGGCGATCCGCATAACGCCCGGTGAGACTCAATGTACTGGCCGGGCTGATGGCGTATCTGGCGCGGCCTTGCAAAGAAAAGCTATTGTAGGGTGGTGCAGTGGTTCCCCGGGTGAGATAGGGGTTTACACTGAAACCATCTGTATGATAATAGTTGGCAGACAGGTAGGCAGATCCTTTCCCTTTATGGATAGGCGTTTCCCCTTCCAGGGTAGCATCCGTATTATTCAGGGAACCATACCGGATCGCTGCCAGCGCCTGCGGCGTTTTGATGCCCTGACGGGTAATAATATTAATGACACCTGCCAGTGCTTCACTTCCAAACAGACTGGAAGAAGCGCCTTTAATAATTTCAATCCGTTCTATATCGGAAACGGTTATACGGGAAAGGTCAAAATCGCCGGCATTCCGCCCTACCATGGGTTGTCCGTCTATCAGGATCATGGTGTAGGCAGAACTGAATCCCTGCATCTGCAGTCCCACTGCTCTTCCACCACCTTTGATGTCGTTGACGATAGCCAGGCCGGTTTGTTCACGCAGCACTTCATCCAGGCGGCGGCTTCCCATCATGGCAATCGTTTTACGGCTGATAACCGTTACCGGCATAGCCGCTTTATTCACCAGGCTTTCCGTTTCCGTTCTGGCCGCAGTCACCTCTACCCCTTTCAGGTTGCGGGGTACGTGGCTGCTATCCTGCTGTGCCAGTGCCGGGAAACTCCCCATACACAATAAACAGGTGAATAAAAGTTGATCGATACGCATTATTTAAATATTTCGGGCTTTTGTTAAAATCAATTTCACTCTACTACAATCGGACTTTCCGCCCCGAATACATCTTCAATCAAATAAAACCGGTATCCCAGGAAAATACCATCGTAGGTACCTGCTGGCATATTATCCGGTACACGCAGGGTTACGGTGGTAGCAGTAGATCCTACTACTTCCAGGGAAGGCCCCAGGTCACCGTTTGCCAGCAATTGTGCGGTTTTAATGGTTTTAATACGTTGTCCTTTCAGCGTAAAGGTTTGTCCTTTCTTTATACGCAGGTCGCCGTAAGTGTCTAGTTCAGGTGCTTCTCCCATATATAAAAACATCGTAGCCGGGTTAACGGTATGGTTGCCTGATTGTACCATCAGCTTATACATACCTGTGTCCAGGGTAGCAGGTGTAGTATAGTATACCATGTCTCTGCGGATAGAATCTATTCTTAAAGGAATCTTATCTCCTTTGGTACTGATGAAAGACAACTTCGTACGTACAGCGTCAGGCAGCAGGTAATAGGCGCTGAGGCGGCCGGGACTGCCAGGGAAAGTATTGATAAAGCTGCCGGCTGGCAGATTGATAACAGGTTGTGGCTGACTGGAGACTATTTTAAGATGATATTGCGTGGTTGTTCCGTTTTCGGCGGTAACCGTAAAGGAAGTACCGGCAACAAAGGGTACAGCTACACCGGAAGCCGGGGCCACTGTGGCTTTATCCGTCACCGTCAGCTGCGGGGTAATAGTAGCCGGCATCGTCTGCTCATAAGGCCAGTAGATAACAATATCCTGGCCCGTGATGGCTGCCGACAGCGGCTTACCGGCAGCATCGGCAATCGTAAATGATTCCAGCTGCGTATAAGGTAATTTTGCTGTTTCTTTCGTACAGGCCTGTAGTAAAAAGGCAGCTGTCAGGAATAGAACAGCTGCGCACGGAAGAATATATTTTCTGAATATGTTCATTGTATAGTAATTTTATCCAAAATGCCTGTACCGGCCTGTTTTATGTTGCACTTTCCGAGGGTGCGCACACATTACAAGTGCCGGTACTTTTTTTATTGCAGGCGCTGGTAATCAAATGACAGATAAGGGATTGGCTCCGTTCCTGTCGGGTTAGCCGGCATATCTTTATAAATGCTCAGCATTTTAATTTTATAGATTTCAGTGACAGTAGCACCGGAAACTTTGTAGGCAATCAATGTTCTGCCCACAACTGGTAATACTTTGTGATTATCGTTGAAGAAATAGTTATACCAACCTGCTGTGGCTGAATTATAACCCAGTTTATTGTTTGGCGCCGCTGTGAGGTTAGCTACTGCGTTTGCAGCAGTGATGCTGCCATACGCTAAGGTAGCTGCATCAATATATCCCAGGGTAAAACCGTTCACTCCATTCACATCCGCATTAAAATATCCGTTCAGCAACAGGGCACGGGAGGCGCTCACGGCTGATACTTTTGATTCGGTGCTCAGGCTGTAGTAAAAAGGAGCCGGAGATGCCGGTGGAATGATGCTATCGCTTTTCAGGTTTCTAACCTGTGCGATATCACCTACACCAATGGCACGTGCCAGCAGGGAACCATTTTTAGCAACCTGACCTTGCGCCAGGGCGTTGGAAGCGGTTCCGTCCAGTGGTTGTACGGCATTCTCTTTCTGACAGGAAGTGGCTATCATGGCAATCAATGCGACAGCTGCTATTTTTCTGAGTAAATAAGTCATGTTTTCAAGGAGTTTATGATATGATGAATTGCTGTTAAGGTTACAAGCCGTCACAGACATTTTGGATGAACATTATCTGGTTATCTGTTGAATGATCACAGGGTTTTTCAGTTTCACTGTTTTACTGAAAGAGGTGACACGGATACTGTATTTACCGGATGGCAATGCTGCCGGATCTGGTGGAATGGCTCCGGAAAAAGTAGTAAAACCCAAAGGCGCATTGGTGAGGGTAGTCAACGGATAACCTTTCCCTGCTTCATTGACGAGGGTGACAAAAGTAACTTTGGCATTCGGGATCAGGTTATCGCCCTGAATAGTCACTACTACATTTTCCTGTTTGGGATAATGGGTCAGTACCACCGGCGCATCTGATTTCTCTGAAAATTCATTAGCCTGTATATCCGGTTGCTGCCCGTTGATAATCAGTTGATAGGTATAGGAACTACCGTCTTTGGCACGTACGGTATAGGTAATAGCACTGTCCATGGCTGCTTTCAGCGGCCAGTTTTCTACCAGGGTGTTGCTGGCCGGTGTAACCGTAGCACCTGCCGGTACTTTTATTTCCGGCAACAAAGAAAGTAGACCGGAATAATAAGGAACATATAACGTAATGGTGGCATTTTTATCATTCACTGCTCCCAATAAGGGACCGTCCTGTACGTTGGTGACTGCAAACTCCAGGATACGGTTTTCCGGCAGGGCAGGAGCGTCCGTTGTCTTTTTACAGGCGCCCAATACCAGTATACAAAAAGCAACTGCCAGTATTGGTTGAATAGCTACATAAAGAGGCCTCATATTTTCGTATATTCGTTATAGTTATATGCATAACATGCCTTGCCTCCGCCCGGAAGCGGCGCTGTTGTCAATAACTGACGTTAATAAGTTATTTGTTTTTATTGGGTATAGTCTGCGGGCGGAGTTCTTTAAAATTGCAAGGCAAAAATAGCAGCGCCGGAATTAAAATACAGATCGAATCCGGAAAAAATAATGCAGACCTGTTAACTATAACTGTTTCAATAAATTACGCCACTCCGGCAGCTCAGGAATACCCGGTTTACGCTTTCCGAAAAACTGTACAATCATTTCACCAGCTGCATCAAATACTTCAAGAGAAGTAACACCGCCTTCTCCTGGCTTATCTACCACCCAGCACTGCGCAACATCCGTGGTTTTCAGGTGCAGGTTAAAATCAGGATCCATTACATTGATCCATCCGGGAATTTCCAGGATATTCTTTACCGCACCGGTATGTATCTGTATATTTCCCGGATTGCCTACAAACACCATAATTTCCAATCCGGAAGCAGCAGCCTGCTGTAAGATACTTTTCACGCTCTCATTGCTCACCTGCCGGGAGAAAGTACCCGCAGCAATTTCCAGCGCCTGTAAACGGCCCGCCCGGTATTTCATGAGCATCGGATAAAAATCGTGGGTATCTTTCAGTGCACCCCAGTCTGCGAGGAATTTTTCCTTGTCGATGTTTGTGGCATTCGGTGGCGGCGGTGCACTCACGGTAACGGTTATATTTTCCGGCTGTTCAGCAGCAGTATAGGTGGCCACTAAAGCATCCCAGGCAGCCAGGTCAGTTTCCGGCTGTGCATATATTTTGATCACGGCTTCTCCGGCAGCATCAAATACCTGCAGGGATCTTTTAAAGCCGGTTGTTTCATCATCAGCTACGGCAAAACCAAATACCCATTTCTGCAGGAACATGCGCAAATCAATATCCTTCCCCAGTATCAGCCCTACATGTTTATTTTCGGTGCTTACTTCTTCGGCAATACCTTTCCGTTCTATCACGCAGCTTTCATTACGGGTAAGCACCATGATGCGACCCAGCGAAGGCAATTGTAACAGCAGCTCCCGGTAATCGCTACGCAGGTGCTTTACCAGCGGCCCCGTACAGGCAGCCACCAGCTGTGCTTCACTTACCTGCAGGGTACGGGCAGCATCCCGGATACGTACTTTGGGCTGTTCCTGTTTGAATGCCAGCCATTGTGATTTAAGAGAGGAGATGATTGTTTCCATTTGCTAATATTTTTTTTGATGGGAGATGATGAGTAGTAGTAATAATCAATGGGTAACTACAGGATGGATGAGTGAGCACCTGTGTATCAATATCAAAGCAGTGGCGTATATGCGCCGCAGTTAATACTTCAGCCGGCCTACCGGCCGCATAGATACCGCCCCGGTGCAACAGGACAAGTTTATCTGCATAGGCTGCCGCCAGCTGAAAATCATGCAGTACGGCTATCACCAGTACCCCTTTTCGGGTAAGTTCCTGCGCCAGCTGTAATGCCAGTTGCTGATGTCGTATATCCATTCCCGTTACCGGTTCGTCCAGCAGCAACATTTTCTTCCCGGCATAATCTGTCGTTTGCAAATCCGGCGTTTCCAGCAGCTGGGCCAGTACCCGGGCCATATGTACCCGTTGTTGCTGGCCTCCTGACAACGTGAGCCAGGAGCGTTCCCGCAATTCAGCTATCTGCAGTACCTGCAGGGCATAATCAATGATCGCTTTATCCAGGGCGGGCGTAGCATGATAAACATAACGCCCCATGCGTACAATTTCTTCCACGGTGAAAGGCAGCTGCAGGTGCATCTTTTGCGACAACACGGCCCGGCAACGGGCCTGCGCTGCAGCCGGCAACTGTTGTAAGGACTGCCCGCCGAGCTGTATATCACCGGTAAAATGCGTGTATTCTCCCGCGATCGTTTTCAACAACGTGGATTTTCCGGCGCCATTCGCGCCCATTAATACACACAGCTCTCCCGGCGCCGCCTCCAGGCTTATCTGATGCAGGATGGGCTGTTTGCCGAACGACAAGGAAACTTGCTGGATACTTAACATTATACGATCAGTGTTCTTTTTTCTTTGATGATCAACCAGATAAAGAAAGGTGCGCCGATAATGGCGGTCACGATCCCCACCGGTAACTCTGCCGGTGCTAATACTGTCCGGCAAAAAAGGTCGGCAATGGTTAATAAAGTAGCACCTGCCAACGCCGCACATGGAAACAATATACCATACCGCGGTCCGGTAAATTGCCGCACAATATGCGGTACTACCAGGCCTACAAAACCAATAATGCCTGTTACGGATACACCAGCTGCTACCGCCATGGTGGCCAGTAACAACAATTTTACTTTCAGCGGTTGTACGTTTACCCCGCTGTGCATCGCTTCTCTTTCCCCCAGCGCAAATACATCCAGGGCAGCCGATAATCGTGGCAGCAACAGTACCGGTAACAATATAAAAGGCGCTGCTACCCCTAACGTTTGCCAGGATGCGCCACCCAGGCTTCCCATCGTCCAGAATACAATGCTGCGCAGTTGTTCGTTGGTAGATAAATAGGTCAGCAATCCTACCAGCGCCATACACAATGCATTGATGGCAATGCCGCCCAGCAGCATCATGGTAACAGAAGAACCACTATCGGTACGGGCTATACGAATAATTAAATATGCCGCCAGAAATGCGCCGCCAAAAGCAGCGATATTGAGGGCGTAATAATGTAGCCAGCCGCTGTTGAACCAGGCTGGCATGGCCAGCTGAAACACAATCATACCCACCGCCGACAACGATGCACCGGAGCTGATACCAATCAGACCGGGATCTGCCATTGGATTACGGAATAATCCCTGCATGGCAGCCCCTGCCACCGCCAGGCCGGCGCCCGTGAGCACGCCCATTAATACCCGCGGCAACCGGATCATCCATAGTACGCCCTCCATAGCAGGTGCATAGCTAACGGGAACGGCTATACCAATTTTATGCAACAGGATGGCCAATACCTGCAGGGGAGAGATATACATCGCACCGGTACCGGTGGCAATCAATACCACCAGCACCAATACGATGCTGAGTAAGCTCACTGTTCCTGTTTTCTTCAATTGTTGTTTCAAATCCGTCAAGGTTAATAAGCATTATCCGCCGATCTTCTGCGACAGTTCTTTAATAGCGGGGATAACCCGTGGCCCGAAGCCCGACAGTAATAAGCCATCCATCACAATTACTTTCCGGTTTTTACCGGCATTGGTTTGTGCAACACCCGGCACTTTCAGCAATCCATCTACACCGCCCAGGCTTTGCAATCCGATATCAAATAACAGCACTACATCCGGATTAGCGGCTACCAGTGCTTCTGCCGTTAACGGCTTAAAATCATGGAAACCGGTGGCTGCATTGGCAGCACCAGCCAGGGTTATCATTTTGTCCATCGGCGTTCCTTCACCTGCTACCATCATGGTACCGGCGCCACGCGCGTATATGAACAGTACTTTCTTATTTTGTTTGGCAATGTGCAGCGCTGCCTGTTGCTGGTCTATCTGCTTGCACAAGGCGGTACCTTTGGCAGGTACATTCAGTGCGGCAGCGATCTGGGTGATCAGTTTTTTGGTTCCCGCTACAGAATAATCCTGTTCTACAATTACATTGGCGATGCCTACACTTTTAAACTGGGCAATCACTGCCGGGCTTAAAAAATTAGCGGTAGAAAGAATCAGGTCCGGTTGCAACGCCAATACCGGCTCTGCACTGATATTACGGTTATGTCCCACTTTGGGCACTTTCTCCATAGCAGCCGGATAGATACTGGTTACATCTACGCCTACAATCTGCTGCTGAAAACCAAGGTCACACAGTATTTCTGTTACTGTACCGTTTAAAGACACAATCCTTTTATAGGATGACTGTGCATAGGTACTAACGCTAACGCCTATCTGCAGGCATAGCAAAAACAGCACGGTGCTGCACCGTAATTTGAATGACATAAATATGTTGTTTAAAATGTGGGAATAGATAATCTGAATCTGATCATCATCTAACCGGGAAAAATCAATACCATGACAGCTTTCCGGCAGATGAATAGAATGGTTGCCCCACCCGGGATAGGGCAACCATCGGCCCGCAGGAACAATCTTTACTCCGCCATGCTCCCGCAGGTTATTCTAAAAGGGCATAGTTATCCCTTCTGGTATGCAGTTCATTAAAAAGCACACCAAATGTCTTTTGTTATTACAGTCTTGAAATGAGTTGATGAAAAACACGTCCTTCCAACAGTGGTTGCTGGCAGAATCATGCAATTATTGTAGCGGAGTAATTTTTTGCTGACACAAACTTACGTCATAAAAATGTAATCAAATGATCGAATCGGGAAAAAATATGACAATTATAGGAAAATCGGGAAAATTTAGTTCGTCATGCAACTAAATCGGTTTTTTATGTGTTAAAGAGACAATTAAAAAAATATCATCCATGGATTGGGACGAAATACTGGACCCTGTTTCGCCATTGTATCAGGAAACTATGCAGGAACAAATGAGAGTTGTAGACATGCAGGACGGGCTGATAGCCGCCGCCAAAAAACTATTGGAAACACACTATCCGGATATACAACAGCTGACACCCCGGCACGCCCGGCAGCTGGAAACAGCGATTGTGAAACATGCGGTCAATATGGCCATTGACATGCATCTTATTCTTCAGGGGAGGGAAGCCGGTGAACCATTGTAGCCACTATACAACAAGCCTATTCTACTTTAAAGGTCATTCTTTGGGTATTAATACCACCAACAATACCATAACCATTCGTAATGTTTGTAAACACCCTTACCGGTTCTATAATGATACTGTTGCCGGTGGTGATCTGGGAAGCAATGGTGCGCAGATACTTATAACTATTATAGGTCAGGGTGCTTACTTCCACCATCATGTAGCTGGTATGTACAATGGGATCATCGGTCTGCAGTACGAAGGTGACTGTTTTTCCATTAAAACGTTCATCACTCATAATCAGACTGCTGTAGCTGGAGCCGGTAAAAAATTCGATCAGGTTATTATTGAAAGTAGGATCCAGGCGAAACAAACGTAACGTATCCGGTTTCATATCCGGGCCGCAGGCAAAAACACGGACACGATAAAAATTATTGCCACGCACATCATCACTCAGGGTAAAGCGAACCCGGTTACTATTCCGTTGGGCGCCCGGCATACCAGCCTGTGGCCCCACCGGCAGGGTATCTGTACCGGCAACCGGCTGCATGCCGGCTGCGGAGGCCCGTATGGTATATTGTTTACCCAGCACTGCTTTTTCAGCGGATACAAAATAATGCTGGCCTTTGATCTGCCTGATCTGCGGTGTGGGAAGGGCTTTGCCGTCTTCTTCCAATACCACGTCCGCATTCACCATCGCACCGAAAATGGCTTCATCATAGATACTCGTTGCCACACTGCGGTTAATACGTATATAAATGACACTATCGGGTTGAATAAGACTGTTAATCACCAGCTTATTTCCTTCATACGGCAGTGCCGTATCGACCCGTTTTATACAACTGCTCATCAGCAGCACCAACCCTATCGCATATACGAAAGCAGACTTCATCGATGTTCATTTAAAAACTTACGGAATAGGTAATACTTGGCAATATTGGCAGAATGGTTATCTTATTGAGATAGCGTTTTTTCGTCACCTCATCTTCCTGGAGATAGTAAAATAATGCATTCTTCTGATTATATACGTTATATATACTCAGGTTCCAGGTTTTCCGCCAGCGCTTTTTCTGTTTACTGTAAGTAATACTGAGGTCCAGGCGATGTTCGTCGGCGGTTCTGAAATTATAGCGGCTATCATACCTGTCTACGGGCATCGTTTCCGGCCCCGGATCCCAGGGCGAGGCATTGCCTATTCCCAGGTAACTGGCCACCGGCAAAGTGATAGGGGCGCCGGTAGTATAATGCCAGGAAGCAGATATCTCCCAGTTTTTACTGAGTTTCTGCATCACCACGGCTTCCAGATCATGCCGGTGATCGTATTTATAAGGGAAAATTTCACCGCGGTTAATGCCGGGGAAACGCCGGGTAGACCACGCCAGGGTATAGCCTATCCATCCGGTAGTGTTGCCTTTCTTCTTCTGTATCATCAATTCTCCGCCATAGCTCCAGCCTTGTCCTACCGTTACTTTTTCATCCCACCGGCTTAAATTCGGGCTGGTCATTAAGCTGTCGTCCCGGTATTCCACCATATTATCCATGGATTTGAAATACCCTTCCAGCGAAAATTCAAAATTATGATCAGTAGTGGTTTTAGCAATACCCGCAGCTACCTGCACGGAGAACATCGGCGCTACCCGCTGGGTAGAAGGTACCCATATATCCGTAGGCAGGGAGGCACCGCTGTTGGTCAGCAGGTGAAGGTACTGCGTCATATGTGTATAGGCAGCTTTTATGGCCCAGTTGCGCGGTAAAACATATCTCATACCCAGGCGTGGTTGTATCGACGGATAAAACCGGCCTTCCACCTGGAACCCCGACATATGCAATCCCAGGTTGGCAAACAGGTGCTGACTCAACTTCCATTCATCTTCTATGTATACCGACATCTCCACACCGCGGGAACGCATCTCCTGATCTATGGTATCCAATGGTTTCAACCGGCTGTCCATATCTTTCAGCACCGAACTGCTTGGCTTAAAGTAATTCAGGCTGCCGGCCGCACCGAAACGCAGGGAATGGGAAGGGTTGGGCCGGAAATCAAAATCGATCTTCGTACCTACGTTCTGCATCCGCGAGCTGTATCGGCCAAACAAATCCACCCGCTGGTCAGCAGCGGGAATGGTATATTTCTGGTTAAATTCTGTAAAGAAAGAATACCGTGAGTAGTTGATCGTTACATTGGAAAATAACCTGGGACCATAAATATGATTCCAGCGCAGGGCGCCAATGGTATTGCCCCATCCTGCTACAAACC
This sequence comes from Chitinophaga nivalis, assembly GCF_025989125.1. Classification (NCBI taxonomy): domain Bacteria; kingdom Pseudomonadati; phylum Bacteroidota; class Chitinophagia; order Chitinophagales; family Chitinophagaceae; genus Chitinophaga; species Chitinophaga nivalis. The sequence continues at coordinate 1,608,497 of NZ_JAPDNR010000001.1, read as the reverse complement.
CGCCTGCTTCCAGTCGCATCTTGGTAGGGTCATAAGGTACGATGGTCGTATCTTCCATGGATTGCCGGACACTGATCTTATCTTCTCCCTTATAAAAACTTAAAAAAATCCGGTCTTTGGGAGAAAAAATATGATTGACTTTAGCATTGATATCATAAAAATAGGCGCCCAGTGAACCATTCGGGTCCAATATATTACCGGATTGCAATACTGCATTCATCAGCAGATCCGGATAGGAGCGGCGCCCCGAGACCATGAAAGACGTTTTATTTTTTATAATCGGTCCTTCCAGGTTAAACTTGGCAGAAATTAATCCGATAGACACATCGCCATGATAAGCTTTCATATCCCCTTCCTTCATGGTGATATCTATCACCGAAGACAGGCGACCACCAAACCTGGCAGGGAAAGCGCCCTTGTAGAGGTCTGTATTTTTGATCACATCTGTATTCAGTAAAGAGAATACCCCGAAGAAGTGAGAGAAGTTGAACAATGGGGTGCCATCCATTAAAATCAGGTTCTGATCCGGGCTGCCTCCCCGCACATGCAAGCCACCGGCACCATCCAGGCCGCCGGTAATACCGGGCAACGACTGTAAGGTGCGCATGACATCCGACTCTCCCAATAACTTGGGCATCGCCTGCACTTCTGACATCTGCAGATTTACTTTACTCATCTGCGTCTGATCCTGCAGCCTGTTTTTTTCTGTGGCACTCACCACTACCTCCTTGAGGTTTGCCAGCGGTTCCAGTGATATTGTCAGTAATTTATTCCCCCGGTTGGCGACTGATTGCAGGAAAGGGGTATAGCCGACATAAGATATAATGAGGCTGTTGGTATCTTTTACGGTCGTCAGACTAAAGTAGCCATATTGATTGGTGGTAGTACCCTGTTGTAAGGACGGCGAGTAAATGGTGGCGCCGATGAGTCTTTCCCCGGTCACCATATCTTCCACATATCCACTGATGGTGCGGTAATTTCGCTTCACGGGTAACAATACCAGTTGATCTCCTACCCGGGTAAAACGTATATCATCAGGGTCAAACAAGTCCTCCAGCACCCTTTTGAGGCGCTGGTTGTGTGCTGTTATCGTAACTTTCCGGGACAAATTGACAAGTTCCCTGCTATAAGAGAAATGAATTCCGTATTCTTTTTCCAACAACTCACATACAGCTTTTACAGGCTGCTCTTTCACCACTACCGTTACTCTTGTTTGCCAGTCCCACCCCCAAACACGTAACGGGAAACAAAAAAGCAAGATTCCCGTTAGCAGTTTTTCGGCTAACGACATGATATAGTCTTATTAAAAGTATGACAGAGAGCTGTTAGCTTTACAGCCGTTGAGCGTCCGCAGTACTGCAGACGCTCAATAACAGCAGGCTAATAGCTTATTTTAATTGGTATTGTCTATCTCCTGTTTTTTCCCATTGGGCATTTAAAGTCATCGCCAGGGCGCTGATCATATCATCAATTGATTCTCCTGTAAAATTTGCATTCACAGTAAGTTTCAACAATGCCGTATCAGCTACCTCCACTTTAACGTCGTACACCGCTGTTATCGTATGCAGCACTTCTTCCAATTGGGTATCATGAAAAGCCAGTGATTTTTTCACGGCATCCGTTACATGGGAAGCCACGCGAAAAGCCGGCCGGGTTTTATCCTGTTGCAGCAGCATACCTTCGGTAAGCAGCGCACTGTCGCCCTTATCATGATCAATCACCATCACCTTACCACTGCTTACATGTACTTTCAGCGCAGTGGTGGTGGGCTCATAATCCACCATAAACCGGGTACCCAGCACCTTCACTTCTTTATTATGTCCTAAAACGATTACAAAAGGGTTTTCTGCACTGCCTGCCACATTGAAAGTAGCCTGGCCTGAAAAACTCACTTTTCTGTTGTGGTCATTAAACCCGCTGGCAATTTCCAGTCTGGCAGCAGCCGATAACTGTACTTCACTGCCATCTTTGAGCCGGGCATCTACCGGGCCTGCGTATACCTGTTCCGGAGATTTGCCGGTCATAAACCACACGCCTGCTCCCAGCACAATTAATAAAACAGCGGCCACTTTCAGCCAGGTATAATTACGTTTTGTTGTCATGGGCACCACTACCGGTGTTCCATCCATTTTATCGTATAGTTGTTGCCAGGACTTGTCCGTATCAGCCGTTGCTACGGTCTGATTATCTGTGGCGGTATCCAGCACCTTACGTAAAGATGCCAGTAACACCGGATTGCCGGCGTCGTCCTGCTGCCATGCTTCCACCCACGCACGCTCTTCAGCATCTGCTTCATCCAGCAGATACTTGCACAGCAAGGTATACAATGCTTCATCGGGAAAAGAAGGTGTCATTAGCAGTTGCTTGTTTTTATTAGTCGCAGCCCGAAAGGGGTTTGTCAGTTAGTTAATTAATAGACGCACGGAAGATCGTCCCTCCCCTATGCCTCCCGGAATATTTTTAAAAGAGAAAACCTGTCAGCAAAGGCAGGTATTCTTTCAGCTCCTCATGCAGGATTTTCAGGGCTTTGCCCATTTGATTTTCCACAGTTTTCACGGAAATATTCATGGCACTGGCTATTTCAGCATATTTCAGCTGGTGCTGCCGGCTTAGGATAAATACTTCCCGGCAACGTTCAGGTAACCGTTCGAGCGCCCGCTGATAAAGCGTTTCCAGTTCTTTTACCTGGTCAGTAGCCTGCGTAGCTGTTTCCCGCACGGCGCCGTATCCGGTTTCCTTTTCGGACCTTACGGTGTCTTTACGCCATTGGCTGATGGCAGTATTCCTGATAGCAGAAAACAAATAGGCTTTAACGGGACCGGTAATCGTAATACTATCCCGCTTTTCCCAGATCCGAAGAAATACCTGCTGCACAATTTCCTCCGCTACATGAGGATCCCCCGTGTAGTGAGTGGCAAAGGCCAGGCAGTGTGCATGGTTTTCTTTGAATAAGACTTCGAATGTATGGAGTTCCAACATGATGCTAAGTCACAAATATAAGGAGATTGCAGCAAGCTCAAAGCACAAAGCATAAAGCATTCTCCTTATCTTTGCCACCGCAATGTACAATCTGATCAAAAAAATACTCTTCCGCTATTCGCCGGAAAGCATTCACCACAGCGTAATGCGTGGGATGAAAATAATCCACTCCCTGCCACTGGGCAAAAATTTATTACAGGCATGCTGCGGTGTAAAAAACCAGCAACTGGAAAGAGAAGTATTCGGTCTTCGTTTCTGCAATCCGGTAGGGTTGGCGGCCGGTTTCGACAAAGATGCGAAATACATCGACGAACTGGCTTCTCTCGGTTTTGGTTTCGTGGAAATTGGTACCGTAACACCGTTACCACAGCCAGGCAATGATCTGCCCCGTCTTTTCCGCCTGCCGGCAGATAAAGCCCTGATCAACCGGATGGGATTCAATAACGAAGGCGCTGCTGCAGCGGCCAAACGTTTACAGTTCCGGAAATCCAACATCATTGTAGGTGGTAACATTGGTAAAAACAAAGTGACGCCCAATGAAGAAGCACTCAGTGATTATGAAAAATGTTTTCACGCCCTCTATGAGGCGGTAGACTATTTTGTAGTCAATGTCAGCTCACCCAATACCCCCAACCTGCGGGCATTACAGGAAAAAGAGCCGTTGAAGCAACTGCTGCATCACCTGCAACTGCTCAATGCACAGAAGCTGAAACCGAAGCCTATATTACTGAAAATAGCACCCGATCTTACCAACGAACAACTCGATGATATCATTGAAATCGTACAGGAAACCAAACTGGCGGGCATTGTGGCTACCAACACCACCATCAGCCGCGAAGGACTGGTTACCGATGCGCAGACGATTCAGGAGATAGGCGCCGGAGGATTGAGCGGGCTGCCGGTAAAACAAAAAGCAACGGAAGTAATCCGTTATATCCATACCCATAGCAAGGGTAGCATTCCTATTATAGCCGTAGGGGGTATTTTTACCGCCGAAGATGCGCAGGAAAAGCTGGATGCAGGCGCCGCACTGGTACAGGTGTACACAGGGTTCATTTATGAAGGCCCCACTATTGTTAAAAAGATCTGTAAAGGACTGAGATAAAAAATTAACAACGACGCCCGATACCGGAAGCATTACTTCCTGGTATAGGGCGTTTTGTTTTTATTGCTTAGCGTTCATTAACGTCACCGCTACCATACCGGCAGTTTCCGTACGCAACCGCGTATTTCCCAGCGACACGGGCACAAAGCCCAATGACAACGCCTGTTTTATTTCCTCCGGTGTAAAATCACCTTCCGGGCCAATCAGAATCAACGTATCACGGCCGGCCTGCATCGTATCCTGCAGGGTTTTCTTTTCTTCCGGCAAGCAGTGCGCAATGAATTGCTGCGCCTCCTTACTGTTGTTCACGACCTGCTCAAACGACTGTGGCGCTTCCAGCACAGGCAGATAAAACTGCTGGGACTGCAGCATCGCCGACACCAGTATATTCTGCAGCCTTTCTGCTTTGATCTTTTCTTTCTCCGTACGCTGACTCACCAGCGGAATGATGGTGTGGATACCGATTTCGGCGGCCTTCTCCAGAAACCATTCTATCCGGGAAGTATTTTTAGTAAAAGAGATCGCAATCCGCAATGCCGGCTCCCGGGCCGGAATCGTATCGGTATGCAGGATTTTCAGAACACATTTTTTGCGGTTATCATCCGCAATTTCTGCGGTAAACTTTTGTCCACGGCCATCTGCCAGCAATACCTGGTCACCGTTTTCATGACGAAGTACCTGAATACAATATTTGGAGGTATCCTCATTCATGGTATATCTCATATCATCGGGCCGTATATCGGGCGCATAAAAAACGGGCAATTCCATATCGCACAAAGATAAAAATTTGAAAACGGAAAACAGGAACGGCAGGGAATTATCGCTAACACCCTGCCCGTTCCATTATTCCTGCGCGTAACGTTTCGATTTTGCATGGAAACGCATAAACAGTAGGATAGAAGCCACCAGTAAGCCCAGCAGCAATGCCCACCAGATGCCTTGTACACCATATTCCAACCGGATACCCAACAGGTAAGCCAACGGAATACCCAGTACCCAATAGGCTACCAGTGTAATGAGCGTAGGCACCTTTACGTCGCCCAGCCCGCGGAGAATTCCAAGTCCTACTACCTGCGTACCATCGAACAGCTGGAAGAATGCCGCAATCAGGAGCAGGTGTGCGGCAATGGTTATTACCTGCTGATCCTGGATATACATTGCCGGCAACAGGTAATTAAATACCGTAAAGAGCAGGGCAGTAAAGCCCATCAGTACCAGTACCATGTGGTAACTGGCAATAGCCGACAACCGCAGGGAAATAAAGTCTTTCTTTCCGAAATTGTTACCGCTTTTAATACCGGCAGCAGCAGAAATACCGCTGGCCATCATGTATGTCATGGAAGCCAGGCTGATGGCAATCTGGTGTGCGGCCAGTTCAGCAGCGCCAATCCAACCTACCATTACGGCTGCGCCACTGAAAGCGCTGATTTCAAAAATATACTGCAACGCCACCGGCGTACCAATTCCCAGGATCTTTTTCATGGTAGCTGCCTGCAGTTTTTTAAACCCGAAAGAAACCAGGTAAGGTTTAAAACGGGGTGCTTTCAACACATAAAAAGCCATGGCAATACCCATTACCAGCCGGTCGGTTAAGGTGGCAATACCCACCCCGATTACGCCCAGGCGGGGCATTCCAAACAAGCCATATACCAGGGTAATCCCAATAATAATATTGAGGATGTTACCAATGATACTGATGTTCATCGCCTGCCGTGTAAATCCCAGTCCTTCTGCAAATTGTTTGAAAGACAGGAACAACATCAGCGGAATAAAGGAAACAGCCAGGAATTGAAGAAAAGGGGCGGCCTGTTCTGCTACATCTGCTTCCTGTCCCAGCAGGTTCAGGTAACAGCTGCCTCCATAAATAACGCCAGACAGCAGCAGTCCAACAATCATGTTGATGATCAGACTATGGCTCAGCAGATTGCCGATCGCCCTTTTGTTGCCACGGCCATTTTCCTGTGCAATGAGGGGCGTTAAACCATACGACATGCCAATGCCCGTTACCATAAAGATGTTAAACAAACTATTGCCCAACGATACGGCGGCCAGCGGCACTTTTCCCGTATGACCAATAATAATGCTATCTGATAATCCCACCAGGGTATGTCCCAGTTGGGAGATGACCACCGGATAGGCCAAAGAGAAATTGTCCTTGTAATGATGTTTGTATTTAAAATACAGCTGTTTCATTGGTTAATCTGTTAGTGGTTGCTATATCGGTATAAAGTATATCGGATGAAAATAAAAAAGCCGGCAAACGATGCCGGCTTTTCTGTGCAATATCTTATATGCGCTAAAAAGGAGCATCTTCAAACCCTTCGTCGAAATTCATATCATTCATTTTGGAGCCTTTCTGGATGTACAGCTTCGCTTCATCATTACCACCACCATGCTGCGGACGGATACCTGCGAAAGGACTACCACCGCCGCCAGGATTTTCCAGGCTGCCATCATCTTCAAAACGCTGAAATTCCAGTACTGCCCTGAGTTTGATGGTATCCAGCTGACCATTACGGTGCTTGGCTATCCGGACGTGGGTTTCACCCTTATTGGATTCACCCATTTCGTTGGTATTGATTTCATAATACTCCGGACGATAGAGGAACATTACCATGTCCGCATCCTGTTCAATCGCTCCGGATTCACGGAGGTCACTCAGCTGCGGCATTTTGTTACCATCCTTACGTTTTTCCACATCACGGCTCAACTGCGACAGGGCGATTACCGGTACCTGTAACTCCTTTGCCAGTCCTTTCAGATCCCGGGAGATTTTACTGATTTCCTGTTCACGGTTGGTACTTCCTCTGCCTTCTCCACCGCCGCTCATCAGCTGCAGGTAGTCGATGATGATAACGCCTACGCCGTGGTTATGCACCAGTCGCCGGCATTTGGCGCGCAACTCAAAGATGTTCAGTGCCGGTGTATCATCGATGAAGATAGGTGCTTTTGCCAACCGTTCAATACCGTGTGTCATCAGCTTCTTCATCTCATATTCTTCCAGCTTACCACGGGAAATCTTTTCGAGTTTGATTTCTGATTCGGCAGAAAGAATACGCTGTACAATCTGGCCGGAGGACATCTCCAGCGAGAATACCGCAGCACCTTTCGGGAAACGGGGGTGCAGTGCGGCGTTACGTGCCAGGTTCAGTGCGAAGGCGGTCTTACCCACGGAAGGACGGGCTGCGATGATGATCAGATCCGTAGATTGCCAGCCGTAGGTCACCTTATCAAGAGAAGGAAACCCGGAAGGAACCCCGGTAATATCATCGCCTTTATTACGCAGATCTTCGATACGTTTCATGGTATTTACCAGAACACGATCGATGGAATCATAGTTTTTACGAAGGTGGTTATTGGTGATCTCAAATAATTTGGATTCAGCACTGTCGAGCAAGTCAAATACGTCTGCTGTATCCTCATAGGATTCGGTCAGGATTTCACCGGAGATACGGATCAATTCCCGCTGGATAAATTTCTGCAGGATAATACGGGCGTGCGCTTCAATATTTGCAGAAGACACCACCGCATTCGTCAGTTTCATCACGGTGAAAGGCCCGCCTACCGCTTCCAGTGAACCCATTGATTTGAGTTCTTCTGTTACGGTAAGAATATCAACCGGCATGGATTTAGCCGCCAACCGGGTCATGGCAGAAAAAATGAGTTGGTGTGCTTCTACATAAAAGCACTCTCCTTTCAATATCTCAATTACGGAATCAAAAGCACCTTTTTCCAGCATTACGGCTCCCAAAACAGCTTCTTCCAACTCTTTAGCCTGTGGTGGTATTTTCCCGTACACCAAGGATGACACTTCAATGGACGGCTTTCTGCGTACATTGCGGTCCTTCTTAAGATTGAGATCCATTTATGGTTAGTGTATTAAATTAAGTTAATAAAAGGTTACTGTCAAATGGGCCTTTCCGGATATTTTACAATCGGTGTTTGCATTTATTCCCGCATTCCATGGTTAAAATCGTGCTTTAAGAAATTGTAAATTTTTTCGAGCCGTACAAACTAAGGTAAAGGCATTTTTTTAAATAGCCTCTTTATTTTGCCTATTTAATTTATTAAGCTCCCCGCACACGTTATCCACCAGCAAATTGTCAGTTATCCACTGACTTGACCATGGTTATCCACCAAAATATCAGAAATTCCATGGCAAAGGTCCGATTATTCACACACATTGTGCAAAAAGATTTTCCACATACTGCAATAATGTAGCATCATGGCCGATTTAAAGGGCCTGAAAACACAAAAGACCAAAGTGGCCGGGCAGCAAAGCCTGAAAATCAAATCTTGTTGTTAACTTTACGCCTCTTATATAAATTGAGCTGACAAATGACGATTTCATACAACTGGCTATGTGATTATTTACCGGTGAAGCCTGCGCCGGAGGAGTTATCCACCATTTTAACAAGAATAGGTCTGGAAGTGGAAAGCCTGGAAAAATTTGAAGCAATAAAAGGAAGTCTGGCCGGCCTCGTCATCGGAGAGGTATTAACAGCCGAAAAACACCCCAACGCTGATAAACTGAAACTGACCACTGTCAATACAGGCAACGGCGAACCACTCCACATCGTTTGCGGGGCTCCGAATGTAGCTGTGGGCCAGAAAGTAGTAGTAGCCCCCATCGGCACCACCATTTATCCGGCTGGCGGCGAACCGCTGACCATGAAGAAGGCGAAGATCCGGGGCGAAGAAAGCCAGGGTATGATTTGTGCAGAAGATGAAATTGGCCTCGGCAGCAGTCATGATGGTATCCTCGTACTGGACCCGTCCCTGCAACCCGGCACCCCTGCCAGTGAAATATTTCAGCCCGCCCAGGACTGGATATACGAAATAGGCCTTACGCCCAACCGGATGGATGCCATGAGTCATATCGGCGTAGCCCGCGATGTATGTGCCTTCCTCAACAACCTGGAGAATACCCATCAATACCAGATACAGTTACCGGAAATCAAAGTCCTCCCGGAAGCAGCTACCAAACTGCCCGTGAGCATTACCATAGAAAATACAGATGCCTGCCCGCGTTATAGCGGCATCAGCATCACCGGTATCCAGGTAGCGCCTTCTCCGGCATGGCTGCAAAACAAACTGACTGCCATCGGCGTGCGTCCGATCAATAATATTGTGGATATCACCAATTTTGTGCTGCATGAAACCGGACAGCCCCTGCACGCATTTGACACTGCTGCGATCAAAGGCAATGCGGTGGTGGTAAAGAACCTGCCACAGAATACCCCTTTTATCACCCTCGACGGCAAAGAAAGGAAACTGGACGCCACAGATCTGATGATCTGCAACGGCGCCAGTGAAGGCATGTGTATTGCCGGCGTATTCGGCGGACTGCATTCAGGCGTGAGTGATAGCACCCAGAACATATTCCTGGAAAGTGCCTTCTTCCATGCAGGCACCATCCGTACCACCTCTTTCCGGCACGGACTGCGTACCGACGCAGCCACCCGCTTCGAAAAAGGGGTAGACATCTCCAATGTGGTGATTGCCCTGCAACGCGCCGCTACCCTCATTTGTGAGCTGGCAGGCGGAAAAGCCGCTTCCGATATCACCGATATCTATCCGGCTGTTAAAACCAAAACCCAGGTGGAGGTAACATATGCCTATATACATAAACTGAGTGGCAGCCCTTATCCGGCAGACAAAATCAAAAATATCCTGCGTCACCTGGGCTTCGACCTGCTGTCTGAAAACGAAACAGGTTTCCGTGTAGCGGTACCTTTCAGCAAACCGGATATCAGTCTCCCTGCCGACATCGTAGAAGAAATCATGCGGATAGACGGATTGGACAATATTGCCATTCCTGCTAAAGTGATGATCTCTCCGGCTATATCAGCGCAGCCGGATGCAGAACGGGTGAAGGAAAAAGTGGCCGATTACCTGGCTGCCAACGGCTTCCATGAAATTTTTACCAACTCCATTACCAACAGCCGGTATTTCACCCCGGAAGTACTGGAGTATACCGTAAAAATGATGAACAGCCTGACCGTGGAGCTGGATGTTATGCGGCCTTCCATGCTGGAAACCGGTCTGGAAAGCATCGCCCATAACCTCAATCGTAAAAACGAAGACCTGCTGTTCTTTGAATTTGGTAAAACCTACCAGGTACAGGAACAACGCTATATAGAAAATAACCACCTGGTGCTTTACCTGACGGGTAATAAAACAGCTACCACCTGGATGCATCCGGACAGCGTAGTGGATTTTTATTTCCTGAAAGGGTTTGTGATCAATATTCTCCGTCAGCTGGGATACAGCCAGCTGCAATGGATAGAAGGCACTGATCCCAACCTGCAGCCAGCCTGGGAAATCAAGGTAAAAAATCAGGTAGTGGTAACGCTGGGAGGCGTAGTACCGCAGAAGCTGAAACAGTTTGACATCAAACAACCGGTATGGTATGCTACCTTTAATTGGGATAAAATACTGGGACTCTTGCAAAAAAGTGATAACTTTTACAAAGAAATCCCCCGTTTCCCGGCAGTACGTCGTGATCTGGCATTAGTATTGGATAAGCAGGTGAAATTTGCAGCCGTGGAAACAGCGGCACGCAGTGTGAAATCAGCTTTACTTCAGCATATCAATCTTTTCGACATATTTGAAAGCGAAAAACTGGGCGCTAATAAAAAGTCTTACGCCGTTAGTTTCACTTTCCTTGATAGTCAGAAAACGCTTACTGATAAAGAGATCGACAGTGTGATGGAGAAACTGGTGAAAACATTTGAAACACAGTTACAGGCAGAAATAAGAAAATAATTACGATTGTTGAATGACGGATTGTAATCACATATCCGTCATTCAACAATCGCAAATCGTAATTTTTTCAGGTAAATATGGTTTTAGAACAGTATATTCAACGGGTAGAAGAGAAACTGCAGATGCTGGTGAAGAAATTCCAGCAGGTACAGTCGGAGAATGTATTGTTAAAAGAAGAAATCAAAATACAGCAGCACACGCTGCAACAGCGCCAGGTGGACATACAGAACCTGGAAGAACGGTTACAGCTGATGAAAATAGCAGCTACCGCCACTTCTCAGGGAGCGCCCACCATAGCAGAGGAAGATGAGGCTTTCAAGAAGGAGATCCGGGGCAAAATCAATGATTATATCAAGGAAATTGACCGCTGTATTGCCTTGCTGAACAGCTGATAAAACAATATATCTACATGGAGCAACTCATTCCTATCAACATTGTTGTATCAGACCGCTCTTACCGGATAAAAATCAAACCGGAAGAAGAGGAAGAGGTACGTCGTATTATGAAAGAAGTGAATGAGAAGATAGTTGATTTTAAAACTTCCTACGCTGGAAAAGACCAGCAGGACTACATTGCTATGGCCCTCATTATGTATGCTACCCATCCGGGAACCAGCGGAGGCAAGGCACAGGCTATCACCGCCCCCTTTCTGCAGGAGAAACTGGAAAAGCTGGAAGAAATAATCAACCAGGCACTGGGTTAATTCACGTTATCCTTTGCTAAACAAGCGATTAGCTAATTAGCTAATTATCACGTATTAAACACGCTTTACTGCTATTTTTTTGTATTTTCGCGGGTCAGTTCTCGCCCCTGTCGCGTTTTAGCAGTGACATGGGTATGAGGATACTACATAAATCAAGTTTAAATAATTCATATGGGTGTTACACTTATCACGACAATAGCTGCAGTAGTGGCATTGATCATTGGGATTGTGCTAGGTAAGGTGATTTTTGCCAAAAATACACAGCAAAAGATTGACGAGGCGGAGCTACAGGCTAAAAAAATCATAGCCGACGGGCAAGTCACTGCAGAAAACCTCAAGAAAGACAGGCTCCTGGAAGCCAAAGAAAAATACCTGCAACTTAAAAGCGAGTATGAGAAAGAAGTCCTGCAACGTAACCAGAAACTGAGTGAGTCAGAAAACCGGATTAAACAGAAAGAGCAGGGACTGAACCAGAAAAATGAACAGCTTCAGAAACAGTTAAATGAAAATGAAGCCATCAAGGAAACCTTGAACCGTCAGATGGAACTGGTGACCATCAAACGTACCGAACTCGAAAAACACCAGGAAGAACATATCCGCAGACTTGAAAAAGTAGCCGGGTTAACTGCCGAAGAAGCAAAACATCAACTGGTAGAAAGCTTAAAAGAAGAAGCCCGCTCACAGGCGCTTTCACACATCCAGGAAATCATTGAAGACGCCAAATTAAAGGCGAACAAAGAAGCGAAAAAAATCATCATCCAATCTATCCAGCGTACTGCTGCGGAACAAACCATTGAAAATACCATCACGGTATTTACCCTGGAAAGTGATGAAATCAAAGGTCAGATCATTGGTCGTGAAGGCCGTAACATCCGGGCTATTGAAGCCGCTACCGGTGTAGATCTGATCGTAGACGATACCCCTGAAGCCATTGTATTATCCTCCTTCGATCCGCTGCGTCGCGAAATTGCGCGTTTATCCCTGCAGCGCCTCGTACAGGACGGACGTATCCACCCTGCCCGTATTGAAGAAGTAGTAGAAAAAACAAAGAAACAACTGGAAGAACAGGTAATGGATATCGGTGAAAGAACCGTTATCGAACTGGGTATCCATGGGCTGCATAAAGAACTGGTGCGCCTGGTAGGTAAGATGCGTTTCCGCTCTTCCTATGGCCAGAACCTCCTGATGCACTCCAAAGAGACGGCTAATCTTTGCGCTATCATGGCAGCAGAGCTGGGCCTCAATCCAAAACTGGCCAAACGTGCAGGCTTACTGCATGATATTGGTAAAGTACCGGATGAAGAAACAGAATTGAGCCACGCCCTCCTGGGCGCCAAACTGGCGGAAAAATATGGTGAACACGCTGCCGTAGTAAATGCGATCGGTGCTCACCACGATGAAATGGAAATGCAGTATGTTATTTCCCCGATCGTTCAGGCCTGTGATGCCATCAGCGGTGCCCGTCCGGGTGCCCGCCGTGAAATCATGCAAAGCTACCTGCAACGTATCAAAGACCTGGAAAACCTGGCACTCTCCCACGATGGTGTGGAAAAAGCCTATGCTATCCAGGCCGGTAGAGAACTGCGTATCATTGTGGAAAGTGATAAAGTATCCGATGGAGATGCCGACCGCCTCTCTTTCGAGATCGCCAATAAGATACAAACAGAAATGCAGTATCCTGGTCAGATCAAAGTAACCGTTATCCGCGAAAAGAGAGCCGTCAACATCGCCAGATAAGTTTACTTTTTTGATCCAAAGATTTAGAGATTCAAAAAATTGACACTATATTGAAGTCCTCCGGTAGCTACCGGGGGACTTTTTTTATTGTTCAACCACGGGCGGAAAACCCATAAAAACTACTGTCAGCGTTATGAAAAAAGCCATGTTTACATTCGTACTGGGCGCAGCCCTTGTACTCACCACGGGCCATACTTTTGCACAAAAAGCCCAGTCTCTTTTCAACGGCAAAAACCTGGATGGCTGGAAAATTTACGGTACAGAGAAATGGTATGTGGAAAACGGAGAACTGATCTGTGAAAGCGGTCCGGATAAAGAATACGGCTACCTCGGCACGGATAAGCAGTACAAAGATTTTGAACTCACCCTGCAATTCAAACAGGAAGCCGATGGTAACAGCGGCGTATTTTTCCACTCTTCCCTGGAAGGCACCAAAATTACGGGCTGGCAGGCAGAAGTAGCGCCTCCCGGCATGCATACCGGCGGTATCTATGAATCCTATGGCCGCGGATGGCTCATCCAGCCGGATAAATCCAAGGAACAATTCCTGAAAATGGGCGAGTGGAATACCATGAAAGTAAAAGTAGTGGGTAACCAGGTTACCACGTGGCTGAACGGGCATGAAATGATCACCCTGAAAGACGAAAAAATCGGTGCTGTAAACGGCCAGATAGCCCTGCAGATCCACTCCGGCGGCGGTATTAAAGTGAAATGGAAAAATATCCGGCTCACTCCCGTGAAATCATGATAACATTAAAAGCCTACATTCATGTCTTTAATTGATCACCGGGATGACCTATAAAGACAAAGTTATACTCATTACAGGCGCCAGCTCCGGCATCGGCCACGAGCTGGCGCTTTTACTGGCCCGGCAACAAGCCCGGCTTATTCTGGCAGCACGCAGGCAACCCGCCCTGGAAGCCGTACGCAATGAATGTCTGTTGCTGACACCCTACTGCGAAATACTGCCGATGGACGTTACAGACGAAACGCAGATACAGGCAGGGGTAACAAAAGCACTACAGTTTTTTGGGAAGATAGATGTACTGGTCAACAATGCCGGCGTTACCCAACGTTCCAAACTGATAGATACCACCGTAAACGCCGTGCGTCAGCTGATGGAAGTGAACTTCTTTGGCCCGGTAATGCTCACCAAAGCCCTGCTGCCCCACTTCCGGGAACAGGGAGGCGGTCAGGTCATTGTGATCAGCAGTATGGCTGGCCTGATGGGTTATCCGTGGCGATCCGGCTATAATGCCGCCAAACATGCCCTCCAGGGTTACTTTGAAACCCTGCAAACCGAACAACCGATTCCCCATTTGTATACCACGCTGGTATGCCCCGGGCGTATTCATACCCCGATTACCTATGCGGCCGTTACCGCCAATGGCGAACCTTATGGTAAAATGGACCCTCACCAGGCCAAAGGCATGCCGGTAACCACCTGTGCCCGACGTATCCTGAAAGCCATGCAGCAACGGAAAAAACTGGTGCTGATTGCACGGGAAGAAAAGATACTGCTGTGGTGCAAAAGATATTTCCCTCCCTTATTCTATCTGATTGCACGCAAGGGGAATTAAAATTAATTTGCGGCAAATTCATTCATACATGGACTTATTACTTGAACAAATAGCAGCTGCCACGGCTTACCTGCAATCCTTTTCCTTTGCACAACCCCGTGTAGGCGTCGTATTGGGCACTGGTCTGGGAGAACTGGTTAAACATATTACCATCGCGCACAGTATTCCTTATCAGCAGATCCCGCATTTTCCGGAATCCACGGTAGAATCGCACAAAGGGCATCTGATTCTCGGGCATATCGGCACTACGCCGGTAATAGCGATGCAGGGCCGGTTTCATTATTATGAAGGGTATACCATGCAGCAAATCACTTTTCCGGTACGGGTCATGAAGGCACTGGGTATTGAACAGCTGTTGCTGAGTAATGCTGCCGGCGGCATGAATCCTGCCTACAAAAAGGGTAGTCTGGTGTTATTGGATGACCACATCAATATGCAGCCGGAGAATCCGCTGCGTGGCCTTAATTCACCCGCTTTTGGCCCTCGTTTCCCGGATATGAGCCGTCCTTATGATCCGGTACTGGGACAAAAATTACAGGCCGCTGCTACCGCACTGGGCGCTCCGCTACAAAGCGGTGTATACGTATCCGTGATGGGGCCGAACCTGGAAACCAGGGCGGAATACCGTTTCCTGCGTATGATAGGTGCTGATCTGGTAGGTATGAGTACTGTTCCGGAAGTAATTGTAGCCAACCAGTTACAGCTTCCCTGCGCGGCTGTATCGGTCGTAACCGATGAATGTGATCCGGACAACCTGCACCCGGTTTCCATTGAAGAAATTATAGCGGTAGCCGGTACGGCAGATAAACTGCTGAGTAGCGTGTTTGCACAGGTGATTGCGGCATTATAGTCGCTGAAATATAAAAGAGAAGGGCCGGTGTGCACCGGCCCTTTGTTTATTTATTGTTTTTGTCTTCTTCGTTGTTTTCCGGGTCATCACTATCCTGATCATCATCTACATCATCATCTTCTTCTTCCAGATCCTCATCTTCCTCATCTTCCTCGTCATCATCATCATCATCATCGTCATCATCATCATCGTCATCATCGTCGTCATCTTCCTCTCCATCTTCTTCGTCACCCTCCTCATCCTGATCATCCTCCTCGTCCTCCTCGTCCTCTGCTTCCTCGCTCTCTTCTTCCGCTGCTACTATATTATCCACTTCTTCATTTCCCTCTTCCGCTGCCGTCTCCTCATCTTTTATCTCCGCTTCCACTGGTTCATCTATCTCTTCTTCCTCCGCAATGATTTCCTCTTCTTCTTCGGATACACTGGCTTCCGGTATTTCCTCCGGTGTCTCTTCCGGCAGCACGATTTCATCATCCGGTTCTGCATCCGCATCTTCCGAGGCAGGAGGCGTAGCTGCATCGGCTATTACCTCATCCAGCTGATGATCGGGGTCCAGCAGTTCGCCGTCTTCAGATACCATCATAGCATGCTGGTTTTCTGTAACCGGCGTACCGCCACTGTGTTCACCACGGCCCAGGGTAGCTGTATCGTCATTGATGAGGGTAGGTTGTACCATTTCCTCGTCAAACAATTCTTTCAGTTTAGGCAGATCTGCGGCAGAACTGATGCCGAAATAATCCATGAAGCTACGGGAAACAGCATACAGCAAAGGTTTTCCGGGCAAGTCTTCACTACGGCCGGTAATCACAATCAGTTCTTTTTCCAGTAGTTTCTGAATAGAGTAGTCCGTACTTACACCGCGGATATATTCAATTTCGCCCTTGGAGATAGGCTGCCGGTAAGCGATGATAGCCAGTGTTTCCAGTGCTGCGGTAGACAACCTTTTCAGGAATTTATCGCCGTTCAGCTGGGCCACTGTCTGGTAGTACTCTTTTTTGGTGAGGAATTGATATCCTCCGCCGCTGCTGCGTACCTCGAAGGCGTAAAACTCGGAGCTGTATTTCTCCCGGATAGCCTCCATGGCCGCTTCCACCTGATCGAGTGTCGTACGGTCTTCCAGGAAAGCCAATGCATTGTTCAACAGTTCCACTATTTCCAGCAGTGGCAGTGGGCGGTCGGCCGCAAAAATCAATGCTTCCACATGCGGAATGATCTGTGATATTTCCATACGTTAACAGGAGTGCGGATTACAAAAAAGGTCAAAAGCCGAAAATACAGCCTTTGACCCTAATCTGAAAATATAAAAATTCAGTTGTTGACTTAGTGTGAATAACCGCTGAAAGGCTTAACCAGCCAGTGCTGCAGCACCGCTCACGATCTCGGTCAGCTCTGTGGTAATGGCTGCCTGACGGGCGCGGTTGTAAGAGATTTTCAGGGAACGCAGTATCTCACTGGCGTTTTCTGTAGCCTTATCCATCGCTGTCATACGGGCACCATGCTCAGAAGCATGAGAATCCAGGATAGCTTTGAAGAACTGGGTGTTCAGGATTTTAGGCATCAGTTCTGCGATCAGTGTTTCCTTTTCCGGTTCAAAGATGTAGTCTGCTTTCAGACCACTCTTATCTTCCTGGTTTTCCACTTTGGCAATCGGCAGGAACTGTTCTGCTACATAAACCTGGGTAGCTGCGTTTTTAAATTCGCTATAGATGATTTCTACCGCGTCGTATTTACCATCAATGAAACCATTGAGGGCTACCGCCGCCGCCTCTTTCACGTGTTCGAAAGTGAGGTTGGAGAACATCGTCCAGAATTTATCGTTCACTTTATATCCACCATTCTGGGAAAAGTGTTCAAAGCCTTTTTTACCAATCGGCATAATTTCTACCTGGCCTTGTGCAAACTGTTCTGCGTATTTCTCGCGGATAACACGTTTAGCCGTTTTAATCAGGTTAGAGTTAAAGGCGCCGCACAGACCTCTGTCTGAAGTAATGACCACGATCAACACTTTTTCAACTGCACGTTGTGCTGCCAGCGGTGTATCGATATTGCCTTCGCTGTTGGAAACAATATTCTGTAACATCTCCTGGAGTTTAACTGCATACGGGCGCATCAGCGTAATGGCATCCTGTGCACGTCTTAATTTAGCAGCACTCACCATCTTCATGGCTTTAGTGATCTGCTGACCAGATTGAATAGATTTGATTCGGTTACGAACTTCTTTAAGCTGTCCGGACATATATGAAAATCAATTACGAATTACAAATGATCAATACCAACTCAGGGATACCCTCCTGAATTTGGCTGCAAAGGTAAGCAATGACACTATAATTAGAAAATCCGTAGAAAGATAATTTAAACTTTCTATATATGATTATTAATCAATTAAATACAGATGTATTTAAATTATAGCGTAATAGTTGTACCCAGTACCTGCAGAAATGCCGCAATCCACTGCGGATGTGCCGGCCATGCTGGCGCAGTTACCAGCTTTCCATCTACCACAGCTTCATATACATTTACCGGTAAATAGGTACCACCAGCTGCCGTTACTTCCGGCGCCACGGCCGGATAGGCAGTCAGTTTTTTACCTCGTACCACATCCGCGGCTGTCAGGATCTGGATACCATGACAAACAGCTGCTACCGGTTTATCTTCCACAAAAAAGTGTTTCACCAGCTCCAGCACATTTTTATTCAACCGCAGGTATTCCGGCGCACGGCCACCGGCAATCACCAGGCCGTCATAGTCGGCTGCTGAGATATCGTTGTAAGTGGCGTTCAATACAAAACCATGTCCGGGTTTTTCGCTGTAGGTCTGATCACCCTCAAAATCATGGATAGCTGTTTTGATTTTATCGCCGGCTGCCTTATCGGGACATACTGCATGCACATCATGACCAATCATTTGCAGCATCTGGAAAGGAACCATTGTTTCGTAATCTTCCGCATAGTCTCCTGTCAATAAAAGAATCTTTTTCTGTGCCATAAGGCGAATAGTTTAGGGTTTTAAAAAAAGCCCCATGAAGATAATGAAATAACTATTACGAAGCAGGATACTGCAGCTCCCGGCAAAGCGCATTTTTCTAACAATCAATACGTTTTGCCGGGCTGGCACCAGCTCGTAGTCCTGATGTGTTTAATATCCGGGATTTTGCCGGAAAATATTGGAAGAACGGTCTATCTGATCCTGGGGGATAGGCCGCAACAGGTGTTTAGGTTCTATATTCGCCGCTGCCTGCGGATTGTGTTTACGTACCCGTTCCAGCAGTTTACCGGTACGTTTCAGGTCAAACCAGGCCAGTTGTTCCCCGATCAGCTCCCGGCCTCTTTCATCCAGGATAAAATCAATATTGAGATCTCCTGCCATCGCTCTCATAGCCGCTTCGTTGGCCGCCGTTTCTTCCGGTGTTTTTCCCGGCCGCGCCGCGCGCAGCCGCACCTTATTGATCATGTCGGCCGCACCGGTTCTATCGCCGGTCATCATCCGGGCCTCCGCAGCAATCAGGTAGGTTTCTGCCAATCGGAAAGCAATAAAGGGCCGTACACCGGAGGCCTGGTTGTCCGGCCGGAGGGCGTCCTGGAATTTATTCAGGGAAGGGTAGAGTTTTTCGGTATAGTCTGCCGGCGGTACCAGCAGATAATTTTTGCCCGCTACTACTTCCGGTGCAACGGCATATCCCGGCATCCATACGGAAGTATCACCGATATTCATGACCCTCGGTTTGGTGATGGCTTTGTTCACAAACCATACTGTCGTGAAAAACTTTTCATAGCGGACATCATGCACCCGGTCTTTGTACAAAGTATCCAACAGAAATTTTGTAGGACGGAAACGTTTCCAGGGCGTACCGTTGGCCAGGTCGCGCTGCATACCATCCAGTACATCGTACTGCATCAGGAAAAACCGGCAGGCATTGTTATCCGGCGATGCATACAGCGGATCGGTGGTATACTGGGCGGCAAAAATGGTTTCTGTGTTTCTTTCATTGCCCTGTGCCCATACCTGGCCGGGATCATCCAGCAGTTTAAAACCATAGTTACGGATCACCATATCGGCATACCTGGCAGCATCGGCATAGTCTTCCGGCTTTGCATCCGGCGACGAAGCCCGGGTCAGATATACCCTGGCCAGCAGGTGTTCTGCTGCCGGCCGGGTAGCGCGGCCCCAGTCATTCTGGGAGGCCGGCAATTCCTGTGCGGCTGCTTTCAGGTCGGTGATAATGGCATCATATACCGTACCGGTACTATCCCGCTGTGCCGTTGTTAAAATTTCCTTGTTTTCGTGTAGCCGTAAGGGTATGGAACCAAATAACTGCATCAGCAGAAAATGGTAATGTGCCCGGTTAAACCGGGACTCCGCCACACCGGATCTTTTAGACACGGCATCCAGCTCTTTCACCTGGTCGGCCCGGTCGATGGCTACATTACAGTTGTTGATCGCCTGATACAGCCCGTTCCACAGCTCACGGATATGATCATAGCGGCTGTCCAGCTGGGAGGTATATTGGTTGGCAAATTTAAAATTACCATCGGAGCCATTGGTATAGGTATCTGTTCCTACTACCGTCAATGTCATGCCCCGTTCGGTGCTGTAGAAGCTGCGCATGCCAGTGTAACCGGCATTTACCGCGGTCATGAATCCGTTTTTTGTATAATAGAAATCATCTGTTGTATTCGTCACCACATCTTCTTCCAGCATCTTGTTACAACCGGTTCCTGCTAATGCCAGCAGGAGTAATCCGAGATATATTTTTTTCATAACGGGTATTTTTAATTAATCAGAAACGGGCATTCACGCCTACCTGTAACATCCAGGTAGCCGGTGCGTCAATACCAATTACATTTACATCTTCAGGATCCACACCTTTCCATTGCTGGCGGTAAGGCGCCAGTATCAACGGCTGTTTCACGCCTACGTTTACACGCAGATCCTGCATCTGCATCCGTTTTACTACCGGTGCAGGCAAGGCGTAGGCTAACGTGATATTCCTGATCTTAAAAAAGGAACCATCGAAATAACTGAGTGACTGATAGTTGCTGGGTCTTTCCTGATTTGCATTCGGACGGGGTATAACATTGGATGGGTTGGCCGGCGTGAAGTAATCGTTATTCAGGATGTTGAACCTGCCGGACAGTGAATTATAATTCTGGTAGAAATCACTTTTGATCATACCACCGATCCGGGCAAAGGCCACCAACGACAGTTCAAATCCTTTGTAGGAGAATCGTTGGGTCATACCTGCACTCCAGGAAGGCTGCGGAGAGCCGAGTATCTGCCGGTCGCTGCCATCTATTTTACCATCGTTGTTTACATCTTCCAGCTTTATTTCTCCGGGCTTCAGCTTATAGCCTGCTGCTGCTTTAGCTTCATCCATCTGCCAGATGCCGATTTTTTTATAGTCGTAATAGACATAGGTGGGTTGTCCTACAAACCAGGCATTTCCCACATCCGCCTGTTTGTTATCCATGAGTTCCAGTATCTGCGAGCGGTTCAGGAAGAAATTAAGGTCGGTACTCCAGGTAAACCCTTTCGGATTATCCACGATAATACCGGATACACCGGCTTCCAGTCCCAGGTTGCGGGTAGCGCCCACATTCCGCAATACGCTGTTAAAGCCGTTGCTGTAGGGCAACAGATAAGGCATCAGCAGGTCGGTGGTTTTCTGGTAATAAACATCTCCACTACCTGTCAGCCGGCCGTTAAACATGCTGAAATCAAATCCTACATCAAAAGAGGTGGTAGTTTCCCAGGTGAGGTTGGGATTGCGTATCATTTGCGGCGTATAGCCCAGTACCCCTTTTCCGCCAAAAGAATAAACGGTACGTGCCAGGAGTCCCTGGGTTACATAAGGATCGATACCGGTATTACCCGTGCGGCCATAACTGGCGCGTAGTTTCAGGTTATCCAGCCAAGTGGCGCCCCGCATCCAATGTTCATTTTTCATATTCCAGGCCAGGGCTACCGAAGGGAAATAACCCCATTGTTTACCTGGTGCAAAACGGGAGGAACCATCTGCACGCAACGTCAGCGTGATCAGGTAACGGTCATCATAGCCATAGTTCAGTCGTCCCATATAAGACAGGATCGTCCAGGTTCCCAGGCTGCTGCCTACACCGGTTACATTCTGGGCATGGCCCAGGTTATAGTATTCCTGATTTTCTACCAGTACGCCCCTTACCGCCGCCGTGGAACTGTCGCCCCGCTGGCGTTGTACGCTGTATAAACCGGTAAAGCCGATGTTATGCCGCTGGTGGATGGTCTTATTGTAGGTGAGCACATTTTCGATGGTATAGGCAATGGTTTGACCGCTGGTTTTGGAAGCGGTACCATCGCCACCGCCTACCAGCAGGTTGGTATTATTTTTTCCCTGAAAGATCCCATAATTATACTGAGAGATATCGGGGCCCACATTCAGCCGGTATTTCAATCCGCTGATGATTTCCACTTCTCCGTATAAGCTGGTGAATAAGCGGAAGCGGTTCCTGTTTTCGACCCGGTTCCCATCCACATAATCCAGCAACGGGTTGGGCTGATTACTATCATCGTTGGGGAAGGTGATCAGTTTTCCGTTTTCATCATATGGTGCGCCCAACGGCACCATTTTAATGGCCTGATCGACGCCGTTATAGGTTTCCCCGCGCCGGGTACTGTAGGAGCCCAGAAGAGAAGCGCCCACCTTGATACGGGAGCCGATCAGCTGATCGAGCGAGATGTTTACATTATAGCGTTCATAGCCTTGTAATTTGAGAACGCCCTGGTCTTTAAAATATCCGATGCCGAGTGCATATTTCGTTTTTTCGGTACCGCCGGCCACACTCAATGCGTGGTTGGTCTGATAGCCGGAAGACAACAACAATTGCTGCCAGTTGGTATTGGTACCTTTTTTCAGGTTGGCATATTCCACCGGATTAAAGATGG
Source organism: Chitinophaga nivalis (assembly GCF_025989125.1). Taxonomy (NCBI): domain Bacteria; kingdom Pseudomonadati; phylum Bacteroidota; class Chitinophagia; order Chitinophagales; family Chitinophagaceae; genus Chitinophaga; species Chitinophaga nivalis. Next base: position 1,585,857 of record NZ_JAPDNR010000001.1, on the reverse strand, counting down.
CCCTGTCGGAGGAATCGGGTTTGCTATCATTATATCTGCCCACTGTGCGGTTGGCTTCCCGGCGCATTTCTGCAAATTGCGCCGCATCCATCATATCTGTCTGGCCCAGTGCATGTACATAACCATAAGAGCCGCTGTAAGACACCACCGGCTTGCTGTTTTTACCGCGGGTAGTGGTGATCAGCACCACGCCGTTAGCACCCCTGGAGCCATAAATAGCCGTAGCAGAAGCATCTTTCAGGATATCCATGGATTGGATAGTACCCGTACCAATATCATTTAAGCTGCCGGAATAAGGAATACCATCCACCACATACAACGGATCGTTGCTGGCAGACAAGGATCGGGCTCCCCGGATTCTGACAGTAGGTTCATCGCCTGGTTTGGCGCTGTTACTCAGGACCTCTACGCCAGGGGTACGTCCCTGTAAAGCCTGCTGGACGTTGGTTACCGGTACATCGCGGATGGCCTGCGCGCCGATCGTGGCGATGGCCCCCGTGACATCTTTTTTCTTCTGTTGCCCATATCCCACCACTACAATTTCATCCAGTTTTTTCTGGTCTTCTTCCAGCACTACACTAATAATATGACGACCGTTTATCGGTTCTTCCTTTGGCAGAAACCCGATGAAGGAAAATAGCAATACGGCATTACCAGGATCTTTTAGCTGCAGCCGGTAATGCCCGGAAGCATCTGACTGCGTACCTATGTTACGGCCTTTAACCGATACCGTTACCCCTAACAGCGGAGATTTGTCTTTCCCAGCTATATTTCCTTCTATAGTAACAGTTTGTGCCCGGAGAGGCAGGTAAAAGAGCAGGCAGGCTGCCAGGCAGCATAAACGGGAATGGTACTTTTTCATAACGTTGTTTAACGGATTTTGGATGATAGCTTCTCGCCTGTGAAATTCAAACCAAAATAAGATAATTTTGCATTATTGCAAACGATTGCAAAAAAATATCAAAAATGCGCGAAAGTGTTACCAACACACTTAAAAGGCCAGAAATCCAGCTATGGCAGAGGAAATATGCCAATAAAATTTGCAATCGGTTGTAAAAATGATTTTCATTGTTTATTTTGGTGATCTCATATTCCGGTTTAGTTATGAAAAAGATGATCCTTTTATGCGGCGGCTTACTCTGTATGTATGGCGGCCTGTTTGCACAGAAAGCCCAATGGCAGCAACTTTTTAACGGCAAAGACCTGAAAGGCTGGAAGCAGCTGGGCGGCAATGCCCTATACGCGGCCCAAAACGGTGAAATCGTGGGTACAACCGTGTTGAGTACTCCCAACTCCTTCCTGGCTACCGAAAAAGTATATGGCGACTTTATCCTGGAACTGGAATTCAAGCTGGGTAAAGACTTTAATTCCGGTATACAGTTCCGGAGCCAAAGTGATCCTGGCTACCAGAATGGCCGGGTATATGGCTATCAGATGGAAATAGATCCTTCCGACCGTAAATGGAGCGGTGGTATATATGAAGAAGGGCGAAGAGGCTGGCAATATCCGATGGAGCTGAATCCCGCAGGGCAGCAGGCTTTCCGGAAAGAGGGCTGGAACAAATACCGTATTGAATGCCGCGGGCCGGAAATGCGCACCTGGGTTAACGGCGTACCTACTGCCCATGTGGTGGATACAGCTTTACCCAAAGGTTTCATTGCTTTACAGGTACATAACATTGGTAAAAATGCAGAAGATGCCGGTAAAAATATCTACTGGAAAAACCTCCGTATTATGGAAAATCCGGCGCCTTCACAATATTCCCCTTATGATCAGATTTATGTAGTCAACAATGTAGACAATACACTATCCAGTCAGGAAAAAAAGAATGGTTATCAACTACTGTGGGATGGTAAAACCACTAATGGCTGGCGGGGCGCCTATAAAAAATCTTTTCCGGACCAGGGTTGGATCATACAGGATGGCGTACTCACGATCCGCCATTCCGATGGTAATGAAGAGGGCAGTGGCGGAGATATTATTACGGAAAAAGAATATGCTGCCTTTGCATTGGAATTTTCTTTTAAACTCACGCCAGGAGCGAATAGCGGCGTAAAGTATTTTGTGAGTGAAAGCTATGAAACGGGGGGTAAATCTGCTATCGGGCTGGAGTACCAGGTACTGGATGATGAAAAACATCCCGACGCTAAATTAGGTCGCGATGGAAACCGCACATTGGCAAGTCTTTACGACCTCATGACAAGAAAACAGGAAAAACGTGCACTCAACCCTATTGGAGAATGGAACAAAGGTCGTATTATTGTGTATCCAAACAATCACGTGGAGCATTGGCTTAACGGATTCAAGGTACTGGAGTACGAAAGAGGATCCGCTTCATTCAAGGATCTGGTAGCTGCCAGTAAGTATAAAAACTGGAAGAATTTCGGTTTGTGGCCCGCAGGGCACATCCTTTTACAGGATCATGGTAATGAGGTTTCTTTCAAAAACATTCGCATCAAAGTATTGAAATAATATTATTTATCTTTTTTTTCATTGTTCACTGTTCTAAATAAGCATTCCGATTCTTCGGGATGCTTTTTTCTTTAGTAGCTGTCTCCTGCAGACAAACCGCATGGATTTACCAATTTTGCGCTGTAGATTTAATAAACAAACAACCCGTTACCAGTATGCATCTCTTACAACAAAAAAGCCGGTTCCTGCTCGGCGCAGTCTTACTATTCAGTGCCTGCCAGCCGAAAAACAGTGCACAGCAGTCCGCTGCCATGCAGGATTCCCTGCGTCACCTGGCGGCCCGCTACTATGAAGAAAGTATGGCCTTAAATCCATTACAAGCGACTTTCAATGGTGAAAATCAATATAATGATCAGTTGCCGATCGATATCAGTGAAGCCTTTCGCGCCAAAGCGGATTCATTTTATGCAGCATGGCAACAGACGCTGAAAAGCATTGATACTGCTGCTATCTCCGGCAACGACCGGATCACGTATGATATGCTGAAACGGGAATTTGATATCAACCGGGAAGGCTTAACTTTTCATGATCACCTCATGCCTGTACAACAGTTTACCTGCCTGCCCATTACCTTAGCCCAATTAGGTTCCGGCAGCAGTGCACAACCGTTTAAAACAGACAAGGATTACCGCAACTTCATCCATCGGATGGAACGTTTTGCTATATGGACAGATACGGCTATTGCCAATATGCGCCGGGGTATTGCCACGGGTTATGTGTTGCCAAAAAGTCTGGTAGTAAAAGTGATTCCGCAAATGAAAGACCTGGCCACCAACAAGGCAGACAATATTTTCTTTGCTCCGTTGAAAAAAATGCCGGACTCTCTCGATGCCAATGCCCTGGGGCTGCTGGCCAAAGATTATAAAACGGCGGTGGAAACGTATATCCTGCCTTCCTACGCTAAACTGCAACAATTCCTGCAAACAGAATACCTGCCTAAAGCCCGCAGCACCAGCGGTATTGGCGGTATTCCCGATGGCCAGGCATACTATAATTACCTGATCCGTTCCTGGACAACTACCTCACCGTCTCCGGAAGCAGTATATGCCACCGGCGAACAGGAAGTGGCCCGCATCCGGGGAGAAATGGAGACCGTGAAAAACAGCACCGGTTTCAAAGGCGACCTCGCCGCTTTCTTCAATCAGGTACGCAACGATAAGCACCTGCGCATTTTTGCTACGCCGGCCGCGATCCTCGATTCGTTTAAAGCTATCGAGCATAAGATCATGCCGGGTGTGAAAAAAATGTATGGTCATCTCCCGAAAACAAAATTTGAGATCAGACAAACAGAAGCCTACCGGGCTGCTTCTGCTTCCGCAGAATACCAGCAGGGTAGTGCAGATGGTACCCGGCCTGGTGTATTTTATGTGCCGATTCTTGATGCTAAAACCTTCCCTTATTCCGGTATGGAGTGTTTATTCCTGCACGAAGCCATTCCGGGGCATCACTTCCAGATTTCCCTGCAACAGGAAAACGATTCGCTGCCTAAATTCCGCCGGTTCTCCTGGATAGGCGCCTATGGTGAAGGGTATGCCCTCTATTGTGAAAGTCTGGGTAAAGAACTGGGTTTATATAGCGATCCGTATATGTACTTCGGCCGGCTGACCGATGAAATACACCGCGCCATCCGCCTGGTGGTAGATGCCGGTTTACATGCCAAAGGCTGGACCCGTGAGCAGGCCATCAAATACATGATGGAGAATGAACCCCTTTCTGAGGCGGAAGCCATCGCTGAAATTGAGCGTTATATGGCGATTCCGGGCCAGGCACTTTCCTACAAAACCGGAGAACTGAAAATACAGGAACTGCGCAGGAAGTATACGAAGGAACTGGGCGACCGGTTTAACCTCGCTTCTTTCCATGATGAACTGCTGAAAGATGGTTGTGTACCGCTTTCTATCCTGGAAGAAAAAATGGCGCGATGGAGCAGCCAGGTGAAATAACCGATAGTTACTTGTTATTATACGCCCTGTTTTCTTTCCGAAAACAGGGCATTTTTCTTCGTATTCCTTCATTCCCTCTTACCTTATAGACTAACAATAAATATAATATCTTGTTATCGCCCATAACTTATAGTTATCCTACTTATTTGTCTACGGAATAATGTTAGCCTATTTTTGATTACCTGTAATTTTTTTTAACCAACCACGCACCAACCAGTTGCACGTACGTTCCCGGAGGGACGAATAAGATGGGATATTTACAACAAACAGAATACCTGTCGGTATTACTGATAGGCTTAGTAGTAGGGTATTTATCGGGTTTATTGGGGAAAGGTGGCAGTGCCATCAGTACGCCTGCCTTGCAGATTTTTGCAGGGGTAAATCCCTTCTTTGCCCTGGCATCGCCGTTACCCGCTTCCATTACCAGTACCTTATCGGCAACAGCAGTTTACAGTAAGGAAAAATTATTCAACAAACGGGTGATCCTGATATGTGCCGCGCTGGGCGTACCGGCTACAGTACTTGGTTCCTGGTGCAGCAGTTATCTGCCAGGTAAAACCCTCATGATATTAACCGCACTTTTTATTATTACCATTGGCATTTCCCTGTTATATGCCTTCCTGCGCCGGAAACCCATGCCGGATACACCGGTGGCTACAGTTGCTTCCATACCGGCCAGACAGCTGCTGACAGCCGCCCTGGGTATCGGATTTTTAGCCGGGTTGCTGGCCAATGCCGGTGGTATATTATTCAGCTCCTTTTTTATCAAGCAGTTAAAGATGCCTATCAAACAGGCCCTGGCCTGTGCAGTGGTATTGTCCGCTATTCTTTCGGTACCGGGCGCTTTAACGCATTGGTGGCTGGGTCATATAGACTGGAATATCGCATTGCTGCTGTCGCTCACCGCTTTTCCGGCTTCTTACCTGGGTGCAAAAACAGCCGTTAAAATGAAGACGCCTGCGTTGGAAAAGTTATTTGCCCTGACGCTCATCGTATTTGGCTTGTACGACATCTTTTTTACCCTCTGGAAATAATCAGGCGTCCATCCTCATCTTATTGATCGCATCCTGTTCCTGGGGCGGCAACGTGCTTTTAATCAGCTCGTAGGCATTGTGCAGGAAAGCATCCAACTCCGTTTCCGGCAGGAGACTTTCTCCTTTCAGCTGTACCCAGTGATACCGGGCCAGGTGAGGCGCGGGCACAATTTCCGGCCGGTTGATCAGCTGATGGAACTGTGTCGGACTGCATTTAAAAGATACCCGATGTGGCGGGTCCAGGGATATCATACAGAAGAGCTTTTCTCCAACAAAGAAACGCAGTTCATTATCCCACTTCTTCTCAGTGCTGACAGCCGGCAACGAGCGGCACAAGTCAAGGGTATGATCGAACATAGCAGCAGGTTTTTTAAATTAATTGTAATAGACATGTCTATGCATGTGATGTTGTCATAGCATACAAGCGCCTGTTCATATGCGACCATATATTGCAGGCGTGGTTAACGTTATTTTTTGCTGTAAATAGTGAATGAAACTGCTTTATAAAAATAGGGAATAAAATGCAGAAAATAACAGACAGGAACAGACCGCAGGCGGCAATCTCCTGTAAGCAGGGGGTTAGCGATATTTTTTAATGGAAACTTAATTTTTTGCCGCTTAAATTAAACAAAATGCGGCCGCAGCGCCTGCTGCCGGAGCATCTGCCGGACAGCAAATACCGGCAGCAGGCAATTGATCAAATGATAGGTATCCAACCTTTTTCATAGGATCTACGCCACATTTTCATGGCTTCTGCATCATGCAGGATATGACCATTTGCCGGATCCGTATGCAGCACCCGGCCGGTACGTTGTGCTATATTGCCCAGCAGGCAAAGTAACGTACTCCGGTAACCACTGCTGATATCCGAATGAAGGGTATCATTTCCCCGGATACTTTCCAGGAAATTACTGATGTGTACCGCGTCGTAAAACTCACCGGCCGGACTCACGGTATTGACTACACTCCGTTCGGCATTGGCCGCCTGTTTTACTTCTTTCACCACTTTATTTTTGGTATCCAGGATCTTGTAGTGATCGCCGCCGCTGTTATATAAACTACCGTTTTCGCCAAAGAGGGCAAATCCACGGCTACTGCCTTCTAGGTTAAAAGGACTGCAGCTGCGGCCTTCCCAGGCAACCGCTTTCCCACCTTCAAATTCGAACTGCAGCGTTTGTGTATCCGGTGTTTCCCAGTCGTCTTTGGGATAGGCATACCGGCCGCCCGCCGAGGTTACTTTTATAGGGAAATCCAGGTCCATAAACCAGCGTAAACAATCCAGTTCATGGGTAGCATTGTTACAGGTTTCGGAGGTGCCCCAATGCCAGCGCCAATGCCAGTTGTAGTGCACAATGTTATCAAGATAATCCATGCGGGGGGCAGGCCCCTGCCACAGGTTCCAGTCGAGTGTACCCGGTACTGCTATTTTTTTGCCGGTACCTATCGGTGCGCGGTTATTTACATACCATCCCCGGCCATAGTATACTTTGCCCAGGATGCCGTCTTCTTTTACCTCTTTTACTGCCTGTTGCAGATTAGGCCAGGACCGGCGCTGATTACCCATTTGTATGAGCCGGTTATACTTTCTGGCGGCAGCTACCAGCCATTCTCCTTCCTGCGGGTTGTGGGCACAGGGTTTTTCCACATATACGTGTTTACCAGCTGCGGCGGCCATGATGGCTGCCGGGGCGTGCCAGTGATCCGGCGCCGCGATGAACAGGGCGTCAAAGTCACGCTGTTCCAGCAGTTTACGGATATCCTTGATGACGGTTGGTTTGCGGGACTGTACACTGGCCACTGCTTTTAATCCTTTTGCGATGGCTTCATCTTCCACATCGCAGATGTAGCCGATTTCTGCTCCCGGTAGCCGCGCGGCGACCTGCGCCAGCCAGTTGCCGCGGGAGTTTACCCCCATTACGGCCAGCACCAGTTTGTTGCCGGGTGCACTTTTACCAAAAACAGGAAAATTGAGCAGGGTGATACCTGTTCCTAAACCAGCCATAGAAGCGGTTTTTATAAAATCTCTTCTTTTCATAACGGACTTCTTTGTTTACTGTTCTGCTTTTTATATTGCTGACAACACGGGAAATAACAATCGGTTGCATGAAAATAGAAAAATAAATCAGTGTTTACTATTTTTTTTGAAGCAGGAAAGTTGTCCAAAATAGCGGCTATAACTGGAACGGATATACGTAAATTGACTCGCAGCAAAAAAAACATCAGCTGTATTTATAACAGCTGATGTTGCATAATTTTTTATAAACAGGGATAATAATCAGGTGGTAGTTGTACCAGTGAGATGGTTCCACATGGCATCATATACTTCTGTAGCCAGCAGCGTATCTTTACCCAGTGGCGCCGGGCTGATAATCAGCGGATGCCAGGCAGGATCTTTCTCCAGCCGGCCATGAGAACCTTTTATCAGGGTGGCATCCAATGGAATTACGTCCATCAGGTACCGGAAGCCCAGTTTCTTTTTTATCAGTTTGCCAATTACTTTCAGCTTCACCAGCGGATCTGCAGGATTCAGGAACATCTCAGCAGGATCATAACCCGGCTTCCTGAAAATCTCCACAATACGGGCAAAATCCGGGGCTTTCTGATCATCTTCCCAATAGTAATAGGTAAACCAGCTGTTGGCATCTGCTACGGCTACCAGCTCCCCGCTACGTTCGTGATGCAGGTGATGTTCTTTTTTTCCTTCCCGGTCGAGTACCAGTTCTATACCCGGTGTATTTTCCAGGATACTGCGTACCTGCTTATAACAGGCAGGATCGTTGATATAAATATGCGCTATCTGATGATCTGCTACTGCAAAGGCTTTCGAAGCGCCTGCATCCAGCAGTTCCAGTCCTCTTTCTATCCGCAGCGATAATAATCCGGCCGCTCTTAACAACCGGTTAATATGTATAGGCTGATGTACATTGGTAATACCATATTCTGATAATATCAATGGATCACAGTTTTTTTGCTGGTAGTAGGTGATGAGCTGTTTGCAAATTTCATCCATCTCGCCTATCTCTTTTCCGTTACGTGCCATATCCTGCCCGAACTTCTGCTGGCAGTAATCCAGCAATGGCAGATAAATCAGCGTTAAAGTCGGATCATACAATTTATCTGTGATGATCGCGGCATCAGCTATCCATTGGGATGATTTTGCATTGGCAGTAGGGCCCCAGTAATTAAACAAGGGGAAAGGTCCCAGTTCACGCACCAGGTGATCGCGGAGGGTATCCGGCGTGGTGTAACAATCCGGAATTTTGCGGCCATCGGAAAGATAATTCGGACGTGGTGTAAGCGAGTAATCCACATTCGCATACATATTGTACCACCAGCACATTTGCGAGCAGGTAAAAGCAGGGTCCAGTTTCCGGGCTTTATCCCATATTTTGGGTGCGTCTACCAGTTTATTGGATTGTTTCCAGAATTTAATTTCAGCATCTGTGCGGTCGTACCAGCCGTTGCCCACAATACCATGTTCACTGGGCCATTGGCCGGTCAGATAAGTGCTTTGTACAGCCGTGGTCACAGCCGGCAACATAGGTGCTATGGTAGCCATATGCCGCTGCCGGGAGTAAGCCTTCAGAAAAGGCATGTGCTCCAATACGGAGGGGGAAAGTCCCACTACATCAATAACAACTGTCTTTCTCATAGATTCAATCACCGTTACATTTCCGGTATAAAGCTATAATTACATCGTCACAATTCCAACTGTTGCCACTATTCGCCGTGGTTTTACAGCTGTTGTTTAATCCAGTTCAACTCACGGGATACGGAGTCTGATATTTCCAGTTTCAGGTTTGCCGGCAGCACATCCCAGGTGTAGGTTTCTGCTTCCAGGTGTGCTGTAAAGGGCTGCTGTTGCTGTAATGCCAGTACCTCGCGGATATCATCCTGTGTGGATTGCAACACATCAAAACGTTCCAGGAAAAGCGGCACATGAAAATGCGAACGCCATTCCACCACGTCGTGGTTATCCACATCCGTTAATGCCTGGGGCAAATCGGGATAGTGTATATATTGTCCGTTTGTTTTTCTGCCAATTACCTGATGCAGATAAACCGGTTCGTTGAACTGCCGGAACGCATCTGTAATGGTTGTCCGGGCCGCCGTTCCCACTGGTGGCAGGTCTGCTTTCAGCGCAGCGCTGATCTGCAGTTTACCGACTTTTAAACCATGTTGCTGTAAGTGTGCCAGCACCTTTGCAGGCGGCTCATATACCAGTGCAAAATGGCAGACATCATAACACAATTGCAGGTGTGTTTTAATCACGTCTGCAGCTATCTCCGGTGTTACCTGTAATTTATCCTGTATAAATGGAATACCCAGTGGTAACAGGTGATCTGTAAACCACTGTATATATTCTGTGCTGTTTTCCAGTAAGCCATCCGGCTCCGGTTCTATATCCAGGTGCATCAGCGGGCCGCCACTGCGGTGTATGCGCGCCAGCTGTGCGATCACTTCCAGTATATTCAGCGTGGCACTTTCTACAGTGGCCAATCGTTCTTCCTCACAGCGGTTACACCAGTATTTGTAAGACAGGGGCGCTGTGGAAATACCTCCTTCGAGTGCTGGTGGCAACAACGCCGCCAATATGCGAAACAGGCGGATCGTATAGGCTACCCGGTCGGCGCTGGTCCAATCGGGTGCATGTACCTGGTCTTTTACCACGGTATGATGAAACCCGCCATACGGAAAACCATTCATGGTAAACACATAACAGTTCTCTGCCTGCAGCCATGCTTTGAAAGCCTCCAGATTAGCCTCCTTCGCCAGTTCCAGGCTGGCGGTATTGGCGAGTCTTAAACCGATACCAAACGGCTGATCCGGCGATACCTGCCGTTTTACCGCAGGGATATAGGTTTTAAGCTGGGCAAAATGATCCTGCCAGTTTTCGCCCGGATGAATATTAGTACAATAAGTCAGGTGCCCGACGGATGTTTTCATGATTGATTTTTTTTGCAGATGTCCACGGCTTTGTATAACAGCTCCAGGTCCAGTTCGTGCACTTCTTCACCTTTTCCGATAGCACGCAGTAACGTGATGGTGAGCCGGCCCCCCAGGTGTTCCCGGAATTCCTCCAGTCCGGCGATCACCGGAGAAGGCCCACCCGCCTGTTTTTCCAGGAGCGGATGCCAGATAGGTTGCTGCATTTTCTTTAACAGCTGCAAAATACGTTTCATCGCCGGTTCATCCAGCCAACCTAACAGGAAAGCATATACGCTATCTAATGCAATACCAATAGCTACTGCTTCTCCATGTCTTAATTCAAAATGCGTGAGTTGCTCCAGTTTATGGGCGCTCCAGTGTCCGAAGTCGAGCGGGCGCGAAGAACCACTTTCAAAAGGATCGCCTCCACCGATATGTTGCAGGTGCAATGCTGCACATTGATAAATCAGGTATTGCATATCGGCCATATTCCCGCCGGCCAATGCATCCGCATGTGTTTCCATCCATTCAAAGAAGGGGGCGTCTTTAATCAGCGCCACTTTCACGGCTTCCACCATACCGGCACACCAATCGCGCGCCTGCAGGGTAGTCAGGAAAGCTTCATCGTTGAACACAGCGGCAGGTGGTGCAAAGGAGCCGAGGAAATTCTTTTTCCCTTTATAATTCACCCCATTTTTTACACCGATGCCGGAATCATTTTGCGACAATACGGTAGTGGGTATACGTATATGTTTCACCCCTCTGTGGGAAATGGCGGCGGCAAATCCTACCAGGTCCAGTAATGAACCTCCGCCGATTCCTATCACATAGGAATGCCGGTCAATTTTATATTGGTCGATGGCATCTACCAGTCTGAATAATAATGCGTCGTCATTTTTCACCTGTTCTCCACCGGGCACCGTGATCATTTCCGGTACCAGCTGAAAGCCTGGTATCGCACTTAAGCAGGTATGAATTTGTTGCTTCAGTAGCGGGTGATGGGCCAGCATGCCCTCATCCAGTACGATCAGTAATTTCTTTTGAAACGCGGGATCGGCAACAGCCGACAAAAAACCAGTTAAGCGGGTGTTGGCAGATTCAAACAGGTTGCGGGTAAAAAAGACCTCATAGGAAAAGCGTACGTTGAAACTTTGTTGAAGATATTGCATGGCTAATTACACGATCATCTGGCTAAAAAAACATATCCTTTAAATGTACTGATAAAAATGTAAATTTTATGTGAGGGGCTGAAAAAGAAAAAAGGCTCCGTGAGGGGAGCCTGGTTTTTGGGGTTATATAGTCGGAGCATTGTAGTAGTACAAAGTAATTACCTTTTTTTCCTTTTTGAAACAGTATAAACCTATAATTTTAAAATTGCGTATTTATACGGACTCACTGCGGTTTTTACCACAAAGCCTTATCAATAAAGGAGTTACAGACTACAAGAAAAAAAACATCATAAATCTGTCTCATTCTTTTGCACACCTGTTGTTTTTCAAAAAGAAATCAGGACCTTTATAGTGCTGTGAAATGCTGGTTAATTACAACAGTCAATTTGCAGTATGATAAAAATTGTTTGTATAAATAAAGAACGGTAATCCCCTATTCCTTAACCCTGTAACATCAAATAGCAATTACATATCTTTTGTTGCCTTACAGCATGGTTATTAACCGTTGCATGCGGTTGGAACTCAGTAGCTGCTGACTATCCGGTATCGTTGATAATGTATACGACCCAATAAAACCACATTATTCACATAAGTGTATAAATGATGCTTAACCGTTGGTTTTGTATTTGTTATGTTATCCTTAGCAGCCAAATGACTGCGCTATGTATCCCTCAACAGCCAGGCATACGGCCGGCCATGCTCATTCCTGCTCCCAACGCATCCAAAGTGGTGGTTACCGACACGGTTGCTGCTTCCTTTCCAGCTGTATCTGCCAGAGCGCCGGGATACACCCGTGGTATCGCTGGTTTTGCCCATCGGTACCTGCAGGCGCCGGACATCCCTCATACCGGTTACCTGGTATTAAATCAGGTATACCAGGCTTTCCATATGCTCCAGCGTTGGGATACGCTGGCCGGCAATGCCGCACATACCTACCGGCCATCCGGCAACTTACCGGCTGCTACCGCGCATTATTTATTGGCGCTGCAACAGGCGGAAAAAGCCGGCGACAACCTGTTTGCCGGCGCCATGACCAACTACCTCGCGACAGTTTTTATCACCCTGCAGGATTACCGGAAAGCATATGATTACGCAGGTAATGCCTACCGGCATGGCAGCAGCATCCACAGCAAACCACAGATGGCGGCAGCCCTTATCAGCATGGGGCATTGTGCCATGCAGCTGCAAACCAACCAGTCGGGGGAAAGCTATTTCCGACAAGCTATTCAGCTGGGAAGGGAATCCGGCGACAGCACCCTGATACTGGAAGGCCTGATTCATCTGGCCCAGATGTATAGCCGGCAGGCAGCTCCCACTATTGCACTCGCCACCTATCACAGTGCGTGGGCTGTTGCACAACATGATCCCGCCAGCCCTTACCTGGCCAGCATTTATCTGGGCTTTGGTCAGCAATTGCTGCAACTCCGCCAATATGCAGCTGCCACCCGTTACATCGATCAGGCCATTGGCCTCGCGCAACAGCAACCTGCCGGCGAGGTGTTGCTACAGGCCTATCTTGCCGCATCAGAGCTGAAAGCTGCCCGTCAACAGTATGCGGCAGCCTTTGCGTTACGCAAGACCTATGAACACCTGCATGATTCTTTAACCGGTGATGTCACCCGTAAAAATGTACAGCAGCTGGAGATACAATACCAGTCTGAGAAAAAAGACCGCGACCTGGCAGAGAAAAAATTGCTGCTGACACAAAAGGATTTATTGCTGCAACAGAAAAACCTGTGGCTCATTTTATTTCTCATTGGTCTCATTCTCTTACTGGTAGTTGTTTTCGTAGTATGGCAACGGTTCCGGCACCGGTATCGCCTGCAACAACAACAGCTGCAAACCCTGGAAGCCGCCAAAGCATTGCAGGTACTGGAGGCGCTGATGCAGGGAGAAGAAAAAGAAAGAGAACGGCTTTCCCGCGACCTCCATGATGGCATCGGCGGTATGCTATCCGCCGTAAAAATGCATTTCAGTGCGCTCCGGCAGGAACATACCTGTTTACAGGAAAATGGCGCTTATCTGCACACCCTGCACATGCTGGACAATGCCATCGGGGAAGTACGTAAAACCGCCCATAACCTGATGCCGGAAGTGTTGAACAGCATGGGACTGGCCAATGCGCTGGCATTCTTCTGTAACAATGTCAGTCATCACAGGCAACTGGATGTCCGTTTTTATACAGACGGGCGGCTGCAACGATTTAAAGCCGGCTTTGAATTATCTGTATACCGTATCGTACAGGAACTGGTCAATAACATTATCAAACACGCACATGCCACCACAGCAATTGTTCAGATTACACAACACCGGGAACTTTTGAGCATAACCGTAGAAGACAATGGCCGGGGATTCCGGCAGCAGGCAGCTGAATACACCGGAATGGGCCTGCACCACCTTGCCTCCCGGATCACCGCCTTAAATGGCACCCTCGACATGACCACAGTGGCAGACCAAGGCACCACTGTTTACATGGAATTCAATGTAGCCGTTATGCAACCATTGGAGTTGTAACCATTAATACTTATGAACATGCAAATTAAACTGGCTATTACCGACGATCACCTGCTGGTTATCAGTGGCCTCAAGGCCATGCTGGCACCATATCCTCACATATCTGTTGTTTACGAAAGCAATATGGCCGCTACCTTGCTGAAAGCATTGGATGCGGTACATCCTGATGTACTGTTACTCGATATACAAATGCCGGAAATCAACGGCGTAGAACTATGTAAACAGGTACACAAAATTCACCCCCAGGTAAAGATCCTCGCTTTCACCAATTTCATGGAATCACATTACGTGAAACAAATGCTGCGCAACGGCGCTACCGGCTACCTGCTTAAAAATACGGACCAGCAAACCCTCATACACGCTATTGAACAAGTTAATGCCGGCGAACAATTCCTGGACAGTACCCTCAAAACAGCATTATTACATGAAATGATTACCGGTCAGAAACAAACCGGTTACGATATTATTCTTACGCGGAGAGAAAAAGAAATCCTGCAGCTCATCGCCAATGAACATTCCAATCAGGAAATTGCAGAAATGCTCTATATCAGTTTACGTACAGTAGAAACACACCGGTTAAACCTCACCCAGAAGTTAGGTGTAAAAAACACGGCCGGACTGGTAAAAGCAGCCATGCGACGGGGATTGATAGATTAAATAACAACAACTGACACCTGCTGTTTTTATACCATGATAGCGTATAAAAACAGCAGGTATGCACTTTATCCGTGATCAGGTAATCGCAAATAATTTACCCAGTCCGATAGACACAGGTAACAACAACAATACAGACAAGGCAAAAGGTACCTGTGCGAAAGCGGCTACCCAGGCGGCATTCATCACGATGAGCGCAATGATACCTGCTTTTACTGCCTTCCCGATATTGGGGCCTACCGGATTTTTGAATGCTTTGATCAATGGAATATTTATCATCGCAGCAAAAAACAGGATAAAGGGGAGAGCGGTCCACAGCCTGTGATGCAGGAATGCCAATACGCCCATGGCAATATATACAGCGGCATAACATATCGCTGTAATACGGATATTCTTAGCCGTACCACCATGTACTTCGCCCCGGCTGATATTGGTAACGGCAGCAATATATACCACCGGAATACATCCCATCCACCAGTATTTTTCCAGGGCATCCGGTACTATACTGATACCCAGCAATAGGTTCAGCCCACGGCAAAGGCCCATATTCAGTGGCCCCAGGAAAGCATGGTGTTTTCCCCACCGGTTATATACCAGGGCACTCACCGCAATGCCAATGGCCAGCCAACCGGAATAGCCTCCCAGACGGCCCACGGCGAAAGCAGACAGGATGCCTACCAATAACAAATAAGATCCCAGTATGATACCCTGCGTTTTAGAGATAATACCGCTGGGAATAGGTCTTTCCGGGCGTTCCGTTGCGTCCAGTGTTGCATCAAATACATCATTGAATACGACACCGCCGCCATATAATCCCATAGTAGCCAGACATAGGCAGACTACCGGAAGTGTGAAATCAAGTGTATATACTTCAAAGTTCACATTTATAAAATATCCGGAGATAGCGATACCCGCCAGTATATCTGCAATAGCAGTAATGATATTGGCTGGTCGCATCAGTCGCAGATATCCTATTAATTTGCTAACAATATAACTCACCGCGTAATCAGGTTTTCATGGTTCAATTGCCAGCAGTTATTAACTGTTGGGATTTTACCGAATGATGGTTGTGTTTTTATCGACTCTGGGCTGTTGCCCGCCGCGCAAAATTGTACTCCCGTTAAATTTTTCGCGCTGATCAATATTTCCCGCGATGTTAAAGTCATCTTCATTTATCTGACCACTTTGCGCAAATGCAGTGACAGCATTGCTGTAAGTTACCAAATGAATATCATTCAAGTCAATACCACTTTCGTGCATTAAAGCAGCCGTTTTGGGTACTGCCAGCGGATCGCTGATTCCCCAGTCTGCGGCGGAGTTGACCATGATACGTTCGCTCCCGTACTGCTGTACGATAGCCACCATGCGCTCATTTCCCATTTTGGTAAAAGGGTAGATGGTAAATGCAGCCCAGAAGCCGCGATCCAGCACTTCTTTAACGGTTTCCTCATTATTATGATCTACAATGATCATGTGAGGCGGCAGCCCATGTTCCAGGGCAATGTCCATACTACGTTGTGTACCTCTTTTTTTATCGCGGTGCGGGGTATGGATCTGCACCGGTAATCCGGCTTCCTTCGCCAGCTCCAGCTGTGCGCGATAATACTTTTCTTCCAGCGGGGTCTGGTCATCGAAACCGATTTCACCTACCCCTACGACACCTTCTTTATAAATAAACTGAGGCAGTATTTCCATCACGGCTTCTGCGAGCGCTTCGTTATTGGCTTCCTTGGAATTGAGTCCGATGGTACAATAATGTTTGATACCAAACTGAGAAGCCCGGAAACGTTCCCACCCCAGCAGGCTGCTGAAATAATCGCGGAAAGTATCAATGCCGGTACGTGGTTGTCCCAGCCAGAAAGCCGGTTCAATAAGCGCGACTACGCCGGCATCGGCCATCGCCTGATAGTCGTCGGTAGTACGGGCAGACATATGTACATGCGGATCAAAGAAACGCATGCCTTTTATTTTATCAAGATACGCCGGTGTATAAGGTAATGGCTGAAGATCTTTTTCTGTTAAGTCATGGATACCGCACATAACATTCGGATTTAGATGATTTACGATCGGGTTGTTTTATCGGCAACGGATTGCCAGGTGAGGGTACCGGCGGCTATTTCCGCAGCAATGTCCGGTACCTGCAACAGCAATGCTTTTGCAGGTGCATAGGTACTACCGGCACATACCAGGGCAGCGGCTTCTCTTTCGGCACTGACGGCAGACTGTAATACCCGGATGATATCGGGCAGGTTAGCAGCAGTTGTAAAATGGGTAAGCATCCGCCACTGCAAAGGATCTACCGTTCTGCCGGCTGCCCAGCGTTCGTGTGCGAAGTCTGTTAGCATCAATGCCAGCGTGGCATTGGCGCGGCCATCGAGGCCTGTAATGAGATGAATATTTTTTTCGGTGAAGATGGCTTTCATGACCAGCTGGTTCCACGCAGGTTCCGGCAGATATTGCGCCGGATAAGGGTTTTGCTGCATAATGGCAGCCTGTACAATACCTATATTAGACCGGATGCCTTCCGTGGTGCGGGCGATCCATTCTTCCGGCCACGGGAGCAGTGGCAATGCGCTGTATAAAGCGGCCAGCTCATTCATCTCGGCAGCTTTAAACAGCTTATCAAGTGTATCAAGATAAATCGTTTTATCTGTGACCGCCAATTGTAACAACCACCAGACCCTGGCAAGTCTGTCTAACGTCCAGCCCTGTACGAAAAACCCGGGAACAGCTTCCTGTAATAACTGGTGTTCCTCCTGTGTAATGGTGATGGTATGTTTTCCGGTAAAGCGGGGTATCGCCGTAAAGGTTTGATTGAACTGCGCCACTGTAGCGGTTTCCTGATGCAGCTGCCAGCGCTGTGCTAACCATTCGTTTCCTTTCTCATGACCATTACGCCGGATAACAGCCCACAACCACACACTCATCTGCTGCTGATCATATACATATGGTGCCACTGACATCATTTAAAAATATGGTGTTTAATTGCGAATAAAAATAAACCGGATTAATGGGATTTTCAGGATTACTTTATTTTTTTATGATAGAAGGTAAAAAACAAGGAAAATCGTTATTCCGGGGTTATACAAAATATTGCTTAAAATAAAAGAGAGGCATTGCTGCCTCTCCTTCCGCCATTCTAAAACCTGATTATGCATCAGGAAATCTTCGACCACTAAGCCTCAGACGGGAGCAACTTAGTGCAAAAAAGTTAAAGTATCGGGTAGAACAATTAGTAAGAGCAAAGGTACATTAAACAGAGGTAGCAAATTACAATATTCTATTAAAAGCTGTGACCTGACTGTACTATAATGTACGTGGAAAATAATATGGGCGTAATATACATATTATTCTTATTTCCGTCCAAATAAAACGTTAAATTTATCGTTAGCGTTGCCGCCGGGTGTTGTTCCGTAATACTATAAATGGTTGGTATTCTTTCCAATCCGGCTGATAATCCTGCAATATAATAAATCCTGCCGCATAGTTTCCTAGTATAATATCGAGGTCGCCATCCTGGTCCTGATCCTTCACATCCATACAAATCCAGTGACCTTCTTTTTCAATAGGGAGGGCGTGTGGCGTAAAGGATAGCGGCCGGTCATCCCCTTCAAATAATATAAATTTTTCGCCCGGGTTATTTTTCAGATCAGCGAAAAAAGCGATGCTGGCAATATCCATCTTCCCATCCTGGTTAAAATCTGCGGCTACTGCTTTTGTACAGCCATTGACCGGATAAAACCAGGCCTGACGATATTTGTGGTTGCCTTCATTCAGGTATATATAGATACCATGATAAGGTTTAAGGATCGTGGAATAATCCGCATTATCGCCGCAGGTATAAAGTATATCTGGTTTACCATCCTGATTGATATCCGTCAGCTGAAAACCGGTAGAACCATACAGTGGCGGAAACCGCAGGATGTTGGCACCTGTGAATCCACCCTTCCGGTTATTTTCGTATAGCCAGATACCTTCATCACCAGCAGCAAACAATACCATTATATCTGTATAGCCATCCTGGTTGAAATCGCCGGTTTCGGCATGAATAGCACCCGGCACTTCTGCAATGGTTTCCTGGCGATACTGTTGCCCCGGTAATTGTTTCAACCAGTATAACCCGCCCCGGTTGTGGCCAAAGGCGCACACCAGCAAATCTGTTAATCCATCCCGGTCAAAGTCGGCTGCCAGCGTTTGTACCGGGCGTCTGAGAAAAGGCATCAGGTCTTGTTGCCGGCTGGTATCTGCCAGGTTGATACGCGTTACAATACCTGCCGGAGATTCCAATGCCCGCACATTACCGATCTCTGTAAGAATAGCCTGCGGCGCCTGGCCTGGCTGATCCGGCAGATACAGGATATCCGTAGCAGGCGACGGCAATCGCCGCTTATACAGCGACTGTCCGGCCATATTCCATCTTATCAGGCTATTATCATTTCCATCGCTGGTAAAAATATCGCTGCTACCCGGATGAAAAGATACCAGCGTAGTAGCTGCTACCACGGCACTGTCTTTTACTACCGGCCGGATGATGCTGAAAAAACTGCTGTCGTGCTGCAAGGCCACCGGTGGCTTTGCGGGTGTCAGCCGCTCCGGCGCCTGCCGCTGATAATATTCCACCAGGGTAGTCCAGTCATTAAATGTAATCAACCCCTGTGGCTCGCCCGGCATAGGCGGATAATACTGGTACTCTCCCCACACATGAATCCCCAGCCTGGGCGCCATCGCCGGCAATACATGTTTGATCCAGGTTTCCTTATCCAGTAAGGCCGGCGCCACCGGCAGGTGACAACCGGAACAATATTTATCTGCCAGCACTTTTCCTTTCTCTTCCTTTTCACGCAGCTGGCACCCTACGATTATTACCAGTCCGATATATATCGCCTTTCTCATCTCCAGATTATTTTAAGCCCTATAAATTACAACTTAAACAGGAGCTCCCCGCAAGCATAAACCTGCGGGGAGCTGTGATACCATTTTCGTTATAAACCGCCTATACTATTAGTATCCTGCATTCTGTGTTAATACCGGTTTTCCGTCTTTCAGGGTGAGGTCTATCTGGCGCTGTGGCACCGGGAAGTATTCATTCCGTCCCTTGGTGAAGTTCGCCCCGTTTAAATCCGGCGTTATTTTACTCTCGAAAGCGTAGTAGGCATTCATTACCTGATCAGCAATTCCCCAGCGGGACAGGTCAAAGAAACGATGTCCTTCATTGGCCAGCTCCAGTTTCCGTTCAAAATAGATAGCCTTCAGGGCATATCCTTTATCCGGGAAACTGGTATACAATTCTATCTTGTAATTAGCTGCCAGTTTATTGGGATTAAATTCCGTTGTACCAGGTTTATAATCATGTAACCAGTTTGCGGGGTTATCCTTCATCCGGCTGCGTACCCTGTTCACCAATGTCATGGCGGTACCCAGGTCATTTAACTGGGCAGCACATTCTGCGGTCATCAGCAATACATCAGAGAAACGGATCAGTAATACATTGATGGCAGATCCCGGCGCCCAGGAATGTGCATCTTTATACTTATCCTGATCTACTTTCCAGTACACCATTTTCTTAGGAGAATACGGACCACCGTAAGACTGATCTCTTAACCAGTCGGCACCCGGATGATAACCCCAATCGTGGTATGGAATATTACGACGGCCGACTGTCCAGTCGAGCCGGGGATCCAGCGGATCGGCATCTGCTACGAATGCAGCACCGGAAGACAGGCCCATATCGGACTTCACGCCATGTTTATTGTAATCATCCAGGTAAGGTAATCCCAGTTCATTTACCCGGTAAGAGTTCACCAGATCCTGGGAAGGCTGGAAGAAACCGCAGCAATTAAAAGGGCTTTTGTCATAAGGAAAGTTCAGCATATCTCCCGCATTGGCATTGGCGATGGTGTTGGTACCATCATTGGCCGTCATCTGGATCGCAAATACGGATTCCTGATTATTCTTTTTGGCGGCATCGAAGTTATCTTCAAAGCGCGGCGTCAGGCCATAAGGTAAGTCATTGCTGGTACGGCCGTTTTTGATCGCATCGTCAAACAACGTATAGGCTTCCTGGTATTTTTTCTGATAGAGATAGGTTTTGGCCAGATATACCTGTGCGGCCCATTTGTTGGCCCGCGCCACCTCCGCCTGTTTAGGCGGCAGCTTCTCCATCGCATATTTAAAATCCGCTTCTATGTAAGGCCAGATATCTTTATCGTTGGCTACTCTTACATCGGTAGTGGTATCTGTAATGTAAGGCACCTTATTAAAGAACCTTTTCAGTTCAAAATAATAGTGCCCTCTTAAAAAACGGACTTCTGCTTCTACCTGTACTCTTTCCTCCGGACTCATATCCGTTGCTTCCTTCATTTTTATGAGGGTAAGATTACAACGGCTCACGCCTTCAAATACTGCTTTCCATTTGGAATTAAAAAAGGCATTGGTGGAATTGGATGTTCCGGCAGCAATCGCATTGATGGGCTCCTGATCTCCGGCATTACTGCCTTTGTGAGATTCGCCACCTACCACGCTGCCATAGATCCAGTTGGTAGGCGCGGCAGTCCAGGGATCACCCGCGCCACCCAAAGCACGCCCGTTTTGCTGTCCGTCGAGTGCCGCATAGGCGCCTATCAACAAGTAATTCACCCCTGCTTTATTCGCAATAATTTCTTCTGTCAGTGCACCATAAGGATTCCGTTCCAGAAAACTTTTTTTACAACCACCGAATACGCCGGCCATCATCAGGGCCACCATGCCCACATATTTTAATGTTTTCATTTGCTTCAGTTTTACGATTCAAAAAATCAGAATGACACATTCACTCCTATCAGGTATTGGCGTTCATTGGGATAAGCGCCTTCATCGAGGCCGAAGGCCTGTGAACTACCTGCTACTTCCGGATCAATACCGGTATATTTGGTAATCGTGAACAGATTTGCCGCCTGTACATACACCCTGCATTTTTCCACGCCAATACGTTTCAGCATGTATTTCGGTAAAGTGTATCCTATCAGCATATTCTTAGCCCGCAGGTAAGAGCCGTTCTCCACAAAGTAAGAGCTGGGAGATCCGGATGTACTGGCATAAGAAGCCGTTTCCTGAATCGGCGCTGTTGCATTTTTATGGGTAGGCGTCCAGGAATCATACAGCGCCCTGTAGCTTTTCGCACCGGCAAAAGAAGGATAGAAGTCGGTCCACCATTTCACCTGGTTCCAGATTTTGTTGCCAGATACACCATAGAAGAAAGCACTGAAATCAAAGTTTTTATACGTCAAGCCAATGTTAAGACCATATGAAAATTTAGGATTGGGGTTACCCAGGAAAGTACGGTCATCCGCATCTACCTTACCATCGCCATTGATATCTGCATATTTAAAACGACCGGCGCCCGCATCCAGCTGATATTCTTTGAGGCCCGGATACTTTGCCCGTGCCGCATTGTTGGCCGCAGTTACTTCTTCCGGACTATCCCAGAAGCCGATTACTTTATATCCGAAAAACTCACTGATAGATTGTCCGATGGCATTACGAATAATAGGAGAACCAAAACGACGTGGCTCCAGATCGAAGTAAGGGGCAGATTCGGAAATAGCCACGATCTTGTTTTTATAGGTAGTGACCGTACCGTTCAGATCCAGCTTCAGGTCTTTGGTCAGGTTGATATTACCAGTAATGGCAATATCCCAGCCCTGGTTTTTCATTTCTGCCACATTAGAGTAGGGTTGCAGGGCAGCGCCGTACACACCCGCCAGTTCAGGATTGTAGAGCAGGTCCCTTACTTTTTTCTGGTAATAATCCACCGTAAACTCCAGGTGTCCTTTTAACAGCGTGGCATCGATACCGATGTTGGCATTTACGTTGCTCTCCCATTTTGCATTGGGATTTCCCAGCTGGGTGCGCATAAACCCTTTGTTGGTAGTACCACCGCCGGTGAGGTTATAGAAAGAAGAGGTTCTGTCGAAGCCATAGGCAATGTACTGATTGCTGGGCGTTACGTTTATCTGGTTACCCATGATACCATAACCACCACGCAGTTTCAGGTCTGCTATCCAGGAGATATCTTTCATAAATGATTCTTCCGAAATACGCCAGGCCGCACTTACTGCAGGGAAATTACCGTACCGGTTGGAGGCACCGAAACGGCTGGAACCATCCCGCCGTATCAGGGCGCCGAACAGGTAGCGGTCATTGAAGGCATAATCTACCCGGGCGAATAAAGAGAACAGCCCGTCACTGCCGAAAGAGCTGCCATTGGTAGGCGTGCCCGCACCGGTAGTGAGGTTGGTAAAATCAGGATCGAATGTAAAATAGTCGGTAGTGGTACCGGTAAGTGTGCGGAAGTAATTATCATAGGCTTCTGTACCAATCATTACTTTCACATCATGTTTACGGTTGAATTTCTGGTGATAGGTTAAGGTGTTCGTCCAGGTCCAGTCGTAACCATTACCGGTTGATTCGGTGTAGGAGTTCACAGAATTATTTTCTGAGTTCTCATATTCCGGCAGTGTGAAGTTATGGTTGTTGAAAGAATAGATTTCGCCACCGAAGCTGGTTCTCAGGGTAAAGTGTTTGAGGATGTCTGCTTCTGCATATACATTTCCCAATAACCGGCTGGCCATGGCTTTCGTACGACCGAAGCGATCCTGTATGGCTACCGGATTACGGGCGTTCCCCAGGTCGGAGCCGTTGGAACCGGCATAGTTACCTTTAATATCATATACCGGGATGATAGACAGCTGACGGAAAGCCATACCAATACCGCTTCCTTCCACCAGCGTACCTATCTGCGGATTGTTGATCAGGGAGTATTCCATGTTTTCCCCCACCCGGATATGATCTGTGATGTTAAAGCTACTGTTGGCACGCACTGCATACCGCTTATTATAGGTATTGGTAAGTGTACCCTGCTGATTAAAATAATAGAAAGAGAAGAAGTAACTACCAATATCACCACCACCGGATACGGCTATATTATGACTGGTAATAGGCGCTGGTTTAAAGATTTCATGAAACCAGTCGGTACCTTCTTTATTGGCTTTGGAGATACGATAGAACTTTGTCAGATCGGCGGAATTCTTATAGTTGGGATCTACATAATACAGATTGGGATTTACCCGGGGATCTCCTTCCTTCAAACCTGCCGGGGCAATATAATCCGGCAATACCGGCGTAGGGCCGTTACCGTATTGTTTATCTTCATATTTCGCACCGGGGGAGTTGGAGATAGCCAGCCATTTCAGATTGGCCTGCTCCTGCGGCTTGAGAATATTCCACACGTTACCACCTTGCGGCCGTTGGGTGCCATAATATCCATCGTAGGCTACCTTTACTTTTCCGGTACCTCTTTTTGTGGTGATCACAATTACGCCGTTGGCGGCACGGGCGCCATAAATAGAAGCAGCGCCGGCATCTTTCAATACCTGCATGGTTTGTACATCGTTGGGATTTACATCCGCCAGACCGGAGATGGGTACGCCATCTATAATATAGAGCGGTGTGTTGTTACCAAAGGTGTTGATCCCTCTTACTTTTACCTGCGGCTCCTGGCCGGGTTGTCCGCTCCCCAGGATGGTGATACCGGATACCTGCCCTTGCAACTGGTTGGCGATCTGTGAGGTAGGTTGCCTGGTCAGGTTGTCCACTTTCACTACGGATACAGCGCCGGTCAGGTCTTTCTTTTTCTGACTGGCATAACCGGTTACTACTACTTCTTCCAGGGATCCTACTTTTTCACTGAGGGAGATATTCACCGGTCCACTACTGATCACAGCTTCCTGTGGATCATATCCTACAAAAGAAAACACCAGTGTTTCGCCGGATTTAGCCTGGATGGAGAAAGTACCAGTAGGACTGGTAGCTGTGCCGCGGTTGGTGCCCTTCACGTATACCGTAACGCCTGGCAAGGGATTGCCCGATGTTTTATCAGACACTTTTCCCGTGACATTCGTTTGTGCATATACGTTACCTGAATGCAGTAGTAGCAGCATGCCATATAAGATGGCAAGTGCCTGGTAGACATGTTTTTTCATAACGTGGATTAAGGGTCGTGTTAAAAGTTTAAAAAATAAAACCAATCTATGTATGCTACGACTGTTCTGCAAATTGTTTTCACACAGATATCCCTGTTCATACCGGTAGCTTCGGTATGAAAACAGGTATTACCTTAGCGATAGGCACGACGGCCCTGCAGGCAATACAGCAAGTGAACAAGTGTCTTATCAACAATTAAATAGTAACAATGGGGAATATGTGCATAACATGCCTATTCACCAGGATACACCTTTCATGATGATCATTTTTTTATTATTTGCAGCTATAGCGTTTAAGCCAATAAACAGTGAGAAGCACATTAATACTTTCTGTGTCTGAACCAGACGGTAGTCCTCTCGTGGAATTTTTTTTTACCTAAAGCCGAATATATAACAATATTTTAGCTCAAGCAAGGGTTGTTTTAACATTTTTTTTAGAAAATTATCGTGCGGCTAATCTTCGTGGTCATTTCCCTGCTGCCATTCTTTTATGTATGTTTAAGCTATAATTACTTACGATGAAAGTGTTCAATATTTTCTGGAGTATTGCCTTCCTCCTTTTTGCCGGCTTACAATATAATGACCCTGATCCCTATGTATGGATACCTATCTATTTATATGCGTCGGTGCTTTGCTGGCTCGCAGCACGTGCCCGCTTTTACCGCAGGTGGTATGTCGGCGGCATCCTCGTTTACCTGGTATATGCTGTTTACCTGTTTTTCACAAAAGACGGTGTAGCAGACTGGGTTACCCAACATGATGCGGAGAACATTGCCGCCACTATGCAAGCTTCCAAGCCCTGGATAGAAGATACCCGGGAGTTTTTCGGGTTATTTATCTGTATCGCCGTATTGGGGATTAACTATGTGTATGCTAAAAAACGATCGTAACACCACTGTTTGCAGCAGGTATCCTATCCTGCTGCAAACAGTAGCTATCCTGTTACCTGATTTGCTGTGTCCCGCCGTTTAACAAGATGTCTTTTCCCCTCCACCGGAAGCGGCCAGTTATGCCATAGGGCAGCTTAACGGTACCGGTTACACGATTATCTGTAAAGGTCAGGTCTGCTTCTATTGTGCCGCCGTCGGGATGGGCCATCACTGCTTTCAGGCGCGGCAACTTACCCGGATCGGGAGCTATCAGCACCGATTTAAAACCATAGGATGCCGGTTGAATCCCCGCCGTTATACCCAGCAGGAACAGGTTCGCCACGCAGCTCACCGCTTCATTGCCGGCTGTATTGCGCCCCAGCAGCGCCGCCTGTAGTTGTGTTGCTTCTCCCGTGATGCCTGTTTCCTGGATCGCTTTCAACAGATAATATTGTTCCTTTAACGACAGTGATGCCACCTGGTTATCGTGCAACAACCGCTGTAATACTCCTTTTACCTGCCGGGGCGGTACCGCCTGTGCCAATATCGCCAGGGCGCTGGTATAGGGAGAAAACGTTTTCTTATCCGGTGATTCCGCATATAAGCCCTTGTCGGTATCATAACATTGCTGATAGATCACTTCCCGGAGTTTATCTGCCGTACGCTGCCAGGAAAGGGAATCTTCCGGCCTGCCACAGTAGCCGGCCACCGCAGCTCCCTGCCGCAGGGCATAGAGGTACTGCATGGTGAGAGGTGCTATGGCCATGGAATCGCGGTAAGGCATATTCCCCGGCAGGCCGGTAGCCGCGTCCTGGTAGCGGTTCATCCAATCCAGTATCTGGCGGATACCTGGCAGCAGTTGTTTAGCCAGCGCCTTATCATCGCGGTAGAGGAGATAGTCTTGTATGGTACCGATCCAGGTCAGGGCATCAGCGATATGCACCATCCTGTCGTCTGCCGGATACCGCAGCCGTACCAGTCCTTCCGGAATACGTGACTGGTCTGCCTGTAACAAGGCATTGCGCCACAAGCGGTCATCACCGGAGAAACATAAGATGGCCTGCCCATGTATCCGGGCTTCCTGCCCGTATTGCAGTTGTTCTTCCCACAGGTTGTTATACAGGTTGTCCTGTGCACCGGCAGCCGCCAGCAGGCTTCCATGCCGCCACGCGTTTTCCGTGACTGCATCACCCTGAAATACCGACTTATCGGTGAAAGCATATTGCGTATATACGTGACAGTAATCTTCGATGATCAGTGGTGTTTTACCGGTTTCCACTTCCAGCTGTACATACCGGAAGCTGCGGTAGCCCGATGGAGAAAACCTACGTCGTTTGCCCCCATCCGGCACCATGATATCCTGTACCATTGCCGGCCCCGCCGGCTCCTGCAGGTAATTTATTTTCACGGTAGCATCTGCGCCTCCACTTAACAGTATTTCCGGGAATCCGGTAGTAAAATGACCATAGTCCAGCAGCAAGGTACTTTTTCGTTTAGCCGGTAGGGTGAGTGGCTGTACTCCTTTCAGGAAACCAGAATCCGCAGTGACGCCGGTTTGTTTAACAATTGTTTTGAAACGGGTAGCTTCCTGCTGTAATGCGCCCAATGCTGCAGGCGTGAGCAGGCGCCAGGAAGGCGCGCTGGTACCTTGCAGGTGGACACGGCCGGTAGGCACGGCCTGCTCCCAGCTGCTGTCTTTATAATCTGCCAGCTCCCAGCCCCAGGGATAATATTGCGCCTGTATGCTATCGCCGGCATAGGCGCCATAAAAACGGCCGGTGGTATTTTTCAGCGGGTGGATGTCGAACGACGGATCTGTCAGCACCTGCCAGGAAGTTGTACCCGTATTCACCAGAGCAGCTTCCCGTGGCGTACTTCCCTGTAACAGCAGGCCGGTAGCCATGGAAAACAAACCATGTGGCTTGCAGGCGCCGTAATTCAGTACAGTTACAGCGATCACGTTGTTGCCATATTTCAGGTAGGGACCAATATCAATTGTTTCGTAGTACCAATTGGCCAGGTCACCGCGGGCCGGCCCGATGCCTGCCAGGCGGCCGTTGACCAGCAAACGGTAACGGGTATCCGCAGTGAGGTGGATAATAAACGGACCGGAGTAACCACTCAGGTCTATTTGTTTACGGAAGAGGTAACGACCTGCTTCGCCTGCGATAGCACCCGGCGCAGTAATCCATTGTGCGTTCCATTGCTGTGGCTTTACTGCGGCTACGCCTGTTGTAGCCTGTGCCATCAGGTGTAAAAAGGAGATAGCGATGAACAGCGTCAGGAAAGACGCCCGTGCATACTGTTGTAGATTTTTCATAGGAAGGCTGTTGCGCACAAATATATTAAATATATCAATAATACTAAATTTGTCCGGCAGCGCCGTCACCAGCCATCTATTCTTCCCGAAAAAAATGATATAAAAACATTTTCTTTGTTACAAACAGTTCCGAACAATGAAATACTGTCTGCTTTTTTTACTGCTGGCAGGTCCGTGGGCGTATGCCCAACCGGCGCCGCAGCATAACCTGCACTTTTCCACCCTTGCTGCCGTATGGGATGAAGGTATTCCTTTGGGCAACGGTACCCTGGGCGCCCTTATCTGGCAAAAGGGCGATCACCTGCGTTTCTCGCTGGACCGTTCCAACCTCTGGGACCTGCGCCCCATGAAGGGATTGAACCGGCCCGAATTCCGTTATGACTGGGTAGCCCAACAGGTACAGCAAAACAACTACGCACTTGTACAACAATATTTTGATGCGCCTTATGAAGCACAACCAGCGCCGTGTAAAATTCCTGGTGGCGCATTGGAATTCGATACCCGGCTATGGGGAGCTGCCACCGACGTACAACTGAACATAGCAACAGCTGAATGTCGGGTACAGTGGAAAAATGGCGTTACGCTACGCACCTTCGTGCATGCCACCCAACCCACAGGCTGGTTCCGTTTTGAAAATATTGCCCCGGATTTTGTACCCCAGCTACGGGCGCCGCAATATACCGGCAATAAAGATCAGGCGGCCGGTGGCTCCATCGCCGGCGACGACCTGGCCCGACTAGGTTACACCCAAGGCACCATTAACGTACACGGACAAACGATCCTGTACCGGCAACCCGGGTGGAACGGCTTTACCTATGAAATAGCCGTTACCTGGAAAAGGCCCGGCCCCGGTATCCTGGAAGGCACCTGGAGTATTTCGGCCCATTATCCCCGGCAACCGGCTACACCTGCCGCCAACGTTGTTCGCAGCGCCAGCGCTACCACTTACGCCAACGCGTATACGCAGCATACCCACTGGTGGCAGCAATACTGGTCCAAATCAGCATTACAGCTGCCAGACAGCACCATCGAAAAACAGTGGTACCTGGAACAATACAAATTCGGCAGCGTAGCCCGCAGCCACACACCTGTGATCACCCTGCAGGCAGTATGGACCGCAGACAATGGCCGCCTGCCGCCCTGGAAAGGAGATGTACACAATGATCTTAACACCCAGTTGAGCTACTGGCCCGCCTATACCGCCAATCACCTCGAAGAAGCCGCTTCTTTTACCAACTGGCTGGGTAAAACCAAAGCGGCCGGTGAAAAATATACGCGACAATATTTTACCGCTGCCGGCCTGAACGTACCCGGTGTACAAACGCTCGACGGACAAGCAATGGGAGGCTGGATACAGTATGCCTGTTCTCCCACCATATCCGCCTGGTTATCGCAGCATTTTTACTGGCAGTGGAGCTACAGCATGGATACCGCTTTTCTGCGCCGCCAGGCCTATCCCTGGGCTAAAGCAACCGCACAATTTCTGGAATCGGTAACCCGCCCGCAGGCCAATGGTAAACGGCAGCTACCCATTAGTTCCAGTCCTGAATTTAATGATAATGATATCAGTGCCTGGTCCTATCAGAATACCAATTACGACCTGTCGCTGATGAAATATGCCTTCCGCACGGCGCAGGAAATGGCCACGGCCTTATCGTTGCCACAGGAAGCGGCTCACTGGCAAACACTGGAAGCGGCGCTGCCTCCGCTGGCGCTGGGAACAGATCAGTCTTTACAGATAAAAGAAAATACACCCTATACCACTTCCCACCGGCATTTCTCTCACCTGATGTCCATCTATCCGCTGGGATTGCTCCACTGGGAAAACGGCGCTGCCGATCAGGCCATCATTCGCCGGTCGCTGCAGGTACTGGATAGTATTGGCCCACAGGGCTGGTGCGGTTATTCGTATTCCTGGCTGGCCAACCTGAAAGCCCGTGCCCGGGATGGGGAAGGCGCTGCCCGCGCTTTACAGACCTTTGCCAAAGCATTCTGTTTGCCCAACAGCTTCCACGCCAATGGTGATCAAACCAAATCCGGCTACTCCGGTTTCACCTACCGGCCTTTTACGCTGGAAGGTAACTTCGCCTTTGCCGCGGGCGTACAAGAAATGTTGCTGCAAAGCTATGCCGGGTATATCCACGTCTTTCCGGCTGTACCAGACAGCTGGAAAGAGATGAACTTCCGGGATCTGCGTACACAAGGCGCTTTTCTCGTCAGTGCCGGCAGAACAGGCGGGCAGACAGACAACATTACCATCCGGGCCACGCAAGGTGGGAAAGCCAGGTTGCTGCTGCCATTTCATACCTGGATCATCTCCGGGGAAAAAGGTGTCATCAGCCGGAAGGTGAAAGATGGTTTTATGGAAATCAGTTTCAGGAAAGGAGGGCACCTTACGCTGCATAACGGCTATGAGTAAACGAAGATATTGTATGTACTTTTACGCTACAATCAAACAGCTATGAAAAAATCAGCGATCTATCCTGCACCGCAGTTTTACGACACCTATATCAGCAAAGTACCGGACATCACGCTGGCTGCAGCACTTACCCAATCGCTGCAGGACCTGGAAAACCTGGATATGGCACAACTGGAGCCACGGGGCGATTATGCCTATGCACCAGGTAAATGGAGTATTAAAAACGTATTGCAGCACATCACTGATACAGAGCGGATATTCAACTTTCGTTCGTTGCTGTATGCCCGTAATGATAAAGCTATTCCACCCGGTATGGATCAGGACCTGTATGCCGATAATTCTTTTGTGGATCACCGTAGCGTGGCGGAAGTGCTGGGAGAACTGATCGCTGTGCGACATGCTACCATTGCGATGTATAAAGGGTTTCCGGACGAAGTGCTGCTACGCACCGGCATCTCCTGGAAATACGAAATGTCGGTACTGGCCATGGGATTTACAACGGTCGGACACCAGCTACATCACCTGCAGATTCTCCGCGAAAGATACCTGTAGCTATTGATACTAACATAAAGGTTAGTATTTAACAATTAATGCCGCTCTTCTTTACTTCAGGCTACCAGCATAGCTTTGCTGTCATAAAAAAATACTTTTATGAAACGTCTGGAAAATAAAATAGCCCTGGTAACAGGAGGTAGTCGCGGAATGGGAGCGGCCATTGTAAAACGTTTAGCACAGGAAGGTGCCACAGTTGCTTTTACCTATGTAAGAGGCGCCGACAAAGCAGCTGCCGTAGTAGCTAAGCTGGAAAAAGACGGCCACCGTACATTGGCCATCCTGGCAGATGCAGCGGATCCTGCTGCCGTGATCAGTGCAGTAGATAAAACAATTGCTGCTTTCGGGCGTATAGACATACTCGTTAATAATGCCGGTATTGCCTTCATGAAACCATTTGAAGAATATACCCTGGAAGATTACGACCTGACAATGGATGTCAATGTAAAAGCAGTATTTGTTGCCTCTCAGGCCGTTGCCCGGCAGTTGGGCAACGGAGGTCGTATCATTACCATTGGCAGCTGTATGGCCGATAGGGTAGTGGGTCCATACGGTACTTTATATTCCATGAGTAAATCTGCGCTGACCGCCTTCAACAAAGGGCTGGCCCGCGATCTGGGCCCACGTGGTATTACTGTTAACCTGGTACAACCTGGTCCGGTAGATACCGACATGAACCCGGCAGATGGTCCGCATGCGGATGATCAACGCCGCCATGTATCGCTGGGACACTATGGTCATGTCAATGATATTGCTGCGGCGGTAGCCTTCCTGGCCTCTCCGGAAGCAGGCTATATCCATGGTACAGCCCTGACGGTAGACGGAGGTCTCAACAGTTAATCACGGCCTTAACGGGCCAGCAATACGTAATACATGTAATCAGTCATGGGCGCATCGGTAATACCTGCCATGCGTCCCATGGTTACAATTTGTCCGCGATGATAGGTGGTGTGGGTGACTAAGTGTTGTACCATTTCAAAACGGGGTACGTTGAAATCGCCGGTAAAAGGGATGGTTACTTCACAGGCTTCCTGTAATTCTTCGGCAGACAGGCAAGACAGATAATCAACCAATTCTTCGGATTGTTGCAATAAACCTTCCAATGCCTCCTGCACAGTGCCCGTATATACTTCTCCGTAGGTAAGCGCCGGGTTATTTTTTTTCATCACTTCCAGCCACCAGTCCTGGCAGCTCCAGATATGACGCAGGGTAGCTTTGATGGTAGGGAAGCTGGAGGTCATTTCCTGTTCCAGCAATGCTTCGGGCTTGGTAGTCAGCCAGTTGATCATGGTACGGTTAGCCCATAAATTGTAGGCAGCAAAATCTTTTACCAGTTCAGATAAGTCAGTAGCGGTGGTTTGTGTGGTTGTGTATAACATGTTGTCAGGTTTTATGATACAAAGAAACCACCCCCTTGTGACAACGTTATGTCAGTTGCTTTTTGAGATTTTGAACTTTTTTTTCATTTTTTTTTATTTGATCACCTGCGCAACGGTAATGCCTATATTAATGAGGTTATGGAATAGTACCGGTAGCAGCAGGGAACCACTCTTCACCCGGATCCAGGTATATACCCAGCCACTCAGCAGGGCTACAGCAAAGGCAAACGGATTAAAATGCAGCCCGGTATCCAGGGTCAGGCTTAAACTATGCCCCAGCGCAAACAATACCGCGATAAATAAGATGACGCGGGAAGAAAATACGGGTTCCTCCTCCTTACCGGACCTGTTACAGGCTATACCTGCCAACCAAAGGTATACGCCCCGGAATAACAGTTCTTCCTGCAGGCCGGGCAACGTAGCCTGGTACCACCAGCGTTCGGCTGTTACCAGTTCTGTACCGGTAGCCGTGTAATTAAAGTATGCTTTCAGCAGCAGCAGGCCCACACCAATCAACACGCAACCAGGCACCGACCCGGGCACTACAGATAAACGCAAACCTGCCGCTGCATAGGGCTGCTTCGTGCGTATGACCAGTGGAATCAGTAAAAGGGTTACGACCAGGCTCACCCCCTTGCCCAGCCAGTTATATCCCAGGGCCGGATACCATTGCTCCTGCAGGGCACTGCCCACTACCATCAGCCATTCATTCAGCAGGTAAATACCCGCAAAAAGCCAGATGGCTGTTCTCGCTGATTTTCTTTTCAGCGGTAACCAGGGCACCATCAGTAGTAAGGTCAGGAGAACTGTACATAAGGTATTGAGGAGAGCGTGACCAATCATAGCGGCGGACTTATCTGTTGAATTTACATTAATCCGGCAGGTCTTTCCGGAAATATTTCCGGCTGATAATTTGGCGGATTAAAAAATACAGCTACCTTTGTTGTATATACAACAGTTGTATTTGTAGTTATGAGATTGGAAGAAGCCATAAAACAACCACGATTCAAGGACGAATACCAGAAGGCCATGTTAAATATTGTATTTACAGCCAACTGGCTGGAAGTGGCGATAGCGCAGGTGTTGAAGCGGTATGATTTATCTTCCCAGCAATATAATGTACTACGCATTCTTCGTGGCAGCAAGCCCCGGCCATTGAATCTCCTGGACATTCAGGAGCGGATGATGGATAAAATGAGTAATGCCACCCGGCTGGTGGAGAAGCTGCGCCAGAAAGGCCTGCTTACCCGTTCCCAGTGTGAATCCAACCGCCGTAAGGTAGAAATTGAAATCACGGATAAGGGTATGGCCCTGCTGACAGAGCTGGACCCGCTGATGCATCAGGCCGACCGGGAAATTGTCAAAAAAATTACGGAAGAAGAAGCACAGCAATTGAATATGCTGCTGGATAAACTGCGGAGTTAAATTTTTTTGCCACAACTATTGTATATACAATATATGTATCAACCTATATAAATTTAAACACACTATCATGTTCAAACGTTTACTACAAACAGATCATCACCTGACTTCCTTTATTATACGCATCACAGTAGCCCTCGTCATGCTGCCACACGGCGCCCAGAAGTTATTAGGCATGTTCGGCGGCTATGGCTTTAAGGCGACCATGAACTTCTTTACTTCCAACGGTACACCCGCAATACTGGCTTTTATGGTGATTATGACAGAAAGCATCGGCGCATTACTGATCCTCTTAGGATTTACCACCCGCATCTGGGCTGCGTTACTAACCGTTATTATGCTGGTCGCAATTTCCATGCATGCAGCCAACGGTTTCTTTATGAACTGGGGTGGCACACAGGCAGGGGAAGGATTTGAATATCACTTACTGGTAATCGGCATCAATCTCGCACTGGTAATTAAAGGCGCGGGACGCTGGTCAATAGACGGAAAACTCACGAACAAATAAACCATACAATCATCTTTCATCTACCTAAAAAAACAACAAAACATGAAAAAGAACCTTCTGTTCACCGCCCTCCTGTTACTGGCTGGCATCACTACTTTTGCGCAGGTTAAATGGAATGCCGATCCTGCACATACCAATGTTATCTTCAGTGTAAAACACTTAGGTATCAACTATATCCAGGGACATTTTACCAAATACAACATTTCCGTTGAAACAGCGGATACCGTTAACTTCCATCAGGCTAAAATTACAGCAGATGTAGATGCCAACAGCATCAACACTGGTGTAGACCAACGTGACGCCCACCTGAAAACAGACGATTTTCTGAATGCCGCTGCTTTTCCTAATCTCTCGCTGAAAACCATTGCCTTCAAAAAAATCACCAGCACCAAATATGTGCTGCTGGCAGAGCTGACCATCCGCAACACGACCAAACGTGTAACCTTCGACGTTACTTACGGTGGTTTATTAAGAGATCCATGGGGTCTGAAAAGAGCTGGTTTTAGCGCTAAAGCTACCATCAACAGACTGGAATTTGGTGTAAAATATGCCGACAAATTACCTTCCGGCGTATATGCCGTATCACCTACTGTTGAAATCGTGATCAATACTGAGATCGTAAAACAATAGTCTTTTTATTATACGTGTTTTTGAGTGGCGGTTCCGGCAAATGCCGGAACCGTTTTTTATTTACCTTCACGGCCAAAAACCTATGATCTTTACTATTGGCACCATCGCTTTAGGCCAGGTAAAACGATACAACAAGTTCTATATCGAAACAAGATTTTTTACCGCCCCTTTTCCAATCAAGGCAAAAGAAACCCTGCTCGTAGATGCCACTGATCCCAATCATGTTAAGAAACACCTGATCCGGCGCCACCGCCAGAGTGTAATTGCTGGTTTTATACGTATGCCCGCCATCATGGCTGCGGTAGTATTGATCTTATTAGCCGGTGAACGGCAAAGTATACCACTGGCGGGTTGCGCGGCTGGCATCAGTCTGATCGCGATCTATTTTCAGTGCTTTTATGGCCGCCCTACTGCCGATGAAAAAAGAGAAATGCTGCTGCTGGGAAAGTTAGCGGGTATCTATGCCGTAGCGGCCTGGTTTGAAACAACGGAGTGTGAAGAATTTTATGAAGAGTTGGTACATCAATACCGGTCGAAGTTTGCCGGGGCCGACTGGAAGATGGACCTCCTGCATCAGCAGGTACGTGCGGCCAACATTCCTTTGCTATACGGGTTAACTTTATTCAATGCCTTGCTGGATCCATCTCCCGGCAACATCGACTTGCGGAATAAAGCCCAGCAGCATTACGCTGCCCTGGGCTATTAAAATAAAAACGGTGCTGCATTTACCTGCAGCACCGCATCCTTATTTTTTCTTAGCCTTCTTGCCAGGAGGCGCTTTTTTACCTTTCTTCTTGTTTTTCAGCTGGTCCATTTCCTGGTTGTGCTGATCCAGCAACAACTGCCAGTTATCATTAGGAATATCTTCTGAAAAACTGATGGTTTCCCGGTAATCATTTTTATCGATCTTCATTTCCTGGATATCTTTCCCCAGGAACTTCTGAATCTCCGCCAGTATTGGCTTTTCTTCCTCACTACAGAAAGATACTGCCTGCCCTTTCTGCACACCACGACCTGTACGACCTACGCGGTGCACATAGTTTTCCGGCACGTCCGGCAAATCGTAGTTGACCACATAATCCACATTCGGAATATCAATACCACGGGCATTTACATCTGTTGTGATCAATACCTTGATATCACCTTTCCGGAATTCTTCCATAATTTCCAGCCGGTCGTCCTGTTCTTTACCACCATGCATCGTCAGGGTTTTGATACCCACCCGTTCCATGGCATTGAACACGCGTTCTGCCCGTACCTTGGTGCGCACAAATACCAGGATCTTGTTTTCCGGAAAATCCTTTACCATCCGTTCCAGGAAGAAACGTTTATCATCCATCGCTACATACGCCACGGCGTGGCTTACATTTTTCGACACCGGGTCCTGCGGGGAAATCTGAATACGGATCGGATTATCCACAACGGAGTAGGCCAGGTCTTTAATGCTTTTATTCAGCGTAGCAGAGAAAAACAGTGTCTGGTGCTTACGGGGAATGTGTTTGATCACATCCCGGATATCACGGATAAAGCCCAGATCCAGCATATGATCTGCCTCATCGAGGATGAGGGTCTGTACTTTACTGAGGTCTATATTTCCCTGGTTGATCTGGTCAAACATACGACCCGGGGTAGCGACCAATACGTCCACACCCTTTTCCAGCACCTTGATCTGCGGACCTTGTTCCACACCGCCCACCAGGGCCAGGATGGAGAGGTCGGTATATTGTCCGATAGACTGGAATACCGCGGCGATCTGTATAGCCAGTTCGCGCGTAGGCACCATTACCAGGCATTTTACTTCGTACCGGTCTTTGTAGTACTTCCGGTCTTGTTGCTGCAACCGATGCAGGATAGGAATGGCAAAAGCTGCTGTTTTACCGGTACCTGTCTGTGCAATGGCCATTACATCGTCTCCCTGCAGAATAGAAGGAATTGCCTTAAACTGTATATCTGTAGGGCGTTTAAAACCCAGTTCCTCCAGGCTTTCCTTTATTTCCGGGGAGATATTATATTGTTCAAATTTCATGTTCGGTGATTAATCTCCGGCGATGTGCCAGGGTACAAAGATAGCATATTGCCTCCCAACGTCCATAACGGGTTTTTCCGGCAGCCGGTTAGCCGCTACCATACAAGGTTTAGCCTCCATTACCCTCCCTTGCAAATAAAAAGCCCGGGAAACATCCCCGGGCCTGTATGTGGCAGATAATTTTATACTCAGCGATCCAGGAAAGCCAGATCGAAATAATACTGTTGATGATCATGCGGGTTGTAGTAAACATTTATCGTTTGCTGCGCCATCAAATGCAGCAGCAGTGACTGTTTATCTATTCTCAACGTGGGAGATACAAAAGTCGCCTTTCCGTGCTGCGGGAAAAGATGCCCATAGACGATCACCGACCGCATGACCTGCGTCTGATGCGTATGGCTTTTGCCACCCAGGCCATCTATGACGCGAATATTCGTGTTGGGCATATCTTCTACTTCTTCCCAGCTTTCGGTATTTTTCACTTCACAGTCCGCAGCCTTTATGGTGAGGCGGCTGGTGCAGCTGTCTTTCAGCAATTGGGTGGCTTTACCCGCTTTGCTGACAGCCTGCCTGCGCCTGAAATAAATCACCAAATAAGCGATCAGTAATAAAGTAATAACTATTAAGGCTTTCATACGATTTGAAATTTCATCCATCCGGTATTGACATACAGGCTTTCATCATACATATCCTGTTTACCTTTTATACAGGCAGCCAAAAACAATACGATGATGATATACCTGGTGCGTTGATGCCTATTGGCATTCCGGGATAAAGGGTTATAACTGTTTTGCTGCGAAGCTATTACTTTTAGCAGATAGTTGGGGATGCTCTTTCCTTTCATCTATCATATGCATAAACCTTCGTACAAAAATTTCAGCATATCCACGCTGTATCTTTATCATACCTATCGCAAAAAGACGTATAGCTATAAGAGATACTTCTCCTACGGCTATACGTCTTTTTTAACAGTTTCTATATAAACCCTATACTATGACTTCACCAACTGAATTTCCATATTGAGTTTTACTTCATCGCTCAGTACAATTCCACCGGCTTCGGTGCTGGCATTCCAGCGCAAACCATAGTCGGCACGGTGCAGGCGACCTTTCAGCGCAAAACCTGCTTTACTTTGGCCCCAAGGATCTACCGTTACTCCCGCATGCGTTACTTCCAGCTCAATCGGATGTGTTTGTCCTTTAATCGTCAGATCCCCTACCAGTTTATACTGTTCCTCATCTATTTTCTTCACCTTTCTGGATACGAAGCTGATTTTCGGGAAGGTGGTGGCATCAAAAAATTCGCCGTTCCTTAAATGTTCGTCGCGTTGTTTATTCTGTGTGTCAATACTATCTGCATCTGCCTCAAAAGAGATGCTGGCATCGTGAAAGTCGTCGCTTTCGGTTTGAATACTACCACTGAAACGGGTAAAATAGCCACTCACATTTGTGATCATGAGGTGTTTAACTTTGAAGCCTATTTCGCTGTGTGATTCATCAATTTTCCAGTTTGTCATAGCACATTGTTTAATTGTTTTCAAAGACTATGTAAAAGTACACGTTACAACACATATGATACTTGGATAAAACACCGGAAATGATGGACGATTTGCACATTCTACCCATTTACCTGCCGTTTTAATTCGCCGAAACAAATTATATTTATCATCAATTTAACAGGGATGCCATTCACCATTTCGCACATAGCGATAGTAACGCCACTGACCGGCGCGCCACGCCGGTACCTCTCTGCCACGGGTTTAATGATAGGCAGTATGGTACCAGATTTTCTCTATTTTATTCTGCTGAATCCCTATTTCAAGGATGGGCATCAATGGTGGGGAATCTTTGTATATGATATACCCTTATCGCTCCTGCTGGCTTATCTGTATCATTACCTCCTTAAAAGCAGCCTGTTGCATTACGCCCCGGAGTGGGCCGCCCAACGGCTCAATCGTTTCCGGTATTTCGACTGGGATACCTACTTCCGGCAGCACTACCTGGTAGTCACCTTCTCTATTATTATAGGGGTGCTCACCCATTTCTTTCTAGATGCCTTCACACACGGGCACGGGTATTTCACCATCAGAATGCCTCTGCTACAAGGAACGGTCACCATTGCCGGACATACCATCAAAACCTGGTACCTGCTTCAATACCTCAGTTCTGTAGCCGGACTGGCCATCCTGTTTTACGTTTTTCTGAAAATACGCATGATCCCCAAAAATGCTGTATTACCGGCCCCCCATAAAACCCGGTTCTGGGTGACAGTTGCTTTTGCCAGTGTATTGGTATTGGTGATCAATGAATACCTGCATCCAATCCGCTGTCAGCAGATCGACTACCTGGCCGTCATTATGGGAGGGATCTTTTATGGGTTTCTGCTTACTTCTTTATTATACCGGCCGGGCAACCGGGCATAAGCTACCTCAGTGCCCCACCGTTTTAGAAAAGATATTAATCACCAGTACACCGGCAACTATCAATGCCAGGCCAACAATGGCGGGCCAGTCAGGTATCTGTTTATAAAACACCACCCCGATAATGGTGATCAGCACAATACCCACGCCCGACCAGATCGCGTAGGCAATACCTACCGGCAGACTCTTTAATGTATGACTCAGGAAATAAAAGGCCAGCGCATAGCCCACCAATGACACCACTGAAGGCCATAAACGGGTAAACTGTTCCGACTGTTTCAGCGCACTGGTGGCGATCAATTCAAGGATAATGGCCAAAGCCAGGAAGATATATTTCATCATGCTCCATGTTTTATCTGATACGCTTCCGGCAAATAAAACAGATTATCACAAAAGAATTATTTTTTTATCCGGCATAAAAACAGGCGTGACCTCACTCATCCCAGTCGCTGCGATACATCCACTCCAGCGGTAACCGCTCCATAATAGCCTGAAAAATGGCTTCGTCGTGGGTACCCACATAAATACTATTGATCGCTCTTTTTTCGTCGGTGGTACAAACTATAATTTCCTCCTCCCTATTCGTGAAAAAACGCAGCAGCTGATGAGAAATACCAGACAATTCCTGCCAGTTATCTGTGATGATACGGATGTTTTCTGCTGTCAGATCGGCTTCCTCTTCGGTAAAGGCGGTGTGGGGTAAACCTCCTAAAGCACCATTCCAGTAAGCCATGGACAATAAAAAATTCTCCGTGGTACCGGCATCTAAAAACCATTCCTGCCCGGCAGGATTATAGGTACCATAAACGGGAGGGTTATCCTGTTGCAGATCTGTTCTTTTAATTCCCCACAATACCACACCCTGATTTTCTTCATAAAAAACCAGGTAGTCATCTTCCGTAAAACCTGTATCTGCCGGTGTTAATAAACGGTTGAAAGTATCATTCACTACTTTATTATTACCTAATGTCAGATAATACTGCCGCAGAGATGACGGCAGCTGTATCTGTAATCGTTCTTCCATTGCTGCCAGTACTTCTTCTGTATAACCCTGGTTTGCA
The DNA here is from genome assembly GCF_025989125.1 of Chitinophaga nivalis. Classification (NCBI taxonomy): domain Bacteria; kingdom Pseudomonadati; phylum Bacteroidota; class Chitinophagia; order Chitinophagales; family Chitinophagaceae; genus Chitinophaga; species Chitinophaga nivalis. Next base: position 1,545,518 of record NZ_JAPDNR010000001.1, on the reverse strand, counting down.
TCCTCGGATAAGTTGTATAATTTGCGGATAATCTGTAAATAGTGGTTCATCCAACAAACTTACTAAGTAAAGCGTAAAAATATGCCCAGGTACATTGCCTTTTTGAGAGCCATTAATGTAGGTGGCAACCGGATCATAAAAATGGAACACCTGCGCACAGCCATGACCGACGCCGGATTCAAAGGCATTGCCACCTATATACAAAGCGGCAATGTACTATTTGACTCCACCAGCACCAACGTTGCGTCGCTCACCAAAAAACTGGAAAAACTACTGCATACTACCTATGGTTTTGAAGTACCCGTGATGCTGAGAACTGTGGCAGAAATGACTACTGTTATTGCACAGACACCATTTCCCGGCATCGTGCCGGATAAAACTCTCCAGATATATGTGATGTTCCTGTCTCAGACCCCGCCTGAAAATGCCGCAGCTTTGGTCGCCTCCTTTCAATCACCCGCTACCACCATCCATCTCATGGACCGCGAAATCTATTTCCTCGTCCGGAAAGAACTGGTCCAGGGGCCACTGGATGTAAGCCAGCTGGATAAAAAGCTGGGCATTCCCGGTACTGTGCGTAACTGGGCCACGGTCAATAAAGTCATCGCATTATAAATACTGCTTGTTTCAGAAAACAGATACGTGTTGTAAGTTTTTACGCTGTTGTTGCAACTAATACTAAAAAGCATTACTGATAACTATGGCTTTTTACTTTCAGTTAAACATTCCCGTATGGAACAACAGCCTTTTCTGCAGCTGATACAGGTGCATCAACCCTTGCTGCACAAGCTGTGCCGCCTGTACAGCGACACACCGGAAGACCGGGAAGATCTTTTTCAGGAGATGATTTACCAGCTGTGGAAATCGTATGGCACTTTTGCACAGCAATCCAAAGTCAGTACCTGGATATACCGTATTGCCCTGAACACCGCACTGGCGCCTTTCCGGAAGCGCCGGCCCCAGATTACGTATACCGACACTTTACCGGAACCACCGCCCACCGACAGTCCACCCAACATCCGGCAGGAAGCGCTTTTCGCGGCACTTAAATTACTGAGCGACGCAGAAAAAGCGATCATCGCCCTCTACCTGGAAGACCTGAGTTATCAGGAAATTGCTGCCGTTACCGGTATCGCAGAAAATTATGTGGGCGTAAAACTCAACAGAATCAAAACAAAAATCAAACATCTCCTTAAACAATAAATATGCAAACAGACCCTTTAAAATCAGCCTGGCAAAACCCCGTTGTTGCCACCACGGATACTGCTACCCTTAGTCACCTGATCCGGCAACGCAGCTCCCCGGTGTTGAAACAGATCAGGCGCCAGCTGGTGATTGAATCGCTGGCCTTCCTGACTTTACTGCTGGTATATTATAGTGCATTTGACGGTGACCGGAAACCATTTTATCTCAATGCCCTGCTGGTGATTTCTGTCATATCTCTACTCCTGTATAACCTGGCGGGGTTATGGCTCACCCGGCAGCAAAACATCACCCGGCAGGTATTGCCCACCATGCAGCTGCAGTTACAACAGTTGAAAAAATATGCTTTCCTGTCGGTCGTCCTGCGTGTATTGGGTATGGCTGGCATCTTTACCTTCTTCCTCTTATCGGTTCAATGGACGACTGCAAAATATGGCCTGTTGTTGTTACTGATAACGGTAATGGCTACACAGTTTTATGCACTCTGGTCTGTCTGGCAACAGCGTATACGTCGGGTACATAAGATAATACAGGAATTGGGCACCCCGGTATAACGACCGGTATTCTTCTCCAGCTTTTCCTGTTTGTTAAATGATGTTATTAGCTTACATTTTGTTTTATCCGGATGGATAAACGCCATACCTTTGCAGCCTGTAATATAAACCATTCACTCCCAATCCCTAATCTACAACTCATGAGAACATGCTTTCTGCTGGTAGTAATATGTATGGCCAGTCTTTCTTCTTTTGCACAAACATTCAAACACGGCGCGGGCGTTCAGCTATTTGTGGATAACTCAGCGTATATGGATACCCGTGCGATGGGCGGGCTCACTTATTCGCCCCGGCTACATTTTCTGGAAAGAAACAATACCTCTTTATCTGTAGGTGTTCCGCTGAGTATAGGTCTCGGTGGCAATTATAATTATCATGTATACAACTATGATGTAGTCGAAAACAACAACCTGCAATTAATTATTAATATTCCGTTGATGCTGAACTTCAACTTTGGCTGTGGCGCTACTACGCATTACGGTAGCCGGTTCGGATTTTTTGTAGGTGCAGGATATGCCTATAATTTCAGTAACCAGGGTCAAAGATGGAAAAATAACTATGCCTACGGTTACCGCTCAGATAATACAGTTTCTACCTCCGGTCCTGCCGGTAATGCGGGCGTACGTATCGGGGTAGGTAGAATGGCGAGGAAGAACATTGAAATAAAAACCGCTTATATGCGAGGATTGAGCAGTGATAAAACCAATGTATTTACCTTAGCGACGCTCTTTAATTTCTAATCAGCGTTGTTGTAATACGATAAAACATAGCGGTCGGCCGCATCATCATTCGGCCGACCGCTATGTTTATAAGCATTTGTTTTTTACAGGTTACCTTCGCTCACCCAGGTACCCGGTGTACCTGATGTAACGCAGCGCCAGCCCCGGGGCCGCCCTGGCACGGGTGTTCGGGCAATTATCTGGTCACCGGTCGTCCAGGTACCGGCAACAGGGAGCTTATCATCATACAACCAGTAGTTTCCCCACTGATTAATTCCATTTACAAATTTCTCTACCTCCACCAACTCACAGGGTGTTGTTACCTGTGTTACCTGGTTATCTGCATAAATACAAAGGGCTACACCCTGTATACGGATGCCGGCGCGGGTACTGTTGCGGATAATATTTTCTGTGATCCGTAATAATCCGGCCTGATGAAAAAAATAAAAAGCTGCCTGATAGTTGCTGTCCAGGATATTTTCTTTCAGGGTTACATTACATGCCGGAGTAGCCAGCAACTGGGAGGCCAACGGTGCGCTGGAAGCTTTCATCAGGCATTTGGCAATATGCAGTTCTCCACTGGTTATACGCAGATAGAAAGGGGCCCACCGTTGTTTATCGCCATCCAAATGGCAGGCGGTTACTGTCATGTTACCTACGGATATAGCCGGGGAGATGCTGCCCACTGCCAGGATATACCTGGAAATAACGGCGTCTTTCCGGATGACGGCTGTCAGGTTAGTGAGATACAGTTGTTTGATATGCAGGCCGGCAGTGCCCTGATCGATGCGGTAGATAGCATATTCCTGTACGCCATCACCAGCTACCGTGGCTTTTATATTGGTGAGGGATACCAGGTCGATGGTATTGTTTTCCAGCAGGGAAAATATACCCACTGCGCAGTTATCAATATTATTTTCCAGCGACAGGTTATCCAGGATATAATACCCGCCGGCTGCAGCAGGATACAATTCCAGGCACCTGGGATATTGGATGGTTTTAAAAGTACTGTCGCTGATACGGGTATTCCTGGCCTGTATCAGCGCACCGTTCAGACAGGTAATACCGGTATAATCGAAATAGTCGCCGTTGGCGTGTGCATCCAGGGCTGCAGCGGGAGATGATGGATCATTATCTACCGTAATACCGGTGTGTTTAATATACCGGCAGGGATAAGTGCCGCCGGCTGCAATACCATGGCGACCTGCTTTATAAAAGCCACCGGTTATATTTACATACTGGCTGCTGGCAATTACCAATCCGTAGTTGGTGTTGCCGCCGGTATAATAATCGCTGTTGGTATAACCATCTACAATGCTGGCGCCAAAACATTCCTGGATCTCAATGCCTCTTTCTCCACTGCCGATGACGGCGCAATTACGCAGCTGTACCTGCCGCCCATACCGGATATTCAGTCCGGAGCAGTTGCCTCCCCGATGATACAATGTCAGGTTATTGATCTCTACCTGAATATAATTGATCACCGTAACCGTAGTATGTGCGGCGCTATAACTATCGAAGATGCCGTTGGTAACCTGGGTACTGTCGCCATAGTTATCCACTTCACACAGTTCTCCTTTGATATAATTGGTGGTATCCCATTTTTCAGTGGATTCCAGTTTTATCAGATCTCCTTTTTTACAGAAGCCGCCAAAGTCAATCCGGGTATCATTGGATTGCAGATCATTGAGTAAAGGAACCGGCGCAGATAAAGTACCTGTAAACACCAATGCCGGCGCATTTGTAATGGCACTGATATCAATCACTGCATTTCTGGCACTTTGAAGAATAATATCCTGTTCAATGATAATGGGGGATAAAATCCGGTATTTCCCTTCAGGAATAAAAACATTGAACCGGAAAGCATTGGTCAGGGAAGCCGTATCATCTGCGAGGCCATCGCCGATTGCGCCAAACCATTTTACATTTACCGAACCTCCTTCCCAGATACGTTTCCAGCGGCCGGCAGTATTGACACCTGTGAGTACAGTCCCCATATTATCCGGCGATACGGTATCGTTATTATCCCAGTAAAATACACCGCCACCGCCATCTCCCGGCTCCCGATATCCTGCAACATGGTATACATCATCCAACAGCGGCACAGGTATTTGCTTTAACGCATGAATGCTATTTATTCTCATCAGATATTATTTGAGATCAGTAATCATCACCCTTCAAAAGTAGTGTTACACTACGCACTGGATGTACGTTAATTAACTACTACAGGCAAATGCAATACCATTTTACAGGTAGATAAGATTTAAAGGGAATGGGTTGACACTTATACCGGTTTTATATTATTTACTTCAATACATAATATGGAATCCTAACTATTATCAACAAAACAAAACACCCACGAACCGCTATCACAAAGACGCAGCCCCTTGTTCACGCAATATTTTTCCTTCAACTACCTTCCCGCTGCATTCAGCCACCATCCTATCTGGCAGCCGTGCAACCATTTATTCAGCCCCGGTAGTCATTACCCATACTATCCAGACAATCCTTACATCTCCTTTGTACCTGCAACTAACAGTTACACCTGTATTTCAAATCATCCTTTACCGATACATTTATCGCTGTTATTTCTCCCGACATAATCTGCTTAAATTCTTTACATCATTTATTACCACCAGCTGATCTGCCATACGTAAGCCCTTATCAGGCTACCTATCGCTGAACTTCTTTTCAAATCCCTTAAAGTATGACAAAACCGGTCTACGCTACGCCCTTTCAACACCTCTATCTAAAGGTTGTTGCGGCGGCAGGCATCTTTGAGGAATGCCGATAACAGTTGTACTTTTTACACCGGTCACCAATGCTTTACATGGACAAACGGAAGGTAGTATAAAATATTTTCTGCCACCAATTGTTCATCCTTTTTATCTCCCTTTTAACAATATTTCAGCTTGTATAACTAGCTAAAAACAAGCTTCCTCCACAACAACCGAATGAATATCCGATGGTCTTTGAAAAATGACAGACCATTGCCACCAACCCACCAGGTTTGATTACTTCCTGACCGGTTGACTTTTCTTACGTATCCTTTCCACACCAGCCAGCTGACAACTATATCCTGAAAAAAGCCATACCGGGAAATAACTATACTCCTAAAAGCGCCTAACTTTCCCGGAGGGAGTAACGATACGGCTGGCGTATAGCCATTGTTCAAAATCGGACAACAGCGCTGCTATAAGCGGACATATCACGCTGTTTCGTTTTCCGCAAGACACTGATTGTCAACATTATTATTTCATGGCATTTTTTAGGATGATCAATACTGTTGATCATTTCACGACACCCGTAGTATATAAAAACGCTTGCATGATCCTGAATTACTTTAAGATAGCTTTCCGTAACCTGCGGCATAACAAGGCATTTACCGCAATTAATATCTTCGGACTTACCCTGGGTATGGCTACTTGTCTGATCATCCTGCTTTTTATCAGCAACGAATACAGCTACGACCGTTTTAATAAAAAGGCCCACCAAATAGTGCGGGTGGTTTTCAGAGGCACGGTACAGGGCGAAGCCATGAAAGAAGCCAATGTGATGCCACCGGTAGCAGCTACCTTATCTGCCGCTTTTCCGGAAGTGGAAATAGCCACCCGCTTACATGACAGCGGCAGACCACAGGTAATAGCGGGCAATAAAACCTTTAGCAGCAATGCCCTCGCTTATGTAGATCCCAATTTTTTCCAGGTATTTACCCTGCCTTTCCTGCAGGGCGATCCGGCCACTGCTTTGAAGACGCCTGGCTCCGTGGTGATCTCCCGGCAAATGGCCCTCAAATACTTTGGACATGAAAATCCGGTAGGACAACTGCTACACCTTTACAACCGGCAAAATACCGTGAAAGTGACCGGCGTCATGGCAGACATTCCGGCCCAATCTCATTTCCACTTTGACATCCTGGGGTCTCTGACTGATATGCCTGAAGCAGATAATACCTCCTGGATGGTTTCCGGCTACTATACCTACCTGGTACTGGCCCCCGGCACCTCCTATAAAAAACTGGAAGCTAAACTACCACAGATCGTAGAAAAGCATATTGGTCCACAACTGCTGACAGCCATGGGAATGAGCCTCGCCTCCTTCCGCAGCAAAGGCAATGACATAGGTCTTTATCTACAGCCACTCACGGATATACACCTACGTTCCGACCTGATGTTTGAACTGGAATCCGGCGGAGATATCCGCTATATCTACATCTTTGGTGCCATTGCCGCTTTTATGTTGCTCATTGCCTGTATCAACTTCATGAACTTATCTACTGCCGGCACCTCCAAGCGGGCCCGTGAAGTGGGGATCCGCAAAGTAATGGGCGCCCGCAAAACATCGCTGGTATGGCAATTTCTGCTGGAATCTATTTTGCTCACCTCCATCGCATTATTACTGGCTATTGTATTGGTACAAGGTGTTCTGCCCGCATTTAATAACCTGGCAGGGAAAAAACTGTCGCTGCATATCAGCAGTCATCCTTTATTACTGCCTGGCATGGTGTTATTTTGTTTATTCACCGGCGTGCTGGCAGGTAGCTACCCGGCCTTCTTCCTCTCCTCATTCCGCCCCATTGCTGTATTAAAAGGGAAGTTTACCGCCAGCGGCAAACATATCTCCCTGCGCAGCGGGCTGGTTGTTTTTCAATTCTTTATTTCTGTCACACTTATCATCAGTACCACAGTTGTTTATAAGCAACTTTCCTATATCCGGCAGAAAGCACTGGGTTACAATAAAGAACATTTGCTGATATTACCGGAAGCCACGGCACTGGGATCACATGCAGCCACCTTCCGGGAACAATTACTACAAGACCCCAGGGTAGCGGGTGTGAGCATCTCCGGTTATCTCCCGGCAGGACCCAGTTACTATAATAATTTCAATATTTATACAGATGATCATCCGGATCAGGTATTAAAAACACTCCGGTATGAAGTAGATGACCAGTATATTCCGATTATGGGGATGCAGCTGGTTGCCGGCCGGAATTTTTCCAGAGAGATGGCCACCGATTCCGGCGCAGTGATTATCAATGAAACCGCCGCCAAAACATTCGGATGGGGGACTAACATCGCCGGACATACGCTTTCTTCCCGTAACAATGAGGGCGTAAAAACAACCTACCGGGTCATCGGTGTGGTAAAAGACTTCCATTTCAAATCATTACACGAGCGTATTTCGCCGTTGGTCATGACCATTGGTAACCAATCCGGCGCCGTCATCGTAAAAACCGCCACCACCGATATCACCGGTTTGCTGACGGCTATCCGGCAACAATGGACGACGTTGCAACCGGAAGAACCGTTCTATTATTCCTTTATGGATGATCGTTTCCGCCACACCTACCATACCGAGGAGCAAACAGGCCATATCCTGGGCATTTTTGCCGCGCTCACCATCCTGGTGGCCTGCCTGGGACTACTGGGACTGGCCATGTTTACCGCGGCCCAACGTACCAAAGAAATCAGTATCCGCAAACTGCTGGGGGCTACGATTACCAGCATAGTAGCCCTGCTCTCCAAAGACTTCCTGAAACTGGTACTCATCGCCAATCTGATTGCCTGGCCGCTCTCCTGGTGGATCATGGAAAAATGGCTCCAGGAATTTGCCTACCGCATACAAATCAGTGGATGGATCTTCCTCTGCGCAGGTATGCTGGCTGTGCTTACCGCACTCTTTACCATCAGTTACCAGGCCATCAAAGCAGCGCTGAGCAATCCGGTAAATAGCCTCAAGGCAGAATAAAGCCGGGCAGCCTATTGGTCAACATTTTTTCTGTAACCGGAAATGCTTTTATACTTTTAAGGAGTGGTAACCACCAGGATGAAATGTTCTGGTATCCAGGCTATTGATTACTGTTATCTTTTATCAGCAACCCTTATATGATGCACACTGCTTTGATCCGGGCAATTGAAAATATCATTCCGCTGACGGCAGCGGAACAAACATTTATCGCCGGCCTTTTTGTACCCAAAAAGTTTAAGAAAGGCGCTTTTTTCCTGCAGGAGGGGCAGGTGTGTAAAACAGTAGGATTTATCACTAAAGGCCTGCTGCGTTACTATACGATCAGCGATACCGGTGAAGAACAGACCTATGAATTCGGCAAAGAAAATGAGTTCACCTGCAATTATGAAAGTTTCCTGGACCATTCTGCTTCCAGCAAAAACATCCAGTGTATTGAAGCCTGTGAAATACTGACTATCTCCTATGATCATCTTCAGCTATTATACGAACAGGTAAAAGAAGGGCAAAAATTCGGTCGTCTGATATGCGAATACCTGTACGTAAATGCCATCCGTAAAATCACCTCGCTGTATACCGACGCACCAGAACAACGTTACCTGCATTTTGTAGCCCACTACCCGGATCTGCAGCAACGTATTCCCCAGTATCATCTCTCTTCTTTTGTAGGGGTTAAACCGCCTTCCCTTAGTCGTATCCGGAAACGACTGGCCACCGGGTAGATTTATTAACCCAGGTGAACGGATAGTTATAGCGCCGGTTTTAGCTTTGTTTCATCAAACTAAATCAGGCGATTATGAAACCACTCACTGTTTCCATTTATTTTTATCTGACCTTACTTACAGGCATCCTGCTGGTATTTATCGGCATCCGTTTTCTTGTTGCGCCGGCGGTAGCTGAAGCGGCTTTCGGCATTCATGTTCCTGCAAACGGCAATTTTTCTTTCCATGATATTAAAGGTATCCGGGACCTGTTTACCGGGCTGGTGGTGATTATACTACTCCTCAGAAAAGAATATAGTGCATTAGGCTCGTTGCTGGTACTGAGTACCATGATACCTGTCATGGATTTTACCGTTGTATTACGGCAACCCGGACATGCTACCGCCAGCCTGTATCCACATGCCATTGCGGTTATACTGTGTGTCGTATTGGGCAGTTTTTATCTCCGTTTCACTGCAAAAAAATAAGCCATGTTATTATTCAATACCATCCTGTTGCTGCACTTTCTTGCCTTTATGGGCTATCTGGGTACCCTGGTTATACTATGGCCACATAAAACCACAGCCATCCGGGATAAAAAAGGACTGATCCTGGGAATGATCATACTGTTTACCGGGTTGTTGCTGGTAGCACTGAAATATCCGGTTATCAACTATTACAAAGTAGTGCCTAAAACAATTATTTTCCTGGGGATCGTTGGCATCAACATCCTGTATGACGGTAAGCCCTATACGAAAAAAGTGTACTATACTTTATTGGGATTAACCTTGCTGGCAGCGGGTATAGCCGTTGTCAGAACAGGGGTAACAGTATAATAAAAAACGGTTGACCTTTCTGCCGGTCAACCGTTTTTTATTTTTAAGCGGGAAACGAATAGGTTTCCGGTATCCACTCAAATCCTTTATCCTGTTTGCGTACATGCCCTATGCCCGGCCATGGCAGGTGATAGGCAAATACTTTCGCTTTCTTTTCTGCCAGCACCTGTAAAACTTTTTTCCGGGTAGCTGCTGCTGCTGTGAAATCCGTATCGCCATAGAAGCCCCATTCCGGATGTGGAAACAGCAATACATCAGAATGCATCAGGTCAGCAATATGTACGATTTCTTCCGAGCCAGAAAACACATGTACCAGCGTATGGCCAGGCGTATGTCCTGCAGCCAGTTCCAGCCGGATACAACCAAACAGTTCCGTCGGATGGTCAAACAGTTTCAAACGGTCTTTTACTGTGGTAAATATCTTTTTGGTCTCTGCAATAATGTGGTTTAACTGGTCCTTGTTATCGAATTTAGCTTTCGAGAAATCCGGGTGATCAGACATCCAGAAACGATGTTCTACTGCCGAGAGATAGATCTGTGCATTAGGAAATACCAGACTGCCATCTTTCTTTATCAGCCCGCCGGAATGATCTGTATGGGCGTGAGACAATATAATATCGGTCACTTCTTCCGGTGATATACCTGCATCCGAGAGAGATTGCGGCAACCATCCGCAACCGCTGCCAAAACTATAACCGGCGCCGGAATCCACCAATATTACCTGTTTCCCTTTTCTGATAGCCAGTATATTCATACTCAGATCTATTTCTTTGGTAGAACGGAAGCTGGCTTTCAATAATCCTTCTACTTCTGCCGCCGCCGCATTGGGGGCAAAGGCAGGCTGCACAGGTGCAATCACCAGGTGACCGTCGGTAATCGTTGTCAGTTCCAGCTCTCCCAGCTGAAAGCGGTGAAAGGGGCGTTTCACGTTGAGGGGGGCACTGTGTTGTCGGGCAAACAAGGTTTTCAAAGGTAATGAGGCTGTCATCCCCAATACAAAGAGGTTTTTAACTAAGGCTCTTCTCTCCATAGCGTTATAATTTGCTGCAAAATTATTTGCGTAGTACATTTGAAACAAGTATGCACTAAAAAGTGCCCTACGCACCAAAAAGATAGTAATACTGATAATCAATCTATAAAAATTAATATAGTGAGCAAAAAAACTGAAGAGGTACCCATATGTGCCGTGGATTATGCCTTTCGCCGGATTGGTGGTAAATACAAAGGGAGGGTGCTGTGGTATCTGCACTGCAATACCCTGTTACGTTATGGGGCGTTGCGCCGGATCATTGCAGACACCACCCCTAAAATGCTGACCCAAACCCTGAGAGAGCTGGAAGAAGATGAGCTGATACACCGGAAAGTATATCAGGAAGTACCGCCCCGTGTAGAGTACACCCTTACACCGGCCGGAGCGGAACTGATTCCCTTTATCAGCTACCTCGCGCAATGGGGCGAAAAACAGCTGATCAAAGAAAACATTCCCATCATCACAGACAACTGTTCACCGCTGTCTTCTTTAAAATAAAAGTGCGCCAACTGCGACGGCGCTTCCTTGTTGAGGTGATATATTTATAACGATATTAATATTCCACGGGAGAACGGAACCACATTTTCTCACCTTGTAAAACCTCCACATGCGAACCTACATTCCGCTGAAGCACACTTTTATTGCGGGTATACTCCTTTTGATGACAGCCACCAGCTGCAAACAAACTTCTTTAACAGGAGATGATATTCCCTCCCTTCCACAGGATGCTGCAGCCGCCGCTGCATTATCAACCGCATCATTGCCCAATGCCGGATTTGAAAGCCAGAACAGTACCGGCAATCAGCCATTGAACTGGCTATTGAGTTCTTCAGGCGCCAGCAGTACTACCGATGCACATAGTGGCCGGTATGCTGCAAAAATCTGGAACTGGTATTATTATGCCAAAGGATATCTCACCAATGGAGATGTCTGGACAGGCGGTATTCCGGGCTATGATAACCATAAAAAAGGGGGTATTCCCATTCACAGCCGCCCCACTGCCCTAACAGGTTATTATAAGTATGAATATGGCACCAACAACGGCAAACCCGATTCCGCCATCGCCCTGATTGCCTTACGCAAATTTAATCCTGCAACGCAGCGAAGTGAAAAAGTAGCGTATGCAGAAATTAATCTGGGCCCTGCCAGTCAGTTCCGCCCATTTACGCTGCCCATCCGATATGATTCACAGGCAGTACCGGATAGTGTAGTCATCACCTTTATATCCAGCAGAAATGGTTTTTGCAACAGTAGCGGCAGTATGCCGGGCAACTGTCTGTACCTGACTATAGATGATCTGGCGTTAACAGGTGCCGGTGGTAGCCGGCAACCGGTGACCATTCACTAATCATCGCTTTCCGGACTCCCTGTTCCCGGCTGTTTTCCTGCAGCCGGGAATCTCAGCATTGCTTCTTTTCAGCCAGACGCCACCCACCATAGCTACCAATAAAAAGACCATCCTTCCATCATATCATGAAAGAATGGCCTGTTTATTATAAACTAACTATTAAGTATATACGTAATAATGCTATTATTTACTTTGTCAGTACCATCTTTTTAGTATCCGTTATTTGCCCATCGAGGACCAGGCTATAATAATATACCCCGGATGGCAGCTCTCCGCCGTTAATCGTTACTACCGGTTGTTTCTGGCCGGAGATATCAATCTTTTTCACCGGCCGGCCATTCACATCAGCTATCTGGAGATAGGCGTTGCTGACAGTACCTGCCAGCGTATAACGGATCAGGGTTTGTGCATTAAAAGGATTCGGGGCATTCTGAAACAGTTCGTTTTTGGAAGCAGGGCTGATGGCTACTTCTCCCTGTTTCACCACCAACAACGCTTTCAATGCTGCGATTTCTTTTTTAAGCTCATCGATCTGCGTCTGTAATGAATCGTTGGCAACACGGCTTGCAGTAGCATTACTGCGATATACGTTACCGGCAAGATCTGCCACCAGCGTATAACCCGTACCTACCGGCAGGTTTTGCAACCTGACCGTTCCGTTGGTGTGAAAATTAGCCGTAGGCAAGGCCCCATTGCCAATAACATCTCCTGCCAGGTTAATACCCACGCGGTCATCCGGGCTGATAACCAGCATCCGTTTCCGGATCACACCATTACCGCTGGTAGGCGGCACCGAGTGGTTGGTAATAAAAAAGGCCTTGTCTTGTCCGATATCGATATCATACCAGTTGATACCACCAAAAGCAGCATCGGCGCCCTGATTTAAGCGGATTAACCGGCCCATGGTCTGGCCAACGGCATTTCCCCAGGTCAGACCGGCTACATTGCCCCCAACATATAAAGGAGCGGTAACACCGCCTATATCTCTCCCAAAAACGTGCAATGAGCCTTCCGCCCCTTGTTTACCTACGGCCAATGTACCGTATTGAGAAGACGATAAAGTAACACGGGGCAGATTGTTGGTTTTAAACACCAGGTCATTGTTATCAGTGGTACCCAGGGAATTGGTTGTCGGGTTGGTACCTGCGTTACCGGTTAATAACCAGCTTTGGGCATACAGCGCAGGAGAGGCGAGGAGTGCCGTCAGGAAAAACAGGGTTTTAGTAACATTTTTTTCTTCATAGCTATATATTTTAAGTGTGGGAAAGCAGTCGTAGGTATTACGCCAGGTCATTGGGCCACTGAAAGGTTAACACTGTGCCCAGGTATCAGCTGTAGTCATCAATATAGGTATCCGAAAATCCAATCATACAAATCTCCTCTTTCCGGCTGTATTGGCACTACAGCAGGAATACTAACTATATTGCATACACGAAAAAAAATATACTGCAAAAAACAGTTTCCACCACTGCTGTTTCAACTGCATAATTTTTCAGCTGCTTTCAGAACAATTTCAGCTACCAGCTGTTTAACTACATACGCGATACTTTTCAGTCCTCATCTATATCCATGCGGGTATACACACCAGGATTTAAAGCGATCATACACCATCACCTAAACCATTATACAACAGGAACCGGCACCAACAATATAACTTACGAACATAAGCCTGGCACATCTGGCAATGTCACTCATTATATCCCTCATGATCATAAACTCCGGCAATCAACCACCCATAAAGGCGGCATATTACTCAAGCAAATAATACACCCCATAGCTATTTACAATTTCATCGACCACCCTCAAAAACGATTATTATGAAATGTCTATTAGTAGTATTCCTCATGGCACTGGCCATATTTTCCTGCAAAACACCACCCGCTAAATCTCCTTACAAAACACAATTCCCCAGCTTCGACCCGGATTATCCACCTCCTGCCGGCGCAAAAAATCTCTTTGAATTAAGCCAGGATTATCCGGACACTTTTAAAGTGGATGAGGTCTACCCATGGACTGCCATTGACTTTAAAAAAGATTACAAAGCTTATATGCAGGCGGTATTGCACTACTGCCTGGAAGGCAATCTGGATGTGGACTTCAAAGTGCAGGACAACAAAGTCAGGAAATGGTATCATGCCCCCTGGCTGCATGTTACTTTAAATGGCCGCGAATACCACCATGGGCTAACGAGAGAAAGGCCGGTACCTCCTTTCGAACTGAATAAAAAACAGAATGTAGGATTGGAAAACTGGGCTGTCGGCTTCTATAACCCACCTGGCGGCTACACCATCGGCAAAGTATGGGAATCAGACAGTATTCCGGCACTGCAGCTGGCCGACTTCCCGGAAGGCACTGTGTCCTTTAAATTGCTGTTTACCACCGGCACACCTGATAAAATACCTTTTCTGAAAGGCAGCAAGGAATGGACCGCCAATATATACCCCTGCAATCCACAAAGTGGTACGCCGGCCCAGCAAGCTGCCTGCAAAGCCAAAAGAATAGACTCCACTGTCAGACTGCTGCAAATCGACATTGCGGTAAAGGATAAAAGAGCCGGCGAAGCTGGTTGGGCATTCGGCACTTTCATCTATGATGCAGGCAAAGGCGGCACAACGGTATGGGACAAAATAGTGCCTGTAGGGCTGATGTGGGGCGATGATAGCAATGTAGATACCCTGATCAATAAAGAAGGCGCCTTTATTAATCCCAAACTGCAAGAAACCGTGCTGAATGCAGACCTGATAGAAATTACCGCCGCAACCAATAACCTGAAAGCCTATCTGTCACATCATGGCCTGGGAGGGCGCCTGAATGGGCCGGTAGATAATCCCATCTCTTCCTGCATTTCCTGCCACAGTAAAGCAGCAGTGACCGATTTTGGGTCGCCGGCGCCACTGGCCAACTTCAAGCTGACCAGAAAAACATTCACTGTAGCAGCTTTCCAGGAATACTTCTCTCCCATAAAAGGAGGTACCGGCCCGTTAACTTTCGAAGGGCAGACGTATAATAAACTGGATTATTCCTTACAACTCGCGGCCGGTATCCGGAATTTTTATCAATCTCTCATCGATAAAAGCAAAATCAACAACCCCAACTTCTCCAAGTCAAGTGCGATACAGGACTTACCCGAAGTTACCAGAGACGGGCTGATAGAACATAAGTAATCACTTTATTCAACCAGACAACGATGAAAACTTTTGTACATTTAAGACCGCCATAGTCACTGTTGTGACATGGCTTATACCAAAGACACCTCACATGACTGCACATCCTCATATACTGGCCATTTCCGGCAGTACCAGAAACAGCTCTTCAAACGGGCACCTGATCAAAGCCATCAGCGACCTTGCCAGCCCGTATTTTACGATCGATATATTTGAAGGAATTGCCACACTGCCGCATTTCAATCCGGACCTCGATCCCGAAAAGGCTCCGGAAGCAGTAACCCGCTTCCGCCAGCAACTGCAGGCTGCGGATGGTATATTAATCTGTACCCCCGAATATGCGATCGGCGTTCCCGGCTCTTTGAAAAATGCCATCGACTGGACAGTATCTTCCATGGAGTTTTCCCGGAAGCCGGTAGCCCTCATCACAGCTTCCACTTCCGGACATATTGCCCATAAAGCGCTGCTGGGTACCTTACTCATCATTGAATCCCGGATCACCGCAGCTACACAACTGGTCATTTCCGCCATTAAAACAAAGGTGAATGTAGCCGGCCAGATAACAGATCCGGAAACCCGGGAACAAATCCATCAGCTGATACGTTCACTGGCCAGTAGTATTGCCGATCAGGAAGGGGTTGCGCAGACTTATCTTCCCGCCCCCTCTATCCATTAATAGCAATACAGCTCAGCTAATCGTGAAAGTAGTGCCGAAGTAAACCAGTCCCAGTTTGGCGGCCACCCGTTGAGAAGACAGGTTATCATCACTGGTACTATATATTGGTACGTTGCCTTGCGCGCTTACCATTTGCGCCCATCCCGCTACCACCGCCAGGGCATAATTATTTCCCCGGAAATCGACGTGGGTATCTACGCCTGCCTCCTGTACACCAGCAGCTATCCGTACGCTGCGACAGGTGGAAACGATACGTCCTGCCTGTACAACAGCTATACATGGTTGTACATAGGGCACTTCTTCCTGTAACCACTCGAAGCCAGTCAGCACAAAATCAGTTATATTTTCAGGCGTTACCCGCACAACTTCGATCGCTGGTGTTAAAGTGGGCGGTACCAGGTAGGACAGCCCAATGGAGCTACGCGTCCCCTTCAACCATTGCATATACGCGTTAAAGTGCAGGGGCTTCGCCCGGATATCATCAGAGAAAGATTCCTTTCCGGCAAGTGTAGTCATTTGTTCCACCTGTTCCGGCTCCACATCGTGCCTGAACCGGCAGATAGTACCGCCATCTGCGGCACGTCCCAGGAAAAAGAGCGGCGCTGCAGCGGTACCATCCCAGGGTTCATTGATGGTCCGCATCCGTTGCTGTGCATCATAGGTAAACAATGCGGAGGCTTCCAGTATCATCAGCTCCGTAGCTGTGTGTTGATGCATATACGGGATTTAAGGTGGGTATAACTTTGTCTGAACATCACAGCCAGCTGCTCATTACCTCCGGCATACAACCCGGGCAATTATAATGGCTGTTGGGTAAAGTAGTCCCAGGCAGCTTTGGCAATATCCGCAATGATCTTTTCGTTGGTATCGGTATTTTCTTTAGCGGCAGTCACAAAAACACTGATGTAAAAATATCTTCCATCCGGTAACATCACCACGCCTATATCATTAATGGCAGCTGTCTCTCCCGCTGCATTGGTATCAGAGGTGCCTGTTTTATGCGCCACCAATGTACCGGCAGGCAATTGTCCTTTCAGTCGTTTTTTACCGGTTGCTGTACCCAGCATTGTTTGCCACAAAAATGCCGTACTCTTTTCAGACAGTATCTTGCCCTCATAAAACCGGCGCAATGCTGCTACGGCTGCTACCGGGGTAGTCCAATTCCTGAATTGCACTGACCAGGCTTTGGCAGCTTCCGCTTCGTTTGCCTTAATGGACACTTCCTTCACACCGATCCCGTGTATGTAGCGGTTAACTGTTGCCGTACCACCGATCAACCTTAACAGGATGTCGCATCCGTTATTGTCACTTTCTGCCACCGTATAGGTAAGTATTTCCGCCAGGGGCAGTTGTATGTTCCCATTCGGATATTTCTCCCGGATCGGGCTCCAGGTACCCCGCCGTAAATCTTTTTTCCGGATAAGGATAGGCTGATTCAGGGAAAATTTTCCTTTATCCACTTCGTTGAGTATCGCCAAAGCAATGTGAAATTTAAACACACTTTGCATCGGAAAATGTTTATTGGCCAATATGCTCAGCGTATCGCCCTTACCCGGCCCAGCGATGGCCACACCTACCGTAGCCTGCTTGGATGTACTGATCTGTTCAATCTTTTGCTGCAACGTATGGATTTGTCCAAAGGCGGTAGCAATAAAAAGTGAAAATAATAAAGTGAAAATAAAACGCGGCGCTGTTATCATATGTAGTTATGCTTATTACAAAGGTAAAAACAATTGGGTAATGCAGCAGGGCGTTTATCAACTGTACATCCCTTATATAAAAATACGTACTTTTAGCCGCTGTAGCCTATTCAATACGATCTAAAACATGACAGACGATCACGATCACCATCAGCACGACCTTGCCGCTAAACAAATCATTCTTGATGACGTTGCGCAATACGGTTGCCATCTGGCATTATTACCGGCGGATAATTATCTGCCTGCCTTTGCTTATTCTATTGGTCTTTACAAAACATTCGGACATCCTGAACTGATTTGTTTTGGTTTATCCACCAACGTTATGGCAGCCATCCTGAATCATGCCCGCGATCTTATTAAAAATGGTGAACGCCTGCATACAGATACGCTATATGATGGATTTCTGACAGGATATAACATCCGGTTCCTCGAAGTAGACAAAGCCCATTATGCTGATTATGTGGGTTACGGTGGCTGGTTTTATGACGGGTCATTTGATTTTCCTTTGCTACAGGTAATATGGCCGGATAAACAACATCATTTTCCGTGGGATAAAGATTTTAATCCCGACTGGAAATTCAAACAACCCTTGCTGGACAGGAATACAGATTTTAAATTCTATGAAGAAAGAAATATCGGTGTTTATGTAACCAGCCAGGCATTTAAAGGAGATCCTATTTTATACGTGTATCATGATGAAGAGGGAGACTGGCAGTTTCTCACCAGTGAAACGCCTGATGCCAATGATGTAAAGCTGGTTTGTCTGGAAGAAATCACCCGGCTTGACCCAGGTATCAATCACCTGTTTCATCTGCAGTATGGGTGGCGGGCATGGCGAAATACGGCCGGAGATGCGTGGCAATATGCAGCAGATACCATGGAAGCCGAAAGCTGAGTAGGTGGTTAAGGTATACTTATAGGATATGTGTTGGTATTAAGCAGCCGGCGAAAGGATCGCCGGCTGATGAGAAATTACAGGTAACGAACAAATTAGCAACATCTTGTCAAAATGGTCACGCAAAAGCAAAAAGTGTATTGGCAAGAAGGGGAGATGGTGTTGGCACCACCTTTCAGATTTTGTTGTTCGGTGTGGCTTAAGCCGGCTACGGTTAACTTACCTAATGTCAGTTTTTTTTCCTGACTTACGATTTTCTTTTTCATAAGTGTAATAACAAATTAAATAATTGACCCCTATCTTTAGTGTGGAATACAGTGCCGTGGGGTCGTTGTTCAGCGTTATTTAAATTTCCGCCAAAATTATCGCTTCAACAATACCATGATGTTGGTATTTTCATTCATTACAACAGCTTACTTTGCGCTGCTTTTTTTTCAGGCTGATATGTTTGCTACTGCTGCAATTCCGGCCCACTATACTTTACGATCTGACTGACAATTTTTCAACTTATCTACCAGTTATATAGTTACACACGCTATTAAAAAAAATTATTTCGTCATCAAAAAAAACCGGAAAGACCCACACAGTTTTACAAGGTACGATCTGATAAAAAAACACCTATCCAGGTAACATTATTATCAGTCATTTCATTGGTAGTATTAAGCCAATGCTGCTTTTATCAAAGCCGCATCAAATACCGGATTAAACATATATCCACGCATAGAAGGCAACGAGTACAAAGGGCTATCCGGCCATTGGAAGCCGGCACGTTCTGTTCTCAGCCGTAAGAGACTATTGACATCCGCTGTATTTTTAATTTCCAGCCATTTACTAATGATAATCCGGATGGCCAATTCCAATGGGTTGCCCGGCAAACCTATCCGTGCTTGTACGCCTTCCCGTAAGCCATGCAGCCATGTTGCAGCAGCACGGTCTTCAAACCGCCGTACAAAACGGAAAACGATCAATAAAAAAAATTCCGGTGAAGGATAAAAATAGGTTCCGTTTTCCCAACCTTTCCCCGCAAATACTTTAGCCGCAAATGCTTCATTCTGCCTGACCACGGGATGCCGCTCCCGATTCAGTAAATAGGCGACATACATACAATTAATAATACCTACCGGCTCAATACGAGGCCTGTTCTGATCAAAGTACAGTAACAATATCCCTGATCGGTTTACGTTTCTCAGGATCCTGTCCAGTTCTTCTTCCCCCGTTGCTACCGGTATCACTCCTTTATCCAGCATGGTTCCCAGAAATACGGAGCTGGTATCAATATCAAATGGCAGCATGTTAAAGGTCAAAATATCTTCCTGGTCTTCGAAAAAATTAATTCTGTGATGGCTGATGCCCAGCTCCTGCAACTCGCGCTCCACTACAGCAGGAACCACATCCGGCAACAGGCTCCATAACAGAATCGGGGCATACCATTCCCGAATAACAGGCCCCTCGTCATTATCTTCATATTTTATATGCGTATGCTTATAATGCAACGGAAAGGAGGTGTCCAGGTAATTATCGATACCATGCTGTATCAGATTACCAGGCGTAATTTCGGTTAACACAGGCGCATGATCTTCCAGCAAAACCGTGTGAATACCATGTATACAACCATTGCAGACAGCTTCTTTTTCCCGGTCAACAAAAACCGCCTTTCCTGGAACGATCGGAAGTTTACTTCGTATTTCACCCAGAAAATCAGGATAAGGAATGTCGTAGGTAAAAGCGGAGAGATAAAATAATTGACTGAACACCGTCATATCCAGGCCACTCTTTGCTACGATAGCAGTATGTTCCCGCTGTCCTGTGGTAATAATACCAATCACCTGCTTGCCGCAGGTTTTGAACTGGTTAATTTTTTCCCATACCTCCGGATCAGGAACGGCGGCATCACACATTCGCTGAATGACAGTCAGCACTTCTGCTTCGGTCTTCTGTAAATCTGCGGCCAATACAGATAACATTTCGTCCAATGAGGACTTCTGTTGTACGTAATCGTACCAGGCTTTGTGTCGTAAAATACGGAAGGGTTTAATGAGGGTTTTACCGGTATTTTCTCCAAAGCAAAATAAGGTACGCGATACATTAATAATCAGGTAATCGTAATCCATGTGAACAGCATTCAGGGATTTTCAAAAATGCATTCTCTTCAGGTATCATATCGGGGGGTATCCATATAATACCAACACAACACGCCATAGATCAATAATTCCAGTCCATCAATATATTGCTGTAGTTTGGGATCTGCTACATCGGGATGTTGCCGTAAATGATTAAATGCGGCCAGCAGTTCGTGCCGCTTGTCGATAGTTCGGCGGATCGCCTCCCCTCTGGGAATGTGACTATTAAACTGCAATACGTTAATATAGTTCATCAGATCTGCTTTCTCTTTTTCCATAGAGGCCAGTTCATTATCCAGGATCCAGGCACGACTGCTCAGATAGTTTATTTGTTGTAATGCCGCTATCTGCAAATCGGCTTCATTCAATTCTATTCCCTGTCCTATTTCCACCAGGTTGTAATAGGCATCCACGATGCCCGATTTCACCCGCATAGTCAGGTACGTATCCGGATCAGGATGAATACCTTTACTTCTCCATATGCTTTCTTCTCTTACGCCTTGAAAATATATTTTCAAACTGGCCACAAACCGTTGCATCCAGGCCGTTGATACGTTACATGCTTTCAGCTCTTGCAGGATCACCCGTAACATGACGCAGCCGGCATCCTCATCCGGTACTGTACCACCATTCAGCAGCGTGATATAAGGTTGTTGCGTATGTATTATTGCTGCTTCGGATTGCAGTTCGAATGGGTCATCCACCACAAAAAAGAACAGCAATAAACGGGAGGCAATCAGGATGGGGTCATAAGCAGCGCGGGCAAACATCCGGGCATTGGCGGCCGCTACATTGATCGCTATCAGTTTTTTTTTATCATCATCGGCCAGGTGAAGATCATGTAGGATCCAGTCCCGGATAACCTGTTCCAATCTGCTGCGGTGGGGGCTTATCAGGATCGGGGCCTGGCCAATAAGCTCATCGAAGAGTTGCTTTTCCATTTTATTTGAGGGTATAACCGGATTTATAAAAGTGCATACAAGGCTAACATTACATCATGCAGATACCTGATTTATTATAACACCACAACATTGGAATTGGTTTTCGCCTAAAGCATTTATTACAATCGAAAACGGGATACCGTCCGGTCGCCTATTCAACGGGATGCATAATACCGCTGCAGGACCGGGTTGTATGGCAGTGATTGTTTCCCTCACGGACCGGGGTGCCTGCTGCATGCAGGTAATCGTAGCGCGCAGCTATTCTTAAAAAAGACGAAGGAAAAATCCACGCTGTTAACAATCATATTAACAAACCTTTTCGTTGATATGCTGTAATATTGTATAGATGGAATCTATTGACTCGAAAGTCTTTCCGGATGGCACTTTATCCCGTTGGCCATTACAGCTGCAGGATGAATCTTATTTCACTGCAAAGATACTTCCGGGAAATTTCTATCTTTGTTTAGCAACTATAGTTATTATAAGTCTATATTAATGTAATTGTCTGCCAACCATACATATCAGGAGCACGCCTTATTATTACAGCTGGTCAAAGGAGATGAAAATGCTTACCGACAGCTGTTTATCAGCCATTGGAATCAGATTTACCAGGTAGCATTGGGCTTTCTCAAAACACCGGAAGAAGCAAAGGATGCTGTACAGACAGTATTTATAAAGCTTTGGGAAAAAAGAGAGAAGCTGGCGACGGTAGAAAATTTTGATGCCTGGCTGTTCATCATGGCCCGCAATACCATTTTAAATATACTGAAACAGAAAGCTACTGCTGCCAGCAATTACAACATAGCAGATGTACTGCCGGAAGACTACCTGACACCGGCCATGTTACTGGAATACAAACAAACAACAGGACTGATCCGGGAAGCGATCGCGCAACTCCCGCCGCAGCAGTCCCTCATCTTCCGCCTGAGCCGGGAACAAGGCATGACGCATCCGCAGATTGCGCATGAACTGAATATTGCGCCAGCTACCGTGAAAAGCCATATGGTACGGGCATTGAACAACGTCCGTGAATACATCCGGAAACAAGGCGGGCATACTTTGATCGTCTGCTGGCTCCTCATAAAATCCCTCAGCTAAAAAAAAGTTTTCCCTGCACTGCACCTGTTTCCTTTTTTTATTGTCTTTATTGAAGAGACATCCGTTCAGGGTGTTTTAAAACACAACCGTTATGCGCCCTCCCGGGAGATTCCATCAGTTAATGGATAAATACCTGACTAATTCCATCACAGCAGCCGAGAAAGATCAATTCTTCGGAATGATCCGGGACGGGCATCATTTGCCTGAACTGGAGCAGGTGGTGGATGATGCGCTGGCAACACCCGTTGACGTGGAAGAGGACATTACATTGCGTGAGGAGCTCTTTGATGTGATACAACGATATAACCGGCCGGTTAGAACGGTGAACAATTGGAAGCGGTATGCTGCTGCAGCTGCCGTTTTATGTCTGCTGGCAGCGGGTACCTACTTCTGGCTCAAACCAGCTGCTCAGGCACCTGCACTATCAATGGCTGTCCCGCATACGGTAGTACCGGGTACCCATAAAGCAATATTGACACTGAGTGATGGCGCAACGGTAGCATTGGATAGTGCCGGCAATCAAATACTACAGCAGGGTCCTACAGCTGTGAAACAGCGGGGCGGACAACTGGTATATGATGTAAAAGGAGATGCTGCCGCCATTAGTTACAATACCCTGAGCACGCCGCGTGGCGGACAGTTTCAGGTATCGTTACCGGATGGTACAAAGGTGTGGCTGAATGCCGCTTCCTCGATCCGGTATCCGGTGGCGTTTACCGGAAAGGAGAGAAGGGTGGAAATCACAGGAGAAGTATACCTGGAGGTGAATACTGTGGGGAATAGTGCGGCTGATATGCCTTTCGTAGTCGTATCGCCACATCAGGAAGTAACTGTACTGGGTACTTATTTTAATATCAATGCGTATGAAGACGAAGGCGTTACCAGAACCACGTTGCTATCAGGTAAGGTACAGGTGGCGGTAAAAGAGGAACACTGTGGGTGCAACGCGCGTGTCATACTAAAGCCAGACCAGCAGACAGTAATCGCGCACAACAGCGCAATTGCCTATATTCCGGTACACCAGGTGGATGCTGAACAGGCGATTGCCTGGAAGAATGGCTACTTTGATTTTGAAGAAGAAAGGCTGGCTAATATTTTACGTTTGTTGTCGAGATGGTATAATGTAGATTTTGAAGCTGATCCGGCTGTGCTATCGCTGAAGTTCAGCGCAGTCATTGCACGTACGGCATCTATTGAGGATGTATTGTCATTGTTATCAGGTACGGGAGCTGTCAGATTCAGCCATACAGGGCACATATTCAAAGCATATTGAGCACTGAATAATAACTAAACAAGACCGTTTAAAAAATCATTCTTCCGGCACACGGGGAGAGGGATTGCTTTGCACTGCAGGCAAAGCAACCGGATAGTCAACAAGGGAAAAACAAATAACACACAACCAGGATCTACACAGATGATGCATTTGTGACTTTATCACTATTGTCTGCAGTATGCGTGCAGACCAAAGACCAAACCATTATTTAACATGAAGTTTACGGCTTTATTAATGATGATCTGTTTACAGCTAACTGTAAACGGCTTTTCACAGGTAACGATTTCAAAAAAGCGTACCACCCTGTTGCAGGTATTCAGAGAGATCCGGAAACAGACAGGCTATGTATTTGTTTACAACAATGATATGTTACCGGCAGATAAATTCTTTGACATAGATGTTGTCAACAAACCGGTAACAACGGTATTGCGGGAATGCCTGGCTGGCTCCGGACTTACTTATGGTATCCAGGATAACCATACCATTGTAATAAAGCGTACCAGCCGGCAGGCGACAACAGAGGAGGATACACCTCCCGTATTGCTGAGAGGCCGGATAACGGACAAAAATGGTCAGCCGCTATATGGCGCCAGCGTTGTGGTAAAAGGTACCAGTATTGGCGTAGCTACCATGCCGGACGGGAGTTTCAGTCTCCATATACCGGATGACAAAAAAAGTGTCGTAGTGACATTTGTTGGCTTTAAGCCGCTGGAACTGAAAGTAGGGAAGGAACCTTTTCAGGTGATACAACTGGAAAGAGCTGCTGTTGAAATAAAACATGTAGAAGTCAGTACAGGGATGTTTAACCGGAATAAGCTCACCTTTTCCGGCGCCATTGCTACTTTCACCGGAAAAGAGTTACGGCAGATCGGCAACCTGAATGCTTTGGAGAGTTTAAAAACACTCGACCCCTCTTTTATTATTGCCCCCAATAATGTAATGGGTTCCAATCCCAATCAGCTACCCAATATTGAAGTGCGGGGTAAAACGAGTTTATCTTCCAGTACCGTAAGAGACCAGTTTTCAAACGATCCTAACCAACCATTATTTATTCTGAATGGCATGGAGGCTACCCTGCGTCAGATCGTTGACTTGGACATTAACCGGGTAGCTTCCATTACCCTGCTCAAAGATGCTGCCTCTACTGCGCTGTATGGTTCCAGGGCTGCCAATGGGGTAGTAGTTGTGGAAACCATACAACCCAAACCGGGAGAACTGCGGGTATCCTATACAGCAGACTTACGCTGGGAAATTCCTGATCTCCGGGATTACAACATGATGGATGCTGCAGAAAACCTGGAATTCCAGCGGCTGGCCGGCTTGTACAAAGTAGACAATCAAACCTCTCCTATTGCCAATGATAATCTCTACAACGAGCGGCTGGCAGCTGTACGCAGCGGCGTAAACAGTTACTGGCTGAATGTGCCGCTGCGCAATAGTTTTACAAGCGGCCACTCTGTACGTGCCAGCGGTGGCAGCGCCGAATTTCAATATGGTATCGGATTGAATTACCGCAACCTCAGTGGCGTAATGATTGGCTCCGACAGAAGTACATGGGGCGGAACAGTAGACCTCACCTATCGTAAGAAAAAACTGAATATCTCCAATCAGCTGTATGTAAACGGTTCCAATGCCAATGAATCTCCTTATGGTTCATTTAAGGATTTTGTAAACATCAATCCCTACTATCAGAAAAAAAGAGCAGATGGGAGTGTAAATACAGACCGGTATCTGGAAACATACCTGATCAACAGGAACTCTTTTATGCCTGATACCATTAAAGTAGGTAATCCGCTTTATAATGCCAATCTGCATGCAAAAAACAATCTTAACCTCCTGGAGATACAGAACAACCTGAGTTTTATTTATGACCTGACTCCTGTCTGGCGCATATCCGGTGGGTTGCAGGTAAATAAAGGCGTTACCAAAGGCATCAACTTTATTCCTGCTGCAAACACCCAATTCGATACCGTAAGTCTGTTCAGGAAAGGAAAATACACCGATACCCGCGTAGACAATATGAGTTACCAGGCTAACCTCATGGTAACGTACAGAAAAGTTTTTCACGAAGTACATAGCCTCACTGGGAATGTGCGTTCAGAAATACAGGAGCAGAGCCAGACGGTATCGGCCTACACGGCTACGGGTTTTCCGGAAGGCGTGAATCCCAACCCTGCTTTTGCCTATGGTTTTCTGCAGGATTCCAAACCGGAATACCACAAAACAACCATCAGAAAAGTGAATGCGTTGGGTAGCATCAACTATGCTTATGATAACCGTTATTTTGTAGATGTCAATTTCAGGATAGATGGTTCGACTTCCTTTGGTACGGAAAATAAATATACTCCTTTCTGGGCCATCGGCGCGGGCTGGAACCTCAGCAGCGAAAAAATGCTGGCAGCTGTCACCTGGTTAAATATGCTCCGGATCAGGGGAAACATAGGTACCACCGGTAATCAGGCATTAGGCAGCTATGCCTCTACTTCTGTGTACGGTTATGAAAACAACCTCAGTATTTTTGGTCAGGGGCTGTATATGACCCAGCTGGGTAATCCATTGCTGGAGTGGCAGAAAACGCAAACTATCAGTGTAGGGCTCGATGCCGCTTTATGGAATAACCGGCTGACTGCTACCATCAATGCCTATGAAAAGCTGTCGAAACCTTTGATTGCAAACGGATCGCTGCCTGCGTCTTCCGGTGTGTCTACCTACACGCTCAATGTAGGTAATCTGCGTACAAGAGGCGTAGAAGCGATCGTCCGCTATTCTCCCATTTACCGGCCGGATAAAAACCTCCTTTGGACGATCGGTTATACCGGGAGTTTGTATAAAAGCAGGTATGAAGGTTTTTCCAACATCCTTAAAAATCTGAATGACGCGGCGCAGAAGTCCAACTCACTCCAACGCTATCTGGATGGGTATAGCCCGGATGAAATATGGGCAGTGGCTTCACTGGGTATAGATCCGGCTACGGGCAAAGAAGTATTCCGGAAAAAGAATGGAGAAAAAACACTGGTATATGATCCCACTGACATCATACCGATCGGCAATGGCAGACCGGCGATAGAAGGGGTCATCAGTTCTAATCTGAATATTAAAGGATGGTTGC
Organism: Chitinophaga nivalis; assembly: GCF_025989125.1. Taxonomy (NCBI): domain Bacteria; kingdom Pseudomonadati; phylum Bacteroidota; class Chitinophagia; order Chitinophagales; family Chitinophagaceae; genus Chitinophaga; species Chitinophaga nivalis. The sequence goes on along the minus strand of NZ_JAPDNR010000001.1, from coordinate 1,518,406 downwards.
TGGGCATTAATCTTCGCTATAGTGTCGGCGCTTATATTTTCAATACAGCCCTGTATAATAAAGTAGAGAATATCAGCTATGCAGGCTTAAAGAACAACCAGGATAAACGGGCCTTGGAGCTGCGCTGGAAACAACCGGGAGATGAAGCACAGTTCAAAGGCATCAGTATTGCAGAAACCACGCCGCTCTCTTCCCGCTTTATTCAGCAGGAAAATTTCCTCACTGGTGAATCCATCAATGTAGGCTATGAATTCCGTTCCTACAATTACCGCTGGCTGAAACAACTGAGGCTGCAATCTATCCGTGTGAATGGGTATATGAACAATATTTTCCGGTTGTCTAATATCCGTTCGGAAAGAGGGATTGATTATCCGTTCAGTAATGCCGTGTCTTTCAGTGTAAATGTTTTCTTCTAAATTATTTAGCATGCGATACCCAAAATCATTTTTTCTATTAATATTGATGACTATTGCGGGAGTACTGACATCCTGCACCAAATACCTGGATGTACAACCGGAAGACCAGTTTCTGGAAAATCAGGTCTACAGCAGCCGGGTGTCTATCCGGAATGTGCTGAACGGCATTTACCTGAATCTGGCTAAACCGGTCTTATATGGGGAGAATCTCAGCTCCACTACCCTGGATGTACTGGCCCAATATTACAATACCGGCAACAGCGGACATCCTTATTATACCACTGCTACCTATAAGTATACCGATGCTGCTACCATGAAGCGTACTACCGACATCTGGAACAACGCCTATACAGCCATCCTTAACATCAACCTTTTTATAGCCAACCTGGAAGCCGGTAATAAAGTATTAAGTGAAGAGGAAAAAGCATTGATGCTGGGAGAAGCATATGGGCTGCGGGCATTTATAGCCTTTGATATGTTGCGGTTGTTTGGTCCTTTAAACGCCATGGATGCCGCCAGGCCGGTAATTCCCTATCCGCGTACACCGGCATCAAAGATTGAAACATTGCTGTCTGCGGCCTCCGTTGTGGCCAATGTGCTGGAAGACCTGACAACCGCAGTAAAGCTACTGGACAAAGATCCGGTACGTACCAACGGTATAAAAACAGCGGGCGCCGGAGAGGATGCTTTTTTCAGCATGCGCAACCGCCGCATGAATTATTACGCTGTGAGAGCACTGACAGCCAGGGTGCTCTTATACAAACAGGATAAGCCAGCTGCACTGGAAGCCGCTACTACATTGATCAACGAAACATCCACCTGGTTTCCCTGGAGCCCTGCCGCCCTTTCTGTAGCAGGGATTCCCAACCCCGACAGAATCTTTTCTTCGGAAGTGATCCTGGGCCTCGAAAATGCCGGTATGTATACCACACAGACCAGTAACTTCGCTGCCAGCCTTAGCACCAGCCTGCTGGCCCCTCTACCGGAAGTTTTGACTGCTGTATATGAGAACTACGACAACGACTATCGGTACCGGACCAATTTCAGTATAGACAGAACTTCCACAAAAACAGATAAAACATTTTTCAAGTATGCCGATATCCTCGATAAAAATGCGGTGTACCGAAAGTTGCAACCATTGATCCGACGTTCCGAACTGTATTACATCGCTATTGAATGCGAAACGGACGACAACAAAGCAACTACCCTGCTGAATACGGTGCGGCTGAACAGAGGACTGTCTCCGGCTACCATCAATGGCAATAAAAAAGAACTGCTTACAAAAGAATACCAGAAAGAATTCTGGGGAGAAGGCCAGCTGTTCTATTATTATAAACGGACCAACCAATCTGCTATCCGTAATGGCGCTGCTGCCAATGGGACCATTACGATGACAGCAACACAGTATGTGGTGCCGCTGCCACTTTCTGAAACAAGCTTCCGGTAAACCCGTGGTGCTTCATCTTTAATCGCTTAATACCATCACATGAAAGTTTTTCTATTATACGTAACCATACTGGCCGGATTGATGACAGGCTGTTCAAAAAGTGAACTGATGCGCTACCAGGGGGAGAACAACGTCTATTTTTCTTATCCGGGATCAGGGAGTAATAATTATGATACCATTCAAATCAACTTTGCTTTCCGGAAGACGGCCGCGGATGATACGGCCCGGTTTTATGTGAAGCTGATGGGGAGAACAGCCCCCGAAAACCGGTCGTTCAGTATGCTCACGGATGAAGCACAAACGACTGCTGTTGCCGGCAAACATTATCGTTTACCCGGTAGCGATAGTTTGATCATCCCCGCGGGAAGCAACCAGAAACAGGTGCTGGTAAAGATATTACGTCCGGCAGACCTGTATGAAAAATCATGTACCCTCTTCCTGAAACTGGTACCCAATAATAATTTTGAAACCAATATGCCGGTATACAATCCTGCAGCGGCCAATGTGATATCTGCCATTAACCTGCGGATCATTATATCAGACCAGCTGCCAGAGCCAGACAACTGGGCGGCTAATACAACTGCGCTGGGTACTTTTTCCCGGAAGAAACTAACGCTGTTCGCAGCGAACCGTTCACTGGTACTGACCAGATTTTATACAGGCAGTATTTACACGGCTACCCAGTTGAAGAATTTTGCAAAACAATTCCAGACCTATCTTAACGACCAGCAGAAAGCCGGGAATACCATCCGGGAAGAGGATGGCACGGAGATGAAGATGGGCCCCTCAGTACAATAATATTTGTTCATCGTATACTTTAGAAAGATATGCCCAACAGCCATAAACTACCGCTATTTTATGCTTTACTGATAGTACTGGCACTGTTTACCGCCTGTATGAAGGATAAAGGAAACTACCATTACAATACCGTCAACCGTATAAAAATTGGCGGCATCGATTCCATCTATATAGTGGATTACCAAACCCGGCTCACGATCAGACCTCAGCTGGAAATGTCAGCAAATGAGAAGGAAGATACCGCCAACTATACCTACACCTGGGTAGCCGATCATCTGGTAGGTTATACGATGAAACCATCCGTGCTGGCGAATACCAGAAATCTCGATACTATTATCTCCCTGAAGTATGGCTTTTATTACATGTATTACCGGGTCACCGATAAAAGAACCGGTGTATTCAACGATCGCTATTTTTATCTGAACGTAGGATCTCCCAGTTATGAAGGCTGGTTGCTGTTATGTGATATGGAGAATGGCAACAGCCGGCTGGATATGGTTTCCCATAAAGGTACGCTCGATACCCTATATCGTGATATCCTGGGAACGATGCATTCCGCTTTTCAGACCATCGGTAAGCCCGCTTTTGTAGCTACCCACAATTCCTATATCGGCGGTCCTGCCAATGGAACCGTAGCCATATTTCTCGGTACCAGCAAAAATGCCGTATTACTTGGATTGGATACCCTCGACTATCGGCCATCCTACGATTTAAAAAATTTCATGAGTGTGTCGGAACCCATTACAGACTGGACAGATGCCAACCTGTATTTACAATCCTATGGTGGACTGCTTTATCTGAATAAACGGATTTATCCGATGAGCTCCCAATCTGTTACCGACCCGGTAAATACACAGGACGCAGGCACTGCGCTCTTCAAGGCATCCCGTTGGGTAGGCTATAACTATAGCGGTGGTGATGCCATCATTTTTAATGAAGACAATAAAACATTTTTACGGTATCCCGGTTTTGGTACTACCTGTCTGACTTTACCAACGGGCAGTCTTTTTGATTTCAGCACCGGGATGGAACTATTGTATAGCAACTATGTGCCTTTCAATAGCGGAGAAGTATTCGCTGTGTTGAAAAATACGGCCACCAATAAACGTTATCTGGCACGTTTTACCATTGCCGGTAAACAAAACTATTTCGCAGAGATAACAGGCGATGATATTATCCATGCGGAGCAATTTGCCGTAAGCCCGGATCAGGGTTACCTGTTTTACAATGTGGGGGGCAAGGTTTATGAATATGATCCGGCACTGAAAAGTACTTTCCTCATGCAGGACTATGGCAACAGGAAAGTGACGGTAATGAAATTTCAACCTTTTGCCTCTACTTATCCGGCAGCGCTCAATGCGAAAACCTATACCACCCTCAGCAAAAAACTGCTGATATGCACGTATAGTCCGGGTAATCCGGACAATTCCGGCGCTTTTGATTTGTATACAGTACCAGACATCAATGCAGCCCTGCAATTATTTCAGTCTTACAAAGGCATGGGAAAAGTATCCGGTATTGCCTACCGGGAAAGATAGTTATTCACATAAACATCCTACAAATGAAAAAAATCAAAACCAACGTGTTGTTATTATTACTGACACTTACTACCGGGATCGCCTATGCGGCCCAGCCATATAAGGTTACCGGCCATCTGCGCCTGGCAGGTAATCCGGCATGGGCACATATTACGTATAGACTTAACAGTAAGGAAGTGCATGATTCTGCAAAGATCAGCAACGGACAGTTCGTATTGTCGGGTACGGTGGCCCAACCGGCGAAGGCTTTTATTTATATCACCTTTCCTCCTGCCAAGGGAAAAGCATCCCGGCCTTTCGGAACCGGTTTTTACCTGGAAGCAGGCAATATTAATATTGCCAATGTTGATTCTACCCGGAAGCTGGTGGTAACAGGTACCACCCTGAACGAAGAGAACCAGCAACTGGAAGATGCGCTCAGCAAGGTATCCGCCAAGCAGCAGGATACAACACAAAATACCTATGAAGCAGTCATGTTACGCCGCGACGCCATACTGGAAGCATTCATCAAAGCACATCCTGCTTCCATCATCAGTCTGAACCTGGTACGGAATGAAGTAGGCGGACTCACCGGGTTAGCGCTGAAAGAAAAACTGTTCAATACCTTGTCACCGGTGTTAAAAAATTCCGCAGATGGACAGGCGTTTACCAAACTGGTAGAACAGGCTAAACTACTGCAGGTAGGTCAGACGGCGCCAGACTTCACCGAAAAGGATACCGCCGGAGTAGCCGTTTCTTTGCATTCCTTCCGGGGTAAATATGTATTGCTGGATTTCTGGGCCAGCTGGTGTGGCCCCTGCCGGCAGGAAAACCCACACGTACTGGCTGCCTATAACAAGTATAAAGACCGGAACTTCACCGTGCTGGGCGTTTCCCTGGATAACTCCAGAACGGAGTGGATTAAGGCTATTAAAGCGGATAAGCTCCCCTGGAAACATTTGTCTTCCCTGGACCCGGAACATGCAGAAGGGGCTAAAAAATATGCGATTCAATACATCCCTCAGAACTTCCTCATCAACCCGGAAGGAAAAATCATTGCTACCAATCTGACAGGAGAGGAGCTGAATAAACTGGAGACGTTCCTGAAATAAGCATGTCTGTTGAGTTGATAGCTAAAAAGGCCGCACAGGAAAAAAGCCTGTTGCGGCTTTTTGTTGCGTAAAACCCCGTCAGTAACCTTACCGGTTATCTGAGAATACAATCGCACAGGATCCAGTCCCGGATAACCTGTTCCAATCTGCTGCGGCAGGGGATTATCAATATCGGGGCCTGGTTGTTCAGCCAATGTCTCAGCTAAGCAAGAAGATGCTATCCGATCATAATATGCGCCCTACATATTTAAATATAAATCGCACCTTCCATTACAATGATAGCCGACCCGCTCACCCAAATTCCATCGTCAACTACCTTCACGCGAATGGAGGAGGGATGTTCTACGTATTTCCCTTGCAGGATCAGATAGTCCTGGTCTTTTTTGATATATCCATACATTTCAAGATATCCGGCCAATGGTCCGGCAGCCGTACCTGTAGCCGGATCTTCATCAATGCCCATTCCAGGATTAAAAAACCGGGTTTCTACGGGGTGTTTTTCATCTGCTCCATTTGTCGTAAATAAATAACAGCCTTCAAAACCGAAATTTTCGGATATCGTTTTCAATAAAGATTTATGTGAAACAGCTTTTTGAAGTGCCGCTACATTTTTTATGGGGATCATTAAATGCGGGACTTCTGTTTGCACAATATTAACTGCCCAACCATTCAATACAAGTTCATCTATATGCAACCCTATTGCTTCAGCAATGATATCAGCAGGTACCTCCCCGATTATTTCCGCCGGTTTTTGTTTCATGGCCACGTAAGGCAATCCGTTTTCCATGGTAATATTTAGTGGTATTTTTGTGTCTTTAATCATTACCCATGGCTGTTCTCCCTGATCCCGGAAAATGTCCCATTTTTTCAATAATGCCAGACAAACCGCTCCAAGCAGGTTATGGCCGGCACCAGCAACTTCAAACTTTGCAGGTGTAAATGATCTCACTTTGAAAGCATTTTGCGTTGTTGAATAATGGACGAAAGATGTTTCCGAGTAACCAAATTCACGGGAAATATCATGATACTGTTCCATCGTCAATTCGTTTTCGATACGCACTACCGATAGCTGATTTCCCTTATATCGCTGATCTGTAAAGACATCTAACACATAGTAATCCAGTTTTTCCATTTGTTTTTTGTTATATTGATTTGAAATGATTCAAAATTAGAGCGGAATAGTTTACTTTAGTTATGGGTTAACTCCTGGTAACCGGTAACCTTTTGTTAACTATCAACCAATCAGTAAATGAAAGATCAAAAGATGCAGGAAGCCACCTGCGAACAAGAGCTAAATGCTATTCGCGACAGCCTGGAAGTATTGGGCGGAAAATGGAAGTTAAGAATCATGCGCCATCTGAATAATCATATCAACGAAACCAATACATTCAAAAAAATCCAACGGAGTGTTGAGGGTATCTCTGCTAAAATGTTGTCAAAGGAGTTACAGGATCTGGAGCTGAATCTCCTTGTTTGTCGTACAGTGTTGAATACCAAACCGATTACTGTGCAATATGCGATAACCGATTATGGTAAAAGTGTTTTTCCGGTTACAGAAAGTTTGGTCAGCTGGGGATTAAATCATCGCCAAAAGATAATACAGCAGCGTTAAACTACGCTGACTTCCTGGTGATAGCATTACCCTGCCTTGTCGTATTCCATACCTGCCCTGTATGCTGCTTATGTGGATGTGAGCCGGATGCTGGTAGCGTGTTATGCTTATACAATACTTCTGTAGTCAGTTTCCTTTTCCCTTCTCCAAATTTGGCGTATCAATGGCCGATACCATTCCAACTTATAGTTCTCCGAAAAAGAAATCATTTGAAAAATCAGAAAAAAAATTTGCGTAGCCAAATAACTACGCATATATTTGTAGTCAAATAGCTACATAATGAATCTAAGAAGAGACGTATTCCAAGCTATAGCAGACCCTACAAGGAGAGCTATATTGTTGCTGGTGGCTTCGCAAGCCATGACAGCAGGCGCTATAGCCTCCAACTTCGACACGGCCAGACCCACCGTTTCCAAACATCTCCAGATACTCACGGAATGTGAATTGCTGGAACAAAAACAAAACGGCAGGGAAATCTATTACTATATCAATGCCACCAAAATGAAAGAAGTAGCAGATTTTATTGAGCCATTCCGCAAAATGTGGGATGATAGATTTAATAAACTGGAAAGCATTATGAAAAAATATCAATCAAAAAAGTAGCCAACATGGAACTGAAAACCAAAGTCACTGCCACAGACAACAAGCAGGAATTAATCATTACCCGGGAATTTGATTTGCCGCTGGCATTACTTTTCACCGCATATATAACTCCTGAAATCATTGAGGAATGGATGGGTACAAAAGTATTGAAACTGGAGAATGAAAAGCACGGCAGTTACCATTTTGAAACAACCGATCCTAAAGGCAATAAATTTGGTTTGAATGGCGTGATCCACGAGTTTATTCCCAACCAGAAAATTACCCGCACATTCGAAATGGCCAATACATCCATGGGCGTTCAGCTCGAGTTCCTCGAATTTGAATCATTGACCGAAGATACCAGCAAACTCACGATGCACATCATATACAGATCTGCTGCACAACGGGATCAATACCTGCAAATAGGCATGGCAAAAGGCATGAACATGGCACATAACCGATTACAAAACGTCGTAAGCAAACTAAAATAACACCTCATGACCAAGCGAAACAAAATCATCTATTGGATTGCTACACTCTGGCTCTCATTAGGCATGGCATCTACCGGCATCGTGCAGTTACTCAAAATGAAATCGGAAACAGACCTGATTGCACAACTAGGTTACCCTGTTTATTTCCTGATCATACTGGGTATCTGGAAATTACTGGGCGTAATTGCGGTACTGATTCCTAAATTCCCTTTACTGAAGGAATGGGCCTATGCAGGCTTTTTCTTTGCGATGTCGGGTGCGATATTTTCGCATATAGCTGCAGGTAATCCTAATGGCATATTTCCTTCTTTATTGTTACTTGTCCTTACTGGGTTATCCTGGTATTTCAGACCGGCAGACAGAAAAACCATTTCCACGTACCAATAAGTAAACAGCATGAATCCTTCCGTCGATTTTTATTTTAAAAAAGCCGAAAAGTGGCAACAGGAACAGGAACTGTTACGGACAATTGTGCTGGACTGCCACCTGACCGAAGAATTGAAATGGGGCGTTCCCTGTTACACCTTTGGTAAAAGTAACATCGTACTCATACATGCCTTTAAAGAGTATTGTGCCATTCTGTTCCCGAAAGGCGCTTTGTTAAAGGACCCCAAGGGTATCCTTATCCAGCAAAGCGAAAACGTACAGGCGGCACGCCAGATCCGGTTCACCCGTCTTGCTGAAATAAAGAAACTGGCAGCTGCCATAAAAGCCTATATCTATGAAGCAGTAGAAGTGGAGGAAGCCGGGTTGAAAGTGGATTTCAAAGCAAAAAAAGAATTGGTATTTCCGGAAGAATTCCAACAGCAATTAGATAAAAGTGCTGATTTCAAAGCCGCTTTTGAAGCACTGACACCAGGCCGGCAAAGAGCTTACAATCTTTATTTCTCAGCTCCCAAACAATCTAAAACCCGGACATCACGGGTTGAAAAATGTATTCCGCAAATCCTGGATGGAAAGGGACTAAATGATGAATAAAAGTAACCACAGTAGCTTACCTTTATAGTATCATATTCCGGGATTACCTGGCCCGGCAACAGCCATTGCCTGGTATATTCGTACCCGTTCTTACCAACAAACAATTTTTAGTAAATGAAGCTTCCGGAAAATAATGCTGATGTAGAAAATCATTTAATTCAAATTGCCAAAGCGTATGCTACTGCAATGAACGAATTGGAAAACCAGATGATGGCTTTGCAAAAAAACGACCAGGCAGGCACAATAGATTACTTTGCCGTCTACAGAAAAGCATACGATCCCGTTTTTCAACAATATGCCACGGATAAAAGAAGGGTTTATGGCGGTAAAGCCACTTCCTATGGCTATCCTCCAAAATACGACGGCATCACAGCGGAAACGGCAGGACAGGTAAATTTCAAATCAAAACGTAAAGCGGAAGTTTATTTCAAGACAGCTAATAACTTCGATGCTGAATATCTTTTTGTTTTGCATAAAGAAGGCGATGACTGGAAAATTGACAACGTAAAATACAAATGGTATAATAACGAGAAATGGAGTTCACTGATCATGTAAGATCTAAGATGATCAGCCGTTTACTTACCTCTAATCCATGCGGATATGCTACCATTTAACATGCAACACCAGGAATTTGATCCCCCGGAAGCACTACGGGACATTATCAAATGCTTTTGGTATAACAGCGGCGAGCTGGGTACTGAGCCAACGGATTTTGAAGTATTACCCGATGGTTATGCAGAAATAATCTTTCACTTCGGAAGCGCCTGTAACATTGCTCACCAGGGCAAATGGCAGCCATTACCGTCCCCATTTATCATGGGCCTGCTCAACCAACCGGTTGTTTTAAACTCGAAAAACCGTTTGCAAATCATTGCTATCAGGTGTTACCCCTGGACGGTATTCGATTTACTGGGGCTATCATCCGGCAAAGACAGTGTACGCATATTTGAACATCCTATAGCCCGGCTTCAACCCGCATTGAACGAATTAGTGCAGGCAAATAAGATAGCGGAAGCATTGGACCTCGTAAAGCAGTTTTGTCTGCAGGCACGGTCTCATATTGCTGTAGACAGTATGCTGTTCAAAGCAGGAGTTGCCATGCGGGAAGCAAATGGTACCCTGCCGGTCAGTGAGGTGGCCGCAGCAGCCCATGCTACCATTCGTACATTGGAAAGGAACTTCAAACAATCTTCCGGCTATACCGTAAAAGACGTCTCCGGCCTGATACGTTTTGAACAGGTTCGCAACCAGTTATGGCTTCAACCGGATTCCAACCTGGCCGGCCTGGCACATGAACTGGGCTATACAGATCAATCTCACCTAAGCCGGGAGTTCAAACGCTACAGCGGTACCACACCAGCAGCCTTCGCCCGGAAAGCCCGCAAAGCGAAGCAGGCGGTGAACAGCAATTTTGTCGCATTTATACAAGACTAGCACCCGCACATACAGGAATTTTGTGTCTCAATCATGCTATATGAACACAACACCTGCATATCAATCCGTACAACCTCCTTTTACTTACGATGTAATTATTTCCGGCGCAGGCCCTGTTGGGCTGTTCCTCGCCTGCGAACTGGCGCTGGCCAACTGCTCCGTCCTGATATTGGAAAAGGTCGCGCAACCACACTCCCCTTTAAAAGAGCTCCCTTTCGGGATGCGGGGGCTTTCTACCCCTACCATTGAAACGCTTTATCGCCGTGGATTACTACAAGAACTGGATATACATAAGCGCATTAAAAAACCGCATAACATTCCTACCGAAGCACGGCAGCAGGCAGGACATTTCGCGGGTATTGTATTTTACCAGGATAATATTGATACCTCCCAATGGAAATATCGTTTACCCAGTGAGACTGCTCCTGTTTTATTGTCTGAAATGGCAGAACTGGAATCCGTACTATACTGCCGCGCAACAGCATTAGGTGTTGATATCAAACGAGGTCTCCCCGTTACGGATTTTCATCAAACTTCCGATGGCGTAACTGTTACATCCGGTGAGCAGTCTTTCTCCGGCAAATGGCTCGTAGGGTGCGATGGCAGCCGCAGTGTTATTCGCAAAGCGGGCGGTTTTGAGTTTGCCGGTACAGAACCAGAATTTACCGGTTACTCCACGCTGGTAGACATCGCAAATCCTGAGCTACTCAAACCAGGCCGAAATGTGACGCCAACAGGTATGTACCTGCAATCCCAGCCCGGCTACCTGATCATGCAGGATTTTGATGGCGGCGCATTTCATCATGCCAAAGCTCCCATCACAGCTGAACATGTACAAGCAGTATTGCGCCGTATTTCCGGCACCGACGTCACCATCAATGCCCTGCATATCGCCACTACCTGGACAGACCGGGCCCGGCAGGCTACCACCTACCAGAACGGAAGGATACTGTTAGCCGGTGATGCGGCACACATTCACGCACCATTGGGCGGCCAGGGGCTTAACCTGGGGCTCGGCGATGCTATGAACCTGGGTTGGAAACTGGCCGCTGTCATCCGGGAGCAAGCTCCCACAGACCTGCTGGACAGTTATTATACCGAACGATACCCCATTGGAGCACAGGTATTGGATTGGTCACGTGCCCAGGTCGCCATTATGCAACCGACCCCGGAAGCACGCGCAATATATGCCATTGTCCGTGACCTGATAGATACACGCGATGGCGCCACCTATGTTGCAGGACGGGTATGGGGTGTTTATACTCATTACGATTGGGGTAATGATCATCCTTTAGCAGGTCACAGCGTTCCTGATTTTGAACTGGAAGATGGTACCCGGATTGGAACGCTCCTACGCGATGGCCAGGGGATGCTCCTTGATTTTAATGCAGCGGCATCTCTCCAGACCTGGGCGGGTAAATATGCGGATCAGATAAAGTATGTTTCCGGCCCGGCAAAAAATCAGTTGGGCCTGAGTGCTGTACTGATACGCCCGGATGGGATAGTGGCCTGGGCTGCCGACGGTCATCCGGATTATAGCGCACTTCAGCAAGCGGCTGATCGGTGGTGGGTTGGTGAAGAAGGCTGACGCCTGTACGATATACCTCCTTCCGGATTAGCGACTTAATGAGCATTGGGGAGGCATTATATAAAACCCAAACGGCCTTACAGGAAACGGTAAGGTCGTTTTATAGCTGTAAATAAGCTATTAAGCAACAGGCATTCTTTTCTTAGCATACATAGCTGCAGCATTTTTCAGGTGGGAATTATCAGGCCCCTTCAATTTATAAGGACGATTAAAAGCTTCCTGAGAAACCTTAAAATAGTCTGCCAGCTTCCTGATCACTTCTTTGGAAAGCCCTTTTTTGTAATGCAAAATATCGGAAACATAACCTTTACTGATGCTAAGTATTGTTACCAGGTCTTTAGCTTTCAGGTCATGGTCCCTCATGAAAGCATGCAGCAATTGAACCGGATCTGACGCAGTAGTTAAGATATGTTCATCGTCCCATTTTTCAATGAGTAACGTGAGCAATGCTATCTCATCTTTTGTATTCCGGTCTTTAGCACCGGCAAATACAAGCTGTTCCAATGCGTCGCAGTATGCTTTATACTGACTTTTGCTGGTAATTACTTTATATTTAAGGGTTCCCATATAGTGTATATTTTAATAATTGTTTTGCTGGTATTGTTGTCCTAAATCACAAAGTGTATCATACGCTGCATGGGTACCAATCCAACAAATAAAAAGATGTACCTGTTTGTCTCCGAAAGCATATTTCCCAATCATCCTATACCGATTACCACCAATATCAAATACCACCCTATTTGAACCATTTCCTAATAAATCTGTACTGGGAAAAGTAGCCTGTATATCTGCCGGCGCATTCCAGTCTGCATATTTCAGCTTCATCACCCATTCATCAAATGCGGTCCTGCTTTGAGCATTGTGCTTTTTAAATGCGTCAATGGTTTCTTTTCTGATCAGATGAACTTTCATGACAAAGATAGTTATTTGTTCACTTTTTGTGAACTTTTTTATTATTCGGGATTAACAATATATAAATCAAACCCTTAATGGGTTTTAATGCAATCATTCTTATGATAGTATTGTAAATACGATTGGGGAGAAAGCTTTCAATCCAGGAGTGTCTTTTCTAAAAAGCACGTAGAAAATAAGTACTTTCTCCTGTTTTACCAAAATTCAATATACCTGATATCAGTCAGCAATGATAACGAATGATTCATCACTAACACTCCGCCCAAAACTCGTTCACTGCAGCAGCACTGATCGTTAGTGTATGCATATAACAGCGTATATGCTTTTCCGATGTGTCTAAACAGTATCGCTCGCCCCTTATTTTTCATGCAGGCAAATAGCCCGTTGGTACGATCTCTCCCCCCGTTTGTTCAATTCTTTTGTATAGTACGTTCCTGTAAGATAGCTTTGGGCCGCCAACATGATATCCATGCACTGGAGGCACGCCATTTCCCAACACTGGTATGGCAGCTACCTCCGTTAAATTTATTCATATGATCAACAGATGTTTATCATTCTATTCACCCGGCCGTTCAGCTCCGACCAAACTGGTGCTTAACCTCCTGTCCATTTTATGCTGGGCCGGCCCCCTCCGTGGCCAGCATATCGTAACAACGCCAGCAGCCATCACTCCTTCCGCCAGGCAGATGGCCTACCCAGTGAAAGATGGCGTAATGTTCAGCGCACTTCACACCGGTTACCCACTGGGACAGCTCTCGCTTCCAGAGCATCAGGCACCCACATTCCTGACCTTCGATCCTTCCGGAACGCGATTGCTGGCATCCGGCCAATCAGCATCCACGTATATCTATCAGCTCAACCTGCCTACCTTTCAGCAGGAGGCAAAGCTACCTTTAAGGACCGTAGCTGCCGGGTTTAATCATGCAGGTACAACTGCCTACCTGTTACAACGACAATCGTTTATAGATTCCAAACTGGTGATGTACGATACCGGCTCCTGGAAAAAACGCCGGCAGCAAACACTGACAGCTGTTTCACCCCATCTCTCCCTCAATGCCAACGATTCTCTTATCGCGTTTTCTGTGCTGGGGAAGATCAAAATCATGAATGCCCAAAGCCTGAAAATAGCACAGGTACTGTGGGAACGCGCGCCGCAAAAACTGGTGGAATTTGATCCCGTTTCCCCTACGATGTATGCCAGTACTACCACTAAAAATATTATACAGATAAGGGATCTCCGTAATGACAGCATTCTTGTCGAGATCAAGAAACACAATGCCCCCATCCAGACACTGAGTTACCGGCCCGACGGCAAATACCTCTTTAGTCTTGATAAGAAAGGTAACTTATACGTGTGGTCTCTCACTGAAAAGACATTGCTGGCCGAACGGGATCATGTACAGGGTACTCCTTACTGGGATCAGGACGGAGCACTGCGCATCGCCGATACGCCAGGAGATAGTCTTTCCGCGCCTGCTCCGCAGCAGGTGGCGCTGCAAACTATACCCGGCGGGGACCTCCATTTCCATCGCTACCAGGCGCCCATGCTGGAAGTGTTTCCTTCGCCTATCATTGGTTATTCTCCGGAAGCGGGTTTTATACTGGGGCTGGGCTTTACCGCCATCGAACAACCCATGGGAACCTCCCCTTATTACCGGCCGTCGTTACTGACGGCATCAGCGTCCCATGGTTTCGGTGGTAAGCAGTGGCTGCTGGAATTTTCCCTCAGCAAATACCTGAAAGAGCGCTGGTATATAGCAGCCGACCTGCAGTATAATATACATGCCAAGAGTTATTACTTTGGTATAGGCAAAGATGCCGGCAGGGAAAACAAACAACCTTATATCGCCGATAATTTCCTGCTCAGCGGAGGTGTGTACCGGCTGTTGGGCCAACAACTTGGGCTGGGTATTGTGTACGACATCCGGCATAACAAACGCGCCAGGTTTGAAAAGGACCTCACGAAGATACCCGCTGGCGTCGAAGGTGGCTGGACAGCCGGACTGGGTGCAGGCCTTAGACTGGATAGCCGGGATAATATACTGGCGCCTTCCAAAGGGGCATTCCTGCAACTCACCTATCTATACTACGGCCTGGCCGATGTGGGAGACTACCGGTATCATGAAATAAAAGCGGACCTCCGTAAATATTTCCCCCTGGGTAATCCTGCGAACGGCCGTCAGATAGCAGTACAGGGAGCCGCTGACATTACCTGGAATGGGCAGCCTCCATTTTATATGTTGCCATACTTTACCGCCGACAAAGCACTGCGCGGGATATACCGGAATCTTTATATCGACCGGCAGGTGGCCTTTGCGCAGGTAGAATACAGATCCCGTTTTAATGTAGCTGATCCCAGATTCGGGTACACTATATTTGCGGGGGCTGCCGACGGAGCTGCTGACTTTCTGCATGACTACCAATCCGACATAAAGGCCGTTTATGGATTAGGATTCCGCCAACAACTCTATCCTAAGAATCATCTGTTATTACGAATGGATGCGGCCTGGACAAGCAAAGGAGACTTCGGCTTCTTCGCCAGCCTGGGAGCCTCTTTTTAAGAACTGCTGAAAATATATATGCCCATGCGATTGATCCAGGGTAACTTTTCAATTCCACATAAATACAAAGTAAGATGGCTGGCCATTCTGATTTGTTATACTGCCTTTGCATCGCTGGTGTTCTGCCTTGTATTCATAACAGAAAGAGAGGCGCTTTATAAAAATTATGGCCCGCCACATATCTGGGTTATCAATATTGTACATGATATTATCAAGTGTACGATCATCTATTATTTTCTGATCTACTGGATATTTCTCCCCATCATACAAACAAAAAGGATCACCTTCCGGGTGGTCCTTCCGAAACTATTGCAGCTGATACTTTTCGCCATTGTATTGACCACCTATGAATTTTACCGGGTATTCGATATCAGAGGGGGAGTAGGCGACCGGCAACACCTCAGCAGGTATGACTATAGTTTCTGGGAATTATCTATTGGCATCATTATCCTGTTGATAAGTCTGATCGTAGCCATATTTATAGAATTAAGGGCCCGGCAGGTCCGTTTGAGGGAGATGGAAAAAGGTAAGCTAATGGCAGAACTCTCTGCCATCAAATATCAGATCAATCCTCATTTCCTATTTAATTGCCTCAATTTCATTTATACCAAATCAGTCCGGCATAATCAGGAAGTAGCACATGCGGTGAACCTGCTATCGGAGATCATGCGTTATGCCCTTGAACAGGACGACGATAAAGAAGGCGTCGTATTGCTGGTCACGGAAATGGAACACCTGAAAAATGTCATTGAGATTAACCAGATGCGTTTCAACAACAATTTAAAGATCCGCTTCACCGAAAAAATTGACAACCTGAATATTCGCATTCCGCCACTGGTACTGATCACATTGGTGGAAAACGCCTTCAAACATGGAGAACTAAACGATGAACACAACCCCCTCGATATAAAAATACAAGTAACCAAAGAAAAACTCTGGTTCTATACGCAGAATAAGAAAAAGAAAAGCGTGAAAGAATTATCCAGCGGTATTGGCCTGACGAATGTAAGACAACGGCTGCAGCTGGTATACGGCTCCAGGCACCAGTTCCAGACGATGGAAGATGACCAGTATTATGTGACCGAGTTAACTATAAATCCATAAAAGATGATCCGTTGTATTATTGTAGATGACGAGCCGCATGCCATTGAGCTATTGTCTATGCATATCGAACAAACCGGTTTCCTGGAGCTGGTAGGTACCGCCACTAGTCCGGTGAAGGCTTTGCAACTGGCATTTGAACAAAAAGTGGAGGTAGTTTTCCTGGATGTACAAATGCCGGAGATGTCAGGTATCGAGTTTATTCAATTACTGAACGGAAGATGTAAAGTGATACTGGTGACAGCTTATAAAGACTACGCCATACAAGGATTTGATCATGATGTCATTGATTATTTGCTTAAGCCCGTCACCTTCGCCCGTTTTCTTAAAAGCACCCGCAAACTGCTGGATCTGCAGAAAGATAACCATGGGCCGGACAACGACTATATTTTCGTGAACGCCCATGAAAAAGGGAAACTGCTACGCATCAATATAGCAGATATCATCTATGTGGAAGGACAAAAACAGTATGTTTGTTTTCTTACCCGTGAAGGAAACAAACATCTCTCCAGATTACCCCTCAAAGAATTGGAATCCCGGCTACCGACAGACAAATTCATCCGCGTACATAAATCTTTCGTACTCGCTGTCCAGTACATTACCATGATCCATTACAACGCGGTGTATCTGGCACATACTACCGCCGTGATCCCCATAGGATCCAGCTACCGGGAGGCTTTTATGAACAGGATGAAAGATAAGATCTATTAGTTGCATTGTCAGGAGTAGCAAGCCTCCCGCATCTTTTATCAAATGGTCAGATAAATTATTCTTTATCCATGATACTTTCGTTGCTTTAAACAAGTTCCTCACTTTTTTGTTTTACACAGCAGATATCTTCAAATGAAAATCCTGCTGACAGGCGCCACTGGCTATATTGGACAAAGACTTCTTCCGGTTTTACTGGAAAACGGACATGAAATAATCTGCTGTGTTCGTGATAAGACACGGTTTAATGCAGACAAATACCTTCCCTATCAGGTAAAGGTGATCACCGTAAATTTTTCAGATAAAACATCGCTTGAAAATATTCCCGTGGATATTGATGTGGCTTACTACCTGCTACATTCCATGGCCGCCGCCGGTAATTTTTCTGCCATGGAAGAAACGGCTGCCTTGCATTTCCGGGAGCGGTTGCAACAAACGAAAGTACAACAGGTCATTTATCTCGGCGGTATTATCAATGAAACAAATCTGTCGGCACATCTGCAATCACGGAAAAATGTAGAACACATTTTAGCTGCGGCCACTTTCCCCTTAACTACTTTACGGGCTGGTATCATAGTCGGTTCCGGCAGCACCTCCTTCGAAATCATGCGTGGTCTCGTAGAGAAATTACCAGTCATGTTTGTGCCACGCTGGGTATATACTACGTGTCAGCCAATTGCGATTCGAAATGTAGTAGAATTACTACAAGGTGTATTATTGTTACCAACTACCTATCAGCAATGCTATGATATAGGCGGCACCGATATCCTTACCTACAAAGAAATGCTATTGCGTCTGGCAGCGGTGCGTGGCTTACGCCGCAAGATATGGGTAGTACCCCTGCTAACGCTCCGTTATTCCTCCTGGTGGGTGTATCTGCTTACGGCCGCCTCATTCCCGCTGGCACTAAATCTGGCCAGGAGTATGACCACCGACATGATATGCCGGCCCAATTCATTAGCAGCGATGCTGGGAGTAAAATTACTTTCCTATGATACCGCGCTATCACTGGCATTCGACAAAATTGCGCAAAACCAGGTATTGTCGAGCTGGCAGGATACAATGACCAGTCCGGTACCCGATAAAAGTATCCCATATTACAGAGAGGTACCGCTGGAAGGATGTTTTAAAGATGTAAGAAAAATACAGGTAACAAACATACCGCAAACGACTGAACGAATATGGGCCATCGGCGGCCGTAATGGCTGGTACTACGCTAACTGGCTATGGACCTTACGGGGATTCATCGATAAACTGGCAGGAGGAGTAGGTATGCGAAGAGCAAGCACCACCCATACTACGCTTGCTGCTGGCGATGTGCTGGATTGCTGGCGGGTTATTTTTGCAGATAAAGCAAATAAACAACTACTCCTGTATGCTGAAATGAAGCTACCGGGCGAGGCATGGCTATCTTTTGAAATCACCGGTCAGCAACTGACCCAGACAGCTGTTTTCAGGCCCCGGGGCATTACCGGTAGACTGTACTGGTATGCCATGTGGCCCTTTCATGCTTTTATTTTCCCTGGCATGATTCGTCGTATCGGACGACAGAAACGGGCGGTCACGGTGTAGCATACACGCCAGATAATGCTGCTGAAAAATTGCAGTAAAAATTCCGCCTTTATTTTGAACTAGGGCAAAAGTGGTTATTTTTGTCTTTGTTTTAAAAAAAGCCATTCATGAAAAGACCAGTAAGATTAATACTTTTTTTACTATTGCCACTTGTCAGCTTTGGCCAGAAAATAGTTACACCCGGAAGCCCCGATATTAATACCTCCCGTCTGAAATCCGGCAAATCATTGTACACAATATATTATGTAAAAGGGGAAACCTGGACTAAAAAGGGAACCTATACGAACGATTTAACCATATTGGGGAATGAGCTAAAACTTATAGTCGACTTCAAAGACGAAAAGGATAAATGGTTTAGAAAAAGAACTTCTGTCGCTGAAACCAAAACCCTCAATCCTGTGAGTTATAAGTCCGAAAGCCTCAAGAACTCATTGGATCTGAATTTCGGTAATCCGATTACCGGTAAATATCATAATCTGAGTGGTGGTAAGGATAAACAAATATCAATAAAACCAGCCGGAAAATTTGTGGATTTTAACGTATCTGAAATGTTATTTACCACATTACCACTGGATGTAGGCTATAAGGCAATTGTACCGGAATTCTACTATGGCGACAGCCCGGACAGCGTATTATCTAATTACATTATAAAAGAGGTAAAAAGCTACATACAACGTTCTCCTAAAACCGGTAGTCACGAAAGCTGGCTGGTGAGTGTATTGGAAGAATCATCCGGCGCCTACTACACCTACATCATAGATAAAAAAGATCACCGGATATGGCAAAGAGAAATGCCCGTAGGTGGTGGCGTAACAGAAATCTGTGTAAATGAAGAACTGGATTATCAGCCGATAGAAAGCAGGTTTAACAAAGAAGAAAATTTACAAAAAATACAGAATGGGAATAGCGTCATTACTGGTACTGCATTTGCAAGAGATCACCGCAAAGGAGGTATAGCCGTGGTGAATATCAACAGAGCCCAATATGCCCCCAGAGGAACGGTTGTAGTGATTATGCCCAATTCCGACTATATCGAAGAGTGGAAAGAAGTGAATAAAAAAATAAGGAAACGGGGGAAGCTGCCTGAAGTACCTATCGATCCTAATGTGGCCGCCTGTGCTAAGAAAACAACCGTGTATGATGACAAAGGACATTTCGAATTCACGAATTTAATGCCAGGTGAATATCTGCTGTTTACCTCTTTTGGATATACACACCGCTACTCTTACGAATATCATGCAGGCACCTCGTATCTGATGCATCCGAGCGGAGCCGTATTATCATCCAATCCCGTTTATAAATCTGCCAGCGCCTCTTCCGGAGCCACTGCTGAAATAGAATTAAAGGTTACTATCCGGAAGGATGGTGATAAGGTAGATGTAAATCTGAAAGATGTGCGTTGATAGCCGTAGCTCATACAACTGTTGTCAGTGTTTCCTAACATAGGTTTGACATAGGTTGATCTCCCGATATTTTATTCAACTAAAAAAGCGCTTTTGAGTATCACAACTTGAAAGCGCTTTTTTATCGGGGATACGCGACAAATCCCTAATGCTTTATTACAGTGGCGATACAACAATGCGCCTTAATCCAGTAAATTAATACAAACTTAATAGCATATTATGTAGCACCTAAAATCTAACCGATAATTTTGGCCTGACCAAAGGCGCAAAAATAGTGGCAACCAGTAATACTACATATTCCCGATCACCCGTGACCACTCAACATGAGGAGCCCGTCACGTTCGATCAGGTCTATACCCACCATTGGAAGCCGTTGTACCGGACTGCTTTCCGCATCTTAAAGGACGAACAGGCAGCCGAAGACATCATACAAGACACCTTCGTTCGCCTTTGGGAAAACTGGGACACCATCTTACATATCAATATTAAAGGGTGGCTGTTCACCACCTCATACCGCCTGGTACTCAAAAAACTGAAACAGCTACAGGCAAACGAAAGCATTGAGCATGCGAATTTCCCCGAACCGCTTGCCGGAGAAGCAGATGAACCGATAAGAACAAGACAACTACAGCTACAGGTGGAAGGCTGCGTAGATAACCTGCCCGAACAGTGTCGCAGGGTATACCTCCTGAGCAAACGGGAAGAATTTCCCATCAAGCGCATTGCTGAAGAGCTTTGCATTTCTCCCAAGACAGTAGAGTACCACGTTTCTACAGCACTCAGGCGCATACGCCTGGCTATCAGCAAAGCGCCGCTCTTCCTGCTGTTCATTTTTCTGTAATCTTTTCTATAGCGATGCTAGCTATCCATTCAACGGCTGTAGGTCTTCTATCTTTTAGGTAATAGGATGATCCTCCTTTCTAAACAGGTAATTTTTATTTCCTGCAAATCTGTGTGCTAGAACTTTTTTAAAAAAAAGTTACCCTACCGACCTAGGGATACCCCCTGTTTTTGGATTGTATATATAGAGGGCAGGTACAATCCCGCAACAAAAGACATTAAAAGATGGATAATGATATATTCAGAAAACTATTGCAGCAACAGGCCGATGGACACCAACTAAGTCCTGAAGAAGAAGCACAGCTCAGGCAGGCATACGATCAGCTGCTGCAGGAAGAATTGGCGGCAACAGCTGAAGATCCATCACTGGGTCCGGACGAGCAACGTGGTATTGCCATGCGCCAGCGGATAGACCAAAGTATAGCAGACCGTCATACAAAGCGTCTCCGCTTTCATCCTATCAGGCGTATTGCCGCTGCGGCCATCCTGGTGGGCATGACCCTGTTAGCCGGCACCTATTGGTTCCGGACAGGTAAACCAGGCAACAACGAGCAGCTTGTGCAACAGGAAGATATTTTACCCGGCGCGCACAAGGCTCGCCTGACATTGGCAGATGGCTCGGCCATTTCCCTTAATGATGCTAAGCACGGCACCATAGCCACACAGGGCGGTGTACGTATCGAAAAAGATGCGGAGGGCAATATCCGTTATAATGCAGACAAAAAGCCCACAGCATTGTCTTCGGCCATCAATACCATTACTACACCCAATGGAGGACAATACCGGGTAACCTTACCGGATAACTCAATAGCGATACTCAATGCAGCATCCTCGCTGAGTTATCCCGTACAATTTTCAGATAAGGAACGCCGGGTAAAGATGACGGGCGAGGTTTATTTTGAAATAGAAAAAATGCCCATGCCGGGTGGAAAAGGCAACGTTCCTTTTTTTGTGGAAACAGCCGGACAGGAAGTACAGGTGTTGGGTACACATTTCGATATCAATGCCTATGGCAATGAAACAGCTATCAGGACAACCCTGGTGGAAGGCAGTGTAAAAGTAAGATCAAACGACGGCCAGTCCGCATTATTGAAGCCAGGCCAACAAGCCGTATTGGCCAAACAACTGAATGTGCAACAGGCAGACATCCAGCAACAGTTGGCGTGGGTAAACGGCGATTTTGTTTTTCGGGGAGAAACACTCGAAAACATACTGCGACAGGTGGAACGTTGGTATGATATAGAAGTGGAATATCCACCGCACATCGGCAAGATGCGCTTCAATGGTATGGTGTCCCGCTCACAGCCATTATCCGCTATCATCAGGATGATACAGTCTACTAAAAAAGCTACCGTAACCGTTAAAAAAAGGAGGTTTATCGTGACTGATTGATACCAATCAAACGACGGATACTGTAATCCTGTATAAAACAACGGAAGGCTTTAAATAAAAATAGCCAAAGGTGGTGGAACACCTCTGGCCGGATTGTTAAAGCTTACCAAGGACATTGCGACAACAATAATCATCGATACCATTTAACATTAACGAAAGTATGAATTTTTCTCAATGCATGCGTGCTATGAAGATCACCGTGTTATTACTTACCTGCTTTTTGCTGCATGTCCACGCCCATACCTTTGCCCAGCGCATTAGTATGAACAGGCAGCACAGTACTATTCATGCCGTACTGGAAGATATCAGGAAACAGGCGAAGTATGACTTTTTCTATGATATGGACCTGTTCAACAGGGCAAAACCTGTGAGCATACAGGTGAGGGAAGCAACCGTAGAACAGGTGCTTAATATCATCTTTAAGGGACAACCATACAGCTATACCATCGACAACAAGATGGTGGTCATCACCAAAGCCGATGCTGCAGTAAACACTGCCCCGCAGGTCATCCGCCAGCAGTCCGGCCGTATCGGAGGTAAAGTACTCGACGACCGGGGCGGGGCACTGCCCGGCGCATCTGTAAAGATTGTGCAGAGCAACCAGGCGGTACAAAGCGGTATAGACGGCAGCTACAGCTTCAGCATTGCACCAGGCAGTTATACCGTGGAGGTTAGTTACATCTCTTTCCAGACCAGGCGTATTACGCAGGTAGCAGTGAAAGCAGGTCAGTTGACCAGCCTCAACATCGTGTTGGTTCCATCCACCCGGACACTCGGCCAGGTGGTCGTTACAGGCAGCTATAAAAAAGAGAGCGTAGCAGGACTATATGCCGCACAGAAGAATGCAGCCTCCGTCACTGATGGTATCTCCGCCGAACAGATCTCCCGCACGCCAGACAATGATATGGGGCAGGTATTAAAGCGGGTAACAGGTTTGACTACCGTGAACAACCGGAGTGTGGTGGTACGTGGTATGTCGGATCGCTATAACCAGGCAATGCTGGATGGCGTAGTGATTCCAAGTACCTCTCAAAACAGACGGGATTTTTCTTTTGATATCATCCCGACCGAAATGGTGAGTACCGTGGTAGTCAATAAGACAGCTACACCAGATGTATCTGCTGAATTTTCAGGCGGCCAGGTGTCGGTGAATACAATTGATATTCCTGAAAAGAATTTCACCACCATTCAATATGGCATTGGTGGTAATGCACAAGCCATTGGCAAAGACTTCTATCGTTTAGGCAAGCGGCAAACCAGTGAGTATTTCGGCTTTTTTGATAAATCATCCAAGATGCCTGATGGCATAAAAACCTGGCAGTGGAATAATCGGTCATCGCAATTAGATGCGCCTCCAGGTTATAATTTAACGGATCCGGAATTGAATGGAACGCCACTAAATCCAATGGAATCAGGGGATGCTGTAAAATACAATGATCTGGATGCCATTGCTCAATCCAAAAGGCTCAATAGCGATGCCATGCGTCAATACAGGTATAAGGTTTCTCCCAATCAGAATATGCGTTTCTCTATTGGACGTACCTATGATCTGAAAAATAACAAACGTTTTGGTTTTGCAGCAGCTGCCAATTTCAGAAATGAACAAAATATCGTGACTTTTAATAACGTGAGAGGTTCCATCAAAGGCGGTTATCTGGATAGTACAGGTCTCGGCGACAATGGCGCAGGTACATCCTATCGGTTTAATAGCAGCGGTGGATTGGTCGCCAACATGGGATTGCAGGGTAACGGTTTTAAGATTGCCTTGAAGAATATGTATGCCCGTACTTACAGCGACAATTATAATGAATCGATTCAGAAAGCGCATGACGACTCCAATCCAATAGCCAGTAAATTGGTTTATCAATTACCGGAGGCCATGTCTTTGCAGCAGCATCAATTGATTGGTAGCTATCAACTGCCCTGGAAGATAAAAGCCGAAGGAATGTTTACCATCAATAAAATCCGCCAGGAGATTCTGGATGAGCGTAAGCTCTCTTATCGATTGACCGCCATCATTGGGGATAAGCCTTATTTTCAGACACCTGGTTTAATGACGCATAGCAATGCTTCCGTTAAAGCGGCCCTCAATGACTGGCGCATGTGGACACGTATCAATGAAACGGATTACAATTGGAGCGCAGCATTTTCACGCAAATTCGGAGAAGAAAAATCAGTGTCCACACTGGTAAAATTTGGATATCAGGCCTGGTCAAAAAAGAGATCTTTGGATTTGTACAAAATGGCTCCCTGGACAAGATCCTGGACCGTCGGCACCACCAATCAATTAGCTCCTCCGATAGAAATAAATTATGATCAGTTGTTATCGTCCGAAAATATCGGCAACGGTAATGGCCAGGCCTATTACTACGCAGATGCGCTGGGAGGGCGGTTCTATAATGGCGAGATGTCATCACACGCTTTATATCTCATGGCCGATCAAAAACTCTGGAATAACCTTCGACTCGTATATGGTGTTCGTGCCGAATATTTTGGTTTAAACTCGAAGCAGGAAGAAGTATATAAACGACGCTACAACAAAGAACCAGACCCCAATGATCAACTAAGACATATGTTTGGGGTCAAGGAAAATAACTGGCGCTTCCTGCCTTCCATTAATGTCACCTATAGTTTAACGCCACAATTTAATATCAGGGGGAGTTATTCAAAAACCGTCATACGTCCCGATTTCAGGGAAGTTGGGATGTTTGGGATGTATGATTTTGAATTAGACGGTTATGTTTATGGTGAGCATGTTCAATCTACATTGATCGACAATATAGATATGCGACTGGAATGGTATCCATCACCCGGTGAGATTATTTCAATAACGGGATATTATAAAAAATTAGATAACCCAATCGAGTTGGTGCATTCCGGCGGTTCCGATTATACGTTTGCCAATATGGAGAATGCAAAAAATTTAGGTCTGGAACTGGAAATCCGAAAAGATTTCACCTTTTTATCCAATCGGGATTGGGCTAAAAACCTATTTATACACGCTAACGGAACGCTACTTAAATCTAAGGTCAATGTATTAAGTCAATGGCAATGGATCAATAACCCTGAAACACAGGTAGCTGAACGTGTTCAGACCCGCTACCCCAATCAGGACAGACCATTGATAGGCCAATCGCCCTGGTTATTGAATGTAGGGCTTGGATATTGGGGAGACTATTTTGGCGCCACTGTCAGCTACAATCACCGTGGCCCCCGGACAAATCTGGCAAACGTCAATATGAACCGGGTCGAATATGAATTGGCGCCGAAACAATTGGACGCACAGTTTTATGCCCGGTTTTTTAAGAAGAAGGTGGAAGTCAAGTTCAATCTGGCAAATCTCCTGGATGATTGGACGCGCTACTATATGAATGTCCATGATTATAAAAGTGATGATACCAAGTTCTATGTATTAGAACCAGGCAAATCTGTTAAGTATCGTAAAGCAGATGGCGATATTATCACCTATCGTAAAAAAGAGGGTCGAAGATTCAGCCTGAGTGTTAGTTATAATTTTTAATCACCACTTGCTACATCGTACGCACAACAGATAAACAGATGAAAAAACATATAAAAAACATTATCACCGCGGCTCTCCTGTTAACAGGTCTTTATTCCTGCAAGAAAGAAGAGTATATAAATTCGTTCTCCACGTTTGTGGATGTATATTTTGATGCGGATCAAACCGCCCTGCGCAACAATGGAGAAGGCGTTTTTATTGCAGCCAGATACAATGGCGCTCCGATTGAATGGAATATAAATACTAAAAAGATAAAAGTAATAGCCGGAGAGGGGAAATTTGAATTTTACGATACCCGCACTGGAAAAGTGGTAGCCGAAAAAGTGATTGATGTAAAAACAGGTTCTAAAGAACGCCATACGCTGTTCCAGCCGACAATGGACGCTCCTGTTTCTTTTATAAATCCCGGTGAACAAGACAGTGAAAGCGCTGCTCCGGCCGGGTACATCAAACTGAAAGTGGCCAACTATGCCAAAGACCTTATTCCATTTGAACATACAGATATCAAAGTATCGGTAAGTTATTTTGATGCAGACTGGAACGAAGTAGTGACTGAAATCGGGGTGATTAAAGATGTAAAAAACGCCATTGATAAGGCTGACTATCAGCTCCTGCCAGATGGCCGGCCGGATCCCTTGCCCGAAGTTGGTTACAATTACGTATTCGAATTTGTGAACAGTGACACAGGAGAATCGTTGCGTAATTATGGCGGAACAAATTATTCCAATACAGCATTTACCCCTGGGGGACTTAATCCGTTACCGCTTAAAAATGTGTTTACATTATACATCGTTTCCAGGGCTACCTGGGGAGAAGCACCACCATTTATAAAAAAGGGAGAGACTTTTTATGAAATAGCTACAAACGTACTTTTTGTGAATTAGCGGTATAATCGTAAGTGAAAGCCACTAGTATTTAGTACCGCCTTACGCCATGCAAGTGCAAGATATTCCATTAGCATCGTTCGGTTGAGATCTCGCATGTTCCGCATTCAGAAAAGATAGGGACCCGAACATAGTAGGCCATAACAAACTTTCTAATAAACGAAAAAGCCTTACAGATTACTGTAAGGCTTTTTTCTGTCGCCCTCCCTGTACAAATTTCGAACTTATTTTTAAGGGACTTAAAGTGGCTGGCAGGCCTGGCAAAGACAAGGCTATCCGTTTTGTAGCTCATGAACGTACTTTTTTGATGTACTGGAAGGCATTTTTGAAGAAGAACAACAGGGTAAAGACCATGCAGATTATGGCAACTATCTGACCAAATTTGTAGCGAATCAACTGGAACCTGAGCACGGAAGTGGTTTCGCTAAACGACAGACAGAACTTTTTCGTCAATTTTATCGCACATTTCCAATTGCGAATACAGTGTATTCGCAATTGAGCTGGAGTCAATATAAATTGTTATTACGAATTGACACTCAAGACAAAAGAGATTTTCATATTGCTGAAACTGTCAAAAACAACTGGACAGTACGCCAGTTAGAGCGACAAATCTATAGTAGTTTATGGGAACGTCTGCTAATTAGCAATGACCGGGAGAGTGTTTTGTCTGTTGCCCGGAATGAAAAACAGCCATCAGACGCTAAGGAGATCATAAAAGATCCGATGTATCTTGAATTTCTGGGACTACACAGGGAAGCATCCTACTACGAAAAAGACTTAGAGCGGGCCATCATTAGCCATTTGCATGATTTTTTACTTGAGTTGGGTAATGGGTTTGCATTTATAGCAAGACCCAAACGGTTACCCATGATGGATACTCATTATAGATTTGGAATTATGTTTTTGTAGACGCTACAATACATCCCAGAAAAGCGGGTGAGTATTCATGCAAATATCTTACTCTCCTGCTATCTTTAATATTTCATTAAAGATGTTTACAGAAAACCTGAAGTTTGTTTGCTGAATCCGATCTAATAAGGGTTTAATAGCAGGCAGGAGCCCCATCTCTTTTGCTTTTAATAATATACCCAATGTTCCGGTATAAGCGAGAGACAATTTCCCAGCAACTTTTCTGGCTTTCAGATCATCCAGTATAAGTAATGCCGATCCGGATTCAATTGCCAATGAAATGGCACTAGCCTCACCTTTATCCACTTCCAACTCCAGAATACGTTGATAATGCAAGTCTATAACAGGCATAATCTTTACCCATTCAGGAAGTTGTTTTCCAAACTCCTCTGCTATTGTAGAAGTAGTTGAAATAGTGTTAAACAGCTGACGCAATAAATCGACCGCATCTATTTTATCCAATAAAATAAAACAGCTGGTATCTGCAATGACGACATTATATTTTTGAGGCATCTTTAATAATATCAGCAATTGGATGGTTAATTAATGAAACATCATAATCTCCCAATACTTCTGAAAAAGCGACTTTAGAAAGTCCGGCTAATTCAGCAGCTTGCCCTAAAGATAACCTACCAATTTCATATAATTTAGCTGCAAGAAACCTTGCAGTTTCTTTGGGGTCCAGATCTACCTTTTCAGGTACTTGCAAAGTTATTGTACTCATAACCATTTCTCCTTTTTGCAAATGTGAATGCCCTATGGCGTTTTATATATATTTCAAATTTAAACAAAAAAGTATTGTGGATTTCCCGATTAACAAAACAAAAAAGCCTCACAGTTTCCTGTAAGGCTTCTTCTGTCGGGGCGGCAGGATTCGAACCTGCGACCTCCTGCTCCCAAAGCAGGCGCGATACCGGGCTACGCTACGCCCCGTTCCGACTTATTCACTAGTGTGAATCGGGACGCAAATGTAGGGAATTATTTCTCATAATACCAAATTCTATCCGGCAGATTGTAAATATTTCTATCATTCTCCGCTACTGTAGGCACTTTCAGCATAGCAAATATTTCATCCAGGCTATCTGTACCGGCACTATTTGTCTGCCGGAAGCCACTGGTAGGACACCGGCAGATATATGACACCAGGGTGGCGACATCGCCATTAAACTGCATTGGGCCGGCCATCTGGGATACTTTCTTCTTCCAGGCCTTATTACCCTCCAACTTCAAGATTGATTCAAAATTCAGCCGTATTTTAGTGTTTATATGAAGGTTTTAGCAGTAGAAGACAATAAAGAGATCGCCGGCAGCATACATGATTTTCTCGCCAGAGAAGGATATATCTGTGAACTGGCCTACAGTTTCGACGAGGCACAGGAAAAACTCCTATTCTTCACCTACGATTGTATCCTGCTAGATATCATGCTGCCTGACGGCAACGGACTGGAATTGCTGAAATTCCTCAAGGCACAGAAAGTACAGAGCGGCGTACTGATCATTTCAGCCAAAGACGCCCTGGACGATAAAATCATTGGCCTGGAAGAAGGCGCAGACGACTACATCACCAAACCCTTCCACCTGCCGGAGCTACATGCCCGGCTGCGGGCGGTTTACCGTCGAAAAAAGCTCGCCGGCAGCAACATCATCTCCTTCAACGAAATCACCCTGGATACCGACCTCATGGAAGCCACGGTGAACAACATAGCGCTGGACATCACCCGGAAGGAATTCGACCTGCTGTTATACCTCATTGTCAATAAAAACCGGGTACTCTCCCGACAGTCTATCGCGACCCACCTGTGGGGAGACTATACTGATAATTTAGCTAACTTTGATTTTGTTTACCAACATATCAAAAACCTGCGCAAAAAAATCAGTGCGGCAAACGGCGCGGATTATATTGACACTGTTTATGGCCTGGGTTACAAGTTCAACGCTTCTAAAGTATGAAACTGATCAATAAACTGACAATGTGGTTCATCGGGGTAGTGGTGCTGACAACGCCCATCTCCGCCTACCTGTGTTATTACAACATGGAAAGCAATATCGATGCCACCGAAATTGCCCGGCTTACGAAAGTAAATGAAGCCGCCGCCAGTCAGTTGCAAAAAGGCATACCTGTCAGTACCATCACCCAAGGTATGTCTACCCGTATCACGCTCCTCAACACGCCACTGCCGGCCGAAAAAATACAAATCAAAAAGATAGCGCCTACCGACCACAGTACGGAGGAGAGCTGCCTGAAAGTCAATTCCTACTTTACCATCAACCAACAAAACTACCAGATCTGCTCCTACAACTACATTCCTGGTTCTGCATTGATCCGGAATGCTATCCTGAATACGGTATTATGGAAGCTGGCACTGATTATACTATGTGTATGCATCACTGCCAGACTGGTATCTCAACGGCTGCTGAACACCCTGAGACATACCATGAAGATTATCCAGGGATTTAATGTAAAACAGAAAATACAGTTTCCTGAAAGTCGTACCCAGGAATTTAAAGACCTGAATTCTTTTCTGCAGAAGATGACCGACAAAGCGGTGGATGAATATGCTGCCATTAAAGAATTCAGTGAAAACGCCTCTCATGAGTTACAAACCCCGCTGGCCGTACTCCGCAACAAACTGGAGCTGCTCAGCGAAACCAATATTGAAGAGAACCAGGCAGGCCTTATTGGCGACATGCAACATGCGATAGAAAAATTATCCCGCATCAATCGCTCCCTGATTCTGTTGGCCAAGCTGGAAAACAATGAATATGCCGTTTCAGAAAATATTAAATTCTGCCGGGTAGCAAAAGATGTGTTAGCAGCCTATGAAGACAGAATAGAGATGAAAAATATCTCCATCACCACCGATATGGAGAAAAATATTTTCCTGAAAGTACATCCGGCACTGGCAGATATGTTATTCAACAACCTGCTGGGAAATGCCATCCGGCATAATGTACAGAACGGACGTATAGAAATCATCCTTACTGCCGGGAAACTGGTGGTAAAAAATACCGGCATCCCACCGGAAATACCGATGGAAGACCTTTTCCTCCGCTTCAAAAAAGGCAACCAATGCAGTGAAAGTGTAGGCTTGGGACTGTCTATCGTAAAACAGATATGTGAAGTCAGCGGCTTCCACGTATCCTATACCTACGAAAATCAGCTGCACGTACTACAGGTAGATTTTCAGACGCCTCAGGAAAATATGTTAAAAGCGGTACATCACAACAACCTGGAAGTAGCCGTTTAATTCCGTTTACATTTACTATAAAATACAGTCACTGCGTACGTTATGGCGTTGCTGTGTCATCCCTGCTGCCCTGCATTTCCGCTACAATAGCCCCACTTCAAGTTTACTTCAAAATTATGTATTCATTTTGCAGATAAGATTACCACTCTCGTAACTATATCGCAAAATCGCTCTTTCATGTTTGGAAAAAAATATTTGCTTATTTTCCTTTTTCTTGCTGGTACCCATCCTATGTATGTCAACGCCCAGCAGGTACTTACGCTTAAAGATGCCATCCATACTGCCGTAAGCAATTATGGTACGATCAAAGCCAAATCAAGCTATGCCAGCGCATCTCAGACCAGTGTAACACAGGCAAAACGTGATTATCTGCCTAATCTGAATATATCTGCCCAACAGGATTATGGAACCATCAACGGTCAGAACGGACCCTTGTACGGATTCGGAGGCCTGGGCGTAGCCTCATCAGGCCAGCCTTTACAGGACCAGAACTGGAACGCCGCCTTCGGTGCCCTGTACCTGGCCAATGTAAACTGGGACTTCTTCGCTTTCGGCAGAGCCAAAGAAAAAATCAAAACAGCTCAGGCGGTTGCTACCAGAGATAACAAAGACTGGCAACAAGAGATCTTTCAGCACGAAGTAAAAGTAGCAGCCGCTTATCTTAACCTGCTGGCAGCGCAGAAGCTCACCTTGTCGTATCAAAAAAATCTGAACCGCGCAGATACCTTCCGGAATGTGGTAGTGACCCGCGTTAAAAACGGATTAAACGCCGGTGTAGATTCTTCCCAGGCCAATGCAGAAGTATCCAGTGCGCGTATAGCGCTGACAAGAGCAGTCGATTTTGAACAAACGCAGGCCAACCAACTGGCCCAGCTGATGGGCATTCCGCCCCGGCCTTTCACCCTTGATACCCTGTTTGTATCCCACCTGCCGGCATTCCTGAGCGATACGGCTGCATTGCAGCAGCATCCACTGTTACAATGGTACCAAAGCCGTATTGATCTCAGTAAAGAACAAAGCAGGTATTATCAAACCATGAATTATCCGATATTTTCTTTGGTCAGTATACTGCAGACCAGAGGCTCTGGTTTTGAAGCCGGTTACAGCGCCCAAAACCTGAACGCCTATACGCACCAGTACTGGGAAGGCATCAAACCTACCCGCACTAACTACCTGATTGGTATCGGCGTAACCTGGAATCTGACACAACCGCTGCGCATATCCCGGCAGGTAAAGGCACAAAAGCTCATCAGCAAAGGATTGCAGGACGAATACGAACTGGCCGGGCAACAACTGACCGCACAGCTGCAACTCTCCGAAACAAAAATCGCCAACGCACTGGATAACTATAAAGAAGTGCCTGTACAGGTGAAAGCCGCATCAGATGCCTATCTCCAGAAATCAGTACTGTATAAAAACGGATTGACGAATCTGGTAGATGTAACCCAGGCATTATATGCCCTGATACGTGCAGAAACAGACCGCGACATTATCTATAGCAATGTGTGGCAGGCACTCCTGTTAAAAGCCTCCGCCACCGGCGATTTCATGCTGTTTGAAAAGGAACTGTAATCCGGCACTTAAAAATTATTGATGATAGATACAGCTATCAGGTATTGACAATTCATAAACAAGTAGTATGAACCTTATCCGTTTCGCACTTCGTAAACCTATTACTATTCTGGTGCTGGTTGCCGGATTATTCTTCTTTGGGATCAAAGCCGTCAGCACTATCAAAATTGACATCTTCCCCAAGCTGGATATGCCGGTGATCTACCTGTCGCATCCCTTTGGTGGCTATACTGCCACCCAGATGGAATCCTTCTTTGGCAAACAATACATCAACATATTACTGTTTGTGAATGGGGTAAAAAGTGTGGAGACCAAGAATATACAAGGACTCACCCTCATTAAAATCAACTTCTACCCGGGCACCAACATGGCCCAGGCAGCCGCGGAGGTGAGTGCGTTTTCCAACCGTATCCAGGCCATCTTTCCGCCAGGCTCCAACCCGCCGTTCATTATCCGCTTTGACGCCTCTACACTACCGGTAGGACAGCTGGTATTGAGCAGCGATAAACGCAGCAACAATGAATTGCTGGATATGGCCAACGTGTATGTCCGTTCTTCCTTTACCTCCATTCCAGGCCTCGTAGGTTCTACGCCATTTGGGGGTAACATCCGCACCGTAGTAATCAAGGCAGATCCGGATCTGCTGCGTTCTCACAACATGACACCCGACCAGCTGGTAGAAGCCCTGCGACTCAACAACCAAACCGCTCCTTCCGGCAATGTGCGCATCGATACCAAAAACTATATTACACCTGCCAATACTACCATTAAACAAATCAAGGATTTTGAAGACATTCCGTTGTTCAAAAACGGCGTTCAGAACCTGTACCTACGCGATGTGGCTACAGTGGAAGATGGCGCCGACGTTAGCACCAGCTATGCGCTGATCAACGGTAAAAGATCCGTATACATCGATATCGCCAAAGCGGCCGATGCCTCCACCTGGGAAGTGGTACAACGACTGAAAAAATCATTACCAAAGATACAGGCACAGTTACCTGAGGATGTAAAACTGAGTTATGAATTTGACCAGTCTACCTATGTGATCAACTCCGTAAAAAGCCTGCTGACAGAAGGCGTTATCGGCGCTATCCTCACCGGGTTGATGGTATTATTATTCCTCGGTGACCCACGCGGGGCACTGATTGTGATACTCACCATTCCAACGTCTATCATATCCGGGGTATTATTCCTCAGCTTATTCGGACAAACCATCAATATCATGACCCTCAGCGGGCTCGCGCTGGCCATCGGTATCCTGGTGGATGAAAGTACGGTGACCATTGAAAACATACACCAGCACCTGGATCTGGGCAAGCCTAAGTCGCTCGCCATCTGGGATGCCTGTAAGGAAATTGCGTTCCCTAAACTGCTCATCCTGTTCTGTATCCTGGCGGTATTTGCCCCTGCCTTTACCATGGGCGGTATACCAGGGTCCTTGTTCCTGCCGCTGGCACTGGCCATCGGTTTCAGCATGGTTGTTTCCTATTTCCTGGCACAGACATTTGTACCGGTAATGGCCAACTGGATCATGAAAGGAAAACATCACAAACATAAAGACGGCACCGCGTTCAGCGATCAGGAAGAGCTGGCCGCCGCCGGCCTGCAAACAGGCGAAGATGGAGATACCTGGGATCAGAAAAAAGCATTGGTAGAAAGAGCCGACAGCAACCGGGATGGAAAGATCAGTCGCTTTGAAAGGATACGTGCCCGCTATTTACGATTTATAGAAAGGATGATGCCCTACCGGAAACCTATTGTAATAGGTTATCTCCTCTTTGCCTGTTTACTGGCTTTCCTGCAGATGAGTACCATTGGCCGGGATGTGTTGCCGAAAGTAAACGGCAGCCAGTTTCAGGTACGTCTTCGTCAGCCGGATGGTACCCGCATAGAAGAAACCGAGAAAAAGACCATTCAGCTGATTGATGCGGTCAACAATATTGTAGGGAAAGAACATGTGTCTATCACCTCTGCTTTCGTAGGCCTGCACCCACAACTGTTTTCCACAGCACCTATCTTCCTGTGGATGGCAGGGCCGCACGAAGCGGTATTGCAGGTGGCTTTACATGAAGACTACAAAACCAACCTCGATGTGCTGAAAGATAAAATCAGGGACCGCGCCAGACAGATAGATACCAGCATGCAGTTATCCTTTGAGCCGATTGAACTCACGGATAAAATATTGAGCCAGGGATCTCCTACACCAATAGAAGTAAGACTCTCCGGTAGAAATAAAAAACTGAATGAAGAATATGCGCAGAAAATAGTGGAGAAATTAAAACACATCTCTTATCTCCGTGATGTACAGCTGGGACAATCCATCAAGTATCCGGCACTCAACATCAATATCGATCGGGTACGCGCAGCGCAGCTGGGAGTGGACGTAGGTGATATCTCCCGTTCATTGATTGCCAGTACTTCCTCTTCCCGTTTAACGGAAAAAAGTATCTGGGTGGATGAAAAAGCAGGACTGAGCTACAACGTACAGGTACAGGTACCGGAGAATAAAATCACCAGCCAGAATGATGTGGGAGAAATTCCGTTGCTGAAAAACGCCTCCCGTCCTATATTGAGTGATGTAGCCACCATTACGCCGGATATCACCTATGGAGAAAATGATAACCTGGGAGCTTTGCCTATCCTAACGGTAACGGCTAACCTGAATAACATAGATCTTGGGGCAGCATCCAAAGATGTACAACAGGCCATATCTTCACTGGGAGAATTACCGCGCGGGTTAAGCATAGATCTGATCGGTCTTAGCAGCACCTTAACCGAAACCATGGACAGCTTACAAAGCGGATTACTGGTAGCGGTAGTGGTTATATTCCTGATGCTGGCAGCAAACTTCCAGTCATTCAAGGTATCTGCGATTGTACTGGCAACGGTGCCGGCGGTGTTACTTGGATCTTTATCCCTGCTGATGCTTTGCGGCTCTACCCTGAATCTGCAATCCTATATGGGGATGATTATGTCTGTAGGGGTATCTATCTCCAATGCGGTACTGCTGATTACCAATGCAGAGCAAATCCGTAAACACAACGGCAATGCCATGTTAGCTGCTTCAGAGGCTGCCGCCTTACGTTTGCGTCCTATTGTGATGACCGCACTGGCCATGGTGGTAGGTATGATTCCAATGGCCAGCGGCCTGGGAGAAGCCGGTGATCAGTCATCGCCACTGGGCCGGGCTGTTATCGGAGGATTGATTGCATCTACCTTTGCCGCCTTGTTTATCCTGCCACTGGCGTTTGCATGGGGTCAGGGTAAAACATCTACACAAAGTGTATCACTCGATCCGGAAGATGAAGAAAGCATTCACTATATTCCTGTAAAACAATAAATCATTCCGCACCGTCTGTAAGATGGCGCCATAGAAAATAACAGCACATTAAAACACATTTTATGAAACCAGCATCCAACATGATCACTATATTTCTTTCGGCCATTGTCCTCTCCGGCATCCTGCAAAGCTGTGGGGCCTCAGAAGCCAAAGATGAGCATGCACATACTGCAGCGGCTCCTCCCGCTGCTGCCGTACCGGAAGCATTTACTTTACAGAAAGGGGAAATGAATTCCTCTATTCAGATTCCCGGTGAACTGATCGCCTTTCAGCGGGTAGACCTGTATGCCAAAGTATCCAGCTTTGTCCGTAAGCTGTATGTAGATGTAGGTAGTGAGGTGAGCGCCGGGCAATTGCTGGTAACCATGGAGGCGCCGGAACTGAATGCCCAGTTATCCGGAGCGGAATCCAGGCTGAAATCACAGGAAGCCATTTACCTGTCCAGCAAAGCTACTTACAACCGCTTACTGGAAACCAGCAAAACACCTGGTACAGTTTCGCAGAATGACCTGGATATCGCCTTTGCCAAACAGAAGTCAGACCTCGCCCAGCTGGAAGCTGCCAGGGCTTCTTACCGCGAAGTAGGAGATACCCGCAACTATCTGGAAATACGCGCTCCTTTCAGTGGTATCATCAGCAAAAGAAATGTCAGTGCCGGCGCTTATGTGGGTCCTGCCGGTAAAGGTTCCGACCTGCCTATCTTCACTTTACAGGAGCAGAAAAAACTTCGTCTGGTGGTGAGTGTACCGGAAGCTTACACCAGCTACCTGCGCAGCAACAGTGAAGTGAAATTCACGGCCAAATCATTTCCCGGTGAAACGTTCAAAGCAAGTGTAAGCAGGCTGTCCGGCGCACTGGATGAACGTTTGCGTTCACAAAGTATTGAAATGGATGTAGCGAATAATGATAAAAAACTGTTGCCGGGTATGGTGGCGGAAGTATCCATTCCTTTAGCGAGTGGTCATACCAATGCTTTTGTAGTGCCTTCCAAAGCGGTGTTGAATTCCACCCGTGGTGTATATGTGATCAAAGTGGTGTCTGACAAAGCGATCTGGCTGCCTGTTAAAACCGGTCGTAAAATGGAAGATAAAACAGAAGTATTCGGCGAACTGCAACTCAACGATATCCTTATTAAAACAGCGAACGAAGAAATCAGAGACAGTTCCGTTATTAAAAAGGTGAACCTGGTTGAAATCAAGTAGCAACCTGCAGTTAAATCAGACTACCGACGCCTGGTGCAGCGTATCTTAGCGGATCTCCTCCGCGCATATCTGCTATACCAGGCGTCGGGTTATTTTATGCCCCTTTCACACCACACTATCTTCCTATATCTGCCGGCAACAAGTGAAGTATTCGTAGCAGTAATCAAACCGGGCAATATTGAACAAAGACCTCTCCACAACTGTTGTACAATAGAGCAAACACCCCATCACCCTCAAAACCGTTAACAGTTATGTATTTCTTTCATTACACATTTATTGCAGCGAATCAAACATAATAGCAAAGCATTAGTTCATCCTGTTATAAAGGAGCAGGTGGCGGAATGGTAGACGCGCTATATAGTTAATGCAGATCCAATCACCAGTGGGGCGGCGATTTTCCTGCATTTCTACCCGCACAGGCAGCTAACCTGACGAGCACACTGGCAATGATTGTATAGCCCTTGCAGGTTCGATTCCTGCCCTGTTCACAACCCCGACAGATATTTATTGTAAACAAAAGGACTTTCCGATCAGGAAAGTCCTTTTGTTTACAGCCGTATACACAGCATCATTTTATTTCGCAGGCGCGTACTGCACGATGTCAATCCCTATCCCATTCGGATCTTCAATAGCAAAGTGACGATCGCCCCAGGGTTCATCACGAAGCTCAATTTTAATCGCTACGCCTTTCTTTTTGATAGCAGCATATAACTCATCTACCTTTTCCACTTCGATGGTCAGGTACATGCCTTCTCCCCGGAAACGTTTATGGAAGAGCGGTTGCTGCGAAGGATGATCCGGCAGCAGGAAACTGATTTCCGCTTCTTTATGGGGCGTATGCAATAGGAGATAGAATTCATTTTCAAAAGAGACGCCGAAATGCAATATGTTGGTATAAAAAGCTTTGGTTTCCGCCAGTTTGGTAGTAACAATACCGGCATTCATTTTCATTTTCGGCTGCGTGGTGGTTGTCTGAGCCTGCGTAATAGTTGTCATAAAAATAAGTGCTAACAGTACAGATAAACGTTTCATCGTTTGTTGGTTTAATGATACAAAGATGCAACCCTACCAGTTCCTGTAATTGTAAAAAACGGACAAAACAGGCCGGTTACTTCCTGTTTTGTCCATGGTATTTTACATTACGGGGCGTATTTCCACACTGCCGCCGGCATCCAGCGCCGGACAACCATGCGCCAGCGTAGTAGCTTCTTCCAGGCTATCGGCCTTTACCACCACAAAGCTTCCCAGGCGCTCCCGGATTTCCACAAAAGGACCATCAGTAATGACGCCGCCGGCCTTCAATACTTTGCCTTCAAGGCCTAATCGTTGGCCCGTTTGGGTTAGTTTTCCCTGTGCGGCAATACCACCTATCCAATCCTGCCATTTTTTGGTAAGGGCTTCCATCTCTTTTGCCGGTGTCTGGCTGTAGTCATAATCCGGTTGCCGGAATAACAACATAAAATCTTTCATGTGACGCGTTTTTCAATGATTAAATATACGAATTACCGTTTCCTGCGCTTATTTTGCTTTCGCCTCATAAGAACCGGCAACCACCCCAAAAGCAATATTAATACGGTTGTAGCTATTGATCGTGATCACGGCGATGGTCAGGTCTATCAGCTCCTGCTCTGTAAACTGTGCACTTGCTGTGGCATAAACTTCGTCCGGCACCTGTCCGTTAGGGATTTTGGTGACTGCTTCCGCCCATTCCAGCGCAGCGCGTTCCCGTGCAGAATAGAACGGTGCTTCTCTCCAGGCATTCAGGAGGTACAAGCGCTGTTCTGTTTCGCCGGCAGCCCGCAGGTCTTTGGCGTGCATATCAAGACAAAAGGCGCAGCCATTAATCTGGGAAACCCTGAAATACAACAGATGTAGCAGGGATTGTTCTACTGTTGATTTTGCCAGGTATCCGCCCAGTCCATACATAGCTTTTAAAGCGTTTTGTCCTTTCTCGTGTATGTTCATCCTTGCTGTCATGAGTAGCTGTTTTTATGTTTTGAATAAGGTGTTTATACTTCAATAATGATCAACTGAAGCACAATTGGACAGGGTACCCATTATTTTTTTTATTTTTTTCGGGAGATGATCGTCTGGGAGTGTAAATATCTCGCTGATATTGGGTTTGCACCGAAAATGCACCTATCCGTGAGCCGATTAATTGTATTAATCGGCTCATTTTATGCGTATATTTGAGCCGATTAGCGCAATTAATCGGCTCATTCAGGCAAAGTAGCGGACACTCAGTACAAATTTATATAATATGAAATACAACTGGCAACAATCAGACTGGACACAATTCAGTTATAATCCGGACGAAGTAGAGAACAATCTCTTTGCTTTTGCGGAAGAAACAGGTCTTGTCAGCGGAATACTGCAAACTTTACCTGAGAATGTCCGACTGGAAGCAATTATTGATACGATGGTAGCAGAAGCGATTAAAACTTCTGCTATTGAAGGGGAATACATAAGTCGTCATGATGTAGTTTCTTCTATTCGTAACAAACTGGGGCTGGATAAAGTCATTGAGCCAATAAAAGACCAAAGAGCGCGTGGGGCTGGTGAACTGATGGTAGATATACGGCAAACCCTGGCAGATCCACTGACAAAAGAAAAATTATATGAATGGCATCGAATTCTTTTGAAGCAAAGTAAAGATATTAACATTGGTGTATGGCGGAAAGATAGTGCTCCAATGCAAGTGATATCAAGTGCTATTGGCAGAGAGATCATACATTTTGAAGCTCCTCCCTCAGATAGGGTATCAGATGAAATGAACAGGTTTATTCAATGGTTTAATGATACTGCACCGGGAGGTAAAAACGAAATAAGAAAGGCACCGGTCAGAGCTGCCAGTGCACATCTGTATTTTGAATCAATTCATCCATTTGAAGATGGGAATGGCCGTATAGGTAGAGCTATCGCGGAAAAAGCATTATCTCAAACCATTGGCCGACCATTATTGCTTAGCATTTCCAGAACACTGGAAAACAACAAAAGCAGTTACTATGCCAACCTTGAAGAGGCACAACGAAGTAATGAAATAACAAAATGGGTCATCTATTTCACCGATGTTATTCTGACAGCCCAAAAACAAACAAAGCTACTTGTTGAATTTACACTTAAGAAAACTAAATTCTTTGATCGATTTAAATCTCAGCTGAATGATCGTCAGTTGAAAGCCGTAAAAAAAATGTGGGATGCAGGTACAGAAGGCTTCACTGGAGGAATGACTGCCAAAAAGTATATTTCTATTACTAAAGTATCAAAAGCTACTGCTACAAGAGATCTTCAAACATTAGTGGAGTCCGGAATATTCATACTCCAAGGTGCTGGCAGGAATGTCCATTATCATTTAAATCTTCACTGAAACGTATATCCGTTACAGATATTAACCATTCTACATACCAGCTTTCTCCCACACCGCCTGCTTACATATAAACCGCTGTAAACGACATCTCTCCTGCCCGACAATATATCAGACAGGAGAGATGGCTAATAATCAGAACTAGTTTACGGCATTATATAAGTTTTGAATTTCTCCCGGTGTTAGGGTTCTATTATACATGCGGATATCATCCAATGTACCATAAAAGAAATAACCGTTGGTAGGAGAGGTGATTTCATCCCGGCCAATATACAACTTGGCAGTGGCCGGCGCATTTGCAGGAAGAACGCCACTGGTGGTATTATCCAATACACCATCTACATAATGACTTAACTGCTGATTGGCATAACTGTATACCGCAGTAAGATGATGCCAGCTCCCTAAGTTGATGACTTTTGTTCCTACACCATTGACATACCCCCCGCCAGGACCAAAAAATGGCACACCGGTACCAGCAGGCCCTCCAGCAGTACCTGTTACAGAAAAGCCGTATCCAAAGGGGCTGTCATTTCGTTTGCCCAAAATACCAGATCCCCAGGATACGTTGTAGCCATCCAGTTTTACCCAGGCACTCACGGTAAAGTCAGTATTGGTCAAACGCAGTGCTGGCTTATCTGCCACGGCAATATAACTATTGGTTCCATTGAAGTAAAATGCACCGCTGACATTACCGAACCGGTCGGTAGTAAGGGACGTATTACTGACAGTACCATGATTTCCGTTACCCGATAAATCTCTGGCATTACGACAATAGTCCAATGGCCAGTAAGCGATCAAACCTGCTGCAGGCGCGATCGTCTTTCCATATAATTCCTGGATTTCTCCACCAGTAAGCGCTCTGTTGTATATGCGGATATCATCCAATGCACCATGAAAAAAAGCACCATTCGTAGAAGAAGAGGTAATTTCGTCCCGGCCAATATATAATTTTGCCGCTTCCGGTGCATCTAAAGGAGATAAACCAGCACTGGTATTATCCAGTATGCCATCTACATACAAACTCAGCTGCCGCTGTCCTAAACGGTATACAGCAGTAACCAGATGCCAGCTACCGGTAGTAATCACCTTCGTTCCGAATGCATTAATATAGTTCCCACCAGGTCCGAAAAATGAAACGCCGGGAACAGCCGTCGTACTACCTCTCACCGAAAAAATATAGCCATATGGGTTATCGCTCCGTTTGGTAAGAATATGAGAGCCGCTGGCTGCATTGTAACTATCCAGTTTCACCCAGGCACTCAACGTAAAATCCGTATTGGTCAAACGCAGATCTACGTCGTCTTCCACATCAATATAACTATTGGTACCATTGAAATAAAAGGCACCGTTGGCAGTTCCAAACCGGTCGGTGGTAAGGGTGGTATTATTGGGTGTACCATGATGCCCATTACCGGATACATCGTTGGTATTGACACATCCATCCAGTGGCCAGTAGGCAATCAGGCCGCCATTCAGGTTACCGATTTTATGCTTACCAGCAGCTACCGACTCCGATGATATGGTTGGTAATACTTTGTCTATCGCATCTTTTTTCTGACAGGAAAACAATACAGCAATGACTGCTGCAGACAGACTGACTTTTTTGAGGGTTGATAATGTTTCCATATTTTATTTTTAAGGGGTAGAAATGCGATATAGGTTAAGGGCAACAAAGCGTCAATAATATCAGCTATTTTTTCAATAAAGATATCAGCAATAAATACATTACCACATACTGTACTTACCAATAGATATACCATTCATACATAGATGTATAGCGGCATTCAGGTATAATAACAGTATTGTTTAATGAGAAGTCTTCTTATTTCTAAATTACTATTAAAACAGTTGGAATAAAGACAAATCAACCAAAAATAACACTATAATTTTCCCCTCGAAAAGTTGATGCACCACCATAAGAATACAAATCCATAAATAGCAGTAAACAGGTATAAAACAATGCAGTATATCAACATTATCCCAATAAATCAGTTCACTTCCTTTCGCAGTTACAAGTATAAAATCAGTATCTCCCTTTTCAGCAACTCCCAACCTGCCATACCCATCATTCATCCTGATAATATCAGTTCTCCCTTACGTTATCAATAGAAAAACATAACAGGGCCAATCATTATCACATGTTGAGGATGGTAGCTATGGCAATCCAGACAGGTAGACAAGTAAAAAAAGGCTATAAACAGGCGGTCACGACAGGTAAACTGACAGTAAAGTACTGTAAACAGGTAAAAAAGACCTGTCAACGGGCAGTCACGACAAGTAACCTGACAGCTAAGCACTGTAAACAGGTAAAAAAGAACCGTCAACGGGCAACCACGACAGGTAAACTGACAGTAAAACATTGTAAACAGACAGGCAGGCAGGGAAAATGCACACCCAGACTACGTCATCGGGGAGCTATGCCCTGTAAACAGACAATCAGACATTGTTGGCAAAGGTATTCGGGCACCTTACAGGATAACCGCCATTAATGCGGCGTTGTCTGATTGGTTACTACAGCTTCTACAGCAAATCCATTTTCTTGCTATATCAATACAGCACTTACATTGGGCCGAAAGAGGCTGTATAAAAAGTTGTTAATCTCCTTATATTAACCCTCAACACTGGTTGATTCAATATAATTCTGCAATTTTGTATATAACAATCATAGTTGTAAATTGATAAGCTAATTACCCTTAAAGCCGCCCGAAAACAATCCATGGAACAGGTACAAATCGGTAGATGTGTATATATTCTGAATACAGGTAAAAACCTGTATAAAATCGGTAAGACGCAGGACTTACATAAGCGCCTGGGAGCTTATCATACACACCTGCCCGTTATGTTTCGGGTTATCAGGCAATATGCAGCCCATAACATGACGGAGCTGGAAGAGAGCCTGCATATCGTATTTCAGCATAAACGCGTCAAAGGAGAGTGGTTTGAATTAAGTAAAAGCGACCTGATTATCTGCGACAATATTGCCCGCAACTATGCTTTGCAAAACCTGCAGAAACAACATCGCAAAAATCCTGACATCACTTTCAGCGACAATCCGATGTTACAGGTAATGGAAGCCAACGAAAAGTACCTGCAGGATTACTCCCGGATTGTAGATGATATTAAACTGGGACTCAATACCGATGAGATATTTGAATTGTATGAAGGCGCTGTTAATAAAACCATCATTGAA
This sequence comes from Chitinophaga nivalis, assembly GCF_025989125.1. Taxonomy (NCBI): domain Bacteria; kingdom Pseudomonadati; phylum Bacteroidota; class Chitinophagia; order Chitinophagales; family Chitinophagaceae; genus Chitinophaga; species Chitinophaga nivalis. The sequence continues at coordinate 1,474,713 of NZ_JAPDNR010000001.1, read as the reverse complement.
ACGGTACGCAGACTGCTAAGGTACCGTACACCCAACTCCGCATTCCTCGGCAAGTGGCTGCGGGTAGTAGATGAACTCAGCGACGGCGTGAGCGAAAGCGATATTCTCCAAAAATACAAAGGCCATATCAGCCGTGCCACCATACAAATGATCAAAAGAATATTACGCAATCAGTTGTATTAACAGCGATTCATGATCGTATTTTTTCTCGTATTCAACATCTACATTTAATCATCCCCTATTAATAACTACATGGTGCGGACAGGCTGCTACGCATTGGTTTTAAGCGTTGCAATCATATGTCCGGTTCCTATGATACCACAAACGGGCTACAATAAGTCATCAGGTGATAGGATACCTGTTTTAATTTTTTGTGAACTGCAACTAAAATGCAGACCAATCTAATATTTTTACAACCAATAAACCAGATGTTTTGAATAACCCTTATCAATCTGACATCATCACTTTTTCAGATTTTATTTTGTTAAATATTTTCCAGCGTAAAAACAACCATTTGTCCGCCAAACACCTGCTTCATAAAGCGACTTATTTCACGTATTCGCCATTATCTACAGGGTCTGACTATTGACACATACATCAGTATAATCCTTTATGAGCTGGCACTGCACCACAGCACTGCACTGCACAGTTCATCAATATCTTTTCATCCGCTGATACAGCGGTGTAATCAACGCTATTCATAAGTATGAGTTAATTCTCTTACAAACCCTTATTATCCTGATCAAAATTGATTTTAATGAAAACCTGTATGTTGCCCCTTCCATCAAAAGTGCCGTTATTAATGGTGCTTTTGTTACTTGTTTCATTGTTCCCTTCGCAGGGATATGGACAAAAAATATATGCTAATAGTCAAACCAGCAAGGTGAATGGACTGTGTGTTTTATGTGGTGTGATCGATCCGGAGAATCCTGTCAATAACAACAGCCTTGATGATTATTCCAGCTTTGTGATAAATGTAGGTCTGCTCGGCGTGAGTGTAGAACAGACATTGATATTCCCGGCTGCAAGTACAGCAGGATGTGATTCCCTGATTATTGGCATCGGCAGTAGTAACGCCGTATTATCCGTTAATTTACTGGGAGGCATTTCCGTACAAACCTATAATGGGAACGTAGCTAATAACGATATCCAAACAATGTCTGCGGATGTATTACGACTCCTCCACGACAACAAACGTGCAGAGATTATGCTGAAACCTGCAGCACAGTTTGACCGGGTTAAGATAACATTGAACAGTAGCCTGTTGGGGTTATTAAACAGTTTCCGGTTGTATTATGCCTACCAGCAGTCTACCGCACCAGCCGCACCGGTAATATTACCAGGTAATAATACTATTTGTAGTGGCGACAGCACCACCTTTGCGGTTACCCCGATTACCGGAAATACCATTTCCTGGTATACAGCACCTACTGGTGGTACAAGCATCGCTACCGGCAATACATTAACAGTACAACCAGTTGAAACAACTATTTATTATGCGGAAGCTACCGCAGGAGGATGTATTAGCAAACGTACCGCTGTAACGGCCACGGTTAAACCCAGACCGGTCCAACCCGTAGTCAACAATCCGGTAGTCATCTGCAAAGGCGATACAGCCACTCTCACAGCTACCGGCACCAATATTCAATGGTACAATACCAACGGCACCTTGGTATTTATCGGTAGCCCGTATAAAACCATTCCGCCCGCAACAACCGTATACTACGCACAGGCAACAGAGAATGGCTGTAGTAGCACCCGTGCTGCAGACAGTGTCATCGTCAATCTGCCACCGGCTATACCTACGCTTGCTGCAGATACTGTACCTATCTGTATCGGCGATAGCGCCATATTCAGGGCCATTGCCCCCGCGAATGTCACCTTCAGATGGTATGCCAATCCGACCGGTGGCAATCCGCTCATATCCGGGCCAACTGTAATTTTATACAACCAACGCGTTACACAAACATTCTATGTGGATGCTACCAGCAAAAACGGTTGTGTAAGTATTGCCAGAAAACCGGTAACCGTATTAGTGAAACCCACGCCGGCAAAGCCAGTAGTGAATAATCCGGTAGCTATCTGCAAAGGCGATACAGCTACCCTTACCGCAACTGGTAATAACATTCAATGGTATAATACAACTACTGGTGGCACCTTACTGTTTACAGGCAGTCCCTATAGAATCAATCCACCTGCAACAACCGTATACTACGCACAGGCAACAGAAAATGGCTGTAGCAGCGCCCGCGCAGCGGACAGTGTCATCGTCAATCTGCCACCAGCTATACCTACGCTTGCTGCAGATACCGTACCTATCTGTATCGGTGATAGTGCCATATTCAGGGCCATTGCTCCCGCGAATGTCACTTTCAGATGGTATGCCAATCCGACTGGTGGCAATCCGCTCATCACCGGGCCAACTGTAATTTTATACAACCAACGCGTTACACAAACATTCTATGTGGATGCTACCAGCCAAAGTGGTTGTGTAAGTATTGCCAGAAAACCGGTAACCGTATTGGTAAAACCCACGCCGGCAAAGCCAGTAGTGAATAATCCGGTAGCTATCTGCAAAGGCGATACAGCTACCCTTACCGCAACAGGCAATAACATTCAATGGTACAATACAGCGACCGGTGGCACCTTATTGTTTACCGGTACCCCATATAAAATCAGTCCGCCCGCAACAACCGTATACTACGCACAGGCAACAGAGAATGGCTGTAGCAGCACCCGTGCTGCAGACAGTGTCATCGTCAATCTGCCACCGGCTATACCTACGCTTGCTGCAGATACTGTACCTATCTGTATCGGTGATAGTGCCATATTCAGGGCCATTGCTCCCGCGAATGTCACTTTCAGATGGTATGCCAATCCGACCGGTGGCAATCCGCTCATTACCGGGCCAATTGTAATACTATACAACCAACCCGTTACACAAACATACTATGTGGATGCTATCAGCAAAAACGGTTGTGTAAGTATTGCCAGAAAACCGGTAACCGTATTAGTGAAACCCACGCCGGCAAAGCCAGTAGTGAATAATCCGGTAGCTATTTGCAAAGGAGATACAGCTACCCTTACCGCAACAGGCAATAATATTCAATGGTATAATACGACTACTGGTGGCACCTTACTGTTTACAGGCAGCCCCTATAGAATCAATTCACCTGCAACAACCGTATACTACGCACAGGCAACAGAGAATGGCTGTAGCAGCGCCCGCGCGGCAGACAGTGTCATCGTCAATCTGCCACCGGCTATACCTACGCTTGCTGCCGATACCGTACCTATCTGTATCGGCGATAGCGCTATATTCAGGGCCATTGCACCGGCGAATGTCACCTTCAGATGGTATGCCAATCCGACTGGTGGCAATCCGCTCATCACCGGGCCAATTGTAATACTATACAACCAACCCGTTACACAAACATTTTATGTGGATGCTACCAGCAAAAACGGTTGTGTAAGTATTGCCAGAAAACCGGTAACGGTGTTGGTGAAGCCCAGGCCGGCCAATCCTGCATTTACCGTGCCATCAGGCATCGCCAGTCAGCCGGTATACATACCTATTACCAATTATCAGCCTGATGTACTTTATATCATACATATAAAGTATACTGATGGCTTCACAACAGTCTTAGACACCACTTTTACCGGGATGAACGATACTATCCCGGCACCATATAACAATAGTTCACTGAATGCGCAGGCTTCTATTGATGTACAAGCTATTAATAAAGTAACCGGGTGCAAGTCTGACAAGGTGAATAAATCGTTCACCATCAGCAAGCGTTTGTCTGCACCACCACTGCAACCATCTACAGTGGCCAATACGGTCAATACCCGGCAGCACATAGCGGAAGTACTGTATTTTTATCCGAACCCAACCAATGGTCTGATACAGATACAAACGAAAGAAGTGCTGGACGGTAGCCTCCTTATAGTAAATGACCGGGAAGGTAAACCCGTATACAGGCTTATAATGCATTCAAACACGATACAATTACCGGCGTCATTACCTGCAGGATTTTATATTATACAGGTGCGGACTAAAACAGGAAAGATCCTTACCGGGAAAGTGATATTGGAGAAATAACTTCCTATCCTGTTATTATATGTTTATAAAATAAGCGCCGGCAATAGCTCTATTGCTGGCGCTTATTTTATAATTTGCACCGTATCAACGCTCTCCACATACAAATTTGTATGCTCCTTACAATCCATTGTACTGGCGCTAATATCAGCTATCATCTACTACTTTTACAAAACATTTTTACAGCGGCTTACAACTATTGTATCCGTTTAAAAATATCCTTTCAATCATTATCAGTAGTATAAGTTATGGATCTCTATTTAAAAGGAAAAACAGCTGTCATCACCGGTGGAAGTCAGGGACTCGGCCGGGCCATTGCCAAAGAATTAGCCATACAAGGAGTGAAAGTATTCGTTAACGGACGAAACGAAACATTACTGGAGAGCTTTAAAGAAGAAGTAGCCGCTGCAGGCGGCATCGCACCTATTACATTCGCCCAGGATTTTGTAGCGCCTGACGGACCGCAAAAAATAGCAGCGGCAGCACTGGAAAGCCTGGGGCACGTAGATATTCTCATTAACAATGCCGGCCGCAGCCGCCAACTGGATATCATCGCGCCGGATGAAGAATGGGCAGCTTCCATGACATTAGACTTTGAGCGGCACCGGCAGCTCACCCAGCTGCTTTTACCCCAGTTTATCGCACGTAAGCAAGGAGCTATCCTCAACATTGCCAGCTCGTATGAACTACGTGTCATCAATGCCTCCGCAGTGGCCAAGGCCGCCGTAATTGCATGGTCCAAAGGGCTGGCGGCACAGTTGGCTCAATATGGCATTACCGTGAATAGCCTGCAACCGGGCATCATTGACACCGAACAAATCCGGCGTATTTTCCCGGGTGAAGAACGGCGCAAATTTGCAGAGCGGGAAATTCCCATGGGGGATTTTGGCGAGCCGCAGGATATTGCCAACATGGCGACCTTTCTGGTGTCTCCCCGCGCAAAATACATCACCGGCACCGTGGCGGTTGTTGATGGCGGCATGCGGCGCTATCCGTTCTAACAAGGTATATAACCAGTTATTGACAGCAGCCCATACATATGTTGTTTTTAAAGACAAATATTAAAGGCCGATAATCTTTTACCGGCCTTTAATATCCCATCCAGGTAAAGTAATCCCCCGGCATATTGCTTTCTCCTTTCGTTTAAACAGCAGCTGGCGAACGGTTATGCTACGTATCCAGATCCTCCCGCCACAATGTCAAGCGCTTCTTCCCAACGTGGCAGCTGCACATTATACAATAGCTGATCCATGTGTACCCAGGCATATTGTTGCCTGGCATCATGATTAGCCAGACTGATTTCCCCTGCCCACATGCGGGCATGAAAGCTCCTGAAATCGGGTCTGCTCAACGTCCAATCGATAGGCACACCCGCTGCCGCCACCAAAGACAAAAAAACGGTGATATAAAACAGATGCAGCAATTGACGCATCAGAAAGAACCGGGCACGATGATATATCGTCACGGATTCACCAAAGTAACTTTTAAGGTAAACCATTTCTTCCGCTTCATTCGTGACCACAAAGTTGGCGATTATTGCCAGGTCCACATAACGATCATTCAAAAAGGCGGCCTCCCAATCTACGATCCACGCCTTGGTACCATCAAAGAGGATATTTTCCGGCTTAAGGTCATTGTGGCAAGCCACCATATCTTCCTGATTACGGGGATAAACGCCTATAATATGCGTATGCAGGCGAACCAGTTCGGTAATCATACTTTCGGGTAACAACCCGGCCTCCTGAAATTTTCGCATGTAACGGTCTGCCATATCCAGATAATGTACCCTGTGCGAAAAAGGCGGTAACGAATGTAATCGCTTCAGTACAGCGGGTAGCTGTATCCTGGCCTCCTTGATTTGAAAAGTAGTGGCTGCTACAAAATCTGTGATAGCGATCCTGTCTGCGATACTCATATACCAGATTCGTGGGGCAATACCAGCTTCCGCAGCAGCTTTCATACAGGCATATTCATGTGTAGGATCACCGGCCATATCGGTACGGGTGATGATACGAAGCAGATAAGCTTTTCCCAGCACCACTATCCTGAAAACAAGTGCCGGTGAGAGCCCGGCTGTCAGTTCCTTGATATCTTCCCATTCACTTACACCAAATGTAAGCTGCAAGGCATTTTTCACGGCAATTTCTTTTGTTGCTGGCACCATAAAAGATAACAATCAGGTTCATTTAACAGCTCAAATATATAAGCGCCCATGCACTTTCCGGCACTTCAAAAAGTATATTTTTTTCAGCGAACCTTGTGCAGGTTATGAATGTTATTAAAATAACACCTATTACTTTTGAGGGCTCAGGTTAAAACGGAAATACTGCGGAATACACTACTATCAGGAAGATAAAAACCAATATCAGAGCGCTTTTTACACATAGCAAGTAAAAGTTGGAGTAACTAGTCACATGTCGGTCTTCCATAGCACTTCAATAACCATTCGTCATTTATGCAAATTAAGTAATCAGTTTTTTATGGTAAAGCACCGGTCGCATCGGTAAACAGATTCATACTGAAATAAATTATATACGGCATTGCTGTAAGTGCATTTCATTGCGTCAAGAATTCAGCTAAAGTAAATAAGCCCCATTTATCATGTTAATTAATGCTTATCCATGCAAGCACCTTCCTCAAACATTTTGCTGACCGGCGTAACCGGTATCCTGGGACGTCATATTCTGTATGAATTGCTGCCACTATATGTCTCCCATAAAAAGTATAAAATCATAGTAGTCATCAGAGATACCAAAACAGAAGATGCCAGACAAAGACTCCATAGCTTACTCAGCAGCCTATACAGGCCAGACTATCTAAATCAATTCTCGCTGGCTGAATTATCAGACAGCATTGAAATCATACCACACGATATCATTGACTTAAATGAAGATGATTTCAATCAGCTCAAAAAATATGCTCCCGTAACCGTCATTCATGCCGCAGCAGTTACTAACCTATCCAATACCCCCCAGGCCTATGAGGAACTACATCATAAAAACTATACGGCTACGCTGCGATTCCTGGAATGGGTAAATCCTGTTTTATCAAAATTCATCTTTATAGGGACGGCCTTTTCCATTGGGCATTTCGAAGGCATCATTCATAACAACTATCAGGAATTTTCCACCAATACTACGGCTCACCAAACATTAGCCGGCATCAATAGAAATCCCTATGAAATGCTGAAATCAAATGTTGAAAGTAAAATAATCACCTATTGCAATCACCATCATAAGAAGTGGCAACTATTGCGGCCCTCCATCATTTCCGGCAGACTCATGGATGCGCCACTATATTTCTCTCCCAAGTTCAACGTATTTTATGAATTTGGTAAATTCTTTTATGTATACAGCAACCGGATGAAAACCAAAAGTAACAGCATCCGAATGGTGGCTAACCACCAGGGTACGCTTAATATTATTCCGGTAGATTTTGTAGCCAAAACAATTACCCGCGTTTTTTGCAATGACGATATCTACGAGCTTAACATCGTGAGTTCGCACGGTGTCAAACTAGACTACCTGCTTCCACATACCGCATCTATAGTAGGTTTCCAATGTGAATTAGTGGAACAAGTACCCACTAACATGAATGATCTGGAAGCCGCTTACTACAGATTATATGCGCCTAATCTCACGCCGTATATTCAAACACCCTGTCATCAGTTCAACACTGCACAATTAAGAACGATCATGAGCGACATTCCCGAAATAGATGTACAGGAGGCATTTAAAGATCTTTTAGGTTATGCATTACAGCATGGATTCCGGGATCTGCATTAGTAAAACAATTTATCACAGTATGCCTGCAACAATATTTTAAAATTGATTAGTAAAAATATGGCAGGTAATATAAATTTGTCGACCATATATTCTACCTCCAAACTTATCCACTTTACACTTACTTTTTTCAAATGAAAAACTATTTATAATTTGGCCGTCGTATGATCATGTGCCTGTCTTTATTGTGAACAATTAACAGCGAGCGATAGTAATTCCTTCTGCGGATAATGTCATCTTTTTAATCTACCATATCTTATGCGAAAAGCCATCCTGTACATCAGCGCACTGCTGATCAGTGCTTGTGGAAAACAAGAAAAAAATATTTATCTGCCAGCTAATACGGTGTTAAAATCGGCGCTGGTGACCGGTCCCGTGTTCGACAACATGGCAGCGCTCAAAGCCAGTACCACCGTACCACTGCCCGGCAGTAACTGTACCTTATCTGCCTATTACGCTGCCGATGATGGCGGTGGCGGCGCTTTCACCTGGGATGCCGGCAGCACCTTACCAGACGATAGTGGGGTGATCATACAACCTACTTCCGTCACCGGAGCAGGACGCTGGAAAAGAATATACAGTGGAGCGGTCAGTCTGAAATGGTTTGGTTTGAAAACGGTAGAACAAGGCTTCACACAGGAGCAGGGCACCCGGCTGAATAGCATTCTGGCCAAATACCAACAGGTAAATTTTGACCTCAACGGCACCATTAATATTGATGCTCTCAATAAATTCATATCGGTACCCAGTAACAGCAAGATTACTTTCAGTAAAGACAGCTGTAAACTCCGGGTTATTCCCAACGGAGCTCCTGCTTATTGGTGCATGCGGTTATGGAATGTCCATGACTGTGAAATCAATAATGCCCACATCATCGGAGACAGGGTGAATACCGGTAACAGAACCGGAGAATTCGGAATGGGTATTGACATCCGTTCCTCTTCCCGTATTACGATCAACGACGCTACTGTAAAGGATTGCTGGGGAGATGGCATCTATATTGGTAAGGTAGGTACTACCACTAACAGGGATATACGTATTATTAATGCGGTATGCGATCATAACGGACGGCAGGGCATCTCACTGATCACCGGTGTAGGCATCACCATACAGAATGCCCGGTTGTTAAGGAGCGATATACATAGTCCCTGCGGAGGACTGGATATTGAACCCAATGACGTACATGATACGTTAATGGCTATACGCGTTATTAACACCTACACCAGTGGCAATAAAGGCAGGGGTATTAATGTTACCCCGGAGAAAATGGCGGGTACTACCACTGCTGTGGATATTCGTATAGAAGGGCATATCAGTGAACAGGATACACTTGGTTTTTCGGCATTGGGAATGTCGGATACCGCACTGGCTGGCAATGTGGTGTATGCCAACGGAAAAATCAGTCAGGCCAGCCGCAGTGGTATCAGTATCCGGCGGTATTCCTACAACATGCCACTGATCAGCATTCAGGATGCACAGGTGACGAACTGCAATACGGCCAAATCCACGTCTATCAAATACGGTGCTGCCGTCTGTATTTTCAGGGAACCTACAGAAACCAATCCCCCTCATATTGGCGCCGTTGAAATGATTAACCTGAAAATTACGGATGACCGGCCGGTACCGCTGCATGCTTCTGCTATCTATGTGCGGGACGAAGGAATGCCTAATAATGCTCCAGGCCCGGTGACCATTAAAAATCCGGTATCGCTTGGAGCAACGGTAAAAAGCCCGCTGGCATTCGCTTGCAGAGGAGTGATTCAGGACGATAATCATGTCATTGTCAAAAATCTGGTGAATGAAACCTTTACACAAAACTGGACCACTACCTATTGCAGGTACACCAATACCAGCAGCACAACACGCAGCATCGTCAATCTCGCCGCGTCAGCAGCGGGTTATCCGGATGTGGAATTTGTGGTAACAGCCGCGGCGGCGCTACGTATAAAGCCGGATGCAACGAGCATTATCCAGGGTCTCACCACAGCAGGAGGGTACCTGGAGAGTAACCAAACCGGCGCCACGATCATCCTGAGAAAAACAACTGCCAACGAATGGACGGTAGTCAAACAAACCGGTACCTGGACACCGGGATAAGCTTTCGCAGATAATCGCATTAAACATCCACCTATTTCAGGAGGAGCAAAATACAGGATAGCTGATCAGCTATCCTGTATTTTTTTATACATGGCTAACCGGGTATCTCTCGAATACCGTATGCGGGCTATTCACCTCAATGCTCTACTTGCCCTGCATTATCTTCCGTTGGCTAAAATGCTTACCTGGCCTATCAGGACCATATACATCCGATTACGGCACAACAGATATAAATATCTGCTGCATTATTGAAAACAGGTATAAATACCCGTTTTCAGAAACACATATTTACGCTCTTACTCAGGTTAGCAGATCGATAGACCTTTGTGAAGGTGCAGCTGTAAGCACACAAAAAAACAGGTCTGCCTGACTTGACAATAAGCAGGAGGTGAAACCGAAAAACCTTAACAGAGTAGGACTAAATTCTATACTATGAATCTTGGCTTAACCATGCGCTGGGGATACAGCGCGCTTCAGTTTAATGGGAATGCGTATGCCTATTTTCCATCCGACCATCTTAACAACATGCAGTCGTTTACGTTAGCTGCAACGTTTTTTCCCACTACCTCCACGGGTACGCTTATCTGGAATTCCTCCATGGCAATAGGCTGCCTGTTCGGACTTCACTACAAAGATGGATTTTTGCATTTCACGGGGCTACTGCATAACAAGGAAGGTATTGGAGTAACCTCTTCCACACCATTATCACTAAATGAATGGCACCAGGTGGCGGTCACATTTGATGGTCCCCAGCGATTGATTAAGTTATACCAGGACGGGAAAGAAGTAGCCAGTAAAGTAGTAGCAGGCGCCCCTTATCCGGATGTAAAACTGGCTACCCTCATCGGCGTTGGTAAGCAAATCACAACTTCCGGATATGAAAATTATCTCAACGGACAAATTGCCCGTGTGGTTATCTGGAAATCAGTCCGGAATGCTTTTGAGATCCTGGAGGACGCGCTGGCCATTACACCGCCAATGGAAAAATTACCCGACCTCGTTTTCTGGACAGACTTTACAGAAATGCCCACAGATGATCGTTCCGGATATGCTACACCTATTACGTACAGCACACCTCCTCCGAACTACCTGTACAGTATCCCTTCCGTAAAAGTGACGGAAAATGGCGCCATTGATTGCGGGGTTTATGCCGACTATGATTTTGGCGGCCATCAGCCCTATACCGTTGAAGGATGGTTCAATCCTGCTGCCAGTACAGATATGGCGGTGATACTTTCTTTTGCAAAAGACTGGCAATGGCAATACTACATTCAGTACGATAAAACCAACAGCCGCATTATTGCAAAGCGGAATACAGATAGTCAGGAAATCTATTCCAAGGAACAAATCACGGAAGGACGCTTTTATCACTTTGCCATTTCCTATAACGGCGATTCAAAAATGATGCGCCTTTATGTAAACGGCAACCTGCAAACAGCGGAGTATTTTCCTGCTCCGGTAGCCAGTATTGATCAGGGAAAATTGCTGATAGGTGGCAACGGCTTCACCGGATACTTTCAAAACGTTCGTTTGTGGAAAGCGTGTCTGGAGCAATCAGAACTCCGGCAGTGGATGCTGAATGATGTGATTACGGACCCAAGGCTGGTGGCTAATTTCGATTTCACCGTGACTCCGCCGATCGACTCCATGGGCCACGCTATTCAACTGCTCGAAGGCACGGCAAACACACTCGCCGATACTGTTATTAACCTGGAAGAGCGGAAAGCGCAATTAGGTATTGCCATGCCGATCAACTCGAGTTACTTCAACAATGTAGAGGAAGCGCCACTTCCTCCTCCGACAGGTATTAAATTTGCGCCCCAATCTGAACTTTTCTCTCCTGTTCATAAAGAACAAACCTTTACCGACCTGGTTAATTTGTTCAACCTGGATACAGCAAAACAATCCCACTTCCGGGAAGTTTTTGAAAAAGCGTATACGCAGGCAGAAACAATGTTTACAACAGATCCCCGGCTGGGAAAAGTAGTTACCAGAACGGATGAAAATGGCAGAACCAAAATCGTTTACCATAGCTTACGCGGAGATGTATTGATGTATGACCGTCCGATAGGAGAAATATCTGACTGTACTATTTGGTGGATATCCTTTACGTTCACGATGTCCGTTAGCTTTTTCGGCATATTCCTGCCATTGCCGATCTTCTCACCTTTTAATCAGATTCCGACAAAGGTCTTTAATCTGATTGTTAAAAATGCAAAGCTGGTAACGGCTATTACCGCTTTAGTGGGTACTGAAATCGGCGTAGCCTCCGGACTGAATATTATCACAGAAATGCACCGCGAAAAGGTATTATGGCCTGTCTTAAAATTCTCCTTCATTGCTGCGGGTTGGTTTGCCCTCGGGGCTGTACTGGCCAGAATCATTACCTTACTTACCGGTACGGTAGCCGCAGAAATACTGGCGAAGTTTATTGTATGGACAGCACAATTGACAAAACTTTCCCTGGAGTATCAGGGCAACTGTGGTAAGCTGGCAGAAAACAAGCCGGTTCCGGCTGTATAAACAGATAGCTACAACTATTTATAGATTGTCAGTAACAATAAAAAAGAGACAGGATAGCATGGAGCTATCCTGTCTCTTTTTATCACCGGCTTAAAACCAGCGATCCATCTATATATCCACCACTTAGTTGGATGGACCGAAATTATACCGGATCGTTACACCATATGTTCTGGGGTCTCCCAGTACAGCTGCGTATTGACCGGCATTACCGGCAGCAACCAGTAATTGTTCGAAGTAATTTTTGTTGAACAGGTTACGTCCCCATACAAATAACGATACCCCTTTTACTGCACGGAAACCAATCCGGCCATTCACCAGTACATAGCCATCTACATTCAGGTAAGGCGAAGGAGAAGGGCTGGAAGAAAATTCAGAGCGATAGTATCCATCCAATGCCAGGAAGAAACGGCCGCCCTGGCCCAGGAATTTCCCACCAGTAGAGGCTTCACCACCCAGAGAGGTCGTCCATTTGGAGATGCCCGGCAGTCTGCTGCCGGAAATATCCTTGAAGGCGCTGGGGCCGCCGGTTTCTTCCAGTGGCACCGGGGCATTGGTGAAAGACTTGTATTTGCCATCTATGTAAGCAACTGCTCCAAAGAGGGAGAATTGATTATTGAATCGGATATTACCATCCAGCTCCGCACCACGCACCTGTACTTTTTCTGCATTGGCCAGATAACCCCGGTTAACACCTAATTCCGCTGTCTGTACCTGTGTCTGGAAATCCTTGATATCTGTATTGAAAACAGACAGGTTCAGGGTAGAAGAAGCAGAAGGACTTGTTTTAATACCTACTTCATAGTGCTGTACATATTCCGGTTTGATCTCCGCCAGCTCCAGCATTGGCTTGCCGCCGGAAGTGGGCAATCCGCCCAGATTAAGTCCGATTGGTTTATAGCTGGTAGAGAAAGTCGCATAGGTATTAATGTTGCTATTGACTTTATAGGAAACCGTCAACTGCCCGGTAAGGTTGGTATTATCTGTTTTGGCATCAAATTCCTGATCGGTATACACGATGTTTTTCAACGCCAGCAATGCCGGATCTGAGGTTTGCAACCCTCCGTATGTTTTGCGGCTGAAATCCAGTTTTTTATCATCATAGTTATACCGTAATCCTGGCAGTACATGCAGTTTATCCGTGATGGCCCAATCCAGTTGTCCGAATACCGCGGCGCTGAAGGTTTTCAGCCGGGAGGTAGTGCGGATACCAAAACCATCCAGTAATCCCGGAGTTTTCCATAATGCGCTCGTGGTGCTCTGAGAGAAGCGCCATTGTGCCGGGCCGGATTCTTCGATGTGTACCGGGTCTGTTTTCAGATCCTGTCCGATCACAAATACACCGATCACGCCACTCAGTTTAGAGGAAAAGTTACCGGCATACCGTACTTCCTGTGTCCATTGCTGGTGCTTGGAAGTGGCCTGGGACAACGACAATACAGACAGTCCTGTAAAGTCACGATCGTTGGATGGATCCCAGTTCCAGTAGCGCCAGGCAGAAGTGGCCGTCAGCGTACCACCACCGATCTTCGCATCTACGTTCAGGGATACGCCGCCCTGGTCATTACCGGAACGCCAGGTCGTATTGTGATCGATCAGGCGGTCGAAAGGATTACGGCTGGGCAGCTGGTAGTTAAGGTCAGCAATGATATTATCAAACTGCCGGTAAGCAGCCCGCTGCGTTTTTACCACACCGGCGATTACCTGTGCATATCCTTCCGGACGTTGTTTGGAGGCGTCCCCGATGAGGGTAAGACTCACCCGGCTGCTCGGGGTATATAATAATTGAAAACGGCCACCGATATTATTGATATCATTCACATACCGTTGGGTAGATACATTATAAACGGTGCCATCCCGCTGGGTACCGGAGAAAGAGATCTTGCCCGCCAGCTTGCTGGCAATGGCACCGGTAACAGATGCCTTTGCCTGAATATAGCCATAGTTGCCATAACTCACTTCTGCCGTAGCACCAGGTGTAAAGGAAGGTTTACGGGTAGTGATGTTCAGGGCGCCGGCCGTGGTATTTTTACCAAACAGGGTACCCTGCGGGCCACGCAATACCTCTATCTGTTCTACATCTACAAAGTCAAAGGTAGTAGCGGCGGGACGTGCATAGTACACGCCATCCAGGTAAAATCCCACTCCCGGGTCAATGCCGTCATTGGTCAGGCCGAAGGTAGACCCAAGCCCACGGATATTAAGGGTGGTATTACGCGGATTGGAAGAGTAGAGCTGTACGCTGGGTATCAGCTCTTTCACCCGGTTTACATTAAAGGCGCCGGCATCTTCAATCAGCCCGCCCCGTACCACGGAAATGGCAATGGGCACGTTCTGTATTTTTTCATTCCGGCGGCGGGCCGTAACCGATACCTCGTTGAGGTGGCGGTTATCTATGGAGAGAATGACTTCCAGCGTGTTTTGGTTTTGTTCGGTCACTTCCACTTCACGGGTAGCAAAACCAATGGAAGTAACAGCCAGCGTAATAGGGAATGGCGCATACGTCTGTATGCTGAAATGTCCCTTATTGTCTGCAATAGCATTGTTGGTTGATCCCTTAAGGCTAATAGTAGCACCAGGTACAGGGGAGCCCTTTTCACCTTTTACAACGCCGGAAATTACTTTTTGGGCAATGGCTGCGTTGACCAGAAGGATACTCAGGAAGAGCAGGGGAAGAACTTTTTTCATGATAATTTGGAGATAGGTTGATATAAATAGTCTATATAGTCTACTTGTTTTGTAGACAAACATAATACAGAATATGCAATTTTTCACTTTTTTTTACGTTGCTGGGAAATTCGGAGGCAGGGGAGAGGCAGATAAGATAGTGCCATTGCTCATTAACATAGCGGGAATCCGCTGTTTCCATCAGGTAACAGGGGGATTATGCCAGCATCGTCTGGGAAGGTGTTGAAGATACCAAAAATAGCAGGAGCCAGTTGAATGGCATACCAACTGATAGTAGCCGGTTCATTGACAACGATAGCATGTCCACTTTTCAGGAATTCAGCCAGTTCTGCTTCTTTTCCCGGTTTTGCATGTAGTCTGATTAATAATCCACCATTCACCATAGGGTAATTTTTATGCATGAACGAACAAGTAGCTATTGATTTGTACCAAATGTGAATCACAGGAACAAACAGTCTTCCATTATTGTTCGGGCAGGCAGCCTCAAAATTACGCTTGAGACACCTCTTTCTTGTTTGGTGACTATCCATAGCCAATTCGATTATACGAGTCAATCCACGTTCACCGCTTTACAGATGCAGCCATTGGAAATATCTTTAGATCTGAAACCGATATCTGTGAACCCGATTTTACTGTAATATTCCCGTTTATCCGATGAGAGAGATATTGTAATACCTCTTGTATCAAATTACTCGTTAACCGCCATTCATTTATTTTCCACATTCAACCACCGTACCTTTTATTTTTTCACCATAAAAATTACCACATGAAAAACAAAACCCTATTCGGGGCTGTACTGAGCAGAGAAAAAATGCGAAACCTCCGCGGTGGCAGTAATAACGCACAGATACAGTGTTCCGGCAGTTGCCACAACCCCGAGGTATTCCAGGCATGTCAATTACTTTCAGCGTATTGTAGGTGCTCTCTACAAGTGGCGCCGCCCTCTTATAAATGCAGGAATTTTTTCTAAACTCCATGATCATATTATCAGGAACATCGGAATAATAAACTGTATCGTTAATATTTCTTATTCTATCGTAAAATTCTTCATTATGAAAAAACAAATGTGCTTTAAAAGGGAGCTGAATAGAAGCGAATTAAAACTTATTCAGGGCGGTGGCGCCACGTCACCTAACTGCAATAGAGGATGTAACAATGCCGTACCTTATTTTTTAAGTTGCTACAAACTTTATCCGCAATGTGTATGCAAAGGAATACTCGGACCAACATTAGGTTCCTGTCAGCCAGCATGATGGGGATAAATTTTTAAAAATAAAAGAGGGTGTCTCAAAAGCAATTTTCACCTGATTTATTCGGGTACCTTTTTCGTTTATCCAATTATCAGGCCTTCAGATTGCTTTTGATACATCCTCATGCAGCAGCTATATTAAAATATCAGGCCTTTATTCAATAATATATACTTTATCAGGGGCTGCATCGTTCCAGATAGAGCACCCGATTCCCTATATTTGTTCATAAAAAAGTATCCATTCTTTTCAAATCCTCCGTTTGAAGATAACCTTCCAAAGTACAAACCAGTACTTACCAAAAGTGAAGGTATAGGTGAATATCCCATGCCTCTTTTATTCCAGGGGATGCCATATCTGCAAATAAATATTCAGGTATATCTCCGATCTTTATACTTTATCAAAAGTATAGATTACATCTCCGGCATCTGCTATCTTTATCTTCCAAAATAAATACCAATGCTGATTGAAAAAATAACGATTGACAACCTCCCTTTTCTCGCACTGTTAATGACGGAATTATGGCCGGATAACTCCTTTCCCGAAGAACTGGAAAATTGTAAAACTATTCTGGAGCATGAAGAAAAAGAAATCTGCTACCTGATTAAAGAAAACGAAAACTACATCGCCTTTATTCATCTTGCCCTGCGATTTGATTATGTGGAAGGCACAGATGAATCTCCCGTTGCCTATATAGAAGGCATGTATGTAAAAGCAGCATATCGGCACCTGGGCATTGGTAAAAAATTAATTGACCTTGCTACGGAATGGGGGCAACAAAAAGGCAGTAAGTACTTAGCATCCGATACTGAATCAGGGAACACCGCCAGCATTTCGTTTCATCAAAAGAATGGCTTTACAGAGGCAAACCGGATCGTTTGTTTTGTAAAGAACATTTGAAAACACACGATTTAACCAGCAACTAAAACAGGTTATTTTTTAAAAAAAATCTGATCTATGGCAGACGAATCAAATGGTTACGAAAGTATAGCTACAATATATATCAAAGGCCGGGGGCAAGAAGTTAATGGTATTGGCTCATCCACTGTCCGGGCCTGGGCCCGCACCTTTAACAAGGGTAACGTGATACTGGATATTGGATGCAGCACGGGTATTCCCGTCACGAAAATATTGCTGGAGGAAGCATTAACTGCGTATGCATTGGATGCATCTCCAACCATGATTGACACCTTCCGACAGCATTTCCCCCAGGTACCTGCTGCCTGCGAATCGGTGGAGCAATCTGCTTTTTTTAACCGCTCCTTTGATGGTATTATCGCAGTAGGACTGGTTTTTCTACTCTCCGAAGAAAACCAGCGGGCGCTCATCGCTAAAATGGCAGCAGCACTAAACCCTGGCGGAAAATTGTTATTCACGGCTCCTCTCGACAAAGTAGAATGGAAGGATGTTATGACTGGGCAATTCTCCAGATCATTAGGAGGACTACAATACAGCGAGCTAATGACTGCCGCGGGATTGTCTATCATGAGCGAGTTCGAAGATGAAGGGAAGAATCATTATTTCGGCGCCAGCCGGCCGGCTTAACAGTCACTCGCAAGACACCAGGGAAGCGGGATTTAAGCATTATCTATACCCGCTATAACCTTTCAACGTTTTTAAAGCAGCTGTTTATTAATATCTTTTTAGTAAAAACATAAAGTATGAAACCACCGAAATATATAGACCGTGCGAAAGTCATTAAATGGGCCTGGTCCGGATTACAACCTTTCGGCATCATGCGTAGTGAGGACGGTACAGAAAAGGAGGAAATATATGGACTTGCTATCTGTCAATATGAAGGATCAAAAACTGTTTATCGCTTTAGTTGCAATGAAAGCTGGGAAACTATTCAAGATGGCGTTTATCCAGATGTTGAGCAAGCGGTCAGACTTTTACCAGATCAATACAAATGCGTAGCAGCGAATTGGCATTTATGGGAATCAGGTGAATAGGTCACAGCATGCTAACCTGCAACCTTTCTATCAGGAGCGGAACGCAATACCAGTCAGCTTACCAACAGCTTCAAAAAAAAAGCCTTACACATGACGGTAAGGCTTCATTAAGTCAGGCTGACAACAGTTTTATGGTAACTTCGCAACCAACAGATTTAAGTTATCAATTACAAGACGAGGCTCGTCTATCATGATATAATGCCCTGATTTTGTAGTAGTGACATGCGTAAAGTCGGTAACACCATTTTTAAATAATTCGTGCGCATTATACCAATTTTGTCTATCGATGGCCGAATGCCTGGCATCAGTTTTCATACTTGACAGCACAACCACCGGAACATTGGGCATATTAGGTAGCGCCGCCATATACGCAGCGTCTTCAATTAATTCTCTGGCTTCCTTTGTTCCTCCAAAATCGGCTCCCTTACTACTATTAAAGGCGTTATAAATCATATCCTCCACTGCCTGTTCAGGATGATTATAATTTTCATGTGAAGGATCAATGAATAATACACCGGCAACTATATCAGGATGCTTAATAGCAAAATCCCTGATAACCATCCCTCCTAAAGAATGTCCTACCAATATCACTTTTCTATCTTTAGCATATTTATTTACGACTGATGCGAGTTCAATGCTAAGTCTATTGATATCCCGTGGTGTATTATCAATGGTAGATTTACCATAGCCAGCCCGATCATAAACTACCACGTCCATTGTAGCACTAATATCCTTCACAACTTTCTTAAATTTCCATACAGAATGATCATCACCAAGCCCTGATTCAAAAACAACCAGATACTTACTATTTGACTCAATGGAATAAGTTGCCAATTTATGGGTACTTAACTGCACAACACTTTCTTTAAAGGCAACTTTTGAGGTGTCATCTTTTCTGCCGAATGTGAGAAAAAAGAGGCTTACCAGGAGCAGCATAGGATTATACATATTTTTTTACACAAATAAAATCATTATAAATCATCATTCAGATACAGGTAATGTTAAGAAATGTTCAACTTCATACCAGCTATTCCAGTAGTTCAAATTTTATAAATAAAATACGTGCAAGGGAATCATGACCTTTGCATTAGGTTTGATGGCTGTTTTCTAGTTATCATTGGCTATATTTATATAACAGGTGCGGGGAGCTACGATTCCCGTACTTCGTTGTCAAATGATTTTATATTAACTATTATGATAGATTTATCTCCTGCTGAGCAACACATTCGCTATGTCACGAATTTCCAGGACCTTGTTGCTACACCATTTGAGGGAGCAGTAAATGCGATTGGCTGGACCCGTAATCTGACAGGTGATTTCTCTGAGATTGTTAGTAAAGTAGCGCTAAGTGGCAATATAACGACGATTGAACAAGAGGAGCTGCTCGCACTTCAGCTGAGCGAACAAGGACAACTTGCCCGGGAAATGCTTTTAAATGACTGGCAGCTATTGGAAGCACATGGCGCATCGCCAGTGCTTAATGTGATTAAATACTATGACCGGGATGATACATTTTTCCCGACCGATGTTTACTCCTTTCATGTAGATCGCTCTCCCATACCAACCGATACCTTTTTATGCACCTACTATGGAGATTCCAGTGAAATATTGCCCAATGCACAAGCCAAACAGAAAATACTTATTCCGGAAATACGTGATGAGCTCAAAAAATTATATCATGGAGCAGCGGAAGGTTTTGCGTCATTCTTAAGTGAACATTTCTTTGATCTGCACTATCAGGCAACACCTGATGCACATCCAATAACGTTAGGTCTTGGTCAACTATGGCGGTTGGCGGTTGATCATCCTCAAAGTAAGGTTCCTCCTTGTATTCACCGTGCACCAAATGAAAAATCCGGCCAGCATAGGTTGTTGCTGATCTGCTGAACAGCAATCCTGCATAGCAAGACGATCCGTCTAAACACAAAAAATATTGACCTCTATACTTTGACAGCTAAGCCATATTATGTAAAAATGTACCCGTATATTTCGAAAAAAAACTCCAAGTCAAATAACCTGGAGTTTTTTTTAGTTCAAGATCGGGCAACCGGATAGGGTTCAAACTTTTTATGGAAGATTTAATAAAAGTTCATTGTTCAAGTTCGCTGTTTACCATAAAGGAGTACCAGCATTAGTCCATGCATTATAGTTATAGTCATTTTGTGCATAATGGAAGATCGTCCCCTGCAACCGGAGTGCCCAATGGCTGCCACTCAGCAGAGCCCCACTTCCATTGATAGCAGATAAAGTAATCGTATAATCATTACTTACCACTTCCGTCTCATTAAGCGTTATGTCAGGTCCTAAAATATAGGTACCCGCAGCTGGTATCGTGCCGACTCCATTATAAAGATTCGCAGTACCACTCACATCGATTTTCACGTCCCGGATGGTAGTAGCAGGATTCCACTTACAACAGTCCTTCCACTCCATTTTAATCCGCAATACCAGATATGCTGTCCAGTTATTACCACCTGTATTTTCATAGAAGGTAGCCACTTCATGTACAAACCGGCAGAGTGTATTTCCCCACAAATAAAATTCCTTTATATGACGTGAATCAACTCCACTCAGTCCCAGATCTATCTTACCCAAAGGATTGATGGTACCTAATTTCACCACTCTGGTATCGAAGGATGTAGTAATGGCAGATGGCTGTTGTTTGATTTCTTCCAGGCTATTTTCATTTGAGATAGGAATCAGGTATTTTCTACCTCCATGATACCAAATGATATCATTTCCAATCCTTACCTCACCCTTTCCATTTAATGTAAAAAGGAATTCCTGTGGGAAACCAAAATCTCTGAAATCTTTGATTTCATCTGGTAAAGCGCCGTTTTTTTGATTTTGGATAACGGTGTTTATCCTGGTAGCCAACGAGGTAAAACCTTCTTTGTCGGTTACTTTTTTATTGAATATTGTCCTGATATAACTGTTGAAACTTTCCTGTGAAGAAAAATAGAGACGACCATGCTCAACTACAGGTTCGTTTTGCTGATTATCGGCAGTTACCGGAGGAATTTCTTTTGCATCTTTACGGCATCCGCTAAACGTAAAAAAGGCAAAAAATAAGAGTATTAATTTTAAACAATAGATAGTTTTCATGTTATTTTATTTGAGGAAGAAGAAACGGGATAATTATCCGGAAGAAAAACAACTCATAAACGGGTAAACAAATAAAGGGTTATATATAGTTTTTCTTCGGCTTACAAAATATAATAGTATCAATTTCCAGTACACTGAAAATTACCTTTATACTATTACCCCCGCAAGGTATACCCTGGTACTGCATTCGTTTTGCAATACATACATCCCTGTAATTATTTTCAAAATAAGCGGAGTAAAACACGAACGCTAACAATACAAATTGATATTTTACGATAAAGGATCGTGTTATTTAAAGTACCGTTAAAAAGCAATGAAATTTACTTAAATAATTTTTGCAAGCGGTAACAATGGTTTTTAAACTTATAAACTGAATTAAGCCCTTTCTGAGATTTCGGCACTAAATAAAGCTTCAGGATAGTACAGGAAATAAGATAGTATTAATACGATGCTGTTCCGTTAAGCTATTTGGGTGGCTGTATATATTGATAGTTGCCAACATCTCTTTTACGGGCCTTTTCAAGATAACTCGCAACTACAATAAAAAGGATATTGGATTTTAACCGGTTTTAGCATGCAGGAAAGTTGCCGGTGAAGTTTGCACTTAACACCGGCAACGGCGTAGGGGTGAATGGCTGGTAATTGAGCCACTATATTCTTTAACCACGGACCATAAGAAGCATAATAAAAACAGAGATTGCTCCTTTGTCGGCCCAGGTATTACCAGGCTCCGCTCCCGTAAGCAATGGCAATATCTCCATTGCTTCCCTCGATAATAAAATTCAGCAACTTATAATTCAGCGCAAGAGGCCAAACAGGCATGTTTGGATTTTTCATTTTAAAATATGAGATTACATTGAGGGTGCGGCTCGTTAAAAGTATTCCGTTAGCAGCATCTGTTACTTCAACTATATAATTGGGGATATATTCCAAAATTACATCTTCGCCCGGCTCGGGGGTTCCTGTCGGAACCACATCCATCATATTCGTTTCAAAAGGGTCAGCATACACCACTGCACCATTTGCTGATGGGCTGTTAATTTCTACCTCTTTGAGCAGTTTTACCTTATGCATTCCGATGTTTGCATCTTCTTTGGCAAGGTAAACTTTTACTTTAACTGCTGTAGTTGTCAGGGTTCCCTGAGTAGCTCTCTTATAGCCCATTTTTAAGAAGACATTTGAACGGTTGGTAGGCTCTGCCCCAGTGTATGTGTTGGGAATCATTTCGTCGCCATTCATAATAAAATCGACCGTTTGTCCTTCCTTAAATGGCCCCGGAATTACTCGGGCAAGCGTAGTATCTTTATCATTGTTGATTATTTTATACAATCGTAATGTATCAGAAAGGTTGTTCTTCAATACATAATTATCATAATTAGGCGACATCCAATCATTTTTATAGGTATAGTACCAGTTGGTACCACTTGCGCTGCCGTAAACGACCCTTACATTCAGCGTGGTGTATTGATTAACTATTTCATCATTCCAGATCAACATAGGCGAACCTATCGGTTTGGCCAGCATAAAAGTTTCATTCCCGGCAATGGTAAAATTTGGTATAACATTCTCCGGCTCCTGGATACTGGTATCGAATTTTCCTTCATACCTGTTCAGGTTATTGCCCCGGGCCTGATAAAAACGAAACGTTCCGGTCCTTTTATCTTTAGGAATATAGTTAATACCAAATGTCTGGATCAATTCACCATTGAATGTGACCATTGGAGCAAAGTACTTACTCCAGTCTGTCATTTGTTGAAAAGAGAAGCTTATATAACGCTCCTCGTCTTCCGGTTTGCTTATCATCCGCAACTCGTCACCCAAGGCCTGGCGAAAACGCAGTTCAGTCCCGGCTTTGATGATCACATTAAATACGACTGGCTTTTGTCGCACTCCAAGATAGATGGGTGTTATCACCAAGTCTCCATTTACAGCACCATTCGCGTCCAACATAGACTTGGAAATACCTGGATTGTCAGTAGATAAAGGGCTGGTCTTTACTATTTTATATGTCACATCACCGAACCGCGCCTCATATTCATAATTAGGCGAGGAATAATCGATCTTAATACTAAACTGGATAAAATCCTGGTCGTACAGGCCGTTGTAATCTTTTGCACAGCCTGTGATCAGCAGTACGAGTAAATATATTATTAATCTTTTCATCTTAAATCTGTTTTGGGGCCTTTAAAAATTATAACTTATAGACAAAGAGTAGCTGGATCCTCTTTTGTACTTGCGGTTCACCCAGTCTTTCCCACTGTTATAGTCCATATCATCGGTATAGGGTTTAAAGTAATCCTGCTGGTCTGTAAGCCAACCCTTTATAGGGTGTTTGAATCCCATATTTCTATAAATAATAAAAGGCTGCGCCAGCAGATCGCTTATGTTGGCTTTCACCAGCATTCTGTTCTTCAGAAAGCGGGCACTCAGTTGAAGGTCTACAACATGCCTGGGAGCCAGGTATTCATCCTCAAATTCAGTGATAGAAGACCGGGTAAGCTTGCGGCCTGTAGTTCCATAATTGACGGAGGCTCCAAAACGGCCTCCTTCATAGCTAAGCGCGGCGTTGATGGAATAAGGCACGAGATCCTGCAACGGCCGGTTACGCACTGAATCTTTACCATACCCTTCTTCCTGCTGATATTCCACGTTCATTTTCATATACATGGCGTTACCTGAAACATAGATATTTTTCAACCATTTGGGAGCAGAGTTGATGAATCCGAGGGATTTACGCACGTTCAGTTCAAGCCCTTTTCCGGTAGCAGATTTCAGGTTCATAGGCCTGGCGACTAATCTGCCTGCACGCATACTGACATTCAATTCAATAGGATCCGTAAACTGCTTCACAAAACCGGTGATACTAATAATCTCGTCCGGTGATGGATACCATTCCATCCGCAAATCATAATTCTTGATATAGGTATTACGAAGGGAGTCGGTACCATAGGTTTTCATATTCTGTGCAATGTCGAAGTAAGTAGAGGAAGACAGCTCCCGGAAATCGAAGCGGGAAATGGTTTTGGAATAACTACCCCGCAGATTGAGTTTGCTGGTGAGGTTATAGATCACACTGGCCGATGGATACCAGTTGATCTCATTGTCTATACGGGAAGAGTCAATAAATCTACTGTTACCAATGTCCAATTGCACTCCGTCTGTAAAAAAACGAGAATCCTCGCGGCGCACACCTCCGGAAACATGTAGTTTGTTAAAGAAGCTAAAATCACCCTGGATGAAAGAAGATCTTATATCCAGTGATCCATTATAATAGTCTTCCACTGCATTTGGCATCTGTACGCTTAAATATCCCATATAATAATAGGAAGAGTCCAGGAATTTTTCTGGTGTAAGGAGATCCTCCAGGGATGTGGTGTTTTTATTCCCTGGCTTATTAATACCAACATTTAAAACACTTTGTGTGTAGCGGGCGTCACGGAAACTACCCTGGTAGCCAGCCTTGATCTTTTGCAAATTACCCAGTATTGTAAATGGCACTTCTACATCTGCACCATAATTCTTTTTCTTTTCGCTTAGTTTGCCCCTGAAGATATGGGAATACCCTCCATCCGTTACTCCCAGATAACCCCAGGACACGAAGGAATTATATCCATTATCATTCTCTCCGTTAATAACATCCCCCCTTATATTGCGCTCATCCAGTTGTTCCCTGGTTAAATCATTGTAATCGGCATACCAGGAAAAATTAACCCGGTCATGTAAAACCTTATGTGATCCCTCCAGACGGGTTTGCAAAACCTGCGTACGGCGTGGGTCATTGAAAAAAGTAATGTTCTTGGTTTCATTCTCTTTGCGGGACTGTTGATAATAACTGCTATTCACAAAGCGGTTATTGTACATATTCTTCCAAGTGATTTTATTGCCGCCGTTTTGCCAACCTATATTGCCCAGTACACTCACACCTGTTATAAAACTGAATCTTTTGGAGGCATAAAGCTTGGTGAAATTTTCGTCATTATTATATTGTTCGTTATCGGGATCGAGTTCAGTGTCCGAACCATAATCTTCTGTTAGCTCTTCATGACGGTAATTGGCACCGGCAACAATACCCAAACGATTTTTCTTTACCGTAATAGGAATGCCTGCGCTGATCGAATAATTCTGGGTAGGAGCACCTGTGTACCGGTAAAGATTCCAGTGGTTGGGAACCTTTGCATTCATTTGATTAGCTGCACCCAGGTTCTTAAATCTATTGGGTGGTGTATTGTAAGCATCTCCGGCAGTGATGTCGCTATACCACCGTGGATTCCAATCCCGTCCGAACCAGTAGCGTTCTTTCGCATTACCCAACTGAAAATCCGAACGGTAGCGCTTACCTCCCCAGAAGTCTTTACCCGTGCTGTTCGTATTAAAACCAGTACCGAGGCCCAGGGTCAGAAACTTCTTAGTGGGAATGGAAAGTGTGTTTACGCTAACTGAACCTCCGGCAAATTCTGCGGACATTTCCGGGATAAAGGTTTTTGCCACAACGATATTGTCAACCAGTGCTGTCGGGATCACATCGAAAGAAAAGTTCTTGCGGTTAGGTTCCGTGGAGGGCATTTCAGCTCCGTTAAGTTTTACGTTGTTATAACGTTCGCTAAGGCCGCGGATAGTAACAAATTTTCCTTCACTGATTGTTACACCCGGCATACGGCGCAATGCCTGGGCAACGTTATTATCGGCAGTTCGCCCTATCTGGACAGCCGAGACACCATCTGTCATCGATATGCTGGCTTTTTGCTGGGCATATAATGCGGCTACCCCCTCCTTTTTGGCGGATGCCTTTACCACCACACCGGCCAGTTGCCCTTTCTCTCCTTTCAGGGTAATATTGAGCAGGAAAGTTTCATTGTCTTTTACTTCAATTCTATTCACTTCTTTAGTACCATAGCCTAGATAACTAACCGCAGCCGTGTAGCTGCCTTTGGGTAAGGAAACACTGAAAGAACCATCTATGCCGGAAGTAATGCCCTTATTACCGATTCGGATGGTAGCTCCTGGCATGGGCTGCCCGTTTTCTTCATCAATGATCTTTCCGGTTACTTTGCCAGTGTTAGCAGCAGGATTCTTCTCTTCTCTTTTTACTTGTGGGAAAAGTATAATATTGCCACCTTCCAACTTGTACCCAAACTGGTACTGGCCTAGCAGATGGTTCAATACTTCCGCAAGACTTTTCTGCCGATAGGAGGCATGGGCCACTACCACTTTCTCTACCTGCTGCCGGTTGTAAATAAAAGGGGTACCGGTTTGTTTTTCAATAGCCGCTAACACAGTGGTGAGCGGCGCATTTGTCATGTCCAGACTTATTTTACCGGATGATTGAGCTTGTGCCAACAAGCCAAACAGCATACAGAAAATAGCTATTATAAATACGGACCTTCCGGCAAATGTCAATTTTGTCATATTTTTAGCGCGTTAATACACCTTCAGGTGTGTTGATATACTTTAAATGATGCGCCGGTTCGTTCTTCCAAAATTCACCGGCCGTTATCACAGTAATGCCGGAGCCTTCGTGGTTCCGGTTTTTTTTACTTTTTGGTTGTCTATGTTTCCATGTACTGCTGTTGATGCCATATTTTTAAATGATGAAATAATTGTTTACTCACAGCCCTTCCCATTCAGGTAAATACTGTCACTTTTAGTGGTATAGCTGAACCCATTGGTCAGGCTCAACTGCTGTAATATTTTCTCTAGTGGAAGATCATTAAAGATGGCCCTGTAGCGGCAACTTTTCATTTCAGGGTTGTTAAACACCAATGTTTTTCCGTAACGCCTGCCCAGCTCGGCCGCCAGGTCTTTAAAGGATATATCATTAAAGTCCATCCGGTTTTGCTGCCAGTCCATGGCTTCATAGGATTGAGTAGTGACCGCAATTGTTTTTTCCTGCACATGATAGGTAAGCAGGTGATTGGGGAGCAGTGTATCCGGTCCTTTTCCATTGGTATTTACCTGTACTTTACCAGTTGCTACCAATACGCTTTGTATTTCTTCGCCTTTATAAGCCCGCACGTTAAAGGAGGTTCCCAGTACCCTGGTATGTAAGGCCCCACTATGCACCACAAAAGGTTGACTGGCATTTTTGGTGACCTTAAAGAAAGCCTCCCCCTCCAAACGGATTTCCCGGATACTATCGGAAAAAGAAAGCGGGTATTCTATATGAGAACCTGCATTGATATATACAATGGAACTATCTGCCAGTATTATTTTTCGCTGCTGACCAGGTAATACATCTATTGATGCCCATTGTACCGGACTATGGCTGGTTGGATTGTTTTGAGAAAACCAGTAAGCATAAAGGCTGATGCCTGCAAGAACAGCGGCAGCCGCCATCCATTTTTTCCAACCGGTTTTCCGGTTGGCTGGCAAGGTATAAACCGGGGTGTTTATAGCGGGTTCAAAAGGAGGCAATGAGGGGGCTTCCCGTTTCCCCGCTTCATAATCCCTGATCTTCTGGTGGGTGCGGTGTAAAAGGCTACTGTTGTATCCCGGCTCACTGCCCGCCGTTTGCTGCCACATTTTTTTTGCTTCCTCAAATTCCTCCTTCAGTAGAGGGGCACTTTCCAGCATGCCGAAAAGTTCGTCCTTTTCGTATTCGCTTATTTCACCGCTCAGATATTTACTGGTCAGCAACCAGAACTCATTTTTATCAACCATGTTCATCCTGTATTTGTATATAGACTTAAAGAGCCTCCATATACATATCTCATTTTACAGGATAAACGGCCTATTGGCCAATGTTACCATAATATTAATTCAGGAAAAATAATAGTCTGCCGGTAAAGTGAGCAGGATAACCAAAGCAGCATTGAAAAGGGAAGGGGGTAAACGGAAAGGTCGTTTCGTAGTGTTTTAATGGCAGTTGCCAATTGGTTCTTTACCGTGCTTTCCGATATACGTAAGACCTCAGCAATAGCTTTGTAGGAAAGTCCGTCAATGCGGCTGAGTTTAAAGATAAGTTTACGTTGTACAGGGAGCCTTTCAATAAGGCCATGCAACGCTTCCGCCAGTTCTGCGGTATGTAGCTGCTGGAAGGGATCTACGGGTGAATCCTGAGGCGGGGTTTCATAATCATCCAGCGAAACGATCTTTGTCCCCACTTTCCTGAATTGGGCGGCCGTTTTGGCCCGATAGCGAATGGCGGTGAAAAAATATGATTGAAACAGGGAAATGGGCGGAAGTTCCTGCCTTCTTACCCAAAAGCTAAAAAAAACGTCCGATACAATTTCTTCCGCTGTAAAATGATCGGCTGCTATAGTTGCAGCCAATTCCACCCCCCGACGGCTGTGCCGTTCAAAAAGAGTGTTAAATGCGGGCATTTCCCCCATACGCATCCGTTCCAGCAATGTTTCATCACTGGGTTCGTAATGTTTTGGCATGACACGGTCAACAGCCATGAATACAAATTAAATTGAGCGGATACAAAATTAATCCATCCATGTTACGCTAACGTTAAGGGCTAGTTGCAGGCTTATGCTTTTGATTGGCTCGTTTAATTGGGAAGGCGCTAAATTGTGCAAAGTGATTTTTTGCGCAACATTTACATCCTGGACAGGGTTTCATCGAAACTAAAACAGGGAATCGGCTTCGAAGATTTTCACTAAGTGGAAACGTAAGTTCTATTAGCGCAATACCTGCAAACAAAAAGCACAATAGATTATTGTTAAATTGAAATATTTTAGAGAAAAGGAATATATTAGCATGATACAGTAATGCTACTGTCAGCTGTGATTTTACAGACAACAACAATGAACGACAAACGGAAAATGGCGAATATCGACTTACCACATTTTGGACAAATTGACTTGACGCAACTACAGGAATATTATTCTGCTGAGACTGCATTTAGCGGAACGATGCTTCGCCTTGACTTGAATTTTGAAAACAAGAGCATAAGCGAAGAACAAGCAGTAAATATTAAAGTATTTCTTGACAACATTCCTACCTTAGAAATTCAGAACAAATCGTCAATTGACAAAAATTTCAATGATGGCGGAGAAGCGGCTGACTATATAAACTTTTACTTAGACGAACTTGACGAAGATGAACTGGGAAATATTATTGACCACGATGACAAAGACAAATCAAAGGAACAACAACTTCTAAGCAAGTTAAAATTGATTAGGATTGGACTTTATCCTGACGGAAAATATGGCACTGACTATTACGGAGTTTTTGACTATTCAATAGATATTGATGGAGAACCGTGTGATCAGCTTTTAGTCGTTAAAACGAAGGAAAATGGTGACTTAGACCATATAACTTGGGAAAGTTGACAACAGAAACAAAAACCACATAACAACGGTATTTACTTCGAACTTACTCATTATTTGATAGCCAAATTATTATTTAAGGAAGAATTAAAATTGTGAAAATAGCTCAAACGAAAAAAGCCTTACAGTATACACTGTAAGGCTTTTTCATTAAGTCGGGATAACTGGACACAGTTCGAACCTTTTCATTGCCAATTTAATCCCAATAGAGGCATTTTATAAATCATAAAAAATGAAATCCAATAATTTAATTAAAAATTTGCTTCACACGAAGTAGAGCTAACTTGTAATTATATATGGTTTCATTTTTCGAAAAAATAATAGCAATACTCCATAAGCTCAATATCCCATATATGCTTTCAGGTAGTGTGGCGATGAGTTTATACATCGTACCAAGAGCAACAAGGGATTTTAACTTTATCATACATCTTGAATCTAAAGATATCGACCGCTTTATTGCAAATTTTGAAAATGGGTATTATTGTGATAGAGATGCCATACAAGATGCAGCTTAACTTGAGTACCTTTAATCTTTTAAAATATGACTGACACGCCTGATCATATAAAACAATTGCAGCTTAAAATCTGGCTTTCCAAGTCTCCCGGGGAAAGACTCAGAAAAATGATGGAGGATAATACAGCTTTACATACCTTTTGGAGGACTGCAAAAGAACAAAAAGGGAAAACATCTAGCCCTTCCTCTCAGCCCAATCCAAATCAATAAATGCTTTCGTTTGCGCAGCCAGTTAAAAAGTAGTAATTAGTAGCTACAATATATTTCAATTTGTTCTGGCAAAAAAAGAGAAGTACTTAAAAGGATAACAAACATTTTTACAAACAAAAAAGCCTTACAGTTTACACTGTAAGGCTTTTTCATTAAGTCGGGGCGGCAGGATTCGAACCTGCGACCTCCTGCTCCCAAAGCAGGCGCGATACCGGGCTACGCTACGCCCCGAAACCCGTACTCATCCACGTTTTTAGCTTTTGCGGATGCCCTTGTGGCGTATCCATTGCTTCAATTGTGGAGTGCAAATGTAGGAATTGTTTTGATAAAAAAACAAATTTCTGTCATTATTTTTAAAAATATCTGTTACAAAACGTCAAAACCCTTTATGGAAAAGGATTTTGACGAAAATAGATTTTCAAAAAAAAAGAGACCCCACTGGCGACGCCCTTTATCAGTCAGTATATCCGTGCCTGTTATTCCGTTACGCGCACGACTATTTTCCCTCGTGCTGTTCCTTGCTTTTGTGCCTCAAAAGCCGCTTTCATCGCTGTAAAGGGAAATACTTCTGCTACAACAGACCGGAGATGTCCGGCCGCCAGCAGCTGCGCAATGGCATCTCCGGTGCTTTCATCTGAAGCTACTGCCGTATAGCGCAGCTCCAATCCTTTGTCCCGGAAATGTTGCTGCAACTCCTGACTCAGGCCATGTGGCAGGAATAGTAATGTGCCACCCGGCAACAGGTGTTTTTCATATGCCAATGGCGACATGCGGCCACCACTATCCAATACCAGGTTTAACTGCAGGCTATCGGCTGTTTCCAGGTCAAAAGTCTGATAGTCCAGTACTTCGTGAGCACCCAGTTCCTTTACCCATTCGGCATTGGCTGCGGAAGTAATGGCAATAACATGCGCGCCCATATGCCGGGCCAGCTGCACGGCATAATGTCCGACCCCTCCGGCCGGCGCAGTAATGAGTATACGATCTCCTTTTTTCAGCGGATAATGCCAGTTGAAATTCTGCCAGGCAGTATAGGCCGCCAGCGTAGCTGCTGCCGCTTCTTCAAAGGAGAGGTGTGCCGGTTTCTTTGCAAGGTGGGTAGCCGGTGCAGCTACATATTCGGCAAATACCCGGCCATGGCCCGGAAAATGAATCATCCCGAATACTTCATCTCCCACGTTGAATTTAGTGACGTCGCTGCCAACGGCTGTTACCACGCCAGCCATATCCCATCCCAATATCAGCGGAGAAATACCTTCCAGGGCCGGCGCTGCGCTGGCACGTACGCCTGTGGAGGCGATATAGTTCTCGAATGTTTTATAATCTACCGGATTAATGCCAATTGCTTTATTACGGATCAATACTTCATGCGGTGCGATGATCGGCGCCGGTGTTTCTGATATCGTCAGGGGATGGCTGCCATCCAGTTTTTCCACTATAATTGCTTTCATATACTTCGTTGTTTATGTTGGCAAAAGTAATGGCAGTAGGGCCTGCGCCACTGGTAATCCAAAAGGGAATAACAGTAACCAGATGGGATACCCCGTTTATACGGCTGGTTTATTCCCTAATTTTACGGTATGGAAACAACACATGCACCTTTCAGTATTACGCTCACAGAATTGGAATACTGGGAAAAACGTAACCGCGGCAACAACTACTTCGAACTGGTTTATATTGTCGATGGCGAAGGAGCGCAGTGTGTCAACTATAGCCGTTCCGCTTATCGGAAAGACAGTATCTTTCTGCTGCCGGCTTCTGATTGCCATACCTATGAAATTGAGAAAAAAACCACGTTTCTGTTCATCCGTTTCACGGCCAATTATTTCGCAGGAGAACAGGATACTGCCATTGATCTGGGCAAATGGTTCTGCCGCCTCAATTTTATCCTGGGCAACTACAACCGCCTGCCGGGCGATCTGATCACCAATCCGGATGATAAAGCGCATATCATCCGGCTGCTGGATTTCCTGCGGTTTGAACAACAGCGCAGAGATGCGCATACCCACCGGATTATACAAAGCACCATGGTGATCATTCTGGAATTGATTGTCCGCAATGTAGCCGCCGCTATGCCTAACCGGCAGCTATATGAAGGCAACCGCTTCGCAGAAATGCTGCTGCATATCAATTATCACCTGCTGGATGAAGAACAGATCAGTCCTCAGTATCTGTGCCGCCAATTCAACATCGCACCTACCTATTTCAGCGAATACTTCAAACGCAACGCCCAGGAAACCTATCAGGAATTTGTGCTGCGCTCCAAGCTGAAACTAGCCGAAGCCAAAGCATTGTATACCGATATCCCTTTCAAGGAAATTGCCTATGACCTGGGGTTTACCGACAGCAGCCATCTCAATAAAATGATGAAACGTTTTTACCGGAAAGGCATGCGGGAAATCAGGAAAGCAGCAACGGCTGCCTGACACTACTGCTATCAGGGCTGTTTGGCAAAATCAACCAGCAGCTTACGCATTTCCACATAATCATCCCGCAGCTGCGGCGAACGACTGTTATCTCTTCTGTCTACTGATGTATTGGTGAGCATAAACCAGGCTGATTTGGTACCGGGATCAAAACCAATATCGCCTGCAATACCATAGTCATCACCGCCGTTGACGATATGCCCATCCGGCGTCAGGAACCAGAAAATCCCCAGCTTAAATCCGGTCGCGGTAAACTGCGGAGTAAACAGCTGGCGATAGGAATCTGCCCGCAACAACTTACCTGCTCCGGAATAACCTTTCATGATTTCATCGAGGTATCGCATCATATCTTCTCCGGAAACCCGCCAGCCACCATCAGGATAGAGGATACCACTGTAAACAGGCAACCATTGTTTTATCGGCGTAGGCATGTACAGATCTGCATACTGGCTGCTTTTACGATCATCGTAATACCAATGTGCAGTACGTAATTCCAGCGGTTCAAAGATGTTTTGCTGTACATACATGGCGTATGACATTCCGGCTTTTATTTCAATCAGATAAGCCAGCAGGGAAGTAGCCACATTAGAGTAATGATAACTTTTTCCCGGTGCTTCCGGCAGATAGGAAGCCGGTTTATACAGTCGCCGGCCGGGAATAAAATAATCTTCCAGGAAAGCATGTAATGTTTGCCCCGGCACCTTGCCCCAGGTAAACTGTTCCGGCTCTTCTTCACTCATCGTATCCTGAATGCCGGAAGTGTGGGTAGCGAGGTGTTTCACCCGGATCGGCTGTTCGGGGTAAAGAGGATTCGTGACCTTAAAAGGCAGGATATCATTGACAGGTGTTTCCATATCGAAGTAGCCTTCTTCTATCGCTTTCATGACCGCAATACCCAGTAATGTTTTGCTGATAGAGGCTACCGGCATAATGGTTTGTCCGGTGAAGGCCCGTTGCTTTTTTTCGTCGGCAAAGCCAAAGCCACGGGAATACAACAGTTTACCATTCCGCTGTACACCCAGGTATAAACCAGGCATTTCTGACCGGGCACGGATGGCGCCGGCTTTTGTCGTGAAAGCAGCTGACAGTGTATCTTTGGTCTCTTCCGGTTTGGTATCCTGGTGATCCTGTGTTTTTTTACAGCCGGTCATAATCAGGGTGGTGAGCAGCAACAGATAGCAGCTATGCAGCAGATAATCCGTCGCTCGTTGGGGTAGCATGGGTTTCGGTGTCATACAGATGTGATTTAGGTGTATAAAAATGAAGGCCAAAACTAGCCGCTATCACAAGGGGGAATCTGCTTTTTATAGGAACCTGCCGGATTACTATACTTATACCAGCTGATATCCCTTTCAAACAATATTCACTGGCTGTAAACAGCAGCTCAAAACCGTGGAAAGCGTTGATACACCTGACAAGAAAGAGATGGTTGTTTTTCCCGGTAGCACAATAGCAGGTCATACCCTCACGTTAGTAGACAATATGCGGCAGTTGCTAGAAAATAATCTATCGCCGTAAAATATTTAAGCACCTTTAGCTATCTCCGGAGCGCACAATCGCCTGGCCAATTTTTCATGATGAATACCGTTTACACTGCCGCTGGCGAACAGGAATATTCATTCCGTAATCCGCTGCCATTTCTGTTGTGCAGCCCGCGCGTACGCCTCTACAGGCATTTGTTTATTTTATTGTTGTTATGGGTGGTGATACAAACCACTGACTTCCGGCCAGCAGCAGCTTACCTGGTTAAAACCATTGCCACCCTGTTTCTGGCAGGTATCGGTTATTGCAATATGTATTGGCTGATGCCTGTTTTTCTTTTCCGGAAAAAGACCCTGCATTATTTCGGGAGCTGTTTATTACTGGCAGCAGCCTCCTATGGCCTGCAGCATGTGTTGCAGCCCATGATGACCGGTTATCTGCTGCCTGGTACCGTAATCAGTCACGATACACCGGAAGACTTCTTTGCCTACATGATTATCATCATTGTGGTTATTGGTGCAGCTACGGCGGTGAAATTATTCCAGCAATGGGTACGTGATACCATCCGGATCAGCCAACTGGAAAACGCCCGGTTGCAGATAGAACTGGCTCACCTGAAAAGTCAGATCAATCCGCACTTTCTGTTCAACATGCTAAACAATACAGATGTACTGATCAGGGTAGATCCGGAAAAAGCATCGGAAGTGATTCATAAACTGTCTGACCTCTTACGTTATCAACTGTATGATGGCGACCGGGAATTAGTGCTGTTGCAGCAGGAAGTCCTTTTCCTGCATCACTATCTGTACCTGGAAAAAATCAGGCGCGATTACCTGGATATACAGCTTATCCATACCGGCCCTGTCGGACAGGTGTGGGTACCGCCGTTATTGTTTATCACTTTTGTGGAGAATGCCATCAAACATAACACGGCCAATGATCCTGCAGCTTATGTACACCTGCACATCAGATATGAAAGCGGGGTACTGACATTCCACTGCAGCAATTCCTGCAAAAAACGGCCGGCTGGCCACCATACGCAATCGGCCGGCATCGGCCTCGCCAATATCCGGCGCAGACTGGAACTGCTGTATCCGGACAAATACGCCCTCCGCATCACGGACGAGGGAGATAGTTATAAAATATACCTGAGCATACAACTATGAACTGTATTATTGTAGACGACGAACCATTAGCCCGGCAGGGGATTAGCCACCTAATCGCCGGTGATACCAGCCTGCAATTGCTGGGCTGTTTTAACAGCGCCTTATCCGCTATGGAATACCTGTCGCTGAATCAGGTAGACCTGATATTCCTGGATATCCGGATGCCGGAGATGACTGGCCTGGAACTGGCCCGCGCTATTCCAAAAGAAACGCTGATCATCTTTATTACAGCTTATGCTGCCTACGCACTCGATAGCTATGAAGTAACTGCGATCGACTATCTGGTAAAGCCTGTGTCTAAAGAACGGTTTTATCAGGCTGTAAAAAAAGCCCATGACTACCTGCAGCTATTGCATATGCATCGGGTACAGGAAAACACCGTCACGCAGATCAATGATGATTTTATCTTCATAAAATCTGATCGCCGGTATCATAAGATATTTCTCCGGGAACTGCTGTATATAGAAGGTTTAAAAGATTATGTAGTTATCTATCACCGGGAAGAAAAGGTGATAACGGGCATGAACCTACGTACTATTTACGCGCAGTTACCACAACCTTTGTTTGTGCGGGTGAGTAAATCGTATATCGTTAACATCAGTCAGATTACGAGCTTGGATAACAACACTATTTTTATCGGGTCGGCGGAAGTGCCTATTGGTAATAGTTTCCGGAAGGCATTCTTTGAACAGTATGTAAAGAAACACCTGATCAGTAAACAGGTCTAAAAACAAAAAAGGAATCAGCGTATGCTGATTCCTTTTTTTCTGCGGTGAGGGAGGGATTCGAACCCTCGGTACAGTTTAACCCGTACGACGGTTTAGCAAACCGTTCCTTTCGGCCACTCAGGCACCTCACCGTAGTTCCCTGAAGGGGTTGCAAAAATAGGAAAAGTTTTATATTCTCCAAAAGCATTTCCCTTTTTTTCGGAAAAATTTCGGAAAAAGATTCCTTACGAAGAGATAATGAGACACCACAACCCTTATCCACACTGAGTTACAGCCATTCTAAAAAAATCATACTTATCAGATAAATTTTAAAAAAACAATAAAAAATGCCGGAATCCGGAGGGGAGGGTAGCTGGTTAACCAGCCATGAGCAGGGTTCTCGTACAAATGAAAGTTATTCCTAATAATTAAAAATGCCGCTCATCGGGGAGGAGCGGCATTTTTAAAAGAGGTTTTGAGGGGTAAAGCTTTACATGGCCGCCAGTTGCACTTTCTGCTGCAACTCAATTACACTGTCGCGGAAGTTATTATCTGTATCCATCAGGTCTTTTACGGTCTGGCAGCTATGGATAACTGTGGTGTGATCCCTGCCGCCAAAATGTTCACCGATGGTTTTCAATGAATTCTTGGTAAATGATTTTGCCAGATACATGGTGATCTGACGCGCCTGTACGATTTCACGTTTACGTGTTTTTTGCAGTAATTTATCGTAAGGCACATCAAAGTATTCACAAACCATTTTCTGAATACTTTCGATGGTAATTTCTTTGGAAGAAGTTTTTACAAAAGACTTCAATACACGCTTCGCCAGTTCCAGGTCAATTTCTTTGCGATTCAAAGAAGATTGCGCCAGCAGGGAAATGAGTGCGCCTTCCAGTTCACGAACGTTTGTCTGGATATTGTAGGCTACATATTTCACTACTTCTTTCGGCATTTCCAATCCATCGTTGCGCATTTTCATTTCCAGAATTTCCATCCTGGTTTCGAAGTCAGGAATTTGTATGTCTGCGCTCAGTCCCCAGCGGAAACGGCTTAGCAGTCGTTCCTGTACGCCATCCAGATCTTTGGGTGCTTTATCTGAGGTAAGAATCAGTTGTTTTCCTGATTGATGCAAGTGGTTGAAGATGGCGAAAAAAGCATCCTGTGTTTTTTCTGCCCGGGCAAAGAATTGGATATCATCTACAATCAACACATCTATCAGTTGATAGAAGTGAATAAAGTCGTTGATGATATTATTTTTAGAGTGATCTATAAACTGATTGATGAATTTTTCTGCGCTCACATACAACACCGCTTTATTCGGATGTATACGTTTTACGTCGTTGCCTACAGCCTGCGCCAGGTGGGTTTTTCCCAGCCCTACGCCACCGTATATAACCAACGGATTGAAGGAGGTGCCTCCTGGTTTTTCTGCCACCGTTTTACCCGCACGCCGCGCCACACGATTACAGTCTCCTTCAATATACGCGTCGAACGTATAATTCGGATTCAACTGTGAATCGATTTGCACCCTCTTAATACCTGGAATGACGAAAGGATTTTTAACCGGATTGTGAATCGTTAGCGGAAAATCTACTTCATTGTCTTTCTGAGGCTTTGTAAACTGCGTGGGCATATTTACCGTTCTGGGATGCTGGTGTGGTGTACCGTTCTCTACTACAATGCGGTATTCCAACCGGGCTTCTTTACCTAATTCTCTTTTAATCGTTTTTCCTAACAATCCCACATAGTGCTCCTCAAGGTATTCATAAAAGAATTGGCTGGGGACCTGGATGGTTAAAACATTGTTTTCAAGTTTAATGGGTTTAATTGGTTCAAACCATGTCTTAAACGGCTGCCATTCCACTATATCCCTAATTATATTAAGACACCTTTCCCAAACTTGTTCGCAAGTTTTATTCATTGAGATAAAAAAAATTAGTTGTTTCTTAATTAAGGATGCTTAGTTCTCGAATTCGAAATTCCTCAACGCAGGATGTTGAAAAATGTTCAGACAGGGCAACGAATATCTGTAGAAAATGTTGAAAAAAAAAATTTATCTACCCTTGTTTATATTGCCCTGATTACAGTGTACCTACCGTCCTCTTTACCCTGCTGCTATTGCTTTACAGCCAAGACGTTGCAGGCTTTTCCGTACTATAAATACGATTGATTAACAGCATCTTTATCATTTTCATTCTCCTTTTTATCATAAATATGGATATATACCTGATAAAATAATATTGCACGTCCTTATCGCAAAAAACCACTTCGGAAAAAACCGGGAGATATTCACAATTTTTCCGGAGAGGGTGCAAAACTATGTTAGTATCTCCATTTAAAAAAATGTGTTTACAATTAGTAATTATGAAACTATTTATTTATATACCCGCGCACTGGTATTATTAAAAATTATTTGCCCGCACTTAGTCGAATACCTTATCTTTGGTCCTTCTGAATTTAAAATAATTTTTCTATGAGTTTTGAAATTACCGGAAAGCTAATTGTGAAGTACAACACGGTACAGCGTAGCGAAACTTTTAAGACAAGAGAGTTCGTTATCGAAAAATCCGATGATATCAACGGCCGTGTGATCAACAACTATATCAAATTTCAGTCGGTACAAGACCGCACTGGTATTGTTGACCGGTTTAATGAGGGTGAAAACGTTAAAGTTTATTTCAATATCAAAGGTACCAGATGGGAAAAAGATGGTAAGGTAAACTACATCACCAACCTGGATGCATGGCGTATGGAATCCGTAATGGCAGCTCCGGCTACCGGCGCAGATCCAATGCCTAACTATGGCGCACCTCAGATGCCGGCTACCGGCGGTAACGACGGCAGCGACGACTTACCCTTCTAATTACACTGACAGCACAGCTGTCAACAGAAAGTATACAACGATTAAAGCGAAGATTGGCGCAGTCCCTCAACTGCCTTTTCTTCGCTTTAATCGTTGTATACCCTTTCCTTGCGGCATTTCACTTATCTTTGCACTGTTTTAGGATAACCACCTAACCCGTCATATGATACAACAATTATCACTCAAATTATTGCCGGCAGATGCCGCCTCTGCTGCACACATCACCCAACAGGCTGCTGCCGAACTGGGTATACCCGCTCACAACATCACAGGTTATCACCTGCTCAAACGCTCTATAGACGCACGTTCCAGGCAAGCATACTTTATACTTACCCTACAGGTATTTATCAACGAACCTTTCCAGGAAAGAGTACATACAGCACCGGTGTACCCTGCATTACCCGCGGATGCACCACATGTCATCATTGCCGGCGCCGGACCAGCCGGTCTGTTTGCTGCACTTCGGCTCATAGAAGCCGGCATCCGTCCTGTTATACTGGAACGGGGCAAAGATGTACGCGCCAGGCGCCGCGACCTCGCCGCCCTGAATAAAACAGGTGTGGTACACCCTGATTCCAACTATTGCTTTGGAGAAGGTGGTGCAGGTACCTATTCTGATGGTAAGCTCTACACCCGGTCCAATAAACGCGGAGATATTAACCGTATTCTCAACATATTTGTTCATTTCGGTGCGGAAGAAAAAATCATGATCGACGCACACCCGCATATCGGCACCAATAAATTGCCGCATATCATCACAGCAATGCGGGAACAAATCATCGCCAGCGGCGGTGAAGTGCATTTTGAACAAAAAGTAACAGCACTCAACCTACACAACAATACTATCACCGGCGTTAAAACCGCCAGCGGAGAAACTTTCGAAGGAAAACATCTCATCCTGGCCACAGGTCACTCTGCCCGTGATATATTTACCATGCTGCACCGGCAACACATTCTGCTGGAAGCCAAACCATTTGCACTGGGTGTGCGTATCGAACATCCGCAGGAACTGATCGACAGTGCCCAGTATCATTGCACCACCCGGGGCGAATACCTTCCGCCTGCCAGCTACAGCCTGGTGGAACAAGTGGAAGGCCGCGGCGTATTCTCTTTCTGTATGTGCCCTGGTGGCATCATTGCACCGGCAGCTACTGATCCCGGCGAACTGGTGGTCAACGGCTGGTCACCTTCCAAACGAAATAATCCCTTTGCCAATTCAGGTATGGTAGTAACGGTAGATGAATCAGACTTCGCACCATTTGCCAAACATGGCCCGCTGGCCGCGATGTACTTCCAGCAAGCGGTAGAAAAGAAAGCCTATGCAGCAGGTGGCGGCAACTTTGTGGCGCCTGCACAGCGGATGACTGACTTTGTACAGAAAAAAATCTCTGCCACACTCCCCGAATGCTCTTATGTACCCGGCCTTCACAGCGCAGATCTCCGCACGGTATTACCCGCTACGGTACATCAACGCCTCGCTGGTGCATTCAAAGCCTTTGGTCGTAAAATGAAAGGATACTATTCCGAAAATGCCGTACTGGTAGCCACAGAATCCCGTACCTCTTCACCGGTACGCATTCCCCGCCTCAACGATACCCTGGAACATCCGCAGGTAGCCGGCCTGTACCCCTGTGCAGAAGGCGCCGGATATGCCGGTGGTATTGTATCTGCGGCGATGGATGGAGAACGCGTGGCGGCTGCGATTGCGGCTAAACTCCGGTAACTTTTCCAGTAGTGGCAAAGAGATTAATTATTGCAGATTAATCCTTATTTTCCAATATGAATCTACTCGAAGTCAAACACCTGAAAAAACATTATGAAACCCACAAAGCGGTAGATGATGTAAGCTTTGACATTCAGCAGGGAAGTATCTTCGGTTTGCTGGGGCCCAATGGCGCCGGCAAAACCACCCTCCTGCGCATGATCACTGGCATCTTCTATCCGGATGAAGGGGAAATATTGTTTAACGGTCATCCTTTTGATCCACGGAATGATACCCGGTTTATTGGCTATATGCCGGAAGAAAGAGGACTGTATAAAAAAATGAAAGTAGGGGAGCAAACCCTTTACCTGGCCCGGCTTAAAGGCATGAGCGAAAAAGATGCCCGGCAGAAAATCAAATACTGGTTCGATAAATTTGAAATCAGTTCCTGGTGGAACAAACGGGTAGATGAACTCAGTAAAGGCATGCAGCAGAAAGTACAGTTCATTTCCACTATCCTGCATCAACCTTCCCTGCTCATTCTTGATGAACCTTTTTCCGGCCTCGATCCCATCAATGCCAATCTGATTAAGGAAGAAATATTCCGGCTCAGCCAGGAAGGTACCACCATCATCTTTTCTACCCACCGCATGGAACAGGTAGAAGAAATCTGCGATCATATCATGCTGGTGAACCAGGGACATAAAATACTGGACGGCAGCGTAAAAGAGATCCGGCAACGTTTCAAACAGGGATTATTTCGTATAGGCCTTGGCGTGACTCCCAATGCGGCTCAGATGGCTACTTATCATTTTACAATTGTACAGGTAGAAGAACAGGGCTATACCTTAAAAATCAATGAAGACAGCAATACAAACGACATACTGTTACATTTTATCCGCCAGGATATCCCCGTTACCTATTTTCAGGAAATACTGCCTTCTATCAACGAAGTATTCATCACCCAGGTTAAGCTAACGGAAAACGGCGCCCCGCAGGCACCCGTTGTACAGTTCACCTGATTATCTGCTTATACTATGGAAAAAATATGGCTCATTATAAAACGGGAATTTCTGACCCGTGTGCGCAAACGCTCTTTCCTGGTGGTGACCCTGCTGGTGCCACTGGCCTTTGCCGCCATGCTCATTGTACCTATATTGCTGGCCACCAGTAACAGTGAAAAACAACGCATTGCCGTCATAGACCGCAGTGGTCTCTTTGCCAACAAATTTCCGGATGCCAATGGTATTTACTTCAAATACCTGCCAGACCAATCACCGGACAGCCTCAAAAAACATTATGAGGAAAAAGGTTATAATGGTGTATTGTTTATTCCGGCTATAGACATTAACCGGCCTTCCGGCATCGAATTTTACAGCAACGGACAAGCAAGCGTATCGCTGGAAAGTAATATCAACCGCAACATCAATGATATCATTGAAAAGAAACGGATGGAACTGCAGGGGATTGATCAATCCAGGCTCGATGGCATCCGTTCTGATATTTCAGCCGAATTCAAAAACGGAAAGGAAGAACAAAAAGGCAGCTCCTGGGTGGCCTATGCCGTAGGCTATGCCAGCGGTTTTATGATCTACATTGTATTACTGCTGTTTGGTACTTCGGTGATGAGAGGGGTGATGGAAGAGAAAGTAAACCGGATTGCAGAAGTGATGATCTCCAGTGTGAAACCTTTCCAGCTGATGATGGGAAAAATTATCGGTATTGCTGCCGTAGGGTTGCTGCAATTCATGATCTGGGGCGTACTGATTGGTATCATCTATACCCTGATACCTTTATTCCTCTCGCCGGAAACTATCCAGGCGGCCAGTCAGGGTGGCGCCATGGCCCAGGGCGATCAGGCGGAAGCCGCCGCTGCTTTCAGCAAGATCCGGGAAATTATGGGTAACATCCACTGGAGCTTACTCATCAGCTGTTTTATTTTCTACTTCCTGGGCGGTTATCTGTTTTATGCAGCACTGTTTGCAGCTGTAGGCAGTCTGGTCAACGAAGATGCCACCGATATCCAACAACTGTCTTTCCCCGTTTCCGTGCCTATCATCATTGGTATTATGATCATGATGAAAGCGGTGCACGATCCTTCCAGTTCGCTGGCCGTATGGGGTAGTATCCTGCCGTTTACGTCGCCGATGGTAATGATGGCCAGGTTGCCTTACGGCGTACCTGGTACCGTACCTTACTGGCAGCTGGGACTTTCTTTTGTGTCGCTGATAGGCGGTTTTATCTTTACTACCTGGATAGCCGGCAGAATATACCGTACCGGCATTCTCCTGTATGGTAAAAAAATTACGCTGAAAGAAGCGGCCAAATGGGTGACCAGAAAATCTTAACCTGCTGTTACAGGCTATCAGGTACGTTTACCTGATAGCCTGTAACCGTTGTATGGTTTGTTCAAAAGTAGTCATGATTTCCTGCACAATTTCCGCAGCTGGTTTTATATCATGTATCAGGGCACTTACCTGACCTATCTCGAGTTCTCCCTCTTCCATATTCCCTTCAAACATGCCTGTTTTAGCCCTTGCACGCCCCAATAATGCCTTGAGGGTCTCTACATCCGCACCGTCATCTTCTGCCGCTTTTACCGTATTGTAAAAGTGATTTTTGATCAGCCGTACCGGTGTCAGTTTTTTCAGGCTTAACATGGTATCACCTTCTTTGGCATTGACAATGGCCTGTTTGAAATTGATATGGGAAGATGCTTCCGGCGTGGTCACAAAACGACTACCGATCTGCACCCCTTCTGCCCCCAGGGCAAAAGCTGCTGCCATCGCCTTGCCACAGCCGATTCCTCCCGCTGCAATCACTGGTATTTTCACCTGTTCGCATACCGCCGGAATCAATACCATGGTCGTTGTTTCTTCGCGGCCATTGTGCCCGCCGGCTTCAAAACCTTCTGCCACCACGGCATCTAC
Organism: Chitinophaga nivalis; assembly: GCF_025989125.1. NCBI lineage: Bacteria > Pseudomonadati > Bacteroidota > Chitinophagia > Chitinophagales > Chitinophagaceae > Chitinophaga > Chitinophaga nivalis. The sequence continues at coordinate 1,430,947 of NZ_JAPDNR010000001.1, read as the reverse complement.
GCCGGCGGCTTCACTTTTCAACGCAAAGGCGGCACTGGATACCACATGTACAACGGTTACACCGGCTGCTTTCAGTACAGGGGTCCAGGTTTTGGGATTACCGGCAGAAGTAAATACCACAGGTACTTTTTCTTCCAGGATAATCTGTATCAGCTGTTCGATGTCCGGGTACAACAGGGGTACGTTCACACCAAAAGGCTTATCCGTGGCCTGGCGGCACAGCCGGATATGTTCCCGCAATACGTCCGGATACATGCTGCCGGCGCCGATCAGCCCCAGGCCACCGGCATTACTCACGGCACTGGCTAAACGCCAGCCACTTGCCCAGATCATCCCTGCCTGGATAACCGGATACTGAATATGGAATAAAGAAGTGATTCGATTGTTCATACAAACGAATATAAGCAGAAAGGTATAATGTAGAAAGCCGCAAAGGCAATCCTCACCAGGTACGCGGTACAACCGCTGTGAGAAATGCTTTTACGGCTTTAATATCTTATATGGGGAATTAACCCAGGTCTATTTCTGTATTGTCTCCGATATTCAGGCTTTGACTAAGCCCGCGGATATTGGCATCACTGCCGATCAGGGAAGATTTCAACACCACTTCATACAGGTTACTGAACGACCCGATGATGGAGTCTCTTACAATAGAATAATTGATCACGGTATTATCACCAACGGCCACATTAGGGCCAATGATCGCATTTTTGATATTACAGCCTTCCCCGATGCTTACCGGTGGAATGACAATGGTATTTTCATAAGGCAACACCGGATTGTTGGCGAGCTTATATTTTTTCAGGAGAATAGCATTGGTTTCCAGCAGGGTGTCTTTACGACCGCAGTCGAACCAGTTGCTTACTTTAAAGGCATTGAAACGTACCCCGCGCGCAATCATGCATTCCAGTGCATCTGTGAGCTGATACTCATCATGTGATTTAATTCTGTTGTCTACATTATTCTGCAGGCACTCGAACATTTCACGGGTTTCCTTGATCTTGTAAAGTCCCACCAGTGCAAGGTTTGACTTCGGAATCTGCGGTTTTTCCACCACGCGGGTAATACTACCCTGTTCATCCAGTTCTGCTACCCCAAAGTTCCGCGGATCATCCACCTTCTTCAATCCCAGCATGGAATAGGGCGCGTCAATCACTTCTTTGATATCGCATTCGCAAATGGTATCTCCCAAAACAATCAACACTTCATCATCACCGACTACTTCTCTTGTCAGTAATAAAGCATGCCCTGTACCTTCCCGGCTGTTCTGCTGTACAAAATGACAGGTCAGCTCAGGATATTTCTTCTCCACATAATGCTGTATTTTCTCACCGAGGTAGCCCACTACAAAAACAAATTCATTAATGCCAGCCTCTACCAGCTGATCTACGATGATACTGAGAATCGTGCGACCTGCTAAGGGTATTAATGCTTTGGGTTGTGTGTATGTGTGTGGACGAAGCTTGGTGCCTGCCCCTGCCACTGGTATTATTGCCTTCATGTACGCTGTAGTTAGGATTAGCTCCGAATGCCGCGAAAATAAAACAATTTTAAAAAATTTAAGAATTAGAGATGAAGAATTACCCATTGTTTAACAGATAACCGCAACCCTAGCAGCTATACGCATTTTAGATCTACTCCCGTTTTTTATCCCGAATTCGCCATTGCATTTCATCCAGCTTTACTTTACTTTTGCACCAAATTTTAGGCATCATGCAAAGAGATCAGCAAATATTTGATTTAATCAACCTGGAGTTGGAGCGTCAGCGCCACGGTCTTGAATTGATCGCGTCTGAAAACTTTACCAGTTTACAGGTAATGCAGGCGATGGGTAATGTGATGACAAATAAATACGCAGAAGGTTATCCAGGAAAAAGATACTATGCCGGCTGTGAAATAGTAGATCAAAGTGAACAACTGGCCATTGACAGGGCTAAACAAATATTCGGCGCAGCATATGTAAATGTGCAACCACATTCCGGCGCACAGGCCAATGCTGCTGTAATGCTCGCCATCCTGCAACCCGGCGATAAAATCCTGGGCCTGGACCTGAGCATGGGCGGACACCTCACACACGGTTCTGCGGTAAACTACTCCGGTAAACTCTATCAGCCTCACTTCTACGGTGTTAACAGAGAAACCGGCCTGGTAGAATACGATAAAATGGAGCAGATCGCCCACCAGGAAAAACCCAAACTGATTGTTTGTGGCGCTTCTGCCTACAGCCGCGACTGGGATTACAAACGTATCCGCGAAATCGCTGATCAGGTAGGTGCTTTTGTACTGGCTGATATTGCGCACCCTGCAGGGTTGATTGCAAAAGGCTTACTGAACTCTCCGTTCGAACATTGCCATTTTGTAACCACTACCACCCACAAAACACTGCGTGGACCTCGTGGCGGTATGATCATGCTGGGTAAGGATTTTGAAAATCCATTCGGCCTGAAAACACCAAAAGGTGAAATCCGTCTTATGAGCTCCCTCATCGACACAGCTGTATTCCCTGGTATCCAGGGTGGTCCGCTGGAACACGTGATTGCAGCGAAAGCCGTATCCTTCTTCGAAATCCTCTCCGATGACTACGATGTATACGCCAAACAAATGCTGAAAAACTCCCAGTCTATGGCGAAGAGCTTTGTCAGCAAAGGCTATCAGATCATCTCCGGCGGTACCGACAACCACCTGATGCTGATTGACCTGCGTAACAAAAATATCTCCGGTAAAAAAGCAGAACAAACACTCGTAAAAGCCGATATCACCGTGAATAAAAACATGGTACCATTCGACGATAAATCTGCCTTCGTGACTTCCGGTATCCGTATTGGTGTACCTGCTATCACTTCCCGTGGCCTCAACGAAGGACACATGGGCCAGATCGTTGACTGGATCGATCAGCTGCTGCTGGACGCTGACAATGAAGGCCTCATTACGAAAGTAAGAGGTGAAGTAAATACCTTCATGCAACAGTTTGCCCTCTATCCTGAATTAGGAAAATAAGGTTACCTTATATATAAGGCATTACGCCCTGTATAACAGCCTAAGCGAATCATCTTCGCCAACCGCTGATATACAGGGCGTAATGCTTTTTATGTTATCATGATAGAGAAATATTTGTCACACTTTAAAAAAGCGCGCTATATTTACAGTGTACTAGTTAAGTAGTACACTAAATCACACGATATGGTCAACATACAATCGCTCACCTTTAGTTACCAGAAAAAAAAGCCGCTCTTCACAGGACTAAACCTGCAGCTGGAAGCAGGCCACATCTATGGATTGCTGGGAAAAAACGGCGCCGGTAAATCCACCTTACTGAAACAAATCGCCGGCCTCCTGTTTCCCGACAGCGGCACCTGTGAAGTCATGGGTCGTCCCTCCGCACTCCGCCAGCCAGCCTTCCTGCAGGAAATATTCCTGGTACCGGAAGAATTTTACCTGCCTAAAGTAACGGTGAAACAGTATGTAAAGGTATATGCCCCCTTTTATCCCCGCTTCGATGAAACTGCCTTTAACAGCTACCTGCAGGAATTCGACATCCCCGGCAGTCAACGGCTGACAGAAATGTCGTATGGTCAGAAGAAAAAAGTGCTGATCAGCTTTGCTCTGGCCACCAACACCCGGCTGCTGATTATGGACGAACCGACCAACGGCCTGGATATCCCTTCCAAGAGCCAGTTCCGCAAAGTCATTGCTGCTGCAGTCAGTGAAGAAAAGTGTATCATGATCTCCACCCACCAGGTGCGCGATCTCGATAACCTCATCGACAGCATCGTGGTAATTGATGCCCACCAGATCATTTTCCGGGAAGAAGTGCAGACAGTAACCGAAAAACTTACGTTCAAAACAGTCAGTCACCTGGAAGACACACCTCACATCCTGTATGCCGACACCTCTTTACGCGGCCACACTGTCATCACCAAAAATACCGGAGAAGAACACAGTAAAATGGATATGGAACTGCTCTTCAACGCCATCCTGAAAAATCAATCTTCTATCCGGGAAATATTCCGCTAAAATCTACTTATGAAACAAAATAACTTCTTTGACCTGCACCGGATGCAGCTATACCTACAAAAACATTTTACGGAAACGTATCGTTTCTATCTGTTGGCCACCGGTTCGCTGGTGGGTATCATGATCATGGTACCCATTCTCATGATGACACTGGGTAAAAACGACGCACTCCAACTGATAGACCTCGCGCCGACTTATTACATCGGCCTCTTTGGCGGCGGATTGTTATTTACAGGCAGGTCTTTCGGTGAACTGGGCAATAAAGAAAAATGTGTAGACTACCTCCTGCTGCCGGCATCGCAGTTCGAAAAATTCATCACCCTGTTATTCACCAGTACCATCGGTTTTCTGGTGGTGTACCACCTCGCTTTCTATACCGGCTACCTGGTGGCGGATGCTATCCAGTTCTCTGTACAGCACCAGCATATCCAGACAAACTATACCTTTTTAAGTGACCCGGATGAGAAGACATACGTGTATTACTGCTACTTCATCCTGCAGGCCCTCTTCTTACTGGGCGCCACTTATTATCATAAATACAGTTTCATTAAAACCCTGCTGTCCATCTTTATATTTCTGTTTGGGATGGCTATGCTCAACTGCGTTTTTCTGTTCTGTTTATTTGGTACCGAAAAAAGCATCTGGAAAAGAGGAGTTCCTTTTGTAATGATCAATGTATTAGACCCCAAAGCGGCATACTCCTGGACTACCACTACGTATGTGATTCCGCAATGGTTAAGAGACATTTACCTGTTTGCCATCAGATTCCTGATTGCTCCCGCTATATGGACCATTGCCTATTTCCGGTTAAAGGATAAAGAAATTTAAAACATTGAAAAATGGAATTTAAAGATTCACAAGCCATATACCTGCAGATAGCAGATTACATCTGCGAACAGGTATTGCTCAATAAGTGGCCGGCGGAAGAGCGGATTCCATCTGTCAGAGAACTGGCAGTAACCCTGGAGGTAAATCCCAACACCGTCATGCGTACCTGTGAGCTGTTGCAACAACAGGAAATCATTTATAATAAAAGAGGAATCGGCTATTTCATCAGCAGTGATGCCATCAAAAAAATAAGGCAATATAAAAAACAGGCTTTCATTGCCCAGGAACTGCCCAGTTTTTTCCGTAGTCTTTACCTGCTGGATATAGACCTGGAGGAACTAAAACCTCATTTCGAAAAATTCAAAAAATCTAATTTTAAATAACATGAAAACGAGTAATAAACTACTGACCGGATTCACAGGTACACTCGTGTTATTGATGTTGTTCTCTGCCATTATCCTACGGGTCAATTATAGTAAAGGCATCACGCATAACACTACTCAAACTGTCATAAACCGGGATCATCACAAGGAGACCATTCATCCCTTTAAAGTACTGCTGCTCACCGGCGTTCAGACAACAACGCCCGGCGACATAGAAGAATATGAAAACAGTACACAGATAGATATCAGCTACCGGCCGGAATATTCCCTGCAACACCAGGGGGGCGTTACCTTCCGGCAATATGGTGATACCCTGCATATTACCGCGCAGCCTTCCCACGACATACAACTCACTTGTCCGACACTGGAAACGATCGACTGCCGCCAGGCTGACCTTAACATCGACGGATTTACGTTACCGCTGCTGGCCGTGCATATGGGACAGTTCTCTGCAGCTGTTTTCAGCAACATAAAGGTGAATAACTTCTCTTTTGCCGGCGACCAGGGTAGTAGTCTCAATATTCAGCAAGACAGTAAGGCGGATAGCATCCGGATAAAGCTGGGTAAATCCAGTGCGCTTACTTTTTCAGATATCCCTTACCGTTATGCAGATATTCAGGTAGATAGTTTAAGAGCGCTGCATATTTCCGGTAAAGCATTACAACATATTACCGTTATCAAATAACGTATATACATCTACGTTTGATACCCCCTATCTTATCAGGAGGTAACCCATTACCTCTTCCATCATTATAATAGCAGAACAAAATAAAAACGTCCCGGTATCTACCGGGACGTACTATTTTAATATCGTATCGTTGCTGTTATCAGAACTGCGTAGCCAGATAAGCCATCGTTCCCATACCAACTTCAATGGCACTTTCATCAATATCAAAAGTAGGGGTGTGTACACCGGAAGTAATGCCCCGGGCCACATTACCGGTACCTAACCGGAAAAAGCAAGCCGGTACCTGCTGAGAGTAGAAAGCAAAATCCTCTGCTCCCATCCGGAGTTCTGTATCTTCTACATTCGCCAGTCCCAGGTAATCTTCCGCCAGGCCACGGGCTTTCGCCGTTACGTCTTCATTGTTATACAGCGTCGGATATCCTACCAGTATTTCAATATCTATTTCCGCACCCATGGCTTCTGCAATACCTACTGCCTGTTTGCGGATCAGCTCATGCGCTTTAAAACGCCAGGTTTCGTCCATTGCCCGGAAAGTACCCATCAGCTTTACTTCACTGGGAATCACATTGGTAGTGAAACCACCGTTGAAAGCACAGATGGATAATACAGAAGGGGAGAACGGATTATTATTTCGGGAGATGACCTGCTGCAGACTTACTACCAGCTGAGAGGCCACCAGAATAGTGTCTACCGTCAGATGAGGTGTAGCAGCGTGCCCGCCTTTCCCTTTGATGGTAATATAGATTTCATCTGCACTGGCCATGTATTTACCTCCCCGGAATCCGAGTTTGCCGGCTTCCATGGTAGGTTGTACGTGCATACCCAGAATAGCATCCGGACGCGGATTCTCCAGCGCGCCTTCTTCAATCATAATACTGGCGCCACCCGGATGTTTTTCTTCACCTGGCTGAAAGAGTATTTTCACGGTACCTTCAAATTCATCTCTCAGTTCGTGTAATATCTTCGCCGCTCCCAGTACACAGGTGGTATGTACATCATGTCCGCAGGCGTGCATCACACCGGTACGCAGTGATTTATAAGGAACGTCGTTGGCTTCTGTAATCGGTAAGGCATCAATATCGGCGCGGAGGGCGATGATTTTAGATGCCGGATTTTTCCCTTCTATGAGGGCAATCACACCGGTACCTGCAATACCCGCTTTAAACGGGACACCAAACTCCGTTAGTTTTTCCTGTATAAACCGGGATGTTTCATATTCCTCGAAGGATAACTCGGGGTGCGAGTGTATATGACGCCTGATAGCGGTAAATGCTGGTGCATAGGCTTGGGCCAGCGCTTTAATACGGTTCTTCATTAGATAGTTCTTTATCCGGTGACACGTTGATGATGGCGGGCACTACAAATACGCCGCCTGAAAACAGGCCGGATAATTTGTCGCGCAATTCGCTGGCCTCTTCGCGGCTTTTGAAATCGCCTACGCGCACTTTGAAATAGGGAGCCTGATAATCCATATAGGTACGGTAATCGCTGTAGAGCTGCATTACCTTGGCTTTTGCTTCGTTTGCGTCGCCACGTTTGTTGGTGGAAATCACCTGTACCCGGAACCCGGATTGGTTACGAATAGCCAGTGTGTTAATATAGATCTGTTTTTTAATCAGTACATCCACACGGCTATCTTTAATCACTTTCACATTTCCATTGGAGGCAGTGGATGCATAATCCTGTGCCATCGCCCAACTGCTTCCCAACAAACAGCAAACCAGGACAAATAATTTTTGCATGAATACAGTATAATTAACTATGAATAATCTTTATTGTGCGCCGGCTTTCCTGCTCTCTTCCACGATATTCACACTGGCACTGGCTCCGATACGCGTAGCTCCGGCGGCTATCAGCTCTGCTGCAAAAGCAAAGGTACGAATCCCTCCGGAAGCTTTTATCTGTATATTCTCCGGCAGGTTGGCACGCATCAGCTTCACGGCTTCCACGGTAGCGCCTTTTTCTGCATATCCGGTAGATGTTTTCATGAAATCCACGCCATACTTACTATACAGCTGGCAGCATTTCACGATCTCTTCTTCCAATAATATGCCACTTTCGATAATGATCTTGATCACTTTTTGCTTTTCCCGGACAATATACATCAGGTGAGCGATCTCTTTTTCCAGGTATTCCCAGTCATTATTTTTGATAGCAGAGATATTAATCACTACATCCAGCTCATCTGCCCCGTCTACTATAGCCAATACTGTTTCCGCTACTTTGGCTTCTATGGCGGAGTACCCGAACGGGAATCCTATCACGGTAGCTACTTTGGTGTTGGTAGCACCTAAAAACTGTTTGGCTAATTTCACATATGGCGGCGGAACACATGCCGCAGCAAAATCATATTCCACACATTGCATACAGAGTTGTTTGATATCTTCCAGTACAGTCGTAGGTTTTAATATCGTATGGTCTATATAGCGATTTATATTCATGAGGCTTCTTTAGTTATTGACCCCAAAAATAAAGAATTACGGATTAAGAAGTAAGGATTACGCCGGGGGAAGCCATTTTAGCGGCAGGTACCTGACAATAATAAGGAAGTAAAGGGGCCATGCTATACCACCTTCCTGTAGGGTAGCTGCATAAAAAAACGGATTACAGATGGCACATTAAAAATGTTTCTCTGTAATCCGCTTGAATTAACTCAAAATATATGGTCCCTGTTACGCCTCATTCGCTGCTTGTTCATCACACATGGCGCAGGGTGGTTACCTGTTTACAGGTCTTTACCGTGGCATTGCTTGAATTTCTTGCCGCTACCACATGGGCAAAGATCGTTACGACCTACTTTAGGACCTACGCGTACCGGCTCAGATTTTACTTCTTCTGCCGTATCGTAATCAGGTGCTACTGCTTCCTGGCCGTTACTGCGTTGTTGTTGTTCCGCAATATCTTCATGGGAAGCGCGCAGGCGGCTCATGTCGGTTTTTTCTTCATGGCCTTCACGGATCTGTTCTTCTTCTGCTTCCTGGCTTACCGGAATACCGCATTTGCACAGGAAAGAAACGATATCGCGGCTGGTTTCACCATCCATTTGTTTGAACAGGTTAAAGGCCTCGAATTTATAGATCAGCAACGGATCTTTTTGTTCGTATACCGCACTTTGTACAGATTGTTTCAGATCATCCATAGCGCGCAGGTGTTCTTTCCAGGCATCGTCAATCAAAGCCAGGGTGATACTGCGTTCCAGGGCATTCATGGTTTCATGGCCATGAGTATCTACTACTTTTTTCAGGTTTGCCAGTACATTGATACCTCTCTTACCGTCGGTGAAAGGAATGGAGATATTTTCAATGTGGTGACCCTGTTCTTCATAAATACGTTCAATAACCGGCAGCGTGTTGCTAGTAATATCCTGTACTTTACGCTGGTAGTTATTTTTACCCTCATGATACAGTTTGGATGCCAGGGTAGGAATATCTGTACGAGCCAGTTCCTCTCTGGTAATTTCTGTATCAATGGAGAAGTTCATGATAGCTTCCATTTTGAAAGCATCGTAGTCGCCACTTTCTTTATGTGTAGTCACGAGACTTTCTGCTACATCGTAGAAGGCATTGTCCACATCGATCGCCAGTCGTTCGCCAAACAGGGCGTGATTACGTTTGGAGTAAATCACAGTACGCTGTTTGTTCATCACGTCATCGTATTCCAGCAAACGCTTACGGATACCGAAGTTATTTTCTTCTACTTTTTTCTGCGCTCTTTCGATAGAACGGGTGATCATGCTGTGCTGAATCACTTCTCCTTCTTTATAACCCATCCGGTCCATCAGACCAGCAATACGCTCGGAGCCGAACATACGCATCAGGTCATCTTCGAGGGATACGAAGAACTGAGAAGTTCCGGGATCGCCCTGGCGACCGGCACGACCACGCAGCTGCCTGTCTACACGGCGGCTTTCGTGTCTTTCTGTACCGATGATAGCCAGACCACCGGCTTCTTTCACACCGGGTCCGAGTTTAATATCCGTACCACGACCTGCCATGTTGGTAGCAATGGTCACCGCACCGGCCAGACCCGCTTCCGCTACGATCTGTGCCTCACGGGCGTGTTGTTTCGCATTCAGTACGTTATGGGGAACTTTATCGAATGCCAGCATTTTACTCAACAGTTCAGACACTTCCACGGAGGTAGTACCTACCAGTACCGGGCGGCCTTTCTGCTGCAGTTCTTTGATTTCTTCGATAACAGCTTTGTATTTATCACGTTTGGTTTTGTAAACCAGATCTTCTGCGTCGAGACGGGAAATAGGCAGGTTGGTGGGGATGGTTACCACATCCAGTTTGTAGATTTCCCACAACTCACCGGCTTCCGTAGAGGCAGTACCGGTCATACCGGCCAGCTTGTGATACATACGGAAGAAGTTCTGCAGGGTGATGGTTGCAAATGTTTGGGTAGCTGCTTCCACCTTCACATTTTCCTTGGCTTCAATCGCCTGGTGTAAACCATCGGAGTAACGGCGTCCATCGAGGATACGACCGGTTTGCTCATCTACGATTTTCACTTTTCCATCCATTACCACATACTCTACGTCTTTATCAAACAACGTATAGGCTTTCAGCAATTGCTGTACGGAGTGGATACGATCGGATTTCTGTGCGAAGTCCTGCAGGAGGATATCTTTACGCTGCAGTTTTTCATCAGGAGAAACTGACAGTTTTTCAATTTCAGCCAATTCACTGCCTACATCCGGCAGTACGAAGAAGTGTGCATCTTCGCCACCTTGTGTAATCAGTGCAATACCTTTTTCTGTCAGGTCTACGCTGTTCTGTTTTTCATCGATGGTGAAATACAGTCCTTCGTCTACTTTCGGCATTTCGCGTTGCTGATCTGCCAGGTAATAGTTTTCTGATTTCTGCAGTAACACCCTGTTACCGGATTCACTGAGGAATTTGATCAGGGCACTGTTCTTCGGTAAACCTCTCCAGGCGCGCATCAAAGCCATACCACCTGTTTTGGAGTCGTCTTTACCTTCCGCAATCAGTTTTTTAGCTTCCTGCAGGTATTGGTTGGTTACTTTTTTCTGCATTTCCACCAGGTATTCGATGCGCGGTTTTAACGCATGGTATTCCTGTTCGTCACCGCGGGGAATAGGACCGGAGATGATGAGTGGTGTACGGGCATCATCCACCAATACGCTATCCACCTCATCCACCATCGCAAAATGGTGTTTACGCTGTACCATTTCATCCGGGCTGTGTACCATGTTATCTCTCAGGTAGTCGAAACCGAATTCGTTATTGGTACCGTAGGTAATATCTGCCAGGTAGGCATTACGGCGTTCTGCGGTATTAGGTTGGTGCTTATCGATACAATCAACTGTGATGTCGAGGAATTCGAAGAGAGGACCGTTCCACTCCGAGTCACGACGTGCCAGATAGTCGTTCACGGTTACGATGTGTACGCCCTGACCAGCCAGTGCGTTGAGGTAGGCAGGCAGGGTAGAAACGAGGGTTTTACCTTCCCCTGTTGCCATTTCCGCAATTTTACCCTGGTGCAGTACCATACCACCGATGAGCTGTACATCATAGTGGATCATGTTCCAGGTAACATCACTGCCGGCAGCTTTCCAGGTATTTTTCCAGATTGCCTGATCGCCTTCAATGGTTACGTATTCTCTTCTTACTGCCAGCTGACGGTCCAGGTTAGTCGCGGCTACAGTCAGCAGCGGGTTCTGGGTAAACCGGCGGGCGGTTTCTTTCACTACTGCAAAAGCTTCCGGCATAATCTGCTGCAATACTACTTCCAGCTGTTTATCGCGGTCTTTTTTCAGTATATCTATTTCCTGATATATAGTGTCTTTCAGTGTTACATCTTCTGCAGCATCTGCTGATTCCTGCTTAGCGGCTATTTCCTGATCGATAGTAGCGAGGTGCGCTGCTATACGCTGACGGAAGTCCTGCGTTTTGTTACGCAGATCATCGATAGGCAAGGACTGCAGTTTTTCGTACTCCTCATTAATCTGCCGCACAAATGGAGAGATGGACTTAATATCCCTGTCTGATTTATTCCCTCCAAAAAGCTTTGTTAAAAAACCTAACATGTTGAATGTTTAATTACGAATTACGATTTATATATATTGTAACCTAAAACCTTATCCAGGCTGAGTCGATATCAGTTGGTTTATACCTGCTCCACCAGCCTGTGGCACATAGGCTGCGGCTTAGTTAATTGGATAAAGGGTATTCAAGTTACTCAAATATTATGCTTGTAAGAACAAACTGTCAAGCTGTCAGTTGCTGATAGCTGCTGCTTAAGGCCTGTAAAAGTAGTAATAAATTTGGGGATTTAACGGGGATTTTGGGCTGATTTTAAGAATTTAAAAGGATTGCAGCTCCGTCGCATGGGGGTTATAGCCCGAATATGGGATGACCGGGCTTACGCCCGGTCATCAACTTATCTGTAAAAAAGGTCCACTACTTTTCCCAGTCCTTCATAAGACTGATATTTTGTCAAGGGTTCATTCCGGCCAGGGATGTCATAGAAGTCAATCCGGCCATTCCGTCCTTCCGGCAATGCCGGATCATAACTACCTACGATAATGCTTTTCATCAGCTGACCATCCCATTTGCCTACCATCGGGCAATTGATATAGGTAATCGGCTTGCTACCCAGATCCAGCATCAGGTAAGACACATCAGCATAAATATCATATTGATACAAACGGCTGCCTGCCGCGTAAAACAAAGTACCAAACTGATTACTCACCGCAAACGCGGTAGCACGGGCAATATCCGTGGCATGATTCATATCACAGTAAAAAGTAGGCACCACCCCATTCCCCATATTAAACCGGTAGAGCGAGTATTTGCTGGTACCTGGTACTTTCAACACCGCGTAGTTATCCCGGTTGTTAAAGTTGGTAGACATCATCGTCACCAGATCTTTACCTGTCTGGAAACTGAAGATGGTATCGCTTCGCAGTACCGTACAGAAAGCACTGTACCCATCGTGTTGCAGAAACTGCCGGTTGGTAGCATCATATACCACCGAAGAAAAAGAGCCGCCTGTATTACTCGCAATAAAAGGCGCCGGATTAAAGTAAGCCGTATCACCGTCTATCCGGTTTGCAGGCAGGCCAAAACCGGATTTTCCAAATATCTGGTTCTGATAGAATAACCGGTCTGCTGTAATCAGGTAATCTACACTGCTATAAGAAGTAAGAATCGCTTCGGGCTTGAATCCCGCAGGTACCTGTCCAAGTATATCATAAGCAATGGTATAGGTAGGCTTCCAGGAAAAGTCTGCTGTCTTAAATTTCAGGACGGCTTCATCTGTATGCATATAAATATTCACCCCATCGCCATGCTGCGACTGGTTCAGCTTCCGCGGCCCCCGCACCACCGGTGCACCGGAATTCGTATAGGCCAGCAGGTCATTAATGATCAGGCTCTTGTTATCCAGCAAACTCACCATATCCATCCGCGCCACGCCGCCTACATCGCAGAGCAGCACCCATCCCGAAGAAGTAACAGATTGCACTTTCAGGTAGAAACGCTCCTGGTACCGGACATTCGTTTGTTTATCTGTCATGATAAAAAAACAATGATAATAACCCGGTTTCAGGTTAACGACGTAATTCAGATTCCGGCTGGTTCCCAATACCCGGCGTAAGGTATCTCCGACGCCGCCGGTCTGCATCAACGATTCCCAGCTGTAGGCATAACGCGCCGTATCATTATTATCCTGTGTGAATTTCGTCACAGGCCTGATTTGTAACGTATCCTTAAAAAAGAGGAAATACTCTTTGTGAATACTATCGAACGAAACAGATTCATTCACGGGTACATAATCATAATTACCCAGGTCTTTATAACAGCTGCTCCAGCATAATGCGGTGAAGAGCAGTATAAATATAAAAGATAGATGGTTGTGCTTCATGTTGATCGGATTTTAAACTGCTTATTGCGCATACTTACCCATTTTCATTAAATCGCCATTCTCTTCACGGATCGTATCTTTCGCCAGGGCATGGTCATCCAGGTAACGTTTCATGAAACTGGAGACATAGTACATTTTTCCCAGGGGAAAATCATTCTTATTAGGAGGATTAAAATCTGATAGTTTCATGGGTATTTCGCTGCACATGAGCAGGATTTTCTTTTTTGTGAAAACACCCAGGTAGTTGACCTCCCATACCTTGGGCATGTTCAGCTGATCTTCTACAATGACAACGTGTTTTAAAATACTCCGTTTGGTTTTAAGGGTATTGTCGATCACCGCAAAAGGCAGATTGGTAGTAAAGTTTTCATTCGGCTCCAGCGTCAGGGTAATAGAATAAGCCCTGGAAGCCATTTCCGCCGTCTTGTGCAACAGCACGGGCAAAGTTGTAACAACTTTGCCGGCAGGCATGATGGTTTTTGCCGGCAGGAAAAAATGTACCCCCTGCTTCGCCGCAGCTGCGGCGGTATCCACAATCTTTAGTTTAAACTCCCGGTCATAATCTGCTACCGGACCAACAGCCCTTATCAGCAAAGGAACAATCGTATCCGTAGTTGCCGGCGTAAAAGCGAAAGTAACCGGTGTAGTATCCTGGGTCACGCCGGAAGTATTAACTACAGAGAAATAAATATCATTATTGTTCGGATAGGGAGTAATATCAGTGCTTTTGCAGGCTACTGCTGCCAACAGCCATAGCCATCCGTATATTTTTTTCATAATGAAGTCTGCTTTTAGTTCCTGAATTGAATTTCACTATCGGGCAGTGGCAGGGTGTATTCCTTGGTGGTCATGGTCACATTACCACTACCGCTACCGGCAGGAATACTTCCCGTGAAGGTGCGTTTGTAATAAAAAAACACCTGTCCTTCACCATAAAACTCCCGTTTGTAATCTTTCTTTAACTCAGCGTCGATCCCCATACCAGGTAATACATCCGATACGTTCCGTACTTTCCGGATAGCATTGATATAAGTCAGTGCAGTGGCTTCATCCGGCTGACATTCTGCAGCGATGAAATACATTTCGCTGATACGGATCATCGGAATCAGGTTACGGTAATTCCGCCGGGTATCCGGAATGTCGGCATACTTGTAAAAGCAACGGAAGCTCTTTTTATTATCACTGGGACGCAGCCAGGTATTACCATACCTGGGATCAGGTTCTTTCTTTTCAAAATCACTTTCCAATCTGTTGGAAGCGGCAGCGAGTATTTTACGGTCGGCCTGCTCCGGACTGAAATACAGCAGGAACTTATCATTCAGGCGAATATCATGTAAGGCAAACAGGATCTCCGAAGAAAATACCCGGTCCGGGTTAGGCCCGGTTACCCGGTCGGAAGTTACCAGCGGAAATTTATCGCCGATTTGCTGCATCACGGCAGTAGCGCATTGCAGCGCAGCCGGCTTGTTGTTGGCATACAGATAAGCCCTGGCTTTCAGTGCCATCACAGCAAAATAGTTCATCCGCAAAGAGCGGTATTGCCACGTATCTGCGTTACCGTTAGGATCCGGAAAAAACAGTCTTCCACCTGTAATAACAGGATCATTCTTCAGGTAAAAAGCTGCACTATCCAGGTCTGTCAATACCTTCTGCATCACCTCACTGCCCGACAGCAACGGATTATACTGGGAAGTAAAAGTGGTATAATAAGGTATCCGCTTCGCCAGTGAATCCTTTATGTATACCGGGCCGAATAAACGAAAGGCATCGAAATGCAGGTAGGCACGCAGTGCAAACAGCTCTCCCTTCACCCAACCAAAATGGTTACCGGTAAACAAATCCCGGCGTTCATCTATCACAGAAAAAATCTTGTTGATATTGGCCACGTTCCGGTACAATCCCTGCCAGCTCCTATCCAGTATAGTTTTCACTTCCTCGCTGGCATAATCGTAGGTCACCAGTTTATACAGATCATGTCCGGAAGCAATGTTATACCGCTGGGCGAGTACCTCCGTCATCTGCATATTCATTTGTCCGCCATATAAATCATTGCTGGTAAGATCCAGGTATACGCCATTCAGGGCATTGAAAAATCCGTCTTCTGAATTAAATAAATCTGCTTCCGCCACTTTATCGCGTGGCCGCACATCCAGCCATTTTTTGCAGGCGGTAAACAACAGCACCGGCAACAACAGCAAAAGGGTAAATATTATCTTTCTCATGTAGTGTAGTGTTTGGCAGTTTAGAAACCTAAGCTGATAGAAAAGGACATCATATTGGCAAAAGGATAGTCAATACCTCTTTCCCGTTTGATCGTCGATATCCGGAAAATATCATTCATATAGGCGTTCAGTCGCAGATAGGACAGGTGCCAGCGTTTCACTATCGCATGTGGAACTTCATATCCCACGTTGATAGATTCTCCGGCCAGGGTATTTTCCTGCTCCACAAAGCGCGTCGACCTTTTCGCCATGTTGGCTTCTATCTGATTGGTGATAGTGGTCATGCTGATACGTCTGTACAAAGCTCTGTCGCCGGGCTGTTGCCAACGGTCGTATAAAGCACGCCGGTCCTGGTTATAGCGGATATCGGTCGTATTGATATTCTCCACCTTATTATACAGGGCGTCATTAAAAATATCGCCACCTACCCGGTAACGCAGGTAAACACCTACGGTGAGTCCTTTGTAGAAAAAGTTGGTACCGATGATACCATCCAACTTAGGCCTTTCATCTCCGACTACTACTTCATCATCTGCATCATAGCTGAACGTGAGTGAGCCATCTTTCTTAATAAACACTTCATTGCCCGTGCCGGGGTCAATACCTGCCGAACGTACCGCCCATATAGCAGTGGGACTACCACCATCATAATAACGGGTAAGGCTCTTGGATCTTTCTGCCTTGTTCATCTGATCCAGTTTATTACCGATGTTGGTAAAATGCGCCTTTTCATGTTTGGCAGAGAAGGAGAAACTCCAGGTAGTACGCTGTTCCGGCCGATATATAGGGAAAACGGTTGCCTGGAAATTGTAACCGGTACCCTGTTGGGCGCCCAGGTTGGTCGTATAGCTGGTGGTACCTACGGAAGATGGCACACTGATAACAGCAATCAACGGATCTGTTGTTCGCTGATAAACATCTGCATTTATTTTCAACCGGTTATTCAGCACCACAATATCCGCTCCCAGGTTTTTGTCGAGGGTTTGCTGCCATAACAGGGAAGGGTTGCCAAAATTGTCGATACTGGCGCCTACCCCGAAGTTATTGATGGCATTGGTATGGTAATAATAAGTAGTGTAAGACTGGTAGGCAGAAAAATTCTGGTTACCCGGTGTACCGATGGCCGCTCTCAGCTTCAGCATATTCACAAAAGAATAGGGCTGCATGAAAGTCTCGTTGTGCAGGTTCCAGGAAACACCTGCTGACCAGGAGCTCCGGAAAAAGTTACGGGAACCGAATACGGAAGAACCATCCAGGCGGTAGTTACCTTCCACCACAAAGCGCTGGTCATACATATAACCGCCATTCATATAAAAGCCGGTACTACGTGTAGTCGCTTCCGCGGAATACGGCCGCTTTTCCCGGGCATATCCGGCAGCATATGCCGGCGAATTCACTTTATCAGGAAAACCGCTCGCATCATACCCCTCGCTGGCACGCTGGTTTTGCTGGAAGTTCCAGCCAACCACCCCGTTTAGCTGATGTTTGCGGGCAATTACACGGCCATAGGTAGCCGTCAGTTCACCATCGTAATTCAATCCGGTAGTTTCCACATTGCTGTAGCTGCCTTTCTCCATCGGATCTTTGGCATCGAAACGGGTATTTTTGGGAGATAAAAATATCTCGTGCTTCTCCTGTTCTTTGGTGATTCCCACACGCGCCCTGATCCGGAGATCGTTGTTCACGGCATATTCCACATTGAAGTTATTGACCACCCCAAAGTTTTTGGTCCGGTCCATGTTCGGTTGCAAAGCGTTGAATAAAGGATTAGCAGTGGTATCATAGCCGCCTCCCGGTGTGGGCAATATATCCAGGTATTTGGATACGGTGCCGTCTTCATTTCTTTTAGGATAATAAGGATTGGCCCGCGCGAAATTTTCGAAAGACCCCCAGGACGATTCATTGGCGGTATAGAAATTCACCGACAGGTTATTATTGAAGCTGAGTTTCTTTTTACGATACATCAGTTTCAGGTTAGCCCCTCCCATATCACGGCCGGAGCCTTTCATTACGCCTTTCACTTTTTTGTAGTTGGCGCCGGCGCTATATCTCATCTGGTTATCGCCTCCTTCAATATATAGCGAATGGTTGGTCGCATAACCCACTTGCAGCGGCTCACTCATCCAATAGGTATTCACCCCTCTCAGTACCTGCAACTTTTTCACGTTATACAAACTGTCCATCAGCTGGCGGGCATTCTCATCATTCTCTATGCGTGAGTTGGGGCGGTAACGGCCTGTGATCCGTTCAAACTCCAGTTTCTCTGTTGCATTCATGAGATTATAGTCCCGCAGGTCTGGCATCACAATACTATTATCCGTACTATAGGATACTCTCAATTCACCCGGTTTCGGTTTACGGGTTTCCACCACAATCACACCATTGGCTGCTTTCGCGCCATAGATCGCGGTGGATGCCGCATCTTTCAGGATGGTAACACTTTCCACCCGGTTCATATCAAGATCTATAATGGTACGTAAGGTAGTCTGGAACCCATCCAGTATAAAAAGCGGTTGGTTAGGATCGGTACCAAACTGCTCTTTCAGGCCCAGGATACTGGTTTTACCCCGTATTTCCAGACTGGGAAGGATATTGGGATTAGCGCCCAGTTTATTATTTTCAAAAACGGTGAAAGACGGATCGAGGGAACGTAAGCTTTGAATAACGTTCTGGTTACCGATCTGTTTCAGTTCCTTCGCGGTATAGGTGGCAATAGATCCGGTAGTACTTTCCTTATTTCTTTCATAGATACCGGTAATCACTACTTCCTTCACTTTGGTGGCATCTTCCTCCAGCACAATCTCCAGCGGGCTATTGGCTTTAAAAGGTATTTCCCGGGTTTTGTAGCCTACGAAGCTCACCACAAGGATATCCCCTTCTTCCACCATTATACGAAAACTACCAAACCCGTTCGTCTGGGTACCGATAATTTTTCCTTTAACCCGGATGGTGATGCCGGGCACCCGTTGTTCGTTGCCTTTAGTGTCCCGGAGGGTCACCGAACCGGTAATGATCTGGCGTTTGTCTTGTACCGGCGTTGCAGCACGGCCGGCTACCTGATAGGAGGTCGCGCCGTTACTACCGGTATGTTTCACAATCACCTGGTTGCCTACGATGGTATATTTCACCGTTTCATTAAAGATGTTATGCAATACTTCCTTGAGTGTTGCATCG
Organism: Chitinophaga nivalis; assembly: GCF_025989125.1. Taxonomy (NCBI): domain Bacteria; kingdom Pseudomonadati; phylum Bacteroidota; class Chitinophagia; order Chitinophagales; family Chitinophagaceae; genus Chitinophaga; species Chitinophaga nivalis. The sequence continues at coordinate 1,411,748 of NZ_JAPDNR010000001.1, read as the reverse complement.
TTGGCAGAGATACTGATGAACTGCGCAGGATCTATTTGTGCGCCGTCGTATACAAAGCTGAGATTCGTTTGTTTCTCGATTTCAGATAATACATTGGAAATAGGCTGATTCCTGACTTTGACAGTTACTTTCCTGTTCAGTGTGAGATTGTCCTGGGCATTCAGCGGGGGACTGCCGATCAGCAATCCCACCATCAGTAATGGGCACGACATTTTGCGCCACCGCTGGCTGATGTACGGTACTAATTTTTTTTTCATGGCGTAAGCGATTTTACGTTAGGCTAAATGATTGGTTTTTTGGTTGTTGATAAATAGCCGGTAGTTGATTTCATCTGGTGGCTGATAATAAAGCCGGCGGTCTGTTATTTTACATATAGCGTATCTGCTTGCTGTTCAAAACTATAATCATAAAGTGCAGATAAAGTGGCTTTTACTTCTTCCAGGCTACGGTTACTGAAGTTGGCATTGAGCTTACGTTTATGACTGATCTTATAATCCGGTATGATAGTTACACCATAATAGTCAGAGAGGGCGCTACACACTTCTCCGATAGGTGCATTTTCAAAGCGCAGTTCATGTGTGCGCCATGACAGTTGATTGTATCCCGTTCCGGCATCTTCATTGAGATCGCCGTTATCGCTATAAAAAACGCCTCCTTTGCCGGCGGCCAGGCGCAGGGCGGTAGTACCCCCTGTTTGCTGCAGGGATATACTCCCCGTGAGTACAAATACCTGTACTGCATGCGGGCTGTTTTTTACATTAAAGGAAGTCCCCAGCACCTTTATCTGTGCCGGCCCGCTGGTCAATATAAACGGATGACCAGGATCTGTGGCGATATCGAAAAAAGCTTCCCCCGACTGGAGCGTTACGGTTCTGTTATGCCCTTTAAAAGTGGCAGGATACCTGACAGTAGCATGTTTGTTCAGCACGATGCGGGAACCGTCTGACAACAACAGGGAATCGATGGTATTGCCGGTGGTTTTACTCAGCCAGGCAATGGCTACACTGGTTTTATACCAGTACCATCCCATTGCAGTGCTAATCAGAATAGCAGCAGCTGCAGCGGCTCTTTTCCACCACGGACTACGTGTTGGCATATATATAACAGGTAGGGGTCCATCCAGCTTTTCCAGAAACCTCCTGGTGGCTGCGGCGGCATCTGCCCCTTCAAAATAACGTGTTTCTGCTGCCTGCTCCCACAACAGCTTTACTTTTTCATACAGTTCATTGTTCCGTACATCCGCTTCCAGCCAACGTTGGAGCTGTGCCTTACGCACAGCATCCTCCGGCAGCTGCAGGCAGTTGAGAATAAATAGAAAATCGTCGGTTGGTTTCATCATTTTACGAATGGGCCTGTTTTACTGAGACAAATAAGAATATGGTTCCCCCCAAAGCCGGGGAAAAAAAATTTTTACACGGCTATCCCATTTCGGATAACGTGCAATCAATAAAGCGTTTTAATGTTTTTGCTGGCCTAAATAGCGAACAGCCACCACAACAATTGCATACGACTGATAGCAGAAACCGGCCGTTCCGGATCATCCAGCAAGGCTGCTTTCAATTGCTTCAGCGCAATCGTCATTTGATTTTCGACTGTCTTAACCGATAAATTCAGTTGGTGAGCTATTTCATTGTTCTTTAACCCTTCGAACCGACTTAGTTTAAATATTTGCTGACATTTTTCAGGTAACCGGGAAACCGCCTGGTGGATGCGTTCCCGTAATTCCTGTTCTTCAATAAAGGTACATAAATAACTTTCTTCCTGCAGGTGCTGAATAGCAGAATGATGTTTTCTTAACAAACGGTTACGTTGCAAATGGTTGATGGCACGGTTGATAACAGCGCGATACAGGTAACTTTTCAACGCTGTGGCATGTTCCAATGTCCACTCTTTCTCCCACAGGTGCAGAAAAACATCCTGCACTATTTCTTCTGCCTGCACTTTGTCGCTTACGTATTTATGCGCCGTAGCAAACAAAACAGGGTAAAAGTGCTCGTATACGATGGCAAACACACCCCGGTCCCTGACCTGCAGGCCTTTTAAAATTTCATCACTGTACAAACCGTTAATCATAAAAATCTGTGCTCAGACGGCCATATTAAGGTTGACATTTCGGCTAAGATAGCCTATTACAGTGCGAAAAGAAAATTTCAGCAGAAAAATGAAGGAGAGCCGCCGTCAAAAAGATGAAAAAATGCAAATACTTTTTATAAATTTAAAGGTTTAATGTAAGTGTTTATTTTTACACCAATCTCCACGTTTATGGGACAGGCGATTCAGCCGCAGCAATTATTGACAGCCAGTAATATGGCTATGCCGGTAATATCCGGTTGTTGCGGTATCCGCGGCCACGGCATCGATTCCAACAGGCTGCCCGGCACCTTCCGGAGTATGGTCACTACACTTGCTGCATTTTCCTTTACCTACATCATCACAACACAGGTACCAATTGTTTAACTAAACGATCCTTGAAAATATGACACGGAAACTAAGAATGGGAATGATCGGAGGCGGTAAGGATGCCTTCATAGGCGCTATCCACCGGATAGCTGCCAACATGGACGGACTGATTGAACTGGTGGCAGGCGCCCTGAGCGTACACCCCGACGTGGCTATCGCTTCAGGGCAAATGCTGTTCCTGGATCCCGCCCGTACGTATACCGACTTCAAAACCATGCTGGAAAAAGAAGCCGCCATGCCGGCAGATCAACGCCTGGATTTCGTTACCATCGTAACACCCAACTTCGCTCACTTCGAACCCGCTATGATGGCGCTGGACCGGGGCTTTAACGTGGTAATAGAAAAACCTATTACATTTTCCCTGGACGAAGCCAAACAATTGGAAAAGAAAGTGGCCGATACCGGGCTTACCCTGTTACTCACCCATACCTACACCGGGTACCCGATGGTGAAACAGGCCCGCCAGATGGTAGCTGCCGGCGCTTTAGGCAAGATCCGCAAAGTATGGGTGGAATATCCACAGGGTTGGCTCAGCAAACTCAGTGAAAAAGAAGGCAATGCCCAGGCAGCCTGGAGAACAGATCCGACCAAATCCGGCAAAAGCGGTTGCATGGGCGATATTGGTACCCACGCCGCCAACCTGGCCGAATATATCAGCGGCGCCCGCATTGAAAAACTATGCGCAGACCTCAACGTAGTAGTACCCGGCCGCGCCCTCGACGACGACGGCGCCGTACTGCTCCGCTTCGATAATGGCGCCAGCGGTGTGCTCATCGCCTCACAGGTAGCGGCAGGAGAGGAAAATGCCCTGAAAATAAGGGTATACGGAGAAAAAGGCGGACTGGAATGGGCCCAACAGGAACCAAACACCTTGCTGGTAAAATGGCTGGATAAACCTACCGAAATCTATCGGGCAGGCGCCGGCTACAGCTTCCAGTCGTCCTACATGACACATAACACCCGTACCCCCGGCGGTCACCCGGAAGGATACCTGGAAGCCTTCGGTAACCTGTACCGCAACTTCGCACAAACCCTGTCTGCCAGAATAGATGGCGTGACGCCCTCACCGGAGTCACTGGACTTCCCCGGGGCTACCGATGGCGTACGTGGTATGGCATTTATTGATAACGTGGTAAGATCTTCACAAAGTGATACCAAATGGACCACTTTCGAGATCTGATTTACTTTATAACAAGCACGACTATATGAAAACGATCAAAGGACCTGGTATATTCCTCGCGCAGTTTATGGGAGACGCGGCTCCCTTCAACAGCCTGAAAACAATCTGTGAATGGGCGGCATCTATTGGTTTTAAAGGAGTACAGATCCCTTCCTGGGACGCCCGCCTGATAGACCTGCAAAAGGCTGCTGAAAGCAAAACCTATGCAGAGGAGATCAAAGGCATTGTACAGGAAGCCGGACTGGAAATCACAGAACTGAGCACCCACCTGCAGGGACAGCTGGTAGCTGTGAATCCGGCGTTTACGGAAATGTTCGACGGTTTTGCACCGGCACAATACCACGGCAATATACAGGCGCGTACCGCCTGGGCTACGGACCAGCTGAAATATGCAGCTAAAGCCAGCCGCCATATGGGCTTAACCGCGCATGCCACTTTCAGCGGCGCATTATTATGGGCGCCTGCCATGTACCCATGGCCACAACGGCCTGCCGGACTGGTGGAAGCCGGGTTTGCAGAACTGGCCAAACGCTGGCTACCCATCCTGCAGGAATTTGATGCCAACGGCGTAGACCTGTGTTATGAAATACACCCGGGGGAAGATCTCCACGACGGCGCCAGTTATGAACGTTTCCTGGAAGCCACCGGCAACCATAACAGGGCTTGTCTGCTTTATGACCCCAGCCACCTGGTACTGCAATGTCTCGACTATCTCCAGTACATCGATATCTATCATGAAAGGATCAAAGCCTTTCATGTGAAAGACGCAGAATTCAATCCTACCGGACGTTCCGGCGTATATGGCGGGTTCCAGTCGTGGATCGACCGGCCAGGCAGGTTCCGCTCCCTCGGCGACGGACAGGTAGACTTTAAATCCATATTCAGTAAACTGACCCAATACGATTTTTCCGGATGGGCCGTTATGGAGTGGGAATGCTGTATGAAACATCCGGAAGATGGCGCCAGAGAAGGTGCCCCTTTCATCAAAGACCACATCATCCGGGTAACGGAAAAAGCATTTGATGATTTTGCCGGCGCTGCTACCGATGAATCTTTCAACAAAAGAATATTAGGTATTTAAAACAAACAGGAAGACTTATTTTTGACTACTGCTAATTTCACGGAAACAAGTACGATCATCTAATTATTTTATAAATAAATCATCAAATTATGAGAAAGAGATATCTGGCGTCTTTGGTATTATGCACCGCATTATTTGCAGCATGCGGCGGAGAAAAAAAACAGGATCAACAGGCCGGCGATAACAGTCATGAAAACGCAACAGATAATTCCATGGTATCTCCGAATGCAGGAAAGCCTGCCAGCAAGGGAGAAACACTGATGGCGCAAAGCGATTGCAAAACCTGCCACAAAGAAGAAATGAAAGTAATCGGACCTTCTTTAAAAGATATTGCCGGTAAATATCCCAACACACCGGAAAACGTAGACAAACTGTCTGACAAAGTAATCAAAGGCGGTGCCGGTAACTGGGGCGATGTAGCCATGTTACCACATCCCAATATTTCAAAAGATGATGCGAAAGAAATGGTAAGTTATATTTTGTCGTTATCCGGCAAATAATAATGATTCTGTTATCACATAATCAATAATCATGAAAAGATTAACCATGGGTGCACTCCTGCTGAGTGCAGTCATCAGCACTTCCACGTTAAAAGCACAACAGGCCAATAAGCTGTCGGCCAAAGAAAGAAAAGCAGGATGGCAACTGTTATTCGATGGTAAAACCACCAAAGGCTGGCATACCTACCATCAGACTACTGCCAGCCCTGCATGGCACGCAACGGATGGTACCCTGGAACTGAACCAGGCCGCCAAAAAAGACGGCGCACCTGGTGGCGACCTCGTTACAGACGGTGAATATGAAAACTATGAACTGAGCATCGACTGGAAAATTTCTCCGGGCGGCAACAGCGGTATCATATTCAGCGTAAACGAGTCACCCGAATTCAAGGAAACCTACCTGACAGGTCCTGAAATGCAGGTATTGGACGACGACAAACACCGGGATGGCAAAATCATCAAACACAACGCCGGTGACCTGTACGATCTGAAAAAATCCGCACAGAAAGCCGTTAAACCGGTAGGAGAGTGGAACACCGCTACCATCACTAAAAAAGACGGACACCTGACCCTCCGCCTCAACGGTGTTACCACCGTAGAAACCACCATGGGCACACCGGAATGGGACGCCCTGGTAAACGATAGTAAATTCAAAACCTGGACAGGATTCGGCAAATATGCCAAAGGCCACATTGCCCTCCAGGACCACGGCGACCAGGTATGGTACCGGAATATCAAAATCAGACAACTTTAAAAGCGCATTGCCCTTTTATTGATTACGCATTGCCAGGTAGGTGTGAGCGGTTGCTATTTCCGTATAACTACCCGGTAATGCGTATTTTTTTGCGCACTCCTGCAAACGTTTTTCCATGATTAAAATAATCCTTGCCTTATTGCTGTCCGGCGTCCTGTACGCACAGGCAGCGCCTGTGCCACCCACCAAAAAAATACTGGTGTTTTCCAAGACCACCGGATTCCGGCACGATTGTATTCCCACCGCAAAGCAGGCCATCATGCAGCTGGGCGCGACCCATGGTTTTGCCGTGGATACCACCGAAGATGCCAGCGTTTTCACCACGGCCAACCTGCAGCAATACGCTGCCGTTATTTTCAGCTGCACCACCGGCGATGTACTCAACGATGCGCAACAAACTGCTTTCCAGGCATACATCCGGCAAGGTGGCGGCTTTGTGGGGATACATGCTGCCACCGATACCGAATATGACTGGCCCTGGTACAACCGGCTCGTAGGCGCCTGGTTTCTCAGTCATCCCCGGCAACAAACCGCTACACTGTTGGTGACAGATACGGCCCATCCTGCCACCCGGCATCTGCCGGCCAACTGGGTACGTAAAGATGAATGGTACAATTTCAAAGACCTGAATCCGGATGTCACTGTATTGATAAAAATTGATGAAAGCAGTTATGAGGGTGGCCAAAACGGTGACTATCACCCGATGTGCTGGTACCATGCGTTTGAAGGCGGGCGCGCCTTTTACACAGCAATGGGCCACACCATTGCGTCCTACCAGGATCCGCTTTATCTGCAACATTTACTCGGTGGTATTCAGTATGCAATTGGTAACTGGCACCCCAAAAAGACATCCTTACCATGAAACAGCTTGTTAAAATCATCCTGCCACTCATCATGGCCTGCAGCTTCGCCTGCAAAAAAACACCACCCGCCACATCGCGCGTACTGGTGTTTACCAAAACGATGGCTTACCGCCACAACGCCATACCCGCGGGTATCAGCGCCTTACAGCAACTGGGCCGGAAAAACGGATTTGACGTAGACACCACCGAAAATGCCGCCAGCTTTACGTCCAACAACCTGCAGCGATACGATGCCGTTATTTTCCTGAACACCACCGGCGATGTACTTAATAAAGAACAGGAAGCCGCATTTGAGCGGTATATCCAGTCCGGCGGCGGATATGTGGGGGTGCATGCTGCCACAGATACGGAGTATGAGTGGGGCTGGTACAACCACCTGGCCGGCGCTTATTTCCAAAGCCATCCGGATGGTGTACACGAAGCCGTACTAACGGTAACGGATACTGCTTTTCCGGCAACGGCTCGCCTTCCGCGTACCTGGAAGCATACAGACGAATGGTATAATTTCAAACAACTGGACACCTCCGTACATGTATTGTTGAAAGTGGATGAACACTCTTATGAAGGGGGCACGATGAACAACAATCACCCTGTCAGCTGGTACCACGACTATGATGGCGGCCGTGCCTTCTATACCGCACTGGGACACACCAAAGAATGCTATACAGATGATGTATTTCTGCAACACCTCCTGGGCGGTATCCAGTATGCCATGGGTGCTACCAAAGTGCCGGCAGAAGACCGCTTCACCAAAACCATGCTGGTAGCCGGAGAATTCTTTGAACCTACCGAAATGACGATACTGCCCAATCTCGATATCCTGGTAGCCCAGCGCCGGGGAGAATTGATGTTGTATAATCAGGCAACAAAAAAACTATCTCAGGCAGGTTTCCTGAAAGTGTATTACAAAACAGATATTCCGGATGTCAATGCAGAAGAAGGATTTATAGGACTGGCGGCGGATCCCGACTTCGCCAAAAATCACTATATCTATACCATGTATTCACCGGTAGATACCTCCGTGAACCGGCTATCCCGCTTTAAGTTCGAAAACAACCAGCTGGATATGTCTTCCGAAAAAGTGATCCTGGAATTCTACTCGCAGCGTTACATCTGTTGTCATACCGGCGGTTCTATTGCATTTGGCCCGGATAAACTGTTGTATGTTTCCACCGGCGACAATACCACCCCGTTTGATGAACCCGGACAAAAGTTTGGCAGTAAAGGTTTCGGTCCTACCGACGACCGCCCCGGCCACCAGCAATATGATGGCCGTCGCTCTTCTGCCAACACCAACGACCTCCGGGGAAAAATCCTGCGTATCAAAGTAGCCGAAGATGGCAGCTACACCGTGCCCGATGGCAACCTGTTTCCTAAAGGCACCAAAGATACCCGGCCCGAAATATTCGCCATGGGTACCCGCAACCCCTATCGTATTTCCATTGATCCCAAAAACGGATTTGTGTATTGGGGAGAAGTGGGGCCGGATGCCAATGAAGATGATCCCTCCCGCGGTCCGCGTGGGTATGATGAAATCAATCAGGCGAAGAAACCCGGCAACTATGGGTATCCGTTGTTTATTGCCAACAATCAACCCTATCATGCCTATAATTATGAAACCGGTGAAAGCGGCCCTGCCTATGATCCGCTGAAACCTGTGAATAATTCCCGCAACAATACCGGCCTGCAACTACTGCCGCCAGCTGTACCAGCCATGATCTGGTATCCTTACGGTCCTTCTGCGGAATTTCCGATCACCGGCAGCGGTGGCCGCAATGCAGAAGCGGGGCCGGTTTATTACAGCGATTTGTATCCGGAGGCTACCCGCCTGCCCGACTACTACAACGGGAAACTCTTTATCTATGACTGGATACGTGGCTGGATGATGGCCGTTACACTGGACAAAGACGCCAACTTCGCTAAAATAGAACGCTTCCTCCCCCACACCAAACTGAATGCACCCATTGATATGGAGATGGGGCCTGATGGGCGTTTATACGTGCTCGAATACGGCAACGGATGGTTCAGCAAAAATGCGGATGCAGGGTTGGCCCGCATTGATTACAACGGCGGCAACCTGGCGCCGGTAGCACGGATACAGGCCAGTCAGCTGACGGGCGCACTGCCCTTTACCGTGAAGCTTACGGCCAATGGTTCTATGGATCCGGAAGGAGATGCGCTCACTTATCTCTGGTATTTTGGTAATGGTAATAAAAAAGAAACCCATACCCCTGATGTGGAATACACCTATACTACAGCAGGCGAATATGCGGTAGCTGTAGAGGTGATAGATGCCCACCAGGCTAAAACCCGCAGCCAGCCAATTGATTTATATGCGGGCAATGAAACGCCACGGGTACAGATTAATATTACCGGCAACCGGCAGTTTTATTTTCCGGGTAAACCTGTGGCCTATAACATTACAGTAGACGACAAAGAAGACAACAGCCATGGCATCGATGCCGCCAATGTATGGGTGAAGGCAGACTACCTGCAGGGGCACGACAAAGCCGGTTCCACGCAGGGACATCAGGTGATTACCGGCGCCATTGCCGGCAAAAATATCATGGAAGTATCTGACTGTAAAACCTGTCATAAAACAGATGAAAAATCTATCGGTCCCAGCTTCAGACAGGTAGCGCAGAAATACCGGAAAGATCCGGCTGCACCAGACATGCTGGCGAAGAAGATTATCAACGGTGGTGGAGGCGTATGGGGAGAAACCGCTATGGCTGCACATCCTGGCATTTCTTTGGGAGAAGCCCGGCAGCTGGTGGAATACATCTATTCGCTGGATGACAAAGCGCCCAAAATGGCTTCCCTGCCCATGAAAGGCAGCCTGCAACCCGGTATGGGACAACCGCTGAAAGATAATGGTGTACTGTATCTGACAGCCAGCTATACCGACCGCGGTGCCCCTGGCATCAAACCGATCACCGGTACCGCAGCGGTGGAATTATACAGCCCCGTACTGACCGCAGCAGATTACAGCAAAGCAGACGGCGTAAACATATTTGCCGTAGGCGCTATGCGGTTCCTCGTTCCCGCAGCGCCACAAGGTTCCGCCACTTTTAATAACCTGGATCTTACCGGTGTGAATGGAATAGAGCTGACCTATATGGTACAGGCGCCGCAGCAATACGGATATGTAATGGAAATATGGATGGATGGAGAAAAGGGAACCCGCCTGGGAGAAATAACGATCGGGCCGGGAGCTGCACCCAAAGTACCTAATAAAGCAGCCATTCACTTTACGCCGCCAGCTGCTGGCGGCCAACATGCCCTGTATATCCGGTTCAGGACGACCACTCCTGGCCAGCAGGCACAATTAGGTATCCTGTCATTGAACTTGAAACAATCATAATAGGAGGGAGGGCGTTTTGTAAAAAAGATAGGCGTAGCCGTTATATTTTTACAAAACGCCCTTTATGAATGATTTACTGCTTTAAAGGTTTTGCTCCCATAAAGAAGGTAAGTTCCCCACCACGCATCATATCCGCATGCGTGATAAATGGTTCCCGTAAAGGTTGTCCATTGAGCAATACCCGTTGCACATACACATTTTTGTCGCCCTGATTTTTCACCTTTATCACCAAAGACTTTCCATTCTCCAGCTGTAAGGTAGCTTTATCAATGGCCGGACTACCCAATGCATACTGATCTGAACCCGGGCACACCGGATAAAAGCCCAGTGTACTGAATATATACCATGCACTCATTTGTCCGCAGTCATCATTACCTCCCAATCCATCAGGGCCGGGATGATACATCTTTTTCAGGATCATACGCACCCGCTCCTGTGTTTTCCACGGATAGCCGGTATAGTTATACAGGTAAGCCACGTGGTGGGAAGGTTCGTTTCCATGTACATAGTTACCGATAATACCATCGCGGGTGATGTCTTCTGTTTCCGCAAAATATTTATCCGGCAACTCCATGGTAAATAAGGAGTCCAGGTGGGCAGCAAATTGTTTTTTGCCGCCCATCATCGTTATCATCTCCGTCGGGTCATGCGGTACATACAAACTGTAGTTCCAGGCATTGCCTTCAATGAATCCCTGGTCATGTGTTTGCAGGGCATCGAAGCTGGCCTTAAAGGTGCCATCCGATAACCGGGGCCGCATAAAACCACTGCGGGCATCGAATACGTTGCGGTAATAACCAGCCCGTTTAATAAACTCCGTATAGATATCCGTGCGGCCAATCTTTTGGGCTATCTGTGCAATACACCAGTCATCATAGGCATACTCCAGGGTTTTGGAAACCGATGCCCCTATTTTATCTTCCGGTATATACCCCATATCCATATAATATCCCAGGCCGTCATAGGCGCGATGACGAGCTGTGGCCACACATGCATCCAATGCGGCGTTTACATCAAAAGGAGCGTTTCCTTTGATGATAGCATCAGCAATTACCGATACACTGTGATACCCGATCATGCACCAGTTTTCATTGGCATGATGCGACCAGATGGGCAGCATATGCTGTACACTTTGGTTATAATGCTGCAACATCGACTGAATCATATCTGCATTACGCTGCGGTTGTATCACATTAAACAACGGATGCAGCGCACGATAGGTATCCCAGAGAGAGAAAGTACTGTAGTTCGTGTATCCGTTGGCGGTATGGTTATTCATATCCAGGCCACGATAGGCGCCATCCACATCCATATAGGTAGTAGGATTGATGAAAGCGTGGTACATAGCCGTATAGAAGTTTTCCTTCTCTTCTTTGCTGCGGGATTCAATCTGTATTTTACGTAGTTCTTTTGACCAAAGTTCCTGGCCGGCTGCTTTTACCGCATTAAAATCCCAGCCGGGAATTTCTGTACGCAGGTTACGCAGGGCACCTGCTGTACTAACAGAAGACAGCGCAAATTTGATCTGTATTTTTTCACCAGGAGCGGTATTAAAATCAAAATAGGTGCGGAGTTGTTTGCCTGCCATTTCCGGGAAGTTGCGCGTCTGGTCGAACTTCCGCCAGAAACCTTTGTATACATCCTGCGCATAGTTTTGCTGACCGTATGCCGTAAAAGGTTTGGAGAAAGTCATGGCAAAGTATACGATTCTCGTACGGCCCCAACCGTTAGTTTGCCGGAAGCCGGTCACCAGCGAATCATTTTCTACCCGTATAAAAGACCATACATTTTTGTTGTCATAGTTATATAATCCCGACATCATATCCAGGATGATGTGCGCCGGTTCATTGCCGGGAAAGGTATATTGGTGAAAACCCACACGATTGCTGGCGGTCAGTTCTGCCAGGATGTTGTGGTCGTCCAGTTTCACCTTATAGTAGGCGGGTTCCGCTACTTCCGTGCTATGAGAAAACGAAGAACGGTAACCGGTTTCCGGATGTGTGGCGGTACCCGGGTTCAGCTGCAGTTTACCGGTAGTGGGCATGATCAGAAAATCGCCCAGGTCGGAATGCCCGGTACCACTGAAGTGGGTATGACTGAATCCAACGATGGTTTTGTCTTCATACTGGTATCCTGCACAGTATTTATATACATCCGGATTATATTTCCCGTTCATTTCATAGGGAATGGTATCTGTTTCCGGGCTGAGTTGTACCATACCAAAAGGTACGGTGGCGCCGGGATAGGTATGTCCCATCTTTTGTGTACCGGTAATGGGCTTTACATAAGAGAGCGGATTTTCCTGTGCCTGTAGCAACAGGGAAAGGCAAAGCAGTAAGGGTAACACCAGCTTTTTCATAAATAGTGGATTTATAACGGGTATTAAAAGCAAAAGGATTTACAGAACTGATGGGGGTTGCCTTTAGATATTTGTTATAATATGCCCCCACCCATCCTGTAAATCCTTTATGTTATCAACAACACTTGTTTTCAAATGAATTGATACACCCCGAAGAGTCGGGATGAATTGATCATAGTGAACAATGAAATCGTTTAAAAGATCAAAAAATTATTTTGCTGCCGGAGAATACGAATAAGGATAAGCCGCAGGCTGTGTACCTTTTGTCTGCTCAGGTGTTGCTCCCATGCGGAATATCAGGTTACCGCCCTGTTGCAGATCCTGGTGGCTGATCCAGTTTTTCGTATAGTCCTTGCCGTTTAAAGTAGTTTGTTGTACATACAGGTTCTTGTCGCTGTTGCCAGGCGCTGCAATCACCATTTTTTTACCGTCTTCCAGTGTCATGGTCAGTTTGGAAAACAGCGGCGCTCCCATCACATACTGATTGGTGCCGGGGCATACCGGATAGAAGCCCATGGCAGAAAACACGTACCAGGCAGAGGTCTGGCCATTGTCTTCGTCACCGCAGTAACCATCAGGTGTAGCCTTATACAAACGATCCATTACCTGACGTACCCAGTATTGGGTTTTCCAGGGCTGGCCGGCATAGTTATATAAATAGATCATGTGCTGGATAGGCTGATTACCATGTGCATATTGTCCCATGTTCATGATCTGCATCTCCCGTATTTCATGAATCACAGTACCGTAGTAACTGGCATCAAATACCGGCGGCATGTTGAATACAGAATCCAGCATGCGGGTAAACATTTGTTTGCCTCCCATCAGGTTGGATAATCCTTGTATGTCATGGAATACAGACCAGGTGTAATGCCAGCTGTTACCTTCTGTAAAGGCATCTCCCCATTTAAAAGGATTAAAAGGCGTCTGGAATTTACCGTCTTTGTTTTTGCCCCGCATCAGTTTTGTTTCCGGATCAAAGAGATGACGGTAGTTCTGCGCACGTTGTTCAAAACGGCTGATTTCTGCTTTAGGTCTGTTCAGGGCCTTTGCCAGCTGATAGACGGTGAAATCATCGTAAGCATATTCCAGGGTACGGGCGGCATTTTCATTCACGTTTACATCATAGGGTACATAACCCAGGCTGTTGTAGTATTTAACGCCTAAGCGGCCTACAGAGCCCAATGGACCTTCGTTTTCTGTATTTTTCAAAATAGCTTCATACAGGGTATTGATATCATATCCACGGATTCCTTTCAGGTATGCATCTGCAATCAGGGAAGCGGAGTTGGAACCGATCATGCAGTCGCGGTGACCAGGACTGGCCCATTCCGGCAACCAGCCACTTTCTTTATAGGTATTGGCCAGGCCTTCCATGATATGTGCACTCAGGGTAGGGTACATCAGGGTAAAGAAAGGATGTACAGCACGGAAGGTATCCCAGAAACCATTGTCGGTAAACATATAGCCGGGCAGTACCTGTCCGTTGTAGGGACTGTAGTGTACTACTTCCTGTTTCGCATTCAGCTCATAGAATTTCCGGGGAAACAGCATCACGCGGTACAGGGAAGAGTAGAAGGTAGTTACCTGTTCTACGCTGCCACCTTCCACGGATAAGCGGCCCAGTTCTTTATTCCAGGCGGCTTTCGCTTTTTTGCAGGTCTCGTCAAAGGCATCCCTGCCTATTTCCTGCTGCAGGTTCAGTTCCGCCTGCTCAAAGCTGATAAAGGAAGACGCGGTGGTTACATTTATTTTTTCACCTTTGGCCGTTTTAAAACCTACGATAGCGCCGGCATGACCCGCCTGTTGTTCCAGCTGCCCTTTGGCCAGTACGGAGTCGTGCCAGGTATGGGCAACCGTGAATGGTTTATCAAAAGTGATGACAAAGTAGTTTTTGAAATTCGCCGGTACGCCGCCACTGTTTTTGGTAGTATAGCCGATGATCTTCTTTTGTTCCGGCAGTATTTTAATATAGGAGCCGTTATCAAAAGCATCTACGACGAGGAAGGCGCTATCCGTAGCCGGGTAGGTAAAGCGCAACTGCGCCGCTCTTTCAGTAGGGGTGATTTCCGTAGTTACGTTGGCATCTGCCAGGTATACGCTGTAGTAGTAGGGTTTAGCTACTTCTGATTTATGAGAAAACCAGCTGGCGCGCTGGTGTTGGTCAAATTTTGTTACGCTGGTTACCGGCATGATGGCAAACTGTCCGTAATCATTTATCCACGGAGAAGGCTGGTGGGTTTGTTTGAAGCCCCTGATTTTATCTGCCGTATATTGATAGGCCCAGCCATCGCCCATTACATTGGTTTGCGGCATCCACGCATTCATTCCCCAGGGCAGTGCAATAGCAGGATAGGTGTTTCCGTTAGACAGGCTCACTTTCGAGTCGGTGCCCATCAGGGTATTTACCCATTCTACCGGATCAGTTACTTTATTAACTGTCTGGCTTTGTGCGCCATGTAAATAAAATAAGGCTGCTGCCAGCAATCCAATTTTCTTCATGATGTATAATTAAACAAATAATAAACCTGTCTCATTCCAGTTAAAAATCCCGGGACAGTATTGCCCCGGGCTACCAAAACGTGGAATTTTCAGAACTTAACAAAATCGATTTAGCATTGGTATCGAAAAAAAAGATTCTACGAATCCTTTTTTACTATTTCCATAGCTGATTCTAAAAGTATAACTATTTTCTCATCATTTGCAAGTATTGACCTGTTTTTTTAAAATTCGGGAGGGAGGTACCGGCCGGGATCAGGCAGATCCTCTTACGATGAACCTTCCGGGCAGTTCCACAGCGCATTGCCGGGCAGGCGGCTGATTTTTGTCCAGCTGGTGCATCAGCAGGTCGATGGCAGTACGGGCAATGCCTTCTATCGGTTGTTCTATCACAGAGATACCTGGTGGGTATAACCGGAAAATATCATGGTCATCAAAACAGATCACAGAAAGGTCTGCCGGCATCCGGATACCCAGGTTGGCAATCGCTTCCAGCCCCAGGATACCGAGGTAGTTGGTCGCAAAGAAAATCGCATCTATTTCAGGATTCTCTTCTATAAATAATTGCAGTTCTTTCAGGGATTCTTCGCGGGGTTTGTGATAATTAAGGCGGAAAACAAATTTTTTGCGGAGAGGAATATCATGATCTTTCAGGGCAGTTACATATCCGCGCATTCTTTCGTCGAGTTGTATCAGCTTCACATCTACCGTTACAAAGGCGATCTTGGTAATGCCTTTACTGATCAGGTGTTTCATCCCTTGCTGTACCCCGTCAAAATTATCGATCAGCACATAGGGTGTTTTAATGGAAGGAAAATAACTATCCATCAATACCACCGGTTTATGATGTTGTACCAGTTGCTGGATTTCCTTTTCCATTCCCGGCGCAGGCGTAATGAGGTATCCATCCACCATTTGCCGGCCCAGCATCCGTATCAGGTCTCCACCTTTCTGTGCATTATTTTCTGTGCTGCAGTACACCACATTGTATCCTTTGCGTTCTGCTTCCGTTTCGATGGTTTTTGCCAGGCTGGCGAAAAAGCTGCCGGAAATACTTTCTACAATGAGGCCCAATGTTTTGGATTGTCCGGTGCGCAGGTTCACTGCCATGCGGTGTGGTTCATAACCGGATTTCTCCACCACCTCCATGATTTTACTGGCTACCTCATCCCGTATACGCATTTGTTTGCCTTTGCCATTGAGTACAAACGAAACGGTGGAAGGAGCCACACCGGCCATTCTTGCAACATCTTTGAGTGTTAGTCTCTTCATTAATTTTGATTGGTTTGGTGCGTATCTTTTGCTGATTTGTTCCTGACAAGACAAATTCCCCGGAATACCTTCCAGCCGGATGGTTGCGAAAATTACAAAATAACCGTTAAATCATGCCAACAACTAATAAAATGGTTTATCTTACTGGGGGTTACCTGTAGTACAATAATAATATGCAGTAATGCACGTTAATGCTAATAAGCGGTCCACTATGCCAAACAGCAGCAGTTCCGTAAACACACACAACTGAATTTCATGAAGTATCTTTCCCAGCTTACAGACCCGGTTTATCAAAAACCGGAGAAATTGTCGTCGTTTGACCGTTTTCTATTAACACTCATCCGGGATGAACGCGACCTGCCGTTTTTGCATCTTACGCTGAAGATTACCTTCACGCTGTGGCCGCTGGCGATAATATTATATATACCAGGTCTGAACAACTGGCTGTGGTGGGCAGCTGCTATTGCCTATCACTTTTTTAACAACCTTGTTTTTAAAGGACCATTCGGTTTGATGTTACATTGTACCAGCCACCGCGTATTCTTCGAAAAAAAATACCAGTTCTGGAATCATTACCTGCCCTGGGCCATAGGCCCTTTGTTTGGTCAGACACCCGAAGGTTATTACTCCCATCATATCGGGATGCACCATCCGGAAAATAATATGCCGGAAGATGACAGCTCCACCATGATGTATCAGCGCGACTCTTTTTCCGGGTTCCTGCATTACCTGGGGAGCTTTATTGCATCGGGGGTGTATGACACCGCCTGTTATTTCCTCCGGAAAAAACGGAACCGGTTATGTATGCGTCTCGTCAGGGGAGAACTGATTTTCCTGGGCGCCTGTGTGGGACTCTCTTTTATTAACTTCCCGGCTACCTTCGCGGTATTTATATTGCCTTTTATTATCTCCCGTGTTATTATGATGGTGGGCAACTGGGCACAACATGCCTTTGTTTGTGCGGTAGAACCGGAGAACTCCTATAAAAACAGCATTACCTGTATCAATACCAAATACAACCACAAGTGCTGGAATGATGGTTATCATATCAGCCACCACGTAAAACCCAGTATGCACTGGACAGAACATCCTGTTTATTTCAAAAAAACACTGGATGAATATATTAGTAATGATGCCATCGTTTTTGACGGCATCCATTTTCTGCATGTATGGTTCTATTTAATGGGTAAACGTTATGACCTGCTGGCAAAACACTTTGTAAATATTGGCGACCGGTTCGAAACGGATGCCGAAATTATGAGCTTCCTGCAACAAAGAACCCGTCGCATTGTCACCATCCCGATGCCCACTGTGGCAGCTGCCTGACACCTATTTACACCTTTTTATATAACACTTCAATACCATTTATACCGCAATATGGACGCTCTAAACCGCGTCCATATTGCATTTCAGACCATCTCAAAGAAAGTTATATTATATTATCTTAATGAATATGCTTATTCATAACAATAAGTAACTAAATTTGCGCTCTAACTTTTTTTATTAAAGTAAAAAATATGCGTACTGTTACACTGAAAAGGGTTGTGATTACCGGCTTGGGAGCATTAACACCTATCGGGAATGATGTAAATACTTTTTGGAACAACCTGAAGTCAGGTGTGAGTGGCGCCGGCCCCATCACAAAATTTGACACCACAGAGTTTAAAACAAAATTCGCCTGTGAAGTCAAAGGTTTTGATGTGGAGAAATACATGGAAAAGAAAGAAGCCCGTAAAATGGATTGTTTTACGCAGTACGCTATGGCCGCTGCGCAGGAAGCAGTGCTGGATGCTGGTCTCGACAAAGAAGGTATAGATAAAACTAAAATAGGTGTAATCTGGGCTTCCGGTAACGGAGGTATGCTCACGTTCGAGGAACAGATAGTGGAATTTACGCAGGCTAATTTCGTCCCTAAATTCAACCCATTCTTTATTCCGAAACTGATTTGCGACATCGCTGCAGGCCAGATCGCCATGAAATACGGTTTCATGGGCATTAACTTCTGTACGGTTTCCGCCTGTGCTTCTTCTACCAGTGCATTGGTAGACGCCTTTAACTACATCCGCCTCGGTAAAGCTGCCGCTATCGTAACCGGTGGTTCCGAAGCGCCTGTTACCCGTGCAGGTATCGCAGGTTTCAATGCATTAAAAGCATTGTCTACCCGCAACGAAGATGCTACACATGCTTCCCGTCCGTTTGATATCGAAAGGGATGGTTTTGTAATGGGCGAAGGTGCTGGTGCACTCGTACTGGAAGAATATGAACACGCTATCGCCAGAGGTGCTACCATCTATGGTGAAATGATTGGCGGTGCCATGACCTGTGATGCCTACCACCTGACTGCTACCCATCCGGAAGGTATGGGCGCCAGACTGGGTATGGAACAGGCGTTGGAAGATGCCGGTATTACTACCACCGATGTAGACTACATCAACTCCCACACTACCTCTACACCAGTAGGTGATGTGAGCGAACTGAAAGCCATCGTATCTGCTTTCGGTGAACATGCAGAAAAGCTGAACATCAGTGCTACCAAATCCATGACCGGACACCTCCTCGGTGCTGCCGGCGCCATTGAAGCAATAGCCTGTATCAAAGCTACCCAGGAAGATATTATTCCTCCTACCATCAATACCAGTGTCCTCGGCGAAGGTATCCCAACTAACCTGAACCTCACCCTGGGCAAAGCACAGGAACGTACCGTAAATATTGCCATGAGTAATACTTTTGGTTTCGGCGGTCACAATGCTATTGTGGTATTTAAAAAATATAAAGCGTAGGCGCAAACGCCCTTACAGCATCATATTCACGGAAGCGAAGACAGAAGCGGATAACCCCGCTTTTATCTTCGCTTCCCCCGTTTTAAGTTACATGCTTTCGTAAATATCCCGTAGCTTAGTAGTTTAATATTATGGCAAAGAAAAAAGAGAATGTACCCGCAATTGCTGCTGCACCAGCTACAGCAGATGAACAAATAGCCGTATTCGGCGCACGGGAGCATAACCTGAAAAACCTGGATCTGCAGTTGCCCAAAAATAAGCTGGTAGTCATCACCGGTATCAGCGGCAGCGGTAAATCATCACTGGCTTTCGACACCATTTATGCTGAAGGACAACGTCGCTACATGGAAAGCTTTTCCGCCTATGCCCGGCAGTTTATCGGGGATATGGAAAGACCCGATGTAGATAAAATCACCGGTCTTTCACCCGTTATTTCCATAGAACAAAAAACTACCAATAAAAACCCCCGCTCTACGGTAGGCACCATCACGGAAATATATGATTTCCTCCGCCTCCTGTTTGCCAGAGCCGGCGTGGCTTATTCCTACAATACCAATAAGCGCATGACGCGCTTTTCGGAAGAAGAGATACTCACACATCTCTTTAAAAACTACCAGAAAAAGAAACTCGTTATACTCGCTCCCCTCGTACGCGGCCGTAAAGGTCACTACCGGGAACTGTTTGAACAGGTACGCAAACAAGGCTACCTGAAAGTGCGGGTGGATGGTGAAGTGCTCGACCTCAAAGAAAGAATGCAGGTAGATCGCTACAAAATCCACGACATCGAACTGGTGATAGACCGCATACAGGTACAGGAAGATGCCCGTACCCGTATCAGCCAAAGCGTACAGAAAGCCCTCACCATGGGCAAAGGACTCCTCTTTGTAATGGACCATGACTCCGGCAAAGTAAGTCAGTACAGCAAACAACTGATGTGTGAGGAAACCGGCCTTTCCTACGAAGAGCCCAGTCCCAACACCTTTTCCTTTAACTCCCCCTATGGCGCCTGCCCCCGTTGTAAAGGGCTCGGCACTATCTACCAGATCAATATGGAAGAAGTAATCCCTGATTACAACATCTCTATTAATGATGGCGGATTAAAACCACTGGGAGAAGCCAGAGATACCTTTACCTTTAAACAGGTACAGCAACTCGCAAAAAAATATAAATTCTCTTTAACAGCTCCCATTGCCAATATCCCGGAAAAAGCCATGAACGTATTACTGTTCGGCGACGAAAACGGGAAACTGGAAATGGATATGTCATTTGAAGAAAACAGCAATGGCCAGTATGCCACCGAATACGAAGGCGTGGTAAACATGGTACGTCGCTATTTCAATGATACCTCTTCCGATCACGTACGTACCTGGGCAGAAGGATTCATGCAACTCAGCACCTGCCCGGAATGTAACGGCGCCCGGCTGAAGAAGGAAAGTTTGTTTTTTAAGGTAGATGAAAAAAATATTTCCGAACTCGGCAACATGGACCTGGATAAACTGGCCGTGTGGTTCAGCAATATTGAAGACCGCCTGGAAAACAAACAAAAAACCATCGCCAAAGATATCTTAAAAGAAATACGGGAACGCCTGGGATTCCTCCTGAACGTAGGACTCAGCTACCTGACCCTCAACCGCCCTACCCGCTCACTGAGTGGGGGCGAATCACAACGTATCCGGCTGGCTACCCAGATCGGTTCCCAGCTGATGGGCATCACCTATATCCTGGATGAACCCAGCATCGGCTTACACCAGCGCGACAACATGCAGCTGATCGATGCCCTGCGCAACCTGCGGGAAATGGGCAATACCGTTATTGTAGTGGAACATGATAAAGATATCATGCTGCATGCCGATCATCTGGTAGATGTAGGCCCCGGTGCAGGTAAACACGGCGGACAAATCATTGCACAGGGTACACCCAAACAGATCCTCAAACTGGATACGCCTACCGCCGGTTACCTCAATGGTACCCGCGCGATGGACATCCCCGAGCAACGCCGCAAAGGCAATGGTAACTTCCTGGAGCTGAAAGGCGCTACCGGCAACAACCTGAAAAATGTGAACCTGAAACTGCCGCTGGGTACCTTTATTTGTATCACAGGCGTTTCCGGCAGTGGTAAATCTACCCTGATCAACGAAACCCTGTATCCGATTCTCTCCAAACATGCTTATGATTCCAAACTGGTACCGATGCCCTACAAAAGCATCAAAGGCCTGGAACATATTGATAAGGTAATTGAAATAGATCAGTCGCCGATCGGGC
This sequence comes from Chitinophaga nivalis, assembly GCF_025989125.1. NCBI lineage: Bacteria > Pseudomonadati > Bacteroidota > Chitinophagia > Chitinophagales > Chitinophagaceae > Chitinophaga > Chitinophaga nivalis. The sequence continues at coordinate 1,390,374 of NZ_JAPDNR010000001.1, read as the reverse complement.
GTACGCCCCGGAGTAATCCGGCTACCTACTGCGGCTTTTTTACGGATATCCGTACGCTCTTTGCACAGGTACCGGAAGCCAAAATCAGGGGCTACAATGCAGGCCGTTTCTCCTTTAACGTGAAAACCGGCCGCTGTGATGTTTGTGAAGGCGGCGGCATGCGCGTCATTGAAATGAACTTCCTCCCGGATGTATATGTACACTGCGAAAAATGCAATGGCCGCCGGTACAACCGCGAAACACTGGAAATCCGCTATAAAGGAAAATCCATTTCCGATGTATTGGATATGACAGTAGATGAAGCCGTGGAATTCTTCCAGCCGGTGCCCTGGATCTACCGCAAGATAAAAACCCTGCAGGATGTTGGCCTCGGATATATTACTTTGGGTCAGTCTGCCGTTACTTTATCCGGTGGGGAAGCGCAACGGGTAAAACTGGCAACGGAATTATCCAAAAAAGATACGGGCAAAACCATCTATATACTGGATGAACCTACCACCGGGCTGCATTTTCAGGATATATTACTGCTCATGAATGTGCTCAATAAACTGGTAGACCGCGGTAATACCGTACTGGTGATAGAACATAACCTGGATGTCATCAAAATGGCCGATTTCATTGCAGACCTCGGACCGGAAGGCGGTGGCGGTGGTGGTACCATCTTATGTACCGGTACCCCTGAACAGGTGAGCACCTGCAAAGACAGTCATACCGCCCGATTCCTCAAAAAGGAACTGGGAATTTAATATATTGCCAACAGTAAATCAGGAATGAAACGTATTTATCAAATATTACTGCTTTGCGCATTGTTCGGTGGCGTCATTGCCTGCGAAAATGAAACAAAGGTCTGTGACCAGACCTTGCGCACAGACATACGGGTAGCCTTCAAACGCGACAGCGCCGGCATTATCAGAGACACGATTATGCCGAAGGTAACGTTGAAGGCCCTGGACCGGGATACGCTCATCAACCGGGCACGGCTCGGGGTGATCACCTTTCCGTTGTCTCCCACGGCCGACAGCAGCAGGTTCCACCTCCGGGTAGATTCTGCCCTGATACCGGATACCCTTACCTTCCGGTATGTCCGCAAATCCCATTTTATTTCACCCGGTTGCGGATTCGGTACCTATTTCAACATTGATACGGTAATCACTACACGAAATACCATTCTTTCTGTTCAGATTAATAATAAGTCAGTAACCAGCAGCGATGATACGCACCTTACTTTGTATTTTTCTTATTAGCAGCATCCTGTGCGGCATCCGGGCCCAGGCTCAGCAAAAGCCAGCCACACCGCCGCTCAAAACAGACAGTCTCCGTAAACCGGCGACCGATACTGTTATTGCGCAACCGCGAAAAGACAGCAGCTATGTACTGCCCGGCGGTATCCGGATAGGACTGGATCTCAGCCGTATTGCCACCTCCATCTATTATCCCTATAGAAAAGAGTTCACCATTATAGCAGACGCCCGGCTGAAAAGCAACCTGTATGCAGCCTTTGAGGGAGGTTATGCCAATACACCCTATAGTGATGACCGTTATACCTATAAAGGCAGCGGCGCATTCATTACACTGGGTATTGACTACAATTTTCTGAAAAGACAATATCCCTCAGAAAAAAACATGTTCTATGTAGGGGCACGCTACGGATTCTCCCATCTTTCCTACGAAGTACCTACCTATACCATAGAAAGCTCCTACTGGGGTAAAAACCTCACCGGGTCTATTCCCAAAAGCAGCGTAAATGCACATTGGATAGAGCTGGTAGTAGGTCTGAAAGCAGAAATATTCAAACACTTCTTCATGGGCTGGAATCTGCGGGAAAGGATATTGATCAACAACGTGAAAACAGAAGATTTTACACCACTGGTCATTCCCGGCTTTGGCAGTGGCTCCAAAAAGTCGGTGTTTGATGTACAATACACAGTATCCTATGTATTGCCATTATACAACATCCGGGAATATGTGAAACTGGCCGAAAACAAAAAGAAAAAGATTCCTAAAAGATAATAGATACCTCTTTGGTAAGATATACAGGCAGCTGATATTTCCGGATATCAGCTGCCTGATTTTTTTTATCGTAATCAGCTTAGGCTTTTCCTTTCCTTACCATCTCCACATGTGGGATGTTATCTTCCATATACGTGTCACTGGTTTGCTCAAAACCCAAAGAAGTATAAAAGGCCAGCAAATATTCCTGCGCACTTATTCTCACGGCTACATCGCCAAAATATGACGCTAAGGCCTCCAGGGATTTCTCCATCAGTTCCCGGCCGGCACCTTTGCCCCTTGCCAGGGGAGAGGTAACTACCCGCCCGATAGAAGTTTCCGGATATTTAATACCTGGCGCAAAAATGCGGGTATAAGCCAGCAACTGCCCCTTATCATCCCGCCCCATCACATGTATGGCTTTCTGATCGGCATAGTCCAAATCCTGGTAAGGACACTGTTGCTCCACTACGAATACTTCATTACGCAAATGCAGTACATCGTACAGTTCTGTTGTCGTTAATGCTTCAAAAGGTTTAATGCTCCAGTTCATACGCGTTTACTTTGACATAAATTTAGCAGAAGCTTTCAATAATCCTGCTAATTTTATAGGCGATAGACGAATATTCAGCGCAATCTCACAATCATGGAAGCAAAGCATCATCCGTTCCTCTCATTGGAACACATTACCGTCAGGTATCTCGACAAAACATTGTTCCAGACCCTCCAATGGCAGATCAACAAAGGGGAACAATGGGCTATTACCGGCGCCAGCGGATCAGGCAAAACCGCCCTGCTGAACACATTACTCGGAAAGTTCAACATCATCAACGGTAGTATTCAGTATCATTTTTACGACGAATGGCGACAGCAACATACGGTCACGGACCCTTATTTCACTTACCGTAACCTCATTGCCCTGGTAGGCCATCACCACACTTTCCGTAACCATTCCAATACCACTACCGACTTCTACTATCAGCAACGGTTCAACAGTATGGATGCAGAAAATGCACCCACCGTGCAGGAATACCTGAACATCACGGAAATACCCGCCAACCTGCAGGCCCTGCGGATTGCCCCCCTGATGAACAAACACCTCATCAAACTATCCAATGGCGAAACACGCCGGGTCATGATTGCCCGCGCACTGCTGCAACAACCGGTATTACTGCTGCTCGACAATCCCTACATAGGACTCGATGTACAGGCCCGGAAAGATTTTACGGCCATGATCAATGACATCATTGCCGGCGGCACAACGGTATTACTGACCACCTCTCCCCGGGAAATTCCTTCACATATCACCCATGTACTCACCCTGGATCAGGGAACGATAACGGGAAAGCATACACGCGAAGCATACCTGGAACTGCCCCTGCCGGAAACAACGGAAACCGTCATACCGGAAATGGCCGCAGAAAAAATAGCCGCCCTCGTACAAAGCAATACCGCACCGGTTTTCAACAACATTGTACAAATGGAAGCCGTACAGGTAAAATACGGCGAGAACACCATCCTGCAGCACATCAACTGGACCGTAAAACCCAACGACAAGTGGGCTTTGCTGGGACCTAACGGCGCCGGAAAATCTACCTTACTCAGCTTGATCAACGGCGATAACCCACAGGCCTATGCCAACAAAATATGGTTGTTCGACCGTAAACGTGGCAGCGGCGAAAGCATCTGGGACATCAAGAAAAAAATAGGCTTCGTATCGCCGGAACTGCACCAGTATTTTACCTCCCGCGATCACTGCCTCCAGGTAGTATGTTCCGGCTTTACAGATATCATCGGCAAAACCCGCCCGGTAACACCGGAACAGGAACACATTGCCATGGAGTGGATGGATATACTGGACATCGGCGCTTACCGGAATGTACCCTTCAAACAGGTGCCGGAAAGCACACAACGCCTGACATTACTGGCACGCGCGCTGGTGAAAAATCCACCGTTGCTGATATTCGATGAACCTTGTCAGGGACTGGACAGTCAGCAAAAATTACATTTCAAACAAACCATCGAACAACTATGTGCCCATATGCCGGTAACACTTATTTATGTTACCCACTATGAAGAAGAATTACCTGCATGTGTCAACCAATACATCCGCCTGCAAAAAGGTGAGATGTGCTAATCATCCCTGCTTTGCGGTAGCCGGCATCCCATGGATTACTGCTACCGCAAAACAGCGATCCTTTCCTGCCCGATCCTCCTGCTATCCCCAGTGTCAATAAATTTCCCGACATTCGCATCAAGTACCTAAACAGTTAATCACCCTAATTCGCGTTCCAGATGCATCCTACCAAACGGCTATTTGCTGTAGCAGCTTTATTTGTATGTCTGACAGCCTTGTCTGTACTCATTGGTTGCCGTACAACAAAAAAAGAAATGAACCCCGAATTCGCCAAATACATTGAGGCTTATACTGCGGGCATCATTTCCAAACAAAGTGCCATCCGGGTACACCTGTCCGGACAGGTCAATGTCACCCATACACAGAATGAAGCGCTGGACAAAGAAGTCTTCTCGTTTTCACCATCGGTAAAAGGTAAATCCTACTGGATAGATGCTACCACCATCGAATTCAGACCCGATGAAAACCTGCAGCCGGGAAAAACCTATCAGGCTACCTTTAAACTGGGTAAGGTGATGGAAGTACCTAAAGATCTCAAATCTTTCGACTTCGAATTCAAAGTCATCAAGCCTTCCTTTGCCCTGGATCATATGGGGCTGAAAGCCAGCAGCAACAACACGTTGGAGCAGATGACCTACACCGGCTCCATTGCTACCGCCGATGTAGAAGATCCACAGGCCATCGAAAAAGTACTGCACGCACAATATAACGGCAAATCATTACCGGTATCCTGGCAACACAATGCGGCCCAGAAAACGTCGCGTTTTACCGTCTCCAATATTATGCGCGGCAACATTGCCCGCAACCTGGAAATCACCTGGAACGGTCAGTCCCTTAAAGTGGACAACTCCGGTAAAAAAACCGTAGAAGTACCTGCTATCGGCGATTTCAAAGTACTGGATGTAAAAACACTCGCAGAACCGGAGCAACACCTGCTCGTACAATTCTCTGATCCGATCAGCGCCGCACAGACACTGGAAGGACTTATCGGTATCAGCGGCCAGAGTGATCTCCGCTATACCATAGACGGCAGTGAAGTAAAGGTATATGCACCGGTAAGACTCGAAGGCAACTATAACGTCATCATCAACGAAGGCATTCAGAATATCACCGATAAACGTTTGGGGAAAACATTCAGTGCCAATGTCAATTTTGAAAATACCCTGCCCTCTGTACAGATACCTGGTAAAGGCGTTATTCTGCCGGAAAGCAATAAGCTGGTGATGCCGTTTGAAGCCGTGAACCTGAATGCAGTGGATGTAACGATCATCAAAATATATGAAAACAATGTACCGCAATACCTGCAGCGGAACAACCTCAGCGGCAACGAAGAGTTACGGCGTGTAGGCAAGCCCGTGGTAGAAAAAACCATCCGGCTGGATACCGATAAATCCGTTAACCTGCGTAAGAAAAACCGCTTCTTCCTAGACCTCGACAAAATGCTGCGCACCGAACCAGGCGCCATCTATAATATTACCATCGGCTTCCGCAAAGCCTATGCATTAACCGCCTGTGCGGCAGATACCGGCAACACAGCAGAAGCAGCGGAAGAAGAAAGTGAATACTACGGCGGAGAAAAAATTGACGACGACGACGAATTCTGGCAGCGTTATGACAGCTATTATCCTTATGGTTATAACTGGGACCGTCGCAACGACGCCTGCTCTAACTCCTATTACAGCAAAGATAAATGGGCGGTCCGCAACGTCTTCTCTTCCAACATCGGCCTCATTGCCAAAAGAGGTAATGATAACAGCATGCTGGTAGCGGTAACGGATATACGCGATACCAAACCCATGATAGGCGTGGAACTGGAACTGCTGGACTATCAGAACCAGGTGATCTTCAAAACCAAAAGTGATGGCGAAGGCCTCGCCCTTTTTGATCTCAAACGCAAACCATTCCTGCTCATTGCCAAAAAAGGCAACGAAAGAGGTTACCTCAAACTGGACGATGGCAGCTCCCTGCCACTCAGCCGCTTTGATGTAAAAGGAGAGGAAGTACAAAACGGGATCAAAGGATTCCTCTACGGCGAACGCGGTGTATGGCGCCCGGGCGACTCGTTGTACCTCACTTTCATCCTGGAAGACAAAGAGAAAAAATTACCACCGGACCACCCGGTCACCCTGGAACTCTACAATCCTAAAGGACAGCTGTACAAACGTGTCAACCAGCACCAGGGCCTGAACGGCTTCTACAGCTTTGCCACTGCCACTGCACCGGATGATCCTACCGGCAGCTGGGTAGCAAAGGTGAAAGTAGGCGGCGCTACCTTCCAGAAAAACATCCGCATCGAAACAGTAAAACCTAACCGCCTGAAAATTAAAATGGACTTCGGTAGTCAGACATCCTTGTCCAAAGGCGGCGCTCCGGGTAACCTGTCGGCCATGTGGCTGTTTGGCGCTACCGCCCAGCACCTCAAGGCGAAAGTGGATGTATCACTCGTACAACAACGTACCAGCTTCAAGAACTTTTCGGATTACTCCTTTGATGATCCGGTAACACATTTTGAAGCCGAAAATAAAACCATCTTCGAAGGCCCGCTGAATGAAAACGGTACCGCTCCGGTGAATGCAGACATACAACTGGGTAAACTGGCGCCGGGTCAGCTGAAAGCCAACTTTGAAGTAAAAGTATTTGAACCAGGTGGCGATTTCAGTATCGACCACTTCTCTATGCCTTACAATCCGTTTACCGCCTACGCCGGCTTACGGATACCTCAGGGCGACCGCACCACCGGTATGTTGCTGACCGACAAACCACATAGCATCGACATCGTGGATGTAGATGGCAACGGTAACCTCATTGGCGGCAGCCGCGATGTACAGGTAGAACTGTATAAAATCAGATGGAGATGGTGGTGGGATGAAGGAGAAAACGAAGATTACTCCAACTTTACCCAGGATAGCTACAACCAGCTGCTGCGCAAAGAAACCATCACCCTGCAAAACGGTAAAGGAAAATGGAACCTGCAGATCAACTACCCCGATTGGGGCCGTTACCTGGTAAGGGTTAAAGACCTGCAAAGCGGTCATACCTCCGGTAAAGCAGTATATATCGACTGGCCGGGATGGGCTGAGCGGGTACAGAAAGAAAGTCCTGCTGATGCCTCCATGCTGGTATTCACTTCCGACAAACAACAATACAAAACCGGCGACGATATTACCCTCACCATCCCCAGCAGCGCCGGTGGACGCGGCCTGGTGAGCATTGAATCCGGCAGCAAAGTGCTGAAAACCTTCTGGCTCAATACCCAGCAGGGACAAACCACTTTCAAATTCAAGGCAGAGAAAAACATGACGCCTAATATATACGTCAACGTTAGTTTACTGCAACCACACGCACAAACCATTAACGACCTGCCGATCCGCATGTTTGGTACCATTCCGATCTCCATTGAAGATCCAGGTACCATCCTGAAACCGGTGATTACCATGCCGGAAAAACTGAAACCGGAAACAGAAGCCACCCTGACCGTCAGTGAAACCAACGGTAAAGCCATGACCTATACGGTAGCCATTGTAGACGAAGGCTTGCTGGACCTCACCCGTTACAAAACGCCGGATCCACATAGTATTTTCTATGCCCGGGAGGCACTCGGTGTAAAAACATGGGATCTCTTTGACTATGTAATTGGCGCATGGGGCGCCGATATGGATCGCATCCTCAGTATCGGTGGTGATGAAGGCCTCAACAAAAATGCCGGCAACGCCAAAGCCAACCGCTTCAAACCAGTGGTAAAATATATGGGGCCTTTCTACCTGAAAGGTGGGCAGAAACAAACCCATAAATTCAAACTGCCGCCGTATATCGGCTCCGTAAAAGCCATGGTGATAGCAGGGCAGGACGGCGCCTACGGTTTTGCAGAGAAAAATGTAGCCGTGAAAAAACCACTGATGCTGCTGGCTACCGCGCCGCGTGTACTCGGCCCATCAGAAACCATACAGCTGCCGGTAACCGTATTCGGCCTGGAACCTAACATCCGCAATGCCAGCGTTACCCTCAGCACCAGCCCGCTGCTGGAAGTAGTGGGAGAGCGTACGAAAACCGTTACCTTCTCACAACCTGGTGAACAACAGGTTTACTTTGATGTAAGGGTACGGCCGCAGACAGGCATCGCAAAAATAAAAGTAACCGCCACCAGCGGCAGCGAAAAAGCAGAAGAAAATATAGAACTGGATGTACGTAATCCCAATCCGGTGATTACTAACGTCATCGAATACACGCTGGAATCCGGCAAGGCATGGAATACTGCTTATAGTCCGGTAGGCATGGCAGGTACCAACTCCGGCGTACTGGAAGTATCTACCATTCCGTCCCTCAACCTGGGTAAACGTCTCCGTTTCCTGATAGAATATCCGCACGGCTGTATTGAACAAACTACTTCCGGTTTATTCCCGCAGCTGGTATTAAATCAGCTGATGGACCTGAAAGAAGGACAGCTGGCAGAGATCGACCGCAATGTAAAAGCAGGTATCAACCGCCTCAAAGGCTTCCAGACCTCCGACGGTGGTTTCAGCTACTGGCCGGGCGAAGGCAATGCCGACGAATGGGGTACCAGCTACGGCGGACATTTCCTCCTGGCTGCTCAGGAACAGGGCTATACCCTGCCACCGGGCGTACTGGACCAATGGAAAAAATACCAGCGTAACAAAGCGGCTACCTGGGCGCCTAACACGCTCAACTTCTACGGCAGTGACCTCACCCAGGCTTATCGTCTGTATCTGCTGGCATTGGCGAAAGTGCCGGAACTCGGTGCCATGAACCGGCTGAAAGAATTTAAGTACCTGTCTGTTCCCGCTAAATGGCGACTGGCAGCAGCCTACAAATTATCCGGCCAGCCGGAAGTAGCCAACTCGCTGGTACAAAATATCAATACCGATATCAAGCCATACAACCAGCTGGGCGGTACCTTCGGCTCCGACCTGCGCGACAAGGCCATGATCCTGGAAACACTCACTATCCTGGGACAACGGAACCGCGCCAATGAACTGGTGAAACAAATTGCAGCGCAACTGTCGCAAAACGACCAGTGGTACAGCACACAAACCACCGGTTATTCATTGATAGCCATCGCTAAATATTGTGGCAGTAACAAAGGCGGTAGCAAAATGAATTTCAGCTACACCCTCAACGGTGTTAAAGGCAATGTCAACGGCGCGTCCTTTGTAACGCAGATCCCCGTTACTTTCAATAGTAACGCCGGCAACATCAGTCTGCAGAACAACGGACAAAACCTGCTGTATGTAAGGCTGATCCTCCAGGGTCAACCGGAAGCAGGCCAGGAACCGGTAGCCACCAACAACCCGGATATACTGGGCCTGCAGGTGACCTACAGCACCCGCGATGGTAAACCACTGGATCCGGCTACCCTGAAACAAGGCAGCGACTTTATGGCTACAGTATCCATCACCAATCCGGGTAAACGCGGCTATTATGAGCAAATGGCCCTCAGCCAGATATTCCCTTCCGGCTGGGAAATCCTGAATACCCGGTTGATGGACAACGACAGTGCGTTCCATACTTCGCCGGCTACGTATAAGGATATACGTGATGACCGCGTATACACTTATTTCAACCTGGAAGAAAATAAAAAACATATTTACCATGTACTGCTGAATGCTGCTTACCTGGGTCGGTATTACCTGCCGGCTACGGCTTGCGAAGCCATGTATGACAACAACATACACGCCTTCCTGCCAGGTAAGTGGGTGGAAGTAGTGAAGTAACAAATAACCGGGATCACTGGTTATACGATACGCATTGTGCCACAGATTACAACGGATCATTACCGTATTATCTGTTTCACAATGCGTATTTTGTATTTTGCAGGTCCGTAATGATTTCATCAATTTTCAGGAATGAACCGATTTAAACGAAAATGGTGGCTGGTATTGGTAGCTGTGGTGATCACCGCCTATTACTTTTGTTTACCCCGGCAACTGTTTACTACCCCTACTTCCTTTGTACTGGAAGATAATAACGGCGATCTGCTCAACGCAGCCATTGCTCCGGACGGACAATGGCGGTTTCCGTATAATGCCCATGTACCGGAGAAATTCAAACAATGTATCATTGCCTACGAAGACAAACGCTTTTATTATCACTGGGGCATAGATCCCATTGCTATCGGGCGCGCCATTAAACAAAACCTGAAAGGCAACAAAGTAGTGAGCGGTGGCAGTACCCTCACCATGCAGGTGATCCGGTTGTCGCGCAACCAGCCCCGTAATATCTGGCAGAAAATGGTAGAAGCCTTGCTGGCTACCCGCCTGGAATTTGCTGCCTCTAAAAAGAAGATCATCGCCCTCTATGCTGCCAATGCTCCTTTCGGTGGCAACGTAGTAGGGCTGGAAGCCGCCTCCTGGCGGTATTATGGCCGTAAAGCCGATCAGCTCTCCTGGGGAGAGATGGCCGCACTGGCCGTATTGCCCAACAGCCCCGCACTCGTACACCCCGGTCGCAACCGGACTACGCTCAGGAATAAACGTAATCAGCTGCTCGACAAACTCTATGAGCGGCGTGTTATCGATAGCGTTACCTGCAGCCTCGCCCGCCTGGAACCCTTGCCGGATCAGCCGTTGCCGCTGCCACAATATGCACCGCACCTACTGGACCTGTTCCGCCGCGATTACCAGCAACAACAGTCGGATGGCCCTACCCGCATCAGCAGCACTGTATCAGCCGACCTGCAACGTAATGTAACGGCTATCGCAGAACGGTATCACAACGCCTACAAGGCCAATGGTATCAACAATGCAGCGGTACTGGTACTGGATGTAGAAACCGGTAATACGCTGGCTTACGTAGGGAATATCTATCATCCTGCTGAGCCGGAACTGGAAAGCCATGTGGATATCATCCAGGCCCGCAGAAGCCCCGGCAGCACCCTGAAACCCATCCTGTATGCCGCTATGCTGCACGACGGCTTAATACTGCCCAATACCCTGATACCCGACATCCCTACACAGATTGCCGGTTACTCCCCGCAAAACTTTGACCTCGGCTACGACGGTGCGGTTCCCGCTTCCCGGGCCCTTGCCAGGTCGCTCAATATTCCATCTGTCAGGATGCTCCAGCAATACCGCTATGAACGTTTTCATACCCTGCTGCAAAAAATGGGCATCACTACCCTCGACAAACCGGCCGACCACTACGGCCTGTCGCTGATACTGGGCGGTGGCGAAACCACCCTATGGGAGCTGAGCGGCGTATATGCCAGCATGGCGCGTACACTCCTCCATATGGAGCAATACAAAGGCAAATACGATCAGGATGATATTCACCCACCCAACTACCAGCGGAACCTGCAACGTCCGTCTCAATTCGGGCTGAGTAAAAGCGGACAACTGGATGCCGGCAGCATCTGGCATACCTTTCAGGCCATGACAGAAGTAATGCGGCCAGGGGAGGAGTTATTATGGCAACAGTTTTCGTCGTCACAGCGCATCGCCTGGAAAACCGGTACCAGCTTCGGTTTCCGGGATGGGTGGGCCATCGGCGTAACACCGCAGTATGTAGTAGGCGTTTGGGTAGGCAATGCCGACGGAGAGGGGAGACCCGGGCTGATAGGCGTATCCACGGCAGCGCCAATCCTTTTTGATGTATTCCGTTTACTACGCACCGCCAGCTGGTTCAATACACCCTATGCGCAACTGACGAAGATAGCAGTATGCCGTAAAAGCGGCTTCCGGTCCGGAGAGCTGTGCGAAGAAACCGATACCATCTTTGCACCCGTAGCCGGCGTTCGTGCAGGCGTATGTCCGTACCACCAGCTGGTACACCTGGACAGAACCGGCCAGTGGCGGGTAACAGAAGCCTGCGAGTCGCCGCAATATATGCAGCACAAATCCTGGTTCATTCTGCCGCCTTCTCAGGAATATTATTACCGCAGTAAAAATTACTATCAGCAACTGCCGCCCTACAAGCCGGATTGTGTGGCCTCGCTGGGGTTAGACCGGGCGCCGATGGAGCTGATTTATCCGCGGCCGAATGCCCGTATATTCGTGCCCGTAGAAATCGACGGCAAGCCGGGTCAGACCATCTTTACGGCTACCCACCGCAACAGTACCGCCAAAATATTCTGGCACCTGGACAATAACTTTATTGGTACAACCAGCGAGTTTCATCAGATGGCGCTGCGGCCGCCGGCCGGTAAGCATACCATTACCCTGGTAGATGAAAACGGAGAAAGAATAGCGCTGGAGTTTGAGATATTAGATAAAGAGAGATAAAAAAGGAAATGAAGCATGCTGCTTCATTTCCTAGTAATTATATTTTTCTTTCCAAAGCTGTTTCAGATAACGGCGCAGCTCATCTTCCCGGGCATTGCTGCCAGGATTATAAAAGCGCGTGCCTTTGATCGCATCCGGCAGAAATTCCTGCTCAACAAAGTTATTGGTATAATCATGCGCATAGGCATACCCCTTGCTGTATCCCATCTCCTTCATCATTTTCGTAGGGGCGTTCCTGATATGCATCGGCACCGGCAGATCACCCGTTTTGGCAACGGTAGCCTGGGCCATATTGATCGCCATATAGGAAGCATTGCTTTTAGCAGAAGAAGCCAGATACGTCACACACTGCGACAGGATAATCCGGGATTCCGGATAACCGATCAGGTTCACGGCCTGAAAACAGTTGGTAGCCAGCAACAACGCATTGGGATTGGCATTGCCGATATCTTCGGAGGCCAGTATCACCAGCCGGCGGGCAATGAATTTTACATCCTCTCCGCCATCAATCATACGGGCAAGCCAGTATACCGCAGCATTGGGATCGCTTCCCCTGATAGATTTGATAAAGGCTGATATGATATCATAGTGTTGTTCGCCGCTTTTATCGTAAATGGCTACACGCTGTTGTGCAATATCCATTACTTTCTGATCGGTAATCACCACCGGATCTTCCTGTAAAGTACCTACTACCAGCTCAAACAGGTTCAACAGCTTACGGGCATCTCCCCCTGAAATATTAAAGAGGGCAGTTGTTTCTTCCAGGGTAATATTTTTGGAACGCAGCCAGGCGTCCCGTTCCATCGCCTGCTGCAGCAACTGCATCAGCTGGTCGTTGCCCAGTGGTTTCAACACATATACCTGACTACGCGACAATACCGCGGCATTCACTTCAAACGAAGGGTTTTCCGTAGTAGCGCCGATGAGGGTGATAATACCTTTTTCCACGGCGCCCAGTAAGGCATCCTGCTGGGATTTATTGAACCGGTGGATTTCATCGATGAACAATACGGCGTGTCCCTGTTTACGGGCCATTTCTATTACTTCCCGTACTTCTTTTACCCCCGCAGCGATGGCGCTGAGGGTATAAAAAGGTACCTGCAGGGTATGTGCAATAATATTGGCAATGGTTGTTTTACCAACACCGGGAGGACCCCACAAAATCATGGAGGGTATTTTCCCCTGCTGGAGGGCTTTCCGTAAGATGCTGTCTTTACCTGTAAGATGTTCCTGCCCCACCAGTTCATCCAACGTTACCGGTCTTAACCGCTCTGCTAATGGTTGCATATGCTTTAATTATTCGTTATTTGCCCGGCACTACAGGAATGTCGCCGTTATTGCTGGCTGCCGGATGATTGATCCGGTCCATTTTCAGCGCCATGATACCTTTGATGGATCGGGCGCGGGTAATCGCTAAGGACGCCTTAGTACCGGTAAACAATTCATGTACCGTTGCTTCAAATAATTCCAGCCAACGGTCAAAAAAGGCCGGCTCCAATGGTATCAGCTTATTCAGCCGGAAATGAGGTTCCATGGCATTGCGGCCATAGTTGTGGCTGTCCAGCAACAGGCTTTCCCAGAAGTTATACATAATGGGCAGGTGGTGCGACCAGTCTACCCGGGCAATGTCATTAAAAATAAACCCGATGAGGTTATCTTGTTGTACTTTTTCATAAAAACTATCCACTAACAGGATCACATCTTCCCTGTTGGCAATCTCCCGCTGTACCATAGCTGTGCTTTATTTTAGTGCTGGTCCTGGTCCCTGCCTTCCTTGTTTTGCTGCCATTGGCGCAGAAAGCGGAAAGAAAGGGTCGCATTCAATATCAGTAATATCCCTGTCAGCAAGCAAATGACACCGATGGTTTTGATGATCGGCCCCTGGATGATCGTCTGCTGATCTGTTGGCATTTCCTTCGCAGCTTCCGCAATCATTTCCGGCGTAGCGGCTACACAGGCGAGGCCACCAAACAGCATTACCAGGGCAAATGCCATGACAATGGTACCCATAATCCGGATCCCGCCCGGCGTGTTTTCTTTCAGCGGCATGTCCGGCATCAGTAAGCTCCGCTGCAGGTATAACGACAGTACACTATGAATAAAACAAGCGCCCCAACTCATAAATGACAAGAGCAAAACGGTGTTGGCCCCGATAAACAATACCGTAGAAAGGCCCATAAATGCAAAAAAGCCTGATACTATTAACGTAATTGCCGTAGTTATCCTGTACAATTTAAACCTGAAATTCATTCAACGCGTGTTTTATAGGCTACAAACCTACCTAATTATTTAGAGATTCGATACCACAACTATACAGAATTTGCACCACCGGTTGCCGCTCATAAAAAAGGGTTAACATAAGCTGACCTGTTTTCCATAACTTTAAATACTAAACCTGTTTTAAATATGGATAAAACAAATGCGGTAAAACTACCGTTGCTGGCTGCCATGATCACCTTTGCAGCGTGCAATTCCAACAACTCCCCGCAACAACAGGCTGCGGATTCAACCAAAGTTCCGGCATTTAACCTGGCCGACATCGACTCCAGCTTCAAAGCGTGCGATGACTTCGATAATTATGTAAACGGTAACTGGCGGAAAAACAATCCCGTTCCTTCCACAGAAAGCCGCTGGGGCGCTTTTGGTATCCTGGATAAAGAAAACAAGGAAGTACGCCTGAAAGGCATCATTGCTGAAATCACCAGCAAAAAAGACCTGAAAAGCGGTACAGAAGAGCAACAAATCGCAGACTACTACACTTCTTACCTCGATACTGCGACTATTGAGCAACGCGGTATTACGCCCCTGCAACCTTACCTCGACAAGATCAACGGGATTAAAACCCTCGCTGACTGGGCAAGCGTAACAGGCGAACTCCAGAAGATTGGCGTATCCAGCTTCACCGGATTTGGTGCAGACGCAGATGCCAAAGACAGCAAAATGAATGTGCTGTACCAGGGCCAGGATGGACTGAGCCTCGGCGAAAAAAGCTATTATGAAAGACAAGATTCTGCTACCAAAAATGTACGCAGCGAATTTGTCACCCACGTTGATAAAATGTTTAGTCTGGCAGGTTTCCAGGATGCCAATCCCGGTAAAACCATCCTCGACTTCGAAACCAAACTGGCGAAACTCCAGTTATCCAATGTAGAGCTGCGCGACCCGGTTAAAAACTACAACAGGGCTGCTTACGGCGAACTGAAAAAACTGGCGCCGGACTTCGATTGGGATGCCTTTACGCAAAAACAGGATATCAAAACCGATACCCTCGTACTCCAGAACAAAGCATACCTGACCAATGCCAGCAAACTGGTAAAAAGTACGCCACTGGAAACCCTGAAAACCTTCACCAGGTTCCAACTGCTGAGCACTGCTGCTCCTTATCTCCCGAAAGCCTTTGAATCAGAAAATTTCCATTTCTTCGGTACCGTAATGACCGGTAAAAAAGTGCAGAAAACCCGTATTGAACGTGCGATCCGCTCTACCGATAATCAACTGGGTATGCCACTGGGCAAACTGTTCGCAAAGAAATACTTCCCGGAAAGCAGCAAACAGAAAGTTTCCGAGATGATCGAAAACGTGCGTAAAGTTTATGGCGAAAGAATCGATAAACTCTCCTGGATGAGCGATTCTACCAAACAAATGGCACATAAAAAACTGGCTTCCTTTACCTATAAAATCGGGTATCCTGATAAATGGAAAGATTATTCTTCCATTACCATCGATAAAGGCAAACTGCTGGAAAACGCCGTTGCTGCCAGCTTATATCACCACAAAGAAAATGTTGAAAAAATTGGCAAACCGGTTGATAAAAGCGAATGGGGTATGACACCTCAGACAGTGAATGCTTACTACAACCCGTTGAACAACGAAGTAGTATTCCCTGCAGGTATCCTCCAGCCTCCTTTCTACAATGCCAATGCGGATGACGCGATCAACTACGGTGGTATCATCGCAGTAATCGGTCACGAATTCTCTCATGGTTTTGATGATCAGGGTTCTCAGTTCGATGCAGACGGTAACCTGAAAAACTGGTGGACTAAGTCTGACCGCGACAACTTCGAGAAACTGGCTAAACGCTATATCGATTACTTCAGCAGCATTGAAGCAGCTCCTGGCTTTAAAATCAATGGTGCCCTCACTATCGGTGAAAACATTGCCGATCTGGGTGGTTTAACCCTGGCATACTATGCACTGGTTAAATCTTTCGAAGGTAAAGGCGAACCTAAACCTATTGATGGATTCACCTGGCAGCAGCGTTTCTTCCTGGGCTGGGCACAGGTTTGGCACGGTAGCATTACCGACGCCGGTCTGCGCAATCAGATCCAGACAGATCCACACTCTCCGGCAAGATTCCGTATCAACGGTCCGCTGCCTCACCTGAAAGAGTTTGAAGCCGCCTGGGGTTGTGCTCCTGGCAGCAAGATGGTACTGCCTGATTCTGCCAAAATCGTTATCTGGTAATAACGGGTAATCATCCCTGATAAATAAAAAAAGCCGGCCTGGAAATGATGAATTTCCGGGCCGGCTTTTTTAACACCTTCATTTCATACTTTTACAGCGCTTTTTATATTAATCATATTCAATAAAAAATATATTTTATGGGACAGTTGTTTAAACAATACCAGAAAGAATTAAGGAATATATTGATACTGGCGCTGCTGATAGCATTATCTTCTTATCTGCCGCAACTCCTGCATTTTGCCAAAACCTTTGCGGGCACCATGGTATGTATGGGCATTATCTGCGGATACATCCTGGGGATGAGCCTGAAAGTCTATTACCGCATTGTCGTGATGCGCATCAAACAGGAGACCGCCCTGTAATTACCCGTATTATAAAAACCATTCATGATGAAACATATATTCCTCGCAGCGGGAGCTGTACTGTTATTTGCCTGTGGCCAGACCGGAAAGCCGGCTGCATCTCAGGAAGCGCCAGCCGCAGACACCACGCAGGCAGTTGCTGCTGTCAGCGACAAATTCCCGGACCCGGTATGTGGCATGCCTTACGACACCAGCTATAAAGAGTCTATGGTATTTCACGGCGACACCCTTCATTTCTGCTCCGTTACCTGTAAGGATGTATTCAGCAAGGCGCCGGAAAAATTCATGGCTAAACTGAAGCACTAAATATCCCGTTTCGCTTTCGTTTATACTTTAACGTTATAACCTGTATCTACAAAAAAAAGCCGTCCCGGAAAAATCCGGGACGGTGTAAATACAGCTTATGAAATCTACGTTAAAAAACTATTTGTTGGCGAATTTAGTCCAGCCTTTGAACCAGGTATCACCTGCAGCTGCAGCACCTACGTAAGTAGTAGTGGTAAATGCACCGCCACTCAGTTTATCTTTGGTGAAGTCAGCACCGGTCAGTAACGGAGAACCAGTAGCAGGAGTTGGATCAAAAGTAGTATAACCCGTGTTGGTCAGCAGTGCTTCGTTGGAATTCACCAGTATTCTGTTAGCAAATACAGCAGTATTCAACCAGGTCAGCAAATTGAAATTTTCATTTTTACCTGGTGTAATAACAGTTGGGCAACCAGCGATTACGTTGTTTTTATATTGCAGTGCAGTAGAAGCTGCCAGGCTTTCTGAACCCGTTCCGTCAATGAACAAGCCTACAGGCCATCCGATAAATACAGAGTTGAATACAGAGAGGCTGCTGTTTCTTCTGATGTGTGCACCTCTTTTAAATGGATCAGCAGGTTTTGCTGCGTTTACCAGTGGTCCTACGATGGTCATGTTGCTGAATACCGCAGAAGTCTGTGGTGTTTTTTCAGAACCATCCGCATCGTTGTCAGATTCAAAACCGTTGGAAGCACCACTTGGTCCGAAGTCTGCGATGGCGGCATCACGCAGGGAAATACCAAACTGGATTTTTCCGGAGAAACCGTTATCAGTATCGAAATCATCATCTGTACCACGGTAAGCGATGAGGTGTTTACAGTTTACGCTACCACCAAACCACTCAAAGGAATCATCACCGGAGTGACTTACCTGTACATAATCAATTGTAGTACCGGAACCAACACTACCGAAAGTCAGACCATTGATCTCATCATTGGTAGCGAAAGCAATACCTGGGTATTCAATACGTACATACTTCATGATACCGGAGTTATCATCCGATTTTTTACCACCGTGTAAGCCATATCCGGTAGCGGTTTCATTCACACCACCTTCGATAGCCTGTAAACCGGCGATACCATCTTTAACACCGTTGGTGAGTGCATTACCCAGCAGGATCACACCACCCCAGTCACCACTGTTCGGTGTAGCCTCGTTGGAAGTAAATACGATTGGTTCAGCAGCAGTACCCTGTGCATCAATTTTACCATTTCTGGTAATGATCAGTGTACCCTTACCGGATTTTAATCCTTTAATCGTAACACCTGGCTCTATTTTAATAGTAGCACCGTTCAGTACAAAGGTAAATTCTGCCAGAATGTAAACTTTGCCTTTTTTCAGTACAGTGTTTGAAGTAATCAGTTTAGGCAGTGTAGCAGGAGCTTCCTGGTACTCGCTGTTGTTGGTAGTTCTTTCAACTGTTGCTTTTGTCATGTCAGTCGTAGTGTTACCATTGGGATTCGGCGTAGGCGTAGTGTTACCGTTATCATCACTCTTGCTGCAAGATGCGATCACTACAGACAAAAACATTAAAGGAAACAAAATTTTTTTCATGTCAGATGGATTGAGTGCAATTTTTAAACTTAATTGTTAGCTGAATATTAACTAATTACGAGACTAAAATTTATAAGAGAAGGACAGGTTTACGTTGGTGCCGGTTTTAGTGCTTATTCTCAGGAAATCACTGTTTTTGTCATATTTTCCATTATCGTTGATATCCTGATAAAAGTTAGCAGACTGATTGAGTATATCGCTTACCGTGAGTTTGATTTCTCCTTTGCGGAAGATGCGTTGAGACACCATGAAATCGAGCAGTGAACGCGGTGCTTCGTATACATCCGGTTCTGTATCATTACCCACAATAAATATTCTTCTGCCGATACGGTTAAATAATACATTCGCTACAGTACCGGTGGATTCTTTCTCAAATTGCAGCCCTGCGTTAATCACGTAAGGTGACTGCCCCTGCATAGGACGTGACTTCAACACTTTTTCCTTTTCAAACGATACTTTGTTGTAGATATAGGAAATGTTGGAGAACACTGTGAAACAATGCCAGAATCCGGCGTTGCGGCTGCTCAGGAAATCCAGGTTCTTTCTGAATTCCACTTCTGCTCCGGCGCTGCTGGCTTTCGGTGCATTCAGGTAGGTTAATCCTACAGAACCGGCGCCGCTGTTATAGAATCTTTCAATCGGTGATTCAAAATATTTGTAGAAAGCACCTACCGTAAATACTTCACCGGAACGTGGATACAGTTCATAGCGCAGATCCAGGTTGGTTACCTTACTTCTTTTCAGATTGGTGTTACCGGATTCGGTAGCCATCAGATCGAAGTTGTAGAAGGCAAAAGGCGCCTGCTCACGGAACTCTGGTCTGATTACGGTTTGTGATGCACTTAAACGGATATTTGTTTTTGCATTCAACAGGTAAGCCAGATTCACGGATGGCATTACATCTGTTACCGTGGTTTTATTGTTTTTCTCTCCGTTCTGTTTATACTTAATCGTCTGATCAAAATTTTCTACACGCACCCCCCATACAATACGCCATTTATCACGGATGCTGTTGTCGAACTGTAAGTAGCCGGCATTCAGCAATGCGTTGGCGCGATAAGCATCTGGTTCGTTGGTGATTTCATCCAGACGTAATAAACGTGGAGTGAAATTTTCCTGTGAAAACAGTTTGTCCGGTGTTAAACGAATAAGCTCACGGGCATATGGATCACTGGCATCAAATAAGGTATAACCTAGTGCACGTGGTGCAAAATCACGGTCTTTGCTTTGAATCAGGTAGCCCAGTTTAATTTGTTGCTGCTGGTTACCGATTTTCACAAAACGGCTCATATCAACGCTTCCGCCATAAATATTGTCGTTCAGTTTGGAAAAGAAACGGCCGGAACCTGTGATGGTAGCAGAACCGCCGGAAGAGATGTTAGCATAAAAGTCATTCTTTCCGGATGCACTGTTGTAGCTCAGTCTGCGCAGATCCGGTACATCCTGGCGCATGTTGGTATAGCTACCATTCCATTTGATTTTCACTTTTGCTTTTTCCCAGAAATGATCACCGGTTAACTGAGACGTATAAATTTTATTGCTGTTAAAGCCCAGCTCGTAGGATCGTACATCAGCTTCTGCAGGAATATCATCACCGGTACGTACCGTAGTGGAAACAGTAGAGTTTACACTGTACAGGTTTTTAAAACTGAGTTTATTTTTTCCGAACTGATAAGACAGGTTCGCCAGTCCACCCCACAATACATTCTGCGTGGATTTTTTATCATAATAGTTATAGATCCTGGTACCATCGTTATCAAAGTCCGAACGGTACGTATCATTATTACGGTTATTGCGGTTGTAGCTTAAAGAGAATACCGCACCAAAGCGACGGCCTTCTTTGCCTTTATTGATACCGCCGGCCAGCTGAAAGTTGGAGTTCAGCGGGGCACTTTTCGTAGTAGTTTCCCAGATGTTGGGGAATGATTTGGAGGCAGCCAGTTTCTGTTCTGTACTTAAAGCGTCGTATGCTGTTTTAGAACCGGGGAAGCCGGCAGGCAGCGCTCTGGTACCGTCGTCATAACCGAGCCAGTCTCTGTTACCACCTTTGTAGGTATAAAAATCCTTTCCGGCAGACTGGGTATTGAAACCAGTACCCGCCATCACTGTCAGGAAGTTTTCG
The DNA here is from genome assembly GCF_025989125.1 of Chitinophaga nivalis. NCBI lineage: Bacteria > Pseudomonadati > Bacteroidota > Chitinophagia > Chitinophagales > Chitinophagaceae > Chitinophaga > Chitinophaga nivalis. The sequence continues at coordinate 1,369,209 of NZ_JAPDNR010000001.1, read as the reverse complement.
GAAGGAATATCTTTAGTATTTACCTGTACCAGACCACCGGCAAATTCGCCGGGTAATTCAGGAACAGCAGCTTTATTGATCACAATATTTTCTACGATATTGGAGGGGAACAGGTCGAAGGAAAATGATTTCCGGTCTGGTTCCGTGCTGGATAATAAGGCACCGTTAACGGTAGCCTGGTTGTATCTGTCTGCAAGTCCGCGTACCACCAGGTATTTACCGTCCTGCATGGAAGCGCCGGATACTCTTTTCAGTACTTCGCCGGTATTTCTATCCGGAGATTTACGGATGGCTTCAGCGGAAACTACCTGTGCTACAGTGTTTGTATTTTTTTGGAGGGTGAGGAGCGAGTTGATGGTTTCTTGTTTGGCAGTACCTGAAATCACTACTTCTTTCAGGCTTTTGGAGCTGCGTTCTTCCATGACGATATCGAGGTAGGTAGGTTTACCGGTAGTTACAATTACCTCTGCTACAGACTTGGTCTGATAGCCCATGAATTTGAATTCCAGGGTGTAGCTGCCTGGTTGTACGGATAAAGTATAACGGCCTTCGACATCGGTTACGGCGCCTTTACCGGCTCCGGTGATCATGACAGTTAACCCGATGAGTGGCTCTCCTGATTTTTTATCTGTTACTTTACCTGTTATTTTAGATGGATCTCCTGCGAGTGCTGCATTTCCGATCAATAATAATACTAATACCCAAAGTTGTGCTGGTAGGTTGCGTTTCACGTACAATCTGATTTTGCGTTAATACGGTTTTAATTCCGTTTTAATGTTGGGTGCAAAACTATCAGCACGGAATTACCGCAGTGTTACCACAGTATTACCAGAATGTTAATTGTTAAAAAATCTTTATTGAATTGTTAACTGGGATGACTATACGAAAATTGGTTAGCGTACGGACATAGGCGAAAGGATAGCAGTAAAGGGTGAATAAAAAGCAGTGGGTGTTGATCAGGAACCGGTTTGCCACATATTCTGGGGTGGCAGCTGGCGGTTGTTGATCAGCATATCCAGGGAGATGTCCAGCTGAGGATTGCGGTCTTCATTTCTGACAGGTCGCATACCGGCAAGCTGGAAAAGGTGCTGGCTTTTATTCATAAACGGTTTATGGTCCTTATTGCAAAGTTCCAGGGTGAAGTTGAAGCGTTCTTCCACTTCTTCTTCAAATTCGCGCAGGCTCATGGTTTCATCAATAGGGAATTCCACCAGCGTGTCTTCCTCAAAGCCAGCTTCCTTCAGGGTATCGAAGGTATTGGCGAGTGAGTTGCGTACATAAACGGCTACATTGCAAAACAACAACCGTTGTACCTGCATTTGCAACAAGGAAATTGTCATCAATGGATGTAACTTCAAAATTTTCATCGGATACTAGTCTTCATTTCCAAATGTGTCAATATGGTCACACTTCATTATTTATCCAGCAAACTTAGCAGTCTACCTTTAATTTAATATTAAGCACTTGTTATGATTTTGTGAAAATAATATTAAACTAAAATTACATACCTCTGCCGGAAGGTATTAAATCAGGAGTTATCAGGGTGCAGGGAAGGTAATAATGCGGGTAGGGTCCCAATCGAGGGAAGCATCGTCTTCGTCTTCAGCCAGTACTATTTTGGTTTTCGTCACAGGGTGTTGGTACAGGGCCCATTGCTGGTTGGTATATTCCAGGGAGGTAAGGCTTTCTACCCAATCGCCGGAATTGAGATAGGTAACGGTTTTATCGCCCACCTGCATTTCCTTGATCAGGGGTTGATGGATATGACCACAGCATACCACATCAAATCCTTTATCCACGGCTATTTCCGCCACGGTTTGTTCAAAATCGGAAATAAATTTCACGGCAGACTTCACGCCTTGTTTCACTTTTTTGGAAAAAGACATCTTTTCTCTTCCCAACCCTTCCAGGAGGTGATTGACGAGGCGGTTCAGGATAATGAGGAGGTCGTAGCCTTTTCCACCCAGCTTGGCGAGCCATTTGGAGTTTTTCATGGTTACGTCGTACACATCGCCGTGGAAGAACCAATGGCGTTTGCCATCTACTTCCAGTACCAGCTTGTTATCGATCATGAAGTTGCCCAGTTCGAAGCCGGCGTATTTACGCAGGGCTTCATCATGGTTACCGGTCAGGTAATACACCTCTGTACCTTTACCGATCATCTTCAATATTTTCCTGATTACCTTGGTGTGGGCTTTGGGGAAATAACGTTTACTGAATTGCCAGATATCAATAATATCCCCGTTCAATACCATTATCCGGGGATTGATACTGTCCAGGTATTGAATCAGTTCTTTTGCGTGACAGCCGTAAATCCCCAGGTGTATATCGGAGATCACGACTATATCTAATGGGCGTTTTTCAGACATCAATTGCTAGTATATACAGGATGTAGGTTCCTGTTTCATGATTATTATTTTCAATACAAAGGAAAAATCGCTATATTACTTTTATATTAATCCAGTGTTAAGGAATTATTAATTCGCGTTTTTTACTGGCTCCGATAGATTCAGAAGGCTATTTTTGCGGCAAATTTCTAAACTCAAACGTATGGGAGGCTTCAATTCCTTTGTAAAATTATTCATGCCGAAAGACCGGGTATTTTATTCTTTGTTTGAAGATGTGGCTTCCAATCTTGTAGAAATGGCAACTGTTCTGAACGAACTGGTCGCCACTACTGATCTGGCTGTAAGAAAAGATAAAGTGCATCTGATAGAGAGGCTGGAACACAAAAATGACGACTATACCCACCGTATATTTGTAGAATTAGGCCAGAACTTCATCACGCCTTTTGACCGCGAAGACATTCACTACCTGGCTGCTACCCTGGATGACGTAGCTGATTATATCCATGGCTCCGCTAAGAGGATGGATCTCTACAAAGTTCACTACATCAACGACAGCATCCGCAAGCTGGCTGAGCTGATTCTCCTGGGTGTAATGGAACTCCACAAAGCTATTCCGGAACTGCGCAACATGCAGAACATGCGGGTGATTACAGATGCCTGTGTAAAAATCAACAGCCTGGAAAACCACGCAGATGATATCTATGACAGAGCAATCGCTGACCTGTTTGATACCGAACAGAATGCAGCGGAACTGATTAAAATGCGGGAGATCTACCAGGCACTGGAAATCGCTACTGATAAGTGCGAAGACTGCGCCAATGTGATTGAAACCATTATTATCAAATACTCCTGATAAAGGGGAATCTGTTTAGAACACGTAATTCTCCTGGAATCATGACTTTACTTGTAATCATCATCATACTGGCGTTCATCTTTGACTATATCAACGGGTTTCATGATGCCGCCAACTCCATTGCCACCATCGTTTCCACCAAAGTACTTACGCCCTTTCAGGCAGTACTGTGGGCCGCTGTTTTTAACTTTGCCGCTTTTTTCATTGCCAAATATGTAGTGGGAGAATTTAAAGTTGCCAACTCCGTAGCCAACTCCGTATTCGAGCAGTTCATTACCCTGAAGGTAATCCTGTGCGGTCTGGTAGCGGCTATTTCCTGGAACCTCTTTACCTGGTGGCTGGGTATTCCGTCCAGTTCTTCCCATACCCTGATTGGTGGGTTTATCGGAGCGGCTGTAACAGCTTCCGGTTCACTGGATGTTATTAACTATCATAAAGTATTACCTACCGTATACTTCATTGTACTGGCCCCGCTGATCGGGATGGTGGTTGCTTTCATCATCACACTCATTATTGTGAATGTATGCCGCAAAGCCAACCCCTACCGGGCAGAAAGCTGGTTCAAACGCCTGCAGCTGGCATCTTCCGCTGCACTGAGCCTTGGCCACGGCAGTAACGATGCCCAGAAAGTAATGGGTATCATCTCTGCAGCCATGGTAGCAGCCGGTCATATTCCCAACATCAAGGCGATGCCCGACTGGATTCCGCTGGCCTGCTTTACCTGTATCGCATTAGGTACAATGAGCGGCGGCTGGAAGATCGTTAAAACAATGGGTACCCGTATCACCAAAGTAACACCGCTGGAAGGTGTGGCAGCGGAAACCTCCGGTGCCGTTACCCTGTTCCTCACCGAACACCTGGGTATCCCGGCCAGTACCACGCACGTAATTACCGGTGCCATCATGGGTGTGGGTGCTACGAAAAGGTTGTCTGCCGTACGCTGGGGTGTAACCGTAAGCCTATTATGGGCATGGGTATTAACCATTCCTATCAGCGGACTGCTGGCAGCGATCACTTACTTCATCGTGAGCCTCTTTATCTGATAATAAGATATACTGACATCATTTAACAGCTCTCCGTGCTACACGGGGAGCTTTTTTTTTATAAAAAATAGGGCCGCTATCCCAGATGCCCTATTTTTGTGCGGTTTATATTGAAAAACAAATTGGTGACCTATTAAAAGTGATCACAGGAAAAATGAAAGGAATTATCCTCGCCGGTGGCTCCGGCACCCGATTACACCCCATTACGTATGCGATCAGCAAACAAATCATGCCGGTGTATGATAAGCCCATGATCTATTATCCGCTGTCTACGCTGATGCTGGCAGGGATAAGAGAGATCCTGATCATTTCCACGCCACATGACCTGCCTGCTTTTCAACGACTGTTTGGAGATGGCAGCCAATTAGGCCTGCAACTCAGCTATGCGGAACAACCACTGCCCAACGGGCTGGCACAGGCTTTTGTGATTGGTGAAAAATTCATAGGAAAAGATAGTGTAGCCCTGGTGCTGGGAGATAATATATTTTACGGTGCCGGTTTAGGGACCCAGCTGGCCAACAATACCGCACCTGATGGCGGTATCGTATATGCCTACCAGGTATCCGACCCGGAAAGATATGGAGTAGTGGAGTTTGCAGACGATAATACCGTGCTTTCAATTGAAGAGAAACCCACACAGCCTAAATCCAACTTTGCGGTACCAGGCTTGTATTTCTACGACAACAGCGTGGTGGAAATCGCCAAAAATCTGGAACCCAGCCCACGCGGTGAATATGAAATCACCGACGTAAACAAAGAATATTTGCGCCGCGGAAAATTAAAAGTTTCTATCTTACCACGCGGAACAGCATGGCTGGATACCGGCACATTCGACTCCCTGATGCAGGCATCGCAGTTTGTACAGGTCATCGAACAACGACAGGGTATCAAAGTGGCTTGTATCGAGGAAATAGCATACCGTAAGAAATTTATCAGTGCCGCACAACTGAAAGAATTAGCCAAACCTTTGCTGAAAAGCGGCTACGGAGACTATCTGGAAACTGTGCTGCAGCAAAAATTGATCTGACATATAAAAAATCGTAAATCTGAAATATCATGAAGGTTCTTGTTACCGGTGGTTGTGGCTATATTGGCGCGCATACTATTGTAGATCTAATCAATCATGGCTTTGATGTCGTGTCTGTTGACAGCAACATCAGAAGCAGCACTCAGCTATTGGATGGTGTTGAAAAGATAACCGGGAAAAAGATCCGTAATTACAAAGTAGACCTTTGTAACCTGGAAGATACCCATGCGGTTTTTCATGAAAACAGGGACATTGTGGGAGTTATCCACTTCGCTGCACTGAAAACCGTTCCCGAATCAGTAGCTGATCCACTGATGTATTTTCACAACAACCTGACATCATTGATCAATGTGCTGAAATGCATCAAAGAATTTAATGTTCCCAACTTTGTATTCTCTTCTTCCTGCTCTGTATATGGTAATACCAAAGCCTTACCGGTAGTGGAAGAAACACCGCTGGGCGAAGCCCAGTCACCGTATGCCCGCACCAAACAAATGGGCGAGCAGATTATTGAAGATTACAGCAGGGTAAACGATACCCAATCCATACTGCTGCGTTACTTCAACCCGGTAGGCGCACACCCTTCCGCACTGATTGGAGAACTGCCACTGGGCCGACCAGATAACCTGGTACCGGTGATCACGCAGACTGCAATCGGAAAAATTCCTTCACTGACCGTTTTCGGGGCCGATTATGATACCCGTGATGGTTCCTGCGTACGCGATTACATCCATGTAACCGATATCGCCAATGCACATACCAAAGCTTTACAATACCTGATAGAAAACCGCAATGACCAGAACTGCGAAGTATTCAATCTGGGCACCGGTAACGGCGTAACCGTGCTGGAAGCGATTAAGGCATTTGAAAAAATATCCGGTGTAAAAGTAAACTATACCTTAGGGCCACGCCGCGACGGTGACGTGATTGCTATTTATGCCAATAACACCCGCGCCAAAGAAAAACTGGGATGGGAGCCTCAAATCGGTATTGAAGATTGTATGCGCACGGCGTGGCAGTGGGAGGTGAGCCTTCGTAATAAGGTACTGAGCAACTAGAATCGTCACTTTAAATAGTTACTTTTACGCTTCAATTTTAAATTAACCACTATGGTAAAAGATATTCAACCACTCAATGAAAAAGAAACCCGTGCAGGGTTTGGAGAGGGCATATTGGAAGCTGGCCGTAGAAATCCTAATGTAGTAGCACTCACAGCAGATTTGCTGGGTTCTATGAAACTGCAGGCTTTTATTAAAGAGTTTCCGGACCGTTTTGTACAGGTAGGTATTGCTGAAGCTAATATGATGGGGGTTGCAGCCGGTTTAACCATCGGCGGTAAAATTCCGTACACCACTACTTTCGCCAACTTTTCTACCGGAAGGGTATATGACCAGATCCGTCAGTCTATTGCCTACTCCAATAAGAATGTGAAAATATGCGCTTCCCACGCAGGTCTGACCCTGGGTGAAGATGGCGCTACTCACCAGATACTGGAAGATATCGGTATGATGAAAATGCTGCCTGGCATGGCAGTGGTAGTTCCTTGCGACTTTAACCAGACCAAAGCTGCCACCATTGCTATTGCAGACCATGAAGGCCCGGTATACCTCCGCTTCGGCCGTCCGAAATGGCCTAATTTCACACCGGAAGACCAAAAATTCGAACTGGGTAAAGCACAGATCCTTCATGAAGGTACTGACATCACCCTGTTTGCCTGTGGTCACCTCGTGTGGATTGCCATTGAAGCCGGTAAAGTACTGGAAGAAAGAGGCTACAGCGTTGAAATCATCAACATACACACCATTAAACCACTGGACGAAGCAGCAGTAATTGCTTCCCTGACCAAAACCGGTTGTGCTGTGACTGCTGAAGAACATAACGTACTGGGTGGCCTGGGCGACAGCATCGCACAGGTAGCAGCCCGTCACGTACCCGTGCCTATTGAATATGTAGGTACCAATGATACCTTCGGTGAAAGTGGTACACCCAAAGAACTGCTGAAAAAATACGGTCTTGATACAGATCATATCGTAGCAGCAGCAGAGAAAGCCATTCAGCGCAAAAAGAAAGCCTGATCATCACTTTACCCATAAAGCCATGGAAGCGAAACCATCTGCCCCGTAACGGCCGGTCCGTTCGCTTCCATGTTGCTCTCCCACTCCCTATCTGTCTCCCCATTAAACCTTCTCCCAAACAAGCAGTCATAACAGGGGGTTTTTACCTAATTTCATTTCCATAAAAACCTGTCAAGAACCATTTAACCTATGGCCGTTTCACAGGACGATAAAGCTTTACTGGCATTATTTCATCTCCCGGAGACCAGGGAAAAGGGATTTACATTGATTATCCGAAAGTACCAGGAACGCCTGTACTGGCACATCCGCAGGTTGGTAATTGACCATGAAGATGCCAATGATGTACTCCAGAACGTATTCATCAAAGTGTGGAAAAACCTGGAAAATTTTCGGGAAGATGCCCAACTCTTTACCTGGCTGTATAAAATAGCTACCAACGAATGCCTGACATTCCTGGAACAACAAAAACGGAAGCAGGCAGTCTCCCTCTCTGATGTAGCGTCAGGTCTCAATAATAAATTAAAGGCAGATGCTTTATTCGATGCGAATAAACTGGAATGGAAATTACAACAGGCCATCCTGGCATTACCGGATAAACAACGCATCGTTTTTAACCTTCGTTATTACGATGAAATGCCATACGAAGAAATGAGCCGGGTACTGGATACCTCAGAAGGAGCACTTAAAGCATCCTATCATCACGCTGTAAAAAAAATAGAAGAATTTATCCGTAATAGCTAAACCACGTGTTAATAGCTGATCATTTTAATCTGTTTTTAAAGATTTTTATTAAAAGATTAAAATCTCATTAAACTATTAAATCCTGTTACTGTCTAAAAAACAGTGTATGAACAAACGAGAGGACATAGCAAATGAATTGCGCCGGATAATACCGGATGTACATTGGCCAGCATATACTCCATATACTGCGCCGGTGGGCTATTTTGAGCATTTCCCTGAAACGGTTATCACACAAATCCGTTCTCAGGAAAGCCCGGCATCTGCATTACCTCCTGTCACGCCACAGCTGTTTACCACACCTGCCGGTTACTTTGATGCTTTACCGGCAACAGTACTGCAACGCGTTCGTACACTGGAAGCAACACCAGCAGCAGAACTGACCGAACTATCACCTTTCCTGGCTACCTTATCACGCCAGACACCTTTTTCCATACCGGAAGGATATTTTGAGACATTACCGGTTCCACTCCATGCAGCCTCACCCACACTCCGGGTACACCACCGGAAACGGAATGGCTGGATAAAATGGGCAGCAGCAGCCTGTTTAAGCATATTTGCAGGTACCAGTACACTCCTGTTTCTGGAACATGAGCACACCAACAGTATTGAAAAACAGCTCGAAACAGTCAGTGACCAGGAAATCGTTAATTACCTGCAAACGCATACAGACGCTTTTGATAATGAAGCTATTTTTACTACAATAGCAAATACTGGTATAGCTCCATTATTGTCTCATCCACTGCATGAAGATGTGCCGCTGGAAGCTATAGAAACATACCTGCAACAATCCGATTTACCAAAAGAGGTGTTACCTCATCAGTAATCATAGATGAAACGTTATCGCATTATATGGATTGCCTTGTTAGTTTTGTGTACTGCCTCACGTACCAGCAGCGCACAACAACAAACAGTGGCTGCCGATGAAGCAAAAGAAAAAATTAAAGCCATTCAGATCAAATATCTGGCGCAGAAGCTGGACCTCACTGCAGAGGAAGCCCAAAAATTCTGGCCGGTATACGATAATTATACCCGTGAAGTAGAACTCCTGATCGCAGAACGGCACCAGCGAAAACAACAGGAAAAAATTTCCGGGCCGGATGCAGACAATATTGCCCGGACCAATATGGATAAGGAACTCGACTACGAGAAGAAAATGCTGGATATCCGCTCCCGCTACACCAGCGAATTTCAACGGGTACTACCTGGCAGAAAAGCAGGTATGGTATTTAAAAGCGAACGGGAATTCCGCAGTATCATGCTAAACCATCTCAGAAATCAACGGCTCAACCGGATCAGGCCAGGGATGAGCCCCGGCACTGATACCAGAAAACAATACTAAACCTATTGCGGCATAGGAGGCGCTGTGACCCGCCATGGCGAAGTAGTAATAGACTCCAGAAAAGCAATGACCGCATCCCGCTCTTCTTTATTCAGGCCCAGTTTTTTTATCAATGGATCCGTTTTCGGGAACAAGGTATCCTGCTCCTGACCCGGCCGGGGTTTGGGCTGCGCCATACCGGCATTGTATAAATTCAATACCCCTTCCATATTATCAAACAAACCATTGTGAAACCAGGGGCGGGTACGCATAACATCCCGTAAACCCGGCGTCTTGAACTTGCCTACATCCGCCGCTCTTTTGGTGATATTATACATCCCCAGATCTTCATACTTCCGGCCATAATAGGTAAGTCCCAGGTTGTGAAAATCACCATCTGTAAACAACGGTCCATAATGGCAATTCATGCAACGCGCCTTGGTCCGGAAAACATGTAATCCCAGTATCTGCTGATCATTCAGGCGTTTTTTATCTCCCGCCAGGAAATAATCAAAATCACTTTTCCGGCTTACCAGGGTTTGCTGATACACAGCCAATGCCCGGGTTATTCTCTCCTGCGATATCTGCGGATCACCAAAAGCTTTTTTGAACAATACGGCATACCCTTTTATTTCCTTCAATTCTGCCGGCAGGGTAGCAATTTCCTGGTGCATTTCTATCATAGAACCAATAGGTCCTAATGCCTGTTCTTCCAAACTGGCCGCACGGCCATCCCAGAAAAGTTTTTTGAATACCCACACATTATTCAGGGTAGGGGCGTTGCGGGTATTGGAAGCATGGTCGTGCCCGATGGATACTCTCCGGCCATCTGTCCAGTGCATATCCGGCGCGTGACAGCTGGAACAGGAAATCTGGTTGGAGCCGGATAAACGCGGATCAAAAAACAATGTCTTTCCCAGCTGTACCACACCTTTCAGGGAATCATTATTTTCTGAAACAGGCGCGTCCGGCAGGATGCCCATTTCCGTATAGGCGACACCGTTATCAATGGTTGGTTTGGGCCATTCTCCTACCGGTCTTTCATAGAACGTACGCAGGGAATCCAGGTAGCTACCGGAACTGCCTGCGGGCGTTTCCTTAAATGAAAATATAATCACCGCTGCCGACACCACGGCAACTGCTTTTCCCACATGCTTCATATTATCAGAAATAGAGATTAAAACTACACGAAACTCCCAAACGATGGCCATTCACCAACCGGTCATTCATCAAAGGATGATCGGGCACCTGCAGCGCTTTGGTATACTGTACACCCGCTGTAACACCGGTATTAAACTGCTTCAGCAACCTGCCGGTAATATAGGTAAAATTAGCCCGCACTGCTGCCAGCGTACTACCGGCATAATAATAATCAGGATACACTACGCCCTGTGTAAATGGCCTCGGGGACGATTCCAATGTCGGGTCCGGTGCGGTTAACTTATTGTCTAACGGCAATTGTACCGATGGCCAGATATGTACTGCAAAGCGGTCGTGATACCTGTTATGGGTATATACCCCCGCATGTAATTGCGGCAACACGTAGCTATAGTTCGTGATATGCGATCTGGTTACATCTTTACGCTGTGTATTATCATACGTCAGCAGGAAGCCCAGCTCCGGTTGCCAACGGCTTTCTTTTCGCCACAGGTGTTCATAACCGGCATATACATTCCGGTGATGAAACCGGTAGCTGCTACCATTCAACGTGGTATTACGGTCTTTACCATTATCCTGTGTCATACCGGCATATACCTGCCGGGAACTGTTCCTTTTTTGTTGTTGCAGCAACAGGGAAAAAACGGTTTTATCTTGCTGATAAGTAGCAAAAAGGGTATCGGTTGCGGAGCCCGGCCGGTTAAACAGGTTAGTGATATGCGTAACAGTATAATCGAGGTTCGCTTTTATCGTCCAATCTTTCCACTGCCCGGCATAATAGCCGCCAATACCGGAATATTCCTTTTCTCTTTTGAAAGCTTCTTTCATTTGCTGGATACCGGCATATCCCTGTACCATGTAATTAATACGATCCGGATAAAAGGATCCTGTTTCAAACATGCCATTTTTGTAGGCCACTTGCGTGCGTTCGTCGCCATAACCTATTAATGCAGCTACACCTACCGTATGACGGGCGCTGCGCCAGGTAATACCCGGGCGGGCCTGTAACCGGAACTCATTGACTGCAGGCCGCGGATCTACTGATCCGGTGGCCGTATTATAATAATAATTCAGGTCGGTACCTATATACAGCTTCTCACGGATAAGGCTATACGCTACGATACCGCCAATATTATAGTTGGCACGTTCAAATACGCCTGCTTTAGGGGTGGCATAATAATACGGTGTGCCATCATCTATTCCGTCTCCCCGCATATTCCATTGCAGGCTATCTTCCCAGTTGCGGCTGAAAGCAAAATTACCCTGCAGCCGGAAACGGCCGAGGGTACGTACTCCCTGCGTATACAACGAGGCAATTGTGGTCGTTTGGGCCACCTGTACGGGACGTAAGCCTCCACTGATATTTTCTACCCGTAAACCTATTTCTGCTGCCTGACGTATATCCGACGCCGTTAGTTGCGTCATATTCCCTGAAATAAAATCCAGTTGCCGGACAGACTGCCGGTATAAAAACAGGGAATCGGCAGCATCCCCGTTTTGAGCGGAAACTGCTGCCGGCGCCAGTAATAACAATACTAATATTTTCCTGATCACACTATTCATGCGCTTTCACTAATCTTTAAATGCTTTTTTGGAGGCATCCGCTCTATCCAGAAATCCGAAATCATTGGCGGAGTTGTTGGTATCCTGCAGCGTTCTGCGGCCATTCACCACCTTCGCTGTTTTGCGGATGAGCGACTGGGAAGAATAACTACCGGCAGGTACAAAGGTCTCGCTGGCGTCTACGGCATCGATCATACGTTTAGGCATTTTTTTGCTGGGTACCGCTTGCTGCAATCCAATCCCGTCAATCACCCAGGAAACCGGAATCTGATTGAATTTACGGGTTTCGGCCGTTACTGTTTTCTCGTCCGGGGAAGGGTATTTTTTCCAGCTAACATGAGTTTCTGCCGTTCTGAAAATCACCACGCCATCGCGGCCATTGTTGTCGATCACAAAATCACGGTGACCACCCCGGTCTATCACATCCGCATTAGGCGCCGGCATATCCAGGTCGGTAGCCAGCGGATTGATACCCGGCTGATTACCCAGGTAAATTTCCAGGTCTGCCTGGCTCAGGTCTACCGTCAGGGAAGGATCCTGTACACTGTAAGGTTTGCCGTTGATATCTACAAAAGGTGTTTTATGGTTCAGGGCTGTTTGCGCAATGATAAAGCTGGCACCCGGCTGCACCGGGAAACGGTTACCAGCAGCATTGCTGGGCACCCGATACACAGAAGCCATGTATACATAATTGGTATTGGCACCGGCATCACTCATCCCAATAGACTTCAGCCAGTTCCACTGACCGGAAGGCAGATAGAAACCTTTGGTTTGATCCAGCGTCGCCAGGGGAGTGTTCACCCCTTCCACCAGGCCAAAATACAGACTATCTGCATATAATACTTTATTGGAATTGTTATACAGCTCAATGAACTGATCCCGCTGTACTGCACCTTTTTTGGTATCAGAGCCGGCATAATACACCTGTTTAATCATCCAATCCCCTACACGGGCTGCTTTCAGCTGCAGATCTACTTTCAGATCCGCAACCAGCCGCTGACTGGTCAGACTCACGTTAAAGGTTACACTGTTTTCTACAGCGATACCGGTTTTTTCTTTATAAACCGCAGCAGCTATTTCCTGCGTAGCCACAATATCATAGGAGCCCGGATACAAGCTGTTAAAAACAACTACCCCGGCCGCATTGGCAACGCCGGTATATTCTTCCCGGTTACTTACATTTACAATCTTCACCTTTGCATTGGCTACTTCAAAACCATAAGGCTGCGTTTCTGCATCATATTGTACCTGTACCTGTAATGATACCGGCTGTACATCAGCACCCTGATCTTTTTTACAGGAAGCTACCAGGCCTACGATACCTGCCAGTAAAAATAATTGTAGCAATCTCATATCTTCTTTTGTTTTAAATAGTATTAAAATTTGATGGACATCTCAGCCCCTACATTCACCGGGCTATTATATACTCTCAGGATGCGGCTATCTTCAAAATAATGTTTGGGCTGCAGGTTCAGGAAGTTATAGGCATACACGGAAAAGCGGATCTTTTGCCGGATTTCCTTGGCTACCCGTAACGACATGTTGCTATATACAAAAGGTAACCGTTGCCGGTTATCAGACCCGGTGCGGCGGGTCAGGTGACCATAATCCGGATTAGCCGGATCAAAATGGGCAATCGGGAAAATGGTACCGGTAGCATCTACATAAGCATGTGGATAATTACTACCATTGGTAAAGTCTTTCGCATTCTGCCAGTATATATCTGCAGAAAGCGTGATCAGGAAGCCCAGCTGCGGAATATGGGTATCTGCAGATAGCTTGGTGGTCAATGACCAGCTCTTGTTACTGTCATTATCATAAATACCAAACCAGGCTTTTTTCCCCTGGTCGATGCTACTCTCGCTGGCGGCTACCATCAACGTACCTTCTTTTCTGTAGGTACCGGAACTATAGGAAGTACTCAGGTTAAAGCTGGTGAGTATGGCTTTAATCTTCGGGGTGGAAATAAACCACTCTGCCCCAAAAGTACGGTCAGACAGGTTATTCGTGAGTTGTATCCGCGACAGATTCAGGTATGTTCTGCTTTTATTTGTCGGGAAATACACAGGTTTCTGCCCGGGTATCCGCTGATAATCATATACCGGTAATGTCTCCGGAGAAAATAAAGACTGCTCTCCAAATCCATCTGTATTGTTCTTAAAGTATACAAAAACGGAAGAGCTAAACCCATGCTTGCTGTAGCTCACACCCGCTTCTACCTGCGCCGATTTTGCCGGCTTCATATTACGGTTGTCCGGTATTTCCTTCCGGGTATATACGAGGTACATACTTTCTCTCACATCTCCCGCATAGGCATTTACCAATGGAATATCATAATATACCGGCGCCGGATAACGGTGCGCCATGGTAGGTGACTTGGAAGCAATACCATACGCCATATTCACGCGCCAGTGCTTATCCAGCTGATAAGACGCATTGATACGGGGTTGTAAGGACGCGAATCCATTCTGTAAATCATACCGCATCCCGGCCTGTACCCGCAATTCTTTTCCCAGCAGGGGTATCAGCATGTTATCTTCTGCATAGAATCCGTAGTTAATAAGACTTGGTAACAGGTTAAAGTCATACGGCCGTTCATTTTTATATCCCTGATTGACAAAACGGGGACGGGTAGGATCAATAACAATCCCTTTTCCATTATTGCCGGTAACATTCACATTCACCCCGGCACTTACGCCATGCCGGATACGTCCGGTCATCCATTCATTAGACAGCTGCAGGCTACCGCTAAAGCTGGACGGGCGGCCTATAATATGATCCAGCGCCAGGTAATTACCGGGTATATAATAGCCTTCATAAATACCGGTGGTATCTTTATCTGCCATTGCTTTAGGAGCGCCATTCAGGTAAAGTTGCCGGTAAGACTCCTGATACGAGCGGTCATAGCTCATGGTGAAGGAAATGTTTTTCAGCCACGGTTGATTCACTTCCACTGCCATCCGGTTGCTGAACGCAATACGACGGTCTTTGGAATAGGTACGCTCCTGTGCATTATCATCCGGGTCCTGTTTGGCATTATCGATCTTGGTGCCGTAGTCCAGGGAGAACGTATTTTTAATGCCTTTGGCCAGGTAGGTGGTCCACATCAGACCAGCAGTCACCCGGCTGAATATTTTCATTTTATCGCGTGGGTCCTGGTTGCTGTACAAGTAATTGACATTGACGTTTAATGCGCCCAGCTTAGGTCCCAGGCTATAACCTTTAGAAAGGGAAGTATTGACGGAACTGCCGTTGAAGCGCATGCTGTACCGGTAATCTGTTTTACCCGCCTGCCGGTTTACAATGATGGCGCCATCCGTGATCTCGCCGTATTTGGCAGCAGCTACACCGGATATCACTTCAATGCTTTCAATGTTATCAGCCGGAATATCGCGCAGGTCGATGCCGCTGAAAGCCACATCATAACTCGGGTTACCTGCAAAAGGGTCTTTGTGGTTGGTTAACAAGGAACCGCCCATACCCCACTGGCTGGCACTGCGGCTCTGCATATTACCATCATTGGAACGACGTACCCCATCTACAATAATGGCTACCCCCAATGAGTTGTTGCGGGCAAACTGGTCGGTACTTTCACTCCGGAGGGTAATCTGTTGTTTATATTGTAAGTCGGGTGGCGCCATGGTTTTACCCGGCAACGTACGTAACACGTCGGCCAGGCTATAAGCTTGGATTTGTTCAATGGCCTCCCGGTCGTATACAATAGAAGAGTTGGAATTGGTATTATTTTTCCGCGTAGCAGTTACCTGCAACATACTGAGCGACAAACTCAGCTCCTGCATCATAAAGAAAAGCGGCGCCGGCTGTGATACGGCTACAGTGGTGTCGATTGATTTTTTCCCTACATAAGTAATCCGCAGGGATACCGTTTTTGCATATATACTGTCCACCCGCAGGTGAAAACCACCGGCAGCATTGGTATAGGTGACCTGCTCCAGATCCGGCAAGGCTACCGTAGCAAAAGCAATAGGTCTGCCCCGCAGATCTACCACCTTCCCCTGCAGCCATTGTTCTCTTTGTTGGGCGCTACCTAATACAGGAAATAACAATAATAAGAATACGTACAGTCTATACTTCAAAACACAATAATAAACTTACCAGAAATCACAGGTAAATTTGCATAGGATAGTAACACTCCTGTATCATTGTCAGGAGAATACAAAAGTAAGGAAGGCCAGACCGGGCGGTTTTTCGATTCGGGAAAAAGATTTACGGAATAGGGAATAAAAGCGGGCTATTTGTAATGCGCCCGTACTTCCTGGATTTCACCGGCTGCATTGAGCACCATCATTTCTGCACTCAGCCGGTTGCCTACACTTTTATAATACAATACCACAGAGCTTACCCCTTCCAGGATATGATACAACTCAAAATGCAGCTCCGGATATACCGTGAGGGCCCGGCTGAAATAGGCCCGCAAGGCTGTTTTACCATGAATACAACCGGAAGGGTCATTATTCACCTGTTGAATAAAAGGGGAGTAGAATACCACGTCATCGGCGTAGTGCGATAAAATGTCATCGAGTTGGTGGCTGTTCCAGGCGTCGAGCCAGGCCTGGCCAAAGGCAGTCAGATTTTCCATTTTTTTTTACTGCAAAATAGCCGTTTGCCAGGAGCAGTTATTTGCTGAAAAGATCACTTTCGCTTTTCCGCCATTGCAGGGGTGTTAACAGAAAACTTTTCCGGAACAGGCGGTAAAAGTGGGTTATATCTTCAAATCCGGTACTGTAGGCTATTTCCGGCACCGTCATCTCTGTGGTACGTAACAGAAAACCTGCCAGCTGCAATCTTTTTTCCCATATCCAGTGCATCGGGCTGCAGTTGTATACCTTTCTGAAACGGCGTTTCAGGGTGGCCGTACTCATATGGCCCATAGCCGCTACTTCTTCCAGCAACCGCACTTCCGGCAGGCAGGAGCTGAGTGTTTCCATGACCTGGGGCAGGGGATACCGGCTGTTTTTAGCCAGCATGGCGCCCACATGTGCACCAGCAGGACTGTGCATCATTAATTTCCACAATTGTGTAATAACGGCAGGATGATCGGGAGCGGAGGCGCCGGCATCCCGGAAGTGTTGCAGCAGGGAGCGGGTAAACGGATGCCATTCCTGGCGGGCGGGTAGTATCAGCGCTGCTTTTACGCCGGCGGCATTGTCATCGTAGTTGCGTGGCGGGCCATAGGCCGCGATGTTGTCTGGTATGACCAGATTGATGCTGCTGTAATGTTGTTGCGGGCAGAGAATTTCAGAACAAATCAGCGAGCCGGCGGGTATCAGGAATACGTCGCCGGCCCGCAGGTGATGTACCTTGTTGCCATCGTACATCCGTTTTTCACCCCGCACCACCAGGTTCAGGATGGTTTGAGGTACATATAACTGATGTGCGGCAGCCTGCAGGTAACGGCTATACGCTGCCCAGCTGTGGTGCTGCTCCTGCCAGGTGGTTACCTGGTGTTGTCCGGGCAGCGACCAGTTATCGTACCGGGTATACATGGTTTACAATCAGAATTGTGTAAACGGTGTTTTGGTATCATGGTAGAAGAGGAATGTCCAGCCGGCTTCCTTACCGCGTTCCATGAATTCCTGGCGCAGCTCCATACTGCGTTTGCCATCATAGTCGTATTTGGCGGCAAAGCGGCTCTTCATCTGGGATATCTGGGGGGCTACGTCTCCACCGAAGAATACTTTATCTTCTCCGTCATCAATCAGGAATACCTGGTGATAAGGGCAGTGGCCGCCGGTCAGTTCGTAATGAATATAGCCGTCGATCGTACCGTTGCCGGTAGTGAAGATGACATTATCCCGTTGCTGTAATAATACAATATCTTCTGCGTGATAGGATTTACCGGCATGCTCCATGGCATACAGCATTTCCTCATTATTCACATAATAGGTAGCGTTGGGAAAAGTGAGGGTGCGTTCGCGGGTGATCGGGTCTTCCGCCGATACACCGCCGGAGTGATCTTTATGCAGATGGCTCATCAGCACCTTGGTGATTTCCATGGGATTAATACCATGGTCTATCAGGTGTTGGTGAATCTGTAATACGCCGTCCGGGTTACGGAAACCCAGACCGGTATCCAGCAAAATATAGTCCCGGTCGGTGATGACCAGAAACGGCTGTATTTCTACCAGTAACGAGCCATGCGGACGATCCTGCATGCTGTCTGTTCCTGGTTTGAAAGGAATGAATTGTTTGGTCCCGTCTACGGTAAATGACCCTTCTGATAATGGAATAATACGTGCCATGATGCAAAGATAGTATATGCTATCTTAATACCATTTGCCTGTCGGCATCCAGGCGGAGCATAATAAATATCAGCATGGTAAAGGTCATCAGGGAGGACCCGCCATAGCTCACCAATGGCAGGGGAATCCCGATTACGGGCGCCAGACCGATGGTCATGGCAATATTAATGGCCAGGTGAAAGAAGATAATACTGGCCACCCCATAGGCATACACCCGTGTAAAGGTCGATCGCTGTCGTTCGGCCACAAAGATGATCCGTAAGAGCAGGGCTACATAGATGCCCAGGAAAAGTACACTGCCGAAGAAGCCAAAATCTTCTCCGATGGTACAGAAGATAAAGTCTGTACTTTGTTCCGGCACAAAGTCGTAGCGGGTTTGGGTACCTTTCAGGTATCCTTTGCCCCAGAAACCACCGGAGCCAATCGCAATCATACTTTGACGGGTATTATAAGTTGCTTTCGGATCATTTTCTTTTCCCAGCATTACTTCAATACGACGTACCTGGTAGTCTTTCAGCACTTTGGTAAACGCAAAAGGCACGATGAACATCACAAAGAGCGAGCAAAAGGCATATACGCCCAGTATCACCAATAACCGGGAACGCTTTCGTTTTATTTCCCGCCGGCTGAAATAGATAACAATGGCGGTAATCACCGTAAAGATGGAAAACAGGATAATCTTATCTACCAGCAGGGCCGATAATACCAGTACAATAGCGGAAAAGGCAATCACCAGCAATACACCAGGTAGTCCTTCGCGGAACATCACCAGGAAGAAAGAGAAATACACCAGCGCCAGTCCTGTTTCATCCTGCAGGATGATAATACCTGCCGGTATCAGGGCGATGGCGGCGGCTATGAGCCGGGATCGTAATTTATTGAAGTCTGTTTCCTGCGAGGAGAGGTATTTGGCCAGGGCGAGGTTGGTACACAGCTTGGTCAGCTCTGCGGGCTGAAACTGGAAACCGCCTATCACCAGCCATGAATGCGACCCTTTTACATCCTTCCCGATACCGAGTACCAGCAGCAGCAGGAGCAAACCGCCGGCATACATGAGGTTGGAGGTGGCCGTAAAGAACTTACTGTCGGTCAGCCAGATCACCGATGCCAGTACAATAGAGATACCGAACCACATCATCTGACGGGAATAGTTCTTACTCACATGGATGATATCCTGCCATACGTTATCATCCCCACGGTATTCCGCAGCGAAAATAGACATGATGCCAATAATCACCAATGCGAGATACAGGCCTACTATAGGCCAGTCAATCCCTTGTGTCAGTTTGGCTTGTGCGCGGTTCATTATCGGTTTATTCGTTTATTGGTTAAGGCTTTTTCTGTTTGATAGACGCAGCTCTGTTCAATGAGTCGAGGTGTGATTTCGCCAGCATAGCCGGGTCAATAGTCACCGTTTCTATCACCGTCTTCATCTGTGCCTGCCGTTTTACGGAAAGGGTATCTTTCAGGTACTTCTCCATCATAATACCCGCAATCGGGCCGGCGTAGCGGGCACCGTATCCGGAGTTTTCCACAATTACGGCGATGGCTATACGTGCATTCTCCGCAGGGGCAAAGGCCACAAACATCGCGTGGTTCTTGAGTTTGGTTCTCACTCCGTTTACAAAACCATAGTTTTCTGCCGTACCTGTTTTACCACCCACTTTGACGCCTTCTATCTGCGCAACACGGCCGGTACCGCTTTCCACCACATCGGTCATCCCGTTGATTACCGCACGGTAAGCTGTATCGGAAATGTGTGCCACATCGTGTTTTACTTTGTATTTATCCAGCAGACGGGTATCGTCGTTATCGATACTGCTGACAAAATGCGGAATATAGTAGGAACCGCGGTTCGCCACAATACACATCGCATTGGCCATTTGCAGCGGCGTCAGGAGCAGCTCTCCCTGACCGATGCCCAGAAATACGGAAGTACAGGAGTTCCAGCTTCCTTTATAACGGTTGTCGTAGTATTTTTTATCCGGCACCAATCCTCTTCCTTCACTGGGGATATCGATACCTATCCGGTGTCCGAAGCCGAAGTTATTCATATAGTCGGCCCATTTCTGCATACCACCTACCTTGATACCTCCAAACTTGCCGGCATCTACACTCAACCGGTATACATGCGAGAAGTAGGAGTTACAGGAGTGGGATAATGCCAGCCGCAGATTAGCGGCGTGTCCTGCATCGTGGTGCTCGCACTTGATAGGGCGGTTACAACCATAGTAGGCACCGCCGCAGGGGTAACCAAAGCTCGGCGTGATAACGCCTTCGTCCAGGCCTACCAGGGCAATCATCGGCTTGAAGGTAGATCCCGGCGGATACATCGCCTGAATAGCACGGTTAAATAACGGTTTGGTCGTATCTACATATAATTTGCTGAAGTTGGCACTGCGATAGGAACCTGTCAGCAGGTTCGGGTCGAAGCTGGGGCCACTCACCATAGCCAGGATGCCGCCTGTTTGCGGATCGATGGCAACGATACTGCCGCTTTTTCCCTTCATCAGTTTTTCACCCAGTTGCTGCAGTTCTATATCCAGGGAGAGGCGGAGGTTTTTACCTGCTACTGCGGCGCTGTCAAACTCTCCGTTTTCGTAGGCGCCCTGCGGCCGGTTCAGGTTATCTTTTACCAGATATTGAATACCCCGTTTTCCCATCAACACCGATTCATATGTTTTCTCCAGACCGGTGAAACCCAGGTAATCACCGGAGTTGTAGGAAAAATAGGCAGAATCTTTCAGCATACCGGGGGAGATTTCCGCGATATACCCCAGGATGTTGGCCGCTGCCGCATAAGGATAGGAGCGGATCTGACGGGGTACCAGTTCAAAGCCGGGTTGAAACAGGTACATACTTTCCTGCAGCTGCCCAAATACATCAGGCGCCAGCAGGGGAGCAAAAACAGATTGTCTTACCCGGCCATTTTTCACGATGGCGTTGATAATCCGTTTTCGAAATTCTTCTTTATCTATTTTCAGAATATTACACAGATAGAGGGTATCTATATTTTTAGCACTGGCGGGGGTTACTACCAGGTCATATAATACATCGTTGCCGAGGATACTGCGGTTTTGCCGGTCGAAGATAATACCCCGGCTGGGATATACTACCTTACGGAGCACAGCATTGGCATCCGCCAGCTTGGCGTATTTCTTTTCCACAATCTGTAAGAAGAATAACCGGGTGATGATCAACACCACCATCCCAAGTATAATCAACTGTATAACTCTTTTCCTGGGCTGATTAAATACAGACATGCTATTAAGGACGGATATATTTTAAGATACAAACCTACACTAAAATTACTTCAGGCAGTAAGCCGGGTCATACCTGTTCAGGTACTTACCGGCAATTCCCTTAACGGACCTGTATTACTTTTTTGAAAAGAAAAGTAATTCATAGAGCACGATGAGAAAAAGACTGGCAAGGGTGGACAGGAGTATTTTTAACAACAGGTACAGCGGGTTGGCAAACCCAAATACTTCCAGTGTAAAAAAAACAGTATGGTGAAGAAATACCAGGATCGCTGCGTAAATCAGGAACTGTGATACTCCCATGCTGGTCATAGAAGGCGTTTTCTGGGTAGTTTCAAAACCACCCTGCGGAGAAAGCACATTGATAATAAACGGGCGCAAATAAGCAATCAATACACAGGCAGCAGCGTGCATACCCATGGTATTCATAAACATATCCAGCGAAAGGCCCATGAGCAGGCCCATTAACATGAGTACCGGGCGCGGCAGGTTAAAGGGCAGCGCCAGTATAAACAGCATATACAGATATGGACTCACCAGCTGGTGCAGGAGTACTTCATTGAGTACAAACACCTGAATCAGCAGCAGGAGTACAAAACGGATAATATTTCTTAACAGTATACTCATTTAATCAACTTATACGTTGAATCCTCTAATCGTTGTTGTTCTTCCTTCAGCAGGTTTTCTATCACATACACATATTGCAGGTTGAAGAAATTGGTCGCCAATTTCAACCGGATCGTGTAGGAAGTACTGGCCTTATCACCCACTGTGATCCCATCTACATAACCAATGGGAATGTTTTCGGGGAACAGGGCAGAGAAACCGCTGGTTACCACGGTATCACCTTTGTTTACCTTCGCACTTTTGGGAATATCCTTCAGCAGGGCATAGCCGGCATTATCGCCGTCCCAGTGTACCGATCCCATTTCCTTGCTTTGACCCAGACGGGCGCTGATGGATACGGAGTTGGATTTGGACAGCATGGATAATACAACGGAGTAGTTATCACTCACGCTTCTTACCACGCCTACCACACCATTGGTGCTGATAACGCCCATATTGGGGCGGATTCCCTGCAGGCTGCCGCGGTGTATGGTAATATAGTTAACCGGTTTATTCAGTGTATTGTTGATCACTTTTGCCGCAAAGTATTCATAGCGGCGGATTTCAGTACCGATTACCTTGTGAGCGGTGTCATCGCTGTATTTGCGGATGGTATCTGTTCTGAAACCGTTGGTAGTGATCATGCTGTCGAAGCTGGTACGCAGCGCATTGTGCAGGCGCATATTTTCAGCGACCAGGCTGTCATTGGTGGCTTTCAGGTGAAAGTAGTATTGTACATTGTTATACTTGTCGTATAACCTGCCACTGATATTATTGGCGGAGTTAACGTAGGCTGTTCGCTGGAAGTTATTATTCTGGAATACCAATACAATACAAATCACTTCCAGCAGCAGAAATAAGAAGAAGTTAAAATATCGCCTAAAGAAAATGATTAGATTTCGCACAAGCGCGCACTATTTAGAAAATGGATATTCAGATATTTTGCTGTTGGGGAATGGCCGGTAGGGCTGTTCCTGCCCGGCAAAATATCTGAATAACTAAATAAGTTTATTGCATCAGGAACGGATATTTACCCACATGTTTCAACGCAATGCCTGTACCTCTAACCACCGCACGTAACGGATCGTCTGCTACATGAACAGGCAGTTTGATTTTCTGGGCAAGGCGTTTATCCAGTCCGCGCAGCAGTGCACCACCACCGGTCAGGTATAAACCGCGTCTGTAAATATCTGATGCCAGTTCCGGCGGCGTGGTTTCCAACGCTTTCAGGATGGCTTCCTCAATTTTGAAGATAGATTTATCCAGGGCTTCGGCGATTTCCTGATAAGATACCATGATCTGTTTCGGGATACCTGTTACCAGGTCACGACCATTAACCGGGATGTCATCCGGTGGGTTATCCAGTTCTTTCAGGGCAGAGCCGATATGGATTTTAATTTGTTCTGCGGTTCTTTCCCCAATCAGGAGGCTATGATAACGACGGAGGGCTTCCATGATGTCGGCAGTGAATTCATCACCGGCAATACGGATACTCTGGTCGCATACAATACCTGCCAGGGCTATTACAGAGATACCGGTAGTACCACCACCGATGTCAATGATCATGTTACCCACTGGTTCTTCCACGTCAATACCAATACCCAGTGCTGCTGCCATGGGTTCATGAATCAGATAGACTTCCTTCGCACCGGCCTGCTCAGCGGAGTCACGTACAGCTCTCTTTTCCACTTCCGTAATACTGGAAGGGATACAGATCACCATACGCCAGCTTGGCGCAAACAACGGTTTCTTAGGATAAATCATTTTTATTAATTCCCTGATCATTCCCTCAGCGGCATTAAAGTCCGCTATCACACCATCTTTCAGGGGACGTATAGTACGAAGATATTCGTGTGTTTTTTCGTGCATCATCATAGCCTTCTTTCCGACAGCTACAATTTTGCCACTAGCCCGTTCTATCGCTACAATGGAAGGCTCATCCACTACCACCTGGTCATTATGAATTATCAGCGTGTTCGCTGTACCAAGATCAATCGCGATTTCTTGCGTTAAAAAATTAAAAAATCCCATTGTTGATACGGTCAAAAATTAGAATGCAAAAATGAATATTTCCAACGAATATACGATGCAAAAAATGGATATTCTTGCAATAATACGGCTAAATATTAAAAAATCTTATTTGTTGTCCAAACGGCATAGTAACTGCTCTCTTTACGCTCCGGCCAGATGAACGGATTTAGTCCGTTTTAATTGTTCCTGACGCTAAAAATTACGCCTTACAAGTCCCGCTTTTCAAATGTCCTGTACCAGTCCTCCCCCCTGTAAATTTTGGATACCCTTACCTGTTGTACTGTTGTTGCCGGCGCCGTTAAACAACCGGCAACCACCAGGTCTTATCTGCACGGTTTAGATGAATTCGTATCCGATATCGCGGCGATAAACTTTTCCGTCAAAAGCAATCTGCTCAGCAGTTTGCACGGAATGCGCCAGTGACAGGGACAGGTCAGCTGCCAGGGATGTAATGGCCAGTACGCGGCCTCCGTTGGTCAGCACCGTTTCACCTTCGTGTCGGGTACCTGCGTGAAAAACAATCTGATCACGTGTTGGAGCAGGAATACCGGTAATTACCTTATTCTTCTCATATGCTTCCGGATAGCCTTTGGATACCAGCATCACGGTAGCGGCTGCACGTGGATCGGTATAAATGGTTTGTTCCCCGAGTGTACCTGCTGCTACTGCACTAAACAGTTCCAACAGGTCATTCTGTAAACGTGGCATTACTACTTCCGTTTCCGGATCACCCATGCGACAGTTGTATTCAATCACGAAAGGCTCCCCAGCTACATTAATCAGGCCAAAAAAGACAAAGCCGTTATACGGGATGCCTTCCTGCGACAATCCATTGATCGTTGGCCGGATAATCCGGTCTTCTATTTTTGCCATAAAAGCCGCATCTGCAAAGGGTACAGGAGATACTGCCCCCATGCCGCCGGTATTTAATCCGAGGTCGCCTTCGCCGATTCTTTTATAATCTTTTGCTTCGGGTAATATTTTATACGTATGCCCATCAGTGAGGGCAAATACAGACAGTTCAATACCTGTGAGGAATTCTTCTACTACTACCGTTTTACTCGCATCACCGAACTTGGCAGCTTTGATCATCTGCTCAAATTCTGCTACAGCATCAGCATGATTATCCAGGATAACCACCCCTTTACCAGCGGCCAGTCCATCGGCTTTCAACACGATAGGTAAAGTATGCTGTTGCAGATAGGCCACCCCTTCTTCGTAGTTATCCGCATTAAACTCCCGGTAACCTGCCGTAGGAATCTGGTGCCGCTGCATAAACAGCTTGCCGTACGACTTGCTGCCTTCCAGCTGCGCTCCTTCTTTGGATGGGCCCATGACCGGTATATGCTGTAACGCAGCATCTGCGCGGAAGAAATCAAAGATACCGTTTACCAGCGCCTCTTCGGAACCGGGCACTACCAAATCTACTGCATTAGACAGGCAAAATGCCTTGATTTTCTCAAATTCACTCACCCCCATGTTTACATTGGTACCACATAAAGCGGTTCCGGCATTTCCGGGTGCAATAAACAATTGTTCACATAACGGGCTTTGTGACATTTTAAGGGCCAATGCGTGTTCCCGGCCACCACTTCCAAGTAATAGTATGTTCATATGAATTGCCTAATAAATGCAGATGCGAAAGAAAATGCAAAGAAAGATCAAAAAAGCTCAAAAAATGAGCATTCCTACCATTTTTTTACGCAGATAGCCGATTTTCTTTAACTTGCCACCCTAGAACTTAACAGAACCTTAAAACAACTATTGCTAAAACTAACCAATTTATGATGCAAACTGCTGTTGCACAAGATGCTCCGGTCGCCTCGTCGAAGGGGCATCCCAAGGGGCTATCGGTCCTATTTGCCACGGAAATGTGGGAACGGTTTAACTTCTATGGTATGCGGGCGTTATTAACGCTCTTCCTGGTAAATGCACTGGCCTTCTCTGAAGCGGATTCCTCTTATATCTATGGTGGTTTTTTAGGATTATGCTACCTCACCCCTATGCTTGGCGGATACATATCCGACCGTTACCTCGGTAACAGAAACTGTATTTTATTAGGTGGTTTTGTCATGGGCGTTGGTCAATTATTAATGGTACTCAGTGCCACGATCTACGCCAGCAACGTTGAAACAGCCAAAACAATCGTATGGCTCGCCCTCCTGGTGATCATCTTTGGCAATGGTTTCTTCAAGCCTAATATCTCCTCTATGGTGGGTCAGCTGTATCCTAAAAACGATGGCCGTCTGGATTCCGCTTTCACAATCTTCTACATGGGTATCAACATGGGCGCCTTCCTGGGGATGTTCATCTGCCCGATGCTGGGAGATAAAGTAGACCTGAATGGTTTCAGAATGGTCAGCGCCTTCAAATGGGGCTTCCTGGCTGCCGGTCTGGCCATGTTCCTGGGTACTTTCCTGTTCTTCATCCTGAAAAACAAGTATGTGGTGACGCCCGACGGCAAAGCGATCGGCGCTAAACCTGATTTCAGCAAATCTTCCGCAGCTGCGGCTACCGGTGAAGCTGACAAAGCCAAATTTACTACGCCTGCCATCATTGGTGTACTGGTATTACTCGTTGTACTCTTCTTCGGAATTCACTTCCTCTCCCTGGATCCCAATCCAATCAAATCATGGCTTTATCCTTTCATCTATGCATCCGGCATCAGCCTGGCTGTATTGATCCTCACCGATAAATCCATCACTAAAATCGAAAGACAAAGAATCCTGGTGATTTACTTTGTTGCCTTCTTTGTGATCTTTTTCTGGGCCTGTTTTGAACAAGCCGGTTCCTCCCTCACCTTTATCGCGGACTATCAGACAGATCGCCGCCTCTTCGGCTGGAATATGCCACCCAGCTTTGTACAAAACGCCAATTCAGTCTTCATTATCGTATTTGCACTGCCTTTTAGCTGGTTATGGTTAAAACTTAACCAGCGTAGCCTGGAGCCGATTTCTCCCGTTAAACAATCACTGGGTCTCTTTTTACTGGCCTTGGGTTTCCTGATCATTGCCTTCCAGGTGAAAAACCTGGGTCCTCATGATAAAATCGGCGTAAGCTGGCTGATTCTGATGTATCTCTTCCATACCCTGGGTGAGTTATGTTTATCTCCGATCGGTTTATCACTGGTATCCAAACTGGCGCCACACCGTTTCTCCTCTCTGCTGATGGGGGTATGGTTCCTGGCCAATGCTGCCGGTTATGCACTCGCAGGTACCCTCGGTGCCCTGTTGCCGCCTACCAGCGATAAATTTGACCTGGCCAGCAAAAACGGGATCAACCTGCAAGGTATCCTGGATGGCACCATTACCGCTACAGCCCAGCAGCTGGATAAACTGCATGAGCTGAAACTGGCTACTCATTATCCAACCTTTGCCGGCTTCACCATCCACAATCTCTACGAATTCTTTATGGTGTTCGTGATTTTGCCAGGTGCTGCCGCCGTTTTATTATTCCTGTCTACCAGCTTCCTGAAAAAATGGATGCACGGTGTTAGATAATTACAGGTACTTTACCTGTACTGCAGGCGATCACTAAAATGCCTGTACCAGAGAGCTATTGAAAAGAAGATATCAGCGATTGTCCCTTATTTCGCCCGGTCTTCCTTCAATAGCTTTCTGCTTTCTATACAATCGCTATATTTACGCATTACACTGTATTCAACAACATAACACCTTGTAATTAAACATTCTTATGTCTGACAACCATTTTAAACCATTTGTTCCACCCGGTGCGCAAATGAAAGAGTTCACCCTCAAATCCATTTTGCTCGGTTGTATTTTCGGTATCATTTTCGGCGCAGCCACCGTATACCTGGCGCTGAAAGCCGGTTTAACCGTTTCCGCATCAATTCCTATCGCCGTTATTGCCATTACTTTAGGCAGAAAATTTTTCAACACCACCATTCTCGAAAACAATATTATTCAGACAACCGGATCTGCAGGTGAATCCATTGCAGCCGGTGTGGTGTTTACCCTCCCGGGATTCCTCTTCCTTACTGATGGTGGAGGCGCTAACTTTTTCAACTACTTTACCATCCTTACCCTGGCCATTTTTGGCGGTGTACTTGGTACCCTCATGATGATTCCCCTGCGGAAATCCCTCATCGTAAAGGAACATAAAAACCTCCCTTATCCGGAAGGTACTGCCTGTGGTGATGTATTGATTGCCGGGGAAAAAGGTGGTGATTTCGCCAAAACGGCCTTCTATGGGTTGGGCTTTGCCTTTGCCTATGCCATTCTCCAGAAAATCCTGCACGTGATTGCAGAAACACCGGAGTATATGACCCGTCAGACCAGCAAATTTTTCCCTTCTGCTAAAATCAGTGCCGATATCACACCAGAGTATATGGGTGTGGGTTATATCATAGGCCCCCGCATTGCCGGGGTACTGGTAGCCGGCGGTGTACTGTCCTGGCTGGCGCTCATTCCCCTGCTGGCATCTCTGCTGCCAGGTGATGTGATTGCCTCCCAGCTGGTAAAAATCGGTTACCTCGCCAACCTCCAGACACCAGGCGGTCAGGGTGGCTGGGATCCGGTTGCCCATACTTTTGCTGATTATTCTTCCGCTGTATATTATGCATACGTACGCCAGATCGGCGCCGGTGCAGTAGCTGCCGGTGGTTTTATCACCCTGCTCAAAACTATTCCTACCATCATCTCTTCCTTTAAAGGCAGCATAGGCGCCATTAAAAACAATGGTGGCGATACCGCTGATACACAGGCTGTGCCAAGAACCGACAGAGACCTGAGCCTGAAAGTAGTATTGTTTGGTAGTATTGCCCTGGTACTCCTGATGGCTTTCCTGCCGCAGCTACCTGGTGATTCCATCGGTAAAAAATTACTGATAGGCTTACTGGTGGTAATATTCGGTGCATTCTTCGTGACGGTATCCAGCCGCATTGTAGGACTGATCGGCTCTTCCAACAATCCTATTTCCGGTATGACCATCGCTACCCTCATGGGTACCTGCCTGGTATTCATTGCAGTAGGATGGACCGGTAAAGTATACGAGCCCCTCGCACTGGTAGTAGGTGGTATGATCTGTATTGCTGCTGCCAACGCAGGCGCCACTTCCCAGGATCTCAAATCCGGGTATATCGTAGGTGCTACGCCGCGGTACCAGCAATTAGCCCTGTTTATCGGCGCAATCGTATCTTCTGTAGTAATAGGACTCACTGTAAAATTCCTGGATAAACCTACTTCTGAAATGATCAGCAAGGGGATTACGGAACATGCGATCGGTAGTGCATACTATCCGGCGCCACAAGGTACCCTCATGGCTACACTGGCTAAAGGTATCCTGTCTTTCAACCTCGACTGGCAGTTTGTACTGGTAGGCGTATTCCTTTCCATTACCATGGAACTGTGTGGTATTAACTCCCTTTCCTTTGCGGTAGGAGCGTACCTGCCATTATCCACTACGTTGCCTATATTTATTGGTGGCGCTATCCGGGGCGTGGTAGATAGCAAACAGAAAAAGGAAAACAAACAACTCAAACCGGAAGAAGAAGAACTGGGCAAAGGCAACCTGTTTGCAACCGGCCTGGTAGCCGGAGGTGCTGTCGCCGGGGTGATTATTGCCATCCTCGCCGGCTTTGATTCCACGGCAGCCATACTCGCTAAATTAAACACCACAGCCGGCCTCACCGGAGCGCTTGGTCATGGCGGTTACTATATATTAGGCGTTGGCTTCTTTACCTTTATGGGTTGGTATCTTTACCGTACTGCCCGCAAAGCATAAACAAACAAAATTGTTCAACATAAATAAGATGCCGGTACAGGAGTAACAATCCTTACCGGCATCTTATTTTATGTTGAAAATGTTTAATTTTAACGCAATTTCAATAAACCGGTCATAACTTACCTATGCGCATATTTGTAACATGCTTATTGAGCCTTATTGTTTTGTCGAATGTGTCCTGCAAGAAAAGTGAGGACGACAACAGCCGGCAACGCAGATTCGTGTCCTTTAAACTGGATTCGAAAATCTATCTCGCTGAAAATCCCAAAGGAACTATTTATGTTCCCAATTTCAGCGATGATAATCCCTTGAATGATTTTCCGAAAATGGAAATCACCGCCCAAAGCTATACCGGTGATGTGATCACCTTTACCCTGGCCACAGCCGCCTTACCTTTTAAACCAGGTACCTACCCCTGCACCAAAAAAGGGAACAGCATGCTGATTGCCTTGAATAATTCTATGCGTATAGCGCTTTCTTCCAAGGCCAGCACCGATTTCTACATTACCATTACCCGGATAGATAATATTACGGTGGAAGGTACGTTTGCCGGCACCCTGGTAGATACCACCATTTCCAGCATCACTAAAAAAGCTACTGATGGCGCTTTCCGGGCTGTTATTACCCAGGTAAGCCAATAATAAAACAGGCCGCATTACGCATCTTCACCAGCTATCCGGCACCTGATGCGTAATGCGGCTGGTTAAATAAAATCCAGCATATCATAGCGTTGCCCTAATATCGTATGATCGTCGGCACCCAGCCACTTGTTTAACACCGTTGCATATACGCTTTTAAAGTCTACCTTATATTGTAAATCCCCTTCCCGCAGATCAGACAGGTCAGGTCCTTCATTGATCAATCCCGGCTTTTTCAAACCACCACCCATCAAAAACACATTATTGGCTGTACCATGATCGGTGCCACCACTTGCATTCTGGCTTACCCGCCGCCCAAACTCTGAAAAGGTCATGATCAGCACATCTTCAAAACGCTGCTGCTGTTTCAGGTCGTCCGTAAATACCGTCATGGCATCACCCAACTGTTGAAACAGGCGTTGCTGCTGGTCTTGCTGGTTGGTATGGGTATCAAAACTACCATGTGACACATAATATACTTTGGTGTTGATATCGGAAGCTATCAGGCTGGCAATGATCCGGAGGTGTTTCCCCAGGTCGGTATTGGGGTAGGAGGCACCCGACGGCCGGACTTTATACTGCTGGCGGATATAAGCTGCAGAAGCCATCGTATCTCCCATTACCTTATACAGGTAATCTGCAGCATGATCTGTGGCGCTGCCGGCAGTTGCATGCTGTTGCAGCAAGTCATTGAAATAACGGTCATTACTGGTACTAAAAAGCCGTGCGGGATCTGTCATCGCCAGCCCGTTGGTATGTACCCCTTTGAGGGCCAGACTGAGGGTATCATCTATTTCCAGCGCCTGCGTAGGTTTATCACATCCCCGGCACTGGGCGTCGAGATAACGGCCTATCCAGCCATCGCTGCGGTATTCACTGGCTTCGCTGGCGGTGTGCCAGATGTCCATTGCACGGAAATGGGAACGATCCGGATTGGGATACCCTACATTATTGAGGATACCCAGCGCGCCCTCATCATACAATCCTTTCAACCCTTTCAGCGCCGGATGGATGCCCAGTTCATCATTCAGCGACAAGGCAGCTTCCCGTTCGATACCCAGTGAAGGACGGGAGCGGTAATAAATATCATTGCGATAGGGAATCACAGTATTCAACCCGTCGTTGCCACCGGATAGCTGGATCACCACCAGCACTTTGTTACCGGGAGGTACCAGCGCTTCTTTTTCCATGGCTTTGAGAAACCGGGGCAACATGACCGATGTAGCCGCCAATGAACCTACCTGTAAAAAACGGCGCCTGTTAAGAATCAGCATAGCATATAAAGTTTATGGTGGGTAAATAGGATCCGGCAGCTTAACACAGCTGATATTCCGGTGTACTCATGACATCGATGGTGATCGTTTTGATATAGTTTTCGCGGGTACTGCTGTCGGCATATCGTTCCAGTAATGACCGGCTGATACCATTGGTTTGTTGCAACAATACGCCGGCAATTTCCGTAGCCAGGTTTTCCCGGGACACGCCGGTATATCCTTCTACGTAAGGGTTCCAATCGATACGGGCATTTACTTTTTTAGCAAACTGCTTTTTGAGAAAAGCATTGATCTCCAAGGTCATTTTATAGTTAGCGCCTTCTCCCATTTCCGGCATCAGCGCTTTGGGTTGTACATCCAGTGCCTGAGAATAGAGGATGACCTGTGGTACCCGCAACCGGAACATCAGGCTGGAGCTGTCTATCCAGCTACGGCCGCCTGGCCATCCGGCTACATTGGGCGGATAAAAAAGTACTTGTCCCAGTATCCGCTGAAATACCAGCATCACTTCATCCTGCTCAAAAGCCATAGGAATCGTTCGGCGTAGTCCTGTCAGCAATTCTACCGGTGATTTGATGCGGTTACCCAGGTAACGGCGGTCGTAAAACCAGTCTGCCAGGAAGAGCTCCTGCAGCAGCTGTTGTATATTGTAGCCGGATTGATAAAAATTTGCGGCCAGCTGTGTTACCCGTTCCTCATCGGGTTGATCATCTACAAAAAATCTGAAAATTTTCGCCGTAATAAACCGGGCTGTTTGTTTTTCTTCCAGTAATATTTTCAGGATATCATCGCCATCGAAATG
This sequence comes from Chitinophaga nivalis, assembly GCF_025989125.1. Lineage (NCBI taxonomy): Bacteria > Pseudomonadati > Bacteroidota > Chitinophagia > Chitinophagales > Chitinophagaceae > Chitinophaga > Chitinophaga nivalis. Next base: position 1,336,467 of record NZ_JAPDNR010000001.1, on the reverse strand, counting down.
TCCTTGTTTTCCGAGAAATGTTTTGAGCCCATCGTCATGTTGTCCTTTACGGAATACAAATTGACCTGTGGCATCAAATCCCCATCCGGTAAAGGCCCTCGCAGCTTCTTTCACATCGGGTTCAGTATAATGCCCTCTTCCCATGGCAAACAGTTCCATCACTTCGCGGGCAAAGTTTTCATTCGGATGTTGTTTGCGGTTTTGCTGATTATTGAGGAACTGGAGCATCGCCGGACTTTTAGACACGGCCTGCAGTAAGGTGCCGAAGTTGCCCAACGCATGTTCACGGATGACTTCCAGTAGTTGCTGATTGAATAAAACATTTTGGGTACGGCAGGCAAAGTGACCATGCCAGAAGAGACTCATTTTTTCGCGCAGCGGATAGGCACTTTTCACCATCATCTGCATCCAGGCAACATTCAGGTCTTTAATACCCTGGTTGTTCATTTGCTGTAAGGCTTTCTTTTCCTCCGGCATCATGGTTTTCACCTGCCGGTAGTCGGGCAGGTCTTTGGCTGCGATTACATTTACTGATTCAGGAGTTGTTTTTACTGCGCCGTTCACGACTTCATGTACCACTTCCCGGCGGCGTTGCTTCATCCATCCGGCAATGGTGGGAAGCGTTGTGCCAAAACCTGCACGCCAGGCTAAATGCTGCAGCTGGATTTTTCGGTTATCTGTGCCCATCAGCAAAATGTTTCCTCCTAAGACCGTTATTCGCCCACAGGGTTTAACGGAACCGCCATAAGGGATAGACATTCCCTTCCTGAAACTGGGCCGTATCTGCCGGTAAGGCCAGGAATCCATCGGCCTGCAGGAGGCTGGCCAGATCCCCGGAACCATGATAGGGCTGTGGCAGTGCTACCAGTGAACCATCGGGCGAAGCCGTCAGCTTCACCGGCAGGTAATATTCCAGGGCAGGTTCAAAGGAGACCGCTGCTCCCAGTACGGCATATGCCGGAGCGCTGGCTGTCAATCCCATGGCCGCCTGCAGCCAGGGTTGTACATACCGGTAAAAACACATAAATCCGGATACCGGATTACCAGGCAGCGCAAATACCACCGGGCCATTTTCAAAGGCACCAAACAGGAAAGGTTTACCCGGCCGTTGCTGTACTTTATGAAAGATGGTTTGCATGCCCAACTGCTGTAATACTGCCGGCAAATAATCATACTTTCCTGCAGACACAGCTCCCGAGCTAATCCATACATCTGTTTCGTATAGTAGTGGCCGTAGTTGTTCTTCCATCGCCTCCTTATCATCCGGCAAGTGTATATAACGTACCGGCAGGCCCAGCTGTTGTAAAGCAGCTACCAGGCTGTATACATTAGACATCCGTATCTGGTGGGGCTCCGGCATGGCACCTACCGGTACCAGTTCATTGCCTGTAGCCATCACCACTACCCGGGGCAACCGGCTTACCTGTACCGTTGTTTTACCTACACTGGCCAGTACACCTGCTTCTGCAGGCCCCAGCAGGGTACCGGGTTGGAGCAGTACAGCGCCGGCTGCTACATCCGACCCTTCGGTATGAATATGTTGTCCTTTTTTCACAGTTCCCACTATGGTAAAACGGCGGAATCCATCATGCTCAGCAATGGTCAGCTGTTCATAGGGGATCACGGTATCCGTCATTTCCGGCAATATTGCGCCGGTCATCACTTCTATACAATTAGCGGTATTCGACAGCTGTAACTGGGGCGTACCGGCAGCCTGTATATCTTCCACACCAAAAATGTGCTGCCCACGGGCGAAGCTGTCGTAATTCACCGCAATGCCATCCATCGCAATCCGGTTAAATGGCGGAAACGGGCGGTCTGCAGCTACCGGCTCCCGTAAAACACGGCCGGTGGCCATCTCAAACGAAATGGTTTCTACATCTGTATCGCGCACCGTTTGCATCACGGCAGTAAACGCAGCAGCTACACTCAACATCATTTTGAACTATTTTTGTGAAAGAGAAGATGACTAAATTTATGCTTTTATGCCCAATCAATCAAGCAGCGGATTTTCACATCTCAATGCAGATGGTCAGCCGTCGATGGTAGACATCAGTGATAAAAATGATACACATCGTATAGCCATCGCCGAGAGTCGTATCTATCTGCCGGATATTATCCGGGAACAATTCCGCGACAACGACATTCAAACCCGCAAGGGCAGCGTATTCCAGACAGCCGTTATTGCCGGCATCATGGCCGTAAAAAAAACACCGGAGCTGATTCCGCTTTGTCATACCCTGCTGCTGGATAACTGTGATGTACAGATACACCTGGAAGGAACAGAAGCCATTATACGCTGTACCGTTAAAACCACCGGTAAAACAGGCGTGGAAATGGAAGCCTTGACAGGCGCCAGTATTGCGGCACTCACCATCTACGATATGTGTAAAGCTTTTTCCCAGGAGATGATTATCCGGGAGACAAAACTCATCAGTAAAACAGGCGGTAAAAATGACTACACCCGATAATACGTCTCCACTGAAAGGCCTGATCTTATGCGGTGGCTACAGTACCCGCATGCAGGAAGATAAAAGCCAGATCGCCTATCATGGTATGCCGCAATGGCAATACGTGCAGACTTTATTAGCAGATCTGGTAACCGAAGTATTTATTTCCTGCAGACCGGAACAGGCCATTCATTTTTCCACGGCGGCACTTATTACTGATCAGGTGACCTGTGGCGGCCCTGCAGCGGGGTTACTGAGCGCGCATTTGTTACAGCCGGCTACAGCCTGGCTGGTCGTTGCGTGCGATCTGCCGTTCGTCAGCCGTCAAAGCCTGTCGTTGCTGTATACCGCAAGAAATCCTGCCAAAGCCGCTACCGCTTTCATCAGTCCTTTCAACCAGCACCCCGAGCCACTGCTGGCCATCTGGGAGCCAGCCGGCCTTACCGCCCTGCAGCAACAGGTGTTAACCGGAAAAATATGTCCGCGTAAAACGTTGTTGAACAGCGATATTGCCTTATTGGAAAATCCTTATGTGGCGGAGCAGTTCAATGCCAATACCCCCGACGACAAAGCCTTTGCGATGAAAAAAGGGTAGTGGGCTATATCACCGTTCCATCTGCAAAAAATTCTTTCTTCCAGATAGGTACCGTTTCCTTTAATGTATCGATGGCAAATTCACAGGCATCAAATGCAATGCCCCGGTGCGCACTGGCTACCGCAATCACCACGGCCACCTCGCCGGGATATTTATCACCGATGGCATGTAACATCGCCAGTTTTTTGATGTCCCATTGTTCCTGCACCCTACCGGCTATTTTATGCATTTCTGCCAGCGCCATCTTTTCATAACACTCATAAAACAACCTGGTGACGGCCCTTGCTCCCGTAAGGTTACGCACTGTTCCCACAAAAATCACTTCTCCGCCGCAGGCGGGCGTTTGAATAAAGTCCAGCGCTTCCTGCACAGTGATCAGCGCGCTGATTTGTATTAATACATCCATACCAATGGTCTTTTTTTAGGGAATAAGCAGGGGTGGGTTATCCACCGCTCACCGGTGGAATAACGGCGATTTCGGCGGTCGCATCCAGCAACTGATCGTCTGTAGCGTAGGTGCTGTTAATGGCAATCATCAATGATTTCAACTGCTGCAGGGAAGGATAGGTAGCATACAGCCATGCTTTCAACGCAGCTACGTCCTGCAGCTCCTCCGGCACTGTCAGCACCGGCACCCCTGCCGTATCCTTTACCACACCAAACAACAATACATGCATAACCTTTTAAAATTGTTACTTAAATCTACAATATAGCCCTGAGAAAGTAGTAAATTTAGTACAACGGCTAAATCATTTTTTATGAAGATCAGGCTCAGGGACAACAGCATACGGTACCGGCTGGACAAAACGGATATAGAACAGTTACAGGCAACCGGTAAAACCACTTCCGATACAAAGATAGGTACGGGTGCCCTCCACTTCTGTATACGCGGAAAAACAGTCACAGCGCCGCTTATTAAAATGGAACCGGATGGCATTCATCTGGTATTGCCACTGTCCCAACTCGATGCCTGGTATGTACCGGACCAGGTAGGATTTGAACTCGTATTTCCCAATCCGGACGGCTCCCAGCTAAAAGTACTGGTGGAAAAGGATTTCAAATGCCTGTCGCCCCGTGAGGAAGACGACAGCCAGGCATTTGACAACCCTATGAATGGTAAAAATTGTTAAGCACATGCTTACCGATGCACATCATCGTATAATCGATTACGTTAGACTGGCGGTAACAGACCGCTGCAATCTGCGATGCACTTATTGCATGCCGGAAAACATGCACTTTGTACCTTCACAGGCACTGCTGTCTGACAGTGAAATACTACGCCTGTTGCAGATACTGGCAGCCGCAGGTATTTCCAAAGTGCGGATCACCGGCGGAGAACCTTTTCTGCGGCCAGGCTTACTGGCTCTCCTCGAAAAAATAACTGCCATTCCAGGTATACAGGAAATAGCCATCACCACCAATGGGGTCTTAACCGCTCCTTTTATTCCGGCTTTACGCGCACTGGGTATCACACATATTAACCTGAGTCTGGATACCCTGCAGGCGGCACGCTTTCAGCAAATCACGCGTCGCAACCGGTTTACAGCCGTCATGGATACGCTGCATCAGCTATTGCAACACGAGCTGCACACAAAAATAAATGTGGTAGTGATGGAAGGCGTGAATACCGATGAGCTGCTCGATTTTGCAGCACTCACCCGGGAGCAGCCGGTATCGGTGCGGTTTATTGAAGAAATGCCTTTTAACGGTCAGGGACATACGTTTTCCGGTATCAACTGGCATTATCAACGAATACTGGAACATATCGGCAACCGGTATCCCCTGCATAAAATACCCGATGCCCCGCATGCTACGGCATTAAACTATCATATCCCTGGTCACCGGGGAAATATAGGCGTTATACCAGCCTATAGCCGCACTTTTTGCGGCACCTGCAATCGTATTCGTATATCCGCTACCGGTAGTATGAGAACCTGCCTGTATGGCAAAGATGAATTGCATATTAAACCGCTGCTGCAGGATACCTCCAACAGCGCCTTGTTATTATCCGCCATAGAGGCGGCCATACAAGTTCGTTATGCCAACGGCTTTGAAGCAGCACAGGCTTATCAGGAAGAAAACAGGGAAAGCATGTCTGTGATTGGTGGATAACTATTGTAGCAGCATCCGTACACCCGCATATAAAATCAGCACGGCCGTAGCGCCGGCTACCCATCTGGGCGATAATACCTGTGCACTCATCCGGGCGCCTATCTGCCCGCCCGCAATTACCGCTATCAGCAATGGGCCGGCAAAGGCCATATCAAATACAATCGCCTGTTTGGCTGCCTGCCCCAGCAAACCAGCCACCGAATTCACCAGTATAAAAAAGCTACTCAGTCCGGCGATATTCTTCGCCGTATCATATCTGCCCAAACGCAATACCGGCGACAAATAAATACCGCCGCCAATGCCCGTCATGCCCGACAATAGCCCAATGGCGCCGCCAATGAGACCATACACTTTACCATTACCCCGTTGCACCGGTTCCGGTGCTTCCTTTCCTTCAAAAAACAAGCGGTAACACATACACACTGCTGCAATGGTTAATGCAATGCCCAGCAACAGGAAAAAGGTAGCCTGCTTCAAGGGCAGATAGCTACCTGCAAAAGCCAGCGGCACACTGACCAGCGATAACTGCCACGCCTTTCGCAGCGGCAGATGCCCACTACGATAGAAGTGATACACTCCGCCTACTACCACGGCAATGTTGCACAGCAAAGCGGTGGATTTCATCAGCTGAAAATCAACCTGCCAGAGGGCCATCAAAGCCAGGTAGCTGGAGCCGCCGCCAAAACCGGCCGCTGCATACAACAAGGCTACCACGAAAAAGAGGATACATAGTTCTGTAATCACGGATTAATAGGTTTGCATCTGGCGATCGATGGCAACAGCCCACGCATGAATACCACCTTCTACATTGTACACGGCTTTAAAGCCCAGCTCCACCAATCGCAATCCTACGGCACGGCTACGCATACCATGATGGCAAAGCACTGCCAGCGGGGCTTCCGGCCGTAAGGCGGTTAACTGCTGCAATACCTGCGACATCGGAATATGCTGCGCCTGGGGAATATGACAGATGTCCCATTCCTCGTCCTCCCGCACATCCAGCAACTGCAGACCATTATTTTTCTGCAGCCATTTGTGCAACTGCTGAACAGATAAGGATTGCAGGCCGGCTACTGCACACACGGGCTGTTCATACTGTGGTTGTAACGACGTTAACTGCCGGTTGGCAGCTACCGGTATAATCTGAAATACCTGATGCGTGTTATGTAAAGTGTCAATCGTCAGCAATTGGTTGCTAAGCGGCGTACCGATACCGGTGATCACCTTCACCGTTTCATTGGCCTGGTAAGCACCAATAATGCCAGGTAATACGCCCAACACGCCTATTTCACTGCAGTTCAGCATCTCTCCGCTTTCCGGTGCTTCCGGAAACAAACAACGATAGGTGGCACCTTCCTGGTAATTGAATACGCTTACCTGTCCTTCATATTTGTAGATGGCGCCGTATACCAGTGGTTTGCCGGCAATAACAGCGGCATCATTGACGAGGTAACGGGTACCGAAGTTATCAGAGCAATCCACCACCACATCGTAGGCACGAATAAGGTCCACGGCATTTTCCGGCGTGATCCAGGTATCATGTATGCGGTGTTGTACTTCGGGATTCAGCTGCTGCAGCCTTTGAGCGGCTAATTGCACTTTCGGTTTTCCTTCATCGGCAGTCGTATATAATACCTGTCGCTGCAGGTTGGTAATGCTCACGGTGTCATGTTCCACAATGCCAATCGTACCTACGCCCATGGCCGTCAGGTATTGCAATACCGGTACACCGAGTCCGCCAGCGCCTATTACCAGTACTTTGGCCTGTTGCAGCAAGGCTTGTTTTTCCGGGCCAAATCCTTCCAATCTTGTCTGTCGGTCATATCTCTGCATATTGATTCATTTTGGAAGATAAAGTTAGGCGTAATTATGCAGGATTCCATCCGGTAAATGCAGGTGGAAATACAGCCTGCATCAGGGTCTGATACGGCGGTACATGGTTATAAGATCGGTATATACACCAGGGCGCAGCATGATGCCCTGTGGCAGGCGGCCACATTCCTGGAAGCCGAAGTTGCGGTAAAGCTGCAGGGCCTTTTCGTTGGAAGCATATACCTGCAGGAACACGATTTCCAGATAGGGATGCGCTTCCGCCCAGCGGATCAGGATGGTGATCAGGCGCCGCCCGATACCCAGGTTATGCCATGGTTTTTCAATGGCAATACCCATTTCGCCTGTATGTGCCTTTTTCGTATGGCCGGTATGCGTGAAGTTAACAGAGCCGATGATTTTCCCATTTACCTCCGCCACCAACAACAGACGGTCGGGATCATCGAGATAAGAGGCAATAAATTCCCGCTCGGATTTCACATCAAGGTCGAGGGATTCAGCATGGGTTAATAATAGCTGATCGGTTTCTTTGGTAAGTTGTTGAAAGTTGGCCAGGAAGGCTGGAGCATCCGTTATGTCAGGTATCCGGATAATCAGTTCATCCCCGTTGGGCAGGTGGTATTTTGATTGTTGATCACGCATAAAAGCTTGATAAAAACGGCAGGGTGGGGAGACGGATTATTCCGTTTTTGCAGATATCTCCCCACCAGCCGGTTATTGCTTCATCCGCAATACGTATTAGTTATTTTAGATCATATGATGTCCGAAATAAGGCTGCAGTACCGTAGGTATCTGGATACCTTCCGCGGTCTGGTTATTTTCCAGCAGACAAGCCATAATACGCGGTAATGCCAGGGAGCTGCCATTCAGGGAATGTACCAGCTGTGGTTTACCATTATTTTCTTTGAAACGTATTTTCATGCGGTTGGTCTGGTAAGCTTCAAAGTTGGTCACGGAGCTTACTTCCAGCCATTTCTGCTGTGCGGCGCTATACACTTCAAAGTCGTAGGTCAGTGCACCGGTAAAGCTCATATCGCCGGCGCATAAACGCAGAATACGATAGGGCAGTTGCAGGTCGTTCAGCAGTGTTTCCACATGCGCTACCATTTCTTCCAGCACTTCGTAGGATTTATCCGGATGTACCAGCTGTACCAGCTCTACTTTATCGAACTGGTGTACCCGGTTCAAACCACGTACATCTTTACCGTAAGATCCGGCTTCCCGGCGGAAACATGGCGTATAGGCCGTCATTCTGATAGGCAGGTCGGTATCTTTTACGATTTCATCGCGGTAAATGTTGGTCACCGGTACTTCAGCTGTAGGAATGAGGAAGTAGTTTTCTTCCTTCACGTGATACATCTGACCTTCTTTATCCGGCAACTGACCGGTACCACGGGCAGACGCTTCATTCACCAGGTAAGGTGGTGCATATTCCGTATAACCTTTGCTGGTATTGTAGTCCAGGAAATACTGGATCAGGGCGCGCTGTAAACGGGCGCCTTTATTTTTGAATACCGGGAAACCACTGCCGGTGATTTTATTACCCAACTCAAAGTCAATCAGGTCGTACTGTTTGGCGAGGTCCCAGTGAGGTACCGCTCCATCGTACAATTCAGGGATCTTGCCGCCGCCGCGCACTTCCACATTCTCTTCCGGTGTTTTACCGGGAGGTACTGTGGCTGCAGGCAGGTTAGGCAGTTTCAACAGGGTATCTGTCAGGGCTTCTTCCGTCGCGTTGAGCTGCGTATTTACCGGACCTAAACGGTCTTTCAGTGCCGCTACGGCCGCACGTTGCTGCTCCGCTTCTTCTTTTTTGCCCTGGCCCATCAGCTTACCGATTTCTTTGGACAGGCTGTTTACCTGCGCCTGGGTTTCATCGTATTCCAGGGTAAGTCTTTTACGTTCATCATCCAGCTCCAGCACTTTATCTACCAGTTCCAGCTCTTTAAAGTGTTTAAAGGCCAGGCGTTCCAATACTAATTCTTTATTTTGACGTATAAACGGTACTTGTAACATGTTGATTGATCTAAAATTTTGGCAAATATATTTAAAATAGTCCTTAGGTCTTAGCTAAGGTATTTCCCTACTATCGGTACCCTGCGACCCACACCAAAGGCCTTGGAAGATACTCTGATAATCGGGCAGAACTGATTACGTTTGTATTCATTGGTGTTCACCATCTTTAAGGCCCGCGAAATTAAAGCCGGGTCAAAGCCCATTGCAACAATCTCCCGTGGTCCCTGACGGCGTTCTATGTACTGATACAAAATCCGGTCGAGGATGGCATAATCAGGCAGGCTGTCGCTGTCTTTCTGATCCGGCCGCAGTTCTGCAGAAGGTTCCTTCTCAATGATATTCACCGGAATAATTTCCCGGTCGCGGTTAATATAACGCGCCAGGGCATATACCTGCATCTTATATACATCTCCCAATACAGATAAACCGCCGGCCATATCGCCATAAAGGGTACCATAACCGGTAGACAGTTCACTTTTATTGGAAGTGTTCAGTAAAATATAGCCAAATTTATTGGACAATCCCATCAGCAGGTTCCCCCGGATGCGGGATTGGGTATTTTCTTCCGCCACATTAAATGGCAAGCCTTTGAAATAAGGCTCCAGCGTGGTGAGGAAGCTTTCATAAATATCATTGATGCGGATAATATCATAGGGATTATCCAGGTTTTTGGATAAAGCCACAGCATCATCCACAGAATGTTCTGTAGAGTAGGGAGAAGGCATGAGTACCGCCCGTACATTATCTTTCCCCAGTGCATCGCAGGCAATAGCCAGGGTCACTGCGCTGTCGATTCCACCGGAAGAACCCAGGATGGCTTTTTTAAAGCCCATCTTCCCGAAATAATCCCGGATACCCATTACCAGTGCATCATAGATACGATCGGTATTGTGGTCGAACACCAGTTCGGTCAGCGGCGTAAAAACTGCCGGCTGCACTGGCGCCAGGTGGCTGCCCGTGAGTGTTTCCAGGTCTGCACCGCCCATGGCTTCTTCAAAGTAAGGCAGTTCTTTTACAATATTTCCTGCTGCATCATAAATCAGGGAACCGCCATCAAATACGATTTCAGTCTGGGAACCCACAGTATTGCAGTAATACATGGGTAATTTATATTTCAGCACATTGGCGCGGATAATTTCTTTTCTGTCTTCGTCATGATCATAATCAAAGGGAGAAGCAGACAGGTTGATCATTACATCCGGCTCCTGCGCCATCAGCAGGTCCATGGGACATACCCGGTACAACGGGTTATCGCCGAGGTTCCAGATATCTTCACAGATGGTGACCGCCAGTTTTTTCCCTTTGAAAGGAATCACCTGCCATTCGTAGGAAGGTTCAAAATAACGGTATTCATCAAATACATCGTAGGTAGGCAGCAGCGTTTTATGCACAATCTGTTTTACAGCTCCTTCATGCAGGAACCAGGCGGCATTAAACAGGTCTTTTCCTTCCCGCTGCGGATTGCGGGCAGGGGCGCCTACCAGTACGGCTATCTGCTGTGTATGCGCTTTGATGGCATCAATTGCCCGATAGCTCTGTACAATGAAATCTTCAAACTCCAGGAAGTCACGGGGCGGATAGCCGCATACACACAGTTCAGAAAATACCACCAGGTCTGCACCCTGGGCTTCTGCCGCTTTAATGCCCTCAATAATCTTGGCTGTATTCTGTTCAAAGTTGCCTATATGATAATTCTGCTGTGCCAGTATAATCTTCATAACAATCAAAAAAATTAATGCTCCTTAAAAATAAACACCGAGACGAAGGGCCAAACTATTCATGTTGATACGGCCATCGTTCCATTTTTTGTTCCGGGTCACATCCACAAATCCGTTCTGATAGGTGATGCCTACCAGGCCACGCAGGGTTTCGCCCAACGGATATTCAATTCCTGCCCCCAGCAGCAGGCCTACATTCACCCGGTTCATATCGGATAATATATTCACCCGGTCATGGGTTTCGTTCAGCGTGGTAATACCAGCCCGGCCACTCACCGGGAAATTAATGTAGGTACCAAACTGTCCCCAGTAATTGATTTCTCCTTCTGTATTGGTTTTCAGCTTCAATGCCAGCGGTATTTCAATATAGGTGAGCTTCATATTATATTCTGCCGGATTGGCTTTATAATCATTCAATCCTTTACCTGCATCATATTTTAGTTTACTGCCGCCCAATACTACCTGAAATCCCGATGCCAATGCATAGCTACCGCTTTCATTCAGGTTGAAATCTGCCATGAGGCCAAAGTTCAGACCAGCTTTGGAGCTGTTGCGGTTCACGCCCGACTCCTGAGGCTTCAGCATCGATATCATAGGACTGATCGTAAACCCGAGCCTGACTTTCCTGTTCAATCCATGATACCCCTGTTGCGCTATAGCTGCGTGCCCCACCCCAAACATTGCCAATAAAACCAAGATGCGTTTCATAAAAATCATTTTGCTGGATAACTTAATTCCGGTGAAAAATTACAAAACAGTCAGGATATACGGGCAGATGATCTTTGCGGATGTCTGCCATCGGTTATTCCTCCCTTTATCTGAAATTCGCAATTTCTCCCATATATTGCTGGTTAATTATAATAATTTTGTTTTCGTTTAGTTTTAAAAGAGATGCAAAGTTACATTAATAAATATACCCTGCTGATCAGCTGTTTGATGGCCCTTTCCGGCATCACCGCCTGCCATTCCGGCCAGAAAGCCCCGGATGTAAGCCATATTCCTATGACGGTAAACATCTCGCGGTTTGATTCCGCTTTGTTTACCATCGACACCAATCAAATACAACCAGGCCTGCAGCGGCTGCACGCCGATTACCCCGTGTTTCTGCCGTTGTATGTTACAGACATCCTGAATCTGGGCGCCTATTCCGACAGCAGTGCGGCCATACACCAGCAGCTACGGTTGTTCCTCACAACGGCCGATTTCCGGCAGCTGGAAAAAGCCGTTCAGCAGCAATACGGCGATGCAACGGCACTCAAAGAGCAACTGGCGCAATGTTTCCGCTATATCAAATACTATATTCCGGCTTTCCATCCACCTAAAGTGGTCACGTTTATCTCTGGTATTGCCAATTATGGTGCCATCACAGTGGATTCTATCCTCGGTATCGGGCTGGATATGTACATGGGAGAGAATTTCCCGCCTTATGCACAGATCCCGGATTATCCGGATTATATGATTCACCGTTTTGCTCCTGCCTATATTGCTACCAACTGTATGCAGGTACTGCAGCAGCAACTGTATCCACCTGCCCGCAACAGCGGTGGTTTGCTGGAGATCATGATAGAAGCCGGCAAACAACAGTATTTCCTCGATAAAGTATTACCGGCTACACCGGATACTATCAAACTCGGCTATACGAAAGAACAACTGCAGTGGTGTCATGATAATGAACAGATGATCTGGCAGTTCTTTGTACAAAACAACCTGTTGTATTCAACAGACTGGCAACAGATCAATCATTTTATCGGAGATGGTCCTTCTACACAGGGGATGCCGGAAGGCGCTCCTGGTAAAATAGCCAACTTTGTGGGCTGGCAGATCATCAAAAAATACATGGAAGCACATCCGGAAGTGTCTTTGCAACAACTCATGGAATCCAAAAATCTGTTGGATATCTTCAAGGCATCGAAGTACAGACCCAAATAGCGCAGTCAGGATTGCTACTAAAAAAATAACGCATTTCCGGGAAGATGAAAGTTGTTACTCTTCCCGAAAATGCGTTTTTTAATACGCTAGCTATGTTACAGCTTAATTAAGCTTAAATGGCACCACCATTTGAAATTCCGGGATCTTTACTTCCAGTAGTTTCTTATCCAGCTGGTTCTCCATTTGATAAGTACCGTACATTTTGCCTATTTCGGTGCGAAGATTCGATCCCGAGACATACTGGTACGTTTCGCCGGGAGCCAGTAATGGCTGAACTCCTACAACGCCTTCACCTTCCACCTCGCGGTGGGTACCGTTAGAATCAATAATATACCAGTGACGACGGAGTAATTTGATGGGGAAAGTGTTATTATTCTCAATGGTTATACGGTAAGCAAACATAAATTCGCTTCCAATAGGATTTGAATAATCCGGCTGGTAGAATGTTTCCACGCTAATGGTGATGCCCTCAGTTACCTTCTTAACCATATAATCAACCTTTAACGTAAAAATAAGGAAAATAAAGCCAGTGGTTGTAAAAAATATGTTATTGGGTACACTTTAACGATTCTTTAAACTATTTCGATATCGTCGAGTATGTATGGATCTGCTTCTGCTGTCCTCGCTGCGACCTCAAAGCGATTCATATAATATCCCCGGCGGAAGTATTCCGTCAGATACAACCAAAGAAACTTTATCATGCCATGTTCCCGGTATTGTTTGATATGGCACACCTCATGTCGTACCCAGTAAGTATCTGCCATAAAAATATGGCGGGAGCTACCATGCAGATGAATGGTACTTCCCACCACCATGGCTATCTGCTTCACGCCCATTTTACGGGCGGCGATCGCAGCCAGCCAGGAACGTTCCTTTATGCGGCATCTTATTTTTTCCAATCTTTTTTCCCGAAGAGTGTAAATCTACGGGAAATATTGAAACCCCAGCGGAACTGTCCTTGTAGCCAGGAAGTGGTGGTTTCGGAAATAAACTGATTTTCCAGGATCGCTGTAGAGTTGGTAAAGGTTACGTGAAATACGTGTCCGCCGGTTTCTATTTCCAGTCCTATCCCCAGCGGCTGGTAATAGGTAGTGCTGCGGGAGGATTTGGCATAATCACTGGAAGCATTGGACCGAAACGGATAGTAATATTCAGCCAGGATGCCGATACGTTTGGATAATTTCAGCCGCCCGGCCGCTCCCAGTGCGAATATATTATTCATATCGTTGAAGGCTACCCGATTACGGTGTATGTAGGTAGGCAACAGCGTAAGCGACAGGCGGCGGCCGAATTTACGGGATACAATCGCCTGGGCTACATAACTCATACGGTCGGTAGTACTGCCAAAATAGCTCGCGGATGTTACTTCCTTCGCACTAGTCATCCCACTGATGACGGCATTACCAAAAAATGCCAGGGACACGGGAATGCTGTTGTCGGTAGATTGCTGCAGCAGCCGGTATTTCACGAGGCCTTCATAGAGTTGCTCCAGATCACCGCTACCTTTACTCCGGCTCACACCTACCATCAGGTTATCGGTAATACCATATTCAAAGGCGATGCGGATATCGGCGGCATTATCGACGCCAAAGAAGGTTTTGCTACCACCAAATTCACCGGCGGCATCTCCGAAACGGTGGGTCACACGGAAGTCCAGCTCGTGTGCCCGCAACATTTCGGTGGATTGTCCCATGACAATACGGGTGGACTTATAAGTATCCTTTACATAGGTACGGGGCGTACCTGTGCTGTCGAACAGTTTGCTCATGTCGTTCTGTGCCTGGCAGTAAGTGGCCATGGCAATGCTATATATCAGGAGGAAGGATCGTTTCATGGGAGATCGAGTTATTTGTTTACAATTTCATAGGCAGCTTGCACCGTGATGGCGACTACTTCTGCCACATTTTTCACTACCAGTGAGGGTATTTTGATGCGGTGGTCGGCTACGCGCACATTAAATGTCGCATTGACATTTAATGTATTTCCTTTCACGACCAGGGTACCTTTTTCCGTATAGTTTTTATCTACACCATGAATATTCAGTGTGCCCGTTACCGTTACCGGATAAGTACCGTCATTACGGAAGTCTGCAGCATCCTGAATGTTTCCTTTAAATTCTGCGAACGGATATTTTTCACTTTCCAGGTAGTTATCATTAAAGTGTTCTTCCATCAGCTTTTTCTTAAAGCGGAAAGAGGTAACCGGCACTTTAAAATAGACCACTTTTGTTTTTATGTTGATAGCAGATACACCCTGATCTGTTTTGGCTTCTATATTTTCCAGCGGCGCTTCCGAAAAGAAAGACAGGTGTACTTTCCGGCACGAATAAATATCCTGGGCCAGCGCCTGTGAGGCTAACAGACAAGCCCCTACGAAAAACAGCAGATATTTCATGTGTTTGTTTTTGGGAGTTATTGATCGGGCATTCCTTTGCTGATCCAGCAAGCGATGGAGTCTTTCATACCTTTTGTAAGGGGTGGAAACCGGGATGGCGGCATATTGGCCTGCGGTCCGGTAACCCTGGCTTCAAAAACAGCCCGGGAGTTACTGATGTAGGTTTTCAGTTTCTCGGGAGTGGAAAAGTCAGCCGCTACCGGCCCCCGGCCCGGGTGGCATTTACGGCTGGTACAATTAACCTGCAGGGCTTCAAATACATATGCCGTAGTAACCCTGGCTTTTTCACAACGAAAGGTAGTATCTACCGGGAGCACGGGAGCAGGGGCCTGCTCATTCTTACAGGCAGTCAGCCACAAACAGCCGCCCGCCAGCAACCATACAATTGTTTTCATAGGGTTCAGATTTTAGCTACTACCGGATACGAGGGATTGATAGAAATGGTTGCCTGGAGAGGCGGATTAAAATTGTTTAATATTACTATGACGAACCGCTTATTTTTGCACAAACATTACGCACCGTGAATATCGAACAGCTTTACAGCATCTACCAACAACACCGTAGTATCCAGACAGACACCCGTAAACTGCAACCCAACGATATCTTTTTTGCCCTGAAAGGAGGAAACTTCAACGGCAATGAATTTGCCGCCAAAGCGCTGGAAATGGGCGCCGCTTTTGCCGTAGTGGACGAAGCCCCTTATTTTACCGTGCCGGAAAAGATGATGCTGGTAACAGATGTACTCGACACCCTGCAACAGCTGGCCCTGTGGCACCGGCAGCAATTAAACATTCCTTTCCTGGCCATTACCGGCACCAACGGTAAAACCACTACCAAAGAACTGGTATATACCGCCCTGTCGGCCGGCTTTAAAACCCACGCCACCATCGGTAATCTGAATAATCATATCGGCGTTCCCCTCACGATTCTCAGCATACCACCCGACGTGGAGATAGCTGTAATAGAAATGGGCGCCAACCACCAAAAGGAAATAGCCAGCTATTGCCGGATCGCCTTACCCACACACGGGATCATCACCAATATCGGAAAGGCACACCTGGAAGGATTTGGCAGTGAAGAGGGCGTACGGATAGCCAAAGGAGAGTTGTACGACTTTCTGCGGGCCAACGACGGAACCGTGTTCGTGTGTAACGATTATGGCTACCTCACGGATATGAGCAAAGGCATCCCGCACATCGTGACCTATGGCAGTAAAACAGCCGACTACACCGGCGAAGTACATGCCGGCGATGCATTGCTGGGCGTACAGGTAACCGGCAACAGCCAGGTAGGATTTATACAAACCCACCTCACCGGCGCCTATAACTTCCCGAATGTGATGGCAGCCGTGGCGGTAGCCAGTCACTTCGGTGTACCGGAAAATAAGATAGCACCGGCTTTGGCGGCATATACCCCCTCCAATAACCGCTCACAGGTGATCCGGCAGGATAGCAATACCATTATCATGGATGCCTACAATGCCAATCCATCCAGTATGCGGGCCGCTATTGAAAATTTTGCCGGTATACAGGCTCCTAAAAAAGTATTGCTGCTGGGTGCTATGATGGAATTAGGCGCAGATAGCATCAAAGAACATGAAGCCCTGGTACAGTTACTGCAAAATACCCATTGGGAAGCTGTGGTATTGGTTGGCGGCGATTTTAAAAAGGTTAACCATCCTTACATTTTCCTGGAAAATGCCGCTGAAGCCCGCAACTGGCTGCAACAGCAACAATTCACCGATACTTATATACTCATCAAAGGCTCCCGCAGTACCGGTATGGAAAAGGTACTCGCCTGATAAATGCCGGCAGGGTGAATTGCGTAGCTGTATCTGGTTGGATATTCCTGCGTAATTCGCCCTGGTAGCAACAAAGCAGGGAATGATGCTCCCTTTCTGTGCATTTTGCACAATTAAAGGAACATAGCAGCGTTTATAGAAGAAAACAAGCCATTGCTGTTTATCCTCAAAGCAGTTATTTACATGAAAAGATAAGGCTGGTAATATCAGAAGAAGCCGGCTTAAAAAAAAGACCTGCAAGCTAAAAAACCCGCAGGTGTTCATAACCTATGCCAACTTTAGAGTAATCGTAAAAACTTAAACTATAGTAACAGGAAGTTTAAGCTTTATAATATTTTGAATATTGTTATTTTTTTGTTTTGTAAGTGTTGATATAGAGATAACGTAATGGAAAATGTATTTGTTCAAAAATTTGAAAATAATTTTGGTTTAATTTTTTAACCGCGTCATTCAGTTGATCGTTCACGTCATTCCGGGGTGTGCTTCTGAATTATGTACGAATAACATTTTCCTTTGGATTGCTAAAATGGAAAAAAAATAAAAAAAATATTTATTATTTATTATCAAAATGTATAAACAATTATTTATCTGATCTCTTGACAAATTTCTATCAGCACTCCATTTGTATTTTTAGGGTGTAAAAAGCAAATCAGCTTGTTATCAGCCCCCCTTTTAGGCGTCTCACTCAACAATACAAAGCCTTCTTCCTGTAACCGTTTCATCTCTGCCTCAATATCTGCCACTTCAAAAGCAATGTGGTGGATACCTTCTCCCTTCTTATCCAGAAACCGGGCAATCGGACTTTCCGGCCGGGTAGCTTCCAGCAGCTCTATTTTAGTGCTTCCTTGTTGAAAAAAAGCAGTTTGCACGGCTTCACCGGTTACTTCCTCTCTTTTGTAACAAGGCGTATGCAGTAATTTCTCAAACAGGGGTACAGATATTTCCAGCGAGTTAACGGCAATTCCGATATGTTCTACGTTCAGCATGTTTTTTTTGTTGGGGCAGTACACCGGAAACCTCCTGTTACTGCCTGGTTATGGACGATGTGGTTATCCGGTAAAAATAGAACTTATGTCGTAAATTTGACCCGTTTCTCTTTACGAATATAAACGGCTATCAAGATGCTGAAACTCCCGGTATACCTGGATTATAATGCCACCACTCCCTGCGACCCCAGGGTAGTAACCACCATGTTGCCTTACTTCACGGAGATTTTCGGCAATGCAGCCAGTCGCAGCCACGCTTTTGGCTGGGCGGCGGAAGAAGCCATCACACATGCCCGGGAGCAGGTAGCCGCCCTGATTGGTGCAGAAACAAAAGAAATCATTTTCACCTCCGGCGCCACGGAAGCGATTAACCTGGCCATTAAAGGCGTCTATGAAACCTACACCACCAAAGGCAATCACCTGATTACCGTGGCTACGGAACATAAAGCAGTGCTGGATACCTGCAAACACCTGGAAAAACAGGGGGCACAGGTTACCTATCTGCCAACAGACCCCGAAGGGTTTATTGACCTGGCCCAGCTGGAAGCTGCCATTACCCCGCAAACAATTCTTATTACAGTCATGTACGCCAATAACGAAACAGGACTGATACAGCCGGTAAAACAAATCAGCGATATCGCGCGGCGGCACGGCGTATTATTTATGACGGATGCTTCTCAGGCTGCCGGCAAAATTCCGGTAGATGTAAATGCAGATGGGATCGATCTGCTGGCGTTTTCCTCTCATAAAATGTATGGCCCCAAAGGCGTAGGCGCTTTATATGTACGCCGTAAATCTCCCCGGGTTAAAATAACCGCCCAGCTAGACGGTGGCGGCCATGAAAACGGGATGCGTTCCGGTACCCTCAATGTAAGCGGCATTGCCGGTTTCGGCATGGCATGTGAACTTTGCAGGACGGAAATGCCGGCGGAAGCGGCCCGCCTTGCCGGGTTAAGGGATCGGCTTGAGCAGGCGCTGTTACAGCTGGAAGCCACCGCTGTCAATGGCAGTACGGCCCATCGCCTGCCACACGTCAGCAACCTGTCTTTCAAATATGTGGAAAGCGAAAGCCTGCTGATGGGCTTTCACAAAAGTATTGCGGTATCTTCCGGGTCGGCCTGTACTTCGGCTTCCATGGCGCCTAGCCACGTGCTGAAAGCCATGGGCCTGAGCGATGAACTGGCACATGCTTCCATCCGTTTCGGGCTGGGACGTTTTACCACGGAAGCAGAAATCGATTATGCCATCACCACCATAACAGCCGCTATCCTGCAACACAGGGCAGTAAGCCCGCTGTGGGAAATGTATAAAGCCGGTGTAGACCTGGATGCTATTCCCCGGAATCGTCACTAGGAGGCAGTTCCCGGCCGCGCCCGGACTGATTTCCACCTCTCCCTGTTTTACGGAAAAAATACGCCCGCCGGCTACACAATAAAAAGGCACGCGGCTAACTGCCAAAAGCTTTTATATTTGTACTTTCACTTATACTAATCCTTATAAAACTGTTCATGCTAGCCATCTTTAAGAAAGAGATTAACCAGTTCTTCAGCAGTGTTACCGGCTACGTAGCCATCATCCTGTTTTTGCTGGCCAACGGGCTTCTCCTTTTTGTTTTTCCGGATACCAGCTTACTCGATACCGGCTACGCTAACCTGGACCCGCTGTTTGACCTTGCGCCGCTGATTTATCTGCTGCTGATACCGGCTATCACCATGCGTTGTTTTGCGGATGAATTCCGGTCCAACACCATAGAACTGCTCAGCACCAAACCACTCACCTGGTGGCAGATTGTACTGGGCAAATTCTGGGGCAGCGTGCTGATTGTGGCTATCTCGCTTTTACCGACTGTGGTGTATTACATAGCGGTAAAGCAACTGAGCATAGATCATCACCAGTTGGATAATGGCGGCATACTGGGTGCTTATACCGGCTTACTCTTGCTGGGCGGCGTTTTCACCGCTATCGGTATCTGGTCGTCTTCTCTCACCAATAATGCCATGATTGCTTTTCTGATCGCTGTATTCACCTGCTTTATTTTTTACAACGGCTTTGATGCCCTCAGTAAAATCCCTGCCCTGAGCGGCGGAGCAGATTACTACCTGCAAATGGCTGGTATTAAGTTTCACTACCAATCCATCAGCCGGGGTGTGATCGACAGTCGGGACGTGATCTATTTCATCAGCCTGATCGGATTAATGCTTTATCTGACTAAATTATCTTTACAAAGAAAACTCTGGCAAAACAGTTAATATCCGGTTTCTGATTTATC
This sequence comes from Chitinophaga nivalis, assembly GCF_025989125.1. Taxonomy (NCBI): domain Bacteria; kingdom Pseudomonadati; phylum Bacteroidota; class Chitinophagia; order Chitinophagales; family Chitinophagaceae; genus Chitinophaga; species Chitinophaga nivalis. The sequence continues at coordinate 1,316,367 of NZ_JAPDNR010000001.1, read as the reverse complement.
CGGATATTACTGGTATCAGTTGTGACTACTATCTGAAAACGCCTGTCCGGGTAACAAAATTACCTACATCTAAATAGTATGGCTAAACGAAAAAAATATATCCAGCGTGCAGTAACTGTCATCCTGTTACTCACCGGCCTCAATATAGCAGCAGCCTATTTTCACGGCAGATGGGATCTTACCGCAGAAAAAAGATATACACTCACCAGCCATACCCGGCAACTGTTGCGGCAACTCAATAGTCCCGTGGAAATTGAAGTATTTCTGAAAGGAGATTATCCGGCCAGTTTCCGGCAGCTGGCTACTGCCACCAATGAGCTATTGGAAGAGTTCCGCGAATACGGCAAACAAAATATCAAATTCGTATTCGTGAATCCGGGACAGGGGTTGCCTGATTCATCCCGGATGAAGGTACTGGGAGAACTGACGGCACAGGGTATCATGCCTTTCAATATGAAAGTGCAGGAAGATGCCGGTGACGGATTTGCCACTAAACTCATCTTTCCCGGTGCCCTGGTACATTACAAAGGAAAAACCATAGGGGTCAATCTGCTCAAAAATCAGGGCGGACAAGATCCCATGCAAACCATGAATAACTCCGAAGCCTTGCTGGAGTACCAGTTTGCCAATGCCATCAGCAAACTGCAGGAAGAAAAAAAGCCGCTTATAGGCTACATGATGGGGCATGGTGAATCGCTCGGAGCGGAAGTATACGATGCCCTGAATACGCTGCAAAGCAGCTATGAACTGGACACGCTTACGCTGCAGGGTACGGATTACATCCCCCGTGATTTCAACATTATCCTGTTTGCCAAGCCCGCAGCTGCTTTCAGCGATGCCGACAAACTGAAAATAGACCAATACGTGATGAATGGCGGTAAAGTACTGTGGTTCATTGACGAATCCAGTGCATCGATGGACAGCCTGCAAAGACATCCGGAGTTTTATGCCTTCGATCGCGGGCTTAACCTGGAAGACCTGTTGTTCCGCTATGGCGTACGTATTAACCAGGACCTGCTGCAAGACCTGCAGTGCGACGTAGTACCGCTGGTAGTGGGTAATGTAGGCAACCGGCCGCAAATACAACCCGTGCCTTTCCCTTATTTCCCCATGCTGACACCTACCGGTCATCATGCCATCGTAAAAAACCTGGACCTGGTGCTGAGCCGCTTTGTCAGCTCCCTGGATACCATCAAAAACGAATCAATCCGTAAAACCATCCTGCTCACCACTTCTGTCAACAGCCGTACGGTACGTATTCCGGCGCAGGTAAGCTGGGATATGGTACGTACACGGCCCAATCCCCGGGAATTCCGGCAACAACATGTGCCTGCAGCCGTATTGCTGGAAGGACATTTCACCTCGTTGTTCCGCAACCGGCAGGACCCTGTGCTCGTCAGCAGATTGGAACAGGCATCCAAACAAGCCTTTAAAGCCACCTCCGACAGCAGTAACCAGATGATTGTGGTAAGTGATGGCGATCTGATTGCCAATGCGGTTTCCCGCAAAGATGGGCCTCTGCAGATGGGTATCAACGAATACAATCCCGGATTTGCTTTTGCCAACAAGGAGTTTTTCCTGAATTGCCTGGAATATCTCAGTGGCAACAACGGTGTGATGGAAGCACGCAATAAAGAGTTAACACTGCGCCTGCTCGATGCAGAAAAAGTTAAACGGGAGAAAACAAAATGGCAGGTAATCTGCTTCCTGGTACCTGTAGGACTGGTGCTTCTGTTTGCTATGATCTTCCAGTTTATCCGGCAAAGAAAATTTGTTGCCTGATCATAATACTGTTCTTAACATCCGGAGAAGATTCACTGGCAATTATATGCAAATATTTGCTCATGAATCTTCCCGGAAATCCCGCTCTCCCTTCTCTTCTCCCATAACTTTAATTCCGGCGTGTTCAGGGAAAAACATGCTGAATTTCATATCTTTGCCGCTCACCAAATTGATTTTGGTCGCATGACACCCATCCAGTGGACGTACCTCACTTTCGCTATTGTGATAGTCCTTGCACTGATTTTTGACCTGGGCCTGTTCAGTAAAAAAAATCAGAAAACAACTATCAAAACTGCATTATTACAAAGTATTTTCTGGGTTGGGTTGTCAGTTCTTTTTTTCGGGTATATGTGGTATGAAGACGGTGCAGAAACTGCCCTCAGTTTTATGAGCGCCTATCTCATGGAGAAGTCACTCTCTATAGATAATATTTTTGTTTTTATACTACTATTCAATTTCTTCAAAATAAAAGAAGAAAACTACTCCCGGGTATTGCTGATAGGGATTTTGATGGCACTGGTATTCAGAGCTGTTTTTATCAGCGTAGGTGTAGTATTGATTCAGCGATTTGACTGGATACTATATATTTTCGGGGTATTCCTGATTTATACCGGTATCAAAATGTTTGTCGCCAATCCGGATGATGAATTTAAACCGGAAGAAAATGTTGTTTACCGGTTTATGAACAAATACATGCGGGTAACCACCGAAGATCCGAAAGGGCGCTTCGTCATCCGCAAACATAATAAGGCTTATCTTACCACGTTATCACTGGTAGTAGTGATGCTGGCTGTGACGGATATTATATTTGCAGTGGATTCCATTCCTGCTGTATTTGCAATATCACAGCAACCGGTAGTCGTATACACTTCCAATATATTTGCCGTATTGGGGTTAAGATCCCTCTTCTTTTTGTTGAGAGGGGCGGTAGATAAATTTGAGTATCTGCCACAGGGTATTGCTATCATACTTGTTTTCATAGGACTAAAAATGCTGGCAGCGTATTTTATACATATACCCGTATACGTATCACTCATCATGATCGTACTATGCCTTGGAGGTTCCATTCTTTATTCGCTCTATCATCAGCAAAAAGAATCACCGGTAGAAAAGTGAAGTAAAAAAGCAGTAGTGAAACATGTTTTCACGCCTGCAAACTGATTATTCAAATCTGATAAACGTGTATAACGCAGCAAGCATCAACAAGACCCTGAAAGGGGAATTGTTGCAAGAGACCGGATTTTCTGAAATTGATCATCTTTTATTGGACAGCCGGAAGTTAAGTTTCCCGGAGACATCGTTGTTTATTGCCCTGGTAAGTCCACGCCGTAATGCCCACCAATACATAGAAGAGCTGTACCGCAAAGGTGTCAGCAATTTTATTGTCAGTGAGCCCGTACCACTGGAAAACTACCCCAACGCCAACTTTATTCTTGTAAAGGATACGTTGCAGGCCCTCCATACCCTGGTGGCCTCTCACCGGCACCAGTTTCATATTCCGGTGATCGGCATTACCGGCAGTAATGGTAAAACCATCGTAAAAGAATGGCTCTATCAATTACTGGAAAAGGATTACAACATTGTTCGCAGTCCTAAAAGCTACAACTCTCAGATCGGGGTGCCTTTATCCGTATGGCAGATGAAAGCAGAACACCAGCTGGCTATCTTTGAAGCCGGCATTTCCCAGCCGGGAGAAATGGTGAACCTGGAAAAGATTATCCGGCCTACGATCGGCATCTTTACCAACATCGGAGAAGCACATAGCGAAGGCTTTCTGAATATCCGGCAGAAGATTAACGAGAAGCTCGTATTATTTGCCAAAAGCGATATCCTGATCTACTGCAAAGACTACCTGGCACTCAACGAATGCGTACTGGCTTTCCACAACCAGGTAGGTAAAAAAGAAAACCAGGAAGGAGGCCCCGAGCTGTTTTCCTGGTCCCGGAAAACAGATGCAGACCTGCGTATCATCAGCGCCGATAAAAACGATAACCATACCCGTATAGACGCCCTGTACAAACAGGAGCCGCTGCATATCACCATTCCCTTTGTGGATGAGGGTTCTATCGAAAATGCCATTCATTGCTGGGCACTGATGCTTTACCTGGGTAAAGAACAGGAGGTTATCCAGCAGCGCATGGATCAGCTGAACAATATTGCGATGCGCCTGGAACTGAAACAGGGTATCAACAACAGCTCCGTGATCAACGACAGCTATAACCTGGACCTGGGCTCACTCACGATTGCGCTGGATTTTCTGCAGCAACAGCAGCAGCATGCCACCCGCACCGTGATCCTCAGCGATATCCTGCAAAGCGGTAAGAGCGATGCCTCTCTTTATGAAGAGGTAGCCGATCTCCTGCAGAAAAAAGGGATCAACCGACTGATTGCCATCGGTAAAAATATCAGCCGGGAAAAGAAATGCTTTCAACAGATAGAAGGTTTAAAGACCCAGTTCTTTACCACTACTGACGAATATATTCAGCAATTCAATGCAGATGATTTTGAGAACGAAACCATTCTGGTAAAAGGCTCCCGCGTTTTCCAGTTTGAACGTATCGGTAAACTGCTGGAACAAAAAGCCCATCAGACCATCCTGGAAATCAACCTGAGCGCCATTGCCCACAACGTGAAACTGTATCAGTCACTGGTAAAACCCGGTACACGGCTGATGGCGATGGTAAAGGCCTTTTCCTATGGCAGCGGCAGTTTTGAAATTGCGAACCTGCTGCAGTTTCATGGGGTAGACTACCTTGCGGTAGCCTATGCCGATGAAGGGGTAGAACTGCGCCGGGCGGGTATTACCATGCCTATTATGGTGATGAACCCGGAACCTGCCAGCTTCGACGCCATCCTGCACTGGAACCTGGAGCCGGAAATCTATTCCATGCAGATTCTGCAACAGTTTATGGAAGAAGTCAGCGCGGCAGGCAAAACAGATTTCCCCATCCACATTAAACTGGATACAGGTATGCACCGCCTGGGCTTTGTGAAAAGCGAAGTAACCGCACTGGCGCAGATCCTGACCACTACGCCTGTGATGAAGGTACAGTCTATCTTCAGCCACCTGGCTGCCAGTGAAGATCCTGAAAAGGATGCGCTCACCCAGCAACAGGGCAAACTCTTCTTTGATATGAGTCATGAGCTGCAGAAAGCATTGGGATATACCGTTATCCGCCACATTGCCAACAGCGCCGCTATCAGCCGGCATCCGGAGCTGCACCTGGATATGGTGCGCCTGGGTATTGGCATGTATGGTATCGACAGCAGCAACGGTATTCAGGACCAGCTGCGTCAGGTTAGCACCCTGAAAACCACCATTGCCCAGCTGAAACACCTGGAACCGGGCGACACAGTAGGGTATGGGGCCAGATGGGCCGCCAGCGAACCTTCCGTGACAGCCACCGTACGGATCGGCTATGCAGACGGGTACCCCCGCCGTTTAAGCAATGGTATCGGCAAAATGCTGATCCGGGGCAAACTGGCGCCGGTAGTAGGTACCATCGCTATGGATATGCTGATGCTGGATGTGACACATATCCCGGATGTAATGGAAGGGGATGAGGTAATTGTTTTTGGTCCGGGCCTGCCTGTACAGGAACTGGCCGACTGGGCGCAAACCATTCCCTATGAAATATTAACAGGAATTTCACAGCGGGTAAAACGGGTATATTTCCAGGAATAATAGGATATTGCATTTCTGACTTTGAAATAATCTGTTATTTTTGATAAAATTTTAATATCAATTGAAATATCGTCACGTAGTATTTATCGTTATCCTTATCCTGGCTATTGACCAGGCCTTGAAATTCTGGATCAAGACCCATATGTTCATGCAGGAGGAATTTATCATATTCCCCAACTGGTTCCGTATTCATTTTATTGAAAATGAAGGAATGGCCTATGGATTAAAATTTGGTGGCGATTTCGGAAAGATCCTGCTCACGCTTTTCCGTCTGGTAGCGGTAGTAGTAGGTTTTGTGTATATGAAACGACTGGTCAAAGAAAAATACAGTACCGGCTTGCTGATTTGCGGCTCCCTGATACTGGCTGGCGCTGCGGGTAACCTGATCGACAGTATGTTCTATGGCCTTATTTTCAATGATAGCATTGGTTATGAAGTAGCGAAGTTTCTGCCTTCCGGTGGCGGTTATGGCAGCTTCCTGCACGGCCGTGTGGTGGATATGCTGTATTTCCCCATTTATGAAGGTTATCTCCCTAAATGGATACCCTTCAAAGGAGGCGATTACTTTGTATTCTTCCGCCCGGTATTTAATATTGCCGATGCCGCTATTTCTGTTGGGGTGATCACCATCCTGCTTTTCCAGAAGCGATTCTTGGGTAAACACATGCAACCTTCCGGTGGCGAAAAAGCGATCGTAAAAGATACCATCAGCTAAGACCTTCCGGTTTACCTTATACATGGCGCATAGTACATGATACTATGCGCCATTTTTTTGCCTGTCCGTCACCTTTTTATACGTTGCCCCATCTTCCAATTATCGCATTGTTAGCTGATTAGCCCGCCCACTGCAGTCTGTGGGCAGCAGCCCGCTCCTTTTTTTCAATAAATCCGCCTATTTGCTTTGAAATAAAGGAGACCCTCGTTATATTTGTCTACTAATTCTATAGACTATATGACTATTGGATCATTACAGTACCTTTTAGCAAATCGATGTTGAGTCACAGCAAAGGCTTTTCCGACCCCTCCGGCAATCGTTTTAACTATCCAAAATCTATAACATCAACTTACAACGTAATGCAACATTTTTTGCCTATACTCATCAGGTACTTCTTTATTATGTTGGTACTCAGTCCAACCTTTGTTCAGGCACAGCTCAATGGTTCGTACGTCATACAAGGCAATATTACAGATGATCATGGCATCGGCCTTCCCGGTGCATCTGTTCAGATCAAAGGCACTTCTTTCGGCGCACAGACAGATACCAGTGGTCATTTCGATATTACCACCAATACCAAATTTCCCCTGCGGCTGGTCATCCGGCTGATTGGCTATCAACCACAGGAATTTGAAGTTAAAAACAGCACCAGTAAACTGGCCATCCAGCTGTTTACCCAATCGCTGCTGGTCAATGAAGTAGTGGTATCCGCTTCGCGGCAACAGGAAAAGTTGCTGCGTTCTCCCGTAGCCATTGAAAAGCTGGATATCCGGGCCTTAAAAGAAACCCCTTCTTCTACTTTTTACGATGCCCTCGGTAACCTGAAAGGAGTACAGATGACAACAGCAGGGCTTACCTTCAAAGTATTCAATACCCGTGGTTTCAATGTTCCCAACAACTTCCGGTTCATGCAGCTTGTAGATGGCGTCGATAACCAGGCCGCTACGCTGGGCGTACCCCTGGGAAATGCCATCGGCCCCACCGAACTGGATATACTCAGCGTGGAAGTCACTCCCGGCGCCTCTTCCGCCTTATACGGCATGAATGCCATCAACGGGATGTCGAACCTGGTTACCAAAAATCCGTTCCTGTATCAGGGTGTAAGCGTTTATCAGAAAATAGCCGTGAATCACGTAGGAGATGGCGGTGGCGCCAAACCACTAACGGAAACAGCTATACGCTATGCGCAGGCCTACAATAAATGGTTTGCCTGGAAAATAAACCTGAGCTACATGCAGGGCACCGACTGGTATGCCGACAGTCATGATGATTTCAACCCGCAAAGCAAGGCGAATCCTGACTTCCCGGCATTAAGCGGGGAAAACAACATCGCCAACGATGCCTGGAACAAATATGCCGACCAAACCAACAAACTCATTGTAGCAGCCGATAAACATGCCTATAGGGTAGGGCGTACCGGCTACTGGGAAAAAGACCTGGTAGGTGATTATACCGTGAAAAATAAAAAAGCGGATGTGTCTTTCAATTTCCGCCTGCCGCATCAGCTGGAACTCTCTTATGCTTACCGCTATGGCCAGATGGATGGCTTCTTTCAGCGCGGTAACCGTATCGGGCTGAGAGGAGTAGAAGTGCAGAACCACAAGCTGGAACTGGTACATCCTGACTTTACCATTCGTTCCTATGTATCCATCGAAAATACCGGCAATTCCTATAACATGAACCCATTGGCAGATAACCTGGAAAAGTCATTCAAATCAGATGATGTCTGGTTCAAAGACTATACCACGGGGCTCAACAAAGCACTGGGCGACAAACTGGACATTGCCGCTGCACACCGCGCTGCACGTGCCTTTGCGGATGCAGGCAGATGGACGCCCGGCACACCTGCCTTTGATGCGCAGGTAGCCAAAATAAAGGGCGTCAATGACTGGGATATATACCCTACGTCCAAAGATCCCTCCAATACCACCGGCGGCGCTGCCTTGCTGCAGATGAGCCGTTTCTATCATACCGAAGGCACCTGGAACCTCCGGAAATATATCCGGTTTGCAGATGTGCTGGTGGGCGCTGATTACCGCACCTATGAAATCATTCCGGACGGCAACAACTTTGTAGACTTCACCCGCGCCCTGGACAAACGTAATCAAAGTGGCGGCAAACATATCTGGTATGGTAAAACCGGCGGATTTGTACAGGTCAGCAAAACCTTTTTTAACGATGCCCTCAAGCTAACCGGCTCGTTGCGCTATGATAAAAACGAACAGTTTGAAGGCAAGATCAATCCGCGTATTGCCGCTGTATACAGCATCAAGGACAAACATAATTTCCGGGTATCCTGGCAGAATGGATTCCGCTTCCCTTCGCTGTTTGAAGCCTATTCCTTTGTCAACAACGGCCAGGTAAGAAGGGTCGGCGGGCTCGCCTTTATTGAAGAAGGATTAGGATATTTTAAAAACTCATATCTCACTTCTTCGGTAGATGCCTTTAATACTGCCGTCATCAAAACCATCAATGCCGAACCAGGTATTAGCCAGGCCGATGCCGCTGCAAAAAATGCAGGCGTCCTGAAAGTAGCCAACCTTAATCCGATTGTGCCGGAGCAGATCACAGCTTTTGAAGCCGGTTACAAGGCGGTATTACTGAACAACAGGCTGTTTATCGATGTGGATGGCTATTACAGTTCCTATAAAAATTTCATCGGACAGGTAGAAGTATCTGTACCTAAAACCGGCGATGTCAATCATCCGGATGCTTCCGTACTGGATCAGATGCTGGATAAAAAGAAACTGAACCGCTACCGTGTATGGACCAATAGTACTTCTACTGTTAACAACTACGGATTTGCAGTAGCGGTGACTTACGATATCTATAAAAACTTTACCCTCAGCGGTAACGCCAACTACAACAAACTGGAACAGGATAAAACCAAGGATGATGCATTGATCCCCGGCTTCAATACCCCACGCTGGTTTACCAACCTCAGTATCGGCAACCGGAATGTACTGCCAAATCTGGGTTTCAATGTAGTATGGCACTGGCAGGAACGGTTCTATTGGCAGAACCTCTTTGGTAATGGAGATGTACCTGCTTACAGCACCGTAGATGCACAGGTTACCTATCGGGTTCCCAAGCTGAAAACATCGTTTAAACTGGGTGCATCCAACCTGTTCAATACGGCTTATTTCCAGTATGTAGGTGGGCCAACCATCCGTGGATTGTATTATTTCACGGTGACCTATGACAACGTGTTTAAAAGAAAATAAACGACTTCCCGGCTGCAGCGTTCACCCACGCTGCAGCCATCACTTATTTTAAAATGTATGTTATGTCGCAACTAACGGACAACACTACACGTCAGACAAATATCATCAGTACGGTGGCAGCGCCCCGGCCCAATAGCCGGAAAAGACATTGGTGGCAGGTCGCAGGGGTACTACTGCTGGCGGTGGTATTGCTGGCTGCGATCTATCATTACCTCGTGCCAGCGCCGGCGCAGCTACAGGTATATCATTTTATGGACTCCTTCTTCACGACCGAATTATTATTTTATATCGTAGTGGGGCTGAGTGCACAATTGGTAGATGGCGCATTAGGAATGGCCTATGGTGCCACTTCCTCCTCGCTGTTGCTGGGATTGGGGGTATCACCGGCTGTGAGCAGCGCCAGTGTACATGTGGCAGAGGTATTTACGACCGGCGCCTCCGGTTTTGCCCATTTCAAGCTGGGTAACGTTAATAAGAAACTGTTTCTGTGCTTATTGATACCAGGCATGGCAGGCGCCATTATCGGCGCTTATCTTTTATCAGACAAAATAAACGGCGACCTTATCAAACCTTTTATCAGTGCGTATTTACTAATATTGGGCGTTATCGTCATCCGGAAAGGATTACAACAACACAAGCGTAAAAGAAAAACCAAAAGACTGGCCCCGCTGGCATTTGCAGGCGGCTTTATGGATGCAGTCGGCGGTGGGGGATGGGGTCCTATCGTTACCTCTACGTTACTCAGTAAAGGCAGAACTGTACATTACACCATTGGCTCCGTCAATGCAGCTGAATTTTTCGTCTCCCTGTCCAGCGCAGCTACCTTCCTGATTTTCACAGGTATCTCCAACTGGCAGGTGGTCATAGGCCTGGTTACAGGCGGTGTTATTGCGTCTCCGTTTGCAGCAATCCTCGTTCGCAAAATCAAACGGAAACCGCTGATGATTATGGTAGGAGTACTGATTATACTCCTGAGTCTGCGCACCATCGTTACCGCAGTGCTGCATCTCCTTTAAAAAACATATTCCTCTCCGGTACTTTTTACCGGCGGTCATATGGTTGTATAAAGGTACCTGTGTGATGGCATGATTTGCCTGATCATCTTCGTACCTTCATAACAGTTAGTAACAATTACTTACAAAAAAAGCGTCCCAATCATATGGAACGCTTTTTTATTGAAAAATATTACGAATTATAATTTGATTTCACCCACCATGTTGCCTGGTACTACCCATTCGTCGAATTCGGCAGGGGTCACATAACCCAGTTTCACGGCCATTTCTTTCAGGGTTGTTCCTTCTTTGTGGGCTTTCTGCGCGATCTCTGCAGCTTTATAATAACCGATCTTGGTATTCAGCGCAGTTACCAGCATCAGGGAATTTTCCACATGTTTTTTAATGTTTGCTTCAATCGGCTCAATACCTTCTGCACATTTATCATTGAAGCTCACGCATCCGTCGCCGATCAGGCGGGCAGAATGCAGGAAGTTGAAGATCATTACCGGCTTGAATACGTTCAGCTCGAAATGACCGTTTGAACCGCCAATACCGATGGTTACATCGTTACCCATAACCTGTGCAGCAATCATGGTGAGTGCTTCACACTGGGTTGGGTTTACTTTACCCGGCATGATGGAAGATCCTGGTTCGTTATCAGGAATATGTATTTCGCCAATACCTGCGCGTGGGCCGGAGCTCAGCATACGTATGTCGTTGGCTATTTTCATGAGGCTAACGGCTATGGTTTTCAGCGCACCGTGTGCTGCTACTACCGCATCATGTGCTGCCAGTGCTTCAAATTTATTTTCAGCGGTGATAAAAGGCAGGCCGGTTAATGCAGCAATATTCTTCGCTACATTTTCGGAATATCCTTTAGGGGTGTTGATACCAGTACCTACGGCAGTACCGCCCAGGGCCAGTTCCGCCAGGTGTGGCAGGGAATTGTTGATGGCTTTTAAACCATGGTCCAGCTGAGAAACATATCCGCTGATTTCCTGACCGAGGGTGAGTGGCGTCGCATCCATAAAGTGGGTACGGCCTATTTTTACTACATCTTTAAAAGCTACCGCTTTTTGTGCCAGGGTATCGCGCAGTTTTTTAATACCGGGGATTGTTACTTCCACCAGCATTTTATAGGCTGCAATGTGCATGGCAGTAGGGAAAGTATCGTTGGATGACTGGGATTTGTTTACGTCATCATTGGGGTGGATAAACTTATCTTTATCAGTAAGCTGTCCGCCGTGAACCACGTGTGCACGGTAAGCCACCACTTCATTCACGTTCATGTTGGACTGGGTACCGGAACCGGTTTGCCATACTACCAGCGGGAACTGGTCGTCCAGTTTGCCTTCCAGGATTTCATCACATACCTGGCCAATCAGGTCGCTTTTTTCTTTGGGCAGTACGCCTGCTTCCAGATTGGTTAAAGCTGCTGCTTTTTTCAGGAATGCAAATGCACGGATAATTTCTTTCGGCATTTTGTTGATGTCCTGTGCGATCTTGAAATTCTCAATGGAGCGTTGCGTCTGAGCACCATAATAGGCGTTTACAGGTACTTTTACCTCACCCATCGTGTCTTTCTCTATTCTAAATTCCATGGTGTAAGCTTTTATGATTTAGAGCACAAAAGTAAAGAATTACACATTAGAAATTAAGAATAACGTCCCGGAGAGCAGATAATGGCGGAGGATCTCCGCGTATAGCTGCTAACCGGGACGTTAATGTATATTGCTTTTATTAAGCGCCTGTAAAATTCGGCTGTCTTTTCTCCGTGAAAGCGGCGGCGCCTTCCTGGAGGTCTTTGGTAGCAAAGCAGGCGGCAAATTCCTGTATTTCTGTATCATAACCATCCTGATCCTTATCCAATGCGGCATTGGCGCATTTTACCACCCGGGCTATTGCCAGCGGTGCTTTGGTCTGGATCTTCCGGAGAATGGCGATAGTTTTAGGCAACAGTTCTTCCAGCTTTACCACATGATTTACCAGTCCCCATGACAGGGCTTCCGGAGCAGTCAGCATATCGCCGGTCATCATCAGCTCCAGGGCTTTTCCTTTCCCTACGAGCTGGGTGAGCCGCTGTGTGCCGCCATAACCAGGAATGAGTCCCAGGTTTACTTCGGGCTGACCGAACCGGGCATTTTCGCTGGCAATCCGGAAATGACAGGCCATAGCCAGTTCACAACCACCTCCTAATGCGAAACCGTTTACAGCGGCCACAATAGGTTTAGGACTGTTTTCGATGCGCTGAAAAATTACGTGTCCTTTCTTTGCCAGTTCTTCTCCTTGTTTGGGAGACAACGAGAGAAACTCCGCAATATCAGCACCCGCTACAAAAGCTTTTTCGCCAGCTCCTGTAATCACAGCGCCTTTAATATCATGATTGCTGTAAATTTCATCCACTGCCAGTGCCAGTTCAGCCATCACAGTTTGGTTGAGGGCATTCATTTTATCCGGGCGGTTGATCGTAATGATCAGGATATTATTTTCCAGTTGCGTACTGATAGCTTGATACATGCGTTCCTTTTTGGTTGCTCAATATTAAGCAATTTCACTTACCTAACGAATCAGTTTGAGCGCTGCTTCCAGCTGCTTATCCTGCTCCAGGTCCAGTGCGGCTTTATCATATTTTACTTCCTGATCCGGCGGGAAACCAATGCCTTCATAAATATTTCCGTCTCTGTATTTAAATATCAGGGAAGAAGTATATACCAGGTTCAGGAAACTGGTAGAAAACTGACCACCGTTGTACATTTTATTGGCGGTAAGCGGGCCGTTTCCGCCCCAGGTACGTTCACCGATAAAATGTCCGTTAGGCAAGGATTTAATCACCATGGTTGTCAACTCTGCCATACTCACAGACCAGGAGTCAGCCAGTGCGATGATAGGAGCGGTGATATTGCGGCCATCCGGCGATGGCGTTACAAAAGCAGGCGCCCACGGAGAATAATCCAGCCGGCCATTACTCAGTTTAGAACGGGTCTGGCCAAAATCCACCTGTTTATCCACCAGTTTTCCCATCAGGAAATTTAAGTCAGCCAGGCTTCCACCACCATTACCACGAACATCAATAATTACCCCTTTGATATTTTTGGTATTTTTCAGGTTATCAAAGAAGGCCTGCAGTACCGGTTTTACACCATTAGCCGGGTCATTGTTTTCATACAGGCTTTTCAGGTTGAAGGCACTGCAAAAGAAATAGAGAATATCCTGATTAATCCTACCGGTAACAGCCACATACTGTCTATCTGCCGTATTGGTAAATCCACGCACAGCAGAACCAGCATCCAGGTATTTTTTGGGGATTGTTCTGTAGAAATTGAAAATGCTGATCGGTATGTGGTAATCAGGTTGTTTTACCTTACGCTGATAAGCAGGATTGATACTGGGTTGATCAGCCAGCCAGCTATCCTTGAAAGAAATATCATAGTGTGAATCTATCAGGCCGGCGGTCATTTCCTGGAAATAACCATACCCTTTTACCACATCACTGGAATCATACAGATTCAGTTTGGCAAAAAGCGGTTTGTAAGTATCGTATACCCGGTCCCAGTTGGTGGTATCAATATCCCAGAACACGTAGTTATTGTTCATACCGTTCCAGTAGGAATCAAATACTTCACTGAAGTTTCCTTCTATATAATCTTCCGGTTTGTTGAGATCCGGATTTTCTTTACGGCAGGAGGATGCCAGCAGGAGAATGGAAAAGAAAAGGATATATTTCTGCAGATGTTTCATTGCTTAGGACATTAAGTTGTTAACAAATATTACTTCGATGCGGCCACCGGAGCATGATGAAAGAGGTTACGCACGCTGAACAGACAGCCAGCCTGTAGTACATAGGTATCATTATACCGGGGAATCTGGTTGACCATGTAGTTCTTTTGCTGGTCAGACAGACCATAGTAATATCTGCCTTCTACAAAAAAACGGAATTTATCTGCCAGCAGGTATTCTACGCCAATACCTCCTACGAGCCCCAATTCAATGCGGCGATCCCGGCGACTGTCGAATTCATATTTTTCGTTGTACTCATAGGCCTGATTGAACTGCAGGTACTTATAGATTTGTTCCCCGGCGGGGATATCCGGCCCGGAGTTAAACACGTTGGCCATGACGCCTTTGATACGGCCACCGGCCCAATAGCCTGCATAACCACCGGCATTCAGGAATCCTTTCAGCTTTTTCCCACCAAAAGAAAAGTGCGCCATCAGGGGCAGCTGAATGTAACTGATCGTGTTGCGCTGATAAATGCCATCATAAAAATGTGTTCTCTTGATTTCATAGTTCTTCTGAATGTAAGAGGGGTCGGCCTGAATGGCAAGCCAGTTGTTGACATGATAACGTACCGGAATACCGATAACAAAACCGCTGCGGTTATCATATTTTGTAAAAGTGCGATAGCCTGTACTGGTTCGGAGGTAGTTATTTGTGTATCCGCCGGATACACCTACTTCAAGTTGGGCTTGTGCTGCCTGGGTTATCATGTTTAAGCACCACAATAGTACGGCAAAGGAGAGGTGTTTGCTCTTCATAGATCATTAATTTGGTTGTATTGCTCTGAGGATAAAACAAAAATGTCCCGGCACCAACTTGCGATTGGTTGCGGGACATTCAAATGTAATAAATATTTTCTTTTAATAATTCACCTGAAACTCAGCTTTCCCATTTTTCATTTTAAAATAGTGCCTTTTCTTGTTCACCCTAAAATAATTTACGCCATTGAAGTTATACCCCAATGAAACCAATACGAGGTTGGCCTCCGTGTTCCTGTAGGGATACGTAGTGGCGCCTTTCACGGTTTCTTTGTAATCCTGGTTGAAAAAATTCTGCGGGTAATACTGTACTTTCAGTGCGATACCATGTTTAATCCGGAAGCCGGCAAATAAGGAAGGCATCAGCAGGGGAGTGCGGTCACTGAACCATTCATTGAATTTATGCACCTTACGACCATCGACAAATTGTTTCTCTTTATAGTTGATCGCCATCTCAATTTCGCCACCGGCAAAAAAGATAAAGGTTCCTTCTGAAAGATCTCCGATTTTGAAGCCCAGGGGGATGCCCAGCGTATATACCCGTTGTTTTAATTTCACGGAATCGTTGGGTTTCGAGATCAGCCCGATGTTTTTCAGGTTCACACCTGTGAACATACCGAAATGCCGGTTGAAGTCTTTATTGAAATTGGTACCCAGGTTAAACACTACGGTAAAACGGGGCACACTGGCTACATGCGCGCCATTGTCTTTCATGTCAGCAAAAGACAACAGCGGGCCATCGCCGCCATGCGTTACGTATATGCCTTTCCGGTACCGGGGATAAGAACCAAAGATCAGGGAGAATTTTGAAAAGCTGGCTTTGGTGGTTTCCGTGGAATCTGCCGGTGTTACATCAGTGGTGTCGGACTTAGTCTGTGCGAACGTGGTGGTGCCTTCTATCAATAATAACAGGAATACCAGGTACAATTTACATTTCATAAACGGATCGATTGTGGTTTTTTAGATGGTGGCGAACCAATTTCCACTGAAGACGATCCGGTTTTGAAAAAGTTACGACAGCTGTAATATTTTTTTTAAAAATTTCTATGGGAAGCTACCCAGTCGACAATATATTCGGAAATATCCTTTGTATTAGTGCCTGGCGGGAATAATTTACCGACACCCATTTCCTGTAACGCCAGCATATCCTCATCGGGGATAATGCCGCCGCCGGTCAACAGTACATCATTCATTCCCTTTTCTTTCATCTGGGCAATTATTTTCGGGAAAACTGTCATGTGGGCGCCGGACAGAATACTGACGCCAATGGCATCCACATCTTCCTGGAGGGCAGCATTCACTACCATTTCGGGGGTTTGCCTTAAACCGGTATAAATGACTTCCATACCGGCATCCCGCAGTGCAGCGGCAATTACTTTAGCACCACGATCGTGGCCATCCAGGCCCACTTTAGCTACCAAAACACGAACAGGACGATTTAATGGGTTGACCATGCCATTTTATAATTAAGTCAGTAAATGTACGAAAAAGCTCTCATCATACTGTGCCTTCCCGCCGAGATTAAGGTACGGGAAAACACTTTATGCTGGTAGCTTTTTTGTACATTTGTCGTCCGCAAAACAGATATAAATCATTATGAGCGAAGAGAAATCACTCAATTTTATAGAACAGATTGTAGAAGAAGATATCGCCAACGGTGTCAATGGTGGCCGTGTACTGACACGTTTCCCGCCAGAACCCAATGGCTACCTGCATATTGGCCACGCCAAATCCATCGTGCTGAACTTTGGACTGGCCCAAAAATACAATGGTCATACCAACCTGCGTTTTGATGACACCAACCCGGTGACAGAAGATACCGAGTATGTGGAGTCTATTAAAGCGGATATCCGCTGGCTGGGCTTCGAGTGGCAAAAGGAACTGTATGCCTCCGATTATTTTGACCAGTTATACGCTTTTGCCGTTCAACTGATCGGGAAAGGGCTGGCCTACGTGGAAGACGCCACTGCAGAGCAAATCGCTGCCATGAAAGGTACACCTACCACTCCTGGTGTGGAAAGCCCCTGCAGAAGCCGCTCTGTAGCAGAAAACCTCGACCTGTTTGAGCGCATGCGCCAGGGTGAATTCAAAGATGGGGAAAAAACCCTGCGGGCTAAACTTGACATGTCTGCTCCCAATATGCACCTGCGCGACCCGCTCATGTATCGTATTAAACATGCCCATCACCACCGTACCGGTGATAAATGGTGTATTTATCCGATGTATGACTTCGCCCATGGTCAGAGCGATAGCATTGAAAACATTACCCATTCCGTATGTACCCTGGAGTTCATCCCCCACCGGCCGCTGTACGAATGGTTTATAAAAGAACTGGAGATATTCCCCAGCCGCCAGTACGAGTTTGCCCGTCTGAACCTGAACTACACGGTGATGAGCAAACGAAAACTGAAACAGCTGGTGGAAGAAGGCCATGTAAACGGCTGGGATGATCCCCGCATGCCTACTATCAGCGGTTTACGCCGCCGGGGTTACACGCCGGCCAGCATCCGTATGCTGTGCGAACGCGTAGGGGTACAGAAACGGGACAACATGATTGACATGGGACTGCTGGAATTCTGTATCCGGGAGGAACTGAATAAAACAGCCAACCGCGTCATGGCTGTACTGGACCCGGTGAAACTGGTGATCACCAACTATCCGGAAGGACAGGTAGAAGAAATGGTGGCCGATAACAACCCGGAAGATGAAAGTGCAGGTACCCGTACCCTCCAGTTCAGCAATACCCTGTATATTGAACGGGAAGACTTCATGGAAAACCCACCTAAGAAATTCTTCCGCCTTGGCCCAGGCCTGATGGTAAGGCTCAAAAACGCCTATATCATCAAAGGAGAAAGTGTGGAAAAAGACGCAGATGGCAATATCACGACCATCTATGCGACTTATTTACCGGAAAGCAAGAGTGGTGGCGATCTCAGCGGATTGACCGTTAAAGGTACCATCCACTGGGTAAGCGCAGCCCATGCAGCTACCGCAGAAGTAAGGATCTACGACCGCCTGTTCCGCTCAGAAAATCCCAGTGCAGAAGAGGGCGACTTTAAATCCTTCATCAACCCGGACTCCCTGCAGGTAATTCCGCAAGCCTTTGTAGAACCCGGACTGCTGCAGGCAAAACCCGGCGAACGTTTCCAGTTTATGCGTAAGGGTTATTTCTCCGTAGATCCGGACAGTACACCTGAGAAGGTAGTCTTCAACCGGACTGTCACGCTGAAAGATGCGTGGGCGAAAGAAGCAGCCAAAGCTAAATAATAGCCTGACTATATTATAAAGAGAAAGCGCGGATGATCATCATCCGCGCTTTCTCTTTATATAACGTAAATGGCAGCTGCTATTGATTAAATGCCAGCAAACCATTGGCAATCCGCTGACGGGTTTCTTCCACACCCAGGGTTACCACGATGTCAAATACGGGAGGCCCGAATTTGCCACTGGTCAGCATAATACGGAAAGGCAGTTGTACTTCTCCCATCTTGATATTTTTTTCTGCAGCCAGGGCTTTAAAAGCCGCTTCCAGTTCCGCTGCAGTAGCAGCAGACAAGGTTTCCAGCTGAGCAGACCAGGCCTCAAAGAAGGCTGCCTTATCTGCATTCCACTTCGGTTTCACCGCTGCTTCATCATAGCTGGCAGGGCGCTCGAAGAAGAAGAAACCATGATCCCAGATTTCATTCACAAAGTAACAACGCTCTTTCACCAAACCAGCTACGGTAGCCACATACGCCGGATCCGCCGTAATGCCTTTTTCCGCCAGTACCGGCTGGAACAGGGCCGCCAGACTTTCATTGTCTTTATGATGCAGGTATTGGTGGTTGAACCATTTGGCCTTTTCGTAATCGAATTTGGCGCCGGCTTTATGTACGCGGTCGATAGAGAATTTCGCTACCAGTTCTTCCAGGGAGAAAATCTCCTGGCCGGTACCGTCATTCCAGCCCAGCATAGCCAGCATATTTACAAATGCTTCCGGCAGGAAACCCAGTTCCCGGAAACCTTTTGTAAACTCGTTGCTACGGGGATCTGTCCAGTTCATCGCATATACGGGGAAGCCTAAACGATCGCCATCGCGTTTGCTGAGCTTACCGTTACCATCAGGCTTCAGGATCAGTGGCAGATGCGCCCATTGCGGCATATCCGCTTCCCAGCCCAGGTATTTCCACAACAGGATATGAACAGGTGCGGAAGGCAGCCATTCTTCCCCGCGGAAAGCGTGGGTAATTTTCATCAGGTAATCATCTACTACCACGGCGAGGTGATAGGTAGGCATACCGTCAGCTTTCAGTAATACTTTATCATCTACCTGTGTAGTATTAAATGTTACTTCTCCTCTTACCAGATCCGTAATCGTCAGTTCTTCATTCACCGGCATTTTGATACGGATCACGTGTGGGGTATTATCGGCCAGCAGTTGTTGTACAGTGGCTTCCGGTAATACCAGGGAGTTACGCATTTGTTGCCGTACCACGTGGTTGTACTGCGGAGCAGGGTTTTCCGGGCTTTTCAGCTCCTGGCGCATATTCTCCAGCTCTTCCGGGGTATCAAAAGCGTAGTAGGCATGACCGGACTTTACCAGTTGCTCGGCATACTGGCGGTATAAGTCCTTCCGCTCACTTTGCCGGTAAGGTGCAAAGGGACCACCTACCGTCGGACTTTCATCCGGCGTTAAGCCGCACCAGCGCAAACATTCATTGATATATTCTTCCGCACCGGCTACAAAGCGGGTCTGGTCTGTATCTTCAATACGCAGCACAAAATCACCATTGTGCTGTTTTGCAAACAAATAGTTGAACAATACAGTGCGTACACCTCCAAGGTGTAACCCGCCCGTAGGACTGGGCGCAAAACGCACTCTTACTTTTTTGTGATCCATAGGTCGCAAATATAAGGAATTAGCCTATAGAGCGCCGTTAAAAGGGTCACGGAAAAACAGGATTTTTCATCGCTTTCCGGCCACCGGCAAGATAACAATGCTGTACAATGGTCAACAGCTTATTGTATATTGCAGGTCAACAGCCGATTACTAAAAGTTAACAGTGCTATGTTCTATCTTACCAAAACCCCCGGCATATTAAAAGCCTTGTACAAAAGCTGTATCTGGAACTTATCGCCGGCCGGCAATAAAGTATACCTCACCTTCGACGACGGACCTCATCCGGAGGCCACCCCGTTTGTGCTGGAACAGCTGGCAAAATATGATGCCAAAGGCACCTTTTTCTGTATCGGTAAAAATGTGGTGGAAAACCCCGCTATTTATCAGCAGATCCTGGAGGCAGGGCATACTACCGGTAACCATACCTTTAACCACCTGAATGGCTGGAAAACCAACACGGCTACCTATATTGAAAACATACTGGAAGCACGCAAGTATATTACCTCTCCTTTATTCCGGCCTCCTTATGGCAGGATTACCCCTTTTCAGATCCGGCAGCTGAAACAAAAGGTGCCGGGGGTTAAAATTATTATGTGGGATGTACTCAGCGCAGATTTCGATACGGAGATAGATGGCGAAGCCTGTGTACAGAATGTGGTGTTTAAAATACAACCGGGGTCTATTGTGGTATTTCACGACAGCACCAAGGCGTGGGACCGGCTGTCGTACTCCTTGCCGCGGGTATTGGAGTATTGCCGCAAACAAAAATATGAAATAGCGGCCCTGCCGGTATAAATGCAAATCGCCACGCCTGAAAGTCAGTGTACTTCCAGGCGTGGCGACGACAAATACTTCGTTATTTGGTCAGATCTATTTCCTTCCACTTATCGCCCACAGTGATCACCGCTTTGTGATCACATACACCAGTGCCATAATCCAGGATACCGGATTTGTTGCCATGTACCACTTTCAGCTGTCCTTTGCTGACAGTATTACATATCCAGGCTTTAATCAAAGGCGAGATGGTGGTATAGGTAGCAATGGTATTGGCGCCCAGGCCGCCTTTTTCGTAGGTTACCTTTGCTTCTCCCTCGATGCTGTATTCATCATCACTCCTGTTGGCTTTACTAGCGCCGCCGGCAATCTGTTTAATGGTTCTTTTGGTAGTATACCCCAACACCAGGGTATCCCCAAAATTTACCTTACCACCGGCTATTTCGATGCTATACTGTACCCCATTCGTATTATCGTAAGAGATCATGTTGATGGTAGCATTTCCGGATACCGGCACGCCTTGTATTTTGTAGTTATCCAGTTTCACCTGGGCTACCGAACCTGCTTTAAACAACGGCGCACTCAGTGTAATCGTTACCGTACCACTGCGGATTACGCCGTAGTTGTCGCGGCAGGCGCCTCCGTATATGACCGTCAGGTCTTTAGGCCAGTTCGGCTGGTCTTCCATCCGTATATCCGGACAGGAGGCCGCATCAGCCTGGGTTTTATCGATCTGGGCAGCACGGCTTAGTACACCCTGGCCTTCGGCGGCCATCAGTACTACATCAAACAGGTCTGTATAAATAAGATTGAGTTTTGCTTCGTGGCCGGCGGCGGCAATGGTACCGTTATCTACTTCATTGGAAGGGGCCGGATCGCCGGGGCCTACCGGGGGTTTATTCTCTTCTGCATCCTTTTTGCACGCAAAAAAAAGAGCGGCAATGGCTACACCGGTGAAGGTCCACGCCAGCACACGGTTTGTACTGAAATAGCTTTTCATAGTTAAGGTTTTTTTAGCAATTAGGTTTTTCGGACTTTACCTTTGTATAGATAAAGATATATACTTAAATATTAAAAATATTAAGAATTTAATAAATAAACCGTTATGAATTGGATAGATACCCACGCCCACCTGTATTCAGAAGAATTTGCAGCAGACCGGGAAGAAGTGATCGCGCGGGCATTGGCAGCAGGAGTAGACCAGCTCTTTTTACCCAATATTGATGAAACCTCCATCGAAGGGATGCTTCAACTGGAATCGCAGTATCCGGATCAGGTATATGCCATGATGGGAATACACCCCTGTTATGTAAAGGAAGAAGTGGATGTACAGCTGGACCTGGTAAAAGCCTGGCTGCAGCAACGTCCTTTTAAAGCCATCGGCGAAATAGGCCTCGATTTCTACTGGGATAAAACCTTCCTGACCCAGCAATACCGCGCCTTTCAGGAACAACTGCTCCTGGCCAGGGAATACGGATTACCGGTAGCGATTCACAGCCGGGAGTCCACACAGGAATGTATAAACGAAGTAAAGGCATTACAGGATGGTCGCCTCAGCGGCGTGTTCCACTGCTTTTCCGGTACCACAGAAGAAGCAAAGGAAATAATTGACCTGGGCTTTTACCTGGGCATCGGCGGTGTAGTTACCTTTAAGAAGTCCGGCCTCGACAAAATCCTGGAGACAATAGACCTGGCACACATTGTACTGGAAACGGATGCCCCCTACCTCGCACCGGTACCTTACCGTGGCAAACGGAATGAAAGTGCCTACCTTCCTTTGGCCGGAGAAAAGGTGGCGGATATAAAAAATCTAAAAATTGAAGAGGTGGCCGATATTACCAGCAGGAATGCCCGGAAATTATTCAAAATGCTCTAACTGTTTAGATGATACCTTTGCAGGCAATGGCAGCTAGCACAATGAGTAAAATATTAATTATCTACACGGGTGGTACCGTTGGTATGATCTACGACGACAAAACCAAGGCGCTCCGTCCGATCGGGTTTAACGAGATCAGAAACAATTTGCCGGAACTATACCGGATGGGCATCGACTTCTATGTATTTGCATTTAATCCGCCGATAGATTCGTCTGATATGCAACCGGAGATCTGGGTAGAAATAGCCAGCATCATTGAAGACCGGTACGACCGGTACGATGGTTTCGTGATACTGCATGGTTCTGATACCATGGCCTTTACTGCATCTGCCCTGAGCTTTATGTTGGAGAACCTGTCTAAACCAGTGATCTTAACCGGCTCACAGCTGCCTATCGGAAAAATCCGTACCGATGCCAAGGAGAATATTATTACGGCCATGGAAATAGCCTGCAGCCGGCATAATGGCACCTCCGTATCGATGGTTCCGGAAGTATGTATTTATTTCGACTTTTCCCTGTTCCGGGGAAACCGCTCCAAAAAGTACAATGCAGAGAAGTTCGAGGCATTCTACACCATGAACTATCCGCAACTGGCCGAAGCAGGTATCGATATCAAATTCAAGAACCAGTTTATTTTACCTCCTCCTACTGCACCGCTGAAAGTGCATAAGGAACTGGAAACAAATATCACAGTACTGAAACTGTTCCCGGGTATTACCCGCAAGGCAGTGGAGGCTATCCTGAGTGTTCCCGGCCTGAAAGGCGTGATCATGGAAACCTTCGGTAGTGGTAATACCAATACCCAGCCATGGTTTATTGAGAGCATCCGGAAAGTCATTGAAAACGGCGCGCTGGTAGTAGACATCACCCAATGCGACGGTGGCTCCGTAGAACTGGGCAAATATGAAACCAGTCAGCACCTGACCGAAATAGGCGTGGTAAGCGGCCATGATATGACGTTTGAAGCAGCAACCACCAAACTGATGTTTGTACTGGGCCAGGGATTATCCATGGAAGAAAGTAAAAAGCTGATAGAGATTCCGCTGAGAGGAGAGTTAACGCCTTTCGAAATATTCTAACTACCACCACACCACATAACATCGGGCAACAGCAGACAGCGATCTTCTTCGCGTAAGCTGTTGCCCGATGTGTTATTTGTAATACCGTAGCTATTAATAGTTTAGACCTATTACTTTTTTTTATTTCAAATTAATTACGGTAAATTTAGTTATTGACGAGATTGCAACACCCCTGTACCATCCCAAATTTTTCTTTCACTAAAAATCAATTGACTATGACAGTCTCTTTATCACAGAAATGCATTGCAGAGTTCTTCGGCACCTTTGTATTGGTATTCATGGGTTGCGGTAGCGCTGTACTGGCGGGCGCCCACGTTGGTTTCCTGGGCATCGCTTTCGCTTTTGGATTATCAGTACTCGCCATGGTATATGCAATCGGACATATCTCGGGCTGCCACATTAACCCGGCCATCACCATCTCGATGCTGGCTCATGGCAAAATCTCCGGTAAAGATGCCGGCGCTTACATTGTATCCCAGATTGCCGGCGCCATTGTAGGTTCCGCTGTGCTGTACTTCATTGCGCAGGGCAAAGCAGATTACGCCATCGCAGTAAATGGCCTCGGGCAAAATGGGGTAGAAGGGGGCTCTCCCGATCATTATTCCCTGATCAGCGGATTGGTAGCAGAGATTGTGTTAACCGCCATCTTCCTGATAGTCGTTCATGGCAGCACCAGTAAAAATAATTCCAACGGCGCATTTGCCGGTTTAGCCATTGGCCTCGCACTTACCCTGATTCATATTGTAGGTATTCCTGTTACCGGTGTATCCGTGAACCCAGCCCGCAGTATCGGACCCGCGTTATTTGTAGGAGGCGCCGCGTTATCACATCTGTGGGTATTTATCGTAGGACCCATTGTAGGCGGGCTTTTGGGCGGCTTTATCTGGAAGTTATATGATAACAAGTAAAAAACTCTTGGAAATATAAAGTAAAGGATTATCTTTGCAACCCTGAATCGGAAACTCAACCCTTCCATCAAGGTTCAGATAATCTACGGAGAAGTGCAGGAGTGGTTGAACTGGCACGCCTGGAAAGTGTGTATAGGTGAAAGCCTATCAAGGGTTCGAATCCCTTCTTCTCCGCAAGCTTTAAAGCTCTGGTGACTTCGGTTATCAGGGCTTTTTTGTTTTAGGGAGATGATTACGTGCGCCCGTAAATAATCATGAAAAGATCAACGGATTCAGTCACTTTCACAATAAACTATAAAACCGCTACCGCACCCGCAAAGCCGCACCACATCACCCCAATTATTGTAAATATCACATTGCATACATCCAATATTGTTTTAGTATTGCGCTCCAATTACACAAAACAGTTTTCATGAAACACCTTTACCTATCCCTGACTTTTATCCTACTTGGCATGCTGGCTGTTGCCCAAAAACCAGCTATTACCTGGGGAGATGAATTTAAATTCCGCAAAGGCAGCACCGACCTCCAGGTGGTGTTTGCAGATCAGAACAGCGTCTATTTACAGGAAAGTCATCTGGCTTTAAAAGGCTATTACGTATTTGCCGCTACCACGCGGGAATCTGCATCCCTGGTAAAAATGGATAAAGATCTAAAGGAAGTTTACCGCAACGACTTTAATAAGGAATTAAGAGGTAAGGAATTCGTTCAATTCTTTACCTGTGAGGACAAACTATTCCTGTTTTCATCCGATTACAGCAGGCCGGATAAAACCCTGACGCTCTATGCAGCAGCCATCGATAAACAAACCGGAGAACTTACCGGAGAATGGAAAGAAGTAGCGAACTATCAGAAAGAAGAAAAAAATGATGACATCGAGTTTAAGCTGTCCTATAATACAGACAGTACAAGAATGATCATTGTCAGCAGCGTGCAAAGATCCGAACGGAATGAATACAAGATTCAGGAGCTGGATAAAAATCTGAAAACAGCCGCCAAACCCATTAAAATCAAAAACGGATTTGAAGCTAAAAAGTATCGGCTGGAAGACTTGTTGTATACCAACGATCACAAGGTGATACTGGTAGGCCGCATGTATGAATACGAAGAAGGTAAAAAGAAGAAAGAGAAGTTTCTCGATTTCACCAACTACAACATTCGTATTTATAACGAAAAAGGAAAACAACAAACCGAAATCAACACCACCATCAATGGGAAATGGCTCTCCAGCACAAAATTAATCCAGGAAAAAAATAAAGACCTGGTACTGGCAGCTTTTTACAGCAAACAGAAAAAGGGCAAAACGATTGATGGCTTACTGGTCCAAAGAATTAACGTAGCAGACGGAAAAGTGATATCCACCAGTGACAAGCCCATTAACCACTCGCTTTTATCTGCAGACAACAACTTTGATGAAGAAGAAGATAAAGACGAGAGCAGGGAAGAGCGAAAAATGAGAGAAGAAATACGTAAAGCGCAAGACGAAGGAGAAGGTTTTTCCAAATACATGCAATTCCGGCAGATCTTTTATACGGCAGACAATGGACTCGTTATTCTGGCGGAGCAGTACCATCAATACACCTATACTACCCAGAGTTACTCAGCAGGATCCAGCGTTATCCCTGGTCAGATGAGATCCACAACCCGCACCAATTATCTCACAGACGATCTCATGATGTGTAAGGTAGATGCAGCAGGTAATATCAGCTGGCTCCAGGTACTACCCAAAGATCAGTACGAGAGCATACAGACCTCATCTAGTTCCGGTAGCGGCCTGTCATTCTCCAATAGCTTTTTCATGAATGGTGGCAGACCTTTCTACTCCGGTTTCGGCGCCATGCAAACAGGGGGTACCATTCATATTTTATTTAATGACAATCCCAAAAATGCCCAGGTAATGCAGGCAGGACAGAAAGCGAAGACGGCTGAACGCTTCTCCAAATCTGATTGTTTTATTTTAAACGTAGATGAAATTTCCGGGAAATTTACCAGAAAGGTATTCTTTAACAATGCTGGTGTTCCTACTGCCATGCCACGATTGGGAGCCGTTATTGGCAATGAGATGTATATGGTGGGTAAAACGGATAAGCTGTTAGGTAAATCAAAAATTGCAGTAGCCAGAATTACCATTAAATAAGGTGAAAGAACATGGGATAAAACCGATCCTGTAACAGACATACAACATGCTTCAAAGCGCTGGTCACTTCCATGGCCGGCGCTTTGAAGTAAATACAAATAAATCATAACGATGAATACTGTATATATACTGTGGCACATCTATTATGATGAAAGCCTGGAGGGCGGAGAAGACAGCAAATTACTGGGCGTCTATTCCAGTCGTGAAAGTGCCTATAAAAGGCAACTCATAAGCGCTACCTTACCCGGATTCAGCGATCATCCAAATGGTTTTCTGATCGTTGACTACCAGCTGGATAAAGCGGAATGGCCGGAGGGCTTTGCCACGATCATTCGCGGAGAATAACATTCGTATGTCGATATGTATTACCCCTCACGATAGCTATTGAAAATGGCGGGCACTTTAAAGTCAATACAAATAAATGATAAAGATGAATGCTGTATATCTACTGTGGCATATCCATTATGATGAAGACCTGGATGGCGGAGAAGACCGCAAATTCCTGGGTGTCTATTCCAGTCGTGAAACTGCCTATGAACGGCAATTGATAAGCGTTACCTTACCCGGGTTCAGGGATCATCCGGATGGTTTTCTGATCGTTGAGCATGAACTGGGAAAAACGGAATGGCTGGCAGGTTTTGCTACACCCATTTGTGGAGAATAACATTGTGCCCTGATATCGTATTCCTTCCTTATCAATCAGCAAAACTGTTTCCCTTGCACACAAACGTATCCAGGCAATGATACCTACCAATCCCAAACTGATAATCATGATCCATACCAGGGGTGTCAGTTGTGCGTAGATAAACAATAAAAAGGCCGTTGTCGTGTAAAGTATACCTGAAACTACTAAACCGGTGGCACCTCGGTTTAATTTCACATGATCCTCAGACATTGTTTATAGGCATTTATCATACGGTTAAGTTAAACCATTTTTCTATCACCAGGTATACGATATGTATAACGGCAACGACAATACGCTTTTATATTCCAAAGGATAATTTATCTTCTCTCATAAATGTAGCAGGCTACTTTATAATTACCAACAGGAAACATAAATACGGTCAACCCAATACCTGCTGCGCATTGCCAGCATTACTATACATGCAACTACATCGCGGCAAACTGCGAAAAAGGAATAGCCCAACACTTTTATCGCTAGCTACAATCAGCCAGTGCTAACCCCACTGCTGCCGGTACTGTTTAATTTTGACAGATCAAATGATGTGTTGACTATGGAAAATATATTCTCCACTGCTATCTCTATTTTAAACAATACGGTCATCCGGTATTTTCTATTGGCCGGTATTCCATTCATATTGTTTTACCTGCTGTTGCCTGACCGGTTAAAGCGTTTTAAGATACAGCCCAAAGCAGCCATCAAAAAAGACTGGCTGCGGGAAATATGGTACTCTATGCAAAGTTCCCTGGTATTCACCGCTATCACCGCAGTACTGTTGGTTCCGCCCCTGCACCCCTATACGCTGATGTATGATCACATCCATGACTATCCCGTATGGTATATCGGTGTTGGCGTGGTGGTCAGCCTGGTGATACACGATACCTACTTTTACTGGATGCACCGGTTGCTGCATCATCCCAGGCTCTTTAAATATACGCACCTGGTGCATCATAAAAGCACCAATCCTTCTCCCTGGGCATCCTATAGCTTTCATTTGCTGGAAGCTATTGCAGAAGGCGGCGTACTGCTGATAGTAGTCATGGTGATTCCCATGCACCTGATTACCTTACTGTCATTTACCTTCACTTCCTTTTTCATTAATGTATACGGACATCTCGGCTATGAGATTGCCCCGGCGGCACTTCGGCGTAGCTGGCTGTTTGAGATCTTTAACACTTCTGTACACCATAATCTCCATCACAGTAAATTCAAAGGGAATTACGGGCTTTATTTTCGTATCTGGGACAGGGCTATGGGTACGGAGCATCCGGATTATGTAAAGGAATATGACCGGATACAGGAACAACGATTTGGCAAACAGCACCGAAAGAAGGCATCACCGAATCCTGTTGCACAAACATAGTCTGGCATCCTAACCAAACTAACAATATCCGGCAGCAGCTATTTATTACCTTGCATGGCCATTTGTGAAGTATAGTATTTCATCAGATAATGATAGATCACCAGTTCATGCAGACGGGCGTTGGCTATAAACAGGCGGTTCAGGAACATGTGCAGGTAATCACCTAATAAGCGCACTTTGTCTGCAGGCGTTACCAGCTGTTGTTGTATCAGCTCCTGCAGCTGTTGAGATACAGCCCGCTGGGCGGCAGACCGTTCCTGGAAAACAGCCGTAACATCCGGTGGCAGGATCCCTTCACCGGCATCTGTAGCCAGCAAGGTGGCCATCGTTTTAGTGTGTTGCCGGTACTTATTATTCAGTTGCAGCATCAGGGTATGATCACCTTTATGCTCCTTGAAAAAGCCCTGTTGCAGATCGGTGCATAACTGTAGTTTTTCGACCAATGTGCAACCAAAATCCCGCAGCAGCTCCGCAGCCCCCAGGAGCGCATATTGCCAGCGTTCTTCGTTACTCCGGCCATTATGTAAAGCCAGCAGCTGTATCACCGCATGGCTGTCGTGATAAAAAAGTGCTTCACTCAGGAGCATGGTATAACTTCCGTAACGTTCCACCTCGCGGATGTAGGTATCAAACTGTAACTTCTGTACCAGGTCATTTTCCAGATAAGGCGCGATGGCCGCGCTGAGGCTGGCCATTAGTATGCCACTGAAATTCCCGCCGGCGGTATGATGAAAGCGGATACGGATGTGGGTATCGGGATCCTGATAACGGATGAAGAACCAGCTGGTAATCCATCCTTCGTGCTGCCAGCTTCTGATCAGCGGCAGCAACTCTTTCACCAACAGTTTATCTACCCACTTGGAACCACAATAGATTTTAGCATACAACCATGCACTGCCCGGAGCAAAGATGCGCTGATTGGCAGGAACCGGCGGCGCGGCCTGTGTTCCCGGGTCTGGCTGATAGGTGGTATTACGTACCGGGATAATGATTTCATTGCAATACGCTGCCGTGCCATCAGACAACAGGCGGGTATCTGCATTAAACAACTGTTCGTATAAGATGACATTACTTTTCGCCAGTTTATCCGTCAGCAGTGAGCGGGCAAATGTACAGGTAAAATCTACTGGTAGCTCATTATCACCTTCTGATAACAACACTTGCTCCGGTATACCGAATTGCGCCTGCAACAACAGTAAAGCAGCATCAGGAGTATGTTGTAAGGCCAGCAGCTCATCAAAAGCAGCTTTGGTGATATACCACCGGGCTCTTTCCAATATGATTTCCTGATAGCTAACGCGTGGCAGAAATGATTGTTCTTCCAGGAAATCCCAATCCCACTGGATAGAGATCGTTTGTTGCTGGTATTGCAGGTCGCACAGGAATTTATAGGCAGGCAGGCCCTGTGTAAAATTATGAGCACTGGTAAGCCTTGGTATGACTTCCTTTCCCAGTTTTGCAGAGCGGAGTATGACTTTATTGTTTCTTACAGATACCAGCAGATCGCTTACCGGTAGCTGAGCAGCAGCGGGCATCGCCGCATTGCCTAAAAAAGGAATTTCGTAATCATATAGTTGCGGGCGCAGCAGAATGTTGCCCATACGGCCTTCCGGCAGATGAATCACTTCCGCAAAGATGCGGTCTTTTTCCAGCGCCTGTTCTGCTGCGGCATATTGCCTCATTTGGGTTGTCAGCACTTCGTTGCCGGCCGCAAAACGCCCCATCAATGCCAGGGCGTTGGGGCCTCCGCAGGATTTGAGCACAAAACGAAAATCACCGTTATCCAGTGCGGCCGCATCCCGGGCTATCAAGGCCCCCATGGTATAAAGGCCTGGTGGTAATGGCCTTGCTTCTTTCTCTGCTGCCAGCTGTTGCAGATCTTCTTCGGTGATGAAAACTTCCCTGGCCTGGCTTTCGCGGGCAGCCAGGTATTTCCGGAGTATCAGTTTTTTAACGGCATCCCATACGGTTTCAGTATCTTTTTTCAGGGCTGGTAATACCAGGTCATCGATGAGCGGTGTATAGCTGGCGTTATCACCGGTGATGATACCATAGCCAATGCCCGATTCGCTGTCCAGCGCCTGCATCAGCGGAATTTCGCGTTGGTCGTACCGTTGCAGAAACTTCTCCTTAAAGGTGAGCAGGTCGGTATTCACGAACCCTTTGCCCAGTATGCACAACTGTTCGATCCGTTGTACAATACTGTTGATGACTGGCCGGGCAATAGCTGCTGCGGCAGGCCGATAGAAAAGATCTACCTGAATGAGGTCTTTTCCATTGATCGCCGGAAAATGGGCCGTAATAATATCTCTGATATGCAGGTTACGCCGGATACCATCTTCCTGTTGCAGCAATAAATGATGTATCTCCTGTAGCGGCGCCAGTACGGCTGTTTGCGGCACTTGCTCTTCCAGGAAGGTGATCAGGGAGGTAAAATAATCGGCGCCGCTGATACGGGGATCAGTGGACGCAATCAGTATCTGATTGTTGATCAGTTCATCGATAAAAGTAGTGGCAACATCCGGCGGAATATCCATACCGGTCAGGAGTGTTGTCAGCTCACCGATGCGGATACCAGTAGCCGCGGCCTCCATGATATGTGTCAGGTAAGACGTACGGGTAAAGGCACTGAGGTAGTAATATCTTTTTTTATCGTGCAGCTGGTACTCAAAGTAACGGTACGAGGCACCGGTTTCATACAGGCTGTTATTCGGATAGAAGAGCACCTGTTCGCGGATTTCCGGCAGCTTTATCAGTTCGGTCGCCAGTTCGGACAGGTAATTCATATCTAGCCGCGATACCTTCTCCCAGGACTGCACCGTCGCCAGCCGAAGTTCGGTTGTTTGCGGATGGAGCGTACCTACGGTACATCCGGCAAAGAGGCCGTAGGGTGTACAGCGGGAGCTCATACGCAGGAGATACTGGTACAAGGTCTTGACCAACTTATGATGTTGTGGTGTTGTGGATACAGCGGTATCTATACCGGCAGCCAGCCATTTCATCATTTCATCGAAGAGGGCAGGACTGGCCAGAAAGATGGCTTCCTGCAGCAACGGATCGGCATACAATTGCCGGATAGCCCGGAGAAACAGGACATAATCATTATTACTCCTATGGTGCAATTGCAACGGCTTATCGTAAGATAAGAGTGGAATCCGGAGCAGGTAAAAATCACAGGGTGCTAATCTTGACATCACACAATATGCAAACAATTTCTGAGATAGAAATACCACTGGCCAGGCGATATGGTCAATGCGGCCTGGCCAGTGGATAAAATTTTAATAATCTTTTAGTGATGGCAGATGGTCATTCCTTCAGTTGTTGATTAGTCGTTCCATTTCACTTACAAACTTTCTGTAGCTGGCAGGTTTGGCGAGGTAGCCCTGACCTGTTTTCCATCCGATATTTTGTATTTCACTGATGGGATAGGCCGTGACGAGAATAAAAAGACAATCTTTCTGAAGCAGGTTTTCAATGCTTTCTCTGCGCACCCCTCTCATATTAACATCCATTAATACAACATCCACCTCTTTATCGGCAACCAGTTTTTCTATCGTTTGCAGTTTATTGGTTCTGGTTATTAGCTGCAGGTACGTAGTTCGCCGGATATAACTTTCCAGTATGTCCAGTGCCAAAGGCTCATCATCAACTATGGCACATTTGTATCGCATGATGTTCTTACATTAAACAGGTTAACAAAGAATGGATTTTACAGGTGTGTAGCTAATGTTTTCATACCTGTAGTCGTCGGCGTTGTTGGCAGCACGGACGGAATGTATCCTTCACCTGATTTTTTGTCGGCACTCATGTTTTCGATAGTGCGTGCGTCGGCCTTTGAAATAATCTCTTTGTCTAAAACCAGGGCTGATACTGCATTCATGTTAACGTGTTCTTTTTTCATATTCTATTTTTTTGTAATAACAAATAAAACATATCTGGGAGACAAACATCGCCAATTAGCGGGAGCAGGCATACTTTATTAGACATAACCCGTCAAGTTCTCGACGAAAAGACACTGAGGCAGGATTTCTGTGGTGCTACTCTTCTCCGTCGTTGTAATTGGTGATCCCCAACAATTTGATCAGGTCCTGGCGGTTGGACTTGGAAATAATAACAGATTCATTATTAATTAATTCAGCTGAATTCCCTACAATGGATCTGATCGCCTGAATCCGAACGATGTAGGATTTATGGATCCGTACAAACTGATCGGGCGGCAAAGTATCTTCAATCACCTTCATACGCATGTAGGTGATGATATTTTTTTGTTTACAGACAATCTTGATATAATCCTTCATGCCTTCTACATAGTAGATATCTTCAAACAGCACTTTGGATAATTTATAGCCATCTTTTACAAACAGGTGGTTGGGTTGTTGTTTTACGACTTCCTGTACAAACTGCTGCTTCTTCTGCTGAATATGGCTTCTGGCTTTATTCACGGCTTTAAGAAACCGTTCAAAGGAAATGGGTTTTACGAGATAATCTACTGCATCCAGCTCAAAACCGGTAATGGCATAAGCCGGGGAAGCAGTAGTAAAAACAACAAAAGGAGGATTGCTGAGCGAGCGGATCATCTCAATCCCGTTAATATTGGGCATCTGTATATCTGAAAAAAGCAGATCTACCGACTGTCGTTGCAGTACGTCAATGGCATCAAAGGCATTTTCACAAAAAGCCACAGGTTGCAGGAATGGAATTCTGGCAATGTAATTTTCCATCAGATCCCTGGCATAAGGCTCATCGTCAACTACGAGGCAGGTAATTACTTGTTCCATGTTTTTCTAATTCAGCGTTAGTGTCAATACTACTTTGTAATAATCGGTATTATTTTCTATATGCAGCATATGCCTGTCCGGGTATAACAAAGCCAGTCTCTTTCGGGTGTTGCTCAGGCCAATGCCGCCTATTACTTGTTTTTGCTCTGGTAACTCTCCTTTACTATTAGTGATTTCAAAACTAAGCAAACTGCCGTTTACTTCCATACTGGCATGTATCCAACAATTGCCCGGGTTAGTATTATGGGAATATTTAAATGCATTTTCCACAAAAGGAAACATCAGCAACGGCGCAATTTGTTGGTTGCTGATTTTCTCCGTATCACAAATAAAGCGAATACTTGCGCTTTTTCCATATCTGACACTCTCCAACTCTATATAATTCTTCAGAAAATCGGCTTCTTTATTCAAATCTACTTTTTCTGTATTGGAATCATACAGGGTATAACGCATCATTTCTGAAAGGTGCATAATCAGATCCGATGCCAGGGCATCATTCCGGATAGATAATGCATAGATATTATTCAGCGTATTAAACAGAAAATGTGGATTCAGCTGCGAACGCAGAAAACTTAGCTCCAGGTTCAGGTTATCCCGTTCCAAACGGAGTGTCCGGGTAGAAAACCGGATGATATCCAACACCAGTTTCAATGACATGGCAGGTGCAATCGTCATGATAACCGGAATAAAGATCCGCAACATATGCACCACAGAAAATACATTCCCCCATCCGCCGTTCATCACGGTAGCTACGTCTCTTTTCAGTGTCAGATTATGCAGCGTGAGATTATAATAAACGTACGTTGTACACAGATAATTCAGTACTGACCAATAAAAGAACAGGAGAAACAAGCAGACCAGGGAGAGAAAGATATATCCCCGGCCCAGTACTTCCGGAATAAGAAAATAAAAGGTAAAATAGAAAAAGCCTACAGATCCCAGAATATTCCGGATAACATACACCAACGTGACATCCGGTGTTTCTGAAAAAGTAGCCGTGATCATAATAGCATACAACCCCGCCAGAATAAGCCACATGTACACGTGCGCCCATATCCGCACCCTGCTTGTGTAATATTTCTCAGATAGAAAAACCGAAAACCAATCCAATAATTTCCGGCTGATATCAGGAGGTGTGTCATTGGATTTACTTCTAAAAAAAGTTAGCATTGTTCTAACAAAATGTCTTTAAGTATAAGATACAGGCTTTTTGGCAAGGAAAGTAGCATAAAAAAAATTTATTGGTTCAAATTTTCTTTTCTCTTATATTAATAATTAAGAAAATACGACCCAAAAAAACACCTCTTTTCTTTGATGGTAGCGGGAAAGCGCCCTTTCTTCCCCCACCTGCCATTTACCTCAGATTGGGTACTGCTGTTATTTCATCGTGTATCCTGGTCACTTCATCTAATAAGTTTTATAAAATGATAGAGAAAATAGACTTTTGATATTGTAATCAGGCAGATAGCATTTACCTGATGACTTTGATCGATTTTTTATTGTTAGAAACAAGGATGAAACTGCTAAAACGCAGCGTCACTATACTTTCATCCATTGTTGTTCCCGTTTTTGCTGGATTACCTGTGGTAACTATGCACTTTCAGCAATATCACCTTTGCCCTTCTGCACTGGCGGTATTGTTCCTGTTCTGTAATTAAAGTCTAAAGCCCATGAACTTTTTACAAACACCTAAAAAAATAACTATGACTCAACCACTATCTGCCAATATTGAAAAATTGCAGTAGCAGTTACTGCCCCCGATAGCGCTGCATCTGGTCGCGATGTAGCGCAGTATATAGAAAATATTATTCCGGCGTTTGTCCCCTTAAGTTATTATTTGCCCCTTACTTGAACAAAAAATGAACGGTACTATCTATCAAAAATATTCTTTTCTATGAAAACAGCCTTCCTACATCAAGAAGCGGTTCTGGTCCGTTTCTGAAAAGCCCAAAACTTTTCCTTTGCAGGTTACAGCCCCTGGAGGGATGGACAACAAGTCCATCCCTTTTCAGTTATAAATAACCGATGACAGTTTTCCGTTTTAATATTAAAGATAATATTAATTAAACTGATTGCGGCCAGGGATTCTGATAAACAGTATTATTCAGGCTTATTTCCCGGGCCGACAAGGTCAGCTGTATCTGTAACGGTTGTTCGCCGGAAGCGTAAAACTGTTCGGTATAACCCACACAATAAGCGTCCCTGAACTGCAATGATTTCAGTCTGGACATAGCATCCCTGCGAAAAAAAGTAATACTGCCGCTCTTCATGCGGGTATTCGAAATCATCCAGTCGAATAATCCGGTTTCGCCGGCCGACTCCAGCAACAAACTAATGGTGCCCCCTTTGGGCCGGGCGGCAGGTCTTCCATTGTGATCGGTGTGCTGGGTAAAAGAGAACCGGCATTCCAGGATATTCATCTCGTCTCCGTCTATGCGGAGAATGGCTTTGAAAGACATAAAGACATGGTTATTAAGGTTAACAGGCTTGCCAGGATGGCAAACCAACAAAAATGGTATCACTATGAAAATACGCATTTCCCCTTACATGCCGAAAAACCAATGCCGGTCTTTATATCAGGTCAAAAGCCTGCGCAAAACTGGTGAGATCATATCCCGACTGCGCCCCGATTTTCGCTTTGATGTTACGCCTGTGAGTAACGGCTGTTTTCTCGGAGATATGCACTTCCGCCGCTATTTCTGCTGCGCTCATTCCCAGCGCCATGAGGCGCAAGATCTCTTTCTCCCTTTTGGTAAGCGCTGCAAAAACATGCTGGTGGCGGCGCAGGAAAGTATTCTCCTGTAACAGCCGGTTTACCTTGCTGGTAACATGATGTAACGGGTCAATCGGAATCGCACAACTGATCACGTGGGTAGGTGCTCCCCGCTCATCCCGCATAAAAACCCGGGTAGCCCCCAGGTGCCAGACCCAATCCTTTTCGGGCCCGATCCTTACCTGTTGAAAAAAAGTAACCCCCAGGTTGGCAGTTGCCGGGGCTTCCAGTAAAGCCACCACTTTCGGCAGATAATCTTCTACATCCTGCGGATTAAAATAATGTTCAAAATAAGCGGCGCCCATGGCCTGTAATGCTTCCAGAGAGGTATTAAGTTCCCGCAGCCCACGCGGGGACATATACGCCACATAATTCTCCACCACGTTCATTACAATTACAACAGCCGGTAACTCCTGGTCAATGGCCTGTAAAGCTTTTAGTTTATCCTCCAGACAGGTCGCGTCATTAATAGATACAGCTTGTTCCCTCATGAACTGAAATAAAAAGTATAGGAAAACTTGAACGAATACCGGTTGAATAAAATGCCCTTCGTAAACAAATGTATATAAAAATAGGGAAGGGTCCCTATTCGTTTAGAAAGAGACCCTTTTTTGGGGGTATTAATACGAAGCCTGATTAAATCAGGGGATGACTTTTATATTTTAGTGTGACGCAGTAAATAGTATGCTGAGCAACAAAGGTAGTGTAAACACTGTGGGCATAAAATACCTATTTATGAGTATTTTTCAACCAGTTATGCGCGTTTCTGTAAACAAGGCTGACTGTTTCAGGAGCTACCCTGCTCACCAGGTAACGGTGACGATTATACGGGAAAACACAGTTACCTGATGATAAATACAGGGGAAAACAAACAATAGTACCTTATGGCAGGCAAAAAACAATCATATAGCTGCCGGCCGGCTTTACCGGCAACCTATGATCAGGCACTAATGGCCAGTTTCTTTTCTATATGGGATAACAGTACTTCGGGTTGAAATTCCTGCTGGAAAAATATATCCGCGAAATCGTAAGTAATCTGAAGAGAAGGTGTCACCAGGTAAACCGCCGGCACAGGCACATCCGCATCAATACCAGAAACACGTCCCCACACCGGGTCTGATTCCAGATAGATACCTGCCTTCTTCGCCAACCGGTTTTCCTCATCCCATACAATATCAAATGGTAAGGGATCCGGATTTACGGCCAGAAATGCCTCCTGTTCTTCACTGGACAATACCAGTACATGTGCTCCCGCCGCTTCAATGGCAGGATAACTGTCTTTCAGTAATTGTAACAAACGATCTGCATAACCATTCCAGTGCAACGAATAAAAAACCACCACCAATGGCTGCGAAGCCAGGCGATGCAGCTCAACACCCTGTTTAAGGCCTTTCAGCAGGTGAGTACCCCGTATAACCCGGGTGGCTTCTATTAATAAATCAGGAAAAAAACTACCGCTGCGAATAGGGTTAATCTGCTCCCGGTTTCTACGGGGACTGGGGAAATTCTCCGGAATCGGGGACGTCAGAAAATCTGCGAATCTGTGAAGTGTAGATGTGGACAGTGACATAATTACGCTTTTTAAAATGGCTGATAAAATGGTCGCCGTTATTATAGGTTTAGATAATCCATATCGTTGTTACGCCACAAAGATAAGGGGAAAATTTCAATTACCCTACTAAATCTATAGACTATATGTTTTTGTAAATATAAAATATTGGTTATTAGGAAGATAATATTCCCAATTTTTTTATTTAACTTGAAATAAGGTGCCCTTACAACTAAAAAAGAATTATGCTGCTGAAACACAGATTATCACTCAGCCAGATATTCTCCTTCACCTGGAAGGTAGACCTGATGCTACTGGCTTGTTGTACCCTTGTATATTTCCTGGACAAATACTGGCTGGTTAACCACATTTCGGTGCCGTTGGCCGTATCTGCGGTATTAGGTACCGCCCTCGCTTTTTTCATCGGCTTTAATAATAACCAGGCTTACGACCGCTGGTGGGAGGCCCGCAAAATATGGGGGGCCCTGGTCAACGACTCCCGCTCCTGGGCACGCAGCCTGTTATTTTATACGGCAGCGGAAGCGGAAGACAGTACCAAAACAATGGCCCGGCACATGATTCACCGCCACCTCGCCTTTATCAACGCCCTGAAAGCCTCCCTCCGCAAACGCCCCGACGATTACTACACCCGCTACCTCACCAAAGAAGAAATTGACTACGTACAAAAGCAAAGCAATCACGCCAATGCCATCCTCAGCCTGCAATCCCGCGATCTGCAGCTCCTGCGCGATGCCGGCGCCATAGACGGATTCCGTTTTATAGAAATGAATCAACTGCTGGTAAGACATTGCGATAGCATGGGCATGAGCGAACGTATCAGCAACACAGTATTCCCTCCCAGCTACGTTTATTTCACACAACTGTTTATCTGGTTCTATGTTATCATGAACACCCTGATGATGACCGAATCCATAGGCGCCTGGGCCATCCCGTTTGGCTGGATGTTTGGGTTTGTATTTCATGTGACGCACCTGAGCGGTACCACCCTGATGAATCCTTTCGAATTCCAGCCCCTGGCCATTCCGCTGGACAGTATTGCCCGCACCATAGAAATCAATGTCATTGAGCTGCTCGGCGACGAACCAGTCCCGGCTTCGGTAAAACCAAGGGCCAACGGATTGTATATTATGTAGCGCCCCCACTGTACACCAGCACCATCCGCCATACTGGGAAAGATCTTCCCATAGATCTCTCCGTCATTTGTAATTCGTAATTCCTTATTTTTACGCCATGACGTATGACCAATTATGTAATCTATACGCCCATTCAGTAACGCTTAAGATACTCCGGGCCCGTAGCGCGCCAATGATGTTGTCATTTTTTCATTACACATTCAAGGAAAAAAACCATACTACCATTTCCAATGTGGAACTGGTGACCCGCTTGTCTGATTACCTCGGGCAAACCGGCTACCAGGCGGCGGATGATGAGATAGACGCCGGCCACCTGCTGGAACATAACGACGTAAAAGCCCGCCAATATATTGACCAGTGGAGCAATAAAGGCTTT
Organism: Chitinophaga nivalis; assembly: GCF_025989125.1. Classification (NCBI taxonomy): domain Bacteria; kingdom Pseudomonadati; phylum Bacteroidota; class Chitinophagia; order Chitinophagales; family Chitinophagaceae; genus Chitinophaga; species Chitinophaga nivalis. Next base: position 1,277,103 of record NZ_JAPDNR010000001.1, on the reverse strand, counting down.
CTGCGCAAATATCCCGACGACGACGGTCTCGATATCCACGAACTGAGCAGCGACATGGAAAAAGCCATGCACTGGGTATCTACCCTCCGGAAACGGGAATTTGTAGGTACCGAAAGCCGCTTTAAAGATATCTTCTCCAAACTCAAAGAGCTGATCGATCAAAGCAATAAAGATCCACAGCAAAGAATTCAGGAGCTGGAAAGAAAAAAATTTGAAATAGAGCAGGAGATCAAAAGCATTACCATCACTGGTAAAGTACAGGTATTTGATGATACCCAGATCAAAGAACGGTTTTATGATGTAAACCGGATGTCGCGCGAACTGCTGAGCGATTTCAAAGAAGTGGAACACAACTTTGAACAGATCACCCAGGAAATTTACCGCAAACAAAGTGAACGGGATGTTGCCAAAGGTACCTTGCTCGCCTATACGCTGGATTCCTTCGAAGCGCTGCAGCAAAAAGACCAGGGCAAAAGCTTTTACTCTTTCTGGCAGTTCCTCATGGATGAAAACAAACAGGAAGAAATGCGGGAGCTGATAGAAAAACTGTACTCCCTGCTGGAAGACCGGAACATCGAATACAAAAACGACCGGTTCCTGAAAAAGCTCAAACAATTCCTGCACGCCTCCGGCAAAAAAGTAATTGACGCCAATAAAAAACTCAGCGATAAACTCAGCCGCGTACTCAGTGAAAATAATCTCACGGATCGCCGGAAAGCAACAGAACTGATCAATGAAATCCGGCAACTGGCCTTTCAGGCACTTGAGCAGCCACCCGGTGAATCTTTTTTCATTGATATAGAAAGTGATCCGGAAATAGACTTCCTCGATCGCTGGGAGCTGGCCGATGAAAAGAAACCCAATGTGGAAGTATCCTTCCCTGAAGGCATGGGCGGTACACATCCCGATGCCGGCGACTTTGATGCATTATTCAATCACTTTAACATTGACCGGGCTTTACTGGAAGATCGTATTGCCACCCAGCTGGAAAACAAAAAACAAATCAGCCTGAAAGAACTGGTGGATATTTACGGCACCGAAAAAGGCCTGACGGAACTTATCACTTATTTCGCTATTGCCAGTCAATCGCCGCATCACATCATTCTGGAAACCGCAGACCCGGTAGTATTGGGCAACCGTACCATTAATATGCCCATGGTGCTCTTTACTAATTCTCAAAACTAAAATATGTCCGATAAAAATATATCGCCCTTTGCACACGTGTTCATTAAACTCATGCAGGGGCCTGTTTATGAAGAAGATAAAACCTACTGGAAAGACCTCCTCGGATGGCAGACGGAACTGAGCAAGTACCTGCAACAAACAGGCTTACAGCTGATAGTTAGTGAAGCTGACGGATTTGCCCGCATCGTACAACCCGATACGGATGAAACCATGGACAAACCTTTGCCCCGGCTGATGCGCAAAACCCGGCTGACCTACGAGGCCACCTTGCTGTGCATCGTACTCCGCGAAGCCCTCGACGAATTTGATATCAATGGCAATGGTACCCGGCTTTTCCTCACCCAAAGAGAAATCAAGGAACGATTGGCGCTCTTCTTCAAAGACCGGCACAACCGCTCCAAACTACTCAAGGATCTCAACAAACCGATCAACAGTCTTTTAAACATCGGCGTACTGAGAGTAACCCGGGAAGATGCAGCCAATAAAGAGCTGCATCAGTATGAGGTAAAAAGAATCATCAAGGCACTGGTGAACAACGATAAACTGGAAGAAATTAAATCAAAATTAAAACTGCATGTCCACTCTGTTTAATAGTGATTCCCAAGAAAGTGGATTCCGTTTACAATATTTCGAAATATACAACTGGGGCACCTTTCATAACAAAATATACCGCGTTAACACCAATGGCAACACGTCGTTACTGACCGGCGCCAACGGTAGCGGAAAAACCACCCTTATCGATGCACTGCTGACCTTACTGGTACCTTCCGGCAAAAGGTTCTATAACCAGTCATCCGGTACAGAACAACGCCGCGACCGTGGTGAAGAATCCTATTTCTGGGGCTACTACGGTAAAACATTCTCTGAAGAATCGCAGCAATCCAAAACAGACCAGCTGCGGCACAAGGAAAACAATCCTTACTCCGTACTGCTGGCCTACTTTTATAATGCCGCTACCATGCACCAGATCACCCTCGCACAGGTGAGATGGTATGCCGGCGAAATGAAACGGCAATACATCGTTTCACCACATAAGCTCAACATCAACGAACATTTCGGTAATGGTAAGTTTGATGTAAAAGGCGACTGGAAAAAGAAGCTGCGTGCCAGCTTCCCGAAAACAGAAATCACCGACAGCTTTAAGGAATATGCCGCGCTGTTCAGCAACATATTCGGCCTGAGAAGTGAAAAAGCCCTGTCGCTGTTCAACCAAACCGTGGGTATTAAAGTACTGGGAGACCTGAATACGTTTATCCGCGGGCAAATGCTGGAAGAAACAGAGAGCGAAAATGAATTCCTGAAACTCCGCGAAAACTACGACAGCTTACTCTCCAGCCACCGGGCCATTCAGAAAGATGAAACCCAGCTGAAAATGCTGGAACCAATTATCGATAACAGAACCTCCTGGCAACAGATACAGGATAAAAACCGGGAACTGCAGTCCTTGCAGGATATTTTACCGGCTTACTTCAACCGCCAGGAGAAAGATATTCTGGAAGCAGAAATCCAGGTACTGCAACAGGAACTGGAAATGACCGCCAGTTCCCTGACTAGCGTCAACGACAACCTGCAATCGCTGCAACTCCGCAAGGAAGAACTGATTGCCCAAAAGGCCAACAACAGTGTAGATGAACAGCTGCGTTCCATCGAAAAAACCATTCATTACGAACAGAAATCGCTGGAAGCGAAACGTAATAAAATGGAGGAATACAATAAACTGGCAGAAAAGCTGCAGCTGACAGCCAGTCCGGATGAACAGGCCTTTCACGAAAATATTGCACTGGCAGAAAAACAGCTGGCCGGTATCGACAAACAACTGGAAACACTACAGGAAGAAATCTTCCACCACAAAAGCAGTCTGGCTGCTGAAAGAAGCCAGACCACCCGGCTGGAAGAAGAAATAGATTCCTTCCTGAACCGTAAAAACAATATCCCGTATGAACTGATCCGCATCCGGCAACAACTGGCCGACATGCTGGATGTTTCAGAAGATGATCTCCCGTTTGCCGGAGAACTGATCCGGGTAAAAGATAAAGAAAGCCACTGGGAGAATGCCATCGAAAAGGTATTGCACAACTTCGCCCTGCGGCTGCTGGTACCGGAAGATTACATCATCGATATCAACCGCTATATCAATGATAATAACCTACAGACCAGGTTAGTATATCATAAGATAGAAGAGGAAAGTTATACCATGCTGCGCATGCCGAATGATAAAGAAAGCCTGCTGCAAAAGATAGATATCAAACCAGGTACAGCATTTAAGGAATGGCTGCAAAAGCAGTTACTGGATCAGTTTGACTATATCTGTACTGATGATATGACTGCGTTTAACCGTGCCCGTAAGGCCGTTACTTCCAACGGACTAACGCGGCAGGCTACACGCCACGAAAAAGATGACCGTCCCAACCGTTCACAAAAGAACAATTATGTGCTGGGTTGGAATAACAAAAACAAGCTGCGCGGCCTCCGGGAAGAGCAGGACGAATGCAACGCCAGCATCGACACCTTACAACACAGTATCAACCAGCTGGAAACAGCGCGTAAAGGTATCAGCGCCAACCAGGCATTGACCGGCGCCTTGCTGACACTCCGCAATTTCAGCGAAATCAACTGGCAGACACACGCCGCCGTGATTGAAACTTTTTCCCGCGAAAAAAATCAACTGCTGCAAACCAGCGATAAATACCAGGTGATCTGCGAACAGCTGGATGAAACCGCCACCGCCATCACCGGTAAGGAAAAAGAAAAAGAAAAAATCCTGGAAGACAGGGGTCGGCTGAATGATAAATACACGGAGAAACAACGGTATTTCAAACAGCTCAAAGCCAACCTCCTGGACGACAGTGCCGTACACCGCGCCCTGGAATACCTGTCGGACCTCGCCATTACAGAAACAGCTACCACCGCCTTACAACTGGCAGCACACCGTAAGAAGGCCGACGAAAGCCTGAAAACAGCGCTACAGGAAGCCATGCGTACCGCCGCAGAAAAAGAAGCCGAAATTACCCGGCAACTGTCTGCCTTCGTAATGCCACCTAAATCCATACACGACACCTATCCCGACTGGCTGGGCGACGTTACGGATCTGCAGCCGCATGTACGGTACCTCGATGAATTCACCTCGCTGTATGAACGCATCAAATACCAGCGCCTCATCGAACACAAAGAACGTTTCCGGCAGTATATGGACAACAGTATGCTGAATGCCATCACCAACTACCGGGCATGGATATACGGACAGGAAGACCTGATACGTGAAGTCATGGAAGACCTGAATGAACCATTACGCAATATCACCTTCAATAAAAATCCGGATACCTACCTGCAGCTGGAATGCCGCCATGTACGGGATGTGGAAATCAGGAATTTCAAAGAGAAGCTGAGTAACGCGGTACCGGATTCCTATAAATATTATCAGGAAAAAGACGAAGCCTACAGTGATCAGTTGTTTGAAAACATCAAAACCCTGATCAATGAACTGCAACAAAATGAAGCCTGGCGCCGGAAGGTAACGGATGTGCGCAACTGGCTGGACTTTGGCGCGAAGGAATATTACATCGCCGATAACAAGGCATTTAAATATTATGAAGATACCGCCAGTCTTTCCGGTGGTGAAAAAGCCCAGTTTACCTACACCATCCTGGGTGCGGCTATTGCCTATCAGTTTGGGATCAATGAAGCCAACCGGCAACACCGCAGCCTGCGCTTTATTACCGTGGATGAAGCATTCAGCAAACTGGATCCGGAAAAGAGCCACTACCTCATGGAATACTGCGGTCAGCTCAACCTCCAGTTACTGGTTGTAACACCGCTGGACAAATTAAACATTGCAGAACCTTATATCCACGCCTGTCATTTTGTGTCCAACAAAAACAAGCGTGACTCTGTCGTGTATAATTTCACCATGGAAGAATATCATGAGCGGAAGAAAGAGTTTGAAGCTGCCATAAATTAGTGATGGCATCACATCGTATCAGCCCGTAGTGTTTTGTAGCATCAACCTGCAAAACCCTACGGGCTGATTTTATTTTACCCATTGCGGTACCGGTAATTTTAGTTATATTATCATTTAATGAATATATGATAAACATCAGGTTGACAGATTTCATCAGCGACTACCTTTGTAACTATAATTCATGATTATGCCGTCTGTGGAAATACTATCGAGGATACAGTTTGCATTTACTATCGCCTTCCATTACATCTATCCCCCGCTGAGTATCGGGCTGGGATTGTGTTTGGTAATAATGGAAGGATTGTACCTGAAAACCGGGCTATCGCTTTATAAAGATATCACCCGATACTGGATCAAAATATTTGCCCTGATATTTGGCATCGGTGTGGCTACCGGTATTGTGATGGAATTTGAATTTGGTACCAACTGGGCCACTTATTCCCATTATGTAGGAGATATATTCGGGAGTGCCCTGGCAGCAGAAGGCATCTTTGCCTTTGCCATGGAATCGGCCTTTCTGGGTGTACTCCTGTTTGGCTGGAACCGGGTGAATAAGGGGGTACACTTCTTTTCTACCTGTATGGTGGCGCTGGGCTCCATCTTTTCCGCCCTTTGGATTGTGATTGCCAATTCCTGGCAGCAAACGCCTACCGGCTTCCGTATAGAAGGCCACGACATGCAGGCCCGCGCTGTGGTCACCGACTTCTGGGCCATGGTATTTAATCCTTCTTCTGTAGATCGTTTTTCCCATGTGATTATAGGCTCTTTCCTCGCCGGGTCTTTTCTGGTGATGAGTGTAGCGGCCTGGTATATCTTAAAGCAACGTTTCGTCAAACACGCGCAGGCGATGTTTAAAGTGGGGCTGAGCGTGGCCGTAATAGCCGCGTTACTGCAGCTCTTCACCGGACACCGTTCGGCCCATTACGTGAGTAAATACCAACCGGCTAAGCTGGCTGCGATGGAAGGGCATTATGATAGCCTGGCGGTAGCAGACATGTACCTCATTGGCTGGGTGGATAACAAAAAACAACAAACCACCGGTATCAAAATTCCTGGAGGTCTTTCTTTCCTCACCCATGGCAGTTTCAATGCGCCTGTGGAAGGACTGAATGCCACACCGGAAAAAGACAGACCCGGCGCTGTGAATTTTGTCTTCCAGACCTATCATATCATGATTTCTATCGGGATGTTGCTGATTGGGCTCACCCTGCTCGCGGTATTCCTGCTATGGCGCAAAAAACTGTTTAACCAGCGATGGCTGATGATCATATTTGCCTGGGCGGTATTGTTACCGCAAATCGCTAACCAGGTGGGCTGGTACGCAGCGGAAGTAGGCCGGCAGCCGTGGGTGGTGTACAAACTGCTCCGCACTTCCGATGCACTCTCCAAAAAAGTAACCGCCGATCAGGTGATGTTTTCACTGATTCTGTTTACGCTGGTATATATATTGCTGCTGGCATTGTTCCTGTATCTGCTAAACAGGAAGATACAGCACGGGCCCGACATTTCGGAGCTTGCGGAAGATGAATACGATGGCTATTACAACAACAATATTGAACACCGTCCTTCTTAAATTATAGCTGCATGGAAACAATACTCGGACTGGACCTGCCTACCTGGTGGTTTTTGGTGATTGGCGGATTAATCACCGGTTATGGTGTACTGGATGGTTTCGACCTGGGGGCAGGCGCATTACATCTTTTCTTTAAAAAAGAAGAAAGCCGCCGGCTCGCCCTGAATGCCATCGGACCCGTATGGGATGGCAATGAAGTATGGCTGGTGATCGCCGGAGGTGCTTTATTTGCCGGATTTCCCCTGGTATATGGGGTAGTGCTGTCTACTTTTTATATCCCGTTCATGTTATTCCTGGTAGCCCTTATCTTCCGGGCTATCTCTATTGAATTCCGCAGTAAAGAATCCTGGCGCTGGTGGCGACAAATGTGGGATATCAGCTACAGTGTATCCAGTATTGCCATCACCTTGTTACTGGGGCTGGTATTGGGCAATCTGATTCATGGCCTGCCGATCAACGCGGCGCATGAGTTCACAGGCAATCTCCTTACTTTCTTTAATCCGTATGCGATACTCATTGCCGTTACTACCTTATCACTGTTTATGTTACACGGCGCCATTTACCTGGTGATGAAAACAGAAGACAGGCTATACGCCCGGCTCACGGTACTGGTTAATAACTGCAGTAAGTTCTTCATTCTTTGTTTTATTCTAACGTCTATGGCTACACTTATTTATGTGCCCCATATGACGCATCAGTTCAAAAACCATCCGGAGTTATTTATATTACCATTGGTGGCAGTACTCACCTTGCTGAATATTAAACGGAATATAGATGCCCGCAAATATTTTACGGCATTTCTCTTCTCCTGTATTATTACTTCCTGTCTGCTGATCCTGTTTGCAGTGGGCCTGTATCCCAATATTGTCATATCTACAACTAATCCGGCTTATAGTATCAGCATTTATGCCGCAGCATCTTCGGTCAAGTCACTGAGAATTATGTTGCTGATAGCTGCCATAGGCACTCCTATGGTGATCGGCTATACGATATTTTTATTCTGGACTTTCCGGGGTAAGGTGAAGCTGAATGAAATGAGTTATTAGACCGGCAGGTCATAGGCTATAAAAAGAGGCCCCCGCAAGAAATTGCAGGGGCTTACCATTTAACCTATATTCTGTACTGTAGCATTGAGTTATCGATCTCCGGAAAATCACATTGTCTTCATTCTCAATAAACTTACTTTTATCCGGAGAATTATTATGTATTAAAGACAGTTTAAGAAGAACAAAGTTTAACCGGGATAAAAAAAATCCTGAAAATAATTTTCTGCTACCGAAATTAGCATCCTGAACCACGTTTCCCATGAACCGCATAGACAGACTTACCGCTATTCTCATTCAATTACAAGGCAAAAAAATTGTAAAAGCTGCAGAAATTGCAGACAGATTTGAGATCAGTCTGAGAACTGTATACCGGGATGTAAAAGCACTGCAGGAAGCAGGAGTACCCATTGGTGCGGAAGCCGGTACGGGCTATTACATTGTAGATGGATACCACCTCCCACCGGTAATGTTTTCCAAAGAAGAGGCTGCTGCACTGCTGACAGGCGAAAAACTAATGGAACAATACAGTGATCACAGCAACCAGAAACAGTTTGGCTTTGCCATGCAAAAAATCCGGTCTGTATTGCGCGGTTCAGAAAAAGACTACCTGGAATCCCTGGACGAAAATATTGCGGTATTAAGATCCCGCCCAAAATATCCGGAAGATGAAAGCTTTCCCAATCGTTTTTTAACGGATATCCAGCAGGCCCTGGGCATGAACCAGGTGATCAACATGGAATATTTTTCGTTTCAGGACGAAGTCGCCACCCGCCGGGAAGTGGAGCCAATCGGTATTTTCCATATGCGCACCAGCTGGCACCTGATTGCCTGGTGCCGGCTGCGGCAGGGATACCGCGACTTCCGGGTAGATCGCATCCGTAAACTGCAGGTAACTTCCACTATCTACAAAAGAGATGACCGCATTTCCCTGCAGGACTACCTGCATCGGGAGAAAAGCCGTAACCAGGGTGAAATGTTCCTGATAAAAATTGCACTCGACAATGATATCTTACGGTATATCCGGGAGCAGAAGTACTATTACGGACTAATGGAAGAAACTACCGAAGGAGATAAAACCATTCTCACCTTTTTACAGCCTTCGCTGGAATACTTTGCCAGATGGCTGATTGTATTTGGTCATCACGCCGCTATTGTACAGCCTCCGGAGCTGAAAACGGTCATGCAAGGTCTGATCACTGAGTTACAGGATCATTATTTTTAATTTTTCTCAGCGGCTGCTGACATAAGGCTGTCACTTCCCCTGCGTTGCTTTGTATTGTCAATAAAAACAGACAATATGAAAAAGCTCCGTAACTGTTATGTATTTGTATTCGATCAATATTCCGACTGGGAACCTGCGCTTGTGACCTATGGCCTTCACACCTTTACGGACGTGAATATCATCACCTTTTCTATCGACGGACAACCGGTTACCTCCGGTGGAAACCTGCAGATAATACCGCAGCAAAGCCTGCAAGAAGCCATGACAGCCGATATAGACCTCCTTATATTACCCGGTGGCGCTCCCATGGAAGCAGGCGGCCATCCGGCCATACTTCCCCTGATACAACAACTGGTGGCATCCGGTAAATCTGTGGCGGCTATTTGCGGCGCCACCGTTTTCCTTGCGCAGCATGGCTATCTCGATACCATCCCTCATACCAGCAATCATCCGGATATACTGAAAATGATGGCGCCAACCTACCAGGGTTCAGCGCTGTATGTTCAGACACCGGCAGCCACCGGCGACAACATCATTACAGCTGCCGGCACTGCCATGGTAGCATTTGCAACAGAGATCTTTACCTTTTTCGGGTTGCTGGAAAATCCACAGCTGCAGTTCTGGCTGGGGTTCTTTCAGGGAAACGCAGACATACCGGTTATTGAAACAGCATCTCCGCTTCACTTTTTCTACCGCCGCTATGAAACCAACCTGCCAGGTTTATTACCCCTGGTGCGTAGTGCGATCAAAGCACTGTACCCGGTAGCGATAGCCGCCGGTCTTGAAATATGCGGCGCACCGGAATGGCACTACCACGGTTTTGATGGGAATCCGGATACGGTGTTTACGCTCGATATAGGCCTGCCCGTAACCGAAGTGCTGTCTGTTCCGGCGCCTTATCACTGCGAAACGCTGCCTGTATTTGACTGTGTAGGCATGCAGCATCCCGGTGGCTGGGATAAGCTGGGAGACACTTACGGCAAACTCATTACAGGTATACAAATGCTGGGAATACCCATGACAGGAAGCAACCGGGAACAATACCTGCGCTTTAGTTTCGAGCATCCGGAGCAGAATATTACCAACGTACAAATAGGCGTCTCAAAAGCCTGATGTTATGAGAACTTATATATATGGAGGGTGGGTGTTGTTACTCACCTTCCTCTGCGATCATTTACAAACACTAACGGATATGACTAAACTGGATTTAACGAAGGTGTATAAAAACTACTACACCGCTACGCTGGCGCCACAATTGGTGACCATTGAAAAAGGATTGTTTCTGACCATCACCGGCAAGGGCGATCCTAATGGAGCCGCTTTTGCGGAAACTACTTCCGCGCTTTACACCGTTGCCTACACCATCAAAAACAGCAGTAAAGAGCTGGGGCGTGATTTTACCGTAGCAAAACTGGAAGGCTTCTGGTGGGTGAATGTTACAACGGAAGACCCCATGCTGGTACCGCGGGATCAATGGCATTATGAACTGGCCATCCGGCTGCCGGAAGAGGTAACCCGGCAACAGTTTATAACGGCAGTCATGACGGCGGAGCGGAAGAAAAAATCGACCTTGTTCCGGGAAGTGGATTTTAGGTACATGGAAGAGGGGAGGTGTGCACAGATTCTGCATGTGGGCCCTTACAGTGAAGAACCTGTATCATTAAAAAAGCTGGATGAGCTGATAAAACGGGAGCAGCTACAGGTAACCGGGCGGCATCATGAAATATACCTGTCAGATCCCCGGAAATCATCTCCGGAAAAAAGGAAAACAATTCTGCGTATAGCAGTAAGTAGTTAACAGCCGGCGTAAGCCGTTGTTATCATGATGAGTAGAAAACAGGTGAAAAGTAGTGAGCTATTAATCGCCTAAACCGAGATGCAGGATAGCCTGTTGTGCGGCAATCTGGCTGGCGTCTTTTTTATTGAAGGCTTTACCACTGCAGATAAGCTCTCCGTCTACTACGGCGCCAACAGTAAAGATCCGGCGGCCATTGTCCATTTGTTCTTCGAGTAATTCGAATTCCAATGTTTTACCATTTTTGTTTGCCCAGCCGTAAAGTTTGTTTTTATGGTTCATCTCTACGGTTTCCAGCATCTCCAGATCTATATAGGGCATGATGATCCGTTTGTGTACAAACTGTTGGGTTTTGTTATAACCACGGTCCAGGTATACAGCGCCTACTAAGGCTTCGAGGGTATTTCCGAAGATCTGGCTTATTTTCAGGAAGCTGTTGTATTTATCGTAGATGGTGAGTTTACGCAATCCCATCTTGATGGCAATATCGTTCAGCTGTTGTCTGTTAACGATCTTGGAGCGCATCTCTGTTAAATATCCTTCTGTTTTATAGGGATATTTTTTAAAGAGATAATCACCCACGATGGCACCCAGGATGGCATCACCAAGGTATTCCAGCCGTTCATTGCTTTCGAGGAATTTCTCTTTGCTGGAACGATGGCTCAGGGCTATCTCATATAAAGCGAAATTGCCTGGAGGAAAACCCAACAGGCTATGCAGCTCTTTATACAAGTGCCTTTTTTTGGATACTAGTCGATATAAAAAACCTGGCAGTAATTTCACACAATCAAGATCAAGGAACAAATTTTTTGAAAATCAAGGAGGCATTATGACCACCAAACCCAAAGGTATTGGTTAATGCGGCTCTTACTTCTCGGTGTTGTGCGGTATTAAAAGTAAAGTTCAGATTAGGGTCTAATTGCGGATCATCTGTAAAATGGTTAATCGTAGGAGGAACTATGCCATCGATGATAGACATAATTACGGCTATGGATTCAACAGCACCAGCTGCTCCGAGCAAGTGACCTGTCATGGATTTTGTGGAACTGATATTTAACTGATAGGCATGTTCCTCAAAAACCCGCTGAATAGCTTTTACTTCTGCAATATCCCCCAGCGGAGTGGAAGTACCATGCACATTGATATAATCGATCTGGTCTGCCTGCATACCGGCATCTGCCAGCGCTTGCCGCATAACATTCATAGCGCCCAATCCTTCCGGATGTGGAGCTGTGATGTGGTGGGCATCCGCTGTAGCGCCGCCACCGGCTAATTCTGCATAAATTTTAGCGCCTCTTTCCAAAGCATGGTCTAATGATTCCAGTACCAGTGCACCGGCACCTTCTCCCATTACAAAACCATCACGGTCGAGGTCAAAGGGTCTGGAGGCTGTTTTAGGGTCATCATTCCTTTCGGATAAAGCCTTCATGGCATTGAAGCCACCTACACAGGGTTCATTAATTACATTTTCTGATCCGCCGGTAACTACCATATCGGTTTTACCGTAACGGATGCTGTACATTGCTTCTATAATCGCGTTGGTAGCGGATGCACAGGCAGATACAACAGAAAAGTTCGGTCCTCTGAAACCATGACGAATAGAAATATATCCGGCAGCAATATCCAGGATAAGCCTGGTAATCAGGAAAGGACTAAAGCGGGGAGTACCATCCCCAGTATGAAATTCCTTTAGCTCATGGCTGAAATTGATCATACCACCAACACCGGTGCCCCATATTACCCCAACCCGATCTGCATTGATCTTGTCTTTGTTAATATTGGCGTCCAGTATCGCCTGATCTGCGGCAATTACCGCTGTTTGTGTAAAGGGGTCCATCTTGCGGGCCTCCTTTTTGTCCAGGTAGTTAGTAGGATCGAAATTTTTCAGTTCGCAAGCAAAACGGGTTTTGAACTTGGAAGCGTCAAATTGCTTGATAAAATCCGCGCCGGATACACCGTTCGTCAATCCGTGCCAAAAATCGGCTACAGTATTGCCGAGCGGTGTAAGAGCGCCTAAACCTGTAACGACAACTCGTCTTGGTTGCATTAAAACAATTCTGATTAGTAGGATTATTTTACATGTTCTTCCAGGTAAGCAACTGCCTGGCCAACAGTAGTAATAGTTTCAGCTTGTTCGTCAGGAATGGAGATGTTGAATTCTTTTTCGAATTCCATAATCAGTTCTACCGTATCCAAAGAGTCAGCGCCTAAGTCGTTGGTGAAGCTGGCTTCAGGAGTTACCTCAGCTTCGTCAACGCCCAATTTGTCAATGATGATCTTTTTAACTCTTGATGCAATGTCTGACATAATTTTAAGTGTTTTTGGTTTAAAACTTGACTGCAAAAATATAATTTTTATTGAATTGCCAAGAGATAGCCGCAATTTTAAACCTCTTTCCCTGTGTATAATCGCCCCAAACTCAATACAGTAAACATATTCATTGCTTTGTTAATAAAAGAATTTATATCCCTTCAACACCCTTAAACGGGCAGAAATGACCGTTTACCCCTAAAATTGACCTTCCGGAAGACCTTGATACGATCCCTTCTTTTACGGTTCGTATAAATCACAATAAATCTCCATTCAACCGTTTTTTTCACCACTTATCTAAACCCTTAACGCTAATTAACAGTCGTTCCACGCTTTCACTCCCGTCATTTATTAAATTTGCCTTGCCAGGCAGCAACTTTAGCTTTATACGCCCGGTTTTTTAACCGGCAACAAAAAAACAAAGGTACTGAATGGCTCTTTCCAAATGGCTGATAGCTCATAATCAACAGCTAACAACCGAAAGCCAAAAGCTAAAACAACATGTCTAACACAAAAAGAACCGTTCGCTCAATAGTAATATTAGCGATAGCCGGTATCGTGGTTTTTCTTATCTACAAAAAAATAGCTGGTAGCAACGCGGAGAAAAGTGCTGCCAGCGCACCTGGAGCCAAAACTCCTGGCAACGCCAAATCAGTCAGTATTGATGCCTGGATCGCCAAAACATCTAAACTGGACCTGGCAATTGAAGCCAGTGGTACCCTCCAGAGTAATGAAGAAGTAGAAATAAAGCCGGAAATCAACGGGCGTATCACCCATCTTTATTTTAAAGAAGGTACAGCTGTAAGAAAAGGAGACCTCCTCGTTAAACTCTACGATGAAGACCTGCTGGCACAATTACAGAAACTCAAATTACAACAGCAGCTGGCTAAAACCACCCTGGAACGTCAGGAAAATCTGCTTAAAATAAATGGTATCAGCCGCCAGGACGTGGATGTAACCCGCAACCAGGTAAGTGCCTATGGTGCTGATATCGAATATACCCAAACCCAGCTGCAGAAAACAACCCTCCGGGCTCCCTTCAGCGGTAAACTGGGTTTACGGAACGTCAGCGAAGGCGCCATCGTTTCCGCAGCCACTATCATTACTACCCTGCAACAGATAGATCCTTTAAAAATGGACTTCGCTGTAGCAGAAAAATACCGGAACGCCATTAAAAACGGCGACCAGGTCAACTTCACCGTAACCGGTGACGATAATTCCTACACCGGCAGCATCTATGCGATTGATCCGAAAATAGACCTGACTACCCGCACGGTAAAACTGCGGGCCATCATTCCCAATAGCAGCAGCCGCCTCTTTCCGGGATCTTTTGCCAAAGTAAAAATCATTCTGAAAGACCTGCCCAACGCCATTATGATCCCTTCACAGGCAGTCATTCCCGGCACCCGCGACAAAAAAGTAATTGTGGCAGACAGCGGCCGGGCAAAATTTGTAGTGGTGGAAACAGGTATCCGCACCGAAAGCAACGTACAAATCACCAGTGGCATCCAGCCCGGCGATACCATTATTACAACCGGTATCCTCCAGCTGAAACCAGGAATGATATTAAAGTATAATAAGATCCAATAGTATTTGACCTTCCGTTACGGATGGCGTATCAGACAGCATAACAGGATACACACCATATATAATATAGTAACCGGTACCTCCTGCTGCCCGATACAAGGTGCGTAATGCTATAAACAGACAAGATGAGTTTACCTTCCATTTCACTTAAGCGGCCGGTTCTGGCAATTGTGATGAATATCATTATTGTGATATTCGGCCTTGTGGGCTTCACTTTTCTGGGGGTAAGAGATTTCCCTGCCATCGACCCGCCTATTGTAAACGTGCGTACGTCTTATGCCGGGGCCAACTCAGACATCATTGAAACACAGATCACCGAACCATTGGAGAAACAAATCAATGGTATTGCCGGTATCAAAAATATTTCTTCCAGCAGCAGTCAGGGGAGCAGCAACATCACAGTAGAGTTTGAACTGGGTCAGGACCTCGAAGGGGCTACCAACGATGTGCGGGATAAAGTATCACAAGCCCTCCGCAGCCTGCCACCCGATATTGATGCGCCCCCGGTGGTATCCAAACAGGACGCCAACTCTGACGCTATCATCTCCATGACGGTACAAAGCAATACCCGGAATCAGCTGGAAGTCACGGAATATGGCACCAACGTATTGCTGGAAAAACTGCAAACCATCCCAGGCGTAAGCTCCATTCAGATATGGGGCGAAAAACGCTACGCCATGCGTATCTGGATGGACCCGGCCCGGTTATCTTCCTATAGCCTCACCCCATCCGATGTACAGGCTGCATTGGTACGCGAAAACGTGGAACTGCCCTCCGGTAAAATTGCCGGTAATGCCACCGACTTCACCGTACGTACCTTCGGTAGGCTGGTATCAGAAGAAGACTTCAATAACCTGATCATCAAAAATGTCAACGGCAGCGAAATCCGTATCCGCGATATTGGTCAGGCAGTACTGGGTCCGGAAAATGAAGAAACCGTATTGAAAGAATCCGGTATTCCTATGATTGCGC
This sequence comes from Chitinophaga nivalis, assembly GCF_025989125.1. Taxonomy (NCBI): domain Bacteria; kingdom Pseudomonadati; phylum Bacteroidota; class Chitinophagia; order Chitinophagales; family Chitinophagaceae; genus Chitinophaga; species Chitinophaga nivalis. The sequence goes on along the minus strand of NZ_JAPDNR010000001.1, from coordinate 1,261,455 downwards.
TGGCACTGATTCCGCAACCCGGCTCCAATTACGTAGCTATTGCAGATGAATTCTATAAAAGATTTGAACAGCTGAAAAAAGATATTCCGGAAGATTATTCCGTGAATATTGCCATGGACAATACCCGCTTCATCAAACAATCTATTGATGAGGTGGAAGAAACCCTGATCGTAGCCCTGATACTGGTTATCTTAATTGTGTATCTCTTCTTCCGCGACTGGCTCATGGCTTTCCGCCCATTGATAGATATTCCGGTATCCCTCATCGGTGCATTCTTCATTATGTATGCCTGCGGCTTTACCATCAACATCCTTACCCTGCTGGCCATTGTACTGGCTACCGGACTGGTGGTGGATGACGGTATTGTGGTAACAGAAAACATTTATAAGAAGATAGAAGCCGGTATGCCGCGCATGCGCGCCGCCCGGGAAGGATCGGAAGAAATATTTTTCGCTGTTATTGCCACTTCCATTACCCTCGCATTCGTATTCCTGCCCATCATATTCCTCCAGGGATTTGTAGGACAGCTGTTCCGCGAATTTGGTATTGTGGTAGCCGGCGCCGTGATTATCTCTGCCTTCGTATCGCTGACACTCACCCCGGTACTGAACGTAAAACTGGGACGTAAAACACATACCCATTCCTGGTTCTATACCAAAACAGAACCTTTCTTCCGCTGGATGGAAGATGGCTATAAGAACTCATTACAAGCGTTTATGCGTTTCCGTTGGGTAGCAGGATTGATTATTGCCGGTTGTCTGGTGATGATTTATTTCCTGTTCAAAACCCTGCAGGCGGAACTGGCGCCACTGGAAGACCGTAGCACTTTCCGTTTATCCATTACCACACCGGAAGGTACCTCTTTCGATTACATGGATAACTATGTAGACAAGCTGACGAAGTTCATGGCAGACTCCATACCGGAAAAGAAAATTGTACTCAGCGTTACCTCTCCTGGATTCAGTGGGGCTGGTGCAGTAAACACCGCTTTTGCCAACGTAATGCTCACCGAGCCACACGATCGCCAACGTTCGCAGAAAGAAATTGTGGCCATGGTGAACCGTAACATGAGCAACTATCCACAGGGAAAAGTATTTGCCATCGAATCACAAACCATCCAGGTAGGACGCCGGAGCGGCTTGCCGGTTTCTTTTGTACTGGAACATATCAACTTCGATTCCCTCACGGCAGTATTGCCGAAATTCATGGAAGAAGTAGGCAACAGTCCGGTGTTCCAGGGTACCGACGTAGACCTGAAATTCAACAAACCGGAACTCCGGATACATATTAACCGCGATAAAGCAACGCAGCTGGGCGTATCTGTACAGGATATTTCCCAGACCTTACAGCTGGCACTCAGCAACCTGCGTTATGGCTATTTTATCCGGAATGGAAAACAATACCAGGTAATGGGACAGGTATTCCGTGCCGACCGCGATGATCCGATGGATCTGCAGAACCTTTATGTGCGCAATGCACGCGGAGAAGCGATTCAGCTGGATAACGTAGTATCGATAGAAGAAGAAACCAGTCCGCCTATCATCTATCACTTTAACCGGTATAAGTCCGCGACTATTTCTGCCGGCCTGGCACCTGGTAAAACCATTGGTGACGGGATTGGTGAAATGTACCGGATCTATAATAAGCTGCAACAGGAAAAAGTACTCGACGACTCCTTTAACACAGCGTTGTCCGGTTCTTCCCGCGACTATGCAGAAAGCGCTTCCAATACGATGTTTGCGTTGGGCCTTGCACTGGTACTGATATACCTGGTACTGGCTGCGCAGTTTGAAAGCTGGGTAGATCCGCTTATCATTATGCTCACCGTACCATTGGCATTTGCAGGTGCGTTGTTATCGTTATGGCTGTTTAACCAAACCTGGAATATCTTTTCCCAGATTGGTGTAATTATGCTGATTGGATTGGTGACCAAGAATGGTATCCTGATTGTGGAATTTGCCAACCATCACCGCGATGCCGGTACAGAAAAAGCAGCGGCAGTAATCAATGCTTCTTCCCAGCGTTTACGTCCTATTCTCATGACCAGTCTGGCCATGGCACTGGGCGCCTTGCCGATTGCCATGTCGCTGGGAGCAGCGGCTACCAGCCGTATTCCACTGGGTATCGTTATTGTGGGCGGTATTATCTTTTCACTCGTACTGACGTTGTTCGTTATTCCTGCCATGTATACGTTCCTTTCCAGAAGAAGTAGAAATACCGGAGAAGAGGAAGAAGAACGCATAGAAGGACAGGAAGAAGATGTGGCAGCTGCACATGCTTAGGATTACTGATTAAAAAGAACTGCCTCATAGCAGGCAGGCAATAACTGAGAATAATGTTTATGAAAAGATATCTGCTAAAATATTGTTTATACAGCCTCCTGCTGATGGGAAGCGCCACCGGCCTGCAGGCCCAGCAACAGGTGCTTACATTGGAACAGGCAATAGACCTTACGCTGAAAAACAATTTTGATATCCGCCTGGCGAGAAATACAGCAGAAGTATCTGCTAACGATTACGCCTATGCGAATTTTGCTTTTGCTCCGCGGCTTAATGCAACGGCTGGTACAACCTGGAATAACACAGCTACCAAACAGGAGTTTGCCAATGGCAGCAAACGCGACACCAGCGGCATCAAAGGCAACAACATCAGTGCCAACGTAACCCTTAGCTGGACGCTGTTTGATGGGTTAAAGATGTTTGCTACCCGCCACAAACTGGAGTCGATCCGTGGTCTGGGAGAGCTGGCCATCAAGAACCAGGTACAGAATTCCATCGCTACTGTTATTGGTGGTTATTACAACATCGTACAGCAGAAACAACAACTGAAAGCACTGGCAGAACAAATGTCGATTTCAGCAGAAAGGGTAAAATTATCCGACGGTAAATTCACCACCGGACTTGGCCCTAAAACAGATCTGCTGCAATCCAAAGTAGACCTGAATGCACAAAAGGCATTATACATCCGGCAGCTTACGTTAATTGAGCAAAGTAAATCCTTGCTGAATCAGCTGATGGCCGTTCCTGCCGGCGCTACCGGATATGAGGTAACCGATTCCATTCCGTTCAATGCAGGTTTATCTTTTGCGGCGCTGCAACAAACCATTGCCAATAACAATACGGCGATAAAAGTACAACAGCAGAATGTAGCGGTATCGGCACTCACCATCAAAGAGCGGCAGGCTGATTATTTCCCGGTCATCTCTTTTAACTCGGGCTACAATTACAACCGGAATACATCCAATGCAGCTTCCAATAATTTTAGTCCGCGTTTCAACCGGAATGGTGTATTCAATTACGGATTAACAGCTAATATTCCCCTGTTCAATGGCTTCAATGTAAAAAGACAAGTACAGAATGCGCGGCTCGATTTTGATTACCAGAACATAGCACTTGATAACATCCGGTCTCAGGTAGATCTTTCGCTGAACAATGCTTTTAAGGATTACGAATACTATAAAAAAGCCCTGGAACTGGAAGAAGAAACCAACGAACTGGCGAAAGAAAATATGATGGTAGCACTCGAACGTTTCAAGCAGGGCGTATCTACAACACTGGAGGTGAAAGAAGCCCAGCAAAGCCTGGAACAGTCCTACTACCGCCTGATACAGGCCCGGTATAATACCAAACTGGCGGAAACAGAACTGGGCCGGCTAAACGGCTCATTGGTACAATAGTTTTATCCAGAAAAAAAGGAAGCCCGGTTGCTGCAAAGCCCGGGCTTTTTTTTATGCTTCATTATCATATACTTATCGTATATCCCATTATATTTCACGTCGCCTTAACATTCCTGTAACATAGGTTCTCTATATTTATATTCGGAAAATGCTATAACTGCGAACTATGTCAGATTGCTCTCCAAAAGCACTTTTTGAAAAATTATTCGAGGCCAACAATGCAAAGATTTACCGGTTTGCGTTCAAGCTCACGGAAGATGCCGCGAGAGCACAGGAAATCACACAGCAATGTTTTATACGCCTTTGGGAGAACATGCACCTGGTAAAAGAAGGGCAGGATGTTTTTCCATTGTTGTTTGTATATGTAAAGCACCTCGTCATAGACGAAAGCAGAAAACTGTACCGGGAAAAAAAAGCACTGTCCAAAGCGGCCGCGCAGCAAAACACAACAGACAGCAGTAGTGAGCGGATGTTTATCCATAAAGAATTTCAGACTCACCTGCACAAGGTTGTAGAAAAGATGCCGGAACAACGCCGCAATGTATATACCCTAAGCCGCGATCATGGCTTCACCCATAAAGAAATTGGTCAGCAGCTTTCTATCTCCCCCGCTACCGTAAAGAATCATCTGACAGCAGCCCTGCAGTATATTCGCAGAGAACTGCTCACCCACTACGATACTGATACTCAATAATCCCGTTATAACTCATGCGAAATTATCTTCTGGGCGTAACCCTTTTATTATGCGCCTGCAGCAAAAAAGATCAGCCGGCGCCACCCCCTCCAAGACCCAGTGGGCCCGCTACACAGCAAGACATCAATAAATGGATCCTGGACAGCATGCGTCATTACTATTTATGGAATGATCAATTGCCCACCACCGTCGACGCTACTTTGTCTGCACCAGATTATTTTCAAAGCATCAAAAATGCCAACGATCCTTTTTCACTCCTCTATAATCCTGGCAACTGGAATACCTATCCACGGTACATGTTCTATAACTATGGCATGAATTACAATGTCATTCCCTGGCCGTCCGCACCCGGTGGCGCCATCGGCGTAATAGAACTGGTGATTCCCGGTTCCAACGCTGCCGCCGCAGGTTTCAGCAGGGGGCACTACTTTACCCGGATCAACGGTACGCCGCTCACTGCTGCCAATGCACCGGCATTAACCGCCCAGGTATTAAAAACAGGAGAGGGGGCCTTTACACCTGCCACCATTAACAACGGCATGGTAACAGAAGGGCAACCCCGCACAGTATTATTGGGTATCGCAACAGAAAATCCCCTGTATGCCAACAGCGTCATGACAGTGGAGAATAAAAAGATTGCCTATCTCTTTTACAATGCTTTTAATGATATTTATAACCAGGAGCTGATTACTGCCTTCCGTAACTTTAAAAGTCAGGGAGCCACAGAACTGATTTTGGATATGCGTTACAATACCGGTGGTAGCCTGGCTGCTGCTGCTACGCTGTCTACCCTCATTGCACCTGGCATTGCGGCCAATACTCCTTTTGTACAATACACCGGCAACAGCCGGCTGCCATTCCGGCAACTGGATTTCAGCACAACAATGTCTTATCCGGAATCCGGCAATGCCATTCCGTTTAATCAGGTACAACCTGCCAGCTTATCCTTACAACGGGTTTATATTCTTACTGGTCATGAAACCATTTCAGCGGCGGAATTAACGATTAATAACCTTAAGCCCTATACGAAAGTAATCCAGATAGGACAAACCACTTTCGGTAAGGATAAAGGCGCTATTACCATTAAAGAAAATAGTGGCTGGATTACCTGGATATTACAGCCCATTACCTACCGGCTTGCCAATGCCCGCGGAGAGGGTAACTATACAAAAGGTATCGCACCGGATCATACAATTGATGAGATGAATACGCAGCCATTGCTGGCCCTCGGCGACTCCAAAGATCCGCTCATTGCCAAAGCACTGGCGTTAATCACAGGTCATAGCCGGAAAGCGGCGGTACCGGAGAGCATCACATCGGTACCTTCTTATTTCCATACACAGCAAAAAGTGCAAGAAGTCATCCTGCCACGATAAAATATACTTTTAAAAACGCATCCGGCGGAGAAGATGTCAGCGAAAAAATTCACTGGTATCTTTCCGCCGGATGTCTTTTTTAAAGGAGTGGTATCCTGTCTGTAGGGGTTAACAAATCAATGGATGAAATATCATATTAAGTCTCTAAAAACGCACGTTGTAAGAAACAACACGCAAGGTATATACTCTTTAATAGGGCTTTCAATATAATAATGTTCTAAGGCAAGTGTGCATGCTGTAACTCACTATTAGTCCTGTGTTGAATAACATGTTGAATCCTGGTACGGGTACCGGTGCCCAGCAATAGTAAAGGAGGTACTGTTTGTTTTCCCGGATAATCAATCTGCACATGTTTCATCATACCCGAGCTGTCTTCCTTTACGGTTCCTCCATAGGAGAGGCCGCTGAGTAACCCGTTCTCCGGATTATCCAGTACGGCCATTTTCCTGGCAGCTGGCGCCTTTCCCAAAACCACCACATTCCCGGCTTCTTTTACAATAAAACGGATCGGTAATTTCTCTGTTCCTGCAGCATGAATATAAGCGCCGCGGGTAACCACCAGGCCACCGTTTTTATACCGCTCGCCTGGTAAAATATGTATAATCGCGCCCGGTTCAATACGCAATGACGCTTCATTGCCTACATACACCCACCCCTTGATATACCAGGGATGTGTGGCAGTAAGCAGGGTATTGGAAGTAACCATGCTGGTCAGCGTATCAGAAACGGGAATTGTTTCCATGTTGATAGCTGCTCCGTAGAGCCGCTGGTCCTCTTTTTTACAGGCATGAAAAATAAACAGCAACAGTACACCACTGCGGGTGAAAGCTGTTCTCCATATTTTCCAGGCTGTTTTCATAGAATGAATGAATGGGGCTGTTAGAAAGTAGTTAACTCTGCACTTATATAATTCTCATCCAAGGTCTCTCCTTCTCTGTCCGTGATTGATACAATACTATAATGTCCACGAAACTGCTCTGTACCAGTATTGAGGAAAGGATAGGCTCCATTCCGTATTTTATTGGTAGGTAATACAACAAACTCTCCTGTTTTCAGGTCTTTTATTTTAAAATAATAAGAGATGTTAGATCCATCTTCCGTAAAACAAGGAAGCATTAATGTTTGAGCATCCAACACTCCATTCTTTACGTTTTTAAGAATAGTTACATCCGTTAAGGTCAATGGTCTTCCCTTGCCTGTATAAATGTGAAGATCTACTACCGGATAATCATTGAATGTTTTTTTCAAATTCAACATAAACTGCACCTTACTGGAATCAGGAGCTACCTTCGCACCGGAAATAAAACCATGTAACCCCAACGACTCAGTACTGATTACCCTAAAACTCTTTGTGTTATTTTTTTCTATTTTAACAAGCGTATCTGCCACCAACACAGTTGTATTGGCTTTAAAAACACTTAATTTAGCTGAATTGGTCGCGGCTGGAAGTGTAAAAACAAAATCCTGATCACTCACTATTTTACCTAGTTTTTTACCATCATAAAAAACATCCAGCTCTGGAGCGTCGGAAAATGGTAATTGAAAAATAGCAATTTTACCATAATACAATTCAGTAGGTAAATCTCCTTTTTTGCAGGCATTCAGCAACATTACCAGGGCAGCTAAAAAAAGTAAAGCTCGTTTTTGCATGTTCATTTCTGATTGAAAAATTAATTAGTGATGATAACAACGTGCAGGATAATCCTGCACGTTGTTATTGAAGAAAAAGGATTATTTAAATCTGGTCCAGGAAGAACTTCCACCTACGATAGTCCAGTCAAGACCACCTGGGAAAGCACCAGCATTAGCTACATCAGCAGTAGTACCTACTCCAGTGATATAGTTAGCAGCAGCAGAAGTATTATTACGTGCGAACGGATTAGTCAGGCCAATCGCAGCAACGTTTGCTGTAGCACCACTGTAACCGAAGTTACCGGTAGGAGTAGTAATAGCAGTAGCAGTACCACTCACTTCTGTAGCCCATGGAGTAGCATAAGCGTGTACAAATACGTTGTTGGCAGTAGAAGTACCTGCAGTGAATTTAGCATAGGTAGTACCAGCAGTATTGTCGAAGATAACACCTTTGTTGAAACCAATGAAGATAGCATTTTTGATTTCGAATTCAGTATTTCTTCTCAGGTGAGCAGCACGGCCATAAGTACCACCGGTTACAGTTGCAGTAGCTTTAGCAGCGTTAGGCAGACCAACGATAGTGATATAGTTGTACTTAGCGTGAGTGAGAGGAGAAGTAGAAGAACCACTTGCATCGTTATCACTTTCAAAACCGTTAGATTGGCTGATATCCGCACGGGTAGTATCAGACAGACCTAAAGCGTAAGAGATAGTACCACTGTAGCCATTGTCGGTATCAAAAATATCATCCAATGCATCTACAGCGATCAGGTGAGAAGCATTTACAGTACCACCGAAAAATTCAAAAGCATCATCATTAGCTTTGTAAACTTCTACGTAGTCGATAGTTGTACCGCTACCAACACCAGCTAAAGTCAGACCATTCAGCTCGTTGTTAGGTGTTAAGGCAAAACCAGCATACTCAATACGTACAAATTTCAGGCTACCGGAGTTGTCATTGGAAACAGTACCACCGTAAGTAGCATCAGCAGGAGATACGTCAGGAACACCTTCTACTCTTTTGGTAGTAGGCGTGTTGGTTGGTGCTTTACCTAATAAAACCACACCAGCCCAGTCACCTGAAACTGGGTTTGAATCCCAACGCTCAGAAGTGAAGATGATAGGATTGCTGGCAGTACCATTAGCAATGATCTGTGCACCTTTGGTGATGATCAGACCACCACCGGCAACACCTGTAGTAGGGCTAACATTACCTTCGATGCGGGTACCTGCCTGGATGATTAATACGTCAGCGGAGTCAACATAAACAAGACCGCTCAGGTGCCATTCGATACCGCTGGTTAACAGGATGGTATCTTTAGTAGTGTGGTTAGTACCCAGTACGCCAGATAAAACCGGAGAAGCTGGAACTACCTGTGTGGCAGAAACGGCACGGCCGTCGTTGATTTGGTTTTCCTTTTTGCAGGAAGACATGAGTGCGGCACCAACAATAGCTGTTGATAAAAGGGCTACTCCAAAGGATTTGTTTTTCATGTTTTGTTTTTTTGCGGTTTAAAACGGGATTTCCTGATCAGGGTTTATAATTATAAAAGCGCGCGCTCATTAGAACCGGTAACTTGCCGTGATGCTCACTGTCCGACCTGGGGTTGCCTTGTAATCAATAGCGTCTTTACCGGATTGATATAACAATTGTTTGATGGTAGGAGCTTTCTCTCCTTTATTGATATCTTCTTCATTCGCATCCCAACGGTTGGCATATACCAGACTGAAACTATTCAACAGGTTAGAGACATTTACTCTCAGTTCTGCTTTATTTTTCAGGAGGTGTAAAGCCAGCTGGGCATCCAGTGATTCCAGGGGTCTTTCAAAATATCCCTGGGAATATATTTCGTGTGCCCGGTACATTCTGTTGGAAACATAATTGTAAACCAGGTTGAGGGAAAACAATTTATTGTCATAGTACGCACCTGCATTCACCATATAGTTGCTGGCGCCTGCCTGCGGACGTTTTTCTTCCGGAGATAAGTTTTCGGTTACTACAATTTTATATGGATTCGTAGGGTCTACACCGTTATATCCCAAACGCATCGGCGTTACACGGGAATCGAGATAAGTAAAGTTACCGGATAAGGTAATGTCGCGGATAACAGGTACTTTGGTAAAGGCGAGTGATTTCCGTACTTCCAGTTCTACACCAAAATTCTTGGCAGCTTTATTATTCTTTAACCGAAACTCGTTATTAGCCTCTTTGTATATTTCCATGGGCCGGTCCATGTTCTTGTAAAAGAGGGAGAATGATAACAGTTCACCAGGAGCAGGATACCACTCATACCTGAAATCATAATGTTTGATCGTGGTAGAAGTCACATAACTACCAAAGTATACGCCACCCAGTTCAAAATCGTATTCTTTAAATCCGCTCAGCTCTCTCAGATCAGGACGGATAATACTTTCTGAATAAGCTACCCGGAGATTCATCGTAGGGGTAAGGCTATAAGTCAGGTTAGCAGAAGGGAACAACCGGAAATTAGGCTCCCTGTTTTTCAGGTCAGAATAATCATATTTATCCTGTTCTCCACGGCCGCCATTAATCAGGCTAAAAAGAGAATCCAACGCCACATTGATGTTGTTCAGGTTATAATACTCCCCACGTAATCCCCATACAAATCTGAATTTATCTCCAATCTTATGATCCAGCATACCATAAAAAGCATGTAAGGTGGCGCCTTTCTTATAGTCATCTCCAAACGGGTCGAGTTTAGTTGTCAGACCGTTTTCAGGTGTAAAGATGTTGGATACCGGCAGGTAATCTCCTTTAGACTGATCTATATCATGAAAGGTATTCAACACAAAAAAACTACGGTCTTTGCTCCAGCCGGCATATCCTGCCTTTGCCGTATTTTCAATAGGCAGGTTACCGATATTAAACTTAAAAGGAGCGGAAAGAGAAACATCCCAGCTGTAGTTATTTTCCAGTGCACGATTCCAGTTACGCAATGATCCGGAAGTGGTAGCAATGGCATACAACCGGTTAATGTTGTAGTTATTCAGTGAGCCTTCTTCCGGCTGCATGTATTGTCCGGCAAATATGTGGTTGTCTGGTCGTTGACGATCCAGCTTCAAATAGCTCCCGAGCCATTTCAGTTTAAGGCCACGGTTGCCAAGTGCATGTTCTCCCTTTAATTGATTCTGCCAAAGCGACGTCACGGAAGTAATATCAAAGTAGGCATAGGTATTGGGGCTATAGGTACTGGAAACGGCTGTACCGGAAATCAGGTGCTGATCCAGTGTCCGCTGATAAATAGTTTGGAAACCAATACGGTGACGCTCATTCCGGTATCCTGCACCCAGCATACCACCCAGATTGGTGGTAAAACCATAACGCTGACCCTTAAACGAAGCGTAGTCATTGGACGGATCGCCTTCAAATCCTGACCGCGACATAATAACATCCTGTGTAGCCAGGGTATTGCGATAGTTAGCAGAAGCCACCACACCAAACTGGCTCTTATTGGTTAAAGGTAATACCCGTCCCAATGCAAACTGATAGTTCTGTGATGGCTGTGCCTTGAAGCTGGTCACACCCCAATTATTATTAAAAGATTTACCATTTTTTGCATTTTCCGCAAAGGCATGTCCCATATCGCTTTTATTCTTCCAGTCAAACGAACCCAGAAACTTACGATGGTTGGAAGCTTTTGCCCAGTACTCCTTTCCTTCCAGGGGCATCGACAAAAAAGTTTTCCCCGTAGTTTTATCATTGTATCCAACACCGGCATTTACAGTCAGAAAGTTGGCCGTAGGAATTTCCAGGGTATTTACTTCTACCAGGCCACCACCAAATTCCGCACTGCGATCTGCCGTTAATGTTTTAATCACCGTCACATTTTCAATAATGTTGGAAGGGATAATATCAAAGCTGAAATTCTTTCTGTTCAGCTCTGTACTAGGCATGATCTGTCCATTCAACACTGCTGCGTTATAACGTTCACTCAAGCCGCGTACGACTACGTATTTATTATCCAGTGTAGACAAGCCTGTTACTCTTTTCAATACTTCTCCCACATTCTTATCCGGCGTGCGGGCAATCAGATCGGCGCTGATACCGTCTGTAATAGCTGCATTGTTTTTCTGCAACGCATACAGTCCTTCTATAGAAGCTTTTCTGTAGTTACCGGTGATGGTTACTTCTTTCAGGCTGCTACCACTGCTTTTCATGATGATATTGAGCGGCGTAATATTGGTAGAAGCCACTTCCACATCGGTTACCTTCCGGCTCTCAAAAGAGATATAGGAAAAAGTAAGGGTATATTTTCCGGGCTCCAGTTGTAATTCATAAGTACCGTCTACATTCGTCACTACACCTTGTCCTCCTTGTACCTGAATGGTCACACCAGGTAATGGTTCATTCTTATTATTCACCACTTTACCGGTTACTTTTCCATTTGTTCTGGCAGCAGGTTTTTCTGCGTTTCCTTTCCGTACAGCAATGGTATTTTTATTGGTCAGCTCTACATCCAAAGGCGCATTATTATCCAGGTATTGCAGCACGGTACCCAGTGGTACACTTTCAAATTTCACGGTTGTGAAAGCGCATTGCTGTAAATATTCCGGATCATAGATAAAGGTATAAGACGTTTGTTGTTGTAATGCTTTTACAACGGCAGCGGCATTGGTTTTACCAGCCTGTAACTGGATTTTGTCGGCAAGCGTTTTATAAGACTGCGCCTGCAGTATGAAAGGCGAAGTCCCCATCATAAAAACAAACAGGGCGATTATTCGACATGACACACGTATCCCTGTACAAAATCTTTGTGTAGATTTTTGCATACTTCTTTTGCTTAATTAAGTTGATAGTTTAGTTAATGAGTTAGTTATGCTTTGTGCTTACCCGATAAGTATATTCATTTACACGAACGCTTTTCAGGTTGTGTACATACTCCAGGGTTGATAATATTTTATCAATGGATAAATCTGTTCTGAACTCTCCGGAAATCTTTTTATCAGCTAATGAAGCGTCGTCCAGTATGATACTACAGCCGTATCTTTGTTGCAACTTTGTTAGCGCATCTGCTAAAGTAGTACGATCGAAATATATTTTTCCCTGTTTCCAGTCCAGCACTTCTTCGTTGGAAAACTGCTGTAATACAGGCATTTCACCATTTTTATACTGTAACATCTGACCCGGTAATAATACTTTGGTAAAAGTATCCCGCATACTTACTGATACCTTTCCCTGAATCAGACTTACTTGTATACTGCCATCTGCCTTGTTGGCGGTAGCAATGTTAAACTCTGTTCCCAGTACCGTAGTCACCAGCTGACCGGTATGTACCCGGAAGGGGCGCTGGTCATCTTTTACTACTTTAAAATATCCTTCTCCGCTCAACCACAGCTCCCGGTTGGTTTGGTTGTAATTATAATTGTAAGACACCGCAGCATGTGCATTGAGCCATACCTCAGAGCCGTCAGGCATCGTAAACAGCTGCACTTTATTACTATGGTTGGTGAGTGTATCCCACTTAACGGCAATCTGCTGTTGTACCTGTTGTTTCGCCTGCCACAGGAAAGACAATAAACCAATAGCGCCTAATATGGCGGCAGCTACCCGGTACCATAAACGATGTATTTTAGGTTTAGGTGTTGCTTCTTCGCCGTTGGCGGCTTCCCACGTTTCCATCATCCACTCGTCCATTGCAGGGGTTTCCGGCAGGGAGAGATAGGCTTCCACCTCTGCTACTTCCTGTTCGGAACAATGACCTTTGAAATATTTATCGAGTAACTGTTTATTCATATCCCTGCTTTGGGTATTTACACAAGAAGTACGTTTCAAAGTAAAGGGATTCCTAGTCCGTTTTTGGAGTTAACAATTTGGTAATAATGCAGGGGAGATACTTTTTATGGTCCGGAGAGCAGGGGCAAAAGCAAAACGCCTGATGCCCCTTTCCGGACATCAGGCGTTTTGCTTTATCTGTCAGCACTGCAACAGTAGTGGGTAATTCCTTTACTCCTGTCTGGTAGCTTTCTTTTTCTTGTATTCGTTAAATGATTCCTTGATATACAACATCAGATCGTACTCACTGGCGTTGTTGAGGAACTGATAACCGGGCCGGTATTTATACATGAATGAATCCAGCTCCGGACTTTGCAGCTGTGTCATTTTCTGCACCAGCTCCGGTGAATAACGATAGTCTATGAATTTTTCTTTTTCCCAATACAATAGCTGTTCATGAAATTGTTCTTTCCGCTTCCGCGCTTTGCTGGGAACCAGATAAGACAATGCCGTAATAGGATTGGCAGGCAGTGTTTTCAACACGTCCATCGCACCAGGTTTTTTGTAATTAAAATAACGGCCGTATTCATCCCGCAAGGCCAGTGAATCTTTCTTGTAGTTTTTACCTTTGATGTTGACCCCTTGTAGTTCAAAAAGGCGCTTCTGCAGATAAATATCCTGGGAAGTAGACATCCCGGGAGCAATTAACTGCCTGGTAGAATAACTCAACATAGAAAAATCCAGGGTATCACCGGGCATCGCTTCAATAAAGTAGCGTCCGTTCTCATTACTGAGGGAACCGGTCAATGTCCTTCTGTTAACGATAGAAACAAAAGGTAACCCCGTTTTAGTTTCCTGATCCACGACCATACCTGATACACGTACCTGTGCAACAGTGTTCTGCAGGTTTAAGAAAAAGAACAAAAAAAGTACTCCGATATATGCTATAAAACGAATCATGAATGTAGTAATCCTTCAAATTTAATCTTCCACCCGCAAATAAAACGTTAAAAAAGGGTGTCAGTGACAGTGCTCTGCAGCAAATTTATTAATTCTCAAGCTTATAAATATCCTTTCAATCACTTATTTTTACTATTATCAAGCATATCTGAAAAAAACATGCCACATAAAATTATTTTCGCCACACAACACTACCAATACCTCAAAGACCGTATCATATCCGCTGGCGGCGCGGGTTGGCAGGATGGCGAACTGGAGATCCGTGACTTCCCCGATGGGGAACATTATCACCGCATCCGTACCGATGTAAGCCACAAAGATGTGGTGCTGATTGGCGGTACCATCGATGATAAGGAAACGCTGGAGTTGTACGATCTGGCCAGTGGCTGTATTCAGCTGGGCGCCCTGTCGCTCACCATTATCATTCCATTCTTTGGTTATTCTACCATGGAACGTGCCGTGAAATACGGAGAAATTGTGAAAGCAAAAACCCGGGCCGTATTATTTTCCTCTTTACCTGATACTTCCCGTGGTAACCGCATTGTAATGATAGACTTGCACGTGGACGGCATTACCTGGTATTTTGAAAGTGGTATCCGGCCGGTTCATTTATATGCAAAAGATTTCGTAAAAGAAGCGGCCCTGGAACTGGCTGCAGGCAAGCCTTTTGTATTGGCCAGCACCGATGCCGGCCGTGCTAAATGGGTAGAGTCGCTCGCCAATGACCTGCATGTGCCGGCTGCTTTCGTTTTCAAACGCCGGCTTTCCGGTGAAGAAACTGCCATCACTGCCATCAGCGCCGATGTGAAAGATAAAACCGTTATCATTTACGATGATATGATCCGCACCGGCGGCTCGCTGATACATGCCGCAGCAGCCTATAAAGATGCGGGCGCAGCAGCGATAGATGTTATCACCACGCATGGTATCTTTGCGGGTAACGGATTTGAGAAAATCAAACAAAGTGGCATCATCAGAAAAGTAGTGTGTACAGATACCCACCCCAATGCACTGGAAATTAACGACGACATGCTGGAAGTAAAATCCGTTGCACCGCTGCTCCTGCAATACTTTGAAGAACCTTACCGTTAATCCGCCGGTAGCTGCTATAAAAAATAACCACCTGCAATATTGTACATTCGTATTGCATAAAATCAATCATACTTATGCTCGATTTTCGTATAATCGAATACGGTAGTTGCGACTATCATACCATGCTGGAGCTGCGCAATGAAGTATTGCGGAAACCATTGGGATTAACCTTCTCTGAAGCCTATCTGCAACAGGAAATGAATGATGTGTTCATCGGTGGCTTCCTGGCTGTCACCGACCAACCACCAGTGCTGGCAGGTTGCTGTATACTCACGCCGGTTGATGAAAATACCGTGCAGCTAAGGCAAATGGCAGTATCCCCACTGCTGCAGGGCAAAGGCGCCGGCCGGGAAATTATTGCGTTTGCAGAACAATATGCTATCCGTAATGGTTTTAACATACTTACCATGCATGCCCGGAACGAAGCCATAGGATTCTATCAGAAGCTCGGATATGAAACTTTCGGAGAAGCATTTACAGAAGTAGGCATCCTTCATATGGAAATGAAAAAACAACTGCTGTAAACAAACCTCCACATGCGGTCTAAATGCGCCAGACGGACGACTGGCGGCCTTCTTCCGGTCCGCCCCCGCCTCTTTTATCCACTACCGGTAATGCATATTTTTTTTCGTACGGAACCCATTGTAAACGGGCTCCCGATTGTATTGTAGATGATATGAGACAACTATACAATCATCGACTAGATAAGATTACTGTCAAAAGTTTTTGTAACCAAATCATTTGCCATACAATGAGAAGCCAAGTACTAGCCTGGTCGGGACTATGCTGCGCCTTGTTCTGCTATTCCGCCGGCAGTGCGTACGCCAACCCCGGGAAGCAACTGTCGCCAACAGCTGATACCACTGTTCCGGTAGTGATTAAGCCCGCTGCTGCCGATACCAGCAACAAGCCTAAACAGGATACTGTAAAACCATTGCAGGATACGACTACCAGACCGAAAGCCGATACCACTGCCAAAACAAAAGCGGATACCGCTGCCAGACCCAAAGAAGATACTGCCCTGATTCTGCCGCCGGATGAAACAAAAGCCAAAAGCGAAGTAGGAAAGTTTACCATCAACGGGCTGGTGAAAGATGACAAAGGCAACCCGATCCCCGGCGCCATCATCAGAAACAAAACAGCAAAACTCAATGCCCAATCCGGTCCGGATGGTAAGTTTACCATCAAAGCCGGCTTAAAAGATACCCTCCTCATTACTTCTGTCACCTTCGCCGACCAGACCATTCCCATCGAAAAAAGGGAGCCGCTGGCCGTTACCCTCACACCTGCCAATGCCAACAAAAAAGTATTGGGAGAAGTGGTAGTAACCGCACTCGGTATCAAAAAGAATCCCCGTTCCGTAGGATATGCCCTGAGTGAAGTAAGTGGCAACGCCGTGCAGGAAGCCAAAGAAGTAAACTTTGTCAATGCATTGACAGGTAAAATACCCGGTGTACAAATCAGTACCAATACCGGCTCCATGGGAGGATCTTCCAAAATCACCATCCGTGGGGTAAAATCCATCCTGGGCGATAACAACGCCTTCTTCGTACTCGACGGTGTTCCCATGATGAACAGCAACAGCAACCAGGGCGGACAACTGAACGGCGGTGGCGGTTACGACTACGGTAGCCCCCTGCAGGACATCAACCCGGAAGATATTGAGAACATCTCCGTACTGAAAGGAGCTGCTGCTACAGCCTTATACGGTAGCCGCGGTGCCGGCGGGGTACTCCTCATCACTACCAAAAAGCGCCCGGACAGCGAAAAAGGCATCGGGGTAACCTATAGCCTCAACGCACAGGTAGACCAGGTAGCGATACTCCCTAAATACCAGAACCTGTACGGTGGCGGTAGCAATGGCAAATTCGATACCCTCTACTACAAAAAAAATCCACAAGGGTTCCTGAATGAACAAAGTGCTACCTACGACGACAATGATGGTAAAGGCCGCTATGACCTCATGCCGCAGTATTCTTCCGATGAATCCTGGGGGCCCCGGCTGGATGGCCGCATGGTGCGTCATTACTGGTCCTGGGACAAAAACAAGAATAACCCTTACTTTGGACAGACCGCTCCCTGGGAAGCAAATCCCAACAACGTAAAGGACTTCTACAGAACCGGCTTTACCCTTACCAATAACATTTCCATGGCCGGCAACAACGAGAAAGGTGGTTTCCGCCTATCATACGGCAATATGAACCAAACCTTCGTACTGCCGAATGCTTCCATGAACCGCAATAATCTGTCCTTCAACGGCAACTACGAACTGACGAAAGGAGTGAGGGGAGTAGCCTCTGTTAACTACAGCGCCATAAAAGCCAAAGCACGTCCCGGTACTGGTTTCACCGGACCTAATCCCACCCTGCAGTTCACCATGTTTGGTCAACGGCAGCTGGACCTGGACATGCAAAAACGCTACCAGTACGACGACGGCTCCCAGATCACCTGGAACCGTAAATCATGGGACAATCCAACGGTATCGTCCAGCAATGGCCCTTATTATAACCGTTACCGCGATTACGAAACCGACAGCCGCAACCGCCTGTTTGGTTACGCCGGTGTAGATGTTGATGCCACCAAATGGCTGTCCTTCACAGGTCGTGTATTCATGGACGACTACAATTCCCTGGAGGAAGAAAGAACCGCCAAAGGATATACCCAAAGCGGGTACATCAAACGGGTGCGTACTTCCCGTGAAATGAACTACCAGATTACCGCAGATATCAAAAAAGACCTCAGCAACGAGTTGCAGCTGAATGCTACCCTGGGTGGTAATCTCATGCACCGTCAGTGGACCGTTACCGGCGGCAGCACGCAAGGAGGTCTGATTACCGACAATGTGTACAACCTGAACAACTCTATTTCTCCGGCATCTGTCATCGATGAACTTTATGAGAAACAGATCAACTCCGTTTTTGCCACTGCCAATCTGGGCTACAAAAACATGCTGTTCCTGGATCTGACTGCCCGCAGCGACTGGAGTTCTGCCCTGTCAAAAGGATACAACCAGTATTTCTATCCTTCTGCCTCTGCCTCCTTTGTGTTTTCCGATCTGCTGAAAGACTGGAAATGGCTGTCATTCGGTAAATTAAGAGGTAGTATGGCTGCTGTAGGCAATGATACAGATCCTTACCACACCTACCGGGTATACGACTTCGTACAACCGTTCAACAACAATCCGATTTCCCAGTACCCGGTTACCAAAAATATCCCGGACCTGAAACCGGAACGTACCACCGAATTTGAAACAGGGGTAGAGCTGAAATTCCTCGACAACAGGGTCGGAGTGGATTTCACCTATTATAACCGTACCAGTAAAAACCAGATCATTACGCTGCCTATCCCGGGAGCCACCGGTTACCTGAGCACCTATGCCAATGCTGGTTCAGTAAGCAATAAAGGTTTTGAAATCGGCTTAAACCTCAATCCCATCCGCCTGAAAAACGGCTTCCGCTGGGATATCAATGCCAACATCTCCCGCAACCGCAATAAGCTGCTGGACATGGACGTACTACAATACAATACCTCCCTGCCACTACTCACCATCGGTTCCGACCGCCGCACCCAGAAAGTATCTGTCGTAGCGAAAGTAGGAGAACCACTGGGTACCATCATGGGAACAGACTACCGGTACGATGCCAACGGTAATAAACTGGTAGGCGCCAATGGTTATTATCTTGCAAGCGCGATTAAACCTATCGGGAACGCCTATCCGGATTATGTAGGCGGTATTACCAATACCTTCTCTTTCAAAGGCATTTATGTATCGGCATTAATCGATTTCCAGCATGGTGGTAACTTCTTCTCCTATACGAATCTGTACGGAGAAAAATCCGGATTACTGGAAAGTACGGTAGAAAACAATATCCGTGAAAATGGTATTGTGGTACCTGGTGTGACAGAAGACGGACGGCCTAATACAAAAGTCATTTCTGCCAAAGAACATTTTAACGTCAACGGGGGTAACGTCATCAGTAAAGCGAATCTCTATGATGCCAGCTACATCTACCTGAGAGAAGCTAAAATTGGTTACAACCTCCCATATGCCTGGTACAAAAAGGTAGGTGCACAAAGTGCCCGTATCTCCCTGTATGGCCGTAACCTGTGGCTCATTAAATCCAATGCCCCCAATGTGGATCCTTCCAACATCCTCAACTCCGCGTCCAACATACAAGGAATTGAAGGTGGTGCATTGCCGTCACTGCGGTCTTTTGGTATAAACCTGAATGTATCATTCTAAATCTGTTACAATGACTAAAAACATCTTGAAATATAGCGGGGCATTATTGCTGGCGGGCACACTGGCGTTCACCGGTTGTAAGAAACTGGAGGATATCAACCATGATCCCAACAAACCAACTACCGCCCAGCCACCATACCTCCTGACCGGTGCCCAGAAAGGCGCTATGGATATTCTGTACAGCGGCCTGCAGAATGGCTACATGGGAATGCATTTTTCCCAGTACTGGTCCGGCAACGCGCGCACCAACGATAGCCGTTACCTGCTGGACGAAGGTAATAACAGTAACCTGTGGAATAACCTGTATCGGATATCCCTGCACAACCTGGATGACCTGATTAAACAAAATACGCCCCGGCTCAGCGAACCGGGTGTCGCTAACCAGAATGCCATCGCAAAAATTACGCAGGCCTGGATTTATCAGATCCTCGCAGATGCCTACGGCAATATTCCATATACAGAAACCTTCCAGGAGGCAAATATTACCCCTAAATACGACGATGCCCGCACCGTTTATAATGCCATGCTGGATAACCTCCAACAGCAGATAAACGTGCTGAATCCAAATGAAGTGAGTTTTCTCAGCGGAGATATCATTTATAGCGGGAACGTGTTAAAATGGAAAAAACTGGCCCATTCCCTGATGCTACGTTATGCCATCCGCATGATAGATGCAGATAAAGACAAGGCGGGTAAAATCATCGAAGCCCATTATCAGGATGCTTTCAGCAGCAACGATGATGATGCTCAGTTCAACTATATAGCTTCCGCACCCAATAAATTCCCGTTCAATAATTCAGAACGGGAGATCTCTGACTTCTTTGTAAGCACCACGATGGTAGACTACATGAAAAGTGTCAGCGATCCGCGGTTAAATATCTATGCACAGCCAGCAAAAGGGGATACCATTAAAGGAATGCCCTATGGCCTGGTAGATGGCGATAAAAGCCGGCTCCCGGCAGTTAATTACTCCTATCCCGGCAAACAGATTTACAGCGCTACCATGCCCGGTATTCTGATGAACTATGCCGAAGTGGAATTCATCCTGGCAGAAGCAGCAGCCCGGGGCCTTAACGTAGGAGATGCTGCCACCCATTACCGGAATGGTATCACCGCTTCCATCAACTACTGGTACAAACTCACCACCGGACAACCCGCTCCGCAGGATATTATCAATACTTACCTGAGCAAAGTACCGTACAATGCTGCCGACTGGAAAAACGTAATCGGTACCCAGAAATGGCTGGCATTATACCCGCAGGGCTTCCAGAGCTGGTTTGAAAGAACCCGGCTGAAATTCAGGCAACCAGGCGGTCAGCCACTGTTTAATACACTGGCATATCCATCGCTGGACCCGACGGTAACAGATGTACCTTATCGCTTAACCTATCTGCTGAGTGAGCAAACACAGAATATTGCCAACTATCAGCAGGCCGCAGCCGCGATCGGAGGGGATACCAAAGGCACGAAACTCTGGTACAATAAATTCTAACATAACAATCAACTATAACTAAACAATCAAACATCGGCGCCTGCTTCTGCAGGCGCTTTCTTTTTTTCAGCCGGATCGTTTTTTTCGTTTGCTTATCTTTATCGTCACCTATATGTAGCGATTTATGAGGAAAGTACTATTATTAGCGGCCTTTCTGGCCATTTCGTGCTGTGTATCAGCGCAGGACATGACCCACGGTTACCAGCATTGGTACACGTATTTCGGCAATATGAAAATCGATAGCAAGTGGTCGGTACCTTTTGACATACAGTTACGCCTGAGGGATGGTATCAGCAATAAAGGACAGTTGCTGATGCGGGGCGGACTGCAATACAGCATCAACAAGCAGCATCATGTGTTGCTGGGCTATGCCTTTGTGCCAACCTATAACAATGCATCCAACACCTGGCTGCCGGAGCAACGTATCTTTGAACAGTACATCTACAAAGCGTCTAAGCTGGATATGACACACAGATTCCGGCTGGAGCAACGCTGGGTGGCACAACCAGGTAAACCCACTGAAACCCGCGATATCGGCGATTGGAAATATGGTAACCGGCTGCGTTACTTCAACCGTACCCAGTTGCCTGTTTTCCATCAAAAATCCGTCACCCCATTTTATGTGGCATTACAGGAAGAAATATTTCTGAATCTGTGGGGAAATGAGATCAGTAGTCTGTTCTTTGATCAGAACCGCTTTCTGGTTGCTTTCGGGTACCAGTTTTTACCTGGTTTAAAGGCGGATATCGGGTATATGAACCAGGTAGTGCAAACCGGTTCCGGTGCTAAAACCATGAACCATATTCTTCACTTTACGGTATTCCACAATTTCAAATTATAAAAGTAGCAGGAAGCGCTGTTAGCGGAAGTTTTCAAACTTTTTCTTCAGCATGCCGATAAAACTATCGTAAGCGGCCGCTGTTTTAAAAGCACTGACAGGGATAAGGAAAAAGGTTTTCTTATCCCTGTACAGGAAAAAGAATTTTTTTGTTTCGATGATGCGGGAGAAATTATTCCAGCTGACAGCACGGGGATGGTTACTGTTGCGGGTAGAGATCTGCAGCCCTTCTTCTGAATATTTCAGCAGGATGTCGTCCTTGAAAGTGGCTGCTTTATGATAGATGGAAACAGGTAGCAGGTACCAGAATACCCAGCCTATCAGTAAGGCCATAATAGCAATACCGGTAAGGGCGCTGGTAGTAACTACGTTAAAGAAATAACCTGTGAAGGTGGAGAGTAGCAGAATGATCAGCGTGTTGCGAAAAACCTTTATTTCACCCCGCTGCATAAAATGGTAACGCAATGCATGCAAAACATCTCCTTTATTATAACTAAACTCTAATTGCATTATCGTCAGCCAAAACGAATTTATCTGTTAACGGAAATTGACATAGGATTATCCATTTCATCCCGGATCGTTACAGGTGCATCCTTCTTCCTGTTACGTTTGATGGTAGTGAGATCTTCCTCGCTAAAGCCAGGAAAGTTTTTCTTGATGAAAAGAAAATATTGCTGCAAGGTTTTAGGATCTACCTTAAAAGGAAAAGCCAGCTCCTTACCACTTCCTTTCAGGAAGTCGTTTTTATTTATTTTAGTTTCGTTTTGTAAATACCATTTGTACAGATCCACAATAGCTTTTTCCAACTCTGCTTCATCCACTTTCTCTGTTCTTTCTACCCGGGGAAATAATAAGACAAACTCTTCGACCCGTACAGGCTTAGGACTGTTATTATTCTTGGCATTACGGTTATCGTTGTTATCACCGTTCTTATCTCCTCCGTTAGGCTCTCCTCCACCAAATCCAGTGTTGGCATTCGCTGATGCGGCTGAGGCTCCAATCACCAGCAGCAAAAACAACAGCTTCTTCATAAGGTGCAAAATTTTCGAGTCTAAAAATACAATTATATTTTGAGATTTCAGATAGCACAGAAAAAATGCGTATAAACCCGCATAAAAAAACAAAAGCAATGGGCGAACCATTGCTTTCGAGAGTCATTTACAGTGCATGAAGATTCATGCGGTGTAGGAATATTTGGTTTTTCATAGGACAGTAACCATAATAAAAATTAATACAATAACAAATATAATAAAATTATATGGTGATAGGCATCTGTTCTTAAATATTAGAAAAAATGAAATATTTAAGCCTTAAAATAAAGAAAATGAAATATAACCCCTGTTTACAGAAGAATATCAAATTATAATATTAGTGATTTGTAATCTTGGTCTGAAAAACGACCACGAAAGAGAAGAGAAAGGGATCACTTTTTTGTAAAAGAAAAGGGCGCCTAGAAAAGCGCCCTCAATTTGTTACTATCCTATGAAAACCCTATTTGAATACAAAGGTAAGGGCATGTTATTTTTCTTTGAAATTTTAAAGGCACAATAACATATCATTAACAAGAGTTGCAACATTCAATCAGCTACAACCCATGCTGGTACCGCAGTTCAGACATTTGTAACAAGTCCCTGAACGCACAGTAATGTGTCCGCATGTACTACACGCAGGCGCATCACGCTGCATACTTCGCATATAATCCTGTGTACTGCTCTGTTCTCCCTGTTGCGCCGATACCGGCTGCGCCTTGACTGTGCGGGGCGGAGCAGGTTCATACTCATTCACACGCAGCTGTGATAAAGATGCTGCAGCGATATCTGTATCTGCTTCATCACCTGTATTTTCAGGCGCATCCAGTATATGCACCAGATCTGTACGTCCCAGGTATTCGTAACCCAGCACACGGAAAATATAATCAATGAGAGAAGTCGCTGATTTAATGTTAGGATGATCTACCATTCCTGCCGGCTCAAAACGGGTGAATACAAACTTGTCTACAAATTCTTCCAGCGGAACGCCGTATTGTAATCCCACAGAAACCGCTATGGCAAAGCAGTTCATCAGACTTCGGAGTGTAGATCCTTCTTTCGCCAGATCAATAAATATTTCACCGAGTGTACCATCATTGTATTCGCCGGTACGCAGAAATATAGCCTGGCCGCCTACTTTCGCTTTCTGTGTAAACCCGCCGCGTTTGGAGGGTAACGATTTACGTTCCACAATCCGCGATAACAAACGCTTTAAAGTAGTGTCTTTACTGGCTTCCATCCGCTTATTCATCTCTTCCAATAATTCCTCTGTAGGCAGTTGCTGCAAATCCAAAGAAGGTACCGCCGTAACAACCGTATCTACCTTTTTCTTTTTATCGCTTTTATTACTGAGTGGCTGACTTAATTTACTACCATCACGATATAGAGCACATGCCTTTAATCCCAGCTGCCAGCTCATCAGGTAAGCATCTGCTACATCTTCCACCGTAGCCTCATGCGGCAGATTAATCGTTTTGGAAATTGCACCGGAAATAAAAGGTTGTGCCGCTGCCATCATCCGGATATGTCCATGCGGATGTATATATCTTTCACCGGTTTTACCACACTTATTCGCACAATCAAATACTGGCAGATGGCTATCTTTCAGATAGGGCGCACCTTCCACCGTCATTGTACCACACACATAATCATTGGCAGCACTGATCTGATCATCTGAAAATCCCAGTTCATGCAGCAGGCTAAACTCCAGATTATAATATTGCTCCGGCGTGAAACCCAGTCGTTGCAAGCATTCTTCTCCCAACGTATATACATTGAACACAAAAGAAATATCGAAAGAAGAAACAACAGCAGTATCCAGCTTTTTTAATTCATCTCCGATAAAACCTTTTTCACTCAACGATGGATAGTTGATGTAAGGCGCGCCGGCGAAACTGCCGGTACCTTTTGCATAATCCACGATAGCTTTTATTTCATGCGGCTGGTATCCCAGGTTTTGTAATGCTGCAGGAATCGACTGATTGATAATTTTAAAGTATCCTCCACCAGATAATTTCTTGAATTTCACCAGGGCAAAATCCGGCTCTACACCAGTCGTATCACAATCCATCACCAGGCCGATGGTACCGGTAGGCGCAATCACGGTAGCCTGCGCATTACGATAACCAAATTGCTCTCCTAACTGTACAGCTTCATCCCAGGCTTTCGTAGCCGCTTTTAGCAGGTAATCGGCACAAAAACGCGCATCAATTCCCTGAGGCCGTATCTCCAGTCCTTCATAGGCATCAGCAGCATCATAGGCCGCAGCCCGGTGATTCCGCATCACCCGCAACATGGCCGTCCGGTTTTCTTCAAAGCGGGGAAAAGGCCCTGCAAAGGCAGCTATTTCAGCCGATGTTTTATAGGCTACTCCAGTCATAATAGCCGTAATAGCGCCGGCAATGCCCCGCGCTTCGTCGCTGTCGTAGGCAATCCCGCTTACCATCAGCATAGACCCCAGATTGGCATATCCCAGCCCCAGCGTACGGTATTCATAACTCAGCTGCGCTACTTCCTTTGAGGGGAACTGCGCCATCAGTACAGACAATTCCAGCACCACCGTCCACAGCCGTACCGTGTATTCAAAACCACCTACATCAAACAGGTTGGTATTGGTATCAAAAAAGCGCCGCAGGTTCACCGATGCCAGGTTACAGGCGGTATTGTCCAGAAACATGTATTCGGAGCAGGGATTGGAGGCATTGATACGGCCTCCCTGCGGGCAGGTATGCCATTCGTTGATAGTGGTATCATATTGGGTACCCGGGTCTGCACAGCGCCAGGCAGCATAATTGATCTGGTCCCACAGTTCTTTGGCCGGTACACTTTTAAGTGGTTTGCCATGGGTGCGTGATTGCAGATCCCAGTCGCTGTTTGTTTCCAGTGCCCGAAAAAAGCTGTTTGGAATACGTACAGAGTTGTTGGAATTCTGTCCGGAAACAGTTTTATAGGCTTCCCCTTCGTAATCGGCGGCATAACCGGCTGCAATCAGGGCAGCTACTTTTTTCTCTTCCTCCACTTTCCAGTTAATGAAATCCAGGATTTCCGGATGATCCAGGTCCAGGCACACCATTTTGGCAGCTCTACGGGTAGTACCCCCGGATTTAATAGCGCCGGCTGCCCGGTCGCCTATTTTCAGGAAACTCATCAGGCCGCTGGAGGTACCACCCCCGCTTAGTTTTTCACCTTCACCCCGGATGGCGGAAAAGTTGGTACCTACGCCTGATCCATATTTAAAGATGCGGGCTTCCCGCACCCACAGATCCATGATACCGCCTTCATTTACCAGATCGTCACTGACGCTCAGGATAAAGCAGGCATGTGGTTGAGGCCGCTCGTAGGCAGAAGTAGACTTTTCCAGCTGACCGGTATGTTGTTCTACGTAATAGTGCCCCTGGGGCTTGCCTTTTATACCATAGCTTTCAAACAGGCCGGTATTGAACCACTGCGGAGAATTCGGTACACAAGCCTGATTCAACATGGCGTACGACAACTCTTCATAAAAAATCCGGGCATCCTCCGGTGTGGCAAAATAGCCATACCGTTCTCCCCATGCACGCCAGCAATTGGCCATACGGTGTACCACCTGTTTCACGGAGGTTTCCCTTCCCAGGCTGCCGTCTTCCTGAGGCACGCCTGCCTTACGAAAGTATTTCTGTGCCAGGATATCCGTAGCGATCTGCGACCACCCGACCGGCACTTCTACATTGTTCATTTCAAAAACGATGTCACCGTTTGGATTACGGATAACAGAGGAGCGTAAATCATACTCGAACTGATCATAAGGACTCATGCCTTCTCGGGTAAAATAACGGGTGAATGCGAGGCCACGGTTATTATTCACTGATTTTTTCATGCCCATAAATTTTTCTTAGAATGATAGAAATGAATGCTCAAGCGGGATATGTTAAAATTAATTTTTAAATACCGGGCTACCGTCATTTATTCTGCACAGCTTGTGGATAATTGGGCAAACAGTTTGCCACCTCATTTGTTATACTCGAAAACTGATATCTGTAAATCCGGCTCAAAATTTGTCGTTAACATTTTTTCACCTACATATGCTATTGATAACACAATAAGTATCATGAAGTTCATGAATAGAAAATGTCTTGCATGCATATTTATTTAGCATTGTGGGTTATTAACAAAAAAATTATACATTTGCGACAACCGGAACAATGCGCTATTGATGTACAATAAAATATACACTTCGTTCATCGACAGAAAGGCTAGGAAGGAAAAGGCATTCGCGGTTTTAATAGATCCGGATAAGGTAACACCTGCCGGTATTATTGAGCTTGCGGCTAAATGCACTGCCGCCAAAGTCGACTATATCTTCCTTGGAGGCAGCCTGGTAATCACCAATCATCTAGATGAATGTGTGCAACAGCTGAAAGCCAGTTGTGATATACCTGTCGTATTATTTCCCGGGAGCCCTTCTCAGGTGTCTAAATATGCTGATGCTTTACTTTATCTTTCCATGATCTCGGGCCGAAATCCGGAATTATTGATCGGCCAGCACGTAGTATCTGCTGCAGCTGTAAAGAAAAGCGGGCTGGAAGTAATTTCCACCGGCTATATGGTCATCGATGGAGGAGCACCTACTACGGTATCCTATATCAGTAATGCTACCCCTATTCCATCAGATAAAGCAGATATTGCTATGTGTACTGCCATGGCAGGCGAAATGCTGGGTATGAAGGTGATTTATATGGATGCCGGCAGCGGCGCCCGTAATCCGATCACTGAAACCATGATCAGCAGGGTAGCCAGTCAGGTGGATGTACCTATTATCGTGGGTGGTGGTATTCGTGATGCAGAAAAAGCATACCTCAATTGTAAGGCAGGAGCCGATATTATCGTGGTTGGTAACGCTATAGAAAACGACCTCTCCCTCATTAAGGAACTGGCAGACGCCGTGCACTCTGTGCCTGTAAAAGCCTGATACTAACAAGCATTACACATTATCATATTAAGAATTACGCATTTTCTGGTAGCCAGGTATGCAGCGTAGCTGTTTGGATCTATCAGAAAATACGTAATTGCTAATCGCGGCAGGATATGCCGCTTTTGCCCGTTACAGGCTCATCATTTCTTTGAACTTCACTGCCTGCCGGCGGCTCACTTCAATTTTTTCGCCTCCGCGCATCTCCAGCAGCAGTCCGCCGTTAAAGTAGGTGTCGATCTTTTCGATCATCCGCAGGTTCACAATGTGTTTCCGGTTTGCCCGGAAAAACACCCGCTCATCCAGCCGCTCTTCCAAAGCATTCAGCGACTTCAGGATTAAAGGCTTGTTGGTTTCAAAATACACCCGGGCATAGTTACCTACACTCTCAAACAGGCGTATTTCCTGCAGCTTCACGAACCAGCAACGGTCCCCGTCTTTTACAAATACCTGGTCATTCTCCGACAGCAGTGTCCGGATACCACCGGCAGCAGCCAGGCGGTCCTTCTCTTCCTGCTGATGCAGTTTATGAATGGCATCTGCCAGACGTTTAGGTTCTACCGGTTTTAACAGGTAGTCGAGCGCGTTGTACTCAAATGCCTTTAATGCATATTCATCATATGCTGTCGTAAAGATGACCTGTGGCGTTTTTTCCAGCTCAGCCAGGAGATCAAAGCCCGTTTTATCCGGCATTTGAATGTCCAGGAACAACAGATCAGGATGTAACGTTTCAATCTTCTCTATACCATCCTTCGCGTTCACTGCTTCTCCCACCACCACTATCTCCGGGTGATCTGCCAGTAATTTTTTCAGTTCACTTCTGGCAAGGCGTTCATCATCTATTATCAATGCTTTTTTCATTGGCAATTGAAGTTTGGTTGATGATTAAATTTATCAACAAATAATAATTGCCGTAGCCGGCTTTTCCCCCAGCTACAGCGGTTTACTTTATAACACGTGATCAAAGCAGCGGCATCACAACCTTTGCTACTACCGTTTGCTCATCTTTATTCCGGATTTCAAAAGAGGCCTTGTTGCCAAATAAGAGACTTAACCGTTGACGCGTACTTTGTAGTCCCAATCCATGACTATTCAGATCATTTTCTACCAGTTGTCCTGTATTCTCAATGGTAATTACATGCTGCATTCCCATCAGCGAAGAAGTTATATACACGGAACCTCCCCGTATTACCCGGGAAATACCGTGTTTAATCGCATTCTCCACCAATGTCTGTAACATCATGGGAGGAACCTGCAACTCCAATGTATCCGGATCAATCTCATATACAACACTCAGCCGCTCTTCAAAACGGATGTGTTCCAATGCAAGATAATCCTTTACAATATTTAATTCATTTTCCAGGCTGACCGTTTCTGACTTTTCGGTTTGCATGGAACTGCGTAGTATGTTGGAAAGCTCTGTAATAGCGGTTCGTGCGCGCTGTGGATTTTCATCTACCAATGCCCGGATACTGTTCAGCGCATTAAAAATGAAGTGCGGATTCATCTGAGCCTTAATGGTTTTGAGTTCCAGCTCCTTTACCGTTGTTTCCAGCTTCAGCTGATTCACCTGGGAGGACCTGTTCCGCTCTATATAGTGCCACGCAAAATAAATCAGCCACCAAAGCGTGGTAATGAGAAAAGATCCCAGGATACCCAATACTACAGGAGAGATCTCCCGCCGCAACAATACCTTGATCACAGCATAATACCCCAGGTACAATACAACTCCCGTTCCCGCCATCATAGTGAAAAACAGCAATACCTGCTTTTCAACACTGCTGTTAACCCAGTTAAACCGGTTAATCAGGCTGCGGAACAGGTGCGTGGACAATACACCAAAGGCAATTAAAATCAGCATGCTCACATAGTGAAATGCATTGGGGAATTTATTGCTGAATGTATACGTAAAAAACACATTTATCACAAAATAAGCCGTCCAACCCAGCATCTGACACCACCAATATTTGGATATTCGTCTAAACATCAATTCAAATTAATAAACTTACCCTATATTCCAAAAATACCGTATGAGTCCCCCCATGGGAACCTAATTGTTATAAATGGTGAATCATAATTGGTAAATGGTGATGCCTCCGGCTGAATGGCAGTGAATCAGGATAACAGCTGATTTTCCCCGGATCAGATCTCTGTTTACCGCATATTTTTATGTATTTTTGTCTTTAAATATAAACCCTGAGCCATATTATGACTATTACTGCCGGTCAACTGTTGAGCCAGATAGACAACCCTGCTGATTTGCGCAAATTGAGCAAAGAGCAACTGCACCAGGTGTGCGAAGAATTACGTCAATACATCATTGATGTAGTAAGTGTGCATGGAGGCCATTTTGCGGCCAGCCTTGGGGTAGTGGAGCTGTCGGTGGCCCTCCATTACGTTTTTAATACTCCTTACGACCAGCTGGTATGGGATGTAGGCCATCAGGCCTATGGCCACAAAATACTGACCGGTCGCCGGGACAGTTTTCCGTCTAACCGGAAATACAAAGGCTTAAGCGGCTTTCCTAAAAGAGACGAAAGCGAATATGATACTTTTGGGGTAGGACACTCTTCCACCTCCATATCCGCTGCACTGGGAATGGCCATGGCTTCTCACTACAAAGGAGAGTTGGACAAACAACATATTGCAGTAATAGGAGATGGCGCCATGACCGCAGGGATGGCATTTGAAGCCCTGAACCACGCCGGCGTAGCCAATGCCAACGTGCTGATTATCCTCAACGATAACTGCATGTCCATTGACCCCAACGTAGGCGCACTCAAGGAATACCTGACAGACATCACCACCTCACCGACCTATAATAAGCTCAGGGACGATGTATGGCATATGCTCGGGAAACTGCCGGTAGGCAAAAGGTTTACCCGCGACATGGCCTCCAAACTGGAAGCCAGCCTCAAAGGCGTGATTTCCAAATCCAGCAACCTGTTCGAATCCCTGCAATTACGGTACTTTGGCCCGATAGATGGACATAACATCACCAAACTGACCGATACCCTGCAGGACCTGAAAGATATTCCCGGTCCGAAACTGCTGCACATCGTTACCACCAAAGGGAAAGGATATGCACTGGCTGAAAAAGACCAGACTACCTGGCACGCACCAGGCCTGTTCGATAAAATCACAGGAGAAATCTTCAAAAAAGCAGTGGAGAAACCACAGCCGCCCAAATACCAGGATGTATTCGGACATACCATCATTGAACTGGCAGAACAAAACGATAAAATACTCGGTATTACCCCTGCCATGCCTTCCGGCTCTTCCCTCAAATTTATGATGGAAAAAATGCCGCAACGCGCATTCGATGTAGGTATCTGCGAACAACATGCGGTAACCCTGTCTGCCGGTATGGCTACCCAGGGCATGCGGGTGTTCTGTACGATCTATTCTTCCTTCTTCCAACGCGCTTTTGACCAGGCAGTACATGATGTAGCCATTCAAAAACTGCCGGTAATTTTCTGCCTCGACAGGGCAGGACTGGTAGGAGAAGACGGCCCAACCCATCATGGCGCCTACGATATCGCCTACATGCGCAGCATTCCGAATGTGATCATCAGTGCTCCCATGAACGAAGAAGAACTGCGTAACCTGATGTATAGCGCCCAGCTGCCGGATAACCAGTCACCTTATGTGATCCGTTATCCACGCGGACAAGGTGTAATGCCGGAATGGCGTACGCCGTTCCGCGCCATCAAGCCGGGTACCGGTCGCAAGATCCGCGACGGAAAAGAAATCGCGATTCTTTCCATCGGACATACCGGTAACTTTGTGACAGAAGCCTGCAAAGAACTGATCAGCGATGGCCTGCAACCCGCTCATTACGATATGCGTTTTGTAAAACCACTCGATGAAGCCCTGTTGCATGAAGTCTTCCAGTCATTTGATAAAGTGATTACCGTGGAAGATGGCACTGTAGTAGGAGGTTTCGGTAGTGCTATCCTGGAATTTATGGCCGCCCACCAATACAAGGCAGCCATCAAAATCATGGGTATTCCTGATCACATCATAGAACACGGTAAACCGGAAGAACTGTACCGGGAATGTGGCTACGATGCTGCCGGTATTGCACGCGCTACCCGCGAAATGCTGAAAGAC
Organism: Chitinophaga nivalis; assembly: GCF_025989125.1. Classification (NCBI taxonomy): domain Bacteria; kingdom Pseudomonadati; phylum Bacteroidota; class Chitinophagia; order Chitinophagales; family Chitinophagaceae; genus Chitinophaga; species Chitinophaga nivalis. Next base: position 1,229,629 of record NZ_JAPDNR010000001.1, on the reverse strand, counting down.
AAGATTACTGTTACGATATAATATTACTGTAACCACTTAGTTTAATTACGCATTTCTGCTTCCTTACAGCCGGAATGCGTAATTTCTTTTTTATGTACATTTCATTACGGATCACCGACGTTATTCCGGAAACACCCGGCACCCGTACCTACAGATTAGCACCTGTTGACGGCACGCCCGTTACCTATCTGGCAGGGCAATTTCTTACGTTTATTATTGACCTGCATGGCAAAGAATACCGTCGGTCCTATTCTTTCAGTTCTACCCCAGGTGTAGATCCCTACCTGTCTGTTACGATCCGTGAAAAAGAAAACGGAGAAATCTCCCGGCACATCCTGCGTACCTGGCAAAAGGGCGATATCGTCACCTCGCTGGAACCGTCCGGCCGGTTTGTCTTTGAAGCAGCTTCCGAAGGCCCCCGCGACCTTTTCCTACTGGCTGCCGGCAGTGGCATTACCCCGGTGTTTTCCCTGCTGAAACATATCCTGCAAACGGAACCTGGCGCCCGGGTTACGCTTATCTACAGCAACACATCACCGGAACGCACCATCTTTTACCAACAGCTGCAGCACCTGCAGCAAAACCATCCGCAGCTACATTGTATCTACCTGTTCAGCAACGATCCGGATAGCCACCATGTATACAGACGCCTCAACAACATATTGCTGGAAATGCTGGTCAATGAGCACCTGCATCATAGCAAGGCTGCGGCGCAGTTTTTCCTTTGCGGCCCGCCGGATTACATGCGCACGATCCTGCTCACGCTGACCTTTATGGGCTTCACCGCCGAACAGCTGCACAAAGAAAACTTTGTGGTAAACACGGAAGTAAAGATCGCCAAAACAACCCTGCCACAGGATACCAGTATCAAACAGGTACTGATTCGTTACCGCCAGGAAGAAATACGCCTCCAGGTGCCCGGTAACCAGTCTATTCTGAGCTATGCCCTGGAACACGATGTATTGCTGCCTTACAGCTGTAAGGGTGGCGTATGCGGCTCCTGTACGGCCCAATGTACCAGCGGCAAAATCTGGATGCCCGTCAATGAGGTATTAACAGACCGGGAACTGGCAGAAGGCCTCATCCTCACCTGCGTAGGCTACCCCGTGAGCGATGAAGTCACAATAGAGCTATAAATGATTATAATAATGTAAATATTCTTATCAATCATATTCCTCTGATATTATTTTCCCATTACCTGTATTTTCCTTAATTTCTCATGAAATTCAGGTAATGCAGCGCGCCCCCATCAAGATTGCTTGTTTATGTTTATTGTTTGTTGCGATTGTCTTCAACGGTCTGTTCATCATACATAGTGCAGCTAGCGGCAATTGGCTCCTGCCTGTCATCAACCAGCTGGTATTGGTCGCCGTTTTCCTCTTGCTGCTATGGTTACTCTTACGTCATCACCAACAGGCTATACACACCGAAAAAATATTCAACGATCATCCTGTTCCCATGTGGATTTACGATAAGGAAACATTACGTTTCCTCAGTGTCAATCAGGCGGCTGTTGACAAATACGGTTATACAAAAAATGAATTCAGGCAGCTAACGTTGAAGGACATACGCGAATCGGCAGAAGTGCCTTATCTCATGGAAAACATCACCGAACGGTGCAATGGTAAGGCTTACCGGGGCATCTGGAAACACCGGAAGAAAGATAAGACCGATTTTTTTGTAGAGATATATGCTCATTCCACCACGTATTATGGCAAAAAGGCCCGTTTTATTATGGCCAGAGATGTAGACGCTCAGATACGAACCAGCCGGGAAGCCAGAGAGCTGGGCATGCGTTACGAGTTGCTTTCGCAGGTAATAGACGATGCCATCTATGATAAAAACTTTCTCACCGGCCAGGTTACCTGGAATCATGGCTTATCCAGCCTGTTTGCCCATGTAGCGGATGCTGGTACCGATGCGGTGCAATGGTGGGAAGACAACCTTCATCCGTCCGACCGGGCGCGGGTATGTTGTTCACTTCATGAATGTATCAGCAACAACGGGCAGTACTGGTCGGAAGAATACCGTTTCCTTTGTGCCGGCGGCAACTACAAATATGTTACAGACAGGGCCTTTATCATCTATGAAAATGAAGGCACCCACCCGCAACCATTGCGGATGATTGGTATCATGCAGGATATAGACAAACATGTAAACCAGGCCCGCCAGCTGGAAGACCAGCATCAACGGCTGCGGGAGATTGCCTGGATCAATTCACACGAAATACGCCGGCCGGTCGTATCTATTTTAAGCATCGCCGGTCTGTTTGACAAAAGCAATCAGGACATCCATCTGAACGCACGCCTGATGGAATGGCTACATGAATCCACCCAACAGCTGGATGAAATCATTCATAAAATAGAACATACCGTCAAAGATATCCGCTAATACGGTTATGCTTCTCTGGTGATAAAATGATTGAAATCACTTTTCAGTTCTTCGTATAATTTCTGGAAGATTTCCATGCGGTTTTGCATGGTATCGTAGTCATCTACCGGGCGATCGTCATGAATAACCAATACGGGCGTGGCGGTGACTTTTTTAGCGCATTGTTTGATGTCGTGGAATATTTCGTCGGCTACTTCCCGTTGGCGGAGAAAACGGTTCTCAAAATGTTCGACTCTGGTCATGACTTCTCTGGGGGCATCACTGAGTGCAATTTGTTCCAGTCTGTCGCGCATCATTTTCACTTCATCTCTTACATCGTTCACGTTACTTTTCCAGGTATTGATCTGCTGGTGCAGATCTTCAGGTTGAGTTGTCATTTGCATGGTGTATTGATTTATCAATTTAAATGATGATTAATAAGTGTTTCATCATACCAAACGCTATGTCAATATCCATTTACTATCCTAGCATAGACCTGATTCTAAGGTACGACCTTTTTTAATGCGATTTATTTTTTTCGAGGTAATTTCCGAAGGCCGGAAAAAATGCCATGGCCTCCAGAATACCACCGGCTCCTGCCCGCTGCGCCTGCAATACATGCGGCATCGTGGCAGTCTGTTTTACCAGTTCAGCTTCTGCTTCTCCGACCACCACACCGCTATAACCCTTCTCATACATCGTATAATCATTCATGGAATCGCCTGCCACCAGTACCTGCTGATGCGGTTGGGCGAGCACCTCCAGCAACTGTTGCAGGGTATATCCTTTGTTTACTCCTTTCGGCAATACGTCCAGGTATTTACCGGCAGACAATACCAGGTCGCATTGCCATGCATCAGCGACCGTACGGGCGCTTTCAATATCTGTAGCCTCGTTGTAGTAGTAGGAACAACGATATTGTTGTATCGCATCCTGGTGCAGCAATCCCTTTACCTCTTTCAGGGCTTCACGAACCTGATCGCCCGGCCAGCGCTGTGCAATACCGGACTGCAAAGGTTCTACAGCAGTCAGGGTAGGGAGGTGTGTGACGGTAGCGCCTACATCACAGATAATATATTCCGGTCTTGGCAATGCCGCATCTTCCAGTAAGGAAAGTACACTTCGTATACCCCTTCCCGTTACAAATACAAGTTTAATATCTGTACGTTGCTGCAATAAAGTGTATAGTGTTTGTTTATCGTTGTCGGTACCTCCTAAAAAAGTACCATCCAGGTCAGTTGCCAGTAACATTATATTTTTTCAGTTGTTGTGTTATTGTTAAGATAAACCGTTGTTGTAGGAAAGGCAAATGAAATCCCTTCTTTTGCAAATGCGGCAAAGAGTTGCAGGTTAATCGCCTGTTGCCGGTCCATATACAGGTTATAATCGCCTCCCAGTACATTGTATACATTCTCATATACCAGACTTGAATCGCCAAAGTTCAGCAAATGGGACCGGTCAAAAGCCACATCCGGTAAATCCGTAATAATTTTTTTTACCAGTTCCGGAATCAGTGCCAGTTTATCTTTCGGTGTGTTAAAGGTAACACCAAATTTAAAAACAATCCGGCGTTTCTCCATCCTTTTATAGTTATGTACCCTGGAGTTGGTCAGATCTGTATTGGAAAATACCAGCTGTTCACCACTGATACTACGCAAACGGGTTGTTTTAATGCCAATATACTCCACAGTTCCGCTTTTATCCTGCACTACAATAAAATCACCTATTTCAAAGGGTCGGTCAAAGAAGATAACGAAATAGCTGAAAAGGTCGCCCAGTATGGTTTGCGCAGCCAGGGCGATGGCAATACCACCAATCCCTAATCCCGCTACAAATGTTGTTACGTTCACACCCCAGTTATCGAGCAGGAATAACAAACCAATAATCCAGATAAAGGCAGATACCAGTATCATAATCCCTTTTACCTGTTTTGTTTTCTCTTCGCCTCTTTCCTGTCCGGATAAATAACTTACAAAAAGAAACTGCAACAAAGCAGTGACTACTCTTACAGCAAACAGGGTTAAACAGACAGACAAAAATATATGCACCCACTTCGCCAGTACAGGTATCAGTGTTAGTTGCTGTATCGCAATATAAAAAGCGCCTACATATAATAAGGGTACGAGGGAACGTTCTATTCCTCTGATCAGGAAATCATCAATCCTGCTGGTTGTTTTCGCCGCCCATTTTTTTAACCGTATTAACAGTATTCTTTTAAAAACAAGGATCAGCAAAACAGCCACTATAAAAATACCCAACGCGATACCATAGTCCTGCACAGTGTTGCCCCAATACTTTTGTTCTAAAAATGATTGCATGTTTAAAACGATTTTATGCCGTTGTGAAATAAAAAAGAGATCAACTTTTTACGGCTGATCTCTTTAAATAAAATGGGTTAATATATATTATAATTGAAGTGTGATTAGTTCAGCATTGGAACATCTATTAACAAAAACTCTGCCGGTTTGACCACTTCTATATTAACTTTATCATAATCAGATAACCCAATAGCATCGCGGCTCTGCAAGGTATCGCCTGCTATATTTATTTCTCCGCTGATTAAAAACAGGTAACTACCTACACCGTTTGCTTTAGCATTCAATTCAAAATTTTTTCCTGCATCAAATTTCCCTAATGAAAACCAGGCGTTCTGATGCAACCATAATTTCCCTTCGGTTCTCTCTGGTGAAACAACTACCTGTAGCGCATTTTCACGCAATGCAGGATCAAATGTCTGTTGATCATACCGCGGAGTTACGTTCCGTTCATTGGGGAATACCCATATCTGTAACAGGTTGGCATCTTCCGTTTTGGAAGCATTGAATTCCGAATGTACAATGCCTGTACCTGCGCTCATAATCTGTACATCATGCTGCTGTATTACTTTCTGGTGGCCGGCATTATCCTGGTGCGCCATACTGCCATCCAGCATGATGGTTACTATTTCCATATTATCGTGCGGATGCGCACCAAATCCCATTCCTCCTTTAATAAAGTCATCATTCAATACACGCAATGCGCCAAAATGAATTCTCTCCGGCTCATAGTAATTAGCAAAACTGAAAGTATGAAAGCTTTTCAGCCAACCATGATTTGCATACCCTCTGGTATCTGCCCGATGTATTATCTTTTCCATAATTCAATCTCCTTATTATTTACTTACAAATTTCGGTATAAACACAGTGGTAAGGAATGGATGATCTGTTGAAAAACGTGGACAAAAAGTGGCAGAAACACCAAGGGCTTCCTTTGCAGGAAGCCCTTGTGTAATGTAATTTTTTCAGCAACTTATACCAACTCCGCCACCATAGTGATGTTAGTGTTCAGCAGTTTGCTGATAGGGCAATTGGCTTTTGCGTCGGCAGCGAATTCAGCGAATTTCGCAGCATCCAGTCCGGGTACGCTGGCTTTTACTTCCAGGTGGCTTTCTGTAATAGCGCCATTTTCCAGAGTAATGGTGCATTTGGTATCGATATTACCTGGGGTAAGACCGGCACCGGAAATTACGAAGCTCAGTTTCATGGTAAAGCAGCCGGCATGGGCAGCAGCAATCAGCTCTTCTGGGTTAGTACCTACACCATCCTCAAAACGGCTCAGGTAAGAATACTGGGTATTGTTCAGTACGGTGGATTGAGAGCTTACAGCGCCTTTACCTTCTTTACCTGTACCTTGCCAATTGGCAGTTGCAAATCTTTTCATGCTTATAATTTTTTACTTTTTTCGAGATGAACACTTTGAGTGGAGCTCCAAATTACAAAAGAATTACGAATTAGACATTAAGAATTACGCATCGTATAACCGGTAAAAACAGTATTTATCTGCTTATACCAGCCATACGATGCGTATCGTTTAATTCCAATCCGTACTATTACTTTCCTTGCTGTTAGATTACTTCTACCAGTTCTGCTATCGGCTTACGTACTTTTTTAGCGTGTTGCATTTCATCATCTGCTGCTCTGAAACCAATGGCAGCAATAACAGCAGTAGCCAGGCCTTTCTCTTTCAGTCCCAGGATCTCATCATATTGTGCTGCATTGAAACCTTCCATCGGACAAGCATCAATACCTTCTGCTGCCGCTGCAGTGAGCAGTGTACCCAGGGCGATGTAAGCCTGTTTGGCTGTCCAGGTAGCTTTTCCCTGCTCATCCAGGTTATTTACCGTGCCTTTCATCATACCGGCAAATCCTGCCAGGTCTTCCGGATTGATGTTACGGGTAGCAGCAATATTATTCGTGTAGTCATCTACGTGAGACTCATTCAGGTCATTATAACGGGCAAATACGATCAGCTGTGAAGCATCTGTAATCTGCGGCTGGCCCCAGGAAGCTGCTTTCAGTTGTTCACGTACAGCAGGATTTTCGATAACCAGTATTTTATAGGGTTGCAAACCATAGGAAGAAGCAGACAGTCTTGTTGCCGCTATAACGCGGTCCAGTTGCGCTGCACTCAGTTTCTTCGTTGAATCAAATTTCTTAACAGCATAACGCCATTCGAGTTTTTCCAGAATATCCATTGAATCAGTAATTTAAAATTTCAGTTATTAAAACAGCAGGCGGACAATCACCATTGGTATATTGTCCGCCCTTTTATATTTATTATTGTTTAATCATTTGTACGCTCGCCAGCAGTTTCACGTCATCACTCAGCAGAATACCGCCGGTTTCTGTAGTGGCGTTAAAAGTAAGACCAAAATCTTTCCGGTTGATTTTACCGCTCAGCTCAAATCCTGCTTTCGTTTGGCCCCATGGGTCTACTACTTCACCGCCAAATTCAACGGCCAGTTCTACGGTGCGGGTATTATCGCGGATGGTTAAATCACCTACCAGTTTGTAGTTTTCGCTATCTACTTTCTTTATTTCTTTAGATACGAATGTCAGTTTAGGGTATTTCTCTGCTTCAAAGAAATCTCCTGTCAGCAAATGCTGATCACGCTGCGCATTTTGCGTGGTGATGCTGTTGATATCTGCTTCAAAGGAAACGGTAGCATCACTAAAATCAGTACCAGTGGTTTCCATGGTTCCATCGAAGCTCGCAAACTGACCGGTTACCGTGGTAATCATCAGGTGCTTTACTTTAAATTGTACGTCGCTATGTGAAGGATCTATTTTCCAGATTGACATATATATTAGTTTTAGTAGTTAGTCAATGATAATTTATTATGATAAAAAGCCCATTTTACCGGCATTGTAATCATGAATAGCCGCTTCAATTTCTTCCGCGCTGTTCATCACAAACGGACCGTAGGCGAAGATGGGTTCGTCGATGGGTTCTCCGCTCAACACCAGTATAGTAGCATCTTCCACCGCAGTAATAGTAATGTCCGTACCTTTCTTTTCAAACAAGACGGTTTCTACACCTTTGGCCGTGTTACCATTAAAATCTGCTTCTCCGTTTAATACAACTGCTGCGGTATTATAATTTTCCGGATACGCCACTGTGATCTGATCGCCTTTTTTCAGATGCACATCCAATACATGCACCGGTGAAAAGGTAGTAGCAGCGCCTTTTATATCATTAAACGCCCCCGCAATCACTCTTACGTAACTTTCTGCAGTTACCTGTACTACAGGTATCTCTGCTTTAGTCAGGTTCTGATATCCGGGTGTTGTATTTTTATATGCTTTCGGAAGATTTACCCAAAGCTGCGCCATCTCTACTTTACCACCCCGTTTGCTGAATGCAGTTTCATGTTTCTCTTCATGCACAATACCTGCACCGGCAGTCATCCATTGTACATCACCGGGCGCCAGTTTACCATAGCTGCCGGTAGAATCACGGTGTTCCAGTTCTCCCTGATATACCACGGTTACGGTTTCAAACCCTTTATGCGGGTGTTGATCCACGCCACGTGGCTTATTGGTAGGGGGGAAGTAGGCAGGAGCGCCATAATCCATGAGAATAAAAGGACTGATCAGGTTATTCTGAGAGCGGGTACCACCGGGTAATACGCTCTGTACCCTGAATCCATCGCCTACCATATGCGGGGCGGGTGCTATTAAGATCTGACTGACATGTTTTGTGTTCATAATTTTTTGCCTCCTAAGACAACACAAAACTACTTGTTATAACATCTATCAGGAATGGATAAATCACCGCTAGTGATGGACTTTTTTCAAAAACCGGTCAAATTAAGCCTGGTGGCTCACTGGGCGGGAGGCTTCCTTAAATTCGGAAGGACTTTGATTCGTATACTTCTTGAAAAAGCGGCTAAAATAGTGGGGGTCATCAAAACCTAAACGGTAGGCGATCTCTTTGGCTGTGAGGTCCGTATTATATAAATACCGCTGCGCTTCCAGGATAACGCGATTACGGATATGTTCACCGGCTGTAATACCAGACAACTGCTTACTGATTTCATTGAGCAATACGGGCTTTATATGTAATAATGCCGCGTAATCGGATACGGTTTTTAATTCGTGGTATTTTTCTTCTATCAGGTTTTTAAATTTCAGGAAAACAGAACTATTGTGCATGGCATGATGCTCCGGGGAGATGCCTACCTTTTGTCCTTTCACGCGGGAGGCCAGCACCAGGAAGTAGCGCAGCAGTCCATGCAAAGCCATTTCGTATTCCGGTTCCCGCATGGTCAGTTCCTTCATCATCAGGTGTACGACTGATTCAAAATCGCGTTCCTGTTCCACATCCACAGCGATCACACTGCTGAACTGACTATTAAAGAATAAACCGGAATTGATACCAGATACCTGGGTCTGATCTTTCAGACACATAAAGGCATCCTGGAAAGCAATCATATAGCCTTCTACTTTCTCCGATGTCTGAATGTTATGCACCTGACCGGGCGCCACAAAGAAAAGCGTATTCTTCTTCACCTCGTGGGTAGTGGTGTCGATGGTTAACAACAGCTCTCCCTGTTTGATCCAGTAAATAGTATAAAAATCGTGGCGATGGGGTACACCAATGTGGTTGAAAAAACCATTTCCCAGCTCACAAAGCCCCGACACAATAAAAGTGGGGTCTGCATGGGCATATTCCGGTAAGGAAACAATGCCTATATTTTCACGTTTCTCAGCCATCTATTAAAGTTCCTGCGGGTTCTTCCTCCCTCTCAGAAGGATCAATGTATTCAATGATAAAATTGTTTCTGCCTTCTCCCACCATAATACCCAGGTGTTTCATCTGTACCAGTTCCAGCATACTGAGGAACAGGAAAATAGCATGTACCCGGTCTTTACAGTGATCGAATATTTTTTCAAATGCCAGGGTTCTTTCCGCCCTCGCCAGTTCTTCCATGTACATCCTGGAGCCTTCCATGGTGTAATCATATTTATACACCACGTGCTGGGGTTTATTATCCCGCTCTTTCATCCGTTGAATCACCTTCTCGAAGGTCTTCGCCAGCTTGAAGAGCGTAAGCGTCTGCACCTCTGTACCTTCACTGGTTGCTTCGCCTATTTCCGCCAGTTCTTTGGCAATATTTCCTCTCTTGATCTGGAGCATGCGGTCGGCCTCCATTTCGGCCAGTTCTGCGGCTGCCAGCTTATAGCGTTTATATTCCAGGATTTTGTCGATCAGCTCCATCCGCGGGTCTATTTCATTCCCTTGTTCATCCAGTTCCTTACGGGGCAGCAGCATTTTAGCCTTGATCCGCATCAGGGTAGATACAAAGAGAATGAATTCACTGGCCAGTTCTATATTCAGCGTTTCTATATGATGTATATAGTCCAGGAATTCCTGCGTGATGGTATTAATGGGAATGTTATAAATATCCAACTCATCGCGTTCTATAAAGAACAGCAACAGGTCGAACGGGCCTTCAAACTGCGGTAACTTGATTTTATAAACAGGTGCTTGCTCGCTCACTTTGTATTTTTTAAAATTCCCGGTACGGTGCTGCTGCATCGGGCAGCAGCACCAGCTATCAAAAATAACAAAATTCCGGCTAATCAGAACTTCGCCGCAAAACCAACTCCGATCACCTGTTTCACCTGTAAACGAGGGCCTAAGATGCCAGTTTCTTTATTTTCAAACACTTTTACATCATCATCATAGATCATATCTACAGTTAGCAGGGCAGAGATCCATTTATTTACCTTGAGTTCCAGGGCATTGGTAAAGAATACATCTATATTCTGTGGATTATGCCTGTAATCTGAAAAAAGGTCCAGCCGGCCTTTGTAGGTCATATTTTTTGCGAATGTTTTCACATAATTAGCAGATACATAAGCACCCATTTCGTATTTCATACGTTTACCGGGCTCCACACCATAGGCGCCTTGTTTGGACAGGAAATCGTCCATTACAAATACAAAACGCGCTGTGATCGGAGACATAAACAAAGAAAAGCTGGGGGCTGGTTTATAATCAAAACCCGGAGACAGCAAAACATAGCCCGGCGCAAAGAAACGGGATGCCAGCTGCGGGGTAGTATCAGCAGGATACAGGAAACCGTCTGTAAACTGGGTACGCAGGTTCACCAAACCGCTTAAATACCAGTATTTGCCGATTTCATATCCATATTTGGTGGTAAGATCTATCCGGTCGTCACTTTTACGGCCTCCCAGACTGGTCGTATTAATGTAGCCATATGCCAGGTCGGCCACGTTATCCCAGGAGTGCCGGCCTTTTTTGTAGTAAGCCCAGGCAAATACATTGGATCCGAGTGAAAAGGAGAAGTTGTCGCCACCCGCAGCCCAGTTGCTCAAAGAGCCCTGGTTGATATTTACATTCAGATTAAGCCCTTTCCGCCATAGTTTGGGAATGGTGTCATTCGCATCTTTCTTAAACTTCTTGGCCGCTTCATCACGGGAGGTCTTCATCCAATCATTTTGCGCATGTGCTGCTACAAAGCAAAACAGACAGCATGCAATGGATAAAGTAAATTTTTTCATCAATTTGTTTTTTTAAGGATTAGAATATACAACACTCAGATCCCTTCTTGTGGAAGAGATCTGAGCAGGGGCATTTATAAAGAGAGATTATTTTGATTTGATAGCGTCACGGATTTCCATCAGGAGTTTTTCCTGCGCAGTAGGCTCTGCAGCTGCAGGATCTGCTTTCTTGTTGATCTTATTCATAAACTTCACCAGCAGGAAAATACAGAAAGCAATAATGATGAAATCTATGATGCTTTGGATAAAAGCACCATAGGCAAAAACCGGTGCACCCGCCGCCTTTGCAGCCGCCAGGGAAGCAAAATGCTCTCCTTTGGAAGTATTCAGCAACACAAAGGAATCATTAAAGTTTTGGCCATTGGTAACAACTCCGATCAGCGGCATCAGGATATTATCTACCAGTGATGTAACGATCTTTCCAAATGCACCACCAATGATCACACCCACTGCCAGGTCCATTACATTGCCTTTCATGGCAAACTCTTTAAACTCTTTGAAAAACGACATAATGCAAGGTTTTATTTGTTAAAAGAATGTGAACGAAATTAGTATATAATCACCGAACTACTTCATTACTAGTGTATTATTTCTTCAAGCGGGGATATTTCATCTTCAATGATTTTAGTGTATCCCTTAACGTTAACGCCACTACGTATTCTTTATACCAGTTATTATCTGCCGGTACAATCAGCCAGGGCACATCGTTACAATAGCGGAATGCATCTTCATAGGCATCCATATACTGATCCCATAACTTTGCTTCTATCAGGTCATTTTCATTGTATTTCCACATCTTACGGGGATCTTCTGTACGCTCTGTCAACCGCTGCTGTTGCGCTTCCTGGGATACGTGCAGATAACATTTGATGATATGTGTGTTATTATGCTGCACCAGTAGTTTTTCAAAATCATTGATGGCCTGCATCCGCCGGGAAGCTACCTTATCATCAATCCACTTATGTACCCGCTGTATCAAAATATCTTCATAGTGCGAACGGTTAAATACCTGGATCATTCCTTTTGCCGGTGCATGCATGTGTACACGCCATAAAAAATCATGATCCGACTCTTCCTGTGTGGGCGCTTTGAATGAATGTACGGTACATCCCTGCGGGTTCAAAGTACCGGTTACATTTTTTATCACGCCATCTTTGCCGCTGGCGTCCATCCCTTGTACTACCAATAAAACGCTATGCTTATGTTCGGCATACAACAGGTTTTGTAATTCATCCAGCTCTGTCAGGATATCGCGGGTTAATGCCTTGACTTTCTCTTTTTCCAGTTTTTTGGGAGCTGTTGTGCTAATGGCTGACAACTTAATTTTACTCATGGATTTGCATTCTTATTAATGAATTTAACAAAATCAACTCATAACTGTTTTATAACTCCGGATATATTTTGCTGAAGTACAGTTATATCTGCACCTTTGTAATCATAAAAAATGCCACTTTGAACCAACGTTTTGCCCATTGGGGAATTTTCCTGTTACTGTCGCTTACCTGGGGCAGTTCGTTTATTCTCATGAAAATAGGATTGGAATCCTTCACCGCTTACCAGGTAGCCAGTTTACGACTTGTTGCAGCAGGACTGGCATTATCACCTTTTTTATTTAAAGCCCTGCGGCAAACACCCATCAATAAGATTCCGGTGATCATCCTGTCTGGTATACTGGGTAATGGCATTCCTGCCTTCCTGTTTTGCCTGGCAGAAACTGAAATTGACAGTTCACTGGCGGGTATTTTAAATGCCCTCACACCTTTGATGGCGCTGCTTTCCGGCCTGGTCTTCTTTAAAGTTCCTATTAAGAAAGCACAGTTATTCGGCGTATTTGTAGGCTTATTGGGCGTGGTATTTTTATTTGCGTCCAAAGGCATCAATACCAATGCACACTGGTACTATGGCTTGCTGGTAGTAGCGGCTACCGCCTGTTACGGCATCAACATCAGCCTGGTGCATCATTACCTGAAAGGTTTTGGTTCTTTGCAACTGGGTTCTATTGCCATGTTTTTCTGTGCATTGTTCACCTTCCCGATTCTGTGGTACAGTCATTTCTTTCCGCAGTTCTTTACAGACCACGCGCCGTGGCGCGCTTTTTCTGCCGGTATTGTACTGGGAGTAATGGGTACTGGTGTAGCGGCAGTATTGTTTTATCTGCTGATTAAAAAAGCAGGTTCCATGTTTGCTTCTATGGTCACATATGCGTTACCGGTAGTGGCGATTGGCTGGGGCTTACTGGCTAAAGAATCTATTACCTGGGTACAGATATTATGCATGGGTATTATTCTGCTGGGGGTATACCTGGTGAATAAGGCAAAGAATGCATAAAACACCGAAGCGAAACAGGGAGGGAGAATGCTCCGCTACCTGTTTCGCTTCGATAGTTATTTGCTACGGCTGTTAGATGGCCATAATTTCTTTTTCTTTCGTCACGCAGTGTTTATCTACCAGTACGATGTATTTATCGGTCAATTGCTGGATATCTGCTTCTGCATCCTTTGCAGTATCTTCACTCAATCCGTCTTTCTGCAATTTCTTGATACCTTCCAGTGCATCCCGACGGATATTCCGGATGGCTACTTTCGCCTGTTCGCCTTCGTTGTTCACCTTTTTCACATATTCCTTCCTTCTTTCTTCTGTCAGCGGCGGGAGGAATAAGCGGATGATAACACCATCGTTCTGTGGGTTGATACCAATGTTTGCTGCAATGATAGCCCTTTCGATAGGCTGCAGCATATTTTTTTCCCAGGGTTGTATAGTCAGCGTACGTGCATCTGCAATGCTCACGTTAGCTACCTGGCTCAGTGGTGTAGGTGCACCGTAATAGTCAACAGTAATACCATCAAGTATTTGCGGATTGGCTTTACCAGCTCTCACCCTGGTCAATTCCAGTTCCAGGTGCCCGATAGCTTTTTGCATCGTATCTGATGCATCATCCAGGATAAGCGTTAGATCATCTTGCATAACATAAATAGTTAAGTGCGTGCAAACCTACATGTTTTCTTTTAATCATCAAAGTAACCATACCAATAATGGCAGGAGAATCACAGGTAACAGCAAACAGGTAGGGTGGATTTTGAGTGGAAATTACTTATCCTGTAAAACACCTTCTGTTGTAACACGCAAAATTTTGGCAGTTTCGGTGGTAGCTACTACTGCCGGCTGTACAACCGGTGCAACAACCGGGGTAAGGACAGCCAGTTTTTTCTTACGGGCCAGGTATAACATGCCGGTAAAGAAAGTGGCAGAACCAACCACCAGCATCAATAACCAGGTAGCACCCATTCCCTGCAGCATAAATGCTCCCAGGATATAAGCCGCGTTAATGGCAACAGATACCAGCGTAGTTTGTTTATGATTCAGTTTAAGATCCAGGAAATAGTGATGGATGTGGTTTCTGTCTGCAGAAAAAGGTGACTTTCCCTGCAGCATACGTACCGCAAATACCCGGAGGGTATCAAATAAAGGTACGATCAGGATAGCAAAAGCTACTGCCGGAGTGGCGCCAACAGGCATTTTACCGGCAGGGTTACCTGCTACATCAATGAACTTCAATACCAGTACGGCATTGACCAATCCTATCAGTAAGGATCCCGTATCACCCATGAATATGCGGGCAGGGGAGATGTTATAAATCAGGAAGCTGGCCAATCCTCCGGCCAGGGCAAATCCGATAACAGCATAGGTGATTTCACCCACATGCAGGAAATAGGCGCCCAATACGGCACTTACCAGTAAACCAATACTGCCCGCATGGCCATCTACGCCATCTATCAGGTTGAATGCATTGATCACTACAATAAAAGTGAAGTAAGTCAGCATCAGGCTGATATTTGGCGGCAGTGAATAAATCCCCATAAAGCCATACATGCTGTTAATCTGCAGGTTCCCCAGATAGATAACAGCAAAAGATGCAGCTAATTGCCCAATCAGTTTCTTTAACGGTGACAGCCCTACGATATCATCCTTCATCCCCACCATGAAAATGATAAAAAAGGCAGCCATCATGTATTGAAAAGGCGAGTTGGCTGTTGCCGGAACGCAAATGGCAGCAGCAATAATAAAGCCTGAGAAGAAACCGATTCCTCCCAGTGTTGGTATTAGCTGTTTGTGTGTTTTTCTTTCGTCCGGTTCGTCGTACAAATGTTTTAATTCCGCCACTTTGATCAGTATTGGAATGGAAAAATAGGTCACAACAAAGCTTAGGACGGTAGCAATTAATACATTCTCCATTTGTGGGGCTTATTTTGCAAAGATATAAATTCCAATGAAATATGATTAGAAACGTTAAAAAACTAAGGATTTTTCGATAATTTGAGCTCGCAAAAAAAACTTTCAAAGCCACAAAATCTACGTTTCTATTGTTAGTTTTGCGGCACAAAAACAACAACTATCATGCCACAGCTCAAAGATATTGCTACTCAAATCAGAAGAGACATCGTACGGATGGTACATGGTGTTCAAAGCGGGCACCCCGGAGGTTCTTTAGGTTGCGCAGACTTCTTTACTGCCCTGTATTTTAAAGTACTGGATCATCAGCCCAGCCCTTTTGATATGGACGGTAAAAACCAGGACCTCTTTTTCTTGTCCAACGGCCATATATCACCTGTTTTTTATAGCGCACTGGCTCGTTCCGGTTACTTCCCGGTACAGGAACTGAGCACTTTCCGTAAGCTCAACTCCCGCTTACAGGGCCACCCGACTACACATGAACACCTGCCAGGTGTTCGGGTAGCTTCCGGCTCCCTGGGACAGGGTCTGAGCGTAGCCATTGGTGCTGCACTGGCCAAAAAACTGAACAACGATACCAAACTGGTATATAGCTTACATGGAGATGGAGAACTGGAAGAAGGACAAAACTGGGAAGCTATCATGTTCGCCCCACATCATAAAGTAGATAACCTCATCGCTACCATCGATCTCAATGGCCAGCAGATAGATGGTACTACCGATGACGTAGCTGGTTTAGGCGATGTAGCGGCAAAATTTGAAGTATTCGGCTGGCATGTAATCCACATGAACGGCAACGATATGGATGATGTAGTAGCTACCCTCGAAAAAGCGAAAAGCCTGACAGGTAAGGGTAAACCCATTGCCATTATCATGAAAACCGTAATGGGCCAGGGGGTTGACTTCATGGAAGGCCACCACGAATGGCATGGTATTGCTCCTAGCGACGAACAACTGGCCAAAGCACTGGCACAGTTACCAGAAACACTGGGAGATTATTAATATATCCGAAGCTTTTTAAAAAAAATACGCATACCTGGTCAGGTATGCGTATTTTTTTTAAAAAGCTTTTATTTATCATGTAGCCTTCAGGGCGATCTCTTCTACAGCAGCCCTTCTGGCCGGATACCAACTGGCTGCCAGGCCTATTATAATAATAGTAATAAATACCAGCACAAAATCTCCCGGCTGCATACTTACCGGATACGCCTCTACGAGAAAAGAAGTACCCTCCAGTTTAATAATACCAAAATGTTGCTGTAATAAACAGAAACCGGTACCTATCGCAAATCCCAGTAACGCGCCAATCCCGGCAATAATCAGTCCTTCGGCCAGGAAAATACGCATAATCAGTGACTTACGTGCCCCCATGGCTTTCAGAATGGTAATATCTTTCTGCTTCTCTATCACCAGCATGTACAGCGAACCTATCATGTTAAAAGCCGCAATGACCATAATAAAACTAAGGATCACATATACGGCCCATTTCTCCGTTTGCATAATTGCATACAGCGACTGGTTTTGCTCATATCGGGTTTGTACCTTATAACCAGCTCCCAGTAAACGTTGCAGACGTTGGCGGAGTGTTGCTTCATCCGTACCCGGGCGCACCGCTATTTCCAGGGCCGACATCTCATCTTTCCGTAAATCCAGCAGGTTACGCAGGAAATCAATATGGGTGATGACGTATTTACTGTTAAACTCCTGCTGAATGGCAAAAGTACCTGCCGGATAAAGCACTCCATTGTTCAGGGCATCTTCCGGTGTCACAAAAGCATTCACTTTCCGGCGGGGCACATATACCGTCACCGGCGCAATACCATGTACCACGTCCACTCCCAATGCCCCCTCCAGCTCCAAACCCAGTACTGCACGGTAAGTGGTAGTATCTCCGATATCAAAACGCCCCCTGACAACCTTGTTTTTCACATCGGTCACTTCATTATAATGACTATCTACCCCTTTTAAGACGGCAATCGTAGGTTCGTCACCGTAGCGAAGTACGGCTTTCTCTTCCACCACCTGGGAATAATGTATTACACCGGGAACCTCCGCTATCTGCGCCAGCTGTGCGGGCGTCAGCAGGATGGTCTTACCCGTGGCGGGAGCCACTTTAATAGCCGGATAAAAAGAAGAATACAGGGATTTTACCAGTCCTTCAAAACCATTAAATACACTCAGAATCACAATCAGCGCCCCTGTTCCTACCGCAATGGCTACTACACTTACCCACGCAATAATATTAATGGCGTTGGTAGATTTTTTTGCCCTGAAGTACCGGGAAGCAAATTGCCAGATCATAAAACGGGAGATTAAACATTACGGGTGGCAGCTTACAAATTACGCATCGGATAGCAGCCTATGCGAACTAAATCCGCTGAAACCTGCTACACAATGCGTAGTGTGTAATCTGAAAAAAGGAACCTATTTATTATTGTTGTTACCTTTTATATTTTCATCATCTTCCTTAATTTTTTTAAACAGCTCTTCCATCTTAAACACATAATCCAGTGTATCATCCAGGAAAAAGCTCAGTTCAGGCATACGGCGTAACTGCTTTCCCACACGTAACCCCAGTGCTTTCTTAATTTCACCCATTCTTTCCTTGATACGTTCCAGCATCTCATTGGGAGAGGCAATCTTAAACATGCTCAGGTACACCTTAGCTTCCAGCAGATCCGGCGTCATTTTTACAGCCGCTATGGATATCATTCCACCCTCGATCACATTGTATCCCATCCGCTGAAAAACACTGCTCAATTCTTCCTGCACCAGTTGTGCTATTTGCTTTTGCCTTTTAGATTCCTGCATCTCATTCAATTTTAATCATTAGTAAAGCGGCCTATACACGATAATAACATATTTGCCGCATAGCACCAAACAGGCCAGTGCCTCCGGTTGCCCTATCAGATGCGAAATTAACCTTTTCCCGGAAAGAATCCGGGGAATTGATACTCCCTGCTGTAATTATGCTATTTTTGCCAGCTACTTAAAGCTCTCAGCATGAAAACATTCAGGCGATTACTCAGATATGCTGCTCCTTTACATCATTATATTCCGGAATATGTTATCTACACGGTCATAGGTATTGTGTTTGGCATGGTCAATTTTGCCATGTTGATCCCCTTGCTCAACGTGATCTTTAACCAGGTGGAAGATGTACCTAAAATGCTGGTGCATCCTACCTTTTCCTTTACCATCACCTACTTTGTAGACCTGTTCAATTATTATTTCTACCACTTTATTCAAACCACCGGCACCAAACAAAGCGCTTTATACTTTGTCTGCGCCGTTATTGGCGTTTGTATCACCATTGCCAATCTGGGCCGGTATATGAGCACCCGGGTGATTGTGCGACTCAAAATGACTATGCTGTCCAGACTGCGCACCTCCCTGTATGAAAAATTCACGCAACAGTCGCTCTCCTTTTACAGTCAGCGGCAGAAGGGCGACCTCCTTTCCACCATGACCAACGACGTACAGGAAATAGAAGGTTCAGTAGTCAACTCTATGCAGATCCTCCTGCGCGATCCTTTTATTATCATCGGTTATTTTGCGGCCCTGTTTTACCTGTCTGTAAAACTCACCTTATTCACTATCGTCTTCTTTCCGGTATCCGGTATTATCATCTCTTATATCTCCAAAAAACTAAAACAAAAAGGATGGTACAGCCAGGAGCTGCTGGGTAAAATCCTGAATGTAACGGAAGAAACATTAGGCGGGATAAGGATTATACAGTCGTTTACCGCCGAGAAATTTATGCAGAAAAAATTCGGAGAAGTAAATCATCGTTTTGTAACTGTGAGTAAATCCATGTTTAACCAGCGGGAGCTGGCTTCTCCGACATCAGAAATATTGGGTGTAATTGTAGTAGTAGTGCTGGTAATTTATGGAGGTACGTTGGTATTAAATGGCAGCGATCTGCTGACCGGCGCCACCTTCATGACTTATCTTGTATTTTACTCACAGATCATGCAACCGGCTAAAAATATTTCTACGGCTATTACCACCATGCAAAGAGGTATTGTTGCCAGCGAACGTATTTTCACCATCCTGGATACACAGGAAACTATTCCTGAAAAGCCCGGTGCACAAGCATTAGAAGCATTCAACACCAGTATACAATATGAAAATGTATCCTTCAAATATGAACAGCAATATGTACTGAAACATATTGACCTGACTATTGGAAAAGGACGCATGGTAGCACTGGTAGGCCGCAGCGGGGCCGGTAAATCCACGATTGCGGATCTGCTGCCACGTTTCTACGATGTCAATGAAGGCCATATTCGTATAGACGGTACCGATATACGCGATATCAAAACAACACATCTCCGCAATCTGATCGGAATTGTATCGCAGGAAGCCATTCTGTTTAATGATACTGTGTTTAACAATATTGCCTTCGGGCATCCGGAAGCTGATCGGGAAGCGGTGATACAGGCCGCCAGGATCGCGAATGCACATGAATTCATCACACAACTGGAAAACGGTTACGACACGCCGATAGGAGACAGAGGCATGAAACTCAGTGGTGGCCAGCGTCAGCGCCTCACGATTGCACGGGCGATTTTCAAAAATCCACCGATCCTGATATTGGATGAAGCCACCTCCGCACTGGATACTGAATCAGAAAAGTTGGTACAGGGTGCGCTGGACAAACTGATGCAAAACCGCACCACCATTGTCATTGCACATCGTCTCAGCACCATACAACATGCCAGCGAAATTATTGTGATGGACCAGGGCGAAATAAAAGAACGGGGGACCCATGAGCTTTTACTGGCGCAGAAAGGCATCTATCACAAACTGGTAGAAATGCAGGAATTCAAGTAGACTAACGGTAAAGAATAAACGAATAATAGTAGTCAGGTGCGACAGATAATAGCGGTCCTATCCACGAAAATCTGCCGCACTGCGCATTTTGGTTAAGACCTGTTGCTGGTTTCATCAGGTACGGTTTTTGTTTCAAAGCGCCAGGATAATATGCCAACCAGCTCTTTGCAACAATTTATTTTTAACCTTTTAACATAGCGAACTCCTATGATTTCTATCGTAATTCCTGTATTAAATGAAGGCGCGACCATACGCCAGGTTATAAAAACCGTGAAAAAAACCGCGCGCAAGATTGAGATCATTGTAGTGGATGACAACTCTACCGACAATACGGTGGAAGAAGCGATGAAAGAAAATGTGCGGGTTATTACCAGTAGCCAGCGCGGCAAGGGAATCTCCATGCGGGAAGGCATGATGGCCGCCAAACATGATATTATTGCTTATGTTGATGGTGATATACTCACTTATCCTGATAATATTGTAGACCTCTTAACTGGTCCTATTGAAAATGACGAAGCCGACTTTGTCAAATCCTACTTTGAAAGGCAGGCAGGCAGGGTCACGCAATTAGTGGCCAAGCCGCTGCTGAGTATCCTCTATCCGGATCTCGCTCATTTCCAGCAGCCACTCAGCGGCATGATTGCAGCACGTAAATCCATGCTGGCATCCGTGCAGTTTGAAAACGATTATGGTGTGGATATCGGGCTCCTCATTGATATGCATCACCTGGGTGCACGCATCACAGAAGCCAATATCGGCAAGGTGGAAAATGCCATGCAAACATGGGAGCAGCTGAGTAAAATGTCGCGGGAAGTATCCCGCACCATCCTTAAAAAAGCAGAGAATATACCGCAGGAAAATCTGGAAACACTGGGTAACATCAATCTTATCCGGGAACAAATGGAGTATTCCATTCTGGAATCCATAGATAAGCTGCAGAAGATGGTGATCTTCAATCTTGATCACGCCGTATTTACACAACCTTACCTGGAATGCGCCGCCATTGCCTTCGATAAGGAAGAGGAACTACACCGCATTCTCGGCGCACATACGGATCCGGTAACGCTGAACACCCGCATTGCCGCGTTGTTTGAAGGACGCAATATCGCAGAGTTACTGGAAGTAGCAGATGCTATTCCACTGGTACCCGACATCCGGGAAGTGGTACGGGAGCTGAAGAAAAGAGGTTATGCGTGTGGCCTGGTTACCGATGGATTTGGGATGGTGGCCCGTCATATAAAAAATAAGCTCGGGATGGATTTTGTTTTTGCCAATAAACTACATCTGGTCAACAGTGTAGCCACCGGCGAACTTACCATTGGTGAGTATTTCCTGAAAGAAGGGCAGTACTGCAAGAGTCATTTGCTTCCCTATATTTCCAGAGAGTATAAAATGAATACACAGAATATTATTTATGTGGGAGATGGTAAACAGGACGGCAGGCTACTGATCGAAGCGGGTATAGGTGTGGCTTTTTGTCCACAGTATCAGCGTGCTCATGTAGAAAAGGTTGCCGACAAAATCATCAGTGGTTTATCGCTCGCACCTTTATTGGACATTGCACAGGCAAGTCCTGCAAAATTTGGTATTAAATTACCGGTTATCACGAAGAAGCAGGCGAGAAATATTGGTGTAGGCAGTCTGGTAGGACTGGCAGGCGCCGGGTTATTATACCTGGCGATTAAACAGATCAGGAAAAAACATACCGCTTCCTGCTAAAAATATCAGATAAAAGAAAACGGCGTGAAAGCAATTGCTTTCACGCCGTTTTCTTTTATCTGATAGGGGCACTATTTACTTTTCGCCAGTTTCGCTTCAATGCTTAATGTAGCATGCGGAACTGCTCTGAGTCGTGCTTTATCTATGAGTTTACCAGTAACGCGGCAAATACCATAAGTCTTGTTTTCAATACGCATCATGGCTTTTTCCAGATGGTCTATGAACTGGATCTGACGGCTGGCCATCTGATTGAGTTGCTCTCTTTCCTGGGAGCCACTGCCATCTTCCATGCTCATATATTTATTCTCTGTATCATCGGTACCTGCTTCATCTTTACGGGTAATAAGCCCCTGCAGATAAATGAGTTCTTTTTTCGCTGATTCCAGTTTTTTCTGAATCAGTTCCCGGAACTCCTGTAAATCAGCATCACTATATCTGTATACAGGCCCGCTGGAGGGTTCAGGCTGATCCAGCACGGACTTGGTGAATTCAGGCTGGTAAGTTACCAATGAACCTTTAGCACCTTTCTTCTCAGTTTTCTCGGATTTTTCAGCTTTTTCAGTTTTCTCGGACTTATCCGCTGCTTTTACTGATTTTTCAGGCTTTACAACAGGCTTCTCGGCTGCTTTTTTAGCGGATTCTTTCTCCTTAGCAACTTGATCCTTAGTATCTGCTTTCTTTACTGCCATCGTTTTAAGTTCTTTTTCTTCTGACTTAGAAATTAATGGTTTCTCTTTTTCAGCGGCAACACTATTCGTAACCACTTGCTGCTTTCCAGCAGGCTCTTTTTTTACGGTCGATTTTGCAGGTACAGCAATGTTCTTGACGGGTGATGTTTTACTTTTTTGAACAACTGAAGCTTTTTTCTCTACTGCTTTGGGAGCGGGGGCCGCTTTTTTAGCAGGAGTTTTCACTACCACGGCTTTGGAGGCTGCTGGCTTTACCACCTTAGCGGCTGCTTTTTTCGCAGCTGCTTTTTTAGGTGTGGGTTCGGCTTTCCTGGCAGGGGCGGGTTTTGTAGCCACCTTTCTGACAGCCGAAGCCTTTTTCGCCACAGTTTTTTTTGCCTGAGCTACCTTTTGGGTCGATTTACTAGCAACCTTCTTTTTTGTTGCCATGGGGAATCAGCTTTTTTTGTTAACTAATACATTAAATTTAAGGTCATTCACCTCTATTTCTGTACCATTTTGTAATTGTTCCACTAATTCCAGGCTATCAGCCAAAATTTCCGTGCAAATATAGTCATTATAGTTAATAATCGCCGACCTCAGGGAGTCTACCGTCTCTACCACCACACTGATTCTGTCTGTTAATGCAAAATCGCTATCCTTACGGATTTTTTGAATCCGGTTCACCAGCTCTCTGGCATTTCCTTCATCCTGTAACTGATCCGTAATGGTAATATCAAGCGCTACTGTTAAGGCGCCTTTATTAGCAACAGTCCATCCGGGAATATCTTCGGAAATGATCTCTACATCTGAAAGATGAATTTGCAACTGTTCTCCATCCACAACCAGGTTGATTTGGCCGTCACGCTCAATGGAAGCAATATCTGCAGCAGTAAATTCACTGATAGCGGAGGCCACTGCTTTCATTTTCGCGCCCATTTTGCTTCCGAGCGATTTAAAGTTAGGTTTAATTTTTTTCTTGATAAAACCCTCCGTTTCCGTAAGATAATCAATCCCTTTCACATTGACCTCACTTTTTATCAGGTCAGCTACCTTTTCCAATTGCTCCTGTAAATGAGCAGAAGCGACCGGAATGAGGATCTTCTGCAGTGGCTGGCGTACCTTGATATTCACCTTTTTACGCAGGGATAATACCAGAGAAGAGATGTCCTGTGCCAGCTGCATTCTTTCTTCCAGGTCCGGATCAACAGCCTGTTCATTTACCACCGGGAAATCTGTATGGTGAATAGAGGCTGCCTGGTTGCGACCGCTCACTTTGTTCAGGTTATTGAATAACCAGTCAGTAAAGAAAGGAGATACCGGCGCCATCAGTTGAATCACTTTTTCCAGGCACTCGTATAAAGTCTGATAAGCACTAATCTTATCATGTTCATATTCTCCTTTCCAGAAACGACGCCGGCATAAACGTACATACCAGTTACTGAGGTGTTCGTCTACAAATCGTTCGATGGCTCTACCTGCCTGAGTAGGCTCATAGTCATCAAAACTGGCAGTTACATCCTTCACTAAGGTATTCAGTACGGAAATAATCCAGCGGTCTATTTCCGGGCGTTCTTCCAGCGGAATGTAGGCTTCCCGGAACGTGAAATTGTCCAGGTTGGCATACATCGCAAAGAAGTTATAGGTATTGTACAGGGTACCAAACAGTTTTCGCTGCGCTTCCCCGATACCTTTGATATCAAATTTCAGGCTGTCCCATGGAGAGGCGTTGGTGATCAGGTACCAACGGGTAGCATCCGCTCCGAATTTCTCAATGGTTTCAAACGGATTCACCACATTTCCGAGGCGCTTACTCATTTTATTACCATTGCTATCCAACACTAAGCCATTGGATACTACAGTTTTATAAGCCACCTTATCAAACAGCATTACACCCAGTACGTGCAAGGTATAAAACCATCCACGGGTCTGGTCTACTCCTTCCGCGATGAAATCGGCCGGGAATGCTTCTC
Organism: Chitinophaga nivalis; assembly: GCF_025989125.1. Classification (NCBI taxonomy): domain Bacteria; kingdom Pseudomonadati; phylum Bacteroidota; class Chitinophagia; order Chitinophagales; family Chitinophagaceae; genus Chitinophaga; species Chitinophaga nivalis. The sequence goes on along the minus strand of NZ_JAPDNR010000001.1, from coordinate 1,204,984 downwards.
CTTTTTCAATCATTTCCCGGTTTTCGAACGGATAGTGCCATTGTGCATAGGGCATGGCGCCGCTGTCGAACCAAACATCCACCAGATCCGGCTCACGACGCATCGGTTTACCGGAATCACTCACCAGGATGATATCATCTACATAAGGTTTATGCAGATCCAGGATACCTTCATGGAGGTAAGATTTATTTACATCGCCACCCAGTATTTCACTGGCTTTGCGGATCTCTGCATTCAATTCTTCAATACCACCGATACATTTCTCTTCGCTGCCATCTTCCGTACGCCATATTGGCAAAGGTGTACCCCAATAGCGGCTGCGGCTGAGATTCCAGTCTACCATGTTTTCCAGCCAGTTACCAAAACGACCGGTTCCGGTAAAGGCAGGTTTCCAGTTGATGGTTTTATTCAGTTCCACCATCCGGTCTTTCATGGCTGTGGTCTTAATAAACCAGGCATCCAGCGGATAGTACAATACCGGCTTATCAGTACGCCAGCAGTGCGGGTAGGTATGTTCGTATTTCTCTACTTTGAAGGCACGGTTTTCTTTTTTCAGTTTCACCGCAATATCCACATCCACGTCCTTGTATTCCGGATCATCTTTGTAGTTCTTCACAAATCTGCCGGCAAATTCGCCTGCATTATCTGTGAATTTCCCTTCCCGGTCTACCAGGGTCAGGATACCTATGCCGTATTTTTTTCCGACCTTATTATCGTCCGCACCAAAAGCAGGAGCCGTGTGTACGATACCGGTACCATCTTCTGTAGTCACAAAGTCACCCAGGATCACTCTGAACGGATCCCCTTCTTCCGGCTGTGCAAAAGGCAGTAATTGTTCATAGCGGATATTCTCCAGCTGGCTGCCTTTAAAGCTGGTCAGAACTTTCCATGGAATGATCTTGTCTCCTTCTTTATAGGCAGAGAAGTCAGCATTTTCACCTTCTGCTTTAAAATATTTATGCAGCAGCACCTTTGCCATCACCACTTTGACAGGCAGGTGGGTATATTGGTTAAAGGTATCTACCAGTACATATTCGATATTAGCGCCTACTGTCAGACCGAGGTTGGAAGGCAGTGTCCACGGGGTAGTGGTCCAGGCCAGGAAAAACACCTCATCTGTACCCGCTGCATCAAAAAGGAAAGCAGATTTATCAGACTGCAGGGCTTTGAACATAGCCACTACGGTAGTGTCTTTCACATTTTTATAGGTACCTGGCTGGTTCAGCTCCGCAGAGCTTAAGCCGGTTCCGGCAGCAGGGGAGTAGGGTTGTATACTTACGCTTTTATAAAGCAGGCCTTTTTTGTAAAGGGTTTGCAGGGCCCACCATAACGTTTCGATATAATCGTTTTCAAATGTGATGTATGGGTTCTTCAAATCTACCCAATAGCCCATTTTAAGGGTCAGCTCATCCCATTTGTCTTTGTATTTTAATACTTCCTTCCGGCAGGTATCGTTGTAATCCGCAATAGATATTTTAGTACCAATGTCTTTCTTAGTAATGCCCAGTGTTTTTTCCACACCCAACTCTACTGGCAAGCCATGTGTATCCCATCCGCCTTTCCGTTTTACCTGGAAGCCGCGCATGGTTTTATACCGGCATACCAGATCTTTTAACGTACGTGAAATAACGTGGTGAATACCCGGTAACCCATTGGCGCTTGGAGGTCCTTCATAAAACACAAAAGGAGTGGCGCCTTCGCGCACTTCCACGCTCTTCTGAAAAGCCTGGTGCTGCTCCCATTGTTGCAGTATATCTTTCTCTATCTGAGGTAAATTCAGTTGGTTATATTCCTGATATTTGCTGGACATAAAACAATTCCCCGCCCTTTGATGTTATTTAGACAATAATTGATTAAAATTGTGCGAAGTTAATAAAATAGGCTGGCACCAAAAGGGCCAACTTAATTAAAAATGGGGCTTTTTGAATTTTTATTGTAGATTTTTTAGTAATTTACAATAAAGAGTATTTATTTTACGTTTTTGGCATTGTTTTAGTTTAATTGCCAGGAGGATTAGAAAAACCTAGTATTTTAACCCAACGGATAAACCATATCGAATATGAAAAAGTTGACGTTAATATTTTGCGCGGTTCTATTTACTTCCGGCATAACTTTTGCACAGCAAAAAAAATCAGTTAAAAAAACAAAGATCGTTGCAGCGAAGGTACAAGCCCCCGCAGCAGTGAAGAGTACTTTTGAACAACGTTTTACTGATGTTACAAACGAGAAGTGGACAAAGACAAGCGCAGGACATTGGACTGTAAGTTTCCAGAAAGAAAATATCAAGACATTAGCAGAGTATGATGAAAGTGGCAACTGGGTTGCAACAAGAAGTGCCTACGATGCTCAGACTTTGCCGGAATCAGTGGCTGGAACACTGAAAACTAAATACCCGGCAGCTACCATAAAAGATGGCTGGAAAATTGAAAGAGCAGATGTAGCCGCTTACTACAAAATCAATATTCAGGATAATGGTGCAGAAAAGGCAGTGTTGTTGAACGAAGCTGGCACAATTACTGAATAACACAAATTAGTATTTCATAGGTATAGGGATAAATAGGACAGACCCTGCTCTTTTGGGCGGGGTTTTTCTTTGCCTGTTACTGCCGTTCCCCTTACCGGTTATCCAATACTTCATTTACAACTTGCCATAAAAAAAGTCGTCCGCCAAAAGGCGGACGACTTTATAAATTAGGTTAGAAAGCTCATCTGGCAAATATTGCACTTTTAATTCAATGGTGTTTGATTAGTATGCAAGTATGATTTATGGCTTTACTTACTTTTTTTGCCAGCTAAGCTTCTTTCCCATGGTCAAATCTGATAAGGAAGCTTATAGGAAGTGCGGATAGATATCTGCTCATCGTGTTACAAAGAAACGCCTATCTTTTTTCTTGGGCTTACGAAATCGGGAAAAGAAATGATCGAAAAAGGAAAATAGCCCGCAGTCTACTTAAAACACCTCAAATCTATCTCCCCCAAATACCTATCCACAAAGGGTTTCATCAAAAAACACTGTATGCAAACAAAGGTGTGGAATAATACACCCATCAGCACGCTTTGGGGAATTTCCGCTATAATCATCCTCCATGCTTCCTGTAAAAATCCTGCGACGATCCGCCCATATCATTCAGAACATTATAACCTGCTGAAAAACAGGTGTTATCATAACAACCGTTATGCCCGCGCAGCAGGATTCTACCTGTCAGATACCTTACCCTATCCAAAGTGGTGGTAAGTGGTTGATCCCATCCATATATCTCCCTGTAAAAAATAAAATAAGACGCCATAAAAAGCCAAATCGACATGTGCCCTACATTTACATCAGCCGGATAAATAATTGCCCGAAAATGCCTGTTATTGATTGCTATCGCCATCTCTCCAACCAACATGCCCGCCATTGACCTGAATAACAATCTGGTTCATTTTCAGGCAGACAGGATTGCGCTGCACTGCTGTCAAAGTTGCGTGTAGCACCATAATGGCAGACAAAAAAAACAGGCATATCGCCTGGATATGCCTGTTTTTTCTATTTAAATAAATGTAGTTAAATCAGCGCAGTAACAATTCACACGGCTTAAGCCCGGTATGCTTCTTAAAAGCAGTAGAGAAGTGTGAAATGCAGGAATATCCCATCAGCATAGCTACTTCAGAAACAGACATGCCCTTTTCATACAGCAAGCCTTTCGCTTTCTCCATTCTTTCTTTCTGGAAGTAATCGTAGATGGTAGTGCCGTACATCGCCTTAAAGCCTTTTTTCAGGTAACATTCGTTCATGGCTACACGGCGTGCCAGATCGCGGATGGTAATAGGCGCATCCAGCTGTTCCAGCAAAATACTGCGGGCTTTTTCTATTTTACTGCGATCTTCCATATGTGTCAGGAAGCGGCAGCCATAGCGTTCGTCCGTATCATTTTGCATAAACTGGTCGGAGCTGTACAGGAGCAGGTCCAATGCGCGGCTTTGCAGGAATATATTTTTCAGCATGCCTTCATAATCATGATGCACCATCGTTTCCAGCACAGATTTAGATTTTGTGCAGGGTTGGATGGTTTTCACAAAAGGCTTGCGGGATTGATTCTCAAATAAGGAGAAAGAAGAAGTTCCTTTATGGAGTGACTGAATAAATGCAGGCTGGAATCTAACAGTAATCAGATCTACAGACGGTACTTTGTCTCTGCAGGCCTCTTTATTACCTTCTGAACACAGCTGATCTGTACAGTCCGGATTTTTACAATATTTACTACCGGCAACACAATAGCGGAGCTCAATAGCAGCCGTTTGCCCTCTCCGGGCTGGCTGATAAATGACCATAGCCACATCTTCTACCGGCAACGGCTTATCATAAGTAAAACGCTGCAGTGTAAAGTCAAGGCAATCTGGTACTGACACACTATCCTGTTCCGCCAGGCTTAACTGGTCGCTCATCGCAGGCTGCGGAATGGCTAAAGACAATATTTCCTGGATTTCTTTCACTTTATCTGGTGTTATTTCACTTATCTAATGTTAAAAACCTCACAAATTTAGTGATTCGAAATTAAATGAAACTGGTTTTGACAATACACTTACAAAGTACTCCTAACATAAGAACTTTCCCTTACTTATATCTGCAGTTATGTTGGTACGGATTTCGTATATGCCTTCCTGATGGAGAAAAAGCTGTTTAATCCCCGCAAATTCTTTAAAATCGTCCTTACTATAATAGGTATTGCCGCCCTTATACTGCTATGTACCGGCTGGTACCTGAACCGGCACTGGAACACCCTGCTCCGGCAGGAACTCCCCGGCTATGTAGCAGATCTTTCAGATAGTCTTTATACGCTGCATTTCCGGGAGGCCCGCCTGGACGTATTCTCCGGCAGTGTTACCATCGACAGTCTGGATATGGAGATGGACACGGTAAAGTACCAGCAGCTGCTCAACAAACGCCAGGCGCCCGAAGCCACCTACCGGATTGCCATTGCCCGGCTGGAACTGAAATATTTCAAACCCTGGCGCTATTTCATTCAAAAAGAGCTGCATGCTGGTTTCCTTAAAGTAAGCGGCGCCCGTATCATGATGGAGCAGGATGCCCGCACCCGCGATACCAGCCAGCCGCAAACCGCCTATCAGCATATCTCTTCCAAAATGAAATCCATCCTTATCGGAAAACTGATACTGGACAGCACAGATTTCAAATACCGGTTTACCCGAAAAGATTCCTCCCGGGTGATGCATCAGTTTCATCACTTACGGGTACGGGTAAACGATTTTCTGATAGATTCCCTGTCGCTGGATGATCCTACCCGCTTTTTATATGCCCGGAATTACGAAATAGGCATGAAGGACTACTCCGGCAGAACCGCCGACAGCCTTTACTGGTTGCATGTACGCGGTATCAACTACAATGCCGCCCAAAGCGACCTACATATCGATCAGTTTGAAGTAGCTCCCCGCTACGACAAAGTGGCCTTTCAGCAAAAAACCGGTGTACAGACTGATCGTTTTGAAGTAGTGCTGAACAACATCCGCGTGGGCGCCCTGCATCCCCGGCTGCTGTTACAGGAACAACAGATATGGGCGCAGCATGTAAACATACAGAGTGGCAAAATAAATATCTACCGGAACCGGATGCTGCCGCTGCCGCCGGGCAATAAACTGGGACAATTTCCCCAGCAGCAGCTGGCCAGGTTATCATTACCCCTTTATATTGATACGCTTACCGGCAACAACATTGATATCCGGTATACCGAGCTGAATCCGGAGTCGCAGCAAACAGGACTGGTACAATTTGGCCATATCCACGGCACCCTCCGGAATATTACCAATATAGATACCATGGTCGCCAAAAACAACCACCTGGTGGCGGATGTAGATGCCATTTTTATGCAAAGCGGTAAACTGAAGGCCCGCTTTGACTTCCTCCTGCATGACCCCTCAGGCCGTTTCTCGGTTTCCGGGCAACTGAATAATATGAACGGGAAAGATCTCAACGTAGCCACGCAGCCGCTGGCCAAAGTTGAAATCCGCTCCTGTGATCTCCAGGAATTAAAGTTCCATATTAAAGGAGATGAGTACAAAGCTGCCGCAAAAGTGCAGCTGCTGTACCAGCACCTGAAAATAGCCATCTTAAAACAAGACCGGGAACACCGCGGATTTCAGCGGAAAGGACTGGTCAGTCTGGTAGCTAATACATTGGTTATCAAAGCCAGTAATCCTTTGGAAGGGGAGCAGGTACGGGTAGCGAATGTGACCTATACCCGGGATATCCGGAAGTCTTTTTTCAACCTGGTGTGGAAAACTTTATTTACCGGGGTAAAGGAAATTGCCGGAGCCGGCAAACTGTAGCTAAAAAAAACCACATCCTCCCTACTTAAAAACAGGGGTTCTTTTGTGGGAATAAGGCTTATTTTTCGTATTTTTGCATGATTGTCTACCGATTTTATTTCTAATAGATTTTACACCAACATATGAGCGAAGAATTAGTGCAAGCACCTAGCCCCAGCAACGGATATGATGCGGGGAGTATTCAGATATTGGAAGGTCTGGAAGCTGTACGTAAGCGTCCGGCTATGTATATCGGCGATATCGGCATTAAAGGCCTTCACCACCTCGTTTATGAGGTAGTGGATAACTCTATCGATGAGGCCCTGGCTGGTTATTGCAAGAACATAGATGTTACCATTCTCACAGATAATTCCATCCGGGTAAAGGATGACGGTCGTGGTATCCCTACCGGAATCATCCCGAAAGAAGGACGTTCTGCACTGGAGGTGGTAATGACTGTACTCCATGCCGGTGGTAAATTCGATAAAAACACCTATAAAGTATCCGGTGGTTTGCACGGGGTAGGTGTGAGTTGCGTAAACGCACTGAGTGAAAGACTGTACGTAACGGTAGAACGGGATGGCAAACTGTTTGAACAGGAATACCAGCGGGGTGCTCCACAATACCCGGTACGGGAAACAGGCGTGAGCGATATTACCGGTACCACCGTTCATTTCAAACCCGATGGTGAAATCTTCAAGGAAACCACCTACAACCGTGAAATCCTGGCTGGCCGTCTGCGTGAGTTGTCTTACCTGAACCGTAAAATCAAAATCACCCTCACCGACGAACGTGAAAAGGATGAAGAAGGCAACATCTTCAGCGAAACGTTTTACAGTGAAGGCGGTATCCGTGAATTCATCCAGATGCTGGATAAAAACGGTCGCCGTAACCCGCTGCTGCCGGCTCCTATCTACGTAGAAACGCACGATGCGGCTTCTAATGTGGCTGTGGAAGTAGCACTGGTATATAATGATGCTTTCAGTGAAAACATCTTCTCCTACGTTAATAATATCAACACCATTGAAGGAGGTACCCACGTGGCAGGTTTCCGCCGTGCGATTACCCGTGTGTTCAAATCCTATGGTGATAAAAATAAAATGTTCGAGAAATCGAAGGTAGAAGTTACCGGAGATGACTTCCGCGAAGGTCTGAGCGCTATTATCAGCGTAAAGGTACCGGAGCCGCAATTTGAAGGGCAGACCAAAACCAAACTCGGTAACTCCGATGTAATGGGTGTGGTAGACAGCTCTGTAGCTGCTGTACTGGATGCCTTCCTGGAAGAAAATCCACGTGAAGCTAAAACCGTTATCAATAAAGTAGTGCTGGCAGCCCAGGCGCGGGAAGCCGCCCGGAAAGCCCGTCAGCTGGTACAACGTAAAAGCGTAATGACCGGTAGTGGCTTACCTGGTAAGCTGGCCGATTGCTCCGACAACGATCCTACCAAATGTGAACTGTACCTGGTGGAAGGTGACTCGGCGGGTGGTACTGCCAAACAAGGCCGTAACCGTAACTTCCAGGCTATCCTGCCACTGCGTGGTAAGATCCTGAACGTAGAGAAAGCCATGGAGCACAAGATCTACGAAGACAATGAGATCAAAAATATCTTCACCGCATTGGGTGTAACCATTGGTACCGAAGAAGATGACAAAGCACTGAACCTTTCCAAACTGCGTTATCATAAACTGATCATCATGACGGATGCCGATGTGGATGGAAGCCACATTGCCACCCTGATTCTGACTTTCATTTTCCGTTATATGAAAGCGATGGTAGAACAAGGCTATGTATACATTGCCCAGCCGCCATTGTACCTCGTGAAAAAAGGGAAAGAACAGATCTACGCCTGGACGGAAGAGCAGCGTAAAGCAGCTACTTCTAAACTGGCAGGCGCCGGCAGAGAAGACAGCGTAACCCTACAGCGTTATAAAGGTTTGGGAGAGATGAACGCCGAGCAGCTGTGGGATACTACCATGAATCCGGAACAACGTACCCTGAAACAGGTAACAATTGAAAGCGCTGCAGAAGCTGACCGCGTATTCAGTATGCTGATGGGTGATGAAGTACCTCCACGCAGAGCCTTCATCGAATCGCATGCAAAATATGCGAAGATCGACGCTTAATATTCCGCATTAAAAATAAATAATAAGGCATGCTATTACTGAATAGCATGCCTTATTGTTTTATGGCTTTCCTATCTGCCCCCTTATACCTGACAGCACGCTCCAACACCTGCATTTCAGCGGATCTACATAAAAAAATTACGCATGGTATTACCGCTGATGCGGTACCCCATGCGTAACATTTATATATTGGTATATTATGCTTCTCTTGAGATAATATAATTCGCCAGGAACTGATACAGGAATACCCCTATCAGCATAACGGTCACGAATATATTAAAAGGATCAGCTGTAATGAAGGTGAATCCTACTCCCAGCAAACCACATACTGCCAGTGCCAGGGTATACCAGCGGAAAATACGGCGGCTCTTAGGAGCGTTAGCCGCATACATACTGGATACCGGCAGCAGCAATACGCCTGCACCTATAGCCAGTGATAATAAAGCCGGTATAGCGGTTACCCAATAGGCTATTGCCGCCAGCAATCCTGTTCCCAACAGGATACCTACCCAATTGGATACGTTGGTTTGTTCCGGTGTGAGCGCATATCTGCCGTAAGGGTTCAGCCGGAGAAACAGATTACTTACCGGTACGATCAACCAGGTGGAAACCGCCAGTAACGCCAGTAAAACGTATACCGGGAAAAACACCCTGCTGGCAATCTGTGTCAGGATGAAAATACCAATGATAATAATCCATTGTGTACCGGCTTTCTGACGACCCATAAAAAATGCATAGTTCAGGAATTGCCGGTATAACCAATACCGCGCCTTCATCGCCTGGACCATCCCATTTTTTGCCCAGGTCTGGGTAGGATCCAGTTTCAGGGATTCCCTGAAATGCTCCAGCGACTTCCGATGATCGCCGGCTTCCAGCCACTTCCAGCCGAGGTTGGCGTGTGTATAGGCATTCTCCGGGTTATGTTCCAGTGCTTCATGCAGATCAGAAAACGCTTCTTCTTTTTTGCCCAGGTTAAACAGGGCATGCGACCGCAGGTTCAGGCAGGATTCATCTTCCGGATTGATGGCCAATCCTTCTTCTGCTTTCTGCAACGCACCCTGGTAATCTTTTTTAAACAGTAATATCTGGCTCCACATGCCAAAATAATCAGCCCGGTAAGGGTTGATGGCTACTGCATTGCCGATGGCCCTGATGGCCTCATTAAACTGATTTTTATTGAGGAACAAACGGGCCTGCAAATACAGAAAACGGTCGTCGTCCGGTGCAAAACTCAGGGTATTGCTGACAATCCCGGCAGCTTCCTCCTCGTTATTCATCTCCATATAACAAACCGCCAGCAAAAACAGGGCATCTGTATCATGGGCGCTGGTACTCAGGTGTTGCCGCAAAGTAGTCAGTGCATCCTGATAGCGGCCTTGTTCCAAAAGGAACTGGGCCCGCTGAATTAATACAGCCATAAGTGTTATTTCTTAATATCCAGGTACTTCAATACTTCATCATAGAGACCTGTTTCATTTGAATAAAGTGCATAATTACGGGCCGTATTAAACCATTCCCTGGTAGTAGGCTTATGTGTTTTGGCGGCTTTCAGTAATGTTTTCTGGGAAATAGGCTGCGGGGCGCCTTTTTGCAGGGCTTCCAGCAGTTTTTCTTCTATGGCCAGGTCCACAATGGCGTTCAGATCGGCGCCGGAATACCCGGAGGTAGCTTTTGCCAGTGCCGTATAATCCAGGTCTTCCACCGGTTTGTTGCGTAGCTGGAGTTTCAGTATTTCCTCCCGGCCATCCTGTTCCGGTGGCGCCACAAAAATGATCCGGTCGAAGCGGCCGGGGCGACGGAACGCGGGGTCCAGGCTCCAGGGAGCGTTGGTAGCGCCGATTATCAGTACATTTTCGTTGTTGGCCGCAATGCCGTCCATTTCAGCCAGGAACTGATTAATCAGGTGACTGGTACCGCTGTTGCGCATAGCAGAACGGTTTGCACCCAGGGCGTCTACTTCATCAAAAAAGAGTACACAGGGTTTGCTCTGGCGGGCCAGCTCAAAGAGGCTATGCAGGTTTTTCTCACTGTTGCCCATCCACATATCCAATACGTCGTGGATACCCACATTGATAAATTCGGCCTGTATTTGTCCGGCGGTAGCGCGGGCCAGGTAGGTTTTACCACATCCCGGCGGGCCATACAGCAGGATACCACCGCCTGCTTTTTTCCCGTAGGCTTTATACAGATCCGGGAACTGCAGTGGCTTGATGATTTTAAGATCGATTTCCTGCTTCTCTCTTTCCATTCCACCTACATCAGAAAAATTGATATCCGGTTTTTCCAGGGTAAACAGTTTCTCTTCATCTTCCTCTTCGTCCTCATCATTGCTAAAGGAAACCGGTTGCTGCTGTGAAACGCGGAAATAACCGTCCAGCGCTTCGTCGCGAAATCCGGGATTCAGTTGCAACAGGTGCTGATATATTTCGCGGGCCTGTGCCATGGATTTTTCCTTTACCAGGATACGGCAGTGCAGCAGGAGCGCATCAAAATGATCAGGCTCCCGGTGCTCCAGCTGTTCCAGTACAACTATAGCGGCGGAGTATTTCTGTTGGTGATAAAAAGTGCGGGCCAGTCCGAGCTGCGCGTCTGTATTGGAGGCAGAGAGTTCCAGTACTTTCCGGTACTGTTCTTCCGCGGCGATGTATTCGTAGTCCTGTAGCAGCACCTGGGCCAGGTGCATTCTTAAAGGCACATTTTCCGGCGAAAACTGTACCGCCTCCTGTAATTGCTTTATAACTTCCGATGACATAAATGTGCGTTTATATAAACTTTTGGTAACCCCGTAATAATACGTAATAAAGACACAAAAATATTGTTAAATATGCTATTTTATGCAGGCGGTTATGCGACAGCAACAGTCGGACATATCTGCTATGAGAACCAATTAGTTAAGCTTTTACTTATAAATAAAAATAATAATTTATTTTTTTCTTTATATATTGCAGCGTATTTATCCCTATGCCAGTATACATAACCGGTATCCTATACTTATCTAAATTGTTGCCGGCTGCTGCTCTTTTGTAGCCGGTAACGGTTTCCCGTTATCAAAAATGGCATCTGACCAATACATCTTTATACCTCATACTATACACTATGCGTATTACTACATTATTAATGGCAGCCATGGTTGCCATAGCAGGAGTAGGCCTGGTTGGCTGTAATAATAAAAAGGACGAGCCCAAACCAGACACCTATATCTCCTTTAAACTGGGTAACGACAAGTATATCTCCAATGAAACCCAGGCCTATATGAGCGATACTGTAATTGCCCGTAAAAAGACGCTTGTCATTGATGGGGTAACCAACAACTTCAAACATCACATGGAATTGATGGTGACATTTCCGGAAGCACCGGCAGCAGGTACTTTCGACAAAAACATTGAAATGTCGCTGATGCATATAGAAAAGCTGGAACCAGGTTACACCGGCAGTAACATACAAGTGAAAATAACGAGTATTAATAGTAAATACGCGGAGGGAACATTCTCCGGAAAATTAACCAGTGGTGAAACTGAAAAACCATTAACGGACGGGACTTTCAAAGTCAATATTTATTAAGATTTTTTAAACTTTTCCGAAGCGGCCCTGTTTATTTAAACAGGGCCTTTTTATTTTCGTATATACATTAAGGTTACTTTAATTCTTTTATTGTTCACATTCAGATAACAATTAATTTCTATCCCTTTTTTCTTGATTTCTTAACTTTCAATTCATACTGAAAGCAAAAACTGATACTATCTAAACCTATAGATACGCCAACCTATCTAATTTAAGCCTGTTTTAAGGGGTCCTTAACAATTCCATAATGATCTGTTAACATTCTGTTTGTTTTAGACAACGTCCTTTGCTGCGTAATAACACTCACACTCAGCTTTATGAAATCATTCGTTACGTTATTAGCTAGCTTTATTGTATTAGTTTTTTCAACCACGTCACACGCACAAATCACTACCTCCCTTGTATCAGGTAAAGTATCTGATCCCGGTGGACAAGCCATTCCAGGCGTTACAGTGGTAGTGGTAAACAAAAGCACCGGCGCAAAGTCAGGTGTACAAACCAATGCAGACGGCCGTTATTTATTGCCGAATCTGAATCCCGGCGGACCGTATACCATTACGGTATCCTTTATCGGGTATAAAAAAGAAGTAAAAGAAGATGTAAACCTTGCACTGGGTACTACCAGCTTTAACTTCAAACTGCAGGAAGAATCTACCGCATTAAGTGAGGTAGTTATCACCGGCAGCACCGGCGGCGGCAAAGCCGGCGGCACCCGCGTAGGACAGGACCAGATCAAAAGCCTGCCTACACTCAGCCGCAGCCTGCAGGACCTCACCCGCGTGACGCCGCAAAGCAACAACAACTCTTTCCTGGGTACCAACTACCGTTACAACAACGTAACGCTGGATGGTGCGATCAATAATGATGCGATTGGCTTCAGTCCTTCTCTCGGCGGACAAAGCAATACCAGCGGTCAACCAGGTAGCAGCACCCGCTCCAACCCGGTATCGCTGGATGCGATCCAGGATATTCAGGTATTACTGGCTCCCTTCGATGTGAAAGTGGGTAACTTCCTCGGTGGTAGCATCAACGCGGTAACCCGCAGCGGTACCAACGAATTCCATGGTTCCATCTACGGTTATGGCCGTAATGCCGGCATGATCGGTAAAAATAAAATCGGTGACGGTTCCAAACTGCCCAGCGATTTTCACGACTACCAGACCGGTGTTCGTTTAGGTTTTCCGATCATCAAAGACAAACTGTTTTTCTTTACCAATGAAGAAATCACCCGTCGCGTAGACCCGGTAATTCTGGCCGCAGGTTCTGCTGATGGTGGTGGTATCCTCACACAGGAAGATGCGGATAAAATCACTGCCAAAATGAAAGAATATGGTGTGGATGCCGGCACTGCAGGTAATACCAGCATCTATTCCAACTCTACTAAATTCTTCAATAGAATAGACTGGCACATCAACGACAAACACCAGTTGTCTGTACGTAACAACACCATTCTGTCTGAAGCCACCAACCTGGAACGCGACCAGCAAAACTTCCGTTTTAAAGGTATCGACTTCAAACAGGTAAACAACCAGACATCTACGGTAGCAGAATTGAAAAGTAATTTCTCCAATACACTTTCCAATACCCTGATACTGGGCTACTCCAGTGTACATGACTATCGTGATCCGCTGTCTGATCCTTCGGTTCCACAGATCCAGATCAAAGGAAAAACTCCTGGTTCTACCATCTTCCTGGGTACAGACCGTGAAGCCAGTATCTTCAACATGAAACAGAAAACCTTTGAAATAACCGATAACGTTACCTTATTCAAAGGCAACCATACCATCACCTTAGGTACACACAACGAGTTCTATAACATCACTTATGGTTTTGTGAATTCCTGGAACGGACGTCTGGACTATAACAGTGTTGAAGCCTTCCTGAAAAACGAACCACTGCGCGTACGCGGTAACTTTAACTATGCCAACAACTCCCGTGATAATATCATGGCGAATCCTCCGGCACAGTTTAAAGCTAACCTGTTGAGCGTATACGCACAGGATGAAATTCAACTCACCGACCGTTTCAAAATCACCCCAGGTATCCGTATTGATTATACCGGCCTGCCTAACAGACAGCCTTTGAGTGATAAAACCACCAATGCGCCGGTAGATAAAAACTACGGTAACACCTATACGTATACTTTACCGAAAGATATCACCAACAACTACCTGAATAACGTACAGATCTCTCCGCGCTTAGGATTTAACTACGATATCAAAGGCGACAACAGCCTGGTATTACGTGGTGGTACCGGCCTGTTTACCGGCCGTATTCCTTTCGCCTGGTTAGGTTATGCTTATTATAACAATGGTGTTACCTATGGTGCATACGATCAGAAAGCAGGTGATAAACCATTTGTAAACGGACCTAATCCGGCTGCTAAACCATCACCGAATGGTATCGCTGATTTCGCCAAACAAAACGGTGTGGATGTAAACAATCCACAGGCGCCTACACAGGTAGATCTGATCGACAACAACTTCAAAATGCCGCAGGTATGGAGAAGTAGCCTGGCAGTGGATTACACCACCCGCGACCAGTGGAAATTCACCCTGGAAGGTATTTATACCAAAGTAATCAAGGACCTGAAATTCCAACAGGTGAACCTGGTAGATAATCCTACTTACTATGCTTATGATGTACATCAGCAACAACCTATTTACTCCGGTAAAAAAATCAACTCGGCTTATACCAACGCTTACCTGTTGTCTAACACCGACCAGGGTTACCGCTACAGCATCACTGCACAGGTGAATAAAACTTTCAAATTCGGACTGAACTTCATGGTAGCTTATACCTATGGCCAGTCTAAAGACCTGACCAACGGTATCCGTAACTCTATGGAGTCTAACTGGCAGCTGAATCAGGCACTGAATCCCAACAGCCCAACCCTGGCCTATTCCAACTTTGACATTCGTAACCGTATCGTTTCCACGGTTAACTACAAACAAGACTGGGGTACCAAAGGAAAATGGATCACTAACTTCGCGCTGTTCTTCAATGCGTCTTCCGGTACACCATTTACCTATGGCTTCGTAAATGCTACGGTACAGGGTACACCACAGCAGGTGAGCCTGGCTTACATCCCGAAAGATGTAACAGAAGCAGCTAAGTTCTTTGCAGCTACCGCTACGCAGACAGCAGAACAACAAGCTGCTGCTTTCATGAGCTATGTAGAAGACGATAAATACCTGCGTGGCCGTAAAGGTGACTTCACGGAACGTAATGGTGGCCGTACGCCATGGAATGTGCAGGCAGACTTCCGTTTCAGCCAGGATTTCAACTTCAAGGCAGGTAAGCAGATACATACCCTCACCCTGACGTACGATATCATTAACCTGACGAATCTGCTGAATAAAGAGTGGGGTGTTCAATACTTCTCACCAAACACTTTCAACTCTACTGCCAGCGTTGGTTTAACAGCTGCAGGAAAACCAGTAAACGGTTATCCTACCTATACTTTCACCAACCCGGGCACGCCTTATTCCAAAGACTTTTTTGCATCCCGTTCACAGATGCAGCTGGGTCTGAGATACAGCTTCTAGTCTGAAAATACACAACATAAAAAAGGGCATTACGAGTGATCGTAATGCCCTTTTTTATGTTGTGTATTTTTATTATCTGATACCGAAAACAGTTCTTACTTCTGCACGGATCTTGATGGTTTTAAATTCGATGCTGGATACTTCTCCACCATTGTCAGCAGCCACACCCGCTTTATACATCATTACGTTGCTGTATTCAGGACGTACATCGCTGTAGTTATCGGTGCTGATTTCCTGGATTTCGATCACATCACCGATTTTGCTGCCGATAGCATTCAGCATATAATCAGCTTTGTTTTTCGCTGCCTGTAACGCTTTTATTTTTACTTCTTTGCGGTACTCTTCCATTTTGCTGGAAGTATAGGAAGACACACGGGTGTTTTCGATACCTTCTGCATCTACCGCACCCAGGATATCATTTATTTTGTCGAGCTTATTCAGCTTCAGGCGGTATTGTTTACGCGCCATAAATTCCAGCGGATTTTTCTTCTTCACCCAGTAGTCGTAGTTATTGCCGTATACATTTTCGATTGTCAGGTTTTCTTTGGCAATACCTGCGTCCTGTACTGCTTTCTGCAGTTGTTTTTCCAGGGTACTGATCTCTGTTTTGGTTTTCCCTTTCAGGTACTCTTTCAGGGAGATGCTGATGTAGATTTCGTCCGGTGTAATTTCCATTTCGGCGGTTCCGTTTACTTCAATCTTTTTTACCGGTTGTTTATTGTCTGCCTGTTGTGCAAAAGAACTGAAGGCAAAAAATAATCCTGCTGCCAATAACATTACCTTTTTCATGTGTCGTTGTTTTCTATTGTTTAAAAATTTGTTTTCGTTGTTGTTTACGCCTTCATGATGTAGGCATCGCTGCTGATTCCATAAAAGCAATCAAAAAAATTTATCTTTTTTTCATCTGCACAAACAGAACCATTCATTTCACATTGATAATGAAACGATTACATGCAAATTATGTTACAGCGATTTTTATTTACGGCTATCCGTCATTGCCTTGAGGAAGTCATACAGGTCGTTCATATGGCGGATACGACTGGCTACCAGCATAAAGTTTTTACCCACCTGTTTCAGTTTGGCGTTGTTGGTACGGGTTTGTATATACGTTAAGATATGATTGAACGTAGGTGATTCGAAATAAGGAGAGTCCGGATTATTAATAAAGTAACAACGCAGGTTTTCTTCTTTCAGCATCATTTTTTCGAAGCCCAGCTGAATCGCCATCCAACGGCAGCGGATGGTGGTAAGCAGGTCTTTTACCGCTTCCGGCATCGGGCCAAAACGGTCGGTGAGGTCTGCACCAAAAGCCTGCAGTTTACCTTCTTCTGTGATATTATCCAGTTCCTGATAGAGGTTCAGACGTTCCTGGATGCTTTCAATATAAGTATCGGGAATCAGGATTTCAAGGTCTGTATCAATGGTACAGTCGCTCACGAAATCTTTTTTCTCTTCCAGCTGATCTTTAAAGAGATCACGGAATTCGTTTTGTTTCAGTTCGCGGATGGCTTCGTCGAGGATTTTCTGATACATGTCAAATCCTATTTCCGCCATAAATCCGCTTTGTTCGCCACCCAGCAGGTTACCGGCGCCACGTATATCGAGGTCGCGCATGGCAATCTGGAAGCCGCTCCCCAGCTCACTATGCTGTTCCAATGTTTGCAGCCTTTTACGGCTGTCGGAAGGCAAAGTACTCATCGGAGGTGCCAGCAGGTAACAGAAAGCTTTTTTATTGCTTCGTCCTACACGGCCGCGCAGCTGGTGCAAATCACTCAGTCCGAAGTGGTGCGCATTATTGATGATAATGGTATTGGCATTCGGTATATCCACGCCGCTTTCCACGATGTTGGTACATACCAGTACATCATATTTGCGGTCTATGAAGTCCAGGATTACTTCTTCCAGCTGATGGCCTTCCAGTTGCCCGTGGGCAGTGGCGATAGACAGGTCCGGACACAGGCCCTGTATCAGGCCGGCCATCTCTTTCAATCCTTTTACGCGGTTGTGGATGAAGTATACCTGTCCGCCTCTTTCGGCTTCAAAGTAGATCGCATCGCGGATCAGGTCCTGATCAAATACATGCACTTCCGTTTCAATCGCCTGGCGGTTAGGCGGCGGCGTATTGATAATGGAAAGGTCACGGGCACCCATCAACGAAAACTGCAGGGTACGCGGTATAGGCGTTGCCGTTAGGGTGAGGGTATCTACGTTATGTTTTATCTGTTTCAGCTTTTCTTTGGCTGATACTCCAAATTTCTGTTCTTCATCTACCACCAGCACACCCAGGTCTTTAAACTTCACATCTTTGCTCAGCAGGGCATGGGTACCTACGATGATATCAATTTTGCCTTCTTCCAGGCGTTTCAATGTTTCTTTTTTCTCTTTGGCAGATTTAAAACGGTTGAGATAATCTACCGTACAGGGGAAATCACGTAAACGTTCGGAGAAAGTTTTGAAATGCTGGAAGGCAAGAATGGTAGTAGGTACCAATACGGCAGCCTGTTTCCCATCTACAATAGATTTAAAGGCGGCCCGGATAGCTACTTCCGTTTTACCGAAGCCTACATCACCGCATACGAGGCGATCCATTGGCGACGGCGATTCCATATCCCGTTTCACATCAGCCGTAGCCTTGCTTTGGTCGGGGGTATCTTCGTAGATAAAGGAAGCTTCCAGTTCTGTTTGCAGGTAAGTATCCGGTGTATGTGCAAATCCTTGCTGGGCTTTGCGCACCGCATATAACTGTATCAGGTCTTTGGCAATATCCTTCACCTGCGTTTTCGCCTTCTCTTTCAGCTTATCCCAGGCATCGCTGCCCAGCTTATTCACACGGGGTTCTACGCCTTCTTTGCCGGTGTATTTGCTGATTTTATGCAGGGAGTTGATATTTACATACAACAGGTCGTTGTTTTTGTAAATAATACGGATGGCTTCCTGCATTTTACCGCCTACTTCTATTTTCTGTAACCCGCTGTACATGCCCACGCCATGGTCAATGTGCGTCACAAAGTCGCCGGACTGCAACTCCCGCAAGGTTTTCATGGTGATCGCCTTGTTCTTGTTGTACGCCTGTTTCAGTTTGTATTTGTGGAAACGCTGAAAAATCTGGTGGTCTGTATAACAAACCAGTTTCAGGGAGTGGTCGATAAACCCGTAGCTGATAGCTACCGGAATCGGGAAGAAAACAAAGTCTGCTTTCAGGTCTTCGAAGATACTCCGCAGCCGTTCGAGCTGGCGGGGGTTATCTGCGAATATAAAAAGGGAGTATTTATTACTGTTATGTTTCGCCAGGTCTTTGAGCAGCAGGTCGAATTGCCGGTTAAATACAGGCTGTTCCTGCGTATCAAAGACGATAGACTGTGCCGGGAAACCATTTTCGTTGAGCCATTCCTTATTACCGAAAACCACAGTATGCCTTTCCAGCAACTGTTTCATCAGGATAGCCGCTTTAACGAAATCATCTTCCTGCAATAACATTTCCTCATCTTCATCTACCCGTACTTTCTGACCGGTTTGCATCCAGTCGTCCAGGCGCTGCTCCATTTGTTCGATGACGCCCTGCACATACGCCGGGTCTTTCATCCACACGACGGTATTGGCCGGGAGGAATTCGGTGAGGGATGTTTTGGTATGATCTGCCGCATGGGTATCCATGTTGGCGATGAGGGTTACCTGGGTCAGCTTACGTTCACTCAGCTGGGATTCCGGATCAAACAGGCGGATAGAATCAATATCTTCTCCGAATAATTCAATACGGTAAGGTTTCTCATTACCAAAAGAGTAGATATCCAGGATACCACCTCTTACAGCATATTGTCCGGGTTCATAAACAAAGTCGGTGGCACTGAAGCCCCATCCTACCAGCTTCTCCAGCAGGTCGTCTACCTTGAGTACGTCGCCCACTTTCAGCTGTACCATGTTGGCGCTGAAAGCCATGCTACCGGCTACTTTTTCCCATAGTGCTTCCGGATAGGTAACCATGATCTTTTTACGGACCTGATCGCCGGAAAACTTCATGAGCGCCTCTGTGCGCAACATGCTATGGCTGTTGTTGATTTCATGAAACTGCCCGGTCTTTTTGAAAGAGTCCGGGAAATAGAAAATATCCAGCGCCTGGCTGAGTTGTTCCAGATCGTTATGGAAATAGGCCGCCTCCTCTTTATCATTCAGGATAAAGAGATGGTTCGCATCTGCATGTGCCCAGGTACTAACAGCCACAAAATTTATTGCACTCCCGGCAAGGGAAGACAGTTGAAAATATTGTGGAGTGGGTGATTGCATCCCCTTCACCAGCGCCTGCAGGCGAGCATCACGTTGAAAAAGTTGTAATACGGCCTGTAAATTCATGAGGAATGCAAAGGTAAAGAAGATTTCTTGATTTTGCGGGAGACAACTGCCGGAATTTCGATCACGCGATTAATCCTCCTCTTGGTTTTATGCAGGCTATCCCCATCCGGGCGGTGGTGATACGACCACCCTTGCGCAAGATACCGGCAGTGGTCACTTCTTTAAGGCGGAAACCACAAATCCCCGTTTTTTTTTACTATATTCAATACGACCAAACTCAATTTCCATGCAGGAGATATGGCACACCGGCATTGTAACCAAACTGGTTGATGAAACGTACAACACCCGCCGCTTCTGGATACGGATACCTGATATGGAGCGCTTCGACTTTAAACCCGGCCAGTTTGTGACACTGGACCTTCCTATCCACGAAAAGAAAAACAAACGCTGGCGCAGTTATTCCATTGCCTCCCATCCGAATGGCACCAATGAAATAGAGCTGGTAATTGTATTGCTGGAAGGGGGTGTCGGCAGCACCTACCTTTTTACTGAAATCAAGGAGGGGAGCGAATTACAGGTACGCGGTCCGCTGGGCGTTTTCGTATTGCCGGAAACGTTGGACCGGGAGCTGTTCCTGATATGCACGGGTACAGGCATTGCCCCTTTCCGTTCCATGGCACATTACATCCGTTTGCACAACGTACCGCACCAGCAGATTTACCTGATCTTTGGGTGCCGTTATGAAAAAGACCTGTTATATGCGCCGGAAATGCGGCAGCTGCAGGAAGAGCTACCCAATTTCCATTATATCCCTACCTTATCCAGGGATGAAAGCTGGACCGGCAAAAAAGGTTATGTGCACAGTATTTACGAAGAGATGCTGCAGGCAGACAAACGTCCGGCCAACTTCTTTCTGTGTGGGTGGAAAGCGATGATTGATGAGGCAAAGCAGCGTATTGTGGCCATGGGGTACGACCGACATGATATACACCTGGAGCTGTACGGGTAAGAAAAAGGGCCACGGCAACCAGGAATATACTTCCTGTGGCTGCCGTAGCCCGGGTAATCTCTTAGCTGATTTTATCTAATACCAGTTGTTTGATTGTTGACATCGGCACACGTTCCTGTTCCATGCTGTCGCGGTGACGAATGGTAACAGTACCGTCTTCTTTCGTCTGATGATCGATGGTTACGCAGAAAGGCGTACCAATAGCATCCTGACGGCGATAACGTCTTCCGATCGCATCTTTTTCTTCATAGAAACAATAGAAAGCAGATTTACAGCTGTCCATCAGTTCACGGGCAATTTCCGGCAGGCCATCTTTTTTGGTCAGCGGGAAAATAGCCAGTTTAATCGGCGCCAGTTTAGCAGGCAGTTTCAGTACCACACGGCTGTCTGCTTTTTCCGGTGTGCTCAGGTCTTCCTCTGCATAAGCATTGCAGATCGTGAGCAGGAACATACGATCCAGACCGATAGAGGTTTCTATCACGTAAGGCACGTAGTTCTGGTTGATTTCCGTATCGAAATACTGTATTTTCTTTCTGCTGTGTTCCTGGTGTTGTTTCAGATCGAAGTCGGTACGGGAGTGAATACCCTCTACTTCCTTGAAACCAAACGGGAATTCAAATTCAATATCTACGGCAGCATCTGCATAGTGCGCCAGCTTCACGTGGTCTTTGAAGTGATATTTTGCCGGGTCTACACCGAGGCTCAGGTGCCACTGCATACGCTCTTCTTTCCATTTCTCATACCACTCTTTCTGGGTGCCAGGGCGGATGAAGAACTGCATTTCCATCTGTTCAAATTCGCGCATGCGGAAAATAAACTGACGGGCTACGATTTCATTCCGGAATGCTTTACCGATTTGCGCAATACCAAACGGCACTTTCATACGGCCGGTTTTCTGCACATTCAGGAAGTTCACAAAAATCCCCTGGGCTGTTTCCGGACGCAGGTATATTTCGCTGGCTTCATCTGTAACACTACCCAGCTGGGTGGAGAACATCAGGTTGAACTGACGTACATCTGTCCAGTTGACAGTACCACTCACACCGCATTTTATCTTTTTTTCTTCGATCAGTGTTTTTAATCCCGGCAGGTCATTTTCTTTCAGGAGTAACTCCATCTGGTCCAGCAGGGCTGTTTTGTCTGCTGCTTCCAGCGTATCTGCATACCCTTCAATGAGGTGATCTACCCGGTAGCGTTTATTGCTATCCTTGTTATCGATCATCGGATCGCTGAAATTATCCACGTGGCCGGATGCTTTCCAGGTAGTTGGATGCATAAAGATAGCCGCGTCGATCCCCACGATATTTTCGTGCAGTTGGGTCATGCTTTTCCACCAGTAATCCTTGATGTTCTTTTTCAATTCAGCCCCGTACTGACCATAGTCGTATACGGCACTGAGTCCATCATAGATTTCACTGGACTGAAAAACAAAACCATATTCTTTACAATGCGATATAATCGCCTGGAATGTATTCTGATCTGTAGACATAGTGGCGCAAAGATAAAGGCCTAATTTGAAAATATGGATGTAATTATTTTATAATCTATAGGGAACTGATAGACAAATGTACTATCCTTCTTCCACCCGTTCTTCGGCTTCATGTGGCACTTCCACCTGCTTAATCCATACCGCATAATCATTCGGATAGATTTGCTTGCCGAAGTGTTGTACATATACCCGGGTAAATACGGCCCCGAAATACAGGATGGCTGCTGAATAATATACCCAGAGCAGGATAATCACAATAGAGCCTGCCGCACCATAAGTAGAACTGACCTTGCTGGCGCCCAGGTAATATCCGATAGCGAACTTACCGATCATAAAGAGAATAGCCGTAGCGAAAGCTCCCACCCGTACATCTTTCCACTTGATACGCGCATCCGGCAGTACTTTAAAGATAATGGCAAAAAGTGTGGCGATTACAATAAAAGGCACCACAAAATCGGCCACATAGAACAGGAGGGTAGAGGTAACTTTCTCCGGAATCATTTTAGTGAGTAATACTTTGAAAAGCTCCACCAGCCCATTGATAGCCAGCGATACCAACAAAATAAAGCCCATGCTCACCACCAGGGAAAAAGAAAGCAGCCGGTTCAGCAACATCCGGAGCAAACTATTTTTCTTGGGCTTGGATTTCAGGCGCCAGATGTAATTAATGGAATCCTGTATTTCCGCAAACACCCCGGTAGCACCAATGATCAGGGTAATAAACCCTACTGCAGTAGCCCAGGTCATATCATTGGAGAGGGTTGCGTTTTTAATCATGGCCTGAATCTGCAGCGCGGCAGCATCTCCTACCAGACCGCTGATCTGCCCATAGATACTGCCTTCCACCGCCTCTTTTCCCAGGAAAAGATCACACAGGAAAATGATGATGATCAGCATGGGCGCCACCGAAAAAATAGTATAATAGGCCAGTGCTGCACTTAGTTTCAGCACCTTATCTTCAAAAAAATCACTGACAGATTGTTTTAATACCTGCCAGAGCATTTTAATCGTTCCGGTTTTTTGCATAACAGTTGTTTTTATAAAGCCGCAACGCCGTTTCCTGCGGCAGGGGCTATTTTAATTTGGGGTTCTGTTGGTGGCGATGTGCATCCCGAATATTCTTCTTGTCGAAATTCTTCTCCAGCGCTACCGTCATATCAATGCCGGTTTGATTGGCAATACACAAAAGCACCCACATGACATCCGCCAGCTCATCTGCCAGCTGTTTGTTGGTATCACTTTCCTTTGAAGACTGATCTCCGTATTTGCGGGCCATCACGCGTGCTACTTCTCCTACTTCTTCCGTCAGGATCGCCATATTTGTCAGCTCACTGAAATAGCGGACACCGGTGGTATTGATCCAGTTGTCAATTTTTTCCTGCGCTTCTTTGATTGTCATGGATATTTTTTTAAGATACTAAAGATAACAGATTGGAAGATAACCGTTTCCACTATTCCCGGTGCTGGGTATCAATCAGGATGGTAACCGGACCGTCGTTGAGCAACGCCACTTTCATATCTGCGCCAAAGATCCCTCTTTGAATAGGGGTCCCCAAATCCTGTTCCAATTGTGCAGTCATTTTTTCATAGAGCGGAATGGCCACCTCCGGTTTACTCGCACGGATATACGAAGGCCGGTTGCCTTTTTTCACGGCTGCATGCAGGGTAAACTGGCTTACCAGCAGGATATCCCCATGTATTTCTTTCACCGATACATTCATCACACCTGCATCATCGTTGAAGATGCGCAGGTTAACAATTTTACTGCTAAGCCAGGTAATGTCTTCCTGGGTGTCGGCATCCTCGATGCCCAGCAATATCAACAATCCCTGTTGAATAGCTCCCGTAACAGCACCATCTACTGTAACAGATGCGTGTGTAACACGTTGTATAACCGCCCTCATATAGTATAAATCATTTTTGCCGGCGAAAATTAAGGAAATCAGCCGATTCGGCGGGCTTCCTTTTTACCGGAGAGCGGGAGAGGGGTTACAAAGGTTTCACGGGTAATATCCGACCGGCAGAATATAGGATAAGGGTTTTAACGGCAGTTTTAATAAATTGCTTCCCGAACCAACTCACAAATATTAACAAAATAAATATACGATGAATATTGACATCACCACCGAACTCACTTTTCGTACCGCCCGCAGCGGAGGCAGCGGCGGACAGAATGTGAACAAAGTGGAGACTATGGTAGAGGGGTATTTTAACATCATGGCATCCGGCCTGCTCACTGCGGCGCAAAAAACCATATTGACAGAAAAACTGGCCAACCGCATCAATGCCGACGGCATGCTGCTGGTGAAATCACAAACCGCCCGCACCCAGCTGGGCAACAAGCAGGAAGTGATCTATAAAATGAATGACCTGATCAACAAAGCGCTCATTCCCCGTAAAAAACGCGTACCCACCAAACCTTCCAAGGCCGTGGTGGAAAAACGCATTCAGTTTAAAAAGCGGTTATCTGATAAGAAACAGCAACGGAGAAACGGATTTTTTGAATAGCGCACGGCCATCATCCGGAAACACTTCCTGTATGGGATATGTTTTTCGCTGTTGTACCGATGTATATCCGACCTTCGTCATTTATCATTGCATTAAAACATACAATATTGAGTATCAAACAACTGGCAGGACAAACAGTATATTACGGCCTGAGTAATATTGTGAGTAAGTTGCTCAATTATTTTCTGACCCCATTTTATCTGGGTATCCTTACGCGGGCATCTTTTGGTGAGATGTCTAACGTATATGCCTATATTCCGTTTGCCAACATTGTACTCACCTATGGTATGGAAACCGCTTTTTTCCGTTTTGCGAAAAAAGAAAACAAGGCACATGTGCTGGGTACTTCCACCATTTCCCTGCTGATATCCACCATCAGTATCACGATACTGTTGTTACTACTGCGGGAACCTGTCATTGACTCCTATGCCGGCAAGCTGGCCGGGCTCAACGGACATCCGGCCTTTTATACGTATGTGGTGTTCCTGATGGCTTTTGATGCCCTCACAGCGATTCCTTTTGCACAACTGCGGCTGGAAGGACGGCCGGTCCGGTATGCGGTAATTCGTATAGCCGGTATCGTAACCACTATCTTTTTTAATGTCTTCTTTCTGGTAATATGTCCGAAGTTATATGCCTCAGGCCATCATTGGGTACCTGATCTGCAAAGCGGCAGCGATCAGACGGGCTACATCTACCTCAGTAATATGCTGGGCAGCGCCGTTACACTCTTACTGTTCCTGCCGCAAATCCGCAACATCGAATGGCGGTTTGACGCCGCTCTCTGGAAAAAAATGGTGCACTATGCCTTGCCGCTGATTGTAGTGGGAATGGCCGGTATGGTCAATGAAACCTTCGACAGGGCCTGGTTTCTGCCGCAGTTTCTGCCTGGCAACAACATGGAAGCCAAAAAAGAAGTCATTGCCCTGTACAGTGCCAACTACAAACTGGCGATCCTCATCACCATGTTCATACAGGCGTTCCGGTTAGGCGCCGAACCTTTCTTCTTTAAACAGGCAGAAAGCGGCAATCCGCAAAAAATGTATGCCCGGATCATGAAGTTATTCGTGATCATGCTTTGTTTCATGTTCCTTTTCGTAAGCCTGTATCTAAGTATCTGGAAAATATTCCTGCGGGTGCCTTTTTACTATGAAGGGATGCGGAT
Source organism: Chitinophaga nivalis (assembly GCF_025989125.1). Classification (NCBI taxonomy): domain Bacteria; kingdom Pseudomonadati; phylum Bacteroidota; class Chitinophagia; order Chitinophagales; family Chitinophagaceae; genus Chitinophaga; species Chitinophaga nivalis. The sequence continues at coordinate 1,178,991 of NZ_JAPDNR010000001.1, read as the reverse complement.
CGTACCCGTATTGCTGCTGGCCAATATGTTCCTGGGGATCTATTACAACCTCACTATCTGGTTCAAACTCACAGACCGCACCCGCACAGGTGCCATCATTACCATCATTACTGCATTCCTGGCTTTTCTGCTGAACTGGTGGTGGATTCCGGTAATGGGGTATTATGGTGCCGCACTGGCCACCATGGTATGCTACTTTATTCAGATGGTGATTTGTTATGTACTGGGACAAAAATACTACCCGGTACCCTACCATCTGCCTAAACTGATTACCTATATAGGCCTGGCCGTTATTATTTACTATGTATTCAACTGGCTCAATGCCAACCTATTGTCGCCGAAGGATATCTATGCATTGAAACCCCTTCCGTTTGCAGTGGCCACGTTGCTGTTTGCGGCCTATGGCTGGTTTATATTCCGTATGGAGAAGAAAGAATTTGCCCGGCTGCCCGTGATTGGGAAGTTTATCCGATAGGTTTGTTTTTCCGGTATGCCGCAGCGGCATACCGGAAAAACGTTATTAGTCCTCCAGAAAAGGATTGTGCTGTTTTTCAAAGCCGATAGTAGTGGAAGGACCATGGCCCGGGTATACCCTTACCTCATCCGGCAGCACAAACAGCTGTTCCCGGATACTACGTAGCAGCGTATCCGTGTCTCCTCCCGGCAAATCGGTTCTGCCTACGCTCTTAAAGAACAACACGTCGCCGCCAATCACAAACTGCTGGCTGGCGCAATAAAAAGACACACTCCCCGGAGAGTGGCCAGGTGTAAACAACACCACCAGCTCATCTTCACCGAAAAGGATCTTTTCCCCCGGCACCAGGTGACGGCCTGCTACCGGCGAAGGATCAAATGGCAGATTATACATCACCCCCACCTGCTGCGAACGGTCCAGCACCACCTGCTCTGCTTCGTGGTATTCCGGACGCACCTTATAAGTATCGGATACCAGCTTGTTGCCAAATATGTGATCGAAATGGCAATGCGTATTCAATAATCTTATAACATTTAACCCGCCGGTTTGTATATATTGCAATAATTCATTTCTTTCGTTCTGAAAATAACATCCCGGGTCTATAATTATACAATCCTTTTTTCCGTTAATAAGAAGAAAAGTGTTTTCCTGTAGGGGCCCGAAAGTGAATTGTTGTATTTCAATCATTGCTACCCGATTTTTTTACGGTAATTTTAAAAGATCACAATATTATCAATACTTTCTGTATGAACAGATTTATTACCCGGTTATTATTCCACGGTACCCTATTACTTGGAGCGATAGTATCCCAGGCTCAAACCAATACAGTAGAATTCGGACAAAATCGAGTGCAGTTTAAGAATTTTAAATGGAGATACTATCAAAGCCGCCACTTTAATACCTATTTTAGCCAAAACGGGCTTGAATTAGGTAAATATGTGGCCCAGGTAGCCGAAAAGGAATTACCGCAGCTGGAGCAGTTCATGGAAACCAATCCCCGCCAGCGTATTAATATTGTGGTATATAACAGCTTCGGAGAAATGAAGCAATCCAACATCGGTATTGGTATCGACTGGCAGAATACCGGCGGTGTTACCAAACTGGTGGGTAATAAAATGATCGTATATTTTGATGGCAACCACGAAAACCTACACCGTCAGATACGCCAGGGCATCGCCCGGATTATGCTGGAAACACAGTTGTTTGGGGAAGATATCGGCGAATTTGCCGGTAATGCCGTATTGATAGATTTTCCCAAATGGTTTACAGATGGCTTTATCGCCTATGCAGCAGAGCCCTGGAATGCCCGCCTGGATGAAGAGTTAAAGTCGGCCCTGTTATCCGGAAAATATAACAGCTTTAATCACCTGGCTTATGAAAAGCCATTGCTGGCCGGCCAGGCATTCTGGTACTATGTGGAAACCAAATATGGTAAAGACGCCGTGCCTTACCTGATGTACATCTCCCGCATCAACCGCGGACTGAAAAAAGGTTTTGAACAGGTACTCAATCTCACTCCGAAAAAAACGACCCAGGACTTCTTTGTATTTTATCAAAGAAGATTCTCAGAAGATAACCGCAGAAGAAAAACTTCTGCTAAAGGCCGCACCATTGTGGCCCAGGAAATCGGCAAAGCAGATTATTTCCGTTTCAATCCCAATCCTAAAAATAATTCCTACGCAGTCGTAGAATTCAAGAAAGGCGTATACCGCGTACAGATTCAACTGGGCTGGAACAAGCCGAAAGTACTGCTCCGCAGCGGCGTCATGCAGCTGGCTAACCAACTGGATCCTAACTACCCGATGATGGCCTGGAATCCTAAAGGCAACCGGCTGGCAGTGATCTACGAACACGAAGGCAAAACCAAACTGCTGGTATACGACCTCATAACCCGTACCACCCTACGTCAGGACCTGAAACAATTCGACCGGGTGGTAGACTTCAAGTTCATGCCCATACAGGAAAATAATCTTCTCCTGTCTGCTATCAAAAACGGACATACCGACATTTTCACCTATAGCATCAGCAACTCCAAAACAGACCAGATCACCAACGATGTGTATGATGACCTGGACCCAAGTTTTGCTGCATTCCCCGGCAAAAGCGGTATCATTTACTCTTCCAACAGGCCATCGCCTAAAGGAAGGGGCAGCGATACCTCCCTGCCCAACCGTCCTTTCAATATTTTCATGGTAGACAACTGGAACAGAAGCTCCGAAAAACAGATCACGCAGTTAACGGATCTGAAATACGGAGACGCCCGGTTGCCCATGCAATATAATACCACCCACTTCACCTTTGTTTCTGATGCCAACGGTATCCGTAACCGTTATGCCGGCTTCTTCAAATCACAAAGTGCCGGTGTAGACTCTCTCTTTTATGTAGGCGCCGACATCCTGCATAATCCGGAGAAAGAAGAGCTGGATTCTGCACTGGCAGCCTATGGTGCGGCTGCACCTGATTCCGTGGAAGCCATCGCCATCACCAGCGACTCTACCTATTCTTTCCCGATCTCCAACTATCCATATGGTATCCTGGAATCCAGGATTACCGGCGAAAAAGGAGAGGTATCTGAAGTGGTAGGATATGCCGATATCAAACGACTGATGAAGTTAAAGGTAGATACCACTGTGCTGAAGAAAAGAAATATCAACGCACGGCCTACCAATTTCAGAAAAGCAGAAATACATGCAGACAGCCTGCGATTAGGATTACCAACGTTTGCGGCGCCGGTGAAAGACACCACGTCTCATCCGAATTTCTTCCAGAACGAATTTGGTAATGATCCGGTAGATACTACCGAGACTGTGATAACATTGCAGGATAATAATAATTCCTTCTTTGAGAAAAAGAAAGAAGAACCGGTATTGAAAAAGTCTAAACTGTTTCCATATAAATTCAAATTTGCATCCGACTACCTGACGGTGCAATTGGATAACTCTGTACTCATTAACCGGTACCAGCCTTACACGGGTCCCCCTTCTGGTCCGATCCGGCTTTCAGATCCCATCAACGGTTTAATCCGCATTGGGGTAAGCGACCTGTTTGAAGACCTGAAATTCAGTGGCGGCTTCCGTATTCCTTCCAACCTGCAGGGAACAGAATACTTTTTCACCACCTCTTACCTGAAAAAACGGTTTGACTATAAATTCACCTACTACCGGAAAGTGGATAAAAGCCAGGGATTCAGTGTAATCGGCTCGCCTGAAGTACTGCCAGTGAAATTTATCACCAACCTCTATCAGCTGGAAGCCCGTTATCCGTTTGACCAGGTGAGAAGCCTGCGTTTACAGGTAGGCTACCGTACAGACAGACTGGTGATGCAGGCTACCAGAATAGAAACGCTGAAACAGCCGGACTTCAAGGAAAGCTACGCGTTAGCGCGCCTGGAATATGTATATGATAATACCATCAATCCGGCTATTAATATCTGGAATGGTACCCGTTATAAAATCTATGGCGATGTGAATTCCCAGCTGACCAACGGTGGATTGAATGAATTATTCAATCCCAATTCAGCGGCGGCCAATGGCAGATTCACCTATAGCATGGGTGTTGACATACGTCACTACAAAAAAATCTACCGCAACTTTATCTGGGCTACCCGTTTCTCCCTGGATATGTCCTGGGGTACGCGCAAACTGTTGTACTACCTGGGTGGTATAGACAACTGGTTAAACCCGCAGATCAATGCCAACAATCCGGTTGACAGAACTGTCAACTACGCCTTCCAGACCTTGTCTGAAAACCTGCGCGGATACAAGCAGAATGCGAGAAACGGTAATAATGTAATGTTGCTGAATACCGAATTACGTTTACCGGTATTCGCCACCTTTATCGACCGGCCTATTAACTCCGCTTTACTGCGTAATTTCCAGGCAGTTTCCTTCATGGATATCGGTACCGCGTGGACCGGAAAACTGAGCTTTAAAGATGCCAATTACGGCGAGTATACAGATCCCGGATCCGGAGTGGTTACCCGTATTAAAGAAGGCTTCCTCGGACCTTTCATCGGTGGTTATGGTTTTGGTGCCCGCACTACTATTGCAGGCTATTTCCTGCGGGTAGATGCCGGCTGGCCTGCCATGGGCTTCTTCAAGGGCAGTCCGATCTGGTACTTCGGTATGGGAGTCGATTTCTAAGCCACTACCACACTCCGGTACCTGTTGCCGGATGTGATCAATTTATAAAAGCAAAACGCGCAGCTCCGTAGGAGTTGCGCGTTTTGCTTTTATAACATACTACGCAGTAACGAATCGGGGCTTAACGTGCCTGTGGTTTTTTGGCAAAAAACGGATACATCAGATACAGAAAGATACCCATACAGATCGTAAAGGCCCACGCACTCCTGTTTTCCCAGGGATGCAATACGATATCGCGCATATCGCCCAACAACGTAAGCGGATCTTTTACTACATCCCAGCTATTATAGCGCAGGTACCGGCCGATATATACCCCCATGGCGCACAGGAACATCACCGGAAACGAAAACAGCCAGGCCGGCCAGCGGGTATGCCGTACCCGCCACATATGCTCCATGGTGCGGATGGAAAAATATCCCAGCACCATCCCATTCCAGGCAAAGGAAAAAATCATGAATAAATCGAACCACAGCGGTACACCGCCGTCGAATAAATGAAACAGATCTGTGAGAATATAGGGCGCGTTGGGCACAAACAGCAGCCACACCACAAAACAACTGTACCAGGTATACCGGTTGCTGACCTGTTCCGGATGCCGGTGCATCCAGCCGGTAATGGCAAAAGGAATATAGGCCAGAAAAAGATTCCAGATCAGTGATACCCGCAGATAACTACCGGTATGGGCTATACGGCAAGCCAGCAAAGCCAGGCTGAATAATACAGAAGCATACAGGGTATATTCCTGTCGTGACCGGTGTACCTGCCTTTGCAGTAACCGCATCCTACTTTTTAGTTTCATACGCCAGTTTTATATGGTTAAAACGATACAGGGATAAAAGGGAAACACTAAAAGAGATAAGGATAAAAGATCAATATGCCAATGACCAGCGCAGCGATGGCTGCGACCAATACTGCGCCGGCGGCTACATCTTTGATCCACTTTACTTTGGGATGTTGTTGCGGAGAAAGATGATCCATGATTTTTTCCACCACGGTATTCAGCATTTCCGTTACCCATACCAGAGCTATGCATAATATAAGCCAGATCCATTCGGAAGTGGCAATATGATACCAGCAACCGGCAGCCACTACCACTATGGTAGCAAGGGCGTGTATACGTGCATGTGGTTCGCTGCGTAAAAAAGCGATGATACCGTTAAAAGCGTATCCGAAACTGGCTATCCGTTTGCTGATATAAGAATTGCGCATGTTAGTTTATTGATTTACGGGTGTGACGTCTTTCTGCCCCAGTTTGTCCCATTTGATACGGCTGCTGAAATACATCACCAGCGCCAGGATGATAAATAAGCCCAGACTACCCATCAGCAGCGCCTGGTCTTCTGCACTGATGACTACATAAATAAAGCCATACAATAATACCAGCACACTGCCGATACTGATGGCGATACGGGCGTTTTTATAGGCAGCTGCAATATACAGGACAATCAATCCGATCGTCAGCACGCTGGAGATGATGTAGGCCATAATAAAGTTAAGTTGTTCTGAAATAGATATTAACAGGGTATAGAAAATACAAAGGGCTAATCCCACGAGGGCATATTGCAATGGATGTAAGGTCCGGCGCTGCGACAGCTCAATAAAATACAGGATAAAAAAGGTAAGTCCGATGATGAGCAGCGCATATTTTACAGCGCGCATAGACTGCTGGTAGCTTTGTGCCGGCATAAACAGGCGGATACCAAAATCAGCCGACTGGATATCGTATTTATTGCCTGTCCAGCTTTGCGGATAGTTGCGGCTCAGGTGCTGGATCTGCCAGGTAGCCACAAAACCTTTATCACTTACCTGCCGGGTTTTAGGCGGGAAGGCGTCATCGAAACTAGGATCCGGCCAGGTAGAACGAATATTGGCCACAGTGGTTTGACCTATCGGAGAGAAACGGATATGCCCGGAACCTTTTACGCCCAGATCCAACGTAAAGCTACCCGCAGTACCGCCCGCTGCTGTCATATCAATGGCTACCGGCGTTTGAATACCGCTGCTGAAAAGATCCTTATTGACGATTCCCGGATTAAAAAAATACGGTTTGCCGTTCCACATTAATTGCACTTGGTTATCGATGCCCCGCAGATCACTGATACCTACCAGTACCATGGCTTCATTCAGCTTCAGGGCGGAGAAGGGGATGTCCAGTTTTTCCAGGGCTGTTTTGGTAAAAGTTCCGCTGAGTTGCAGCCTTGCTGTATATACGGCCACATCAAAAATACCCCGCTTGAGTTTTTCCGGTAACAGCTCACCGTTTATTTTCAGGTTTTCCGGCAGCAGGTATACGTATGACTGGAATTCCCCGGCGTTATGCTGGCCGGCAAGGGTATAGGGGATGGCCAGTACCGGTCCGGTGATATGTTGTTCTTCTCCCCAGCGGCTGCTGACTTCTTTGGTGGCTTCCTGCTGTCTGTCGCGCCGTTCCCAGATGATGCCCTGTATCATATTGGCAGGGATCAGTAACATGATGGTCATAACGATGATGATGAAAGCCTTGATAGCGTAGGCATAACGATCAAAAAAGGAGAGGGGCGTATGTGTTGAAGGTTCCATATACAAGTTTTTTATTTTAGAAAGCACTTTGTATTTCAAAGTAAAAAGACAAAAAAAATTTATTTCGTGAATTTGATCATGTATTCCAGGGCCACCAGGTGCCCTTTAAAGGCTTTTTCCCCGGCGCTGGTAATAGCGTAGGTAGTATTGGTTTTACGCCCAATAAAGCCTTTATGTACTTTCAGATAGCCGTTTTCTTCCAGTGTATTGAGGTGGGAGGCCAGGTTACCATCTGTTACCTCCAGCATCTGTTTAAGGTCGTTAAAATTTACCTCATCGTTTACCATCAATATACTCATCACGCCGAGGCGTATACGGCTTTCGAATATTTTGTTTAAGTTACCTATCGGGTTCATGATATTGATTGAAGGCTTCCTTTTCTTTCATATTTCCACCACATCAATGCTCCGTAAATGATGTGCAGTAATCCAAAGCCAATGGCCCAAAAATACAGGCCTTTACGCAAAAAGAAAAGATTAACTATTCCCAGTATGGTTTCCAGGATACCCAGGTAACGTACATCCGGCAACGTATACTTGCTGGTATTAATCAGTGCCAGTCCGTAGAACACCAGGCAGGTAGGTGCTACCAGCGTTTCCAGGTGATTAAACAATAACCCGCCTATAAAAGCGCCACCTGCTGCCAGTGGTAACGCAACATTTATCAGCACATTCCTTGCTGTACGATCCCATATCGGCAATCCATTCCGCCGGGCTTTCCGCCACGTAAAAAATGCACCACCGCATAATGCTACTATCATCACACAAAATCCCAATACAATCAGACGGAATTTCAACAACTCAAAATCGTCATGATTATGTACACCACTGGTATTCCAGCGATAGTAATAATCCACCAGCCATTTACGGGCAATGGCCGCTCCTGCCAGCGCACTGATACCGGCAGAAATGCCACTCAATCCACTCAGCGATAAAAAGCGGCTGCTGCGCTCCATCATGCGCCGGATATCACTTAAAGTCTGCAGATGTTGCTGATCTGTCATATTCGAAAAGTACTTTGCAATACAAAGTTAGAATAATATTTGCAATTCCAAAATATAATTTTTTGTTATAACGCCCTTACCTACGGGAAAGCGGTACGTACGATAAGCGCAAAAAAGTATAATATTGTTGTAGATATGATAGGCTGGAAAAGAATATTAGCTGCAATAATTGGTGTAAGCATTTGTTGTTCAGGCTTGATGGCGCAGACTTTTAAAGTGAGCGGAATTGTAAAAGATGCGCACTCACAGGAAATCATTCCCTTCGCGACCCTCCAGTTTGTGGGTACACAAATCGGCATGGTGAGTAATACGGATGGGAAATATGTGTTTGAACTCGGTGCGATCCCCGCTGATTCATTACTCGTAAGGGTAATGGGATATAATTTGCTTAAATTGCCCGTTGACCGCAGTCAGAAAGAACAAATAATCAACTTCGAAGTAACCCGTTCCGACCTTTCTTTAAAGGTATATGAAATAAAAGCGAACGTTAACTTCGCACTCATCCTCCTGAAACAAATTGTAAGACATAAACCAGAGAATAATTATAACCGGCTCGATAATTATAAATACCAGATTTATAATAAACTGGAGCTGGATATGAAAAATCTGAACAAGGTAAAATTGAGTAAAAACCGTTTTACCAAACCCTTCTCTTTCATCCTGGATAACATCGACAGTACCTCAGAGGAAAAGCCTTTCCTGCCTATCTTTCTGACGGAATCCCTGTCTGACTATTACTATCAGTCCAAACCCCATAAAACCAAGGAAATCATTAAGGCTGCCCGCACTTCCGGTATTGATAACGAAAGCGTTACCAAATTCCTGGGGGGCATGTATCAGAATATCAACATCTACGAAAACTTTATACCGGTATTTGATAAGCAATTTGTCAGTCCCACGCACCATAACGGCGCTTTCTATTACGACTACAAAATCGCAGATACCCAGTATGTAAATTCACAGCGGTTCATCAAACTCAACTTCACTCCTAAACGAAAAGGGGAGAATACGTTTATTGGTGATCTCTGGGTGCATGATACCACTTATGCGATCCAGAAAACCACACTGTCAGTACCCCGCGATGCGAATATCAACTTCATTCATAAAGTAAGCCTGGTACAGGAATTCAAACAGCTGCCCGACAGCACCTGGTTTCTGTATAAAGATAAATTCATCGCGGATTTCTGGGCGCCCAGTCCGCGACCGGGTAAACAAATTGAATTCATTGGCCGCAAAACTACCAGTTACGATGAAGTCGTGATCGGCGATACCGCCGTTACCAACATCTTCAACAATAAAAAATACCCGCAGAACATCGTCATTCTCGATAGTGCGCGTAAACGGCAGGATGCTTTCTGGACATACAACCGACCGGATAGTCTCAGTAAAAACGAACAAAGTATTTACCGCATGGTAGACACCCTGCAGAAAATGCCGCTGTTCCAGAAGTACTCCAATACCATCCGCTTCCTGGCCACAGGCTATAAACCTTTCGGACCACTGGAGTGGGGGCCTTACTACTATGCCTTCTCTCAGAACCGGCTGGAAGGATTCCGCCTCCGGCTCGACCTGGGTACCACGCCTAAATTCAACAAAGACCTGTACCTCTATGGTTACCTCGCCTATGGTTTCAAAGACGAGGCCTATAAAGGCAAGATCTCCGCATTATGGCTGCTGAAAAGACATCCCCGCACGTATGTGTATGGCGCCTACACCCGCGACCTGGATAACGGCACCCATTACTACGATGAAGTAGGTACCGATAATATCTTTACACTGGCTATCCGTAAAGGCGGAATACCGCAGAAGTTCTTAATGGTAGATGAAAAAAGAGTAGAATTTTTCAAGGAATACTACAGTGGTTTTTCTCATCAGCTATCTTTCATACACAAACAGGTAAGACCATTTGAACCTTTGCCTACAGCAGATTTTTATCCCAAAGGTGTCAATGGCCGTGATCCGCTGACTTCTGCAGAAATAGAACTGAAAGTCCGGTATGCTTTTCATGAAGAATTCCTGGAGGGCAATTATTACCGCGTTAGCTTAGGCAGTAAATTCCCCATTGCTGAATTTAAATTTGCACTGGGCATCCCAGGTATAGGACGCAGCGGACAGCAGTACGAGCGCGCTTCCCTGAGCATCTCAGACTATGTGAAGCTGCCACCGTTTGGCTCTTTCTACTACAATGTTTTCGGTGGAAAAATTTTCGGCACCCTGCCGTATACCGGACTGGAAGTACATCCGGGCAACGAAATTTACTACTATAACAAATATGCCTTTAACATGATGAACCGTTTTGAGTTCATCAGTGATCAATACGCCGGTTTCAATATAGAACACACGATCGGCAATGGTATCTTTGGTTATATTCCGCTCATCAAAAAGCTGAAATGGCGGCAGTTCTGGACAGCCAAAGGGGTTATTGGTTCACTCTCTGAATCCAATAAACAACTGAACATGAACAACGGTTATACCTTTAAAACCCTGCAGGGAAATCCTTATCTGGAATTAGGTACCGGTATTGAAAATATTTTCAAATTCCTGCGGGTAGATTTCATCTGGCGGGTAACCCCGGCGGTATCTCCGGAAGAACCGATCAACAAACGTTTTGGTGTATTCGGCAGTTTCAAGTTACAGTTCTAAAATATAGTTATCATGGTGAAAGATATTACGCATGCTACCCTTTTCGAAACCCTGATGAGTGGCGATATAGATGGCAGTCCCTATCATCTTCATCATGATTACCAGTGCATCAAAATTGCATACGACACCACAGAAAAAAGGCTGGAGCTTCGCTTCATCAATGATGACGACCGGATCGTACTGGAGTTCAAACAGGCCACCATTGCTTCCTTCCGGTTTAATCCACTCAAACTGAGAACCTGCGACACCTTGATAAGTTTTCACCGGGGCGAATTTCTGCGGAACAACAACCTACATGAAGTAACAGAACAAGGCGAATTTTATTTTCTGCTGGAACTGCTGGAAGATGATGCCATCACCGTTTTCGCCAAACAAGTGTTGCTGAGAAAAAGCAACCTGAATTCCTGATCCTCATCATTCACTGCTTCCGGTATAGCACTACGTGAAATGAGAAAAAGACATTAACTTTAAACCGGAACCAGTCCGCTTATTCCTTTGTGAAAAGCGATCATTGCGTTAACCACCAGCAGACCAATATCTATATCCCCAACAAACGGAGCAACATGCCATAGCTGTTTGTGGATGGATGCAACATACTGATAACAATATTTTTTGTCAACCTTTTCCCGGATACGTATGAAATATTTTCCCCCGGCTATTTTACAGCTTTTTGTATGGGTGTTACTGCTGCCGCCATTGGTGCAGGCGCAGGTAAATACGCCCCAGTTTACCAACTATATGATCCCCCCGCCACCCAATGCCGCAGCACTGGGCCGGTATGGCGAAATACCGGTAAATTTAAACACGGGAATTCCCAATATTGATGTTCCGTTACTGGAAATCAAGAGTGGCCGATTCACGCTACCGGTTTCATTAAGTTATCATGCCAGTGGTATCAAGGTAGGCCAACTGGCTTCTCAAACAGGGCTGGGGTGGGCTTTAAATACAGGCGGGTGTATTACCCGCAGTATAGTAGGACTACCGGATGAAGGTGTGTTTGGCTTTAACAGTATCAAATCGCGGGGCGGGCTGCCTATGGGCTATGAAATGCAGAGCCTGGGAGATGCCTTTCTGTTAAGATATGTAACCGGCAAATTTGATACGGAATCTGATTACTATTATTACAACATACCCGGCAGATCAGGCAGGTTCATGTTTTTTGATACGGTCTATAGGACCATCCCTTACTCTAAATTAGACATCAGGGATACCCGAGGCGCGGAATTCAAGAAAAAAATTACCGATGAAAATGGCTATATCTATGAGTTCAATGATGTGGAAGAAGTGCAAACGCAGGGTAGCAATGCAGAAAACCCTCAGTTATCTCCACAGGCCTGGTATATCAGTAAAATAACCTCTCCGGAAGGAACAGACTCCATCCTGTATGAGTATGAAAACCATAATTATTTCGTGCCCGTACTGGAAATACAGGAAACGAAAAAAGTACCTTACCTTACTAACGCGGTACTGCCGATTATTGATGAAAAGGTAACGCTCACACAATATGTAAAAGGAGTACTACTAAAGGCGATCAAAACTAATTCCTCCAGTACACGCTTTTTCTATTCCGGCCGAACGGATAGCGAGGATAAAAAACTGGATTCTATTTTACATACGGATGCCCGGAATAACAGGATTCGGAAATATACGTTCAGCTATAGTTATTTTTCCCGCAATGGTCCCCTCAAATTGGACTCCGTAATAGAAACAGGAAGCACTACAGCGAGTAAACCAGCTTATACATTTGAATATGATCAACCTGATAACATACCCGCTGGTTGGTCTGCTTCACAGGATCATTGGGGTTATTATAACGGTGCCGATAACCGTACCCTGATTCCGGCCATCATGACCAATCAGGGAGAAGAGATCTTAGCAGATCGGGAGAGCAATCGGGCATATATCACTGCCGGGGCGCTGAAAAAAATCACCTATCCCACTGGCGGATATACTGCATTTGTTTTTGAATCCAATGACCACAGTAATATACTCGGCAGGCCACTACCAGATGCACCCATTACGGAAACCTCTTCCATAGATATGGAACTGTATTATAAAATTAATGGTCCGAAAAGCACTTCCGACACACTGACGATCAATATGGCGCAGCGAGCACAGCTCTCTTATTCCTTTTCTAACTGTGTACCAACATCACCAGGATGCACCTCATATGCAGGTGAGGCACCAGGAGTAAGCGTAGAAGTCAATAGGCTTTCTGATGGGATAAATATATATTTCGCCTATGCTACTGAACCCAATAAGTTTAACAGTAAATCAGCAGATATACTCCTACCTCCTGGCAAGTATCAAGTAAAATTAATGGTAAGCAGTCCTTATGATGCAGGCATTGTTTCTCTTATCAGTAAACGCCTGGTACGCATGGAACCCGTCCGGTTTAAACCTTGCGGGGGCATCCGGATTGCTACAATCACCAACTATGATGGTATCAGTCATACGAATGATGTCATAAAGACCTATCGCTACACCCTGCCCGACTCCGCCTGCAGCAGCGGCACATTAGGGGCAACACCCAGCTACGCTTATTCATACACCCAATATACCAACACCGAACAGCCAGGTCCCATTCCTTCTTTTTGCGGACAGCCCATTACCTACCATTGCTATACCTCCTTTTCTCAGTCCGTATTAGGCAGTGCACAGGGTGGTCACGTTGGCTACAGTTGTGTGACGGAACATTTATCTTCGAAAGACACTACCAATAAGACAGTTAGTTTCTTTACCACCGCAATTGACTATGGCGATTTCCGGATAAATGATGCACCCTTCCCCAATCCGGTAAGCTTTGATTGGAAGCGGGGATTATTAAAGGAAAAACAGGTATATGGGCCCGGTAATAAATTAGTGATGAGAGAGAAAAAAGTCTATGCCACTTCACCTAAGTTTCAATATGAACTACCCAACTTCAAAGCCAGCCAGGTGAGCTTTTGCGAAACACCTTCGCAGAATGCACAAGGCCAATACAATGAAATAAGATTTAAAACACACTATTCTACCCATGTAACGGAATGGCAGTATCTACTGGCGGATACCATCGTTTATTATAGTCCGAACAGTAATGACTCCCTTCGTACCATTAGCACCTATGCCTATGATACCAGTTCCTTAAATCCGGCCATCATTACGAAAACCAGTAGTGATAAAATCATTGCGGATTATTTCAAATATCCATTCAACTATACGATTACCGGCACTGGTAACAACAATATCACAAAGGGTATCCGGAACCTGCAAAACAAGTATATCATCAACCCGGTGATAGAAAAATATACGACTGTCAACCGTGGTGCCGATACGAGCGTCATCAGCGGCCAGTTTATTTCCTACAAAGCAGCACAACCGTTTCCTGACACCATTTTCCGGTTGGAGACCAGTACTGCGCTCAAAAACTTCACACCGGCTGCCGTGAGTAATAATATACTGAACAAAGACAGCCGTTATCAACCGGAATTAATATTTGACCTGTATGATACGAAAGGCAATGTATTACAGCAACACAAAGCCAACAGTTTCCCGGAATCATTCATCTGGGCATATGACAATCAATATCCGGTGCTGAGTGCATCCGGTGTGGATTACAGCACCCTGCAATCCAATACTAACATCAGTCTGTTAAACAGTACTTTTGATGATCAGCAGATCAGCAGTCAGACGACTGCATTGCGCAATAATTTCTTATCCCAACCAATACTGATAAATACCTATACATTCAGGCCATTAATCGGTATGACCCGCGCTACTGATCCCATGGGTAAAACTGTTTATTATGAATATGATACTTTCGGCAGGTTGAAACTGATCAGAGATCAGGATGGTAAAATCCTGAAACAATTCAGCTATCAATATCAGCAATCTGTTACGCAATAAGTGAGGTAACAGTATCCTGCTTTTTATATAAATGAAAGCCGCCACGCAGATATATTACTTGCGTGGCGGCTTCGTTTATTTATAATTTATATCATGCCATTATTCCGCGGTTACGGCATCCAGCGCTTCACAGATAATCATACAGGCATGTCTGATTTCCGTTTCCGTAATAATCAATGGTGGTGCAATACGCAGACACTCCGGTGCAAACAGGAACCAATCTGTAAGCACACCTTTTTCGATACAATAGTCGATTACTTTTTTATTAACAGCAAAGCTTTCCATTTCTATCGCCATCATCAGTCCCAGTGACCGCACTGATTTAATAGCCGGATGTTGCAGTCGTTCGTGGAAGAGCTGTCCTTTCGCCTTTACATCTTTGATCACATCCATTTCCAGCAGGGCGTTGAAGCCAGCCAGGCCCGCGGCACAATTCACCGGATGCCCGCCAAACGTAGTGATATGGCCCAATACAGGGCTATTGGTGAGCGACCACATGATGTCGCGGGAAGCAATGAATGCGCCCAGTGGCATACCGCCGCCCAGTGCCTTACCCAGTACCAAAATATCCGGTGTAATACCATGTTGTTCAAATGCCCACAAAGTACCATTCCGTCCCAGGCCGCACTGTACCTCATCCAGTATCAGCAGGGCGCCGGTAGCGGCGCATTTATCACGCAAAGCGTGTATCCATTCCCGTTGTGGAACAATCACACCGCCTTCCGCCTGCACACTTTCTGCAATCACGGCAGCGGTTTTATCTGTAATCTGTTCCAGGGATTCGTAGTTGTTATATTCCAGGTGCCGGATACCGGGCAACAATGGCCGGTAGGCATTCCGCCAGTATTCATCGCCCAGGATGCTGAGGGCGCCCTGGGTAGAGCCGTGATAGCTGCGGTTAAAGGCAGCAATCTCTGTTTTGCCGGTATAACGTTTCGCCAGCTTCATGGCGCCTTCTATCGCTTCCGCACCGGAATTGGTAAAGAATACGGAATTCAGGTCAGCGGGTAGCTGCCGGGTAAGTGCCGTGGCAAATGCCACCTGCGGCGACTGTACAAATTCTCCGTATACCAGCAGGTGCATATATTGTTCTGCCTGATCCTGTATGGCTTTTACGACTGCAGGATGACAATGTCCGATATTACATACGCTGATACCGGCAATCAGATCCAGATACTGTTTGCCCTTTGCATCCCACATGTACATGCCTGCTGCTTTTACTATTTCCAATGCGAGTGGTGCATCAGATGTTTGCGCTACGTGCTGCAAAAAAAGTTGCCTGTTATTCATAAATCACTTGCTGCTGTTCCCGGCGAAGTTAGAAAACAACTGCTAATTGTTAATTGTTATATTTGTAACCTAAGCATTAAAACATATCATTATGGCATTTATTATTCCATTAAAAGGTATTACCCCTCAAATAGGAGAAGACAGCTTTATAGCCCCCAATGCCACTATTGTAGGCGATGTGGTAGCAGGTAAGGGTTGTACATTCTGGTTCAATGCCGTGGTAAGGGGAGATGTAAACAGTATCCGCCTGGGCGACAATGTGAATGTGCAGGATGGCGCAGTTATTCACTGTACCTATCAGAAATCAAAAACCATTGTTGGCAATAATGTTTCCATTGGTCACAATGCCATTTTACATGGTTGTACGGTAGAAGATAATGTACTGATTGGTATGGGCGCTATTGTAATGGATCATGTACACGTGAGCAGCAACAGCATCATTGCGGCTGGCGCCGTAGTACTGAGCAATACCCATATTGAACCAGGTACCATCTATGCCGGCGTGCCAGCCAAAAAAGTGAAAGACATCGACATGACCCTGATTAACGGAGAAATCAACCGGATCTCCAAAAACTACAGTATGTATGCCTCCTGGTATCAGGAAGACGAAGTGAACGAAACCCGGTAATTCACGTTACAAAAAAAGATTATATTGCAGGTAAAATATCCCTATGAAAACAATATTATGCCTGCTTTTATTAGGCTGCATCCTGTTACCCGGCTGCTCTTCGCAGAAAACAGGATGCCCGGCCACCAATTACTATACAAAAGAAACTAAGAAACAAAACCGCAAAGCGGGCAAACAAATGCGTTTATTCTAAAAAAGAAAGTATATGCGCAAACCTGCCCTCTTTGTATTGCTGTTATTGTCAGGCATGATATTACTGACTTCCTGCCGCACCCGGAAAAAAGGCTGTCCGCAGCCCAAACGTAACTGGGGCGCAGAAAAGGTGTTGGACGAACTGAATAAACCTGGGAAGCACTGATTAATATAGCTCTTCCTGTATGGTTTCCAGTATGGTAGCATAACTAACATAGCGATCTACCTCTATCTCGCCGGCTTCCACCGCTGCTTTTACAGCGCAGCCGGGTTCATTGAGGTGCAGGCAGTTATTGAACTGACACTGCTGAATATAAGGCTGCATTTCCAGGAAATAGTGCGATAATTCTGTTTTAGGGATATCTACAATCCCGAACTCCCGTACGCCCGGTGTATCTATTAAACGGCCGCCAAAAGGCAGGTCATACATTTCAGCAGAAGTGGTGGTGTGTAATCCTTTGCCGCTCCATCCGCTCACCGCTTTGGTACGCAGTGCCAGTCCCGGCATCAGTCCATTGATCAACGAAGACTTTCCCACACCGGAATGTCCGGAAATAAGGGTGGTTTTATCTTTCAGCAGCTCCTGTACATCATCCACGCCATCACCGGTGGCGGCAGCAATGAGCAGTACCTCATAACCGATGTTACCATATAAAGCCGCTATCTCTTCAAATTTCTCCAGCTCTTTATCCCGGTATATATCTTTCTTGTTGAATACCAATATCACGGGAATGTGATAAGCCGCGGCGGTTACCAGGAAACGATCTATAAAACCCAGGGAGGTCCGGGGATCTTTGACAGTACATACCAGCACGGCCTGATCCAGGTTGGCGGCTACAATATGTTTTTTATTGCGGCCATGCGGCGAACTGCGGACAATATAATTCTTACGGGCGCCAATATCCGTGATCATGGCATTTTTGGCATTGGCATCGCTGTCATCCGGTGCAATCTCCACCAGGTCCCCTACTGCAACAGGATTGGTGGAAGTAATGTTTTCATCAATTTTAAAAACACCTTTCATGCGTGCCTGGAACATTTCACCTGCAGCTGTTTTTACGGTATACCAGCTCCCCGTTGATTTATATACTGTTGCTTGCAATAGATCTGATTTATTATGCCCTCAAAGTTAAGCATTACCCCCTTATGAAATAAAAATTACGCATGGTACAGCGGTTACAGGGGTAAATGCCCCTTATCTGGCTGCTGCGCCATGCGTAAGATATCTTCAACCGGGCCATCCTTTAAGGAAGGCTCTTGAATAAAGTATAGCGTAATACCACCTCCAGGAAAATACAACCCAGGGCAATCATCGCCAGTAAAAAGAAATGTTCTGCAAAACGTTTGTAGGAAGTGATTTCCACCTTTGTTTTTTCCAGCTGATCAATTTCAGCATAGATATTTTTAAGGTCATTGTTATTGGTAGCGCGGAAGTATTTACCACCGGTTTCTTTAGAAATCTTGTTCATGAGCGGCTCATCAATCTGTACATCCTGCATGACCATCTGCACGCTGCCATCAGCCATGGGCATAGGGAAGGGGGCCTTCCCGGTAGTGCCTACCCCAATGGTATATACCCTTATTTTAAACGCTTTGGCTATTTCCAGTGCTGTCAGCGGATCTACCAGCCCGGTATTGTTCACCCCGTCGGTCAGCAGGATAATCACCTTGCTTTTAGCGTGACTGTTACGTAGCCGGTCTACCGCGGTAGCCAGTCCCATCCCAATAGCCGTACCATCCTGCAACATGCCGCTTTTCACCTGCATGATCTGGTTCTTTAATACGGTATGGTCTGTGGTAATGGGGCATTGGGTAAAGCTTTCGCCGGAAAATACCACCAGGCCTATACGGTCGCTGATACGTCCGTCCACGAAGTTCATGGCTACTTTTTTGGCCGCTTCCATCCGGTTGGGCTGCAGATCTTCCGCCAGCATACTACCGGAAATATCTATAGACATCACAATGTCGATCCCTTCACTATCAATATTCTCGGAGGTATTGGAGGTCTGCGGTCTTGCCAGGGCTACCACCAGCGCGGTGTAAGCCAGCAGGCGCAATACCAGCAGCAATGGTCTGAAACGTACCTTCCAGGACACCGGCAGGCCTTTCAGCCCATCGATGGAGGATACCATCATCACTCCCTG
Source organism: Chitinophaga nivalis (assembly GCF_025989125.1). Classification (NCBI taxonomy): domain Bacteria; kingdom Pseudomonadati; phylum Bacteroidota; class Chitinophagia; order Chitinophagales; family Chitinophagaceae; genus Chitinophaga; species Chitinophaga nivalis. The sequence goes on along the minus strand of NZ_JAPDNR010000001.1, from coordinate 1,160,030 downwards.
CTGTTTTTTGCGGCGGGCATAGTACCAGTATATCATTACCGGAACCAGCAACAGCAGCCAGAAAAAGGCCGGGTGAGCAAATTCAATATTTTTCCACGTTGAGAAATTCATTACTTCTGATTAAGATCCGTTTCAAAAGCGGCGCTGGCAATATCCTGTTGTAGCAGGATGTGTACGAAGCCGCTTTAATATTAGTTCCAGTGATTACGCTTTTTTCCCTGCTACCTCCTCAGGCGTGCTTACCGGTTCCTCTTTAGGCCGTGTCCATTCCAGGATTTCTTCCGCCTTCACCATACAGTCTTCATGCTCATCTGCAGTAGGCTGTAACTTGGCGAATTTGGCCAGATCCGCAATAGCCAGGATACTACGAAGTTTATCGCGTTGCTGGTTTAACTTGGTTACCGGTTTGATATGTTGCAGCAGCTCTTCACTGGTTTGTTCCAGCGCAGCGATGCCAAACTGGTGTTCAAAATAAACACGCAGAATATCTGTCAACCGGGTATAGTATTGTTTTATATTTCCCTGCTGCCACAACTTTTCTTCTTTCAGCATTTTCAGTGCCTGCTGCGCCACCTCGTAAGGCGTCACCGTAGGCGTATGCACCACAGGTACTTTTTTAGGCCGGCGACGGAAATACCATATCAGGCCCACGATCAGCAGGGCTGCTGCCGCACCGATAACGATATACAACCAGTAATCCCAGATATTCCAGGGCACTGTTTGTATGGCTTTAATAGGTTTGAAGGCTTTGGTGGTATCTACAGCCACTGTTGTTACATCAATACCTACAGGGGCTGTCACCAGGGAATCCGTTACACCGTTGCCGGTAATGACTTCAAATTTCACGGGTGGTATCTCCCAATGACCGGAGTCGAAACTGGTCAGCGTATAGGTTTGCCGGATTACTTTAAGATCCTGTTGGGAAACGGTATCCGGCGTTGCACGGGATACTACTTCGAAATGGTCGAGGGAATCCGGCAGTACCGGGAATAATATTTTAAAACCGGCGTCTTTGAATTGTGCAGCAGACAGGGTAGCGGTAAGATGCAGTTTGATCTGCTCTCCAATCCGGATACTGTTGGTATCAGTATGGGCCGCCACTTCCGGTGACTGTGCCAGCAGACTGAAAGGATACAACAGCCCCAGTAAGCAACATAAAACGATACGCCTTATAACTTGTTGTTTATACATGTTTAATATGCTCTCCTTTATAACTTATGCCCTGTTCAGGAAAAATGTTTGCAACGCCTTCACATAATCCTCATCGGTACGTATGCTCAATAACTCTGCTCCACTTTTCAGAAACGCATTTTTACAATACTGTCCGTGCCGCATGAACTGTTGTTCATAAAAGTGTCGTACCCTTTTGTCGGAGGTATCTACCCACTGCGTAGCGCCGGTTTCAGCATCCGCCACCTGTATCAATCCTACCGGCGGCAGTTCTTTATCGCGCTGGTCATACACCTGTACGCCTACCACATCGTGCCTTTTGGCGGCGATGTTGAGGGCATCCTGGTAGTTGCCAGACAGGAAGTCGCTCAGCATGAATACGATACTGCGTTTTTTAGTGGCATTATTAAAAAAGCGCAGGGTTTCTTTTATGTTGGTTCCTTTTCGTTTAGGCGTGAACGATAGTAGTTCACGGATAATAAACAGGATGTGGGATTTACCTTTTTTAGGCGGTATATATTTTTCCATACCGTCGCTGAAAAAGATGACCCCTACTTTATCATTATTTTTGATGGCAGAAAAAGCCAGTACCGCACAAAGTTCCGTGATCAGGGCACGTTTGTCCTGTTTTTTGGTACCAAAGGAAGAACTTTCACTTACATCTACCAGCAGCATCACGGTCAGTTCCCTTTCTTCTTCAAACACCTTTACAAACGGGTGATTGAAGCGTGCGGTTACATTCCAGTCGATCGATCTGACATCATCCCCGAAATGATAATCCCTTACCTCACTGAACGACATACCCCGGCCTTTGAAGGCGCTATGGTATTCGCCTGCAAAGATATGATTGGTCAATCCTTTCGTCTTGATCTCTATCTGTCTTACCTTTTTTAATATCTCGGCTGTATCCACCATGTGAAAATATAAATTACGTATCAGGAATAACGGGTCTTATAAAGATACCCGTTGATGATTACCATACCGGCCTGTTGCTGTTATGGTACTTCCACCGCATTCAGTATTTCGCTCAGGATGTTTTCGCTGGTAACGTTTTCCGCTTCTGCTTCGTAGGTTAAACCCACACGATGACGCATTACGTCGAAGCATATACTGCGTACATCTTCCGGAATCACGTATCCGCGGCGTTTCATGAAAGCATAGGCTTTAGCTGCCCAGGCCAGGTTGATGCTGGCTCTTGGTGATCCGCCGTAGGAAATCAATGGTTTCAGTTTACCCAGTTTGTATTCTTCCGGATTACGGGTAGCAAAAACGATATCGATAATATATTTTTCAATTTTCTCATCCATATACACTTCGCGTACCAGTTTGCGGGCTTCCACGATATCGGAAGGCTGGATAATGGGACGGATAGGTGCGGATATTTCCGGATTGAGGTTCTGCCGGATGATGTGTCTTTCTTCTTCTTTGGTAGGATAACCGATCACTACTTTCAGCATGAAACGGTCTACCTGTGCTTCCGGCAGGGTATAGGTACCTTCCTGTTCAATCGGGTTCTGGGTAGCCAGTACCAGGAAAGGTTCATCCAGCTTGAATGTAGTATCACCGATGGTGATTTGTCTTTCCTGCATGGCTTCCAGCAGGGCGCTTTGCACCTTTGCCGGGGCACGGTTGATTTCATCCGCCAGGATAAAGTTGGCGAAGATGGGCCCTCTTCTTACAACAAATTCATTTTTCTGCTGGTTGTAGATCATGGTACCCACCACATCCGCAGGCAACAGGTCAGGTGTAAACTGAATACGGCTGAATTTAGCGTTGATAGCGGATGCCAGCGATTTGATAGAGAGGGTTTTGGCCAGACCGGGTACGCCTTCCAGCAGTACGTGGCCCTGCGCCAGTAAACCGATAAGCAGCCTTTCTACCATGTAACGCTGACCCACAATTACTTTACCCAGTTCCATACTGAGCAGATCCACAAATGCACTGGCCTGGTGGATCTTTTCATTCAGTTGCCGGATGTCGGACGATGTATTTTCCATGCTATTAATTTTTCAGGTGTGCTAAAATAAACATTCTCTGGTCAAATAAAACTTATTACTATGTGAAGATGCCGTTAAAATGCTGTTAAACTTGCTACCGTGGCTCATCTTCACTATAGCTACTGCCCGGAAGGTACCCAAATTAATAAAGCGGCCGGTATTTATATAATATTTTTCTGCATAACGTACATTTGCGGAAACACGCGGATAACCTGCTGTTATCCGTTAAAAGTGAAAATATGATGGAAGATTTTGCGCAGCGCTGGCAACCAGTGGAAGATATGCTCACGGAGCGGTTTGGTAAAAAACCAAATATGGAAGCTATTCTTTTCCTGATAGGCGTCAATGAACTCAACAACCTGAAGAAAAAATATACCAAAGAACAGAAACAGGACCTCATGCACGTAGCCGTATGTACGTTGTTAAGCCAAAGCGGCTACTTCGAACGGGACGGCTTCGACCAGGATGGATGGCCGCATTTCAGGGAATTACAACCGGTGCCTAAAATGGAGCTGACCGAACAGGAACAGTTTCTTAAAGAACATGTAATTGCTTATTTTACAAGTGAACACGAAGCATAAGCAATATACCCTTTATGAAAAAACTTTTACTCCTGAGTACCCTGCTGCTGGCTTTCACCCTGCTGACAACTGCCAAAAACAGGAAAGTTAAAGTGATCACGCCCTACGGCACAATGGTGATCCGGCTTTATGACCAGACTCCCAAACACCGGAACAACTTTGTAAAGCTGTCCAGGCGGCACTTTTTCGATAGTACCCTGTTTCACCGCGTCATCAAAGACTTTATGATCCAGGGCGGCGATCCCGATTCCAAACGCGCCAAACCAGGCGATACACTGGGCAACGGTGACGTGGGATATACCATTCCGGCCGAATTCCAACTGGACCTGTTTCACCGCAAAGGTGCGCTGGGTGCAGCCCGCGAAGACAATCCGGACAAAGCCTCTTCCGGTTGCCAGTTTTACATTGTACAAGGAAAGGTGTTTACAGACGAACAACTGGACAAACTGGAGAAAACCCGCCTTGGTGGCCGCAAAATCCCTGTTGATCAGCGGGAGGTATACAAAACGGCAGGCGGCAGCCCGCACCTGGATCAGAACTACACGGTATTCGGCCAGGTGATTAAAGGCATGGAGGTAATCGATAAAATAGCGGCACTGAAAACAGATGGTAATAACAGACCACTGCAGGATGTACCCATGAAAATAAGGGTGATAAAGAAGTGGCTGTTTTTTTAAACTGCCGGAAATGATCAATTACCTTTCATTTTACGACAAAATTGGTAATCGTTATTTCCATCATTCTATGTATTTTTACGGCTCAAAATCAAAAAAATATGAATTTTCCGTCAAATCTGCGTTACACCAAAGATCACGAGTGGGTTTTATTAGAAGGTAACACAGCTACCATCGGTATTACTGAATTTGCACAACGCGAATTAGGCGATATAGTTTTCGTTGATATTCCTACTGTAGGTAAAACCCTGGGAGCAGAAGAAGTATTCGGTACCGTAGAAGCTGTAAAAACAGTATCTGACCTGTTCCTGCCTGTTGCTGGTACTATTGCTGAAGTAAATCCGGAACTGGATGGTTCTCCGGAGTTGGTAAACCAGGAGCCATATGGCGAAGGCTGGATGGTTAAAATAACCGTTTCCAACCCTGCTGACGTGGAAGCCCTGCTGGATGCAGCTGCATACCAGGCACTGGTTGGCGAATAATAACGTCACAACGCGATTATCATTAAAGATTATATACAAAAAGACAATGGTCTACGTTATCAATTACGGGTCCATTGTCTTTTTTATTGAACGTGCTTTCAGGAAACCATATTAACATGACTCTAATACTGCGAAAATGCTAAGAACCTGGAAGTTTTATATTCCGGCCATACTTTGGACGATTGTCATTCTTGTTTTATGTACCATGCCCGGCAACGATATTCCTACCAACTCTTTTTTTCAAAAAATTCATTTTGATAAAATTGTGCACTTTGGTTTGTTTGGTGGTATTGTGCTGTTTTTCAGCCTCGCCATTTACTGGCAGAAAAAACATATCAAGGGGATTACTTTATTTTTCTTTGTACTGATGGCAGCCATCTACGGCCTGGCCATTGAGTTTATCCAGAAATACTGGGCCATCAACCGCAGCTTTGATATCATAGATGTAGTAGCCGATACGCTTGGCGCCATCGCAGGGGTATGGGTATTCAAACTGGTAGTGCGGTTATTCTTCCGCAAAAAAGAGCAATAAAAAAATCCCCCCTGAAACCAGGGGGGAATATATATCTGCTTATGAGAAATAAATATTTTCAGTATTAGTACTGACCCGCTTCTTTCTTCGCGTCAGTTTTCATCTTGTCATTGGCAAAGATAGAGAACTCGCAACGACGGTTAGTAGCCCGGTTAGCGTCTGAATCGTTCGGTACTTTAGGCTGGGATTTACCATACCAGAAGCCCTGGATACGATTACCCGCCACACCCTGAGATTTCAGATAAGCTACTACACTGTTGGTTCTTCTTTCAGATAAACCCATGTTGTAGGCGTCTGTACCTTTATCATCGGTATGACCTTCCACACGTACATAAGTATCAGGATACTTGTTCAGTACTGCAGCCAGCTGACGGATGTTTTCCTTCGCTACCGCAGACAGATCTGATTTATCAAATCCAAATAATACACCCGCATCAAAAGTTACGTTGATACCTTCTCCTACACGTTCAACGGTAGCATTAGGCACTTCATTTTTAATTTCCTGTGCCTGCTTATCCATTTTCTTACCAATCAAAGCACCACCTGCACCACCTAAAGCAGCACCAATGATAGCACCTAATGCAGTATTACCGGCAGCTTTACCAATAATAGCACCTGCAGCAGCTCCACCAGTTACGCCAATGGCAGCTCCTTTCTTAGTATTGTCCATGCTCTGCCAGGTTTTACAGCTGAACAACATGGTTACAGATAAGACCACGGCTACCAGAACATTGATTTTTTTCATCATAATAAGTTTAAACATGAAGGTTTTTTAGAATTAATCCCGTTTTACAGTTGAATCGAAAACTTTGGTAACAAATATATTGCCAATTCCATTTTCTTTATATAACACATTGATTAATAAAATCAAATAGGAATAAAAAAAATAACAATTGAAATAATGAATATTTATTTATTTTAATATGTGAGTAACCAGACAACAGCCGTACAGGCGATTGCCTCACCTATCCGGACAACCGATTATCCCAACAGGCCTTTCAATAATCCACCGATACCACCACCATCATTATTGGTGTTGTTACCTTGTTGCTGGCGGGCGCCATTGGATAACAATCCTTTCAGGTCATTAAAATCCACATCTCCGTCTCCATCCTGATCCAGACCACCTTTTAATTTACCCAGTATCCCCTGGAGGTTGATCCCCTGGGTAGAACTACCCGTCAGGGAGCCCAGAATACCATCCAGACTGAAACTGCTGTTGGCAGGGTCGTTGGTTTTGTTGATGAGAGATCCCAATACGCCGGGAATCAGGGAAGCCGCCAATTGCTGCGCCACGCCTTTATCCAGGTTGAATTTTTCCAGCAGGGTACCTACAAAATTGTTGGAAATATTACTCACCAATGGATTAGTTGCCACGTTGTCTCCGCTATGTCCCCCCAATAAAGAGAGTACACCAGCTGCATTACCATTGGCCAGCTCCTGCTGTAAACCGCTGGTGATGGATTCAGTCGCAGCACCAATTACCGCGTCATTGTTTTCATTAGGTACAGCAGGGTTATTCACCACCGTGTCCTGTGCCTGTTCCCGTACGAGTTGCATTAATTGCTCTAACATATGTCTGATATGGATTTAATAAAGAGGAGAAATAGGATCTAATGTTTTGGAGAGACTCTAAATTACGAATTACGGATTAAAAACAACGCATTGGTAAGAAGATTTAACGGATCATAATCACCGTATATCGGCTCACCAATGCGTGACAATTAGGGCGTAATTTATATCTTTTTAGCTTCCCTGCTTCAGCTTTTCTGCGTTTTCGGCAAACTGCAGGGCATCTATCATATCTTTTATTTCACCGTTCATAAAGGCATCCATATTATATACGGTCATGCCTATGCGGTGATCGGTTACACGCCCCTGTGGGTAGTTGTAGGTACGGATCTTCGCAGAACGGTCACCGGTAGATACCAGACTTTTACGTTTGGAAGCAATCGCGTCTTCATGCTTACGTACCGCTGCTTCGTAGATACGGGTACGTAACATCTTCATCGCTATTTCCCGGTTGGAGTGCTGGCTACGTCCTTCCTGACACTCTACTACCACACCGGTAGGAATGTGTGTCAGCCGGACAGCTGATTCGGTTTTGTTTACGTGCTGACCACCTGCACCAGACGACCGGAAAGTATCCATTTTGATATCCGCCTCACGTACATCCACGTCTACTTCTTCGGCTTCCGGTAATACGGCCACCGTAGCGGCGGAGGTATGTACCCTGCCGGAGGCCTCGGTAGCCGGCACACGTTGTACCCGGTGTACGCCTGACTCAAATTTCAGGGTACCGTATACATCGTCGCCATTTACTTCCATCACAATTTCCTTGTAACCACCAGCAGAACCGGGGTTTTCACTCAACAAACTGGTAGTCCAGCCTTTCAGCTCGCAGTAACGCAGGTACATGCGGAACAGGTCACCCGCAAACAGGCTGGCTTCATCACCACCGGTACCGGCCCGGATTTCCAGAATCGCATTTTTCTCATCCTGCGGATCTTTTGGTATCAGCAGGTTACGGATCGTTTCTTCCTGGGCGGTTTTCTGCTCCTGCAGTTCTTCTGTTTCCGCCTTGGCCAGTTCACGCATTTCTTCATCACCACTGTCCAGTACTTCTTTATTAAAAGCAATATTGTCCAGCAATGCGCGATAGGCGTCATACGCCTTTACGATCTTTTCCAACTGACGGTATTCCTTGCTGAGCTGACCAAATTTTTTATTGTCACTCACCACGGCCGGATTGGTAAGGGCCAGCGATACCTGTTCGAAACGACCTTTTATAGCTTCCAGTTTGTCTATCATAATTATATTTGACTTTTGAGTATCATTCCCAATCAGGTAATGATACTGCTAATCGGGTTGCAAAATTAACACCATTAACTTAATTAAACAGCAGGTAATTGAAACAGATCAAATTAAAAGGAAAAGATATATTTGACGGGCAGCAGCTGTTGGGTCCGGACAAAGTACTCCTGTTGGACGAAAACGGTGTAGTAGCGGGCATTGTAGCCGAAGCGGCCGCCGGAGATAACGTGACGGAACTGGATGGAATCCTCTGTCCGGGATTTGTCAATACCCACTGTCACCTGGAATTATCTCATATGAAAGGGGTTATTCCGGAAAAAACCGGCTTACCGGCTTTCCTGACAGGTGTCATGCAATCGCGCAACAACGCTGTTCAGGACGTATCCGACCTCATAGCCCGGGCCGAACAGGAGATGTGGCAGGCCGGTATTGCAGCAGTAGGAGATATCTGTAATACCACGGCCACTTTACCGCAAAAGCAGCTGGGACGGCTCTATTACCATTCTTTTGTAGAGTCCATGGGGTTTGTACCTGCCGGCGCCGACAGCCGCTACACCCACAGCCTGGTTACGCTGGAGGCTTTCCGCACCATCAACGGACCTTTCCATCAGTGTTCGATTGTGCCACACGCGCCTTATTCCGTGAGTCAGCCCCTGTTCACCCAGCTGGCCGCCACCCCGCACAATACCCCTGTTTGCATCCACAACCAGGAATGTGCGGCAGAAAATGAACTGTATCAGCAGAAGACAGGCGACTTCCTGACGTTTTATCAAAACTTCGGCATCGACATCAGCGACTTCCGGCCCACCGGTAGCAACAGCCTGGAAGCTTATCTGCCTTACTTCTCCCAGCAAAAAATATTACTGGTACATAATACCTACACCACCCTGACGGATATACGGCTTGCACAGCAGCAACCAGTGGAAACGTGGTGGTGCCTTTGTCCGCAGGCCAACTTATACATCGAAAACCGCCTGCCCGACATTCCGCTGCTCCGGGAGCAGCAATGCCGCATCACCCTGGGCACCGATAGCCTGGCCTCCAACCATCAGTTATCTATCTGGGAAGAAATAAAAACCATCCGGACTCATTTTCCGGATATACCTTTGGCGGAAATATTGCAGTGGGCCACTTCCAACGGGGCACAGGCACTGGGCATCAGTAACCGGTATGGCAGCTTCCAAACCGGTAGCCAGCCAGGTGTAGTACTGATTAATAAAGACAGCAAGCGAATTTTATAGTGATTAGATATGAATGATTTTTTAAACCACATCTTTTTAGATAACCCGGTACAGGACTACCTGATCCTGCTAGGCGTTTTACTATTTGTCTTTTTTGTAAAAAGATTTATTTCCAAGGGACTGGCCACTATTTTATTCCGGCTCGTCAAACACTGGTCTCCTCAGATAGAGGAAAAGGATTTCATTGCGCTGCTGTTGCGGCCCCTGGAATACTTTCTGCTGCTGGTGACCTTCATGCTCACCATTGACCGGTTTACCTTCCCGCAGGTGTTGAATGTACATGTGTACAACAAAATCACCCTGCAAAACGTCACCGATACGTTGCTCAGCCTTGCGTTCAGCATGAGCATTATCTGGATCCTGTTACGGCTGATTGATTTCATTGCCCTCGTACTGGAAAAGAAAGCAGATCTCACGGAGGATAAAACCGATAACCAGTTTATTGTTTTCTTCCGGGACTTCTTTAAGGCTATTATTTTTATCATGGGGGCCATTGCCTTTATCCGGATACTGTTTGGTCCGGGGCTGGTAGAAAAGATCGTTGCGGGGCTTGGTATTGGTGCGGCAGCACTCGCCCTCGCTGCCAAGGAGAGCATTGAAAACCTGATCGGGTCATTTATTATCTTCTTCGACAAACCGTTTCGTGTAGGCGACAGCGTTAAAGTGGATTCTTTTCAGGGAACCGTGGAAAAGATCGGTCTGCGCAGCACCCGTATCCGTACACTGGAAAAAACCTTCGTAACGGTGCCCAATAAAAAAATGGTCGACAGTATTCTGGATAACCTGTCGCTCCGCACCCAGCAACGGGTAGCCTTAAAGCTCGAACTGGGCAGCGAAGCCCCTGCAGAAAGCTTACTGAACCTGTTAAAGGACACCCGTATGCTGCTGAAAGAAAATCCGAATGTACTCGCCGGCTTCACAGTGAACCTGAACGATTTTACCCGGGACACTTATAGCATACAGATTATTTTCAATACGTATATCATCGATGGGAACCAATATGCAGCCCTGCGCGAAACCGTCACACTGGGCATTATCCGCCTGCTGGGCGAGCATGGCCTGAAACTGCCTAATAATACCACGATCGTTAATATTTCCGGCCGGCCGGAGCTATCATAGCACTATTGATCGCACAAAAAAAGATCAGCGGAGATTAGGTGATTATCTCCGCTGATCCTATATCGCAGCAAATCTGCCGGAGCAGATTTTATATCAGCTTAGTGTTTTTCCTGTTCTTTTTTGGAGCTGTTCAGCAGAATGCGGGACAGATCGGCTTCAATAGACTCCTTAGGAGCCCCAACGATGCGGCCTTCTTCTTTACCTTCCTTAAACACAATGATGGTAGGTACTTTCTTGATTTTATAATCGGTAGGTGCTTCTGTTTGTAACCGTTGATCGGCGCCAAACAAGATCACTTGTTCTTCCGGACTACCGGCAGTAATCATTACTTTATACAACTGCGGAATTACCTGTTGGCTGGTTTCATCCCAGGTACCCATAACAGCCACCAGATTAAATCCGGAGCGGTTAGCCTTGATGTAGTTCAGCATATTGTCATTGGGCTGATAGTTGTTTACACCTTTGTAAAACCAGGTGGTATTACTATCATTCATCAGTGTTTTCATATCGATCTTGCCTTTCAGCACTTTGCCATTGCTGCCATTTTGCGCCCAGGCGAAGGAGGAGAACAGGAGGCCACCGCCCAATAGTAATGTTTTCAATCGCATAATCATTTTTTTATAATTGATCTTTCAGTTCTGTTAAAAATCCCCGTACTTTTAGCAAAGCCTGTACCATTTCAAAGTTACGGGCTGCGAGTTTATGATCTTCTTTTAATTTCTGCTTGGCGCCTTCGATGGTATACTTCCTTTCGCGCAGTAAATGATAGATCAGTTTCAGGTGATGAATGTCTTCCTGGCGGAACAGGCGGTCGCCCTTGCGGTTCTTTTTGGGTTGCAGTATATCAAATTCATTCTCCCAATAGCGTATCAGCGAAGTATTTACCTTAAACATGGCAGCCACTTCACTGATAGAATAATATTGTTTATCCAGTGGTAATTTATCCAACTCCATAATCAGGTCCGGATCTTCCGATAATTCTTTCAATGATTTACGTCCCCGCTTTTTACCAGGCAGCGGAATGATGGCAGGTACCTTTTTTTTTGCTTTTGCTTTTGCCTTAGCGGGCACCGATGCCACGTCCTTTGCCGGAGAAGGTGGCGTTCCAGGTGTCGAAAAGAGGTCTAGCTGTTGCATCTTGGTAAAAAAGAGGTGACTAATATCTTTTACAAAGATGAAGTTAAGCTTTTAGCTGGTAGTTTTTGTTTTCGCGCAGCATAAATTAACTGCAAACAGCCGGCATAGCCAGCTGCAAGTGAATAGATTATCCCGAAAAATTAGTCAAATGACTGGTTACCGGACCGGGCCATTTTAAGCATACGGTCAAATTGTTCCGGTGTAAGATCATTGAAGAAGAAGTAAACCGGATCTACCTTATCGCCGTTTTTAATCACTTCATAGTGGCAGTGAGGACCGGTGGATTTACCGGTACTACCTACCCAACCCAGTACTTCGCCGCGTTTTACCGCCTGGCCGGCTCTTACTTTCATGCGCAACATGTGCCCATAAAGGGTTTTGTAGCCATAGCCATGTCTGATGATCACGTGATTACCATATCCCACGTCGCTTAAGCTGGCTTCTTCCACCGTACCATCGCCGGTGGCATAGATAGGCGTACCGCTGGGTGCTGCAAAGTCAAGCCCCGCGTGGTATTTCATGGTTTTATAAATGGGGTCTATACGGTATCCGAAACCGGAGGCAATATGTTTCAGGTCTTTATTGGCTACAGGCTGAATAGCCGGAATAGAGGCCAGCATCTCCTGTTTATTTTTCACCATTTTATCAATCTCCTCATAGGATTTCTCCTGAGCGCCGATACGGTTGGTCAGTTCTTTCAGCAATACAGAAGTGGAGGCGATGATTTCACTGCTGGCAAAGGATTGCAGCTGAGCAGCTTCTTCTTCCCGGTTGATTTTACCCAGGCGGGTACTGTCCGGAATAGGAGAGGCCTCGAAGATAACCCGGTAAATTTCATTATCGCGGTCTTCCAGCTCTGTTAGTTTTCCTTTCATTTCTTTCATACGGCCCTGCAAGGCATCGTATTTTTCTTTCATCCCTTCCAGATCACGCCGCAGCGATTTTTCTTTGGGGGAATCCAGCACCCGGTAGGCTACAGACAGGAAGATAGCGCCGGTAACAATAGCCGCCGAAACAAATCCCAGAATCCTCAGGATCTTTACCCGCAGCGATACTACGAGCTTTTCATATTTTAATGTTTGGGTGTTGTAAAAATACTTAACCTTCTTCATGCACCAGGGTATACTTTATGCGCCATAGTGCAGTGAACGCTATGACAGCAGATTTATTTCGCGAGGCACAAACTTTTGAATGAATGAGGAGCACACTATTTCCCGTGTTAACTTTTTTGCCAGGTAAGATAACCTGTTTTGAATAATCATGCAGGTTTCGATATTTTTGCACTCCCTGTAACACGGCGGGAAATTAAGGCGCACAAACCTAATGTAATTAGATTAAAACATCAACCTTTTGAATGTCAATTTTCTAACTACTTTATAAGGACTTGAAATACAACCACAAGCCCTGAATCAGGTGAAATGCAATTATAAGATATAAAATATATATTAATTCGTATCAATATTTATGACAGCATCTGAAATAAGACAGCAATTCCTGGACTTTTTTGCGTCAAAAGGGCACCAGATCGTGCCATCTGCACCTATCGTCATCAAAAACGACCCTACTTTGATGTTCACCAACGCGGGGATGAACCAGTTTAAGGATTACTTCCTGGGCAACAAAGTACCGGCGCACACCCGGGTAGTAGATACGCAGAAGTGCCTCCGCGTAAGTGGCAAGCACAATGACCTGGAAGAAGTAGGTATTGATACTTACCACCACACCATGTTTGAAATGCTCGGCAACTGGAGCTTTGGCGACTACTTCAAAAAAGAAGCCATCGCCTGGAGCTGGGAGCTGCTCACCGAGATATACAAAATCCCGAAAGACCTGCTCTACGTAACCGTATTTGAAGGCGACGCCGGAGACAACTTGCCCAAAGACGAAGAAGCCTACAACTTCTGGAAAGAACATATTGCGGAAGATCGTATTCTGTTAGGGAATAAAAAAGATAATTTCTGGGAGATGGGAGATACCGGCCCATGCGGTCCCTGCTCTGAAATACACGTAGACTGTCGCCCCGAAGCGGAAAGAAAAGCCGTAGACGGGAAAAGCCTCGTCAACGCAGACCATCCCCAGGTGATTGAAATCTGGAACAACGTATTCATGCAGTTCAACCGGCTGAAAGACCGCTCCCTGGAGCCATTGCCGGCCAAACACGTGGATACCGGTATGGGACTGGAACGCCTGGTACGCGTCATGCAGGGTAAAACCTCCAACTACGATACCGATCTTTTTATGGGTACCATTCACAGTACCGAATCCCTGACCGGTAAGAAATATACCGGCACAGACGAGAAAAAAGATGTAGCCTTCCGCGTTATTGCAGATCATATCCGCGCCATCTCCTTCACCATTGCCGACGGCCAGCTGCCGTCCAATACCGGCGCCGGCTACGTCATCCGCCGCATCCTCCGGAGAGCTGTACGTTATTACTTCTCTTTCCTGGATCAGAAAAAACCATTGCTGCACGAACTTGTGCCTGTCCTGGCTGCCCAGTTCTCACACGTATTCCCTGAACTGCAGCAACAGGTGGACTTTGTGAAGAAAGTAGTATTCGAAGAAGAAAACAACTTCCTCCGCACCCTGGAAAGTGGTATCCGCCGGATCGAAGACTTTATACAACATGCTGCTACCAAAACCGTAGACGGGCAAACAGCCTTTGAACTGTACGACACCTACGGATTTCCTTATGACCTCACCAGCCTGATTGCAGCAGAAAATAGTTTTGCTGTAGACCAAAAAGGGTTCGATGAGGCCATGCAACAACAGAAAGACCGTTCCCGTGCAGCCACCGAGCTGGATATGGGCGACTGGGTAGTACTGGATGAAAATGCCGGTTCTACTTTCATCGGTTACGAACAACTGGAAGGCACCACCAAACTCCTGAAATACCGTACGGTAAAAGCAAAAGGTAAAGAACAATACCAACTGGTACTGGGTCAGACGCCTTTTTATGCGGAAAGCGGCGGACAGGTAGGCGATACCGGTACCCTTCACTTCGGGGATGAAATCATCCACATAACCGATACCAAAAAGGAAAACAACCTGACCATTCACTTTGCAGATAAATTACCGGCGCAACCAACTGCCACTGTAAAAGCTGCCGTAGCCAAAGAGAAAAGACGCGATACCACCCGTCACCACTCTGCTACCCATCTGTTACATGCCGCCCTGCGCCAGGTTTTAGGCACACACGTAGCCCAGAAAGGCTCGCTTGTGAATGCCGATAACCTGCGTTTCGACTTCTCCCACTTCGCTAAAGTAACAGACGAAGAGCTGGCACAGATCGAAACCATCATCAATACCAAGATCCGGGAAAACATTCCGGTGGTGATCAAGGAATTGCCTAAGGAAGAAGCGATGCAACTGGGTGCGATGGCCTTGTTTGGCGAAAAATATGGTGATGTGGTAAGGGTAGTCATCATGGACCCGGCCTACAGCGTGGAGCTGTGCGGCGGTACCCACATCGGCGCTACCGGCGAACTGGGTCAGTTTAAATTTGTATCTGAAGGAGCTGTGGCTGCCGGCGTACGTCGCGTGGAAGCCGTTACCGGCGCACAGGCAGAAGCTTATATCAACGAACAGCTGCAACAACTGAAAGATATCAAAGCGGCCCTGAAAAATCCGAAAGAGCCGGTGAAAACAGTGGAAACACTGCTGCAGGATAAATCTTCCCTGGAAAAACAGGTGGAAGCCCTCGAACTGGAGAAGATCAAACAACTGGCAGCCACCCTGCGTGATCAGGCTGAAGTTATCAATGGTGTTAACTTCCTGGGCCAGGTGGTAAACGTGAGCAATGCAGAAGGCCTGAAACAATTGTCTTTCCTGCTGAAAAATGATATTCCGGACCATGTATTGCTGTTTGTAGCCAACATCGGCGGTAAAGCCAGCGTGGCCCTTACCATCGATGAGAAGCTGGTAGCTGCCAAAGGCTGGGAAGCTCCTAAAGTGATCAAGGAACACATTGCTCCGCTGATCAAAGGTGGTGGCGGTGGCCAGAAAACCTTTGCCACAGCTGGCGGACAGAATACCGACAAGCTGGATCAGGTGATTCCGGCCGTAAAAAATATCCTGCAATAATATTGCTTTAACTACCAATTGATAAAACGGAGATCATACCCGGCTGCATCGCAGCTATGGTAAGATCTCCGTTCGTTTTGTTAAGCCTTATTAACTAATTGTTTTTTAACTTTTTCTTTCCTGCACTCCCCTTTAATTTTGTTACTATAAGCTACATTTAAGTACCAAAAATACTGTGAAACATGACTAAGTTGCTGCAAACCCTGACCTTAGCAGGTTTTACCTGTTTGCTACTGGGCACGGATGCCCGGGCCCAGACCCCTTCCGGTGATAAAAGTAAACTGGGAGAATTCGATGAAATCGTCATTAAACATAAAAGTGACAAGGATGGTAAGGTAACTGTGGAAATTAAGGCCGGCGATATCCTCATTGATGGTAAAAACCTGAATCAGTTCAGCCATCCCGACATCTCCGTATTCAGAAGGCGGATCACCCCTATTGACGGTAATCGTTTAGGGTTTACCGATAATATGCCCGAAGGTGGACTGGAGCTGTTTAATGGCAATGAAGATGAAATAGTAACACCTAATAAAGCAGTATTGGGCGTGATCACAGAAAAGAAAACCGCAACGGGCGTTACGGTGAAAACGGTGGCCAAGGGCAGTCCTGCAGAAAAAGCAGGCCTTAAAACGGGCGATATCATCACACAGATAGACAACACCCTTGTAAACGAACCACGGGAACTGTATGAAACAATCGGTGAATATAAACCTGGTGATAAAGTAACCGTCACCTATACACGTAATAAAAAACTATCCAAAGCGGCCATTAAACTGGAAGAAAGAAAAGCAGGTGATAACAATGGCAGACTACGGGTATATCCTCCCGGCAACAGCGACCGCTTCTTTAACCTGCCTGTTCCTCCCGGAGGCCGGCCAGGATTCGGCGATCACTGGTTTAGCCGGCCGGAAAAAGAAAACGAATTAAAACTGGGCCTGCAGGTTCAGGATACTGAAAAGAATGACGGCGCACTGGTACTCGACATTACGACGGATTCTCCTGCAGCAAAGGCCGGATTTCAGCAACAGGATGTGATCACAGAGCTGGCAGAAAAACCGGTTAAATCAGCCGCGGATGTAGCAGAACTGTATCGTTCCTACCGCGACAAAGGCAGTATAACGGCCAAGGTTATACGCAATGGGCAGTCACAAACCCTCCAGATCAAAATCTCTAAAAAACTGAATAAAATCGATCTCTAAGCTTTATCATATGCAGGATGATGGATAGCATATGATCTCTCCATCATCCTGTTTTACATTATTTTCCGTATCACCTTCAGCTTCTTGCCAAATGGCGCATATTTCAGCGGCACATCCAGCCAGTTGGCGGTTTTCATGATGCCTTTACGGTGGGTGAACGTATCAAAACTATATTTGCCGTGATATTGCCCCGTACCACTGTGCCCTCTGCCACCAAAAGGCAACTCAGGATTGATCAGGTGCAACAATGCATTGTTCACACATCCGCCACCAAACCTCACCTGTTCTATCACCCGTTGTTCTGTTTTACGGCTTTTTGTAAATACATATAACGCCAGCGGAGCAGGCAGCTGTTTGATGGCGCCTATAGCCTGCGACAAATCCGTATAGGTGAGAATGGGTAATACCGGTCCAAAGATTTCCTCCTGCATCACAGGATCCGACCATTCCACCTCATCCAGCAGAGTAGGGGCTATATACAGCTTGTCGCGATCTGTTTGTCCGCCATGTATAATGCGGCCTTCCTGCAAATACGCTGCTACTGTATCAAATCGCCGGGCGTTGATCAGGTGTGAATAATCGTCACTGGCAGCCGGATTTTCGCCATAGAAATCAACAATAGCTGCTTTCATGGCTGCCACCAACTCTTCTTTTACCCGTTGATGCACCAACAGGTAATCCGGCGCTACGCAGGTTTGGCCGGCATTCCAGAACTTCCCCCAGACAATACGTTTAGCCGCTACCGTTATATTTACGTTTTCATCCACCACACAAGGCGACTTTCCTCCCAACTCCAGCGTTACCGGCGTCAGATGTGGTACTGCCAGCTCCATAATCTTTTTTCCTACCGGCATGCTCCCGGTAAAAAATACGTGATCAAAACGGAAAGCCATTAATGTGGGAATCACCGTACTGCCATCTCCTTCTACCACGGCAATGTATGCCGGATCAAAGGTATCGCTGATAAGCGCCGATATGACCGCCGCCGTATGTGGCGCCATTTCGGAGGGTTTGACGATCGCGCAGTTGCCGCCGGCAATGGCACCCAGCAAAGGGCAAAGCAGCAACATAAAAGGATAGTTCCAGGGGCCGATAATCAGCGTTACTCCCAACGGCTCCTTATATACTTTACTGCTGCTGGGATAGGTCACAAAGGGAGAGGTCACCGCTTCCGGTTCCATCCATTGTTTCAGGTTTTCCAGCATGTAATCAATCTCCTCATACATAAATCCTACTTCACTGACATAGGATTCCATCGGATGTTTATGCAGATCCTCCTGTAATGCCTGAATGATCTTCGACTCAAATTTTTTAATCCCGTTTTTAAACCGTTTCAGCTGATTTTTACGAAATGTATATGAATATGTATCCCCCGAATTAAAATAAACCTGTTGTGCCTGATAAAGCTGGCTTGCCTGTATATTACTTAACATAGGGTAAAATTTAAATATTGAGACCTTTCTCAATTTAGCAATTTATTGGAACCAGATAGCCCGGAATCCCGGCATTATTTGAATATATTTGTGCTAATCAGTATGGAATATGAGCGATATATACAGCAAATATGAAACAGTAATCGGGCTGGAAGTACATGCCCAGCTGCTTACCGCGAGCAAATTATTTTGTAATGACAGCGCAGCCTTTGGCGGCGCACCCAATACACATATCAGTGCCATTACGCTGGCGCATCCCGGTACCTTACCCCGGATGAACCGCAAAGCGGCAGAATATGCGATCAAGCTGGGGCTGGCCTGCCACTGCGAGATCGAGAAAAATAATTACTTCGCCCGCAAGAACTATTTCTATCCCGATCTGCCCAAGGGCTATCAGGTATCCCAGCATACAGCACCCATCTGTAAAGGTGGCTACGTAGCCATTGTAACCGAAGAAGGCGCCCGGCAGGTGCAGCTGAACCGCATCCACCTCGAGGAAGATGCCGGCAAACTGCTGCACGACCAGGACCCGGCTAACAGCTATGTGGATTATAACCGTGCCGGCGTACCCCTGGTAGAAATTGTGACGGAACCGGATATGCACTCCAGCGATGAGGCCTATGCCTATCTCACGGAAATGCGGCGGCTGGTACGTTACCTCGGTGTGTGCGACGGTAATATGGAAGAAGGCAGCATGCGCTGCGATGCCAACATCTCCGTTCGCCTGAAAGGTACTACCACTCTGGGTACCAAGGTGGAAGTAAAAAACATGAACTCTATCCGCAACGTAAAGCGGGCAATTGATAATGAAGTAAAACGGCAGATCGATCTGATTGAAGCCGGTGGCACCCTGGTGCAGGAAACCCGCAGTTTTGATGCTGCCAATGGCAGTTCCTTTTCTTTGCGATCCAAAGAAGAAGCCAACGACTACCGGTATTTCCCGGAACCAGACCTGGCGCCTTTCCGGCTCACCGATGCCTTCATTGAGGACATCAGGGCATCTCTGCCGGCATTACCGGAAGAACTGATCCGGAAATATACCCAGGAGTTCGGACTACCGGATTATGATGCCCGCGTGATCTGCGACGATAAAGCCACTGCCGACTATTTCGAAAGCCTGATCGCCCTTACGCCGCAATACAAGGCAGCAGCCAACTGGATACTGGGCCCCGTGAAGTCTTACCTGAACGAGCATACCATAGATATCTCCCGGTTTCCGGTAACGCCGGCAGCACTGGCAGCACTGATAACGCTAACGGATAGTGGAAAAGTAAGCTTCTCCATTGCTTCCTCCCGCATACTCCCGGAAATGATACAACAACCGGAAGAGCCGCTGGCCATAGCCACCCGGTTGAATTTACTGCAGGATAACAACGCCGACAATATTACGCCGATCATTGAGGAAGTACTGGCGAAGTACCCCGACAAGGTAGCGGCATTTAAAGGTGGCAAAAAAGGGCTGATGGCGCTGTTTGTCGGAGAGGTCATGAAACTCTCCAAAGGGAAGGCCGATCCGAGGCTGACCAACGAATTACTGGCAGAGAAATTGAAAAACTGAGGTAGCATTGCCGATAATTAGTTTATATTAACCAACTTTAGCCCAGATTAATGTTCAAAAAATAGTAGCATGAAAAAATACTTATTATGGATGTCCGCGGGAGCCTTCCTCGCAGGGTGCGCCGGACAAGAGGAAAAAGGAGCATTTAAAATAGACGGACAATTTACCCATCTCCCTGCAGGGCCGGTGGTATTGGAAGAATTGACGCTGGACAATGTGAAAGTAGTGGATTCCGCCAACGTAAAAGATGCCAGTGGTAAATTCTCCTTTAAAGGAATGGTAGCAGAACAAGGCTTGTACCGCATCCGCTTCCAGAACGGGAAATTCGTACTGTTGTCACTGGATGCCGGTGATATGAAAGTGGATGGTGACCTGGAGAACCTGGAGCAGGTTAAAATAACCGGTTCTGAAGCCAGTGCCGAACTGCAACAGTTCATGGGCGAAATCAGCAAACAATCCATCTTGCTGACCGAAGATATGCGCAAACTGGACAGCCTGCACAATGCAAAACTGCCCGACAGCCTGTTTCAACCGCAGTTAAAGGCAATACAGCAAAAGGAAAAAGATTTTGAAAACAGATTCTTCGATCTGGCAGAACAAACTAAAAACCCCGCTAACGCAGTTTTTGCGATCAGCCAGGTAAGAAATGCCGAAGAAATCATTGCACATAAAAAAGTAATTACCAGCCTTACTACCCGTTTTCCAAAGAATACGCTGGTAAAAAGTATGACTACTAAAATAGCAGAACTGGAAAAAAACGCACAGGGCGGTGATGCTGCCGGTGGCGAAGAACCAGCTGCTGCTGTAAAGGTTGGACAAACAGCGCCTGACTTTACCCTGCCGGATACCAATGGTAAGATGGTAAGTCTGAACTCTTTCCGGGGCAAATATGTACTGATTGACTTCTGGGCCAGCTGGTGCGGACCTTGCCGTCAGGAAAATCCTAACGTGGTAAAAGCATTCCAGCAGTTCAAGGATAAGAACTTTACTATCCTGGGCGTATCCCTGGATAAAACCAAAGATAACTGGCTGGAAGCGATCAAACAGGATGGATTAACCTGGACGCATGTCAGCGACCTGAAATTCTGGGAATCTGCCGTAGTGCCTTTATATGGCCTTAACGCTATTCCTTCCAATTTCCTGCTCGATCCTCAGGGTAAAGTAATTGCTTCCGATCTGAGAGGAGAGGCCCTGGTAGCCAAATTAAAAGAAGTGATCAAATAAGCCTTCAGGTTATATTATTTTAATAAGCCGGGATGACAACAGACCAATGCGGATAACGCGGCGACTGTACGTCATCCCGGCTTCGTTTTTAGGATGGTATGCTGTCCCTGATATCACTAAACCACGATCGCGTATCATCCTTAACGTGAAGGGTTATACGCGATCGTGGTGTGGGGCAGCTCAGGAAGCCCTCAAATAAAAAGTCCCGGGAAGAATCCCGGGACGTATTGTTAACTGAATATATTACTCATCATCTAATTAAATACTGAATTGCTTATTGTACTCAACTAGTAATTCGGATTCTGTGCATTTTTCAATGTAGGATTAGATGCAATTTCTGTAGCTGGTAATGGCCACAGGAACCGGTAGTGAGAATAAGCAAATCCGCTATACTTTGCCTCTGTAACCGGTCTGGTTACTGCATTATAGTTGCTGCCATCCGCTTTCAGCTCAGTAGGCAATATTTTCGCAGGAATACCGGAAGTACCGTATTGGGCATCCAGTGCCAGACGGTGAATATCCGGCCAGCGACGACCTTCACCTGCAAATTCAACACGGCGTTCATTTAATACGGCCTGTATCATATCTGCCGGAGGCGCAGTGATAATGTTTGGACTGGTAGGCAGCAGGGAACGGTTACGTACTGCGCTGAACAGTTTAAATGACTGTGCATTGTTACCCAAACGAGCGTATGCTTCTGCTGCATTCAGCAGTACTTCTGCATATCTGATCACCGGCGCCCAATCTGATTTATTCAGATAATCGCGGTATTTATAGTTGAAGTAGTAGTTCTGGCTAGGTTTGCCATCTACTTTCAATGTTTGTTTGAACTGCAGTTTTTCCCGACGTAAGTCATCCGCAGCCCAGAAAGTAGCGTTAAACAAAGCAGGACTGGTAGCTACCAGACCACGGCCTTTCAACTCAGCAGGACCGAACATGGAAGCCAGCGCACCGTTGGTACCGGGGTTGGTAACCGCGTTGTTCGCAATAGAGAAGATAGACTCTGTATTCTGATCTGCTTTCAGGAAAGGACCATCCGGGCTTTCTGTCAGTTTGAATCCCTGAACAGGGCTCACGAAAGTACCGCCCTGGTCTGCGCCCAGTTTAGTAGCTTCGTCGATCACCCCTTTCCAGTCACCCATGTGCAGTTTAATCCTTGTTTTCAAAGCAATAGCAGCACCTTTGGTCGCTTTTGCAATGGTAAATGCAGGGGCGGATGCAGCCATATGTGTTTCTGCATAATCCAGATCAGCCAGCATTTTGGTATAATCTTCCTTCACGGTTCCACGACCTATTTTCATAGCAGCCTGGATTTGTTCCGGTGTGCTCACCGGCAGATCCCTGTAAGGAACACCCACCTGAGAACCAGCACCATCTGCATAAGGACGGCTGTAGTGAATCAGCGCTTCATGATGTGCGAGTGCACGCAAGAAGCGGGCTTCTCCTTCAATCTGGCCAGCCTTTGCTTCGGTGATAACACCATTCTTCGCAGCAGTACGCACCCCATCGATCAAAGTATTCGCCTGGTTGATCAGCGCATACAGGTTCACCCACATCTGCACATTGTTGGCAGAAGTAGGGCTGTAGGTAGCCTTGTAGGTAAATTCGTAGAATGCCTGCAGGTTGATCATATCTTCCCCGCGCATTTCGTCCTGCTCAATGGCAGCCGAACCAAAAGGATAACCACGACCCACCGTATAGTCATCATTGTAACTACCAATAGCAGCAGTGCTATACATACCATTCACCGCCAGCTCAATCGTTGCCGGATCTTTAAAAACAGATTCAGACGGATAGGCATTTTTAGGCGCCAGTTCAGTAAATTTTGAACAGGAGGCAGTTCCCAGCGTGATAGCCAGTAAGGCTGCAGTAGCGGTTCTCATACCTCTGTTATATTTATATGCGAATGTATTTCTCATGTTCGTTAAATTTTAAAGTCCTACGTTGATACCGAATGTATAGCTACGGGGAACAGGGTTGGTGTTGTAATCCAGACCAGGCTGAGTGTTGGCTTTTGAATCAACATAGGTATTCAACTCTGGATCCAGACCGGAATACTTAGTGATAACAAATGCATTCTGTACCTGTGCATAGATACGGAAGTTGTTCAGCTTCATTCTATCCAGCATTTTCTTAGGCAGGGAATAACCCAGACCGATGTTCTGTGCACGGATAAAGCTGCCATCTTCCAGGAAACGGCTGTTCATGTTACCACTCTGTAATACGAAGTTATCGGAACCGTAGTGCAGTTTAGGCACATCCGTTACCTGACCAGGCGTTGTCCATCTGTCCAGGATTACTTTACCGTTGTTCTGGAACTTCATGTTGCTCAGACCTTCCTGACTGGTAACATTGTATACTTTATTACCACCGGAGAAAGATAAGAAGATGTTGAAATCAAATCCTTTGTAGGTAACCGTGTTGTTCAAACCACCATAGTAGGTAGGTGTAGCCTGACCCAGGATCTTTTTATCCTTGGCAGACAAACCATCGGCAGATTTGGACACATCGCCCGGATTAGCCGGATCGTATGCATAGTAATTACCATTTTTCTTATCATTGTCAGCTCCCTGATAAGCCTGTACAACTGTACCGTCACCTTTTACCCATAACTGATTACCGTTGGCAGGGTTTACACCGGCAGACTCATAACCATAGAAAGCTCCCAGTGATTCACCTACGCGGGTCAGGTTATAAGGGTAAACGATATCCGCACCATCAACCAGCGCAGTCACTCTGTTCTTTACAAAAGAGAGGTTGAAGGAAGTAGACCAGGTAAAGTCACCTTTCTGAATATTCAGGCTGTTAATAGTGAACTCAAAACCTTTGTTGTACATCTTACCTACGTTGGAGTAGAAAACGTTCGGCTGTGTAGAACTTGGCACACCCAAAGACGGAGGCAGCGGGGACGCCAGGATCATGTTGTCGATATCATTTTTGAAGTAGTCAGCAGTGAACGTGATACGATCTTTCAGGAAAGCCATATCAAAACCAACGTTCATTTTTTTGCTGGTTTCAAAAGTCAGATCAGGATTGTATACCTGGTTAAAGGCTACACCCAGGAAAGAACCATACAGGGAAGGTTTGTAAGTACCGGCATAAGGATAGGCACCAATTTCTACGTTACCTACTTTTGCATAACCACCACGCAGTTTCAGGTTGCTTACAAAATTCAGCCAGGAAGTATTCTGGAAGAAATTTTCCTGAGACACTCTCCAGCCCACAGACACACCCGGCAGGGTTACATTCTGTTTGCCGATTGGCAGGGAAGAAATCGCATCTCTACGTAAAGTACCGGAGATCAGGTAACGGTCTTTGAAACCATAGTTCGCTCTTACAAAGTAAGACTGGAAAGCGCGCTCCAGGATGTTACCACCCACTGTATGCGTGCTAACGCTGTTATCGATCAGGTTATTGGTACCAAAGAAAGGGCTGGTCAGGTTAGTACCTTGTCCGCTAAAGCTTCTTTCTCTTGTTTTCTGATTTTCCATACCTACTACGGCATTGATGTAATGGCTGCCGATAGTTTTGTTATAGCTCAGGGTATTTACCCAGTTGTAACGGAAGTTGGGAATAGACTGCTGGAATACCAGTCCGTTCAGGTTTTTACCATCACCATGGGTACTGTTCCAATATTGATAATCTTCACCATTCAGGTAGTTAATACCTAACTGGGTTCTCAGATCAAAGTTTTTCAGAATTTTCACACTGGCAAAAGTATTACCGGTGAAGTTCAGACTTTGGTTACGGTAGATATTGTGATCCAGTACATATTTAATGTTGGTATAGTTATCGGTGATCACCAGTTTGTTGGCGCCGCTACCCAAAGTATTGGTGGTGCTCAGGTTGTAGCTACCATCATTCCACTGTGCCGGTACGTTAGGGAAAGCACGCATGGCGTTGGCCAGGTTACTGGACAAACCAACCTGGCTGGTGTTCAGACCATTGTTTTTGATGTAGGATACGCCGGCATTTACACCTACGGTTACTACATCCAGCACTTTCTGTTCAACTTTCAGACGCACCTGGTATTTAGTCTGGTCGTTACCTACCAGAATACCTTTCATATCGGTATAACCGAGGGAAACGTAATAGTTGGTCTGATCTGTAGCGCCGCTCATGGAGAGTGCATGATTCTGTTGGAATCCTGTTCTGGTCACTACTTTCTGCCAATCTGTATCGTAGAAGCCACCAGCCGGGTTAGGGGTTGGGTTGGCATATTTTTCAGGATCAGAAGGATCTGCATTGAACAACTTCTCATTGTTGATCATTACAAATTCATCTGCATTCAGCAGTTTGAAACGCTTGGAAGGGGTAGCAGCAGCTAACCAGCTATCGTAGGTTAAACGTGCTTTACCGGATTTACCTCTTTTGGTAGTTACCAGGATCACACCGTTGGAAGCGCGGGAACCATAGATGGCAGTAGCTGCACCATCTTTCAGTACTTCCATGCTTTCAATATCGTTCGGGTTGATATCACCCAACGGGTTGTTTGGCGTAATACCACTCTGGCTACCGGTGATGTAGGGAACACCATCAATTACATACAGCGGATCAGCGCTGCTGCTGATACTGTTTGTACCGCGGATACGAATACGGGCAGGTTGGCCGAGCATACCGCTGGAAACCGTTGCCTGCACACCCGCTACCTGACCAGCCAGCTGGCGGTCGATACTGGGAGCTGCCGCGTTTTTCAGGGAAGCACCTTTAATACTGGAAACAGAAGCAGTCAGGTTTTTACGTTCTACCGTACCATAACCTACTACCACTACTTCACTCAATCCTTTTTCATCTGTAGCCAGCTTCACATTCACAATAGATTTACCGGCTACATTGAGCTGCTGGGTAGCATAACCGATAAAGGAGAATTCGAGAGATGACGTATTTTCTGCAACAGTCAGTTTAAATTCACCAGTAGCTGTGGTCAGTGTACCGGTAGCACCATGGGTCACTTTTACCGTCACGCCGGGTAATGGTGAACCATCTTTTGCATCGGTAACTTTACCGGTGATTGTTCGTGATTGGCCCAACACCTGCAAAGTGCTGATAGCCGCGAACAGCCAGAGAAGCAATCCTTTCTTCATAAGCGATTTTGATTTGAAAAAATAAAAATTGATAAGTAATAGTCTAGATTTTGTGCATGGCAATGCCCTTAAGCATTATAGCTTCCAATATAACCAGTAGGAATAAACGAAAATAAGTGCTGCTGTTGCGGGCGAATGTTCCGCGAATACAGTTGAATGCTACATACTTTGTTGTTCCCTCATAAGCAACTCCAATTTGATTCTACTAATTTTAATGATTCAGGTTCTGTCTACAAAAATTCAACGCTTTTTTACAGCTTTTCTACATAACTTAAACGAATAAACGAAAATAGCAAGCCTACCGGTTACGCACTGGTATACCGCCTCTATTACAGGTAAAATTGTTACGTGACAGGTGTTGCAATCAGCCAGCTAAAAGCAGGCCGCATCCGGTTTTCCGGACAACAGTTGATCACCTACAACCTGACTGATTAACACTTCCCGCTATAGTTTTGAGAAAAAGATACTTTTCCCGTTGGCATAAGCAGGCATGGTAACAAATACACTTCAGTTGTTCTGATAAATAATACGTAAAAGGAAAAGTTTTTGCAGCTTGTTCCTCATAAGCATTTGTGGTTCCTACATACACATCTGTTAACAAAGCAGTAATAATATTCAGCTATAAAAAATAATTTCTATAAAAGAACAGTTACTACCTATGAAAGTAACGTGATGAGAACAAATATAATTAAAAAATGAAAAAAAGAAATTAACATTTTCATGTTATGATAAAAGAAAAGGGCTGCCCATAAGAGCAGCCCTTTTTTCAGTTATCAGGTAAAGCAATCAGATATACTTATTCAGCACCACCAGCCCACCAGATTTTGTTTTTGAAAATGTTCACAGATGGTACGTTTGCCGGATTTGAACTTACCTCACTGGTAGGATAAGGCAATCTTTCCACGAAGCCGTAGTTGGTCAATTGGTTTTGCGGATTATTCATGGCAGGAATCCGGGTTCTGCGGTAGTCATTGTATGCCTCAATAGATTCAGACTCGTAGAAAGAGATATATTTCTGTGTCAGGATCTCTTTCAGGTTATCTGCCTGGGTAGTACCCAGTAAAGGCACCACTTTGTTGTTATAATAATCGGTAGCGCCACTTACGTTGTAATAGGCGAATGATTCCTCTATAGCTCTCTGTAAAGCCGGTCTGAAATCCAGTCCTTTTCTGGCCTGCGCCTCTGCCTCGATGAATTTCAGCTCATGGAAACTCATGAGTGGAGTAGGCGCTGTTTTGGTCCCCAAAAGTGAAAAGGAATAATAATTCCCCTGTGACTGTTCGGCTGTTCCACTGGGAGCAGGAAATACCGCTCCGTCTCTCAATGAAAAGTAGGCGCCCATACGCGGGTCCTGACGAGCAGCCATCAGATCCACCAGTGTTTTACCAGCTGCCAGGTATTTCCTATCTCCCCAGAACTGCGACCAGGGGTTTTCTCCTCTGGCAGTACCATCATACCTGGTAAACTTGAACTCCTGTGCTGCATTTACAAACCCTTTAGGCACACACTCCAATACAGAGTCTATTGCTTTTGAATCTACATTGTTCATATGCAGGAAATACCGTGCCTTTAAACTCCAGGCTGCTTTGATCCATTTGTCAGCTGTCCATGAACCAGCACCAGTGCCACCGTACAGGAGATCATTGGCTCTTAGTGCTGTCGCAATATCGCCAGGCACCTTTACACTCAGATTCTCAATACCTTTGTTCAGGTAAGGCAGTATGGTACTTTTGTATATATCCTGTTGTTTATCAAAAACAGGTTGAAAATTTCCTGCACCTTTCAACGCCTCCTTAAAAGGTACCTGGCCCCACATATCCGACACCACGGCAATATTGTAGGCCATCAGTACCTGAGCAACGCCCAGCACGGTCTTATTTTGCGGCTCACTACCCTCAGGAGAACATTTTTTAATGATATCCTGCAGGATCATCATGTTGTCATATACAGCATTCCAGGAATTATTGGCCAGGGAAGAAGCTTTTACGCCAATACGGGTATCTGCATCCAACATTTGCCCCCAGGTACCGGCATTATGTTCAATGAACACAGAAGCATACCACGCCAGATCAGTACCTGTAGTACCAAAGGCTGATTCTAGTGTTACAGAAGGAATCTGATTGATCGCCGCTACATCAGCGGGGTTATTCCGGTCCCGGTTTATTTCATCCATTATCTTATCTGAACAGGCAGAGAAAGACAATGCGATAAAAGATCCGGCTATATATTTCCAATATTTCATAACTATCCACATTTAAAATTAAAAAGTAAGATTTAAACCACCACCGAAGCTACGTGTTTGCGGGAGTGACATATAATCGAAACCACCCTGCATGTTACCATTACCCTGTGACGCTTCAGGATCGAAGTTTGGCAACTCTGTCCACAGCAGGATATTACGGGCAGATAAAGACAGCGTAGCTGCTTTAATGAACTTAGTACGTTCACAGATCTTACGTGGCAGGTCAACTGATACGGCTACTTCTCTCAGTTTCAGGAAAGAAGTTCCATAGATGTTGGCTTCTGAAATGTTGCCTAATACGTTATTGTATAATGTCTGGAAGTTATTGGCGCCTTTAATAACAATATCATTAGCCTGGCCACCGGTGTTATCATCTTTTACGGTAGAAGCTTTTACACCTTCATAAAGCAGCTGGTCAGTAGCACGACCTTCCGTTTTCTTGGAAGCACCATACAGATTCATCAGCCTATTGGCGCCAGAATACATCTGACCACCTTTTTTCCAGGCCAGCAAAGCATTTACACGGATAAATTTGTAACGCAGCCCTGTGCTGAAGTCCATGAGGAAATCTGGTGTTACCAGACCGATTACTTTATCAGTACCTGCCAGCGGCATTCCGTAAGTCTTGCTATTAGGATCATCATCAATCATCATCTTACCTTCGCTGTTACGCATGAAGGAGGTACCATAAATGGCAGGATAAGTGTAACCAATAGCGGCACGCACCTGTGGATCAGTAAATCCACCCAGGTAGATATTTTCTACTCCTGGAGCCAGGTCAATTACCTTGTTGATTACTTTAGTATAGGCAATATTCACATTCCAGTCGAAATCAGCCGTCTTAACCGGCAGCAGTTTCAGGGTTATCTCATGCACATTGGCGGACATTTCACCACCATTTTTGTACTGACTACCGTAGCCGGTAGAACCAGCCAAAGGCACGGCAAATATCTGGTTAATGGTATTTTGTTTGGTGTAGGTATATTCTGCAGAAATGCGGTTATCCAAAACGCCCACTTCAGCACCTAACTCTATGGATCTGGTGTTCTGCGGTTTCAGGTCTCTGTCATACAAAATACCATTTGGCCTGAATCCAAGTACGGAGTTAAACGGAAACACGATACCGTCTGTAATAAAACCACTACCGGAAGTATGTCTGGTATATACCAGCGGAGAGTATGGACCAGCAGTACCTACCTGGGCAACAGATGCTCTTACTTTAGCATAAATTCCTTTGTCCTGCAGGGCTGGCAGTTCACTCACTACCCACGCCAGGGAAGCAGATGGGAAGAGGAAAGAACGATTACCTTTCGGCATGGTGGAAATATATTCATTACGGGCAGAGATATTCAGGTATACCATCTTTTTCCAGTCTAAACCTGCACTTCCATAGAAACCAACTCTTCTTTCCTTGAATTTGGCTTCTGTACTGTTTTGAGAAAGGGCATTACCCAGCTGATGAAATCCTCCTACACTGAAACCAGTTCCTTCTTCAGCTAATCTACGTACAAAGTTGTCGTTTACTTCATTACCTAATAAAACGTTCAATTTGAAATCTTCACTCAGCTGCTTGTTGTAGGTAAGGTTTAACAGGGAGTTGAATGTACGGTTCAGGAACATCCTGTTGATGATTCTACCACCACCTGGAACGAGCGGAGAAGGAACCGCATTATCAACGGTACTACCAGCAGTAGGAGCAGATCCCAGCTCATATATTTCTTCCATATCTGTAGTGTAGATATCAGTACCCAACTGATAACGCACGTTTAAATCCTTGATCGGATCATAGGAAATATAGGCATTACCGAAGAAACGTTTGGTCTTTTCATTGAAGGAGTTAAACTTATTAGACCAGTACGGGTTATCAAAAGTACCTGTTCTGTAGGAAATCTGTTTGTAAGGTTTGCCTTCTTCATGCATTGGCGTACCTTTCATATCATAGGTAGCAGGAGCACCATAGATTTCAAACAGGATACTGTTATTACCGCTAGGCAGTTTGTCAATATCTACTGTAGACAGGTTAAAGCTGGTTCCGATTTTTACTTTAGGACTTACATCAAAGTTACCGGCAAATTTTGCATTGTATCTTTTCATACCAGTGCTGGGTACAATACCTTTCTGAGAAGTATTGGCGAAGCTAATAGCATAGTTACCCATACTACCATTCTGAGACAGACTCACAGAAGTATTGGAAGTATTACCGGTCTGAAAGAAATCTTTCGGGTTATTGTAAGCCAGTGGCAGTACCCATGCTTGTTTCTGCGGGCTCCAGTAACGGCCACGGGTCGCATCAGTAGGGGTGTTATTATTGTAGGCATTACCTACGTTACCACCATATTTGGGATTATCCGGCAATGTGCCAATTTCAGGCCCCCATGCGAGAGAACCCAAATGGCCATAAGTTCCGCCTGATCCCTGTGAATAGGTAGATTGTATCTCCGGCAGTCTGGAAATCTGGTCAGCCTGATAGTTGGTAGAAACACTAATAACTGGTTTACCTTTTTTATTGCCTTTACCACTTTTGGTAGTGATCATGATCACACCATTTGCCGCACGCATACCATACAAGGCAGATGCAGCCTGACCTTTTAATACGTTCAGTGTTTCAATATCATTAGGATCAATATCTATAGAACGACCGGCAAAGTCGGCACCGGTTACACCGTTACCTGTTACATTATAGTCTGGATTACTGTTGATCGGCATACCGTCCACTACATACAGCGGAGCGTTGTTTCCATCGAAGAAACGCGCACCACGGATGAAGATCTGGGCAGATGCACCCGGCATACCGCTGGATGGTCTTACTTCCACACCGGA
This sequence comes from Chitinophaga nivalis, assembly GCF_025989125.1. NCBI lineage: Bacteria > Pseudomonadati > Bacteroidota > Chitinophagia > Chitinophagales > Chitinophagaceae > Chitinophaga > Chitinophaga nivalis. The sequence continues at coordinate 1,128,640 of NZ_JAPDNR010000001.1, read as the reverse complement.
TACTTTACCCTGGATAGCTGTAGCCAGGTTAGGGTTGGCGCCGCGTACCAGCTCGTCTGCTTTTACGGTACCTACGTTATAACCCAGTGCTTTCTTTTCACGGGTTAAACCCATCGCGGTTACTACCACCTCATCCAACTTCTTGTTGTCGGCGGCCAGGCGCACATTCACCACTTCTTTACCAGCGGATTCTGTTACCTGTGTGTATCCAATGAAACTAAAAATAAGGGTGGCATTTGATGGTACTTCTATTTTATAGGAACCATCTGCATGTGTAACAGTACCGGATTTAGTGCCTTTTACGACTACCGAAACACCTGTTAAAGGAGCGCCGTCGCTGGCATCTGTAACCCTTCCTTTAACGGTTCGTGATTGAGCAGAAGCGTGCAACACGCTAATGGCCACGACAAGCCATAAGAGTAATACTCTTTTCATAAGCAATTCAGATTTTGTATAGATTTCAGTTAACCAATTACAACAAACGGGAATTAAAACATGACGGAACGTATTTCATCTACTATCAGATCACAGGTAACGTCAGAATAACGGCATAACAATACGACAAGTGAAGTCACACACTCTATTTGGCATGTAATAAGGGTATGACAGCATTGGTTCGCAAACACAGAAAATAGCAGAATAAGTATAACGGAATTAAGTTCTCGTCAAAAAGTTACTTCCTGAAACTTTAGATTTTGATTATTATTAAATAATTAAACGCTTCAAATAATTAAACTTCCTGCAATATAGCAAAAATAGAAAACACTTGGTGATACAACTAAGATAGTATTTTTATATGATCGCAATTGAGTATAATAATGCTTGACAAGTTTACTTTGTCATCAAAATAATAAAAAAACATCGGATAACAAGATTTCGAAAAATCCTGTTATCCGATGTTTTTTATTAGGATACCGGCTCTTTTTTGCCGGCAACAAATTATAGTTTGGTATACCTGATGCTCAGACTGGAACCAGGATAGTTAGCTGCATCCGGGCCATAGGGTTGCGCCACCTGGTTACTGAACATCGTCACCGTCAACCCGCTGTTCATGTATACATCCAGCCCTATTTGGAAGTAATCATCCTTTACCAGCGAGGCAGCCGTTTTACCAAACAAGGCAGCCAATTGCGCAGCAGTAGCGGTAACGGCAGTAGGGTAGGCGGTAATATCTGCCTTTAATACTTTTACATTGGTACGATCTCCTTTGAATATCACTACCACATCCATTTTCCGGGGTTTCTCATCATCCTTGAAGTAAAGATCTGCATTGAATTTCGCCTGAAATGTATTTACATCACCAATATTTGCATCTGAACCAGCTGCTTTGGTAATCAATGGTATAGATGCCCGTTTCAGATCATCCGGCAAACGGGGATTCTGATCTTTCTTACATGCTCCTGTCAACACCATCACACTGATTAGTACTACTAACTGTATGAGCTTATTCATATCCTTATGTTTTTAACTTTAGTAAGTATTAGTTTTTATCCCAGAATACGCGGAAATTGGCCGGCTGTTTCTGCGGCGGTGCATTCTGATTCACGTTCAGATCCAGGTTGCTCCAGGGCAAAGACAACGGGAAGTCCCGGCTTTGCTGTACCGGAATAGCCGCCTGGTTGCCCGCGATAGTGGGATCTCCTTTTAGCGGCGGCTGTAAAAATCCGCCCGGGGCCATTGCCGGATCTCTCGGATTAAACAACACCGGATAGCCGGTACGTCTGTAATCCGTGTATTGATCCACACTGTTACCAAAACTGGAAATCCATTTCTGCGTCATAATAATTTCCAGTTGCCCGGCAGCAGGCTTTCCTTCATATTCCTGTATCACTTTATCAATGTAGCCGGATACACCGGTGTTGGCGGCGAGCAGTGGTACATTCTTTTGTTTGGAGGCAACCTGCACAACATAATCTACCTGGTTAAAGGATTCCTGTATGGCCTGTCTTAGCTTGGCTTTTGCATCTCCCGGCAACAGCCCTGCAAACTGTAGTTCGGCTTCAATATACAGCCGGTCTGCATAGGTGAGCATCCGGAAAGGTGCAGCGCCGGTAGCATCTGCGCCGGTTACTTCCATCGTATCTGCCTGATAACGGCCACCAACCGGATAAATACCAAAAATGGTCATAGACCCTCCCTGGCTAAAATCACGATTTACACTCACGGACCCGAAAGGAATACTAACGAAACTACTATCCCGGAAATCCGTCGAATTCTGCGCCTGCTCATCAAACTTCAACTGGCTGTAAAAATAATACCGTACCCGGGGGTCGGGGTTACCGGTAAATATCCTGTTGTTGTTTCCCCGCAGTATTTCGTAAAACCAGGGACTTTGATAATGCGAGCGCTGGGTAGCAAAATAATCATTGTAACCAGGGTTACGATCATCCGGAGTAGTACCCCGTCCGTATTGGAACATAAATCCCCCATCAATATCTTTAATCAGGCTGTCTTTTGCTATCAACGCCTTCACCTGGGCAGATACATCCTGTACCAGTCTTAACTGATTATACAGCTTTAATTTAATGGTATGCGCCAGACGTATCCACTTCTCTTTATCACCACCATAGAAAAGGTCATCTCCGGCAGGTACCAGCGAGTTGACAGCATTGGCATTGTTGATATTGCCGATTGCCTGATCCAGCAATGCGAATAACTGCGGATAGATTTCCGCCCCTTTATCGTATTTAGGATAACGAATACCCGCTGATAAAAATTTATTCGCCTGTGAATAGGGTACATCTCCAAATACATCTACATACTGACTGATCGCATAAGCCTTGATGATTTTTGCGATGCCCACATACACCATATTCCCGTTTTGTGTACCCTGTCCTATCAACACATCTATATTCTGCAAAGTTCCCAGCACATCTGATCCTACCTGTGCAGGGGCGCTGCTATACAGGCCGGTCCAGGAACCGGTAATGTTAATATCATTACCATCTGAACTGTACTGATCCTGATCTTCCCGTACGGTTACCTGATGCATATAAACAGAAAGCACTTCCGTTAATCCGCGGGCGCCACGATTATCATTGGTGAAACCCAATGCATAGGACAGTCCCTGTTCTGAAGACGTAAGCAAACGGTTTTCCGCAGTCTTCGCCGCATAGTTCGGATCCGTATTGATATCCAGAAAGTTCTTGGTACATGATACCGTTATTATCAGGATTCCTAAACATGTATATATTAGTCTTTTCATAATTTCCGGTTTTGGCTTTTTAATTAGAAACTCACTTTCAGGTTGATACCATAACGACGGGTAGTAGGAGCAGAAGACAGTTCTATACCCTGTGTAGTAGAATTACCGAAGCTGTTGGTTTCCGGATTAAAGTTGCTGTACTTGGGAAAATTAGGTGCTACGTACCATAAATTACGACCGGTAAGAGTGACGGTTAATCCACCTATCGGCGTTCTCTTGAAGAGAGTTTTAGGAAAATCATATCCCAGTGTCAATTCGCGGAAAGTATATACCGTCGCGTCGTATACGTTCCATTCCGTAGCGGAGTTGATACCAAAGGATTCTCCGAAATACATTTCAAACATACTGACATTGGTGGTGTTGGGAATTTTATTACCTCTGGCATCTCGAAGGGGCAGCCCTGTATTGGGATCACCATAATATCCGGGAATCACATAACCGGTTTCCCGGTTTCTGGTGTCTTTGGTCACCCCACGTCCCAGCAGGGAACTGTTGGTAACGGAGTACATATCGCCACCCTTCGTCAGATCAAACAATGCATTCAGGAAAAATCCCTTATAGTTGAAGGAGGTGTTGATACCTGTTTTAAAATCAGGATTGGGATCGCCGACCATCTGTTGTTCCGGATTCCTGATCAGCAGCCCTGTGGTAGGATTGATGAGCAGGTTACCTTCTTCATCGCGGTAGTCCACGGTACCTCTCAGGTAGCCGAAAGGTTTACCGGGTTCCAGGTAAGGCGACATGGTGTTCAGTACATTACTCAACGGAATACGCGTTACGCCGGGCAACAAAGACACCACTTCACTTACATTTTTGGTAAATACCCAGTGCAGGTTCCAGGTAAAATCCTTTGTTTTGATGGGCACTACGTTCAGATCTATTTCAATTCCCTTGTTGGATATCTTACCAAAGTTTTCATAATACTGGGTAAATCCGGAAGAAGCAGGTAAGGTAATCGGCGCAATCTGATTCGTGGAACTTCTGCTATACCACGCGAAGTCCAGGGCAATTCTTCTGTCGAAGAATTCGAGGGTTGTACCTACTTCCACATCCTGCGTAAATTCCGGTTTTAATTCCGGGTTGTTGGCTGTGGGTGATTGCACTACCCCGGAAACGCCCATAATAGGGTTATTCAGGCGGAAAATGTTCTGCAGGGAATATGGGTCTGCATCACGTCCTACTTTCGCCCAGCTGGCCCTTATTTTACCGAAATTCAGCACATGGCTTTCCATACCGAAGGCCTGCGTAAATATAAAGGAGCCGGATACACTGGGATAGAAATAGCTCCGGTTATTGGTAGGCAGGGTAGAAGACCAGTCATTTCTGCCGGTAACGGTTAAGAAAGCAAACTGTTTGTAAGCCAGTTCCAGATCGGCGAAGATACCCCACAAACGGCGCTGGGAAAAGGTGCTCAGGTTGGGTAGCAACGTTTTGATATTACCGATCGTATAAATACCCGGCGATACAATTTCGTTACCCAGTACAATCTGGTCGCGAGTCGTACGTTGGTTCACGTTATGCCCTACAATCGCCTTGAAATCAAAATCACGGTTCTTTAGTTTTGGCGTGATGATGGCCAGCAGGTTGGACTCAATTTCCTGGAACTGATAGTTATCTTCCACGATGCGGCCGAGTCCTTCTGCCGCACGCGAACCTATATCGGTTACCTCTCTTCTGAAAAGGGTATTGGTATTGGTTCCTATCTGATAGGAGAGGTTCAGCCAGTCCTTCACGCTATAGGCGAATTTAATACCCGCCACATAACGGTCTGTATTGGTTTTAACGGTATTGTGCCCAAAAGACCATAATGGGTTGTCAAACTGGTCGGTGAGGGGCGATACCGGATGTCCGTTTGCATCGGTAGTCGGCAATCCGGCAATATTCCAGTTTCTGGCCAGGAAGAGGTTACGGGCAAATGAAGAGGCAGAACCTTCTACCTGGTTCTCCCCAAACACGCCTCCCACCTGGTTGGACCGGGAATAGGAAAAGTTCGCGCTGATCGTTAAACCCATATCCAGTTTGGTTTGTCCACCCACGCTGATATTGGCGCGGTTGAAACTGGAGGAAGGCACATAACCGTCTTGCGACAGGTACGAAGCCGTGGTACTGATAGACGTTTTTTCATCGCCGCCATTGGCAGAAACGGAGTTTTCGAACAGCGATCCTGTTCTGAAAAGATCTTTTACGTTATTGGGATAGGGCCGGTAAGCCATTTTTCCAGAAGGGAAAAGCCCCGGGAACGCATTCACATAATCCGGCCAGGCGGGCACCGAATCAATAGACCCAAACTTAGGCCCCCAGGAGCCATTGGCATTGGCATATCTGAACCGGCTACCAGCTCCGAAATCATTCTGATAGCTTGGCAGACCTGCTACCTTTTCCATCGCATAGGAAGAAGAGTAGGTCACTTCCAGGCCTTTTTTAGAGCGGGCTGCGCTACCTGACTTAGTGGTAATCACCACAGCACCGTTGGAAGCCCTGGAACCATATAACGCAGCAGCGGCGGCGCCTTTCAGCACCGACATGGAAGCAATATCATTAGGATCGAGGGAAGACAAACCACTGGAATAGGCACCGCCACCGGATGTCTGGCTGGAAGTAGTTACCTGGTCGTTGTTATAGGGGATACCATCCACAATAATCAGCGGTTCATTGTTGCCAAAGAAGGAAGTATTACCCCGGACATTGATACGCGTGGAAGCACCGGGCGTACCCTGAGAAGTACGTATATCTACCCCCGCTACCTTTCCCTGCAGCCCTTTCAGCATGTCAGGTTCCGATTTTTGCAGAATGTCATCTGGTTTTACCTGTGTGAGGGAGTAGCCGAGTTGTTTTTCATTTCGTTTGATACCTACTGCCGTCACCACTATTTCGCCCAGTTGTTTTTTATCGGCTTCCAGGGCAATGTTTATCACATTGCCGGCACCTACTGCCACCTCTTTGCTCAGGTACCCCACGAAAGAGAATACCAGTACCGCATCGTTGGTAACATTGGGTATTTTGTAGCTACCATCACCGATGGTGAAAACACCTTTCGTAGTTCCTTTAATCACGACTGTTACACCGGGAAGCGCAGATCCGTCTTTTGCATCGCTTACTTTGCCGCTGACGGTCTTTGTTTGGGCTACTGCGGTTACACCGCTGCTGAGAATAAACAGCCATAGGAGTAGCGCTTTTTTCATAAGCAACTTAGTTTTGATTGACTGGAAAAAAGAAGTTAACCTCATTAAATTACAACTAAATCACACAAATGTTATCACAGACAGTTAAAATAATATCATATAATTTGATATTATTTGCTATATGATAAAATGGAAATATTTGTTAATTAACAAGTAGATAACAAGTAGATATCAGCAAAGATTAGTGGACAGACGACAACCGGCTATGTTATTTTTGATGCCGGATCCGGAAGAAGTGCGAAAAAAGATTTTTTCAACAGGGAAACTATGCAGCAGTAAATAAATCCGGCTGTATCAGACAGGAAAAACAAACGTTAAGGTATATACGAAAATATCGGGGTATAAAAAAAGGCGCTGTTTAAAACAGCGCCTTTTTATTGTTATGTAGTCATGCAAACAATTAGTTCGTCTGATACTTTGGATTCTGTACAATCTTCGGATTCGCATCGATTTCTGTCTGCGGAATCGGATAGATAGCGCGGTAGTCGTCTGCAACGATCTTAGCTGCTGTTAAGGCATCTTTATCACGTACAATACGTTCGCCGTTATGTCTGAAAATATCAAACATACGATGACCTTCACCCATCAGCTCTACGCTGCGCTCATATTCAATCTCTGCGTTAATGGCTTTGTCATCGTTGCTTTTAAATTCAGGCAGGCCGCGTTTTGCGCGCAGGGCATTGATATCAGCAACTGCTTCGGTTAATTTACCGGTTTGCGCGTAAGCCTCTGCACGATTCAGTAATACTTCACTGATTCTCAGAATTTTCACGTCGGCCAGACCCAGCATATTGATGGATTTATTGCCTTCCCATTTCATCAGATAGTTACTACCTAAATTTTTCACAAAAGCCAACCGGGCATCACTTGCCGGGATAGTTGCCACAAAAGCATCCTGCAGTCTCACATCACCATAACCACCCACTGCTTTAGGGACATAGATATATCCGAAGTTATTGGTACTGCGGTTATCATTGATGGTAAATTTCAGGCTGAAAATATCCTCTGGTGTCGCATCATTTTTCTGATAGGCTGCTACCAGTTCATTGGCTTCATACAGTTTGTATCTGCTAATCAATTTGGATGATTCTGTAATAACATCCTCGTATTTAGCCATGTACAGGTATACGCGGGAAAGCAATGCAGTAGCAGCATCTTTATTACCACGGAATACCTTGCTGGTTCCTGCAGCTGATTCCGGCGCCAGGTCACGGGCTTTTAACAGATCACTAATGATCGCATCATAGGTAGCTTTCAGTGTAGCTCTGCCTGGTTTGATACCAATCGGACCATCCGGCACTTCTGTTACGATAGGAATACCGCTATTAGGCTGATCCAGGATCGCTTTTCCTGCATTGCTGGCAGGAATCCGGCAATATCTTCTGGCCACGTCAAACTGGGCCAGTGCACGCAGAAAGTAAGCTTCTCCCTGATAAGGTTTGGTGTTGTCATTGGAGGGCAGCTTGCTGATCACAATGTTCGCCTGGTTAATAGCCCGGTAAGCATTCAGCCAGGTATTGGGCTGTGAAGTAACACCTGTAGGCGTAGCGGTATAGGTAAACTCCGTTTTGAATCTGCCGGAACCACCACTGATTACTTTCACATTATCACCACCAACATCATTCAGGACCAGAAAATCACGGCCATAATATTCCAATGCCTGTAAACGCTCGTAAATACCGTTGGTCAGTATACGTACATTCTGTTCATTGATCACCACATTTCCTTCCTTTGAATCGGCAGGTTGTTGGTCCAGCTTTTTACAGGAGTTAAATGAAAGTACTCCTAAGGAAGCCAGCGCCAGTATAGAAATTTTTGACTTTGTCATAATTACACACGCATTAATTAGTTAATAATCTTCCGCTTAGAAACCTACGTTTACACCAATAGTGAATATGCGGGAAGTTGGGTAGCGGAAGAAATCATCACCACCGTTGTTACCAGGTGAAGTCACCGCGGTAGGAGCAATCGGGTTGGTGTTGATATCCGGATCCCATCCTTTATAGCTGGTCAGCGTAAACAGGTTTTCTGCCTGCAGGAACACTCTCACCTGTTGCATTTTCACTCTTTCCAGTGCATTTTTAGGCAAAGTATAACCTACCGTCAGGTTTCTGATTCTGGCGTAGGAAACATCTTCCAACCAGCGGGAAGACAGTGATTCAGATTGCGTATCCACATTCCACATCAGTTTAGGCTTGGAGGCGATATCGCCTTTCTGCTGCCACCTGTCTTTCATCGCGTCTTTAGCAACATTACCTGCAGTATTCAGACCATCGCTTTCCAGGTCAATACGGCTTACGTTGTAAGCTTTGTTCCCCCAGCTGAAAGTGATCAGTAAGGACAAATCAAAATCTTTGTAAGTCAGTTTGTTGGTGAAACCACCGGTGATTTTCGGCAGTGCGCTACCGGCATATTTCCGGGGAGCTTCTGCGTAGTTTTTGGTAGTCTTGCCATCAGCAGTTTCCCACATAGCAGCACCATCTATCGGATCTACACCCGCCCAGATAGGCATGTACCAGGTACCAAACTCACGTCCTACTTCAATACGTTGTCTTTTCTGGGAAATGAACTGTTGTCCTTCACCCAGGGCCAGTACTTTGTTTTTCAGCGTAGCAAAGTTCAGGTCGGTCGTCCACTGGAAGTCTTTGGTTTTAACCGGAATACCACCAATCGCAATTTCAAAACCCTGGTTCATCATACGACCAACGTTGTAGTTGATGGTAGGGAAACCAGTAGTCATGGATAATGGTAACTCCATTAACAACGCAGAAGAGCGTTTGTCATAGAAGCCCAATGATCCGTATAAACGTCTGCCAAACACACTGAAATCAACACCTACGTCAAACAGGTTCTGTTTTTCCCAGCTTAAGCGTGGATTCGCAGGCTGAATGGCAACAGGCGCCGGTTCATCATTGTAAGTACCGGTAAAGCCATACAGCTGAGCAAAAGGATAGTCACCCAGGCCTTCTGCGTTACCCATGATACCGTAGCTGGTACGTACTTTCAGGTCATTTAACCAGGTAATGGATTTGGCAAATTCCTCTTCTGTCACGCGCCATGCGAGTGCACCGGAGTAGAAGTTACCATAACGGCTGTCTTTAGGGAAACGGGAAGAACCATCTCTTCTGAAGCTACCGCTTACAAAGTATTTGGATTTATAGTCGTAGTCAACTTTTGCCAGCATACCGTGGAAAGCATAGCTATACTCGTTACCAATGATGCTCTGCATGTTGGCACCTACGGAAGGCACCTGCAGGGAGTTGTCAGAAAATCCTTTTTTGGCAGCACCGCTGTAAACACGGTTCTGGAAGGAATATTCATTCCCTACCAGCACGCTCAGACCATGGTCTTTATTGAAAGTGGTGGTGTAAGTCAGTAATTGCTGTGTGGTATACAGACCGAAGTTGGTGCTGTAGTTCTGTAACAGACCGTTGTAGATACGGCCATCGTAGGTATTCGGGCCTCTCCATTGTTTTTCACGGATGTTGGTGAGTTCCGCATTTCCTTTCACAACCAGGCGTAAACCTTCAATGATATTGTAACCCAATGCCAGGTTCATATTCATCGTGGTGTTATTGTTTCTGCCGTAGTTGTTTTCCACTGCGTGCAGGAAGTTACCACCGGTTAATACTGGTCTTAATGTTCTTGGAATAGAAGACAGCGGGGCCCAGTCATCCATACCTGGCTGGCCGGGCAGGTAACCATTGTATATATCACCATTGGCATCACGGGCAGGAATAAACGGTACGTTACTCATGGCACCCAGCAAAGGAGACGTATAGGTAGCACCGTTATTGGCGTTGTACTGATCAGAATAGGAACCGCTCATTTTAGCGCTCAGATCCAGTTTATCAGAGAATTTATGGTCTACGTTCAAACGGCCGGCATAACGGGAGAAGCTACTACCGATCAGGATACCTTCCTGTTTGAAATATTCACCTGAAGCGTAGAACTGCGTTTTTTCATTACCACCGCTTCCGGAAATAGCATAATTCTGCGTTCTACCGGTACGGAAAGCTTCTTTACCCCAGTCTGTATCGTAGTTTGCCAGATAATCCGGGCGGGCGTTTTTCACATCCTGCTCAGTAAATACAGGCGTACCGGTTCCTGGATCAATCGCATTACGCATAGCCAGCCGCTGATAATCCAGTAACTCACGGGAGTTCATCATCGGGATTTTTTTCGCCAGATTCTGGAAACCGTATTTACCGGAGAAGTTGATTTTGCTTTGTCCTTTTTTACCGCTTTTGGTAGTAATAACGATTACACCGTTAGAACCTCTTGAACCATACAGCGCAGTAGCAGCTGCATCTTTCAGGATGGTGATGTTCTCGATATCTGCCGGGTTCAGGCTGGAAATCACATCCTGGGTAGGGGTATTCTGGGTAAAGTCACCAGAAGACATAATGATACCGTCCAATACATAGATAGGTGCGTTGCTGGCAGAAATAGATCCTACCCCTCTCACACGTACTTCTGTTTTAGCACCTGGCTGACCAGAGTTGGTAGAAACAGAGATACCAGGAGCATTACCCTGCAGCATCTGGTTTACATCCGGTAAAGCCACGTTGTTGATCTTTGCACCGGAAACAGTAGAAGCAGCAATGGTGGAGCTTTTCTTCTTTTCAATGGTATAACCGGTAACGATTACTTCTTCCAGGTTTTTGGAATCTACCTTCAGTTTAATGTTTAAGGTAGCGTTGGTACCTACTGCCACTTCTTTGGCATCATAACCAATAAAGGATACCAGGAGCGTAGCATTGTCTGCTACCTGTACACTGAAAGTTCCGTCCGGGTTGGTGGTAACGCCCTTGGTAGTGCCTTTGATCTGGATGTTGGCACCAGGGATGGCCGTGCCGTCACCGGCATCGGTCACTTTCCCCGTTACAGTGCGGCTTTGCGCAAAGACCTGTCCGCCCAGCAATAGCACGGACAAGAGGAGAAATAAAACTTTCCTCATAAGCATGATTTTGTTTCCGTAATTTATTGTAACCGTAAATAATTAGTCTTCAAGGCTATTCACCTTGATTGATTTCCGTTAATAGTCGGTAAAATTTGTAGAGAGAAAGACTTCAGGTTAATTGTATAGTATATAGGTATACGTTGACAATATGTAAAAAATTCACTCCAAATATTGCAATTCATTCAATAAATCGACAAGATAAGTTGTAAAAGTTATCCTCACAAGCAGTTTCCTTAGCAAAATTTCAACCGGGCACCAAATATAAACTAATTTAACAAAAAATTAAGCTTGTAATTTTCCCTATAACATTTAGATAACACTCTTTTAACTTTTCGTTAACATATTACATAAAAAGTGCGGTCATAATTCACTGATAACAAAACAAGCGGTAAGATTACCGCCTGTACTCATCAACCAAAATCTAAATCGAGAATAATAAATAGCCCGCCGAAGCGGGCAAAAACGAAGGTCAGGAAAGGGTGAGCGGGTACACCTTCAACAATTCCAGCAATACCAGGTAAAGGTCTTCATTACGGTGATTAAACCTGTACTCGCATTCTTTCAAATGCAGGTAAGCCGTGTTGCGGTTCAGCCCCTTGAATTTAGCCAGCCGGTGCTTTGTAAGCCCCCAGAAAGCATCTACATCATCCATCTGATGGGTATCAGACGACTGGCTGCCCAAACGGTACAACCGGTACTGTCCCAGGTCCACCACCCCATTGTACTTCCGTAAACGTTCCGATACCCCCACAGTCTCCAATACGGAACGACCCCGGGTGGCGGCATGAATCATGGAACGACTTACATCTGGTAAAATTTCGGTGTGTAACCGGTCAGCAGATCTGCAGATGCCAAAAATAACTGGCTTAATAATCCGGTCTACTTCCGGTTTTACAGCCACCAGCGTACCGCTGTCGTGGTCTGTAAAAGGCTCACTGTGCCGATTGTCGTAGGCAACGACAGGAGCTGGCACAGGATGCTGCGTTTCGCAGTAACGGGCTATCTGGTGTCGAAGCTTTTTCAGGTAGCTGTTAATAGTTACCCTGCTTACACCGCTGATATTCGCTATCTGGGTCGCAGTGAGATCATCGGCGAACAGCCGCAGGATCTCCTTAAATTTGCGCTCAGATAAATGAGCGCCCTTTAAGTACTTGTTTTTCATGAACTAGTGTGGTTAGAATGGCATTATAAACCTCATACTTTTTTGTTATAAAGCGTCACCCTTTTTTACAAGCGGTGAAAAAGGTATTTGAATGCTTTCCACTAGATTATTTCACCCCCCTTTTTTGTCCATTCAAGCTAAAAAATTGGCTAAAAAAAAGAATTACAAATCACACATTTGGAATCCTGCGTTTTAAAGCAGGTACAAGCGGTCTATCTTTTCAGATATATGCCCCGCATAATCATCGATTCCTGATGTGTAATCTGTAATTCTCTTTATACAGTTTCCCCTTGCAGGAACACTGCTATTCTTTATCGCTGATACCTAATTTAGCGATCTCTATATCTTCTTCTTCATCCAATGTATTCCACAGCTCTTTCTTCTTCGCCTTCTTCAGCAACGCCTTCTCCATCCATAACAGCAACGCCGGCAGAATCGTCAGGTTGGTAATCATGGCTACGATCAAAGTAAGGGAAGTTAACCAACCCAATGCTTTGGTACCACCGAATCCGGAAAAACTGAAAATCATAAATCCGGCAAACAGAATCAGGGAAGTATAAATAATACTCAATCCGGTTTCATGAATGGTTTGTTTCACCGTAGCACTGATATCATCCCCATGCCGCGGCAATTCCTGTTTAAAGTTCACCAGGAAACGGATGGTAACGTCAATGGCTATCCCAAGCGCTACACTGAATACCAATACTGTAGATGGCTTTAAAGCTACACCCAGCCATCCCATTACACCGGCAGTAACTACCAGCGGTATAATATTCGGAATCAAAGAAATCAGCAGCATCCTCCAGGAACGGAACAGGTACAGCATACAACCCATGATCAGCACAAATGCCAGCAGAATACTCTCTGTAAGCCCATTGATAATAAACCGGGTTCCTTCCTGGAATATCACACTGGTACCGGTAAAGGTTACCTTATAATGGGCGGTATCGAATATGGCCGTCACTTTAGGTCGCAATGAATCCATCAGTACCGGCAGGCGCTGTGATCCCACATCTTTCATATTTACACTCAACCGTGCTACCTGTTTGGTACTATCCATATAAGAAGATACCAGCTTGGAGAAGGTAGAAGTAGCCGGCGCACTGCCTGCCCCCTTCATCCGCAGATAAGGCGCCAGGAATCCCAGGTCAAACTGGTTGGGCACCGCATAATTGGAGCTGTCTCCGTTATAGTAAGCCTGCTTGGCAAATTTAATACCTTCCACTACCGATAAAGGACGACCAAAATCAGGCTGCGCACTGATCAGCGCCGTCAGTTCATCCAGCTTATTCAACGTTTGCAGGTTGATAACACCATTCTTTCTTTTGGTATCCACCGCTATTTCCAGCGGCATTACGCCTTTAAAATTCTTCTCAAAGAATTTTAGGTCCGTAAACAGCTTATCTGTTTTCGGAATATCGTCCAGCATGTAACCAACAGACTTCAAGCGGCCCATACCTACAATCGCCAGTACCAGCAACACTACACTCACACCATATACCCACGGCCGGTATTTAAATACCAGCATCGTCAGGAAATCCAGCATCTTCCCAAAGAAACCATCACCTGCATGGGAGGTATGTTTGGTTTTAGGTGCCGGTAAATAACTCAATACAGAAGGCAAAAAGATGAAGGAGATCAGGAAGATGAACATAATGTTCAACCCTGCTACTACACCAAATTCTTTCAGGATAGCACTATTGGTAAAACAAAACACACCAAAACCAATGGCAGCGGTGATATTGGTAAACAGGGTTACGATCCCCATCCGTTGTATCATACGTACCAGTGCCCTGGTTTTATTACCGTGCTTCGCGTATTCCGTATGGTATTTACTGAGGAAGTACACACAGTTGGGAATACCAATCACGACTATTAAAGAAGGGATAAGCCCCGTCAGCAATGTAATTTTATACCCCATCAATACGATGGTAGCCACCGACCATACCACGCCAATAGCCACTACGATCATGGACATCAATACGGCGCCCAGGGAACGGAAGAAAAGGAATAATATCAATCCGGTTAACAGGAAAGATATTTTCAGGAACAATTTCAACTCATCAGCCACCTTAACGGCCATGACTGTACGAATAAGCGGCAATCCGCTCAGTCTTACTTCTGTATGGTGTTTTTCTTCAAATGCTTTCGCCAGTTTGGTAATCTGCGCTACAACAGCAGTACGTTTGGGAGAATTAAAAACATCCTTGTTTACATAGATAGCCATCAGGTAAGCATGGGTATCCGGGTTGAACAGCAACCCTTTGTAAAAAGGAAGCCGGTTAAAAATACCGGCTAAACTGTCGATGGTGGCCTGGCTCTCCAGGTTCCCCTTGAACAGCAATCCGGCTTCCAGTTTCTGTGTACTGTCATTCTTCACCAGATTCACGGCCATCGGCACACTCATGATATTTTCTACAGCAGATACCTCTTTGATATCTTTATTCAGCTGCACATAATCACGGAAAAAATCTTCCTGGAAAAATTTATCGGTCTGTACACCCAGCACCAGCGTGTTACCATCTGCACCAAACTTGTTCTTAAACTCCTGGAATTCAAGATATCTGGGGTTGTCATGCGGTATGGTAGCCACATAGTCGTAAGACATCTGTACCTTACTGGCAAAGTATGCCATTACTCCCGTACTGATGAGCAATAGAACAAGAAGTGATAATCGGTATTTTAGCACAAAGCCGGCTAAACGTTGCCACATAAGGATCTGCGATTTAGTAAATGCCGTAAAGGTAAATAAAAATAGCTATTGCCCGGTAGTATTCAGGGACTGCGCCCATCGCTGATTATATACAGCTTTTGGCTAAATTGCGGTCGTTCACCAATACAAAAAGCTAACAGCCTAAAACGCTGACAGCAAAAAAAATGTTACATAAAACGCGCGGCATCGTATTACGCACTGTAAAGTATGGAGACACCAGTCTGATTGTGAGTGTATTCACGGAGCTATTCGGACTGCAATCCTATATCGTTAATGGCGTACGCTCTTCCAAACCGAAGGCAGCCAAGGGTAACCTGCTGCAGCCAGGCAATATCCTGGAAATGGTGGTGTATCACAACGAAATAAAAAACCTGCAGCGGATCTCGGAATTTAAGCTGGGATTCATTTACAATGCCCTTCACTTCAATGTGGTGAAAAATACGGTGGCGTTATATATGATCGAGTTGCTGCAGAAATGCCTGAAACAACCCGAGCAACACCTGGAGCTATATTACTTTGCAGAACATACCCTCCAGCTGCTGGATATTTCCACCATGCCGGTAGCAGCCAATCTGCCCCTGTATTTCACGCTGAAACTGGGAGAGCACCTGGGCTTCCGTCTCAATGGCCGTTTTTCAGAATATACCCCTTACCTCGATTTGCAGGAAGGTACCTTCACAGATCTGCCGCCACACCACGTAGACCACCTGGATCCCATTAACAGTGAACTCACCGATCAGTTGTTTCAGTGCAGCGAAGTACAGCACCTGGCCAACGTAAATATGAACAAGGAGAGAAGAAGAAAATTAATGTATGCTTATCTCGATTTCTTCCGGCTGCATTTACCGGATTTTACAGAAATGCATTCTCCGCCTATCCTACACGAAATCCTTGACGCCTGACCGGGCAGCCTTTGCGCCGGCTTCTGTAAAGAACTTCAGGGCAGTATCCTGTCCGTCAAAAACAGCATAGGAAAAATAATTGATCCAGTCACCCAGGTTAATATACCGGCTGCTGTCATTCAGGCGGATATCGAGTGGCAGATGACGATGCCCGAATATGAAGTAATCAAAGTGTTCTTTTTGCAGCACTTCCTTGCTGTAAATGGCCAGCCATTCATTTTCCTCTCCGAGAAAATGCTCCAGTTCCTGTCCGGTAGCGGAGCGGCTTTTGCGGCTGAAATAATTAGCCAGCGAGATACCCCAGGCCGGATGCATGGCAGAGAATAACCAACGGCAAACCGGGTTCCGGAATACCTTTTTCAGCAATTTATAGCCGTGATCACCGGGGCCCAGGCCATCGCCATGACCGATATAAAATTTCTTTCCGGCAATGTTATAGGTCTGCGGCTCATAGTACACAGGGATGTTCAGCTCTTCTTCAAAATAACCATTCATCCACATATCATGGTTGCCGATAAATACAGAGATCCCGATTCCCTTGTCTGACAAAGCTGCCAGCTTACCGAGCGTACGGGTATACCCTTTGGGGATGACGTGTTTATATTCAAACCAGAAGTCAAAAATATCGCCTACCAGAAAAATGTGCGCGGCATCTTTTTCGGCCATTTCAAGCCATTGCAGGATCAGCTTTTCCCGCTCTCTGCTGGCAGCTGCAGTAGGAACGCCCAAGTGAAAGTCGGAGGCAAAATATATTTTCTTATCGGCTGGTAAGTGAATGTCCATGCTTAAAATTATTAAGCTTTCAGCAAATAGCCATCAAACATGCAGTAAACAAAGCAGGATGCTCAGATCACAATATGTTGATGGCTAATGACTGAAAGCTTTTTATACTATTCGTCTACTAAAAATACGTATACTTCTTTAGGGCCATGAATACCTACGACCAGTGTTTTTTCGATATCAGCCGTGCGACTGGGTCCGGTGGCAAAAGAGATCGCAGAGGGCAGGTGTTGGCCATACTTATCTTTCAGCTTATTGAACGCATCTTTCAGGTCAAATACCAGCTGGTGCGTATAGGCGATCATGATATGTACCGGTGTATATACCGGTAATGCCCTGCCGCTGGGTTGCGCTGCACTCAGTACCACAGTACCTGTGCGGGCTACCAGGTATTCACAGTCAGTAATAGCGGCATCGGCTTCATGCATGTTGCCCTGGTTGAGCGCAGGCAGTTCTTCCCGATGCAGCATTTTCAGCAAAGCCGGTGTCTGACAATAGATATTGTGCCAGTCCTTGTTTTCACAAAGCAACCGCAGATTATCCATCAGTTCCGCTTTGCTGGTACAGAAAACAAATTTCCCCTGTAATCTGGTAAATTCTTCTGCAAACTTTAGTTCCAGTCCTTCATTTTCTGTTTTGAACACAGAAGAGTTGCCCTCCGAGTTAGGGAAGGGCAACTGTACTGACTGACTTAACGCATTCCGTACTCTCTTCAGAATATTTTCCTTAGCAGGAGAAATCTTCATATCAATATTTATGCATTAGCGGGTGATGGAGAAGGATTGATAATATCTGACGGATGAACGCCATCTGTTGTCATACCTTCTTTGTTTAATTGATGCTCTCTGTGTACATCGTAAGGGCGTTTACCAATCAGCCTTTCCAGGTCTGCCTGGTATAACACTTCTTTAGCCAGCAGCTCTTTTGCTAAAACCTTCACCTGATCCATTTTATCGGTCAGCAGTTTTTTGGTTCTCACATAAGCTACTTCAATCAGTTTCCTTACTTCTTCATCAATCATTTTGGATGTTTCCTCAGAATAAGGTTTGGTAAATGCCTGTTCATTGTTAGGATCATAGAAAGACACATTTCCTACCTTTTCATTCATACCATATACGGTTACCATCGCATAGGCCATACGGGTAATTACCTGCAGGTCATTTTGCGCACCGGTAGAGATTTTTCCAAATACCAGTTCTTCTACTGCACGGCCGCCCAGCGTCATGCAGATATCATCCAGCAACTGTTCGGTGTTATACAGGTATTGCTCTTTAGGCAGATACTGTGCATATCCCAGTGCAGCCACACCACGCGGTACGATGGTTACTTTCACCAGCGGATTCGCGTGTTCCAGATGCCAGCCGCAAATAGCGTGTCCGGCTTCATGGTAAGCAATTACTTCTTTTTCTTCCGGAGAGATGATTTTGTTTTTCTTTTCCAATCCACCGATTACACGGTCAATGGCGTCGTTGAAATCATCCATTTCTACCTGTGCCTTTCCTTTACGGGCAGCAATCAGCGCTGCTTCGTTACATACGTTGGCAATATCCGCACCAGCGAAACCTGGTGTCATGGAAGCCAGCTTCTTCACATCCAGGATAGGGGATGTTTTGATTGGTTTCAGGTGTACTTCGAAGATTGTTTCTCTTCCTGCCAGATCCGGCTTATCAATAGAGATCTGACGGTCGAAACGTCCGGGACGCAGCAATGCACTGTCCAATACATCCGGGCGGTTGGTAGCAGCCAGGATAATGATACCGCTGTCTGTTCCGAAACCATCCATTTCTACCAGCAACTGGTTGAGGGTGTTTTCCCGCTCATCGTTGCTCATCATCACGTTTTTACCTCTTGCACGACCAATAGCATCAATTTCATCGATGAAGATGATACATGGTGCTTTTTCACGGGCCTGTTTAAACAGGTCACGTACACGGCTTGCACCTACCCCTACGAACAGTTCCACAAAGTCGGAACCAGACATAGAGAAGAAAGGTACCTGTGCTTCACCAGCCATTGCTTTGGCCAGCAAGGTTTTACCGGTACCCGGAGGGCCTACCAGTAACGCACCTTTCGGTATTTTACCACCCAGTGCGGTGTATTTCTTCGGATTTTTCAGGAAATCCACGATTTCCATTACTTCCACTTTTGCTTCATCCAATCCGGCCACGTCGTTAAAGGTGATGTTTACACGGGTACCTTTATCGAACAGGGTTGCCTTGGATTTACCGATATTGAAGATGCCGCCCGGGCCTCCGCTGCCACCGGCAGGTCCACCCATTTTACGCATCAGCAGTATCCATAAACCAATGATGAGAATGATCGGTAACAGTAACTGGAAGATAGGTTCAAACCAGCTTTGACGTTCGTCGTAGGAGATTTTTACCTGGTTTTCCACAGGAATACCTTCCTGGGCTTTATCGATATCCTTTTTAAAACTTTCTTCGCTACCTATGGTAAACCGGTAATGCGGCCCCAGGTTTTCTCCGCCGAACTTACTCTTCGAAACTTCGTTGAATTTGGGTTCTTTGAGATTATCTTTCTTTATGTAGACTTCTACATATTTCTTGTTTACTACAACCAGCTTATCTACATCTCCAGGTTTGAGGTATTTTACCTGAAACTCCTGGAAGCTGATTTCTTTGGTAGGGGATCTTAAATCAAAAAAGTTCATTGCGAGCAGGGCCACACCAATAAAGGCATATACCCAGTATATATTGAACTTCGGTCCTTTCCTAGGCGATCTTTCCGAACCCTTGTTGAAGTTATTGCCTCCTTTTTCCATAGTCTTACGCTCCTTTACGGATGTTTATTGCAATCAAAATAAAATGTATAATTTATCTCTAAAAACAACTTTTGTTTAGTTATCGTCATTATGCTCCATTCTTTCGGCATCGCTCCACATTTCCTCCAGATTATAGAATTTTCTTGTTTCCGGCTGGAAAATATGCAACACTACATTTACATAATCAACCAGTACCCACTGCTGGGATGAAAATCCTTCGTGTTTGTAGGGTTCCTCTTCCGTATGCTTCTCTACTTCCTCTGTTACATAATCAGCAATCGCTTTCACCTGCGTACCGGAATTAGCTTCACATAATATAAAGAAATCGGCCACGGCTTCAGGAATCTGGCGTAGATCCAGGGATACGATATTTTCCCCCTTCTTCTCCTGTATGGCCTTTATGATGGTGGTAAAAATTTCACTTTCTCTGGTCAGGCGTAATTGCGCCTTTTTCCTCGTGCTCAGAACGGTTAAGGGTGCCAATAAATCACGTTTTTGTTAAAAATAATCTTTAATTGTCAAAGTTACTAAACAAGCCGTAATATAATGCGCTAAAAAACACGCCCCGGGCCGTCCAAATGTTAATAAAATAATAAAATGAATTACTTTTCGGGCCGGAAATTCAGACTAAAAAAGATTCATGTGATAGGACACCCGTTTTATATATTAGACGAAATAGACAGCACCAATAACTATGCCATGGAGCAGGTAAATTCAGGCCAGGTGACATCCGGTACAGCCTGGTTTACCAGCAACCAAACCGCAGGAAAAGGAACCCGCGGAAAACAATGGACGGCACAACCCGGAGACATCATTGCGCTCACGGTAGCCCTGCAACCGGCGATGTTGCCGCTTTCAAGACAATTTTTACTCAGTGCATCCATTGCCCTCGGCGCCTGGGATTTTCTGCATGCCTATGCCGGTGATGAGGCGATAATTAAATGGCCAAATGACATTTACTGGCGTGACAGAAAGGCAGCGGGCATCCTGATTGAAAATGTTTTAAGAGGAAACAGCTGGCAATATGCCATAATCGGCATTGGCGTGAATACCAATCAGGCCCGGTTTCCGGATCATCTGCCGAATGCCGTATCGCTCCGGCAAATCACCGGTAAATCCTGGGACCCCGTCACCCTTGCCAAAGAACTATGTGCTGCCTTCGAAAAAAGAATACAACAGCTGCAGCCGGCGCATTACGAAAGCATCCTGGAAGAATACAAATCCAAGCTTTTCCGCTGGCAGCAACCCGCACTATACCGGAAAGACGGCGAAATATTTCACGGCACCATCCGGGACGTATTACCAGACGGTCACCTCTGCCTGGAAAGAGATGGCTCTATCCTGCAACTGGGCTTTGGTGAAGTAGAGTTTATCATTCCCCGTTGATCACCGGTCAATGCCCCGGTAGCTTTGCTGCTTTTTGTATATACCTTCCCGTAATACAGCCGGCAACCGGGGCGATAATCCGGATAACAGATATACAGCGGTACTGTCTTCCTCTTCCCGAGACAAGGTCGCATGCAGCATGCCTGTTTGCTGCACCTGGCCAAACAACGGCATTAACCGCTTTTCGGGAGCCTTACCTACTTTGATAATATACCGGATGGTGTCCATTGCCGGTATCCAATACACATAATCTGCACCAAAGGATACCGCTGCCGGCATTTTACCCTGGTTGTAATAATTCAATGCACCTGCCTGCCCATAGTTATCGCAGATGATCAGCGTTGTCGCTTTGTCCGCCGGAGGCACCTGCTGCCATGCCGTTAACGTCAGCGCTGCCAGTTGCCGCCAGCCCAGCATATCTGCAAAGTCCTGGGGCAATGCATGTTCTTTTCCATCTTCCCAATACAGCAAACCCAATGCATGCATTTTTTCCTGCCGGGTAATCAGTACCTCCGGCGCCTGCACCGGAAAGATGATGGGTACTGCCGCTGCAAAAGGCAGTATAATCACCCCTAACCACAGCGGCCGTACATACCGCCACAGGCGGGGCCGGAACAGCTGCTCCCAGTATACACTGCCAAATACCAGTAACAGCGGGAATAATCCTGCGGCATAATAGCTCTTGGCTTTCAAGGCCGCAAAAAGGAGTATCGCAAAAAGGTAGGTCCACCCCAACAAGCGATAGGGGCGAAAAGGCGGAAAAAATAACCAGCCTGCCAATGCCGCCAGGAACAGAAAAACACCCCCGATAAAAAACAGTAACTGATCGGCCATAAAAGACATCCGGCTTACATGCACCAGCTGTGTTTCACGCAGCTCCTGCATATGATGTATCACCGGCCATCCCATACGTACCTGCCATATCAGGTTGGGTAGTATAATCAGTAAGGTTATGATGCCGGCATAATAAAGCGCGGGCCGCCGGAATGTTTGGGGGCGGGACACCAGCAAAGCAGCCAGCCAGGCTACTGTCAGGAACCCGATATTGTATTTGTTCAGGATACCGATGCCTGTTGCTATTCCCAGCCACCATAGCCACTTGCTGTGAGCCGTATGCAGGTATTGTAATAAACACCAGCACACGGTTGTCCAGGCCAGCACGTCGAAAGAGTTGGGTTGATACAGCAGGTTTATCCGCGCCATACCGGAACAGATAAAAGCGGTAGCCGCCAATACCTGTGCATACCAGCCGCCCCGTAATAAGGCTACCATCTGCCAGATCAAGACCAGGGTTAAAGCGCCGTATAAAGCCGGGAAAAAATGTACCCAGGCAGTACCGTTACCCAGCCAGTGAATGAGGAGTGAATTAAAAGCAGTCAATGGCGGCACCGACAAATACCCTGCAGCCAGATGGTGAGCCATATCCAGATGCAGGTACTCGTCCCGGTGCAGGTCGTATCCTGGATGTATAACGCCATATTGAAAAACGATTTTTATGACCACAAATGACAACAACAACAGCAGGGATACACGGCGATTCATTGGTTGTATGTATAGATTAAATGTGATGATCTGTTTACAAAATCATACTCAAAAAAAAGAGATACCTGCATCATTTGCAGGTATCTCCGTAATTATATTATTCAAGATATCTTGTTCGTGGCATCATGTGGCAGAACGCCCTGCATATGCAATCATCAAAGGATTGATGATAACAAGATTTTGGTTGATAAAGGCGTTAACAAATTGTGAAATTTTTAGAACTTAAGCAAAAAATTATTTGCAACGAAGATGCATTTAAAAAATCATCTGAATGATACCAAGGGTTTCAGGTTAGTCAATGCAGTGAAAACTTAACATACATGCGATCAAACAGCACAGTCGTTAATACAGAATTGTTTAAATTTGGTTATGCCTACTCCCAAAAACGCTTCCATCCGCCTGAAGACCATGGAAGATTTCAGTAATGATCTGCTGCTGTATAACCCAACTGCTCCGATACCCAAAGCGCCGGTTCGCGGAAGCTTCTCCGTACATGAACGGTCTGAGTATCCTTGTCAGGATGAAGTGATAGCCAGCAGACGGGACTATTATAAAATAAGTTTGCTTTCCAAAGGGAGCGGGACCTTCACGATAGGAGAACAGCGGTTTGAAATAGATGGCCCGACCCTGCTTTTCATCAATCCTTTTGAATTAAAAACATGGCGGCAAAGCTCAGCTGAACAGGAAGGCTACTATTGCCTGTTTACTGAGCAGCTTTTTGAATCCCGGCATAACCAGGAAGACCTGTTGCAATACCCGTTATTTCAGCTGGGCGCACAGGCGGTATTTAAACTTTCTCCTGCCACCACGGAATACCTGCAATCTATCTTCCGGCAACTGATGCGGGAGTATCACGAAAATGCTGCTTTTAAACAGGAAGCTATTCTTATTTATCTGAAACTACTGATGCTGGAAGGCAAAAGAATTGCCGCACAAAACCAAACACCCGTGCGGGTTTTAACCGCCGCACAGTTGCTGGCACAAAAGTTTACAGATAAACTGGAGAAACAGTTTCCCATTGAATATACCCATCAGCAGTTGCCACTCAAAACCGCCAAGGAGTTCGCACAGGTACTGAATACGCATCCCAATCACCTGAATGCCTGCGTGAAATCAGTAACCGGACGCACTGTGAGTGAACATATCCGGCAGCGGATGTTGCTGGAAGCCCGTTTATTACTCATTCATACCGACTGGCACATTGCCGAAATCGCCTGGTGTCTGGGGTTTGAAGATCCCGGTAACTTTACCCACTTCTTCAAAAATCACAGTGGCCAATCACCACATCTGTATCGTACCCGGTAATACTTTGATTTTAACAAGTAATACTTTGCCTGCTACAACCCACATCCTTGTACCGCTACTTAATTTTGTAACGTTAAAACACGATCAATATGCAGTACAGAAAACTGGGAAAAACAGGTGAATCAATCTCCGCTATCGGACTGGGTTGCATGGGCATGTCATTTGCCTATGGCAGCAGCCAGGATTTCAACGAGCAGGAGTCGCTCGCTACCCTGGAACTGGCGCTCGATCTGGGCATCAACTTCTGGGATACAGCAGATATGTATGGGCAGGGTGCCAACGAAACCCTCCTTTCAAAAATACTGGCTACCAAACGGGATAAAGTTTTCCTGGCCACCAAATTCGGATTTAAATTCAGGGAAGATGGTTCCACCTATTTTGATGGTTCCCCCAAATACCTGAAACAGGCCTGTGAAGCAAGTTTAAAAAGATTAAAGGTAGATGTGATTGATCTCTATTACTCACATCGTATAGACGATACCGTTCCGGTGGAAGACACTGTAGGCGCTATGGCTGAACTGGTGAAAGAAGGAAAAGTACGTTATCTCGGGCTGTCGGAAGCCAGTGTAGCTTCCATCAGAAAAGCACAGGCAGTACATCCTATTGCTGCGTTACAAAATGAATACTCTTTATTTACCCGCGATGTGGAAAGTAGCGTACTGGCTACCACCCGTGAGCTGGGTATTACCCTGGTAGCTTACAGCCCGCTGGGAAGAGGCCTCACTACCGGCGCTATTACCAATACCAGCAACTTAAGCGACGCCGATTTCCGTAAAGGGTTGCCCCGTTTCCAGGCAGGCAATTTTGAACAGAATCTGCAAACCGTAACCGCACTGGAAGCTTTTGCCAAAACCAAAGGGATTACTGTGGCGCAACTGTCGCTCGCCTGGCTACTGGCGCAGGGAGAGGATATTGTACCTATTCCGGGCACCAAACGCCGTAAATACCTGCAGGAAAATGCAGCGGCAGCAGCTATTCAGTTTTCTGCTGCAGATGTGGCAGCGATTGATCAGATTTTACAGGAGAATACCGTGGCAGGGTTACGCTACTCAGAAGGGGCCTTAAAACTGGTAAACCGTTAATGGTTATAGTCTGTTTTTCTTCCCCTGTTTTACAGCCCGAAAGCTGCCAGACAGGGGAAGAAAAAATTATTTTGTTTTCTTGTAGCCCCAATCCTGGAGCCATTTGATTACTTTCTCGCGATAATCGCCCTGGATCAGTATCTGGCCTTCTTTTGCACTACCACCTGCACCACATTTGGTTTTCAGTTCCTTGCCCAATTTCTCCAATGCTTCTACGGTACCGGAAAAACCCGTCACGAGGGTCACTACTTTACCGGCACGTTGTTTCTTATCCAACGTCACTTTCAGCGGCTGATCAGCCGGCGCCAACGTTTCTTCCGGGGCGGTATATTCCGGCTCAAAAGAGAAGTTAGGATCCGTGGAATAAACAATACCACTACCTGATGTATTTTTCTTTTTTGACATCTCTCTAAAATTTAAAGGTTAATCATTGACCACTACCTGAATCGCAGCCTGCTGTATGCGGAGGCGTACCAGTCCCGGTTCAGAAAGCGGTACCGCATCACCGTCTACCTGCAGGTATTGCAGTTCGCTGCTGCGGATGGTAATCTCCTTGCCGGTATAATGCTGCATAAAACGGGTTTTATCAATATTACCCAGCAAAGAATACATGCTAACAGGCAATAGTTCTAAAAAGCTTACCGGCGGCATAATACAAATATCCAATAGTCCGTCGAATACATTGGCACCGGGCGCCAGTTTAAATTCATATCCAAACTGATTACCGTTGGCAATGGTCAGCAGAAAAGCAGGCACCTGCAGTTGTTGTCCATCAATATCGATAGAGTAGGAGGCAGGCTGATAGTCTTTAAAGCTTTTGAGCACCAGCTTTGCATAACCAGAGAGCCCCCGTTTTTTTGTATGCCGGAATTGTTCTGCAATCAAGGCATCAAATCCCACACCGGCATTACTGAGAAACAGGTGTTCATTGGCATAGCCAACATCTATCGCGCGTTGTTTGCCGGCTGCAATCAGGCGCAGGGCTTTATGTACATCCAGCGGAATTTTAAGTGCCCGTGCCAGACCATTACCACTGCCTAAAGGCAAAATGGCCATCGCCGTTTGGCTTCCTACCAATCCCTGTGCTATTTCATTGATAGAACCATCACCGCCTACCGCCACTACGGTATGTACGCCATTCTTTACGGCTTCTCTCGACAAGTCCGCACCATGCCCGAGGTAAGCCAGGTGTGTAATGCTCACTTCAAACTGGTCGGCCGGCAAATGTTGCCGGATAGCATCTCCCAGTTTTTTCTCACGGTCTGTGCCAGCCTTGCGGTTAATGATAAATAAAATCTTCTTCAAAAAAACTGTTTTAAAGTATGACAGCCTTCAGGCTCAAATCAAGACTCACGGCATGGTGAATCATCGCTCCCACAGAAATATAATCCACGCCTGTTTTAGCATACTCCTCCAGGTTGGTAATGGTAATACCGCCGGATGCTTCTGTTTCAAAACGGCCGTTTATCAGTTGCATCGCAGCTGTAATATCAGCCGGGGTGAAATTATCCAGCATGATACGATCTATTTGTCCTACTGCCAGTACCTCTTTTACATCTTCCAGGTTACGCGTTTCCACTTCAATTTTCAGTGGCAGGTTACGTTCTTTCAGATAAGCCACCGTATTAGTTACAGCAGCGGTAATACCACCAGAGAAATCGATATGATTATCTTTCAGCATAACCATATCGTACAGTCCCATACGATGATTCACGCCACCGCCTATACGAACTGCCTCTTTTTCCAGCAACCGGAAGTTGGGCGTGGTTTTACGGGTATCCAGCACCCGGGTATGATATCCTTTGAGTTTTTCCACATAGCTGTGGGTAAGGGTAGCAATACCACTCATCCGCTGCATACAGTTCAGTACCAGTCTTTCGCCCATCAGGAGGGTATGTACGGCTGCTTCTACTTCAAAAGCCGTTTCACCGGCTACCATCGCGTCACCATCCTGCTTCAGCGGCTTAAATACGGTGTACATATCCAGCCATTTAAAAATAGCGGCCGCTACTTGCATACCTGCCAGGATACCGTCTTCTTTTATTTTGAGTACGGCACGTCCCCGGGCTGTAGGTGGTATACAGGCCATAGTGGAATGATCACCGGTTCCTATGTCTTCTGCCAATGCGCTTCTGATAAATGCTTGTAACGCTGCTTCTTCTAACATAATTCATGTGTTTTCAGATTTCATGGAGATCATGAAACCCACCTATTTGACAACAAAAATAAAAAGTGCCCCGCAATTAATTGCGGGGCACCGGGTTTTTCAACTAATTTATGTTGAGCACTTTTATTTATTTTCAAATCTCAGTTCATTCAATACCATAGATCCTCCCTTCTTCTGTAAGAAGAAAGAAAGCCTGTAAGTACCGCCGGACGTGGCCAATGTTCCAATCCCGAACCGGGAACCTTCTCCTCCCTGGTGTACCAGTTCAAATGTTTTCACCTGGTTTTTGGAGAAGAAATCCTTTAAAATAACTTCTGCCTGTGCCTTGCTGTAGGAGTTCGCCTTTCCTGCTATGTTAATTTCTACGTTATTATCCAAAAAACGGGATAAGCTACTCGCATCGCCCTGTTTAATCGCACTCACTACATCTTCAAAAGGGCCAGCAACTGTATTACCAAATGAGCTTGCCGACAGCGTAAATGCCGTAAAAATTCCTCCCAACAATAACACCCCCAGCACCATCAATAGC
The DNA here is from genome assembly GCF_025989125.1 of Chitinophaga nivalis. Classification (NCBI taxonomy): domain Bacteria; kingdom Pseudomonadati; phylum Bacteroidota; class Chitinophagia; order Chitinophagales; family Chitinophagaceae; genus Chitinophaga; species Chitinophaga nivalis. Next base: position 1,100,940 of record NZ_JAPDNR010000001.1, on the reverse strand, counting down.
TTTTTCATTGTCAGTTTTTTTATTAAAAGTGTGATTTTTTCAAACTCAAATTAAATGCTAAAACTATGCCAAACACACTGTAAGTCAATAAAATCACATCATAGTAGTAGCAATGAACGCCTAAATTATAACATAGAGTTAATATGTGTTTTCATTAAAATAAGTAAGGATGAAATCTGTTATAAAAACTATAACGCGGTTACCTCCGCTTTATATTTTACGAATACTTTTATTTTTGTAAAATATTTAAACCCATTATAAGTACTTTCACCCCCTGAGTGAAATAATATTAAACCTTAACCAGACAGGATATGGAAAAGAAAAGAGCCATTCTCGTAATTATGGACGGATGGGGCGAGGGTAAAGTTCCTACGGCCGACGCTATTGCACATGCTAAAACACCTTTTGTAAGCAGCTTATATAAGCAATACCCGCATAGCAACCTGGTTACCTGCGGAGAAGCGGTAGGCTTGCCGGAAGGACAAATGGGCAACTCAGAGGTAGGTCACCTGAATATTGGCGCCGGAAGAATAGTATACCAGGAACTGCAAAGAATCAACGTGGCCGCCCGGGATGGTGAACTGGCCAGCAACCAGGTACTCCTGGATACCCTGGCACATGCTAAAAACAATAACAAAGCACTGCACCTGATCGGACTTGTAAGCGACGGTGGTGTGCACTCCCATATAACACACCTGAAAAAATTAACGGAAATCGCCCATCAGCACGGACTGGAGAAAGTATTCATCCATGCCTTCACCGATGGCCGCGATACCGATCCTAAAAGTGGCCTCGGCTACCTGGAAGACCTCTCTGCCCACCTGGCGCAAACAACCGGTAAAATAGCTTCCGTAACCGGCCGCTATTATGCCATGGACCGCGATAAACGCTGGGAACGCGTGAAACTGGCCTACGACGCGCTGGTAAATGCTACCGGTACACCTACTCAGGACCTGTTTACCGCCATTAAAGCTTCCTATGCAGAAGGCGTAACCGACGAGTTTATTAAACCGATTATCGTAACAGATGACGCCCAGACGCCATTGGCCCGGATCGAAGCAGATGACGCCGTACTGTGCTTCAACTTCCGTACAGACCGTTGCCGCGAAATCACCCAGGTACTCACGCAGGAAGCTTTCCCTGATTTTGGTATGCAGCCACTGCACCTGTACTACACCACCATGACCGAATACGACCGCACTTATAAAAATGTGCACGTGGTATTTGAGAACGACAACCTGAACATGACATTGGGTGAAGTACTGGCAAAAGATGGTTACTCCCAGATCCGTATAGCTGAAACCGAGAAATACCCACACGTATCCTTCTTCTTCTCCGGTGGCCGGGAAAAAGAATTTGAAGGAGAACGCCGGCTGATGGTACCTTCTCCGAAAGTAGCTACCTACGACCTGCAACCCGAAATGAGCGCCAATGAAGTAACCGATACGATTGTACCGGAGATAGAAAATAAAACCGCTGATTTCATCTGCCTCAATTTTGCCAATGCAGACATGGTAGGACACACAGGTGTATTTGAAGCAGCCATCAAAGCAGTAGAAACAGTAGACCATTGCGTGGAAAGAGTTGTAACCGCGGCCCTGGCCAGTGATTACACCGTTTTCCTGACGGCCGATCATGGCAATGCCGATTTCATGATCAATGCAGATGGTACTCCCAATACGGCACATACCCTGAACCTCGTACCACTGTTTATCATCAATAAAGATTTCCGCGGTACGGTAAAGGATGGGAAACTGGGCGACATTGCCCCCACCATTCTCCATTTCATGGGATTATCCGTTCCACCTGAAATGACCGGTAACCTCCTGGTATAATCTCCAAATAACTATCAACAACTAAAGCGCCCGGAAGGACCACCTCCTATTTGTCGCATTCCGTGTGCTTTAGTTGTGATTTACCCCATTTACGACCAACCCCTCAACTTTTTTTGTATTTTCTTTCATTATTTTTTTTCTCCTGTAACTTTTACTTTCCCAACAGCGTTTAATAACCAATACATTGGAAAAAACATCAGCCTTATTGGCTGATCTTCATATTTTTAGTGCTCTCGACAGATTTGCTCATGCATCGATGCGCCGTTTTTACGGCGCATTTTTTATGACCCGTATTTAAGTATTAATTTTGCTGCATGAAAAGATTCCACCCGGCTTTAGTGCTGTTAGCCTTCCTGGGGCAAACCGCCTGCCTTCCGGATAATCGTTCGGGAAAGAGCAACTCACAAGATAAGTACATTGCATTGCCGGCGTATTTTGTCGCGGAAAAAACACATCTGCTGGCCGCCAACCTGGTATTACATAAAACCGCCGTACTGAACGGACAACGGGAATCATCGACCATCGCAGGCACCGATAGTACTGCTATTCAGGACCTGTTGAAGCCTTTCACAGATGCAGACCTGAACAAGCCTTCCCTGCGGGATGAATATGATACTTCCAGCTTGTATGATCCGTTTTCCGGCAGTAGGTCCTATATCTACAAATCCAAAGGGCGGCAAACCAATCCGGCTGAAATTACCCTTGAAATGGATAAACACGGCATCATACAACGGGTAAACATACACGCCTATACCAGCAATCAGGTATACGAGTTCCGGCAGGATCTGGCTTACCTCCGCAATAAACGTATCAACATCACTACTTACCAGAAGATTGCCTTCCTTTCTTCCAAAGAAGTAGAGATCGACGTAACCATGGCGCCTAAAAATGAGCAGCAATAATGACAGGAGCAGCATTCCAGCAAATTTCACATACTATTCCTGTAGAAGCAGGCATTTATAAGTATTACGATGAAGAGGGCACCCTCCTGTATGTAGGGAAGGCGAAAAGTTTGCGCAAACGGGTAAGCTCCTATTTTGCCAAAAACCACGACAATTACAAAACCAGGAAACTGGTTGAACATATTCATCATATAGAATTTACCATCGTAAATTCGGAACAGGATGCCTTCCTCCTGGAAAACTCCCTCATCAAACAATTCAGGCCCAAGTATAACATCAACCTGAAAGATGATAAAACCTACCCTTACATTGTGATCAAACACGAGGCTTTCCCCCGTGTATTTTTCACGCGCAATGTCATCAAAGATGGCTCGGAATACCTGGGACCATTCACCTCGGTAGGCCGCGTACGGGAGATACTGGAGGTCATCAAATACAATATTCCGCTCCGTACCTGTAACCTGAATCTGTCTGACCAGAATATTAAGAAAGGGAAGTTCAAAGTATGCCTGGAGTACCACCTGGGCAACTGTAAGGGCCCCTGCGAAGGCTTACAAACACCAGAAGACTACCAGCAGGGTTTACAGCAGGTAAAAAACGTACTGAAAGGTAATCTCACGCCGGTGGTGAACCTGTTTAAAGAACAAATGCAGGAACACGTGGCCAGGATGGAGTTTGAGAAGGCCGAAATCATGCGTAAAAAGATAGAAAGCCTGGATGTATATTCTGCTAAATCCACCATCGTTAATACCCGCATGGGAAATATCGATGTATTCTCCATTATCAGTGATGGTAATCATGCCTACGTCAACTACCTCCGTATTCTTAACGGCACCATTGCAGATACCAAAACGGTGACCCTGGAAAAACAACTGGAAGAAACCGATGAGGAAGTACTGACTTACGCGATCGCCTATCTCCGGGATGTGTTTAAAAGCCTGACCCGGGAAATCGTAGTGCCCTTCCCGTTAAGCTATCCGGAAAATGACCTGACGATCACCGTTCCGAAAGGGGGCGATAAAAAGAAGCTGCTGGAGCTGTCGGAGAAAAACGTGAATTACTTCAAGGAAGAGTTATTCCGCAAAAAGATACTGCACCTGGAAGGCAAGTCTGATATGGAACGGAAACAGGTACTCTATCAACTGCAGGCCGACCTGGAATTGTCTGACCTGCCGGTACATATTGAATGCTTCGATAACTCCAACTTTCAGGGTAGCTATCCTGTAGCTGCCTGTGTGGTATTCAAAGACGGGATTGCTTCCAAAAAGGATTACCGGCACTTTAATATTAAAACAGTGGAAGGTATCAATGACTTTGCCTCCATGAAAGAAATTGTATACCGCCGCTACAACCGCTTACTGGCCGAACAACAACCATTACCCCAGCTGGTGATTATAGATGGTGGTAAAGGGCAGTTAGGTTCTGCGATGGAAAGTATCCGGGAATTAGGCCTCATTGGTAGTATGACCGTAGTGGGGCTGGCTAAAAATGAAGAGGAAATCTTTTTCCCCGGCGACTCAGAAAGTATCAAACTTCCTTTCAACAGCGAAAGCCTGAAACTGATACGCCGCGTGCGCGATGAGGTACACCGCTTTGGTATTACCTTTCACCGGCAGAAGCGCAGTAAAGGCACCTTTAAAAATGAACTGGAAGGCATAAAAGGGATTGGTGAAAACACCGCTACCCAGTTATTAAAAACCTTCCGTTCTGTGGCCAAAATAAAACTGCTCAGTGAAGCAGAATTATCGGCCGAAGTAGGCCCCTCTAAAGCGAAACTGATCTGGGATCACTTTCATAACGCGTAAGGTTATACGTTCCTATGCACGCGCCGCTCTTGCTGCCTGCAACATATGCCGATGGGTATGTGCCGTCAGGAACCCGAACGTATCACCCACCGATAGCTTAATAAAGCGGCTGATGGAGGTGGGTACTTTTGCCTGCCGGATATTTATTTTTGCTGCCCGCTGCAATAACGCCTGCATGCGTGTTTGTTGCTGTATAAATTCTGCTATAACCGTGTCAGCCGACAGCTGTACTGGTGGCACATGGTCACGGGGCGATTGCATCTTGCTACGCAAAGTCTGATCTGTATTGGGTTGCATCAACCGGATAAAATAAGCGCCCAGCCAGCTGCTTTTGAAATGTGTTGCAGGTTGGCTTCCTTTACTGGCTGCTGTTGTGATCACTTTCTCGAGCGCCGGCAGGTAATACCTGCCATAACTATTTAAGTGCTCAAGGCATTGCAGCGCGCTCCATTTTCCCGGAGCAGGGGGCTGCTGCAATAAAGCGGCTGTTTTACCATCGAAATATCCTGCTGCCTGCTGCTGCATCTGTACAGACTGATCATACAGCTGTTTCAGCAGTTCCTTAGTGTTAACCTGCGACATGTCAAATACTTATTTAATGCAAAGCTACCAGGGTCTGGGTTAGAAAATCTTGGTCCAGCCCAACATTTTATAGTTTTACCGTACCCAATAGTTTACTGAAAGTAGCCGGATCGATACCCAGGTAGGAAGCCAGGTATTTGTGAGGTATCAGCTGCAGCACCTGCGGGCTGCGGGTAAGCAGGGTTTTGAATTTTTGTTCTGCGGTAAAGCAAAGCAATTCTCTATGTCTTTCCAATACACCAGATAATGCGCCGACAGTACCCAGTCGTACCCAACGTTCTATCAGCGGGTATTGCAGGGTAAGCCGGTTAAAGTCGGCAAAGGTCATGCGGAGCAGGGTGCTGGCGGTTAAGGTTTCGAGATAAAAAGGAGAGGGGCGTTGCAACTGGAAGGCATCCATGACACCTGAGAAGGAGCCGGTATAGGTAAATATGATGGTGGATTCGCGATCGCCATCCAAGCTAAACACCCGTTGTACACCGGCGGTAACAAAGTAAATGTACCGCTCTATTTCGCCGGCTACTGTCATCATTTCTTTTCGTTTATACGTCACCGGTACCCAGCAGGAGGCAAATGCGCCCCATTCTTCTTCCGGGAGCGGCATAATCTGATCAACGGCTTTATGTAACAGTTCCAGCATACACGACAAAAAAATTACGGATTAAAACCTAAAAATTAAGCATTTTAGGTTTTAATCCGTAATTCCAATATTGGATATAACGAATATTAATATTGCCAGAGATCCTGTTCTTTGTTAAAGATACGGTCTTTAATGCCTTGTCCTTCCATCAGACGCATTCTGCCATCTTTAATGTAGTCTTTGATCTCCCGGTTATAGGTATTGTTTTCCTTCACGATGTAGCTACCGTAGAACCGCATTTCGAAAACGTCTTCCCAGCTGATAGTGGAAGCGTCGTTATTCTGGTTGTATACATCGTATTTGGCCAGGATAGCGCGTGTATCAGGATAGTATACCCAGAACAAAGGAATAGAGGCACGAATGCTACCATCCTCATTGATACGGGATACCATGGGAGCGATACCGAGGATACGCACTTTCAGTGCAGAGGCCTCTTTATCGAATACCCATACTTCTTTGATCTTGTACTGTTTGATGGTACGGGGATCGAAGTCGTCGCGGGTGGTTACCATTTTCTCTTCGCCGGTTACCGGGTCGATGCTACGTACGGTTCTTTCTTCACCACTGATCCTGTTCTGGATTTCGGAGTAAGGCATTACCGTTGTGAAGCGGTCATCGATAGGGTTGAAGGCCTCTATCTCTTTATTCTTGATAGCGGTCAGCAGAATATTGATAAACAGCTGATTGATACCACCCTCATCTTCCACATTGTATTGGAAAGGAAGGTTGATTTTTTCCCTTACGTCGATTACCTGCCATACACGTTTTTCCCAGAAACGATCATCCTCACGGATGTAGTCATAGGTGATGGGAACACGTTCTCTTGCGAGGTTCCTTTCTACCACGCCATCAATACGCAGTGATTTACGGGGAGTGTCTACGACGGTTCCGGTAATTCCATCTGGGCGTTGAGAAGCAGGGATAGCAGGAGGAGGCGTAACAGCATTACCTGTTGCCGGGTTTACAACCGGGGCGTTGGGGTCCTGCTGGGGAGCTGCTTCCGTTGCAGTTCTGCGGCGGGTAGTGCCGCCACGGCGCTGCGCTTCAGCTGCTGTTGCCAGCATTACCAGCAACATTGTGCACCAACCAATTCTGTTAAATATTACTGCTCGCATAATTCAGTAATTTATTGACCGTTAGTTTAATTTAAATATAGTGCTCGGCATCGGACGAACCACGCCATCCGGACCTTTCACTTTCACGTTTTCAAAATATACTTCGTCACCTGGGCGCAGAGAGCGGATAGATCCGGCTACGTTACCAGGGAAATAAGCGGAGGTAGCATCACCTTCAGTGTATTCGCGACCTTTAGCCTGAATACCCACGCGGTAACCAATTACTTCGTATTTCACACCTTCGAATTCGAAGTCTTCCAGGTCAGCACGTAAACCGCCCTGTACTTTAAAGTCAGCTGCTTTCATGCTGCCGCCTTTATTAACACCCACTTTCAGTACTGGATCCGGTACTCTTTTTACACGGAATTCTTTCTGACCGAGGGATTTTACTTTACCGTCCACGTTAGCTACTACATTGATAACAGCTTTACCTGGCTGGCTTACAGTTACTACATACTCACCTGAACCGCGTTTGGAAATGGTACCGCCGTTAATGGAAGCGGATACTGATTCGGCAGGCACACCCGCAGCAGAAATCGAGATCGGGTTCTGCAGACCGATGTACAGCACGTTCATTTTATCAGCGGAGATAGAGGTGGTAGAAGCACCTACATTATAAGTTTCTGTAAAGGGATAGGATTCAGGAGCGCCGCCGGTTGGGCTAGGCAGTGTAATTGTACCGGAGATGGTTTTTTCACCGATGCCGCTGGCTGCTGCAGTAAAAGTACCCAGACCTTCTGTTGCGGTAATAGTTTGACCGTTTACCACAATGGTAGGATTCACGGTAGTGCTGTAAGCACCTACTGCGATCTGTGCGGTTAAGGTCTGACCTTCCATCAGGTTTTTGGAATTCAGGGAGATGAATGGTCTTACTTTATCGAATTTGAAGGTGCTTGCATCGATCTGACGGAACAGATCATCGATGATAGCAGATTCTGAGTTTTTGATATCATTCTGGAATTTACCCAGGATGGTTACTGCTGCTACAGCAGGTACCATGTTGAAGTGGTAGGTAGTCCAGCTTTTGTTCAGATTACCATGTTCGTTACCTGATTTACCTACTTCAATTTTCAGTGGCAGGGTTTTTTCGAACTGGTCTTTTTTCTTAGGATCAACGTAAGAAAGCAGCTGCGTACGCAGTTTGGTGAGTCTTGCTTCCAGGTCTGGTCCTTTTTTCTCATTTTCCATGATGCGGGTAGCTGCATCCAGGTTATCCTTTCCTTTCATTTCCCCGTGTTCATCTTTACCACCGGCGGCAGTAACGATTGTTTCTTTCAGGGATTCGAGGTAAGAATACATGTCCGCAGACAACTTCTTTACTTCTTCCGCTTTTGCTTTGAGAGGTGCTGTCTTGGCAGCATTGTCTTTCATTTGCGCCTCAAACTGACTGTAGATGAAGTTGTTCTTCGCAGTTAAGGAATTATTGGAAGTATTGATAGAATTATTAACGATAGAAAAAGCGTTTAATATTTCAGCAGAGACGTTCAACGCGAGCATGGCCGTCAAGACCAGGTACATGAAGTTGATCATCTTCTGCCTAGGATCTTTAGGTAGTGCCATAGTTTGTTTTCAGATTTAATTGAATGGTTTGTTAACTCAAAACTATTAGCGGTACCTTATTTTGATCCATGCATTGCTGACAGCATGTTACCATAGATAGTGTTGAGGTTGCTCAGGTTTTTAGCCAGCAGGGAAATCTGCTCCTGTGTTTTCTTCGCATCTTCTACGCTACCGCTCATCGCTGCTGCAGTGTTCTGCAGATTGCTGTAGAATTTGTTCAGAGCTTTCAGGTGGTTGTTAGTGTCCTGCAGTTCCAGTTCATACACGGCATTCAGGGAAGCCAGGTTTTTAGTCATACCCTGCATTTGTTCGTGGAAGTTTTTGGTAGACTCTGAAGCAGAGCTGAAAGAAGATACCGCAGCAGCAGCTGTAGTGTAAGCGTGAGCTACGTTACCGATAGCGCTGGCAGCTTCTCTTGTTTTCTGTGTGTAATCGCCGGTAGCAGCTACTACATCACTGATGTCTCTCATTTTGTCAACAGTAGTACCTAATTTCTGGAAGTTTTCGCTCAGGCGCTGCAGGTTGGCAGGCGTGATATCTGCTTCCTGTAACATTTTGTCCAGACCGGCAACAGCAGGGGATCCGGCAATAGCTACTGCCTGAGGCTGAGATGCGGAAGAATCCGGAACGAATGCATACACAAAGAAAATCAGGGCTTCGGTGCTCAGACCAAAGATCAGTGCGACATCGGCAAAAGGCCAGTGTTGCAGTTTAAATAATGCTCCTATAATTACAATGGAAGCCGCAATACATACGAAAAAGTTCAGCCATTGAGCTTTTTTAGGATTCATAGCCATAGGTTAAAATTTAATCTGGTTAAAGTGTTTAGTGTTAAAGTACTGTATGGAATAGTTGTTACTCGCAGAGGTGCTGATAATAGTGTTCATAATATAAAGGTTTGATGGTTATATTAAACTGCTATTACTGAATGCTTATTTGTTTTATCTGTGCTTGCTTCTTTTACTCAGGGCAATGGTACATCTGAATCCAACGTATGATTTAGAACTATCCTGGTATTCATATGTTCTGGTGCCGGTTTGCAGGAAGTAACCCACATCTTTCCAGGAACCACCTCTGATCGCCTTACGTTTCATTTTCAACGGGGCATCATCCGGAACATCCATTCTTAAATACGGGTTCATATCTGATGTAAAGGAGTAGGCATTTTCATAGAAGATATCCGCGGTCCATTCTGCCACGTTACCGGACATGTTGTACAAGCCGTAATCGTTAGGCCAGTAGGCATCTGCACGTACTGTGTAGAAACCGCCGTCTTCCGGATAGTTACCACGTCCTGGTTTGAAGTTGGCCAGCAGACATCCTTTTTTGTTACGGATGTAGTAACCACCCCAAGGGTATGGTGTTTGCTCTCTTCCACCGCGGGCAGCATATTCCCACTGGGCTTCAGAAGGCAGCTGGAATTTATCTTCCGTAAACAGTTTTTTACTGTTGCGGTAATCTTCCCAGAACTTACTCCTCCATTCGCAGAAAGCAGTTGCCTGGTGCCAGTTAACGCCTACTACCGGATAGTTATCAAAGGCAGGATGCCAGAAATACATACGGGTCATTGGTTCATTGTAGGCATAAGAGAAGTCTCTGATCCAGCACAATGTGTCGGGATAAATAGGCACGTCTTTTTTCACGATGAAGGTAGAACGTGGTTTACCGAAATTCTCTCTCATCTTGGCTTTATCCCAGTTGAAAGTTTCCTGGTGATAAATCAGTTTACCCACGTCAATATCTTTACGGCCGTATAAACGGTCAGCCTCGGAATACACCATGGCGTCCAGTTTCTCGACAGTACCTTTATCTTTCCAGGTAATTTTCTGTTTCCAGTCAATGATATCCTGTCCGTCGTCCTGCTTTACGTGACCCAACAGAATATGGGCGATGGAATCCGTTACCCACTGTACAAACTGGCGATACTCGTTATTCGTAATTTCCGTTGCATCCATGTAAAATCCGGAGATGGAAATTGACTTATTACGCGCCGTGTACGCATAGTTTACATCTTCATCACTGGGTCCCATGTGAAAGGTTCCAGGTGGTACATAAACCATCCCATAGGGGACCGGGGGAGAATACTTTGGTCTGGGGCTCACGCCGATTAATTGCCCTTGTGCGTTTTTGGGGCCTTTACTACCGCCACAACTGGCCAGCAGGGAAACCAGTAAAACTGCCAACAGACCTCTTAAATAGTTAAGCTTCATAAGGGTAGCTTTCATTCAGATTACGTTTTTCTATGAACCAGCCTGGTGTTATTTGCCTGTATACAAGGGAACACAATTCTCCAATTTCACCCGCTTTGTTTATATGAAAGATAGCAAATGTAATAATTAATTTTAATCCGTAGTGACTTTTTATCCAACTTTTTCAATTGTACTCAACTCGCTTCGGTAACTAATTTAAACGTATTTTTTAACATTTTATTATATAATCACTCCAACATTTATACAAACAATACCTGTAATAATAACGAGGCAATTTACATAATTATTATATTAAATTAATTATTTCTTCTATATAACTAACTGGCTTAATACAATGGTAATCTTTACATAAATATACCAGGGTACTTTCTCCGGTAGCCCGCTGTGACAACAACGGAATACCAGACACATCAGCCGGAGCTCCTACCAACACCCGGTAAGGAATAAACCATTGGCCGGCATCGTTCATCCGTGCCCGGTAATCAGCTCCTACTATTGCCAGTTCGGCCGTACCCGTTACAAACTGTAATAACTGGCTCGCCCACACGCCAAAAGAAGTAGGGTAGCGCACCACAGTTTGCGACAACGCGGAAGTAGCACGCACCGCCTTATCTGCCCAATCTTTGTTATCAAAAACAAGGGCGAGATACCAAAGGTTTTGGATCATTATGGCATTGCCACTCGGTACCGCCCCATCATAAATTTCCTTCTTACGCACAATCACATCATCCTGCCCATCGATGGTATAATAAAAATATTGACCGCTGTCGTCTCCGAAATAATCATTGACAAACGCCGTAATATCGTGTGCCTTATACAGATAGGTCATATCACCGGTGATTTCCTGCAGGGCAATCAGCGCGCGGATCAAGTAGGCATAATCATCCAGGAAAGCGGGATACTTGGCGATGCCGTTTTTCCAGGTATGGTAAAACTCCTGCCCATGGGCATCCTCGCGGAATACAGCCAGGCAAAAATCCATATTGCGCACTGCCAGTTCCCGGTAGGTTTCGTCTCCCAATGCCGCAAATGCTTTGCAACAGGCATGTACCATGAGGGCATTCCATCCCAGCAGAATTTTATCGTCCAGACCAGGTCTGATTCTGCCTTCCCTTACTGCCAGTAGTTTCCCCCGGCATTGCTGCAGGGTAGTAGCCAGTTCCGCCGGATCATATCCTTTGGCTACTGCAAATTGCTGTAAGGGTTGCCGTACCCACAATATATTTTGTTCCTCCCAGTTGCCGTGTTCCTGTACATCATAAAAATCACAGAAAACAGGCGCCTGTTCTCCCAATATCTGGTCTATTTCTTCCCGGCTCCATACGTAGAACTTTCCTTCCACACCTTCAGAATCTGCATCCAGCGCTGCATAGAAGCCACCTTCCGGCGACGTCATTTCCCGGGTAATAAACGTCAGGGTATCCTTTACCGTTTGCGCATATACGTTGTTACCGGTTATTTGGTAGGCATCACACAACACATCAATGAGCAGTGCATTATCATACAGCATCTTCTCAAAATGTGGCGCCAGCCATTTCTCATCTGTAGAATACCGGGCGAAACCTCCGCCCAGCTGGTCATACAACCCACCCTGCAACATTTTATCCAGGGATAACACCGCCTGTTGCAAAGCTTCCGGATGCTGATAGAAATGATGATACCGTAACAGGTAAGCAATCGTAAATGTTTGCGGAAACTTGGGCGCACGGCCGAATCCACCCCAAACGGTATCTGCCTGTTTCAGTATATTCTCACAGATAGTATCACATTGGGCTTTGGTAAACAGTTCTTCCCGGGGAATATTTAAGTCAGCACCTGCCTGTATTCCAAACTGGCTGGACTGATGAATATGCTGTGTCAGATTATCTGCCTGGGTATTGATTTCTTCGCGCTTGTTATGGAAAGCGTCTGCCAGGGAAAGCAGCACATCTGTCCACGACGGACGGTTATATGCTTTCGTAGGTGGGAAATAGGTGCCACCATAAAAAGGCTTTTTATCCGGCGTCAGAAAAACATTGAGCGGCCATCCGCCGGCGCCCGTCATGGCCTGTAAGGCATCCATGTAAATATGATCCAGATCCGGCCGTTCTTCCCGGTCGATCTTGATATTGATGAAATGTTCGTTCATGATGGCGGCGGTAGCTTCGTTTTCAAAGCTCTCCCGTTCCATTACATGGCACCAGTGGCAGGCAGCGTAACCGATGCTGACCAGTATAGGCTTATCTTCCTGCAATGCCCGTTGCAGCGCCTCCTCACCCCAGGGGTACCAGTTAACAGGATTATGTGCATGCTGCAGTAAATAAGGGCTTGTTTCTCCGATCAGTTTATTCATGGACTCCGCTTTGCAAAAGTTTGACAGCTCAGTTGCGCAACACAAAGAAATTTATTTTTCAGGATTTAACAGCAATAATTTTTGTGTGATGTTGATCATACACTGCGCAAGGGATGCAGCAACAAAAACAGGGATGGCATAATGCCATCCCTGTCAACATTTTTATATGCGAAACAGATCGCTTATTTTTTGTTCAGTGTGGTCAGGTACTGCTCCAGGGCAGCTACCATAGAAGGCGCCTGAGGAGCAGGAGCTTTCACATCCAGTCTTAATCCTGCTTCTTCCACCGCAGCAGAAGTAGTAGGTCCGAATGCGCCGATACGGGTACCGTTTTGTTCAAACAAAGGCACATTTTCAAACAGAGATTTCACACCGGAAGGACTGAAAAACACAATCATATCATAATTGGTTGCAGCCAGTACTTCCTTGACATCTGTAGAAACGGTTTTGTAGAGGGTAGCGGTGGCGTATTCGCACTTGTTGGCCTTTAACCATTCTTCAATATCCTTTTTCTGACTATCCGAGCTGGGGAAAAGGAATTTTTCATTATCCCGGTGCTTGTTCATCACCTCCAGTACCCCTTTGGTTGAACCATCAGCTCCATAGAACACCTTCCGCTTGCGATAAAGAATAAATTTCTGCAGATACAATGCAACTGCTTCTGTAATACAAAAGTACTTGCAATCCTGAGACACTTTAATCTTCATTTCTTCACAGATACGGAAAAAGTGATCTACCGAATTACGGCTGGTAAAAATTACAGCCGTAAAACTCAGGATATCAATTTTCTGTTTCCTGAATTCCTTTGCCGGCAACCCTTCTACCCTAATAAACGGAAAAAAATCCAGTTTGATGTTGAACTTTTTTGCAAGATCAAAATAAGGAGACTTTTCTGTTTCTGGCTTAGGTTGAGAAATTAGGATTGACTGAATTTGTTTACCTTGCAAATCTTTTTTTGGCCCGCCTTTTATCATACTTTTTTATGCTCTTGTGTTAACAATAGGCGGTAATCAGGGATTACCAGTTAACCAGATATTCAGCAGCACCTTTGTCAATATTAAAACAGGCGCTACTTCGAATGCGCAAAGGTAAAGAAAAAAATGCAATTTACTGAAAGACAGGTACTGTTTAACCAGTGAATAAGACCTAATATACCTATATACAACTAATAATACTATAAAAAATATTGATATATAGAGGGCTCCAATCGCAATATTAGGCCTGCAGAATGCCATCACAATCAGAAAAGGCACCAATAATACCCCCAGAATCTTGTTGATCAGGTAAAGGATGAATATATAGGCATCTGCCAGCTCCACATTACCAAACAACCAGCCACAGAAACGCAGCATGACATATTTGGTACCATACACCACCGCTACCAGGGCCACCAGTCCGGGAATCAGCAACCAGGGTTCTGCCTGCGGAAACACCTGATTCCGGTACAATACCAGGTACAGATATACTCCCAGCGATAAGGCAAAGAAAATATTCAACAGCATATTCGGGAAAGGCGACTGCGACAACTGATCCTTTAACTGGCGCTGGCTGAGGGTAGGATTCAGGAAGGCCCGGAAGAGATCTGAAAAATATTTCAGGTAGGATAACCGGATCACACTCAATACCAACAGTACGCCACCTATCAGATAAGCCAGCCAGTCCATGTCGCGGCGTGTCCGAAGCGGATTATTATCATAAAAGGTTGGCCGGCCCGGCTTCAGGAACATATTTTCTGCCGCCAGTTTTTTCATGTATACATCGTAGGCAGACACCGGCTTTACCTTAGGCACCGCCACACTGTCTTTCCGAAGCAGACTGGTATCAGCACCTGCTACCGCTGCCGGCGTTGTGGCAACAGCCGCTTTCAGCGTATCCTTTTTCACCGGCTGCACCCGCACCTTCGGACGCAAAGAATCAGCCACCGTACGGGTTATCACGGGCTTTTTCTTCACTACCGGCGGTGGTACTGCCCCCGAATCCGGCGTTTGCGCCATCAACGGCAAATAACTTAATATAAACAGAAGCAACAACCAGTTTCGCACCAGGAAAATATTTTGCAATGACTTTATAATCGGCTTTTCAATGATTAACGTTTCCGGGAATCAACGCGGTAAACAAAGGCAATTAACACTGTCCTGTTCACATAACAAAACTGAAACGTAATTTTGACGATTGCAAAGATATTAAAATAGTCCATAGTTGACCGGTTAACGGCAACCACGACCACCATAAAAAGCATGTCCGGCATTTATATACATATTCCTTTTTGTAAACAAGCCTGCTATTATTGCAACTTTCACTTTTCCACCTCGCGGGCGCAGCAGGCCTCCCTGGTAAACGGTATCCTGCAGGAAATAACCCTGCAGCAGCATTACCTGGGCACCGATACGGTGCATACGATTTACTTTGGTGGCGGCACTCCCAGCTTGCTGGAACCGGCGGAGCTGACGGCCCTGCTGGAAAAAATACGGAGCGTATTCTCCGTGGCGCCAGATGCAGAAATCACCCTGGAAGCTAATCCGGATGACCTGAGCCGGCCTAAACTGGAAATGCTGAAAGCAGCGGGTATCAACCGGCTGAGCATTGGAGTACAGTCATTCCATGAAACAGACCTCACCTGGATGAACCGGGCGCACAACAGCGGACAGGCACTGGCATGTATACAACTGGCACAGGAACTGGGCTTTCAGAATATTACCATCGATCTGATCTACGGCGGTCCTACACTGAGTGATGAAGGCTGGGAAGAAAATGTAAAACAGGCGATTGCGCTGGGCATCCCCCATCTGTCGTGCTACGCCCTCACGGTAGAACCAGGTACCGCACTGGATCATTTCATCCGGAAAAAGAAAATGGCGCCGACTGATGCAGATAAAGCAGCCCGACATTTTGAACTGCTGATGCAGTGGCTCAAAGCTGCCGGATATGAACATTATGAGATTTCCAATTTTGCGTTGCCCGGCTGGCACTCCCGGCACAACAGCAGCTATTGGCAGGGGAAACCCTACCTGGGACTGGGACCATCGGCACATTCCTTCAACGGTCATTCCCGCCAGTGGAATATTGCCAACAACGCACAATACATCAAAAGCATTACGGCAGGTGCAGTACCTTTTGAAATAGAATCACTCACCAGCATCATGGTGTTCAACGAATATATCATGACTTCCCTGCGTACCGCTGCCGGCTGTAATCTGGAGTGGGTAGCTGAAAAGTTTGATACCGCACATGTAACGCATCTCCTGCAAAACAGTACGGCTTTTATCAACGACGGAAAAATGGAGCGGGTAGGAGAAACCCTGCGGTTGACCCCTGCAGGAAGATTATTTGCGGATGGTATTGCGGCAGCACTCTTTTTATAAACAGCCTGAAATATTTACGGCAGCTATTGGATACACCAACAGCTGCCGTAAAAAAAACAATGCGTTTATTACCAGCCCAGGATATACGCAAAAATCAGTGGCGCCACGATGGTCGCATCTGATTCTACGATGAACTTAGGCGTGTGGATGTCCAGTTTACCCCAGGTAATTTTTTCATTCGGTACGGCACCGGAATAGGAACCGTAAGAAGTAGTAGAGTCAGAGATCTGGCAGAAATAGCTCCAGAAAGGAACGTCTGTCCACTCCAGATCCTGGTACATCATCGGTACTACGCAAATCGGGAAGTCACCGGCAATACCACCACCGATCTGGAAGAAACCAACTCCCTTACCGGCAGAATTATTACGATACCACTCAGACAGGTAGATCATATACTCGATACCGCTCTTCATGGTGGATGTTTTCAATTCACCCTTGATGCAGTAGGAAGCAAAGATGTTACCCATGGTGCTGTCTTCCCATCCCGGAACGATGATAGGAATATTTCTTTCAGCCGCAGCGATCATCCAGCTGTTTTTCGGATCGATCTCGTAGTGTTCTTTCATTACACCACTCAGCAGCAGCTTGTACATATATTCATGCGGGAAATAACGCTCTCCTTTATCTTCTGCTTCTTTCCAGATTTTGTGGATATGTTGCTGGATACGGCGGAAAGCTTCTTCTTCCGGAATACAGGTATCTGTAACACGGTTAAAGCCTTGTTCCAGCAGATCCCATTCTTCCTGCGGGCTCAGATCACGGTAGTTAGGAACACGTTTGTAGTGTGTATGTGCTACCAGGTTCATGATATCCTCTTCGAGGTTAGCACCTGTACAGGAAATAATATCAACTTTACCCTGACGGATCATTTCTGCGAAAGAAATGCCCAGTTCAGCCGTACTCATCGCACCGGCCAATGTCACCATCATTTTGCCACCTTCCAGCAAATGTGTTTCATATCCTTTGGCAGCATCCACCAATGCAGCTGCATTAAAGTGGCGGTAATGGTGCTGGATAAATTGAGAAACGGGTCCCTTGTTCATGTCGTTTAATCGTTTATACATTAACAGTCTGGCTCATAAAGCCTTAACAGGTGGCAAAGTTAAGATAATTTTTTATGGGGTAACGGCCTGATAACAATAAAACAAAACGGCCCGTGGTGTTCCCACGGGCCGTGTACTTACAACACAACTAAAAACTAAGCTTTCTTCATGCGGTTCTGTAATTTCATCGTACCATCGGGAGCCGCTTTTACAGTGGTCCAATGATCTTTCCCTTCCAGGGTAATAATATATGCGGTATTGGCTTCTGCCGTATATTCCACCACACAGAAAATACTGTTGCCGGCATACTTCTTATTCAATTTATTGGTTACTTCCAACGGCAGCTGCTCTGGTTGCAGGTAACGGGAGGTAGCCAGTAAGTTACCATTGTCGTCAAAGAAAGCACTTACTTTCGTATTGCTCATGGTGAATTTGGCCGTGAACGTTTTATTATCTTCCGTATACCATTTCACTTCTTTAGCGCCGGTAAAAGACTCATTAAAAGTAGATGCAATTTTACTGTTTACAGCAGTTTCGTATGCATGGGCGAAAATTGTTTGTGCGCTCAGCAAAAAGGCGGCACTTAATAACAGGATAAGCTTTTTCATGATAAAAAATTTATTTGTGCTTGACAGTTTTAAATGTTGAATGGATTCATTTTCATTTCGATGAGACAAAGCTACATCCGGAATGGGTGAGTGGTCAAGCCATACTTTACCTGCGGGGCTACTTGATAATTTCAACTATCCGAAAACGGACGTTCGCCTGTACAGATGCGGACAAGAAGTGATTGAGACCAGCCACGGAAAGCGTGTTGGTGCCAACTTGCCAATGTTGCACGGGGCACAGTTAAGCTTTTGTTAAACTGGATAAAATTTTTCCGACCTTCAAGTATATTTTGTTTTCACCCTCAAGACCGCCTCTATGCATCGTATCTCTTTACTGGTAATGATTTCCTGTCTTTGCAGCTGTCTTCTTTTTACAAACCAGGGGTACGCCCAGCAGCTGGCCGGCGACTGGCATGGTAATGTGGCTTTCCTCCCTATCCAGCTGCACATTACCTGGGACAGTACCGCCCATCGTTACAAAACCACGATGGACAGCCCCAAACAACAGGCCTTCGGACTGCCTTTTAATAGCTTTCAGGTGACGGACGATAGTATTACCGCCGGTATATCAACGATTCAGGCCACCCTGAGTGCACGTATTATTTCACCGGATAGTATCAGCGGCAAATGGCAACAAGGTAATAACCGTGTACTACTCTCCCTTCGCAGGAGCACACTTTCCATTACGCTTCCGCCACGCCCCCAGGAACCATTACTGCCATTGCCTTACCGGTCTGAAGATGTTACCTACACCAATACCGATAAAAGCATCACCTATAGCGGTACCCTGACCACGCCATTAAAAGGAGGACCATTTCCGGCAGTTTTGCTGATCAGCGGTTCCGGTCCTCAAAACCGGAACAGTGAATTTTATGGACATAAACCTTTCCTCGTATTATCGGATTACCTGACCCGGCAAGGCATTGCAGTATTGCGGGTAGATGACCGCGGCACCGCTCAGACAACCGGCATATATGCTACCGCTACGGTGACCGATTTTGCCGTAGATGCGCGCACCAATATTGCTTATCTGCGATCCCGGAAGGACCTTATTAATCCTTCTTCCATTGGCATCATAGGCCACAGCGAAGGAGGGATCATTGGCCCCATGGTGGCTGCCGGTAATAAAGACATTGCCTTTCTGGTAATGCTGGCCGGGCCGGGGGCCAAAGGGAAAGACGTACTGATAGCACAGAACAAGGCATTGTTTCAGCAAAGCGGCGCAGATACCTCCGCACTTAAAACCTACCTGACCCTATATGGGAAGCTGGTGGATTTATGCCTGGAACAAGATACCACAGGGCTGTATGTAAAAGCCAACAAACTGGTACAGCAGTGGGAAACCGCACAATCATCTGCCGTGAAAGCACAATTTGGTATTACACCGGCAAACGTGGGCCAGCAAACACAAACCTTTATCAGATTTATGTGTAAACCGGAGTTCAAATCCATACTGGCCTATGATCCGCAACCTTTTCTCCGCAACATTCAATGCCCGGTGCTGGCCCTCAACGGGAGCAAGGATCTGCAGGTAGTTCCTGACTTTAACCTGGCGGGCATCGCAAAAATTTGCCGGGATAACGGCAATAAAAAGGTGACGACCCGGGAGTTGCCAGGCTTAAATCACCTGTTCCAGACAGCATCCACCGGCGCACCGGCGGAATACAGTCAGATCAGTGAAACGTTTTCTCCTATAGCTATGGAGCTGATTGGCAGCTGGATCAAACAACAGGTTAGCCGGTAACCCTTTGTATAGCAGGGGACTCCGGGGCATTCTGATGTAAATCCGTAACTTACAGCATGAATTATCTGGCCCATGCTTATCTTTCTTTCCGGCAACCGGAACTGATTACCGGTAACCTGATTGCTGATTTTGTGAAAGGCAGCGCAAAACTCATTACCTATTCACCGGGCATTCAACAAGGTATCCGTATACACAGAGCAATTGATAGTTATACCGATCAGCATCCGGTAACGAGTATGGCCAAACGTTTTTTCCTACCCTCCTGCGGGCACTACAGCGGCGTGTTTACCGACCTGGTCTATGATCATTTCCTGGCAACAGACACCGGTCGTTTTTCGCCCGATAGCCTGCTTTCGTTCTCCCGTTACGTTTATGATGAAATTACTTCCCGCGAAGCGCAGCTACCGGCCACCTTTTTACAGATGTTCCAGTATATGCAGCAGCACAACTGGTTATATAATTATCGAACCATAGACGGTATCTCCAGTTCTTTCCGGGGTATCTCCCGCAGAACAAAATACCTGCAAACAGACCCGGCCCTGATTATTGCCGTTTTTCTCGAACACTACCAGGAGTTGCAATCCTGCTACCATTCCTTTTTTCCTCAGCTGGAAACATATGTGGAAAATTTGTTACTAACTGAAAACCGCTAACAGCTTGTTAAATAGAGATACAGCCCTTTTCGGATTCCCTAAAATTGGGTAGGTTTGCCATCTATTCTATTTAACAGCAATAAAGCTTTCCAGGATGATGAGAAAAATGCTCTTATGGGCCTTCATATCAGGTATATTCAGTTTAACCGCAGGTGCCCAGGATAAAAAATTACCCCCATTGGATGCCAGCCCGATGGATATGGCTTACTACCCCGTTATGTATCCTTACATAGTAAAAGTAAAAGGTGAACCAGGCGCACTGGTAGCCAGAGTAGTATACAGCCGGCCACAAACAAAAGGCAGAAACATCTTTGGCAACCTGGAAGAGTATGGTAAAATATGGCGACTGGGAGCCAACGAAGCAACAGAAATAGAATTTTTCAGACCTGTAGTGATCGCCGGTAAAAACATTCCTAAGGGCCGTTATACCCTGTATGCGATTCCTACCGAGAAAATATGGACCCTGATCCTGAATAAGGAAACCGATATCTGGGGCTCCTTCAAATATGATCAGCGTAAAGATGTGGTAAGAACAGCCCTGCCGGTTGTACCGCTGTCTGCCCCGGTAGATGCCTTTACCATGGTATTTGAAAAAGGGGATCCGGGCGCCAACCTCGTGATTGCCTGGGACAAGGTAAGTGTGAGCCTGCCTATCAAATGGTCTGAAGCCATTACCAGCAATGTAAAAAGAAGTAAATAAACAAGTTATATAAAAGCATAAGGTCCGGCAATGCCGGACCTTATGCTTTTATATAAAGGGGTATATTATACCAAATGGAAAAGGCGGTAAGAATACCGCCTTAAGAATTTTAACCATATCCTATGAAAAACCTGAACGAATTTAATCCGATTATCCCTATCCGTTGGTGGTAAATTGGTGAACGATATAAAAATGTTCGTAAGCGTAATAAATAATACGATAATATCTTAATATTAGTTAAAACAGACAGGCAAGCTGTGTTCGCTAACAAATCCTTAACTTAAACTCCCTGACCGCTCAATCGCAAAATCTGGAGTATCTTTGGAAACCACCAGAAATTATTCATTATAAAATATTTAAGACATGAAGCTGGGTACTAAACTCATACACGCAGGTGTAGCTCCCGATCCATCCACAGGCGCCATTATGACGCCAATCTTTCAAACGTCCACCTATGTACAAAGTGCACCAGGTGAACACAAAGGCTACGAATATGCCCGGACCCAGAACCCAACCCGGGATGCCTTACAGAACGCCCTGGCAGCGATAGAAAATGGTACACATGGTATTTCTTTCGGCAGCGGCCTGGCTGCTACTGATGGCGTTATCAAGCTGCTGCAACCCGGAGACGAGGTAATTGCGACCAACGACTTGTATGGTGGCACCTATCGCATCTTCACCAAAGTATTTGAGCGTTACGGTATTAAGTTCACTTTTGTGGACATGCAGGACGCCGCCAACATCGAACCCCATATCACCGCTAAAACAAAGATGATCTGGGTAGAAACGCCAACCAATCCGCTGCTGAAGATTATAGACCTGGCTGCCTGTGCACAGATTGCCCGTAAACATGAGGTGCTGCTGTGTGTAGACAATACCTTTGCGTCTCCTTATCTCCAGAATCCCCTGGACCTGGGCGCCGACATCGTATTGCATTCTGCCACCAAATACCTGGGCGGCCACAGCGACGTGGTACATGGTGCTGTAATTGTGAAAAATGAAGCGCTGGCACAACAGCTCTATTTCATACAAAACAGCTGTGGTGCTGTTCCCGGCCCGCAGGACTGTTTCCTGGTATTGCGCGGTATCAAAACCCTGCATGTAAGAATGCAGCGTCATTGTGAGAATGGTGCGGCCATTGCCCATTTCCTGCGTAATCACAGTAAAGTGGCTAAAGTTTACTGGCCTGGCTTTACCGACCATCCTAATCATGAAGTGGCGAAGCAACAGATGCGTGGCTTCGGAGGAATGATTTCCTTTACCCTGAAAGATGACAATATCGAAGCTGCCAACCGGGTACTCAGCAATACCCACCTGTTTTCACTGGCAGAATCACTGGGTGGTGTGGAATCCCTGATCGGACATCCGGCCTCCATGACTCATGCCTCTATCCCACGGGAAGAAAGAATCAAAAACGGGCTGGCCGA
Source organism: Chitinophaga nivalis (assembly GCF_025989125.1). NCBI lineage: Bacteria > Pseudomonadati > Bacteroidota > Chitinophagia > Chitinophagales > Chitinophagaceae > Chitinophaga > Chitinophaga nivalis. Next base: position 1,078,422 of record NZ_JAPDNR010000001.1, on the reverse strand, counting down.
CTCCCTGATCCGCCTGAGTGTAGGTATTGAAGATGTAGACGATTTAATAGAAGATCTGAATAATGCCATAGGATAAGTATTTGATTTTAATTCTTCTCCGGTAAAAATTATCTTTACGAGGAGTAACCTTTTACCCATACCATATCCACAGCCTTTTTATACCAGCCTACCTGGTATAAAAAGGCTTGCGGTGATTATGTGATTAACTAATATGAAGATCCAACAATTAAAGGATTTCCTGGATGCAAAAGCCGCGTATTACAATCACCCGGACTTTATCACCAATGATCCTATCTGTATCCCACACCGGTTCAGCGTACTACAGGATATTGAAATTGCCGGCTTCTTTGCAGCCGTATTAGCCTGGGGTAACCGCACCAGTATTATTAAAAAGTGTACGGAGCTCATGAAGATGATGGATAATTCGCCCTACGACTATATCCGGCATCACCAGCCACGAGAGCGGATGAAACTGATGTCTTTCTGCCACCGTACCTTTAATGGACTGGACCTGCTCTATTTCGTAGAATTTCTCCAGCACTACTACACCAACGTTACTTCCCTGGAATTTGCCTTCAGCGGGCATCTGACGGAAAAGGATGAAAACGTGGAAAAGGCCCTGCTGGGATTTCACAAAGTATTCTTTGCACTGGAACATCCGGAAAGAACCCGTAAGCACATATCTACGCCTGCCAGGAATTCTGCCTGCAAACGATTGAACATGTATTTACGCTGGATGGTCAGAAAAGATGAAAATGGCGTGGATTTTGGGCTGTGGCAACACATCTCCCCCTCGCAGCTTATTTGTCCGGTAGATGTACATGTTAGCAGGGTAGCCGCCAGACTGGGGTTGATTCCGGAAGCCAAAGCCGACTGGAAAACAGCCACAGCACTCACGCACCAGTTAAAAAAACTGGATCCGGACGATCCTGCCAAATATGACTTTGCCTTATTCGGCCTGGGGGTGATCGAAAAATACGTTTGATCTAATAAACATAGTAATGAAAAAATTTCTGGGACTGATCACCATCGCCATCACCCTGACCTTTACGGCTATCGGGCAGGAATATGTAGGACTCAACTACAATTTCAGCAAAGGACAACTGTTTGAACTGGAGCAAAAGAGCCGCAGCGAAACCTACATGACTGTGAACGAAGTCACCCAACGTACCACCCGTGACTATAATAATATTATCAGCATAGATGTCACCGATATTATTCCGGGAAAATCAATTCTAACCTTCCGTTATAAAGAACTTAAATTCAATTTCAACGCCAAGAACCAGAACATTTTTGTGGATGCAAAAGTGGCCAACGATAAGGAACCTTTTCAGGCAGGCCTGAAAAACATGCTGGACAAACCTTTCACCGTTGAGATTCAGGTAACCGGTATTATCAATAAAATAGCAGGGCTGGACGAAATCCTGGAAGATGCCGCCAGCGCTTTCAGTCAACTGAAACCCAACGAACAGGAAGCGTACAAAAAACTGATGAAAGATCAGTTTGGCGCCGAAGCTTTCCGGAGCTGGCTCGAACAGCTGCTCATCATGTATCCGCCACATGGTATCAAAACCGGTACGCAGTGGGAAGAAAATGTACCAATGCGGGGCGGACTTGTAGGTCGCGTGGACTTATACTGGAACCTGCAAACCTGGGATACCCAGACGGCTAAAATAGGCGGTACCGCTAAAATAAAAACCGATAAGGTACAACTGCTGACACTGGAAGACGATATCAAAGCTACGGCAGAAATAAGCGGCACGACCTCTTCCAACTATCTCGTCAACCGCAGCAGCGGATTGCCCAGTATATGTGTACAGAATACAGAGATGAACGGTGATTACACCTATAAAGCCAATAAGGCCAAAAGGTTAAAACGGGACCTGAAAGTACCGGTGAAAATCGTCACCAACGCTTCCTATAAAATAAAACAAATGAAATAATGGCTGCTGTTCCTGCACTTTATCTACAGGAAGCTGCTGGCTGGACGCAGCAGGAGTTTTCGGTACGTGTACCTGACAACGTTAGTTATGAACAGTTGCAGGAACTGCTCGCGCAACGGCTGGCGACCTTAATTAACCAGGATTTCGGGCAATTTGTACAGCTGCTGTACCGGATAGATGTAGCCGAAAATAAAGTGCGGCTGATCCTGCAGGATGCCGCCATCTCCGGCGAAGAGCCCTATAAAGCGGTGGCCGCGCTGATCATTGACAGACAATTACAAAAAATAGCCTCCCGCGCAGCGTTCAAACAACAGGACCTGCCGGATGATGAGGAAAGATGGTAAAACAAAACGGCCGTAAAATCAGATTTTACGGCCGTTTTGTTTTGTATAGCTTTATTAAAACATCAGTTCCTTTACCTTCTCTTTATCCTCTTTTTCTTTATCCAGATCGAAGCCGGTTCCAAATACCCGGTCCCACACGGAAGAACTTACGCCAAAGCCTTTTTCGTCACTTTTGTAATGGTGCAGGTGATGATTGCGCCATACCGGTTTCATAAACCTAAAAGGAGGATTCCAGGCATGAATAGCGTAGTGCATACTACCGTAAATCAGGTAACCCAATATAAATCCGGGGAAAAACATAAATGTAATCTCCCGCAGGAAAATGTATTGTGAACCAAATATAGCAGACGCCAGTATCAGGCTTGGAACAGGCGGCATAAACAACCGTTGTTTATCCCGCGGATACTCATGGTGGTTACCATGCATTACATAAATAAATCGTTGAACTTTGGGCTTGTCACTGGTAAAGTGAAACATAAACCGGTGCATGATATACTCAAAAAATGACCAGAATAACATAGCACCAAAAAATATCAGTGCAACTGTACTTACTTTATACCCCAGTGTATCATGACTATAATACAACATGTAACTGATAATGGGTATATACATGCCCCAGATCACCAATGGATGCGTTTTAGTCAGCATCTCGAGGTATCTGCTTTCAAATAACCTTGCCTGCCCTTTGTTCTTAATCTTTTCAAACTTCATAGCTCCCAAATTTTTTTAACCAGTAGGGGAAATGAATAAAACCTTCCTTCTTATAACCCGATAGGACACATCAAAAATTGTGCATATTTATGGATACACCCTATCATGACAGCTGCAAAAATACAACCTTCAAATCGATTGCCCTTCGTTTACTCTCCTATAAGGCTATAAATAATTTTTATAGCCGGACGGTCATTTCCCGTAGTCGATTTTAAATGTGTTCAAATCAGGCTGGTGGGCCTTTTTACGCTGTTGTTCATACCGGTAAATAATATCTCCGATTTCCCGGAAATAAGGATACCCGGTTTCCTCATATTCGTATTTATTATCATTCAAAACACCGTCCCGGTTTACATACAGCGTACCGGTCAGCATAAACTCGATGCCCCGCTTAAAATCAACGATGTAGGCCGCGTCTGTCAGGAAGCCGTATGACCAGCCTGTTTTGTTAAACACCCGCATGTGCGGCGGTATATCGTGGCCGGCGCCCTTAAACAGAAAAAACTTCGTATAGCTGTTAAAGTATTCCGTTGTATCGTACTTCGGAGAGGATGTTTCTGATGGATACTGCGACATGTACTGATACAGGAACCGGTAATCTGCCGCCGTCAGATTAAACCGCTGTCCCGCCGGCACCGATGCCGGAAACAGCACCGATTGCAGGAGTTGCTGCAGGTCTTCCACGGGCAGGTTATTATGCCGGGTAAAGTCCATGGGTTGTAATACCAGTCGTTCGTTTTTGTCGAGATAGGCATTGCCGATGTAGTGTGGTTTACTGAAGTCAAACGTCAGGGTATCATAAGCCGCCGGCTGGCTGTAAATGACTTTACCACCTGTTGCGAATCTGATAGGATTGGTATGCCGGTTTTCCTCTTCTGTGAGGGGCATAAAACGTCTTACAATCCGGGTGCGACGATATCCTTTCTGCCATAGTTTTTCATGGATGGTCTGTTGTCCCACAAACTCATAGAGCCGGTTATAGGCATCGTTATCACTAACCAGGAATATTTTTTTGATATACTGATGAACAGAAGGCAGGTAATTCCGGGCACTGCTATCGGTATGTACGGTTACCTGCCCACTCCATGCACTGTCTGTAAACATAGGCGTATCGCCATTCAGACCGGGGATCTGTAACTCCCTGAGTTTTTCCAGCGCCAGTAATGCAACCGGCATTTTTACCGTGCTGGCCGGATTAAAATATTTATCGGCATCTACAGCCAGGTAATGGTTTTTAAAGTGCGGCGTATTGTCCGCATCGCGGTCTATTTGCGTGTAAATAAGCTGATAACGAAACGAATCGGGATGTTGCAGGATATGTTGCAGCGCCGGCGAAGCTGCGCGGTAAATCAGGCGTTTCAGGAGGCTGTCTGTACGTGGCTGTGCCTGTGCGATGCACAGATGGCTACACAGTAGGAATAACAACAAATTACGCATGGTGGTTGATAACATCTGATCCTAAATATAAAATATATTCATCTGCCAGACCGGATTTTCTATAGATCTATACAAAATTCTATCCCGCTGCAGAAAAAAAGTATCCCGGCTATCTGTACCCAAACGATCAAAACAGCTAGAGTGGCCAATAAGCGCAAAATGAGGCGGAACAAGGCATACAGGGAAAAATGTTTTATCTGAAAAATAAATACTGCATGCTTATATTTGATTATTCATACACCCAGAACAAGACCAAAACATGAAACTTGTAAGTTATTTAAGAGAAGAAACAGACCAGCTGGCAATCCTGGTTGACGGATTATTATACAATACCCAGGAGCTTCATCCTGATTTACCCAACAATATGGGCATGTTTCTGATGATGTGGGAAGATGTGATTACCATTGCCCAACAGGCAGATGCCCTGTTAAAATCCGGCAAAAACCCAGGATCTGCCCATGGCATCCCTGTAACCGATGTACAACTGTTATCCCCTGTACCATTCCCTACTTCCTGCCGTGATGGTTATGCTTTCCGCCAACATGTGGCCGCAGCACGCCGCAACCGGAAAGTAGACATGATTCCCGAATTCGATCAGTATCCCATTTTCTATTTCACCAACCACAATGCTATTCAGGGCCCTGGCGACATTCACTGCATGCCCGATCATTTTGATAAACTGGACTTCGAACTGGAGGTAGCCATCGTTATCTGTAAAGCCGGCAGAAATATTACGGCAGCAGCAGCAGATGATTATATCGGCGGCTACATGATCATGAACGACATGAGTGCCCGCACCCTGCAGATGGAAGAAATGAAATTAAACCTGGGACCTGCCAAAGGCAAGGATTTCAGCACGGTAATAGGCCCTATGCTGGTAACACCAGATGAACTGGAACCTTATAAAGTAGCAGCCAAACCAGGCCATACCGGCAACAACTATCAGTTGAAAATGACGTGTAAAGTAAATGGCATTCAGGTAAGTGAAGGCAACATGGGCGATATGGACTGGACATTCGCTGAAATTGTAGAACGCTGCGCCTATGGCGTCAATATACTTCCCGGCGATGTAATAGGCAGTGGTACGGTAGGTACCGGCTGTTTTCTGGAGCTGAACGGCACCGGTAAATTAAATGATCCCAACTATACGGAACAATGGCTGCAACCCGGCGACGTAGTGGAAATGGAAATAGCAGGACTGGGTGTTTTATCCAATACCATTGTGAAAGAAGATACTGATTTCTCCATCCTTGCCCTGAAAAAAAACGTATAACCATGCAGGTTGATCCATCTCAGGTAAAAACCAGCGAGCTGCATGCCTATCTGCTGGGAGCAGTATCTCCCCGGCCTATTTGTTTTGCCAGCACCCTGGATAAAGACGGCAGACCTAATCTGTCGCCCTTCAGCTTTTTCAACGTATTTGGCGCCAATCCGCCCACCCTCATCTTTTCACCGGCCCGCCGGGTACGCGACAATACGGTCAAGCATACACTGGAAAACATTTATGCCACCCAGGAAGTAGTCATCAATGTTGTCAGCTATGCCATGGTACAACAAACCTCACTGGCCAGCTGCGAATATCCGGAAGGAGTGAATGAATTTGAAAAGGCCGGATTTACGGCTTTACCATCTGAAAAGATCAAACCTTTCCGGGTAAAGGAAAGTCCGGTGCAAATAGAATGTGTGGTGAAACAGGTGATTGAAACAGGCCCCAATGGCGGTGCCGGCAATCTCGTGATATGTGAAGCCGTTATGCTGCACGTTAACGACGAAGTACTGGATGCCAAAGGAAAAATAGACCCACATAAAATAGACCTGGTAGCCCGCATGGGTGGAGACTATTACTGCCGGGCTTCCGGCAGTGCGGTATTTGAAGTACCCAAACCCAACACGCAGCTGGGTATTGGCGTAGATGCCTTACCGTTAGCCATCCGAACCAGTTCCATACTCACCGGCAACAACCTGGGGCTACTGGGCAATGTGCATGAAGTACCTTTTGTAGATGCCACTTTCAGTGATGATCATCTTAAAAATATTATTCAGTATTACAGCATCACGCCGGAAGAAATGGAGAAAGAGTTGCACCGGTATGCCCAGCAACTGCTGGACAGGGGAGAAGTAGGCGCTGCGTGGCAGATATTGCTGGCAGGCACCGTGTAGATAAACATCCGGGCAACGATATTTTCAGGATTAAAAAAAGAGCGCGAAGATCAACTCTTCGCGCTCTTTTTTATATAGCAAAGTCAGGCAACAACATTACCTGACTGTATGCTGCTTGTGATTACTTTGAACCAAATACTTTCTTCAGCAAATCGGTTGTTCTGGCTGCGGGATTAGCGCGGATAGCCGCTTCTTCTTTCCCGATCTGATCAAACAGGGCATTTACCGCCATGGTGGTTACATAGTCCTGTAAATCCGGATTTACTTTATTGAAGGTAGTAGGCAGCTTGTTGTAAGTGGTTACAATATCTGTATAATACCGGGTGGCGCTGGTGCTATCCAGCGAGCCTTTTACTACCGGCGAAAAAGCCGCTTTCAGGTCGTTGGAGGTTTTGCTTTTGAAAAATTCCGTGGCAGAATTATTACCACCTCTCACCAGGTTCAAGGCATCGGTAAGTGTCATTTGTTTAATGGCATTCACGAAGATCGGCGCAGCATAACCTACTGCTTTTTCCGCAGCGCGGTTAATCTGCAGAATCGCCTGATCCACCTGACTGCCCAGTCCTACGGCGCGCAGGGTATTACCTATTTTCACGGCATCTGGTGGCAGCAATACTTTGTATACTTCACTTCCAAAAAATCCATCTGTTTTATTGAGTTTGGCGATACCGGCAGCTAATCCTTTAGCCAATGCTTCCTTAATACCGGAACCAGCTTCGGATTCCGTCAGGCTACCAGCGGAAACGGTGCCTTTATTTTTGGTGCCGGTAGCACTGGTATCACCGGTAGTGATACCCGCTTTTTTCAGTTCTTTACTAAGCTTGTTCAGGAATTGCGCCTGACTGGCCTGCAGGCAAAAAAAGCCCAGCAGTACTAAAAGTGATCTTTTCAACATGTTGTGTAGATAAAATTGATGTATTTCAAATGTAAAAATTATTCATGTATCGTCAGCAAAGGTAGATGCGTTTTATAAGCCAGCCGGGAAGTACTGCTGCGTTTGAAAATACTTTCAAACAATCCGTGTTTTTTGGGGATTGTAAGAATCAGATCGGCATTATTTTCCTCGGCAAATTCCACAATTCCCTGTACCACATTTGGATTATCAATAAAATGATATACGGGTTGATAATCTTCCAGTAATGTTTCCAGCATGAGGGTTTCAAAAGGTGTATCTGTGGTAAAATGCCTGCTTTCGTGATCGATATTGATCACATGCAGTTCTGCCTTAAATACATTCAGGAGTTTTTTCAGCGGCCCTATAGGAGTGGAATCCACCACTTTACGCAGGTCGCAGGCAAAAACAATCTTTTGAATAGGCGCATATTTTGCCTCAGCAGGAATCACCATCACGGGGCAGACTGTATGTTTCACCACATCAATGGTATTGGAACCCACGAGGATTTCCTCCATTTTACTGCCTCCGGTAATCCCCATTACAATCAGATCGGCGCCTTCCGCTTTGCACACCTCGTCAATGGTAGCAGCCAGCAGGGTATTATCGGCTCTTATCAACAGGGTAGTATTCAGTGGCAACAAGGCTTCCAGTTCTTTTTTCATTTTCTCCAGGCCTTCCAGGCTGGCGCTCCTCAGATCATCCGGATTCACCATGGGTACGGAAGTAGGGATATCCGGAATGGGTACAATCAGCTCATATGCATGATACAATATGATACGGGTAGTACCCAGTTGAGCAGCCAGTTCCAATGCGTAGGTAGCGGCATTATAGGCAGTATCAGAAAAATCAGTAGGAACTAAAATTGTTTTCATGTGGCTAATTTTAAGATACGAGGTGAACATTCTAAAGTTAAGAATGTGGCACCGTAAATGAACGCTTCCATCGCGATTAAAGAAAATTTAATGCCATTTTCCTGTTTTCAGGCTGCAGGACTGTATAAAAAAGAATTACGGATTAAACATTACTGCTTTAACTGTAATGCCTAATCCGTAATTCTTATTATTTATCAGCAGTTGCTTATTGTTTCTCCTGTTTCATCTGCGGGAAAAACAGTACATCCTGGATAGATGGCTGATTGGTCATCAGCATGGTTAAACGATCTATACCAATACCGATACCAGAGGTAGGCGGCATACCGTATTCCAGCGCACGCAGAAAATCATAGTCAATATACATCGCCTCATCATCTCCACGCTCCATCAGCTGTACCTGTTCTTCAAAACGGGCGCGCTGATCCAGCGGGTCGTTCAGCTCACTGTAGGCATTGGCAATTTCCTTACCGTTGGCCATCAGTTCAAAACGCTCTACCAGTCCGGGTTTGCTGCGGTGTTTTTTAGTCAGCGGGCTCATTTCCACCGGATAATCGGTAATGAAAGTAGGCTGAATGTAGTGTCCTTCGCATTTCTCACCAAAGATCTCATCAATCAGTTTGCCTTTACCAAATTTCGGATCTACGTGGATATTCAGCTGTTTGCACACGTCGCGCAGCTGGGCTTCATCCATGGCGCTGATATCGAAGCCGGTATGTTCCTGAATAGCTTCAAACATGGTTACACGACGGAAAGGTGCTTTAAAGTCGATCACTTTATCACCTACCGGCACGGCAGTAGTGCCATGCAGGGTGATGGCAATCTTTTCCAGCAGGGTTTCTGTCGTATGCATCATCCACTCATAATCCTTGTAGGCAGCATACATTTCCATTACGGTAAACTCCGGATTGTGGGTACGGTCCATCCCTTCATTCCGGAAATCCTTTGCAAACTCATATACCCCTTCAAAACCGCCTACGATCAGGCGTTTGAGGTATAATTCGTTGGCAATACGCATATACAGCGGCATATCCAGCGCGTTGTGATGTGTCACAAACGGGCGGGCAGTAGCGCCACCGGGAATAGGCTGCAGGATGGGCGTTTCCACTTCCAGGTAACCCAGGTTATTATAGAAATCACGGATGGTTTGCATAATGCGGGTGCGTTTTACAAACACTTCCTTTACTTCCGGATTAATCACGAGGTCAACGTAACGCTGACGGTATTTGAACTCAGGGTCTGTTACTTCGTCAAACACCTGGCCTTCCACAGATTTTACCACGGGCAGCGGGCGCAGCGCCTTGGCCAGCATGGTAACGGAAGTGGCATGTATTGAGGTTTCGCCGGTTTTGGTAATAAAGGCATATCCTTTTATACCGATGAAGTCACCGATGTCTACCAGTTTCTTGAACACGGTATCATAACCGGTTTTATCTTCACCAGGGCAAATATCATCTCTGCGGATATATACCTGGATACGTCCGGCCTTATCCTGGATAACAGCAAACGCAGCCTTTCCCATATCGCGAATGCTCATGATACGGCCAGCCAGGCAAACATCCTGGAATTGTTCCTTTGTTGCTTCCGAATAATTGGTTTTTATATTCACGGAAGTATCATTAACCGGATACTCAGCCGCAGGGTAGGGGTCTATGCCCAGGTTATGCAGCTCCTGTAATTTTTCCCGGCGTATAATCTCTTGCTCAGATAATTGTGTCATGTAATAAGTTGTAATTGCCAATTGGAGTGCAAAAATAGGAAATTGGCGTGCAAACGTGGGAAATTGATATGCAAAAAAAGGAAAAAGGGCTGTAAGACTACAGCCCTCTCATTTTTTGACCATATCCTATGAAAACCGTTTTAAAATTAACGGCTTCCACTGCTATTTCCGGCCTTAATTGCCAAATGCACGAAATTCCTGCATAAGTGGAGGGTTTCTGCGTGTCTTTGGTAATATTCCCGCCGGGCTATCTCCATTCGTCAGTTATGCTTATTTTCGCCCGCCAACATCTTCTAAACCAAACCATCTGATACACGACAGATTATGAGAAGTATACCATGGTTAAAGCCAACCGGCATCAGTAGCGCTGCTTTGCTGCTGATGATGATTCCACGCCTGCAGGCGCAACAAAAACAGGACCTGACCTTCGATCAGGCCTTCAACAACCAGCCCGCCGATATCAGCAAACCGCTGCCCGCTATCCGGGAGTGGGCAGATGCCGACCATTACCTGGAAATGCGTACCGACGCGGCCAATGGTAAAAACCAGGCCTGGAAAGTAGACGCCCGCACCGGCGCCGCTGTTATTTATACGGCTCCGGTAGACGGCCCCAGTGTGGAAGTAAAGGAGAAGGATGTTTTTTACCGCACCGCGGAAGGTAACAGCATCCGGCTGACCAACGATGCTGCAGAAGAAAAAAATCCCACCCTTTCGCCTGATGGAAAATATGTGGCCTTCACCCGCGGCAATGACCTGTACAGTGTGGAAATAGCCACTAAAAAAGAGATACGCTATACACAGGACGGCTCCGACGTTATTTATAATGGCTGGTCTTCCTGGGTGTATTTTGAAGAAATCCTGGGCCGTGCTACCCGCTACCGGGCTTTCTGGTGGAGTCCTGACAGCCGGAAAATAGCCTACATGCACTTCAACGATACCAAAGTACCGGTGTTTCCGATCTATAGTGAAAAAGGCCAACATGGCTACCTGGAAAACACCCGTTATCCGAAAGCCGGTGACCCTAACCCGTCCGTAAAGGTAGGCGTAGTACCGGTTACCGGTGGTAATACCGTGTGGGCAGACTTCAACGAAAATGATGACCAGTATTTCGGAACGCCTTTCTGGACTGCAGATAGCCGTCAATTGTGGATGCAATGGATGAACCGCGGCCAGGACAACCTGAAGATATTCAGCATCAGTCCTGAGAACGGCACCAAAAAAGAAATTTATCATGAACAGCAGGCTACCTGGATCGATTGGTTCCGTGCCGTACCTTTCCTCCGCAATAATGAAGGCTTCCTGTTACAAAGCGATAAAACCGGCTGGTCGCACCTTTACCTGTACAACATGGATGGTTCGCTGAAAAAACAGCTCACTTCCGGCAACTGGACCGTGAAGGAAGTACTGGAAATGGATGAAAAGAATCAGCTGATCTATTTTACCGCCCGTAAGGAAGCATCTTCCCGCTTTGACCTGTACAAGGTAAGTATGAAATCCGGCGCCATTACCCGTTTAACCAATGGCAACTACAACAACATCATTAAAATGGCTCCTGGCGGTAAATATTTCATTACCACCTATTCCAACCTGCAAACACCATCCAGAATGGCGTTGATAGACAACAATGGGAAGGTGGTACGGGAACTGGGAGATAGTAAAGGACAGCAATTCGACCAGTACAATGTGGCCAAAGCGGAATTAAAAACCTATAAAACCCGCGATGGGCTGGAGTTACCGATGACGATTATTATGCCGCTGCATATGGAAGCCGGTAAAAAATATCCGATACTGATCAGTGTCTATGGCGGCCCTAATTCCGGTACCGTGTACGATACCTGGAAATTCACCCCTGTACAGCAGTGGTGGGCGCAGGAAGGCGTAATACAGGTAGCTATAGACAACCGCAGCAGCGGCCATCTGGGTAAAAAAGGGATGAACTACATCCACCGTCAGATGGGTAAATATGAAATTGAAGATTATATGGATGCAGCCAGCTGGCTCCGTTCTCAGCCATGGGCAGACAGTAACAAAATAAGCATCACAGGAGGCAGTTTTGGCGGCTATATGACCTGTATGGCACTTACCTATGGCGCATCTGTATTTAACTACGGTATCGCCAATTTTGCGGTTACTGACTGGCAATTGTATGATAGCCACTATACAGAAAGATACATGGATACCCCGGCAGAAAATCCGGAAGGCTACAAAGCCACTTCCGTTATGACGTATGCCGATCAGTATAAAGGTTTAATCCGTATTGTACATGGTACCATGGATGATAATGTGCACCTGCAGAACAGCATTCAGCTGATCGATAAACTGGAGAACCTGAATAAACATTTTGAGTTCATGCTCTATCCGGGCGAGCGTCATGGATGGGGAGGATCGAAAAACGTACATTCTTCCGGTGAAATCTACCGTTTCATTTACAATCACCTGCTGGACAAGCCTTATCCGACAGCTTTTACCAAATAAGGTAGCAAGACATGATATTTCCGGCGGCCCGCTTTTACATAAAAGCGGGCCGCTTTATGTTTATATCATTTATATCAGTAAGGTGATTTGTTATCAGTAGTAAGCAGAGTGAGCAGATACAGTTGGGAGGTATAAAAAAAGAAACAGGGCTGCAAGACTACAGCCCCGAAAAATTTTAACCATATCTTTATTGAAAAACCTATACCAAAGGTGATTGTTTTTAGTTAACCGCGGTTGTCCATTTTAGTGAACGATGCATTTTATTCGGGGAACGTAGCGATTAGGAGGGTAAACGCATATCAGTGAAATACCCCTCTCATCGCAGTCTGCACCGCGAATTCCAACTTAAGTAATTGATTGTAAGCGAGTAACCACTGAAACGTGGACAACAGGCAATAATAGCGGACACATGAGGATATATAAATAAAAAAGGGTGGTAAGAATACCGCCCTTGTAATAATTTTAACCATATCCTATGAAAAACCTAGAACAAAGATATATCGCTAAATTTTGTTCCGGCTTCCATTTCCGTGAACGATGTATTATTGTTCGTGAAAACAGGATAATAGATAATATCTTATTATATTAAATAAAATATAATATTATTAATATAAAGAATCTAAATAATTATCTATTTATATTAAAATGATAAACAGATAATTACAAGCCTCTCTTTTCCGTTAAAATAAAATTATCATGCTATACGCCAACCATTCTCTACCGGCTTATCGGGTTTGAGCAACACTATATCCTTGTTTTCTCCTACCACACCGAGTACCAGGCACTCTGACATGAAAGTGGCGATTTGTTTTTTAGGGAAGTTGACCACCGCTACGACCTGTTTTCCAATTAATTCATCCGGTTGGTATAAACGGGTAATCTGTGCGGAAGATTTTTTAATGCCTAATTCCGGTCCGAAATCGATCTGCAGTTGATAGGCCGGATTACGTGCTCCTGGAAAATCATTGGCCTGAATGATTGTTCCTACTCTCATTTCTACTTTTTCGAAATCCTGCCAGGTAATTTGCTCCATCTGCGCCTCTCTTTTTTTAAATATAAAAAAATTTATCAATAATGAAAATATCATTTTGATCAAGACAAAAAAATATCCGTTGATCGGGAACAGGCATATCATCCTCCGCCCCGGATTACCGGTAACGGGTATACGTAAGTTGATAACCTCTTTCTAACCAGGCACTTTTCAAGTATACATCCATAAAGGATCAGCGCCGTTCATACCTGATTTTATCCAGCTTTAAATAACCCAGGCAAATCCGGTCATATGTGAACAAACTGGCATAGTTATTGGTTTTATCTGTACAAATTTTAGGTTAAAAAATAGGTTAAAGCGAAAGAACCCCACCTGCATAAGGTGGGGTTCTTTCGTTTATACATAAACGTTAAGTTATCAGTTCATCACAGCGGTGCTGTCTTCCACAGTAATAGGACCGCTTACCTTGAGAATTTTCTTCTCACTGAAGTCTTCATTGGCTTCCAGTCCCCAGCCATGCAGCGAGTCGGTAGGTGTTTTGATAAATACTTCCTTGGTGGAATAGAAGATTTTTCTTTTTGGGTCCCAGTTCAGTTCATTACAATCGAGGCGTTCGCCTTTTTTATTAATGACAATCACACTGTCAGATAAATACACATTGCCTTCATCTTCCAGGTATCTGCCTTTTTTGGCAGATAAGGTACTTTCCAGCCCCAGGGTATCGTTGTACATGAAAACTTTCAGCCCGTTCTTGAAAGCCACATAAGAGGGCTTATCCAGGCTCCGTTCCATGGTAGGCGCAGTCAGCTTAGCATTCACCTTCCCGTTCTGGCTGAAGATGGTCACAATATCCACTCCGTTTTCTGTAGCAGCTTTCTTTGAATCAAACTCCATGACGGCGTTGATATCATTTTCGCAGCTACAAACGGCTACAGTCATCAGCGTATATAAGAGTGCTCTTTTAATCATCAGTTATACTCCCGGAGGAGCGCTATTAAAATATTTTTCAAATATACGATGGCGGACTAAAACGTAAAAGTGGAATGCTTTTTTTATCGCATTCCACTTTCACTACTATTTTCCGTATGTCGAAAACATTAATCGTATTTGCGCTTGATAAACCATTTGTCGCTGAGGGTAAAGCCGAGGGATACCCGGTAAAGATTTTCCTTCAACGCTGTCTGGTTGGTACCACGGCGGGAAACTTCAAACGCCAGGTTTACCATGCTATACTGGTTGGAGTAAGCCATACGGCGTACCGGTAATCCGGCGCCTATAGTGAATCCCATAATAGGCATATCCTTTCCGCCCAGTTTCAGGTAATCCATACCGTAATAGCCACCCAGGCGATAGGTAACCCGGTTCCAATAACCGCTCAAAGCAGCGGCGTTAGGTACAAACTGTCCGCCGATAGCCAGTTTCCAGGCATTCTGGAAGGAAGAGTCCTTAGCGCCGAAATTGGAGTACTCGCTCCATTTACTGGTATTAAAATCCACACCTACCAGCCATTTATCGTATTTACGCAGCATAATACCACCGGCAAACTCCTGTGGATATACAATCGTTCCTTTTGTTCCGGTAGAGTAGTGGGTAGTATCTACTGCAGTAAAGTCATTGCTGCCGGCATTGTAGGTCAATGTTTCCTGCAACTTCTCTACTTTGGCATTCATATCCTGTTTCAGGCTTCCGGAAGCACCCAATGTGAGGTCCATATCCTTATTCAGTTTAGCTCTGTATTGCAACCCAAGTTTATAGAAGAAACTGTTGTAGCTGGTACGGGTCATGTTCCGGGAAGAGAAGATGTCGCCTGCCGGATAAATAACACGGGTGTTATTTTCCAGACTACCGAACAAATAACCTACGTTTACCCCAATGCTGAAGTTACCAATCCCCACACCGGTACCGGCATAGAGCTGATAAAGTCCGCCGCTGCCCTGGTATCTGTTGGCCAGTGGCAAGGTGGTGGTATCTCCCCAGAAGTTTTTATTTACTCCTTCCTGGATATTGTAGGATACCCGGGTAACCGGGCGTAAGCCCAGGTTCAGCCCCCATTTTTTCCGGAGCGGAATACCGATCTGCAGGTAAGAGAGGGTACCAAATCCGGAACTGAAACGGTTCCCTTTATCTGTAATTGTTCTGGCACCGGCTTCAACGCCGATATCCAGCGTTGTGAGTAATAAGCTGGAATAGCTGGCCGGATTAATAAAATTGACAGATTGCGGATCACTATACCCCTGAGAAACACCTCCCATTCCACGGTTTACCGTGTTTTGGTTGTTGTTCAGATCTCCTAATCCATAGCGAGAATACGGTGAGTTGTCCTGTGCCCTAGCTTTATTTGCCAGCAGGAAAGAACCTCCCAACAAGCAAAGAATACTGACTTTTGTCCAATGCATTTAGAATCAGATATTGAGTTTAAGCCCTTATCCAGTGAAAATATGGGTCTGCAAATATCTATTTTTTACGGCGGGAAGCAAAAAAAACCAAATTACGCCCTGTTAAAAGCGCGTTAAAGTTCCTGTATTTATTCGCTAAAACTATTGCCTGTCAAGCATTTGCATAGATTACAGGTCATCTGCAGAAAGATTTCTGAAATGGCCATTCAGTTTCACTCTTTCTTTCAGTTTTTCCATTTCTGCCATCATGGGAATCACCTTGTGCAGATGGCGTTTCAGGTATTCCAGCCGTTGAGATTCGAAAAACAGGTGCAACAGCTCATACTCTTCTTCCAGCGACAGTCCTGCGTGATGGGCCAGATCGTAGGCAGTGAGCCGGGTATCTTCTTTTTTAAATGTTTTGTGCACCTGCAGAATGGCATGCAGTTCCCGTACCCCATGCAGCACCTCTTTCAACAGCCTGGCATTACCCGATTCATTATTTTCCGGGTAGTTGACAATAGCTCCGCCATACAACTTATCAGGTATGTCGCCTACATACTCCAGAACCCTGAAAACACTGAGGCCACGCGTCACTATATCCATTTCTTTATTGTCATAAATTTTTTCTACTTTTTCAATCTGTACCAGGGTGCCATATTCCATTAATTTTTTTTCTACCACGGCGGGAATGCCAAAAGGCTTATTTTCCGCGATGCATTCCATAATTAACTGCTTGTATCGTGGTTCAAAAACGTGTAGATTCAGCTGCTCTCCGGGATAAACAACTACGCTGAGCGGAAATATGGAAATGAAATTGGTCATCTTAATGAGTACTATTTTGCTAAAGTTAAAAAATCGCCCGTCATATAGGCCGCTTAATCTGCTTATTGGGGCAATCATACCTATATATTAAATAAAAGAAATACCTTTATAGATAACATTACTACTTACTCGCGAACATGCTAACAGCCACATCTACAATATCGTTGTTGATTTCTACATACAATTGGCCTGCAGCCTTAGCTTTATGTCTTAACAGTATTAGAACACAAACTATCCTGCCGGATGAAGTAATTATAGCGGATGATGGTTCCAAAGATGAAACCAGGGAATTAATTCTTAATATGAAGAAGAATTTCCCCGTACCCATTATTCATGTTTGGCAGGAAGATAACGGTTTCCGGCTGGCAAAGATCAGGAATAAGGGCATTGCCCGGTCGTCTTCGGATTATATTATCCAGATCGACGGGGATCTTATTCTTGATAAACATTTTATTGAAGATCATATGTCTATAGCGGAAGAAGGTTATTTCATCACCGGTAGCCGGGCCCTGCTTTCGTCTAATACCACCTCCAAATTATTCCGCGATCCAAATATTCCTATCAGTTATACTTCTACTCCTTTCAGTCATTTTTTCAATGCGGTCCGCTTTGCACCGCTCACCCGTTATTTATCAACGCGGTATAAAGTAGGCGGCAAATACAAATATTATGTAAAAGGCTGCAATATGTCTTTCTGGAAAAAAGACCTGATCACTGTCAACGGATATGATGAGAACTTTATTGGCTGGGGCATGGAAGACAATGATATTGCGGTACGGCTGCTGAATGCAGGCGTTCGCAAAAAATTTATCAAAATGGGCGGCGTAGCTTTCCATTTGTACCACCGGGAAAATTCCAGGGGTAAACATCAGGCCAACAGTATATTGGTGAAGGCCGCTGTGAGCAGCAAAAAAATAAAAGCAGAAAAAGGAATATTGGAATACTTGGTTCATTAAAGTGAGCATACATGTACCAGCCATTAGCAGCAGGATTGTTGAAAGGAGATATTAAATCACTGGCACGGTGTATTTCTCTGGTTGAAAATGAAGCAGCCGGCTATGAGCAGCTGCTGGAACAGTTACCCGCTACCAGCCATACCAAGGTGGTAGGCATCACGGGCCCTCCCGGCGCTGGCAAAAGCACCCTGGTAAATGCGCTGATTACCCATCTGCTGGAGCAACAGAAAAAAATTGCCATCATTGCCGTAGATCCTTCTTCTCCTTTTAATTTCGGCGCCCTGCTGGGCGACCGCATCCGGATGTCGCAACACTTCAACCACCCACAGGTATTTATCCGCTCTATGGCCAGCAGAGGCGCATTGGGCGGGTTAAGCCCGAAAATCATTGAAGTCAGCGATATCATCAAAGCTGCCGGCTTTGACTATCTTTTCATTGAAACAGTAGGCGTAGGACAAAGTGAAGTGGAAATTGCCGGTATTGCCGATACCACCATTGTAGTGGTAGTACCCGAAGCCGGCGATGAAATACAAACCATGAAAGCCGGACTGATGGAGATTGCAGACATCTTTGTTGTCAACAAATCTGACCGGGATCATGCGGACATTTTTGTTAAAAACCTGCGGTTACTGGCCCACAGCAAGCATAACGGCGGCTGGGAAATTCCGGTTATCAAATCTATTGCTACACAACGGGAAGGGATACACGAAATCACTACTGCCATACAGCAACATCACCAGGAAACCATACATCAACACCAGCGACATACGCTACTGCTCACCGAAAAAGCATACCAGCTTATTCAGTACCGTCGTATGAAAGACCTCAGCAAACAGCAACTGCAGTCAGAAATTCAAGCCCTGCTGGAGGAAAAATCGTTTAACCTTTATCGTTATATCAATACTAAAAGCTGAATGGTATGGATTACCTCCGGTACATCAGGGAAGCCTACACCAACGCGGCCAATCCTGACCAGGCTGTCGCCATGAAACAATACATGCGGAATCAGTTTGAGCATCTCGGCATTGCTACTCCCGTACGCCGTCAGCTGAATAAGGAACTAAAAGCCCTGCATGGCCTGCCGCCCATTGAACAGATGCCGGCACTCATCAAAGCATTGTGGGCACTTCCCGAAAGAGAATATCATCACGCAGCGATCGACTTCATGCAGCTATCGCATAAACAGTGGACGGACGCACATATTCATCTCTTTGAGTACATGATTACCCATCAGTCGTGGTGGGATACAGTAGACGGTATCGTTTCCTGTCTGGCCGGCCCGTGGCTCAAAAGATTTGCCAGCCACCAACCTGGCATTACCGACCGTTGGATCAACAGTGAAAATATCTGGCTACAGCGGTCGGCCCTCATTTTCCAGCATGGTTATAAGCAGGATACCGACGAACAGTTATTATATCGTTACATTCTGCAATGCGCCGGATCAAAGGAATTTTTCCTTCAGAAAGCGATCGGGTGGTCATTGCGGGAATATGGTAAAGTAAATCCGGCCAGTGTCATTCGTTTTGTCAACAGTCATGACCTGGCGCCACTCAGCAGGAGAGAGGCATTGCGGCGCATTACCTGACAGCTTCCACGTTTCTTTTTCTTCCCACCAGTACTGCCAAACTATATGCAGCCACACATGCCACCACTAACGGCAGCGATGCCTGCCACTGGTGCGTCGTTTCCAGGCCCAGCGCTATCGCCGCCAGCAACGCCCGGGAAGTACCGGCAAACAAAGCGAACATACCGATCAATGCTGCCATGACCGGGTTAATGATAATAGCCGGAAATATCAATTGTATTACCACAGCCAGTAACAGTCCTACTGCCCCGCCAGTAATCAGTACCGGGGTAATGCTGCTGCCGGTTTTTGCCACACCTGCAAAAAACAACCAGGCCACCAGTTTCAGGACACTCCATACAAACAATAATTGCAAGGTGACACGTGCCCTTAAGAGGTTGCTGATATAATCATCTCCTGCTCCCAATGTTTCCGGCGCCAGATAGCCTATCAGGCCTGTCAGCAAGGCCGCTGCCAATATCCACCCTTTATTGCGGGAGCTGCTGCCGGCTGTCAGCCGTTGTATAACATGATATAACCGGGTAATACCTCCCGCCAATAACCCGGCGAGCAATCCTATAAAAAAATATACACCGAGTGCCGGCAGGTTGAATGCGGGACCATCCCCGAAATGAAATACGGGATTCCCATGGTGTATTACATAATTCCCAGCGCCTCCCACTGCGGCCCCTATCACTGCCGGTAACACCTGTTGCCATTTCCACTGAGGCAACCATATCTCCAGCGCCAGCAGCAAAGCGGCTACTGGTGCTCCAAACAACATCGCCAGCCCACTGCAGGCGCCGGCTACAAATAACGTATACTGTTCCGTTTCCAGGAAGTGGTCTTTTTTTCCGGACAGGATGCCAAACATCCCGCCCATCAGCATGGCCGGGGCTTCTTTTCCCAACGAGCCACCCGTAGCCGTAGCCAGGATCATACCCGGTATTTTCAGCCAGTTACTGTTGCGTACAGCCGCCCAAAGCAATAGCAGGGAACCAGCCACCGGCAACAGGATCACGGCTGCCCCCAGGTTATGATAAGCGGGGCTCTCTGCCCCCGTTTCCCACTGGCCGTAGAAGGCAAACCTCATCAACCTGTCTGTCAGTCCGCTGATACCTATCGCTATGATGGCCGTTAAGATCGCTGTCAGCAAAGCCCGCAGATATAACTGCAGCAAGCGGCCTATGCCCATCTTTGTATTGGTGACTGTGGCCGCAGGTACTGGTGCAGCTGGTATCAGGGGTAAACCTTGTTGATTAACAGGGTAGATAATATTCTTCATGCAGGATTGTTAAGTTGCTATAAACCAAAGCTATAGTGTTCCTATCATAATCTCAAATGAAATTTAAATAATATGTAGCAGGCCTACGCATAATCGTATACGTTATCTCACACTTTTTTTAGTTAGGAAGCCTCATTATATTTGCATAATACCAGATCCTGCAACATGAAAACCAAAATAAGTATGTATGAGTAACCCTGGGCCAAAAACTGTGTTACCGGATACTTCCTCTGCTGTCATTGATGCGCTTACGTTGGTAAAACTTAAACGCATGCTGCTTTTTACCCAGGAGGATGAGCAATACCTGGTTATGGCCGGTAATATATTGGCAGACCATACGGATGACATCCTGCATAAATGGTATGAGCAGATACTGCACAACAATTACCTGGCGCATTATTTCACCAGAAACGGAGAACCGGATCTGGAATATCTCCAGCGTTTAAGACCGCGTTTCCAGGAATGGCTGCACAGTCTTTGCACGAGAACAGAAAACCAGCAATGGTGGCAGTTTGAAGAAAGAATAGCGGCGCAGCTACAGTTAAAAAATGTGCCCGACAATATGGAGCCATTGCCATTGGTATACCTGCGTTATCTGTCTACTTTTATTTATCCGGTTGCCGAGGCCGGACGTTTTTTTCTGCAGCACCATAGCGGATATGCGCCGCATGAAACAGAACGGATGCATCAGGCATGGTTTAAAGCAGTCAGTTTCAGCGTATTGTTGTGGATCTACCCCGAGGGGAAATCTTTGCCATTTTAATATAACCGTTTCCGTTAGCATCCAAAATGTATCCTTTATGGAAGTTGCCGTTTTTGACACTTATGTAAAGAAAAGAGCCGGAGGCTATATGCATTTTGATATCATTGTAACAAAAGAGACTTCTTTTGAAAAGGTGTTGTTTTTTGGTAACGCCTGGCTGCAGTCTAAATGGCCCGGAGCACCGGCAGTACTGCCGAAGGATTGTCGTTTTTGTCATCTTACAGCAGTCATTCCCCGCTGGGAAAAACAAATACAACAACTTGGATACTTTATTCATGAACTGGAAGGTTGTCATTAATTATTTTACGCGGAAACAACAGGATATTACTAATATGCTATTTACACGCCCATAATTATATTGTACCTTGCCGTCCTAATTTATAAGGACAGCAAGAAAAATATGGGGAAAGTTTCCACATTCAGCCCCGCGCAGCAGGCAGAAAACACAACAAGTAAAGTAGTGGCAGCGCTGGAACGCTTATCTGAAGCGTTTCGCGTATTATTATGGCAAGAAGCCACGAGGTATGGGTTAAGTCCCATCCAAATTCAGGTACTTACATTTTTACTACACTACCCGGAAGAAAAACGTACAGTCACCTCTTTGGCATCGTATTTCAACATGACCAAAGCGACGATCAGCGACGCGGTAAAATCGTTGGAACAAAAAAATTATCTGACCCGTAAACCAAGTGCTACAGACACCCGCAGTCACACCTTACATCTCGTAAAAGAGGGCAAGGCAATCGCGAGGAAGGTAGAGAAATTTGCTCAACCTTTAGAGGAAACATTAGCCACTGTATCTGAAAAAGAACAGGGCGGATTACTGGAGCAGCTGATGCAACTGATTTATCAGCTCAACCAACAGGAGGTAATTAACACACAGCCCATGTGTTTTAATTGTCAATTCTACACTGTTAAAAGAGGTCACTATTGCAACCTGATAAAAACGTCGCTCAAACCGGCAGATTTACGGGTGGATTGTTCTCAGTTTGAATTGAGAGAAGAAGAAGCATAATTTTTTATACAATGCTTGTATAACGGTCACGTTATGTTTCGTTCCGAAGCATAACGTGGTTGTATGTCTGTATGTGAAGAACTGATTATATCTGTGTCAGTCTGAAAGTCATTTCATTATCTCCGGCTACAAAGCCAAATTGTTCGTATAGGGCTCTTCCGTCTTCGCTGGCATGTAAACTTACTTTTCCGGTGTTACGTTCGCGGGCTTCTTCCAGTATTTTACCGAATAATACTTTTGCAATGCCTTTGCGGCGATAGTCGGGCAGGGTGTATACATTGAGGATGTAGCCAACTTTACCTTCCAGGTTGTGGTATAGCGGGGGTTGATTATAAAACACAATACCTGCACTGGCTACCGGTTTACCTTCATATTCAGCAAACCAGTTTACGAAATTGCCTTTGGGCAGATGTTCCTGCAGGTACACTGTTAACTGATCAAATAACACGGGGTCCTGGGATAGATCAGCTTTGGGGTATACCTCTTTCAGAAATTGCAGCCTTAAATGAGTCAGCTGCGTGATATCACCGATATCCGCTTTTCTGTAGGTAATCATTGTTATTAAGGGTTATGCCGGATCAGGCTTCCTGATTACTTTTCCACCAGCGAAAAGCCAGAAAGCCTATAATTGCAAGCGGCGTTAATGCCAACATTAAAATACCATTGTTCAATCCTTTAGCAGGGCCTTCACCTAATTGTTGTGCTGTTTTGGTACACAGGGAACACTGCGCCATTAAAGGCCCGCTGATCACCGTTAAAATTCCTGCCAGCAATAACAAATACCACTTCTTCATAGCATCGTAATTTGATCCAACAAAATTAGTTCATCTACCTTAAAAAATCTCCCTAATTATATCAATGGTAGTAGGGAGAAATCATAATATAAACAATCACACCCGTCACTGCCACATAGAACCAGATCGGCCAGGTAATACGGGCTATTTTACGATGACGGGGAATATCATTCTGGAAACCACGCAACAGGGTGAATAATACCAGTGGCACGATAACGGCCGCCAGTACAATGTGTGTGAGCAACAGGAAATAATACAGATAACGAATACCACCCAGGGTTGCTTTTTCTGCCGCATCCAATACACCATTGTGATCCAGATCGCCAAAACGCGTTTCCGGCGCCAGGGAATGATAAGTCACATAGGAGAGGAGGAATACTACGGATAAGGCCACTGCGATGAGGTTAGCTATTTTATGGGCTTTCACCTGACCGTTTTTAACAAAGTACAGGCTGGCCGCCAGCAACACTGCTGTAGCTGAATTCAGAATCGCATGAAACAAGGGAAGTATTCTGATATCAAATCCAGGATGGAAATCTGGTTTGGGCAAAATAAACAACAACGCTACCAGTACCGGAATAACAATGGATACGATGGTAATAGGCGTGTTGAGATTTTTATTCTTCAATTCCATGATGCACTAAATGCTGAAAGGTGAATAAAGAAAGGTGAACACCCTTTCCTTATTCACCTTTCACTATAAATATTTTATCAGTTTCCGGAGAACAGTTTTTTCAGGAACTGCACAAATCCGGGCCGGTGTCTGTCTTTCGCCAGGTGCAGGGTAGCGATATCTCTGGCGCATCTTACCACTGCATTGGAATCAAGTCCATCATAATAACCTCTGATGTTCTTGTTTTTATCGATCAGTACCAGTTTTTCGGTATGTACAAAATCATCCGGTCCACCATCTCCTTCTGTTACAGAAACGAAAAATTCGTGTCTGGCCAGATCATAAATCTCTTTCTTATCGCCGGTCAGCAACCACCAGTTGTCGGGATTTATCTGGTAGTCGTATGCGTATTTGCGCAACTTATCTACCGAATCCCTTACCGGGTCTACTGAAAAGGAGAGTATCTGTAATAAAGAATCATTCTTTACGTAGGCACTCTGTATTTTCCGCAGGTTTTTTGTCAGCGTAGGACAGATACTGGGACAGGAGGTGAAAAAGAAATCAACGAGGAGTACTTTTCCTTCCATGTCTTTCAGACTTACCTTCTGACCAAGCTGGTTGGTCATTTCGAAGTCTTTGATCTGATGGAAAACCGTATCGTAGGTTACCTGGCCATTTTTCGTAATGGTGTCTACCCTTTCCGGAATGAAGTAGGCGGGTACAGGTACTACGTTTTTACCATAGTAATCTACAATCAGATAACCAGCCAGCGGCACCAGTATTGCCAATAAAACTCCTAATAAAGCCCTGCGAGAAATGATCCTGATAATTTAAAAATGAGATAAAATTAGTGTCCGTGTCCAGCTTCTTTCGGAGTGGCTTTAGGTGTTTCAATCGGCGTACCTGGTCTCAGGTCGTTTCTCATGTTTTTCCAGGAATCACCTTCGTAGAGGAAAGCGATGATAAACCATACGAACAGGAGGAGCGGCATTAATATCGTCATGATCAGGTTCTTGATTTCATGCCCGAGGTGCATAAACTCCGCCACGATAAAGAAGGCTTTGAAAATGGTGAGGATGATAAAGATACCATTCAGCACCAGTCTGCTCGGGAAACCTGTTTCCAGGTGTAAGAATGCCAAACCAACTTCCACTACTGTGATACCCAGGAGGATCCAGAACGTTTTCCAGATACCTTTGGTAGATGAATCAGCATGCGCATTTTCGTGACCTGCTGCAGTATGTGTATGCTCCATTACTATTTAAATTAAATAAATTCCAAAAATCAGATTCCAAATAATCAATAACAAACCTTGTGTTTGATCAAAGCAGGTAGAAGCAGGTGAATACGAATACCCATACCAGGTCTACAAAGTGCCAGTACAGTCCTACTTTTTCTACCATTTCGTAGTGACCTCTCTGCTCGTAGGTACCTTTCAGTACGTTGGCAAGGATCACGATATTCAGTACCACGCCGGAAGTTACGTGTAAACCGTGGAAACCGGTGATGGTAAAGAAGAAGTTGGTGAAGTTAGTAGAAGCCTGTGTACCATCCACATTCAGGAATGGATTACGACCCCACCAGGCGCCTTCATGGAACAGGTGTGTCCATTCCCATGCCTGACAGGCGAGGAACGCAGCACCACCAACGATGGTCCATGTTAACCATTTAACCACAGCCTTTTTATCTCTCATGTGACCGGCATGTACTGCCAGTACCATGGTTACAGAACTCATGATGAGGATGAAGGTCATTAAGCTCACAAATACCAGCGGTAAGTTGGCATGTCCCATACCAGGGAAAGAGCGGAACACTTCATTCGGATCAGGCCAGGATGTGCTGGAAAACCGGATGGTACCATATGCTATCAATAATGCGCCGAAAGTGAACGCATCTGACATCAGAAAGTACCACATCATCAACTTGCCATAGCTCACATTAAAGGGAGAATATCCTCCGGCCCACCATTTTTTCTTCGCTGTAACTGCTGTATCCATTGTTAGTTTTATAAAATTTTACAAAGTTTATCTGGCGATACTTAAAAAAATTAACAGGTAAATCCACAATATGTCCACGAAATGCCAGTATGTGGCGGCCACTTCGATGGGTACTGCGCTGTAGGTACGTACGCGGGTTCTGTAAGCCCTGCCAAACATAATGAGTAGTGCTACTACACCACCCAACACGTGTAACATATGTACACCTACGATTACATAAATAAAGGAAGCCGAAACCGGTCCACTCAACGGTAATCCGCTGTTTTTCAACTGCACAAAGCCGATCCATTGACAGGCTGCAAAAACTACTCCCAGTATAGCCGTAATGGTTATTAACTGTTTATAGCGCTGCATATTCCTTTCTTTAAACTGTTTTAAAGCCAGGTGAACGGTTAAGCTACTCAATAAAATAATAGCGGTAGATAACCAGAAAATATGCGGCAGTTCAAATGCCAGCCAGTTTGCCTGAGATCTTTTTACAATGTATGCACTGGTAAACCCGATGAACATCATGGTAATGCTACCCATAGCAATCCATAGGGAATATTTGTGCGGATGTATTTTTTTTCGTTCTATGCCCATTGTATGCATCACTCCTCCGATTTCAATTTAAGCTTTGTCCAACAATTGCGAGAGCTGAATCACTGTCAGATAAATATAAGATCCGAACATCAGCTTCCGCGCTGCAGGAACATCGTTCTTTCTATACAGGTTAATAGCTCTGTAAAGGAAAAAAACACCACCCAGAATAGCAATAATGGCAGAAATGCCACCTGTGATCTTCAGCAGGTAAGGTGCTACACCAGCCGGGATCAGCAATAAAGTATATAAAGCCGCCTGAATAGCGGTAAGCTTATTAGGCTCGCCGTTAGCTGGCAATAATTTAAAGCCTGCTGTTGTATAATCCTTGTGTGCAATCCAGGCGATAGCCCAGAAATGCGGGAACTGCCACAGGAATTGAATAGCAAATAAAGACCAGCCGCCTTCATCCAGGTTATTGGCGCCGGCTACCCATCCGATCAACGGTGGCAGTGCGCCAGGAATAGCACCTACCAGTACGGCCAGTGAATTCCATTTTTTCCAGGGGGTGTATACGAAACCGTACATCACCAATGAAAACAGGCTAAGTGCTGCAGCCAACCAGTTGAAGCAATATCCCATAATCAGGATACCTGCCACACCGGTAATTACTGCTACCACGATCGCTTCTCCTTCTGTCATACGACCGGAAGGTAAAGGGCGTGGCGCGGTACGTGCCATCAGCTTATCTGTATTTTTTTCCCATATCTGGTTGATGGTATTAGCTGATCCGGAAACCAGTAAACCACCAGCAAATAATAAAAGAACTTTGATCAGATTAAACTCCACCCCCGGCACCAGCAAATAACCCACAACAGAGGAAAACACGACCATGAAAGTGAGATTAAATTTCATTAGCTGAGAATAATCCTTCACTTTGCTGGCTACTGCATACGATGACGACAACTTTATGGAGTTTTCTTGCAACATATTTTTTCTATCCACATCCTGGTTTTAAATCCAGGACAAATTTACAAACATCACAGGGAAGAAGATCCCGGAAGGCAGATTTTTCGGATAAACATCCTCGGTACTACCTGCCGGAATCTTTTACCAATATGCTAGTGTACTACTTCATTAGGTCCTATTGGCTCAGTCTGCGGAATGAAATCTCTTCCATCCTTGCTGTAGTCATAAGCCCAGCGGTGTACTACCGGAATTTCACCAGGCCAGTTACCGTGACCAGCGTGAATCGGAGTAGTCCATTCCAGGGAAGTTGCCTTCCATGGGTTCTCGGTAGTCATTTTTCTACCTTTGAAAATGCTATAGAAGAAGTTGAAAACGAACAACAATTGTACAGCAAATACCAGGATTACCACGATCGTGATGAATTCGTTCAGACCACCAAACTGTTTGAAGGAAGCCCATTGAGATACATCATAATATCTTCTTGGCATACCGGCCATACCTTCATAGTGCATAGGCCAGAAAATCAGGTAAGCGCCTACCATTGTTACCCAGAAGTGGATGTAACCGATCGTGTTGTTCATGAAACGGCCATACATTTTAGGGAACCAGTGGTAGATACCGGCAAACATACCGAAGAATGCAGATACACCCATTACAATGTGGAAGTGGGCAATCACAAACATGGTATCATGCAGGTGAATATCGATAGAAGAGTTACCTAACCAGATACCTGTTAAACCACCGGAGATGAAAGTACTTACGAAACCGATAGAGAACAGGGCAGCCGGAGAGAAGTTGATATTACCCTTCCAGATAGTAGTGAGCCAGTTGAACACCTTGATGGCAGATGGTACCGCGATCAATAATGTTAACAGTACGAAGAATGCACCGAGGAATGGATTCAGACCAGTTACGAACATGTGGTGTGCCCAAACCAGGAAGGCCAGGATACAGATCGCAAACAGGGAACCGATCATCGCCAGGTAACCGAAGATAGGCTTGCGGGAACTTACCGCCAGTACTTCAGAAACCATACCCATTGCAGGGAGGATGATGATATATACTTCCGGGTGACCTAAGAACCAGAATAAGTGCTGATACAGGATAGCGCTACCACCTTCGTTAGCCAGTGCTTTACCGGCGATGAAGATATCGGAGAGGTAGAAGCTGGTACCTGCGTGGCGATCCATGAGTAACAGGATGAAGCCGGACAGCAATACAGGGAAAGACAATACGCCCAGTACAGCGGTAAAGAAGAATGACCAGATGGTTAAAGGCATTTTGGTCATTGCCATACCCTGGGTACGCATGTTCAGGATAGTGGAAATATAGTTCAGACCACCCAGCAGCTGAGAAACAACAAACAGCGCCATGCTGGTCAACCAAAGATCCACACCTATTTTAGAACCGATAGAAGCGTCTCCCAGTGCACTCAGTGGCGGATACATTGTCCAACCTCCGGAAGCAGGACCTGTTTGTACAAACAGGGAAGCCATCATTACCAGACTGGCCAGGAAAAAGAACCAGTAGCTGAGGCAGTTCATGAAAGGGGAGGCCATATCACGCGCACCTACCTGCAGTGGAATCAGCAGGTTTGAGAAGGTACCGCTTAAACCGGCAGTTAATACAAAGAATACGAGAATAGTTCCGTGCATAGTAACCAATGCATAATAAGCTTCGGCAGTAATGCGGCCACCTTTAGCCCAATGGCCCAGGATACTTTCCAGCCAAGGGAATGTAGCATCGGGAAAACCCAGTTGCAAACGGAACAGTACAGAGAAGAAAGCACCTATGATGGCCCAAACGATACCAGTGATCAGGAATTGTTTGGCAATCATTTTGTGATCCATGGAGAACACATATTTCGAAATGAAACTGTCTTCATGGTGGTGATCATGATCATGATGATCATGCGCGCCGTGCATAACCTCCTGTTGACTGTGCAATGTTGCTTCGTTACTCATAATCGGTTCGGTTTATTATTAAACTAACAGTCGGGAAGTATTGTCGTTTGTCAGTTTATCTTTATTGTTTTTAATTGTACTCCGTCAATAAAATCTTCTAACACAAAAATACGGCTTACTTGGTATTGGCAGCAATCGCTTTTTGAGTGCTGTCAGCCTTCGGTGCATCAGCCGGAGCTGCTGCAGGGTGAGCCAAAGAATACTGGGTAGGTTGTTTGGCAATCCACGCATCGTATTCTGCCTGTGTTTCTACCACAATCACACCTCTCATAGAGTAGTGACCGCTACCGCACATCTGATCGCAGGAGATTTCATAAGTGAAATCGGGGTCGCCGGTTTTTTCCTTCATTTGTTTAGTGGTAAACTTAGGCGTAAACCAGAGGGTAGTAGGGATACCAGGTACCGCATCCATTTTCATACGGAAGTGAGGTAAACCAACATCATGGATAACGTCGCGGGAACCGATAACGAATTTCACGGGTTTGCCCACCACCAGGTGAACTTCCGTTGCCATGAAGTCATCTTTGCTCAGCTGATCATCCCAATCCATACCCAGTGGGTTGCTGGCAGCTTCGTCGATTCTTTTGAAATCGCGGCGGCCCAGCTGACCATCTTTACCCGGGTAGCGGATCAACCAGTTAAACTGTTTACCGGTGATTTCTACTACTGCAGCATC
Source organism: Chitinophaga nivalis (assembly GCF_025989125.1). NCBI lineage: Bacteria > Pseudomonadati > Bacteroidota > Chitinophagia > Chitinophagales > Chitinophagaceae > Chitinophaga > Chitinophaga nivalis. Next base: position 1,048,562 of record NZ_JAPDNR010000001.1, on the reverse strand, counting down.
TTTAGGTGCGTCAGAAGTGAGTTGGAACCAGTGTTTCAGACCAAATGCTACCAGCACTGTCAGTGCAATAGCAGGGATAACGGTCCAGATAACTTCCAGTTTATTATTATGCGGGAAATAAAATGCTTTACGGCCTTCTTTTTCCTGGTATTTAAATGCGAACCAGAAGAGGAGGATCTGTGTAATGACAAATACGATACCGGTGATAGCCAGTGTTACATAGATCAGGGTATCTACACCTTCACCTTGTACAGAAGCAGACTCGCCCAGGATCTTGCCTTTCAGCAGATCGTTACAGTAGTACACTCCTATAAGCCCCAGCACCAGGAATGCAATCAGCAGGAAACCATTTATGCGGTTACTTTGCTGGCGCGCTTTCTTTTCTCCCTTCAATATGGACACATATTCGCTCGCCTTCGCAATCTGGAAGATGACTATGAATATGAGAACAACAACTAAGACTGCTAAAAATCCTGACATTGCTATATGAAATAATTAAGTTATCTAATGCTTTTCTATTGCCTAATCTCCGTACTCACCCTACTATTAGGTGTGGTGAACGATACTTTCTTTCAGATAAGGATGATTTTTCGGAACCAGCGCAGCTTTAGTAAGTTGGTTGGTAACCAGGAAAATGATCAGTCCCACAAAACCAAGTCCGAGTCCAAGTTCATACCAAGGGAAAACCAGGTGCTTTGAAGTGCCTGGAGCTACCATCTGCCAGAAATCCAGCCAGTGACCACAGATGATCACGATAGCGATGAAAACAACAGCAGTATAATTACGTTTAGTGTCCCGTTTCATCAGGAACAATAACGGAGTAACAAAGTTAATGAGGAGGTTCAGGAAGAAGATTGGTCTCCATTCGCCCCAAACACGTGGCTGGAAGTAAACGGTTTCTTCCGGCATGTTGGCGTACCAGATCAGCATATACTGAGAGAACCACAGGTAAGTCCAGAAGATGCTGAAAGCAAACATGAATTTACCTAAGTCGTGCAGGTGTTCTTCTGTTACGTAAGAGAGGTAACCGTGTTTTTTCAGGTATACTACAAACAGGGCGATCAGGGATAAGCCGGAAACCCAGGTGCTTGCGAATGTATACCAGCTGTACATGGTAGAGAACCAGTGAGCATCTATGCTCATCAGCCAGATCCAAGGGGTGGTAGAACCAACGCTCAGGGTAAATACTACCAGGAATCCACCGCACCAAACGGTGTTTCTCCAGATCAGTTTTTTACCGGTTTCAGGACGCAGATCCCATCCATCTTCTTCGATAGACATTTTACGGAGTCTCAGGGTAAAGAATATCCAGAGCGCCAGTGTGATGATAGTAGCAGTGGTGAAGAATCCTTTGTTCAGGAAAGCAGATTTCCAGGTCAGGATTTTGTCTTCCGCAACATGATGTGCGTTGATCCAGTGGTAGATGTGTTCCTGGCCACCGAAAACAATTAACATCACTACTACAAATAAAATGGCTGCCAATACCGGCACGGCCATGGAAATAGCTTCAGGAACGCGACGGAAGGCAATCTGCCAACCACCATGAGCCAGGGTAGTAGCTGCGATAAAGAACGTGCTGGCCAATGTAATCAGCAAAAAGAAGCTGCTGTTTTGCAACAGACCGGCCCAAAACCGTGTAGCGTTTTCACCTTTAAACGCAATTAATCCGATCAATAAAGTCAGCAAGCCCACGCCCATTAACACGAAGCTGGTCTTTTTTAATCTTGCCGGTACTACAAATTGGTCTTTCATTACTGTATATTAAAATACTTGTTTGAAATTCAGTTTAACTCTCTCTTATTTAGCTGCAACGCTGTCTTTAGCAGGAGCGGCTTCAGTTGCAACAGCTAATGCTTTTGCACCCGGTTGTTTGCTTCTGATATAAGCAGCCACTTCCCAGCGTTGTTCTCTGTTCAGCTGGCTGGCATAGCTACCCATCATGTTAAAACCGTAGGTCATTACATGGAACAGGCGGCCTTCTGTATAACCAGCTTTTGCGCCGGCTACCAGATCAGCAGGTTTTGCAGGGTAAGGACCATTACCGTCTTTGTACAGCGGACCATTACCATCCAGTGAGGTACCATGGCAGATACCGCAGTAGATATTAAATAAACGCTCACCCTCTTTCAATCTTGCAGGAGTAATGTCCAACGGATTTTTTACCAGATTAGCCAAAGCCGTATCTGATTCTTTCAGATGGTATGGCAGCAGTTCACCTCTTTTTACTGTTCCTTCCACTGGTTTCAGGCCTGACAAACGAGCACTATAGAATTCATACGCACGGGATTCATACATGTCTGGCATATAAATCCTGCCGGGCTTTCTGTTATGCTCCCCTCTGTTACAGGCTGCCAGGAAAGCTCCAGTTGCCAATGCGGCTACAATCAATATGTTGGAAGTCCTTTTCATCAGAAATTATTTATCTAGCTTTCATTAGTTCTTGCTTGCTCAAATCCTAATGTTGCAACTGTATATTTTAGCTGTTATTATAATTAAGCGTTTGCGGTTTGAATCTGACGGGTATAAAACTCGTCTTCTTTATCATACCTACCGAACCACCAACCTGCTTCAGCTTTTTGTTCATTGATATCCTTTGCACCGGCTGCAGCCAGGAAGTTTTTCACTTCTTCTGCATTGGTTTTTTCTGTCAGCTCTATTACCATTACAAACTTATCATCTGTCTGTCTGGGGTGGAAGATGTGTTTCTTCACACCTGGCATGAGCTGGCACAGGTAACAGAAAGTCATCACCATTCCTACCGCTGCGAACAGTACTGTCAGCTCAAACGTGATAGGAATAAATGCTGGTAAAGGAAAATGTGGTTTACCACCAATGTTCAGCGGCCAGTCTACATTAAATACCCAACTCATGAAGGATAATGCTGTAGTGGTACCGGTGATACCATATATGAAACCGGCTGTGTGGAGGCTGGTTTCTCTTAAACCCATTGCATGATCGAGGCCGTGAACAGGAAAAGGAGTGTATACATCGTGCAACTTGTAGCCTGCAGTACGAACTTTCTTTACTGCCGGAAACAATACTGCCTCATCGTCAAACAAGCCTACAACAAAATTTTTAACAGCCATATATTTAAAAATTCAAATTCCAAGTAATTAATTCTGTCAATTCGTCTATTAGTGTGCGTGTGCAACGTCGTGAGCAAATTTCTCAGCGCTTTCTTCTTCGTACACTTCCATTTTCTCTTTATAGTTCTGACCGGAAGTTTTCAGGATAGACTTGATCTCAGCTACCGCGATTACCGGGAAGTATTTAGCGAACAGGAAGAAGCAGGTAAAGAACAGTCCGAAAGTACCCATGTAGAAACCTACTTCAGGCCAGGACGGACGGTAGTAAGACCAGCTGGATGGCAGGTAATCACGATACAGGGAAGTACAGATGATTACGAAACGCTCAAACCACATACCGATGTTTACGATGATAGACATTACGAAAGTCACCATTACATTTCTTCTCATTTTGCGGAACCAGAACACCTGCGGAGTGATTACGTTACAGGTCATCATGATCCAGTAAGACCAACCCAGCGGACCGGCAGCACGGTATTTGAAGAAGGTATCGAACTCGTAAGGGTTAGCACCGTACCATGCCATGAATAACTCAGTCAGGTAAGCGCAACCTACTACGGAACCGGTTAATACAATTACCTTGTTCATGGCTTCCATGTGACCCAGGGTAATGTATTCTTCGAGGTGTAATATTTTACGTGTAATGATCAGCAGGGTTTGTACCATCGCAAATCCGGAGAAGATCGCACCCGCTACGAAGTAGGGAGGGAAGATGGTAGTGTGCCAACCAGGAATAACAGAAGTCGCAAAGTCAAAAGATACGATGGTGTGTACAGACAATACCAGCGGAGTGGATAAACCTGCCAGTACCAGTGACAATGCTTCGTGACGTTGCCAGTGTTTGGTGGAACCTGTCCAACCGAAAGCAGCTACACCATATAACAGCTTACGCAGTTTGGTTTTAGCTCTGTCGCGGATAGTTGCGAAATCCGGTAACAGACCGGAATACCAGAACAACAGGGAAACGGTAAAGTAAGTAGAGATCGCGAATACGTCCCACAGCAGGGGAGAGTTAAAGTTAACCCATACCGGACCGCGGGTGTTAGGATAAGGCAGGATAAAGAATGCCATCCATACACGACCCATGTGAATAATCGGGAACTGACCGGCGCACATTACCGCGAAGATGGTCATCGCTTCTGCCGCACGGTTTACCCCTGTACGCCAACCCTGGCGGAACAGGAGGAGGATCGCGGAGATCAGGGTACCGGCGTGACCGATACCTACCCACCATACGAAGTTGGTAATATCCCAACCCCAACCGATGGTCTTATTCAGATTCCACACCCCAACACCGAAGTAGATCTGCCAAAACACTGAAAATGCGCCGAAGCCCAACAGTGCCAGGGATATAAAAAAGCCTACATACCACAATTTACCAGGCTTCCCTTCGATGGGACTAATGATATCTTCCGTTACCTGGTGATAATCCTTAACCCCGTCTACTAAAGGTTCTCTCAGTGTGGATTCGTATTTTAAATGCATATTCTATAAGCTTTTAGCTGCTAGCTTCTAGCTACTAGCCCTTGTCTTTTGTTATGATCTCAGATTCTGTAACTCTTTCTGTCTTTTTCCTTTAACGATTACCGGTTAAAGATCTTATGCGTGATGTCCTTCTTCCTTGTGAGCAGGAGCTTTCTCTGCTTTAGGAGCGGCATCTTTGTTTCTGATCTTAGCCAGGTAGCTGATAGAAGGCAGTACGTGGGTTTCTTCCAGTACATAGTACATTCTATCTGTTTGTGCTTCGTTGCGGACCTTATAGATTTCGCTGTTCTTATCGTTGATGTTACCAAATACGATCGCATCAGCTCCACATGCTTGCTGGCAGGCAGTTTTAGCAGCTCCATCTTTCAACGGATGACCAGCTTTCTTCGCATCCAGTTTCGCTTCCTGCAGACGTTGTACGCAGAAGGAACATTTTTCCATCACACCACGGCTACGAACCACTACATCCGGGTTCAGTACCATACGGGTCAGGTTATCGTTCATATCTGCCACATCGTACAGGTTGTTTTCGAAACTATCTGCTCCGTTCCAGTCTCTCCAGTTCAGGCGACGTACTTTATAAGGGCAGTTGTTTGCGCAGTAACGGGTACCGATACAACGGTTGTAAGCCATCTGGTTGATACCTTCAGAGCTGTGGTTGGTAGCACCAACCGGACAAACGTTTTCGCATGGTGCGTTATCGCAATGCTGACACAGCATTGGTTGGAACACTACTTCCGGATTGTTTTCATCACCGCTGAAATAACGGTCGATACGAATCCAGTGCATTTCGTGTGCTTTCGCTACTTCTTCTTTACCTACAACGGATACGTTGTTTTCTGCCTGACAGGCAATGGTACATGCACCACAACCGAAACAGGTGTTCAGGTCGATAGACATACCCCATTTGATACCTGGGTAGCTGAAGTTAGGATAGAGGGTAGCGTCTTTACGGAAGTCAGCACCGAACTTCTTCAGTTCGTGTCTGTCTTCGTTTACTTCTCTGGGGTTCTTGATGAACTCTTCCAGGGTAGTTTCTTTTACGATAGGACGACCTTCGTAGCTATTGTGCGTTTGTGTTAAAGCAACAGGATATTTCTCACCGGTAGCTTCTACTGTAGCGTCTACAGCGAAGTAATCGAAAGTCTGACCATTGTTGCTAACGAAAGGATAAACATTCTGACCGACACCGGCAGCAGCTCTACCTACGTTTTTACCACGGCCGTAACCTACTGCGATAGCGATTACATCCGGGTGCATACCTGGAACAATCAGCAAAGGCAGAATTACTTCTTTACCGTTGGCTTTAATTTTCAGTACTTTCTTTTCGGTGTTGATTTCGTAGTCATCGCCCAGCTGGGTAGCGAATGTCTTAGCCAGGGTATTGGATACACAGGCGTAGTTATCCCAGGTAGCGCGGGTGATTGGATCCGGCATTTCCTGCAACCATGGGTTGTTGGAGAGTTTACCGTTACCGATAGCTACTTTTTCGTACAGTACCAGTTCGTATTTACCACCTTTCTTCGCGCTGTTGATTTTAGCAGCAGCACCGGCGATGTCACCGGAGAAAGCAGCACCACCTAAAGCTGGTGCAGTAGCTGGTTCAACCACACCATCCTGCAGTGCTTTATCCCATGCTTCCAGTCCACCCAGTTTGCTTACCCATTCGTTTTTCAGGTAATCAGCCCAGATAGTGGTATTGCCAGCCCAGGACAGTAAAGTATCCTGTACTGCACGGGTTTTGAACAGCGGGGTGATAGTTGGCTGTGCGAAGCTGTAGTAGCCAGGCTTACCTTCAGCATCATTCCAGTTTTCCAGGAAGTGATGATCAGGCGCCACATATTTACATAATTCAGTAGTCTCGTCGTTTCTGTCGTTGAAGGATACTGCCAGTTTTACTTTCTTCAGTACTTCTGCAAATTTCGCTGCTTCGAAGTAATCGTAAGCAGGGTTAGCACCGTATACCAGTACTGCACCAACACTACCAGCGTTCATATCTGCTACCAGTTTAGCGATATCGCTATCGATACCCTGACGGTAGTTAGAAGGAGCAGCCAGGTCAATCGTAGTACCGTTGGCACCTACGATATTGTTGATGGCATTTACGATCAGTTGAATGTTCACATCGTTGGAACCGCTTACTACCAGTGCTTTACCAGCGTTGGCTTTCAGTTCTTTCGCGGCTTTGGCGATACCTTCTTTTACGCGGGCATCAGCGATAGCAGGAGCAGTAACGCTACCACCAACAGCTGCCAGCAGGGCCAGTGCAATCGCACCGGTTTCAGAAGGCTTGTGGGTATATCTTTCGTCAGCGTTGGCACCGGTAAGGCTCATGTGGCTTTCGAACTGGAAGTGTTTGGACATTTCCGGTTTCTTAGCGTCGATCTTACGGGTTTGCGCAAACTGGCGGGAGTATTCAACCGGGTTTAACCAGGTTCCCAGGAAATCAGCACCCAGACTCACGATTGCTTTCGCATTTTCGAAGTGGTAGGATGGGATGATTCTTTTACCGTAGGAAGCTTCGTTTGCCAGCAGCATACCGGAGAAAGATACCGGATCGTATACTACGTGGCGGGAGTTTGGATATTTAGCCAGGAACTCGCCGATCACTTTTTTAGTGGATGGGCTGAGTAAAGTGGTACTTACTAAAACAACAGGAGCACCGCCTAATCCGGCCAGTGCTGCAGTTACTTGTTTATCCAGTTCGGCCCAGGTAGTTTCCGTACCGCCGATAGACGGGAAACGGAGGCGGGCTACATCATACAGGCTCAATACAGCGCCTTGTACTTTTGCCGAGGTAGCACCCTGGGTGATCGATGATAAGGTATTTCCTTCTATTTTAATAGGACGACCTTCGCGGTTTTTCACCACTAAAGGCACATATTCACCATCAATTGAGTAGGAAGAAGCATAATAGTTGGCTACACCCGGAGTAATATCTTCCGGTTTGTTTACGTAGGGAATTGCTTTCTTGATAGGTGTTTCACAGCTGGCAGCGATTGTAGCAGCAGCCGTAGTGAAACCCAGGTATTTCAGAAAATCCCTGCGCGGGGTAGTAGCATTCAACAGACCTTCACTCTCAAACGGTAATTCTTCACTGAATTCGTTCTTCACAATTTCCTGATGCGCAGCTGTATTGTGCAACTCCTCCAAGCCTTTCCAATACTTTTTTTGCTCCATGTTATATTAACGAGTTACGTTTATAAATTTTGATATCTTCTGAGAGATACAGGAAATGTCCGGTCATTGATCCGGTCAGTTCCTGTAGTCCTAAATCCTTCCTAGTAGTGGCATTTTTGACATTCAGTACCACCTACCATTTCAACAGTTACGCTATCGATCTTCTTATCTTTAATATCCTGATGAAGTTTCTCGAAGATGCTGTAATAGTTGTTGTCAGCGAACTGCACTTTAGTAGTACGGTGACAGTTGATACACCAGCCCATAGACAGGTCTGAGAACTGATGCACTTCGTCCATTTCAGTGATAGCACCGTGGCAGGTCTGACATTGTACCTGACCGGCAACTACGTGCTGGGAGTGGTTGAAGTATACGTGGTCAGGCAGGTTGTGGATTTTTGTCCATTCGATCGGGCGTCCTGGTTTGGTATATTTACCAGCTTCAGGATCCCATCCTACGTAATCGTATAATTTTGCGATCTCTGCAGTACCGTCAATTTTCTTTCCTTCTGCGTTGAACAGTTCAGGGCCGGAGTAATCCTTAATGGCCTTGTGACAGTTCATACAGATGTTTTCGGAAGGAATCATGGCAGTCTTGCTCTTCTCTGCACCAGCGTGGCAATACAAACAGTTGATCTGGTTGATGCCGGCGTGTACTTTATGGCTGTAGAAGATAGGCTGCTCAGGCATGTAGTCTTTCTGACGACCCAGCCCGATGGCACCATTGATAGTGAAGTAACCGCCTACCATGAACAACACCAGGATACCCAGTGCGATGTAAGCTTTGTTTTTGTAGAAAGGAACTGGTTCGGGAGTAGCAACGCCTTCTTTGTCACCTGCAAGTTTGTTCAGGTTACTGTTGATCTGCATGAGGATCAGTGCCACCACTGCCAGTATCAGGGTTACGATACCAAACAGTAAACTGTTGTCACTGCCTTTGTCTGCTCCTTCAGCAGCTGCACCGGCAGCTGGCGAAGCAGGACCAGTAGGTCCTTTCTGAGTTTCCACTTTAACATACTCCAGGATGTCGTCGATTTCCTCATTGGTTAATGCAGGAAACGCGGTCATCGCGGTTTTGTTGTACTGGTTAAAGAGGTCGTTGGCATACTTGTCCCCTGAGGCGAGTACAGATGCGGAGTTATGAATCCACTGGTGCAATAATTTCTTATCGGGCCACCTGTCTTCAACTCCGGCAAGTGCAGGACCTGTCAGTTTTTTATGGACACTATGACATGAAGCGCAATTTTGTTGAAATATTGCCTTCCCTTTCGCAGGATCCGCTGCCTTAACAGAAGAAAACGGAATTACTATACTAGCGCATAGAATAAGCACACTCACAAAATGCTTGCGCAAAAGAATGGAAACACGACGATACACAGCCTATATAGTTTAGATTTGACCTAAAGTTTCTTAAATCTTAAAAGTGCCAGCAAAAATAAGACAGAATGTTGACAATTTACCAACAATTGAAAAAAATTATTGGCGTATAACATGCCCTTTTTCTCCTTCTGCTGGAATATAATTTGAGTTGTAATTCTTTCTGGTGGCCGTTTTTCAGCGATAGTGACTAAATCCTTTCAGAACTTATTATTTTGATTGAAAGTTTAACTCTACCTCTATATATAATATGGCGTGCTGTTTCAGAGGATATAATAATATTATATGAAGATAAAAATCAGATAGCGCTCCCCTATATCCTTCCTTATACTATCTGTTCTGCTCACCTATATTATATTATATATGGGCACGATTAATTTCGGTGAGAGTGTTATTTTTACATAATAACCTGCTACCGGTCCAGAATGTTCACTCTAATACTAAAAAACATTCCCATGCGAAATTTATTATATTTATCTAGTTTACTGCTGGCTACCCTGGCAGCCTGCAACAATAATACGCCTGATAATACCAGCGGCACCGACAGTACCACCCAGGTGACCCACCCGGTTCCGACCCTCGCCATCAACGGTACCTATCAGGGCACACTGCCCTGTGCCGACTGCCCGGGTATGGACTACCAGGTAAGCCTGTACGACGATCACACCTTTAGTGAACTCACCGCCTACCAGGGCAGGGGAAAAGGGGGGGCCAGTGTGGAAAAAGGCACCTGGAAGCAGCTGAACGACTCCACGGTCGTGCTGATAAAATCTACCGACAGCAGCACTACCTTCCTGGCATCGGAAGGCAACCTGTTGTTGCTGGACGCCAAAGGCCACCGGGTAGAAGGGGTGCTGGCCAGTAACTATGTACTGAAACCTGTGGAAGGGGGTGACCTCCGGACCCAGCAGGCAGAAAAACTGCAGGCGGGTATCCGCTTCACTGCCCATGGCAACGAACCCGGCTGGAGCCTGGACCTCGAACAGCAGCAACTCTTTTTCAGCACCATCAACGGCGACAGTATCCGTACCCGTTTGCCGGCACCCAATCCCAATACCGATAGCTTAAAAGTATATACCACGCCGGAAATCACCATCAGCATCCGCAATACCGTATGTGCCGATGATATGAGCGGTTTTATGCAACCCAACAGTGTAGAACTGAAAACCAGGCAACAAACCTACCACGGCTGCGGACAATACCTGAAATAATTAATTACCGGAACAGCCTTTCCCGTAAACAACTCCGGAGAAGGGCTGTTTCCTAATGGGTAATTCTCTATTTTTGCATCCCACAATACATTAAATAAACGCAAGCTTTGAAAAATATTGCCATATTCGCATCCGGAGCAGGTAGCAACGCACAGAAGATTATAGATCATTTCAGGAATTCAGATCAAGCACGGGTAGCGCTGATTATATGTAACAAACCCGGTGCGGGCGTTTTTCAGATTGCTGAACGGGAAGGTATTCCAGGCATCTTACTGGAAAAGGAGCAATTTCTGCACACCGACACCTACATTCAATTATTACAGGAATACAAAACCGACCTCGTTGTACTCGCCGGCTTTTTGTGGAAAGTACCAGCCAATCTGGTACAGGCTTTTCCTGAACGTATCATTAACATACATCCGGCACTGTTACCTAAATTTGGAGGTAAAGGCATGTATGGTCACTTTGTACATGAAGCAGTCATTGCTGCCGGTGAAAAGGAGAGTGGTATCACCATTCATTATGTGAATGAAAAATATGATGACGGTGCGCCTATATTGCAGGAGCGCTGTGCTATCACTTCAGACGATACGCCCGAATCAGTAGCAAAGAAAGTGCAGGCGTTGGAACATCAATGGTTCCCAATAATTGTGGAACGATTATTGTCAAAAATTTAGTAATCTGCAATTACTTTCAGGATTGCGCTATTGCCAGTTTTAACTAACCACTGAAAGCTGCACTAACCCTTACAACTGTATGAAAAAGACATTGCTGCTCACATGGCTGTTTTGTGCTGTTACCTTCGCATCCTTTGCACAGGACCCTCCTAAATCAAAGGGTAGAAATACGTATCTCAAAGTAAATCCTACTACCCTGATTAATGAACTGGATATATACCTGGAACAGGAGATCACGGATAAGATCAGTATTGAACTGGGAGTAAGCGGCATCTATACAGATTACCCTGATTATGTGCTGGCAAAAAAAATAGACATCGGTCAGAAAAAACCGGATATCAGTACAGAACAATTTGTAAATGCCCGCGGCCTGGGATTTCGTGCAGGTCTCCGCTGGTATCTGATATCCAGGGAAACGGGGCCCTCCAGTGCCGCAGGTACTTACTTTGAACCGGTGCTGTTTTACAAGCGGGTTTTCTATCCCAATGAAGATATTGTTAACAACAACACTACCTACACCAGCAGCGCCGATAAAAATGTATTCGGCTTTCAGCTGTTACTGGGACGACAATTCCGGAAAGATAAATTCATTCTGGATCCCTTCATCGGTCTTGGTTTGCGTAGTAAAATCTATCAATACAAAACATACCATCAGGAAGTCAATGGCGTAAGCGTCAACGACGGCCGGATGGTAAGTGTATTGCCCAGCCTGCACATTGGTATCAAGCTGGGACTTAAACTCCGCTGATGGTTAAAAAGGTACGATTACCTTGGCACTGAAATTCCTTCCCATGTTATAGATACCGAAACGCCCGTTGGGTGAAGCGCTGTAATATTCAAAATATTTCAGCCGGTTCATATTAGCCTGATAGGCGACATCAAATACATTGTCCAGCTGCAGGAAGATTTCACAAATGGTTTTACCACGTTTGCTGCGGATGCCTGATCCGGCGCCCAGGTTAATCAATGTATAGCCCGGGGTATAGGTTTCCGTATCATCTACACCATAGAACCGGGATTGTGCACCATATATATCTGCCTCCGCACGTACATAGGCTTTGGTAAATATTCCATAATCCCTGCGTGCAGTAGCTTTCAGCTCAGACCGTACATGCATGGGCGGTATAAACGGCAGGTACCGGGCTGCATCTCCATGTTTACTGATCAGTTCCTCATTTCTGTTTAAGCCCTGCGTATAGGCGGCACTGTTATAAAACGTCAGCCAGGGAATGATACGCGGATGTAAATTCACACTTACCTCTGCTCCAAACAACCGCGCGCTGGATTGCTGATATTTGTAAGTGGCATTACCGGGTACAATTACCACCGGATTACCTTCATTGTCGTATAGCCGTGACTGATAGATATAGTTGTCGATATTATTATTAAACAATTCTACGCTGATATCCACATCCGGCAGATAGGCGAGGAATCCGATATCTTCCTGCAAACTAAATTCCGGTTTGAAGCCACGATTACCCAGGTATACAATGTGTGCGCCGGGATCCAGACCATTGGAACCTATTTCCGTAATATTCGGCGCACGGTATCCTCTGGCAATATTGGCTTTCAGTAATACACGCTCACTCAGGTTATAGGTGGCGCCCACACTACCGGATATACCGGTATAATTATGGCTGAATGCCGGGAATTGTAAATGACCACCAGCGGTATCCGGTAATTCCATGTGCTTTTCAAATCCGTTGGCTTTGTTGGGTCCTACATAAAAATCGTTCCAGCGGATTTTCCTGCTGTCATAACGAAGCCCTCCGGATATATCCAGTTTGCCGAAAGATTTTTTAGCGAAGAAAAAACCGCCGATGTCGAACAGGTTATAATTAGGTATAGGGAAATCGGTACCGTTTTTACTTTTGTTTACCTGGTACATTCCATTCACTCCTACGGTGGTTTCCACGCCATTCCAGGTGGGCAGGTTATAGCGGACATCGTAGTTCAGGGTATTCAGCACTACATATAATCCGGGCTGGGCTACCATTTCCGGGTGGTTGTATTCCCGCCGGATGCTTTGCTGTAATCCGATAGTTGTATTCAGATCACCGTTGCCGATTTTCCATTTAGTGGTATTGTATAACCGGTAATGTTGAATGCGCTGGTGGAGTGGATTTAACCGGTAGGTACGCAGTTCGTTATCCGGTACTATCGGCCGGTTTCTGATATCATCGTCTTCATCTTTTACCTGACGGGTAAACTTACGGGTCAGTGAATCCCTGCTGCCATCGGGTATTTCCTGGGTATTATCATACAAGGTAGCGCCCCACTGAGAGCTGCCCCATACTTTATCCACCCGGGCAATAGCAGAAAGGTTGTACTCCCGGAAAGCAGTACCATATACAAATCCATCTATTTTATTCTGATAATTATGTGCTGCCTTAGCGGTACCTCTGATGGTGTACTTCCAGTCGTTTTTCCGGAAAGCCAGTCCCAGGGAAGATCCTATCATCCCGTTGTTGCTGTGGTAGTCTGCCAGAAAGCTACCTTTCAGTTTTCCTTCTTCCACTTCCGGGATGTCGGGAATCATGTTAATCACACCTGCCAGCGCATCGGAGCCATAGGTAAGACTGGCGGGGCCTTTTACCACTTCTGCCCGGGAAACACCGTATTGATCTATCTCTATACCATGTTCATCTCCCCATTGCTGGCCTTCCTGCCGGATGCCATCATACAAGGTGAGCACCCTGTTATAGCCCAGGCCACGGATGAAGGGTTTGGAAATATTGGGACCGGTGGTCACTGCACTTACACCAGGTACTCCTTTAATAATAGCATCGATGATGTTATTATTCACGTTCATGTTCATTTCCCTTTTACCGATTACAGCAATGGGAATAGGATTCTTGCGTACTGCCGTAGCGCGGGATACCCCGGTAACCACTACCTCATTCAGCTTCGACAGGTCTTCTTCCAGTTTGATGTCCAGTGTAATGGTTTGACCGGCGCCTATATTTTTCTTCAGTTTCACAGACTGATAACCCAACATGGTAATCAGGATTTCATGTGTACCGGGCGTAATATTTTTTATCTGGAAAAGACCTTGCTGGTCGGCAGTTGCGCCGGTATGCATGGCAGGAATCGCTACGTTGGCAAATTGTACAGGTTTCCCTTCGGCATTCACCACTTTACCCTTTACCGCGCATTGCTGCGCGTGTACGGATAACGCAAGGGACAGTGAAAATAGTAGTGTAAAGAAATGTTTCATCAGCATTGATAGATATAAATATGAACAGTCGGGTATTCAGGATAGTAACAAGCGGCATACTTCCGATCTGTGCCAAAAAATATTTTTACAAAACTATATTCATTTTTTATACATGCCTTAATTATTTTTTAGACAAGGCTAAATATCAGGAAAGAGATCCTTAAACGGATAGCCCTGCTGGTACAGCTTTATTTCCGGCTCCGTACACAGGCAGCTGTCCAGTTGCTGCCGTATTTCCGGTTCATTCATGGCTTGTCCGATGATAACCAGTTCATTATACCTGTCTGCAAAGCGCTCGTCCCAACGTTGGCTGATGAGGTCGTGGGTTTCTTCATCCATCTGCCATTGGTGGCGGGGTATGGCACACCACCAGTAGCCCGCCCTTTCGGCCCGCAATGAACCACCGGCCTGGCTCCAGTTGACCGCCAGTTTGGGCCGGGAAGCCAGCCAGAAAAGACCTTTGCTGCGGATAACTCCAGCCGGCCACCGGTCGTTGATATATTGCCAGAAACGTTCCGGATGAAAGGGTTTACGGCTACGGTATACAAAAGAAGAGATCCCGTATGCTTCCGTTTCCGGCGTGTGTTCCTGCTCCAGCTCCGCCTGCCAGCCAGCACTTTGTGCGGTTGTTTCAAAATCAAACAAGCCGGTGTGCAGTATTTCCCGGAGCGGTACGCGGCCATTGGTTGTTGCTATAATCCTGGCGGTGGCATTGAGTTTTTTCAATATTGCTTTCAGGACACCGATCTCCTCCGGGGTTACCAGGTCGCATTTATTCAGCAGAATTACATTGGCAAATTCTATCTGGTCTGTCAGCAGATTTACAATGGTACGCTGATCCTGATAGTCTGCTGTAAGGTCCCGGTCCAGCAGGCGGGCATCACTCCCATAGTCCTGCAGGAAGTTAAAGGCATCTACCACGGTGACCATCGTATCCAGGCGGCTCACCGCACTCAGGTCGATGCCGTTGTCTTCATCCTGGTAACAAAAGGTCTGTGCCACCGGCACTGGTTCCGAAATACCGGAAGACTCGATCAACAGATAATCAAAACGGCGGGCTGCTGCCAGTTCTGCGACTTCTTTCAACAGGTCTTCCCGCAATGTGCAACAAATACAACCGTTGCTCATTTCTACCAGTTTCTCCTCCGTTTTGTGCAGGGTATTTTCATTTCGTACCAACTGTGCATCAATGTTCACTTCACTCATGTCATTCACGATAACGGCTACACGTAAATTTTCGCGGTTATGCAGTACATGATTGAGCAAAGAAGTCTTACCCGCGCCGAGAAAGCCACTCAGCACCGTAACAGGCAATTTTTCCATATGTAATTTTTTATTTTGCGACAGGCGCTCCCTTATGCACAGCGCATTGCTTGCAGCCGCGCAGGTTGAGCAGGTGTGCTGCGATGATCATAAGGGCCCCAATGGCAATGGGCAATGGTTCCCAGCCATCTGCGGGCGCTATAAAATGACCGCATACCAATAAAACAAATCCTGCCGAAAACAGGAGTAATGGTCGTATACGCCGGTGATGGCGAAAGTATCCTCTTCCCAGTGCCAGGCAACCTATTACAAAAGACCCTGATAACAAGGCATACTCCAGCCATTCATTTTCCGGCAGCGCTGCCCCCAGTAAGGGCAACATCGTTAGTACCAAGGGCAATAAAGCACAGTGTACCGCACACAACAATGATGCACCAATCCCTAATGTGTCGAGATTCATCTTCCGTAAAAAATTCTCCTCCATATCCTTTGATTCAATCTTCACAAAAATAAAATAATTTGCAACAATGTTGCAAATTATTTTATCCATAACAGGCATAGTTTATTTCATCACTTATAATATGTTGTGAACGTGTTAAAAATGAAGAAGGAAGGGTACACCGATGGGCATCTGTCAACTAAGTGCTACCTTTGTATATTATAGTATCAAAACAGCGGGGATCTAACCTATGTCTAAGAAAGCGATCATATTGATTTCATTTTTTGCGGTGCTGAGCGCAGGGTTTCTGGGCTATGCAGGCTATGTTATAAAAGGCGAAAGAGGTACTTTCCTGGGGAAAGAGAAGTTACCGATACTGGGGGCACCGGGCCATACTGTACCGGGTTTTTCCTTTACCGACCAGGATGGTAATACCAAAGCCAAAGCAGATGTAAACAATAAGATCTATGTAGCGGAGTTTTTCTTTACCACCTGCACGGGTATTTGTCCGAAGATGAATGCCAATCTGGATAAAGTGTATGCGAAATACAAAAACAAACCGGATTTTCTCATCCTGTCGCACACGGTAGATCCGGAGCACGACAGCGTACCAGTATTGAAAGCTTATGCCGCAAAGCATCAGGCAGATCCTAAAAACTGGTGGTTCCTCACCGGCGATAAAAAGCAGCTCTATCGCCTGGCCCGTCAGGGATATATGGTAGATGACGGCACCTATACAGGAGATGAAGATTTTGTGCACACCCAATGGTTTGCACTGGTAGATAAAACAGGACAGATTCGTGGCCTGTATGAAGGTACCAAACAAAAAGACATAGATAAACTGATCGAAGATATTGACCGTTTAATGGAAGAATAAAGTTTTTCATCATGGGTATCAAACAACAAGTAGCAGAACGGATAGCCAATTTATTACGTGATAGCAAGTTAAGCGTAACGGACACCAGGATCAAGATTTTGGAGCTGTTCATGAAAAGTAATGGTGCGCTGGAGCACAGTGACTTTGAAAAACTGGCGGGAAAATCCTTTGACCGTGTAACGGTATACCGCACCCTGCAAACATTCATGGATAAAGGCATTATCCATAAAATACCAACTACAGATACGTCTGTACGTTATGCCTTATGCAAATCGGATTGCTCAGAACACCATCACCACGACCACCATATTCATTTCAAATGTGAGGCATGTGGCAATACGATCTGTCTGGACGAAACCGATGTACCACAAATCCAGTTACCCAAAGGTTATGCTGCGCATAACGTAGAGGTAGTTGTAAGTGGTGTATGCAAAACCTGTAAGTAATCACTACGTTTAAAACGAGGCCGCCGGCGGGTTATACAAAACCTGCCGGCGGCCTTTTCTTTTCTGTTAAATATTATAATGCAGAGATAGCTGCTTTCACAAAATCAGCCAGTTCTTTTACGTAAGCCGGTGAGAAATCAAACCGGATACCGGCAGCTTTGTACAGTTCCGGCAACGTTTTGGTATTACCTAAACTCAATGCCTGTACGTAGTTGTCCAGGGCCTGTGTTTTGTTTTCCCGGTATTGTTTCCACATGGCAATAGCGCCCAGTTGTGCAATACCATATTCTATATAGTAGAAAGGTACTTCAAACAGGTGCAGTTGCTTCTGCCAGCCAATTGCTTTATAATCTTCGTGGCCAGACCAGTCCAGCACACCCGGAGAAAATTCGTTGAGGATTTCTACCCATTTTTCGGTGCGGGCTGCTGCAGTATGCTGCGGATTTTCATATATCCAGTGCTGGAATTTATCGATGGTGGCAATCCAGGGGAAAATCACAATGGCACGTTCCAGCTGTTGCAATCGGGCGCGGCGCAGCTGCTCTGCATCGTCAAAGAAAATATCCCAGTGGTCCATGGTAAACAGCTCCATACTCATACTGGCAACTTCTGCAATCTCCATCGGATATTCCTTGAATGCACTGAGTGCCAGGTGATGGCTCAGGAAAGAGTGTACCGCATGGCCTCCTTCATGTACCATGGTAGTGAGGTCTTTCATCTGACCGGCAGCATTCATGAAAATAAAGGGCACGCCGGTTTCCGGCAGCGGGCAATTATAACCACCCGGCGCTTTGCCTTTGCGGCTTTCCAGATCGAGGTGTCCCATTTGTTTCATTACCCGCAGGCAGTTGCCAAAGAAGGGGCCCAGCTCATCAAAAGTAGCAATGGCTTTAGTTACCAGTTCTTCTCCGGTGTGGAAAGGTTCCAGGGGTTTTATCCCTGCTGGTTCTGCATCGGTATCCCATGGTTTCAGGGTATCCAGCTGCAGTTTATTTTTTTGTTTTTCGTAGATCTCTTTTACCAGTGGCAGGATATGTTCCTTGATGGCATCATGGAACTGGAAGCTGTCTTCTTTGGTGTAATCGAAGCGGCCCAGTTCTTCAAATTTATAATCCCGGTAGTTGGCAAATCCTGCGTTCTTCGCTATCTGATCACGTTTCACAATGAGGTTGCTGTACAATTCATCCAGGGCAGTGCGGTCTTCCAAACGACGGGCAGCGGTTTTGGCAAACACTTCTTCCCGCAGGGCGCGGTCGCTGTTCTCCAGAAACTTCGCCGCCTGTTGCAGGGTATATTCCTGATCCTTTACCGTAATGGTCATTTTACCGGCAATAGCGCCATATTGCTGCGCCATTACACTCAGTTCTGCCTGGATCGGAATGTTTTCTTCGCGGAACAGTTTTACCTGTTTCTCTACATTGCGGAGATAGGTTTTATACAGCTCCTGGTCCAGCTCTTTCAGGTATGGACTTTCCAGCAGTTTTTTATTAAGGGCATCTGCATATGGCTGTAACTGCGGCTGTATTTCCATACAGTAGTAGGCAAATGCTTCCTCCAGTTTTTTATCGGTTGTATCGCAGGTCATGCGGATCTGGCGCCAGCAGGCATCTTCATTAGTTACTGCTTCCAGTTCACTCATATCTTTCAGCCATTGCTCCAGGTCTGCCACACTATGAAGAGGTCTTTGCTGTAATGCTTCGAAATAAGGCTGTAACGCCTCCCAGGTAGTCACTGAAAAATCTTCCGGAAGAAAATGGCGGGGAAGTTTTTTTATATCTGCATTAAGTTGGGTCATAAAACTATTTTGAGATTTTCTGATTTTTGAATTTAGGGAATTTTTGATGTAATCAGCAGATTCTTTTCTGCTGTATCCGATATCCCTGAAATTACTCAGGCTTCTGCATTACCGGAGATATCGGGTAATACAGAAGCCTGAGCATATTTAACATTGCAGAATGTAACCGGTGTGATACCGTTACCTGTTTCTACAACTACTCTTCGGTTTTCTTCTTGCGTGGCTTAGCTACTTTCTTTGGTTCTTCACCTTCAGCGGCAGGAGCGTCTTCTTTTTTAGCTCTTGCTTTTTTAGGTGCCTTCTCTTCTGTGCCTTCTTCACCTGCTGCTTTTTTAGCACGTGCTTTCTTAGGTTTTTCTTCACCTGCTTCAGCAGCTACTGCTGGTTCAGCGGGTTCAGCTTTTTTCTTTTTTTCAGGAGCAGCTGTTTCAGCTACTACTTCTTCTACGGTTTCTTCTTCACCTTCGGCCAGGATTTCGTCAAACTTCAACAGATCGTTTGCTTTGAGGATACCAAACCATTTCACCATCTTCTTCATATCACTCACATATACCCTTTCTTCGTCGAATTCAGGGAATACGTTTTTGAAATAAGCTTTGATCGCATTGTTATCAGCTTTACCCTCGGCAACAGGAAAAGCAGCTGCTTTTTCGTCCATAGCTTTGAATACCTCAGCCAGGTTTACGTTTTCGCCGGTAGTGAATACTTCGATACTTTCCAGTGGAGTAAAATTATGCACGCGGGAAGACACAAACCTTGTGCTCTTATCTTCCAGTGACCTTACGATAGCGCCATCTTGTTTACTGGCCATTAACTGAAACAAACCGCCCAATCCGGTTACTGCAACAATTTCTCTGTACTGCATGTTCAAATTTTTAGGAAGCGCAAATATAAATAATTATAATAGATTGCCCGCTGACAAATTTTCATCCAAAGTTTGTCAGAAGCCGGGGCTGCTTCAACTCAACTTTCGTGCCACTACCACTGTGTGTTTCCAGCGTCTGACCTCACCCTGCCGGTTAAATATCTCTATAAAAAATATGTAAATACCTGATGGTAAAACTACTGCATTTTCACCTGTTCCATCCCAAGGTAAAAAAGCCGTATTTCCCAGCAATATATTGCGGGCCAGAAAACGCACCGGCACTCCCTTCGCGTCATAAACTGTCACATTGCCAACCCAACCAGGGCCCGGCAACCGGAAAGAAAGCACCGTCTGATCCGCAATTCCGTCGGCATCTGGTGAAAACACTTCCGGTGTTAGCACAGTGGTAGCGGCTATTGCCTCATCAGCCCGCTGTTGCGAATTTATGGCACCCGGTGTGGCATAACCGGCAGTAGCTGCGGCCGTGTGCCAGTTACCTGCTGCCAATGAAGGAGCTTCCGCATCTATCCGCTCCAGGGATGCACCCTGCCAGCTGTTCCCTAACTGAAAATGCTGCTTATCCGTATAATGCACTTCATCCAGGATCAGACTATCGGCAGTCAGCAATACCACCTGACCAGCTGCCATCGGCATCACCGGCAGGCTGCCGACTTCCTCTACCTGCCCCCGTGCGCGGCAATGATAATAGCGACACAGTAAAGTAGCATCTGTGGTAATGGCCAGCCATTGCCCTGGCATCAGCAAACGCGCACCGGCACTGATCCTTTTCAATGGTTCCAACCGGCCCGCTGCCTTTCTGGCGCAAATACGCAGCGAATCCAGGGCAATGACTTTTGTACTGCGGTTATACAGCTCAATGAATTCCGGCCGGCCCGGGAGTGGATAAAACAACAGTTCATTGATAATAACATCTGCCGCCACCGGCGCCTGCGGCCTTCCCAGGGTAGCAGTAGTCATCCATCCGCTCACGGCACCGGCACAGTCAGCGATACCATTTACCGTTACGGTATACAGCAGCTGTTGCTGCAGTGGTTGCGATAACTGCAGCGATACCGCATTAAACAAGGGTGGCAATACGGTAGCAGACAATATCCGGATATCACCCGTCAACTGATACCTGCCCACATTGCCCGCCAGTGCACTATCCAGCGTTTTGCTGAACTGTAAGGTAATATGCAGACTATCTGTGATACCTGCATATAACAGATCCGGGCGCGATTCATCCTGCACGGGAGCCGCCGTTGCATTGTATTTACCGGGTGTACCGCCGGCAGACGCACTGCTGGCCTGCCAGTTTATTTTACCGCTGCAGGGGAGCGCTGCATTCCCCATCTCCAGGCTATAGCCTCCTTTGGCCAAACGCGTGTTACCATACCAGCTATCGTCGTACGCCACTGCATGAACAACCTGCTTATGCCGGTTATACAATACCACTAGCCCGCTATCATCTGCCAATGCAGGCATACGGTCTACTCCCGCAATATTGGCAATACTAAAACTATTTACCGCGGCAGGGGAGCATAATACCAACATGCTATCCGGCTGCAGCCAATATGCAGGTAGTCTTGTTTCCCGTTTATTGACGGCCAGCCACCAGTCTTTTAGTTGTATGGCAGTATCACTGATGTTGCGCAACTCAACGTATTCAAAGGGAGGCAAACCAGCGACGGGTGAGGGTTTACACATGATTTCATGAATAACGGCACTATACCTGAGAGGTGTTTGTGCACAAATGGTATACACCTGTATTAATAACAGGCAGGTACAAACAATGGGGATCCGCATAAAACAGGCTTTTAATATACACAAACATACCCGTAATCCTTTTTTCAAATGTTAATTCTATATAAACAGAATAAATACCGCCCACTGCTATGAAAACCGCACCCGAAATATTAATTTTGTGCATCGAAATTTTAACATGTAAAACAATAGCAAAATGAAAGTCGCCGTAGTAGGAGCTACCGGACTGGTAGGCTCAAAAATGTTACAGGTATTAACGGAGAGGAATTTTCCGGTTACTGAACTGATACCAGTCGCTTCTGAGAAGTCCGTAGGTAAGGAAGTAACATTTAAGGGCAAGACCTGGAAGGTGGTAAGTGCTACAACTGCCATAGAAATGAAGCCTAATGTGGCTATTTTTTCTGCCGGTGGCAGTACTTCCCTGGAATGGGCGCCTAAATTTGCGGCAGCCGGTATTACAGTTATCGACAACTCCAGCGCCTGGAGAATGGACCCGTCTAAAAAACTGGTTGTTCCGGAAGTAAACGGAGATGCCCTCCGCGTGGAAGATAAAATCATTGCCAATCCTAACTGTTCCACGATACAGATGGTGTTGGTAATGAAACCATTACACGACAAATACAAAATTAAAAGAGTAGTAGTATCCACTTATCAGTCTGTAACCGGTACCGGTGTGAAAGCGGTTACGCAGCTGATGAATGAAAGACAAGGTATCAGCGGCGAAATGGCTTATGCTTACCCGATTGATATGAATGCTATTCCGCAGATCGATGTATTTCTCGACAACGGCTATACGAAGGAAGAGATGAAGATGGTGAATGAAACCAAAAAAATTATGCAGGATGACCAGATCCGGGTAACGGCTACGACTGTACGTATTCCGGTAATGGGTGGTCATAGTGAGTCTGTAAACATCGAGTTTGAAAATGACTTTGATGTACAGGAACTCCGCGACCTGTTGGCTCAAACACCGGGTGTGATTGTAGTAGATGATCCTTCCAAGGCACAATACCCGATGCCGAAAGATGCGCATGATAAAGATGAAGTATTTGTAGGTCGTATCCGCAGAGATGAAACACAGCCTAACACTGTGAATATGTGGATTGTAGCAGACAATCTCCGCAAAGGAGCCGCAACAAATGCGGTGCAGATTGCAGAATATTTGCAAGAAAAAAACTGGTTATAATCATACTGTTGTGCTATGTAATTTGACCGCATTTTACCCGGTAAACGTAGCTCTCGCATATGACTATACGAAAATATATCTATAACTCATTAAAAGCAAGCGTTTTATCGCTTGCTTTTTTTTGTGCTTTTCATATAAGGATAACATTGGAAGTGCAAAAATTACACGGAAGTAGTATTGATTTGTGGTGGATAAAATTCAATTTTGGTAATAATAATCCTATGCCAACTAATCTCTTTTGCAAAAAAGAGGAGTCCAATTTTAGAGAGATGCCGGTATTTTTCGTTATTTTCTAATCAGAAAACACCCATAAGTCCTATGAAAACCAACACCAATCGCGAGCTTCTGTTAATGCACAAGTTTACCGAAGAGTGGAGCACCAATTTCTCCTCCCAGGTATCCCGTATTATGAACATCGTTGATCAGCAGGATACGCTGGATGGAATTATTCCGATTATTGAAGTAGCAAACGTCTATAATCAACGTTTTGCACATGCGCGCACTGACAAAGAGAATCTGTTGAAGAACCGTAAGGCGCGTCCGTTCGAGTTTTTAATTCATAAGAATTAATCCGGCAGGCCGGATGTGGTTTATTAGTTTATATGGTGAAGCGGAGCTATTTCACCCATAAACTAATAAACCATCATAACTCAATCCATAGCCCGGTTAATAAATTTCACCAGTGGCTGCAGGAGCGCAAATGTTTTTAAAATCTCCCTGACCAGTTCTGGTTGTGTACAGGTAGCATCAGACACGGGGTGAGATACGACCAGGCTTTTCAATTTCAGATAAGCGATAGCCGGGTTATCGGGCTGATAACCTTGCGGTGCAGTCTTTAAAGATTCGCCTTCTATCTTTCCGAAGTGTTTAATAAATTCCTTGTTCGCAATCAGCTGTTCGAATTCTTCGAAATTATAATCAATTTCCTGTCGTACTTTTTTCAGATCAGGGGCAGCAGGCATCCATATTCCACCACCGGCATAACTATTACCGCCGGGCTCCAGGTGAAAATAATATCCTGCAAGCGTAGACTTTTTACCGCCTGCCTGGAAAGAAGCCGCCAGGTTTACCTTATAAGGTGTTTTATCTTTCGAGAACCTAACATCCTTATATATACGAAAAACACAGTCTTTCAACTGTAATCCTTCCAACGTGGTATCCAAACGAACGATACCATCTATCAGTTGCTGCACCATACTCTCAAAATCGGCTTTGGCAGCCTGATAGGCATCCCTGTTTTCATCGAACCAAACTTTATTGTTATGCTGCTTCAGCAGTTTCAGGAATTTTAGCGTGGATGGTTGCAACATAGCTCTTTTTTTATGCCAAGATAATACACTGTTATTGATTGAGGACATATTACACATTAAAAAATGCCATCTCCGGAGAGATGGCTTTGCGGGGTTATTGCCTGTATTCCCGTTTACAACATGCCTTCACCTTAAAAATGATAAGTAGCACCCAGCAGCACATTGGCGGTAAGATTCACCGGCTCCCCGTCTGCCTTACTGAATGCCGTTGCAGATGCTTTATCCATTCTGAATTCCGGTACAATAGTGAGGTTACCTACCTTATAGTTAAAGGAGAGGGTACCCGCCAGCACATTTCCTCCTTCCGGTAACGTACTGAACATCTTCAACCCATCCTTATCATCAAAATATTCTCCCCGTAAGGTCATTCCCAGCTGATCGGAGAAATCAAGATTTACATACAGTACATTACCCCACCATTTCACATTTTTAACACCCGGTTCTTTTTCTCCCTTTTTTGCATACGTGCTGTAGGTAGCGTTGTATCCCAGGCCCAGCACTTTATTCACCTGATAAGTGGCGACAAAATCTACTTGGTGATTTTGTACGTTGAAGGTATCTTTTCCTTCCAGGTAATTCAGATAGAGCTTCAGTGGCGTGCCGGCAGGCGTAAAGCCCAGCTGCGCGCCTATATATTTATGACTGTTTATGGTGACTGATTTAAGATCGGTAGGATTAAACACGCCTACCATCGCGCTCAGATAAGGGGCCAGCACAATATCCGCCTTGATACCAGTATTAAAAAAGGGGCCATAGCTAAACAGGTAACTCATGCTGTAATTTCTGTTCAGGTAAGCATCTACCAGCTCGTAGCCTACATGTGTTGCAAAACTTCCCAAGCTGAGTTTTACTTTCTCTACCAGCTGATAGGAAACATACAATTGTTTGATGGCAATAGACAAATCATTGGTTTTGGCAGGGATGTCGTTATAGGAAAACTCTCCTGCTCTTTTTCCAAATCCCAGATCTGCCACAATACTACCTTTTTTGAATCCATGCTCCACTTTCAGTGATACCATACCCAATTCAAATGAATTATGCGTATTGGTAAAGCTGGTTTTATTATCCGTGTAGCTGCCGTTCAGATTATATTTATAATACACATCGGCGGAACCGGATAGTTTAAATGCAGGGGCCGGCAAGGTGTCTGCTGACTGGGAAAACGCGGCCATAGCGTTCCCTACAACGAATAAGGTCGTTAACATTCGTTTCATGTACAATATAGTTTGGTTGATAAAATGGTACGTAACGATGCGTCTTATTCTTGCGTAATTGTTGTGCGGTGCGTGCTTACAGGTAAGATAGAAGGAATGGATAATTAATAACCGGTGAATAAAGTGCGTTTCATCTATTTACAGCAGGTAAATAAATTATTATTAATTATCCATTCCAGGCTTTTCTAACGTTATTGTATATACGTTTTAATACAATTGATAAAGATCGGTATCCGGCAATGCCCTATTGTATACTTTTCAGTGTACCAGTTCATCTTCTTCTTTCAGTGCACCGTTGTCGGCCACACTTAATAAAGCAGGGTGGTAGTTTTCATTATGCTGGGTCAGATCCAGGCCGAGTGATTCTTCATCTTCGGAGACCCGCAACGGATGGATCAGGTTAATCAGTTTGAAGATGCCATAGGATACGCTGAAACTATAACCTACCACCAGTAATAATCCCAGTACCTGATTTTTAAACAGTTCAAAGTTGCCATAGAACCAACCATTATTACCGGCTTCATTAACGGCCTTGGTTGCAAAAATGCCGGTGAGCAGCATGCCTACCATTCCACCCAAACCATGACAGGGGAATACATCCAGCGTATCATCGATACTTGTTTTGGATTTCCAGTGTACGGCCAGGTTAGAAACAATTGCTGCTATAAAGCCAATGAATATACTTTGCGGAATGGCTACATATCCGGCGGCGGGTGTAATAGCCACCAGGCCTACAACGGCGCCTATACAGAAACCCAGTGCAGATGGTTTCCTGCCGCGTACCACATCAAAAAATACCCAGGAGAGGCCGGCAGCCGCGGTGGCCGTATTGGTGGTAGCAAAAGCGGTAGCCGCCAGCGCATTGGCGCCCAGGGCAGAACCGGCATTAAATCCGAACCAGCCAAACCATAACAGCCCGGTACCTAACAGTACAAAAGGAATATTGGCGGGTTGCAGTTCTTTTTTCTCAATATGATCTTTCCGGCGTTTCAGTACCAGTGCGCCTGCCAGCGCTGCGCAGCCGGCAGAAATATGCACCACCGTACCACCGGCAAAGTCCAATACCCCCAGTTTAAAAAGGATGCCGTCGGGATGCCAGGTCCAGTGGGCAATAGGTGCATACACCAATATGCTGAACAGCACCATGAACAATACATAGGAAGTAAAACGGATTCTTTCCGCTACGGCCCCAACTACCAGGGCAGGGGTGATGATGGCAAACTTCATCTGGAAGAGCGCAAACAACAGCAACGGAATAGTGGGGGCCAGGCTCCACGGGGCTCCTGACCCTACTTGTTGAAACATAAAAAAGGTGGTGGGATTACCTATAATACCATGGAAAGAGGTACCAAACGCCAGGCTGAAACCAACTACTACCCATACTACACTGATCAACCCTGTAGCAATAAAGCTTTGCATCATGGTAGAAATCACATTTTTCCGGTTGACCATGCCGCCGTAAAAGAACGACAAACCAGGGGTCATTAAAAATACCAGGGAAGATGCTACCAGTATCCAGCCAATATCTGCCGCACTATATTTTCCGGTGTCGGAAAAACCGGGGAGTGCAGGAATAAAAACTCCTATAATAGCAACTACCGCCAAAAATAAAAAGGGGAGATAGTCCTGAAAAGCGTTTTTCTTCATAGCGTTTGAATTTTAAATTTCTTAAATAAAAGTAGTTTTGAAATTTAAAACATCAAACAGAAGGCGTTAAAAATAGAAATATTTGAATTTACTGGCGTATTTCAGGGGTTAAAATCAAACAAATAATAATTAATAATAATATTAATTATTATTTCTGCTTCTTATGGAGAATTAATTGGCGTAATTATATGATCTAATCATATAGAAATCAATATATTATATACAATTTTATAGCAGGCTTAACTTTTTTCAAAACTATCAAGTAAAACCGTTACTATACTTGGGAAAAATACCGGACAAATACCTGATAGTTATCTATTTACATATATACTATAAAAAATAGTGTGGTCAGAAAATCAATAAACAAATTATAAATAATTCTATATGATGTTATTTTCCAACGCGGCTGATTTATTGTTTCATTTCCTGCAACTCGCGTTCCATGGCAAACATCTGATCACGTAAACGGGCCGCTTCCATAAAGTCGAGGTCGCGGGCTGCCTTTTCCATATCTTTCTTCACTTTGGCAATGGCTTTTTCCATCTGCGGGATCGTTTTTACTGCTACAGCAGAGCTCTTCGCCAACGCCATGGCATCTTCTGCAACCAACGATACTTCATCATGTACCGCATAAGGCGATGATTCATCAAAATGCTTGATTTCCAATACCGAAGTTTGCCCCAGGATCTGCTCCTTGCTCTTCCGCACGGTCTTAGGCGTAATATGATGCGCAATATTATAAGACGCCTGCTTTTCCCTGCGACGGTCCGTTTCATCAATCGTTCGCTGCATACTGTCGGTCATCTTATCTGCATAAAAGATCACCAGCCCATCTACGTTACGTGCCGCACGGCCGGCTGTCTGGGTCAAAGAACGCTCATCCCGCAGGAAGCCTTCCTTATCAGCATCCAGGATAGCCACCAAAGACACCTCCGGTAAATCCAGCCCTTCTCTCAGCAGGTTTACGCCCACCAATACATCAATATTACCTAACCGCAGGTCGCGTAATATTTCAATACGTTCCAGGGTATCTACTTCGGAGTGGATATAACGTGATTTAATATTAATACGTCCCAGGTACTTATCCATTTCTTCGGCCATCCGTTTGGTCAAAGTAGTTACCAGCACCCGATCGCCTTTTTGTACACGCTTGTCAATTTCTTCCAGCAGGTCATCTACCTGATTAATACTGGGCCTTACTTCAATAGGTGGTTCCAGCAAACCGGTAGGACGTACTACCTGCTCTACTACCACTCCCTCTGTTTTCTTTAACTCATATTCCCCCGGTGTAGCACTCACAAAAATCACCTGGTTGATCATATTCTCAAACTCGTAAAAGTTCAGTGGCCGGTTGTCCAGGGCCGACGGCAGCCGGAAACCAAATTCCACCAGGTTCAGCTTACGGGAACGGTCGCCACCATACATACCGCCGATCTGCGGAATGGTTACGTGGCTCTCATCCACTACCAGCAGAAAGTCTTCCGGGAAGAAATCCAGCAAACAGAAAGGACGATCCCCCGGATTACGCCGGTCCAGGAAGCGGGAATAGTTCTCAATACCGCTGCAGTAGCCCAACTCCCGGATCATCTCCACATCATAGTTTACTCTTTCCGCTACGCGCTGTGCCTCAATCAGTTTACCGTTTGCCTTGAAATAATCCACCTGTGCCTTCAGCTCATCCTGGATTTCATAGATGATCTGTTGCATCATATCCTTGGGCGCCAGGTAAATATTGGCCGGGAAGATAGCCGCGCTTTCCATCGTCATGATACGTTTACCATTCTGCACATCAAAACTTTCTATCTCCTCTATTTCATCTCCCATAAAAGTGATCCGGTAACCATAGTCTACATAAGGCAGGTTAATATCGACGGTATCTCCTTTAACCCGGAAGTTACCCCGGTTAAAATCGCCGGTAGTACGGCTATACAGGGAATTTACCAGGCCATGCAACAACGCATTGCGGCTCATGGTTTGTCCCTGCTGAATACGGATAATCCCATTCTGGTAATCCTTGGGGTTACCAATACCATAAATACAGGATACGCTGGCCACCACAATAATGTCCCTACGGCCAGACAGCAGGTTGGCCGTGGCTTTCAGGCGCAGCTTATCCAACTCCTCATTGATGGCGAGGTCTTTTTCTATATAGGTGTCACTCACCGGCATATACGCTTCCGGCTGATAATAATCGTAGTACGATACAAAATATTCCACGGCATTATCCGGGAAAAACTGGCGTAACTCGCCATACAGCTGGGCCACCAACGTTTTATTATGGGTGAGTACCAGGGTAGGGCGTTGTACTTTTTCGATCACATTGGCTACGGTAAATGTTTTACCGGAACCGGTTACTCCCAGTAGGGTCTGAAAGGGTTCTCCTCTTTCCAGGCCCTGGGTCAATTGTTTAATCGCTTCCGGCTGGTCGCCGGCTGGCGCATATGGCGCTTGTATCTTAAAAGGCATATTGGTCAGGTATATGTGAGCAGTACATGTAAAAATACTAAAGAACCGGGAAGTATAAGTGTTAAAAAAGAAGCTTTAATTTCGTGCCCGTAATCAAGGACACACTTATGAGAAAGACAATCTTTTTGGGCCTCCTGCTGGCCTTCTTTATGCCCCTTGCCAGCTTTGCCTGGGGGCCCACCGGACATCGCGTAGTAGCTGAAATTGCCTACCAGCATCTCACACCACAGGCGCGTAAAGCCATTGGTGGTATACTGGGCCGGCAAAGCCTGGCCATGATTGCCAACTGGCCTGATTTCATCAAATCAGATACCACCAAACAGTACAATCATACCAGCACCTGGCATTACCTGGATTTCCCGGGTCATATCAACCGGCAGGTGTTCGATAGTCTTCTGCAGGCCGCTACCGGCGAAAACCTGTATACAGAAATCCATGCCATGATGAAAGACCTGAAAAACCGTTCGCTTGCAAAAGATAAACAACGTTTTGCGCTTTCCTTTCTGGTACATATGGTCGGCGACCTGCATATGCCATTACATGCCGGCAGAGACGAAGATATGGGTGGCAACAAAATCAATGTCATGTGGTTCGATAAGGCCAGCAACCTGCACCGGGTATGGGACGAACACCTCATCGATTTCCAGCAGCTGAGCTATACCGAATATACCAAAGCAATCGACATTGCCTCTCCGGCAGAAGTGAAAACACTCCAAAGCGGCACCATTGCCGATTGGTTATTCGACGCACACCAGTTATCCGATAAAATATATGATTATACCAAACCGGATGCAAAGCTGAGCTATCGTTATAACTATGTTTTCGTAGATGACCTGAATCAACAACTGCTCAAAGGAGGCCTCCGCCTGGCTGCCTTACTGAATAGCATCTATAAATAAAAAAAGCTGACCAGTAAGCGTAATCCGGTATATCCGGCTTTACCCTTACTGGTCAGCTTTCTGTTAGTATTGCTTTACCTATACCAGGTCTATATCAAAATTCACCAGCTGTACAAACTGGTCCAGCCGCGCAGTAATATCTTCATGCGTAATCTCTCTCAGCTTTTCAGTACCAAACTTCTCCACGCAGAAAGAAGCCATTGCAGAACCTACAATAATGGCTGTTTTCATGTTCTCGAAAGAAATATCCTTTGTTTTAGCCAGATGTCCGATAAAACCACCGGCAAAGGTATCACCGGCACCGGTTGGATCATATACATCATCCAGTGGCATAGCAGGCGCAAAGAACACATGGTTTTCATGGAACAACAGGGCGCCATGCTCTCCTTTCTTGATGATCAGGTAGCGAGGTCCCATGGTCAGGATCTTACGGGCTGCTTTTACCAGTGAGTATTCACCACTCAGCTGACGTGCTTCACCATCATTCACCATCAATACATCTACTCTTTTCAGCACTTTCAACAGATCGTCCAATGCTACTTCCATCCAGAAGTTCATGGTGTCCATTACAATCAGCTTAGGACGTTCCTTCAACTGATCGAGTACGCTCATCTGTACCTGCGGTGTGAGGTTACCCAGAATCAGGAATTCACTACCCTGGTAGCTCTCTGGTATTGCAGGCTGAAAATCGGCCAGTACATTCAGATCTGTAACCAGTGAATCACGGGTATTCATATCCATATGATACTTTCCGGACCAATAGAATGATTTCTCTCCCTTCTTTATCTGTACTCCCTCTAAAGCAACGCCTTTGGCAGACAATGCATCCAGTTCAGACTGCGGGAAATCTTCACCAATAACAGATACCTGATTAATAGGCTTTACAAAATTGGCGGCAGCCCAGGCAATGTAAGTGGCAGAACCACCAATAATCCGTCCTGATTTCCCGAAGGGCGTTTCAATTTCATCGAACGCCATAGTACCTACAACAGTGAGTGACATATTGCTTAGTTAAGAGTTTATTAGGTTAAAGTTTAATGCAAAACCTGGCAAAGTTAATCTAAGAATCAAGATTTTCAAATTAAGAATTCAATGGCCCACAGCGGCTATTTAACCTGTATTTATACTTGTAGTCTCACTGCATGCTGTTGTTTACTTTTTATCCTGTAAATCTTCCCGGGAAAAAGATAATAAACTAAAAATCTATTATGTCCTGTAACATTTGATTTTACACTGCGTTTAATATCACAGTAAGCGCGCCGAAAAACTTTAGAGAATCAAGAACACAAACATCAACAACTGGTACACTCAACCTTAAACTTTTCATAACAATCATTTATGCTTATGTTCAACAAACATGCTCTCAAAACGGGAGTAGTGGCTGCTATTGCTGTAGGTATCACTTTCACTGCCTGTAAAAAAGACGATAACAACACACCAGAGCCCACTCCTGCACGCAGTACCTCCTTCGACTTACTGGGTACCGGCGCAGATGCAGCGAAGAAAGTAGGAGCTATCACGGTTACCGAAAACAAAGACAGTTCCGTAAACGTAGTACTCAAGCTTACCAAAAATGTAAAAGACACCGTACATCATGTATTCTTTATTGGTGGCACTTTCACGGCTCCTACAAAAGATACATTACTTTCCACTACTGTAAAAGGTACGGGGTCGGAATTAACCACCAACCTGTTTAAAGATATCAAGAAAATCACTTTACGTCGTGCAAACGGTGCTACCAAAGACACTTCCTTTAAATACGACGACGCCGTGAAATTCAGTGCCAACCTGAAAGTATTACACAGCGCTTTCAAAGCGGATAAAGATACCATTGCCATTGGCAACTTCGGTAAAAGCAAATAATTCATCCCGGATATTTCATTAAAACTGTAGAACGGCGTTCTTTCCATTCAGTTTTGCATGGAAAGAAGCCGTTGAAATAACCTATTGCTGTAAAATATTTTTTTACAACAGGGGAGAGGTATGTGCTGTTGTCACCGGCTGATCAGGGGTTTTCATGCCTGCCGGCCCGGATATCCATAGCTGACAGCCGGTGATTTTTCACATATCATACTATATAACAGTAAAGCATATACGAATATAATAAACCACCTGCACCGTTTTTATTACGGGCGCTTGTATTGTTATGCAAAGACGATATCCGTATATCATTTTATAACAGTAACGGATATACGATTAAATAATATCCGTTGTAAAAATATATTTCCAATAAGATTAACGGGCATAAGAATAATACATAAGACAACACCCGGGCGGCATCTCTTATATATAAGCCGTGTATGATCACCTTGGCTGTTACAGGCAAAAAAATAGCCGGTACAGGACCGGCTACTCAATCGTAATTATAGGATATGGAGGCTTCCGGATTGGATACCGGATACTGAAAATCATTGTCAACTACCGGAGTCATTATCTCCATGGTTGGTCACCTGCACTTGCTTCTTCAACACTTTGAACTCTGTTCTTCTGTTGAGCTGACGGCCTTCCGGATTATCACTATGGTCTGGCAGGGAGTTAGGTGCAATAGGCCTTGACTTACCATATCCTCTTGCACTGAGCCTTTCAGGAGATACTCCTTTACTGATCAGGTAATCCACGCAGGACTGCGCACGCGCCTGTGATAACCTGTCATTGAATTTCACGGAGCCTACACTATCCGTATGCGCGCTCATCTCAATGGTGAGTCTTGGATTATCATTCAATATACCCACCACCGTATCCAATACTACTTTAGACTCTTCCCGCAGAGTAGCTTTACCGAAATCATAATAGATGTTATTCAATACGATCGGCTTCTCGATTTCATAATGTTTCAGACAAAGGGTAGGATTATCCATGGAATCAATTCTCTCCAGGGAATCTGTACGGAAATAGAGACTTTTGGTAAAGTAGGTAGCTTTTTCCGCCACAATCTTATAATACCGCTGAATATCCACATCAAAGGTATATCTGCCGGTAGCGTCGAGCGTTACTTTCTGGATGGTTTTCTGCCGGATCGTATCCAATAGAGTTACCGTAGCTCCCTGCAGCGGCAGGCGGGTATCGCAATCGATAATCAGCCCGCTGGCGATTTTACGGATACGTTTACTGCCAAATACTTCCAGACAGCAGATAGACTCCCGGTCGGAGCTGATAAATCCAGCTGCCAGCGGATGTGCATTATCTAAAGCCGCATAATAGATATCATCTTTGGGAGAGTTCAAAGGTTTACCCATATTCACGGGCTGCGACCAGGTACCGAAATCGCCTTCACTCTGGAAGAAATCCATACCGCCCAGGCCTACACGACCATCTGAGCTGAATACCAACAGGTTCTTTTCTGCATCATAAAAAGGAGCCTGGTCTTCATCTTTGGTATTGATAGCCGTTCCCATATTGCGGGCGCCTCCGGGCGTACCATTACTCATGATACAATACCAAAGGTCATTCTTCCCCATTCCACCGGGTCTGTCGGAAGCAAACAGCAGGTATTTCCCATCTGTTGTAATATATGGCTGCATGGAACTATACCCGGCTACGTTCACGTTTGCGCCCAGTATCTTTGGTTCAGACCAACCCGCATTCTCACGGGCACTCACATAAATAGCCGATTGTTTTGTTCCTTCTTTGATGGTCCAGCGGGTCAGGAATAACAGCTTCCCGTCTGGCGTAAGCGCAGCAACACCTTGTTCTATACCTTTGGAAAGAGGGACTTTAATTTTCTGGCTGTTATCATATGAATTATTTCCACCAGTAGCGGTGTAGAGGTCATTTACATAAGGACTCCCTTTTCTGGATGGTTTCTTTCTATCCCCTTTTTTTTCGTTAACAGGTAAAGGAGGTGTTTCGGACCGGGAAGAAGTAAACAACAGGGTTTGCGGATTCAATACGATGGGGGCATAGTTGGCGCCGCCTTCATTTACATTACCAGCAGTTTTCACCAGCGTAAATCTTGGCTGGCGGGTAGCTTCCGCAATAGCAAATTCACAGCAGGCAATTTCCAGTGGTGCCCTGGCTGAGATTTCATCGGTAGCTGTATAGTTTTGTTTGAACTGGTTAAACTGTTCCAGCGCCTGGTCATATTTACCATTCGCCCTTAAACAGATAGCGTACCAGTAACGGGCCTGTGGATAAGCCACATTATTGAAACCCACCAGCTGAGAGTACCAGGTTTCTGCATTCCCATAGTCGGCATACAGCCGGTATGATTCTGCCAAACGGGCTACTATCTGCTGATAGTCTTTGAATTTACCGGTAGGAGGAGCGGCGTTTCCTACAGAATAGGGGCGAATGTGTTCCGGTTTAATCTTAAAGGTACCGAGCGCCTTATTATAATACTGTGCAGCAGAATAATAATCTCTCGCATTATAATACGTATCACCGGTATGTTTATAGTCATAAACATATTGCGCGTGTACGGTACTAAGTATTCCCAGTAAAATTATCAGGTAACAGCATGCAGTTTTTTTCATGAGGGTTCCATTTCTTTTTTCTGTGTATATTTTGCCTCCATTCTGATCTGCTTCTTTCATATTATTATAATCGCGGACAGATAAAATATTCTTCATTCAGTACTCTTCTTTTACGACTGATAAAGGAGAGGGAGATTTCAAAGCTCTGACTACCATTCACCAAACGACGCATGTTCGACGTGCTGGCATCATAGCTCAGCCCCAGCACAAAGCTTTTGAAGTGAAACCCGGCGAAAGGAATCACGGCATCATTAAAGCGGTAATTGCTACCCAGCAACAAATCAAATTCGGGATTCACCAATAGTTTGGCATACATACCCACTACTATTTCATGCGCATTTCCCTGATGCAGATAGAGCCCTGTTGGCGTTAAACTCAATGATTCATTCAGTTTAATTCTGCTACCTCCATGTACCAGGTAACGAATGGGTAATTTTCTTTCTATTCCATCTGCTGAAAACGGATCTTTTGGTTGTGTAAGATGCGCCGCTGAAAATCCAATAAAAGGATTGAGTGTGTGGTTAGGATTGCCATCGAAGAAAACAGCACCGGCGCCGGCATCAAAAGCAGTAGAAGAAGTGGTATTCACATTTTCGCCACTGGCAATACTGGGATCATACCCGATAACCGGCTGATATTGGCTACCAGTTTGAAATTTGGCAGGATCTACTCTTCTGTTGATCAATCCGGCCTGGATACCAAATACCAGCTGACTGGTTTTGGTACGGCCAAATTTCACCCCACTATAGGATACACTGGCCATAGCATTGAAGT
Organism: Chitinophaga nivalis; assembly: GCF_025989125.1. Classification (NCBI taxonomy): domain Bacteria; kingdom Pseudomonadati; phylum Bacteroidota; class Chitinophagia; order Chitinophagales; family Chitinophagaceae; genus Chitinophaga; species Chitinophaga nivalis. The sequence goes on along the minus strand of NZ_JAPDNR010000001.1, from coordinate 1,012,913 downwards.
AGTTATATCCGGCATCACCAGCCGACATATTCAGTACATTCAATCCTACGCCGATATTCTTATCTGTAGCTGCATCCAGTGATACACCTGCGGTAGAAAAGGGTTTTCCATAATTTGCCCACTGGTTACGATAGTTACCACTGATGCGGTAGTCCCCGTCGATCACACCTGTTAAGGCCGGATTAAGCCATAACGGATAGGCGTAATACTGTGAGAAGTGAGGGTCTACCTGTGCAAAAGACATTCGGGGCAACAAACTGCTCCCTAAAAGTATTGCAATTATAAAGATCCTTTTCATAGGAACATTTTTTACTTGTTCAAGATTAACCGGGATGCCGTGGCATCCCGGTTATTATTACCAATGATTGCTAAATTTTGTGGTGGCTTCCTAACGCAGGAGCGTTACGTTACCTTTCTTCGTGACTACAGTACCATCTTGCATAGTAGCCTTCACGATGTATACATATACACCTACCGGCTGTTTCTGGCCTCCCATTGTACCATCCCAGCCCTGACGGATGTCTTTGGAAGTAAATACCAGCTGACCCCACTGATTGTAAATCCTGAATTCGAGTTGTGCGATAGCAGTGCTGTATACATAGTGGATATCATTCACCCCATCACCATTCGGACTGAAGAGGTTTGGCACGAAGACATTGTTACCCTGCGGATTTGCGGAGGTGCCGGTTACGGCGTTAGACAATCCACTGGTAGCACAATCTGCGGTACCGATAGCTCTTACCCTGATAGATACCTGCTGATTTGGTTGTAAGCCGGTTATCGTATGTGTGGTACCGTTAGGTCCGGAACTTGGCGGAATGAAGGATACACCGTTGTTGAGGGTAACTTCATAACGTATTGCTCCGGCTACCGGCGCCCAGCGGAAGGTAACAGAAGTAGCGGTGGTATTGTCTACCGTTACTACCGGTGTAGCCAGTATCTGCTGCAGGTTCACCTGTACTGCTGTTCTGGCAGTACTGATACAACCGCCCGTTGTAGCTGCTTCCACATAGAAAGTAGTATTGAGATTTATTGGCGGTGTTACAAACACGGCCCCGGTGAACAATGGTGTGGTAGCCGTAGCACTGCTGTACCAGCGGAATATTACACCAGCTGTTGAAGAAGACGCTGTGAGTGTAGCTGTTTTACCAGGGCATACACCCGCATCATTACCGGTTACAACAGGTGCTTCTGGTGCCGGCGTAACCCTTACACTCACTGCCGTACGGGTATTGCTGGAGCAGCCATTGTTATTGGACGCTTCTACATAATACATCTGATTGGCAGTAATAGCGCCTGTTGTATAGGTAGCACCGGTAGCGATAGCCGTACCACCCTGTGGTGAAGTATACCATTTATACGTTAAGGTAGCATCCGGATTCTGTACCTGGAGGGTAGCAGTTTGGCCAGGACATACATCGAGTGTAGCGGCGGCTACTGCCGGTGCAGTTGGTGCAGGATTAACTGTTACGTTCACCTGCGTTCTGCTGGCGCTTACACAACCACCACTGGTAGATGCTTCTACATAGTAAACAGCACTTGTTGTCGGAGTGATGGTGAAGTCTGCACCTTTGAATACCGCGGTACCACCCTGTGGAGTTGTGTACCAGCTGTAGATCACACCTGTTTGTCTGTTCTTCACAGACAATACGCCTGTTTTACCACTGCATATCGTCAGCGGATCGGCCAACGGTGCGTCGATGGTAGTTACCACAGTTGCTTTGATGCCTTTGCGGGCGCTGCTGCAACCTGCGCTGTTAACAGCTTCCAGGTAATAAGTCGTAGTTTTCGCCAGTACTGCAGTCGTGTATGCGGTACCGGTAGCCAGCAATGTACCATTGGATGGTGCATCATACCAGCGATAAGTAAATGTCGGATCCGGATTCTGTATCGTAAAGGTAGCAGTACCACCGATACAGGTCACCACATCGTCTGCCACTACAGCCGGGATTGGCGGAGCCGGATCTACAGTTACACTCACGCCGGTTCTGGTAGCGCTGGTACAACCTGCACCTACCGTAGCCTGCACATAATAAGTAGTATTGCGGGTTACCACCGGTACATTGTATACCGCACCGGTAAACAGCAGATTACCTCCGGTTGCCTGATCGTACCATTCGTAGGTAATACCAGCCTGCGGTGCTTTCACCGCTACCGTGATACCTGTGCCTGCACATGTTTTCAGTGCTGTTGCCACCACCTGTGGTGCAGCCGGAGCTGATACTACGGTAGCAGATGCTTTCACTCTTGCAGACGGATCACCACACTGACCGCTGTTACCCACTGCTTCTACATAGAAGTCGGTGCTGGCTGTAAGCGGATCAGAAGTAAATACAGGTCCGGTGAATATTGGTGTACCGCCTGTTGGGGTATTATACCATTTATAGGTAACGCCATTCGTAGCAGATGTTACCCGGAAGGTAGCTTTTGTACCGTTACAGATAGTCAGTGCATTGGCTTCCAGTGTTGGCGTAGGCGCCTGACCTACTCCGATGGATACTTTCGCTCTGGCTGTACTGCTACAGTTACCATTGCTGGCTTCTGCATAGAAGTCGGTGCTGGTGTTCAGCGGTCCGGTTGTGTAGCTCGCGCCGGTAGCCAGTAAGGTGCCACCGGTAGCTGCATTGTACCAGCGATAAGTGGTACCTGGTACCGGATTTACAATATTGAGCGTTACGGTACCGCCCTGGCAAACAAATGCAGCAGATGCAGCCACCACCGGTGTTGCCGGTATACTGATCACATTAACGGTTGCTTTCGTCCTGCTGGCGCTTGGGCAACCACCATTAATCAGGGCCTGTACATAGTAGCTTACGGTGCTATCCGGAGCTACCACTTCATAAACAGGACCGGTGAATAACAAGGTGCCGCCTGTTGCAGTATTGTACCATTGGTAAGTAGCACCTGCCTGTGGACTACTGACAGCCAATGTCGCATTCTGGCCTTTACAAACCTGTACGGTTGCACTCACCAGTACCGGTGCCGGTGGAACCGGTACTACATTTACTTTGGCTGCAGCGCGGGCAGATGGTTTACCACAATTGGCACTATCACCTGTTGCATCTACATAATAAGTAGTATTTGCATTCAGTGCCGGCGTAGTAAAGATTGGTCCGGTGAAAATAGGCGTACCACCTGTTGGGGTAGTATACCATCTGTAGGTGATACCATTAGTACTGGAGATAACTTTCAGTACTGCAGTTCCGCCCTGACAAACGGTTACATTATTAGCTTCCAGGATTGGAACCGGTGCGGTGCCAACGCCGATGGACACTTTCGCTCTGGTAGCACTGCTGCAGTTAGCGGCCGTTGCTTCTACATAGAAGTCTGCGGAAGCCGTGAGGCCTTTCACTACATAGGTAGTACCGGTGAAGATCGGTGTACCACCTGTTGGTACATTGTACCAGCGGTAAGTATACTGGTTATCTGCATTCTGCACGGTTAATACCGCAGAATCACCTACGCAGATACTGATGGCAGATGCTTTGATAATCGGTACCGGTACATTGAGTACGGTTACAGTTACCACTTTCGCATTACCAGCTATATTGGCGCATCTGTTATCGCCTTCTACAGTTACATAGTAGGAAGTTTTTGCCGTGATAACCGGAGTAGTATAAGTGGCGCCGGTAAACAGCAGGGTTTGCAGGCTAGCCTCTTTATACCATTTGAATACCGGATTGGTAACAGTGGTACTGGTGGCGGTCAGCTTCACGGTACCCTGCGCACAGATAGTAGTATCTGCGAGCACAATATCAGGCGCCGTAGCCGGATTATTCACCGTTACTTTCACTGCTTTCAGTGAGCCGGCCGCATTTTCACATCTGCCGCTGTTGCTTACGCTTACATAGTAAGTATAAGTACCGGCAGCCAATCCAGGAATGGTCAATACGCCTGTTGCGCTCACGCCTTTCGTGATAGGTCCTGTTCTGTCAGGATTAGCATACCACTTGAATACCGGGTTCGGTATGGTTGTAGTGGTTGGTGTCAACACTACCGTGCCGCCCACACATACTGACTGATCTGCTGCGTTGATATCTGCTGCAGTAGCTGCACTATCTACTCTCAGGCCAACCTTCGTACGTGCGCTGTCGCTTGCGCAGTTATTAGCATTTACGGCTTCTACATAGAATGTGTAGGAACCTACCGGCAGGTTGGCCGGCGTGGTATAACTATTTGTATTGCCTGCCAGCAATGCACCACCGGTAGCTGTGGTATACCAGTTGAAGGTTACACCTGGTACCGCGTTTACGCTGAGGGTTACTGGTGTATTCAGACAAGTGGAGGTACTGTTGCCACTGGCTGGTATCGGTGCTTTTGGTAAGCCCAGAACGGTAACCTGTGCTGCAGCGGATGCCGCGCCTACGCAATTGTTTCTGCTGGCTCTTACAGTATAGTTGTAAATACCTGAATCGAGGGTTGCCGGTGTCTGGTAAGCGATGCTATCCAGCAAGTGAATGCCTTTGCTGTCGTACCAGCTGTAAACAACGCCTGCAACAGGGTTTGTTACACTGAGGGTGGCACGTTTGCCTTTACATACAGACACATTGCTGGTTTGTACTTTCGGCTGTGCAATCACACGTTGTGCATAATTGAAGTCTACTTCATTGAGGGCACCCAGTACACCTGATTTCAGTTTCAGTTCTACCGCATTAAACTGTTTGGTTGGAACGAAAGAGAGCAGGGCACGTCTGCTACCCGGGAACAGGCTCAGATGCAGCAACGGATTAGATACCAGGATAGAATCGCCCGGTGTGTTGCCGTTGTACGTAGTCAGCTGGATGCTGGCCAGTACTGCTGCAGAAAGTACCTGTGCAGGAGCAGAGAGTAATACCCTTACGGTATCACCTGGTGTGGATATACCATTGAAGGTTACTTTTTGCCATACACTGGCATTTAATACACCCAGGTTGATCACCAGGGAAGATGCCGTGTTGACGTTATTATCTACCGCCAGCTGTGGATTAAACACATTACCCAGTATCAGCAGGCCTGATCCACCGATCGTTTGTCCGGTAGCGCCTTCACAAGGAACAGGATCCTGACCAGGGATGATGGTAATAGCGGTAGCAGGTACTCTCGGTGATTTACAGATAGTAGCACCTGGCAGTACTGCTTCCACCCAGTAGGTAACGGTACCCGGAGCCGGGGAAGCCGGAGCGGCAAACAATGCTCCTTTGAATAAAGTATCTGTACTTGTCTGAGAAGCAAACCAGTAGAATACCGCATTGGCAGAAGCAGCAGTGGCTTTGAACACCGGTTGCTGATTCACGGCTACGGTATCTACAGCCGGTGTAACGGTTGGCGGCGCCAGTGCGGCGGCCGGTTTCACGGTTACGGCTGTTCTGGTAGCAGAAATAGTATTACAGCTGTCGTTCACGGCTTCTACATAGTAGATCGCCTGTGCGGTCACATTCACTACTTTGAATGTAAATCCACTGTCGGTATTCAGTTTGGTACCACCTGTAGCTACGTTGTACCAGTTATAGCTGTATCCTTTTACAGGATTTGCTACGGCCAGTACGGCATCCGAGCCGGTACAAACTTCCACACTTGCTGCCTGTACGGTTGGTGCTGCAGGTTTGGCAGCTACTTTCACATCTACTTTTGTTCTGCCTTTGCTTGCACAACCATTTCTGAATGCTTCTACAAAGAAGCTGGTATCACTATTCAGTGCACCTGTTGTAAAGCTGCTGCCATCTTTACCTGCGAGGTAAATACCATTAGCGGTATACCAGCGGTAAGTAACACCAGCCACCGGATCCTGTACGTTGAGCGTAGCAGTACCACCGGCACATGCAGTCACCTGCGCGGCCTGTACTTTAGGTTGTACGAGGGCACGCTGCGCATAGTTGAAGTCGATTTCTGTCAATGCACCCAGTATACCTGATTTCAGTTTCAGTTCTACGGCATCAAATGCTTTGGTAGGTACAAATTCCAGTAATGCTTGTTTCTGACTGCTCAGCAAGGTGATTTTGAGCAGCGGGTTATTGATCAATACGGAGTCACCCGGTGTATTACCATTATAGGTAGTTAACTGAATACCTCCCAGTACGCCTACAGACAGTACCTGACTTGGGTTAGATACCAGTACTCTCACGGTGTCGCCCGGTAAGGATACGCCATTGAATTTAGCACGTTGCCATACCTGTGCATTCAGGGCTCCCAGGTTAATCACCAGGGAAGAGGCTGTGCTGGCGTCATTATCTACTGCCAGGGCAGGGTTGTAAACATTGCCCAGTATCAGCAGGCCACCACCACCAATCGTTTGTGAAGAAGCGCCTTCACATGGTACCGCCTGCGGACCGCCAAATGGAATGTATACCACTGTTGCAGGTACCCGGATGGATTTACAGGTTCCTCCGCTTGCCAGGGTAGCTTCCACCCAATAGGTAGCGGTACCTGGGGTATTGCTGGTTGGCGGAATGAAGGTTGGTCCGGTAAACAGACTATCAGTTCCGTTCTGGCTGCCAAACCATTTGAAGGTCACATTGGCAACCGGAGAAGTGGCTGTCAGTCTGGCCTGCACGCCTATATATACCGTATCCGGATTAGGTGTTACGGTAGGTGCGGTGAGGGCCGCAGACATTACAAGACGGAAGGATTGTCTTGGTGAAACGGCACCACAACTGCTGACAGCTTCCACATAGAAAGTAGTATCCTTACTTACGGCAGGTACTTTGTAAGTGAAGCCACTGTCGGAATTCAGTTTGGTACCACCTGTAGCCACATTGTACCAGTTGTAGCGATAGCCTTTTACAGGATTAGCTACGGCCAGTACCGCATCGGTGCCCGGACATACATTCACTGTCTGCGGTGCACCCGGTACAGCAGGAGCAGGCGTTACAGTAACGCTTACCGGTACACGTGCAGGGTTCGGACAATTAGCCGGACCACCTACAGCAGCTACATAGTAAGTTACTTTACCCGCTGTTTTCAGGGTATCGGTTACATAAGTTGTTTGTGTGCTTAATACAATGTTGCTGGTAGAATCTGCGTACCAGCGAACGGTTGTACCAGGCGCCGGTGTTACGCGCAGCGTAGCCCTGTTATTGATACATACTGTGGTATCTTTTGTATTGATCGCAGGGTGTGCGTAGAACACTCTTGCACCATAAATATCTATTGAATTGAGCAGGTTCAATACACCTGTGAGTCTCACTTCCACCCGGTCATAAGCAGCGGTGGCAGGGATCGTAGCTGCAAACTGCTGACCGCTCAATAAGCGGAGTGTCAGTAAGGAAGCCAGCGTATCTACTTTTACGAGCGTATTATTGTTGTATACAGATAACAATACCCCACCCAGTAAACTTACATCTGCCAAACCACCTGGTGCTGCAAAACTGATACGGATGCTATCACCCGCTGCGCCACGGTTCGGGAAGATCAGTCTTTGGTATACGGAACCTCCGAGTATACCTACCGGGATGTTTAACCGGGTAAAGTTTGTTTTGATACTGTCGATACTATTATTCGGATTGGTTACACTACACAGGATACAACCCAGTGTGGTACCGGATTCCTGGCTGGTAGGCACGTTACATTCCTGAGACGGAATTACCGGCCCATTCACCACTACCCGTACAGCTACCCGCGGAGATTCGCAGGCGCCTGCAATACTGGCGGCAGCATAGTAAGTATAGGTACCCGGATTGTTGAACGGACCTACTACATATGGACTACCAGTAGCCAGCGGCGTAGTTGCATTGATATCATTATACCAAACGATGGTGGCACCTGGAACCGTCGTAGCCGTTAAGGTTGCCTGCTGACCTGTATTTACAATCACATCGCCTGTTACAATTGGTGCAGCCGGAGTGGTGACTACCTTTACATGCGCCGCTTTCAGGGCGCCGGCAGCATTTTCACAACGGTTGGTACCGGATACGCTTACATAATATGTATAATTACCTGCTGTTAATCCGGTAACGGTGAGTACACCGGTACTATCCAGTGTATATTTCACATTACCTTCTGTCAGGCCATTGGTAATCGCCACTGTTTTGCTGGCATCTTTATACCATTTGAATACCGGAGCGGTTACGCCGGTTGCTTTTGGCGCCAGTACTGCGTCTTTGCTTGCACAGGCAACAGTGGTATCCGCCAGGTTAATATCCGCTGCGGTAGCAGTAGGTGTTACAAACACCGTGAATGGTATACGATCAGGGTTGGCGCAACCATTGGCTGCTACCACCTGTGCGTAATATTTATAGGTACCTGCAATTTTCAGGGTATCTGTCGTGTAGGTACTGTTTGTACTCAGGATCACTGTCGTAGTGGAATCGGCATACCAGCGGATGGAAGTACCAGCGGCAGGTGTGGTGGTTAATACCGCACGCTGACCAGCACATATGGTTACTTCTTTACTGGCTATAGCCGGATTCGGTCCTACGGCTCTTACACCATAGATATCCAGAGAAGTGAGCAGGTTGGCCAAACCGGTCATTCTTACTTCCACGCGGTCGTAAGGTGCACCGGTAGGTACCGTTGCCGTGAAGCGGTTGCCGGTTAATAAGCGTAAGGTCAGCAGATCGGCAATCGTATCTCTGCTTACCAGAATGCTATCATTATATACAGATATCACAGCACCACCCAGCAGGCTTACATCTGCCAATCCTACCGGAGAAGCCAGATCCAGCCGGATACTGTCGGTAGCCGCGCCTTTTACAGGGAAAATCAACTGCTGATAAACAGAACCTCCCAGTAAACCTACCGGAATATTCAGGCGGGTGAAGTTGGTTGGATCATTATCGATGTCGTTGGTTGGGTTGGTAACACTACATAAGATACAACCCAGGGTAGTACCGGTTAACTGGCTGGTAGGCACATTACAGTTGGTAGGTATTACCGGACCGGTAACAGTGATCACCACTGGTACGCGGGTAGATACACAACCGCCTGCACCTCTCACACCTGCGTAATAAGTATATACACCAGGACTGTTGAAAGGAGGCAGGGTAATGGAATTACCGGTAGCTATCGGTGCCAGCAGGGTATCGGTATACCATTCGATGGTAGCACCCGGTACTGGTGTAGCCAGTAACGTCAACGGCTGACCGGTAGTAACAGCGTAGGTTTGGGTCAGTACCGGCGGATTTGGTGCTGCCGTTACTTTTACATGAGCCGCTTTCAGAGCGCCAGGTCCGTTTTCACAACGGTTGGTACCGGATACGCTCACATAATAGGTGTAGTTACCTGCAGACAATCCGGTAATGGTAAGATTACCTGTGCTGTCCAGCGCATATTTTACATTGCCTTCTGTCAGGCCATTTGTGATCGGAATTGTTTTGTTGGCGTTTTTATACCATCTGAATTTCGGATCTGTTACACCAGTTGCAGTAGGCGCCAGGATGGTAGTAGTACCCAGGCAGGACAAAGTAGTATCCGCCAGCGTAATATCTGCTGCGGTAGCTCCTGCTGTTACGTTAACGATCACTGGTACCCGGTCAGGATTGGCGCAACCATTGGCTGCTACTGCCTGCACGTAGTATTTAACTATGCCGGCTGTTTTCAGTGTGTCGGTGGTATAGGTGTTGTTGGTGCTCAATACTGTGGTAGCAGTAGAATCTGCATACCAGCGAACCGTAGTACCAGCAGCAGGCGTAGCTGTTAACACCGCACGCTGACCAATACAAACCGTCGTACCGCCGGCAGCTACTGCAGGACTTGGTGCCACCGCTCTTACGCCGTAGATATCCAGAGAAGTGAGCAGATTAGCCACACCGGTCATTCTTACTTCCACTCGGTCGTAAGGTGCACCGGTAGGTACCGTTGCCGTGAAGCGGTTGCCGGTTAATAAGCGTAAGGTCAGCAGATCGGCAATCGTATCTCTGCTTACCAAAGTGGTATTATTATATACAGATATCACCGCACCACCGAGGAGACTTACATCAGCCAGTCCTACCGGAGAAGCCAGATCCAGCCGGATACTGTCGGTAGCGGCGCCTGGTGCAGGGAAAATCAACTGCTGATAAACAGAACCTCCCAGTAAACCTACCGGAATATTAAGGCGGGTAAAGTTGGTGGGATCATTATCGATGTCGTTGGTAGGGTTGGTAACACTACATAAGATACAACCTAAGGTAGTACCGGTTAACTGGCTGGTAGGTACATTACAGCTGGTAGGCACTACCGGACCGGTAACAGTGATCACCACCGGTACACGGGCAGATACGCAACCACCCGGCAATCTTACACCTGCATAATAGGTATAGATGCCCGGCGTACTGAATGGAGCCAGTGTCAGGGAATTACCGGTAGCTATCGGTGCCTGCAGGGTATCAATGTACCACTCGATAGTAGCACCTGGTACCGGCGTAGCCAGCAACGTTAATGGCAAACCGGTTGTAACTGCATAGGCCTGGTTGAGTACCGGTGGATTTGGTGCTGCCGTAATTTTCACATGGGCAGCTTTCAGAGCGCCCGCTACATTTTCACAACGGTTGCTGCCGGATACACTTACATAATAAGTATAGTTGCCCGTAGTTAATCCGGTAATGGTCAGTTTACCTGTGCTATCCACCGCGTATTTCACAGCGCCTTCTATCAGGCCATTGGTAATGGCTACCGTTTTATTGGCGTCTTTATACCATTTAAATACCGGAGCAGTTACACCGGTAGCTGTCGGCGCCAATACTGTATTCGTATTGATACAGGAGTTGGTGGTGTCAGCCAGGGTAATATCTGCAGCAGTAGCGGTGGCGGTTACGGTAACAATCACGGGTACACGTTCCGGATTGGCGCAACCATTAGCGCCTACTACCTGTACATAATATTTAAAGGTACCCGCTGTGCGCAGGGTATCGGTAGTATAGGTAGGCTGGTTGCTGAGGATGCTGGTAGAAGTGGAGTCTGCATACCAGCGCACCGAAGTACCGGATACCGGTGTAGCAGTTAATACCGCACGTTGTCCCACGCAAACCGTAGTACCGCCAACACTGAGCGCCGGATTCGGACTGACTGCTCTCACCCCGTAGATATCGAGGGAGGTAAGCAGGTTAGCCACACCGGTCATTCTTATTTCCACCTTGTTATAAGGTGCGCCGGTAGGTACGGTTACGGTGTAACGGGTACCGGATAAGAGACGCAGTGTAAGTACATCCGCAATCGTATCTCTTCTGATCAGGGTTGTATTATTATATACAGAGATAACGGTTCCTGCCAGCAGGCCTACATCTGCCAAACCACCCGGAGAAGCCAGGTCCAGCCGGAGGCTGTCGGTAGCTGCCCCCAGTACGGGGAAGATCAGTTCCTGATAAACAGAACCACCCAGTAAGCCTACCGGAATATTCAGGCGGGTAAAGTTATTGGGGTCGTTATCAATATCATTTGTCGGATCCATTACATTACACAGGATACAACCTAAAGTAGTACCGGTTGCCTGACTGGTAGGTACGTTACAGGAAGTAGGTATTACCGGTCCGGTAACTGTAACGGTAACGGGTACACGGAATGATTCACATCCGCCGGATAATTTTACACTGGCGAAATAGATATTCACACCCGGTACGGTAAAGGGCCCTACCACGAAGCTCGGACCAGTACCGATAGGCGCCTGCGTAGTATCGCTGTACCAGAAGATATTAGCACCGGGTACATCAGCAGCGGTTAAGGTAACGGTTTGACCGGTTGTGGTAGACAGTACAGGTACCACTACCGGTGCTGCCGGTTTCGCACCTACAGTAACCGAAGCAGTGGCCAGTGTACCGGCTACGTTAGCACAATGGAGGCTATCTTCCACACTCACAAAATAATTATAGGTACCGGAGGCCAGTCCTGTTACACTTAATCTGCCATTGGCGGCCACAAAATATTTCACCGCGCCTTCTGTGAGACCATCGGTGATAGCGGTTGTTTTATTATTATCCTTATACCATCGGAATACCGGATGATGTATGAAGGTAGTAGTTGGGGTAATCTTCACAGTATCACCGGTACAGGATACCGTAGTCGGTGGTACAGTAACATCTGTAGCAATGGACGGGTTATTTACCAATACATTGACCAGTGCTTTTGCTGATTCGGTTGTACAGTTGGTTCTGGTAGCAGAAACATAGTAACGGAAACTGCCGGCAACATTTACCGGTGGACTGTAACTGGTACCTGTTTGTACAACTGTTGTCTGTGTGGAGTCATACCATTTATAAGTAAGTGTAGCATCCGGATTACTTACGTTTAAAGTAATCGGAGTTCCTACGCAGGTAGTACGGAGAGCCGGATTGGCAGCAGGTGCCGGCGGGTATCGCAGGATCTCATGTACATTAAGCGACGAAAGCGCATTTACCAGTGCGCCGAATCTTAATTGTATATGATCAAAAGGAGCGGTAGGTTTAAACCGGACCGTTTGCGGCCCGCTTCCTCCCGAAAGCAGTGCCAAGTAGAGGAGGCCACTGGAGCCGGTGATACTGTCTACTTTTGTTTGACCATTATAGGTAATAATGGTTAGTGCATTTAATAATTGTATTGTTAATATGGAGGCGGGGTTAGATAATATGAGGGCTACTGAGTCACCATTTTTTGAAAGACCGGGAAAGATAGCCGTTACCTGTGCATAACCGGTGGCGCTCAATACGGTATTCAAGGAAGCAGAAGTAGCGGGGTTGTTATCTATCGCCAAAGGTGCATTGACTACGCTACCGAGGGCGCCTACATTTCCGCTGAGGCCAGATAAAACATCTATAGGCCGGTCGCAGGCGAGTGTGCCGGTTGCCGGTTTATTATAATAGGCAGCAAATACATTAATGTTGACAGCAGCGCCGAGCAAGCCGGCATCGATGGTTACCCTTACCCTGTCGTAAGGAACATTGGGAGGGGCCAGATAAACTTCTGCCTGATTGCCGGCAGCCAGGAGCCCGAGCAGCGCATCATTGGCTGTTTCGCGGTTACCAACAGCTGTATTACCATTATAGGCCTGTACGTAGATACCTCCCAGCAACTGGGCAGTGAGTATACCACCAGTACCTATTTTTACAATGGCGCCGTCTGAGCCATTAGGTAGTTGTCCTGACGGAAATATCAGGTCCTGATATTGTGTAGCTGATAACAGGGATACACCAGCAGTAATGGTAGAATAGGTATTCAGGAAACTGCCAGTAACATCAGTGGCATTGGTGGGATTGAGTACATCGCATAGTACACACAGACCAGTATTACCTTTTGCCTGCGTATTAGCGTATACCCGTTGCGTATAGGACTGGGACCAACCCACTTTGATGCCTGTTCCGAAAAGTAAGAGCAGTAACAGGAGGCTTTTCCAGGCCATACCTGTAACTCCCTTACGGGTAGTCCATCCACTGCGTAACACAGTGTTTTTTCTCCCTTTTGATTCCGGGACTGAAGTGCGTACAATAAGAGGGCAATAAGGAGTAGCGTTTGAATGCATAGCATCAAATATTTGAATATAAGGTGTTCAGTTTCATTGAGATACAATAAAACTCTTTAAGGAGGCCAGGTTAAGAAGTGATTTTTTGGGGAAGGGATACTGGTTGATAAATAAGTATACTTCCTTAAAAATGTTAATGGAATGTTATAAAACAGCTACGAAAGTAGAATGATGGGGCCGTAAATGAAAAGGTCTTTTTATTCATTACAAAGGGGCATTGTTCAACCTATTCAATTTGCTGAAACATTATTCATTTTGTTCAAATTGAACAATTTTCTAATGAGGGGAAACGTGTATAAAAGACAGTTTATATCATAAAAGATAAAAAAAATTATGCATTTTTTTATCCGACGATTTATTTTTTCAGATCTGGTAAATATTTTTCTCTTGCTGCCAACAAGCCCGACAAATGTGGCACACTGATAAACAGGGAATTGATAATTTAATTATTATACATAGATGATATTTTTTATTTCAAAAGTAGCCAGAATCTTATTATCAATAATAATATATATAATTCAACTTAATGCCTTCTGTTCATTTTGTTCATTTGCCTCCCCCGAAATCTAAACCCCTGATCCATACGTAATTAAAAACAGTACCGAGATTCAAAAATTCCATTATTGTCCCCTATGATTGATCTATCCTATGACTTTATCATCACACTGCAAAATGAAGTATTACGCAGGTTTGGTGTTGAAGTCATGCTACCTGGAGATTGCAAACATCTCTCTCAGTCCATACTGGATGACACCACAAAGTTGGTAAGCGAAACTACGCTCAAGCGTGTGTTCGGATTTGCTGTAGCGCAACACAGCTTCTCCAGATATACCTTGAATACCCTTTCGCAGTATTGTCAGTATAAAGACTGGGAAGATTTTCAGCAACATCATTACAGACAGCTGAACGCTGCTACCAAAAGCAATTCAGCAACTGCCGAGCCATTGGATAATAGTAAATGGGCCGACCTGAAAACCAAAGCAGACGCCGTTTCCCATTACACGATGCTCACTCTCAAAAACCGGTCGGGTATTACTTTCTCCCATACCGTACACCGTTCTTCCTGCAATGCACATATAGAACGCTTCCTGGAAAGTGATTATGCGGCCACCGCATTAATTGCGCCATCAGGGTGGGGAAAGTCACTGGCACTCGTACACCTCGCAGAATATTTCTGGTTTGGTAAAGAAGCCCGCTATAAAGAAGATATCTGCTGGTTCATACATGCACATGCCGCCGGCAGCCTCCTGTTGAAAGGCTTCTCCCTCTCTACCTGGCTCGATAACCAAATGAACCTGGGCAACGGAGAAAACTTCCGGGAATACTTTGCCAGTCATTTCGATAAAAAGGGAGGACGCCTTATATTAATAGTAGATGGCTTCGATGAAATTGCCGTAGCAGGAGAGAAGCTCCGCATGCTCTACTCCAAACTGGAAGATTTCGTTTATTCCAACGATCTGTATCCGTGGGTAAAAGTCATCCTCTCTATCCGCAGCAGTACCTGGTCTGAAATATTCCAGCAATCGCAGCAATACCCTGCCTTCCGGCGTTACTGGTACCTGGGTGCAGAAATGGACGAAGAAACAAACATCAACATACCACAACTCACGGAACAGGAAGTCAAGTCCATTCTGTATAACCAACAGTTTGACCCGGCTACTGTACGGCTCTTCTCCGAAAGCTTCCTGCAAAAACTGCGGCATCCTTATTATCTGCAGCTATTCTGTCAGCTCAACAGCGGACCGGATCAGACTTTTGTGGATGAACACCTCAGTCTCTTCGAAATTGTATCCCGCTTTATTCAAAACCGGGTATTCAATTCTCCCAGCAATGCCTTCAAAATAAAAATCATAGAAAAATTACTGGCATTACTGGATATGGGTAGAACCGGTATCTATACCGACAAAAAACTACTGCTCAATCAGAACGCTGAACTTTTTCCGGCCTATAAAGAGTTACTGGCAGATAATATCCTGGTAGAAGAAAATCTCAGCCAGGAAATCATGTTCCATGTAAAAGTGCGCTTTGCCCACACGTTCCTGCTGGAATACTTTGTGGCTATGCACTACCTCAATAGCAGCAACCAGGAAATCACAGAACAGGTGCTCCTGGATATACTCACCCATCTGCCGCAATCCCCTTACCGGATCGGCGTATTCAGATGGCTGTTGCGCTATGCTATCACCCACGCACAAACGGAAAGCATCATTAAAATGCTGCATCTGCCGTTGGCCAATATCGAAAAATCACATCTCCTGGAATACCTCGTATTGCACTATCAACACGAAGGCAACAACAAAGGAGAACTGAAATCCATCTTCCCGCCAGGCTTCTTCCGGAAAAACCTGATCAGCAGTATTATTAATGATGAATTCATTCAGTTCCGGAAACGGAAAGTGCTCACCGCCCTCCTCGGATTGGCGGAAGCGACACACGACAAGCTCAAAATACGCAGCATGCTCTTCACCATGGCGCTGCTACAGCTGGATGCGGAACAATGTGAACTGGAACTGAACAACATCAAAAAGCTATATCCGGCAGATGAAACGGTTACAGATCTGTGGGTATCTCCCTATGAAATCCTGTTATTCATTTATGAATTCCTCAAATTTGGTATCATCAATGAAAACATCCGGGAGAAAATATATAGCTATCCTTACTACTGGAATACCACCGGCAACAAAAATATATCGGTGCCACAGGAAATTGTATTCCGGAATATGGGTACTGTATTTATACTGCTGGGAGATAATAACCATCTGCTCCACTTCACCCAACGTCTCTTTGAAACCTATCCTTCGCTGCCACACAGGAAAACCGATTCCTTCCGGCTGATGTTACTCTGCTGGCAGGCGCAGGCCTTCCTCGGATTGGGCAACACCAAATCGGCGGAACGGATTTGCCGGCATACAGACCAGATCCTCAAAAAATATTCTTCGGATTATTTCGGCGGGAAATACCTGGAATCATTACAAAAAATGCTGTATGCCAGCGTATACTTTAATGAACACGAGTTCAATAAAGCGATCCGTATTGCCGAAACAGCCGTAGAAGCCGCTCAGAAGCTGGATTTCAAGATACTGGCTCTTATGAATTTCGGTTTGCTGCAAAAAATTTACCAGCAACTGCAAATGGAGAAACAGAAAAATGATACCCTCCAGCAAATTGAGCTGATCAGAAAAAGTACCTCTTTTAAACAGGCTGTTTCTAATTTTGCGCGGTAATTATGGCATAATTTTGCTTTATTGCATAGCATAATGGCCATCGATGAAAGCAGGTATACTGCAACACAGAAATTACTGCTCAATATACTGAGCCTCCTGACACTCTTGCCACTGGCGCCTTATATCAACCGCTTTGTACCACCTCTGGTAGCAAACGGCTGGCATATAGACCTGGTGTTGTCGGTTGTTGTCAGCTGTCTGCTTGTATTTATACTCCGCTGGGTATTCCGGCCCCTCATCATTCCGGCCTTCCTCCTGGTATGTGGCCTGTTGCTGATTAACCGGTATACCCATCGCTATACCTTCTCCAACGTTATCAACGACTATAAAGGAATGGTGCAGGGCAACTGGGGCGCGAAAGACAGCAAACAACTGGACATCCTCAGCTTGTACCCCAAAAGGGTGGAAAGCTATCGCGATAAAACCGTGAGAGGCATGCGGGAAAAAATCAACTACCGGGATTCGGTGGTACGCAACTTTTCCGTTAAACATTCGCTGGACTACTACGATGAATACTTTTATAAATATGGTAAGGTAACGCGCTTCCTCTCGCTCTTCCGTTTTATCAACAGTCGTTTTAAATATGTGCTGGATTCCCGCAGGGATGAATACTTTGCCACACCACAGGAAACCATCCAAAACGGTTTGGGCGGCGACTGCGACGACCATTCCATTTTAATGACTTCCTGCCTGCAATCTATTGGCGCACGCTGCCGCATCGTACTGATCAAAGGACACGCGTATCCCGAACTATATTGTGGCAACGAAGATGAATTTGAAGTCATGAAACAGGCCATCATCACACTTTTCCCCAGGCCTGTGGTGAGAGAAATATACTATCACGAGCTGAAAGGCGAGTACTGGATTAACCTCGATTATACGGCCCGTCACCCCGGCGGCCCCTATATGAATGATAAAGTTTATGCACTGATTGAGCTCTGATCCCTAAATTTGCGGCATGAGCCAATTTAACCGCATCCGGAAATATCATAGCTTTTTCAGATTCAAACGTGACTTTGAGCAATACAGCATGAAGAAGGTCAGGAGCTATGAACTGGTTATTCATTGGCTCCACAGCAAAATGAACAGGAATCAGTTCCTGTTGCTGTCTGGTATTATTGTAGGCTGCGCCGCAGGTATTGCCGGTGTTGTCCTGAAAATGCTGGTCCACTACATCCACTATTTTATTACCTACAAAGTACACTTCAGCACCCAGGTTGTTTTTTATCTGGTATTCCCTTTTCTGGGTATTGTGTTAACTACGCTCATGGTAGTATGGTTTTTCAAAGGCCAGGCCCGTAAAGGCATACCTGCCATTCTGCATGAAATTGCGCTCAACTCCAGCCTGATACCTCCTGTAAAAATGTATTCGCAGGTGCTGCAAAGCGCCATTACCGTGGGGTTAGGTGGTTCTGCCGGACTGGAAAGCCCTATTGCTGTTACCGGTGCTGCACTCGGGTCTAACTATGCCCGTACCTACCACCTGGGCTATAAAGAAAGAACCTTGCTACTGGCCGCCGGCGCCACTGCCGGTATTGCGGCAGCCTTCAATGCGCCCATCGCCGGGATGATGTTTGCCTTTGAAATACTACTGACCGGCGTCGTGTTTTCCGACTTCATGCCCCTGATTGTAGCAGCGGTTTGCGGCAGTCTCTTATCTAAAATCATCTTGCAGGAAGAAGTATTGTTTCACTTTGAATCCCGTACTGCCTTCAACTATCATAACCTGCCTTTTTACCTGGTGCTGGGCCTTCTGAGCGGACTTTATGCCCGTTATTATGTGGTGATCTCACAAAAGGTGGAACACTTTTTCCACCGCCTGAAATGGAGCGCCCTGCGTAGAGCCATGCTGGGGGGTTTACTGGTATCTGCGCTTTGTGTGGCTTTACCGCCGTTGTTCGGAGAAGGTTATACCAGTGTAAAGTCGCTGGCTAACGGTCAGGGTGAAACGATTTTACAGAACAGCTTTTTCCGGTACCTGCCCATCCAAAGCTGGATGATATTGATATTTACGGGATGCGTTTGTTTACTGAAAGCCTTTGCGGCTTCCATTACCATACAAAGCGGTGGTAATGGCGGGAACTTTGCGCCTTCTTTATTCTCCGGTGGGTTCCTCGGCTTCTTTTTTGCCATGCTCTGTCAGCAGCTGGGCATCACGGATATTCCGGTCACCAATCTGGTAATCGTAGGCATGGCGGGCGTAATGGCCGGTGTCATGTATGCTCCGCTCACGGCCATCTTCCTGATAGCAGAATCCAGCTCCGGCTACGATCTGTTTATTCCGCTGATGATTGTGTCTACCATTTCTTTCCTGCTGGCTAAATGGTTCTCACCCATCTCTCCCGAAATCAAACAGCTGGCGAAAGAGGGAAAAGTATTTACACGGGAGCACGACAAAAATATTCTGCTGCTCCTCAAAATGGATGAACTCGTGGAAAAAGATGTACAGCTGATTACAATCGATGCTACCCTCCGCGACCTGATTGAACTGGTGAAAGCCGGCAACCGGAATATCATTGCAGTAGTGAATCAGCAGCAGGTATTTGAAGGGATCATTACCCTGGATGAAATCAGGCCTATCATGTTTAATCCGGATGTATACGATACCGTTACCGTGAAACAACTCATGAAAGCGCCACCAGCTATTGTTTCACCAAAAGATAACATCAACCAGGTGATTAAGAAGTTTGACGCCGCCAATGCCTGGAACCTGCCGGTAGTGCAGGATAAAAGACTCGTGGGCTTCATCTCCAAGTCGAGCATTCTCAATAAATACAGATTATTATTACAGGAATATTCAGAAGGATGATTTAAATTAATTCCGGATTCGTAATCAATCAACCTCATGGCCCGCATATTGATCAATTTTGCCCATCCCGATCTGGAGCAATCCAGGTTGCATGTGCAGCTGTTACGCACGATTAAAAGTATACCCGGCATCACTTTTAATGATTTGTATGAGCAATATCCCGATCTGGATATCAATGTAGCCCGTGAACAACAGCTACTGGAACAACATGATATTATACTGATGCAACATCCTTTTTACTGGTACAGTGCACCGGCTATTGTAAAGCAGTGGCAGGACCTGGTGCTGGAGCATGGATGGGCTTATGGTCATACCGGCAAAGCGCTGCAGGGAAAATATTTCACCAATATCATTTCTACCGGCGCCGGCGAAAGTGCCTATACACCGGCAGGTATCCACCAGCATGATCTTCGCCAGTTCCTGTTACCCTATCAGCAAACCGCCCGGCTGTGCAACATGCAATATGCCGCCCCTTATGTTATTTATGGATTGCACCGGATGGAGCTGACAGAAATCAGGGAACAGGCGCAGCTGTTTCGCGATACGCTGACGTTACTGCGCCAGGATCATTTTGATCTGGCTGTATTACCCGGCCTGCAGTACCTGCAGGATATTCTTCACCTTCCCGCTCAACTTCAATAATATGGATCAACACTCATTACTTTTTCAGTCCATGGTATACCTGGCAGCAGCCATTGTATTTGTACCCATCGCCAAAAAACTGGGACTGGGCGCTGTATTGGGCTACCTGCTGGCAGGCGTTATTATTGGCCCTTCGCTACTGGGTTTTATCGGGAAGGAGGGAGAAGATATCATGCACTTCGCTGAATTTGGCGTGGTGATGATGTTATTTTTAATTGGTATTGAGCTGGAACCAGCCTTGTTATGGCGGTTGCGGGCTTCTATTCTTGGGCTGGGAGGGCTGCAGGTTACGCTCAGTGCGGCCGCCATTGCAGCCATTGCCCTCTGGCTGGGACAGCCCCTGAATACTGCACTGGCACTGGGTATGATCCTTTCTCTTTCCTCTACGGCCATTGTATTGCAAACGCTGAATGAAAAAGGGTGGATGGAAACTTCAGCCGGACAAAGCGCTTTTTCCGTATTGCTCTTCCAGGATATTGCCGTTATTCCCATGCTGGCGATCTTTCCATTGCTGGCAGGTACGGCCGCAGCAGATGCGGCACCACATGCCCCTTCTCTGCGGGATCATTTACCGGGATGGGGACAAACCCTGGTTGTATTGGGTGCTGTGGCCGTGATCATTGTGGCCGGCAGGTATCTGGTACGGCCGTTGATGCGGGTTATTGCGCGCACCCGGGTAAGAGAGTTGTTTACCGCCACCGCCCTGCTGATGGTGGTAGCCATTGCGGTACTGATGAACCTCGTAGGGCTCAGTTCCGCACTGGGCGCCTTTCTGGGCGGAGTTGTGCTGGCCAACAGTGAGTACCGGCATGAGCTGGAAAGTGATATTGAACCATTTAAAGGATTATTGCTGGGCTTATTTTTCATCGCTGTTGGCGCCTCTATCGACTTCAAACTGATTATGCAGCAACCCTGGCTGATCATGGGGCTGGTTGTTGGTATTATGACCATCAAAGGCATTGTATTGCTGGGATTGGGAAAGATATTCAAACTCAGTACCGATCAAAACCTGTTGTTTGCCTTTGCGTTGGCAGATATCGGTGAATTTGCGTTTGTGTTGCTTTCTTTTACCAATCAAACGCACCTGATGAGTGAATCCATGACCAGTATGATGACGGCCGTGGTAGCCATCAGTATGGCGCTTACTCCGTTGATTATGTTGTTGTATGAAAAAGTCATCCAGCCACACTTTACGATGTCGGAGTTAAAAGAAGAACGGGATGCCGATGAAATCAACGAAAAGAATCCCGTTATCATTGCCGGCTTTGGCCGGTTTGGCAGCATGACCGGGCGATTCCTCCGTGCCAACGGGATCCATGCCACCATCCTGGATATGGACTCCGACCGGGTGGATGCCCTGCATAACCTGGGTATCAAAGTATATTACGGTGATGCCTCCCGCTATGATCTGCTGGCAGCTGCCGGCGCGAAAGATGCCAAAATACTCATCATTGCTACCGATAACACAGAACAAACGCGGGAGATAGTCGTGATGGCACAACGTTACTTTCCACACCTCCAATTATTGGTGCGCTCCAAACAGGTAGAAGATACCTTTGAGCTGATGGATCTGGGTGTGCTGCATATTTACCGGGAAACCGTGGATACCTCCCTGCGGCTGGGCGTAGATGCCTTGCGTATGCTGGGCCAGCGAGCCTATCACAGCGAACGTGCAGCCCGTACTTTTTTCCGGCAGGATGAACGTTCGCTGAAAGGGTTATCGGCGCTGCGCGATGATAAAAAACAGTATGTCAACTCCATGAAAGAACGGATTGAAGAAATGGAAAAACTCATTTCTTCCGATCGGATCAAATCCTGGCTGGATGAGGGGAAAGGCTGGGATGCCAGCCCTATCCGTGATGAGGTAAGGGGAGAAGAGAATAAAGATACACCGCAGTAAACCGCCGGCGATTTATTGGATATGCTGAATAATCAATTCCGCCACATGATGTAGTAATGCCACATCCACATCCCGTTGCTGATCGTGCATTGGCTTGCTGGATACCGCCCGTACGTAGCCTTCTTCGTCTGGCTCATATACGATTTCATGTTCGGCAATATTTACTTTGTACACGGTTTTAAACTGCTGATGTGCCGTATGTACTTCCAGTATATGTGGCTGGCCTTTATATTCAAACTTAAGGGTAAATGTATCTGTTGACATGATGCAAGCGCTGTTGTATACCGGGTTTGCCTATCTTTTCTTTGAAGGTCCTGTTTGATCCTCTTTTTCATGTTGATGCATTCACTATGATAAAAGACAATCCAGGACACCCTTCATTGGTATATACCCGGTAGTATGAAAAATATTAACATCACCATCCCTGTTTGAGGGTGATATCCTGCGCTAAGATAGCTAAAATCGCTCCCGGTAACGTTTATACCCACTCTCTTTTTTTCCTGAGGCCCCTGTTATGCCGGTTTAAACCGGCATAACAGGGGCCTCAGAAGTATGATATCGTATTCAATTGTTTTTTATAACTGCAACCGGATACCAATACGGTTTAATCCTTTTACCAGCACCAACATGATCACGGCATAAAAGATACACCAAAGTATGCCTGGCGTGCCTTGCGACAATACCTCCGGCAGACTGATATGACAGGCCAGCAGCAGGTACAACACGATATCCGGCAACATATACGTCAACAGTGGATTGGAGGCTGCCGGGCGGAAGAAAGCGGTCCAGCGGCTTACCTGTTTCAGTGTAATCAGAAAATATAAAAAGGAAAAGATGGCCACACAGATGGCTGCGCAGTACAGGCACCAGGTTGGTGTTGCCCAGATTTTAGAGATTTTGTAAGCGGGTCGCAACAGGGCACCGGTAATCATTAATATGGCAAAGTATCCGGTAACACGGGATACTAACCGGCTGCCTTTTAATCCCAGTTCTTCATCAAAATAAAATAAAGACAACAACATACCACATAATACAATGGCCGTGTGTGCAGCATTACCAGCCTGTGCACCCAGCCAGCTAAAGCTACCTTGTTGTATAAATGGTTGCTGACACAAAATGTAATATCCGATAGCTGCTGCTATCATCAGGAAGATTCCGCCTGCCACGCCTTTGAACAGCTGATAAATAATACAGGCGTACAGGTAGGCCCAACCAATGAGTCCGAGGATGCCCCACCACTGTGGTGTCAGCCGGTCGGTACCTGCTTCGCCACCTCTGTAAATCCAACCCAGTATAATCAGCCCGGCAATGCCAGCTCCTTTGAAACACCAGGAAATCCAGGGTTGCTGAAAGGTATAAACATTCCACACCAGGATTACGCTACCATAAAACAATAAGGCCCATAATGCCATAGGAATACCCGTGGCGGCTTCATTCAGGCCGGATGTATTTACCATGAAAACACCGAGTACCAGCAGCCCCAGGGTACGCCAGATAATGTGTTGCTGTAGTTGCCACCAGGTATCGCCTTTGGCCAGGCGGCTATTGATCGCAAAAGGAATGGACATTCCCACAATAAACAGGAAAGCAGGAAACACCACGTCTACAAAAGTCATGGCATCGGCATCTGCCGGCATATGTTTCATCCAGATGGGGATACCGCTTACCCCCGCCACGCTGTTAACGAAAATCATTACCAGGATAGTAATTCCGCGAAAAGCATCTATCGGCAAAATGCGGCCGGACGTTAATTTGTTGATCATAAGTGGAATGGTTTTCAAATTGACATTTTTACAAAATACATTAAAAAAAGATTTTCTTCATCTATTTATCAAGATTACGCTCATCCCATTTCCGGAATAGCTATGATGAAAAATAATTACCTTCCCGCCGACTAAATAATTGCTTAATACATATGATAAAAAGTATGCTCCATGGCGTTGGTATCGCCAGCATTGCTTGTTTTATGGCCTGCAACGAAGGCGGTAAAACGGCAGATACCGCGTCTTCCCAAGCCGACGCCCTTGCCTCCCTGGTAGACAGTACCGTTAACCCGGCCCAGGATTTCTTTGATTATGCCAATGGTGGCTGGATCAAAAACAATCCGATTCCACCGGAATACAGCGCGTGGGGTATTGGCAATCTGGTAAAGGAAGAGTTGTATAAACGCCTACGTACCATCAATGAAAAAGCGGTGGAAAATCCCAACGATCCTACCTCCCGTAAAATAGCTGCCTTCTGGAAAAGTGGTATGGATTCCGTACGCATTAACGCAGATGGTATCAAACCTATTGAAGCACAGTTAAAAGCCATCGATGCTGCCACTACTCCGGCAGAACTGCTAAAACTCGCTGCTGTACAGAATATTGGCACGAGCGTAATGTGTGGCATCTACATCGGACAGGACGCCAAAAACAGTGAAGTGATATCCGTGCAACTGATGCAGGGCGGTTTGGGTTTACCCAACCGGGACTACTATTTTAATACCGACCCACGTACCACTAAAATCAGAGAAGCCTATCCTGCACACGTAGCTGCTATGCTACAGTTTACAGGTCTGGATAGCGAAGCCGCCAAAGCCGCAGCAGCCAATGTTATACAGCTGGAAACCCTGCTGGCAAAATCCAGTCGCAAGCTGGAAGCCCTGCGCGATCCGGAGGCCAACTATCATAAAATGCCGGTAAAGCAGCTGAATAAATTATCGCCCAATATCGACTGGGATGCCTTTATCAAACAGCAGGGCATCACCCAGTTTGCAGATACCGTTATCGTAGGACAACCGGAATTCTTTACAGCATTGAGCAATGCGATTACGTCACAACCACTGGCCACCTGGAAAAATTACCTGAAATGGAGCCTGATGAACAGCAATGCAGCGATGCTCAGCGATACCATCGCCAACACGGATTTTGCCTTTTACGGTAAACTCCTGAAAGGACAGGAAAAACAAAAGCCACGCTGGAAACGCGTATTGGATACCGAAGAAGCTGCCATGGGAGAAGCCTTGGGACAACTCTTTGTAAAAGAGTTCTTCAATGCTACTGCCAAAAAAAGATATGAAAACATGGTGGAAGAAATCCGTGGCGCTTTAAAAACACGTATAGAGCACCTGACCTGGATGAGCGACAGCACCAAACAGAAAGCGCTGTATAAATTATCCAAAATCAGCAAGAAAGTAGGTTATCCTGATAAGTGGAAAGACTTCTCTGCAATGGATATCAAAGAACAATCCTACGCAGCCAACATACAGGCAGCCCAACTGTGGTGGCACCAGTATTCCGTGAATAAACTGGGTAAACCGGTAGACCGCACAGAATGGGATATGACGCCACAAACCTATAATGCCTACTATAACCCCAGCAACAATGAAATTGTGTTACCTGCCGGTATCTTTACCGTTCCGGGCAAACGCGACGAAGAGCTGGACGACGCCCTCGTATACGGTTATGCCGGCGCTTCTACCATTGGTCATGAAATCACCCATGGCTTTGACGATGAAGGCCGTCAGTTTGATGCCGTAGGTAACCTGAAAAGCTGGTGGACCAAAGAAGATGAAAAGAAATTCAATGAGCGTGCTGCTGTCATGATAAAACAGTTTGATAATTATGTAGTGGTAGACAGCCTGCGTATCAATGGTAAAGCAACGCTTGGTGAAAACATTGCCGATCTGGGCGGTATACTGCTGGGCTGGGATGCCTTCCAGAAAACCGAACAGTTCAAAAAAGGAGAGAAAATTGCCGGCTACAGCCCTGCACAACGTTATTTCATGGGCTATTCCCTGGGCTGGCTGAGTCATACCAAAAAAGAAGACCTGGCCAGAAAAGTAATGACGGATGTGCATTCTCCGGCCAAATTCCGCGTGAACGGACCATTCAGCGACGTAGATGCTTTCTACGAGGTGTATGGCGTGAAACCGGGAGATGGTATGTACCGCGCTGATAGCGTTCGGGTACGTATCTGGTAAGCTATTATATTATTCATTTCGTATTACGCATTATACAACAGCACACAGCGGATTCCTATCCCTGCCAACTGTTGTATAATGCGTAATTTTTTATTTGTATTTTGTATTTTTCAGCTCATGATACCGACAGGCATGATACGATCGCAAACTTTCTTCAAAGGCTTCATCTGCCTGGCTTTCAGCACCTTCCTGTTTGCAGGAACGGACACCTATGCACAAACATTCTCTGAATCTTTTCGCCCGTTCCGCGATACGCCCCGGCACTATGTCTGCTACCAGACGGCAGACAGCATGCAGATAGATGGCCAGCTTACGGAAGCCGCGTGGCAAAAGACAAACTGGAGTGAAGATTTCAAAGATATTGAAGGCGACAGCAAACCCGCGCCCGCTCTGCGTACCCGGGTAAAAATGCTGTGGGACCAGCATTACCTGTACATCGCTGCTACCTTACAGGAACCACATATATGGGGTACCCTCCGGGAACATGATACCATTATTTTTCAGGACAACGACTTTGAAGTATTTATAGATCCTGACGGAGATACCCACCAATACTACGAGATAGAAATCAACGCTTTAAATACCGTAATGGACCTGTTCATGGGCAAACCCTACCGCAACGGGGGCGCAGCCATGCTGAACTGGGATACCAAAGGAATACGTACAGCCGTTCACGTGAATGGCACCCTGAACAATCCGACAGATACCGATCAGGAATGGACCGTTGAAATGGCCATTCCTTTCAGCGCCCTGCGTTTCTTTACCGACGATACCAGACCTGCTGACAACAGCATCTGGCGGATTAACTTCTCCCGCGTAGAGTGGGATACCCACATCCGGAATGGCCGCTATGTTAAAAAGCAACAACCAGAGCACAACTGGGTATGGTCGCCACAGGGTATTATCAACATGCATGCACCGGAACGCTGGGGCTACCTGCAATTTTCGGAAAAGCCCGCAGGCAGCAACACCGTTGTATTTCAGGTACCTGCTGCCGCTGCCGCCCAGCAACACCTCTGGCAAATTTATCATGCCCAACAGCAATACCGGCGGCAACACGGCCGGTATGCCGGTAATCTGCAGCTGTTACAAATGACTGCCAAACAAAACGGCACTAACGGAGAAGTATATACGCTTGAAACAGAAGGCACTTCTTCCCAGTTTAATGCCCGGATAAAAAGCAACCGGCAGCCGGGAGTATGGTACATTAATCACGAAGGAAAAATTTATAGTGACCGAAAATAACACTTATGGACAAACGTCATTTTATCAAATCATTGGGTATTGGCGGGTTAGCACTCGCCAATCCGCTGCAGCCACTGAAAGCAGCCGCCAGTCCTGCCCCCTCAGATAGCCGGAAACCAAAGGCCCAACACCGGGTATGGATTAATCCGGATCATGCGGATACCGCCGCTACCTTGCAGCAACGATATGCTGCCTACCGGAAAGCCGGTATTACGGATATCTTTTTTGAAGATGACAGCCCTCTGCATTTCAAAACCGCCAAAGCCAATGGCATCAAAGCACACCGCTGGATGTGGACCATGAATCGCGGCGAAAAAGATTTACTGGCCAGCCATCCTGAATGGTATGCAAAAAACCGGAAAGGGGAATCCTGCGCCAATCATCCACCTTATGTAGACTATTACCGGTGGCTGTGTCCCAGCAAACCGGAAGTCGTAAAATACCTGGAACAGCAGGTAGAAAAACACCTGTCGCTGGACTACGTAGACGGCATCCACCTGGATTATGTGCGTTTCTGCGATGTGATACTTCCAGTGAACCTGTGGAGTCAATATGGAATTGATCAATCCAAAGAATTACCGGAATACGATTTCTGTTATTGCGAACAATGCCGCAGCGCCTATAAGGCTAAAAACGGTATCGATCCGCTGGAGATCGAACATCCCGACCAAAGTCCTTCCTGGCGGAAGTTCCGCTACGACCGGATTACCAATGTCGTGAATCATCTGGCCGCCGTAGCCCGCCAGCATAAAAAACCGATTTCCGCAGCGGTATTCCCGACACCGGAAATAGCCAAACGTATTGTACGGCAAGACTGGACCAACTGGCCGTTGAATGCCGTATGCCCGATGATTTACCACGGATTTTACCGGGAAAACATCAGCTGGATAGGCGATGCGGTAGCAGAAGGGGTGAAGGCATTACATGGAGCGTTTCCTTTGTATGCCGGTTTATTCCTGCCCGATTTTAAAGGCAATTATACCGACCTCGGCACAGCGGTAAAACTGGCGTTGCAGAACGGCGCTGCCGGCGTATCTATTTTCGGAGATGTAAATCCGGATGTATTGCGGGTACTGTCAGAAAATATATAACAGCTGTAAAATAAAGCGGGGTATATACAGTCAGCTGTATATACCCCATATTTTTTTCCGGAGGATTGTTATCCGGATTATAATTCATTTTTAGGCCGGTCTGCATCCTGCTTACCGAAATTGTAATTGGGTTTATCGCCCATACGGATGACCATCGTACCACCTTTTACCAGCTCTTCATGGGTAATGAAGCTTTTCGTATAGGGTTTACCGTTAAAGGTCACGTCCTGGATATAAATATTTTTGGCACTATTCCGTAACGCCTGTACCGTAAAGGTTTTTCCTTCAGCCAATTTAATGGTGGCTTTATCAAACAGCGGGCTGCCCAATACATACACGCCATTGGCAGGATTTACCGGGTAGAAGCCCAGGGAAGAGAATATATACCAGGATGACATAGCGCCGCAATCTTCATTACCCGCCAGTCCTTCCGGTTTGTCGAAGTAAAACTCCTTCATCACCTGTCTTACCTTCTCCGCAGTTTTCCACTGTTTTCCGGCAAATGTATACATATACGTCACGTGATGGCTAGGCTCATTGCCGTGTGCATACATGCCTATCAATCCGGAGATATCATTGGATGCTTCCTCACCCATATATCCTTTGGCAGTAAACAGGCTGTCGAGCTTGCGGGTAAACGGTTCGTCACCACCCATCAGGCGGATCAGTCCTTCTACATCCTGCGGCACCAGCCAGGTATATTGCCAGCCATTTCCTTCTGTGAAATCACCTTTTTCGTGTTTGGAGAAGAAAGGATCATAAGGTGTTTTAAAGCTGCCATCGCTCATACGCGGGCGTACAAAACCGATGGTGCTGTCGAAATAATTTTTATAGTAGCCAGCGCGTTTTTTATAGTATTCGTAGTCTTCCTGATGGCCCATTTTCTTAGCCATGGCAGCAATACTCCAATCATCGATCGCATATTCCAGCGCTTTGGAAACAGATTCATATTCCTTGTCTGCCGGAATATATCCTCGTTCCTTTACGTATTTCACACCCAGATCATCGCGGGTAGAAGAGGCTTTCATCGCTGCCAGCGCTTCTTCCGCATTGAAACCGGTGAACCCTTTCAGGTAAGCGTCTGCAATGGTAGGTACCGCATGATATCCCACCATACAGTTGGTTTCACTACCTACCAGCGGCCATACCGGCAGTTTGCCCTGCTGTTTGTGGATGGTGAGCATAGAGTTGACAAAACTGTTTACCTTTTCCGGATGCAGGATAGTGCTCAGCGGTGCGCAGGAGCGGTAGATATCCCACAGCGAGAAAATGGTATAGTTGTCGAAACCTGGATTGGCATATACTTTTTTATCGGTACCGCGGTAGCTGCCGTCATGGTCGTTGAAGAGGGCAGGCGCCACCATGGTATGATACAGCGCTGTATAGAATACCCGGCGGGCTGTTTCATCTTTTGTGGAGATCTGTACTTTCGCCAGTTCTTTATCCCATTTTACATTCGCGCTATTTACGGTTTTAGTAAAGTCCCATCCTGGAATTTCGGCCTGGATGTTGGCCAACGCATTTTCGCTGCTCACCGGAGAGATCCCTACTTTCAGCATCACCTGGCCGGGAGATTTATCAAATGAAATAACGCCTTTGGCCACAGTTGATTTCACCGATTTGCCGGTTTGCTGTGTATCTCCGTCAAATACCATAAACTGCTTTACCGGCACTGAAGAGCGGATCGCAAACCATACACGCTGGTCTTCTGCCCAACCTTTGGAATAACGGTAACCTTCCAGGGTATATTCATCTACCTGGCGGATAAATGTTTCTACCGGCGCATCCCATCCGATCCCTTCTTTCAGGTCGATGATAATATTTGCCGGTTTATCTTTCGGAAAAGTATATCTGTGAAAACCTACTCTTTCAGAGGCGGTGAGTTCTACCTGAATACCGTAATCATCCAGGTGTACAGCATAATATCCCGGACGGGATTTTTCGCGTGCATGTGAATAACGGGAAGCATATCCGGAAGTAGGATCTTCCTGCGTACCCCTGTTTGTTCTTACTTTACCGGTATAAGGCATGATGAGCACATCACCGAGGTCGCCGATACCGGTACCGCTGAGATGCATCTGGGAAAAACCAATCACCACACTGTCGGAGTAGTGGTATCCGGAGCACCAGTCCCACCCTTTTACAATATTGTTAGGCCCTACCTGCACAGCGCCGTAAGGCACGCTGGCGCCCACAAATACGTGTCCATGTCCACCGGAACCAATATACGGATTAACCGCAGCTACTGTTTTACTTTCAACAAAGCCTGCAACGGGAGGTTGCTTATACAGGTTGATTGCGTTAGCTGTTTTACCTTCCGCATAACCTGAAGTCGTAGGCTGATTTACCTGTGCTGTAGCTGCCATGCTGTTAAATAGCAGTGCAGACAGCGCAAAGGCGCCACCAATCTTGAATCGCGAATTCATAACCAAAAACCTTTAATCCAGCAATTTACGGCCTGATTCTCAATTTTTTCTGCCTATTTTTTATGAATGGTTGACGGGCAGCCTGCTCACCTGTACCGGTACCGGCACGGGTTTGTACACCAGGAATTTCTTCATCCAGATTTCATATACGATTCGCAGCCACAATATCAGGCATGGCAAGGCTTTCAGCGCATATGGCACCGCCAGGTTTTTTCTTACCCAGGGAGTTACCACATCGGAATGAGAGAAACTCACCAGCAATATGGAGAAAAACAGAAATATATCATACCATTTACCAGCGGGTTGCATCACATACCAGATACAGATAGCCGGAATAGCAATGATATAGGTGGGGGATTCGGAACTACTGCTAACCAGTACGGGAAACATCAGTACAGAACATAGGAGATATAAACGGTACCGGGAGTTATACCGGTATTTCAGCATCAGGTACTGGGATAAAAACAGCAGTATCCCCGGAATGATAATAACCTTATTACTCAGCTCCGGTATCCGGAATATTCTTCTGATCAACCCTCCTGCAGAGATATCCTGAAACGTGGAAACCATTACATTCAGGTCATTTTTATAGACCAGTTCTGCATACCACTCGTAATAGGAATTAATAATATACTGTGGAGAAGAGATGGCCATTGGCAGTACAAACAATACGGCTCCCCATAACAGCAATCCGCCGATAAACCGCCGGGGATTGGGGCTGAAAAAGAAAAAGGCCAGGCCTACAATGCCGTATAATTTGGTGAAAGTACCCAGTACAATAAAGAAAGTGGCCCACAGCTCTTTCCCCTTGAGGGTGTTGGTAAATGATAAAATAATAAACGCCCCGATGAACTGATTCAGCTGGAACCAGCCGCTGGCACCCATTAACTCCTGTGCACACAACAACAGGATGATGTTTTGCTGCAGATAGGTGAGGGGGAGCTGCCGGATGGCATAATACAGGGCAGCAGCGCCGGACAAGGCCCATAACATAGCGCCGATATTAATATCCAATCCGGCAAATGGCGCTATCATCAAACTAAAAACAGGACCATAGTGATTCACATCATAGTATTCTGCCGGATAGGCCGCATATAGCGGCAACTGGTGCAATACATGAAAGAATACATTCCTGAATATGAGAAAGTTATTATAGTTCTCCCGGGATATTTCCAGGATGGCTCCCAGAAAAGCAAGCCCAAACCACAAACTCATGACCAGCCACTCCTTTTCAGCCAGGTACGTCAGCACATTCCTTTTTTCGCGCATATCAATAACAAATTCTAAAATAATTACGGCATCTGATATGATAACGCGGCGCGAATACAGGTCCCCCTATGCTGCTTCAAATTATAGGATGAACGGCCGGTATAGCAGTAAAGATGGCGGATAACCCGTTAAAGTGGTGGGCTACTGATTAGTCTTCCCGCGAAGACCATTGTCTGGACTGCTTATTAATAGCGATGACGCCTCCAATAATGACAAGTATGGCTAACATGACCAATCCTATTATAACTACTAACATATGATCTGCTGTTTTTTATGCACTATCAACAAATATAATTTAATTACGGGCACTTATAGAACATTGGCCATCGCCTTACCATCAACATTCCGTTAACCCGCAACAGCGTATAACAAAACTTTGTAAATTACCATATGAGCTCATTTGTGAACCCTAAGAAAAAACGTTCCGGGATAGAAGACCCGTTAACCTTTAAAGAGCGGCTGGCAGCCCTTCGTAACCTTCCTGCCTTTTTCAGGATGGTATGGCAAACGAGTCCTGGTTATACCCTTACCAATGCCTTGCTACGCACTGCCCAATCCGCGATGCCTTTGCTGCTGCTGTATATAGCTAAACTGATTATAGACGAGGTCGTATTACTCAGCAAAGGTGGCCCGCAGGTATCTGCCAATCATTTGTGGGAACTGGTAGCCCTGGAGTTTGGCCTGGCCATTATTTCGGATGCCCTGAGCCGGGGGATTTCCATGCTGGATAGCCTGCTGGGAGATCTTTTCGCCAACCATACCTCTATAAAGATCATGCAGCACGCCGCTGCGCTGGATCTCGATCAGTTTGAAGATTCTGAATTCTATGATAAACTGGAACGTGCCCGCCAGCAAACCGTAGGCAGAACCATCTTATTATCACAGGCACTCAGCCAGGTACAGGACCTTATCACCATGGGATTTCTGGCTGCCGGCCTGTTGTTATTCAATCCGTGGCTGATATTACTGTTACTGCTGGCCGTTATTCCGGCTTTCCTGAACGAATCGCGGTTTAATGACCTGTATTATAAACTGGCCTGGGGGCAGACGTCAGACCGGCGGGAACTGGATTATATCCGTTATCTCGGCGCCAGTGACGAAACCGCCAAGGAAGTAAAGCTATTTGACCTTTCGCACTTTCTGATCAGTCGTTTTAAGGTGATTGCCGATAAGTTTTATACAGACAAAAAGCAGCTGGAAGTCCGGCATGCCATGTGGGGGAGTGTTTTTGCCATGCTGGGGAGTGCCGGTTATTATGCGGCCTATATTATCATCATCCTGGAGACGGTTCATGGTAAACTGTCTATCGGTGACCTGGCTTTCCTGGCAGGTTCCTTCCGGCAGCTACGGGCCACCTTCCAGGGTATCCTGATCCGCTTTTCCAGTGTTACCCAGGGAGCGATGTACCTGCGCGATCTGTTTGACTTTTTCGAAATCAAACCACGGATGAAGGCCACCCTACATCCCCGGCCATTTCCGCGGCCTATGCGGGAGGGTTTTGTTTTCGAAAATGTTGGATTCAAATATCTCAATTCCGACAAATGGGCCATCCGTCATCTCAGTTTTACCTTACATGCCGGCGAAAAGCTGGCGCTGGTAGGGGAGAACGGCGCCGGCAAAACGACCCTGGTGAAGTTGCTGACACGCCTGTATGATCCGGTAGAAGGCCGTATTCTGCTGGATGGTGTGGACTTAAGGGAATACGACATACAGGAAGTACGTACCCAGGTAGGCGTTATATTCCAGGATTATCAGCGCTACCAGATGACGGTAAGCCAGAATATAGCGGTAGGTAATATCCGGGAAAACAATAACCTGCCGCTCATAGAAAATGCTGCACGGCAAAGTCTGGCCGCGCCATTGATCGAAAAAATGACGGATGGCTATGAACAGATGCTGGGACGGCGTTTTAACCAGGGTATAGAACTGAGTGGAGGCGAATGGCAGAAGATTGCCCTGGCAAGGGCTTATATGAAAGAAGCCCAGTTACTGATCCTCGACGAGCCTACTTCTGCGCTGGATGCCCGTGCCGAGTATAATGTATTCCTCCGTTTTGCAGATCTGACAAAGGATAAAACAGCGGTATTGATTTCGCATCGTTTTTCCACCGTACGGATGGCAAACCGGATACTGGTATTGGAGAGAGGGCAGCTGGCTGAAATTGGCAGCCACGAAGAATTGCTGGCCCAAAAAGGCCGCTATGCAGAGCTGTTTGAACTACAGGCAGCAGGGTACAAGTAAGGGTTGCTGTAAAACAAAATTCTGTGCATGATTGTAGTATGATAACACGATAAATTTATCTGTCTGGCAGCTGCTATAAAAATAATTATTAAAAGTACCAGATCTTATAGCGGGTACGCTTATAAGATCTGGTGCTGTTGTGGGTAGGTGCAACACCGTT
The DNA here is from genome assembly GCF_025989125.1 of Chitinophaga nivalis. Taxonomy (NCBI): domain Bacteria; kingdom Pseudomonadati; phylum Bacteroidota; class Chitinophagia; order Chitinophagales; family Chitinophagaceae; genus Chitinophaga; species Chitinophaga nivalis. Next base: position 978,561 of record NZ_JAPDNR010000001.1, on the reverse strand, counting down.
ATTCCTTTACCAGCGTTATTTTGCGATGGCCGACCTTCTTATCTCCAGTCTTCTCCCTATTTTTCAGCCATTTTGTTCATTTAATCAAGTAATATCCATTCTATCCATTGCTCCTGCATGTCCGCTGATAGCCTTATTTTAACCGTTTCCTTCATTTCAAGACATGTACTATCCCTGATTATTACAACAAATCACTTACCAATGGATTTCAAAGATCTTATCAAACAACTGGCGGAGAGAATCCTCAAACACAAAGAGCTGGTACAAACAGAAGAAGCCACCAAACATTCTTTTGTGATGCCTTTTTTGCAAACCCTGGGCTATGATGTATTTAATCCCCTGGAAGTAGTGCCGGAGTTCATCGCCGACCTGGGCATTAAAAAGGGGGAGAAAGTTGACTATGCCATTATGAAAGATGGTCAGCCACTCATATTGATTGAATGTAAACACTGGTCGGCCAACCTGGATCCGCACAATTCTCAGCTATTCCGGTACTTCCATACCACCAAAGCGAAATTCTCCATCCTGACAAATGGCTTCGAATCCCGCTTCTATACCGATCTGGATGAACCCAACAAAATGGATGAAAAGCCATTTTTTGTCTTTGACCTGAATGACATCAAAGACAATCAACTGGAAGAATTAAAAAAATTCCACAAAAATTATTTTGATACAGACACGATTGTTTCCACAGCAAGTGAATTAAAGTACCTGAATCAGTTGAAAAGTTTGTTCAGTAATGAGTTGAATAATCCGGGTATTGAATTCGTGAAACACTTTGCCCGGCAGGTGTATACCTCCGGCATACTCACCCAGAAAGTACTGGAACAATTTACCCAATTGAGTAAAAAGGCTTTTCAGATACATATCAATGACCTGATTACCGAACGACTCAAAACAGCGCTGAAAACGGAGGAAGCAGAACAACAAAGTACGGCTGTGGCAGTAGAAATTGCCCCCGAAGAACCGAAGGTAGTGACTACCCAGGAGGAATTAGACGGCTATCACATTGTCAGATCTATTCTGCGGAAAATAGTACCTGTGCATAAAATACATTACCGGGATGCCCAATCCTATTTTGCGATACTTTTTGAAGACAATAACCGGAAACCTATTTGCAGGCTTTACTTCAATACGAATCGTAAACAAATCGGGTTGTTTGATGCCAATAAAGCAGAAACCAAAAAAGACCTGCAGTCGTTGGATAGCTTATTTGAATTTACCGATGAATTGATTGGTACCCTGCAAAATTATGTTTCCAATAAGGTGGCTTCAGCTACGGAGTAGTGCTGTATGGCTGTTCTACAGACCAGATCAGGCCACCGACACATTAAAACAGGCAAATACGGTTTAAAAACCGGGCCGCTATTACCACCAGGAGGTAGGGGATCTGCCTTGTTCCGGATCTTCTTTCTTCCTATTGAAAATAACCGGGAAAAGCCTTATCTTAAGGACTTTCCCGGCTTTTATGAAAAAAAGAATATTCGAACTGCTGATTGTTTATTTCGTATATCTTACTGCGATACTGATTTATGCGCACTATAAACAAGGCAGCGTCCTGCGGGCATTATCCTCTTTTTATATCTGGCTCATGCCACTGATTGTGGTACTACCCACGCATTTCATTGCGTTTATCATCAGTGTAGCCTGGCCACAGGACAGCCCTGAAACAGATACCAGGATATACCGCTTTACACACCTGGGGGTTCTCCTGCTGATTGTTATATGGATTGCCGTAGCTTCCAGGTAAACACATCTTCTTCTTTACGTACACACGTTGCTGTTATTATTGTATCAGCAGGATTACTAACTATATAATTTATCGGATCTGATACCAGGGGAGCGGCTGCCAGCCATCCGGATGATGAGGTGTATGCCTGATTACATTACCTGTTATTTCAAACCAATGAAAAGAACTGCTGCCCTGCGGATGGGAGCGGACAGGATACATGCGGTGCCGGCTGATTTCGAACCACGGCAGCGAACCGGTACCTTGCGGATGATGAATGGTAGTATATACTTTATCTCCTCTTATTTCAAAATCGGCGAATGTGCCCCATCCATCCGGATGATGCCATGTTCTGTGGATTCTCATGCTACTCATTTTTAGCGTGGGTTAACAATACGGTGTTACAAACAAGGAAATAAATATAAAACAGCTATCCGATACTATTATATTCATTTTATTCACGCTGGTTATCGGTAGCTGTTACTGCATCAGGTCTTAATTACGGTCAGGCATCCACAAACTATATCCTTCATTCTTCCTGGACTGAATAATCACCCGCGGATCTTTGTTCAGGCGGTTACGCAACCGGGCGATGTGTACATCCAGTACACGGCCTACATCACGGCCCCATACTTCCTGCATAATACTTTCCCGGCTGATGGTGCTGCCGGCGTGTTCAATCAGCATCCGCAGGATACGTGATTCCGTATGTGAAATACCGGAGGGAATCCCATCAATTTTCAGCGTTAGTTTATCACGGTCAAAAGTGTAATTCCCAATCTTGTAAACGATTCTATGGTATTCATTTTTCTGGGATACCCGGTTGATACAACCTTTCAGTTTTAATACCAGTTCTTCTTTGGGAAATGGTTTGATATAATAATCATCCGCTCCTCCTTTTTCCATCATGTCTTTCTTTACAGCCATAGAATTTAATCCGGTGAGATAACAGATATATACTAATTTATCCATGGTTCTGATGCGGTGTCCCAGTTCAATGCCATCCAGTTTAGGCATGGCTATATCCAGTAAACAAATATCAAACTCCTGCTTTTTAAATAGCTCCCACGCGCTTTCCCCATCATAAACGCTATGCACTTCAAACCCTCCGTCTGATTCCAGATGCTGGGCGGTCAGACGGGAAAAGAACAAATCATCCTCTGCAAAAAGTACTTTATATTTTCTCTTTTGTGTAGATGTCATTTGGCTGCTTAATTATTTACATTGAGTTACTCAAAGGAATTCGTCGCTGTTAACGCTGTGTCCTAGGATCACAGAAGCCGGTAAACAGTAATGGCGGATAGATTCGGTTTCCATATGGCCATACTCAATCGGCGTGCGTTGGTTTAGATAGTATAATTTTCATGTTTCAAAATAACTGACTTTCGCTCATACAAAAATGAATATTAAAAAAGATTAACAAGAACGATCTATCAGTTATCCGGACTATCAATATGAACAATAAAATTTAAAGCTATTGCAGTTAAATCGTTAATCGTTTGTTATGCAATTTTTTATTAGAAATGAACAGAAAGCTTCATTCATAACCCATTATTATCTCTCTTTTGCAAATTTTTGATGCGCAAAAAAACAGGATGTCCAGATCGTTTTTTACGACCGGATTTTTATCAGGTTAAAAATATTTTTCATAAAAATTTGGAGATTACAAAAAATTATTTCCATCTTTGCATCGTTAAAAATAAAAACACATGTATCTCCGTCAAACACATAAACACACAACAAATCCATTTAGTCCGATACAGGACTTCCTGGGTTGCGGGGCATGTTATGCTACAGAATAAGTTGAAACAACGAACTTCCTATAACATAAGCCCCGCAAGAGATTGCGGGGCTTTTTTATTGTTATTTCATCAAATAAAAAAAACAATGCAAAAACGCATACATCATATACGGTTTAGTCAGGAGCATGATACGCTGCTATCATTTTCCAGTTGGCTGCCCGCAAAAAAATTTGTACGACTTTGGTATAAACGAACATAAGGTTACTTATGTGCTGTTAAAAACCGGTCGTTCATTTCGGCCGGTTTTTTTTGTGCCCTGTTTGAATGGCTGGTAGCATAACGGTGAATGCAATTGCCTTATACGCAGTGGATTACCGGTTCAAATCCGGTCCAGCCAACCCCTATACCGGATGCAGGTAGTTTAAAAGCAGAACAGCCGGGTGTAATCCGGCAGGTCAGGAATCAAATCCTGTCTGCATCTTTCAGCCAGTAGAATTAGTACTGCTGCTGTAAACAGGAACAAACAGCATCTCTATTCGATGTTCAATTTGTTCATCAGGTAAATGAAAAGCATTTACCCAAAAGCTTCCTTTACCGGAAGCACTATATCGTGTATGCCTGGTATCACAATACCAGTAAAGATTTCAGACCATACCAGCTTTATTCGTTGCGGGGTATTGTCAGGAATGCCATGTATCACGACACTGTTGTTTATGTTAGCCCCGGTTTGTTTAACCCTATACCTGGTGCTGGTAGTTTAAAGGCAGAACATCCGGTTGTGACCCGGAAG